>CAWCET010000006.1:0-997460 GCA_963794635.1 uncultured Solirubrobacteraceae bacterium | reverse complement strand
ATCGTGATTTGGCTTTGTGGAGCCTTTTTCTCGGGGCTGACACGCTCTCCGACTTAGCCGCTTGAGCGACTGCTTGATGCGCAGGCGATCAGCAGCGCGTAGCGGATCGCTGGCTAGTTCACGACCTTGATCCGACAGGCGAGTCCAGGGGCGCGTGCGAGCCGCCGATCGGCCGTCACGAGCTCACTCCCGAGCGCCTCCGCGAGGGCGACGTACGCTGCGTCGTAGGGAGTGAGGTTGTGCCGCAGCTCCCAGCAGCGAGGCAGGAGTGGGAGGTGGGGCGCACGCGCTAGCGGGAGGTCTTCCAAATCGCAGAGCGCAAGCGCCGCTCGCCGGTCGTCTGTGAGCGTACGGCGCCAGACAGAGACGACCTCGAGATCGATGATCTCGGGGGCGGCGAGCTCCTCGCCGGCGAGCGCGTCGCGCATGAGATCACCGTCGTCGCCGTCGTCGCCGAGCGCAGTCGCGAGCACGCTCGCGTCGATGACGATCACGCCGCTTCGCGGTCGGTACGCACGGTACGGGTCGCGTCCTTGAGCCTGACCGAACCCCCAGCGCGTCCCCCGGCGCGGCTAAGCACTTCGTCGACCGTCGGGCGGCTCGCCTCGGCGACAAGTCGGCCGAGCAGGTACTCCTGCAGCGATTGGCCGGCGTCGGCCGCTCGCCTGCGAAGAGTTGCGTGCACGTCAGGCGGGACATCCTTGATCTGGACGCTCGGCATGCAACTATTCTAGCGCCAGATTGGCGCTGCGGCAAGTGATTTCGCGCCATGGCTTCGAATATGGTGGCTTGTGCCTGTGGGCACAGCTTGCCTGTCGTCTATTCGAACACGACGGTCGTCCCGGTGAACATGCCCTTCTTGACCGCCTTCGCCGGTTTCGTGCCTACCGGCAACCCGCACGTCGAGCCGCCCGTGAAGGTCATCGAGGTCTTTCCGGACAACGCAAGCGGCGAGAACGGACCGGCCGTCAGCGCGCCCGCGAACGCCACCGACGGCGTTTCGGTCAAGCGCATTTCGAGCGTCCCGGTCGAGGTCCCCGGTTTCGTTTTCGGCGTCCACTTGAACTTCGCCGCACCAGACGCCAGCTCGCCTGCCGTTTTCAGCACCGGGCAGCCGGCCATCCCGCTTGCTTTTAGCGTGGCCGTGTACGTCGCACCGGTGAAGCTCTCGCCGGTGCATCCAGTGAGCGCACCCTTGATCTTCAACGTCTGAGGGGCTGCCGTGTTTGTCAGGCCCGGCGAGAGCGTCACCGTCCCACCGTTGGTTGTGCACTGCGCCTTCACGACCGCGTAGCTGATATCGGCTTCGGCGGTCTGTCCGTCTTCGCTGGTCGCGGTTACCGCGTAGGTGTGCGGGCCGACGGTCGCGGTGTCAAGCGTGCCGGAGGTCCCAGAGCCGCCGTGCGAGTCCGTGCACGACTCGATGCCGGGGCCTTCTGCGCCCTCCGTGCACGAGAAGCCCGTCGATACGACTTGGCCCACGGCGTAGGTGCCGCCACCCGCCGGGGATTTGATTTCGGCTGTCGGCGAGGCCGCCACCTTGTAGCTGATCTCCGCTATGCCTTTCTGCCCGTCTTTGCTGGTCGCAGTCACCGTGTAGGTGTGCGGGCCGAGCGTCGAGGTGTCAAGCGTCCCGGAGGTCCCGGAGCCACCATTCGAGTCAAGGCACGATTCGATGCCGGGACCTCCTGCGCCCTCGGCGCACGAGAAGCTCGTCGGCACGGACTGGCCCACGGCGTAGGCGTTGCCGCTCGTCGGGGAGCTGATCGACGCCGTCGGCGGGTTCGGGATCGTCGTGAAGCTCTGCGTGCTACCGGTGCTCGTACCCCCAGCGCTGGTGGCGACGACCCGATACTGGTAGCTCGTGTTCGCCGTCAGGCTGCCCACCTCGCCGGACACACCCACGGCGTTCGTGCCGGAGCCCGGGGACGGGCTGCACGGTACGCTCGTACCCGACGGCAGCGACGTGCCGTATTCCATTTCGCATGACGTGACGTTCCCGCCATTTGGGTTCACGCTCGCTTCCAGGGTCGCCGAAGTCTGCGTGACCGACGAAGCTGCACCCGTCACCACCGTCGGCGTGTTCGGGAGCGTCGTAAACGTCTTGTCCCCCCCGTTGCTGGTGAGGCCAGCATCGCCCGCGACAATCCGATAGTGGTAGGTAGTGTTCGGTTTTAGCCCGGACAACGCGCCGGTCACTTCAACGGGGTTCGTACCGTATCCCGGAAGCGACGAGCACGGCAGCACCAATCCGTACGATTCCGTAGGACCATATTCGAACTCACAGCTCGTAACGT
This sequence comes from uncultured Solirubrobacteraceae bacterium, assembly GCA_963794635.1. Classification (GTDB taxonomy): domain Bacteria; phylum Actinomycetota; class Thermoleophilia; order Solirubrobacterales; family Solirubrobacteraceae; genus Palsa-744. Next base: position 995,163 of record CAWCET010000006.1, on the reverse strand, counting down.
TGCCGCCTTCGGCGTTAACATCGGCCTTCAAGGTCGCTGAGCTCTGCGTCACCCCAGATGTGCTCCCTGTCACCGCAACGGGCGGCTCTGGCGGAAATCCGAGCACTTCCGTCGGCACAGTGCTCCAGGCGGTGCCGGCCCCGAGCTGCCCATAAAAGCCAAACCCCCAGCAATAGGCGTGACCCGTGGACAGCGTCAAACATGTGTGGGTCAAGCTTAGATAGCTCGATTCGCCGACGGACACCTGCAGCGCGCTGGAGATGCCCGGGACTTCCACTGGCGTGTCGGAGCTGTTCGTCGTTCCATTGCCAAGTAGCCCGGCGCCCCAGCATCGGACGCCACCGCCAGAGAGCACAGCGCATGATTGTTCTTCACCGGATGAAACTTCTGTGGCGCTCATGATGCCCTGCACTTCCACCGGCGTATCTGAGCTGGTCATAGTGCCGGTCCCGAGCTGACCGTATTCGTTGTGCCCCCAGCATTCCACATGGTGAGTAGCCAGCACCGCGCACGTGTGGTATCTGCCGACCGATACCCGGGTGGCGTTCGAGATGCTCTGAACTTCGACTGGCGTGTTCGAACTCGTTGTAGTGCCGTTCCCGAGCTGGCCGTCATTATTTGCTCCCCAGCAGTCAATGTGGCCGGTAGACAGCACCACGCACGAGTGAGTTCTGCTGGCCGCGACTTGGCTGGCGTTTGTGATGTTGTTCACTTCCACCGGCGTATCCGAGATTCCGGGCGCGCCGTTCCCAAGGTACCCGTCGCCCCAGCAGTCAATATGCGCCGTGGAGAGCACCGCGCACGCGTCGTCAGCGCCAGCGGCCGCCTGGGTTGCGTTGGTAATGCCTTTTACTTCGCCAGGGGTATCGTGCGCATTAGTATCGGTGCTACCGTTCCCGAGCTGGCCGATTTCGTTGTTTCCCCAACACTCGACCTTGCCCGCGGAGAGCACGGCGCAAGTGAATTCTAAGCCCCCGACGACCTGTGCAGCCGTAGTCAGTCCGACTACTTCGACGGGCGTATCCGTAAAGGCGGTACTCCCATCCCCCAGCTGCCCGTGGCCATTGGAGCCCCAGCACTGCGCGTGCCCGGTAGACAGCACCTCGCAGGACTGCCACCCACCGCTCTCCACCTGAGCGGCATTGGCCGTGCCGTTCACTTCGACGGGTGTTTCGCTGTCAGCGGTCGTGCCATCCCCGAGCTGACCGTAGATGTTCGGGCCCCAGCACTGGATTTGGCTGGTGGCCAGCACCGCGCAGCCGGCTGACAGCTGGGTGGCGTTTGTGATGGCGTGCACTTCAACCGGCCTATCCGAGTTCGTGTTGGTGTCACTTCCGAGTTCCCCGTAGGTGTTTTGGCCCCAGCAGTCGATGTGGCCCGAGGTAAGCAAGCCGCAGGCCTCGGCCCCACCGGCAGCTACGAGGCTGGCGCTGGAGACGCCTTGCACTTCGACGGGCGTATCCGAGCCCGTAGTGGTGCCATTCCCCAACTGACCTGCGTAATTGCCCCCCCAACAGTCGATGTGATGGGTGGAAAGGACAGCACATGCGGGACCGTAGGCCGCTACCTGAGTGGCGTTGGTGATGCCTTTTACTTCGACAGGCGTATCCGATCTCGTAGTGGTGCCGTTCCCGAGTTCACCTTCGCTATTTGACCCCCAGCAGTCCATGTGGCTGGTGGACAGCACCGCGCACGTGTAGGTGGAGCCGGCTGCAACCTGGATAGCTGTTGTGATGCCTTTCACTTCGACGGGCGTGTCCGAGTTTGTGGTGGTGCCGTTACCGAGTTGTCCCGATTCGTTGTACCCCCAACAGTCGATGTGGCCGGTGGACAGCCGCCCACAAGTGTGGTCGCCGCCGGCGGCAACCTCCGTGGCGTTGTTGATTCCCTGCACTTCCACCGGGGTATCCTCGAAGTCTTCGGTGCTGCCGTCTCCGAGCTGCCCCCAGTAGCCGTAGCCCCAGCAGTCGATGTGACCGCTGGACAGTAGTGCGCAGGTGTGTTCCGAGCCAGCCGTTATCTGCGTCGCATTGGAAATACCTTCCACTTCCCGCGCGGGGGTGTCCCAGTTCGTGGTGGTACCGTTCCCAAGCCCTCCCGATCCGTTGTAGCCCCAACACTGGACGTGGCCAGTGGACAGCACCGCGCACGAGTGACCGCCGTTGGCAGCGACACCCTGGACTGTTGTTGCTGCGTGCGCCGGGCCAGCAGCTACAAGCACAGAGGCGATAGTCGCCGCAGCCAAGCAGACGAGACGTCGAGGGGCTGAGCGCCTCCCTCCCTTGACCGCACTCATCCGACCGCCCCCCAATCCTGTAGTGCGAGTCACGTGGCCCGCGTCCGAACAGACTACGGCCTTTGCAGCACAAAAGATGGGCGGTCAGCACATCCGCCGCGCTACGGCCGTTCTTGGCGATCGAAGCAGAGCAACCCAGCGAGAGTGACTTCGTGGCGTCCTCGCTTGCCGGTTTGCGGCTGCACGGCTCGTCATTGCGTTCGCCGTCGATGCAGTCGTCTCGGTCGACGCGCCCAACACGGCACCCTTTGACGAGACGGGAGCGTGCCCTTATTCGGCGGCGGCTTTGGTCGGTGTTCCCTCGGCCCCCAAACCAAAATGGGTGTGCCGTCCTACTTCAGGGAGCCGGACGTTCTGACCTCCGGCTGCTACGGCAGAAGATCCCGGGCAGAAAGGCCCGTGAGTGCGACGACTAGACCCCGCGCGTCGCTGGCAGGAGGTCACCTGTGCCCCTACCGCCCCGGCATCCCGGCAAGGCCGCGACGCGCACCCACCGCGGCGTGGCTACTCGGCGAGCGTCTCCCCGGAGCCGCCCATCTCCGCGGGGAAGTCCTTGAGCTTCGGAAGGCCGTCCGTGACGTGCAGCACCGTCGACTCGTAGTTGACGTGCAAGCCGGGCTCAAAGGGAAAGGTGGGGATCGTCGCCGCGTAGACATCAACCAGATCCCAGTGTGGATGCCGGCTCATCACATGGCCGCCGCAGACCTTGCACCACACTCGATGGTTGCGCTCGTTCGCCTGATATTCACCGATCTGGTCCTCGCCCTGGGTCACCTCCACCGCGTCCGGTTTCCAAAGGGTGAACGCGTTGATCGGACTGGCGGACCAGCTCCTGCAAGCTCCGCAATGGCAATAGCCGGCGCCTACCGGTGCGCCGGTGACCGCGATCCTGACAGCGCCGCAGGAGCATTGCCCCTCGTAGGTCTTCTCATCCTGGCTCATACGCTCTTCCTCCCTTTGGGTGTCATCACGTCGCCGCGGACGCACGAACCCGCCCAGTCGCGCGCGAGCGCCGCAACTGCACGCAACCCGGGACTCTAGCTCGCCTGAACGCGAGCGCACCGCTCGACACGGGATCGGCGCGGCTACGCTCGAGGTCACCGGTTCGACCCCGGTTGGCCCCGTGCTGCTTAGGGGGGCCCACTTGAGAGAGACGCTTGTGGGCGTGCCGACTAGGGACGCCTTGCCTCGAGACCAAGGCGCGCGTCCCCGTTGGGCTGCCGCCCGAACGCCCGAAGGCCACCGCAGCGCCGAACCGCGCGGTGGCCTTCGGGATCAGTCGGCGTCAGCTCAGCGCTTGGCGAGCGCCTGAACCGGCGGGAGCTTCGTGATCGGGGCAGACACTTCGGGAGTCCGCACGCCTTTGACGACCGTCGCGCTGAGGCAGCCCTGGTCGTTCATCACTTCGAGGTAGAGCGAGGCGCGCGTTTCGGCCAGTTTGGCTTCGGCCTTTTCGCCTCTGGCTTCATACTTTTTGGAGGCTTCGAGTTCCCGTTCGATGAGCCCGACAAGGATTTCGCAGGCTTCTTGGTTGGAGATTTTGTGCGCTGTCGGACCTTTCGGTTTGGCGAACGAGGCGGTCGGTGCCACGGCGCCCGCGGCGAACGTGGCCGAGGCGGCGAGGGTGAGGATGATGGTGCGGGTCTTGTTGGTCAGCATGTCGTTTCTCCCTTGCGGTTCGGCTGAGTCGATGCACTCATCCTCGCCCCGCGGTACCCATCCGGGAAGCAACCCTGGGTGTAGGGACCGCTCCCCCCGCAAGCGCCGAATCCGGCGCGGCGCGGGGGTCTAGAGCGGAACCGAGATCAGGGCGCCCGAGCGGTTCCTCCAGTTCGCCGTGCTCGCCGTGATCGCGATCGAGTCGAGCACCGGCGCTTCGCTCGCGTTCCGCGTCTTTAGCAGCGCCTTCGCCGGCAGGAGTCGCCCGCCCCTGTAGGCCAAGAGGCCGACCTCCCATTCCTCCGGCGCCCTGCCGTTGCGGTCCTGTTCCCCGCGAGTCTCGCTTTCGCCTTCGCCCGCCAGCAGGATGGAGCCATCCGCCGCGAGCCGGTATCGGAGCGCGTCGGATGGGAATTTCGGCCCGGGTTCCTCTTCTTCGGGCACTTCTTCTCGCACGTTGACCGGTTGGCTCTCCAAGGGGCCGCCGGGCACCCTGACCCAGCCGACGTAGGTGCCCGCGCCGCCGGAGACGCCTTCGGAGAAGCCGAGGAAGCCCAGACGCCCGTGGACGAGCTGGTAGTCGCCGACGGTTTCGTTCTGGGTGAAGGGCTCCCCCCAGTACTGGAACGGGTGCCGGTTGCCCCGGCGGCAGACGTAATAGGCCCTGTAGTGGGAGCCCTCTTGGCGGCCGTTGCCTTCGACCGTCAGCACATGGAAGGCGCGCACGCCGGCGCGGCTGAAATCGGTCTTGCCGCTCCTGCAGGTCACGCCCGGACCGGCTCCGGCGGGGGCCGCGAGCGCGAGCACCGCGATCACCGTCGCGCCCCCGATCCGCGCTGCACCGAGCCCCCCTGCCCTCATCGCAAAGCCCCCCTGCGATCACGCCGTTTCATGACGCTAAGTGGTCTCTTAGACTACCTCCAATGGGTGATGACGAGCTCGTCGTCGGGGGGCAGCTGGGGAACTACCTGATCGATTCCGTCCTCGGCCGCGGCGGCATGAGCGTCGTCTACCGGGCCCGGCATGCGCGCCTCGGCATGTGGGTCGCGCTGAAGGTCCTCTCTCCGCAGCTCGGCTCGGATGACGCGTTCCGCGAGCGCTTCCTCCGCGAGGCGCAGATGGCGGCGACGGTCGAGCACCCGAACGTGATCCCGATCCACGACATGGGTGTGCACGAGGGCTCGCTCTACATCGTCATGCGCTACGTGGCCGGCGGCGATCTCAAGGCGATGCTGGCGGCCTCGGGGCGCCTGGATCCCACGCTGACGCTCCGGATCCTGAGGCCGATCGCGCTCGCGCTCGACGCCGCCCATGCACGCGGGCTCGTTCACCGCGACGTCAAGCCGGCGAACGTCCTCGTACAGCGCGGCGGCGAGAACGCGATCGAGCACGTCTACCTCACTGATTTCGGCATCGCCAAGAGCTCCACGGCGCTCACGGGTCTCACCGGCACCGGCGTCTTCATCGGCACCGTCGAGTACATGGCCCCCGAGCAGATGGAAAGCCACGAGGCGGGGCCGCAGGCCGACGTGTACGCGCTGGCCGCGACGACCTACCAGTGCCTCACGGGCCAGATCCCGTTCCACAAAGAACTCTCCGAAGGCATGCGCCCGCCGGCGGGCTCACTCGAGCCCGCCAGCACGATCAACCCCGCCCTGCCGCAGGCGCTCGACGACGTCCTCGCAAAGGGGCTCGCCAGATCCCCCGCCGATCGCTTCGCGACGTGCGAGGCACTGATCGCTGCTTGCGAAGGGGCGATGTCCGCCGCGGCAGCCTCCGCGCCCGCCGGAGCCGTCGCGGCCACCGAACTCGCCGAGGCCGCGGGCGCGGCGGCCGCCGGCGAGCCGGGGGGCGAGGAGGCCCCCGCCGCAGCCGCCACCGCCGGCGGGGGCCATGCGCGGCGCTGGATCGCCGTCGCGGGGGTCCTTGCCGTGGCGGCGATCGCAGCGGTCGTGGTGCTCGCGTCTTCGTCCTCCTCGAGCAACGCCGGCGCCCCGTCCGCGAGCGCCGGGCTCGCGCCGGTCCCAGACAACCACGTGACCGGGCTCGGGCACATGTCGCTGCGCCTGGACGGCGATCGGGCGGTGATCTCCCTGGAGACCGAAGGGCTCGACAACGGCGATTCGCTCGTGCACGTGATGCACATCCACGGCGGCGGCAAAGGCGAGTGCCCGCCCGCGTCGGCAGGCCGGCTGCACAACGGCCACCTTGCGATCGACACGAACGACGGCATCAACTACTACGGGCCGCCCATGCAGTCGCTCACCACCTACGGCGACACGAGCGTCGCGAGCATCCTCGTGTTCAAGCGCTACCCGACCGGAGGCTCGATCCGCTACAAACGCGAGATCACGCTGCCCGCGAACGTGATCCACGCGATCCGCGCGGACAACGCCGTGATCGTCGTGCACGGAATCGACTACGACGGCAGCGGCATCTACAGCGGCGTGCTCGATCGCAGCGACCTCAGCAAATCGCTGCCGGCGACCGCGACCGCACCCGCGCTCTGCGGGGCGCTGCGCGGAACCGCGACGGCGACGGCGGACCGCCCGGCCACGGACAGCGTCTACACCGCCTCGCTGCAGCCGGCGCGACTGAGCACCGCCGAACTGAGCGAATGCCTGGCCTACGACGGCGAGGCCCTCGCGGCGGACGAGCGCCGATCGCTCCGGACGGCCGGCCGGGCGCACGCCTAGGGAGCGCGCCCGGTGTCCAAGCAAGATCCCGGCGACGCCGACCCGCTCGCTCCGCACGCGCTGTCGGCGGGCGAGCTCAAGCAGATCATCGAGCGCGAGCGCAGCGGCCGCGCCTTCATCGCCTTCCGCGACGAGGCGGGCACGCTGCAGTTCTACGACGGAGAGGACGAGGCCGGTCCGAGCACGATCGGCCGACGCAGCGAGACCGATCTCTGCCTGGCGTGGGACACCCAGGTCTCAGGTCTGCACGCCGAGCTGCATCACGCGGGCGGCGAGTGGACCATCGTCGATGACGGCCTCTCCACGAACGGCACGTTCGTGGACGGCACGCGAGTGATCGGACGCCAGCGCCTGCGCGACGGCAGTCGCGTTCGTGTGGGGCGCACGGTCCTCGTCTACCGCGCGGCCCAGCGAACCGCGGTGGGCGAGACGGCGATCGCGCCGGCGAGCGCCGTCGTGCAGCTCACCGATACACAGCGGCGTGTGCTCGTCGCCCTCTGCCGCCCCTACCGCGACGGCAACTTCACGACACCGGCCACCAACCAGGAGATCGCCGCCGAGATGTACCTGAGCGTCGACGCCGTGAAGATGCACCTGCGCACGCTCTTCGGCAAGTTCGCGCTCGCGGACCTGCCACAGAACCAGAAGCGAGTGCGTCTGGCCGAGGTCGCGCTCCAGGACGGTGTCGTCTCGCGCCACGAGCTTGGGTGACGAGGCGCCCAGAAACCTGACCCGCCCCGTCAGCCCGCAACCCGAAAGCCCCAGGCCTCAGCCCGCAGGCCAGACGATCGGATTTTCGCTGTACGCTTCCCCGCCCCCGCCGGTCCACGAGGCGGAGACGATCGAGCCGCCGCTGCCGACGAGGTAGAGGTTGCAGGTGTTCCACGTGACGCCCTTGGTGAACTGCTTCGGCACACTGCCGGTTTCGCACGTCCGGAACTTGCCGAGGATGGTCAGTTCCTGACCGGGCTGGCCCCGGTCGTCGGTCGTCTGGAAGCCGGCGGCCGGGTTGATTTCTTCGGCGGCGACGTTGCCCGCGCCTTCGTTGCGGATGCGCAGGTGCACGTAGTACGGCGTCTGGCCCTGCTGGGCCTTTTCGAGTTCGACGCCGTTCAGTTCAGACGGTGAGCCCTTGTCGATGCTCACGACCGTCACCTGCATCCGGTAGGTCGGGCTGTTGGACTTGACCCCGGGTTTGTAGTTGACGATCGCGGGCGTGCCCGGCGTGAGCTTCGTGCCCGGAGCGGTCGTCCCGCTCGTGCCGGCTGCGGTCGTCGTCGTCGTCGTCGCGGCGGCCGCGGCTGCGGTCGTGGTGGCGGCGGTCGTGCTCGAACTCGTGCTGCTCGACGAGCCCCCGCACCCAACGACCAGCACTGCACTGATCGCTGCCACCGCGCACAGCAGCGCTCCGCGCATAGTCGAGCGTTTCATGTTCCCCCTGCAAACGAGTTTCCAACGGTGTCGCGGCACCCTAACCGCTCGGACCGCGTGCTGCACGTCCGCGAAGCGAGCGCCCCGCCCCGGTAAGCGCACCCTCCACCTAGGGTGTCTTTCCGGTCGGCCCGTGCGGGGCGAGGATGGTCTCAGAAACCAACCGCGCCCTCAGGAGGCAACAGCAATGAGCACCACCAAGATCCGCACCAGCATCGTCGCACTCCTCGCCGCCGCCGGCCTCACCGGCGCCGCGATCGTCCCGGCCGCCTCGCAGGCTCAGTGGCACACGCTGAACGTCGGCGGTCACATCATCACCCACTCGAACTACACCGAAGGCGGCGTCAGCCCCTGCACCCGCATCAACGGCCAGAAAGGCGCCGCCGAAAACCTCGTCGGCGACGACCACGACTGGCTGGAACTGAAGGGCATCGGCCAAGCCGGCAAGGAAAACGCGACCAAAGATCTCGAAAGCAACGAAGCCGCCGCCCTGCGCACCGAACAGGAATCGTTCGAATACGGCTGCGGCACCTCGCCCGCCTGAGCCGCGAGACATCCCGAGAAGCAGCCGAGGGCCCCGTTCGCGGGGCCCTCGTCGTCGTGGTGTCGCGGAGCACAAGCGTCGGTCCGGTGGGCAACAAGCGTCCCGACCGCCCCACACGAGGACGACCAGCCGCCCCGTGACGACGCACACGGGCCGGGCGGCCCGGCGATCGAACGCGCCCCCGCGGTGGCCGCCGAGCCGCGCGGGCACTGCATAGAGTGGCGCCCGTGAGCGCGCGCATCCATGTGCCGTCCCTATTCGTCGCTCTGCTCGTCTTCTGCGCCTGCGCCGCCGGATGCGCCGGCTCTCAGTCCGGCGCCGGCGGCAGCTTCACCCCGAAGCGGGCCGGCACGCTGACCGTCGCAACGGCCCAGATACCCGATCCTGGGTTCTGGACCGGGACGCCTGAGCACCCCACCGGCGGCTTTGAGTACGGACTTGCCCGGGCGCTCGCCGAACGCTTCCACCTGGCGCATGTCGCCGTCGTGATCGTCCCCTTCAAGAAGTTGATCGCCGGCGACCTGGGCGGCGCGGACGTGGCGGTGTCGGACATCACTGTCACCGCGCAGCGCGAACGTCATCTGAGCTTCTCCACCCCTTACCTCGCGGCGCCCCCGTCGATCGTCGTCAGGCCCGGCACAGAAGCCTCCGATGTCGATCAGGCGCAGGCGCTGACATGGGCCGTCCAGCGCGGCACCACCCTTCAGGAAGCGCTCGAAGAATCGATCCTCCCGGAAACCACCCCGAAGGTTCTGGAGCATCAGTCCGAAGTCCTCGCCGATCTTCGCCGGCACCGCGTCCAGGCGGTCATGCTCGACCTGCCCGTGGCCTTGGCATACGCGCACGAAAGCCCCAAGCAGTACACGGTGGCCGCTCAGCTGCGCAGCGATGACGTGCTCGGCATCGGCCTGCCCAAGGGCTCTGAAAACGTGGAAGCCGTGGACTCCGCCATTCGCGCCTTCAAATCCGATGGAACAATCGAACGCTTGGGGCGTCAATGGCTGAACGCTGAACTCCAAAGCGGGCACGCGGAACAGATCCCCGTGCTCGACACCGGCTGAGCCATGCCGGTGAGCAGCCACGTCATCTTCGCCTCCGTCGTCGATCTCTCGACGCCCAAGGGAGCTCCGTGGGAGTTCCTCGCGGTCTTCGCAACGTTGCTGCTCGGGCCGGCCGTGCTCGAGCGCGCCCGCGTGCCCGGCATCATCGGCCTGCTGGTCGGGGGCTATCTGATCGGACCCCACGGACTCGACCTGATCGACTCCGGCAACACCACCATCCCGGACCTCGGACAGCTCGGGCTTCTCTATCTGATGTTCGTCGCGGGCGTGGAGCTCGACCTCAACCTCCTGCGTCGCCACCGCCGGCCCACGATCTTCTTCGGGCTCGTCACCTTCGCCCTCCCGGCGACATTCGGCGTCTCCGCCGGGCTCGCGCTCGGGTGGGAAACGCAGGCCGCAATCCTGCTCGGTTCGCTCTTGGCGTCACACACCCTCATCACCTATCAGACCGTTCGAGAGGCCGGACTCGCCTCCGACCCGGCCGTGGCCACGGCCGTCGGGTCGACCGTGCTCACGGACACGCTGACGCTGGTCGTCCTGGCCGCCGTGGCCGGAGTCGCCAGCGGCCAGCGCTCCTCACTCAACATCGCGATCCAACTGGTTGTCGGCCTCGCGGCGCTGATCGCCTTCAGCATGATCGTTCTGCCGATCCTCGCCCGCTGGGCCTTCGGGCATCTCGGCACGGGTGCATCGGTCCGCTACGTGGTGGCGGTCACCGCGTTTCTGTCGGCTGCCACGGTCGCCGAGCTGTTCGGCATCGAGGGCATCGTGGGGGCCTTCTTCGCCGGGCTCGCACTCAACCGCCTCGTCCCGAACGAGGGACAGCTGATGGATCGGATCTCGTTCTTCGGCGGCGCCGTGTTCATCCCCGTGTTCCTCATCTCCGTGGGGCTGATTCTCAATCCGTCAGTGATGTTTCAGCCCACCACGCTGGAACTCGCTGCGATCTTCTGCCTCGCATGCTTCGGCGGCAAGGCCTTGGCGGCTGTCATCACGGCCCGCGTGATGCGCTTCTCCCGGGCACAGGCAGGCCTTCTGTTCTCGCTCAGTGCCGCACAGGCCGCCGCCACGCTTGCGGCGACCGTGGTCGGATTCCAGCTCGGGCTGTTCGGCGATGCCGTGGTCAACGCGGTGCTCGTGCTGATCTTCCTGAGCGTGATCGTGTCGACGCTCGTAGGCAAGCGCGCCGCCGACCAGCTCAAGGCCGAGTATCGCCTGCGACCGCCCAAGTTCGCCCCCGATCCTGTCGGAGCGCGCGTGGTGGTGGCCGTGCGCGATCCCGGCCGCGCCGGCGCCGCGCTTTCGATCGGCTTGCGGATCGCCGGCGCCGACGGCGGAGTGGTCCAGCCCGTGCTCGTGGTCCCGGAGTCGGCGGAGCTCTCAAAGACCGCACAGCAGGAACTCGTCACCGCCGCCGCTCGAGCAGGCGTCGACGGGCTGCCCACCACCGTCGTGGATCGCTCTCTGCTCTACGGGGCGCTCCATGCCGGCGCCGCCGCCGATGCCACCCTTGTGCTGATCGCCGAGCCGGGCGAGGAGGACGACTCTCTCACCGGCGCGTCGGAGACGCTCGCATCGCACCCGGACCCTGTGCCCATGCTTTGCGTTCGCGGCGACGCGACCCGGATCGGCACCGTTCGGGCTGTGGGTGGCGCGAGCTCGGACGTTCGATCACCGGTTGCGCTCGAGCTCGCTCGGCGGCTCGGCGGTGAATCCGTTCCCATCGTGTCGGACGAGGCCGACTGGCGGGAGGAGCAATCCCCGGGCGATGTCACGTTCCTGTGCAGCGATGTCGACGGCGGGGCGGTCGGCTCCGACGCGGCCGGTGTCATCGTCACCACCCTCCTGGACGTCGCCTCGGCGCCTGCCACGAACAACGTCGGCAAGAGCTGAGCACCTCCCGGGCCTCCCCGCCCAGCCGGCGCGCGGTCCCGGAAGCCCCGGCCCCCAGAGGAGGCCGGGACTGCCGGGCGGTCATCTGCTTCCCCGCGTCAGATCCCCTGCCCGTAGTTCGAGCAGGTGGCTTTGAACGACGGGTTGGGGCTCGAGCCGAGCTGGTTGAGCACGTTCTGCAGCGACGGCGAGTCGTCGAACATGCCGATGTGCGCGACCGGATCGCTCGGGCACTGGCTCTGGATCGTGATGTTGGTCACGCCCGAGCCGCTGAGGAACGCGTGCGTGTAGGGCGTCACGACCTCGTCGTGCGTGGTCTCGATCACCACGTATTTGACCCCGGACACGACTGGGTCACCCGAGCCGAACAGCTTCGTCATGAACGCTGACTTTTCGGTCTGTTCGGTCAGCGATGGCGCGCCCAGGAATTCGATCAGGGCCGTGGTGATTTCGGTGGCGAACGGGAATTTTTCGACGAGTTGCGTCACGCCGTCGAGGGTTGTGCCGTGGTTGCTCGGAGCAAGGCCGATCAACTCGTTCACCTTGGCGGCTCCGCCCAGGTCCTTGATGTAGTAGTTGGGCATCATGCCGCCCTGCGAGTGCCCGACCAGGTCGACCTTCGACGCGCCGGTTTTCGAGAGCACTTTGCTGACGAACGACGACAGTTCTTTCGCCGAGCTTTCGATGTGGCCGAGTCCGTCGATGCGCGGCCCGATGAACGGCCACACTTCGAACGAGGCCAGCGTCGCCCCGTAGTTGAACCCGTACACGCAGTAGCCGTTGTTGGCCAGCAGCGGCGCGAGTGTCACCCAGTTCGAGCCCTCGTCCGCCAGCGTCGCGTGGACGAGCACGACCGGATACGGATGGGCCGCGCTCGGTTTACAGCCGTTGTTGCCGCCTGTCAGCGCTTCCGGTTCCCACGTCTCGTTCCAGATCGCGTCCCCGAGCGCCGTGTTCCCGTAGGGAACGCTGTAGCTCGCGGACGCCGTCGCCGGCCCCGCGACCGCGACCAGAACCGCTGCCAGCGCCCCGACGAGCGCCGTCCTGACCCCCAACATGGTTCTCCCTCTGTTGACGTTGTCGACCGTGCAGCACAGGCGCCTCACGTCCCCTGCGCCGGCCCGCACCATGCTGCGGGCGAGCCTAGTCCGCGCTGTACAACGAGGTCAACCCTCTCCGCCGCGAACACATCCGGCCGCTGAGCCCGCGTGCCGTGCGGGTCGTTGCCGCGCGCGGTCTGGAGCGCCGAAGGCTTCTCGCTACGCTCGATCGATGGGTGCCGGCCCCGACGATCCGCCCGAGGCGGGCAAGCTCCCGACCGGTCGGCTCGCGCGGACGGCTCGCGTGGGCGGGCTGGTGACGGGGCAGGGGCTGCGGTGGGCGGGAATGCGTACCGCCAACCGGGTTCGCACGCCCGAGCGTGCCGCGTCGGCTGAAGGCGAGCGGACGGCCGCACTCGTCCGGCAGCTCGTCGACCAGCTCGGGCAGATGCGCGGCGCCGCGATGAAGGTCGGCCAGATCATCTCGATGGTCGAGTTCGACGGGCTCCCGGAGGAGGAGCGCGATGATCTGCAGCGCCGCCTCGCCGCGCTCCGCGATGACATCCCGCCCGTACGGTTCGCGGATCTCGAGAAGCTGATGCGCCAGGAGTACGGCGGCCCGCTCGGGCGCGTGTTCCGCGACTTCGACGAGCAGGCGTTCGCCGCCGCATCGATCGGCCAGGTCCACCGCGCCACCACGCTCGAGGGCGACGAGGTGGCGGTGAAGATCCAGTACCCGGGGGTGGCGGAGGCCGTCGAGACCGACCTGCGCAACGCGACGCTGCTCCTGCCGCTCGTCAAGCGGCTAGCCCCCGGGCTGGACGCGAAGGCACTCGTCTCCGAGATGCGCGAGCGCATCTCGGAGGAGCTCGACTACGAGCTCGAGGCACAGAACCAGCGCAGCATCGGACGCCTCATGCGCGGGCACCCGTTCGTCCTCGTGCCGAAAGTTCACACAGACCTCTCGACTCGGCGGGTGCTCGTCTCCGAGTACGTCGAGGGAGAAGGCTTCGAGACGGTGCGCCGAGCCGGCGAGGCGCAGCGCGACCGTTACGGCGAGATCGTCTTCCGATTCCACTTCGGGCTTCTCTACCGCGACCGGATCGGTCTCGGCGACCCGCACCCCGGTAACTACCTGCTGACCCCGGATGGCCGGGTGTGCTTCCTGGACTTCGGGCTCGTACGCCATGTCAGCGCCGATCGCGTCGCGGCGGAGCGGGCGATCGCACTCGCCGTTCGCGACGGGGACGCGGAAGCTGTCAAGGCAGCCCTGCTCGCCGGCGGCTATCTCCCCGCCGGCGGAGCCGGCGCGGTCGACGCCGAGTTCGCGCTCGGAATGATGCGCATGGCGACCAAGTGGTATGCCGTTCCCGGGTACCGGCGCTTCGCGCCCGACGGCGATCGCCGACGACGAGACCGCGAGCCCGCCGACAGCCAGGAACGGGCGGCGATCAGGATGCAGGTCAACCAGTTCACCCTGCCGCCGGAAGCAATCCTGATCCGTCGCATGCACGGCGTCCTCGCCATCGTCCTGCGCCAGCTCCGCGCAGGGTCGGACTGGGGTGCCATCGCTGCGGAGTACCTGCACGGGGCCTCACCGGCCACGCCACTCGGCGAAGCGGAGGCCGACTTCTTCTCGCGCTCGGGACCAGCGGCGCGCGCACCGTCATAGCCGCACGGAGCAGGCGTCGAAGGCGAGCGCTGGGGCTGGCCTTCGTGCAACATCGCCGCCGGCTCCCCCACGCTAGGCGGTGATCCCTGCGATCCCGTTGCGCATCAGTACAGCGGCGAGCAGCAGCAGGATCACGGCGGCGATCGTCCGCGCGTTCCGCTCGAGCCACCCTCGCGCACGCATGAGCAGACGCTGAGTCGGCTCGGGCGCGACTGCAAGCGCCACCAGGGCGATCGAGAGCGGGAGCAGCGAGACGAGCGCGAAGACAGCCCACTCGGCGATGAACTGGCCGGTGTTCGGGTTCGTTTCTGAAACGTCCTTCAACGCCAGCGGAATGAGCGCACCGGGATTGGCCAGGGTGGCGCCGGCCGCGACGATCGCGATGACCGGTGAGGAAGCCACCTTGCTCATCTGATCGATCATGGCCGTGACCCTTTTGGGTCACGAGGGCGTCGCAGGAAGCGAACGACGAAGAACAGCACGACAAGGCTCGCGATGACGTCGACGATCGCGACCCACGTCTTCGGCGTGCTCGGCTTCGGAGAGGCAACGTCGTTCCCGAGCACGACGGCGGCGATCACGCCGACGACGAGCGTCACGCCAAACGCGCCGAGGTAGAACCACAGGCCGGTGCGCATCGGGCGCTCCCCCACCACGAGCGCCAGAACAGACAGGAAAAGGGTCACGGGCGAGAGCATCGCGGCGAGCGCCACGAGCACGAGCTCGGTATCGACCGAGGTCACCGTCCCAATCCTAGGCCTCGGCCGGGCTCTGAATCAGCCGGCTCGGGTGTCAGCGACCCGCCCGGACACCCCGTGGGCCCGCGCGGGACGAGGCAGATGGCGAAGGCTTCCGGCGACTACCACGGGCTCAGTCACGGCTGGGGGCCACCGGACCGGCGTCCCGCGGCGCGCCGGCGCCGAACCGATCGGCGAGCCGGCCGGCGAACGTCCGCGCGGTTTCGAGCTGCGCGTCCTGGATGTTGGTCGGCGGGATCTGCACGCCGAGGTAGCGCTCGCGGTACTCCCCGCTGCCGAGGTAGCTGAGAAGCGAGAGCAGACTTCGGATCTGGCCGCCCTGGTAGGCGAAGTGGATCCCGTCGACGTACTTGGCACCCAGGCGCGTCGTGAGCTTCTTGACCGTGCGCAGGTTGTGGCCGTAGTAGCGCCTGCAGACCACCACTGCAGCGACCGGCGTTCCCCGGAGCACCGACCCGGCCGCATCCGACTCCAAGTACGAGCGGATCGGCACTGAGGTCGACAGCCACCATGTCGGCGAGCCGATGCAGACGAGGTCGTACCCGCCGGCGCGTGCCGCATCGGGAATGGCTGATCTCGGCGGTCGCACGGCGCAGCTCGGCGGGGATCATCCCCACCAGCTCGCGAAACGGGTGCGGCATCGGGAACTCGTGGAAGCGGGCCGCATAGCGGGCGTCGGTCAGATCGATCGCCGCGTGCTCGACATCCCAGCCCCGCGCGCGAAACGTCACGGTCATGGCGTCGAGGACCTTGAGCGTCTGCTTCGTGTAGGTGAAATACACGAACAGGACCTTGCATCGACTCTCCTGCGTCGTCGTCCCCGCAGGTGCCGGGACAGGTTCGACGCCTGGATCGCTCACATCGTCGTCCTTCTCACCCTGCCGCCGGCGCGCGGTAGCCCGGGAGCTCACCGGCCGAGGGTGTGAGGCGCTTGGCGGCAAGCTGCTCGGTGAGCATCGCGAGCATCGTGTCCTGAAGATCGCGAGAGCGAGAGTCGGCATGCGTCGGGTGCGCGAGGTTGCGTTCCTCGTACGGGTCCAGGGTGATGTCGTAGAGCTCGTATTCGTCCGGATCGGGCTCGGTGACGGTGATCGTCTTGCGCCCGCGCAGTCGCTCGTCGCGCTCACCGGGGACCGTCCAGAACTGCTGATTGTCGTGGTAGCGGGAGAACTTCACGAGGTGCTGCTCGCCGTCCACGTCGACCTCGGCTATCACCGTCTCGATGTGATTGGGCTGCTCGATGGTCGAGAACGTGCGAGTGGCGCGCGCGACCCGCTGGAACGGGCTGGCACCGTGCGCGGTGCCCTCGCTGATCTCATCGTCGGTCATGAACAGGACGGGCTGGGCCGGCGGTTCGGCCTCGAGCGCACGGATCGCGTCAGAGAGGTCGCGACCGACCAGCGCTCGCGCATCGCTGTGGTCGACCTGCAGCTTGGCGAGCGCCTCGTCATGGTCGATCCCGGCCAGTCCGAGCAGCGTGGGAATCAGGTCGGCGTGGTTGGTCGGAAGCTCCAGCTCCCGTTCACCGCCCGGAAGCAGCGGGCTCGACACGATGAACGGAACGTTGAGCGCCTCCTCGTAAGCGTTGTGCCACTTCTCGTGCATCCCGCCGTGCGCGCCCTGCATGTCGCCGTGATCGGAGCTGAAGACCACGATCGTGTCCTCGTATGCACCGCTGGCCTGCAGAGCATCCAGCACACGGGTGATCTGCTCGCCAACCGTGGCCTGCAACTGATAGTAGAACTTCAGGTGCGTCTCGTTCCAGGGTTGGGGCGCGCCCAGCCGGGACCACAGGTCGACCATGCTCTGCTGGCAGCGGGGCTTCGTCGAGAGATCCTCGTGGCGTGTCGGAGATTGGTCGACATGGGGCACCGTCGAAGGGTGGTAGCGCAGCCCCTGCGTGAGCCCGACGACGCCGAAGAACGAATCGTCGTGCGGGTTCAGGAACGAGCACACGGTGAGCCACGGGGCCTCGCTCTCGCCGGCGTCCAGGTGTTGCAGCAGCTCGATCGTCTCGTCGGCGGTGAACGGGTCCTTGACGGTGCCCATGTTGTGCTTGCCGAGACCGTGAGGCTCAGGTCCGACCCAGCCCGAGAACCCGAAGCCGTCGAGCAGGTCCGCGTTCAGGTACTCCGCGATGTTCTCCTCGATCGGCTTGCCGTCGTCGTCGATCGAGAGCAGGTAGCCGTCCCCGTCGCGGGCATCGAGATGTGCATGCGAGGCGTGCCACTTGCCCTTGTAATAGGTTCGATAGCCGCCCGCGCGAAACCAGTCGCCCAGCGTCGGGACCGTGTCGGGAGCCAGCCAGAACATGTCCTTGCTGTCAGGGGTCTTCGCGAGCCCGTCCGTCTGGGTGACGCCGTGCAGTGAGGGGTACTGGCCGGTCAGCAGCGAGGCGCGACTCGGCGCGCAGGCGATCGCCATCGGATAGTGATGCTTGAACGACACGCCGTTCCGGCGCAGACGCTCCTGGCCCACGCAGTGCTCGCGGCGGAACTCGCGCAGCTCCTCAGACTCGGAAACCGGAGGCTCGCGCAGCTGATCGGTGAGGATGACCAGCACGTTGGGTCTGCGACTCATCGCCCGGAGCCCCAATTCGACAGCGGCTCGCCCGGGCTCAATGGCCCCCCGCCCGGCCTAGTAACGGCTTCGTGAGTCGACATTGGGTGAGGCGGCCACGTGCGGGTTGACGGCCGCGGCCACCAGGCCGCCCTCGCGACCGGCGCTGCCCGCCCAGCGGATGCTACTCCTGGCGCCCCATCGGCCGCTATGTGCCCCGCATCAGCGTCCATACCGACGGCGATGATCGATCTGTAGAAGCCCACGAATCGTTCAGCAGACACGCAACGCTTTTCGATCGGCTCGGCGGCGGAAGTTCTCGACACCCGCTGCCTCGCGCACCTCGGCGGCCACACCGTATTCCGCGGGGCAGGGCGGCTCGGGCCCGTTGACAGGGCCCCACGACCTCGGATAGCTTGGCTGTGAGTCTGGCGATGTCGCCCGATGCGGATGGCAGGGGTTACGGCGCGTTGGTTTAGCCGCCGTAGCCGTCCGTCAACAGAACCGGAGGGCACAATGGGGGGACGCTATGGGCGATCGTGCGTGCTGCGCGCGGTCTCCGTCGGACTTGGGCTTGCGTCGGTGGTTGTCCTGCTCGGAGGGCTCAGCGCAGCCGGCGCTTCGGCGTCCCCTGCCTGGTACTTCTGCGCCAAGGCCAACAAAGGCCCTTCCGGTTACGAAGGTCATTACAGCAATTCCACCTGCACCGGTTACGTGGCGACGGGAGGCTCGTACGAACTCGTCGCGGGGATCGCGAAAGGCAAGTCGTTCAAGGGCAAAGGCGCCGCTGCCGCTCTGAACGTAGTGGTCCCGGTCAAGGGCGACCTCAAGGTTGAATGTGCATCTTTCCAGGACAGCGGCACGATGCTTCCGCCGAACATGGTCGGCCACGTGACATTCACGTTCGCCGAATGCAGCCTTTTGGGTATGCCGTGTGCGTCGGGGTCGAAGGCCGGGACGATCGAAACTTCCAGCCTCTCCGGCCCGCTCGGCTGGCTCGACGAATCCAGCGGCGCCATCGGACTCGAGCTCGCCAACGAAGCCGCGCCCGGAAGCGGCTACGTGGCCCAGTTCGAATGCCAGGGTGAGGGGTCGTTTCGCGTTCACGGCGGGATGATCGCCCGGCAGCTCAACGACATCGGGACGGTCACGCAGAGCTTCACCTGGAACTTCGCCGTGGGTCCGTTCCTGGGCGAACCTGAACCCGGCTATGTGCCGCTCGTCAACCCTCTGGAGTTTGAAGGCGGGTCCGAATCGACGCTGCAGACCGAATTGAACAACACCGAAACGGGAGGCCTCTGGCTGCCTGCCGGCGGTCGGCCCTCGGGGCTGGAAGCCGTCTCCGGCGACGAGGGGGAAGCGTTGATGGTCAAAGCCGGCGGCGCCGGAACCCCGGGCGAGGGCACCGTCACCGGCACGGTCGAGAGCGACGTCGGACCCGTCCCCGAAGCGATCGTGAGCATCTGCAGCAGCGCCGGCTGCTACTCGGCCTACAGCGGAGAAGACGGGACGTTCGCGCTGGGTGGCATTCCAGCCGGCAGCTACGTCGCCACGATCTCCCCACCCGAAGGCAGCCCTGACGGAGAACTCGTCTCGAGCCCGTTTGAGGTCACGGCCGGGGCTGAAGCGAGCGAGAGCTTTACGCTGCCGGGACTCGACCCGCTACCCCACGGCACCAAAGTCGAGGGCGACGGGGTCGTCTCGGTCGGTGGACACGAATTCCCGCAAATCGGCTGGATGGAAGAAAGTCCGATCAGCACCGAAGCATGCGTGGGCGGGACGGTAACGCTCACGGTCACCGCGACAAACCCGCAGACGGGCATGCCCGAAGCGACGTCGCCGGTGACCCTCGTCGAAACCGCACCGGGGATCTTCACCGGCGAGATCCCGGCCGTTCATCCGCTCCAGGGCCAGGGCGACGTCACGATCGCCTCGAGCGGCTGTCCGGATGCCTCAGAAGATGAAACGAGTGAATTCACGGTCTACATATATGTCGACCCCAGCGGGACGGTCGTCGACGGCGACCACAACAACGCGCCCGTGGCTGGGGCGACCGTCACGCTGCTCAGCTCCAACAGCCTGACCGGGACCTATTCGGCGGTCCCCAACGGCTCCCCCGTGATGTCCGTCGCGAATCGCCTGAACCCTTACTCGACCCCGGCCAACGGCACGTTTGCATGGGACACCGTCCCTGGGTTCTACGAGGTGCAGGCCACCAAGGCCGGCTGCGGGACCGCGACTTCCACGGCCTTCCAAGTGCCACCGCCGAAGGTGGACCTTCAGCTCGTGCTGCACTGCCCGGGCGAACTCGCCATAACGACCAAAAGCATCCCTTCCGGCACGAGGGGAGAGAGCTACAGCGTCGAACTGGCGGCCTCTGGAGGGATGGCGCCGTACAAGTGGAAGAAGGCCGCCTCGCTCCCCAAGGGCCTGAAGCTCAGCAGTACCGGCCGCCTGTCGGGAACGCCGAGCGCGACACTCGCCGCCGGGCTCTACGAAATCAAGGTCGATGTGAGTGCCGGCGCAGGCAAGTCGAAGGAGACCGCCGGAGCCACGCTGACTCTGGATCTCTCCTAGCGTCGCGCGGCCGGCAGAAGGGCTCGGAGCTCGCTCGGGGCGGCCCCTCGACGAGGGGTAGGTCCCTGAGCACGCACGACTCCGAGCCGTTCGCCACCGCGCGCGACGGGTGACGCACCGGCTCGATCCTCGCGACCGGCGCGGGGAGGGTGAGGAGGCGCGCCCCCGCCGGGCCGGCCCTGAACGCGCTGTATGTTGACGCCGTGGACTGGGGCCTCGCCACGGTCGGGCTCGTGCTGCTGGCGCTCGCGGCGGTCTCTCGCCGGTTGGTGAGCACACCGGTCACACCTGCGATGGTCGTCGTCGCCGCCGGTGTCCTGGTGGGACCGCTGCTGCTCGACGACCTCACCGTCGCCCCGACGAGCTCGACGGTCCGCAAGCTGGCGGAAGCGACGCTCGCAGTGGTGCTGTTCTCGGATGCCTCGCGTATCGATCTGCGGGCTCTGCGCCGCGAAGCCTCGCTGCCCGGCCGGCTGCTCGGCATCGGCCTTCCGCTGACGATCGCGCTGGGAGCGCTCGCCGCGCTCGCCCTGTTCGGCTCGTTCTCGCTCAGCGAGGCTCTGATCCTCGGCGTGATCCTCGCGCCGACCGACGCCGGGCTCGGGAGCGCCGTCGTCACGGACTCGAGGCTTCCGCAACGGGTGCGTCAGTCGCTCAACGCCGAGAGCGGCCTCAACGACGGGATCTGCGTCCCGCTGCTGCTGATCGTTCTCGCGACCGCCTCAGGCGCGGGCGGTGCCGCACATCCGGTCCACGTCGTCGGCGAGGAGATCGGCTACGGACTTCTGGGCGGCGTCGCCGCCGGAGTGCTCGCCGGATCGATCGTGGTGCGCGCCGGACGAAGGGGTCTGATCGACGATGCCTGGAGGCAGATCATCCCCGTCGCCGCCGCGGCGCTCGCGTATGGCGTGGCGCTCGCCCTGGGCGGGTCCGGCTTCATCGCCGCGTTCGTCGCCGGCATCGTCTTCGGGGCGATCGCCCGCGAGGACGACGCCGCGATGATGCGCTTCACCGAGGAGACCGGGGCGCTTCTGGACACGATCACGTTCTTCGTCTTCGGAGCGGTGCTCCTGGGCCCCGCGCTCGAGCACGTGAGCTGGCAGATCGCGCTCTATGCCGTGCTGAGCCTGACGATCGTACGGATGCTCCCCGTGGCGATATCGCTGTGGGGCAGCCACGCGCGAGCCCCCACGGTTGCGTTCATCGGGTGGTTCGGCCCACGCGGGCTGGCATCGATCGTCTTCGCAGTGGTCGTCGAGGACACGTTCCACTCGCACACCGACACGATCCTCACCGCGTGCTACCTGACCGTCGGCTTGTCGGTACTGCTCCACGGGGTCTCCGCGGCGCCGCTCGTGAGCCGCTACGCCGAGTGGTATCGCCGCGACGTGGCTGAGCAGCCGCCGGCGGTCGAGAGCGAGCCCGCGCACGAACACCGCAGCAGGGGGCTGGGGACGTTTGCCCACCGGCCGACGACGTGAGGCCGGCGGCGGGTCGCCCTTCGGCGGAACTCAGTCTGTCGCGACCCGGAGCGGGAAAGGGCCCAACGCGCTCTGACGGGCTCGGCAGGAGCCCGGACACCACGCCTCGCCGTCAGCCAGCCAGCGGGACACCACGCCCCGCCGTCAGGCAGCCAGCGCCTGATCCGCCCGGCTGTCCGGGACCGCCGTCTCCGGCGGGTCCGCGTTCACGCGTGACGCTCGAACCCGCTTGCGCTCGATGTCCTGCGGCTCGACCCTCTGCACATCCCACGCGAGGCCTGTCTTCTCCATCGCCCAGATCAGCCACCAGGTCGGGTCGAGCTGCCAGCGCTCCAAGCCGTGCTTGGCGGAGCGCGGGAAGGCGTGATGGTTGTGGTGATTGCCCTCGCCGAGCCCCACGAGCGCGACCAGCGCGTTGTTGCGACTCTGATCGCGCGTCTCGAACGGGCGCTTGCCCCACAGGTGACAGACGGAGTTCACGCTCCACGTAGCGTGGTGGACGAAGAACACGCGGGCCGCGCCGCCCCATAGAAAGCCTCCGAACCCCCCGCGCAGCTTCCTCGTCACCACGACGCCGGCCGTGAACGGCGCGACGAAATAGCTGAGGACGACGATGAGCGCGAAGCGGCGATGGACAGCCATCACGACCGGGTCCTCGAGGAGGTCGGGAACGTAGCGCTGCCGCGATGCCTTCTCGTCCGCGAAGAGCCAGCCGAAATGAGCATGGACGAAGCCGCGGAAAGCGCCGCCCTCGTGGACGTGCGGGCTGTGCGGGTCACCCTGTTCGTCGGCATAGGCGTGGTGCTTGCGATGGTCGGCGACCCAGTCCGGGACGGAGCCCTGGATCGCGCTCGAGCCGAGCACGGCGAAGATGCCGCGGATCAGGGGATAGGTCTTGAAGCTGCGGTGGGTGAAGAGCCGGTGGTAGCCGGCGGTGATGCCGAATCCGCTCAGGGCGTAGAACACTCCGAAGATGCGGCGGTTGGCGGGGGTCGCCAGAAGCCAGCCCTTCCGGAACGCGGCTGCCAGCAGGGCCGGCGGGCCGAACACGAACAGCGCGGTGAACAGGCGGTAGAGGCGACTCGCCGGGTACGTCTCTTGTGCGACGGATGCTGCGGCCTGCTGCGCCATTACGGCCTCCTGCGGTTTCGGAGTGCTGCCCCTACCGTAGACCGCCGGGCCCCGCGGCGCTGCGCCCTCCACTCTGGGCAGGGCCGTGATCGGCGCGGTCTAGGGGTCCGGCGGTTCGCCGGCCAGCGCGAACGGGTTGCCCTCCGAGTCCCTGCAGATCGTCCAACGATCGCCCGGATGGACGATGCTGCCTCCGAGCCTCTCGACCGCCGCGCGCGCATCGGCGATGTCGCTGACCGCGAAGTACGGCAGCGAGAACGAGTCGCCGGGGCCGAGGCCACGCGAATGGATTCCCACCGCCGGGAGCTCAGAGCGCGTCTCCCAGCCCTCGCCCTCCGTTTCTGCGCGAGGCTCGAGCGTCTCGCCGAGGAGGCCGCTCCAGAAACGCCGCGCGCGGCCCGGATCGTCAGCGGGAAACTCGACGAGGGACAGCCTGGCGGCGGACACGGCAGGAACGTTAGCGAGGGCCGCGCCGCCGCCGGCGCCCGCTCTGACGACGACGGGGCTAGCTGTCCTCGAGGCGCGGCAGCGTGATCTCGTCGTGCACCAGCTTCATCGCCGCCGCAATCGGGATCGCCACCAGCGCGCCCACGATGCCCAGCAGCGCCGCGCCGAGCACCGTCGCCACCACGGTCAGCAAGCCGGGCACGGCCACCGTCTTGCGCATGATCCGCGGCATCAGCAGGTAGTCCTCGAGGAAGCGGTAGAGCAGGTAGAAGGCCCCCGTGGCCAATGCGACCGGAACGGAGACGGTGAGTGCGACGAGGGAGACGATGATCCCCCCGATCGTCGAGCCCACGATCGGGATCAGATCCAGCAGGCCGACCAGCAGCCCTTGGAGCACCGCGTAAGGGATCCCGAGGCTGAGGGCCCAAACGGTCGTGAGCACGGCGGAGATCAACGAGAGAAACAGGTTGCCGAGGACATATCCGCCGACGCGGTCGAGCATCTCGTCGGTCAGCAGGACCATCCGCGGCCTTCGGCTTCGCGGCGCGAGCAGGTACAGCGAGCGTCGGACCCGGGGGAGATCGACGAGGAGGTAGATGGCGACCACGGTCACGAGCACGAACGATGTGATGAAGCCGAGAATCGCCTTTCCCAGCCCGACGACGCTGTCGAAGGACGCGCCGCCGTTGAGGATCCGTTGGAGCCCGTGGACGACGTGGAATTTCGCGTCCAGCTGGCTGAAGGACCTGCTCTTCCGGTCAAGGTTGTGGAGGTACTGCGGTATCTCGCTCGAGAGTTTCGCCGCCTCTTCGGTGACCAAGGGGACCGCAAGCGCCAGGAACCCCCCCAGGACCCCGAGCATCAGCAGGACGACGATCGACACGGCACCCCAGCGCGGGACTCCCCGGCGGTACATCCACAGCACCACCGGCTCCAGCCCGACGGCGATGAAGAAGGCAAGGCCGAGCAGCACGAGGACCTGACCGGCCGTCACGAGAGCCCAGGCGAGCGCCACGGCACACGCCACGCCCAGGGCCCCGACGAAGCCCACGAAGAACGGGCCGCTCCGGTCGAAGGGCTTGCCCACCTCGCCGAACGCGGTGGTCCTCGTCACCCCTGCCTGTGCCTCGGCACGGGCGCGAATGTCGTCGACCACCTCCTGTGTCGGCTCGTCTCCCGCCAGCTCTGCGGAGATCGCGTCGTCGATCGCATCCGCGTCCGGCCCGGCGGGCGGCTCCTCGGCAGATGCGGGGTCGGGAACGGTCTTTGGGGACATCGGCATGGGCGGGCGTTCGCGGGCGGCGGCGGGCAGGGCCCTCGCCGGTCGCCGGGTGACTTGACCTGGGTTACCCGTCGGCGCCCGCGCCGACGCTCAGAGGCTCGCGCGGGACGCCGCGATCCAGGGTCTGGCCGGCTCGAGGCGGCCGCGCGGTGGTGCCGGGAGCGCGGTCGCCCTCTGACCCGGGCGCCACGCGGCGAGCGAGCAGGCGCCATCGCAGCCGGCGCTCGGCCCCGCCTAGACTCCCCTCGTGCCCGAAACCCCGCTCGACCGCGTCGACGCTTACATAGGCCGGGGCGTCGAGGCCGCGATCGGCGCCCATCACCGCCGGCGACTCCGGCGGGCCGGGCGCCTCGAGCAGCTGCGGCCGCCGCGTGACGGGACGCTCTGGGCAGCCGGCGATCCCCCGCCGCGACCGGGCGGCACGCTCGAGGTGTTGGTGGACGGTGCGCAGGCGCTCCCCCGCATCGCCGAGGCGATAGCCGGAGCACGGTCGCACGTTCACATCGCCGGCTGGCACATCACTCCCGGGTTCGGCCTGACGCGCGACGACGAGGCGAGGAGCCTGCGCGATCTGCTCGGTGCCCGGGCCCGGTCGGTCGACGTCAGGGTCCTTCTGTGGGCGGGCGCGCCGCTGCCGGTCTTCAAGCCGTCTCGTTCGGCCGTTCGCGATGTTCGCGAGGAGTTGACGCGGGGCACGCGCGTGCGGTGCGTGCTCGACTCACATGAGCGCCCGATGCACTGCCATCACGAGAAGCTCGTCATCGTCGACGGCGAGGTCGCGTTCGTCGGTGGGATCGATCTCACTTCGCTCGGAGGCGACCGGTTTGACGCGTGTGAGCACTCCGTGCACGGTTCGCTCGGCTGGCACGACGCCGCGAGCCGGGTCACCGGACCGGCCGTGGCGGACGTTGGTGGGCACTTCGACGCTCGCTGGCACGCCGTTACGGGCGAGCGCCTGGACCGCGCGCCGGCCCCGAGCCGGACCGGCGATGTCGAGTTGCAGGTGGTGCGAACCGTCCCGGAGAAGATCTACGACTTCATGCCCGAGGGCGACTTCCGCATCGTCGAGGCTTACACGCGCGCCCTGCGGTCGGCCCGCCACCTCATTTACCTGGAGAGCCAGTTTCTCTGGTCGGCCCAGGTGGTCGAAACGCTCGCCGAGAAGCTCCGCAACCCGCCGAGCGAGCGCTTTCGCGTGGTCGTGCTTCTGCCGTCCAAACCGAACAACGGCGCCGACACGACGCGCGGTCAGCTGGCCGCGCTCGTTCGCGCCGACGACGGGAGCGGGCGATTTCTCGCCGCCACCATCACGGCGCGGACGGGACGCCTCGCGGGCCCGCTCTATGTTCACGCCAAGGTGGGGATCGTCGACGACGCCTGGATGACGATCGGCTCGGCCAACCTCAACGAGCATTCGTTCTTCAACGACACCGAGATGAACATCGTCACCTGCGACCCCGCGATCGTGCGCGACACGCGGGTGCGGCTCTGGGCGGAGCATCTGGAGCGCTCGATGGATGAGGTCTCCGGAGAGCCGGCGTCGGTGATCGACGAGCTCTGGCGCCCGATCGCGACCGAACAGCGAGAGCTCTCCGAACGCGGCGAGACGATGACCCATCGGCTGCGAGAGCTGCCGGGCGTCTCGCGCCGGTCGATGGCGCTGCTCGGCCCGATCGACAGCCTGCTTGTCGACGGCTGACGGCACCCGGCCCGCCGCGTTCAACGACCTCGCGCTATGGCCTTCCTGGCCGGGGCGCCGCGCGGACCGTAGAGCAGGCGCTTCGGCACGGGTAGAGGGCTCAGGCGCCTGGCGGCCGAGCCGGCGAGCAGGCGCGGTTCGAGCGCTGCAACGAGCGTCGCGAGCTCGCGACGCTCGCCCTCGCTTAGACCGCTGGGACGACCGCGCGATTTCATCAGCAGCGTCAGCGCTCGGCGACGTTGGACGCGATCGAGTTTCGCCAGGTGCGCCCACGCCATCGCGGCGATCTCGGCTGCCACCAGCAACCGCGCGACCGGAATCCCTTTCGCGAACTTGAGCGGAGCTCTCTTGATCAGGAACCGGAGCATGAGCTCATTGACAGACGGGGGCGGCGTAACGACCGCGGGCGACGCGCAGGAATCTGGGCGCGGGGCCGCGGGCATTGCTCGCGAGCGTGCCCTTGACCGAGGCCCAGCGCACCGGTTCGTCGAGCAGCGCCTCCACCCGGACGTGGACCTCCCGAGTGTTCAACGGTGCGTCGTGTTCGCGCAGCACCAGACCGATCGCGTCGATGATCCGCCCGCGTCGAGGCTGGTCCCGTTGCTGACGGCTCGGCCGGGACGGGTCGGGGCCGACCTCGGTCGCGTGGCTGCTGCGGCTCCTGATCTCTTCCGCGAGGCTCGAGACACGCGTGGCCTCATCCTGCACGACCTCAACGAGGCCGCTCAGCGCGTTGCCATCCGCGCCCCAGGTGCCATCGAGATCTCTCGCGGCGCTGTCGAGGGCCGCACCTGCCCAGCGTGCGTGCTTGGCGGCGCGTCCGATCAACTCGTTGCTCCGTCTCGCCGAGTTGTTCCGCGCGGAGCGACGGTCCGGTGTGCTGGTGGCGGGCATCGCAAATCCTCTTCTCGCCCCCCTCTTGAGGTCGGACGGCGCACAAGAAGGAGAGAGACGAACGAAATCCGTGCGGGCCGTCCGCGCCTCCAGCCTGGTCCACGCTGCGCCCGGCTGGAACTCGCGTACTCCGATCATAGCCCTGCCCGGTACCCCCACTCCCGGCGAACCGCCACCGGTTTCGCGGGCGCGGGCCCGCGCGGCACCGCGAGAACCACACGCATCCACTCGCCACCCGCGCCGAGCCGAAGCTCAGCCGGCCGCGGCGGCCCCCCGGGCAGCCGCGCCCCGAGTGACCCCGCCCGCCTTCACCCGCGCCTGCGCGACGAGCCGCTCGTACACGGCCTCGAAACGAGGCACGACCGCCGCAGCGGCAAACCGCTCCGAGCGCCTCCGCGCCTCCGCGCCGAGCCGCTCGCGCAGCGCTGCATCCTCGATCAGCGTTCGCATCGCCCCGGCGAGAGCCTCGGCGTCCCCGCCTGCAACCAGGAGCCCGCTCACCCGGTCCTCGATCATGTCGGCGTGGCCCCCGGGCGTCGTCCCGATCACCGCGCGCCCGCGGCTCATCCCCTCGTGCACGACGCTCCCGAAGGGCTCCGGCCACAACGACGGAGTGACCCCGAACAGGCTCCGCTCCCAGGCCCGCAGGACGGCCCAGTGGGGCATCGCCTCGACGATCCGCGCGCCGGCGGGCAGCACCGCGGGAGTGTCGGCCTCGCGCGTGCCGAGCAGCACCAGCGGCGGCGGGCCCGCCAGGCGGCTGTAGGCATCGAGCAGCACGTCCACGCCCTTCACGCGGCGCAGCGACCCGACGAACAGGATGAACGGATCATCCGGCAGCTCCGCCAGCCCCGGAGGCTCCGTCCCCGGCGGGTCCTCGACGCGAAAGCTCGGGATCGTCGCCTGCAGCGGGACGGTCCGCCCGGCGAGGAAGTCCCGCTCGCTCATCTCGCGGACGTACTCGCTGATGCTGTGCAGCCCGTCGGCGCGGCCTCGCAGCATGCGGCGTGAGCCGAGCACCCCCGCGGTGGCGGCCCACCCCTTCGGCGCGCCGTAGTAAGAGCCCGCGCACGACAGGCACTTGCCGAGGCCGGGCCCCGAGCACGGCCGGCCCTCGTGGACGAGCGTGGCGGTCGGGCAGCTGAAGCCGTAGTCGCGAGCGGAGATGAGCAGCGGCACCTCGCTGCGCCGCAGCGCGCCCGCGCACGCATAGGAGAACCAGCCCGCTGCATGGACCATGTCGGGCTCGAACCGCGCGAGCAGGCGCCGCAGCTCGTAGACCGTCACGGGGTCGGCGAACGGCGGCTGGTGGCGCCGGCGCGCAGCACCCTTCAGCAGCGGCAGCGTCCGCAGCTGGCGAAGCCGCTTCACCGCGACCTCTCCTTCCGTGCTGGAAGCCGGCAGATCGTCCTGCCACACCGTCGCGACCGTCACCTCGTGCCCGCGCGCGGCGAGCTCGCTCGCCAGCACCTGGGTCTGGCGCTGTGCGCCGCCGACGAACGGCGGGTAGTGGTCGCTCGCGAGCAGGATCCTCACGCCGCGATCACCTCCCGCGCGCGCCCCGAGCAGACCTCGCCGTACAGCTCGGCGAGCCCGGCGGCGCAGTCATCCCAGCTCGGCAGCTCGACCGGACCCGGGAGCAACGGGTCGCGTAGCTGAGCTGCGATCGCGGCGCCGTGAACCTCGGGGTCGGCGTCGCGCTCGACCGAGCGGGCGAGCCCCTTCTCGGCCAGCTCGGCGAGCCCCGAGTTGCCGGCGACGAGCAGCGGCACCCCGAGCGAGGCCGCCTCGAGCACGGCCAGCGGCTGAGTCTCGAAGCTGCTGAGCATCACCGCGAGCGAGGCGCCGGCGAGGCGGTCTGCCATCTCCTGGCGGTCGCTGACGGCGTCGATCTCGACCTGACCCTCGATACCGAGGCTGCGGGCCTGCTCGCGCAGCGCGCTCTCCTGCGGCCCGCGGCCGGCGATCCACAGCCGCGCTTCGGGATACGCCGCGAGCACGAACGGCATCGCGGCCAGAACGAGGTGGTGGCCCTTGTAACTCTCCAGCCGCCCGCAGGAGACGATCAGCGGACCCGGCTCTCGGGCGGCGCCCGCCGTGGGCGCCGGCAGCTGAAAGCCGTTGGGGATCGTCACGAAGCGCTGCCGGGGCAGACGCAGCAGCCGCGAGTA
This sequence comes from uncultured Solirubrobacteraceae bacterium, assembly GCA_963794635.1. GTDB lineage: Bacteria > Actinomycetota > Thermoleophilia > Solirubrobacterales > Solirubrobacteraceae > Palsa-744. The sequence goes on along the minus strand of CAWCET010000006.1, from coordinate 965,872 downwards.
GCGCTCGACCTCGAAGTCGGCGATCGCGACCAGCGCCTCGGCTCCCGCGAGCAGAGGGCGCAGCGCCTCCAGTTGCGGGCGGCGCGCGGCGTTGCGCCAGCGCGAGGTGTGCCCGCCGGCATGGAACGTCAGCACGTACGGGACGCCCGCCCGGCGCGCCGCGAGCATCGCGAACGGCGCGACGAAGGTGTGCACGCACTGCACGTGCACGAGATCCCACCGGCCGGGTTCGATGGCTCCCAGCACCGCCGGCGCGAAGAGGTTCTCGCCCGCCCGGGCAGGTACGCGGCGGACCGGCACTCCGTCGATCAGCTCGTGCTCGGGCAGGTCGCCGAGATGGTCGGTGGTCAGCACCTCGGTCTCGACACCGAGCCCGCCGAGGCGGCGGGCGACCTCGCGCACATGCGTCTCGACGCCGCCGATGTGCGGCGCCATCCGAGGCGTGATCTGAAGGACGCGCACGCCGGTCACCCCCCAGGCGGACGGATCGGGGATGTCGCGATCGCCCCGAAGCGCGCGCCCGCGAAGGGGCCGGCGCGCAGACCGCGAGAGAACGACGCGAGCGAGGAGGGAGAGGACTCCGCCGGCCAGTCGCCCCCGGAGGGGCGGTCGAACCAGATCAGCCCCCGCACCGCCTGGAAGCTCGGCAGCGCGGCGAACATGTCGGCGATCCAGGCCGCCTTGCTGCCACCCGTCTCGGTCGAGGCGGTCTCGCCGATCATCATCGGCTTGCCGGGAGCCAGGTGTTCGGCGATCAGTTCGTAGTCGGTTCGGAAGATGCTCGCGAACGACCGCCACGGGTCGTCGCGGTTGTAGCCGTCGAGACAGGTCCAGTCCACGTAGGCGCGCCCGGGGTACAGGGCGGCGATCGTCGCCGGATCCTGTTCGGGATCGGCGTTCGGGCACCACACCCACGTGGCGTTGCGAGCGCCTGCCCGCGCGAAAAGGTCGTGGACATGGCGCCAGGCCGCGACGTAGGCGGCCGGGTTCTCGCCGTTGGAGGCGAGCGACCACGGGAATTCGCTGGAGTTCATCTCCCAGTCGAAGCGCAGGAAGAAGGGGTGGCCCCAGTTGCGGGCCGCCGCTGCCCAGCGCGAGATGTAGGAGTCGAAGCGTCCTTCGGCCACCGCTCGCAGCGTGTACGACGGCTCGAGCGGGCTCACCGGCAACGACGCGGAGGACCAGGAGAAGAACGGGATCGCGCCGTGCCGGCGGATCGCCTCGAACGGGCTGCGGGGGAATTCATAGGGCGTGCACGGCTGCGAGGTGCAGTTCGCGAACGGGCTCGCGAAGCTGACGAGCGAGACGCTCTTGCCGGTCAGCGCTTCGAACCGCTGGACGGCGCCCCAGTCCCAGGGCGCTTCCGCCCCAGTCAGCTGCGAGCCGATCCAGGCGCCCCAGTACAGCGGCTTGGCGCCCGCCGCACCATGCCCCGTTCCAGTCGGTCCGGCAACCGAGGACGCGCGAGCGGCGCGCCCGTGCGAAGTGAGATCCCGTCCCCGCGCGGCGGCCGAGATCGCGCCCGCCGCCACCGCGACCGCCGCCAGCAGCGCCGTTGCCCGCACAGCCATCCCCATCCCCATAAAAAACTGATCGGGCCGCAGCCCGGCCGCCACGATCACCGGATCGCTCCTTCGGTCATCTGTCCAACGGGGCCCGTCGCGAGCCGCCCGTGCGCGTATCCGGCGGCGGTCACCGAGAGGCCGGCAAGGATCGCTGCGGTGCGCGCGAAGCCCGCCCGGTCGCGCCCGCTCAGGCCGTCACGGAGCCCCGTGGCGACGCCGGCCGGCAGCGTGCGCCGGGTGTATTCGCGCTCGGCGGCGAGCGCGGCGCCGCTGCCGGCGAACCGCGCGAGCTCGGCCTTGCCCCTCCCCTCCGCGTAGCAGCGCGCGATGAAGTAGCGGGCGCGCCCCCGGGCGCGAGGAACGCTGTGGCTGGATCGCGACCGCGGGGTCGTGCAGCCAGCTGCGCCCGGGCCAGCGGGTGTTCGCGCGCAGGCACAGGTCGGTCTCCTCGGGGCGCGAGCGCTCACCGAGCTTGCCGAAGCCCGTGCGGAAGCCACCGAGCTCCTCGAAGACGCTGCGCCTCACGAACATGCTGGCCGCGATCAGGTTTCGCACCGGCGCCGGCCGGGTCGGCAGTCCCGGGTAGGTACAGCCGACCGTCCAGTTGAACTCGGCGGGGAACCAGCCCGGGCGGGTGCCCTCCCAGTCGGGGTCGATCGTTCCCCCGACCCCCATCACACGGTCATCGGCGAACGAGACGAGGGCCCGCTCGATCCAGTCCGGCGCGGCCCAGGCATCGTCGTCGAGGAACGCGAGCACCTCGCCGTCTGCGGTCGCCGCGACCCCTGCGTTGCGAGCTTCGCCCGCTCCCTGCGCCCTGTCGTTCTCGATCACCAGCGCCTGCGGGAGCGAGGCACGGGCGCGCTGCAGCAGGGCCGGGTTGTGGTCGACCGCGACCACCACCCTGGCGGGGGTGACGCTCTGCGCGAACACCGACGCGACGGCTCGTTCGAGCAGCGCCAGGCGCCGCTCGTCAAAGGCGCAGATCACCACTGCGACCGACGGGCTCATCGCGCTCGCTCCGCGCGCTCGCGCTCGCGCTCGTGACGCTCGGCGACGCCGGCGAGGACGTGCGCCCGCAGCTCGCGCTCGGAAGGCGAGCCGCGCCACCAGGTCGCACGCTCGAGCGCCCGCTGCTCGTATTCCTCGATCGACCTGATCGGCCGGCACGGGTTCCCCGCCGCGACGGTGCCGTCGGGTATGTCCTTCGTGACGATGCTGCCCGCGCCGATCACGACATCCGATCCGATCCGCACCCCCGGCAGCACGATGGTGCGGGTTCCGATGAAGACCCTGTCGCCGACCTCGATCGTGTCGTAGACGTGCAGTCCCGGGTGGCGCTCGCGCAGAGCCCCCACCCCGCCGTCGTGTGTGACGAAGCAGACCCCGGAGGTGATCGTCACGTCCGATCCGAGGCTGATGAGGTAGGGCTCTGAGCCGAAGTCGGCCATGCCCGTGATGCGGATGCGCTCACCCGCGGCGCCGAGCTCGTACATGCCGATCTTGCCCCACTCGTCCCGGCGGCCGTAGCGGTAGAGCCAGAGCAGGTGCCGGAGGTTCCCGGGCAGGCTCACGCCGCCACCCCCCGCCGCAGGGCGTGACGAGCCAGCAGCACGTCGAACGCGACCCAGGCGCTGCCGAGCGACTGCGCCGCCAGCCAGGCGAGCCCGATGCCGGTCAGTCCCCCGCCGGGGGCGGCCAGCCACGCGCCCGCCAGCGCGACGCCCGCCATGCTCATCGTCAGCGTGCCCGCCGCGCGGAGCCGGCCGCGCACACGCAGTACCGGTACGTAGAGGTTGGTGATGGCGTCAGGTATCGACGCGATCGTGAGCACCCACAACAGGTGGATGCCGTGATGCGCGTACGCCGGGCCGAACAGGCCGAGGATCTCTTCGCCCGCGGCGAGCACGACGAGGATCGCGGGCGTCAGCATGACCGCCGTCACGCGGGCGCTCGAGCGCGTGAGCGCGGGCAGGCGCGACGGCACGTTCGACCCCTCTGCGAACAGCGAGGAACCGATCGCCGAGGAGATCATGAAGAAGATCCCTCCGACCATCCACGTGATGTAGAAGTACGCGTTCGCGGCGGCCGACAGGCGCGTCACGACGATCACCGGGAGCAGGTACAGCGGCAGCGCGTTGCCGAGCGTGACGGCGTAGCTCCCGGCGAGCAGCCGCCGCCCGGAGCGCAGCTCCGAGGCGATGCCGCGCAGGCGCAGCCGGAATCCCGGGCGCATCCGGGGCACCATCACCCACACGCCCGCGAGGCAGGAGACGAGATAGGCGAGCGCCCAGGAGCCGAAGATCACGACGGTCCCGTGGGCCGTCCCGAGCGCGAGCGCCGGGAGCGCGATCAGCGGGAGCTTGACGAGGCCGAAGATGGCGCCCCGCATCGACATGCCGGCGCTGCGGCGCTCCGCGATGAACGCGTAGTCGAGCACGGTGCTGCAGATGCAGGCGCCCGTGCCGAGCACGAACAGCGGCCACATCAGCGGCTCCTCGCGTGCAGCGGCGAGCCGGGGCGAGAGCAGCGGCAGCGCGGCGAGCACCAGCGCGCCCGCGAGCATTCCGACCAGTGCTCCCGCGACGAGGCTCGCGCTGAGCGTCGCCGACCACTCGGAGACCGAGCGACGTTCGGGCAGACGGTGAACGAGCGCGGGGGCGGTGCCGAGGTTGGCGACGATCGCGGTGATCGTCATCAGCGACACCAGCCCGTTGGCGAGGCCGATCTCCCCCGGCGCGAACAGGCGCGCTGCCAGCAGCCAGTAGGCGTAGCCGAGCAGCGAGGTGACGACGATCGTCAGCATGATCCAGCCCGAGTTGCGGTGCAGCGAGCTGCGGCGAGCGTGGCGCAGCAGCTCAGCCCCGCGCTGGACGGCGGCACCGGCGATCATCGGGCACCACCCCTCGCGGGGGCCGCGGCGAGGTTGGCGATCCGTGCCGCGCGTTCACCGTTTCGCCCGGCGCTCGAGTGGGCGAGGACGACGGCGAGGACGGCGATCGCCAGCGCGAGCCCGAAGCAGGCCAGGGTGGGCCAGCCGCGCCGCAGGCGCTGGGCGATGCGCTCGTAGCGTGGGTGTTCCTCGCTCGCCGGCGCTCCCCCCGTGGCCACCGCGGTCAACGACGCGGCGACGGCGAGCAAGCCGAGGGCGAGCGCCCACGAGGTCGCGCCGAAGCCGAGGTGCGTCGCGCCCAGGAAGATGCCGGCGAGGATCGCCGTGGCGATGCTCGAGGCCAGCACGGCGAGCGCGCGGTCGGCGAACGGCACCGCCGGCCCGAGGAGCGTGTTCCACGCCGCGCCCGTGAGGAGGAGGACCAGCGCCACGCCGAGGAGGCCGCGCAGCGGCCCGGACCCGAGTGCCAGCACGCCGAGCGCGCTGAGCGCCGAGGCGCCCGCGATTGCCAGCGGCTGCGCGGAGCGCCGGCTCACCTGCGCCCCGCTTCCGGTGGGCCGAGCACTTCATAGATCGCGACGTTGCCGTTGTCGTAGACGCGGCGCAGGTTCGGCCGGCCTTCGAACTTCGAGATCGCGAGCGGCGAGAGCGGCCGGCGGTGCGCGTTCGCGTCGGTTTCGTCGTGGTCGACGTAGATGCCGAGCGCGGGCAGCTGCCCGGCCAGGCGCCTGTCCACGACCACGTAGCGGATGTGGGCGCCCAGCAGCAGCTCCTGCTCGGTGCGCCCCCACCACGGCGAGGTGATGATCGCCGCGAGCGGGAGGTCGTGGACCGCGCCGATCAGGGGATCCTGGCCGGCGTAGGCGGACATCAACAGGCCGTTGGTCCGGTCGGCGACCATCAGGCTGCCCCTCGGCAGATGGCCCGCAGCCCAGCGCGCGGCCGCGAGGTCGTAGGGCTCGACCGAGCGCGGGTCCGCCTCGATCAGCGGCCTGCCGGGCACCCGCGAGTCCGGCGGCCAGCCGATCACGACGCCACCCGCGAACAGGAGCACGACGGTCGCGCTGACGAGCAGCCGCGAGCCGGCGGCGCGCCACTTCGGCGAGCCGGGGCGCGGCTTCGGCAGCACGCTCGCCGCGACGAGCGCGAGCCCGATGAAGAGGAACTCCGACGCGCGGTTGGAGGTCTCGCTACCCGCCTGGGTGAGCCTCAGCGCGAGCGACCCGGGGTAGGCGGCGGCGAGCACCACGAGCACCCAGCCGAGCGGCGTGACAGGTCGCTCGCGGCGCAGCCGCCACAGCCCCGCCGCAAGCAGTACGAGCAGCACCAGCACCGAGGCCGCGCCGAGGGCCTGCTCGATGTGCGAGTTGGCCTCGCCTCCGGAATGGAACGGGGTCTTGGCGACTCCCGAGCCGGTCAGGAAGTTCCAGGTCGATTCCACGGCCCCGGTGATCACCGGCCGCAGGTAGCCACCCGTCGCGTTCCCGACCACCCCCAGCCAGATCCCCACGGCCAGACCGCTCGCCGCGAGCACCGCGAACACCGGCCCCGGCCCGGCCGCCGACGGGCGCCGCGAGCGCGCCACGGCCAGGGCCAGCCCCCAGCCCGCGAGGATCACGAGCAGGGCATAGGAGGTGATGTGATGGGTCGGCGCCACCGCGCAGCCCACCAGCGCCGCGAGGGCGGTCAAGCGGCGCCGGCCGGCGCCGCGCCGGCTCTGCAGGGCGACTCCGACGAGCGCGAGCGTCGCGACCGCGAGCGGCAGCGCGAGCGACTCGTAGGAGAACTCCGCGTCGAAGAACAGGAAGTTGGGATTGGCGAGGTAGATCAGGGCCGCGATCGAGGCGAGGCGCTCCGAGCGGCAGGCGAGCAGCAGCAGCCGGTAGACGGCGATCACGATCACGAGCTTTGCGGTGCCGATCACGAGCAGCCCCGCCAGGAAGAAGGGTGCGCCGGCGACCCTCGCGAGCGAGAGCGTGGAGAGGCCCACGCCGGGATAGAGCGCGAAGCCGTGCGCCAGCGTGTTGGGCGTCAGCAGCCGGCCCGTGCGCGCCAGATCCTCGGTGCTCCGCAATGTGCTGAGCTCGTCGGAGAAGGTGAATTCCGCCGGGCTCAGCAGGACCTTCGCGAGATACAGGCCGGCCCCGAGGGTCACGAGAATCGCGAGCCGCTCGCGACCTCGGGCCTCCCCGCCGGCAAGCCGGTAGGCGGCCGGCGCCACCATCGCCGTGAGCGGCAGCCAGAAGAGTGTGCCGGTGTCGCTCGCGCCCGAGCGCCCGGCGTCGTCGATCAGCGCCAACGCGATCAGCGCCAGCGCGACGAGCAGGGCGTAGAGCGCCGCCGCCGACGGCCGCGCGACCCTGGAGCGAACCGAAAGCGCGACGGTGCCCTCGTCGAGCGCTCTCCTGGGCGGGTCCGCCGAGACTGCGGGGGGCAGCACCGGCGCGGGCGCGCCGGCGCTCGGAAGATGAGCCGCGCCCGCGCCGCCGAAGACGCGTGGCGGCACGGGGCGGCGCAGCAGAAGCGAGAGCGGTGCCGTCAACCGGCACCGCCCGTGGCAAGGATCAGGTGACCGGGCCGCGTTTCGCCCGCGGCCCGGTCGCCAGGTCGGCCGGCGGAGGCGGGCGAAACGCCTCCGCTCCCCCCTAGACGGCGGCTAGGCATTCACCTTCCGTGCTCTTTCCGAACAGCAGGTAGTTGGTGCCAGCACAGTCCGCCGGGACCGCTTTGCGGATCTTGATCTGCAGCTTGCCGTAGTTGTCTTCGGTGGCCGGATGGCCACCCGGGTTGTCACGCAGCCGGAACAGCGCGTAGGCGCCCACGCCGCTCAACGCGTAGCTGTAGCGGTGTCCGGGCGTCGGCACGACGAACGGTCCGTTCAGCGGCGCCGGATGGGCGAACACCGCGCCGTTGTCGACGCTGATCTCGAAGTTGTCCCAGCGCACCGGGAGTTTCCGCGGGCACGGGCTGGTCCAGGGTCGTGCGAAGACGAATTCCGCATCGATCCCGAGCGGACCGTTGCCTTCTTCGATCGGTTCACCGCAGACCGTGTCCCACAGCCCGCTCGGCTTTTTGTACTGCTTGCGCCCGTAGTAGCTGATCGCGCCGGACACTTCCGCCACGTAGAGCTTGCCGGTCGGAAGGATTCCGCCGGTGTTCACAGGTCCGGCGTACCCGCTGATGTTCTTCGCGTGGGCACGCAGGCTGAGTTCCTGTTCACCTTGGATTTTCGGCCCTCTTTCACCAGCGTTCGCCGGTGCCGCGACGAGCAGCGACCCGAGGATCGCGACGGCCGCGAGACTTGTCAGTCGTTGCATCGAGTTCGCTCCCTTTCGCAGTGACTGCTGTGAGTGGTGAGTGCGTTTGAGCATTTCGATTCCCCGCGTCATGCCGTCTCGCCGGTGAGACCGACGTCGAGGTGGTAGGGGATCCGCCGGCGCTGGAGCGCCGCCGCGCGCCTGGCCGGGCGAAGCCGCTCGCGCACGATCGTTCGCAGCACGCGGCCCCCGTCCCGGAACGTCCGCAGGTTGCTCTCGCCGTGGATGCGGGCGTACTCGTAGCTGGGCACCTCGCGTACCGTCAACGGCGCACGCGCGACGCGGATGTTGATCAGCGTCTCCACCTCGAAGCCCGTGCAGTCGACGTCGATCGCCGGCAGGCAGTGGCGCCAGAAGGCGTTGAAGCCGTAGCAGAGGTCCGAGTAGGCGGTTCCGAACAGGACGTTTACCGTCGTGCTCAGCGCGGCGTTGCCGGCGCTGCGCAGCGGGGTGATGTCGGCACTCCCGCCGCCGTGGCGGAAGCGTGTGCCCTTCGCGAAGTCCGCCCCGTCGAGGAGCGCCTCGACGAACCGCGGGATCTCCGCAGGATCCGCCGAGCCGTCGGCATCCATCATCACGAGGATGTCGCCGGTCGCAACCTCGAAGCCGCAGCGCAGGGCGTCGCCCTTTCCGCGCCCCGACTGCGTGATGATTCGCGCGCTCGGATAGACGCTGCGCGCCGCCTCGGGCGTGCCGTCGGTCGAGTGCCCGTCCACGATCACCACCTCGTGGACGGCGTCCGGGATCTGCCCGAGGACGAGCGGGAGGTTGCGAGCCTCGTTGATCGTCGGGACGATCACGCTCACCCGCGGATACTCCGCGTCGCCGGTGATCCGCCGCCGCGACAGGAGCGGCGGCACCGATCGAAGATCGGTCGGTGCTTCGCGGCCCTCCACCACACGTCCTGTGGGTGCTGTCTGTACTGCCATCTGTAACCCCCCTTGCGCATTCGGAGCTGCCCTCCTGGCTCACCGTTCGCCCTACACAGCGCACACAGTCGTGACCGCGTCGCACTCGACTTACGGCCGATTCACCAGTGCCGTTCGATCAACGGCCGGTAACCCCCATTTGTCACCTATTGATCAGTACGCCCGAGAACCGACTCAGTTGTCTGTTTTCGGACTTCTCTGACCCGGCGGCAAGGTACACGCTCGGTCCCGGGGGACAAGAGCGTTTGGACGTATGACTGAATTTCACCTTTTTGCCTGCCCGTCGGTGACGCGACGGGCGGGACTCAGGTACGACAGCGGCGTCGTCCGAAAAGGGACGAGTCAGGGCGATTCGCGTCGTCCCTTTCGGGCAGGAGGCCCTCTTTTGCGTCCGCGCCCCGAGCGCCGGCGAGGACCCGGCGGTCTCCGGCTATCCGCCCGTGCAGGCGGTCAGCCGGGGAGCTGTGACTCGATCGCGTCGGTCAACTGCCGGGACTCCGGCTCCACGGTGGGGCGAAAGCGCGCCACCGGGTGCCCGTCGGCCGAGACGAGGAACTTCTCGAAGTTCCATTGCACGTCGCCCGCGGCACCGTCCTCGTCGGCGGTGGCGGTCAGGAGCTCGTACAGCGGATGGCGCCCGGGGCCGTTGACCTCGATCTTCTCGGTCATCGGGAAGCTGACGCCGTAGGTGGTCGAGCAGAACGTCTGGATCTCCTGCGCGCTGCCCGGCTCCTGCTCGCCGAACTGGTTGCACGGGACGCCGAGCACGGTGAAGCCCCGCTCGCCATAGCGCTCTTGCAGCTGCTCGAGGCCGGTGTACTGAGGGGTGAGCCCGCAGCGCGAGGCGACGTTCACGACGAGCACGGCCCGCCCTTGGAACTCGTCCTCCTCGAGCTGCGCGCCGTCCAGCAGCCTGAGGTCCTCGAAGATGGCCATCGCCGGGCGCTCCTAGACCAGCGCCGACTCGGAGCTGTGCCTGGCCCATCCCTCACGCAGAAGATCGAGCAGCGCGTCGGGCGGCTGGGCGCCCGAGACGCCGAGCTTGCGATCGACCACGAAGGTGGGCACGGCGCTGATTCCCAGCTCGCCGGCTGTCCGCTCGTCCTCGCGAACCTCCTCCGCGAATCGCTCGCCGAGCAGCACCTCGCGGACCTCGCGCTCATCGAGCCCCACCTCCACGGCGAGGCGCACGAGCGTGTCGTGATCGGAGATCAGCTGACCTTCGGTGAAGTACGCGCTCAACAGGCGCTCCTTCATCGCGTCCTGAAGGTCGTGGGCCTCGGCCAGGTGAACGACGCGGTGAGCGTCGAAGGTGTTGCCGCTGCGGGCGACGTCGAAGCGGAACGGGAGGTCCTCCCCCGCTGCCACGGCCGTGAGCCGCGCCTCCGCTTCCCGCGCCTGCTCGACGGTCATGCCGTACTTCTCCGCCAAGCGCTCGGCGCGGTCCCCCGTGCGCTCGTGCGGCGCTCCGGGATCGAGCTCGAAGCTCCGCCACGTCACGTTCACGTCCTCGCGGTGCTCGAACTGCTCCATCGCGGCCTCGAAGCGGCGCTTGCCGATGTAGCACCACGGGCACGCCACGTCAGACCAGATCTCTACGTCCACGGCAGGCTCCTTGCTCGAGCGAACAACGAGCCTCACTATACGAGCCCCAAGCGCGACGATCGGCGGCGGCGCGGTGCCTAGCCCGAGTAGGTGAACCGCGCCCGCGAGGGAGCGTCGCGGGTCTGGGTGAAGTAGCTCTCGAGCGTCTTGACCGTGACGGGCACGCTCTTGCCCGCCTTCCCCGGGGGCGAGCTCGCGCGCAGCTTTTCGGTGGAGCCGCAGCCGAGCAGACCGCCGCCCGCCGTGAACGTCTCCGCCTTCCTGCCCCCGAAATCGACGCCGAGCGGACAGCCGAGATTCTGCCCGCGAACCCGCACGGCGGTGCCGCCGGCCGCGGGCCCGCCATCCGGCGAGAGCGATTCGACGACGGGCTTTCCCGGCGGATAGAGGTAGAGCTCGTCGCGCGCCGAGGCGGGGCTGCACCCGCTCACGGTGCAGGCCCGCGTGTCGACGAGGCCGGGATTCTGTGAGACGGTCTCGGTGCGCAAGCCGGTTTCGCCTTCGGCTGTGAACGTGTACTGGGTGCCGAGCGAGAGTTCTTCGCCTTCTTCTGAGAACTCGATCCGCGTCAGTTGGCCCGCGAAGCCCTTGCCCGTCACGACGAGCGGCGTGCCCCCCGTGTCGAGGGCTCCGCTGTGGCCTTTCAGCCGCCGGCTGCTCGCCGCGTTCTGGACTTCGCTGACGCGCGGGACCCCGGCGTACTCGACGCTCGAGGCCGGCGAGGAGGCGGCCAGCGTCCGGACGGACACCGGCATGGTCTCGGGCCCGGCGGTCGGTGCTTCTTCGCCTTCTTCGACCAGCGCCGGCGCCTGAATCTGGATCTCGGTGCCGGTGATGTAGGCCGGCGTCTGCCAGTAGGGCGCGGGTCCCGAGTTGAGCGACGCTTCTTCGGAGGAGGGGCCGAAGTCCGTGTAGAGGAAGGTGAAGCGGTTCAGCCCGACGCCGTGGAGCGTCACGAGCGTTTCGTTCGTCTCGCTGGCGAGGCTCGCAGGGCCCTCCGAGGTCGAGACCGAGGTGATCCGCGGAGACGGGGCGTAGTCGTACTCGCTCGGCGTCGGATAGACCTCGCAGCCGCATCCGGCCGGCGCGATCAACGCACCGTCCTGCTCGAAGGCAGCCGCTCCCTCGACCGGCGGCAGGATCGCCGAAGCGGCGCTCGCCGCGCCGGCGTCATGCACGGCGACCTGGACCTGGCAGATGTCGTTGGTCGCGTTCTCTCCCGCGTAGACGCCCGTCGTCGGGAGCGGCGAGCAGGCGGTCGCCGCCGAGTAGGCCGGCGGCGTCACCTGTATCTGCGAGTCGCCGAGGATCTTGAAGCTGCTCGCCTCGACTCCTCCGAACGTCACGCTGGTCGCGGCATCGAAGTCCGCGCCGAGGATCGTCACCGGCGCGGGGGCCGTCTCGCTGCCTCCGGTCGGCACCATCCCGGTGATGCTCGGAACCGGGCTCGATCCGAGCTCGTCCTCGTACTCGAACCTTGCGGGCGTGCCTGTGGCGCTGGACTCGCCGTCCTGGAGGCTCACCACCACGTCGGCCGGCCCCGCGCCGTCCTGCGCCGCCGGCGAATCGGCAGGGAGCGTGTCGCTCGCGGGCGGCATCGTGACCTTCAGAGAACCGGGACCGGTCACATCGATCGAGCCTGACGGAACCTGCCAGGTGCCCACCAGCACGCCCGCCACATCGGGCTTGCCCGAGCTCTCGAAGCCGCTGCCCGTGACTTCGACGGTCTCTCCGCCCTTCGTGGAGCCGAAGCTCGGGGTGAGCGCCGTCACGGCCGGACGCGCGGCCGGCGTCCCGGCGAAGCTGCACAGGTAGTACGCCAGGCCGGCCGAGCCGCCGGGGCCGGTCATCCGCGGCGAGCCCAGCCCCGAGGCCAGATCGAACCCCTTGCGCGCCGGGTAGACCTTACCGTCGTCGAGCCCGTACTGGTCGTTGTCGCCTTCGGTCACGTCGTTGAACGAAGCCGCGTAGTCGCTCGGGTTGGACGCGATCGCGTAGAGCAGGGGCGTGACGAACCCCACGCCGCCCGCCGTCGCGGGGTTCGACCGGCAGGTCGGGGACGCGTCTGCGAGCGCGAGCATCCCTGCCCAGATCGGGGTCGCCGAGGAGGTGCCTCCCGAGGTGATCCACCCATCGGGACTCGCTTCTTCACCTTCGCCCACATACTCTTCGCTGTAGACCGTGACGGCACCCGTGTACTCGTCGGCCTGCGCGGAGACGTCGGGATCGAGACGACACGGAGTGGTGGGGCCGGCACCTTCGAGAGCTTCGTCGCAGAATCCAGTCGGGTAGCCGAACCTGCGCTCGACGGAGGCGGCGTTTTCGTAGTCGGCGCTCCCAGGTGCGTCGATGCCGGGCACCGTCGCAGCCCGCTGCCAGCTCGGCATCGCGAACGCGCGGGAGATCCCACCCCCGCCGGCGCCACCTTCCGCGCCGTCGTTCCAGACATGCTCCTGGACCGGCTGCGTCGCGTCGGTGATCGTCGTGCCGCCGACCGCCAGCACGTAGGGCTGGCTAGCGGTTTCGCCACCTGACAGCGGGTTCTGATCGCCCTTGAGGATCGTTTCCCGATGGACTTCTTCGCAGTTGTCACTGCCGCTGTCGCCCGCGGCGCCCAGGAACGTCTGCCCTTGCGCCGCCCCCTGCTGGAAGAGGAAGTTGAGCGCCTCCTGGGTGCCCGGCTGGCCTTCCTCCTCCTCTTCCTCGCACGGCTGCCCGTAGCTCGAGGTGACGATCTGATCGCGGTCTTCGTCGACCATCGCGGCGATCTCCGATACTTCGCCCGCCGGAGATTCCGGGTTCTCATAGACATCGATTTCGGCGCCGGGTGCGGTCGCCGAGACGTCCTCGACGTCGAGCAGGGCCTCGCCGTCGATGCCGGGGCCTTCGGCGAGGCCGCCTTCGAGCGCGATCACATGAAGGCGCTTGGCCATCTGAGCTGCCGCCGGCGCGCCGAAGTAGCACGCGTCGAAGTGCTTCATGTCCGCGTAGGAGAAGGATTCCTCCTCGAACACCCCGATGTGCACCCCGGCGCCTGTGTCTCCGACGCCATACAGGCCGAACGCGCCGTACGCGTTGGCGATCTGATCATCGGTGAGCCCGCCGAGATGCGAGGCCGCACTCCGTGCTTGCGGGCACGCGTCCGGCGAGCCGGCGGGATGCGAGAACGCTGCGGAGGTGGCGGCGGGGAACCGGGCCGCCAGTGCCGCGCTGCGATGGACGCGAGAGGTGTGGGTGCTCCGAGCCCCGCCGAGTCCCTCCACCGCCACGACCGAGCCCGCCAGTTGTTGGGGCACCGCGGGGGCGCTCGTGCTCGCTGTGATCACCGACCCGCTGCGCAGGCGGTAGCGGTGGAGGGTCGTGCCGAACGCCGTCCCCACCTGCGCGGCTGCGCCGGAGAACGAGATCGCGAGGCTGCTCTCTGCGCCGGCGCGCACCTGCAGACCGGCGGACTGCAAGGTGGCGCGCACCGCGTCCACCGTCCCCGCTTCCGGCCCGAAGCGAGCGGCGAACTGGCCCTTCGTCAGATAGCGGCCGAACTGCGGCGAGCCCTTGTGCGTCGCGCCGGCGATGAAAGCTTCGAGGGCGCGCTCGTCTCGCGGGCGCAGCACCACCGTCCCGCTCACCGTGCTCGCCGCCGGCGTCGTTCCGAGGTCCACAGCTCCGGCGGGAAGCCCGGGCGTGGCCCCGATCCGGGTCAGAGCGGGCTGACCGCTCGCAGCGAGCGGCCCGGCCGGGCCACACAGCAAGAGCAGGAGCGCAGCGGGAACAGCGAGAGCGAACCGCCCGGCGCGCAAGAGCAGCCGCGCGGCACGTCCAGAGGCCGAGATCAAGCCTGTCTGCGTCGCCCCGCCGTGCTCGGTTCGCCCGTCCATGACCCTCCCGCTCCGATGCGCCACGCTTGCGCGGCAGCGAAGTAGGAATACCAGAAGCCGTCCGGCCGCCGCGCAGGACGGTCCCTCTGCGGCGCGGAACACGGGACCATCCCCGTGGCCGCCTTCCGGTGGTTACGGTCAGCCACGCCTGCGGCAATCGCCGGCCCCGTCCGAACGCCCTCCGGCGCTCCGTGCTAGCGTCATCCGATCAGGCTGGGCGTCTCGCCCAGCAACGCAGTGCCAGCGCTCGTAGCCTTTGCATCAGCAATCTCCGCGTTCGCAGCACTATCCAAAGCCGGAGGAAAGAATGGCTACCGGAACTGTCAAGTGGTTCAGCGACGACAAGGGCTTCGGGTTCATCACGCCCGACGACCAGTCCAAGGACCTCTTCGTTCACCACACCGCGATCGTCGGCGAGGGCTACCGCTCTCTTGCTGAAGGCGCCAAGGTCACCTACGACGCCGAACCGGGCGACAAGGGGCCGAAGGCCGCCAACGTCCAGGTCGTCTAGGACGACATCGCGCAGGACCCAACAGGGACATCGAACGGTTCCCGGCGGCGCGAAGGGCGTCGCACGGGGCCGTCGTCTCCGTTCGGGCTCGCCCTCGAAGAAGGGAACTGAAGAGTGGCCTCCAGCAGCAAGAAGCGAACGACGATGGCCAAGATGGCTCGCGAAAACAAGCTGCGCGAGCGGCGCGCCGAAAAACAGGCGCGCAAGGACGCCCGCAAGTGGGCGGCGGCCAACCCGTCACCCGAGGGCGACGCAGACGAGCACCTGGACCCCGCGGCCGAGCCCTCCCCGGAGGGTGACGAGCCGGCGGGCCCGCCCGAGCCTTAGGTCACCGAGCAGCCGGATCGCTGCTCGGTGCGCGCGGCGCGGGCGGTCCGACCCGGAGCGTGTCGGGCCTGTTAGACCCGCCCGCCTCTGCGCCGGCCGAAGCCGCCGCCGGTGAAGTACACGACAACGGCGACCAGCAGCAGCAGCCACAGCAACGGGCTGATGCCGATCCCGCCCGCGATGGCGAGGATCACCAGAACAATCAAAATCAGCTCCAAGAGGCCCACGATCAGGTCCGCCCTTCCTCGTTACTCGATATTCATTCGGTTGGTTACGGAGGAGTTACCCCGAAACCGTGGCGGGCAAAAGACGTCGCGCTGACTGTGCTCCAGCCGCGCGACGGATGAACGCAGGTTTGCGGTCGCGGGGAGGATCGGGCGCGCAACGCGGCTAGCCTCGACCGGGCCGGCCGAAGTGCAACCGAGGAGCCCGGACGATCGCCACCGCCGACGACATCGACTTCACCTATTCGCTGACCGACCGCGTGTTCCGTCTGAGCATGGGCGAGCTGGCCGACTTCAGCGGCGCCAAGTACGACGGGGACTTCTCGATCTCCCTTGCGGAGGCGCAGCGCCGCAAGCACGAGTACGTCGCCGAGCAGATCGGCATCGGACCCGGCAAGCGGATACTCGATCTCGGCTGCGGGTGGGGAGCGCTGCTCGACTCCATACGCAGGCGTGGCGCCGCCGGAACCGGGGTGACGCTCTCCCGAGCCCAGCTGGCAGCCTGCCGGCGCCATGGCCTCGACGTCCACCTTCGCGATGCGCGCAAGCTCGAGCGCAGCTGGTTCGGAGACTTCGACGCGGTCGCGAGCCTGGGCGCCTTCGAGCACTTCTGTTCCCCCGAGGACTTCCGAACGGGGCGGCAGGAGTCGATCTATCGCGACCTGTTCGGGCGCGTCGCGGAGGTGCTTCCCGACGGTGGGCGGCTGTACCTGCAGACGATGGTCTACGGCCGCAACATGATCCCGCCCGGCGAAGCCCTCGCCGCCCTCGGCGAGATACCGCCCAAGGACACCGACGCTTGGTACCTCGCACTGCTCGCGCGGCAGTTTCCGGGCTCGTGGCTGCCATTCGGCGAGGAGCAGGTGGAGAGCTGCGCCGAGCCCCATTTCGAGCTCGTCTCGAGCGTGAGCGGGCGCCTCGACTACATCGAGACGATCAAGCAGTGGAATGCCCGGATCGGCCGGCGGACCGCCCGCAAGTCCTGGCTCAAGCTGCAGCTCGTGCCCCGCTGGATCACCAGCCCGGACTTCCGGCTGGCGTTCGCATCCGGGGTCAGCGCGAACAAGGTGTGCTTCGAACGTGAGCTCCTGGACCACTACCGCCTCGTGTTCCAGAAGCGATCGCAGCCGGCCTGAGCGACGCCCGGCCGGCCATCGTGTGCGGCTCGCGTGCGCTCCCGGCCGGGCTCAAGCCATCGCGCGCCGCCGAGGGCCACCTCTCACGCGTCGGAGCGCGTGAGGCGAGCTCGGCAAAGACGCGCTCCGCTCGGCCCTCGAGGAGCGAGCTTCTACCGCCCCGAGGGCGCCCAGGGCCCGACGCCGCCGATGTGCTCCACGGAGTACCGCAGGACGTAGCCGGGACCCCTCGGCGCGGGGAACTCGGTGACGGGAGACAGATAGACCTTCGCCAGGCGGTTCAGCAGGTCCCAGGCAGCCTCGCCCGCCTCGACCGTGGCGCGCGCCCGCAACACGGCGTATGGGTTCAGGAAGGCGTTGCGGTCCCGCGGCGCCGTGAAGGAGAGCACGACCCGGGGGTCGCGTTCGACGTTGCGCACCTTCAAGTACCGCCCCATGTGACCGCTCAGGACGTCGTCTCCGTCGAGCCCGATCCAGATGACGCTCACCTGCGGGCTGCCGTCGGCGTTGATCGTGCTCAGGTGGGCCAGCGGACCGGACTCGATCAGCTCTCGCAGCTCGCTGGGAAGGCTGCTCATGGCTCTGTCCTTTCGCGCGGTATCGGCCGCCGGCCGGCAGCCGTCTGTCGCGATTATCTGCGATCCGCCCGGCTTGGGCCGCTCAGCCTGCGACGGCCCAGCGGATGCGCCCCAGCCCGGGGAAGCCGAGCGCTGCGGCTGTCGCCCCGGTCAGATCCCACTCGCGTCCGGCCACATAGGGCCCTCGGTCGATCACCGGGACGGTCAGGGTCCGGCCTCCGTATTCGAATGTGATCAGCGTTCCGCATGGCGCCGTCTTGTGTGCGACGCCGAGTTGGTCCCGCCGCAGCACTCCGCCGCAGGCAAGCCCCAGCCCGTAGTCGGTGAAGACCGAGGCGACGCTTTCCCGGACCCCGGTCTTCGGCTCGAGCGACCATGGCAGCAGGCCGGCCAGGTTTGCCGCTGCGGCGCTGAGCGCCTGCTCGTGTTCACGGCGTTTGAGCGCCGAGAGCTTTTCCAGTTGCGCACGCACTTCGGCATCCGAGGGGGCTCCGGGCGCAGGCCGGAACGCCGCGGGAACGGGGTGAGCGGGGGGTATGCCCGGCGGCGGCCCCGCCGTGCCGGCACCCGCATTGCCGGACGAGCCGCTTCGGGGCGCGATGGCGGGCGCAGCCGGGCTCGACCCCCCTTTCGCCGAGGGCGCTGCCGGAGTGGAGGCCGCAGGAGGGTCCGGCCGCTGCGTCGCAGTGCGGCTCGGCGCGCCGGTTCGCTCCGTTTCGCCGACGTCGCCCTTGGAGGCGCAGCCGGCGGCGAGGAACACCGCAACGAGCACCAACGCGGGCGCCGCCGCACCGACGTGGCGTCTTGCGGGCATCCGCAGATGGTGACGCGGCACCCGGGCGGTGCTGCGGCGGGGTGCCGGGCGTCTGACACCCGGTGCGCCCCTCGCCCGGCTAGCCTCGCCCGTATGACCGGTGCTGAGCACTTCACGTTTCGCTTCGCCGACGCGTACCGGCGGCCGGCTCGGCTGTTCGGCATCACCCCCGCGACTGCCTGGGTGGATGTCGACGCGGACACGCTGCGGGCGCACTTCGGCCGCTGGCGCGTGACCACGCCCCTCGCCAACATCAGCGCCGTTGCCGTCACCGGGCCCTACGCGTTCCTGAAGACCGCAGGACCGGCGCGATTCGCGGTCACCGACCACGGGCTGACGTTCGCCACCAACGGCGAGCGTGGCGTGCTGATCTCGTTCCACGAGCCGGTGCCGGGCCTCGAGCCGACGGGACGCCTGCGCCACCCCGAGCTCACGGTGACCGTCGCCGACGTAGACGGCCTCGCCGAGCGCCTGCGCACCTAGATCTCCGGATCGGGGACGGGAGCCTCGATCGGGCCCTCCCCGCTCGAGCGCGCAGCCCCGGTGAGAGCGCTTCACCGACGTGCAGGCGAGAGCGGGGCGATCCATGCCCCGCTCACTGCTCTCGCCGTACGCGACCAGCTCCGTGTCGCGTCTGGGTCTCCCTCTGACCCCACCCCTCACAACGCACCGCGAGGGCCGCAGTTGCCCTCAACCGCGGCTGGTACCGCAACCGTGGTAGGTGCACGAAGCCGTGTGCGGAGACGGCGCCCGCCCCTAGGAGCTGGTCGCGGCCGGCGCCTCACCGGCAGAGCCGGGCGCGACCTCATCCGGGAGATCGCCGGCCGGCCACGCCTGCCAGTCGAAGCCGCCGCGCGCGTGGCGCAGCCGATAGCTGAGAGCGCCGTGCGTGTTCATGCCGTGCCATGCGACGTGGGTCGTCACGGTCATGTCCGGAATCCAGAAGCGATCCCGGATCGGGTCGCTCGGAGCCGGAGCCGCGAGCTCGACGTCCGCCGCCGCGTGGCCCTCGCCGTCCTCGAGCGACAGGCGCGCGAGGATCCTGCCATCGCGATCGCAGATCTGCGACTCGCCGAGCATCTGCGTCCCCCACGCGATGCCCGGCCCGAGCGGAGTTTCCCCACGCACCGGCCCCACGTGGGAGGCATGGGCCACGGGTGCGCCGGTGAGACGCGCGACCTGGCCCGGCAGCTCGCGTGCCTGGCGGCGCCAGATCGCGTGTTCGCGCTTCGTCCACCACCGCAGCGGCCCGCCCCAGTTCAGTGGCAGCGACGGCCAGCACATGCCGCCGAGCACCAGTCTTGCCCCGCGGGCCCGCACGCGGGCGGCGGTGCGGTAGCGCGCCCACTCCCACCCCGACATCAGCCCGACGGCGCAGCCGAGCGCGCCGCTCTGCACGACCCCCTCGTCGTCGCCGCCCCGATAGAAGTGCTGCTCCCACGCCGTGGGGATGTCCTTGTCGTGCAGATGCAGGGCCCCATCCGGTTCCGCGAGCACGAACGTTCCGTACGTGTGCTCTCCGCGTACGGCGACGAACCCGCCCGCGAGCAGGCAGTCGAGCTCGCGGGCGAGCCGGACCAGCAACTGCAGAGGCTGCCCGTCCACCGGACGTGCCGTGCTCCGCAGGACCTTGGCGTACACGTTGGGGGTCGTGAAGCCCTCGGGCACGACGATCACGTCGGCGCCGTGCTCGCGGTGGGCATCGCGAATCAGCTCCTCGACCCGCGCGAGGTTCCGCTCGACCTCACCGAGCTCCAATGCCGGCTGGACGAC
Source organism: uncultured Solirubrobacteraceae bacterium (assembly GCA_963794635.1). Classification (GTDB taxonomy): domain Bacteria; phylum Actinomycetota; class Thermoleophilia; order Solirubrobacterales; family Solirubrobacteraceae; genus Palsa-744. The sequence continues at coordinate 946,325 of CAWCET010000006.1, read as the reverse complement.
CGCCAGTCGCGTCACGTCGCGACCTCCTCGTGGAGGCCGGGCTCGCTCAGGCCCGGCTCGGCAACATCGATCGCGCCCGGGACGGGAGGGCGGCGGGACCCGGCGGGCGCGGGCGGCGGTGCGGGCCAGACGGCATCGCCATGCTCGGAGCCCCGGATGCTGCGGGTCGAGCGGAACCGGTCGGCGTGCCGCTCGAGCTCTATCTCCGCCGCGGTGCGGACGTCGCTCGCCGCCCGCGCCAGTGCTTCCGCCCGCGGGCGCTCGCCGCGGGCGAGGGCCATGGCAAGCGCGCGCGCAAGACGCCCCGGCGGCGCGATCTGCCGCAGAGTCCGCGCGCGGCCGAACAGGTCGCTGAGGTCCGGCTCGAGACTGCGTCCGGCGTCGCGGACGAGCTCACAGAGCGCGGGCGAAGGGCGCTCGACGCGGGTGTCGGCGTTGGCGAAGTGGTAGGCGGGCAGGCACTCGCGGTCACGGTCCGCCTCCCAGCAGCGCGTCTGGAGATCGACGGCGGCCGGGTCGTCGAGGACCGGCAGGACCCGCTCGGCGAGCGTCCGTCCGGCGAACATCGCGTCACGCATCCCCTGTCCCGTCACAGGGTCCTTGAAGTGTCCCGCGTCGCCCGCCAGCGCCCAGCCCGGACCAGAGGAGGCGCGGAAGAACGCCGGCGTGTCCGCCGTCGAGCGCAGCTTGGACCCCGGCGGTGCGCCCGCGACCCGCGTCGCGAGGCCGGGGTGCTCGCCGAGCTTCCGCCGCCAGTAGGGCTCCGGTTCGCGCCTGGCCTCGCTCACCTCGTCGCGATGCCCCATCAGGAGAATCAGCAGCCGGCCCGCGGGCGTGGTCGGGAACGCGAAGGCGAAGGAGGTTCCCTCGCGCCACTGGTGATAGGTCTCGGCCGCCGCGGTGCCCGGGAGCGGATCGTCCAGGTACCTGAACACGAGCCCGCGGCCGTTTCGCGAGAGCCGGTACGGCTTCCACGCTCCGACGAGCGAGGCGATCGTCGAGCGGCGGCCATCCGCTCCGATCACGAGGGTCGCGCTCACCTCCTGCTCCTCTCCGTCCGCGTCGCGATAGTGCAGGCCCGTGACGCGACCCGCACGCCAGCGGAGCGCCTCAACCGTGCAGCGCTCCCTGACCTCGGCGCCCTGTTCGCGAACCGACCCGACGAGCTCGACGTCCTGAAGGTCGCGGGGGACGCATACGCCGTAATCGATCCCGTCGGCCGCTGGACGGACCCTCTCGCGGCAGACGGCTCCTTCCGCCTGGACCTCCACGTAGCGGACCCTCGACGGGTTCAAGCTCAGGATCCGGGGGAGCGCACCGAGTCTCGCGAGCTCGCTCGTTCCGGCCGGCATCAGCACGTGGGTCGAGAGCTGGTCGGACGGGAACTGCATCCTGTCGAGCACCAGGACGCGGCGCCCGGCGCGAGCCAGCGGCGCCGCCGCAGCGCACCCCGCGAGGCGGGCGCCCACCACGACAACATCGAAGCTCTCCACGTCCAGCCCCCTTGTGCGTCGGAACCGCAGTCGCAGTCTGACCGATCCGGGTCCGGGAGGGGGCGAACCCCAACCCGGCGACGCCCGTTACGCTGCCCCGGCCGTGGGCCGCTACGAGAGCTTCTTCACCGCGAGCACGGGCGCCTCAGCCGCCATCCTGGGCCTGCTCGTCGTAGCCGTCTCGATCGTGAACGCGGACGACCAGAACTCCATCACGCGGGAGCTGCGGACCGTGCTGGCCGGGAGCGCGTTCGTCGTGCTCGTGAACATCTTCTTCGTCTCGATCGTCGCCCTGACCGGAGGTGCGAGCGCACTCGGTGTCTCGAGCCTCGTGATGGCGGCGGTCGGCCTGCTGGCCACGTGGCGGCTGATACCGAGGGCGAAACGCGCGGGGAACTTCTCCTCCCGCTCTCGGAACCGCGAGCTGAATCTCGTCTTCGCGTCGATCTCGATCGCGGGCTACTCGGCGCAGCTCGCCCTCGCCGTGGCGCTCCTGGCGGACATCCACAGCACGGGCCTGCAGCGCGCCCTCGTCCTCGTGCTCATCGTGTTCTACGCGAGCGGGCTCGGGCGGGCGTGGGAGGTGACGGGGATAACGCGCCGCGGGTGAAAGCCAGGCAGCCGGATCACGTCCCGGGTTCGGGGCTCCGCCCCGGGCGAGGCACGGCTGGGGAAACCGCGCACCGGGGCGCTCGCCCTCCCGTCGAGGCCGGGCGGGCGCTGTTACCGTCAGGGCATGGCCGGGGCCGATGGTGCAAGCGGGGGTCGGAGCGGGGCTGCTCCGGTGTCCGCCGGGTCGGCTGACGGGGAACCGAACCGCTGGGCGGTTCTGTCACTGCTGAGCGTCGCCCAGCTGATGGTGGTGCTGGACGCGACGATCGTGACGATCGCGATCCCATCGGCCCAGGAAGCGCTCCATTTCTCGACCGACAGCCGGCAATGGATCGTCACGGCCTACGCGCTGGCGTTCGGGAGCCTGCTCCTGCTGGGCGGGAAGCTCGGCGACCTGTTCGGTCGCAAGTGGACGCTGATCGTCGGATTGGTCGGCTTCGCGATCGCCTCGGCGATCGGCGGGCTGGCGGGCTCCTTCGGCGTGCTCGTGACGGCCCGCACGCTCCAGGGCGGGTTCGGCGCCCTGCTCGCGCCCTCGGCGCTGGGGCTGCTGACCGTGACCTTCGAGGGGTCCCCCGACCGGCCCACCGCATTCGGGATCTTCGGGGCGATCGCCGGCGGCGGCGCCTCGCTCGGCCTGATCCTCGGCGGCGCGCTGACGCAGATCCTCTCCTGGCGCTGGTGCCTCTACGTCAACCTCGTGATCGCCGTGCCGACGACGATGGTCGCACTGCGGCTGCTGGTCAACCACCGCGCGCCGCAGCGAGAGCGGATCGACATTCCGGGCGCGCTGACCTCAGCGCTCGGCCTGTTCGCCCTGGTGTACGGGTTCTCCAACGCCGAGACCCACTCCTGGGGCGCGACGGCGACGGTGCTCGCGCTCGTCGCAAGCCCGATCCTGCTGACGGCGTTCGTGCTGATCGAGCGCCGCTCCAAGCACCCGCTGCTGCCCCTGCACATCATCTGGGACCGCGCCCGCGGCGGCGCCTACACCACGATCGCGCTCGCCGGTGCAGGGATCTTCGCGGTCTTCCTCTTCCTCACCTACTTCCTGCAGGAGCAGCGCGGCCTCTCGCCGCTCACCACCGGGCTGGCGTTCCTGCCGCTCACCGGAGTCCTGGTCGTGACCTCGACCACGGTGCAGACCCGCGTGATCCAGCACACCGGCGTCAAGCCGCTGGTGCTGATCGGAACCACGCTCGGCGCGCTCGGGATGTTCCTCTTCACGCACCTGACCCCCACCTCCAGCTACGCGGCCGACGTGCTCCCCGGCCTGCTCGTGCTCGGCGTCGGCATGGGGTGCATCTTCGCGCCGGCCTTCTCGACGGCCACGCTGGGAGTGCAGGGGAGCGAGGCCGGGGTCGCCTCGGCGATGGTGAACACCTCCCAGCAGGTCGGAGGCTCGGTCGGCACCTCCCTTCTGAGCACGATCTTCGCGAGCGCCGTCGCGAGCTATGCGGCTTCGCATCTGCACACTCCGGGGCTCGCCGACGCGGCAGCGGTGCACGGCTACACCACCGCGTTCTGGTGGTCGGTCGGGATCTTCGGCGTCGCCTTCCTGCTGGCCCTGCTGATCCTGCCCGGCCGGGCGAAGCATCACGTTCCGACGCTCAGGGCGGCCCTCGCCCGTCTCGCGATCGGCAACTGCCACCATCGCGAGGTCGCGGACGGCGCCGAGCGCGGGACCGAGGCTACGACGGGTGCTGCGGCGCGATGAGCACCGGCCGCTTGGCGTGCGCGGCGAGCGCGTGGGAGACGCTGCCGAGGAGCGCGCTGCCGATCGCGCCCCGGCCGCGCTGACCGCAGACCACCAGCCCCGCGCCGATCTCCTCCGCGATCGCGTCGATCGTCTTCGGCACGGACTCGTCGGCCTCGGCGACGCGCGCCGTGGCGTCGTAGCCGCGCGCGCGTGCAGCCGCCGCGCCCTCCTCTGCGATCTCTCGGGCCCTCGCCGCCTCCTGCTCGTCGATCTCGCCCTCGTTCGGCACGGCGATCAAGAACGACCCGGCGCGGGCCAGCTGGAGCACCGCCGGCGTCCAGACGGCAAGGACTACGGCGTCGGCGGGCTTCATCACATCACCGGCGGCTGCGAGCGCCGTTCTGGAGCCCTCGGATCCGTCGTAGCAGAACAGAACCGGCTTGCTCACCGTTCGGCCTCCTTCTCGCAGGGAATCGGATTCGACCTGGAGGCTACTTCGCGCCCGCGGCGGCGATCATCGCGAGCGCCTCGCGCTCGGTCGCGTCGGCGATCTCGCTGACGTCGCCGACCACCCCGGCGTCCGCGCAGAACCCGAGATAGAGGGTGTCGGACATCGAGACCACGGCCACGCGCAGCGCGTGATGGCTCGCGATCTCGGCAATCGAGTGCATCGACGCGACGCTCGCCCCGAGGACGCTGACCGCCTCGCGCGGCCCGGGGACGTTCGAGACGTTGAGCGCGAACGCGCGGGCGCTGCGCTCGACCCGTTCGCACAGGCCCGCCAGGCCCGGTGAGGCGCCGCGCAGCTCGGCCAGCAGCCGGTCCATGCTCTCGGCGTCGTGGTCCGCCTTGCGCAGCGCTGTGCCCTCGCGAACGAGGCGCAGCCGCCGCACCGGGTCGTCCTCCGCGAGCGGGACGTCGACGATGAAGAACGAGTCGACGTTGGCCACCTCGTCACCCTCGTGATGAAGGCTGACCGGCACCTTCACGCGGATCGAGGAGAGCCGCCCGTGATGGCGCTCGACCCACTCGCGCAGGCCGCCCCCGACCGCGCTCAGAAGCGCGTCGTTCAGCGTCGCGTCAGCCAGCTCGCGGGCGGCATCGTGGAGCGCCCGCAGCGGCACGCTCGCGAATGCGACCTCCCTGCGCATGCCGATCCGCCCGTCGAGCGGCGATGAGGCGCGTGCGAACTCGCGCGCGAAGAAGTGCGCGAGATGTGCCCGCCGGCGGCTCTCGTCCCGCGCGGCGACGGCGGCTCGGGAACGGGCCGTCGACGGCGCGGCGTCCTCGTCCCACAGGAGCATGCGCGCGAAGCGCATCGCGGTCGTGCCATCGGCCAGCGTGTGGTGAAGGCGCCAGATCAGCGCCGCGCCGCCGTCATCGAGCCTGGCGACGTCGACGCGCCAGAGCGGGTGCTCGCGATCGAGGCGCTCTCCGAACAGGCGCGCGACCTCGGTGCGCAATCCGAGGGCATCGAGCTCGGCCCCTGCGGCCGCCTGCACGATCTGCCCCTCGGGATCGAGGCCCCGCGCCGCGACCCAGGCCGGGTGCCCGCCCGAGGCGCCGAGCCTCATCGTGAGCAGGGGAACCGCGCCGATGCGCTCTGCGACGCGCCGCCGCAGCTCCTCCAGCGACGGTGCCGGCGCGGCGAGCGCGATCACCTTGCAGGTGTGGCCGACGAGCAGCCGCCCCTCCAGTCGCAGGATCGCCTCGTCCTGTGCGGTCAGCGGGATCGCCTCGGGCTCCCGGCTTACGTCCCCCCAGCTCATCTCCTAGCCATTCAAACAGGCGGCGCCGAAGACGCCGGGGCCGGCCCTCACAGGCCGGCCCCACGCGCCAGATGACGCCGTAGCTCAACCGACGAACACGAGCGGGAACTCACCGCCCGACGGCGCTGCGGCGTTCACTGCCCACGTGTTCTGCGAGAGCGTGCCCGTCTTGGGGCAGCCTGGGCTGCCGCCTTCTTTGAGTTTGAATTTCGGGGGTCGCGGCAGTTCGAGGTCGATCGGTTCGCCGTCGGTGTCGTAGATGCTCTTGATCGACTTCGAGGCATACGAGCAGGACATTGCGCCCCCATTGAGGCTGACGTCCAGCTGGAGGCCGCCCGAGAGCTGGCCCTTGCCGTTCGTCTTCAGCGTCTGGGTCAACGCCGTCCCCGGAACCGGCCCGCCGGTGACAGACGCCGGACCGGAAGAGCTGGTGCACCCGCCGGCGCCGCCGAAGCTCGCGCCGGTGATCGTCCCCTGCAGGTTGCCCTTGACGACGATGATCGACCCGTTCAGCTCACCCTGCGGGCAGTTGACCACCAGCGTCCCGCCCGTGAAGACGACATTCGACTCGCTGACGATGCTCCACGGGTCGGGGTCCGGCACGGGCACGTGTACGCCCGGCGAGAGAAGCACGCCATAGCATTCGGCGGGCGACCGGCACGGGTTCTTCGCCGAGGCCACCGGGGCGGATGCCCCGAGCGCCGAGAGGGCCACGATCGTGAGACCGGTACCGGTGATGATCTTGATGCGCGACATGACTGCCTCCTGATCTGTTCGGAGTCGGGGGGGCCGTCCGCTCGAGCTTCCGAATCCGCCCCCGGAGCGGGATGGCTTCCCGCTTGCGGCCATCGTCGTCGCGCTGCCCGGCCACAGCCAGGCACCCAAGGTGTACGCGTGTGCACCCTTCTCCGGGCGGGTGCCACCCCCCGCGGGTCGCGGCGCGCGACCGCCGCGCAAGCGCGTCCCGCGCGCCCTGCTCGACGAGTCGTCCAGCGCCCTGTTCACGCTCGGTGCCGGTGGTACGCTTGCCGCAGTTCGGCGTTGGGGGTGTGGGGTATGCGACGTTTCGCGTTGGTCTTCACCGGAATGCTCCTCGTCGGCGTGTTCGCCGTCGCGGCGGCTCCAGCACTGGCCGGCCAGACCGACTGGGCGGTGAACGGCGTGCCCCTCGCGCCCGGGCAGGAAGAGTCGGTCAAATTCGCCTCGACCACGCCGATCGAACTGATCGCACCGGGCATCGGCGTTCACATCGTCTGCGCCAGCTGGAAAGCGAAAGGCAAGCTCGTCGGCGGCGAAAGAGGCACCGGCGAACTGGTCAAACCGAGGTTCGCCAAATGCACAGAACCCTCCGGCGCGTCGAAGGTCAAGCTCGAACTCGAAACGATCACCGTCAAGACTGACGCCGACCACCCGGTAGGCGCCGAAGCGACGATCGAATGGGGCCTTCTCGGCATCTGCTTCAGAAAAGGCCGGGACGAACTCGACATCGCAGGGATAGTCGACTCGTTCGGACCGGACCCAGCGGCCGGGAACGCGGTCGAGTTCCCGCAGCCGAGCCTGCCGGCAACGACGCTGACGATCGGCGGCAGCCCCGGCGAACTCGTCGGCAAAGGGGCCTTCAAGCTCCCGCGGCACGCGATGCTCTCGCAAGTCGAAACGTAGTCGGGACTGCGCGGGGCACCCAGCTGTGCGGTCCCCTCAGGGCGCGGCGCGAGACTCCCCCGCACAGGCTCTGGTCGGCGACTTCCGCCTCGAGCGGCTGCTGGGCCGCGGCGGGATGGCGCTCGTCTATGAAGCCCGCCAGCTGTCCGTGGATCGTCCCGTCGCGCTCAAGTTGCTCGCGCCCGGAGCCGCGAGCGACGACCGGTACCGCTCCCAGTTTCTTGGCGAGGCCCGGGCCATGATGAAGATCGAGCATCCCAACGTCGTGCGCGTATACGGCGCCGGTGAGGCCGGCGGGGAGGTGTTCATCGCGATGCGCCTGATCGAAGGCGAGGACCTCCAGCAGACGATCGACCGCCAGGGACCGCTGCCCCCCGAGCGACTGCTCGCGATGGTTCGGCAGATCGCGAACGGGCTCGACGCCGCACACGCGAGCGGGCTGGTGCACCGGGATGTCAAGCCGAAGAACGTGATGCTCGAGGCGCTCGGCGACGAACGCGAGCAGTGCTACCTGGTCGACTTCGGACTCGCCACCGAACACGACGCGTCGTCTGTCACGGCGACTGGCGAGTGGGTGGGAACGCCGGCGTACGTCTCGCCCGAGCAGCTCCGCGGCGAGCCGGTCGACGAGCGCAGCGACGTCTACGCACTCGGGGTGCTCTCCTTCCACGGGCTCGCCGGGACGCCTCCGTACGCCCGCGAACACGACTCGGGCACGTTGCTCGCACACCTCCATGCTCCACCGCCCTCGCTGAGCGGACTGCGCGGCGAGCTGCCCGGCGAGGTGGACAGGGTGATCGCGAAGGCGCTCGCCAAGGCGCCCGAGGATCGCTTCGGCTCGGCGGGCGAGCTTGCAAGTGAGCTCGCAGGAGCGCTCGCGGCCGATCGGCCCGAAGCGGCGAGCCCGCCGAAACGCCGCCGGTACCCGGATGCGCGGCTGCCGGCACAGGTCGCCCCGCTCGTCGGACGCCGCAAAGAGCTCGAGATCCTGCGGGCGACGCTGGCCGGTGGTCGGCTCCTCACCCTGCTCGGACCCGGCGGGGTCGGCAAGACGACGCTTGCGCTGCGCCTCGTCGCGGAGCTGCGCGCGCGGTACGTGGGCACGTGGCTGGTCGAGCTCGATGCGGTGCAGGATCTCGCCGGGCTCGAGCTCGCCGTCGCCCGCGCGCTCGGATTGCGAATGGCATCTGCAGGTTCGCTGCGATCGGAGCTGGCCGACCTCATCGGGAGCCGTCCGAGTCTCCTCCTGCTCGACAACTGCGAGCACCTGATCCCGGAGGTCGCTGCGCTTGCGGACGAGCTGCTCGCGGCCTGTCCGGGTCTCGTGATCCTCGCGACGAGCCGGGAGCCGCTGGCGCTCGAAGGCGAGCGGATCCATGTCCTCGGGCCGCTCGACATCCCCGACGAGGAAGATGACGCGCTGGAGATCGTCGCGAGCGAGTCGGCACAATTGTTCCTTCGGCGGGCCGGAGAGCAGGGCGTTCGGGTCGAGCTCGGAGGCGGCGGGGCGGCCGGTGTCGCGCGGGTCTGCGCGCGGCTGGACGGGATTCCGCTGGCGATCGAGCTCGCGGCGGCGCGACTCCACACGCTCTCGGTTGCCGAGTTGGACCGGCGCTTGCAGGCAGATCTCGGCGTCCTCGCTTCCGGTGACCGAGACCGCCCGGAGCGGCAGCGGACGCTCGACGGGCTGATCGCATGGAGCTGGCGCCTGCTGGAGCCGGGCGAGCAGGCGATCCTCTCTCAGCTCGCCGTCTTTCCCGGGTCCTTCACGCTCGACGCCGCCGAAGCCGTGGGTACGGCGAGCGGAGGGTCAGAGAGCACCAGCGCGGTCGTGATGAGACTCGCGGACAAGAGCCTGCTGCAGATCGACGCGACTCCCGCGCAGCCTCGGTTTCGCATGCTGCAGCCGGTGCGGGAGTTCTGCCTCCCGCGCCTGCTGTCGTCCGCCGAGTACCCGGCAGCCAGCGCGGCCCATCGTGCCCACTACCTCGAGCTCGCGGAGCGCGCCGAGAATCTGCTGGCCTCGTCGCGGGGGCCGGAATCGCTCGATCGACTGGACGAGGATCATCCGAACCTGCGGGAGGCGATCGCGACCGGTCTGCGGGACGACCCGGAGGAGGCGCTGCGGATCGTGTTGGCGATGCGCCAGTTCTGGGCGTGCCGCGGGCTCGCCGGCGAGGGCATCGAGCTGCTCGCATCGATCCTCGACGAAGCAGGCGAGAGGCTGGAGCTCCCGTCGAGGGCGAGGGCGCACAGCGCGGCGGCGCGTCTTGCCGCCGGCCTCCTCGGCGACGCACAGCTGGCGACACCCCACGCGATGGAGGGCCTGAGGCTTGCACGCTCGGCCGGCGACACGGACTCCGGCGCCGAGGCGCTCCTGTGCCTATCGTGGTGCGAGAGCTTCGCGGGTCGCGCCGAGGGCGGGCTCGCGCGAGCGGAAGAGGCCCTCGAGGCGGCGAACGCGATCACGGACTCGGCGGTCCTGGGAAGCCTGCTCGACGCGCAGGGACTGGCACTCGAACAGCTCGGCGACACGATGGACGCGGAGCGGGCTTACCGGCGAGCGCGGGAGGTGTTCGCAGGCGCCGGCTACGAGGTGGGCGTCGCCTCGGTGGAGAATCACCTGGGGAATCTCGCGCTTGGCGCCGGGGACGCGGCCGCTGCCGCGGACCACTTCTCGGTCGCCCGGGCGACAGCCGAATCGGCCGGCGACGGCGCCTCGGTCGCGATGGCGATGCTGAACCTCGCCTTGATCGACTACCTGGCGGGGCGTCGCCGGAGCGCGCGTGAGCTGTTCGTCGATTCTCTGATCACAAACCGGGCGAGCGGCGATCGCGTGAACGTCGCCTTCTCCGTGTTCGGCCTCGCCCTCACAGAGCCTGACGCGAAGTATGCGGCCGAGCTGCACGGCAGCGCCACCGCGCGGCTCGAAGCGCTCGCGATGCTGCTCTCCACGCGCGAAGAGCAGCTCCGCGACGAAGAGCTCGACCGCCTGCGGGGCACCCTCGGCTCTGAGGGTATGCGGCTGGCCCTCGAGCGAGGCCGCCGGCTCCCGGTCGAGGACATCGTGCTCGCGGTTACAGCCGACGAGCCGCCGGAAGACCGCTAGGGCTACTCCTCCACTCACTCCGCCGAGAGATCGCGCTGCGAGACGATTCCGAGCCGCAGCGCCAGCTCCGCCAGCCGCGCGCGCTTCTGGTTCTGGGGCAGCTCGCCGAGCCCGAAGCGCTGGAAGAGACCCCGCAGGTGTCGCTTGACGGCGTCGACGCCGAGGAAGACCTCCTTCGCGATCTCCTGGTTGCTCGCCGGGACCGCGAACTCGCCGCCGTCGGCGTACGGGCGGCACAGCGCGGTCAGAACCCGGCGCTGCGTCTCGGTCAGAGGCGGCGCCTCCGGAAGATCACCGCTCGCCTGCGTCGTCTCCGCCGGATCGGCGCGCTTCTGGGAGTAGGCGACGATCGTTCGGCCGAGTAACAGGCGATCGCCCGGACGCAGGCGCTGGCGGCCACTGATCCGCGCCCCGTTCAGGAACGTTCCGTTGCGAGAGAGGCCATCGTCGGTGACGGTCCACTCCTCGCCGAGCCGTCTCAGCTCCGCGTGCAGGGCCGAGACCTCGGCATCCCAGGAGATCGACACGTCCATCGCGTCGCGGCGCCCCACGGTCAGTGTCGACGCCCGCGGATCGAGCGCGACCAGCCGCAGCTCGCCTGAGCCGTCGCGCATCGCAAGGAACGGCTCCCCCGTTCGCTCAAGGGCGAGCATCTGCTGGAGCTCGCGTGCGCTCAGAGAGTGGCGCGCGAGCGGATCGCCGGCGCCGGCGCTCAGCCGGGTCTCCGTCGCCGGCTCTGCCGCGAACCCCGCGCGATCGCCGCGGACCATTCCGTGAGGATGTCACAGGGCCTCTGCTACGGCCGCTCGAACGACGCGCGCGCCGCGTCGGCGGCGGCGCGCGTCTGACAGCCGGCGAGGTGGTCGTTGACCAGGCCCATCGCCTGCATGAACGCGTAGACGGTCGTCGGCCCGACGAAGCGCCAGCCGCGGCGCTTGAGCTCGCGCGCCAGCGCCTTGGAATCGGGGGTGCTCGCAGGGACCGAGGCAAGCTCGGCGGCGGCTGCGCTCGCGCCGGGCTCGTAGCTCCAGACGAAGCGCGCGATCGATCCCTCCTCAGCAACCATCTCGAGCGCTCGGCCGGCGTTGTTGATGACGGCCTCGATCTTGCCGCGGTGGCGGACGATCGCGGCGTCGCCGAGCAGGCGCTCCACGTCGCGCTCGCCGAAGCGCGCGACGCGCGCGTAGTCGAAGCCGTCGAAAGCCTTCCTGAACGCCTCGCGCTTGCGCAGGATCGTGAGCCAGGAGAGACCGGCCTGAAAGCCCTCGAGGCTCAGCTTCTCGAACAGCCGCTTCTCGTCTGAGACCGGGAATCCCCATTCGGTGTCGTGGTAGGCGCGGTACTCCGGCGCCGAATCCGCCCACCGGCACCGTGCGACGCCGTCGTCTCCGACGACGATCCCGTCGGCGCCTGCCGGATCATCGGACATCGCCGCAACGCTAGCCCAGGACCCGCGCGCAAGCGCGGCGCTACTTCGCGCGGACTACCAGCACCGTGAAGGTGCAGTGCTTCATCACGTCGCCCGCGACGCTCCCGCGCAGGTGCCCTGAGAGCCCGCTGCGGCAGTGCGAGCCGAACACGATCAGCGAGGCCTTCCGCTCCTCGGCGACCGCGGCGATCCCCTTCCACGTCGGCGCCGCCTCGACGGTCGCGCTCTGCGCCTTGAAGCCCGCCTGCTCTGCGAGCGCCGCTCCGTGTGCGGCGGTCTCCTGCGCGGCACGGCACACCTCGGTCGCGTCGGTGGCGTTCAGGTGCCGCCCGCTGGGCAGCACGAACCCGACGTCCACCGGCTGCCAGACGCAAAGGGCGAGAGCGTCGCGGGCGGGGCCCAGCTGAAGCGCCGCCTGCTCGATCGCGAAGCCCGCGAGCTCCGAGCCGTCATACGCGAACAGGACGGGGCCGATCTCCTCGGGCGTCTCCGGGGAGCCCATCTCAGCCCCCGGACTCCGTCGCCGGCTGCGCGAAGCCCAGCCCGCGCACCCTCGCGAGCAGCGGCGGCGAGTACCACGCCGGCGCCTCCCCATCCACGAACAGGTCGAGATCCGGCGCCTGCGCGCGGGCGCCGCCCAGGGCATAGATCGCGACGCCCGCGACGGCGCCGAGCAGCGCCAGCCCGAGGCCGATCCACAGCGCGATCCTCGTGCCGGCGTCGATGCTCCCGCCGATGGTCGTCGCCATGTGGACGAAGATCGGGGCGATCATGAAGGCCGCCACCGCGCGCAGCAGCTCGACGATCGCGAACACGCGCTGGAGGTTGGTCGAGCGCAGCGAGAAGCCCGCCACGAAGAGGGCCGGCGCGACCGTCGCGCCCAGCCCGATCCCGGTCAGCGCCGAGCCGACGAGCGTGGCCGCTTCGCTGGCCGGCACTTCGATCAGGAACACGGCGATGCCGGCCGCGAGGAAGAGCATTCCCGCCAGCGGCAGGTAGTGGATCGAGCGCTTCGTGATCACGATCCCCAGCGTGACCGCCGTGATGACGGCGCCGGCCAGCTCCGGGAGGTAGAGCAGTCCCACGTGCAGCGGTCCGTAGTGCTCCAGCAGCACTGCCGCTGTCAGCGTCGTCGCCGAGACCGAGGCCGCCGCTGCGAGCAGCGCGACGACGACGCCGGCGACCGGCATCGTGCTCGTGAGCAGGGTGCGTATCGTCAGCAGCGGCCGCGGCGAGCGGTACTGGTAGACGATCAGGATCACGATCACGATCAGGCCGCCGATCAGCGGCAGCAGCGTGTCGGCCCCGACGAACGGGTGGGTCAGCAGCTGCGAGGCGCCGTAGAAGGCCGATACGCACCCGACCGCGGCGAGCGCCAGCGCGGGCAGGTCGCGGGGCGAATCCGGGTCGGCGGGCGGAGCGTCGTCGAACGTCAGCAGCGCGAGCGCGAGCGCGGTGACGGAGATCCCCGCCACCACCCAGAACAGCGGCCGCCACGCGTTCGCCTGCGCCTGCAGGCCGCCGATCGTCGGGCCGAGCGCGACGGCGCCGAAGATGCACATGTTCATGATCACCGCCGTGACGCGCAGCTTGCTCGCCGGGTAGCCGATCGCGAGCGGGGGCACCGCCGCGATCAGCAGCAAGCTGGTGCAGAGGCCCTGGAGCACGTGGCCGGTGATGTACATCGCGGGCCCCTGGGCAGCCGCGCCGAGGACCGACCCGATCACGAGCAGCACGGCGTAGACGACCATCATCCTGCGCTGCGGCAGGTGCTGGGCGAGCGCCACCGAGAGCACGGTGCCGACGGCGTAGGCCGCGTTGGCAAGCCCGGAGCTGAGGCTCATCGTCTGCAGGCTCATGTGGAGTTCGCGAGCGATGATCGGCGTCAGCGGCTCCAGGGCTGCGGACAGCACCAGATACGGGATCAGCGCGCACAGCACCATCCCGGCGACGGCCGCGTAACGGCCTGCGAGCGGGCCCTGGAACATCAGCGAGCCCCGCCTTCCGAGGAGGCGGGACGGTGCGCTGCCGCGGCTCGGGTCACCCGCTTTTCTTAGCAGCGCAGCGGAGTGCCCCCGGCGCTGTCCCGAGGAGCCGAACCGAGCCGGCGCGCACGGAGCCGCCCCGGAGCACGTGAGCACGGGCGTAGACTGCCGGTGCGTGGATTTCCTCTCTTATCCCGGGAGCTCGTGAGCGGCGATGGCCGAGCCTGACGGGCGTGAGGAGGCGGGAGACTGGAGGCGGCTGGCGGAATCGCTCGCGGCCACCGCGGCCGCGGCAGGAAGCTCGAAGATCCCGAAAGACCTCTTGCGGGTATCTCAGCGCCAGGTCGAGCTGCTGCAGGAGGTGATCGACCGTGAGCGCCGCCGCCAGGGCGACCTCGCCGGGATCGTCACGGCGCCGATCGACGCCCTGTTCGACCTGATGGAGGAAACGGGAGCGACGCTCAGGCTGCAGGCCGAGGCCCTCGCGTCCGCCGGCCACGCGCTCGAGGAAACCGCGAACCTGATGAGCCGCCAGGCCGAGCGCTTCGAACGCACAGTGGGCGCCCTGCGACAGCCGGCTGAAATCGCCAAAGCGGCGGCCGGCGCGAAGCGAAAACCCAAACCCAAAAAAGAGAAGACCTCCACAGCCGCCAAAGCGCCGCCGAAGCGCTAGGCGCCGGCTCCGCGGCCTTTCCGGTCCTGCGCGGGCCTGGACGCATGACCCCCTCGAGCTTCGGCGGCCCTGCCGGCGCGCCGCCCGGGGGCCCGGGCTCGCCCGGCTGCAGCGACCACCTCCCATACGCCGAGCGCATCGAGCCATACGCCCTCCTTATGGCTGGTCGAATCCTTGCCCAGACGGCCGCTCAGGCGCTTGCCAACCCGGCGCGTTCTGCCGATACCAACCCGGTGAGTGCGTCTTACGAGGAGCTCGCGCACGACAAACGCCTGATGGCGCAGACCGCCGCCGCCATGTTCGGCGGGGCGACGATCGACGCCGCCATCGAGGGCATCGTGCCGGGCGACCCGAGCTTTGCGATCGCCCCCGCGCTCGCGGCCCTCGTTCTCGTGTCGCTGCTGCTGCTCTTCGGCCCCCGCCTGCCGCGCGCGGCACTCGCGGCACTCGGCCCGGTCGGCGTGCTGCTGATCGCCGTCGCGCTCGCGGCCACGCCGGGCGCCGGCGACGGCGCGATCCTCTACGTCTGGCCCGTGCTGTGGACGACGTTCTTCTTCGGGCCGAAGGGCGGCGTGGCCATCGTCTGCTGCGTGGGGGTCGCCCACGCGGGGACCCTGCTGGTGCTTCCGGCCGCGAGCAGCTACCCCGGGCGCTGGCTGGACGTGATGGTGTCCTGCTCGGTCCTCGTCGTGGTCACCCTGATGCTCGCGCGGCGCAACCGTGACCTGCTGGCCGTTCTCGCGAGCGAGGCCAGGACCGACGCGCTGACGGCGCTGCTCAACAGGCGCGGCTTCGACGAGCGTGCCGCGGTCGAGCTGACGCGCGCAAGGCGCGAAGGCACTTCGATCGCGGTCGTGATCTTCGACGTCGACTACTTCAAGCGCATCAACGACGAGTGGGGGCACGACACCGGCGACGCGGTGCTCGCTCGCACCGCCGCGGTCCTCACCGAGCAGACCCGCGACATCGACGTCGTCGCGCGCCTCGGCGGCGAGGAGTTCGCGGTGCTGATGCCCTCGTGCGACGCGGAGGGCGCGGCGTGCCTCGCCGACCGCACGCGCGAGGCCGTCGCGCAGGCGCAGTCGAAGGGCATGCCCGCCGTGCGGATGAGCGCCGGGCTCGCCGCCGCACCGGCGCCCGAGACGGTCCAGGAGCTCCTGCAGGCCGCGGACATCGCGCTGTATCGCGCCAAGGGCGCGGGGCGCGATCGCACCGAGCGCTTCGACGCGCGGGCTCCCGCGGCCACGGCACAGCCGCCGATCGACGCCGACTTCGGGCCGGGCCGCACGCGGGTCACCGCCGGCAGCGACCGCGCCTAGCCTCGCCTCCGCCGCAGCTGCCCGCGCCGAGCCGCCGCCGGGTGGCAGAGTTCCCCGCATGGAGGGAGGTCAGGCGATTGCCCCACGCGGCGCCGAGCGCGACGCGGCGATCAGATCGCGCCTTGCCGAGATCCTCGGCGGCGCGCAGACCGGCGAGCTCCGCCGGCTGAGCGGCGGCGCCTCGCGCGAGACCTACCTCTACGACCGCGGCGAGCGGGGGGCGCTGGTCCTCCAGTGCGAACACGCCGGCAAGCCGACCGGCGAGCCGCCGGGCCAGGCGGCGCTGCTCGAAGCCGCCGCGACAGCGGGCGTGCCGGTCGCCGCGCTCGTCGCGCACGGTCGCGAGGACCCCGTCCTCGGGGCCGCGTGGACGCTCGTCGAGACGGTGCCCGGGACGAGCGATCCCGCTGAGATCCTCGCCGCCGCGAACGCCGGCGCACTGCTCGAGGACATCGCCGGGGCGCTCGCCGCGGTGCACCGCATGCCCGCAGAAGAGGCGCTCGCGCCCGCCGCGCCGGAGCCGTTGCGCCAGCTCCGCGCGCTGTACGACCACCTGGGCGAGCCCCACCCCGTCTTCGAGCTGGCCTTCCGCACGCTCGGGTCCGACCGGCCGCCGGAGCGCAACGCCCTCGTGCACGGTGACTTCCGGATCGGCAACCTGATGGTCGACGCAGACCGCGTGACCGGCGTGCTCGACTGGGAGCTGACCCACCTCGGCGATCCCGTCGAGGACCTCGGCTGGCTGTGCGTCCCGGCCTGGCGCTTCTCGCGCCCGGACCGCCCCGCGGCCGGTCTCGGGACGCGCGAGGCGCTGCTCGGCGCCTACGCGCGGCACGCGGGATCCGCCCCCTCGATCGAGGAACTCCGGCGCTGGGAGCTGACGGGGACGTTGCGCTGGGGGGTGATCTGCGTGATGCAGGCGTCCAGCCACCTCTCCGGCGCGCGGCGCTCGGTCGAGCACGCGGTGATCGGCCGCCGCGCATGCGAGGTCGAGTGGGACCTGCTCGAGCTCGTGGATCCCGGCGGTCCCGAGATGCCCGCGCCGGACGCGCTGGGCGAGCCGGGCGACGAGCCCGCCGTCCACGACCGCCCGACGGCGGCCGAGCTCATCGACGCTGCGCGCGGCGCCCTCGGCGAGCACGTGCTGGGGCTGCTCGAGGGACGGCCGGCGTTCGAGCTGCGCGTGTCCCTGCGGGCGCTCGGGATGGCCCGCCGCGAGGCCGAACTGGCCCCGCGGCACGCACGGGTCAGGGCCGCCGCGCTCGACGCGCTGGGGGTCAGCGACGAGCGCGACCTGGCGGAGCGAATCCGCGCCGGCGCGTTCGACGAACGGCGTGGCGAGCTGCTCTGCTCCCTGCGCTCGCTCGTGCGCGCAAAGCTCGAGGCCGCGAACCCCGCCTACCTGCAGACCTACGAGAGCGAGAGGGAGGAACCATGAGCGAGCAGATCCCCGAGGACGTGGCGTCGCTGTTGGAGGAGATCGATGCCTTCATCGCGGCTGAGATCGCGCCGCTGGAAGCCGAGGGGGACAACGCGCGCTTCTTCGACCACCGGCGCGAGTACGCGCGCACCGACTTCGAGGCAGGCGGGATCCCGCGACGCGAGTGGGAGGACCTGCTCGAGGAGATGGTCACCCGCGCCGACCGCGCCGGCCTCTGGCGCTACGGCCTGCCCGAGGAGCTCGGCGGGCGCGGCGGCTCGAACCTGGCGATGGCGATCGTGCGCGAGCACCTGAACCGCCTCGGGATCGGCCTGCACAACGACCCTCAGAGCGAGATCTCGATGATCGGCAACTTCCCGACGGTGATCCTGGCCCACGAGTTCGGCACGCCCGCGCAGAAGGAGATCTTCGTCGAGCGCGCGCTGGACCGTGAGGTCGCGCTCGCCTTCGGCCTCACCGAGCCCGACCACGGCTCCGACGCCACCTTCCTGGAGACGCGCGCGCGGCGCGACGGGGACGGCTGGGTGATCAACGGGCGCAAGCGCTTCAACTCGGGTATGCACCGCGCGAGCCACGACCTCATCTTCGCCCGCACGTCGGGGTCGCCCGGCGAGGCCAAGGGGATCACCGCCTTCATCGTCCCTCGCGAGGCATCCGGGCTCGACGTCGAGTTCATGTGGTGGACGTTCAACATGCCCAGCGACCACGCCGAGGTGTCCCTGACCGACGTTCGTGTGGGCGAGGAGGCGATCCTCGGCGAGCTCGGGCTCGGGCTCGCGCTCGCGCAGCGCTTCGTCCACGAGAACCGGATCCGCCAGGCCGCCTCGAGCCTCGGTGCGGCGGCGTTCTGCATCGACGAAGCGGTCGCCTACGCACGCGAGCGCACCGTGTGGGGCAAGCCGCTCTGGCAGAACCAGGCGATCCAGTTTCCCCTCGCCGAGCTGTGGACGGACTGCGCGCTGGTCCGCGGGCTCGTGCGCCAGACCGCCGCCGAGCTCGACAGCCGTCACCACATGGAGGTCACCCACCTCGTCGCGATGGCCAACTACCGGGCCAACCGGCTCGCCTGCGAGGCGGCCGACCGCGCGATGCAGACCTGCGGCGGGATCGGCTACACCCGCCACATGCCCTTCGAGCACATCTACCGCCACCACCGCCGCTACCGGATCACCGAGGGCAGCGAGGAGATCCAGATCCGCAAGGTCGGCTACGAGCTGTTCAACGGCGCTCCTGGAGATAGCGCGCCATCACGGCGAGCGACTCCTCGTCGCTGACGGCCGCGAGGAGCGTCTCGGCGTCGCGGAAGCTCTGCGCCGTCGACCCCGACTCCTCGGTGACGGCGTTGACGTGCTGCTTGGTGACGCGCAGCGCGTAGGCCGGCTGCGCGGCCAGCTTCTCGGCCACCGCGCGCGCCTCGCTCAGCACCTGCTCCGGCGCGACGACGCGGCTGACGAAGCGCAGGAGCGCTGCTTGCGCGGCGTCGAACGGGCGGCACGTCAGCACGAGATCCTTGGTGACGGTCGGCCCGAGCTCTCGGACGAGCCGCGGTATACCGCCCCACGCGAGCGGGATGCCGAGATCGACCTCGGGTATCGAGAAGCGAGCATCTTCGGCGGCGATCCTGATGTCGCAGGCCGCCGCGAGCACCACGCCCCCACCGATGCAGTGCCCCTGGATCGCCGCGACGGTGATCGCCCGCGTTCCGGCTATCGCGTCGGCAGCGCGGCGGCCGAGGTCGAACGAGCGCCGCAGCTCCTCGCGGCTGACGGGGGCGTGATCGGCCGGCCCGAACGCACTGATGTCGGCCCCGGCCGAGAACGTGTCGCCCGCGCCGCGCACGACGATGGCCTTCAGCTCGGGCTGCGCGTCGAACCAGCGCCCGGCCTCCACCAGCTCTTCCAGCAGCTCGGCGGAGAGCGCGTTGAGCTTGGCGGGACGGTCGAGCAGCAGCTCGCCGACGGCTCCCGGCGCGCTGAGACGCAACGTCTTGAAGTCGCCTTGCTCGGCCACGATCGCCTACCTTCCGCGCCCGCTCGACGGCCTCAGCTCGTCGAAGTGCGTCAGGGCTTCGCCCGATCCGGTCACCACGCAGGTCAGCGGCGAGGACGCGCTCACGACCGGCAGGCCGGTCTCCCGCATCAGCAGCTCGTCGAGCCCGCTCAGCAGGGTGCCGCCGCCGGCGAGGAGGATCCCGTCTCTGGCGATGTCGCCGGTCAGCTCAGGCGGCGTCTCCTCCAGCGTGTCCTTGATCGTCTGGACGATTTCGCGCAGCGGCAGTTCGATCGCCGCGCGCACCTCGCCGGCCTGCAGCACCACCTCTGTCGGCAGCCCCGTGATCAGATGGCGCCCGCGCACCTCGGTCACCTCCTCCGGGCCGTCCGCGACGGCCGAGCCGATCCCGATCTTGATCGACTCGGCGGTCTTCGAGCCGATCGCGAGCGAGTGCTCCGTGCGCAGGTAGCGGGCGATCGCTTCGTCGAGCTCATAGCCGCCGACGCGCAGCGAGCGCGAGAGCACGATCCCGCCGAGCGAGATCACGGCGACCTCACTCGTCCCGCCGCCGATGTCGACCACCATGCGCCCCACCGGCTCGGCGATGTCGAGCCCCGCCCCGATCGCGGCCGCGATCGGCTCCTCGATCAGGTGGACATGGCGTGCGCCGGCCGCGAGCGAGGCCTCCTCGACGGCCCGCTTCTCGACCTCGGTGATGCCCGAGGGCGCGCAGACGATCAGACGCGGATGCGCGCGGTGGCGATCGAGCACCTTGCGGATGAAGTACCGGAGCATCTGCTCGGTGACCTCGAAGTCCGCGATCACACCGTGGCGCAGCGGGCGGCTCGCCGAGATCGTCGCGGGGGTGCGTCCGATCATCCGCTCCGCGTCGGCGCCGACGGCGTGCACCTCCCCGCTCATCGCGTCGGTCGCGACCACCGAGGGCTCGGAGACGACGATGCCCTGCCCCTCTACGTATACGAGCGTGTTCGCGGTGCCGAGGTCGATCGCCATGTCGCGCACCCCGAACGTGGGCGCGATGTGACGGCGGGCGACATCGCGACGCGAGCCGTCGCGGCGGAAGCGCATCCGCCCAGCTTGGCGGATCGAGGCCGGCCGCGCGCTTCGCCCGGTCGCGCGGTCAGCCTCGTGACCGCCACGACGGCAGCGATTTGACCGGCGAAGGCCCGGGGCGTACCCTCGTCTGCGGCCGTCTGTGCGCCGCCCCCGGCGGCACCGGGCGGGGAGATCTTCAAGGATGAGGAGAAGGACATGGAGGGATTCTCAAACCCGCGCGGCCGGATCGGTCTGCGCGTGACACGAGTGCGGCTGGGAGCGGCGGCAGCCGTCGCGCTGTTGGCAGGACTGGCGCTCTGCGCGAGCGCATCGGCCGCTACCGGCACCAGTCTGTGCATGCCGAAATCCGAAGGGGCCGCAGTTCTGACCCCCCGGCACGGCAAGTGCAGGAAGGGCTACACCCTGACCCGGCTGGGCCTCGAAGGAAAAGAAGGCCGGGAAGGCAAGCAGGGCAGCGCCGGCAAAGCCGGGGCGGAAGGCAAAGCGGGCGCCGAAGGCAAAGCGGGCGCCGAAGGCAAGGCGGGCCCGGAAGGCCCTGAAGGCAAACAGAGCGAAGGGGGCAGCGGGCTTAGCGCCGAACAGGTCAGCCAGCTGAAAGCGCTGCTGCCGCACATCACGCTGATCACCTCGGGCGTGGACGGGAAGCCGACGATCCGCTTCTCGGGAGTGAACGTGCAGATCGTCGACGGCGAAGGCAAAACCACCTCGGTCAACGGCGAGGGCAACCTCGTGATCGGCTACGACGAGAACACGAAAGGCCATCCCCAGACGGGCTCTCACAACCTGATCCTCGGTGAAGAACAGGCGTTCACGAGCTTTGCCGGCATCGTTGCCGGCTACGAAAACTCGATCAGCGGGGAATTCGCGTCGATCACGGGCGGCGGCCACAACGTCGCATCGGCCAAGGAAGCGGCGGTGAGCGGTGGCTACCACAACACCGCCGACCAGGAAGACGCCGCCGTCAGCGGCGGCTACGACAACACCGCGAGCAACCCCTACGCGTCGGTCAGCGGCGGAAGGGACAACGTCGCCAATGCCCAGTTCTCCTCCGTGAGCGGCGGGCAGCTCAACACGGCGGGCGCACTGTACGCGTCTGTGAGCGGCGGTTACAAGAACCTCGCCTCGGCGTCCTTCGCCTCCGTCTTCGGCGGCAAAGAACAGACGGCGAGCAAAGAATACGAAGCGATCCCGTAGCGACGGCGGCGTGCGGCGTGGCGGGCCCGCGAACGGCGCGGGCCCGCCGCCGCTGCCGGCGTGCACGGCGGCCGCGGGGCGTTCGGCTCAGGCTCCGGCGTCGTGGGAGCCGCGGGCGCCGCGCCTGGCCTCGCGCCGCGCCTCGCGCTTCGCGCGGCGCTCGCTCGTCTGCTCCGCGGCCTTCTCCTTCGCCTGGGTGTAGGACTGCCCCAGCAGCTCCTTGCCGCCGCTCCACCCGAACGCCCGCACGAGAAGCACGATCGCAAGCGCGATGCTCCACGCCGTCTCCACGAGCTGCTGCGCAACCGAGTACGCGGTCGCGTTGGTCGCGCTCGTCACGCTCCTGAGCGAGAGCGCGTTGAAGCTCTGCACGACGCCCGCGCCGCCCGGGGTCACCGAGGTCATGTTCGCGATCGAGTTCCCGCCCGTGACGCTCATGAGCGTGTGGAAGGTGACGGGGATGTCATACGCGCTCAGGAACACCGCGATCGTCCCGAGCATCGCGAGCCAGCTCACGAGCTCCGGGGCCGCGACGAGGCCGAGGTAACGGCGCGGGCTCGAGGCGATCTGGCCGCCTTCCTTCGCGTCCTCCCACCAGACCTTGATCCGCGGGCGGAGCACCTGGGCGACCAGGTAGAGGAGCACGCCGATGGCGGCGAGCAGGATCACGAATGCCCACGGGTGTTCTTCCACGAACCCGAACTGGATCTTGAAGGAGCCGCCGACGCTCAGGAACAGGTAGAGGTAGGTGGCGACGCCGATCGTCGTGAAGAAGACTTTCTGGACGACGTAGCCCGCGAGGACGCCGGTGAAGCTGGCCGCCGCGATGATGGTCGTGAACATGAGCATCATCACCAGCGTCCCGATGTTCGCGGGCAGCACGAAGTTCAGCGCCACGGCGGTCGCGTAGCACGCCCACACCTGGATCCAGCGCGCCTGGCCGGGGTAGGCGTAGCGCAGGATCGAGTACCAGGCGAATGCTGCCGTGGTCGTCTGGATCGTGATCAGCGCGACGCCGGCGAGCAGGTAGCCGATCGAGATCGTCGTGATCGTGTTCCAGACCTGTTTCAGCCAGCCCGATACGTCCCAGCCGAACAGCGTCGCGGCAGCACCGACCACGACGATCGCGAGCGCGCCGATCAGCAGCGTCCTCGCGTTAACGCGCCCACCCGTCGGCTCGGCCCCCGCAGTCGCCATCCCTGCAACCTATTGAACCCCGTCGGCGTCAAGCTCGCGCCGGGTTCTGCCGAAACATCTCCCACGCACGGACGTCCTCAGATGCCCCTCCCCTCCGCGACCGACCTCGACCTCGCCGGGAGCACGTCTTCCGGACCGGCACGCCTGCAGCTCGCCGCTGCGCGCGGCGCCTACTACGAGGACCCGGGCGCCGCTCTCGCGGTCGCGATCCGCTGCTACGAGCTCGGCTCGTCGACGGCCGACGAGGAGCTGTGCGCCCGCGCCAGCACGCTGCAGGGGATGGTCTCTCTGCACCGCGGGGACCTGCGCGGCGCGCTCGCACGCGCGGTCGAGGCCGAGCGCCACGCAGAGCGGACCGAGAGCCTGGACGCCCATGCCGAACTGGCGGCGCTGCGCGCGCAGCTTAGCTTCTTCACGGGTTCCTACCCGGAGGCCCTGCACCACGCCGAGCTCGCCGTCGAGCGGGCCGACGCCTCGCGCGATCTGGCTTTGCGCCTGTACGCGCGGCGGGCGACCTGCCCGGTGTTCGGAAGCATCGGCGCACCTGACCTGAAGCGCCGTGTCGAAGACCTGCTGGCGCTCGCGCTCCAGAGCGGCGACCCGTGGGAGGAGTCGATCTCCCGCAACGACCTGGCGTGCAACCTGCAGTCGGACGGCGACCTCGAGGGCGCCGAGCGCGAGCTGGGGCGGGCGCTCGCCGCCGCCCACCGTGTCGAGGCCGCGAACAGCTTCGCCCTCGGGGTGATCCACTCGACCCGCGCGGACCTGCGATTGCTGCTCGGGCGCCCCGCAGAGGCGCTCGCCGACGCCGAGCTCTCGCTCGAGCTGCTGAGCGCCTCGGAGGACCCCAACCCCTACGTCCTCGGCGCGACCGTCCGCGCGGACGTCCAGGCGCGGATGGCGCTCGGGCGGCTCGACGAGGCGCGCGATGCCGGCGAGGGCGCGCTCAGCTGGCTGGGCGAGCGTGTCCCGCAGACGCGCAGCCTGATCCTCTCGACGCTCGCCTCGAGCCTGCGCGACGCGGGGCGCGTCGAGGAGGCCTACGACGCGCTCGAGCGCGCGGCGGAGCTCGAACGCCAGGCGTTCCAGGAGCTCTCCGAGCTGCAGCTGCGACTCGAGCGCGCCACGCTCGAGGCCAGCGCCGCCCGCGACGCGAGCGCGGAGCTCGCCGCCAAGAACCGGCAGCTCGCCGACGCGCACGCCGAGCTGGAGCTTCGCGCCGGGGAGATGGAAGCGCTCCAGGAGCAGCTTCGCGACCAGGCCGAGCGCGACTGGCTGACCGGCCTTCACAACCGCCGCTTCTTCGCCCGCGAGCTGCAGCGGCTCTCCGCCGAGCAGAGCGGAAGCTGGCTGAGCCTCGCGATCGTCGATCTCGACCATTTCAAGTCGGTCAACGACGAGTTCGGACACGAGGTCGGCGACCGCGTGCTGGTGCGCGTCGCCGCGCTGCTCTGCGACGTCCTGCGCCAGTCGGATGTCGTCGTCCGAAGCGGCGGGGAGGAGTTCCTGCTGCTCATGCCGGCGACCGGGATGAACGCCGCGACGGCCTGCTGTGAGCGCATCCGCAGGCGTATCCGCGGCGAAGACTGGGAGCGCTTCGCCGAGGGGCTGTCGGTGACGGCCAGCGCCGGCGTGGCTGCGACCAACGACCCGGTCCGGATCGCCGGGCTGACGCGCTCCGCCGACGAGCGCCTCTATCGAGCCAAGCGCGCGGGGCGCGACCGCGTCGTGGGCGGAGAGCCGCAGCGCGCCGAGGCCGAGCGTCGGGCGAGCGCCTCCTGAGATCCGGCGGAGCGCCGGCCTGCGTCCCCGGGGGAGCCCGCCCCGCTCGACATATCGCGACCCGGGCGTCTCCGACGCTCAAGCGCAGCCGCGAGACGTCCGAAGCATTGTGGAGATGCGATTTTCCCGTCGCTCCTCCGATCCACCGGCCCGCGCGGGCGAGCAGCTCCCGCTCGGAGAGCGCGTGACGGGCGGGCGAGCACCGATCGTGTGGTCGCTCGCGCTCCTGTTCTCCTTCAAGAGCCTCGTCGGCTTCGCGATCGCCGCGTTCCCGCTGAGCGCCGAGCAGCCGGGCGGCGTGGCGCTCGCCGGCGGAATCGCCGCGGTCGTCGCGGCCGGCGCGATCTGGCTCCTGGGATCGCGGATCCCGCCGCGCGGCTTTCTCCTCATCGCCGCCGTGGGCGTGGTCGCCACGAGCGCACTCGTCGCCACGGCTCGGACCCCGGGCGGGATGATGGTCGCGGCCTTCGCCTACCCCTGGATCGCGATCTACGCGGCGCACTTCTTCTCACGGCGCGCGGTCACGGTGCTGGGCCTGCTCATCAGCGTGTGCTTCGCGGCCGGCCTCGCCGTGGGAGGCCTTCCCAACGCCGTCGTCTACTGGCTCGTGGTCACGATCACCGTGTGGTCGATCTGCGTCGTGCTCGGAGGCCTGAGCGAGGAGGTCCGGCTGCAGGTCGGCACCGACCAGCTCACCGGCGCGCTGAACCGCACCGGCCTGGCCGCCGCGGCCGCCCGCGAGCGTGCGATCGCAGACCGGACGGGTGCGCCGCTCACCGTCGCCGCGATCGACCTCGACGACTTCAAGCAGATCAACGACCGGGCCGGCCACGCGGCCGGCGACCGGCTGCTTGCCGCGCTCGCCGCCGAATGGCGCGACAGGTTGCGTCCCGGTGACGTCCTCGCGCGCCACGGCGGGGACGAGTTCGTCGTCCTGCTCCCGGCGACCACCGAGCGCGGAGCGCGAGCCGCACTGGCAAGGCTGCGCTCAGAGGACCAGCGGGTCTCCTGGTCGATCGGTCTCTGCGAATGGACCGCCGGGGAAGAGCTGCACGCCGTTCTCGCGCGCGCAGACGCCCGCCTGTACGAGGCGAAGCTCGCCAAACCGGGCCGCTCCGCCACTCTGCGCGGCAGCTCGCTCGGCGCGCTCGCCCCCGCGGGCGGCTGAGCCGCCCCGCCGCCTTCAGGCCGGCAGCGGCTGGACGTCGTAGGTGTGTCCCGCTCGACGCAGCCGGTCTGCGAGCGTGGCGCCGATCGCGCTGGCCGGCGTGAGGACGCCGGCTCGGTCGGGCAGCCGCTCGCCGTCCAGCGCGAGTGCCAGCGCGCTCTCCCCGAACATCACAGCCGTCGCCTTGTAGCCGGGGTCTCCCTTGGCGGCGATGCGGCAGACGTATCGGCCCCCGTCGACGGTCTGCGCATGCGTCTCGATGCGGAAGTGGCCGTTCTCTCGCGCGCGCTCACTGGGGCCCTCGCCCGGCGACGGCCCGAGGCGGCCGATCAGCGACTCGGTGGGGCCCCACTGCATGCCGGCGTACAGCGCGCCGAACCCCGCCGCGGTTCCCGCGGCGAGCAGGGGCGCGAGTGGCCCTCCGCCGAATCCCATCACCTCGCGGTAGCGCATCTCGCGACCGTAGGCCCACCCCAGCAGCGCGTTGCTGCGACGCACGACGCGGGTGTTCACCTGCGCCATCGCGAACGGCCCGACCCAGCCTCCGGCGAGCCCGTCGCGCTCGACCCCGGCGAGGTCTTTCTCGGGCCCGAGATCCGGCTCGGAGCCGCGGTCCGGGCTGAGGCCGTACGGGTCGTCCATCACGCGGGCGAGAGCGGGGTCCTGCCGGCGGTCGTCGACCATCCCGCGCATCGAGGCGAACGTCCCGCCGCTCACGCCGCCGCGGAAGGAGCGCACGACCAGCTCCGTCTCCCCCAGCGTGCCGGCCGCGTCGGCCGCGGCGCGTTCGTGGAGGAGCAGCACGCCGAGATCCGAGGGGATCGAGTCGAAGCCGCAGGTGTGGACGATGCGAGCCCCGGACGCCCGCGCCGGGACGTCGAACGCGTCGATCGACTCGCGCATGAAAACGACCTCGCCCGTGAGGTCGGCGTAGTGCGTGCCCGCCTCGGCGCACGCTTGGACGACAGGCAGCCCGTAGCGACGATAGGGCCCGACCGTGGTGGCGAGCACCCGCGTGCTCGCGGCCATCTCGCGCAGCGAGGAGGCGTCGCCCGTGTCGGCGACCAGCAGCGGCCGGCCCTCGGCGCCGAGTGACTCCTGCAACTCGCGCAGGCGGCCGGCGGACCGGCCCGCGAGCGCGATCCTCACTCCCTCCGGCGCAGCGCCGAGCAGGTAGGCGGCCGTCAGTCGCCCGACGAAGCTCGTCGCCCCGAAGAGCACGATGTCGTGCTCGCGCTCGCTCATCGTGGCGTCAGCACCATCACCGGGATCGTGCGCCCCGCCTTTTCCTGGTACTCCGCGAACTGGGGGATCCGCTCGGCCTGCGTCGCGTAGAGACGATCGCGCTCCTCGCCGGAGGCCTCCTCGGCGCGGACCGGGAGGGTCTCGGTGCCGACCTCGATCGTGGTCTCGGGGTTGGCCTTGAGGTTGTGGTACCAGCCGGGGTTCTCGGGGGCGCCGGCCTTGGAGGCGAAGATCACGTAGCGCCCGCCGTCGGCCTGGTAGGCGAGCGGGTTGACGTAGCTGGTGCCCGAGCGGGCGCCGGTGTGGTGGAGGAGGAGCAGGGGATTGCCCTCGAACATCCCGCCGACGCGGCCTTCGTTCGCGCGGAACTCCTCGATGATCTGAGCGTTGAAATCGGCCGGTGAGGTCGACATGGGCAGGCTCCCGGGTCGGAGATCAGGATGCGGGCCAGTCTATGCGCCGCTCGCCGCCGCGTGGCCGCGGAAGCGGCATCACCCGATCCGGTGCACGACGCCCCACGGCAGAACGCGTACCGTCCAGGGCAACCCGTATCCCCGAAAGGAGAGGAGCAAGAGCTGATGAGCGACGTAACGGCCGGGGAGGACATGCTCGGCCCCGTTGACATGGTGGTGATCGGCTACCCGCCGGAGGCCCCCAAAACGGGTGAAGCGCTGCCGCTCTTCATCGACCTCGTCGACCGGGGAATCATCAACCTCCTCGACGTCAGAGGGGTGCGCCGCAACGAGGACGACACCTTCGACGCGTTCGACGTCAGCGACGTCGACGGGATCCCCGACATCACGCTGCTCGAGGGCGCCCAGACGGGCCTGATCGGCGACGAGGACCTGCGTGCGGTCGTCGATGCGATGGAGCCCGGCGCGGCGGCGATCCTGATCGTCTTCGAGAACGCCTGGGCGGCGCCGTTCGTCAACGCCGTGCACCGCAACGGCGGGCGCGTGATCGCCTACGAGCGAATCGGCGCCCAGGACCTGCTCGACGCGCTCGACGCGCTCGACTGAACCGGAAACCAAGAGAGGAGATCGCCGATGCCGTTGCTCAGAGGTGTGGCCCGGACCGCCGTGATCGCGGGCACCGCCACGCACGTGTCGAACAACGTGAGCCGCCGCCAGGGCGAGCGTTGGGCGCGCAAGGAAGAAGACCAGTACGCCCAGCAGCAGCAACAACAAGCGCCGCCGCCGCCCGCCGCAGCGCCTGAAGCCGACCCGATCGAGCGGCTGCGCCAGCTCGGCGAACTGCGCGACCAGGGGATCCTGACGGAAGCCGAGTTCGCGGCGCAGAAGGCCAAGCTCCTGGCCTGAGCCGTCCGACCGCAGCGCACGGGCGGGCGAGCGCGCCTGCGCCGCCCGCCTGTCCGCCCGGCAAGACAAAATCAAATAATGTCTCCTCTGGCCGCGCAGAGGCGGGACGAGACGGGCGGAGGGTGAGCGTTCTTGGAGAGGATCGAGGAGCCGACAGCCGATGGGACGCGCCGCCGCGCGAGCCCCCGCGACGCGCTGGAGCTGGCCACCGCCACGCACATGGCGGGGCGCAGGGTCGACATGGGGGCACTTGCGCGCGAGCTCGGCGTCGGCCGCGCAACCCTCTACCGCTGGTTCGACTCGCGCGAAGCGCTGATGGAGGAGATCCTCCTCGGCCGTGCACGCGCCTACGCGGAGCTCGCACGCAGCGGCGCCGCCGCCGGCGGGGACGAGCGCCTGACGGAGATCTTCGCCGCGATGGTCGACGCGTCGCGGACCGCGTTGCCGGTGCGCCTCTTCATCGAACGCGAGCCGACGCTCGCCCTGCGCATCCTCGCCGGCGAACACGGCAGGCTGCATCGCTTCTTCGTCGAGGAGTCGCTGCGCGAGCTCGCCGCCTCGCGCGGGGAGCAGGCCGCACGCGCTCTCGCCACTCGCGTCGAGGCGACCGTCCAGCTCGTCACCACGCTGCTCTGGGTCGCGATCGCGATCGGCGACGAGCCGCCCGTCGAGCGGATCGAGGCGCTCCTGCGCGAGCTGCTGGCCGCGCACGCGGCGCCCGCGGACGCGGCGTGAGCACGACCGCGCTTCGCACGACCACGCCAAGCGGCGCCGCGCCCGAGGCCGGGGCGCCACGCGGGGCCGCGGCGCTCGCCGACACGCTGAGGCGGCGCACCGGACCGCGCCTGCTCGCCTCCGGCGCGACGTTCACCCTGCCGGCCCGGCTGGCCGCCTCGGCACGGCGCCGGCGCGGCGCGCGCGGGCGCCTGGAGCTGTACTTCGCCTTCGACGACCCCTGCAGCGCGGTCGCTGTGGCCGAGCTGCTCGAAGACCTGCAGAGGCGCGAGCTGGACCTGCGGATGATGCCGGTGATACGGCGGCGCATCCCGGGCGATCCCGCGATCGCCCAGAAGCGTGCCTACGCGCTGCTCGACGCCCGGCGGCTCGCGCGCCACCGGCTCGGTCTCACCCTGGCGCGCGAGGACGCGCCCAACCCCGAGGACGTCGCGTTCCTCGCAGAATGGGCGGCGGGGGCCACGCCCGGAGCCGACGTCGCCGGGTTCTGCGACGCGGCGCTGCGCCGCCTCTGGTTCGACGGCGGCGCCGCCCCGAACCGGGAGGAGCTGGCCGCGCTCTGGCGGGCGCGGATCGGCGCCGAGCCGGCACCCGACGCCGGCGCCGTGCGCCTCTGCGAGGCGCGCATGGCGCGTCGCGGCCCCTACGAAACGCCGGCGGTCTGGACGGGTGGGCGCTGGTACTTCGCCCACGATCGCCCACGCCAGATCCGCGCCTGGCTCGACGAGCTCGGATGGGTGGCGCGATGAGCGAGCCGCTCGACTACTTCTACTCCTTCCGCAGCCCCTACTCCTACCTGTCCGCGCCGCGGGTGTTCGCGCTCCCCGAGCGTTTCGATGTCGAGGTCCGCTTCCGCGGCGTGATCCCGATGGTGATGCGCGGGCAGTCGGTTCCGCGCGCCAAGCAGCTCCACACGATCCGCGATGTCGCGCGCGAGGCGCGGCGCCTCGGGATCCCCTTCGGGCGGATCCACGACCCCGTCGGCGAGGGCGCCCTGCGCTGCCTGCTCGTCGCGGCTCACGCGTCGCGCACCGATCGCGAGCGGGACTTCGTGCTGGCCGCGGGACAGGCGATCTGGGCCGAAGCCATCGACGTGGCGACGGACGGCGGCCTGCAGACGGTCTGCCAGACGGCGGGCATCGGCTGGGGGGAGGCGCTCGCGGCGCTCTGGGACGGGGATCTTGCGGACCAGGTCGAGCGCGACACGGGCGCGCTCGCCGCGCTCGGGCACTGGGGCGTGCCCGTGATGGTGCTTCGCGGCGAGATGTTCTGGGGCCAGGACCGGATCGAAGACCTCGAAGCCGAGCTGGCGGAGTCGGGGCTCGCACGCGACGAGGCGGCGTTCGCCGTGGGGGCGCGATGAGCGCGGAAGGAATCGGCGAGGGCGACGCCGCACGAGCGCCGGGTGCTGGGAGCCGGCGGCCGAACATCGTGCTGCTGATCACCGACCAGCAGCGCACCCCGATGCACTGGCCCAAGGACGCCGGCTGGCTCGAGTCGCTGATGCCCAACGAGGCCGAGCTGCGGCGGACCGCGCTCTCCTTCGAGCAGGCGTGCACGGCCACCGCGATGTGCTCGCCGAGCCGGGCGACGTTCCTGACGGGCACCTATCCGTCCCGGCACGGCGTGACGCTGACGCTGACCAACGCCGACCTGCAGCCGAACCCCGAGTTCCTGCCCGACGTGCTGAGAGAGGTCCGCAACATCGCGGCCAGCGGCGCCGTGCCCCCCAGGCGCCTGGCCGGCTCGTTCCTGAAGGGCGCGCTGCGGATCGGTCCGAAGGCCGGCGACGAGCCGGAGCTGCGCGCGGACCAGCCGACACTCGGGACGCGGCTGCGCGACGCCGGCTACACGGTCGTCTACAAGGGCAAGTGGCATCTCACCGCACCCTTGGCCGGCGGCCATGCCTGGGGGGACGCCGACGCCCGGCGGATCGAGCGGGAGTTCGGCTTCGGCGGCTGGGAGGCGCCTGACGCAGGTGAGAACACCGACCCCGACCACTTCGGGGGCGGCACCGCGGGACGCTCCGGGATGGGGTGGGACGAGGACTACATCCGGCAGGTCGAGACGTTCCTCTCCTCGGCGCAGCTGCCCGAGCCGTTCTGCCTGATCGTCTCGCTCGTGAACCCCCACGACGTGCTCGGCTACCCGCACTCCTATCGCCAGGGCGGCTTCCGGCGCGAGCAGTTCGCGGACATGGGCATCCCGCTGCCGCCGACGATCGACGAGCCC
Source organism: uncultured Solirubrobacteraceae bacterium (assembly GCA_963794635.1). GTDB lineage: Bacteria > Actinomycetota > Thermoleophilia > Solirubrobacterales > Solirubrobacteraceae > Palsa-744. Next base: position 915,193 of record CAWCET010000006.1, on the reverse strand, counting down.
CTGCGCGAGAAGCCCGCCATCCACTCGCTGATGCGGCTCGGCCAGGTCTCCTACATCGGCGCCCTGCGCGACCGTGCGGCGCAGCAGGACTACGTGAACTTCTACGCCTATCTGCACCGGGTCGTCGACGAGAAGGTCGGGCGACTGCTGCGCGCGCTCGGCGACGCCGGTGACCCGCGCTCTCTGCGATCGCGCACGGTGATCGCGCGGATCTCCGATCACGGCGAGATGGGGCTCTCACACGGCGGCCTGCGCCAGAAGATGTTCAACGCCTACGAGGAGACGATCCGCGTCCCGCTCGTGTTCTCGAACCCGCTCCTGTTCCCGCAGGCGACCCGCAGCGACGCGGCCGCCTCGCTGGTCGACCTGGTGCCGACGCTGCTCTCGATCGCCGGGGCCGAGCACGCGGGCACGCTCGACGGCGTCGACCAGGCAGGGGTGCTGGCCGCGGCGGCCCGGCCGGAGCGCGGGGCGCTCGACGCCGCCGGCGTCGAGTTCGCCGGCGTGCTGGACGCCCGCGGCGCAGGCAGCGCGCGCGAGCACGTGCTGTTCACCTTCGACGACCACCAGGCCGGCACGGCACGGCAGGAGGCGCCCGGACAGCCGAACCGCGTCCGCTGTGTGCGCGCGGGGCGCTTCAAGTACGCCGCGTACCTCGACCCGCACGGCCGGGCGCGACCCGAACACGAGCTCTACGACCTCGACGCCGACCCGATCGAGGCGCGCAACCTGCTCGAGCGCGACAGCGCACGCCCACGGAGCTCGACGGCGGCACGGGAGCTTCCGCGTCTGCGCGAGATGCTCGTCGAGGCCGCACGAGCGACCGGGACGGCTACGCCCGGCCTCTGAGCGGAGCCCGCGTCGCCGGGCCGGCGGCCCGGCTCAGCGGCCGACCGCCACGCGGGCGATCGTCGTGATCGACTGGTAGTAGATGTCGCGGTCGAAACCCGGGGCTCCGAACAGGAAGCCCTGGGTCGGCGACGGCACAGCGACACGGCCCTTCTCAGCCCCCGTATCGAGGTCGAGCACGACGAGCTCGTCCCCTCCCCGCAGCCCGGCCGCGGCCCGTCGCAGCGGCCCCACGCGAGAGAGGCGTTGCAGGATCGCCCGCGTCGCGGCGCGCGCGAGCGCGCCCGACGGATTGCCCGGCCCGCGCCAGTCCCCGACGACGAGCTCGCGCGTGTCCGGGAAGACGATGATGTGCCCGGCGTGCGCGAAGCCGTCTCGCCGCCAAAGGGGGTGGAGCTCGTCGCCCTCCATGCGCCAGGCGCGCAGAACCGCGTTGCCCGAGTCGTAGGCGACCACGGTCCGGCCCACGGGATCCCAGGCCGGCGGGTTGGACTCCGTCCCGTAGGGCAGGCCGCTGATCTCGGTCGAGCGGATCGCGTCGGCGTCATCCAGGCGCACCCACCAAAGACGCAGGGGGCTCGCGTCCCGGCCCGTGCCCAGCATCGTGTGCGAGACGTCGTTGCTGCCGTTGTCCATCCAGAGCACGTGCTCGTCCGTGAGCACCGGGTCCCAGCCGAAGCCGCGCCCGGCGGCGGGCCCGTAGCGCGGCTGCCAGGAGGGGTCGATCGAAAGTCGCCCCGCCTCGCGCTCGTAGCGCAGGCGATACGCCGTCGTCGTGCCGAGCGCGATCACGCTCTCGCCGTCGCTCGAGAGCCGCGCGATCGACGGCTCCGCCAGGGTGAGGGGTGGACAGAGCGCGAGCAGCGTGCGAGGGTCCAGCACCGAGACCGTCGAGGGCTCGAGGCCCGCCGGCGCGTCACAGTCCTTGGTGACCAGCTCGCCACCCGAGAGCAGCACGAAGGAGTTGTGCGGGCGCACGCCGGGGAGGCGGTGCGAGGCGAGCACCTCGAGCGAGGGCGAGAGCCGGTGCGCCCACGCCCCGAATACGACCAGCAGCTCGCCGTCCCGATCGACCGCGATCCCGCCGGGCCAGTACGGGCCGCCGGGAAGCCTCGGGCTGCTCGCCGTCACCGCGAGCGTCTCGGGATGCAGCCGCTCCACCCATGTCTCGACCGGCCCCGCCTGCGCCCCGCCCGGCGGCGGGCCGTGGCGCAGTGCGAACAGCTCCCCGGCCTCGCGCCGCACGAGCGCGTCTGTCACGAACGCGTCACGCGAGGCCGCGAGCACGAGTCGCTCGCCGGCTTCGATCGCAAGGCCGTCCACGCCGTAAGCACACCCGTGGCGGCGCGGGCCGCCGTCCTCGGCCGTCCATGGCGCCGGCCAGTAGCCTGCGAGCGACGGCTCGGCTCCGGTGGCCGGCGGGCTCTGCGCGGCCACCGCGGACCTCAGCCCGCGCTTCGCGGTGACGGAGCTTCCTCGGAGGCGGCCAGCGTCGCTTCAAGCAGGAACGCGAACTCCTCCAGCGCGCCGTCGACGTCCAGCTCCCCCGTCGCCACGAGGTCGCCGAGACCGTCGAGCGCGTTGACGAGCGCCCAGGCCCGCGGTCGCGAGGAAGACGCGCGCTCGTCCCCGAGCAGCGGGCGCCAGCGCCTGATGCTGCGTTCGCGCAGCGCGACCGCAAGGGGGTTCAGCTCGTGCGCCGGAGCGTCCGTCGTCGACAGCACGCTGCGCAGAAGGTGACGGTCCTCGCGGGAGAGCTCGAGGAAGCCTCGTGCGGCGCCCAGCGCCACCTCGACGGCGCGCTCGCGGTCATCGAAAGCCCCCGGCGCGCTGATCGAACGGTAGATCGCGTCGTCGATCACGCCGAAACGGTCCGCGAGCACCGCGCCGAGCAGCCCCTGCAGATCGGAGAAGTGGTCGTAGACGAGCTGGCGGCTCACACCCGCGGCTTTCGCGAGGCCCACGATCGTCAGCCGGTCGACGCCTTCGCTGCCGGCGATCTGCGTCGCGACGTCGAGCAGCTGGCGGCGCCGGTCCTCGGAGCGCAGGTAGGAGCGCCTCCCCTGTGCGCCGGCGCTGCGCGTCTTGCTGGGCGGAGCGGACGGCACGCGGGCGATCTTAGACGCAGGGTCAGAGGTCGTGGGCGCCATGCCCACCAGATATTTACAGAATGTCCATAATTATGCTACCCTCCGCGCCGACCCCTGGAGGAGGGGTGTACCGAGAACCTAGGAGGGTGAGGATGTTCTGGACGGAGGGGCGCCGCAACGGCGGCGCGGACCGACCCAAAGCGCGCGCACGGGGCAGTCTCCGGGCGATCCTGATCGGGGTCTCGGCGGCGGGGGCTCTGGCTGTGACCGCGCCTGCGGCACTCGGCGCGGTCACAGTCTCGCCGCTCGCGGGCACACCAGACGCGAACCCGGCGACGCAGATCAGCATCCTGGGCACACCCGCCTCGAACATCGAATCGGTGACGGTCACCGGTTCTCTCACCGGCTCGCACAGCGGTCACCTCGTCTCCTACGACTCGACGGCGGGCGCCAGCTACGTGCTCGACACCCCGTTCTCCGAAGGCGAGGAAGCCGATGCGGTCGTGGCGCTGAAAGAAGGCGGCACGATCGAAGACCACTTCACGATCGCCAAGCTCGGGCCCCCGGAAGGTCTGATCAAAGCGGAAGGCGAACAGCCCGAATCGCTTGAACACTTCAAGACCGAACCCGAACTGACGCCGCCCAAGGTGCAGGTGAACCTTGCCGACCCGGCCCTCAAGGGGGACTTCTTCCTCGACCCGCTGCCGGCGCCGACGATCCACGTCGGGGCGAAACTGCTCGAATTCGAACCGGTCGGACCCAACGGCCTGATGCTGCTGAACCCAGAAGGCAAGCTTCTCTGGTGGCACCAGTTCCCGAAAGGCAGCGTCGGCTCGATGCTCGAGAAGACGACCTACGAAGGCCAGCCGGCGATCGCCTGGTGGCAGGGCACGGTTACCGAAACGGCCTACGGCCTCGGCGAAAACATCATCGCGAACACCGCGTATGAACCGATCGCGCACGTCAGAGCCGGCAACGGGCTGCAGGCGGACATCCACGAGCTGAACATCACCCCGCAGGGCCAGGCGTGGATCGACGCCGTGGAGCCGGTCTGCGACCCGGTCTGCGACGAAGAACACCCGCCGGTCCTCGACTACACCGTTCAGGAGATCGACATCCACACCGGCATGGTGATGTGGGAATGGAGCCCGCTGGGCCACGTCCCGCTCTCGGAAACCGAAGCTGTTCCCGCGAACGGCGCGTTCGACCCGTACCACCTGAACTCGATCCAGCCGATCGAAGGCAATCGAGTCCTGATCTCGATGCGCGACACCTCGGGCGTCTACCTGCTCAGCCAGGAAGACGGCCACATCATCTGGCAGATCGCGGGCAAGAAATCGAGCTACACGCGCCTGAAAGGCAGCCGCTTCTACTTCCAGCACGACGCGCGGCTCGAAGGGCGCCACCTTCAGACGCTCACGGTGTTCGACGACGAGGCCGGCCCGCCCGCGTACGGCACCTCGCGCGGGCTGGTGCTCCACCTCGGAAACGGCAAGGTGAGCATGAGGCACCAGTACCTGCGCAGCTACAAAACGGTCGCGGGCGCCGAGGGCAGCATGCAGGAGCTGAAGGGCGGAGATGCGGTGGTCGGCTACGGCGCGACCCAGTACTTCTCCGAGTTCTCGAAGGCCGGCGAACCCGAAAAGAAGGGCAAACTGATCTTCGACGCGCAGCTCCCCAAAGGCGACGGCACCTACCGCGTGCTGCGCGAAGAATGGGAAGGCATGCCGAACACGCTGCCCAAGCTCGTCGCAGAACGCGAATCGCCCGGCGAAGTGGCGCTCTACGCGAGCTGGAACGGCGCCACGCAGATCGCGAGCTGGCGGGTCCTCGGCGGCGAATCGGCGGAATCGCTCTCGGCGCTCGGCACCTTCGCGTGGAACGGGCTCGAGACGAAGATGACGGTCGCGAGCGCGGACTCCACCTACGAAGTACAGGCGCTCGACAAGAACGGCCACGTGCTTGCGAGCTCCGGGCCCGTCTCGGCCCCCTGACCCCGTTGCGATCCGCGAGGCCGGCGCTGCTGCCGGCCTCGCGGCTCTCGCGGGCCTGAACAGGACCTCGTAACCTCCGCAGGGTGCCGAGCGTCCTCGTCTGTCCGAGCTGCGCAACCAAGAACCGCGTCGCGGCTGTCGAGAAAGGGACCCCGCGCTGCGCGAGCTGCAAGGCGCCGCTGCCGTGGGTCGTGCCGGCGGACGAAGCGAGCTTCGCCGCGGAGACCCGGTCCAGCGTGCCGGTGCTGGTCGACTTCTGGGCCCCCTGGTGCGGCCCATGCAGGATGGTCGACCCGGTCCTCTCCCAGCTGGCCGCCGAGCGCGCCGGCGCGCTCAAGGTCGTAAAGGTGAACGTCGACGAGAACCCGTCGCTGGCGTCCCGCTTCCAGGCCATGAGCATTCCGCTGCTCGTGTTCATGCGTGAGGGCCGCGAGACCGATCGCATCGTCGGAGCCGCTCCCAAGGGCCAGATCGAGCAGCGGCTTCCCGCCGCCTGACCCGTGCCGGGCACAACTGGGAGAATCGGGCGCGTGGAGGCGGAGGCGGGCAACACGGCTGGGACGCCCGGGCCCGAGGAGATCGGGGCCTTCGCGTTCCGGGTCTGGGGCTACAAGCAGGGCGAGATGGTCTCGCTGCTGATCCATCTCGGTGACCGCTTGGGCCTCTATCGCGAACTCGACGGTGCCGGAGCGCTCACCGCAGATGAGCTTGCGGGGCGCACCGGCCTGCACGCCCGCTGGCTGCGCGAGTGGCTGCGCGGCAACGCGGCTGCCGATCTGCTCGACTCCGGCGACGGTGAGCGCTTCGAGCTGACGCCGGCGGGAGCGATGGTGCTCTCCCGCGAGAACGACAGCCTGCAGTTCGCGGCCGGCGCCTTCGGCGCCCCGCCGGAACCCGGGTTCGTCGACGACCTAGCCGAGGCGTTCCAGACCGGCGCCGGGATGCCCTACGACCGTCACGGCCCGGCCGGCGTGCACCGCACAGAGCGGATGCTCGGCCCGTGGGCGCGGCTGTCGCTGGTGCCCACCATCCTGCCGGCCCTGGACGGAGTGGACGAACGGCTCGCCGCCGGCGCGCTGGTGGCCGACGTGGGCTGCGGGGCGGGCGTCGCGCTCACCACGCTCGCGCGCGCGTACCCGGCGTCGAGCTTCCATGGCTATGAGCTCTCAGAGCTCGCCGTCGAGCGGGCAAGGGCGCGGGTCTCGCAGGAGGGACTCGAGAACGTCGAGATCCTGCACCGCAGGGCGGAGGAGCTTCCCCAGGACAGCGACTACTCGCTGCTGATCACCTTCGACTGCCTGCACGACATGACGCGCCCCGATTCGGCGGCAGCGGCGATCCGCGGGGCGATCGCGGACGACGGCACCTGGCTCGTCAAGGAGATCCGCTGTGCGGATACGTGGGAGGGCAACCGGCGCAACCCGATGCTCGCGATGTTCCTCGGCTTCTCGGTCTCCTCGTGCATGTCCTCGGCCCTCTCCGAGCCCGGAGGCGCCGGGCTCGGAACGATCGGCCTGCCGCCGAGCGCAACCGAGCAGCTCGCGCGCGAAGCAGGCTTCACGCGCTTCCGCGTCCACGACTTCGAAGATCCGGCCAACCTCTACTACGAGATCAGGCCGTGAGGGACGGCGTGCCGGAGATCGCGGCGCTGGCGCGCGAGCTGGCGCAGGAGACCGAGGACGCCCGGCGGCTGCCCGAGGTGCTGCTCGACCGGCTCCGCGACTCGGGGCTCATGAACGCGGGCGCCCCGCGCGAGGCGGGTGGCCTGGAGCTTGCGCCCGGCGAGCTGCTTCGCGACGCCGCGGCGATCGCGGCCGGCGACGCCTCGGCGGGCTGGTGCGCCTCGATCGCCGCGACGAGCAGCCTGCTCGCGGGGTACCTCGAACCAGAGGCGCGGGGGGAGCTGTTCGCAGACCCGCGCGGCATCGCCGCCGGGATCTTCGCGCCGCGCGGCACCGCACGGCCCACCGAGGGGGGCTTTCTCGTGAGCGGGCGCTGGGCCTACTGCAGCGGCATCCAGCACGCCGGCGTCCTCTTCGCCGGCTGCTTCGTCGCCCGGGAGGACGATGGGCCGCCCGCGCTGCCGATCGTGGTCGGGATGGCTCGCGAGGAGCTCGAGGTGCTCGACACCTGGCACACGCTCGGGCTGCGCGGGACCGGCAGCAACGACGCCGTGGTCACCGACCTCTTCGTCCCCGCTCGGCACACGTTCTCGCTGTTCGACGGACCGCGCGTGGACCGCCCGCTCTACCGCTTCCCCGTGTTCGGCTACTTCGCGCTGTCGGTTGCGGCGGCGGCGATGGGCAATGCGCGCGGCGCGATCGACGACTTCGCCGAGCTCGCGAAGGTGAAGGTCGGCCAGGGTTCGACGCGCACGCTCGCGGAGCGCTCCACCACGCACGCCGCGCTCGCCGAAGCCGAGGCGTCGCTGCGCGGCGCCGAAGCGCTGTTCTACGACGCCGTGGAGGCGGCGTGGGAGGCGGCGCAGGCCGAGGAGCCGGTGCCGGTCGAGCTTCGCAACGGGCTGCGGGTCGCCGCGACCAACGCCGCCTCGACGGGCGCTGCGGTCGTGAGCTCCCTGTTCGGGATGGCGGGCGGGCCGGCGATCTACGACGGCGCGCCGCTGCAGCGCCGCTTCCGTGACGCGCACACAGCCTCGGCCCACTTCCAGGTCGGCGCGCTCTCGCGCGAGATCCAGGGCCGGCTGCTGCTCGGCCAGCCCGCCGACACGACCATGATCTGAGCCCGGCGCTCCGGCCGGTGCCAGGTGGGCAGCGAGCCTCCCGCAGCCGCGGCCGCTGCGGGTGGGCACGGTGCGGGGCTCAGGCGCTTTCCACGGCCGACCATCCCGACCAGCGCTCGACATCCACGGCGAGGACCTCGCCGGCGGCGCGCTGCTGGGGATAGCGCGCGGCGAGCAGACCCACGGCGCGCAGGGCCTCGGGGTCCTCGCGGGCGAGGACCCTCGCTGCTCCGTCCGCGCGCACCCACCACAGGCGCGTCCAGTCCGGGTCGTAGCGGTCGACCAGCAGCGCCGCCGCGGGCCGCGCGCGCAGGTTCTCCAGGCGCGCCGGCCTCAGGGTGCGCTTGGGCTTCTCGTCGACCACGCTGTAGATCGTCTCGCCCTCCACGGCGAACACGACCGGCACGATGTGCGGCCTGCCGGCGGGACCCACGCTGGCCAGCCGTGCGACCTGCGCCCGCGCGAACCGCTCCCGCGCGTGCGCGGGCTCCAAGTCACTCCCCGTGGAGTTCGGCGACCGCGGTCTCCCAGCGGTCGAGTGCGGCTTCCACGGGCGCCATCCCCGAGGACGGCACGTAGCGGACGACCCGGCGGACGCCGAGGCGCTCGAGCTCCTCGAGCGCTTCCGGTTTGGCCGGCGCCGCGTTGACGACGACATCGATCGGCCGGTCGGCGCGGGCGCGCAGCTCGGCGATCCGCCCGGCGAGGTCTTCGCCCGGGATGTAGTTCGGCATCCAGGCGTCGCCGAAGGCGAGGACGCGGTCGAGCACCGTCGGTCCGTTGCCACCGACGAGCACCGGAGGATGGGGGCGCTGGGCGGGCTTCGGCCAGGACCAGATGCGGTCGAAGTCCACGTACCGGCCGTGGTAGCTGGCCTCGTCTTCGGTCCAGATCGCCTTCATCGCCTCGATCCGCTCGGCCATCAGCGCCATCCGCGTGCGCGGATCGGTGCCGTGGTTCTCCATCTCCTCGCGGTTCCAGCCGGCGCCCACGCCGAACTCGAACCGCCCCCCCGACACCTGGTCGATGCTCGCGACCTCCTTGGCGGTGGTGATCGGGTCGCGCTGGATCACGAGACAGATGCCGCTGCCGATCCGAAGCCGGCCGGTCGCCTCGGCGGCACACGCGAGCGCGACGAACAGGTCGTAGGTGTGGCTGTATTTGCGCGGCAGCTCGCCGCCCGCCGGGTACGGCGTCGCACGGCTCGCGGGGATGTGCGTGTGCTCGGGAAAGAACAGCGACTCGTGCCCTCGCTCCTCGACCAGGCGCGCCAGCGCTCCCGGCTGTATGCCGTCATGCGTAGCGAAGCATGCGACCCCGAACTCCACGCCGCAAGCCTATCGGCGCTCACATCCCGGCGTGCATCGCGCGCCGTCCGGCGCGGAGGCGGCCCCGGGCGGACACGCTCGGCTAGGCTCTCGGCCTCACGTCAGGCGGCAGCAAGGGGGAGCCACATGAGCAGCACCGCACCGGCCGCGGCCGCCGGCATCGCACCGCCGGCTCGAGCCCGGCTCGATGGTCGCCGGGAGCGAGTGGCGCGTTGAGCTCGCCCTACACAGAGCTGGCGCTGACCGCACTCGCGGCGATGCTCTCTCCGACGACCCTCTCGTTCACCGTGTTCGCGCTCGTCCTCGGCGAGCGCCCCCTGCGGACGGGGCTCTGGTTCTTCGTGGGCGCGTTCGGCGCCACGCTGCTGATCGGCGTGCTCGCGGCTTTCGTGCTCGGCAACGCCGCGGCGCCCAGCCACTCCTCCGAACAGCCCTCAACCGCCGTCGCGATCCTCGACATCGTCTTCGGCATCCTGCTGCTGGCGTGGGTGGCGCGCGCGGTGCGCAAGCCGCCCAACCCGCAGCGCGTCGCCGACACCGTCGAGAAAATGTCGACCGTCGCCTCCTCTCCTGCGATCGCGGTCATCGCCGCCGGCGCGACGCTTGCCAACCCGGGCGGCTTCATCCCGATCGCGCTCAAGTCGATCTCCCAGACCAACCCCAGCACGGGGCAGTTCATCGCGCTCTGGGTGGCTTTCGGGCTCGTCGCCCTCCTGCCGCTCGTGATCGCCCTGATCGCGCTCGCGTTCGCTCGCGTTCGTGCGACCGCCGTGCTGACGGGCGTGCGTCTGTGGCTGGAGCGCCACGCCCGCACGCTCGCGGCAGTGATCATCGTGCTGCTCGCCGCGGCGCTGCTGCGCAACGGCATCGTGGCGCTCACCTGAGATCCGCGCACAGTGCGCGCGGCGCCCGGAAGAGCTCGGCCTAGCCGCTTTCGGCTTTGCGGAGTTCTTCGTTTTCCTTTTCGAGCGTTTTGACCTTTTCTTCGGCTTCGGTGCGCTTTTCTTCGTTGGCGGGCTTCTGGGTGACGGTCTTGTCGGTCACCGTCGTCACCGTCGGCACCGTCTTGGTGCTGGTCACCGTGTGGGTCACGGCAGGGCCGCTCGCCACCGTCTTGGTCGGGGCGTTGTTGTGCCCGATCAGGTAGCCGACGAGGGCACCGAGCAGCACCCCGACCAGCCCCACGCTGAAGGCGGCCCAAGGGTTGCTCCACCAGGGGTCGCGGGGGGGCGGTTCGGGCGGATAGCCCTGCTGATAGCCCTGCTGGTAGCCCTGGTATCCCGGGGCTTCACCCGCCCGCGGCGGCGGCGCCGGCTGGCGCGGCGGAACCGGCCGGAGCGGTTCCGTGGGCCGGGTCGGTTCGTCCGGGGGTGGAGGGGGGCCCGCCATCGCGGCTCCACGCTACCCCAAATCGAGATCCGCGTGGCGGCGACTGACGCGGCGTTCCGAATGCTTGGCGCTCCCCCGGCTGCTCTGGCACTCTTCTGCGAGCGAGGAGAGCCGTGGAGGGACACGCACAACCGCTAGGGCGCAGCAGCGCCGCGCCGAGGAGGCCGTTCGGAACGGCGCTCGAGTCGGCGCGCGTGAGCGCGTGGACTCTCGCTGCGCTGACCGCGATCGCCTTCGGCCTGCGCCTGACCAGCCTCTCGCGATCGCTGTTCAACGACGAAACGTTCTCGTTCGCGCTCGCCCAGCGGAGCTTTGGCCACATGATCTCGCTGGCCGGCTACGAGGCCAACGGGATGCCCTACTCCGTGATCCTCTGGCCCGTCACGCGCATCTTCGGCACGAGCGTCGAGGTCATGCGCGCCCCCTCGGTCCTGATCGGCACGGCCAGCGTGCCTGTCATGTACTGGGCCGCGCGCCGGTTCTCCCGCGAGCGCTGGGTCGCGCTGCTGGCGGCGATGCTGCTCGCAGTCAACCCGATGGCGATCTGGTACAGCCAGGTCGCCCGCTCCTACGCGCTGGTGGTGCTGGGCGCCTGCGCGGCGTTCGGCGCGCTGGCTCGCGCGCTCGCGGAGGACGACCAGCCCGCGAGGCGCCGAATGTGGTGGTGCTACGTCGTCGCGATGGCGCTCACCGGCTACAGCGACCTGCTCGCGCCGCTGATCATCCTGCCGGCCCAGGCCTTGATGGTCTGGGGGGTCGAGGCGGAGCGGCGCGGGGACCGGGCTCGCGGCTGGGTGCAGTCCCTGGCGGGCACCTTCGTGGTCTGCATTCCGCTGCTCGTGGCATCGGCGATCGAGCGCGGCCGGCGCGACCCGCTCTACTGGCTGCCGAAGCTCGGGCGCGGTCTCGTCGAAGCCGGGGTGCAGGAGTTCAGCGGCGGGTACGCGGGCGTCAAAGCGGTCGGCTGGCTCACCCTGCTCGTCGCCGCCGCGATGGTCGCCGGCGCGACGTGGCGGCTCAGGCGCCGCAAGGGCGAGGAGCGGCGAGCGCTCGGCATCGCCGCGGCGTGGGGGGTGCTGCCGCCAGCCGGGCTGCTGCTCGTCTCGGCGGTCGAGCCCGTGTTCTGGCCGCGCTATGCGATCGTCGCGCTGCCCGGGCTCTGCCTGCTGCTGGCGCTGTCGGCCGCCGCGCTCGCGCAGCGGGGCTGGCTGCCCGCCGTCGCCGGCCTTGGCGTCGGTGCGCTGCTGTGCCTCGGCCTCTACGCCGATGTCAAGCAGGTCGACGCCGTCCAGCAGGAATGGAAGCCCATCGCGAACCGGCTGAAGGCCGAACGCCGCCCCGGTCAGCCGCTGATCGCGCAGAGCGTGCTGACGCTGCCGTCGCTCGGCTACTACGACCCGGCTCTGCGTGCGAGCAACGGCGAGGTCGTCGTGGACGAATGGAAGGACACCAAGCTGCCCCCCGGGGTGATCGGCTACAAAGACCCGACCGCCCACGGGGGCGACGTGCCCGACGGGCCGCCTCCCGTCGCGCTCGTACGCAGCCTTGCACGCGCCCACGGGACCGTCTGGATCCTGTTCGCCGAAACCGGCGAACGCATCGACGAAGCGGCCGCGGTGACCTGGGCGAAAGCACACTGCCACGTCGAGGAGCTCGAACGCACGCGGATCGAACTGGTGCGCGTCAGCGGCTGCACCACCGGCTAGGGCTCAGGCGGCGATCCCCGCCGGTCGCGGGCGGCGTGCTCAGCCTGCCGCGTCTGGAATCCGGCGGACCGCCCGGGGGCCCAGCGCGCCGACCGGGAGGGGCGCCCGGCCGGGCGCCCCTCGCCGTGAGGCTCAGACGGTCGGCGGGTTGAAGGCGAGGTTGCCCTGCTGCAGCGTGACTTCTTCGAGTTCGCCTTCCATCTTGCCGCCCGCGAATTCGGCTTCGCCCGCTGCGTTCACGTGCGCGCCGTTGTATTTGCATTCGGGGGTCAGTTTGACCGTCGCGTGGACGCCCTTGATTTCCCAGTCGATGTCCAAGCGTTCGCGGAATTCGCCGAATTTCTTCGCCGGGCCGCCTTCGAGTTTTTCTTTTTCGGTGGTGTATTCGATGCCTTCGAAGGTGCGTTCCTGGCCCTTTTCGGTTTCGGCTCCGGCCGGGACCCACTGCGCCGGAATCGTGACTTCGCAGGTCGCTCCGGTCGCTTTGAACGTGACGCTGCTCGGGCCGAGTTTCAGCGCCCCGTTGGAGTGGAATTCCATGCCGAGCGTGAAGCTCGCCTGAGTGCTTTCTTCAAGCCCACCGCCGCCGGGCCGGGTCGTTTCGCAGTGCGAGAACTTGACTTCCTGGAAGAACGTTTCGGATTCGCCCATCGTCACGCTGCCCTGCGATTTCAGTTCTTTTTCGCATTCTTCGAAGTGGTAGGGGCCGATCGTCATTTCGCCGGCTTCGCCAATCCCTTTGACCCCGCCGGCCACCGACGCGTCGAATTTCCCGAAGACGGGTTTTTCTTTCGCGGCGAACGCCGGCGAGGCGAGCAGCCCAAGTGCCAGCGCGCCCGTGGCCAGTGCCATTGCCATCCTCGTCAATCTCATCCCAGCCTCCCTTTGGTGTAGCCGTCATCCGGCGGTGCGATCTGCGAGCGCCGCGGTCGGCCCCCCCGACCGGTGCACCGCCGTGCCCCTCGATCGCGCCCCGCAACATACCAGGGACCCGGCGGCCGGCCCACCGGTTCGACGCGCCGTCGCAGCCACCCGCCGAGCGCCCTCCCGAGCCCTGCATAGGGCGTCCCGACGAGGACCTCCCGGGCTGCCCGTTTGTACCGACAACGGCGTATCCCCTTCAGGCCGGAACCTCCCCCGTTCGTCGATGTTTCGGGCGCCTGACACAAGCGCACCTCATGCTTTCCCCACTGTCAATCAAGACATCGGCACGGTGACGGGGGCCGATCTCGAGAGGGGGCAAACTCTCGCGTCCGCGACCTCGCCACGCAGTCAGGAACGAGGCAATGGGACTCTTGCGAGGAAATAGGCGAACCCGCCCGGCACACGCGGACCGCGGCAGCCGCTACTACCCGACGATGAGGCTGCTGCGCGACGGCGTCGATGACGCCCCGACACGGTACGAACCGCAGGCGCTCGCGCCGCGCGTGACCGATCCCTACGAGGAGTGGCGGGCAAAGCGCGAGGCGGAACGGGAGCGCAACCGGGTCGAGGCTGTGCGGTGGGTCCACCGCCAACGAGCGGCGGCCGCGGCTCCGAACAACAGGGAGGACGCGGCCGCGGGGGCTGTCCGCTGGGTCAACCGCTACCGGGGCGTGAGCGCGCCGCCCACCGGGCACGAGACGCCCGGCGCGGTCGTAGAGCCGAACGACGGGCGCGAGCGCCCCGTGGATCTGGTCGGCGCACAAGGGGGTTGATCGGCGCCGCCTGACACCCTCCGGTCTCGATCCGTGCGCCCCGGGGGGAGCGCCGGATCGAGACCGGAAGGGCAGTGATTCGATGCGCGCGCGCCAAGACCGGCGGCGGTAATAGAGTCCGCGCATGGCTGCCACCGGATACGCCGAACGGCTCCCGGAATCCCGGACCCCGGCCCTCTTCGGCCGGGTGATGGGGCTCGTCGCGGTGACCGTCGGTGTCGCCACGCTGGGGGTGTTCCTGTTCCGCAACTCGGGCGGGGCGCTGTGGTTCATCGCCTGGATCGGCGCGCTCGGGTGCCTGGTGGGGTTGAACGTCGCGAGCTCCCGGGGCAACCAGTCGCTCGCACTCGGGCTGCTGCTGCTGTTCGGGCTCCTGCTCGGCGCCAGCGTCGCGAGCACCGTGAACTACTACGCCGCGACGGACCCGACCGCTGTGCGCCAGGCGTTCGCGGCGACGGCCCTGTTCATCGGCGGGCTCGGCACCACCGGCTACGCCATCCGCCGCGACCTCTCCTACCTCTACCGCTTCGCGTTCTGGGCGCTGCTCGCGCTGATCGTCGCCGGGTTCGTGCTGATCTTCGTACACATCCCGGGCGCCTACACGGTGTACGCGATCGTCGGCCTGGCGATCTTCGCGCTCTACACCGTGATCGACTTCAACCGCCTGAGGCGGGCGGGCCAGCAGGAAGCGATCCCGCTCGCGGCCGCGATCTTCCTCGACATCCTGAACGTCTTCCTGCTGTTCCTGCGGCTGTTCGGTCAATCGCGGTAAGGGCTTCGCGGTCGCCGGCCTCAAGCCCGAACGCAAGCCCTCGCCAGTCCGTTTATCATCTTCGGCTCCGGGAAAGCACGAGCGAGGAACGATGCTCGGTACCGCCCAACGCCTCTCGACAAGGATCGTCAGAAGCCGCCGTCTGATGGCGAGGACGGTGCTCGTCGTGTTGCTGGCAGCGCTGGCCTTCGCCACGACCGCGCAAGCCGACGAATCCTCCGGCACGGCTCCCGAAAACGTCTCGGTGACGCCTGCCGAAGGAACGGTGAGCGAAACGCCCGGCGAAACGCCCGGCGAAACGTCGTCCGGAGGCGAAACGTCGTCCGGAGGCGAACTCACCTCCGGGGGCGAACCGACTTCCGGCGCCGGGACGGTCTCCGGAAGCGAACCCGAATCCGGCAGCGAAACGACCTCTGGAAGCGGCACTACGTCCGAAGCCGAAACCACCTCCGGCGGGGGCGTCACGACCGAAGGCACGGGCACCGGCGAACAGACCGCGGCGCAGCCTGAAGCCGCGTCGGAAGGGACCGCAACGCCGCCCGCCGAAGCACCCGCCTCCGCGCCGCCGCCGCCACCCGCCACCGAACCCGTCCCGCCGCCTGTCTCCGGCACGCCGACCGAACCCGTGGCCACGACCCCTGAACGGGCCACCTCGGAAGACTCGGCCTCCGAAACGCCCTCGCACTCGAAAGGCGATGAAAAAAGCTCCGTCCTCCTGCCCGCCCTGCCGGGTGCGGTACCGCCGTCCGCCGCGGCCGCGACGGAAGCCGCCGCCACGACGCCGCCGGGTACACCCACCGGCTCGATGGTGATCGAGCTGGGCGAAACGGAGGTGGCCGGCGAGGCGCCCACGCGGCCGCACCGCGCTGCCGCGACACGTGCCGCCACCACCGGCGGGGAAGGCAAGGGCTGCGACCTTCAGGGCCTGGGCGGCGCGGCCGGAGGCGGCTGCGTGGGGACTTGGCTTCGTACGACAGGGGCGCTCTCCCCGGAGGGAGCCGTCTCGCTCATCGCGGTGGCTGCCGCGCTCGGCGCGCCGGCTGCCGCGGGCGGCGCCGCTGCGAACGGGGACGACAACGGAGCCACCGGCGGCGGCAGGACGATGCCTCCGGCGCCGGGACCGGCCCCCGGCGGCGCCTCGGGTGGCGTGGCCGGTGGCGGCGGCGCCGGCGTCGGCCTTTCGGGCTTCCTCGCCTTCGCCATGCTGCTGGCGCTCGTCGCGCCACGAGCGATGCGCCGGCTCAAGCTCGCTTGCCTGCCGTGGCGCACGGCGTTCTTCGTGCTGATTCCAGAGCGACCCGGTTAGGCCCCAGGCCCGACCGTCGCCCCGGCGGCCCGCACTCTCGGGCCGCCCCACTGGAAATCACTTCGAAGCACTCCGAAAGGAGCACAAACGATGAAACGCCACCCCGCGGTGTCTGAGGTAGACATAGGAGGGCCGCCCGCGAGCACGACCGCGAGCCCGCGGCTGCTCGGCGATCCACCGCGGTCTCCGGACGTCGCGAACGAGCACGAGCACGGGCTCGTCCTCACAAGCGTCAACACCTGGAACCACACGCTGGTCCTCACGGGCGAGCTGACCCACCGCTCGGCTCACGCACTCGAGGTCGAGATCGAGCGTCTGTGCGAAGAAGGCGTGACCGACATCACGCTCGACCTGCGCGACCTCCAGTGGATCGACCCTGTCGGCGTCGCCGTGATCGCATTCCGGTGCGGTCTGTGCGAGAAGCGCGGCTACGGCTTCAGGCTGATCCGCGGCTCGCGCGGCGTGCAGCGCGCGTTCGAACAGGCGGGCGTGATCGAGATGCTGCCATTCCAGGAGGATGACGACATCGCCGCCGCGCGGCTCGCCGCGATCGCCCGGCGGTCGCTCGACGCCTGCGAGCAGTGACGCCCGGCTCGTCGCTATGACGGGCCGGGCGCCACGGCGCCCATCGCGCAGGGCGGCTTTCCTCGCCGCGCCGTGCGACGTATGATCGGCGCGCCGGGCGCGCCCGGCCTCGACCCGGCGAGAGGGGCGCACGGAGTCTTCTCATGACCCTGAAGACCGACCAGCTCCGCTATTTCGTGACCGTCGCCGAAGAGGGCCAGATCACGCGGGCGGCGAAGAAGCTCTACATCGCACAGCCTGCGCTGTCGCAGGCGATCGCCCAGCTCGAGAGCGAGCTCGGCCTGAAACTGCTCGAGCGCCACGCCCGCGGCGTACGGCTGACCCCCGCCGGAGCCGCGTTCCTCGAGAAGGCCCGCGCCGTCGTCGACACCGAGCGTGCGGTGAGCCTCACGGCCGAGTCACTGGCGCGAGCCGCGCGGGGGGTGCTCGAGGTCGGCTTCATCGGACCGCCGCCGCCGCTGATCGCCCACGAGCTGTTCACCGCGTTCGCCGATGCGAACCCTGACTGCGAGGTCGCGTTCCGCGAGCTGCCGTTCCCCCGCGGCGAGACCGACGCCTGGCTCGAGACCGTCGACGTCGCCCTCTGTCAGCCGCCCGCCCTCGACGAGGGCGTGGGCGCCTTCCCGGTCCGGGTCGAGCCGCGGGCGCTCGTCGTCTCTTCCGGGCACCCGCTCGCAGATGCCCGCGAGGTGCGCTTCGAGCAGGCGCTCGACGAGACCTTCATCAGCTACCGGTCCGACGTGCAGCCGGCGTGGGCAGGATTCCACAGCCTCGACGACCACCGCGGCGGGCCCCCCGGGGCGATGACCGCCGACCGTGTCGCCACCTCGCTGGAAATTCTGGGGAGGCTCGCCGTGATCGGCGACGCCGTGACCGCGCTGCCGCTCAGCGACGCGCGCCTGATCGAGCAGGTCCTGCCGGGCGTGCGCTCGCTGCCGATCCTCGACGCCGCGGCCGCGTCGATCTCGCTCGTGTGGGCGCGCGATCGGAGCCACCCCCGGCTGCAGTCGCTGCTCGACTGCGCGGCCGAAGCGACCGGCCAGCCGGCGCCCAGCGCGGGCAGCGCCGCGGTCGCGCGGCGCACGGCCTAGCCGTCGCCAAGCGCCGGCACCGTCGCGGTCGCGGTCGCGCGGCGTAGACGGCGCCCGGAACAGAGGCCCCGCGCGGCCGGGCGACGGGACCCGGCGCGCTCAGGCCGCCGCGGCGCCCTGCTCTCGCACCCAGGCGATGATCGCGCGCGAGGGGGTCAGCACCGTGCCATCTGCCAGCTTCAGCGCCGGCAGCTTCTCCTGGCCGGTGGAGGCGCGGAGCTGCTCCCGCGAGCCTTTGCGCAGAAAGGGGATCGGGCTGCCGTGGGCGGCCACGACCTTCTCGTACTCGATGCCGGCGTCGCGCAGCGCTTCCTGGACGCGCCGGCACGGATGAATCCGCGGACCTCCTTCGTCGCCGTGACAGACGTAGAGCGTCGGCTTCTCGGCCATCGGATCCTCCCGGCTCGTGGACCGCCCGGAGACTAGCGCCGGAGACTAGGGCGCGGCAGGCACGACGACGATGGGGCCGTCGCCCGCGCCGAGCTCCGCCGTCTCGAACACCGGCGAGTCGAGCCTGACGACATCCTCGTAGAGGCCGAGGAACTCGTCGGCCGTCTCGAGGAAGCCGATCTTCGGGGTGCGGTAGTGCATCGGCACGACCCAGCGTGGGCGCAGCCGCTCGACCACCTCGCGTGCGCCGTCGGCGCCGATCGTCGGACCCCCTCCGACCGGCACGATCAGCAGCTCGATCCCCTCGAGCGCCGCCGCCTGCTCGTCGCGCAGCCCGGACTGCCCGAAGTCGCCCATGTGGCAGACGCGAATGCCGTCGAGCTCGAAGGCGAAGATCGTGTTCGGTCCGCGTTCGGTCCCCGCAGCCTCATCGTGCTCGGACGCCACCGCGACCACGCTGCCGAGCGGTGAGTCAAGGGTCCCGGCGGTCGAACGGAGCACGACGGGGTCCCCGCCGACGGCCTCGACGACGTTGTGGTCGCGGTGCTCGTGGGTGACAAGGAGCAGATCGGCCTCGAGGCCCTCGATCGGTGGGTACTCCCACTGAATCCCGCTGCTCTTGGTCAGCGCGGACATGTCGCCGAACGGGTCTATCGCCACCGTCGTCTCCCCCGCGCCAAGGCGGAAGGCCGACTGCCCGTACCACTCAACCTGCATGCTGCTCCTCTCGGATCGGTTTGCCGCCCCTGCCACGCGCCCGCGCTCTGGCCGGCGGATGCGCGTCGCGCACCGCGGGGCGCTCTGCGTGCTCGTAGCGGCCGCCGCGCAGCGCGGACGCGGAGGCGGCGACCAGACAGGCGACGATCGCGAACAGAAACGCCTCGTGCAGGCCGGTCTGGAACGGCCCTGAGATCAGGTGGGGGAAGAACGAGCGGCCGGTCAGCACCGCCTGGTTGTGCGCCGACAGGCCGGCAAGGGCGTTGCCGCCGAGCAGGTGCTGGATCGGGTTGTAGCCGAGGAACGCCGCGAAAAGGATCGAGACCGGCGGCAGCTGGGCGGCGCGGTGTGCCGCGACTGTGCCGACGCCGTGCGCGTGCAGCCCGGACGAGAGCGTCGCGGGCAGCGTCGCCGCCAGTCCGGCGATCATCAGCGTGAAGAAGATCCCGATCGAGATCACCTGCGCAGAGTTCTGGAAGGTCTGGTTCATCCCACCGCCGGCGCCGCGATCCGAGGGCGGAAGGCTGTTCATCACGGCCGCACGATTCGGTGAGGCGAACATCCCGAACGAGATGCCCGTGAGCGCCAGCACCGCGGCGAACAGCGGATACGGGAAATCGATCGGGAGCAGCATCAGCAGCAGGAAGCTGAGCGCCGTGAAGAGCATGCCTGCAGTGGCGAAGGGCCGTGCGCCGAACCGATCCGAGAGGACGCCGGAGGCCGGTCCTGCAAGGAGCATTCCGATCGTCAGCGGCAGCATGTAGATACCCGCCCAGAGCGGCGTGTCGGTGAAGCTGAAGCCATGTTGGGGCAGCCAGATGCCCTGGAGCCAGATGATCAGCATGAACATCAGCCCTCCGCGCGCGACCGCCGAGAGGAACGTCGAGAGGGTCCCGAAGCTGAACGCCCTGATGCGGAACAGCGGCAGCCTGAACATCGGGTTCGCGACGCGATGCTCGACGACCCCGAAGGCAGCGAGGCAGGCTGCGCCCGCGCCGAGCAGCGCGATCACGAGCGGGCTGCTCCAACCGGTCGAATGCGAGCCGTAGGGACGGATCCCGTAAGTCACCGAGACCATGAGCAGGATCAGGCCCGCTGCGAAGAGGATGTTGCCGGCCCAATCGATCGGCGCGCGTTTCGGCACGCTTCGCTCCTCGAGCTTCAGGTAGGCCCATACGGTTCCGAGCAGACCCACCGGGACCGAGATCAGGAACACCATCCGCCAGTCGATCGGCGCCAGCAGGCCCCCGAGCACCAGGCCGACGAACATGCCGCTGACGCCGACGATGTTGTTGATCCCCAGCGCCATCCCCCGCTGGTTGGCCGGGAACGCATCGGTGATGATCGCGGCGGCGTTTGCGAGCAGGCAGGCCGCGCCGACGCCCTGCACGATCCGGAAGACGATCAGCCAGAGCGCGCCCGCCCGTCCCGTCATCCAGTCGATGGTCAGGAACAGCGAGGCGACCGTGTAGATCAGGAAGCCGAGGTTGTAGATCCGCACGCGCCCGAACATGTCGCCGAGGCGACCGAGGCTCACGATCAGGACGCTCGAGACGACCAGGAAGCCAAGGATCATCCACAGCAGGTAGAAGCTGTTGGCGGGCTGCAGCGGGTCGAGGTGGATGCCCCGGAAGATGTCGGGCATCGCGATCAGCGTGATCGAGGCGTCGAGCGTCGCGAGCAGCACGCCCAGCGTCACGTTCGAGAGCGCGATCCACTTGTAGCGGTCGTCGGCCGTGCGAGCACCCGCGGATCTCGTGCGAGCGCTGGCGAACGTCAGGGACACGCTGCAGGATTATACAGGCTAACTGTGCAGTTCCCCTGTCTTCTATAGTCCGCCTCATGACCTCCGAGGCCGATCTCGGACAGCTCTCCAGCGAGCTTCGCGTGGTGCTCGGCCAGCTGATCAGGAGGCTCCGGGCCGAGCACCGCTTTCCGCTGGCTCAGGGATCGGTCCTGGGGCGGCTCTCCCGCGAAGGAACCTCGAGCGTCGGCGCGCTGGCGACGGCCGAGCGGGTGCGCCCGCAGTCGATGGCCCAGACGGTCGGTGACCTCGAGGCGGCAGGCCTGATCAGCCGCCGCCCCGACCCCGCAGACGGGCGGCGCACGCTGGTCGAGCTGACACCCGAGGGCCGCGTCACGCTCGACGCCGACCGCCGGGACCGCGAGGGCTGGCTGGCGTCGGCGATCGCGGGTGAGCTGAGCGCCGCCGAGCAAAAGCAGCTCGCCCGCGCGCTGGAGCTGCTGCGCCGGCTGGCAGAGAGCTAGCGACGCAGGCCGGCGCGGGGCGCGGGGCGCTTCCCCTCTCAGCTCTCCTCGGGCTGGGGGCGCTCGTCGCCCGGCCAGCGCCCCGTCATGCGACTGAACGCGACTCGCGAGCCGTGATCTACGAGACCGCGCACGGCGCGGAAGATCGCGCCCTCCAGCACGAGCGCAGCGAGCAGCTTCGGCAGCGGGGTCTCGCGGTACTCGGGGTCGGGCGCGTCTTCGTTGTCGATCAAGCGCCAGATCCGCTCGAAGACCTTCGCCGCAAGCACCCCCGCGACCATGCCGCCGATGAGGCGCACGGGCATGAACATCAGCTTCAGCATCTGGATCTCAGCCTACTCCGGGTTCGGGCGCTGCCGGTCATCCGAGCGATACCCGCGCGCAGGGAGAAGGTAACGTCGGCTGCGGGTCGTTTGCGGGTAACCGAAGGGAGATGAGCGAGGGTCTCGCCTCACGGCTCGAGCGCCACCCGCTCGCGCTCACAGCGGCCGCCGCCGCGATCGCGACCGGCGCCGCGGCGGCGATGGCGCTCGCGGCCGGGGTGCCTGCGGTCCTCGCGCGGATCGAACGGATCGAACCCGTTTGGCTCGCGGTGGCCGCCGGCGCGCGCCTGGCCGCGTACATCGGCTACGCGGTGGCGCACCGTCGCGTCACCGCGGCGTGCAAGCGCAGCGATTTGAGCGCCGGGACGGCAGCGCGTGTGGTGGCGTTCGGAGCCGGAGCGACCTCGCTCCGCGGCGGCTTCTCGATCGACGCTCGCGCGATGCGCGGAGCCGGGGCCAGCACTGCGCAGGCGCGTGCGCACGTGGCGGCGCTCGCCCTGCTCGAGTACGCGGTGCTGGCTCTCGGCGCCTGGGGCTGCGCGCTCGCGCTCCTGGGCGAGCCGGGCATCAAGGGCGCGGCTGTCTGGCCGTGGGCGATCGGGGTACCCGCCGGAGCTGC
Organism: uncultured Solirubrobacteraceae bacterium; assembly: GCA_963794635.1. Classification (GTDB taxonomy): domain Bacteria; phylum Actinomycetota; class Thermoleophilia; order Solirubrobacterales; family Solirubrobacteraceae; genus Palsa-744. The sequence continues at coordinate 893,326 of CAWCET010000006.1, read as the reverse complement.
GCTCGCGTCACTCGCCTGGCCGCGCCTGCGAGAGCACGCCCGCGAGGGGCGTCCGGGCAAGCGCGTGCGCGGGCTCCTGGACGGGGCCGGGATTCTCCTGAAGCAGCGCCGGCCGCCCGCCCGGGCCGCTGCCGCAGCCTGCGGGATGGCCCTCTACTGGGCGGCGGAGGCCGGTGCGCTCTGGGCCTCCCTGCGGGCATTCGGGATCGTGTGCTCGCCGGCGGTCGCCCTCCTCGGCTGCGCGACCGCCTGGGTGCTGACGCCGCGCGGGCTCCCGCTGGCGGGCGCGGGCGTCGCCGAGGTTCTGCTGCCCGTGAGCCTGATGTGGCTCGGCGTCCCGCTCGCCGCGGCCGTCCCGGCGGCGCTCGCCGCCGAGCTGGTGCGCCTCGCCGTCTCCCTTCCTCCGGCGGCCCTCGCCGCCGGGGAGGTCCACCGGCTGGTCGGGCGGGAGCTGCGGGCGCGCCAGAAGGCGCGCGGGCGCCGGCGCGCCGCCTCGGCGGCCGGCCGCTAGTACATACGTCGAGTTCTCACACAGGTGGTGAAACGCCACCTACACTCCCCCGCCACACCCGCAATCTCACACTACTGAAAAAGGCTAACCCGTCGCGAGACGGGGGCGCAAAGTCAGAGGTCTCTCTCCCGGAGACAGCTCGGCCGCCAGGTGATCGCCCCGGAGGTCTGAGTTGTCTTCCAAGATGCTTCAGCACCCGCGGCGGTCCCGCTTTTTCACCGGGACCCCGCGCACCCGCCGTCTGCGAGCAGACGGCGGCTTCTCGCTCATCGAGCTGCTCGTCGTGATCTTGATCATCGGCATTCTCGCCGCGATCGCGATCCCGGTGTTCCTCACTCAGAAAAGCAAGGCGCAGGACGCACAGGCGAAGGAAATGGTGCGCACGGCCGCGGTGACCGCGGAGACGATCGCGACCGAACATGACGGCTCCTACCAGCAGGTGAGCCCCGAAACGCTTCACGCAACGGAGCCATCGGTGCGGATCGAAGCGAGCGCCACCGACGCCTACCTCAGCGGCGCCACCTCCACCGCCGACAGCTACACGCTGACGGTGAAAGCCGTCAACGGCGACGAACTCACCATCAGCCGCGACTCATCGGGCGGCACCTCGCGCACGTGCGCGAGCCCGGTCTTGAAAACCGGTTGCTCGGAAGGAGAAACCGGGCGCTGGTGATGGAGACTCTCGGCGCGGCGGGGTGACTGCGCCGAGGAACTGGAGCGACCGAGCCGGCCGCGCCGATCGATTCGGGGGATTCGGTCAAGCGCGGAGGGAGATGGCCGGCTCGGCGCTCCGGTGGAGGGAGGCCTCGCTGCTCACCGCATGCCACGGAAGGCGCGGTGGGCAGACGAGGCTGTAGCCTGCTCGACCGTGGAGGACATGGGATCCCGGGGTGGACGCAGGCTCGCGGTCGTCACGGGATCGGCCTCCGGTATCGGCCGGGCCACCGCCGCGAGGCTCGCCGCACATGGCTACGCGGTGGCAGGGGCCGACCTCGACGGGGTACGGCGCGGCGATCTCGAGCACCAGTACGAGGTCGACATCGCCGACGCGGCGTCTGTTGCCTCGCTCGCCGAGTCGGTGCAGGCAGACTGCGGCTGTCCGGACGTGATCGTGAACTGCGCGGGATGGGATGAGACGCACCGTTTCCTTGACACCGATCGCCCCTTCTGGGAGCGAGTCCTCGCGATCAACCTGCTCGGGGCCATCGCGGTCACCCATGCTTTCCTTGGCGCGATGGTCGAGCGCGGAGCCGGCGGGCGGTTCGTGAACGTGAGCAGCGACGCCGGCCGCGTGGGGTCCAGCGGCGAGGCTGTCTACGCGGGAGCCAAGGGCGGTGTGATCGCTTTCACGAAGTCGCTGGCGCGCGAGACGGCGCGCCACGGCATCACCGCCAACGTCGTGTGCCCCGGGCCGACGGACACGCCGCTGTTCCGCGCCCAGACGGAGCGCCTCCAGGACGCTCTGCTCCGGGCGATTCCGATGGGCCGGCTCGGGGCGCCCGAGGACGTCGCTGCCGCGATCGCGTTCTTCGCCTCCGAGGACGCGGGGTTCGTGACCGGGCAGGTGCTGAGCGTCAGCGGGGGGCTGACGATGGCGGGATGAGCGGCCTCGAGCAGGACCGATACGAGCACTTGCGCTTCGAGGAGCGCGGAGACGGTGTCGCGCTGATCACGATCGACCGCCCGGAGCGCATGAACGCGACCAACGAGCGCCTCCATGCGGAGCTGGCAGGCGTCTGGAGGGACGTGGCCGACGACGACGCGGTCCGCGTCGCGGTCGTCACCGGCGCCGGGCGCGCCTTCTCCGCCGGCGGCGATCTGGAGATGGTGCAGGCGATGGCGGGTGACTACCGGCGCGTCGCCGCGATGGCAGGCGAGGCGGCTTCGCTGGTGACGAACATGCTCGACTGCGAGAAGCCGATCGTCTCGGCGATCAACGGCACCGCGGTGGGAGCCGGGCTCGCCGTCGCACTGATGGCCGACATCAGCGTCATCGCCGAGGACGCCCGGCTCACCGACGGTCATCTGCGGCTCGGGGTCGTGGCGGGCGACCATGCGGCGATCGTCTGGCCGCTGCTCTGCGGCATGGCGAAGGCGAAGTACTACCTGCTGACCGCCGACTTCCTCGACGGGAGGGAGGCAGAGCGGATCGGCCTCGTGTCGAAGTGCGTCCCGGCCGAGGAGGTCCTCCCGGAGGCGCTCGCGATCGCGGCGCGTCTGGCCGCGGGCCCCCAGCAGGCCGCGCGCTGGACCAAGCGCACGATGAACCACTGGCTGCGGGTCGCGGTCCCGGCGTTCGACGCGAGCGTCGCCTACGAGATGCTCAGCTTCCTCGGCGCCGACGTCGAGGAGGGCGCTCGCGCGATCACCGAGCGCCGCCCGCCCCGTTTCGAGGGCTGAGCGACACGGCGCGCGCACCGCCGCGGCACCGGCTCCCCTCGAGCTGGGGCTCAGCGGACGGCCGGGGCCGGGAGGGCGGGGCGCGCATCGCGCCCCGCCCCCGCTCGCCCCTCTCCCAGTCGCGGCTACTGGAGCTTCGACTTGCCTTCGACCGCGTTCGGCGAGTCGACGACGGTGCCGCTGTTGCCCTTCACGGTGAGCGACCCCGCGATGCTGTTGTTGCGCACGGTGACGCCGCCCGAGTTGGACGACACCATCAGGTTGCCGTGGAACATGTTTTCTTCCACGAGCGCGGACCCTTCGATCGTCACCCCGTCGGCGTTGCTCTTCACGGTGACGTTGCCGTAGAAGCTGGAAGCGTCACATTCGCTCCCGGGCTGCCCGAGCACCACCGGACCGCTCGTTCCGACCACTTTCGTGGCTCCGGAGATCGACGCGCCGCAGACCCTCACGACGGTCGCTTTGCTGGTGGCGAGCCCACCTGAGAGCGTCGCGCCCTCGACGTCGACCGCGCCGCCGGCCTTGACCTTCACGCCGCCGCTGACTTTCGCGCCCGAGGCGATCTCGACGCCTTCGCCGGAGTTGATCGTCACCTTGCCTTTGGTATTGCCGGTGATGACCCGGCTGTATTCGACGGTCGTTTCGCACGACGCTTCCGCCGTGTGCCCGACGTTGTCCTCAGCCGTCGCCGACGTCTTCTTCACGCCCACCGTGCTCGTGTCGATCGGCACGGTGCCGCTGGGGTCGACCGCAAGCCCCGACTGACCGTCGGAGGCCGTGATCGTCGCTTTCGCGGAGCTGCCGAAGGTCGCCGTCGCGGGACAGCTCACTTCGACGTTCGGCGGCGTCGCGTCCACCTGCACCGTGAGGGTGCCGGGGGCCGAGGTGTTCCCGGCGTTGTCCTGCACCGTGCCCGACGCCAGGTGTGAGCCGTCGGTACTGAACGTCTGCGGCGCGGACAGCGTCGAGAGGTTCACGCCGCTGCCGGGGCTGCCGTCGGACAGGGCCGGGTCGCCGTTCGCGCTGAACGACACCGTGACCGAGTCCTCATACCAGCCACCGCCGCCCGCGTAGTCGGGCGAGCGATCAGCGCTCGCCGTCGGCGCGTTCGGAGCGGTCTCGTCGACCACCACGGGCGCCGATTCTTCCGACGTGCTGGAGGGCCCTTCGTTGCTCGCGCTGACGCGGTAGAGCCACGTCCCTTCACCCTCCGGGTTCCCGGCGGCGAAGGAGTATTCGGTGCCCGTCAGGCCGCTCGCGACGACGCTCCAGCCGCCGCTCGCGTTCTTGTGTTCGAGCGTGTAGCTGAGGGCCGTCGCCGCCTCGGACCCGTTCCACGCGAGCGTGAACTGGCCGTTGTTGTTCGGCGTCGAGCCGCTCGCCAGATGCGGCTGTCCGGGCGCGGTGGTGCGCTCGTTGCGCGCCAGCGTGTAGCCCGTCGGCAGGTACGGGGCCTGCGGCGCTGTGATCGCGCCACCGTCCCCGCCGGCTCCTTCGACCGTCGGCACGCGCAGTTCGAGGTTCTTGACCTGAATCGACTGCGGTGTCGAGGAGTTGCGCGCGTAGGTCGAGTCCTGCGCGAGCAGTTCCAGCCTGAGCGAGTGACCCGGTTCGACCTTCCAGGCCTGCGGATGCATCTGGAAGACCTGCTTGACGAAGCCGGCACCCGGGCTGATCGGCCTGTAGATCGACCGCCCGATCAGCTGCTCGTTGGCGCCGTTGACGTCATAGAGCCGCCCGATCACCTGGGCGTTTTCACCCGGCGTCGAGAGTTCGGCGATGACCGTCGAGGAACCCAGGAGCGTGAACGCTTCACTCACCGGTGCGGTGTTGTACGTCGCGGCCGAGGCGTTGGTCGCCGAGGACTGCGTCGTGCACACCGTGCCGGACGTGAAGGCGTTGGCAGACGCTGTGCCGGGCGCCTGGATCGTCTGTTCGGCCGCACCGGCCACATCGAGCTCACCGGCCGTGAGGCTCGCCCAGTTGGCGGCTTTGAATTCGACGCCCGAGCCGCCCGCGGACTGCGGGCAGAAGCTCGCGATCGCCGTGGCGCCACCCTGCGCGCCCGACGGTTCAGAGCCTTCGCCGCGGACGTAGTGCGCGAACCATTCGTTCTGCGCCGCCTGCAGCTTGCCGACGTCGGTGGTGGACACCGTCGAGGCCGACCGCGGGTTGTGCCCGAGGTCCATGTCGAACAGCTTCATGGCCGCGTGCGGGTACGCCGCGCGGACCTTGTTGTAGTACTTGACCGTTTCGTCGACCGGGAACAGGTCGTCGTTCCAGCCGTTCTCCATCAGCGCCGGCGACGGAGCCTCTTCGAGGTTCGTGTAGTAGGCGCTGTGATTCGGGAGCTGTTCCTCCTGCTGGATCGCGAGCGCTTTGCCGTTGTACGGACCGCCCGTGATGTTGAAGTTGTGCCATTCGGTGATGTTCGCTTCGGGATCACCAGGGGGGCCGTAGTAGCCCAGCACCTGGCCCGCCCCGTAGAGCGAGGCGTTCCAGTTGTTCTTTTCGATCCCGTATTCATGGTTGCCGAGGATGCCCTTGTACGGCGAGTTTTCGACGTAGTCGAGCGTGCTTCCGTTCGGCTGCAGCGCCTCGGCGATGTCGGTCCACGGGTATTCGGCCGCGGTCGCCGCGATTTTCATCGGTTTGCCTTCGGGGCTCGTCCACGGGATGAGTTCGCCGTTTTCGAGTTCGACGCGGTCCTTCAGCGAGCCGAGCTCGAGCGACATGCCGCCGCCGTAGCTGCCGCCGTTGGCGCCGATCTCCTGCGGGTTGATCACGCCTTCGTCGGCCAGTTTGCCGAGCAGGGTCTGCGCGTCGCGCACCTCATAGCGGCGGCTGAGCAGATGGATGTAGCCGTGTTCGCACGGCGCGGGCTTCACGGTGTTGGCAGGTTTCGACGGACTCCCGCACGAGGAGCCCCAGCCGCGGTCGGTGATGCTGAAGACGGCGTAGCCGAGTTTCAGCCACCGCTGAGCGGTCGCGCTCGAGGGCGTGATCTTGGTCGAGCCCCAACCGTGGTAGAGGCCGACGACGGGATAGTTCTTGTCTTCGCCCGTCGCAGCCGGGAAGCCGACGGCGACGTCGATCGGGGTGCCGTCGAACGACGTGACGGTCGTACCCGCGCTGTTACCGCACCAGCGCTGACCGGCGTTGGCCCCGGTCTGTTCGGTGCAGGTGACCGAGCCGAACACCGAGCTGATGGTGGCGCCGGCCGTGGCCGGGATCACGAGTGCCAGCAGCGCTGTCGCGACTGCCAGAGCAAGCAGCTTGCGTTGCATCCTCCCCCTCCTCGCTAGCTCCGCAAGCGCCTCATGCGCCTGTACGGATCCGTACCCCTCCGAGTACGACGCGGTATCCTAACAACATTCTTATGGACGATGTCAAGATCGCCGACGACCTCCTGATCCCCGCGGGGCGCCACACCCTCACCCCCGAGGAGGTCAGCGCCCGCCAGCGCGAGCGGCTGATGCGTGCGATGGGACAGTGCGTCAACGAGCGCGGCTACGTCGAGACGACGATCGCCGACGTCGTGCGCGTGGCCCGCACTTCGCGCACGGTCTTCTACCGGCACTTCAGCGACAAGGAAGAATGCTTCCTGGCCACCTACAACGAGATGACGCGGGCTCGTATCGGCGCGTCGCTGGCGGATGCGGCAGCGGTCGAGGGATGGAGGGAGAAGCTCGAGGCGGGAATCCGCGCCTACTTCCGCTGGATGGCCGCGCACCCCGAGGTCGCGGTGACGAGCGTCGTCGAGGTTCACCGCGCCGGTCGCAAGGCGCTCGAGGCGCGCAGCCGGGCGCTGTCGGACTGGGCGCGGACGCTGGAGGGTGTGGCGGCGCTGGCCCGGGAGGACGGGCACGCCGTCGAGCTCGACGAAGCCGCTTACATGGCGATCCTGCTGACGGCCGAGTCCTTCGTCCACGAGTACGCGCGCACCGGACGCCTGGACCGCGTGATCGAGAGGGAGCCTGCGGTGCAGTCCCTCGCTGCCGTGCTGTTCGAGCACGGCAGCGCCGGCTGACCCGGGCGCGGCGCTATTCGAAGCTCATCGATTCCTGCCCCGGAAGGGGCTCGGGCGGTGGCTCCGTGTCGACGCGTTCGGGAACCTCCCACTCCAGGAGGTCTTCTTCGCCCTCATCCGGGGGTCGCAGAGCCTCGGCGCCGCCCTCGCCTCCGATCGGCGCGGCCGGGACGGGTCTCGCCGTCTCACCGGCGACCGCCGCGTCGTCGAGCTCCGGCACCTCTTCTTCGAGCACCACCTGCATGTCGAGCTCCGCAGTCTCTTCACCGAAGCTCTGGGCGGCCACCGGATCGGCGGGCGCCTCGGCCGCCGCCGCCGCGTCCTGCAGCGGATCGCCCTGGGGCGGTTCGCCGTCCAGCACGCCGGCGGCCTGTGGCTCGTCGTCGAACCCGTCGGGGCGGGGCTCGTCCGGGAACACCGGCTCGAGCGCCTCGCGCTCCTCGCGGGCGATCTCGGACGGGTCGGCCCCCCGCCTGCGCTTGAGGTCCAGGTGGTCGCGAATGGCGTCGTCGAGCAATCCCATGACGCCCCGAAACCATACTGCCCCGCCTCGGGACGCGAGCGCGAACCCGCCGGCACGCTCCGGGGCGGCCTGCTGCGACTACACTTGACCGCGACGCTCGGCCGCCGCTCGAGGCGGCCGTCGCGGGGCTATAGCTCAGTTGGGAGAGCGCCTGGATCGCACCCAGGAGGTCGCCGGTTCGAGTCCGGCTAGCTCCACTGTTACGGGGTCTGCCGGCGTATCGGGTCGCCGCGCCGCCGAATCCGGCACGAAGCGCCGCCGCGCCCGCGCGATCGGGGAGAATCGGGGTTCTACGAGCGGACGCGGCGCCCGGTCGAAATGCTTCCGCGCCATTCGGGTGCGGGGGCACGGCCTTGGCGCCAGATCCCGAAGGGGGAGGCCGGCATGAGCAGCGTCGAGCACGAGCTTGTCTTGACTCATTTCATCGTCTCGGACGACGTGGAGCGATCCCGCCGTTTCTACACCGAGGTGCTCGGTGGCAGGATGGTCCGGCCGGGGGAGCCGGCCAACGTCGAACTCGCCAACACCTGGATCGTCATCAACTCAGGCGGGGGACCTACCGACGACAAGCCGTCCGTCACGCTCCAGACGCCGCCGGATCCCGACCGGGTCAGCAGCTTCCTCAACATCAGGGTCAGGGACATCGCGGCGGTCTACGCCGACTGGAGTGCCCGGGGGGCCGAGTTCCTCACTCCGCCCAAGCAGCACGCGTACGAGATCCGCTGCTACATCCGCGATCCGGACGGCCATCTGATCGAGGTCGGGCAGACGACCGATCCGGACGGAGACTGGACGCCCCCTCAGTGGCTGCCGGGCGCGGACGCCGGTCAGGCCGCCTGAGCGCTCGGGGTACGCCGCGGAACCGGCTCCCTACGAGCGCTCTGGCTCGGAGCCCCCCGCGGCCGCGGCCCCGCCGAGCCGCGCGTACGCATCCGGGCGCCGCGTCTGAAGAAACGGGAACAGCTCGAGCCAGTCGCGGCGCTGGTCGAGATCCAACTCGGCAACGAGCACCGCGGGCTCGTCGCGGGGCGCCTGCACGAGCTTGCGCCCGTACGGATCGCAGATGAAGGAGGAGCCGTAGAAGCGGAGCGGGGCCTCCTCGCCGATCCGGTTCACCGCGACGATGAAGACGCCGTTGGAGATCGCGTTGCCGATCATCACCTGCTCCCACAGCGGCTGGGTGTCGAAGTCCGGATGATCGGGCTCCGAGCCGATCGCGGTCGGGTAGACCAGCACGTCGGCCCCCTCGAGGCTGTACGCGCGTGCGAGCTCCGGGAACCACTGATCCCAGCAGGTCGGGAGCCCGAGGCGGGCGCCGTCGAGGGCGAGCAGCGGAAACGGGTTCCCCTCAGCGGGACCCGGGCGGAAGTAGCGGTCCTCGTGGTAGCCGGCGGTGACCGGTATGTGGAGCTTGCGAGTCCTCGCGAGGAGGGCGCCGTCGGGCGCGACGACGATCGCGGTGTTGAAGCCGAGCCCGTCCTCGTACCCCTCCTCCGCGCGCTCGTAAAGCGAGGCGTGCACGTAGACGCCGGTCTCGGCCGCGAGCTTGGCGGCGAACCGGTAGGTGGGGCCGCCGGGGAGCTCCTCGGGCTCGGCTCCCGCCGCCTGCGGGCCGCCCGGGTCGACCGCGAAGTAGCGGCTCAGCGTCAGCTCCTGCAGGCAGACGAGCTCGGCTCCCTGCTCGGCGGCGCGGCGGATGCCTGCGGCAAGGGCCGCTTCGTGCGCGCCCGGGTCTGGATGCCAGCGCTCCTGGACGAGTCCGACCGTGAGGGTCCCGCGCGCCGCGGGCCGCTTGCGCGCGGGCGAGTCGTAGGGGCTCGCCGCGGTGATCAGGTGTCCGGCCTCGCTCACGGGCCCACTGTAGGCCTTTCGCTCCCGCGGAACGCGCCGGAGTCCCGCGCGGCGGCGGCCCGGTCGAATGCACCGGGCCGCCTCTGCGTGGATGCCTAGTGCGGCGGGCAGGGGACCTTCAGCGTCTGCGTCACGGTCTGCTGCGTGAGGCCGCCGAGACCGGCGAACGTCAGTTCCGCCTTGCCGGGGAACCCGCCTTTCGGGCACGTCTTCGGAACGCGGCCGTAGTAGATCGTCTTCCCGCCCGAGCGGATCGCCGAGCCGACGATCACCGAGATCGTTTTGACCGACGCGTCCTGTGCCCCGGGCACCGTTTCCACGAGCGGCACCTGAGCGATCAGCTCCTTGCTGTAGAGGCCGGTCGCGCTCACGAAGTGCGCCTTCGAGAGGATTTCGAGGAGCACGGGTTCATGACCGAAGGTGAAGAACTCCAAGCCGCCGCCGGGTGCGTAGAACGATTCGATCGTCGTCGTCTCGGGCACGATCGAGCTGCCGAAGGCGACGACCCCCGTAGCACTGCCGACCGGGCCGGCCGCCGAGCCCTTCGGGCAGCCCTTGGGGCCGGTGCCGGACGGTTCGAGCGTCGTGACCGGGCACGTGGGAAAGCCGCTCGGATGCAGCACCGTGCCTTTCGGCAGGAACACGTTGACGCCGATCAGCGGCGGCGGGAAGCCCCCGTATTCGGTCCCCGAGATCGTGACCTGGCTTTCCACGGCCGCGCCGGCGCCGAGTTTGTTGCCGGTGCCCGGGAAGCCCTTGATCGGCACGATCTTCGCTTTGACCGCCACCGTCGGCACGGCGGCGGCTCCGGCCGGCAGCGCCAGCACGGCGACCAGCGCGATACACACCAAAAGTCCTCGTCGCAATCGAATCCCACTCCTCACGTCAGTCCCGCGCCCGCCTTGTGCGGACGACTGGTCGTAGTTCCTAACACGCCCGCGCCCCGAGGGGCGCGCTCCTCGCGCGCAGCGGCGCGCGCGGCCGCGCGTTCAGGCGTCCGCCTCGACCGCCGACTCGCCGGGAGCCACAGCCCGGCTGTCTCGGAACAGCACCCTGTGCACGCCCGCGCCGAGCAGCCCCCCGAGCAGCGGCGCCACGATGAACAACCACAGCTGTTCGAGCGCCCAGCCGCCGACGAGGATCGCGGGGCCGATGCTGCGAGCCGGGTTGACCGAGGTGTTGGTGACGGGGATGCTCGCGAGGTGGATCAGCACGAGCACGAGCCCGATCGGGATCCCCGCGAACGCGACGTTGGCGAGGCGGTCGGTCGCTGCGAGCACGGTGAAGACGAGGAAGGCGGTGAGGATGACCTCGATCGCGAACGCCGACCCGAGCGCGTAGCCGGCCGGCGAGTGGCTGCCGTAGCCGTTCGCCCCCAGCCCTTCAGCGCCGGCGCTGTAGCCGCCCGGGCGGCCCGAGGCGACCGCGAGCACGGCGGCGGCTCCGACGATCGCGCCGAGCACCTGCGCGATCCAGTAGCGCACGGCCTCGGGCAGCTCCACCTTGCCGTTCACGAGCAGCCCGAGGGTGACCGCGGGGTTGATGTGACAGCCGGAGATCGGGCCGACCGCGTAGGCCATCGCGAGCAGCGACAGCCCGAACGCGAACGCGATTCCGACGTTGCCCACCTCGTGCCCGGCGATCACGGCGGTGCCGACACCGCCGAAGACGAGCACGAACGTCCCGATTGCCTCTGCCGCCGAGCGCTTCAGGGTCATGATGCCGCTCCTTTTGTGAACCCGCCCACCGCGGCCCACGGTCGCTGCGCAGAGACGCTAGACCGTGGGCCAGATGGCTTTTGGAGGGGTCCCCGCCCGCCCCCGCTCAGGAGCCGTCGTTCGCGCTCGGCTGGTAGGAGCGGCACGGCTCGTTTCGCAGGCTCGGACACGGCGGCAGTTCCGTCGGGATGCTGACGCCGGGCACGACCGGCAGGGTGAGACTCGAGGGCATGCTCGGCGAGAACGCGACCGACTCCTGAGCGGTCGTCCCTTCCGGTTCGGTGTGCGCGAAGGACCAGATCGGCTGGGTGCCGTTCGGCGCCGAGATCGTCACCCGGATCCGCGACCCGGCCCGATATGCGTGCCCCTCGAAGTAGAGCGGGATCGTGACCGGTACGTACTCGCCCGAGGGCATCGGCTGTTTGTCGGACGCGAGCATCGTCGGGATCGGCTGCAGAACGCTCGGCTTCTCGGCGAGGATGTTCTTCTTGCTCGTGGCGAGCTTGCGCTCGCTTGCGCGCAGATAGCCGTTCTGAACGAAGGTCTCGTTGCCGTCCGGGCGCACCTCGCTGACGGTCGCCAGCAGGTCGACGTCCGGCGTCGAGGACTTCAGCCACAGCGTCACGGCGCCGCCCCCGATCGCGGTCGTGTCCTGTTTCAGCGGCGCCGACACGTAGGAGACGGCGTCGCCGGCCGGGGGCTGCTGCCAGTTCCAGTCCCATTGCGCGGCATCGCCCCAGAGCCCGCCCGAGCCGGTGCTCGGACCGAAGTCGGTCAGCGGCACAGCGCTCGAGTCGGAGGTGTAGGTGTCCTGTCCTTCGCCGGAGGGCTTCGCTTCGCTCAGCGTTCCGCTCGGCCCGAAGTACCAGGTCTTGGCCGTCGTACCCGGGATCGGGAACGCCGAGAACGACTTTTCAAAGCCGGGATATGGATCGCCGGCCGTCTTGACGCCGAGCGGCGAGGCACCCGCGCCGTTGTCGAAGAGCACCCGGATCTCGGGCTGTTCTTCGAAGGCGGCGAGCGCCGATTCGTATGTCGTCTTGAGCTGGATCGGGTCCGGCGGGAGCGTGACCAGGTTCGTCTTTTCGAGCCCCATCGCTTCGTCGTAGATCACAGGCGCGGCGGCATTTATGACCGCCGCGTTCTCCAGCGGCGCCTGATGGGCGACGTACAACTCCAGGAAGTCGTACAGCCGGTCCAGGGTCGCTGGGTCGAGCGAGTCGATGTGCGCCCCGTTGGTGAACGTGAACCACTTCTTCGCCGTTCCGGTGAAGTGCTCGGCGAGGTCGGCGCAGTGCCCGCCGGTCTGCTCGTCCTCCCACTGGCACGCCATGAAGGTCGGTACGTCGATCTTCTTCACGAAGGTGTCTGGATCGAGCGGATCCGCCACGGGCTTGTTGTAGGTCGCGTTTTCATCGATCTTCTGCATCAGGTTCGCGGCCTCGCCGTGGAGCGCCTGGTTTTCCTTGCACGTTTCGTCGCCTTCTTCGATCCGCTTGGTCGCCCACGCCTGGCCGTGGCCGGGGCTGGCGGGTTCGGCGTTCTGCTGACGCTGCTCTGCCCATTCGACCGCGAACCCCGTGTTGAGGATCCCGCCGGGATAGAGCGTCGTGGCGGTGGCGTCGATCACCGAGAGCGGGGCGATCGCGGCGAGGCCGGCCGGATCCGTCTGCGCCGTGAAGAGCTGGCTGATGCCGCCGTAGGAGATGCCCAGCATCCCGACCTTGCCGCCCTTCACCCACGGCTGATGGGCGATCGTTTCGATCACGTCGTAGCCGTCGAGGTTCTGCATCTTTTCGAAGAAGTCGAACGCCCCGCCCGAGCAGCCGGTTCCGCGCATGTTCACGTCCACGACGGCGAAGCCCATCAGGTTCGCGACTACCGCGATGCCGTTTTCGGGGCCTTCGGGGTTGGCGTACCCGTAGCCGGAGTACTCGATCAGGGTCGGGTACGGCGCCGTGTAGCTGACGGATGGCAGGCCGGGGATCGGCAGGGTCGGCATGTGGATGCTGCCCGGCACCCCGGGCTCGCCCGCAGGGCTCGTCGGCGGGTGCACGTCGATCGAGAGCTTCGTGCCGTCGCGCGTGGTCAGGTAGGTGTAGCCGTTGTCGGGGATTTCCTGTCCGTAGATGCTCGGGTCCCACGGTGCCGAGGTGTCCTTGTGGACGGTCAGGACGGCGGATTCTTCGGTGCCGGAGACCACCCGGTAGGACTTGCCGGGCTTCACGTTGCGGAACAGCAGCCCGCCCTGTTCGTCGGCGTTCTGTGTGGCGACCGTCGAGTGGCCCTTGACCAGCGAGGCCTGCGCGTTCGGCGCGAGGCCTGTGACGTCGACCTGTTCGACGCTGCCGCGTGCTTCGAACGCGCTGGCGCTCGCCGCGGCCAGGAGGCTCGCGAGGAGCACGGCGAGCACTGCCGTCCAAGCTCGCCCCGCGCGGCCGCCGAAGCGCGCCCTGTCGCTGACCCGAACGGTTGCTCCTGCTCGCTTGCAACGCAGCACGTGTTCCCCCTATACCTGCGCCCACGCGCAGTCTCGAAAGCCTTGCGCGGTTCCGTCCCCCTCGGCCGGACACCAGCACGAACGGCCGGTTGATTACCCCGGCCGGCGACTTCTAATCAGAAACGCGCGGGGCCCGGCGGACAGGGCCCGGAACGCTCGCGGAGCTGTGCGCCGCTAGCGCCTTGCAGCGGCTTCGTTGAGCGCCCGCACGACCTCTACGACCGAGGTCCGCTCATAGAAGTCCACGGCGACGATCGCGCCGTGGACGTGACGGTCGCGCTCGCAGCGCTCGATCCGCGGACGCAGGAACGCGGTGCGCCCGATCTGCGCGTTCAGCGCCGGGCTCGGCGGGAACGGCGGGATCCAGTGGTTGACGAGCAGCAGCGGGCTGCCCTGCCCGCCCCGGTAGCGCCTGCAGCTGAGCTGGCCGGGATGCACGGCGCCGAGTGGCGTGTCCTGAATGAACGAGAAGGCCGGCATGTACCACGCCGGGGTGCCGCCGTGTTTCTCCGCGAAGACGACCAGGCGCCGCCCGCTCGCGACCAGGTGCCCGAGCGTCGGGGCCGGTGCGCCCGGTTCGAGGGTCGCCACGTAGGGGCCGAGCGACGCCTTCTCGAACGCCGCCGCGATCGCGGCGGCGGGCGGATAGTCCTCGACGATCAGGACCACCACTTCCCGCGGGTGACGGTCGAGAAAGCTGCGGATCGCGTCGAGTTCGCGCGCGAGCGGCTCGGCGCCGAGCTCGCAGAGCGTGTGGCACAGGTACAGCGACGGTGTGCCGTGGAGCTGGCCGAGGCCGACCCCGCCGGCGAGGTGGTCGGCGACCTCCAGCGCCTGCGGGGGGACCTGCCGAGAGACCTTGTTGGCGTCGGCGCCCTCGGCTGAGAAATCGGTTCGGACGCGCCCGCTCGCCGGGTCGCTCACGCCGTAGTGGACGTCGAGCAGCAGCGCGCGGATGCCGTCGGAGAGCTGGCGCGGGATCGCGTGCGTCTGGTTCGCGAAGTGCCACCCCGGCTCGCTGGAGGCTGCGAACGAGTTGTGCGTGCCGGCGAAGAACACCTGGTCGAGCCTGAGCGCGCAGAGCCCTCGCACCCCGTTGCAGGCCGACGCGCCGGACCCGCCGCCGCTGGAGCATCCGCCCATCAGCGCGCCCGCGATGAGCACCGCGATGAGCGAGCGCCGCACGCGGACAGTATGGTCAAAACGGGGTGCAGACCGATGCGGGCACGAAGCGGAACGGAGGCTCTTCCTCGAGGGCTCGCTCGCGCGCGGGGCGACCCGCCGCACTGCAGCCCGGGGAGTCCGCCGAACGGGGGCGCGAGGCCCGCGGGAGAGCGCCCCGTTCCGCGCACGGCGAATGGATGCCGCGCCCGCGCCGGGCCGACCCCGTTGCGATCCTCTCCGAGCAGGCCCGGACGCGCGTCCAGGAGCTCGTCCCGATCCGGTACGGGCGCATGCTCGTGTCGCCGTTCACCTTCTACCGGGGCGCGGCGGCCGTGATGGCGGCCGACCTCGCCGCGACGCCGGACTCCGGGATCGTCGTGCAGGCCTGCGGCGACGCCCACATCTCGAACTTCGGCGCATTCGGTGCGCCCGACCGCCGTGTCGTCTTCAGCCCGAACGACTTCGACGAGACCCTGCCCGGGCCGTGGGAGTGGGACGTCAAGCGGATGGCTGCGAGCGTGGAGATCGCCGCGCGCGATCTCTCGCTGGGAGCCGAGCGGCGCCGGCGGCTCGTGACGAGCTGCGTGTGCGAGTACCGGCGGGCCGTCCTGGGGTTCGCGAAGATCAGTCACCTCGACGTCTGGTACGAACGGCTGAACGCGAGCGAACTCGTGCAGCGCTTCGGGGGGAGCCTCGGCCGCGAGGAACGGATCGTCTTCGAGAGACCGTTCGAGAGGGCGCGGCGCAAGACCCATCTGCGGGCCGTGAAGAAGCTGACCGAGGAGGTAGACGGCAAGCTTCGCTTCCGGCACGTACCGCCGCTCCTGGTCCCGTTCCGGGATCTGCTCGACCCCTCGGACGGTCGCGGCGAGCGCGAATACATCCGCGAGCTCCTGCGGGAGTACGCGCAGAGCCTCAGCCCGGACCGCCGGTACCTGCTGGGGACCTACGAGCTGCTCGACATGGCGCGCAAGGTGGTGGGCGTCGGCAGCGTCGGCACGCGCGCATGGGTCTTCCTGCTCGCCGGCCGCGAAGGACGGGACCCCCTGGTGTTGCAGGCCAAGCAGGCGCAGGCGTCGGTGCTCGAGCCGTATCTCGGCCGCAGCGAGTTCTCGAACCACGGCGAGCGCGTCGTCCACGGACAGCACCTCTCGCAGGCGGCGACGGACATCTTCCTGAGCTGGCAACGCAGCGGCGGTCTCGACGGCGCAAAGCACGATTACTACGTCCGCCAGCTGTGGGACTGGAAGGCCTCCGCGGACCTCGCCACCCTGAGCGAGGGCGGGCTGGAGGCCTACACCCGTGCGTGCGGGTGGTCGCTCGCGCGCATGCACGCGCGCTCCGGCGACCGGCTCGCCATGGCCGCCTACCTCGGCTCGGGCAGGGCCTTCGACCGGGCGATCGCGCGCTTCTCTGCCGCCTACGCGGACCAGAACGAACTCGATCACGCCCGGCTCGCGGAAGCCGTCGCGGCCGGGGAACTGCCCGCGCGCCACGGCGTCTGAGAGCTTTGCGCCGGAACGTCGAACGCGCGCTTCACACGTTGGACCCGCGTTTTTAGCCGCGCACTAACAGTTCTTTATCGCGGCCCATGAGAGATGCCTCAGCATCGTCTCCGTGGAATATGAGAGCTGGCCCATGGACCCCGTCGCGGCGGCATCGATCGTGGCGCAGCTGATCGACGAGATCGACGCGCGCGACGAAGCTGAGACGCGAGCGCTGCTGGAAATGTTCCTCACGGCGGCCTGGGGCTGCCGGCACGCGCTCGACCACTGAGTCGCGCCCGCACACGCGAGGCCGTCGCCCGACCGCTGACGGAAGCCCGGCGTGGTCCTGGGGCCTCGCGCGCCCGACACCGCGGGCGTCAGCCGACGGCGACCTTCAGCTCTGCGAGGGCCTGGCGGACGATGGCCTCGAGGTCTCGCTCCTCGCCGGCCTGCACCCAGCGCTCGAACGCCGCCCTGAAGACCGCGAGGGCGACCTCGGCGACGAGGTTCGCGGTGGCCGGCGGCGCCCCGCGCTCCTGCAGCGCCGCCGCAAGCGCGTGCGACCAGGAGGCGAGCTTGCCGAGCTCGCGCTCCTGGAGCTCGGGGTTGGCCGCGATCACGGCCTGGCGGCGGCGGGCGAACTCGCGTCCGCGGCGCTCGTCGAGCACGGAGGAGACCGCTTCGAGCGCGACGGCCGCGGCCTCGATCGGCTCCGCCCCGGCGGGCGCACCCGCGGCGGCACCCGTCAGCAGCTCCTGCATCTGGCCGCCGCCGTCGAAGAGCACCTCGCGCTTGTCGGCGTAGTGGCGGAAGAACGTGCGCTCGGTCAGCCCGGCGCGCGCAGCGATCTCCGCAACGGTCGTGCCCTCGTAGCCGCGCTCGGCGAACAGCTCCATCGCCGCCTCTGCAAGTCGCCCCTGTGCGTTCGGCTGCCAGCGTCCCATCGCTGAGAGATCCTACTGATGACAGTTACTGACATGGGTCTGCTAACTTGATGTCAGCTTCTGACATCGTCGAGACAAAGGACTTCCCTCATGCGCGTCTTTCTCACCGGAGCATCTGGATTCATCGGCTCGGCGATCCTCGCCGACCTGCTCGACGCCGGCCACGAGGTCGTCGGGCTGGTGCGCTCCGACGCGGCGGCCGAGCAGGTCGCCGCTGCCGGCGGCGAGCCGCGCCGCGGCGAGCTCGAGGACCTGGACGGCCTGCGCGAGGCCGCCGCCGCGGCCGACGGCGTGATCCACACCGCGTTCGTGCACGACTTCTCGAACATCGAGGCGTCCGGGGGGATCGACCTGCGTGCCGTCGAGACGATCGGCGTGGCGCTCGCGGGTTCGGACCGCCCGTTCGTGATGACGACGGGAACCGGGCTGCTCTCCCCCGGTCGCGTGGCGAGCGAGCGCGACGCCTCGGAGCTGGGCGGCGCGGCCTCACACCGGGCCCCCTCCGAGCACGCGGCGCTGGCGCTCGCGGCAGACGGAGTGCGCAGCTCGGTCGTTCGCCCCGCTCCGAGCGTGCACGGCGAGGGTGACCACGGCTTCGTGCCGATGATCATCGCCGCAGCGCGTCAGACGGGGAGCGCCGGCTACATCGGCGACGGCGCCAACCGCTGGCCGGCGGTGCACCGGCTCGACGCGGCGCGCCTCTACAGGCTTGCCCTGGAGAAAGCTCCCGCCGGCAGCGTCCTGCACGCCGTCGGCGAGGAGGGGATCCCGATCCGCGAGGTTGCGGAGGTGATCGGACGCCACCTCGGGGTGCCGGCGCGCAGCGTCACCGTCGAGGAGGCCCAGGAGGGCATGCCGCCCTTCCTCGCAGCCTTTCTGTCGTTCGACATCCCCGCATCGAGCGCGCTCACCCAGGAGCTCCTCGCGTGGCACCCGACGCATCCGGGCCTGATCGAGGACCTCGACCAGGGTCACTACTTCGAGCAGCCGGCGACGGTCGGCTCCTAGACGACGGGCGGGCGCCGGACTCATGCTCCGGCCGGCGCCCGCGCACCCCGTCTGGCGTTGAGGCAACTCTTACGTTGCCCGTACGAGGATGTGGCACGCTTGCCGCCTCGACCTGCGCGGCAGCCGGCACGCGCCGCCGGTCCACTCTCACTGCATGCGCCGCTACGTACTCATCATCCTGGGTGTCCTCGTCGTCGCCTGGGCGATTCTCGCGGTCGTGCTCGGCTCGCCGAGCTTGAAGATCGGGTCCGGCTCGAAGACCGCGTCCGCCTCCCCGCCGTGCGACCTGAGCTCGCCCGAACGCTCGGCGCAGCTGGAAGGGACACACGTCTACGCGTCGCCGGCGCCCGCGAGCGACACCGCCAACCCGGCGACGCAGATCAGCCTGCTCGGGGCGCCGGCGGGCTCGATCTCCGGCGTCTCGGCGGTCGGCTCGGCGAGCGGGAGCCACTCGGGCCGGATCGCGGCCTTCTCGCAGGGCGACGGCGCGAGCTTCCTGCCCTCGAAGCCGTTCACCGCGAACGAGACGGTGAAGGTGACCGTGACGATCGCCGGGCGCCCGGTGTCCTGGTCGTTCCACGTCGCCAAGCCGTACCCGACCGCGCACGTGCCGGAGTTCCCCGCCTCGCCGCCCACGCCCGCGGACTCGCAGAGCTTCGTGACGATGCCCGGTGTCAAGGCGCCCGTCATGACCGTCACGAAGGCCGACCGGGACCCGGCGGCCGGCGACGTGTTCGTCACGAACGGGCCGGGCCCCGGGCAGTACGGCCCGCTGATCTACACCCCTCAGGGGCAACTCGTGTGGTTCCAGCACCTGAGCGGCGAAACGACAGCCGAGGACCTCAACGTCCAGAGCTACGAAGGCGGGCGCGTGTTGACCTGGTGGAAGGGGCGCGTGCTCTCGCTCGGCTTCGGGCAGGGAGAAGACCTGGTGATGAACTCCCGCTATCAGGTGATCGCGCACGTCGCCGGTGGCAACGGCCTGAAAGCGGACCTGCACGAGTTCCAGCTCGCGCCCGACGGCGTCGCCTACATCACGGCCTACAACCCGATCGAGTGCGACCTGCGCCCGGCCGGCGGCAAGAGCGACGGGACGATCACCGACGTGGCAGTACAGGAGATCGACATGCGCAGCGGGCTCGTGCGCTGGGAATGGCACAGCCTCGACCACGTCACGGCGGCCGAGTCCGAAGTCGAAGTGCCCTCGGGCGCCACCCCGTGGGACTACTTTCACCTCAACTCGATCGACCGCCAGGCGAACGGCGACCTTCTGCTCTCGGCTCGGAGCACCTGGGCCGGCTACGACGTCGCGGCCGGTACCGGGAGGATCCGCTGGCGCCTGGGCGGCAACCACAGCTCCTTCAAGATGGGGCCCGGCACCGAGACGGCCTGGCAGCACGACGGGCGCATGCGCCCGGACGGCACCATCACGTTCTTCGACGACGGCGCGAACCCGCCGATCCACAAACAGTCGCGCGGGGTGGTGATCGCGATCGACGAACACGCCCGCACGGCGCGGCTTGTGAAGGCCTACGAGCACCCCGACCCGGCGATGCTCGCGGCCAGCCAGGGCAACATGCAGACGCTGCCGAGCGGCAACGTGGTGATCGGCTACGGCGGCGTGCCCCAGATCAGCGAGTTCGCGGCCGGCGGCTCGCTCCTGTTCGACGCCCACCAGCCCTACGACACGTCCTTCTACCGCGCCTTCCGCTTTCCCTGGAGCGCCGTCCCCGCGACCCCGCCAGCGATCCTCGCGAGCGCCAACAACACCGAAGAAGAGACGATCGTGCACGCAAGCTGGAACGGCGCCACCGGAGTGGCGTCCTGGCGCGTGCTGGCCGGCGAAGAAGCCCATGCGTTGAAGGTGCGCGCGACGATTCCCTCAAGCGGTTTCGAGAGCGGGGTCACGCTCCCGCACAAGTACAAGTACGCCGCGGTGCAGGCGCTCGACCGCGGCGGGCACACGCTCGGGACCTCCGCGACGAGCAGCGTGATCGGCTTCTACGCGTCCCTCGTCGCGGCGGGAGGCAAACGCGGTGAATAGACCTAGTAGCTCGGCTGCGACTTGTGCCCGTGTTTGGTCGTCGTCGTGGTGGTGCTCGGCGACGTGGTCGTCGTCGCCGGGGTCGACGTCGAGGAGGTCGAAGGGCTCGATTTGCCGCCGCAGGCCGACAGTGCGAAGCTGCTCGCGAGCACGGCGGCCAGCGTTAGCATGGCGGTCAGTGGCGTTCTCTTCATGGGCCGGGCTCCGTTCCTCACGGGGGTGGGGCGCCCACCCTAGCAACACCTTTCTCTCACCATGCCGGACCGGAGAACGCCGATGACCGCCGAAGCGACAGCGGCGCCGCCGGTGGCGGCCGAGCCCGCGACGGACGGATCGGGGCGGCGCCTCGGGCTTCTGCTCGCGGTCTGCTGCGTGGCGCAGTTCATGGTCATCCTCGACCTGAGCATCGTCAACGTCGCGCTGCCCTCGATCCAGGCCGATCTGGAATTCACCTCGCCGGGGCTGCAGTGGGTCGTGGATGCGTACACGATCACGTTCGCGGGCTTTCTGATGCTCGGAGGGCGTGCGGCCGACCACTTCGGCCAGCGCCGGATCTTCGTGATCGGGCTGATCCTCTTCGCGCTCACCTCGCTCGCCGGAGGGCTCGCGCCGGACAAGACCGTGCTCGTGCTGGCACGAGGGCTCCAGGGCGTCTCCGGCGCCCTCATGGCCGCCTCGACGCTCGCGATCATCACCGCGTCCTTCGCCCCCGGCCCGCCGCTGAACCGTGCGATCGGCACGTGGGCTGCGACGAACGGGGTCGGCGGCGCGGCGGGCGCGCTGCTCGGGGGTGTGATCACGGAATTCCTGAGCTGGCGCTGGATCCTGCTGATCAACCCGCCGATCGGGATCGCCGCCGCATTCGTCGCCTACCGCGTCGTCACCGAACGGCGCCGCGCGCCCGAGGCGAAGTTCGACCTCGCGGGGGCGATCACGCTGACGGTGGGACAGCTCGTACTCGTCTACGGAGTCGTCGAAGCCGGGCTCGCCGGCTGGAGCTCCACCAAGGCACTCGTGCCGATCTGCGTGGGGATCGTGCTGCTGATCGCCTTCGGGCTGATCGAGGACCGCATCGCGAAGGCGCCGCTGATTCCGTTCAAAGAGCTGACGAAGGGCCTGCGCGCCGCCAACAACATCGTGCTGCTGTTCAGCGCCGCGCTGTTCCCGATGTGGTTCGTCAGCTCGCTCTACATGCAGCAGGTACTCGGTCTATCGCCGTTCCATGCCGGGATCACGTTCCTGCCGATGACGATCGCGATCCTCTTGATCGCGTCGCGCGCGGGCAAGCTCGTCAGCGCGTTCGGCGTGCGAACAGTGCTTGGAAGCGGACTCTTGATGATGACCGTCGGATTGCTGCTCTTCACCAAAATCAACTCCAGCGGGAGCGCGTGGGTCTACGTCGCGATCCCGGGCGTGCTCACCGCCGCCGGTATCGCGATGTCGATCGTGCCATCCACGATCGCTGCCACCCAGGAGGCAAGGGAGGGCCAGGCCGGGCTCGCGTCCGGTCTGGTGAACACGTCGCGCCAGGTCGGCGGCGGGCTCGGGCTCGTGGTGCTGATCACCCTCGCCACGCAGCGCTCGAGCAGCCTCATCGGCAGCGGCCAGCAGGTGAACCAGGCGCTGACGAGCGGCTTCCGGCTGGCCTACTTCATCGCCGCCGCGCTCTGCGCCGTCGCTGCACTCGCGACCTTCGTCACGCTGCCTGCTCCGCCCCGGACGCTTGCGCGTGCGTCGCGGCGATTCCTGCCGCTGGTCGGCGTCGCGCTGCTCGCCTTCGTAGCCCTGAGCGTTGCGTTCGACGGCAACAAAGGCCCGCCGCTGGGCCAGTACACGACTGCGGGCGCGTACAGCTTCGTCACCGCGCCGTCGCTGCACCCGCCGATCATCAAGCGCGTGCAGCCGGCCGCCACGAAGGAGCTCGCTCCGGGCTACATCTTCGCGACCAACTTCTACGACCTGAACAAACCGCCGATCGTCGGCCAGAGCGGCCCGATGATCCTCGGGCGCGACCTGCAGCCGGTCTGGTTCATGCCGGTCCCCGAAGACATCGTCGCCTCCAACCTGACTCTCGAGAGCTATGAGGGCAAACCGGTGCTCGGCTGGTGGCAGGGAAGGGTGACGAAGAACGGCCCCACCGAAACCGGGGAAGACGTGTTCGTCGACGAGCACTACCACGTGGTCGCGCGGCTGCATGCCGCGGACGGTTGGGTGCTGACCCTCCACGAGGTGCTGATCGACAGCGAAGGCCACGCCTGGGTGACGGCCAACAAGAACATCGCGAAGGACCTCTCGGACTACGGCGGCGCCTACAACGGCGCCCTGGTCGACTCCGCCGTGCAGGAGTACGACCTGGCGACGGGCAAGCTGATGAGGAGCTGGGACGCGCTGAAGCACATCTCCCTGCACGAGTCGGTCGCGACGGTGCCGACCAACGGCTTCCCCTGGGACGCGTACCACGTCAACTCGGTCCAGCTCGTGGCGCCGGGCAAATTCCTGGTCTCGATGCGCAACACGTGGGCGGCCTACCTGGTCGACGCCGCGACCGGGAGGATCGAATGGACGCTCGGCGGGCGCAAATCGAGCTTCAAGTTCGCTCCCGGCGCGGGCTTCGAGTGGCAGCACGACGTCCGCATCCAGCCGCAGACCTCGACGGTCTCGCTGTTCGACGACCACTGCTGCCAGCTGACCGGAGGCGGGACCTCCGTGAAGGCGACCGGACCCTCACGCGGGCTCGTCATCCGGCTCGACCAGGCGAATCGGACCGCCTCGCTCGTCTCGCAGTACGGCGAGCGCGAAGGCTTCGAAACCGAATACATGGGCGACACCCAGCCGCTGTCGGGCGGCGGCGCCTTCGTGGGCTGGGGCTCGGAACCCTACTTCTCGGAATACGACAGCTCCGGCAAGCTCCGGTTCGAAGGGACCCTGCCTGAACCGGACCGCTCCTACCGGGCCCAGCTCGAGCCCTGGGAAGGCATGCCCGAAACCAAGCCGGCGGGCGCGGCGCGGACCGAAGGATCGGCGACGAAGGTGTTCGCGAGCTGGAACGGAGCGACCAAGCTCGCCTCCTGGCGCGTGCTCGGCTCGAGCGCCTCCGGCGGGAAGATGCGCGTCCTCGCTACCGCCCCCCGGTCGGGCTTCGAGACCTCGATCTCCGTTCCGTCCGGGTACGCGAGCTTCGAGGTGCAGGCGCTCGACTCGGCCGGGCACCCGCTCGCTTCGTCGAGCTCCTTCGCACCCTCCTAGTCGCGGCCGGAAGAGGGCGGGGCGAACGCCCCCACCCTCCGGCC
Organism: uncultured Solirubrobacteraceae bacterium; assembly: GCA_963794635.1. Lineage (GTDB taxonomy): Bacteria > Actinomycetota > Thermoleophilia > Solirubrobacterales > Solirubrobacteraceae > Palsa-744. The sequence continues at coordinate 869,856 of CAWCET010000006.1, read as the reverse complement.
GGCGTCCTAGCCGAGCTGGAACTCGCCGTCGCGGTAGATCAGGAGCTCGCCGCCGCCGCGCAGCTGCGCGGTCACCACGCGGTCCGCGGTCGAGACGATGTCCGTGTGGACGCTCGAGTTGTTGAAGCCGAGCCGCTCCCACTCCTCGGGCGCGACCTCCGAGGGGTCACCCTGGTAGGCGTCCTGGTAGGAGCGCCCGAGCGCGATGTGGGTGTTGCCGAACGGCCCGCCGACGTTCTCGTCGTAGAGGGTGTGCGCCATGAAGCGCGTGATGCGCGAGAGCCGTCTGTCGGTCAGCGAGAACTCACCGACGCGGTCCGCGCCCTCGGTCGCGATCATCTCTTTGAGCACGGTCTCGTTCTGCTCCGCCGAGGACTCGACGACGCGGCCCTCCTCGAAGCGCAGGCTGATGCCCTTGACGAGATTGCCGTACCGGTAGAGGGGCTGGTTGAAGCGGATCCAGCCCTCCGTGCCGCGCCAATCGGGGCTCGTGAAGAGCTCGAAGCTGGGGATGTTGCGCCCGCGTCCGCCGAGCCAGCGGCGGCTCTCCCCGACGGAGATCCACAGGTCGGCGTCCTCGCCCTCGACGTGCACGCGCTCGATGTCGAGCGCGTCGAGCAGCTCGCGATTGCGCTCGAGCGTCGCCCCGACCTCGCGCCAGCGTGCGATCGGGTCCGCCTCGTCGAGAAAGCAGGCGTGCACGATCTGCTCCCAGTACTCCTCGACGCCCATCTCCGCCTCGGCCGCCATCGCCTCGGTCCCGTAGAGGCCGAGCGTCCAGCTGAAACGGCCCTCGTTCTCCTTCTCGCCGCGCCAGTCCATGAGCTCGCGCAGCGCGACGCCGCGGCGCATGATCCGCGCGGGGTCGACCGTCTCGAGCGCATGGGGGTCGGCTTCGGCGAGCACTGAGACCTGGTGGTCCATCTCGTCCACGAGACCGCGCATGTAGCGCGCCGGGAAGTGATCGAGCTGATCCTCAGAGGCGAGCTCGAAGAACGCCTTGGAGCCGCCCATCCCCTGTTCCTCGTCGGGGTAGTAGCCGCCGATCACGTTGGCGCCCGCCCGCCACACCGCTCGGCACAGCTCGAGGTACAGCGGCCGCGCGCTCTCGGGCGCGGTCACGCGCACCACCTCGCCCGCCTTCACGCCCTCGCCGCCGCCGAGCGCGTAGTCGACCAGTACCGAGGCGTAGCGCTCGAGGATCTCCTGGGGCGGCGTGTAGGACACCGCGGCCACTCTATCCAGCCGCCGCGCCGAAGCCGGAGTGCGCTCAGGCGGCGGCCTGCGCCTCGGCCACGGGCGCCCGCGACCCCGCCCCGAGCCCGTGGGGGGTCTTCTCCCAGTAGAAGGGGTTGCGAATCAGCTGGACGGCGGCGCGCCAGGCGGCGATCGAGTGCAGCACCCAGTAGAGGGGGTTCAGGAGGGCGTACGGCGCGGCGCGCCAGCCCTGTCCCCGAACCGCGGCGATCAGGTTGAGGCCGATCATGATCCCGTTGCCGACGATCAGGTTGATCGTCGCGATCGCCCAGAACGCGCCCGAGTCCAGCAGCGGCAGATGCGGCTCGCCGAAGCCGTACCAGGCGGCGGTGCCGACCCACATCACAGGGGCGAGCAGGAAGGTGAGCGGGGTCCCCGCGATCAAGAGCAGGAACCCGAGCGCGTCGACGACGCCGACCTGGCGGATGAGCCGCCGCGGCGAGCGTGCGTGGACCAGCGCGGTCTGCATGTAGCCCTTGATCCACCTCGTGCGCTGGCGGATCCACGGGCGCACCTCGGCGCAGGCCTCCTCGTCGGTGTCCGAGTCGATCACGCCGACGCGGTAGCCCTCCACGGCCGCGCGCAGCCCGAGGTCTGCATCCTCGGTGACGTTGTGAGGGTCCCAGCCCAGCAGGCCTCGGAGCGCGGCGACCCGGAAGTGGTTGGAGGTGCCGCCGAGCGGGATCGGCAGCCCCAGGCGGTCGAGCCCCGGCAGCATCGTCCCGAACCAGTAGCCGTACTCGAGGCTGAACATGCGCGTGAGGAGGTTCGCCGAGCTGTTCCAGTAGCGCAGGCGGGCCTGCATGCAGACCGTCTGCGGCCCGGCCTGCTCGAACGCGGCCACCGCCTTGCGCAGCTGGTCCGGGTCCGGCCTGTCCTCGGCGTCGTAGATGACGAGCAGCTCGCCGCGGGCGAGCAGCAGCCCGACGTTGCACGCCTTCGGCTTCGTCTTGGGCGCGGCGTCGGGGACGATCACGAGCCTGACGGTCGCGGGCGGACGCGCCGCGCGCGCCGCTTCGATCGTCTCGGTGTCGTCGGACTCGAGCAGCACGAGGATCTCGAGCTTCTCGGCCGGGTAGTCGAGCGCGCCGAGGTTGCCCATCAGCTCGCCGATCACATTCGCCTCCCGGTAGACCGGGACCAGAACCGTGTAGCGAGGCAGCAGCCGGTCGTCGCGCTCGGCGCCCGCGGGCATGGTCCGCGCTCCGCTGGCGACGCCGACGAGACATGCCACGAGCTTGAAGCCGACGGCGGCGAGGAACACGAGGTTCGCGGCCGCGACGATCAGCGCGAGCGTGAGCTGCCACTGCGCCACCATGCCGATCGCGAACAGGATCCCGGCAACGGCCACGACCCGCTTCTGGCCTGTCGACCAGCCGGTGGCCGCCGAGAGCTCGGGCCGGCGAGCCAGCAGCTCGCCGGTCGAGCGGCGCACGAAGTGCTCGCGGAAGCACAACAGGACGGTGCGCTCGACGTCGATCGGAGTCGTCGTGCGGAAGCTGAGCTTCGTGCCCGCCGGGAAGTGCGCGCAGATCCGATCGCGCGCATCTTGATCCGGCGGTTCGCAGGTCGCGACGATCGTACGGTCGCCTTCGACCGCGACCGGGACCCAGCCCTCCTCGAGGAGCGTCTCGGCCGGGAAGCCGCGCACCAGCACCTCGTCCACGTCGCTGTTCAGCAGATCGACGAAGGGCAGCCCCCACTGCGCACCGAGCGCCCGCTGGAGCTCGAGACGATGCACGCGGCCGGCGGCGAGCAGGATCTGTCCGACACGCTCACCCGTCTCCTGCTGGCGCGCGAGCGCCCACGTGAGCGTCGCGCGGTCGATCAGCCCCTCGGCGAGGAGTACCTCGCCGATCGGCTTCGGCTGCTCTGCGGAGCCGCCGCGATCGGCCCGGCGCCTGCGCGGGCGAGCGCGGTCGGCCGTCTCGGCACGCCGCACCCGGGGGCCGTCGGGCGGTGTCTTCGCACGCCGCGAGGCGGGCTGGACAGGGGATTGCCGCATGGCCCCGCGTCGTCCAGCCTGCGCGCTCTCCCGCGCCCCGTGGGCAGCCCCTGGACGAATGTTCTAGGCGTGCCGCGCTCCCCGGCCCGAGCCGCGCGACACCAGGGCGCGGCCACGCCGGGCTACGCTGCCCACGTGATCCTCACCTCCGGTGACATCGCCCTGCGCCCGTTCGAGGCGGGCGAGGAGGAGGCGGTGCTCGCGATGCTCCGCGAGCCCGAGGTCGCGCGCTGGTGGCCGGCGGCCGACTTCGAGCGCGACACCGGCTGGGTCGTCGAGGTGGAGGGCGAGCCTTCGGGCTGGCTGGAGTACCACGAGGAGGACTACGCGTGGTTCCCGAGCGTGGCGTTCGACATCGCGCTCACCACGCGTCTGCACGGACGCGGTTACGGGCGGCGCGCCCTGCGGCTCGCGATCGAGCACTTCGTCGCGAAGGGCCACCACCGCTTCACGCTCGACCCGAACCTCGAGAACGAGCGGGCGATCCGCGCGTACGAGGCCCTCGGCTTCGAGCGGGTCGGCGTGATGCGTGCCTACGAACGCAACCCCGCCGGGGGCTGGAACGACGCCCTGCTGCTCGAGTTGATCGTCGGCGAGGCGATCGAGCGCGACGCCCTCGCGCCGGTGCGATGAGCGGCGGGCTGCTCGTCCTTCAGCACGCCGGCTGCGAGCCGCCGGGGGTCTACGAGGACGTCCTGCGCGAGCGCGCGGTCGCCTTCGAGCGGGTCGTGCTCGACGAGGCGCGCGACCTCCCCGACTGGCGGGAGTTCGCCGGCATCGTCGCGATGGGCGGCGCGATGGGCGCCTACGAGGAGGAGACCCACCCGTGGCTGGCGGGAGAGAAGCGGCTGATCGCGGACGCCGTGCGGGCAGGCACGCCGTACTGGGGGGTCTGCCTCGGCGCTCAGCTGCTCGCGGCCGCGCTCGGCGCGGACGTCCGGACCGGGCCCTCGCCGGAGCTGGGCGTGATGGACGTCGAGGTGACAAGCGACGCCGCGACCGACACCGTCTTCGCCGCCGCACCCCCCCGCTTCAGCGCGCTGCAGTGGCACGGCGACACCTACGAGCTGCCCGACGGCGCGGTGCGCCTCGCGCGCTCGGAGCGCTACGAGCAGCAGGCGTTCGCCCTCGGCCCCGCGTACGCGGTCCAGTTCCACCTCGAGGTCGACGGCGCGCTCGCCGCCGAGTGGATGGAGGTACCCGAGTACGTCGCAGAACTCGAGGAGCTCGACGGCCCGGGCGCCCCGGCCCGCATGCTCGCGGAGGTCCGCGCCGCCGAGGCGCAGACGGTGCCGCTCGCGCGCGAGCTGTTCTCGCGCTGGCTGGTGGACGTCGCGGGGCTCTGAGCCAGAGCTACTCCACCACCACCCGCACCGTCCGCAGCTGCCTGTCGCTCGCCCCGCGGATCGAGCCGCCGAGCTCCAGGGTGCCGCGGATGTAGGCGAGCGTCTCCGCTGTCAGCCGCTCGCCGGGCAGGACGTTCGGGATCCCGGGCGGGTAGGTCGCCAGCGACTCGGCGGCGATACGCCCGATGGCGTCCTCCGCCGGCACCACTTCCTGGGAGCCGAGGTAGGCCTCGCGCGGAGTCATCGCCAGCTCGCCCCAGGGCGGAGGCGCGGCGAAGGAGGCATCCTCGCCGTAGGGGTCGATGCCGACCCGCCGCGCCGCCTCGCGCAACGCCTGGACCAGGCGCGCCGCCTCGGGCATGCTGCGCTCGCCCATCCCGAAGACGGCGACGATCACGTTCTGCCCGTACAGCTCGAGGTTGATGTCGTCGATGTCGCGGAGCAGCACCGCCAGCTCGTAGCCCGTGGCATTGAGCCCGCGCACGTCCACCGCCAGTCGCAACGGGTCGTAGCCGTGCACTCCGGGGCGCCCCGCGAGTCGCTCGTCGAGCACGTCGAGGCCCTCGATCTCGCGGATCTCCTCGCGCGCGTGCGCCAGCGCCGCCATCGTGCGCTCGAGCAGATCATGCCCGGCGACGACAGCCTGACGGCGGGCGGCGTCCAGCGACGCGAACAGCAGCGAGTTGGGACTCGTCGACTCGGTGAGGGTGACCGCGCGGTCCACCGTGTCCGCCCCGATCCTCGCGTCGTGGCCGAGGTGCAGCATCGCCGACTGGGTGAGGCTGCCGACGATCTTGTGCGTGCTCGAGATCACCAGGTCGGCGCCCGCCGCGAGGGCGTGCTCGGGCAGCGCCTCGTGGAACGCCATGTGCGCGCCCCACGCCTCGTCGGCGATCAGCGCCACGCCGTGCTCGTGGGCGACATCGGCGAGCCCCCGCATGTCGGCGGCCGCGCCGAAGTAGGTCGGCGAGATCACCCACGCGCCCGCCGCCCGCGGCGTCGCCGTGAGCGCGGCGTCGAGCGCCTCGGGCGTCAGGCAGTGGGCGATTCCGAGCTCGGGGTCGAGCTCGGGCGAGACGAAGGTCGGCCGCAGGCCCGAGTAGACCAGCGAGTCGATCGTCGAAGAGTGGGCGTTGCGCTGCACCACCACCTCGTCGCCGTGATGGGCGAGCGCCAGGCCGGCCGAAAGGTTGCCCTGCGAGGCGCCGTTGACCAGGAACCAGGCGCGCGCGGCGCCCCACGCCTCCGCCGCCAGCCGCTGCGCCTCTTCGAACGGCGTGGGCTCGGGGCCGAGGTCGATTCCGTACGTGAGCGCGGGGACGTCGAGCGCCAGCGCCTGCTCGCCGATCGCCTCGATCAGGCCCGCGTCGGCGCCGGCGCCGCCCTTGTGTCCCGGCACGTGCAGCCGGGCCGGGCCCCGCGCCGCGTAGGCGCTCAGCGCCTCAAGGTAGGGCGCCGCGCGCTGACCCGCCGGCGGGCGACTGGCGCCGCTCATGCGCGACCCTGCCGCGCGACGACCGACAACGAGCGCTCGTCGGCCGCGCCCACCGTCGTACCGCCACCGGACACCACGACCGCGAGTCTATTGCCGCGGGCGCAACGTGTCACGTCGCCCATCCACAGGTGTCGAACCTGGGTCTTCTGCGTTCCGGGGGTTGGGGGCGCGGACGCGGCGTCCTACCGTCGCGAAAGAACTGCATGAAAAGCGGCCCGGCGGCGCGTCAACGCCCCGGGCCCGGCACCGAGTCGCTCACCCTCGATGCCGGCCGATTGTCGCTGGGCGTGGCGAGGCGTCGCGCGGGCACCGTCGGCCGCTCGCGGGTGGCGGCCGCCGCGACAGGAGGCGCGATGAACGAGCGACGGGCAGAGCTGGATCGCGAGGATCCCGCTGAGGAGCTGGTCCTCGCCGCGGCGAGCCGGGCCGTACGCCACCGCCTCCCCGGGCCCGGACCGGCGCCGCTGTGGCTGTTGCGCGAGCACCTCGCGATCCGGTCCCGGTCCCGCGAGGCGCGTGTGCTTCGCCGCCGGGTCGAGGAGCTCGAGCGCCGTGGGCTGCTCAGGCGCGAAGCGCCCCATGGGGTGCCGAGCTGGTCGCCGACGGCGGCGGGCGAGGAGCGGCTCGCGCGAGCCGGCGCCCAGCCGCTGCCCCTGTCGCCCCGCCACCGCGAGTGGCGGCGCGCTCGGCTCGCGGCGGCGCAGGAGCTCCCGCGCTTCCGCTCGGCGCTGGCGGCCGCGCTCGCCGAAGCAGAGGAGATGCTCGCAGCCGAGGCCCCGTCAGGCGCATGGGTCGAGCTGGGGAGCCGGCTCGCCGGCGACTGCAGGCGGTTCGGATCGGCGTGGCACTGCCTGTACGAGTGGCCCGAGCCGGACGACGATGCCCCCACGCCTCCGCCTCAGGAGACCGCGCGCCTGGCGGCGCTGCGCAACGTGCGGCTCTGGCGCGAGGGGCTGTGAGGGCCGGACCCTCCTCGCTCGCTTCCCTGCACGGATAACTTGGCACCGTGGCGGAGATCTACCAGCACGACCCGCACGCAGCGGGGGATGAGGCGTTCGAGGCCGGGAGTTACAGGCATCTCGTGCCCGGGAATCGAGGCCGCATGCTCGACCCGCGCCGGACTCCGGTGAGGGTGCTGGCTCTGGATGCGGAGCGCGGGCTGTTCGAGGTCGAGGTTGAAGCGTTCGAGGACCGGGGCGCGCACTGGTGGCTCCCCGTCGAGGATGTGTTCCGCTTCCAGTTCGAAGGGGGCTGCGCCGTGCTTCCCGAGCCGGCGGCGGGGGGTCTCGCGCAGACGGCTGAGCGGCTGGGCCAGCCGATGACCGTGGATGCCGATCCCGCCGCGCGGGAGCGGACGCTGGCGGCGATCGAGGAGCAACGGCGCCGGATACGCTCCGAGCTCGCCGCCGAGGAGGCGCTGAAAGCGATCGACCTGGACGCATGCATTGCATCGCGACAGGGCTCGCCCGCCGCCGCGGACGCTCTCGGGCGGCTTCTCCAACACGACGGCCTTGCGGACCTCGACGAGTCCTTCTCGAGCAGCTACGTGTCCAACCCTCACTCGGGCGAGGCGGCGAAGGGGTACGCGATCGTGATCGCAGAGATGGGGCTGTGTCCGTACGTCGGCACGGTGGTCCGCGATGAGCGGCTGTTCTCGCGCGAGGCGACAAGGGAGAGGCGGCGAGCCCATGTCGTCCTCCGCCTCGCTTTCAACCAGGAGCTGTTCACGGCGCTGGGGCGCCCATCCGTCGTTCTCTACCGGGGCTTTGCGATCGACGCCGGCGGGGCTCAGCGCCGCCGGCCCTCGCCGCTTCTCGCCGCGACTTTTTCCAAGGACGTCGCCGCGGCGCTGTCCGAGAGCGGCCCGGGCGACGGGGTGCTCGCGAGTCAGAGCGTCCCGGCGTCGAGGCTCTTCATGACCTTCCTAGAGACTCCGGCCATGAGCGCACGCTACAAGGAGGCGGAGGCCGTGCTCGTCGGTGAGCCCGGCAACGCCGTCTTCTGATCCCTGCGCATGAGCAGTACCGCCTCTGCGGCGACCCGCCCTGGCCGTCAGGCGAGCGCCGGTGCCGCCTCGCGCTCGCCGTAGAGGCGTAGCGCGAACGCGCCGGCGGGGTGGGCGCGACCGCGTTCGACGAGCCCGGCCGTGGCGTCGTCGAGAAGCTCGAACGGAGGCAGCTCGACGCCGTATACGGGTGGCAGCACGATCGGCGCCGCCAGCGCGGCGAACGTGAGATCGGCCGCGCTGAAGCGCTCACCCAGCAGATAGGGGCGGCCGTCCGCGAGCTGCTCGGCGACCCAGTCGAGCTCGGCGAAGACGACGGTCTCGTCCTCGCGCTCGACGCCCGGATGGATGCCGAGAGCATGCGCGATGAAGCGCTCGGCGAGCGGGAGCGTCAGCCGCAGGGCGCGATCCTCCCAGCGCGGGACGCCCTGGTCGTTGAAGCGCAGCATCAGCTCGGGCTGCGCGAACATGCGCACGTAGATCAGGCGCCGCCCGTGGGGGCCGAGCCGCTCGTCGAGCCGGCGGCTGAGCGCCAGCGCCCGGTCGCGCTGGGGACCGAACAGGCGCAGCGACTCCTCCGTGCGGCCGTCCACCCAGTCGAGGATCTGCTCGGACTCCCCGATCGGCCCGTCCGGCGTCACGAGGACGGGGACGGTCTGACCGCCGCCGGCGCGGCGCGCGTACAGGCGGTGGAGCCCCTGCACGTGACGCTCCTCGCGATACGGGAGGCGCGCCCGCTGAAGCGCCCAGCGCGCCTTCTCGCAGTAGTGGCTGATCGGGATCGTGACCAGGCGCAGCATCCGCGGGGCCAGTATCCCCCTTTGCTAGCGTCCTCGTCGGTGGCGCAGTTCGAGGAGTGGGAGATCGTCCTTCACGGGCGTCGGGCCGTGTACCGGATCGCCGGCGACGGGCCACCGGTGGTTCTGATCCACGGCATGCTCAACTCGTCGAGCCACTGGCACGACGTCGCGCGGCACCTCGCCGGCTCGCACACGGTCGTCGCGCCCGACCTGATCGGCCACGGCGACTCCGCCGCGCCCCGCGGCGACTACTCGCTCGGCGCCCATGCCGCCAGCATCCGCGACCTTCTGACCGCGATCGGGATCGAGCGCGCGACGATCGTCGGGCACTCGCTCGGCGGCGGGGTCGCGATGCAGTTCTTCTACCAGTTCCCGGAGCGCGTCGAACGGCTCGCCCTGGTCTCCAGCGGCGGCCTCGGCAAGGAGGTGTCGCCGATGCTGCGCACCGCCGCCCTGCCCGGCACGGCAGCGCTGTTGTCGCTGACGATCCATCCGCGACTGCTCAGCGGGATCCGCGAGCTCGGCACGCGCATGCGCGGGCGCGGGATGCCCAGCGGGGCCTACCTGCAGGCGGTCGCCCGCGCGCTGCGCCCGTTGCAGAGCGCCCCCGCGCGCGAGGCCTTCCTGCAGACGCTGCGCGCCGTCATCGACGTGCGCGGCCAACGCGTGAGCGCCACCGACCGGCTCTATCTGCTGGAGACGATCCCGATGCTGATCGTGTGGGGCGAGCGCGACCACACGATCCCGCTCGAGCACGGCCGCGCCGCGCACCTCGCGATGCCGAACAGCCGTTTCCGCACGCTCCCGGATGCCGCGCACTTCCCGAACCTCGAAGACCCGGACGGTCTCGCCGCTGCCCTGCTCGAGTTCATCGCCGAGACCGAGCCCGCGCCTGCCGAGGCGCTGGCCGACTGGGGCGCCGTGCTGGCCGGGCGCTCACCTCGCACGCGCCGCGACGAGCGGACGTTCGCCTAGGCGCGCCAGGCCGGCGGGTAGGGAAGCGGGCGCAGCGTGCCTTCGAGCTGCTCGCGGAGCGGCTCGAACGGGGCCGGCAGCGAGAGGCGCTCGCCGAGGTGCTCCGGGTCCTCGTCGATCGCGAAGCCGGGGCCGATCGTGGCGATCTCGAACAGCACGCCGCTCGGCTCGAGGAAGTAGACCGATTTGAAGTAGAAGCGTTCCACCACGGGGGTGGGGCGGGCACCCGCTTTGACGATCAGCTCGCGCCACTTCTCGAGCTCGTCGATCTGAGCGGCGAACGCCACGTGGTGCACCGACCCGCCGCCCTGGCGGCGGCCGAGCTCCGGGGGCGCGCGGTCGTAGGCGTAGTTGCTCCCGCGCTGCTCGCCCCGCACCGTCCAGCTCTCGCCCGCCTGGCGGGTGAAACCGAGCGTCTCGGAGAGGAGCTGCTGGCTGCGGGTCGGGTCGCTGCTGTACGCCCGCACCCCGTCGAAGCCGAGCAGCGCGTGCTCGGCGGGGATCTCGGGGCTCTGCGCCCGCAGCGGCTCGTCGCCGCTCGCGTCCACGACCAGCTCGTGTTCCAGCCCCTCCGGGTCGGCGAACAGCACGCTGTCACCGCTCATCGTCGCCTCGACCCCGCGCCCGGCGAGATGCTCGCGCCAGAACTCGAGCGACTCGCGCGAGGCGACCCGCCAGACGATGCGGTGCACCATCCCGGCCCCCGCCACGCCGGGGGCGACGCCCGGGTACTCGAAGAAGGTCAGGTCCATTCCGGGCGAGCCCTCCTCATCGCCATAGAAGAGGTGGTAGACGGACGGTTCGTCCTGGTTGACCGTGCGCTTGACCATCCGCATCCCGAGCACGCCGGTGTAGAACTCGACGTTGCCGGGCGCGTCCCCGGTGATCGCGCTGATGTGGTGGATGCCCTCTAACCGCACGGCCTCGGAGAACCCTAGCGAAGCCCATGCAAGCGCCGGAACGCAGGCCGGCCGGCGCTCGCAACCGCCCTTTGCCATGATCGGCGCGTGCGTGACGGGTCGCTCATCCCGCGTTTCGGGCGTGCGCGGCGCGATCCGGAGCTCGCCGTCCTCGAAGGCTTCCACGCGGTCAAGCACGCGCTGCGCTTCGGCGCCGAGATCGAGCTGCTCGTGACGCCCGACCCGGCGGCGCTGCTCGCGCTCGCGGACCGGCTGGCTCCCGACGTGCGCCCGCGCCTGGCGCTCGAGGCGCGGGCGGTGGACGAGGACCTGTTCGCCCAGCTCGTGCCGCAACCGCCGAAAACCGGGGTGGTGGCGATCGCCCGCCGCCCGCCCGTCGACGTGGCGCACCTGCTGGCGGAAGGCCCGCCGCGGCCGATCGTGCTGCTCGAGGACCCGCGCGATCTCGGCAACGCGGGTGCGTGCGTACGCGTCGCGGCCGCGGCCGACGCCGGCGGCGTTCTCGCGACCGGGACACACGATCCCTGGCACCCCGATGCCCTGCGCGGAGCGGCGGGCCTGCACTTCGCGCTCCCGGTCGCGCGGCTGGACGATCTCGGCGTCCTGGCGGGCTCGCCGAGCGGGCCGGCCGCCGAGCGGCCCACCGGCCCTCCCACACGCCGGCCGCTGATCGGTCTCGACCCCGATGGCGACGAGCTCGACGTCGCGGCGCTCGACCCACGGGCGATCCTCGCTTTCGGCACCGAGCGCGACGGGCTCAGCGACGGGCTCGCCGAGCGGGCCGACGCGCTGCTGGCGATCCCGATGCGCGAGGGGGTCTCGAGCCTCAACCTCGCGACCGCGGTCGCCGCCGTGCTGTACGCGTGGCGGCTGGCCGCGGCCTGACGGGCGGGCCTAGGAGCCGGCGGGCGGTCGCGCAGCCTCTTCGACGCCCGAGAGCAGCTCCCAGTTGCCGCCGAGGGCCTGCTCGGCGCGGGCGACCATCGCGGCCGCCTTCGCCTCGGGGTCGCCCTCGGCTGCCATCAGCTCGCCGATCAGGCGCGCCGCCGCGTCCGCGTGCTCGACGTCGCGCAGCTCGTGCACCGCGAAGTACTCGGTCGCGGGACCCTCCTGAACGAAGGCGTAGTGCTCACGAAGACCCTCGAGCTTCGTGCGCGAGATCTCCGGCTGCGAGGCCTCGATCGCGTAGAGCACCGCGAGCCGCTCGAGCAGGTCCGAGCCGGCGGTCCACCGCTCGGTGCATGCGGCGGTCTGCGCCAGTGCCTGCGCGGCGGCGGGCTCCGGCTCGCCGCATGCCGCGGCGAAGCCGTCCCAGAGCGCCACGTGGTCGCGCTCCTCGGCGGCGTGGCGCTCGAGCCCCGCGCGGATCGGCGCGGGGGCGGCGCCGGCGGCCAGCTCGGAGGCGGCGGCGAGCGCCACGACGGCGTGCCGGTACTGGCCCGCGTATATCCCCAGCTCGCGGGGCGTCAGATCGCCCGCGCTCCAGCGCCGGTAGAAGGGATGCGCCAGCACGTCGCGCTCGGTGCGAACCCTGTCGAGCCTGTCGATCACGTCCATCTGAGTCTCCATCCAAGTCGGGGTTTGTGGGTCTGGAGGGGAGGACTTCGGCCCCCGGACGGAGAAATCTACGCATCGGTGCCGACGCAGGCGCACCGGCGCGAGAACGCGTCCGTGAGCTCTGCCAAGGTGATCTCAGGGAGCAGGGCTCGAGGGGGTCGGATCGCTTGTTGACCATCATCCTCATCGTGGGGGCCGCGTTCATGACATGCGGCGTCGTCATGACGATCGCCATCTCCCGTGCGGCGGCGCACGCCGACGAGGAGCTCGACGAGCTGCTGATGCGGCGGATGGGCGCGAGCGCTTCGCGGGAGCTACGGGAGAGCTACGCGGGGTTCGCGCCGGCCCACTCGACGATCGCCTTGGAGTCGTCGATCACGGTGCCGTCGTCCAGCACGAGCGTGGGGACCCAGCGGTTGCCCGTGAGCTCCTGGACCTCGCGGCGCCCGCGCGTTCGGTTCAACGCCTCGGGCAGCGGCGCGAAACCGTAGGCCTTCACGAGCTCCGGCTCGTATCCCGCGCCGCGCAGCGCGTGGTAGGCGTTCGCGCACGGGTGTCCGCCGGGGCGCGGCGTCGGGAATGTGCCCCAGCAGACGTAGAGCTTCACGACACGACCTTGAGCTTGCCTTCCATCCCCGCCTGGCGGTGGCCGGGCACCGAGCAGAAGAACGTGTAGGTCCCGGGGGAGAGTTTGAGGGTCAGCGTGCGTTTGCCGCCGACGAAGGTCGGCGTCGCTCCGAGGATCTTCTTGTTCTGTTCGATCGTGAGGTTGTGTTCGACCGGCGACATGTTCGTCATTTCGATCGTCACGGTCCCCGCCTTCGCCGTCAGTTCCTGGGTTTCGAACGCGAGCTGGCCGCCCGGATCGGCCGCCTGCTTGAGCGTGGTCGTCTTGCCTGCGGGCGAGGACGCCGGCGCCGGCGTGCCGGTGGTGGCGGTGGGCTGGCCGGTCGTCTTCGCGGCCGTCGTTTCGGGCGTCGAGGACGCCGTCGTTTCGGCCGGGGCAGGCGTCGTCTCCGTCGCGGCGGAGGCGGTTTCTTTCGCGGGCGAAGAGGAGGTGGCGACGGCGGCGACGAGCGTCGCCAGAACGAGGACGGCGCTGATCCCCATCACGACGCGCTGCTGGGTGTCGCTCTCGGGGAAGCTGCCTTTGCGCATCCCGACGGCCATCGAGATCACGAGCGCCCACAGCACGAGCAGGCCGCCCGCGATGTAGAAGGGGACATGGCTCTTCTCGGCAGCCAGTACCGGCGCCATCTGGATGAGGGCGGTGTGCACGGGCCGCGAGCCTAGCCTATGAGGCTGCGGATATGCTCCCTGCCGCGATGACCGACGCGGTGCGAACGCCCGAGGGGGCGCTGGAGGGGCTGCCGGACTTCCCGTGGGAGTCCCACTACCGCGAAGTCGAAGGGCTGCGCCTCGCCCACATCGACGAGGGCGAAGGGGCGCCCGTGGTGTTCTTCCACGGCGAGCCGACCTGGTCCTACCTCTGGCGCAAGGTGATCCCGCCCGTGCTCGACGCGGGCTTCCGCTGCATCGCGCCGGACTTCGCGGGCTTCGGGCGCTCGGACAAGCCGACCGACATCGGCTGGTACAGCTACGACGCCCACACGGCGCTGGCCGTCGAGCTGATCGAGGAGCTCGACCTGACGGGCGCCACGGCGGTCGTGCACGACTGGGGCGGGCCGATCGGGCTGCGGACGGCGGTCGAGCTTCGCGAGCGCTTCGACAGGCTCGTGATCATGGACACCGGCCTCTTCACGGGCCACCAGCGCATGACCGACGCCTGGATGGCGTTCCGGGACTTCGTCGAGCGCACCGAGGACCTGCCGGTCGGCTTCCTCGTCAAGGGCGCGTGCAAGAGCGATCCGGGCGAGGAGGTCATCGCCGCCTACGACGCGCCCTACCCCAACGCCGCGTCCAAGGCCGGCGCACGCGCCTTCCCCCTGATGATTCCCCTCGCTCCCGACAGCCCCGGAGCAGACGCGGGTCAGCGCGTCCACGACGCGTTGAAGGACGACCGCCGACCCACGCTGATGCTCTGGGCCGACTCCGATCCGATCATCCCGCCCGCAACCGGCGAGCGCTTCGCGGAGTCGATCGGGCGCCCCGCGCCGCGCGCGATCCCCGAGGCGAGCCACTTCCTGCAGGAGGACCAGGGCCCGCTGATCGGGAGCCTGATCTCGGACTGGCTGCTGGGCGGCGGCTGACGGCACAGCGCACCCTCGCGGGGCGCGCCACTGCGAATGGGCGCCCGCTGCGCGCGGCACCCTCCAAATCAAAAAGAAATCAGTCTTCGCCCGCGGCGATCTGGGCGGTCTCCGCCGGCGGCTCGAGGCCCGGGTCCGAGTGCGACGCGCGCAGCTCGTAGTCGCGGCGGCGGTTCAGGTCCGCACCCGCCAGCACCCGGTCGGCCTTCATCGCCCGCGTCATGCCCTCCGCGAGCGTGCGCGGCAGCAGCACGCCGAGCACGCTGTTCCGTTTCGCCTCCTTCGGCACCCACACGTCGACGCGGCCCGTCTTCAGGGCGTCGACGATCGCGTCCGCGACGTCGGAGGGCTCGAGGTTGCTCATCCCTCGCGCCTCGCCGAGCCCGGACCCCAGTTCGGTGTTGACCACGTATGGCATCACGTAGCTGACGTCGATGTGCGCCCCCATCAGCCGCAGCTCGCCGCGGATCGCCTCCGTCAGCCCCACCACCGCATGCTTGGTCGCCGAGTACGTCGCCCCCCCGGGCGCGCCGAACTTGCCCGCCTGCGAGGAGATGTTCACGATGTGCCCTCGGTCGCGCGGAGCCATCCGCGCCAGCGCGAGCTTGCAGCCGAGGATCACTCCGTGCAGGTTGATGTCGATCATCCGTCGCGCGGTCAGGTCGTCCTCGTCGATGAAGCGACCGATCTGCATGATCCCGGCGTTGTTGACGAGCACGTCGAGCGGGCCGAAGCGCTCCTCGGCGCCGTCGAGGAAGGCCACGAAGGAGTCGCGGTCGGTCACATCCAGCGCCAGCGCCACGACCCGCTCCGGCGGGCCGAGCTGCGCCGCGGTCTCGCGCGCCGACTCCGCGTCGAGATCGCCGATCACGACCTTCATGCCCGAACGCAGGCACGCCTCGGCGGTCGAGCGACCGATCCCCCGGGCGGCGCCGGTGATCGCCACGGTCTGGCCGGCGAGGATGCGGGGCTGCTTTGCCATCGGGTCTCCTCCTTTGAGTCCGGCGGGGCGCCGGCCGGTTCACCACACCCGTCCGGCGCTTCGCGCGCCGGGCGGTCCGACGAAGTTGCACCGTGACGCTATCGCGCGGCGCGGGTCGGCGGCGTGACCCTGGCCGCACGGCCAGTCTGCGAGCCGGGCACCGGGCTCCGGCCGATCCGGCGGCGGCAAGCCCTGCGCCGGCGCCCCGCGACTCGGTAGTACATTGGCGCGATGCCGTACTTCAAGCTCGACGGCCAGCGCCTTGCCTACACCGTGTACGGCGGAGGGCCGGCTGAGGTCGCGAGCGGCGGCCGGCGCGGGCGGACCGCGCGCAGCGCTGCCGCGGGTGGGAGGGATCTGATCCTCCTCCACGGGCTGCTGCTCTCCCAGGAGATGCACCGGCCGCTCGCCGAAGATCTCGCGGCGCGCGGCAACCGCGTGATCACGATGGACCTGCTCGGCCATGGCCGCTCGGACCGCCCGCGCGACATGTGGCGCTACTCGATGGGCTCCTACGCCGAGGAGGTCGTCGCGCTGATGGACCACCTCGGCATCGAGCAGGCCGTCGTGATGGGCACCTCGCTCGGGGCCAACACCGCCCTCGAGATCGCCTCCGCCCACCCCGAGCGGCTACGCGGCCTGGTGCTCGAGATGCCGGTGCTTGACAACGGGCTGCTCGGCAGCGCGCTCGCGTTCACGCCCTTCCTCGTCGCCGTCACGTTCGGCGAGCCGATCATGAAGGTCGTGTCCCGCTTCACGCGCGCGATCCCGCGGCGCCTGCTGCCGCACTACACGAACGTGATGCTCGACGTCCTGCGCCAGGAGCCCGGACCGAGCGGCGCGCTCATGCAAGGGCTGTTCTTCGGCCGCTCGGCTCCGCACCGCACCGAGCGGCGCACGTTCGAGACGCCCGCACTGATCCTCGGGCACGGGCGCGACCCCGTGCACCCGTTCTCCGACGCGGGGATGCTCGCCTCGGAGATGCCGCACGCGAAGCTGATCGAAGCGGACTCGCTGGTGGAGCTGCGGATGCGCCCCGAGCGCCTCACGAACGAGATCGCGTCGTTCCTCGACGGCGTCTGGAGCTCGCGCCCCGCCCGCTCGCGCCGCTCCTCTGCGCCTGCGAAACCGAGGGCGCGCCGCAGCACGGGCCGTTCCGCCTCGCGCTGAGCGGCACAGCCGTCCGGGGCGGGTGAGGCGGGCGTACCCGCGCGGGCACCCGGCGCCCGGCGGCGCTCAGGCGGTCGGGAAGACTTCGATTTCGTTCAGGGTGACCTTGCCCGGCGCTTCGGGCGTGCCGACCGAGGATTCGGGCGCTCCGCTGATCCACACGACGATGAACCTGTAGGCCTTGCCGTGGGTCTGCAGCGCGACCCGCGCTCGCGTTTTGCGGATCGTCAGCGAGTGGCTGATCGGGACCCAGGCCTTGTCGGTGATGGACGCCGGCGCCGTCTGGGTGTTCGCGCCATAGACCTGGAGCGTGATCCCCGGCGTGCTCGTCACGAGCTTGACCGCCGAGAGCTTCTTGGGGGACTTGAGGTCGATGGCGACGCCGGCAGCCATCGCCGGCGCCGTGGACGGGTTGACCTGCGCGCTCCAGCCGGTGCTGGTGTCGCCGTCGATCGTGAGGCTGGGGTCCCCGAACCCCGTGGCGGGGTAGTTGTAGGGGTTGTACGTCGAGGCCGCGTCGGTGTCGAGGAGCAGCGGTTCCGGGGCTTTCGTGGCGTTGCCCTGGCCGCTGCCGGTGGTCGAGGTCTTCTGTTCGCCGGTGGTGCCGCCGCTGGGGTTGGCCGGCGTCGTTGTGGCAGGGGTGGTCACGGGCGGCGCCACGGCTTTCGTCGGCAGCACCGGGGCTTTTGCGATCGGCGGCACTTTCGTGACCGGCGTCGTCGGTGTGGGCGTCGGTGTCGTCGCCGGAGCGGGCGTGGTCGTTGCTGCGGGGGGCGTCACCTGCGCCACGGTCGCCGTCACCACCGCCGCCTTCTTCGGTTCCTTGCTCAGCGCCGCATACGCGGCGGCGGCTGCGCCCAGCAGCAGCACGGCCGTCGCTCCCAGCACGATCGCCCAGGGACGCCAGGCGTGCGAGCCGACGCTGCCCGGAGCCCCCGCCCCGCACTGCAGGCACCAGTCCTGCCCGGGCGCCATCGCCGCGCCGCACTTGGAGCACGCGCTCGACGCCGGAGCGGGCGCGGCCGGCGCGGCCGGGTCCGGCGCAGCGCCTGAGCCGTTCGCGTCGGCATCGGGCGGTTGCCGCTCCTGCGCGGGCGAAGGGTCGGCCAGCGAGGTTGCCATCGGACCACGATTCTAGCCCCGGCCCCAGCGCGAGGCCGCGGTTGTGCGCCCGACCGGGCGGCGCCGCGGGACCGCGCAGGAAGCGCTCAGCGCGGGGGAGGCGGCCCTCCGGGCACGATCTCGCGGCCCGTCGGGCGGAGCTGCTCGTCGAGCTCGAGCTGCCAGTAGTAGCGCGTGAACGTCGACCCCGCGCGGAACTCGCCGACATGCGGCGCGACCGGCTCGCCGTTCGCCATCGCGACGATCAGCTCCGGATAGCTGCGGCCCGCGAGCGCGGCGTAGGCGGGGCCGGGGAAGGCGCCGCCGAAGCGCGTGTTCACGTCGGTGATGCCGAGCCCGGCCTCGGGGTCGCGGAAGACCTGGACGGTCGCAGGCCCGCGCACGCCGAGCTCCTCGACCACACGGCGGCCGAGATCGACCATCTCGCGGTCATCGATCACCGTGCCCTTGATCGACTCGCCCCCGCGGGACTCGATCATCGTGCGCGGGATCGCGTTCAGGCAGCGGCCCTCGGTGTCGCCGAGGCAGTCGATCGAGATCTCCGGGCCGGCCATCGCGCGCTGGACCATCACGGGCTCCTGCACGTATGAGACGAAGAAGCGCGCCTGCGCCGGGGTGCTCGCGAGGTGGATCGAGCGGGCGCCGGAGCCTCGGCGCGGCTTGACCATCACGGGGTACGCGATAGCGTCGAGGTCGTCCTCGGGCAGGACGGTCGCGGGAGAGGGCAGCCCCAGGCGCTCGAGCAGGAGGTGCGTCTCGTACTTGTCGTAGGTCGCCCGGGCCACGCTCGCCGCCGGCACCAGGGCGGGCAGCCGGCCCTGCTCGCGGGCGTGCGCGAGGATCTCGATGTCGAGGTCGGTGAGCGGCAGCACCGCGCCGACGTCGTGGCGCTCGCAGAGCTCGGTCAGCGTGGGCACATAGGCCGGATCGTCCATGCGGGGCACCTCGACGCGCACGTGGGCCGCGTACTGGGCGGGCGCGAGCGGCGAGGGGTCGGCGGCGACCGTCGTTGTCAGCTGCGCGAAGCAGGAGACGATGTCGTAGCGCTTGCCGACGCCCGTGAGCAGCACCGCGCGCTGCCGCGCGCCCTCCGCCGCGGGGCTCACAGCTCACCCTCCCAGCCGCCCGTCGCGCCCTTGTAGAGGCCCGAGCCCCCGAGCACCATCGAGATCGTGCGCGAGAGGATCCTCAGGTCGAACGAGAGCGAGCGATGTTCGATGTAGTAGAGGTCGAGCTCGATGCGCTGCGCCCAGGGCAGCGAGGCGCGCCCGTTGACCTGCGCCCAGCCCGTGATGCCCGGCCTGATCGCCAGCCGCCCGCGCTGGCGCGGCGTGTACTGCTCGACCTGCACCGGCAGGGTAGGCCGCGGTCCGATCAGCGACATCTCGCCACGCAGCACGTTGACGAGGTTCGGGAGCTCATCGAGGGAGGTCCGGCGCAGCAGCGCTCCGACGCGCGTCACCCGCTCATCCCCGGCGTCGATCGCGAGCCCGGCACCGATGTGCTCTGCGCCCGGCACCATCGTGCGCAGTTTCAGCACGTCGAAGTGCACGCCGCCGCGGCCGACCCGGCGCTGGCGGAAGAGCACCGGTCCGCGACTCTCGAGCTTGATCGCGAGCGCAGCCAGCGCAAGCAGCGGGGAGAGGACCGTCAGGGCGGCGGCTGAGACTGCGATGTCCACGAGGCGCCGGAGCACGGGGCGGGATTCTCGCGCAACGAGGACTCGGCCGCCTGAGGAGCTACCGCGTTCCCTCCGCCGCCTCCCAGGACGCGTCGGTCCCGTGTCGCAGCCAATCCCAGAGCCCCGCCGCGGGCGAAGCCGCGGTCAGCACGTAATAGCGCGCGACGAGCAGCGGGCGCAGCCGCATCGCCCCGGCGAGCGCCGCGGCCAGGAGCAGACCGAGCTGGAGCGCGAGCGTGACGATGTAGAGCGTCCGCGCCGAGCCCGCGCTGACCGCGACCAGCGCGACGTTCGCTGCCAGAGCGAGCGCGTGCAGGAACGGGAGCGCGTAGCGAAGGACGCGGTGCGAGAGCACCATCGCCGCGTAGCCGGGCGGATAGCCTCGCGGCGAGAGCATGCCGCCGCGCAAGAGGATCGGCCAGGTGTGGCTCATCATCCTCCGCTTGCGCGCGAACTCGCCGCCGATCGTCGGCACCATCTTCTCGCTCGCCAGCGCGTCGCTGACGTACACCGCACGGCGCCCCCGCTTGACGACGTTGAACGGCAAAGACAGGTCGTGGCCCATGACGGGGTCCACGACGATGTAGGTGTCGCGCCGCGTGGCGTAGATCGCGCCGTTGCCGGCCGTGATCGAGGACAGCCGCGACTCGAGCTCGCGCACCGCCATCTCGTAGCGCCAGTAGATCCCCTCCTGGTTGTCGCCCGCGCGCTGGGTGGGTGGACCCTCTACAGCCTGTAGGAAGCGGACCTGCCCGCAGGCGTAGCCCACTGCGTCATCGGCGAACGCCGCCGCGAGCCGGCGCGCCGCGTCGGGCTCCCACAGGGCGTTCGCGTCCGAGAAGGCCACGAGGTCGCCGCGGGCCCGCTCGACGGCGGCGTCCTGCGCGCGGATCTTGCCACCGCGTGGAAGCTCGAGGACGACGTCGGCGCCCGCTGAGCGCGCGCGCTCGGCCGTCGCGTCGGTGCACCCGTCACAGGTCACGATCACCTCGAGCCGCTCGCGCGGGTAGTCGAGCGCGAGGGCGTTGCGCACCTTCGCCTCGATCACGC
The DNA here is from genome assembly GCA_963794635.1 of uncultured Solirubrobacteraceae bacterium. Classification (GTDB taxonomy): domain Bacteria; phylum Actinomycetota; class Thermoleophilia; order Solirubrobacterales; family Solirubrobacteraceae; genus Palsa-744. The sequence goes on along the minus strand of CAWCET010000006.1, from coordinate 849,281 downwards.
TCTCCTCGTCGTGGGCTGCGATCACGAGCGACAGAGCGGGCTCCTCCCCCGCGGCGATCCGCTCCGGCTCGATGTGCCCTCGCCCCAGCACGCGCGCGAGCACGGCCAGCGCGACGGCGTAGCCGAGCTGGGTCCAGACGATCAGCGCGGCGCACAGCCAGAAGACGATCTCGAGGGCGAGCACCAGCAGGGATTCTGGCGGACCGCGCCGGGGTAGACTCGCCGGGGATGAGCTACACGCTCAAGAACCTGCGCGAGACGGAGGACAGCGCCCCGAAGTTCGGCTTCGGAGAGCTGGGCGAGGCGCACTTCCCGCGCGAGGAGCTGGGCGCCAGCCAGACCGGCTTCGCCTACCACGTGCTCAGGCCGGGCAAGCGCAACGCCTTCGGTCATCGCCACGACGAGGCCGAGGAGGTCTACGTCGTGATCGCGGGCAGCGGCCGCGTGCGCCTCGACGACGAGATCGTCGAGGTCACAGAGCTCGACGCGATCCGTGTCGCGCCGGAGGTGACCCGCGCCTGGGAGGCCGGCGAGGACGGGCTCTCGCTGATCGTGTTCGGCGCCCGCCACGAAGGCGACGGCGAGCTGCGCCAGGACTTCTGGCAGGACTAGGTTCCCGCCAGGCGCTCGTACAGGGCCAGCGTCCGGCGCCCGATCTGCGCCCAGGAGTGCTCGCCCGCCGCAAGCTCGGCGGCGTGCGCGGCGAGGGCCTCGCGGGCGGGCGGGTCGGCGATCAGCTCCTGCAGGGCGGCGCGCAGCGCTCGGGCATCCCCCGCGGTGAAGGTGCGCGCTGCCCCCGCGGCGGCGATCTCCGGGAACCCGCCGACATCGCTCAGCAGCAGCGGCCGGCCGAACGCGAGCGCGGTGAACAGCACGCCGGACTGGTCGATCTCGCGGTAGGGCGCCACCACGAGGTCGGCCCGCCGGAAGTAGCCGGGCAGCTCGTGGTCGCCGATGAAGCGCGGCACGAAGCGCACGCCCGGCGGCGCCATCGCGAGCAGCGGCGCGATGTCCATCCTCGGCATGCCGGCCACCCAGAGCTCGGCACCCTCCACCCCGCGCCAGGCCTCCAGCAGGAGGTCGATCCCCTTGTACGGGCGCATCAGCCCGAAGCAGAGGACGACCGGGAGGTCGGTCTCGAAGGGTGCCGGGACGGGCGGGGCGTCCGCGAGGTGCTCGAAGACCCCGTGCGCGATCACGTGCACCCGCTCGGGGGCGATGCCGAGCTCTGAGGTCAGCCGGGCCCTGCCGTGCTCGCTGTGGACGACGATCGCGTCGAAGCGGTCGTACACGCGCCGCTGGCCGCGCACCTGCCCCGGCCGCGGCTCGCGCGGCAGCACATCGTGCGCGGTGATCACGAGCGGCCGTGAGCGCGGCAGCAGCGCCCAGTCGATCTGCTGCACGCTCAGCCACTGGAAGTGGACGACGTCCGCGGCCTGCGCGAGCCGCCGGTAGCGCAGCATGTCCGGCACGTGCTCGGCGAGCTTCGCGACCCGCCGGGCGGCGGGCGCTCGCAGCCGCGCCGCGCCGCGGTAGAAGCGCTCGCGGCGGACGTAGCCGTCGGGAGCGGCGACGGGGCCGTAAGCGAAGTGGCTCGTGAAGAGCTCGACCTCGGCCCCCGCGAGCGCGAGCGAGCGGGCGAGAGCGTGGTCGTACGGCGGCGTGAAGGCCGACGGGTCAACGACGTGAACGCGCACGGCGACGGACAATAGGCCGGAAATGGTCTCCGACAGCGCGAGCCAGGGACGCGACGGCGGCATCGAGCTGACCTTCTGCGTCGTCAACACCTCCCAGCGAGAGCTGCTCGTGCACGGGCTCCACGCGATCGGCCGCGAGCGCGCGGAGCTTCCCTTCGCGACGGAGGTCCTCGTTCTCGACAACGGGTCCAGCGACGGCTCGGCCGAGGCCGCTCGCGCCCATCCCGCCGTCGATGAGGTCGTGGCGCTCGCGCAACGGCGCGGCAAGGCCGCGAACGACAGCGAGCTGCTGCGGCGGGCCCGGGGCCGCTACGCACTGCTCCTGAACGAGGACTCCGAGCTGCTGGCGGGCGCGACGCTTGCCCTCTGGCAGGCGCTCGCCGCCGCACCGCAGGCCGCCTGCGCCGGGGCGCAGCTGCTGCGCCCGGACGGGACGCCGCAGCCGTGCGCGTGGCGCTTCCCGGGCCCGTGGAGCGCGCTCGCCGGCGCGCTGCAGCTGCACCGGCTGCTGACGGTGCAGAGTCGCGGCCGCGAGACCAGGACGGTGGACTGGTGCCAGAGCTCGGCGCTCCTGGTGAGACGCTCGGCGGCGGAGCACGTCGGCTACCTGGACCCCGATTTCTTCGTTTATTCGGATGAGGTGGATTTCGCGCGGCGGCTACGGGATGCCGGCTGGAGGAGCCTCTACGTGCCGGGCGCCCGCGCGATCCATCACGAGCAGCTGGCGACCGGTGCCGCGCCCGAGCGGCGCATCGTCGAGATGGCGCGCAACCGCGACCTCTACATGCGCAAGCACCACTCGCCTGCGGCGGCCGGTGCGGTGCGCTGGCTGACGGCGGCCGCGTACGCCGAGCGGGCGCTGGCGGCGGCGGTTCTGCCCGGCCGCGACGCGGGCCGGATGTGGCTGAACGCGCGTGCGAGCCTGCACCCGGGCCGCGGCGAGGGACTGCGCGAGGCCGCCGCCGCGTACAACGCTCAGATGTCGCGGAGCGGGTCCTCGGCGTAGGCCTCGAGCTCGCCGTGGCGGGCGCGGAACGCGGCCACCCGGCGGCGCGCGTCGACGGCCAGCCGGCGCGCCTCCGCGCGCTCGTGGGGGTGGAAGAAGCGCGTCAGCACGAGCGCTACCGGCACGAGGCCGAACCACGCGATGCGGGTCAGCAATCCGAGCGCTCCGTGGGTGGGCAGCAGCAGCTCGCCGGAGACGGCGACGCCGCCCAGGATCGCGACGAGCTTGGCAAGGCGCCCCCATTCGAAGCCGACGCGGAACAGGCTCCGCGTGAGCGCGTAGATGACGGCGAGCATCGCCAGGTATGCGCCGCAGAGGGCGAGGCCCGCGCCCGCGATCCCGAGCCCCGCTCCGCTCGATGGGACGAGGAGGAGCAGGAGCGCGATGTTCACGGCCAGCCCGACGGCAGCGGCGGGGAGGTTGCGCGATGTGACCCGCGCCCGCCCGGAGATCGCGACGAACACCAGGTAGAGCCCGTACAGGGCCCAGCCCAGCGAGAGCCAGGGCAGGGCGCGATGGGCGTCGAAGTACGCAGGCGCGGAGAGCAGCCGCACGAGCCAGCGCCCGACGAGCGCCACCGCGCAGACGACCGCGCCCGTCGCGAGCGCGTAGTAGGTCGTGACGATCGAATAGAGCTGCGCCGCCTCTTCGTCGTCCTCGATCGAATAGGCCAGCGGCGGCCACGCGTACTGGAACCCCCGCACGGCGACGAACACGACGGTCGCGAGCTTGATCGCGACCGCGTAGGTGCCCGCGGCGACGTGCGAGTAGGAGCGGAACAGGTAGAAACGGTCGGCGACCTGCAGGGCGTACACGCTCGCGTCGGCGGGAACGGTCGGCAGCCCGAAGCGGAGCATCGCACGGAGGTCCCCGGGCCGCACGCGCAGCGACACGCGCCGGCGCAGCACCCACCACAGGCCGAGCACGACCACCGCCGAGGCCCCGAAGTTACCGAGCAGCAGGCCGCGAGCGCCCTGTCCCGCGAAGACGACGAGCGCGATCGTGAAGGTGACGGTCAGGCCCACGTTGGCGCCGGAGGCATAGATGTAGGCGCGGGCCGCGCTCGTCCACGCGCAGCTGCGCGTAAGCCATCTCGAGGTTGGTGAACGCCCAGAGCCCGAGGATCGCGCAGTCCATCAACAGCGGGTCTCTGAAGTTGAGGATCAGTTCCGAGAGCTGTGCCGAGAACGCGAACGCGATCAGCGAGGCGAGCGTCGTGGTCCATGCCACGAACGCCGTCGCCGTCCGCGCGATCCGCTCGCGGCGCTGCTCGTCGTCGTCGTCGAAGTAGAAGCGCACGAACGCCTCGCCGACGCCCCCCCGCACGAGGATGCTGGCGAGGATCACCGCCGTCAGGAGGGCTTCGGCCGCCCCGTAGGCCTGCGGGCTGATGTGGTGCGTGTACAGCGGCAGCGTGAGGAGCGCGAGGCCCTTGGAGACGATGTCCCCGAACTGGTAGGCCGCGCCGGTCGTGACGAGGCGCTTGAGGTAGCCGAACACGGCTAGAAGCTACTTGCGGCGGTTCCGAGGAGCCGCCGGAGGGGCACGCTCACGCGGCGCCCGAGGACTCGGCCGCCCGGCCGGCCCCGGCGGGGGATGCCGATGCGGATGCGCCCGCCGGCGCGCCGCGCGCACCGGCCTGCGACCCCGCCCGCGCGAGCGCGACGCCGATCGCGAGCAGCGCCCAGGTGAACGGGTCCTCGAGGAAGTCGGCATAGGTCCACGTGTGCAGGACCAGCGCGGCGAAGCAGGCCGCGATCGCGATGCGCGGAGGCGAGCGGCCGGCGCCGGTGAACAACGCCAGGAACGCGACCGCGAGCAGGGCTCCGTAGAGCGCCAGCCCGAGCAGGCCCTGCTCTGCCGCGATCGTGACCGGGATCGTGTGGGAGGCGGACACCGCGTTCTGGGTCGTCGCCTGGCTCGCGGTCGTGTGGCGTTTGTACTCGGTTTCGAAGGAGCCGGAGCCGAAGCCCTGCAGCGGCCTGTCCTCGAACAGTTCGAGGCCTCCTTCGATCAGGCTCGTACGGCCCGCGGTGGCGCTGTTCGCCGAGCTCCCTTTCAGGTGGGCGCTCTTGGGGGCGAGCAGCAGCACGGCAGCCGCCAGCACCACCAGCGAAGCGGATACCAGCGCGGTCCTGCCCACCCCCCAGCGGTACGCGGCCAGAACCGCAAGCCCCAGCAGCAGACCCGCGATGCTCGACTGCGAGAAGCTCGTCACCAGGCCCGCGAGCAGCCAGGCGAGCACGGCCGCGCCGATCTGCACCTGGCGCCGCGTCCCCCACAGGACGACGGTCGTGACCATCAGCATCACGATCATCAAGAAGCGCCCGTAGATGCTCGGGTCGAAGAAGACCGAGTTGACCCGGAAGTAGTTGTCGTACTGGTTGGCGGCGACCAGTTTGGGGTTCAGGAACAGGCTCTTCCGGTAGTACTCGATGAAGCCGACCCCCGCCAGGAGCGTCGCGACGACGACGAGGATCAGCAGCCCCCGGCGCAGCAGCTGCGGGGTCCACCGCACTTCGAGCAGCAGCAGGAAGAGCAAGCCGAACGGGATGTAGAAGAACAGCAGGTTCTCGGCCGCCTTCGCGCGGTCCGGCGAGTAGGAGATCTGCAGGGTGTAGAGCGCGACGGCGGCCAGGAGCGCCCACCCGACGTATCGTGCGGCGGGGTTGCGCTCCGCGTCCCGTGACACCTCGTCGACGGGCGCCGGGCGCCCGGCGAGCAGCCTCGGGAGCAGGTGGGCGAAGACCCCGGCCGCAACAACGACGTACAGGGGCACGAGCAGGTTGACGGTGCGGCCGTCGGCCGAGATCGGGACCCGGAACGGGAGTGCGAGGATCGCAAGCAGCGGGAACGCTTCCGGCTGGCGGCGCATCAGGAGCGCGAGCGCGGCGGCGATCACGAGCCCGACCGCCACGAGCGCCGCCAGCGTGCCGGCCGACGGGAGGCTCCCCCCCAGGGGCAGCGCCGTCACGGTCTCTCCAGGGTGAAGCTGCGCGGCGAGAGCACGGGTTCCCGCTGGCGGCTCAGCCTCAGCCGCACCCGGTATTCACCGGCGGGAGCGACCCGGCCCCGGTTCGCGGGCAGGATGTAGGCGTGCCCGCTCGCCGAGGAGACCATGCGGTATGAGCGAGCGGTGCCCTGGCGCCCGTTCCAGAGCAGCGAGAGAGTTTTGTAGCGGGGCACGGGATACCCCGTCAGGAGCGTCGCAACGACGTTCCCGCGCGCGTCGATGATCGTCACCGTGGCGCGTTCGGCGTGGGCGAGCTTGAACGAGATCTGCTCCTGTTTGTGCCTCCCGGCAGGGGTCGGCGCGAAGTTCGGCGTGAGCTTGAACTGCTGCACGCTGGTCGGGCGGTGCTTCAGCCGCTGCGTGAGGAAGAAGGCGAGCAGGCACGCGGCCACGAGCGCCGCGAACACCGCTGCGGCAAGTCTGTCGCTCCCGCCCTTGCGCGCCTCCGCGGCGCCGGGCGAGGAGGCGACCGGAGCGGCGTTCAACCCTCGCCGCCCGCGGCGAAGCGCTCGACCGTGTCGGAGCGCAGCCCGAGCCGGAGCGTCTCGAGCGAGAGCACATCGGCGGGGGCGATGTTGCCGAGGCTGCATTCGGTGCCGAAGTGCTTGAGCAGCCAGACCTGCTGCGCCTGGAGCGGGGCGTCGAAGATCAGGTGGCGCGGGTCGATCGAGTGCGCGATCTCCTCGATCAGCCCCGTCCTCGGCTCGCCGTCGGCACGGTAGATCCCGGCCGTCCCGGACTCCCGCGCCTCGGCGATCACCTTCCACGCACCGGCCTCGAGGTCGCTTTCGATCTGCTCCACCCAGATGTACGGCGCCATGATGAAGTCGACGTCCTTGCTGCCGACCTCGGCGAAGACGGTGAACTCCTTCGAGAGCCGCTCGATCAGCTCGCGCTTGACCGTTTTGTCGAGCTCGATCGTGCCGTCGGAGATCTCGACGTGGCGCAGCCCGAGCTCGCGCAGCCATGCGACGAGGCCCTCGACGCGGCCCTGGCGGATCGCGACCTCGGTCAGCGTGCCGCCCAGGACGACCGGGATCCCGTGCGCCGCGTAGCGATCCAGCTTCGGGCGAAGGTTCCCGGTCACGACGGCCGTGCCCCAGCCGAGCTTGACGATGTCGACGCTGTCGCCCGCGACCTCGAGCAGGCCGTCGACCTCCGCGACCGAGAGACCGCGGTCGATCACGTGCGTGATCCCTTCCTCGCGAGGCTTGGACGAGCGCTCGGGGATGTCGAGGAAGCCGGCTATGGCGTGGGGGTGGCCTGGGCGGCCCTGTCGGCGCCGACGACGACCACCACCTTCGCCGACCCCGCCAACGTGGCGACAGCCTGTTCGATCGGCTGAACATGGCTCACCGACAGCACGTGGGCGACGCCGTTCGCGTCGGCCTGATGACCCGCCGCGTACTGCACGACGGTGACTTCGTTGGCGCCCGGAGGCCGGCCCGTGAGCGCGCTCGCCTGCGAGTACCCGCTCTGCTGCAGTTCCGCCGAGACGTGATGCGCCAGGCCGGTCGTGAGCGTCCCGTTGAGGACCACCACATCGGTTTCGGCAGGCGGCGCGGCTTTCGCCTGCTTGCTCGGGCTGGTCGCGGTCTTGTGGTGCGAGGCGCTGGTCTGCGTCTGCGTGCTCGCGGTCCCGCCCGAGGACGACGTTTTCGCGTGGCTGGGCGAGGAGCTGCCTTTCGTCGCCAGCACGACGGCGAGGACGACGACCACGACCGCGGCGACGGCAAACAGCACGATCCGCCGCCGCGAGGAGCCCCCGCCCGCCTCGCGTCCGCGCCGGGTGTCCGGACCTCCGGGCTCACGACCACGCGCGGTCGCGCCTGCGCCGGCAGCAACAGCAGCGGCGGCCGCGGTGCTCCCGGCAGCGGCAGCCGGCACAGCGCGGCGCGGCGCCTCGGGCGCGGGCGGCAGCGGCGGACGCTTGCGCTCGGCGCCCTCGGGAGCACCGGGCGGGCTCGGAGCGCGCGGCGCGGCGCCCGCCGGCGGCTCGCTCGTCGGAACCGACGCCGTGGCTCCCGCGCGCACGCCTGACGGGGCCGCCGCCGCGGGTGCCTTCTGAGCGCCAGGCTCGGGGGCCGTGCCGTTCGGTGGCGTCGCCGCCCGGCCCGCGGCCGCGGCCGCGGCGGAGGACGGCGCTCCCAGCGGAGGCTCGGTTGCGGAGCGCTCGGCAGGCGGCTGTTGCCATGGGATCTGACGCGGTTGATCGGGCGGGCGGGCCGGCGCTGGCGCGGCGCCGGCGGGCTGCGGGGGCGGGGAACCGGCGGGCGTGGCGGGCGGCACCGGTTTCGCGGCCGCGGAGGCGGGCGCGGGCGGGGTCGAACCTGCCGCCGGGACGCCGGCGGCGGGCGCTCCCGAGCCGGCAGCAGCCGCGGCGGACGCGGCAGCGGCGGTTGCGGGCGCACCGGCGGGCGCCGGCTGCGGCGCCGCGGGCTGCACGCCGGTCGCGGGCTGGGCGGGCGGCGTCGCGCCGGGCGGCGTGGCCCCTTGAGCGCGGGCGGGCGCCGGCAGCGGTGCCGCCGGCGCTCCGCCGGCGGTCACGGCCTGACCGGGCGGGACCGCCTGGGTGCCCGGCTGCGGCGCGGTGCGGGAATGGACCGGGGCGGCGCGCGGAACGGCGCGCACGGCCGACGGCGGCACCTGCTGCTGCACGCGGGCGGCAGCGCTCTGCGAAACGCGCTGCTCGGCTTCTGCCGCGCGCTCCGGGGCGCGGCCCGCCCAGTCACGCAGGCGCCTTATCTCACGCGCCTGCGAGAAGACGAGCAGCGACAGGACGGCGATTCCGAGAAGTGCCGCGAAAGCGACGATCGCGCCGATCTCGGTGAATTTCGTCGAGATCGAGAGGGCGAGCAGCGAGATGCTCATGGATTTGGGGAGTGTACGAGGGGCTCAGGCGCCTCGTGCGGATGGGTGGGCCTCCCATCCCCGGGCGCGGCGATCCCCCCGCCGGGCACCTGCGCCGGCCTGGCCGCTCCGGGCGGCCCGCTCGGACGGTCGGTGCCCTCTCCCTCGGAAGACGATGACGGAGCACCGGCTGCCTCCCCGCGGGGCCGGCCCGCGGCGGCGGCCGGCGCCTCGGCGTCCGCCTCGGCGGCCCCGCGCAGCCGCGTGGACAGCTCGGAGACCTTCGCGGCCAGCGCCGCGGCGTCGCCCTCGAGCACCAGCAGTCTGATCTCCGCGAACATCGCTTCGACGGCAGGAACGCCCAGCGGGCTGCGCTCCGCGCGCAGGATCTTCTCCGCGTCGGTGGGGCACGCCCGCTCGTAGCTGTTGAACAGCTCCTCGCCGAGCTTCTCCCCCGGGCGTTTGCCCACGATCTCGACGTCGATGTCCCGGTCGGGGTCGAGACCGGACAGCTCGATCATGGCCCGTGCCAGCTCGACGATGCGGACCGGTTCGCCCATGTCGAGCACGAAAACCTCGGCCCCGGGGCTGACGCTGATGCGGGGCCGCCGGAGCGAAGGGGCGCCATCCTCCTCGGAACGCGCGACCGCGAGCGATCCCGAGCGGATGATCAGTTGCACGGCCTCCGGGATCGTCATGAAGTAGCGCGTCATCCGCTCGTCGGTGACCGTCACGGGACCCCCGCGCTCGATCTGGCGCCGGAAGATCGGCACCACGCTGCCGGAGGAGCCGAGCACGTTGCCGAAGCGCACTGCGGCGTAACGGGTCTGGGGGAACCGGGCGGTGGCGGCCTCGAGAGCGAACTCCGCGAGCGCCTTGGACGCCCCCATCACGGTCGCCGGCGCAACAGCCTTGTCGGTCGAGACCAGCACGAAGCGGCGGGCTCCGCTGTCGCCGGCGACGTGCGCGACGACCTGCGTGGCGATCGCGTTGTTGCGGATCGCCTCCACCGGGTTGGCCTCCATCAACCCGACGTGCTTGTACGCGGCGGCGTGGAACACGACGCTCGGGCGGTGCTCGTTGAAGACCTCCCGCATGCGCTCCTCTTCCTTGCAGTCGGCGAGCACGGCGGCGAGCATCGACTCGGGTACGTGGCGCTCATCCTGGAGCTCGCGCAGGATCGCGAAGAGGTTGTCCTCGGCGTGGTCGAGCAGCACGATCCTGTGCGGCTCGACGCGAGCGATCTGGCGGCAGAGCTCTGAGCCGATCGAACCGCCCGCGCCGGTCACGAGCACCACCTGCCCTGCCAGATACGCGCCGACCCGCTCGAGCTCCATGTGGACCGGCTCGCGCCCCAGCACGTCCTCGACGCGGACCTCGCGCACCTGCCGCGTGAGCGCCCCTCGCGTCTGCAGGAGCTCGAAGACGGTCGGCAGCGTCCGCACGGGGATCCCGCGCGAGCGGCACTCTTTGACGATCCGGGCGCGTGTGGATCCGGGCGCGGAGGGGATCGCGATGATCACTTCGTCGGGCTCGGCCTCGTCAAGGATCCGCGGCAGGTCCGATTCCGTGTCGCCGCGCACCCTGATGCCGTCGATGCGCATGCGGCGCTTTGCCGGATCGTCGTCGAGGAACCCGACCGGAACGAGGCCCAGCTCGCGGTTGCGGACGATCTCTCGCAGCACCATCCGCCCGCCCTCCCCCGCGCCGGCGATCAGGACCGTGCGCGCGCCCTTGCGCGAGGAGCGGAACGCGGCCAGCGGCCGGCGCTCGTAGACCGAGCGGGCCAGAGCACGTACGCCGACGAGGAAGACCAGCGCGAGCAGTCCGAACAGGAAGATGACGCCGTTCGGCAGGACGACGGCCACGGTCGCGGTGCCGCCGTGCCCGGCTCCCAGCTCCGGGTAGGCGTGGGTCGGCCGGAAGATCTCGATCGCGACCACCGTCAGCAGGACGATCAAGACGACCGCCCGCACCACCGCCTCGTAGTCGCGCTGCCCCGCGTAGCGCCAGCGACGCTGGTAGACCCCCGAGAGGATCAGGATCGGCAGGCTGCCGGCGAGGACCCACCAGATCGTCGCCGAGCGCAGCTCTTCGTAGTGGCGCGGCGGCCCGTCGTTGAAGCGAAGCTGGAAGGCGAGGTAGTACGCGAGCGCGACCAGGGCTCCATCGACCAGGAGCTGCGGGAGCGAGTGGCGATGGAGCGGAAGGGCCGCCGAGCGGAGACGTCGGCGCATTGCAGGCAATTGTAAGCGGCTGCGGGCGTCATGTCCGCGATAGACGTCCCGTGGAGGACGAACCCCATCCGCCCGCGCGGGCGCAGCCTCCGGCCCTATCGGACGGGCGAGAGCAGAAGATCGACGAGCACGCCGGGGTCGCGACGCACGCGGCCGCCCTCGGCAGGCCGCCGGGCCGCCGGCAGCTCGAGCTGCTCGGGGTCGTCGAGAACGCGCATCCGGCCTTCGCCGATCAGACGTTCGTCCACCGCCCCGAGCTTGCCCTGGAAGGTGGTGAGCACGGGCGTTCCGAGCGCGACGGCCTCGCGGTTCATCGTCCCGCCCGCCGAGATCGTCAGCGCCGCGTAGGCGATGAGGGATTGGGCGTCGATCGCGTGCTCGGGGACCAGCAGCCCCGGAACCGAGCCGAGCTCCCTGCGCTGCGAGGCGACCCGGGGCAGGACGACCGGCTGGACACCGTCCGCGAGCGCGGCGCGGGACAGGCGCTCGAGAACCGCCCCGAACAGGTCGCTGTGAAAGCGGTGGTAGAGCGAGACCTCCGGCGGCGTGCGTACGACGACGATCGGACGGCCCGCATCCAGCCCGAGCTCGCCCAGGACGGCGGGATCGGGCTCGAAGTCGGACAGGTAGTACTCCTCCTTCAGCCCCTCGTACCGGCGCAGCTTGCCGAGCGCCCCGTAGCGGCGCAGCCGCTCGGGGGGGATCGCCTCGGGCACGACCACCGCCGCCGCCAGCCGGCAGTTGATCGTGTGCTGGACGGTCGCCCACTCGTAGTCGAACATCGTCGAGCTCGGGATGCGGAGCAGCGCCGCCGCGACGGTGACGTCGTTGGATCCGTGGCCGAGCGCGATGGCGAAGCGCCCCTGCCGGCGCGCCCACCGCACGAGCGCCGCAGACCGCGACACGAGCCCGGCGGCCTTCGCCACGGGCCGCTCGCCGCGGTGGCGCCCGATCGCGGTGTGCTCGATGCCGAGACGGTCGCAGAGCTCGAGCGTCTGGGCGAAGTCGCGGGCGGTGACTCGGACGTCGTTACCGCGCTCGCGCAGGCGGGCGATCACGGGCCGCATCACCAGCACATGGGGGCTGTTCGTCAGATCGACCCAGACGCGCATCGGCCGGGAAGGTTAAGCAACGGATTCTCATCCCGGCCGGCGGGCCCGCGGACCACGGCCGGTATCGTTGCCCGACCCGTGCTGGTCCTGGCCTCGATCTCGGAAACCGTCGTCAACGAATGCGCGCACATCGTGCGCGAAGGCGGACTCCCCGCAGTGCTCCTGCTGATGGCGGCGGGGAGCGCCTGTATCCCCGTCCCCTCGGAGGTCGTGATGCTCTTCGCCGGCTTCGCGGTCGCCGACCCCGGGCAGAGCGCCTCCCAGCACCACATGACGATGACCGGGATCATCGTGGCGGGTCTCATCGGGACGATCATCGGCTCGTGGGTCGCCTACGGGGTCGGCCGGGGCGGGCGGCTCGAGCTGTTCGAACGCCACGGCGAGCGGTTCCACATGGGGCCGGGGCAGATCGAGAAGGCGGACCGATGGTTCCAGCGCTACGGCGAGGCGGCCGTGCTGTTCGGGCGGCTGATCCCGGTGGTGCGCGCGTTCGTCTCGCTGCCGGCGGGGATCGCGAAGATGCCGTTCTGGCGCTTCACGATCTTCTCGCTGATCGGCACCGTGCCGTGGGTCGTCGGCCTCGCGTTCGCCGGCCACGCACTCGGCAGCGACTGGGAATCGGTCCGTAAGGGCTTCGAGTACGTCGACTACGTGGTCCTCGCGCTCGTAGTGGCCGGGATCGGCTACTGGATCGTGCGCCGGCGGCGCCAGCCCGCCAGGAACACAGCGGGCTGAGCGCGACCTCGGGATCCGTGCGGCAACGGCCCCCTCTGGGGCGTCGGCGAATGCCGCGGGGGAAGCGATCAAAATAGGCCGGTGAGCGCGCTCGGCACGGAGATCGGGGGTCGCTACCGCCTCGACGCGGTGATCGGGCGCGGCGGCATGTCCACGGTCTACAAGGCCTTCGACACCGTTCTGGAACGCCCGGTGGCGATCAAGCTGATGCACCGCGAGATCGCGACCGACTCCGACCAGCTCGAGCGTTTCCGGCGCGAGGCGCGCGCGGTCGCGCAGCTCAACCACCCCCACGTCGTCTCGGTCATCGATGCCGGCGAGGAGCCGGTCGACGACGACGCCGGCATGGGGGCGGCGGGCACCCCTTTCATCGTCCTCGAATACGTCGACGGGGAGACGCTGAAGAGCATGATCCGGCGCGACGGGCCGCTCGAGATCCCCCAGGCGCTCGCGTACACGATCGAGATCGCGCGGGCGCTCGGTGCCGCCCACGAACGCCAGATCGTCCACCGCGACGTCAAGCCGCAGAACATCCTGATCGACCCTGAGGGCGGCGCGAAGATCACCGATTTCGGGATCGCGCGCTCGCTCACCGAGGAGGGCCTGACGATGGCGGGCAGGGTGCTCGGCACCACCGACTACGTCTCCCCGGAGCAGGCCCTGGGCCAGGCGGTGACGCCGCAGTCGGACCTCTACTCCCTGGGGATCGTCCTCTACGAGATGCTGACGGGCGACGTGCCGTTCCACGGCGAGACGCCCGTCGCGGTCGCGATGAAGCACGTGCGCGAGGAGGTACCCGACGTACAGGCGCGCCGTCCGGAAATCTCCGCCGCGACGGCGTCTGTGCTCGACCGCGCACTTGCCAAGGACCTCTCCAAGCGCTACCCCGACGCCCCGGCGATGATCGCCGATCTCGAAAACGTGATCGCGATCGAGGCCTCGCGAACCGGCCAGACGACCGGCGAGGTCACGACGGTGCTGCGCACGCTGCGCGGGCGCGCACGGCGGCGGCTGCCCTGGCGGATGCGTCACCCGGTCCGCTGGCTGGTCTCGCTCGCCGTGGTCTGCGCGATCGTCGCGGTGGTGATCCTCCTCGCGGCCAACAGCACGGAGCGCGGGACCGGCGTGCCGCCGGGCGCCGGAGGGAAGGGCGGCCTGACTCCCGTGAGCCTCTCCGAGTCGGCGGCCAACGACTACAACCCGTTCGGCACCGGGCCCGAAAACCGCGATCAGATCGGCAACGTCGTCGACAGCGACCCTTCGACGACCTGGACCACCGAGACCTACTACGAAGGCAATCTGCGAAAGCCCGGCGGCACGGGCCTCGGGATCTATCTCGACGCCGCACCGGGCGTCGCGGCTCGCGCGATCGAGATCCAGACCCCGACGCCCGGCTTCGCCGCGCAGTTCTACGTCTCCGACCACATCGACCTGGCGATCCCCTACGGGAGCTCGGAGTCGCTCTCGGCGCGCGGCTGGATCGGACCGGTCGGGTCGAGCCAATCGGTGAGCAACGGCCAGAAGATCGCCCTGCACCCGCCGCCCGGCGCGCACCGCTACTACCTCATGTGGCTGACCACGCTGCCGCCGGGCCACCAGTCGGCGACGATCGCCGACGTCACGCTGTTCCGTTAGGACGCCCGCTCGGAGCCGTCTCAGTGACGCCGCGCCCCGGCCGCCGCGTGGCGGGCGAGCGCGAGCCGGCAGAGACGGTCCACGAGCTCCGGGTAGGCCACGCCCGAGGCCGCGAGCAGCTTCGGGTAGACGCTCGTCGGAGTGAAGCCCGGCATCGTGTTCAGCTCGTTCAGCAGGACCTGCTCGCCGTCCACGAAGAAGTCGGCGCGCGCCAGGCCCGCGCAGCCGGCGGCGCGAAAGGCGCGCCGTGCGAGGCCGGTGAGGCGCTCGCGCGCCGCGGCGGAGATCCGGGCGGGCACGAGCAGCTCCATCCCACCCGGCGTGTACTTGGCCTCGTAGTCGTAGAACTCGCGCTCGAAGGCGATCTCGCCCGGCTCGGAGACGACGAGCTCCTCATCGCCGCCCGGTCCCCCCTCGAGCACCCCGCACTCGACCTCGATCCCGGTCGCCGCGGCCTCCACGATCGCGAGCTCGTCATGCTCGAAGGCGAGTGCGAGCGCGTCCGCCAGCTCTGCCGCCGCGCTGACCTTGACGATCCCGACGGATGAGCCGAGATGCGCCGGCTTCACGAACACGGGCAGACCCAGCGCCCCGGCGCGCGCCAGGGCGCCGGGGCGATCCTCGCGCCACTGCTCCGCGCGAATCCCGGCGTAAGCGACCTGCTGAACCCCGAGCGGCGCCATCAGGTCCTTGAACAGCACCTTGTCCATGCACACGGCCGACGCGGCGACTCCCGAGCCCACATACGCGACTCCCAGCGTCTCGAGCATCCCCTGGACCGTGCCGTCCTCGCCGAACGGGCCGTGGAGCGCGGGGAACACGACGTCGGCGCCCTCCACGCCCTCGCCCGGCGTCAGCGCGAGCGTCCTGCCGTCACGAAGCCAGGTTCCGTCGCTTGCGATCTCGATCCGGACGGCGTCGTGGCCGGCCTCGAGCAGGGCATCGAGCACGGCCGCGCCGGAGGCAAGCGACACATCGTGCTCGGACGAGCGTCCTCCCGCCAGCACGGCGACCCGCATGCTCGCGCCTTCGCCGGCCGCGCCGACGGCGCCTGCGGGGCCATCGGCAGCCGCCAACTCAGCCTCCCGAGGCCGGCGGCGCCGGGGTCGTCGGCGTGGCCGGGGTGGTGGTGGTCGTGGTCGTCGTTTCGGTGCCGAGCTGGCCGATCGTGACCGTCACGGTGGTGCCCTTCGTCCTCTTCGTACCCGGACCCGGCTGCTGGCGCAGCACCTTGCCGACCTCGCTCGGTTCGGTGGTCTGACCCGTCGTCGTGGCGATCCTGAAGCCCGCCTGTTCGACGGTGCTCTTGGCGAGCGCCTGGCTCTCGCCCACCACGTTCGGCACAGGGACTTCCTTCGTGCCCTGTGCGACGACGAGTTCCACCTTGCTCTTGGCCTTGACCGACGTGCCGTTCGACGGCGATTGAGAGAGCACCGTGCCTGGCTGCTGTTCGCTCGTTTCGCGCTTGGTCACGGTGCCGAGTTCGAGCCCTGCGTTCGCGAGCGTGGCTTCGGCAGCGGAGAGCGACTGTCCCGTCACGTCGGGAACGGTGACCGGCGCCGGGCCGCTCGAGACGAGCACTTCGACGCCGCTGCCGAGCTGCTCGAGGCCGCCCGCCGGCGGGTTGGTCCCGATCACCTTGCCGGCCGCGACGGTGGAGCTGGCCTGCTTTTTCACGCGCGGCTTGAAGCCCGCTTTACGGAGCTTCTTCAGCGCTTCCTGTTCGCTCAGCCCTTCCACGTCGGTGACCGGCGCGCTCGCGGGGCCCCCCGAGACGATCAGGGTCACGCGCGAGCCACCGGAGACGCGCTTGCCCGCTTCCGGGGACTGTGAGATCACCACGCCCGTCGGCACGGTGGAGCTCGGCTGGAGCTGGGGAACGGGGTTCAGCCCGGCGCGGCGCAGGACGCCGTCTGCCGCCTGTTCGGTCTGCCCGGTCACGTCCGGGACGCCGACGGTGCCCTTCCCGCCCAGCAGCAGCACGGCCGCCAGCACGAGCCCCAGCGCCAGCAGCGTGCCGCCCACCCACCACAGCCATCGGCGCGAGCCCTTCTCGCCCTCTTCGGGCGGGCGCTCTTCGTAGGCCGGCGGCGCCGCCGCGAGCATCACGCCTGTCGGCGGGTCGTACGGCGGCGGGACGTGGCCGTCGGATCCCCCGCCGGGCAGGCGTTCGCGCTCGGCCTCGAGCGCGGCGATGAGCTCGTCGTCGTCGGCGTAGCGTTCGATCGGATCCTTGGCGAGCGCGCGCAGCACGACCGCGTCGAGCGAATGCGGGAGCGCCGGGTTCAGCTCGCTCGGCGGGCGAGGCACCGCGGAGACCTGCTTGAACGCGATCGCGACCGCCGTCTCGCCCTCGAACGGGACCACGCCGGTGAGCAGCTCGTAGAGGATCACGCCGACCGAGTAGATGTCGGACGCGGCGCTGACCGCGTAGCCCTGCGCCTGCTCGGGGGAGAGGTACTGAGCGGTGCCCATGATCGAGCCGGTGAGCGTCATGTCCGACGCGCCTGCCCGCGCGATGCCGAAGTCGGTCACGCGCGCGCGGCCCTCCTCGTCGAGGATCACGTTGTGCGGCTTCAGGTCGCGGTGGATCACGCCGCGCCGGTGCGCGAAGCGCGCCGCGCGAAGGATCTGGATCACGGTGTCGATCGCAAGCGCCGGATCCAGCGGGCCGGCTTCGCGGACGATCGCCTTCAGCGAACGCCCGGCCACGTACTCCATCGCGATGTAGTAGGTGCCGTTCCACTCGCCGCGGTCGAAGATCCCGACGATGTTCGGGTGCGAGAGCGCGGCTGCACTGGACGCCTCGCGCTTGAAGCGCTCGACGAACTCCTGATCTTCGGCGAAGTGGTGGTGCAGAACCTTGACCGCGACCTCGCGTCCGAGCAGCTGGTCATGGGCGAGGTAGACGTCGGCCATCCCCCCGGAGCCGAGCCGTGAGAGCACGCGGTAGCGGCCGTCTATGAGGGTCTCGGGCTCAATCACGGAGCAGCTGTTCCATCACCTGGCGGGCGACCGGGGCGGCGAACGCGGCGCCCTGGCCGGGCACGCCCTTCAGCGTCACGGCGATCGCCACGGTCGGGTTCGACGCCGGCGCGAACGCGATGAACCAGACGTTGTTGATCGCGGTCCCGATCTGGGTCTCGGCGGTGCCCGTCTTGCCGGCCACCTGGACGCCGGGGATCTGCGCGCTGGTGCCGGTGCCTTCGGTGACCACCGCTTCCATCATCGTCCTCACGGCGGAGGCCGTTGAGTGTTTCATCACGACCGACTGGACGCTCGGCTTCACGCGGGTGACCGTCTGGCCTTCGGAGTTGACGATGCGGCTCGCGATGTGCGGCGTCATCAGGGTCCCGCCGTTGCCGACCGCGGCCGCCACCTCCGCCATCTGGAGCGGAACGACGGCCAGTTTGTCCTGGCCGATCGACATGCGCCCGAGGTCCACTTTGGGACTGAGCGGAGAGACGAGCCGTTCGCCTTCGTAGGAGCCGCTGATCGACATTTCGCTCGCCGGGTAGTCGAGCTGGGGCCGGCGGTCGAAGCCGAAGCGGTTCATGTACTTGGTCATCGTCGCGCGCCCGACTTTCTCGCCCACCTGCGCCCACACGGTGTTCACCGATTTCGCCAGCGCTTCGGTGAGCGTGATTTCGCCGAGGTTCTCGTTGTCGTCGTTCTGCAGCGGCACCCCCGACACGACGACGTCGTTGCGCCCCGAGATGACGGACTGCGGCGTGAACTTCCCGCTGTCGATCGCGGCGGTCGCCGTCACGACCTTGAAGGTGGAGCCCGGCGCGTAGCCGAACTGGGTCGCCCGGTTGATCAGCGGGGCGGCGCTGTCGTGCGCCAGCCGTTCGTAGCCGGCGTCCGTTTTCAGCTGGTTGGGGTTGTAGCTGGGCGTGGAGGCCATGACGGTGACCGCGCCGGTACGCGGTTCCAGCGCCACGACCGCTCCCTGATGTTCGCCGAGCGCCTGCACGGCCACGCGCTGGGCCTTCGGGTCCAGCGAGGTGACGACCTTCTGGCCCTGCGGGCGGTGGCCCTGCAGCTGGTCGAGGATCGCCTGCACGCCCGTATCGGTCTGGCCGTTCAGCGCACTCGAGCGAAAGCGCTCCACCCCCGTGCTGCCCAGGTTCGTGAAGTAGTAGCCGATCGTGTTCGCGAACAGGCTGCCGGTCGGGTAGCTGCGTTCGTAGACGCCTTCGGCGCGGCGCAGGCTGTGCGCGAGCACCGTGCCGTCGGCCGCCACGATCGGACCGCGGTCGATGTGCTGCTGCTCGAGGACCGAGCGCTTGTTCAGCGCGTTGTCGCGAAGCGAGGAGGCTTCGAAGATCGTCCAGCGCGAGGTGAACCCGACCAGCAGCGCGAACAGCAGGACGACGAGCCCGTACAGGCGGACGATCGGACGGTTCATGTGGTCCTTGCCCGGGCACTCATTCGAGCTCGTCGAGTTCGAGGCTGCGGATCAGCGACGCCGCCTTGCCTTCCGAGCGCAGGGAGTGGTCGAGCAGCGTGCTGCGCTGTTGCGCCGTGAGGGTCGCGGCGCCGACGCCGGACACGTAGCGGCTGCTGTAGAGGTCGACGCCACCGGGGAGGGTGAACGGGACCCCCTGGTAGAGGGTCACGAGCCCGCGCCGGTTCGTTCCGATGAAGTACACCGACTGCATCGCCAGCAGCCCGCCGGCGACGATCAGGCCCAGCACGACGAGCAGGGCGGCGGCGAAGCCCGCGCGGCGGACGCGGAACCGCCGCCTCCGGTGCCCGGCGGGGGCCGGGTTGCGGGGACGGCGCTGTGCGACGGGGGCGACGGCCGGCGCGGCCTGCGTCGCCGGCCCGGCGCCCGGCGTGACGGCAGGCATCCCGGTCAGAGTCGGTTCGTCCTGCTCTCCCACGCCCCCCGGCGCGGCCCCCGCGCCGTCGCCCACCTCCTCCAGCCGCAGCAGCACCACGGTGATGTTGTCGCGCCCGCCGGCCCGGTTGGCCTCCGCGATCAGCCCCTCGCCGGCGTCGCGCAGACGTGGCGAGGCGTTCAGGATCTCGGCGATCCGCTCCTCCGGGACCATCGTCGTGAGGCCGTCGCTGCAGATCAGGTAGACGTCGCCCGCCCGGCCGCTGAAGGACCGGGTGTCGACCTCGACGGTGCCCTCGATCCCGAGCGCGCGCGTGATGACCGAACGCTGAGGGTGCTCGACGGCTTCCTCCGGGGTGAGCCGGCCCTGGCGCATGAGCTCGTCCACGAGAGAGTGGTCGTCGGTCAGCCGCAACAGCTGCCCGTCGCGCAGGCAGTAGGCGCGGCTGTCGCCGACATGCGCGATCGCCACGTCGCGCTCGCCGACGTAGACGGCCGTCAGGGTCGTCCCCATCCCCGCCTGCTCGGCGTTCGTGTGGGAGAGCTCGTGGATGCGGGTGTTCGCCGCCTGGGCCAGGCCGGCGAGCGCGAGCTCGGGCTCGCCACCGTCGGGAAGCCCGCCCTGGAAGGCCTCGACGGCGAGCTTGGAGGCGACCTCCCCTGCCTGCGCGCCGCCCATGCCGTCGGCGACGACGAACAGCGGCGAGCGGACCATGAGCGAGTCCTCGTTCGCGCGGCGCTGGCGGCCGGTGTCGCTTCCGGAGTACTGCTCGGCGACCCTCAGCATCTGGACGGCGGCCCCATCTCAGTCCACCTCGAACGCGAATTCGCTGTCGCCGATGCGGACGCGATCCCCGGGATGCAGTGGGCGCGGCGTCTGCAGAAGCTCCTCGTTCAGGTATGTGCCGTTCGTCGAGCCGAGGTCTTCCACGACGACGCTGTTGCCCTGTTCGTAGATGCGGGCGTGCCGGGAGGAGGCGAACGGGTCCTCGAGGCGGATCTCAGCCGAGTCGCCGCGCCCGAGGACGAGGTCCCCGTCGAGGTCGTAGATCATTCCCTCCTCGTGGCCGGGCGCGCGCTCGACCACGAGCCGCGGCGCGCGCGAGACGAAGCCGACCGGCCCGAGCGTCGAGGCGGAGTACATCCCCGTCGCGTCGGGAGCCGGTGGCGCGAGCGTCTGCTGAGAGCTCGCCGAGCCGCCCAGATCCCGGCGCGCGCTGCGCGCCACCCAGAGCAGGAAGAGATAGAGGACGGCCAGGAAGCCGAACTTGAGCGCGACCGATACCGGGTCGAGGCTGTTCATGAGAGCTCGAACACCGCTTCGGTCGAGCCGAACTCGATGCGCTCGCCGCCCCGCAGAGGCTCGCGCCCATGCACGGCCAGCCCGTTGACCAGCACCCCGTTGGTCGAGCCGAGATCTTCGACCTCCCATCCGTCCGGCGTCGGGCGGATCTCGGCGTGCCGGCGCGAGATGCCGCTGTCGTCGAGCACGACGTCGCAGTCGCGGCTGCGCCCCACCGTGCCACCGCCCGGGGGCAGGAGCAGCCGCCGGGTGCCGACGGCGAGCAGGGCGCGCCGGGCGCGCACGGGCTGCGCGGCCTCGAGCGGGCCGCGGACGCGGTCGGAGGTGCTGTAGATCATCGTCTTGCCGTGCTCCTCGTCGGGCTCGGCCGCGGCTCGTGCGCCGCCCTGGCGGGCCTCGCCTTCACTCTGACCCTCGGGGCGGACCAACTTCGCCTGGATCCCGAACTCGCCGAGCGAGAGCCGCTCGTCGGTGCTGAACGACACGCGCACGCCGCCGGCGAGGATCAGGTTCTCACGCCGCGCGTGCTCGAGCAGGTAGCCGCACAGCTCGTCGATCACCTCCGCTTCCACCCCGTCGTAGCGGTCGCGATCCTCCGGCGAGAGCCACACCACATATTCGTTCGGGGCGTAGACGCGCGAGACGGAGACGGTCCTGTGCGCGTCCATCTCCCGGGCCAGCTTGCGCGCGAGTTCGATCGGGCGCACCTCCGAGCGGAACGCCCGGCCGAACGAGCCCTCCACGAGTCTCGCGATCGTGTTCTCGACGCTCTTGAACAGGTTCATCGGCAGCTGGTGGCGGTGCGCGGCGGCGCCGGACGTGCGCCCGCCCGCCCAATGCTACGCAGGTGCCCGGGGACTCGCGCCCGGCGGGCGCCCATGAGGGCCGGATCGCGTGAGCCGGCGCCGGACGCCGGCGAACCCGGCGGCGGGCAGGCCGGCGGGTGCTCAGACAGGGCCGCGCAGAGCGCGGGCGCCGACCGCGAGCAACCCCCCCGCGACCGCGCCGAGCACCGCCCCGTGCGGAAGCGGGTGGCTGCCGGGGGACAGCCCCGCGTCCAGGGCGGGAGCGGCGATGGTCAGCGCCGCACCCCACGCGGCGGCCGCGGCGATGTCGAGCGCGGCGTGTGAGCCGCGCACGATCCAGGGCAGCAGCACCGCGCCCACTCCCCAGAGCAGCGCGCCGAGCGCGGCGCCCGGCGTGAGCAGCGGCCCGACGACGTGCGATGCGGCGCCGGAGATCGAGCCTTCCCAGACCGCCCGCGGCGGGACTCCGGCGGGCGGGCCCAGCCAGAGCCGGCGCGCGAGCACCGGCTCCGCGAGCAGGAGCCACCAGTAACCCAGGGCCCCGAGCGCGAAGCGCCTGCTCCAGTCGCGCGCCTGGGCGGCCAGTGCCGGGAAGGAGGCCGCGAGGCCGGCCAGACCCAGGACCGGTGCGAGCGCGGCGGCCAGGAACAGAGCCGGCACGCGACCCGAGAGGCGCTCGGGCGGAACCACGACCAACGGCACCAGCGCGGCCACCAAGACGACCGCGAAGCCGGCGCGGCCCGTCGCGCACAGCCAGGCCATCGCCGCGAGCGCCAGCGCGCTCCAGAGGGTCCGCGGAAGGCCGGGCGACTCGCCGGGCGGAGTCAGGAGCTCCGGCCCGAGCTCGGCGCCCGGCTCGGCGGGCGCCGGGATCGGCGCGGCGCGGCGCGGCAGGCGCGGCGCAGGGCCAGGCCCGCGCCGCACGGGCTGGGGCAGCGTGTCCCGCGCGCCGTCCTGAAGGCCGTCCTCGAGCGCGCCGCGCAGGTCGGCGAGCTCGCCGCGCTCGCGCGGGTCCGGCGCGAGCGCGATGTCGAGCGCGGACGTGAGAGCGCGGGGCAGGTCGCGCCTGCGCCGCGCGAGAGGCTCGAGCCGGGTCCCGATCCGCCGCGCGGTCGCCGCGGGTGTCGGCCCGCGGACGGGGTTCACGCCTGACAGCGCCTCGTAGAGCACCAGCGCCAGCGCATAGAGATCAGCCTGCTCGCCGACCTCGCGGCCCTCGCTCTGCTCCGGAGCCATGTAGGCGAGCGTCCCGAGCACGTCGCCCGTGCGCGTCAGCGCGTCCTCCTCGGCGATGCTCGCGCCACCGAAATCCGTGAGCTTCGCCGCCGGCCCTGGACCCTCACCGTCCGGGACGAGCACGTTCTGCGGCTTGATGTCGCGGTGGATCACGCCGCGCTCGTGGGCGTGCTCGAGGGCATCGGCCAGGGCGAGGCCGATGAGCAGCGTGCGCTCGTCGTCGAGCCCGTCCGAGCGGATCAGATCGCCGAGCGTGCATCCGGGGACCAGCTCGGAGATCAGGTAGAAGGCCTCACCGAGCGGGCAGGCCTCGTAGAGCGCCACGATCGCCGGGTGCGCCAGGCGCGCTGTGGCGTGGGCCTCGCGCGCGGCGCGCTCAGAGTCGCCGTCGGGCCCCAGCCAGATCCGCTTGACGGCGACGTCGCGCTGGAGCAGCTCGTCGTGCGCGCGCCAGACGACCCCGAACCCGCCCGCGCCGAGACGTTCGAGAAGCCGGTAGCGGCCCAGCAGCAGGCGCTCGTCCGGCGCGGGGACCTGCGTCTCGCCACGGCCCGAGGCATCCTCCGCTCGCTCGTCGCGTACGACGATCCGGGTTCGCGCCGGCGCCCGGGGCGCCGGATCGGCGACCGGGTCGGCTCGAACATCGGAGCTCTGTAGAAGGGTGCGCTGCGACTCCACCGGCTCCCGCGTTCGCCGCTCGAGAGCCGGCTCCTGCGCGACCGAGGCAGGAACAGAGCCGATGAGGGAGAAGTTGCAGGATGGCCGGGAGGAGTCCAGCAGTCCAGGGCTGCAGTCATACTGAGGCCCTTCACAGCACCTGCAAAGGAGCCAAGGCTTTTGTCGTTCTTCGACGATGGCGAGGACACAGCTCCTCGGCCATCAACACGAGCACCGCGGTCACCAGGCGGCAGCGGTGCCGGCAGCGCTCCCAGGCGGCCACGGCCGCGGCGAAGCTCGGGCGGCCCGTCGGGCTATGACCAGCACGCTCTGATGGTGCGGCGGCGGTGGGCCGCCGGCATCGCGATCGCCCTGATCATCATCGTCGTGCTCGTCGTCAGCAGCTGCCTGAAATCGGAAAAGCAGCAGTCGCTGAAGAACTACAACCACGCGGTCAGCGAAATCGCCCGCGAATCCGACACGCAGGTCTCGAAGCCGTTCTTCACCGCGCTCTCGGGAGCCGCGGGGAAGTCGGCGATCGACGTCCAGGTGCAGGTCAATCAGCTGCGTGTCGAAGCCGAGAAGCTCGCCTCGCGGGCCAAGGGGCTGAGCGTCCCCGGCGAAATGTCGGGCGCGCAGCAGAACCTGCTGCTGACGATGAACTTCCGCGTCGAAGGGATCACGAAGATCGCCGCGCTGCTCCCGGCCGCCCTCGGCGGGCAGGGCAAGACCGTGGACCCGCGCATCGCCGGGGACATGGAGATCTTCCTGGCCTCCGACGTCGTCTACTCCCAGCGCGTGGCGCCGCTGATCCAGCAGACGCTGACCGGGGCCGGGATCCACCAGAGCACCGAACCCTCGCGGTTCTTGCCGAACCTCGGCTGGCTCGAACCGGCGACGGTGGAAGCGCGGCTCGCCGGCAAGTCGACCGCGGGCGAAAGCGCCTCCGTGTCCCCGGGCACGCACGGCAGCTCGCTGATCGGGACGGCCGTCGGGACGACGTCGCTGGCAGCGGAACCGACGCTGAACCACGTCCCCGGCGGAGGCAGCCCGACCTTCACCGTCACGCTCGAAAACACGGGTGAAAGCCAGGAGACCAATGTGAAGGTCGACGTCACGGTCACGGCCGCCGGCAAACAGCTCTCGGGCTCGAAGGTGGTCAGCTCGACCCAGCCCGGCAGCAAGGCGAATGCCGAAATACCGATCAGCGGCGTGCCGCTCGGTGTCGCGTCCAAGATCCAGGTGTATGTCGAACCGGTGCCAGGCGAGACGAACGTCGAAAACAACAAGAGCACCTACCTGGCGCTCTTCGGGGAATAGCGCCCCCCTCAGCGGCTAACTTGTGGCGATGGCCGCGTCGCTGACCGACACGCAGGGGATCGTCGCGCTGGCGGCAGCCGCGGCGGCGCTGGCGGCGCTGATCGCGTGCGGGCTGCTCGCGATCCGCCTCCGGACTCTGCGGCGGGCTCAGCGGATGCTGATCGGAGCGACGGGCGAAGAGGACGTCATCGCCCACGCCGCGACGATGCAGGAGGCGTTCGAAAGCCTTCGCGACTACGTCGAGCAGACGGCGCTCCGCCTGGACGGTCGCCTCACCTCGGCAGAGGGCGAGCTGCGCGGGACGATCTCGCACCGGGCGCTGGTCCGCTACGACGCCTACAACGAGCTGTCCGGCCAGCAGTCGATGTCGATCGCGCTGCTGGACGACGAACGGTCGGGGATCGTGCTCTCTTGCATCCACCACCGAGACCAGGCGCGCGTCTACGGCAAGCGGGTGCTCGAAGGCAGGGGCGAACTGGAGCTCTCGCCCGAGGAGGCAGAGGCGGTGCGCGTCGCGCTGACCGGGGCCGAGGGTCACGCGGCCGCGGGGGTGGGGAACGGGCCTCTCGGTGGGCGAGCCGGTGAGCGGGGAGGCTGAGGACGGCCGGCGCCCCCGCGTCGCCTTCCTGGGCCCCGCCGGAACCTTCAGCGAGGAGGCGCTGCTCAGCAGCGCCGCAGAAGGAGCCGTCGAGCCGGTGCCGGTGCCGAGCATCCGCGAGGCGGTCGCAGCGCTGCGAGAGCGCCGCGTCGAGCTGGCACTCGTCCCGATCGAGAACTCGCTCGAGGGGTCCATCGATGTCACGCTCGACCTGCTCGCCGAGCAGGCCGGCGCCGTGCGGATCGCGGCGGAGTCGGTGCTCCGCGTCCGCCACTGCCTGATCGCAGCTCGCGAGCTCGATCTCGCGAGCATCGAGACGGTCGTCTCGCATCCGCAGGTGCCCGGACAGTGCGCGCGCTTCCTCCACGAGGAGCTGCCGCGCGCGAGCATCCAGGCCGCCGCGTCGACAGCCGAGGCGGTGCGTGGCGTCGTGACGGCGGACGACGGCGTGACCGCCGCGCTCGGGACCGCTCTCGCCGCCTCGATCTACGGGGGACTTGTGCTGCGCGACGGCGTCGAGGACCGCGACGACAACCAGACGCGATTCGTCTGGCTCGAGCGTGCCGAGGGCGAGGGCGAGGGCGTCACGCCGCCGCTGCGCGACGCCGGCGGCGGCGAGCCACGTGCCGCGATCGTGTTCTGGGGCGCCGGGGCGCGGCACGCGGGCTGGCTCGTCCGATGCCTCGACGAGTTCGCCACCCGCGAGATCAATCTCCACAAGATCGAGTCCCGCCCCCGGCGCGAGCAGCTCGGCGACTACATGTTCTTCGTCGAGCTGGCCGGCGACGAGCGCGACGAGCGGGTGGCGGGCGCCCTCGACGGGCTGCGCGGGGTGTGCGAACGCGTCGTCGTGCTCGGCTCCTACCGGACGGCGGCCGGGCGGGCCGGGTCCGGTGAGTCGCCGGCGAGCGCTCGGTCCGGGACCTGAAGGATGCGGAGCGCACGGCGCTCCGCGGCGGGCGGCGCAGGCGGCCGAGCGGGGCGCCGTGACGGCCTCGGGGCCCGCGGTTTAGGCGCCTCCGGGCGCCTGCGCCCGCTACACTGCGGCGCGGAATCATGGAGAGCGCAGTCCCACCAGAGCCGGTGGGGTCCGTGTCGTCAACTGAGCACCAGCGCCACGGACCTGAGTCATCGCCACGCGCGGCGATGGGGGGAGGGTGCTCGTCCTGAACGCGACGTTCGAGCCGATCAACGTCTGCACCGTCCGCCGCGCGGTCGTGCTGCTCCTCAAGGACAAGGCCGAGCTCATCGAGCGCGGCGCCTGGGAGCTCCACTCCGAGAGCTCCACGCTGGCGCGCCCGGTCGTGATCAGGCTCGTGACCTACGTGAACGTCCCGCGCGATGCCCATCGCCGCAAGATCACCCGCCGCGCGGTGTTCGCGCGCGACAGCTGGACCTGCCAGTACTGCGGCTCGCGCTCCAATCTCACCGTCGACCACGTGATCCCCCGCTCCAAGGGCGGCTCCTCGAGCTGGGAGAACATCGTCGCTTCCTGCGCCCCCTGCAACCGCCGCAAGGCCGATCGCCTGCCGCGTCAGGCCGGCATGCACCCGCGCCGCCCCCCGCGCACGCCGCGCGCCGAGATCTTCATCCACGTCGCGAGCCCGACGATCCCGCACGCCTGGCTGCAGTACCTGCCGCAGGCGGCTTAGGGCGCCTGCACGCACGCCACCGGCGCGCGGTGCCGGTGTGCCGGGCGCTGAAGCGGGCTTTGCGCGTCCCGGCCCCGCTTGGACGGATCGCGATGGGGCAGGCGGAGAACGACGAAGGGCGCCTTCGAGGGGCGCCCTTCGCCTACTGCTCTGACTGGAAAGACCGATGGCGGCCTGGTCAAGGCCGGAGGGACCAGTTCCGGCGGCCGTCTTCGGGGTGTCCCGGGTTGGATTCCGCTAGGCGGACCAGCCTCCCGACCTACCGGCCGGTCACCTCCAGGGTCCCGCAAATACGTTCAGATGACGTGTGGACCACCTCCTTTCTCTGGTCTGGCCAGAGTAGCGGACGCAGGCGACGGGGCTGGGGCCGCATTCGGCAGGTGGCGCACCGAAGGCCGGCGGCGGGCGCCGGCCACCCGCTCAGTGGACGATGACGCCGAACTCCTCGGCGAAGGTGCCGCCCGGGTTCCCTTCACCCAGCGACTCCGGCACGGCCGCCGTCACGCCGATCCCCGTTTCGGTGTAGCGCGATTCGAGGATGTTCGCCAGATGGCCCGGCGAGGCGACCCACGCTTCGACGATCGCCTGCGGCGTGGAGAGCGAGTAGGTCCCCCAGGCGAGGTTCTCGCCGATCACGTAGCCGACCGTCGAGTTCGGGATGTAGCCGGTGTCTTTGATGCGTTCGACGGGCGTCTCGCCGCTCGGCGAGACGTGGGCGAAGTAGTCGTCGGCAACCAGTTCCGTGCAGTGACCTTCGGCCGCGGCTTCGAGCTGCGCGTTTGCGACCAGCGGCGGGAGCGAGTGTTCCGCGCGGACCTTGTTGATCAGGCAGAGCACCGAGGCCTTCACGGCGCCCTCGTTTTCGGGCGTGGGAGTCACGCCGGTGCTCTGACAGGGAGTTGCGAGCACGGCGGCGATCGACGCCGCCGCGGAGGCTGCGCTGTCCGCGTTGCGGCTCGCCACGCGCTGTTCGCGTTCCCGTTCGCGCGCGGCACGCCGGTTCGCGAGCGCCTGTTCGCGGGCGGCCCTGCGCTGGGCGCGGGCTTCTGCGCGGGCGGCGCGCCGCCTTGCAAGGGCTTCCTCGCGGGCCGCCTTGCGCTCGGCGCGCGCCTGCCGGCGAGCGCCGTGGCGGGCGGCACCGGAGTGCCCGCTCGCGTGGCGGGCGACGGCCGGTCCGGCGGCGGGCCCGAGGGCGAGGATGAGGGTTGTCAGGGTCGCTAGGAGCAGCTTGGGGAGATCGCGCACCCTCCCGCTGTCGGACGCACGTTGCGGCTATCTGAGTCCGACGGACGAAATTGGACGCTTTGGGTTCGTCAGCGTTCGGACGGCGTGCGCGGGTGGCGCCGTTCGGCGCCGAGGGCCCTCAAGCGGCGTCGTCGGGGGGCGGAGCGGGCTCGCCGCTCTCCTCGTCCTCGCCCGTGTCCACGACGAGTGCAACTGCGCTCACGAGGTCATCGTCCTTCAGGTTCATCACGCGCACGCCGGTCGCCGAGCGGCCCTGCTGGGAGATACCGCCGGCGGCGGTCCGCTGCACCATCCCGCCCACGCTGATGAAGACGAGCTCCTGGTGCTCGCGCACGACCAGGGCGCCGGCCAGCGCGCCCTTTTTCTCCGTCAGCCCGATCGTCTTGACGCCTTTGGCGCCACGGTTCGTCTTGCGGTACTGGTCGATCCGTGTGCGCTTGCCGTAGCCGTTCTCGGTCACCACGAGGAGGTCCATGTCGTCGCGCGCGACGTCCATCGCGATCACCTCGCCGGCCTTGCCGACGTCCATCCCCCGTACTCCCGTCGTGTCGCGTCCCATCGCGCGCGCGTCGGCCTCGGCGAAGCGGACGGTCAGCCCGGCCTTCGAGACCATGATGATCTCCTCGTCGGGGTCGACGGCCCGCACGGCGAGCAGCTCGTCGTCGTCGCGGATGTTGATCGCGATGATTCCGTCCGCTTTGATCGGCGTGTTGTAGGCCTCGAGCTCGGTCTTCTTGACCGTGCCGTTGCGGGTCGCGAACACGAGGTATTTGGCCTCGCTGAAGTCGCGTGTGGAGACGACCGCCTGGATCCGCTCGCCCTCGCGCAGCGGCAGGATGTTGACGAGCGCGCGGCCCTTCGCGGTCCGCTGGGCCTCCGGCAGCTCGTACACCTTCGAGCGGTAGACCTTGCCGCGGTTGGAGAAGAACAGCAGGTAGTCGTGCGAGGAGGTCACGAAGAGGTGCTCGATGAAGTCGCCGTCCTTCATGTCCATCCCCGTGACGCCCCGGCCTCCGCGGGCCTGCTGGCGATATGTGGCCAGTGGCAGCGACTTGATGTAGCCGCTCTGGGTGATCGTGATCACCATCTGCTGGTCGGCGATCAGGTCCTCGATGTCGATCTCGTCCTCGGAGTGGCTGATCTCGGTACGGCGCTCGTCGCCGAAGCGCTCGGCGATCTCGGTGAGCTCCTCCTTGATGACGGCGAGCACGCGGCCCTCGTCGCCGAGGATCGCGCGCAGCTCGGCGATCCGCTCGGTCACATCGGCGTGCTCCTGTTTGATGCTGTCGGCCTCGAGGGCGGTGAGCTGCGACAGCCGCAGGTCGAGGATCGCGCTGGCCTGGATCACGCTCAGCTCGAAGCGCTCCACGAGCTGCTCGCGGGCCGCGTCGCGGTCGCGCGAGGCGCGGATCAGTTCGATGATCGCGTCGAGGTGCTCGAGCGCGGTGAGCAGCCCCTCGAGGATGTGGGCGCGCGCCTCCTTTTCGGAGAGCTCGTGCTTCGTGCGCCTGACGATGACTTCGCGCTGGTGCGCGACGTAGTTGTGGATCACGGCCCGCAGGTCCAACGTGCGCGGGACGTTGTCCACCAGCGCGACCATGTTGACGCCGAACGTCGTCTGCATCGGAGTGTGCTTGTAGAGCTTGTTCAGCACGACCTTTGGGATCGCGTCGCGCTTCAGCTCGATCACGAGGCGCATGCCGCGCTTGTCGGAGTGGTCCTCGATGTTCGCGACCTCGGTGATGCGCCCGTCTTTGACGAGGTCGGCGATCTTCTGGATCAGCCCGCCGTCGCCGCCCTTCTTGACCTGGAACGGCAGCTCCGTGACGACGATCGCCTCTTTGCCCTGCTTCAGCGGCTCGATGTGCGCCCGCGCCTGAACGCGAACGCGCCCCCGCCCCGTCTCGTAGGCGTCGCGGATGCCGGCGTGTCCGAGGATCACGCCGCCGGTCGGGAAGTCAGGGCCCTTGATGTGCTTCATCAGGCCCTCGACGCCGATCTCGGGGTCGTCGATGTAGGCGATCGTCGCGGCGATCACCTCGCGCAGGTTGTGCGGCGGGATGTTCGTGGCCATGCCGACCGCGATCCCCGAAGAGCCGTTGACGAGCAGGTTCGGGAACCGCGAGGGCAGGACGAGCGGTTCCTGCTTTTTGCCGTCGTAGTTCGGCGCGAAGTCGACGGTGTCCATGTCGAGGTCGCGCAGCATCTCGGTGGCGATCCGTGCCAGGCGCGCCTCCGTGTAGCGCATGGCGGCCGCGGGGTCGTCGTCGATCGAGCCGAAGTTGCCCTGACCGTCGACGAGCTCGTTGCGCATCGAGAACTCCTGCGCCATGCGCACGAGCGTGTCGTAGATCGCGGAGTCGCCGTGGGGGTGGTACTTGCCCATCACCTCTCCGACGATCAGCGCGCACTTCGAGTACGAGCGCGTGGGCCCGAGGCCGAGCTCGTTCATCGCGTAGAGCACGCGGCGGTGAACCGGCTTCAGCCCGTCGCGCACGTCGGGCAGCGCACGGCCGACGATCACCGACATCGCGTAGTCCAGGTATGCGGTGCGCATCTCCTCCTCGAGCGCGCGAGGTTCGATGTTCCCGCCGCCTATGACGTCAGCCGATGCCATGCGTCACCTCCCTCCTATACGTCGAGGTTCGCGACCGCGCGCGCGTTCTCTTCGATGAATTCGCGGCGCGGCTCGACCTGGTCGCCCATCAGCCTGGAGAAGATCCTGTCCGCGGCCGCCGCGTCTTCGAGGGTGACCTGCGCGAGCACGCGCGTCGAAGGCGACATCGTCGTTTCGCCGAGCTGGTCGGCGTTCATCTCGCCGAGACCCTTGAAGCGCTGAACGTTGGCGCCTTTGCGGGCAACCGACATCACCGCCGCGTGCAGATCCTCGAACGACAGCGCCGTCTCGCTCCCGTCGCCGAGACGGACCTCGAACGCCGGCGTGCCGGCGAGCTCGATCAGTTCCATGTGAACCTTCACGAGCTTGCGGTACGCGTCCGAGTCGAACAGCGCGCGCTTGATGCGATGCGTGCGGGCGAAACCGGTGCTGGCCTCAACCGCCTTCACGCGGATCTCGACCGGGTCCTCGTCGACCAGCGTGGTCTCGTGCGTCTCCCCCTCGGCGCCCTCCCGCGTCAGGACCTTGACCGCCTCCTCGGCGGTCGTCACCTGCTCGCCCAGCAGCGAGGACTCCTCGAGGAACTGGACGACGTCGTGCCCGGACTGGCCGCGGAGCGTGAGCGCCCACCCTTCGTACTGCTTCAGCAGTCGCGTGAAGCGCTGCCAGCGCGTGTCGGTCAGCTTGAACTGCTTGCCGAAGCGGTCGAAGACCTCGATCTTCTCCCACTTGTCGGTGAGCAGGATCTCTTCCAGTTCGGAGTCCTTCTCGATGTACCGCTCGCGTGAGCCCTGCTTGAGCTTGTAGAGCGGCGGCTTGGCGATGTAGACGTAGCCCTCCTCGATCAGCTCTTTCATCTCCCTGAAGAGCAGCGTCAGGGCGAGCGTCCGGATGTGGGCGCCGTCCACATCGGCGTCGGTCATCAGGATCACCTTGTGATAGCGGGCGTTCTCGATGTTGAACTCGTCGCGGACGCCGGTTCCGATCGCGGTGATGAGCGCCTGGATCTCGACGTTCTGCAGCACCTTGTCGATGCGCGACTTCTCGACGTTGAGGATCTTGCCGCGGAGGGGCAGCACGGCCTGCGTGTTGCGGTCGCGCCCCTGCTTGGCCGAACCGCCGGCGGAGTCGCCCTCGACCACGAACAGCTCCGCGAGCGCCGGGTCCTTGACCGAGCAGTCGGCGAGCTTGCCTGGAAGCGTCGAGTTCTCGAGCGCCGACTTGCGCCGCGTGAGGTCACGCGCCTTGCGCGCAGCCTCGCGGGCGCGCTGCGCCTGCACCGCCTTGTTGATCACGGCGCGCGCCTCGGCCGGGTTCTCCTCGAGGAACTCCGACAGGCCGGTGTTGACGATCGCCTCGACGAACCCGGCCATTCCCGGGTTGCCGAGCTTGGTCTTGGTCTGACCCTCGAACTGCGGGTCTTGGAGCTTGACCGAGACCACGGCGGTGAGTCCCTCGCGGACGTCCTCGCCGGAGAGGTTGTCCTCTTTCTCCTTCAGCAGGCCGTGATCGCGCGCGTACTTGTTGAGCGTGCGCGTGAGCGCCGAGCGGAAGCCGCTGAGGTGGGCGCCCCCCTCGCGTGTGTTGATGTTGTTGGCGAAGGAGTGAACCGATTCCTGGTAGGAGGAGTTCCACTGCATCGCGACCTCGGCCGCGCCCTCCTCGGACTCGCCTTCGAAGAAGATGACCTTGCGATGGACGGTGTCCTTGTTCTCGTTCAGGTAGACGACGAAGTCCTCGATCCCGCCGTCGTACTGGAACGTGGCAGAGTGCCCTTCGCCGCGCTCGTCGACGATCGAGATCTTCAGGCCGCGCGTAAGGAACGCCGTCTCGCGGAGGCGCTCCTCGAGGGTCGTGAAGTCGAAGTCGAGCGACTCGAAGATGTCGGCGTCGGGCAGGAAGGTGACGCTGTTGGACGTGCCCTCGTCCTTTCCGAGCTTGGCGCCCTTTTCGAGCGGCGCGAGCGGGGCGCCTCGCGAGTACTCCTGGGCCCAGACGTGGCCGTCGCGGCGTATCTCCACCGCGAGCTGTTCCGAGAGGGCGTTGACGACCGAGACGCCGACGCCGTGGAGACCCCCGGAGACCTTGTAGCCGCCGCCCTCGCCGAACTTGCCTCCGGAGTGCAGGACGGTGAGCACGACTTCGACGGCCGGCTTGCCCTCCTTCTCCATCGTCGCAACCGGGATGCCGCGGCCGTTGTCGACGACCGTCACCGAGTTGTCCGGATGGATCGTGACCGAGACCTCCGTGGCGAACCCGGCAAGCGCCTCGTCCACCGAGTTGTCCACGACCTCGTACACGAGGTGGTGGAGTCCCATCACCCCGGTCGAGCCGATGTACATGCCGGGTCGCTTGCGGACCGCCTCGAGGCCCTCGAGGACGGTGATGTCCTGCGCGTCGTAGTCGGCGGAGCCGCCGGTTGACGCGTTCGCGGCGGCCTTCGTGTCCGTTGTGACGGAGCCCTTGTCGGGGCTGTCGCTACCTGTTGCCAATGGCCCTCCGATGGCGTGGAAACGCCCCGGATCCCGGGGCGCTACGACCACGGCGTGGGGCGGTTTGAATACGCCTGCAAGGATAGCAGGGCAGGGGGTCGGATCCGCCCGTCCAGACGCCCGAAATCCCTGCAAAATCCCCGTAAACACGGGGATCTTCGGCCGCGCCGGCCGCCGGCCGCCGTCAGCCGGTCCGGCAGCGCAGCTCGCGGACGGTATCGGCGCCCAGCAGCTCGTTCAGGCGCGGGATCACCTCGCCCGCCAGCAGCTCGAGCTCGGCGGCCCACACGGCCGCCTCGCACGCGACGGTGAGAACCCCGTCGTGCTCGGCGACGGGCCGCGCCGCCGCCGCGATCGCCGGACCGGTCGCCTGCGGCCACGCCTCCTGCACGCGCGCGAGCGGGGTGCTCGGCGCGAGCGCAGCCGTCAGCTCGGAGAGGGCGCCGGCGAGCGGTCTCGGAGCCGGCCTGCTCATGCCGCGGCGGCCTCCTGCAGGACGCTGCCGGGCGCGATCGCGATCCGCGTGACGGCCGAGCCCGTGCCGCCGGGGACATGCCCGAGGTCGGTCGTCGCGATCACGCTCTGCCCGCCGCTCGAGAGCTCGCCGGCCAGCAGCTCGCGCCGAGTGGAGTCGAGCTCGCTCATCACATCGTCGAGCAGCATCAGCGGCATCGCCCCGCGCTCGGCCCCGAGGACGGCGCGCTCGGACAGGAGCAGCGCCAGCAGCGCCAGGCGCTGCTCCCCCTGTGAGCCGTAGACGCGCAGCTCGCGCCCGTCGCGGAGCAGCGCCAGCTCGTCGCGGTGGGGCCCGTGTCCGGAGAAGCCGCGTTCCAGGTCGCTGTCGAGCCGCGCTTCGAGCTCCGCAACGAGCTCGTCGGCGCCGGCGGCCTGTGATCTCGGCCTGTACTCGAGGGTGAGTGTTCCCGCGAGACCGAGCTGCTCACCGCGGGTGGCGAACGGCCCGGTGAGCAGCGCTGCGGCCTGCGCCCGGTCAGAACGAAGGGCGATCGCCGCGGTCGCGAGCTCGCGGTCCCACGTCGCCATCGCCTCCCTCGAGCTGTGTCCGGCGCGGATCCTCGCCAGCAGCGCGTTGCGCTGCGCCAGGACGCGGGCGTACCGGCGGCGCGTCTCGGCGCGCCCAGGCCAGAGCGCCGCGACGAACTGATCCAGGTGGGCGCGGCGCACCGCCGGCGGACCCTTGAGCAGCTCGAGGCGCTCCGGAAGAAAGACGCTGATCAGCGGGCGCACCGGCACATCGAGCAGGCGCTCGACGGGTGCGCCGTCGCAGCTCATGCGCTTCTCGGCGGGCCGGCCGGGTGCGGGCGATGCGTATCCCACCGCCAGCTCGTGCGGGCGACCCTCATCTTCGAGCGAGACCTCGACCCTCGTGGCGTGGCTGCCGAAGCGGACCAGCTCGCGATCGCTGCGCGTGCGCGGGGAGCGGCCGGTGCACCCGAAGTAGATCGCCTCAAGCAGGTTCGACTTGCCGGCCCCGTTGGGCCCGTGTACGACCGTCAGCCCCGGGCCGAGCCGCGCGTGCGCGCGTGCGTAGGTCCGGAAATCGCGCATCTGCACGCCGAGGACGAGCACTTCTCAGAACGGACGCAGGCCTGCGCCGGCCATGGCCTCACACGTTCAGCCGGATGGGCATGATGAGGTAGACGAAATCGCCGGTTTCGGGCGATTCGATCAGCCCCGGCCGGAGCGGGCTGATCAGCTTCAGCACCAGCTCCTCGGTGTCGATGCTCTCGAGCCCGTCGCGGAGGAACTCGGGGTTGAAGCCGATCTCGAAGAGCTCGCCGTGATAGGGGACGGGGATCTCCTCGCGCGCCTCGCCGACATCGGGGGTCTGCGCCGACACCGCGAGGGTGCCCTCGCTGAAGCTCAGCCGCAACGGCGCGTTCTTCTGAGCCAGGAGGCTGATCCTGCGCACCACATCGGTTAGCTCGGCGCTCGACAGGCGCAGCTCGTGATCCACGGAGTCCGGCAGGAGCTGCCGGTAGTTCGGAAACTGGCCGTCGATCAGCCGTGATGAGAGCACGATGCCGCCGAGCTCGAAGATCGCCTGGTTGTGGCCCACGCTCACGGTGATCTCATCAGCGCCGGTCTGCTGCTCGATGCGCGCGAGCTCCTGCAGCGCGCGGGCGGGGACGTTGGCCTCGAGCCCGCCGTCCAGCGGAGGCTCGAGCGCGGTCTCCTTCACCGACAGGCGATAGGAGTCGGTCGCCACCATCCGCAGCTCGCCGGCGGAGGCCGAGATCAGGATGCCCGTGAGCACCGGCCGCGTCTCGTCGCGCGAGGCCGACCGCGCGACGCGCGAGATCGTCTCGACGAAGGCGCCCGCGGGCAGCTTGACGCGCGAGTCGCCGTCCGGCTCGGGCAGCGAGGGAAAGTCCTCGGCGCGGAGCGTGCGCAGGTGGAACGTCGTGGGACCGCAGATCAGCTCGATGTCCTGCTCGGCGCTGCGCAGCTCCATCGTCACGTTCTCGGCGGGCAGCGAGCGCGCGACGTCCAGGAGCAGACGCGCCGGCAGCACGGCCGCGCCGGGCCTGGCCACCTCGGCGTTCAGCGGCGTGCGCAGGCCGATCTCCATGTCGGTAGCGAGCAGCTCTGGCGTCGCGTCTGCGGGGGCGGAGATCATCACTCCGGACAGGGCCTGTACCGCGCTCCTGGTCGAGGCGACCCGCGAAACGGTCTGCAGTTGGTTCAACAGCTCCGAGGAGGACAGAGAGATCTTCATCCGTCTGCCTTCCTAGAAGAGTGGTGAGTAGGGGCTGTGGACATGTGGATCGCCATGGTCTGCGGGCGTTTCGCGGCAGGGGCGGTGGAAAGCGCTGTGGAGCGGAGTGTGGAAGTCTCTCAGGCGCTGCGGTCGGGCGCTGCCAGAGACGATCACGGGAGCGTCTCGCCGAGGTCGGTGAACAGCTTCTCCACAGCCGCGCGCGAGTCCGTGTCGGAGGAGATGCGGCTGCTCGCCCTCCGGCAGGCGTGCAGGACGGTGGTGTGGTCGCGTCCACCGAACTCCCGGCCGATCGCCGGCAGGGAGGCCCCGGTCAGCTCGCGGGCCAGGTACATCGCGAGCTGTCGCGGCCAGGCGATGCGCGTCGTGCGGCCGCTCGAGATGAGCTCCTCGGTCGAGATCCCGAAGTGGCGGCAGGTGGCTGCTTGGATCTCGCCGATGGTGTGCCGCGAGCCCCCGGGGCTCGGGGTGCGGGGGTAGAGGTTGCCGAGGACCTCGGCGGCGAGGTCGGCCGTCAGCGGGCGTCCTGTGAGCGAGCTGAAGGCGACGACGCGGATCAGCGCCCCCTCGAGCGTGCGCACGTTGCTCTGAACGTGACGGGCGATCGTCTCGAGCGCGGAGTCGTCCGCGAGCTCGATGCCGTCGTGCTGGGCCCGCTTGCGCAGGATCGCCAATCGGGTCGTGACGTCGGGAGGTGCGATGTCGGCGACGAGCCCGGCCTCGAAGCGCTCGCGCAGACGATCCTCCAGAGCCTGCAGGTCGCGGGGCGGGCGGTCGGAGGAGAGGACCAGCTGGCGCCCGCCGTCGTGGAGGGCGTTGAAGGTGTGGAAGAACTCCTCCTCCGTGCGCGTCTTGCGCTCGAGGAACTGGACGTCGTCGACCAGGAGCACGTCGACGTCGCGGAAGCGCGCCTTGAACGACTCTGTGCTGCGGTCGCCTAGCGCCCCGAGGAACTCGTTCGTGAACGCCTCGCCGGTGGTGATGCGCACGACGACGGTGGGGTCGTGAGCCATGACGAGGTTGGCGATCGAGGAGAGCAGGTGCGTCTTGCCGACGCCGGGGGGGCCGCAGATGAAGAGCGGGTTGTAGGCCTGTCCCGGCATCTCGGCGACCGTGAGCGCGGCCGCGTGGGCGAGCCGGTTGGCGTCGCCGATCACGAACTGGTCGAAGGTCAGCTTCGGATTGCCGAGCGGTCCCTCGCGGGGCGCTCGCGCGGGGGGAAGGCGCGCTGACTCGCGTTGCGCCCCCAGACCGCGGTCGGTCGCCCGCGGGGCGCCCGCGGGGCGCAGCTCGACGGCGGCATGAGGCCCGAGCACCAGCTCGACGGCTTCTTCGATCACCCGTCCGAAGCGCCCGCTGATCCACCGGCACGTCTGGGGCGGCGCCTCGATCGCGAGGCGCTCGCCGACCAGCTCGGCGGGCCGCAGATCGCTCAGCCAGAGCCGGTAGGTGGGCTCGTCCACGACCGTGGCGAGCTGCGCTTGCACGCGTGACCATATGTGCTCGAGCTCGAGACTCACGGCAGCGTCGATCCGCCCCTCCCAGGGTGTGTCGTGGACTATCGAAGAGGGGGCCCCTGCCACCCGCGGGCCCGGTCGCGCGACTATATCCAACGGGCTTCGGGCGACTCCCCGGGGTCTCGCAATTGGCGAGAAAAATCGGCCCTGCCGCGCCCTGCCTATACTGACGCGAGCCAGAGCCGCCCGGCGCGGCCGGCACCCACGACCGAGCCGGGCCGATCGCCCCGGCACCACGGAGAGACAGAGATGAAGCGCACCTACCAGCCCAAGAAGCGCAAGCGCGCCCGCGTGCACGGCTTTCGCGCCCGGATGAGCTCGCGCGCGGGCCGGATGACACTCAAGCGCCGGCGCGACAAGGGACGCAAGCGGCTCTCGGCGTGACGACGGCCGGCGGCGCGGCGGACGGCGGATGACGGCGGCGCGAGCAGGCCGCGGCGGTCGTCTCTCTCGCAGCGCCGAGTTCGAGCGCGTCTATCGACACGGGCGCTCGACGGCGAACCGGCAGCTCGTCCTCTACAGCTTCCCGAACCCCGCCGCAGAGCGACCGCGGGTCGGCCTGTCCGTCTCACG
Organism: uncultured Solirubrobacteraceae bacterium; assembly: GCA_963794635.1. Lineage (GTDB taxonomy): Bacteria > Actinomycetota > Thermoleophilia > Solirubrobacterales > Solirubrobacteraceae > Palsa-744. The sequence continues at coordinate 811,394 of CAWCET010000006.1, read as the reverse complement.
GAAGGTCGGCGGCGCGGTGCAGCGCAACAAGGTCAAGCGCCTGCTGCGTGAGGCCTTCGCCCGCAGCGAGCCCGACCTGCGGCCCGGGCACGACGTGGTGGTCGTCGCCAGGCCGGATGCGCTCGAGCTGGCCGAACGCGAGGGACTCGCGGGGCTCGATGCCGCGCTCGCCGAACTGCTCGGTCGCGCGGGACTGCGCGAGCAGGCGGGGCAGGAGGCCGCAGAGCTCGAGGCGAGCCCGGCGGAAGGTTCGGCGGGATGAGCGCCCACGCCCCGGCCGGCGACGGCTCGCACCGCCCGGCTGAGCTGCTGCGGCGCGGCGCGCGCGCGGTGGTCCTGGCGCCGATCATCCTCTACCAGCGCGTGATCTCGCCGGCGATTCCCCGCCGCTGCAAGTACGAGCCCACGTGCTCCCGATACGCGGTCGAAGCGGTGCGGGAGTACGGCATACTTAGGGGCCTGGTGCTCGCGGGGTGGCGCCTGCTCAGGTGCAACCCGTGGAGCTACGGCGGATACGATCCGCCCGATGCTCAGCGAGTGTTCAGGACCCATTCGCACGGGAACAGCTGAGCCGGGCGCAGAGCGCGCCCGTCGCCGCGCGGCGCTCGCCGCCCGGCCCCCCGGAAAACCGAGCAGAGACCGCTAGAGCATGCCACCCATCGCCAATGTGATCGAGAGCGCCTTCTCGCCGCTGATCACGCTGTTCGAAGAAATCATGGTGTTCATCCATGAACACATCTTCACGAGCAGTTGGGGGATGGCGATCGTGGGCCTCACGATCCTGGTGCGCGGGGTGCTGGTGCCGCTCACCTACCGGCAGCTCAAGTCGATGCAGGAGATGCAGAGGCTGGCTCCGCAGATCAACGCGCTGAAAGAGAAGTACAAGGACGACAAACAGCGCCAGCAGCAGGAGCTGATGAAATTCTACCAAGAGAACAAAATCAATCCTTTGGCATCCTGCCTGCCGCTGCTGCTGCAGCTACCGGTGTTCGTCTCGCTCTTCTACATGCTGCGCACGGACCTGAAGAAGCACATCTGCGGGACGCAGATGTACGAATGGTTCAACCGGCATCCGGCCGAAGCGGCGAAATACCACGCCGGCCTGCACGCGAGCTCGTTCGCCCATCTGCCGACAAAGTTCGTCGAATCGACCCCCTGTCAGAAGGTCGCGCCGGGGTCGGCGAAATTCCTGTTCATCCCGGACATCACCAACAAGGCGACCGGCATCACGCTGGTCGTGCTGATCGCCGTCTACATCGGCTCGCAGCTCGGTTCGACGCTGATCGCGACGGCGACCGCCGACCCCAACCAGCGCCGCCTGATGCTGCTGCTGCCCGTGGTCTTCGTGGTGATCCTCTACAAATACCCGGCGGGGCTGCTCGTGTACTGGATCACCACGAACCTGTGGACGATCGGCCAGCAGTATCTGATCAAACGCCATATGGGGCCCGTCGCGAAGCCCGGCAGCCTGCCGCCGCCGGGGAGCGAGAACGGGAAGGCGGACGGGAAGAAGCCGCTGCCGCCCCCCAAGCCGGAGCCCGTCGCGGCAGCCGCTGCTACCGGGTCCTCCGGTGGCACGACGGGCTCGGCGAGCCCAAGCGCGCCGCCGCCGCCGCGGTCGCCGCGTAAGAAGAAGAAACGCTCAGGGAGGCGACGGTGACCGAAGACGAAAGCGACGGCGAGCTCGAGCCTGTCGAGGCGCTCGAGGACCTGCTCGAGGAGATCGTCGAGGATCTCCAGCTGGACGCGGGGGTCGAGGTCGAGGAACGAGACGGCGTCCTGACCGGGCGCCTGGACGGAGAGAACGTCGGCCTGTTCATCGGCCGGCACGGCCAGACGATCGACGCGGTGCAGCACCTGGCGCAGCGGATCGTCTTCCCGGACGGCCCCTCGGCGGTTCGCGTCGTGATCGACGCGAACGGCTACCGCGAACGTCGTGCCGACGCGCTGCGTGGCGAGGCCGACGACGCGGCCGACCAGGCGGTCAGCACAGGGCAGTCCGTCGAGCTCGATCCATTGCCCGCGTCCGAGCGACGCGTGGTCCACGAATACCTGCGCGAGCGCGATGACGTCGAGACTCACAGCGAGGGCGACGAACCCGAACGCTATCTCGTGATCTCGCCGGTCTCGCGCAGCAGCGAATAGCCGGCGCCGCCGCGTTTCACGTGAAACGGTCGAGCGGCAGCGTTTCACGTGAAACCTCACGCTCGACCTGAGGCTGTGGATCGGGCTCAGATCGACCCTTCGGGGGGTCTTGCGGCGCTCGCAGCTCGGTACGAGCTGACTCCTCCGGCCACCACCGCGCTTGCGACGCTGCTGGAGCGGCTGATCGCCGACGAGCGGGCGCCGACGAGCGTATCGGGGGCCGCAGACACGCTCGATCGGCATCTCGCCGATTCGCTCGTGGGCCTCGAGTTGCCGGCCGTACGCGAATCAGGCAAGGCCGCAGACCTCGGTTCGGGGCCCGGCCTTCCCGGCCTGGTGCTCGCCGCGGCGCTCCCGGGCCTGCAGATGAGTCTCGTCGAGGCCCAGCAGAGCAAGTGTGCGTACATCGCCACCCTTCTTGCGGGCATGGGGCTCGAAAACGCTCGTGTTGTCTGCGCGCGCGCCGAGTCGTGGGAGGGCGGTCTGGGCGGGCACGACCTCGTGGTGGCGCGGGCTCTCGGTGCCCAGCCCGTCGTCCTCGAGTACGCGGCGCCGCTGCTGGGGGTGGGCGGGAGCGTCGTCGAATGGCGCGGCGCCCGTGACCCCGACGAGGAGGCTCGGGCCGCCCGAGCCGCGGCCGAGCTGGGTCTGCGACCGGTCGAAGTCCGGCCCGTCGTCCCGTTCCCGGGCGCGCGATCACGTCACCTGCACGTGTTCGAGAAGGTCGCGCCGACGCCCCGCGGGTTCCCGCGGCGTCCCGGCGTCGCGGCTCGCCGGCCGCTCGGCGGCTGAGGCCGCACTTTGCGGCGCCGCCGTGCTCGGCCGTCCCCGTACGTCGCTAGCGTCTCGAGCTGATGAGCACGGTCTACGCGGTGGCGAACCAGAAGGGCGGCGTCGGTAAGACAACGACCGCGGTGAACGTTGCCGCCTGCATCGCGGAGGCGGGCTACGAGACGTTGCTGGTGGACGTCGATCCGCAGGCGAACGCGACGGTCGGGCTCGGCATCGACCGTGCCAAGCGGCCCGGCGTGTACGAGGTTCTTTCGGGCGACGCCGAGGCCGCCGACGCGCTCGTCGCGACCCCGGTCGCCGGCCTCCGGGCGATGCCGGCGGGGCCCGGGCTGGCAGGGGCCAACATCGAGCTGCCCCGTATCGACGGGTTCGAGCAGCGCCTGCGCGACCGGCTCGAGCCGCTGCGCGAGCGTTTCGAGTACGTGCTGCTCGACTGCCCTCCGTCGCTCGGCCCGCTGACAGTCTGCGCGCTCGTCGCGGCCGACAAGGTGATCGTCCCCGTGCAGACCGAGTACTTCGCCCTCGAGGGACTCGCAGGGCTGCTGGAGACCCTCGCGCTGGTGCGGCGTGAGCTCAACCCACGACTGACGATCGCGGGAATGCTGCTGACGATGCACGACGGCCGCACGAGGCTCGGACAGGACGTCGAGCGAGAGGTGCGCACGCACTTCCCCGATCTCGTCTTCGACACGGTGATTCCGCGGAACGTGAGGGTGGGCGAGGCGCCGAGTCACGGCCTGCCCGTCACGCATCACGACCCCCACAGCGCCGGGGCAGAGGCGTACTTCGAACTCGCCAAGGAGGTGGCTGCACGTGGCTAGGCCGGCGCCCGGCATGGGCCGGGGACTCAGCGCGATCCTGTCGGTGACGGAGGGGCATGAGCCCGTCGAGGAGCTGCGCGAGCTGCCCCTCGAGGCGATCGTCCCCAACCCGCGCCAGCCGCGTCGCGAGTTCGACGCAGAGGCTTTGCAGGCGCTGGCGGGCTCGTTTGCCGAGCAGGGGGTGCTGCAGCCGGTGCTCGTGCGGCCGCGTCCGGGCGGGACCTACGAGCTCGTAGCCGGCGAGCGCCGCTGGCGCGCCGCGCGACTCGCCGGTCTCGAGCGGATCCCGGCCCTCGTCCGCGAGCGCGAGGACGCTGCCGCGATCGAAGCCGCGCTGATCGAGAACATGGCGCGCGAGGACCTCAATCCGATCGAGGAGGCGCGCGCATGCGCCGCCCTCGTGGAGGAGCTCGGCTTGACGCGCCAGGAGATCGGGTCGCGCGTCGGGCGAAGCCGCGTGGCTGTGAGCAACCTCGTGCGCCTGCTCGACCTGCCCGACGAGGTGATCGACCTGCTTCAGAGCGGCGCCCTCACCGAGGGCCACGGCCGAGCGCTGCTGCTCGCCGAGGACCACGGCGCGCGGCGCGCGCTGGCGCGCGAAGCTGCGGGGCGCGGCTGGTCGGTCCGAGCGACCGAAGAACGCGCAAGGGCCAGCAACGAGACGGTCGCGGAGCGCCCCTCCCGCGACCGCGGCGCTCACCCCGACCAGGAACAGGCGGCGGCCGACATCGCCGAGGCGCTGAGCGGCGCGCTCGGCGCAGAGGTCAGGGTCCGGGCTTCATCACGCGGGTACCGCGCCGAGCTCGCATTCGCCTCGCCGCAGGAGGCGATCGAGCTGGCACGCAGGATCAGGCCGCGCGCCGTGTCCTAGCGGGGCGAGACGACGGGATTCCGATGATCGGAACTCGACGGCACCGGCACAGCGCCGCGCCGGAGTCGCCGCCGCCGCATCGCCCGGTGAGCGCCCCCCGGCGCTAGGATGACCGTTCCCACGGGCGATTAGCTCAGCCGGTTAGAGCGCTTCTCTGATAAGGAAGAGGTCCCTGGTTCGAGTCCAGGATCGCCCATCGCCGGATCCCGTGTCGCAGCGCGCAACCGGCCCTCGGAGCGCGATCGCGCGGTCCGGCGGACCGCTAGATCGTGGAGCTGGGCACGCCGGAACCGTGCAGCGCGCCGCGATCCAGGTCCTCGACCGAGGTGTTCCCGGTCAGGGCCAGTGCCACATCGATGTCCGCGCGGAAGGTCTCGAGCATGCGCCTGACGCCGTCCTCCCCCTGGGCGGCCACCGCCCAGGCCCAGGCGCGCCCGACGAGCACCGCACGCGCGCCGAGCGCGAGCATCTTCACCACGTCCAGCCCGGTGCGCACCCCGCCGTCCACGAGCACCTCGGCTTCGCCGGCGACCGCGTCCACGACCTCGGGCAGCGCGCGGACCGTCGAGGGCACCGAGTCGAGCTGGCGCCCGCCGTGGTTTGAGACCACGATCCCGTCGACGCCTGCCTCGACGGCGCGCCGCGCGTCCTGCGGATCGAGCACGCCCTTCACGAGCAGGCGGCCCCCCCAGTGCTCGCGAACCCACGCGATGTCGTCCCACGTCACGCTGGGGTCGAACTGGGCGTCGACCCAGTCCTTGAAGGCCTCCGGCGTGCTCGCGTCGGGCACCGCGTTCTCGAGGTTGCCGAACGTGAGCGGCTTGCCGCCGACGCCGACGTCGCGGACCCAGCGCGGATGCGCGAGAAGGTCCAGACCGCGGCGCAGCCGCGTCCAGGCGGTACCCGCGCCTTCGATGCCGTTGCGCGTGTCGCGGTGCCGGGCGCCCACCACGGCGAGGTCGATCGTGAGGACCAGGACCGGCGAGCCGACGGCCGTCGCGCGGGCCATCAGCTCCTCGGCGTAACCGCGGTCGCGCATCACGTAGAGCTGGAACCACGGCGGCTGCGGGCTCGCGGCGGCGACCTCCTCGATCCCGCAGATCGAGACCGTCGACTCGACGAACGGGATGCCAGCGGCGGCGGCGGCGCGAGCCGCCTGTGCCTCCGCCCGCTTCGCGAACATCCCGCACAGCCCGACCGGCGCGAGTATCACCGGCATCGACAGCCTCTGCCCGGCGACCTCGGTCGACTGATCGCGAGAGGACACGTCCTTCAGAACGACCTGCCGCAGCAACAGCCGCTCGAGATCGCCGACGTTCGAGCGCATCGTGGCCTCCTCGTAGGCGCCGCCGTCGATGTAGTCGAACAGCTGGCGCGGGAGCCGCCGTCGCGCGAGCTCACGGTAGTCCCGCGGGGTCGCGGGCGCGAGGCCGAGTGGACGATCGGGTGAGAGCCGCACGGGGCCAGCCTACACCCGGCCGACACCCCGCGAGGCGCCGTCCGGCAGCGTCGCGGAGCGCCGCCGGGCGGTGGCTCGCGTCAGTTGGCCGAGACGCTCCGATGGCGTCGTTCGAAGCGCAGGCCGCCGTAGCCGATACGCGCGATCAGACGAGAGAGGATCGCGCCCACGACCAGGAACACGATCAGGGCGATGCCCCAGTCCACCAGGATTTCCCGCTTGGGGTGTCCGGAGAACGTGATCAGCCCGGTGAACGAGCCGGCGAAGAAGTTGGCCCCTTCGTGGATCCCTTTGACGATCGTGTTGGACGTGTTCGCGTCTACGAGAACCAGCACGATCGCGAGGCCGATCAAGAGCGCTATCAGCACGGCGATCGCCATCACGAGCCGCGCGAATGTCAGCACCGCGGAGCCCAGGGCGCCCGCCGTCGCTGCTCCGGCATCGCGCGTGCGCCCGCCGAGACCTCGGCGGCGCCGTCCGGCCCGGGCGGGTTCGCGTTCCGCCGGGCTGGCGCCCGGCGACGGCGCACGTTCCGTCCCGGCCGGCGGCCCGCCTTCGGCCGGCGGTGCGGTCACGGGCCCGCGCTCGCGCGCGACCGCGGTCGTCCGTTCGGGGGCTGACGCGGTCGTGCCTTCGGCGTCTTGCGCCGGCGCTTCGGGTCGTTCCCTGCGGCTGAGCACTCTCATTCTCCACACCGTCCTTCCATACGGCCCTCGACGGCCGTCGCGGGCGTCACCGGTTCGGCTACCCGGCGCTGTGGCGGCTGAAGCCCGGCGTCAGCTCTCTGACGCGTGCGCGTGCGCTCGTGGGCGCCGCCGGACCCTGTGGGACGGCGAGCGCCGGCAGGCAGCGGGCGGACGGACTCCCCGCGCTGGGCGGGGCGTCCATCCGTGCGAGCTCAGGCGGGCTGCTTGACGATCCTGATGTACGGCCTGGGAGACTCCCAGCCGTCCGGGTAGGTCTCTTTCGCCTCCTCGTCGGAGACGGAGCCGGCGATGATGACGTCGTCGCCGTTCTTCCACTGCGCGGGGGTCGCGACCTTGTGCTTCGCCGTGAGCTGGAGCGAGTCGATCACCCGCAGCACCTCGTCGAAGTTCCGGCCGGTCGTCATCGGGTACACGAGGATCAGCTTGATCTTCTTGTCCGGGCCGATCACGAACACGTTGCGGACCGTCTGGTTGTCAGCCGGAGTGCGCGTTCCCGGGTCGCCCGAGGTGTCGGCGGGGAGCATCCCGTAGAGCTTCGAGACGTTGTAGTCGCTGTCGGCGATGATCGGGTAGTTGGGCGCGGTGCCCTGCGTCTCCTCGATGTCCTTGGCCCAGTCGCCGTGCTTGTCGACCGGGTCCACGGAGAGGCCGATGATCTTCACGCCACGGCGGTCGAACTCCGGCTTGATCGACGCCATGTAGCCGAGCTCGGTCGTGCAGACCGGGGTGAAGTCCTTCGGGTGCGAGAAGAGAACGCCCCATGAGTCGCCGAGCCAGTCGTGGAATTTGATCGGCCCGTCCGTCGTCTGGGCCTCGAAGTCGGGGGCGATGTCGTTGATGTAAAGCGCCATCTGCGGTTGCTCCTGTCGTCGTGCCCTCGGCGCGGCGCCGAGGACGTGCGCAAATTCCCCAGTAGCCTATCCACTTTCAGGAGTTTCCCGGGACCGCGACGCGATAGGCTCCGGCTCGTGATCGTCGTCACCGGCCGCGTGCAGATTCCCGAGGAGAACCGCGAGCGCTTCCTCGAGATCGCGACGACGATGTGCAGCGCCTCGCGCGGGGATGACGGCTGTCTCGGCTACCGGTTCTACGAGGATGCCGAGCAGCCGGGCCGCTTCGTCTTCATCGAGGAGTGGCGCGACGACGACACGCTGCAGGCGCACTTCCGCCGGTCCCACACGAGCGAGTTCATGGGCGAGCTGCCGGGCCTGCTCGGCGAGCCGCCCGACGCGCTGTTCCACACGGTCGCCGTCAGCCGCCGGCTCGACCCCGCGCGCGGGCTGATCGAAGTCTCCTAGCCGAGCGCGCCGGCTCGGGCGGCCCGGCCGCGACCGGACCCGGCGGACGTGGGCGAACCCGTGCGCCGGGTGGGCGCGGCGCACGAGAGAGCACCGGGCGGGGCGTCCTTTGCCGGAGGCCCCGCCGAGCGCTCTTTGACTCAGACGATGCCGCTCGGAGTTCCGCGCGTCCCGGATTCCTGCACCGGCACCGAGTTCGGCGGCACCGTGACCGGCGCTTTGGTGGTGCAGCTGGTCGCCGTCTGGACTTCTTCGGACGGCAGCAGCGGCGGGACCTTGAGTTTGCCCGGCATCTTGTACGTCGGCGGGGCCGCGAAGTTGAACGCCCCCGTCAGGTCGCCGGTGGTTTCGCGCCGCCACGCGCTGAGGTTCGGCACCTCGACCCCGAAGCGGGTCTCGAGGAAGCGCAGGATCGAGGTGTGGTCGTAGACCTCCGAGGACACGAGCCCGCCGCGGCTGTACGGCGAGACCACGAGCATCGGGACCCGGAAGCCGAGACCGATCGGACCGGTCACGCCACCCGAGTTTTCCGTCACGTCGGGCGCCGTCAGGTACTCGTCGGGCGTGCCCAGCGGCGGTGTCGGCGGTACGACGTGGTCGAAGAAGCCGCCGTTCTCATCCCATGTGATGAAGATCGCCGTCTTTTCCCACACTTCCTTGCGTGCCTTGACGTCGTGGATCAGCTCCCAGACGTACCTCTCGCCGATCTTGGTCGTCGAGTTGCCCGGGTGCTCGGTCTGCGGGAGCCCGAAGTTGACCCAGGACACCTGCGGTAGTTCGCCTTTGTGCAGGTCCTTCTTGAAGGAGCCCTCGTAGGTCGTTTCCAGGCCGAGTTTTTTGAGTTCCGGATCGGTGGTGAACGATTTGAAGAGAGCCAGCGTGTTGTCCTCGACCCCCGCCGCCTGGCCGTTGTAGACCTTCCACGTGATGCCGGCGGATTTCAGCTGCTCGGGCATCGTCGTCCACGTGAACTTGCCGCCGATACGGGGGTCCGTTATCTCCGTGGTCTGGACGAGCGGTCCGCCGTTTTCGCCGTTCGGGTCCAGGGTGGCGCTCATCGTGTAGAGGCGGTTCGGATACGTGGGCCCGAGCACCGAGCAGTGGTAGTGGTCGCACAGCGTGAAGCCGTTGGCGAGCGTCCGGTAGAAGGGGATGTCTTCCTTCTCGTAGTAGCCCATCGTCGCGACGCCGGCCTGTTCGCCGTCGACTTCGATGTGGGTGCGCACGAACTGGTCCATCAGCCCGCCGTCCCAGCTCTGGTGTTGCGGCACCCAGCTGTGGGTGATGTCCGGGAAGCACTCGGCGATGTTGTTCGTCTCGATGCGGAACGGCAGCAGCTTGCCTCCGAAGCCTTCGGCTTCGTAGCCGGCCTGTTCGTAGACCGCCTGGGCGGCCGGGCTTCCGTAGCCCTCGACGCCGCTGTAGGTGCCGAAGTAGTGGTCGAACGAGCGGTTCTCCTGGACCAGGATGATCACGTGCTCGATGTCGCTGAGTTTGCCCAGCGGCGGCGTGATCGCCGCGTTCGCCATCTTCACGAACGGGTCACTTCCCAGCGCGACGGCGCCCGCGGCGACCCCCGCTTGAAGCACCTGACGGCGCGTAAGCCCTGACTCCATCCCTGTTTCCCTCCTAGTTGCGCAGTCCCTCCGGGGGTCCGGCTCCCCGGCCTCCCAGACCAGGTTCCCTCAGCCAGGCCCCCCGCCTGTGAACCGACTGTAACGGCTTGTGAACGTCAGCGCCAGTCCCTGACCCGCTCGCCCTTCGGGTCGAACAGAGGCTCTCGCGCCACCTCGCCGGGGATCCAGCGCCCGAAGATGTCCAGCTCGACGCGTGTGCCGGTCTCGATCTCGGCGGGCAGATAGGCGTATGCGATCGAGCGTTCGACGGTGTAGCCGTAGCCGCCGCTGGTCACACGCCCGGCGATCTCGCCCGCCACGCGTACGGGCTCGTTGCCCAGCGCCACCGAGCGCGGGTCGTCGAGGATCAGGCAACGCAGCCGGCGCGCAGGCGGCTCCGCGACGGTGAGCGCCTCGGCGCCCAGGAACCCGCCCCCGTCCTTGACGCAGAAGCGCAGCCCGCCCTCGTAAGGAGTCTCGTCCGGTGTGATGTCGGCGGCCCACACCCGGTAGCCCTTCTCGAGGCGCATCGAGTCGATGGCGCGATATCCCCCGGCTACCAGACCGTGATCGGCGCCCGCCTCCCAGAGCGTGCGCCACAGCCCCGCGCCGTATTCGGTCGGGCAGTACAGCTCCCAGCCGAGCTCGCCGACGAACGTGACGCGCAGCGCGCGGACCGGCACATCGCCGACGGTCAGCTCGCGCATGCTCATGTAGGGGAAGTCCAAAGGGTCGGGGGTCAGGGGGGAGAGGATCTCGCCCGCCTTCGGGCCCCAGAGCGCGAAGCACGCCCAGCGTGCGGTGACGTCGCTGCAGGTCACGCTCCCGTCGGCGGGAGCGTGACGGCGGATCCAGCTCAGGTCGTGGTTGCCGAACGCGGTGCCGGTCACGATCGAGAACAGCTCCTCCCCGACCCTGGTGACCGTGAAGTCGCACTCGATCCCGCCGCGGCTGTTGAGCATCTGCGTGTAGGTGATCGCGCCGACGTCCCGGGCGACGCTGTTGTCGCAGAGTCCTTCCAGGAAGGCGCCCGCCCCGGGCCCCGCGATCTCCAGCTTTGCGAAGGACGACTCGTCGAAGAGGCCCGCGCGCTCGCGCGTCGCGAGGTGCTCGGCACCGATCGCGGGAGACCAGTGCATCCCGGCCCACCCACGGGGGCGCAGCTCCTCGTCTCCGGCGGGGGCGTTCGACTCGTACCAGTTGACGCGCTCCCAGCCGGACTTCTCGCCGAACGCCGCGCCGTGCTCGTCGTGCCACTGGTAGTTGCTCGAGGTGCGCAGCGGGCGTCCCGCCAGGCGCTCGTGGCCCGGATAGCGGATGTCGTAGTAGGTCTCATAGACCTCGCGCGTGCGCTTGAGCGTGTATGAGGGCGAGCGGTACTGCTGCCCGAAGCGCCGGATGTCCATCTCCCACAGATCGCTGGCGGGCTCTCCCGCGAGGATCCACTCGGCCATCGCTTTGCCGATCCCGCCGGCGCCGGCGAGCCCGTGCGCGCAGAAGCCCGCCGCCACGAAGAAGCCTCGGACCTCGCTCTCGCCGAGACAGAACTCGTTGTCGGGGGTGAATGCCTCGGGCCCGTTGATGAGCCTCGTCACCGTGATCTCGTCCATCACCGGCACGCGCCGGCGCGAGTTCTGGGCGATCTCCTCGAAGCGCGGCCAGTCCTCTTCCAGCAGGCGGCCGTTGAAGTCCTGCGGGATCGCGTCGACCCCCCGCTCGTCGAGCGCCCACGGAGCCGACGACCGCTCGTAGCCGCCCATGATCAGCCCACCGCCCTCCTCGCGGAAGTAGATCAGCAGGTCGGGGTCGCGCAGGGTCGGCAGATGCACGATCTGCCCCGGCGCGCCGCGCTCGCGGAAGGGCTGGGTCACCAGGTACTCGTGAGCGAACGGAACGATCGGGACGCGCACACCCGCCATGCGCCCAAGCTCCGCGGCGAACATCCCGCCGGCGTTCACCACCACCTCTGCCTCGATCGGCCCCCACTCCGTCTGCACGCCGGCCACCCGCCGGGTCCCGCGGGAGTCCTCTGCGAGGTCGATCGCCGTGACGCGGCTGTGCGTGAAGATCTGCGCGCCGCCGGCCCGGGCCCCGTCCGCGAGCGCCGTCGTCAGCAGGGACGGGTCGAGGTAGCCGTCGGTGGCGAGGTAGGAGCCGCAACGCACGCCCTCGGTGTCCATCAGCGGGAAGCGCTCCCGCGCCTCCTCGGGAGAGATCAGCTCGAGCGGCAGGCCGAACGTTCGCGCCCAGGCGACCTGACGCAGCACCTCCTCCTCGCGCTCGGGCGTGCAGGCGAGCCGGATGCCGCCGCACTCCACCCAGCCGCAGTCCAGCTGCCGGTAGAGCTCCACCGAGTCCATCATCATCTGCGTCAGCGGCAGGCTCGAACGCAGCTGGCCGACGAGGCCCGCCGAATGGAAGGTCGAGCCGCTGGTCAGCTCGTTGCGGTCGAGCAGCACCACGTCGCGCTCGCCGAGCTGTGTGAGGTGGTAGGCGATCGCCGTGCCGCCGACGCCGCCGCCGATGATCACGACTCGTGCACGGGGGGGCAGCTCGCGCGGGCGCACCATCGCTATCGCCGCGCCGCCGCGAGCAGGCGCTCGAGCTGGCCGTCGCCGGCCGCCGCGCGCAGCCTGCCGAAATGGCGCTCGGCGTAGCCGGCGAAGTCGAAGTCGAGGTCCGAGAGGCTTCCCTGGACGACGCCCCAGGCCGCCTCCCTGACATCTGACATGAGGCGCATCAGCTTCAGCCGGGCGCGCTCGGCCGGCGAGGGGGCGCGGTCGTTGTAGGCCCGCAGCAGGCGCTCGTCCTCGTCCTCGCCGAAGTCGTTGTTGACCGACAGGTTGCCGAGGTCGAACCAGGGGTCGCCCATGCCCGCGTACTCCCAGTCGACGATCATCAGGCGCCCGCTCTCCGTGTCGGCGATCACGTTCCCGGGCAGCAGATCGTTGTGACAGGGGCACCGCTCTGCCGCCGGCACCGCCGCGGCGATCCGATCGGCCAGCTCGCCCGCCGCGCCCAGCTCCGGCGGCGCCCCGCCGCGCGCCCGCAGCGTGCGCTCGTACGCCGCGATCAGGTCGGGAACCCAGAACGGGGACGGCAGCGTCAGATCGGCGTCGTGGAAGCGTCGCAACGCCACCGCGATCTCCTCGGCGCGCGCCGCGACCTCGGAAGCCGCGAGCGTCTCGCACGGCACGTAGCGGGTCACCATCCCGCCGGCGAAGCTCGCCGCCAGGGCCGGGGCGATGCCGAGCGCCGCCGCTGCCTCGTTCGCCGCCTGCTCGGCCTCGCGGCTGATCCCGAGCAGGTCCGTCTCCTTGCCGTGCAGCCGCAGGACGTAGTCGCTGCCGCCGAGTCGCACACGGTAGTTCCGGTTCGTGATGCCACCCTCCAGGGGGAAGGGCTCGACTTCGACCGGACCCAGTTCGGGCTCGAGGTCGTGCACGATGTCTCCCAGCTCCCCCACCGCTACTGCTCCCCGTTGCCCGATAAGGCTCACAACCTATACCTTCTGGTGTCATGACCGGCCTCGATCGGGTCGATCGTCCTGCCCCGGGCGATGAGGCCGGCGAGCTGATCGCCGGGGCCGACCTCGATGCGGCGCGGCGCGCTACGGCTGAGCTCGCCCTGCGCACGCCGGTGGTTCCCTCCCAGGAGCTCTCTGAGCTCTCCGGGGCGCCTGTGCTCCTGAAGGCGGAGTGCCTGCAGACGGCGGGCTCGTTCAAGATCCGCGGCGCGCTGAATCGCATCGCGGCGCTGGGGCCCGGCGCCGCCGCGGGCCTCGTGACCGCGAGCGCGGGCAACCACGCCCGCGCCGTCGCGTACGCCGCGCGGGCGAAGGGGCTCGGCTGCGAGGTCTTCATGCCCCGCGACGCACCCGTGTCGAAGGTGCTCGCGGTCGAGGCGCTCGGCGCACGCGTCCGGTTCGCGGGTGCGACCGTCGACGAGGCACTCGAAGAGGCGCAGGCTGCCGCGGCGGGTGCCGGAGCGGCCTTCGTGCACCCCTTTGACGACGCCGATGTGATCGCAGGCCAGGCGACGCTCGGCCTCGAGCTCGTCGCGGACGTCCCGGATCTGGCGCGCGTGATCGTGCCGGTCGGCGGCGGCGGTCTCGCGAGCGGTATCGGGATCGCGCTGCGCCGAGCCGGCGCCTCGGCTCAGCTCGTGGGTGTGCAGGCCGCGCTCTGCGCGCCGTTCGCAGAGGCGATCGGCGAGCCGGGAGCCGGCGCGAGCACGGGCGCGCCGGTGCTGAGCGAGACGACGATCGCGGACGGGATCGCCGTCAAGCGCCCCGGTCGCCTGACGATGCCGCTCCTGCGCGAGCTGCTCGACGGCCTCGTCACCGTGAGCGAGGACGAGATCGCCGACGCGATGGTCTTCCTCGCGGAACGCTCGAAGCTCGTCGCGGAGGGCGCGGGCGCCGTCGCGGTCGCGGCTCTCCTGGCCGGCTCGCTGCCCGCAGCGGATGGCCCCACGGTCGCGGTCGTCTCGGGCGGCAACGTCGACAGCGGCCTGCTCGCCTCGCTGCTCCTGCGCCACGAAGCCGAGGAAGGCCGTCGCGTGCGGATACACACCCGCGTCCCGGATCGCCCCGGCGGGCTCGCCGAGCTGCTTGGGCTGATCGCGAGCCTGCGCGCAAACGTGCTCAGCGTCGAGCACCGTCGGGAAACCGTCCCGCTGCACCCGCGGGAGACCGCGGTCGAGCTGACGCTGGAGACGCGCGGCCCGGGTCATACCGACGAGGTGCTGAGCGCCCTCGCCGCGCGCGGCTACGAGGCGCGCCTCGGCTGACGTAGCATCGCCCGCGTGAAGATCGAGCCGTTCGAGATCGAGCGCTTCTACGAGCGCTGGGAGTTCCGGGCCGAGCTGATGCTCTCCAGCAGCGACTGCGAGTCGCGCCCGCTCTCGGCGCTGCTGGAGCTCGAGCCGGACGCCGAGGAGCGGTTGCGCTCGCTGCGCCTCGGCTACACCGAAGTCGCCGGCTCCCCGGAGCTGCGCGGTGCGATCGCCGGGTCCTACGAGCGCGTCGAGCCCGACGACGTCCTGACCCTCGCCGCGGCCGAGGAGGGGATCTTCATCGCCTATCACGCGCTGCTCGGGCCGGGCGAGCACGCGGTCGTGGAGACGCCCTCTTACGGCTCGGCGCTCAACCTCGCCCGAAGCACGGGCGCAGACGTGACGCCGTGGCAGCGCCGCCACTCGGAGGGGTGGGCCTACGACCTCGACGAGCTCGAGCGGCTGCTGCGCCCCGACACGCGATTCGTCTACGTCAACGCTCCGCACAACCCGACCGGCAGCCAGATGAGCGGCGGGCAGCAGCGCCGCCTGGTGGAGATGGTCGCCGAGCGCGGCGCGGTCCTGTTCAGCGACGAGGTGTACCGCGGCCTCGAGCACGAGGAGAGCGCGCGGCTCCCGGCCGCCTGCGATCTCTACGAGCGGGCGCTGTCGTTGAACACCGTGTCGAAGTCCTACGGCCTGCCCGGCCTGCGGATCGGCTGGCTGGCGTGCCGCGAGCGCTCGCTCTTGGAGCAGCTCCGCGAGCTGAAGCTCTACACGACGATCTGCTCGAGCGCGCCGAGCGAACTGCTGGTGGCCCTCGCGGTGCGCCACTCCGATCGGCTCATCGGCGAGGCGCGCGAGCGGGTGCTGGAGAACCTGACCGCCCTGACCGCGTTCCTCGCCCGCCACGAGGACGTGCTCGAGTGGGTGCCGCCGCCGGCGGGCCCGATCGGCTTCCCGCGCGTGTGCGACGAGCGCGACGTGCGGTCCTGGTGCGAACGGGTCGCGGAGGAGTCCGGGGTCCTGCTGCTGCCCGGCTACGTCTACGACGAGCCGCACCACGTGCGCATGGGCTACGGGCGCGCCGGCCTCGGCGAGGCGCTCTCGCGGCTGGAGGCCCACATGGCGCGCGAAGCGCGCTAGTTTGCGCGTCGTGTTCGCGAACATCCTCGTCCCGATCGACGGGTCGCCCGACGCGGAACTCGCGCTCAGACATGCGATCGACCTCGCCGTGAGCGAGAACGCGCGCCTGACGATCTTCGCCGCCGTACCCTCGCCGCCCGCCTTCACCTACGCGACGCCCGGCGCCTCCGCGCTGGCCGAAATCGCCGAACACGCGCGGCGGGAGACCGAGGCGATCGTGCGCGCCGCGCTGGAGCGCGTGCCGGGCTCGGTCGGCGCCACGAGCCTCGTCAGCGATGCGCCCGTGCGTCCCGCCCTGATCGCGCAGATCGAAGCGGGCGGCCACGATCTCGTGGTGATGGGCTCGCGCGGGCGCGGCGCGGTGGGCTCGGCGCTGCTCGGCAGCGTCAGCCACTACGTCCTTCATCACGGGGGCGTGCCGGTCCTGATCGTGCCCGCGGTGGACGCGCCGGCAGACTGACGGGCGCCGCTCAGAGGACCTTCGAGAGGAAGGTCCGCGTGCGCTCGTGCCGGGGGTTCGAGAGCAGCTCGGCCGGCGGTCCTTCCTCGACGACGATGCCCTCGTCCATGAACGTGACCGCGTCGGCGACCTCGCGGGCGAACCCCATCTCGTGGGTCACCACCACCATCGTCATCCCGTCCGCGGCCAGCCCTCGCATCACCTCGAGCACCTCGCCGACCAGCTCCGGGTCCAGCGCGGAGGTCGGCTCATCGAACAGCATCAGCTTCGGCTCCATGGCGAGCGCCCGCGCGATCGCGACGCGCTGCTTCTGTCCGCCCGAGAGCTGTGTGGGATAGAAGTCGAGCTTGTCCTCGAGCCCGACGCGGCCGAGCAGCTCGCGGCCGCGTTCCCGGGCATCGCTGCGCGATTCGTGCTTGACGCGGATCGGAGCGCACGTCACGTTCTCGAGCGCCGTCATGTTGCCGAAGAGGTTGAAGTGCTGGAAGACCATCCCGATCTCTGCGCGCTTGCGCGCGATCTCGGATTCGCGCAGTTCGTGGAGCTTGTCGCCGACCTCGCGGTAGCCGACGAGCTCGCCGTCGACGGACAGCCGTCCGGAGTTGATCTTCTCGAGGTGGTTGATGCAGCGCAGGAAGGTCGACTTGCCCGAGCCCGAGGGCCCGAGCAGGCACAGCACCTCGCCCGGCTTGACCTCGAGGTCGATGCCACGCAGGACTTCGTTTCGCCCGAAGCGCTTGCGCACGCCCTCGGCAAGGACCATCGGAGAAGTGTCGCTCACCGGTGCTCCCCGCCGGAGGGGCGGAAGTGCTCGCCCGGACGCCGGAACGTGAGTACGCCCCGCAGCCGCTGCAGCGGCGTCGCCGCCTGTTCGCGGGTCGCGCCGCGACCGTAGTGGCGTTCGAGGTAGAACTGGCCGACGTAGAGCACGCTCGTGCACACGAGGTACCAGATGCTGGCGGTGATCAGAAGCGGGATCGTCTTGAAGTTGACCGCGTAGATGGCCTGCACGGAGTAGAGGAGCTCCGGGACCGCGATCACGCTCACCAGCGAGGTCGTCTTGAGCATCGAGATCGTCTCGTTGCCGGTCGGCGGGATGATCACGCGCATCGCCTGTGGCAGCACGATCCGGCGCAGCGTCTGCAGGCGCGTCATGCCGAGCGACTGTGCCGCGTCCCCCTGGCCCTCGTCGACCGAGATGATCCCCGCGCGGACGATCTCGGCCATGTACGCGCCCTCGTTCAGGCCCAGGGCGAGGATGGCCGCGGTGAACGCGTGGATCAGGGTGTTCGCGTTCCCGTGGATGAAGGCGGGACCGAACGGGATCCCGATGTCGATTTTCGGATAGAGGGCCGAGATGAAGTACCAGAAGATGATCTGGACCAGCACGGGGGTGCCGCGGAAGAACCAGATGTAGAGCCAGCTCGCCCCGGCGACGAGCGGGTTCAGGGAGAGCCGCATCACCGCGAGCAGGACGCCGAGGGCGATCCCGATCGCCATCGAGATGGCGGTCAGCTCGAGGGTTACGCGGAGCCCTTCGAGGATGCGTTCGTCGAACAGGTATTCGCCGACGACGCTCCATTCGAAGCGCGGGTTGCTCGCGACCGAATGGATGATCGCGACGAGCAGGACCAGGACGATCGCCGCGGCGATCCACCGGCCCGGCCGTCGCACGGGGACGGCCCGGATGTCTTCGGGCCGTCCCTCGACACCGGTGTCCCTGACAGCGGACACCGCTCAGCTCCTAGCTGATCGCGCCGTTGATCTTCGGGTCGCTGATCGCGCCTTCCTGGATCCCCCACTTTTCGAGGATTTCCTTGTACTTGCCGGTGCTCATCAGCTGTTTGAGCGCTTCGAGCATCGGCTGCGCGAGACCGCTGTTCTTGGGCACGGCCAGCCCGTAGGGAGCAAACGCGTACGTTTTCCCGACGAGCGTGAACTCGCCTTTGTTCTGCTTGATCTGGTAGGCGACGACCGGCGAGTCGGCGAGGCCGACGGCGGCCCGCCCACTGGCGATCGCCAGGTTCACCTGGTTCTGCCCCGGGAAGCTCAGCACCGTCACGGCCTTCTTGCCTTCTTTGGTGCAGGCCTTGCTCTGAGCTTCGGATTCTTCCTGCTCGACGGTGCCCTTCTCGACGCCCACGGTCTTGCCGCAGAGGTCTTTCAGGCCTTCCACGCCCGGGTTCGTGCCCGTCTTCGCGTAGAAGGAGATGCCGGCGTTGTAGTAGGTCACGAAGTCGACCTTCTTCTCGCGTTCCTTGGTGTCGGTGAACGAGGAGGCCCCGAGGTCGTAGCGCCCGGCCTGGATGCCGGGGATGATCGCTTCGAACTGGGCGTCGTTGAACTTCGCTTTCAGGCCCATGGTGGCGGCGAGCGCCGTCACGAGGTCCGGGTCCATGCCGATGATCGTGTGCCCGTCAGAGGCGAGGAACTCGTTCGGGGCGTACTGGGCTTCGGTGCCGACGACGAGCGTGCCCTTGGATTTGATCGCCGCGGGAACCTTCGCCGCGATCGCCGCGTCCGTCGCTGTCGGGCCGGCGGCTGTCGTCGTGGGCGTGCTCGAAGTCGTCGACGTGGTCGAGCTGCTGCTCCCGCACCCCGCGATCACGAGGACCGCCAGCACCGGCGCGCCGATGCGGGCGAGGTGACTGATCATCGAAACGAAACCTCCTCCAGAAAATTGAGCCGCGCCGAGTGGCCGCGGCCGCGCAAGTATAGGTCCGCACGAGCGACCTTTGACGCGCCGGGGGGCCCGCGCGGGCGGGGCGGGAGCGGTGTCCAGCGGCGCTAAGGGATGTGGGCGTGAGTGCCGATGAGGGGCTCGTGACCAACTTTGCCCGTTCGCTCTCAGCCGCCGGTGCCCGCTCATACGCCGGTGTGGCCGTCCTTCTTCTTCTGAGCGCGCTCGCCTGCTCGGCGCTGTTCGCCGCGCCGGCCGGCGCCAAGGTCACGACCGTGGGCGGAACGACCGTCGGGTTGCAGCCGCGCAACGCCGGCACGATCGGAGAAGGCTCCTCGGCGAGCTTCGCCAATGAAGCGGGCAACGCGGTGCTGCACGGCACGAGCGTCTACGGGATCTTCTGGGACCCGGAAGACATCTACCACGAACGCCACGAATGGATGGGTGCCGTCGAACACTTCATGCAGCAGATGGGGGTCTCGAGCGGCGGCCTCGAAACGATCTTCGCGTCGGTCGCGCAGTACCGCGACCGCTCGAACACCGGCGCCGCCGACTCGATTGCCTTCAAGGGCGCATACCACGACTTCACCAAATACCCGGGGGCCGGGTGCACCGACCCGCACGCGCTCGTAGAGGGGGCGATCACCTGTCTCACGGACGCACAGCTGCGCGCACAGCTGCAGTCGTTCATAGCCGGTCACGGTCTCCCGACCGGGATGCACACGATCTACTACCTGATCACGCCCCCCGGCGTGACCGTGTGCCTCGACGCCGCGGGCGGGCACTGCTCGGACTTCGCCGCATCGACCCTCGAAGAGGAAGCCGGTGAACGCAACAGCACGAGTTGGGACAACAGCTTCTGCAGCTATCACGGGGCGATCAACGCGGACAAAGCTCCCGAGGGGGACAACAGCACGATCCTCTACGGCGCGATCCCTTGGACGGCCGGCGCCGAGGGCAAGTTCGGAACGTTCACCGGGGGGAGCCACTACTACGACAACGCATTCGACTGCCAGGACGGCGGCTGGATGTACAAGGAAGGCGCGATCGTCCGCGAGACACCGAAGACGGCGAGCAAAGAAGAACAGGAAATCCTGAACGGCGAAAAGGGAACGGCGCTCGAAAAGGCCGAACTCGAAGAACGTCGCCGCCTCGAAGGTCCCCACATCCAGGAGCCCAACCAAGAAGGCCGGGATGAATTCGGTGACTACAGAGCCGGGCTCTCAGACCTGATGATCAACCAGATCGCCGTCGAGCAGGACGACATCGTCACCGACCCGTTGCTCGAAAGCTGGAAGGACCCGAGCGGCTACGAGGTCACCGATCTATGCCGGGACTTCTACGGCAACACCATCAACGGCCCGATCGAAGGCGACGGCACAGCCGACCCGAAAAGCGAAGCCGGCTTCCAGTCGAACGAGACCGTCGGCGACGGCAGGTACTACATCAACAACGTGTACAGCCTCTCCGGCCGCCACTGCGCAGGCGGGGTCGGCTTCGTTCCGCGCTTCACGGCCCCGAACACCGCAAACGCCGGCGAAGTCGTCGGTCTCGACGGCATGGGCTCGACGGTCGGGCTGCTCGAAACCCTCGCTTACGGTGCAAGCGGGCCGCCGACCCCGACCTACGCGACCTACACGTGGAACTTCGGCGACGGCACCGAAGCCAAAGGCTACGCGCCCGGCTCGCCTGTCTGCGAAGCGCCGTGGCTCAGCCCCTGCGCCGGCAGCGTCTTTCACACCTACGCGTACGGCGGCACGTACAACATCGTGCTCAGGATCACCGACGTCGCCGGCAACACCGACGTCGTGGAACACGAACTGACCGTCAACGGCCCGCCCGCGCCGGGCACCCCCGGCGCTGCCGCGCCCGGCGGCGCCACGCCCGGGTCTGCCGCGCCCGCCGCGCCCGCCGGGTCCGGGTCCGGGTCCGGCAAAGGCGCCGGCGCGCAGCCCGGTAAACCCGTCGCGACCGCCTCCGTCATCTCGCAGTCGCTGAAGTCGGCCGTGAAGAAGGGCCTCGCCGTCGCCTACTCGGTCAACGAGCAGGTCACCGGCCGCTTCGAGGTGCTGATCTCCAAGGCGCTGGCGAAGAAACTGAAGATCTCCGGCACGGCCGCGACCGGCCTGCCCGCCGGGACGCCGCCTGAGCTCGTGATCGGGAAAGCGATCCTCGTGACCGCCAAGGGCGGGCACAGCGTGGTGCACGTGATGCTCACCAAGAGCGCCTCCGGCCGCCTGCGCCACGCGCGCAAGGCACAGCTGATGCTCCGGCTGATCGTCCGCAACGCCGCCTCGACGCCCGAGACCACGACGGTCATCAGCGCCGCGACGCTGGTCGGCTAGCTGCGGTGCCGCCCGCCGACGGCGGCGGCCCCGGCGCTCAGCGCGGCGGGTCCTCTTCCCCCCGGCGCCTGCGCGCCTTGGCGCTGAAGACGAAGTGCCACAGCGCCGCCAGCAGCACCCAGCCGAAGACGATCGAGATCACCGAGATCACAGCGATGGCCGTGTTGTTGCCGACCGCCGATTCACCGTCCAGCGCCGGCGGCAGGGAGAGCAGCAGAGTGGCGACGTGCAACACCCGAACCTCAGAGTCCGGGCCAGTGGCGCTCGACGAAGCCGCTGTTGTTCACACCGGTGACCTGCCAGCGGGATGCGTAGACGCCGCTGCGCCCGGCGGTGTCGAACAAGATCCCGTCCACGTACATGTAGGTGTGCCCTGCGTTTGCGAACACCGTGATGTAGCGACCCGGGCCGGGCACGCCCCAGCTCTCGAGTTCGCCGGAGGTCTCCGGACGCCCGATCAGGCCGCCGGCGGCGAGCGCGTAGCTCACCGAGCCGGAGCAGTCATACGCGTTGTCGATGAACGAGGCGTGGCCGCCGCCGAAGACGTAGGGGAAGTCGGCGATCTCGTTCGCGCCGGCCACCACCTTCTGAACCGCTTCCGGGACGTTCGTCGGGATCGGGATCGTCCCGGCGCCGCCGATCGACTCGCCGCCCGGGACCGGCGTGAGCCTGGCGTGGCTGGCCTGCTTGGCGGACTGTTCCACGGCCCGCATCTGCTGGAGCTCGGCCTTGACTTCGGAGTCCGACGGCGCGCCCGCGGCGACGACCGCTTCACCGGCCTTCACCGGTGCCGCCGCCGAGGCATGGCGGACCGACGCGGGGGCGGGGAAGCTGTCCGCTTCCTGGGGGTCGGCGACCATGTGGGTGGCCGCCGGACGGGCCTTGGCGCCCGCGCCGACCGTCTGTCCGGCCTGGATCCCGCCACCCGTCACCTGGTCGCCCTTCGTTTCGCCGCCCTTGCCGGAGCCGCAGGCCGACAGCGCGAGGCAGGCGATCGCCGCTGCCGGCGCCCACGCTGTGCGGAGAGCCCTCATCGCGGACAGGCTAGCGTTCGCTACCGGGCGGAAGTGCCGCTAACCTGTTGCGATGCCTGAGGACGCCAGCGCGGTGGAGCTGAGGCCACATGTACGCCTTATTCACGGCATGCGCCGGCCGGCGAACTGGCTTCAGCTCGTGCGGTTCGGGCTGGTCGGCGGACTCGGCTTCATCGTCAACCTCGCCGTCTACACGCTGTTCGTCCACGGCGTCGGCGTCGACTACCGCGTCGCGTCCGTGCTCGCCTGGATCGTCGCGGTCGCCAACAACTTCGTGTGGAACCGGCATTGGACCTTCGACGCGCGCGAGGGCATCGCTCACCACCAGGCGATCCGCTTCCTGCTCGTCAGCCTCGTGACCGAGGTGATCAGCCTCGGCCTGCTCACGGTGCTCGTCGAGGCCGGCGGGATGACCAAGGTCTCCGCGCAGGCGATCGCGGTCGCCGCGGCGACCCCGCTCAGCTTCCTCGGCAACAAGCTCTGGAGCTTCAAGGCCCGCGCCTGAGACCGGCTGCGGGCTGCGCCTCGAGCCGGCCGGCACGCTCAGGGGCCTGATGATCCGGACCTATACTCTGACCTCGGCCCCTTCCGGAGGATCCTCGTGCAGGAGATGGTGATCTACGGCGTCAGCTTCGACATGGTTGGCAAGCAGCCGATCGTGCTTTTGAAGACCGTCGACGGCAACAAGTTCCTGCCGATCTGGATCGGTCACCCCGAGGCCGCCTCGATCCTGATGAAGCTCCAGGGCGCCGGCACCCCCCGCCCGATGACGCACGACCTGCTCTGCGACATCCTCGGAGAGCTCGACGTCAAGTGCACGCAGGTGTCGGTGACCGAGCTGCGCGAGAACACCTTCTTCGCCTCGATCACCCTGAGCGTGGCGGGGCGGGAGCTCGAGATCGACTCCCGGCCGAGCGACGCGATCGCGCTCGCCGTCCGCTCCGGCGCGCCGATCTACGCGGCCGAGGAGGTCATCTCGGAGTCGGCGATCGAGTTCGAGCACGACGTCGAGGAGTCGGAGGACGTCGTGGAGAAGTTCAAGGAGTTCCTGGACCAGGTCTCGCCAGAGGACTTCGCCGCCGGCGACAGCTGAGCGGCGCGTAGGCTGGCGCCGGCCGGCGTCCTTCTCTCGCTCGTGTGCAGAGCACACTTCGCTCCTTCACCCGGGCGAAGCGCGCCTACTCCGCGTCCGCCTCGACACCGCGCGTGAACGCGCTCTCCAGCATCAGCCCGACCAGTTCGTCGAAGGAGATCCCGGCCGCGTCGGCGGCCTGCGGGAGCAGGCTCGTCTCGGTCATGCCGGGCACGACGTTCGCCTCGAGGACCCACAGCTCGGCGGTCTCGTGGTCGACCATCAGGTCGATGCGCGCGAAGCCGTGGCAGCCGAGCAGCTCGTAGACCTCGACCGCCAGCTCCTGGGCGCGGTGGGTGATCTCGGCAGGCAGCTCGGCCGGGCAGACGAAGGTGGTCATGCCGATCCCGTAGCGCGACTCGTAGTCGTAGAAGCCCTCTTCTCGTGGCACCGCCTCGACGATCGGCAGGGCGCGGGGGCGTGCGGGCTCCAACCGCCCGGCCCGTTCGGGGCCGAGCACCGAGACGGCGAGGTCGCGGCCGCTCACGTGGCGCTCGAGCAGGACCGTGCCGTCGTAGGAGAACGCCCCCACCATCGCGCCGGGCAGCTCCGAGCTCGAGCTGGCGAACTTGACGCCCAGCGCGGAGCCGCCGCGCGCAGGCTTCACGACCATCGGGAACCCGAGGCGGCGCTCGATGCTCGGAACCGCGCCGCCCGCGCCGAGGTCTCGGATCGCGCTCTGGCGCAAGCCCTGGAACTCGGGCGTCGGAATCCCGGCTTCGCGCATCAGCTGCTTGGCCAGAACCTTGTCGGTGCCGCGAGCACAGGCCGCCGGGGGTGAGCCCGTGTAAGGGAGCCCGAGGGCCTCCATCAACGACTGGACGGTGCCGTCCTCCCCCTGCGGGCCGTGCAGCGCGATGAACACGGCGTCCGGCCCGAGGTCGGTCAGGCGCTCCACGAGGTCCGCGCCGACGTCGATGCCCGTCACCTCGTGGCCGAGTCCCTGCAGCGCGTCCTCGACCTGCGCGCCCGAGCGCAGCGACACAGAGCGCTCCAGCGAGCTTCCGCCCTTCAGCACGGCGACCCCGCGGGAAGCCGTCATCGATCCTGGGTGCGGCGTCCCCGCTCGCCGCCGGCCCTGCGCGGCAGCTCGACCACGTCCGCGAGCTCCGCGCCGCCGGCGTCGACCGGCGGCTCTGCGGCCTGCACGGAGGCGCCGGCGTCCGCCGGGCCGGGGGTGGGCGGGCTGTCCAAGAGCCCCAGCAGTCCGAGCTGGCGGGAGATGGCGCGGCCGATCCGGGCGATGCCCTCGCGGATCTCGGGCTCGGGGATCCCGGCGAAGTTCAGGCGCATCGAGGAGGCACCCCTGCGCCCGTCCATGTACGCCGCGCGGCCGGGCACGAAGGCGACGTTCTCGGTGCGGGCGAGCGCGAGCAGGTCGGTGGTGTCGATCCGCTCGTCGAGCGTCGCCCAGACGAAGAGGCCCCCCTCGGGGCAGGTCCACTCGGCGCCGGGGCCGAAGTGCTCGGCGAGCGCCTCGAACATCACGTCGCGGCGCTCGCGGTAGAGGTCGCGCAGCCGCTCGACGTGACGCAGCCACGCGCCGCTCTCCGCGAAGTACGCGGCGACGAACATCTGCGTCACGGGTGAGGAGCAGAGATCTGCGCCCTGTTTGCAGAGGTTGAGCTTCTCGAGCACCGGGCGCGGAGCGACGGCCCAGCCGAGGCGCACGCCGGGCGAGAGGATCTTCGAGAACGTCCCCAGATAGATGACGAGGTCCGAGGCGCTGTCGGGACCGACGGCGGCGGCGTCGAGCGAGTAGAGCGTCGGCAGGGGCTCGCCCTCGTAGCGGAGCAGCCCGTAGGGATTGTCCTCCAGCACCAGCAGCTCGCGCTCGCGGGCGACCTCGACCAACCGCCGCCGGCGTGGCAGCGACATCGTCACGCCCCCGGGGTTCTGGAAGTTGGGGATCGTGTAGATGAACTTCGGGTGGCGCCCTTCGCCCGCCAGCTTGTCGAGGGTCTCCTCCAGCGCGTCGATCGGCATCCCGTCCGCATCCATCTCGATCTGCACGACGTCCGCCTCATAAGCGCTGAAGCTCGGGATCGCGCCCGGGTAGGTGGGTGCCTCGGCGACGATCACGTCGCCCGGGTCGATCAGCGTCTTGCAGACCAGGTCGATGACCTGCTGGCCGCCGGTCGTGACGATCACGTCGGCAGGGTCGATCGTGGTTCCCTCCGCCGCCATCACCTGCGCGATGCACTCAGCCGTCGCGGCCATGCCCTCCGTGGGCCCGTACTGGAGCGCGCGCGCCGTTTCCCGTGAGACCTCGGCCATCAGGCGCTCGTAGAGCTCCGGCGGGAACGTCGAGGTGTCGGGCAGGCCGCCCGCGAGCGAGATCACCTCCGGGCGCTCTGTCAGCGCCATCATCTCGCGCATCGCCGAGCTCTTCATGCCGCGGGTCCGCGATGCGAACAGCGCCTCGTAGCGCGCCAACTCGTGCGCGGTGCGGCGCGTTCCGCGCCCGCCGGGAGTGCCAGATCGCTCCATTTCCCACGTGCTCCATTCGCCGCCGGCCGGCTGCCACCTCGGATGGCAACCGTCGTCCCGGGGCAGTCGTCTATCGTCCTGCCGATCCGGTGGCCGGCACCGGGACGGTAGCGCAACGACATGGGCGAGACGCGATGAACGGCCTCTTCTTCTACATCGGCCTCGGTGCCGGGCTGGCCGCCGCCTGCGGGCTGCGCCCGTTCCTGCCGGTGCTGCTCGCGGGCGCGCTGGGATCCGCGAACGTCCTGGGTGTCGACTTCCCCGCGGGCAGCTACCACTTCCTCGAGGCGAGCTGGTGGCTGCTCGCCGTCGCGGTCGCATACGCCCTGGCCTGGGCCGCACAGGTGCTGCTGAAGCTGTCTCCGTTCTATGACCCGGTGAGCCGCGAGCCCAAGCGCGACCCCCTCGCCGCAGCGCTGACCGGCCTCGCGTTCGGCGCCGGCGCGCTGTTGTTCGCCGGCACGCTCGCGGCCCACGGCGATGCGCCGTGGGCGGGGGTGCTCGGCGGCCTGGCGGTGGTCGCCCTCGCGCAGCGGGTGTCCGGGCCGGTGATGTGGGGCGCGCGCCGGCGCCTGAGCGATCAGTCCGCGCGCGAAGCCCTCACGCTCTACCTGGACGGTGCCGCCCTGCTCGCGGCCGCGCTCGTCTGCGCTCTGCACCCGCTCGGGTATGTCGCGATCGCGGCGCTCGTGTGGCTGGTCCTCCGGCGCCGCTCGCGCGCGGGCGAGAAGTACGCGGGCCTGCGCATCCTCGGTCGTTAGTGCCGTCCAAGCCGCCCAAGCTGGTGCTCTGCGTGATCGACGCGATGGCGCCGGAGATGCTCGAGCGCACGATCGCCGCCGGCACCGCTCCGGTGCTCGAGCGTCTCGTGCGCGACGGGACCTACGTGCCGGACTGCGTCGCCGCCTTCCCGTCCGTCACGCCCGTGTGTGCCGCCTCGATCGTGACCGGCCGGGGCCAGGACCGGCACCGCATCCCGGCGATGAACTGGTACCACCGCGGCGAGGGCCGCTACGTGGAGTACGGCTCGAGTTTCCGCGCGGCGCAGCGCTTCGGGATCACGCAGCAGCTCACCGACACCGTCTACAACATGAACCGCGCGCACCTTGCGGCGGAGACGCCGACGGTGTTCGAGTCGCTCGACGACGCCCAGGTCCGCACCGCCGGAACCACCTACCTCATGTACCGCGGCCGCCACAGGCACGAGCCCGTGCGCGACAGCGCGCTCTCGCGCGTCGCCGCCGCGCTGATGCCCCACCCGGTGATGGGCCCGCGCGAGCTCTTCTACGCCGACATCTTCGCTTCGCGGCGCACGCCCTGCCGGTCGGGCCTCGGGATGCCCGGGATCCGCGATCGCCACTCCGGCTGTGTCTCTGAGTACATGGTCGAGCACGATCTCTTCGACTTCCTGCTGCTCTCGCTGCCCGACAACGACTGGCACTCTCACAAGCGCGGCCCCGAGGGCCAGCTCCAGTCGCTGGCGCAGGCCGACCTCCAGCTCGCGCGCGTCGCGAACGCCGCCGGGGGCATCGACGCCTTCCTCGAGGAGCACGCGGTGATCGCGATGGCGGACCACTCGCAGGCGCCGGTCACCGACGTCATCTGGCTCCAGGACGAGCTCGCGGAGCTCGGCGTGCTGGGCCCCGCCCGTCCCGGGCGCAGCGAGCGGGCGGCCGCGCGCGCGGAGGCCGCCGACCCGCAGATCGCCGTGTGTCCCTCGCAGCGGGCCGCGATGGTCTACGCGCTGCACGACGACGAGCGCGACGCGATGCGGGCGTCCGTCGTCGCGGTCGCGATGACGCTCGCCGGCGTCGATCTCGTCACGTGGCTGGAGCGCGACGCGCACGAGCAGCCGCGCGAGGCGGTCGTCGCGAGCCCTGAGCGCGGCGAGCTGCGCTTCGCCCCCGGCGGGGCGACGCGCGATCCGCGCGGGGCCGGCTGGCACCTGGCCGGCGATCCGGGGGTCCTCGGAGGCCGGGTGCAGGACGGCGTGCTGCTCACCCCCGACTACCCCGACGCGCTCGCCCGGGTCTGGTCGGCCCTGATGTGCCCGACCTCCGGCGAGGTCCTGCTGTCTGCCGCGCCGGGCTGGGAGTTCGCGGACTGGGGTCGCCAGGCGCACGTCGGAGGGGGGAGCCACGGCTCGCTGCACGCGAGCGACTCGCTGGGCGCGCTCGTCGTCTGCGGTGCGAAGCTCCCCGACCCCGTGCCCGCCCAGTGGGCGATCCGCGACGTGGCGGCGATGGTGCTGTCGCATTTCGGGCTACCGGCGGAAGCCGCTTGACGCTCGCGCTCGCCCGCCCTGCGTCGCGGAGGGGCGCGCGCCGCCAGGGCGTCCCGTACATTCGGGCGATGCGCCGCACGATCGTCGTGCTCGCCAGCGTGGCCTGGAGTCTCGCGCCCGCCGCCGCGCAGGCGGCGGCGCCGCCGAGGAGCGTCACGACGGCGGCGCGCAGCGCCGCGCCCGCGCAGGCGACCGCGGCCACCGCCACGGCGCCGGCCGCGACAGCCTCGAGCACGCCGCTGAGAACACCCGGCCCGCTCGGCGCATCCGCCGCCACCGACACGGCGTACTCCTCGAGCTCCGCGGCGTCGGTCCAGTCAGCCGCCTCAACGAGCCACTCCACCCCCAATCCAGAAGCCCCGATCCCGGTACCGCCGTCGAACGTGCCTCCCGCCGGCCGTCGTCTCTCGGCCAATCAGGTGATCGCGATCGCCGAACGGCTTCCCAAGGTCCAGGCGGCCCGCGCCGAATACCGCGGGTCCTACGGCGGGGCTTATCTGAAGCCCGGCTTCCACTGGCAGGTCAGCTACTTCTCCAAGAACGGCAAGAAGGAGATCGCCCAGGTCCAGATCGACGACCTTTCGGGGCGGGTGCTCGAACAGTGGACCGGGTTCCAGGTCGCGTGGACGATGGCGCGCGGCTACCCCGGCGCCTTCGGCAGGCACGTCAACGCCCTCTACGTGTGGCTGCCCCTGTGCGTCCTGTTCTTCTTCGGCTTCTTCAACTTCCGCCGGCCGTTCTCGCTGCTGCACCTCGACCTGCTGGTGCTGCTCTCCTTCTCGGTCTCGCTCGCGCTCTTCAACCACGCCCACATCTACGGGTCGGTCCCGCTCGTGTACCCGCCGCTGCTGTATCTGCTGGCGCGGATGCTCGCGCTGATGCGAAGGCCGCGCCGGGCGTCCGCAGACGGCGGACCGCGGCTGCACCTGCTCGTCCCGGTGCCGGTGCTCGCGATCGCCGTCGTCTTCCTGATCGGCTTCCGCGTGGCGCTCAACGTCACCGACTCGAACGTCGTCGACGTGGGCTACGCGGGCGTGATCGGAGCCGAGCGCACCGTGGACGGCAAGCCGCTATACGGCGGCTGGCCGGGCGACAACGAACACGGCGACACCTACGGGCCGGTCAACTACGAGGCCTACGTGCCGTTCGAGCAGACCTTCGGATGGAGCGGAACCTGGGATGACCTTCCGGCCGCCCACGCGGCGGCGATCTTCTTCGACCTGCTCTCGGTCGGGTTGCTGTTCCTGATCGGACGCCGCATGCGCGGGCCGACGCTTGGGATCGCGCTCGCCTATGCGTGGGTCTCCTATCCGTTCACCCTGTTCGCCCTCGAGAGCAACAGCAACGACACGCTGGTCGGTGCGCTCGTCCTCGCGGCGCTGCTGGCGGCCACGTACCGCTCGACGGTCGCCGTCGGAGTACGCGGCGCGATGGCGGCGCTCGCGGGGCTGACCAAGTTCGCTCCGCTCGCGATCGCACCGCTGCTGGCCACCGACGCGCTGCGGGCGGCACCTCGCCGGCGCCGCCCGCTGGTCCTCGTGACGTTCCTGGCCGGCTTCCTGGCGGTGGGAGCGCTGTCGGTCTGGCCCGCGCTCGCGCACGACTCGCTGAAGACGATCTGGGAACGCACGATCGAATACCAGTCGAACCGCGGCTCGCCGTTCTCGGTGTGGGGTCTCTACGGGTGGAAGAGCGCCCACGACGTGGTCGAGGGCGCGGCGTTCGCGCTGGCGATCGTCCTCGCCCTGGTGCCGAGGCGCGAGGACCTCGTCGGGCTCGCGGCCGGGTGCGCGGCGATCCTGATCGGCGTGCAGCTCGCCGTCGAACACTGGTTCTACCTCTACATCCCCTGGTTCTTCCCGATCGTGATGGTCGCCCTGCTCGGGCGCTACGCGATCGCCCCGGTCAGGGTCTGGAAGGACGCGGCATCAGCACCTGCTCGATCGAGTCAGCCCGAAGCGGTGCTGAGCAGCTGATCAGGACCCCCATCAGCCAGGGGTCCTCCTGCGAGGTCTCGAAGCGGACGGGCATCTGCGTGAGCAGCGACTCGATCGCCTGCTCGCGCTTGACGCCGATCACGCCGCCGCGCGGGCCTGTCATCCCGACGTCCGTGATGTAGGCGGTCCCTCCGGGAAGCACGCGCGCATCGGCCGTCGGGACGTGCGTGTGGGTTCCGACCACGGCCGTCACGCGGCCGTCGAGGTGCCAGCCCATCGCAACCTTCTCCGAGGTCGCCTCCGCGTGCACGTCGACGAGCACGTGGTCGACCTCCCCGAGCGCCCCGAGCGCCACCTCGATCTCGGTGAAGGCGGACCGGCCGGCACGGAGGTAGAGGTTGCCGCTGATGTTGATGACTCCGAGTCGCACACCGTCGTGCTCGACCACCGTCGTTCCTCGGCCCGGCTGGCTGCGCAGGAAGTTCGCCGGCCGGACGATGCGCTCGTGACTGTCGAGATAGGGGTAGATCTCCCGTCGGTGGTACGTGTGGTTTCCCAGCGTGATCGCGTCGACCCCGGCGGCGAACAGCTGGTCGGCGTTCTTCGGCGTGATGCCGAGGCCGCCGGCGGCGTTCTCGCCGTTGACGACCACGAACGTCGGGTGGTGGCTCTCGCGCAGGACCGGCAGGCAGTCGAGCAGGGTTTCGCGCCCGAGGCCCCCGACGATGTCCCCGACGAACAGGATCCGCGCGGGCGCCGTCGGCGCCGCGCGGGACGGGTCCGATTCGACCGCCGGGGGCTCAGCCATACTCGGGCGATGGTGGCTGGGAGTTGAGGTGGTTCCGCCGCAGACCGCGCGGCGCCGCGTCCGCCGAGCAGGCCGAGCCGCCCGCACCGGAGGAGGAGCGGCTCGTCGGGGAGGAGGACGAGAGCGCACGCGAGCCGGTGCGCGCGGTCGTTCCCCGCTGGGTGCAGCTCGTCCTGCTGCCGCTGGCGATCGTCGCCGCCTGGGCGCTCGCCAAAGCGGCCGGCAAGGTCCTGCTCCTGTTCGTCGTCGCCGGGCTCATCGCGCTGATCCTCAACCCCGCGGTCGCCCTGCTGCATCGGGAGCGCGTCCCGCGCGGGCTGGCCGTCCTTGCGGTGTACCTCGCATTCTTCCTGACGCTCGCGGGAATCGGGTTCCTGCTCGCGAACCCTATCTCCCATCAGGTGCAGAGGTTCACGGACAACATCCCGAAACTCGAACGCGAAGCCAACAAACAGCTCGTGAGCTGGGAAAAGCAGCTCAACGAAGACGGCGTCCACGTGAAGATCGTCAAACCGGGCAAAACGGCGGTGCAGAGCGTGTTCGACAAATTCGGCAAAAGCGCCGGCAAATTCGCGTCGTTCGGGACCGCGCTCGCGACCGAAATCGCAAACGCGATCTTCAACCTCGTGCTGATCTTCGTCGTGTCCGTCTACATGCTGCTCTACGGGCCGCAGATCGGGCGGCTGGTGCGAAGACTCATGCCCTCCGGCGACGGCTCCAAGGCCGACGACTATCCGGCGCTCGTGCAGCGCGCGCTGACGCGCTACGTCGGCGGGCAGCTCCTCTTCAGCGTGATCATGGGGCTCTCCGCCGGGCTCTCGCTCTACATCTTCGGCGTGCTCGGGATCTTCCCGGACGGGCGCAAGTACGCGGTCGTGTTCGGCGTCTTCTACGGGCTGGCGGAGCTGATCCCATACATCGGGCCGATCCTCGGCGCGATCCCGGCGGTTCTGGTGGCTTTGTTCACCGACCCGATCAGCGCGGTCTGGGTCGTGATCCTGTTCATCGGCCTGCAGCAGGTCGAGGGCCACGTCGTCGCCCCCCAGGTGTTCGGCCACACGTTGCGCATCAACCCCCTGCTGGTGATCTTCGCGCTGCTGTTCGGGCTCGAGGTGCACGGCATCATCGGCGCGCTGATCGCGCTGCCGATCCTGTCGGTGCTGCGCGAGACGGCCGTCTACCTGCGCCGTCACATCACGTTCGAGCCCTGGGCTGAGGGCAAGCGCGAGCTGCTGTGAGCCCGGCCCTGCGGGTCGAGGCGCTCGGCAAGCGCTTCGGCGGGTTCGTCGCGCTCGAGGACGTGAGCTTCGAGCTCGCGCCCGGCGAGCTGCTCGCGGTGCTGGGCCCGAACGGCGCCGGCAAGACGACCCTCTTGTCGGCGATCGCCGGCGTGCAGGCGCCGTCGAGCGGCACCATCAGCCTGTCCCCCCGCGAGGTCGGCTGGGCTCCGCAGCAGGCCGCGCTCTACTCGAAGCTCACGGTCGCGGAGAACCTCGGGTTGTTCGCGCGCTTGGAGCAGGTGCCCGACCCACGGGCGACGGTCGCGATGATGCTCGAGCAGACCGGCCTGGCCGCGCGGGCCGGCGAGCAGCTCGCGCGGCTCTCCGGAGGGAACCGCCAGCGGGTTAACGTCGCCGCCGGCCTGCTCGGCGACCCACCCGTGCTGGCGCTCGACGAGCCCTCGGCATCGCTGGACCCCGCCCAGCGCGAGCGGCTGTGGACGTTCGTGAAGGGGCTGACGACGGCGGGAAGGGCGGTGATCTTCTCGACCCACAACCCGGCCGAGGCGCAGCGCCACGCCGACCGCCTGCTCGTCCTGGACTCCGGGCGGCTGCGCTTCGAGGGCACGAGCGGCGAGCTGCTCGCCCGGGCGGGCGCGGGCGAGACCGACCTCGAGCGGGCGCTTGTCTGGTTCCTCGAGCGCGAGAGCGGGGCCGCGGCGTGAGGGCGATGCTTCGCAAGGACCTCGTGATCCTCGCGCGCTCGCGGCTGCTCGTCGCGGTGCTCGTCCTCTATCCGGTGGCGATCGCCCTGCTGATCGGCTTCGCGATCTCGCGCGCGCCCTCGCGTCCGCGCGTCGCGATCGTCGATGAAACGGCGCCGGGCGAGACCGTGCAGGTCGGCGGGCACCGGGTCGCCGTGGACGAATATGCGCACCAGCTCTTCAGCAGCGTCGAACCGGTCGCGGTCAGCTCGCGCGCCGAGGCGAAGCGGCAGGTCTCGGACGGCAAGGTGCTCGCCGCGGTGGTGATCCCGTCGGACATCGCGGCCCGTGTCGGCTCGGCGACGTCGCAGGGGCAGGTCGAAGTGCTCTACAACGGCGACGCGCTGGAGCAGTCGCTGGTGCGCGCGGAGCTGCGCTCGGCGCTAGCCGAAGCGAACCTCGGCTTCTCCAAGCAGATCCAGCAGGCCGCCGCGGAGGCGATCGACGTGCTGATCCGGGGCGGCAGCCTCGGCACGCTCGGCGCGCCCTCGAACCTGATCGGGCTCGAACAGATCCCCGGTGAGCTGCGACGGGTGATCGCCCACACCCCGGCCGGTCCGGACCGGGAAGCGCTCGAACGCATCGCGCAGTTCGCCGACTTCGCCGCGGCGAACCTCGGGGTCAGCAAGCGGGTGCTCGCCAGCGTCGGGCAGCCGATCGCGATCCACTCCGAACTGGTGCACGGCCGCCGCACGCCGCTGGACAGCTTCGCCGTCGTGGTCGCCGTGGCGGTGTCGCTGATGTTCCTCGGGGTCCTGCTCGCCGCCGGCGGGATCGCGCTCGAGCGCGAAGAGCACGTGCTGGCCCGCCTGGTGCGGGGGCTCCTCTCGCGCGGAGCCCTGCTCGCCGAGAAGGTGGGCCTGGCGGCCGTGTGCTCGTTCTTCGTCGCCTTCGCGATGCTGGCCGGCGTCGGGATCTTCGTTTCTTTGGATTGGGGACGTGTGCCTCAGTGGCTCGTGGCGCTCGCCTGTGGCGCGCTCGCGTTCGCCGCGCTCGGGACCGCGATCGGCTCGCTGGCACGGGACGCACGGGCAGCCTCGATGGTGGCCTTCCTGATCCTGCTGCCGCTCGTGTTCCTCGCGCTCGTGCCGGCGGGCGCGGTCGGGCACGGGTTCTACGACGTGATCTCGGTGATCTCGTTCGTGTTCCCGTTCAAGGCCGCTCTGCAGGCACTCGACGCCGCCGTGAACGGCGCTTCTCCGTCGCTGGGCGGACCCGTCGTGCACCTGCTCGTCCTGACCGCGGCGTTCGGCGCGATCGCGCGTCTCGGGCTCCGCCGCGCACTCTGAGGCTCCTCTACCCTGGGGGAGATGGCCTTTCCACAGACCCGCATGCGCAGGCTGCGCGCGAGCGCCGGGCTGCGCGGGCTGATACGCGAGACCGATCTGCGCGCGGGTGCGTTGATCCTGCCCCTGTTCGTCGTCGAGTCCGAGTCGGCGCGCGGGCCGATCGCGTCGATGCCGGGCGTCGAGCGCCTCACCGTCGGCGAGGCGCTGCAGGAGGCCCGGGGCGCCGCGGAGCTCGGCATCGCGGCCGTGATGCTGTTCGGGATTCCCGCCGCGAAGGATGAGCTGGGATCGGGCGCCTGGGACGATGAGGGAGCGGTCCAGCTCGCGGCCGCCGCGATCAAGCGCGAGCTGCCGGAGCTGCTCGTCCTCACCGATGTCTGCCTGTGCGAGTACACGAGCCACGGCCACTGCGGGGTCCTTCGAGACGACGGCTCGGTCGAGAACGACGCGACGCTCGAGCTGCTGGCGCGCACCGCCGTCAGCCACGCCCGCGCCGGCGCGGACATCGTCGCGCCCTCCGACATGATGGACGGGCGCGTCGGCGCGATCCGCGCCGAGCTCGACGGGGAGGGCTTCGCGGACGTCCCGATCCTGGCGTACTCGGCGAAGTTCGCGTCCGCCTTCTACGGCCCGTTCCGTGAGGCGGCGGGCTCGGCCCCGGCCTTCGGCGACAGGCGCTCCTACCAGATGGATCCGGCCAACGGGCGCGAGGCGGTGCGCGAGGCGCTGCTCGACGTCCAGGAGGGCGCCGACATGGTCATGGTCAAGCCGGCGCTCGCCTACGGCGACCTGATCAGCGCGGTCAAGTCCGCGACCGGGATGCCGGTGGCTGCCTACAACGTCAGCGGCGAGTATGCGATGGTCAAGGCAGCCGCTGCGGCCGGACACATCGACGAGCGGGCGACGGTGCTGGAGATCCTCACCTCGCTGCGCCGGGCCGGGGCGGACACGATCATCACCTACCACGCAAAGGATGCCGCGGGATGGCTGGCCGAGGAGAACTGATCAGCGAGGACGCCAACGGTCTCGGAGCCGAGGGGTCGGCGACCGACCGCGCGGCCGCGGCCACCCCGAAGATCCGCTCCCGCAAGGACGGCGCCGCGGTCCCGCTCGACGATGTCGATCGGCGCCTGCTGAACCTGATGCAGGGCAGCTTCCCGATCGCGCCCCGTCCCTACCAGCACGTCGCCTCGCTCGCGGAGCTCTCCGAGGCGGAGGTGATGGAGCGCGTCCGCCGCCTCTTGGACAAGCGCATCATCCGCCAGGTCACCCCGATCTTCGACACCCGCGCGCTCGGCTACTCCTCGATGCTCGTGGCGGCGAAGGTGGACCCCGAGCACCCCCACCGCGCCGCCCAGGTCATCAACGCCCACCCCGGCGTCTCGCACAACTACCTGCGCAACCACGACTTCAACCTCTGGTTCACGATCGCCACCGAGCCCGACTCCGAGCTGGGGCTCGAAGGCACGCTCGAGGTGCTCGCCCGCGAGGCGGGCGCCGAGTCGGTGCGCCAGCTGCCGACGCTCAAGCTCTTCAAGATCCGGATGGACCTCGAGATGGAGGCGGGCACGGAGGCGCTCGCCAGCACGGCCGCGGCCAGCGAGCCCGTCGAGCTGGACCCTCAGCCCTACGACGAGCGTGACATCGCCGTGATCCGGGCGCTGCAGGGGAACCTGCCCGTCGTGGAGGAGCCGTATGCGCCGGCCGCCGCGGAGCTCGGACTCGACCAGGGCGAGCTGCTCGATCACCTCGCCGCGATGCAGGAGCGCGGCCTGCTGCGCCGCGTCGCGGCGATCCTCTTCCATCGCCGGGCCGGCTTCTCGGCGAACGGGATGGGCGTGTGGCAGGTGCCCGAGGAGCGGATCTTCGACGTCGGCTGCCAGATGGCCGCGGTGCGAGGGATCTCGCACTGCTACCAGCGCCCGACCTATGCCGACTGGCCCTACTCGGTCTTCACGATGGCCCACGGGCGCTCGAAGGAGGAGTGCGACGCGATCCTCGACGCGATCGCCGACCAGACCGGCATCGAGGGGCGGGCGACGCTCTACTCCTCGACCGAGTTCAAGAAGATCCGGCTGCTCTACTTCACGGACGAGTTCAAGGACTGGGAGCGCAGGCACGCTTGAGCGGGCCCCGGTGATGGCCTCGCTCACCGACAGCCGGTCGGCCGAGCTGTACAGGCGCGCCCTCGCGCGCCTGCCCGGCGGGGTCAACTCGCCGGTCCGCGCGATGCGTGCGATCGGCCGGGACCCGCTGTTCGTCGACCGCGGCGAGGGCGCCGAGCTGATCGACGTCGACGGCAACCGCTTCGTCGACTACGTCTGCTCGTGGGGACCGTTGATCCTCGGTCACGCCCACCCCGCGGTGGTGAAGGCGCTGGACGCGGCGGCCGCTCGCGGGACGAGCTTCGGGGCGCCGACGGCCGGTGAGGTGGAGCTGGCCGAGGAGGTCTGCGGCCGGTTCGCCTCCGTCGAGATGATCCGCATGACCTCGTCCGGGACCGAGGCGTCGATGACGGCGGTCCGCCTCGCGCGTGCCGCCACGGGGCGCGAGAAGATCGTGAAGTTCGCCGGCGCCTACCACGGCCACGTCGACGGCTTGCTCGCCGAGGCCGGGTCGGGCCTTGCCACCCACGCGCTGCCGGCGAGCCCGGGAGTGACGGCCGCCGCGGCGGCCGACACGATCGTGGTGCCCTGGAACGACGAGCCGGCGCTGCGCGCGGCCCTGGCCGAGCACGAAGCGGCAGCGATCCTGGCCGAGCCGATGCCGGCCAACATGGGACTGGTTCCGGCTGAGCTCGGCTTCCTCGAGCTGGTGCGCGAGCAGGCCTCGGCCGCCGGCGCGCTGCTGATCCTCGACGAGGTGATCTCGGGCTTCCGCGTCGCGCGCGGAGGCGCCCAGGAGCTGACCGGCGTGCCGGCTGACATCACGGTGATGGGCAAGGTCATCGGCGGCGGGCTGCCCGCGGCGGCGCTCGGCGGCCCCGTCGAGCTGATGCGGATGCTCGCGCCGGCCGGCGAGGTCTACCAGGCGGGGACGCTCTC
Organism: uncultured Solirubrobacteraceae bacterium; assembly: GCA_963794635.1. Classification (GTDB taxonomy): domain Bacteria; phylum Actinomycetota; class Thermoleophilia; order Solirubrobacterales; family Solirubrobacteraceae; genus Palsa-744. Next base: position 774,276 of record CAWCET010000006.1, on the reverse strand, counting down.
GGGGAACCCGCTCGCGGTCGCGGCGGGCCTCGCGACGTTGCGCGAGCTGGACGAGACCGCCTATCTGCGCCTCGCCGGGTACACCGAGCGCCTCGCCGCCGGGCTCGCGGAGGCGGCGGCCCGCGGCGGCGTGGCGGTGCGGGTGCAATCGGCGCCGGGGCTGCTGACCGTCTTCTTCGGCGAGCGGCCCGTAACGAGCTTCCAGGAGGCCCAGGCGAGCGATCTGGACGCGTACGCGGCCTGGTGCCGCGAGCTGCTCGGACGCGGCGTCTACCCTCCCCCGTCCCAGTTCGAGGCCTGGTTCCCGTCGCTGGCGCATGGCGAGGAGCAGCTCGAGCGGACGCTGCTCGCCGCCGAGGCGGCCTTCGCCGCGGTGGCCGCGCGAGGAGAGGCATGAGGGGGTGGCGCGCCTGAGTGGCGGGGGGGTCGCACGGCTGCGAGAGCTGCTGCGCGACGGAGGCGGATTGATGAGCGAGCTGCTCGGCGAGCCCTCCCCGGGTGCGGTGAACGGCGCCGTCAGCCCGGGTGCGCTGGCCGCTGCGGGGCCGCGGGCCGCCGGGCATCGCGAGGACTACGAGCTGCTCGTCGAGGCGATCTATGAGGGCTACCTGCTGCATTACGGGCGGCCGCGCCTGATCGACGCTCCGGAGGCCGACCTCGGGCTGCTGGCCGGCGACCGGCTCTATGCGATCGGCCTCGCCCGTCTCGTCGAGCTGGGCGACACGCCGGCGGTCGCCGAGCTCGCGGACACGATCACGCTGAGCGCGCTCGCCCACGGCTCGGGGCGCGCCGAGCTCGCGGCGGCGGCCTGGGAGGCCGGAGCCACCGCTGTGGGGTGGGGATCGACGCCCGAGCACCGGCGGGCGAAGGAGCTCGTGCTGGTCGACGATCCGAGGGCGCTAGATGCGATGCGCACATGCGCCCGCACCATCCCGGCGCCGCCCTGAAACGCGCCTCGATATTGTTTGCCCGGCAGTGGCTGACCGGCGCCTAAAGCATAAATCCAAGTACACCCTCGACCGCGGCATTCCCGGCGCATTCGAGGGCGAGACGATCACCCGGCGCCGCTTCATGGTGGGCGGTGCCAACGCCGCGGGCGCGGTCGCGACCGCCGCGATCGTGCTGCCGGCGCTGGGCTTCGCGGTCGGGCCGATCTTCAAAAGCACCCCGGTGCGCTGGGAAGCCGTCGGCGCCGAGTCGATGTTCACCGAGTTCAACTACGTCCCCGTGGTGCTGACGCTGAACCCGGCGATCGGCGAGGCCGGCAAGGCGACCGCCTACGTGCGCAAGTTCAACCCGGCGATCGACACCGACCCCTACGACAAAGGGACGCCCTACATCGCGATCACCTCCCGGTGCGCCCACCTCGGCTGCCCGGTCCGCTGGGTCGACGCCGCCGAGCGCTTCATCTGCCCGTGCCACGGCGGCGTCTACGACCTGCTGGGCCGTCCCGTCGGCGGCCCGCCCGTGCGGCCGCTCGACCGTTTCTACACGCGCGTGAACGCCGAAGGCAACGTCGAACTGGGGCCGCGCTTCAGCGTCAACAGCCAGCTGCGGCGCTTCTCCCCGCGCGACCCCGGCGAGCCGCTCGACGGCATCGGCCAGTACCTCTACCCGTCCCGTCCCGGCGCGCAGAAACTCTAGGTCCGAGCGCAGATGCCGAAACTACCCGCCCCGCCGGTTCCGCAGGCGCTGAAGCCCGCGCCGGCTCGCCCCGGCGAGGAAAAGAAGCCCACGCCGCTGGACCACGCGGCCGAGGCCGGCATCTCCGCCGTCGACTGGGTCGACGAGCGCACGTCGCTCACGGGAGCCGCACGCTGGCTGATGTTCCGCAAGGTCCCGCAGGGGACCAACTGGTTCTACACGCTCGGCTCGGCGACCATGTTCGCCTTCCTCTCGCAGGCGATCACCGGCGTCTTCCTCGCGATGTACTACCGCCCCGACGCCTCGGGCGGCGCCTACGAATCGATCCGCTACGTGACCAACGACGTCTTCCTCGGGCAGTTCGTGCGCGGGATGCACAAATGGGGCGCGAGCGTGATGGTGATCCTCGTGTTCATGCACATGGGGCGGACCTTCTTCTTCGGCGCCTACAAGTACCCGCGCGAGCTCAACTGGGTGATCGGCGTGGTGCTGCTGATCCTCACGCTCGTGATGGGCTTCACCGGCTACCTGCTCCCGTTCGATCAGCGCGCCTACTGGGCGACGATCGTAGGCGTCAACATCAACGGCACGGGTCCGCTGATCGGGCCCTATCTCAGCGACTTCCTGCGCGGCGGCTCGGAATTCGGCGCGACCACGCTGTCGCGGTTCTACGCGATCCACATGCTGCTCGTGCCCGGGGCGATCATCGCCCTGATCGGCGCCCACCTGTACCTGGTCACGAAGCTCGGCACGACCGCTCCCCCTTGGCAGAAAGCCGAGACGCCGGAAGCCCTGCGCGAGGAGGCGGTCTAGCCCCGTGAACCAGCGCGAGAAGGAGGAGTACCTCCGCGAGTACGCCCTCCTGAAGTCGAAAGGCAAGCCGTTCTTCCCGTACGCCGTCGCCAAGGACGGGGCGATGGCGTGCATCGTGCTCGCCGTGATCATCACGCTCTCGCTGGTGCTGGGAGCCGAGCTCGGCTCGAAGGCCAACCCGACCACGACCACCTACGTGCCGCGGCCGGAGTGGTACTTCTTCTTCCTGTTCGAGCTCCTGCGCGTGATCAAGCCGCCCGCGCTGGTGCAGCTCGCGACGATCGGCATTCCGACGATCTGCATGATCCTGCTGTTCCTGCTGCCGTTCTACGACCGCGGTCCCGAGCGGCGCCCGGAGCGCCGGCCGGTGGCCACGATCACCGGCATCTTCGTGATCGGGGCGATGGCGTTCCTGACCTACCAGGGCGCCAATGCGGGCTCGCCGACGGCGATCGAACTGAAGACCCCGGCGCGGATCGTCGCTGCCGGCGGCACGACGCTCTACGAATACGAACAGGGCAAGAAAGGGGTCGCGCAGTCCGGCTGCCTGGCGTGCCACAAGATCGGTGACAACGGCAACGCCGGCCCCGGGCCGAACCTGACGAAGATCGCCGACCGGCTGCCACGCCAGGCGATCGCCCGCACCCTTGTGAACCCGACGGCGCCGATGCCCTCCTTCAAGAACCTGCCGCCGGAAAAGTTCCAGCACATCGTCGCCTTCCTCTCGCAGCTCAAGTAGGGGGACCATGGCCGCCCGTCCGGGAGACGGCAGCGGGACCCTGCAGGCGGGTCAGGTGCGCGCGATGTTCGATCGCATCGCAGGTATCTACGACCTGATGAACTCGGCGATGACCGCCGGCCTGCACCATCGGTGGCGAGCGCGCGCCGCGGAGCTGGCGTCGCTCGGTCCCGGCGACAGCGCGCTCGACGTGGCGTGCGGGACGGGAGACCTCGCGCTGGCCCTCGCCGCCGGCGTGAGCCCGGGCGGGGAAGTGCTCGGCTGCGACTTCTCCGAGGCGATGCTCGACCGTGCCCGCGCCAAGGCGGCCCCGCGAGACGACGAGATGCCCGCCCGGGTCCGCTTCGAATGGGCCGACGCGATGGCGCTGCCGTACGACGACGGGAGCTTCGACGCGGCCACCGTGGGCTTCGGCGCACGCAACTTCGAGGACCTCGGACGCGGGCTGCGCGAGATGGTGCGGGTGGTGCGCCCCGGAGGCAGGGTCGTCGTGCTCGAGATCACGACGCCGACGCGACCGCCGCTGGCTCAGTTCTACGGCCTCTGGTTCGACCGCCTCGTGCCGGTGCTGGGCGAGGGGGCGGCCGCCGCCGAGCGCCTCCTCGCGCGCGCGCGAGGAGGCGACGGAGCGGGCGCGGGTGGCATCGCCGACGCCTACATGTACCTGCCGAGCTCCGTCAAGCGCTTCCCCGGCCCGCTCGAGCTCGCCGGCGAGCTGGCCGCCGCGGGGCTCGTCGATGTCTCCTACGTGCTGACCGCGGGGGGGATCGTCGCCATTCACTCGGGAACCGTTCCCGGCGGCGGGAGCCCGGCGCCCGGGCCGTCGCCGGAGGCCGGCGGATGAGCGCGATCGGTCAGCCGGCCGCCGGGCCGCGCATCGAGAGCGGCGACGGCGTCGGCGCGATCCTCGAACGCGGCGGCCCGGCGCTGCGGGTGCTGATGGAACGCACCGAGCGCCACCTCGAGCGCGTCACCGCCGAGGCCGGCGCGCCGCTGGCGGCGCACGCCAACGCGACGGTCGCGGCGGGAGGAAAGCGCCTGCGGCCGCTGCTCGTGCTGCTCGCGGCGCAGTCGGCCGGCGGCGCGGGCGCGCCGACCGGGATCCGGTCGGCTCAGGACGGCGAGGAGCGCCTCGTAAGGGCGGCGGTCGCGGTCGAGCTGGTTCATTCGGCGACGCTGGTCCACGACGACGTGATCGACGGCGCGCGGCTGCGGCGCGGGCGCCCGACCGTCGCGGCCGCCGCGGGCCGCGGCGCGGCCGTCGCGACCGGCGACCTGCTCTTCTCACGCGCGTTCGCCGAGCTCGCGCGCAACGACGACGCCGGCCAGCTGCAGGCCCTCTCGCAGGCAAGCTCGGCGCTCGCCGAAGGCGAGCTGCTCCAGCGCGAGGATGCCTACGCCGCGCACGTCGCGGTCGAGCGCTACCTGCGCCGCTGCGAGCTCAAGACCGCCGCGCTGTTCGAAGCCGCCTGCCGGCTCGGAGCCCTGAACGCCGCGAGCGGCTCCGCGGAGCTGGCAGAGGCGCTCGGCGTATTCGCGCGCCAGATCGGCCTCGCGTTCCAGCTCCTCGACGACGTGCTCGACGTCTCGGGGCCGGTGGAGCGGACCGGCAAGTCACGGGGCACCGACCTGCTCGACGGGACGGTGACGCTGCCCTTCATACTCGCGCGCGAACGCGACCAGAGCCTCCTCGAGGTGCGGCTAGACCGGCTGGCCGGCCCGAGCGACGCCGAGGCGCTCTGCGAACGGATCGCCGCGACGGGCGCGCTGGACGAGGCCCGCGAGCGCGCGCTCGGCCTCGTCGCCGAAGCGAAGGCCTCGCTGCCCGCGATCCTGCCCGGCGGGCGTTCGGAGCTGCTCGAGCTCGTCGCCGACGCGGTCGTCGAGCGATATCGGTAGGCCGGCGGCCTAGAAGTCGCTCGGGAGGATCAGATCTGCCTCGAGGGCACGAGCGAAGAACTCGATTTCCTCGGACATGTTCGCGTGCGTCATCCGGCGCAGGTCGCCGAGCAGCGCGCTCGATCCCCGGTCGAGCTCGTCGTCGAGCCGTTCCACGGCCGCCTGGTCGAAGACACCCTCCCGCCGCGACTCGCACTCGGGGCAGCGCAGCACGATCCGCCAGTGCCGCGGACCTTCCTCGGACCAGTCGAGCGGGTAGACCAGCTCGCCGGCGCAGTGGAAGCAGACGTGCAGCTGCCCGGGGGCGCCGGCAGCCTGCGAGGCCTGGCCCTGCTCGCCCGCGACGACCTCGACCTGATCTGAGGCCGGGAGCGGGGCGCGCTCCTGAATATCGGGTTCTTTCTCGGAGTCCATGCGCTTCCCAGTCCACATCGACCCCTGAGGCGGCGGCCTTTAGCCTGCGTTCGGGCCGGAGCGCGGTGGTAGGTTCACTTCCCCTATGCCCAGGTCTCTTCGTCCGATCGGCCACGAGGATCGGCTGAGCCTCGTTGACCACCTCGATGAGCTGCGCGCGCGGCTGTTCGTATGTGCCGGCGTTCTCGGCGTGGCGTTCGCGTTCTGCTTCTGGCAGAACCACGCGCTGCTGCGGATCATCAACAAACCCCTGATCACGCAGACGCGCAAACAGGTCGCCAAAGGCGAGGGCACCGTCGGGCAGGCCGTGCTCGCCCAGCAGGCGATCAAGGCCGTGGCTCGTGACACGAGCCGGGCGCTGGAAGTCCTTGCCGTGCCGTCGAGCGGACTTCCGGCCCACACGCGCGCCCAGCTCGGCCCGCTGAGCGTGCAGCTGCGGCGCGACATCGCACGGCTGCCCAAGAAAGCGGAAGGGGACAAGCCGGTCACGCTCTCGGTGGGCGAACCGTTCACGACCACGATCACCGTCGCCTTCTACTTCGCGCTCGTGATCTCGCTGCCCGTGATCCTCTACGAGCTGTTCTCGTTCGTGCTGCCGGCGATGGCCCCCAACGAGCGCCGCGCGGTGATACCGCTGCTGCTGGCGATCCCCGGGCTCTTCGTCGCGGGGGTGATGTTCGGCTACTTCATCGTGCTCCCGGCGGCGGTGCGGTTCTTCGTCAACTTCAACGCGAGCGAGTTCAACAACCTCGTACAGGCGAACCAGTTCTACAAATTCGCCGCCACGATCCTGCTCGCGATGGGCGTCGTCTTCCAGGTCCCCGTCGTCGTGATCAGCCTGACGCGGATGGAGATCGTGACGGTCCCCCAGCTGCGCCACGCGCGGCGCTACGCGCTCGTCGGCTGCGCCGCGGTCGCCGCGTTCCTGCCCGGCGACTTCATCACCCTGCTGCTGGAGACGGCACCGCTCTATCTCCTCTACGAGGTCAGTATCCTGCTTGCGGCGGGACTCGACCGCAAAAAGCGCCGTCGGGAACGCATGGCCGGCAACGGGGAAGCGAGAGAGACCGCGGGTGAGCCCGCGCCTGCGCCGGAGGACCCTGGGGAGCCGACTGAGCCGACCGTGCAGCAGATCATCGACCACACCGACGACACTCTGAGCTGATGCTGTTCGACCTGCGAGGGCGCGGCCGCCGCAACACGGTGCGCGTGATCTACATCGGGCTCGCCGTGCTGATCGGCGTCGGCCTCGTCGGCTTCGGGATCGGCGGGGGCTTCGGCGGCGGCGGCATCCTGAACTCCGCCTCGACCAACGAAGGGTCCAGCGGCGCGAGCTTCGCCAGCAAGATCTCGAAGTACGAAAAGATCACCAAGAAGGAACCGAACAACGCCTCGGCGTGGGAAAACCTCGCCAAGAACCTGCTCCACGAAGCCGGCAACGAAGGCAACGTGACGAGCACCGGGGCGCCGACCGCCAAGGGCAAGGAACTGTACCGGCGCGCCTCCCAGGCCTGGCTCTCCTACCTGGCGTTGAACCCGCGCGTCCCCAGCGCCGAACTCGCACAGCTCGTCTACAACATCTACGGCGAAGAAGGCCTGAACGAACCGGCCAAGGCGGTCCAGGCGCTGAACATCATCGTCACCAAGCGCGAAACCGCCTCCTACTACGCGCAGCTCGCCGAGTACGCCTACAAAGCCGGGAACACCGGGCTCGGCGACCTTGCGGCGGCGAAGGCCGTGAAGCTCGCGCCGGCCGCGGAACGCGCTCGGCTGCAGACGGAGCTCGCGGAAGTGAAGAAGTTCCCGCACGGCGGCCAGATCTACACGACCACCACCAACGGCAAGGTCTACAAAATCCGCAAATCGCCGAGCGGCGGGTACACCTCGGTCGGCACCCCCACTCCGATCCCGTCAACGAGCACGGGGACGACGACGGGGACCACGACTCCTACCACCACCGGCACCACGACCGGCAAATAGGGCGCCGCTCGTGGAGGTGCCCGCGGCCCCGGAGGGCGGCTCCTCCGATTACACGGCGCGCCTGCTGATCGCGTGCCCGGACCGTCCCGGGATCGTCGCGGCCGTCTCGGGCTTCCTGTTCGAGCGTGACGCCAACATCGTCTCCTCGCACCAGTACTCCTCGGACCCGAGCGGCGGGCGCTTCTTCATGCGCACCGAGTTCTTCCTCCCGTCCGGCGAGGATCGCGCCTCGCTCTCCGCGGCATTCGGGGATCAGATCGCGGCACGCTTCGGGATGGACTGGACGCTGCGCTGGTGGGGGGAACGCCAGCGCACGGCGATCCTCGTCTCGCGCCAGGACCACTGCCTGCTCGACCTGATCTGGCGCCGGCGCCGCGGCGAGCTCGAGACGGAGATCGTCGCGGTCGTCTCCAACCACCCGGACCTCGCGCCCGAGGCCGCCGCGGCGGGGATCCCCTTCCACCACGTGCCCGTGCCCGAGGGCGCGAAGGAGCAGGCCGAGGCGCAGATGCTCGAGCTTCTGTCAGGGGGCGCGGAGCTGCTGGTCCTGGCGCGCTACATGCAGGTCCTCAGCGGCGACTTCCTGGCCCGCGTCGGCATGCCCGCGATCAACATCCACCACTCCTTCCTGCCGGCGTTCGCCGGCGCGGACCCCTACCGGCGCGCCCACGACCGCGGCGTCAAGCTGATCGGTGCGACCGCCCACTACGTCACCGCGGAGCTCGACGACGGACCGATCATCGACCAGGACGTGCTGCGGGTCGACCACCGCTCCTCCGCGCAGGAGCTCGCGCGCATGGGCCGCGACGTCGAGCGGCTCGTTCTCTCGCGTGCGGTCGCCCGCCACCTGGAAGACCGGGTGCTGGTGGACGGGCGGCGAACCGTCGTGTTCTAGCTCCCGGGGGAGGCCGGCCGGGCGCTGCGACGGCTAGACTCTTGTGCCCGAGCGGACCTCGCCCGAGGCGAGTGGCCGCTCTTCCCCTTCGCGGGCCGTTAGCTCAATTGGCAGAGCAGGGGCCTCTTAAGCCCAAGGTTGCTGGTTCGATTCCAGCACGGCCCACTTTCCTGACGTCGAGAGGCGTGGCTCACCCCGTGTCGGGAGGCTGTGCCACCAGGGCCTCGACCCCGTCGTCGAGCACTTCGTCGGGTCGCGCGCGGATCACGACGACCACCGCGATCACGAGGTACATGAACGCGGCGACGCGCGGCAACGGGATCGCGACGGCCGTGGCTCCGAGCTCGAGACCGAGGTTGGGCGCCGTCGCTCGTGTGACCGCGCTGATCTCGCGCTCGCCGATTCCGGGCTTGAGCAGGCGCCGGTCGCGAAGCGCCGCGGCCCACAGCGCCGTGATCGTCAGGGACACCGAGACCAGGGTGAGCCCGTAGAAGATCACGGCCGTGCGCTCGGCGTTCGCGTCGCGGATCGCCTGCGCCATCAGCCGCGTCGGGAACGGCAGGAAGGAGACGAGCAGCAGCAGGAGCAGATTGATCCTCATCACGCGTCTGTCGACGAACCGCAGGCGCCCGAAGATCCCGTGGTGGGCGAGCCACAGCCCGCTGATCACGACGAATGACGTCACGTAGCCCAGCAGGGATGGCCACTGGTGGAGGATCCCGTGCCCGATGTGCTTCTGGACTTCGTCCTCCGGGACGGCGAGATCCAGGACGAGCAGAGTCACGGCGATGGCGAACACGCCGTCGCTGAAGGCCTCGGTGCGGTTCGTGTCCCAGCGGCTGGACGTCACGGCCCCGCGACAGTACAGGCCGTTCCGGGCGGCCCGGCGAGCCTCGCGCCGGCCCGCCGGAAGGCTAGGCTGGGACGGTGCCCGCATCCCTGAACGACCCGCCCGACGCCCTGGTCCTCGGCGGTGGTGGCGTCCTCGGCGAGGCCTGGATGACGGCGGTGCTCGCGGGCGTCGCGGCCGGCGGGGGGTTCGACGCGCGCCGCGCCGGACGCTTCCTCGGCACCTCCGCGGGGTCGATCGTCGCGGCGTCGCTCGCTGCCGGGATCGACCCTGCCAGCCGGCTCGAGCTGGACGACCCCGGTTCGGGGCTCGTGCCGGCCGGGTCGGAGTGGCCCGTCGAGGAGGAGGAGAGCGAGGGCGGGCGCGCCTGGCTGACGGGGCCGCTCGCTGCCGCTCTGCAGCTCGGGGGTTCGGCGGCGGCGCCGATCGCCTCGGTCGCGCTGAGCTCCACCAGCGGCGGAGGTGCCGTGCTGCGCCGCGCGATGCTGCGCCGGGTGCCCGACGGCACGCGCTCGCTCGCTGCCCTGGGGCGGGTCATCGCGGTCGCCTCCCCCGGGTTCGACGGCCGCCTGCTCGTCTGCGCTGTAGACCTGGGGAACGGGCGGCGGGTCATCTTCGGTGCTCCGGACGCCCCGCACGCGACGGTGGCGCAGGCTGTCATGGCTTCATGCGCGATCCCCGGCTTCTTCGAGCCCATCGAGATCGGCGGCCGCCGCTACGTCGACGGCGGCGCTTGGAGTCCGACCAACATGGACGGCCTGCCCGTGGAGCGCGGCGAGCGGGTGCTGTGTCTGAACCCGACCGGCTCGCTGCGGCCCGGCCGGGAGTCGCTGGCCGGCGCGTTCGGGCCGCTGTCGCGATCGGCTGCCGCGTCCGAGGCGCTTGCGCTGCGTCATCGCGGCGCCGGCGTGCAGACGGTCAGCCCGGATGCGCCCAGCGCCGAGGCGATGGGCGTGAACCTGATGAGCCGCCGCCAGCGCGGCGCCGTGATGGCGGCGGGGCACGCTCAGGGGCTGCGGCTCGCCGCCTCGAGCGGGGCGCGGGCGGCCTAGATGGTCGATTCCACGCCGCCGCACCGCCGCCGGCACGCCTCGCCTTCGCCTGCGCTTGTCCCCGGCAAGGGCTGCGGCGTGTGTCCGCGGCGGGCTCGACCATCCGCGCCACCGGAACAACGGCACACCGCCGTGGAATCGACCATCTAGCCGGGTGCCGGCCGACGACGGATTGCCGGTCGTCTCGTTCGCCTCGCACTCCGAGTGGCGGGTCTGGCTGGAGGAGAACCACGCGAGTGCCGAGGGCGTGTGGATCTCGATCGCGAAGAAGGGCACGGGCATCGACAGCGCGCGCTACCCCGAGGTCCTCGAGCACGCGATCTGCTTCGGGTGGATCGACGGCCGCCGCGAGCGACTGGACGACGTCCGTTTCCTGCAGCGCTTCACGCCCCGCCGCCCCCGTAGCCCGTGGTCGAAGATCAACCGCGAGAAGGCGGAGCGGCTCGCCCGGGAGGGGCGGATGGCGCCCGCCGGGCTCGAGGAGGTGCGCCGCGCCAAGGACGATGGCCGCTGGGAGCGTGCCTATTCCTCGCAGCGAACGGCGCTCGTGCCCGAGGACCTGCAGCGCGAGCTCGAGGCGAGGCCGGCGGCCGCGGCAGCCTTCTCGGCGCTCAGCTCGCAGAACCGCTACGCGATCCTCTACCGGCTGGACCAGGCGAGACGTCCCGAGACGCGCGCGAGGCGTCTGGCCGAGTACGTGCGGATGCTCGAGGCGGGCGAGACGCTCCACCCGCAGTAGCCGCTCTGGTGCGGCCCGCGTCCGCCGGGACTGCGGCGCGGCTCAGGCGGCCAGGACCTGACCGGGATGCGGCGCGGCCTTCCGCGGGCTGCGCGAGAAGCGCACGCCGGCGTCCTCGATCGGTCCGTGGCGCAGCAGCCGCACATCGCGCGGGTAGTTCTGGTCCAGGCGCCAGGGAGTCACCGAGCCCTGCCGCGGCAGCTCGTCCGCCGCGCGCCGCACGTAGCCGGAGTCGAGGTCGAGGAACGGCTGGGTCGGCTGCGAGGGGTCCGGCGCGAGCGGCGTGACGGCGTCGTAGCCGCGGGCGCGCATGTGGCCGAGCAGCCGGCAGACGTATTCGGCCACGAGGTCGGCCTTGAGCGTCCACGATGCGTTCGTGTAGCCGACGGCGAACGCGAAGTTGGGGATCCCGCTCAGCATCAGCCCCTTGTAGCCGATCGTGTCGGCGACGTTGACCTCACGCCCGTCGACCACGAACTCGATGCCGCCGAACGCGAGCAGGTTCAGCCCCGTCGCCGTGATCACGATGTCCGCGTCGAGGTGGCGCCCGTCGGCCAGCTGCAGCCCGGTCTCGGTGAAGGAGTCGATCGCGCTCGTCACGACCGACGCATCTCCCGAGGAGATCGCCGCGAACAGGTCGCCCTCGGGCACCAGGCACATGCGCTGGTCCCATGGGTCGTAGCTCGGGTTGAAGTGGGTGTCGACGTCGTAGCCGTCGGGGAGCTGCTGCTTGGTCCAGCGCCGCAGCACCCGCCTGACGAACCCGGGCTGCCTGCGAGACAGGACGTACACCGCCTGGGCGAGGAGAGCGTTCTTCCAGCGCACGAAGCCGTAGGCCGCTCGTGCCGAGAGCCATCGCCGCGCGAGGTCGCCCAGCGGGTCGCTCCCGGGCAGCGACAGCACGTAGCTGGGCGAGCGCTGGAGCATGGTCACGTGCTCGGCCCTGCCCGCCATCGCCGGAACGAGCGTGACGGCGGTCGCGCCGCTGCCGATCACGACGACGCGCTTGCCCTCGTAGTCGAGGCCCTCCGGCCAGTGCTGGGGGTGAACGACCGTGCCGCCGAAGCGCTCGATGCCCTCGAATGCGGGCGTGTACGGCTCGTCGTAGCGGTAGTAGCCCGTGCAGCCATAGAGGAACGAGCAGGTCACGGTGCTGCCGGTGCCGTCCGGCCCTTCGAGCTCCACGCTCCACTGCGAGGTCTCCGAGGACCAGTCGGCTCGTGAGACCTTCGTGTGCAGGCGGATCCGCTCGGCAAGGGAGTTCTCGGCCACGGCCTCGGAGATGTACGCGCGGATCGAGGGCCCGTCGGCGATCGCCTGTGACTGTTCCCAGGGCTTGAAGGAGTAGCCGAGCGTGAACATGTCCGAGTCCGAGCGGATTCCCGGGTAGCGGAAGAGATCCCACGTCCCGCCGATCGCCCCGCGTGCCTCGACGATCAGAAAGCTCAGCTCCGGTCGCTCGCGCTGCAGGTGGCAGGCCGCGCCGACCCCGGAGAGCCCGCCGCCCACGATCAGCACGTCGACGTGCTCCTCGACGGGACCCAGCTTCGCTTCCGCCTGGACGCTTGCCATGCACGAGACGTTATCAACACACTGTCGAGACTGTCAACACATAGTTGATCGACGCGCGCAGCGGAGCTATAGTCGGGCCGTCGATGGCCACACGAACGCCACCCACCACGGCTCCGGCCCGAGGCAGGCGAGCCTCGCGCGTCAGCGCCCAGGAGCGCGAAACTGCACTTCTGGAAACCGCCGAGCGACTGCTCGAGGAGCGCTCGGTCCGGGAGATCTCGGTCGACGAGCTGGCGCGCGGCGCCGGCATCTCGCGCCCGAGCTTCTACTTCTACTTCCCCTCCAAGGAGGCTGTCTTCCTGACCTTGATCGATCGTCTCGTCGAGCAGGCCGAGGGTGGCCGCGAGGTGATCGACCGGATCCACGAGGATCCCGCCACGCGCTGGCGGGAAGGGCTGCAGATCTTCTTCGACACGTTCGGCGCGCATCGCGCGGTGGTGCGCGCAGGCTCCGAGCTGAGGGCCGTCAACGCCGAGGCGCGCGAGCTGTGGTCGGGCGTGATGGAGAAATGGGTCGGCTACGCCGCGGGCGCGATCGAAGCCGAGCGCGCGCGGGGGGCGGCCCCGCCCGGGGTAGAGGCCCGGCAGCTCGCGATCGCGCTGGTCTCGATGAACGAGCGCGTCCAGTACGCGACCTTCGCGGCCGAGCCGCCCTCGCTCCCCGACGACGCGGTCATGGACGTGCTGCTCGAGGTCTGGCTGAGAGCGGTCTACGGCGAAGCCGTCGTCCAGCTCTTGGGAGCTGCCGGCTAGGCCGACGCCGAGGGGGCTGCGACGCCGCCGATCAGCGTCTGCTGGCCGGCCTCGGTCCAGATCACCTGCTCGCGGCCCGGGCCGACGCCGATCAGGGCCACCGGCGCACCGATCTGCTCGGCGACGAAGTCGAGATAGTCGCGTGCGCCCTGCGGCAGGTCCGAGAGCGAGCGGCACTCGCCGAGGTCCTCCTTCCAGCCCCCGAGCTCGGTGAGCTCGGCCTGGCTGTGGTGGAGCACCGTCTGGTGGTAGGGGAAGTCATCGAACTCGGCGCCGTCGGACCCCCGATAGCCGGTGCAGACCTTGACCCGGTCGAGGCCGGAGAGCACGTCGAGCTTGGTGATCACGAGCGCGTCCATCGTGTTCAGGCGTACCGCATAACGCAGAGCCACCAGGTCCAGCCAGCCGGTGCGGCGGGGCCGGCCCGTGGTGGTCCCGAACTCGCCGCCCCGGGTACGGATCGCCTCGCCCATCTCTTCGTGGAGCTCGCTCGGGAACGGCCCCGCGCCGACCCGCGTCGTGTAGGCCTTCGAGATCCCCCATACCTCGTCGATCGCTTTCGGCCCGATCCCCGTGCCGACGCAGGCGGCTCCGGACAGCGGGTTCGAGGAGGTCACGAACGGATAGGTGCCGTGGTCGATGTCGAGCATCGCCCCCTGCGCGCCCTCGAGGATCACGGTCTGGCCGTCGTCGAGCATCTCCCACATCAGCTTGCTCGTGTCGGCGATGTGCTGCTCGAGCCGGTGCCCGTAGACGAGGTAGTCCTCGGTCATCTGGCGCAAATCGAGCGCCGGGTCCTTCTCGTACGGCCGCAGCGACAGCCGCTTGGGCTCCATCGCGGCGACGATCTTCTTCTTGAGGATCTTCTCGTCGAGCAGGTCCTGGACGCGGATGCCCAGGCGCGCCGCCTTGTCCGCGTAGCACGGCCCGATGCCTCGCCGGGTGGTGCCGATCTGCAGGCTCCCGAGCTTCGCCTCCCCTGCCGAGTCGAGGAGCAGGTGGTAGGGCATGATCAGGTGCGCGTTGGCGGAGATGCGCAGGCCGCTCACGTCCACGCGCTTGGCGCGCAGCCCGTCGAGCTCCTCGATCAACACGCGGGGGTCGATCACGACGCCGTTGCCGATCACGCAGCGCTTGCCCGGATAGAGGATGCCGGACGGGATCAGATGGAGCTTCCACTCCTCCTCGCCGCGCACGATCGTGTGCCCGGCGTTGTTGCCGCCCTGGAAGCGAACGACCGCGTCGCCGTGCTCGGCGAGCAGGTCGGTGATCTTGCCCTTGCCCTCATCGCCCCATTGGGCGCCGACTATGACTATGCCCGGCATAGGCAGTGGAGTTTAGGGACGGGACGCGCGCTTCCGGGTGCCGTGCGCGGAAGCGGGGGCTCAGTCGAGCAGGCCCGGCGTGGCGCCTCCCGCCGGCGCCTCGGCCACCGCACCGCGCCCCTCGAAGCGGACCTGGCGCCTGTCCTCGCCGAACAGGGGGATCGGCTCGCCGCAGATCTCCTCCAGCCGTGAGACCGTCCGCGCCCCGAGGCGGTCGCTCAGTTCGTCGGGCATCAGGTTGCTCGTGGTCACGATCGCTCGTTCGGACTCGTATCGCGAGTTCACGATCGAGTAGAGCTGCTCGAGCACCCAGTCGGTCTGGTTCTCTGCGCCGAGGTCGTCGATGTGAAGGAGGTCCACCGCGGCGAGACGGTCGAGCAGGTCGATCAGACCGCCGGGCGACTCGAGCGACTCGCGCAGGAGGTTCAGCAGGCGCGGCAGCGAGTAGATCGCGACCGAGCGCCCCGCGTCGAGCGCTGTCCTCGAGACGAGCATCGCCAGGGAGGTCTTGCCCGTACCCACGTCCCCGACGATCCACAGCCCGCGCCCGGCGTCGAGCTTCTCGCCGATCGAGCGGGTGTAGCGGCGCACCGTCCGGATCTGGTCGGGTGCCGTGCGGGCGAGGTCGCTGATCGGCGGACGATCGAAGGAGACTCCGCGGTAGCGGCGCGGGATGCGTCCCTCCAGGGTGCGTGTTCGCGCCGCCGCGATCGTGGCCGCCCGGCACTCGCAGTCGCTCGCGGTGTTGGTCGCCTCGTCGACGAGGAAGCCGCTGCCGTCGCAGATCCCGAGCGCGCAGCGGGGCTCGCGCGCGCGTGCGCCGGCGGCGGCCGGCCGGGAGGCCGGCTCGCCGCGCAGGTCCTGGACGGCCGGGGACTCGTCCGGGAAGGGCTCGAAGGGTGGCCCGCTCACTGCGCGTAGCGCTCGCCGGCGTAGTTCATGAACTTCGGGTACTCCTTCTGGAAGGTGAGCGTGACGTCGCCGACGGCGCCGTTGCGGTGCTTGGCGATGATCAGGTCGGCCTCACCGGGCCGTTCGCTCTCCTCTTTGGAGTAGTACTCCTCGCGGTAGATGAACATCACGAGGTCGGAGTCCTGCTCGAGGTTCCCGGACTCGCGCAGGTCGGAGAGCATCGGCTTCTTGTCGGGCCGGCTCTCGACCGCGCGGCTGAGCTGCGAGAGCGCGATCACCGGCACGCCGAGCTCGCGGGCGAGGATCTTCAGGCCGCGGCTGAGCTCGCCGACGGCGGTGACGCGGCTGTCGTAGCGGCTGTCGGTCCGCATCAGCTGCAGGTAGTCGATGATGATCAGCCCGAGCCCGTTCTCGCACTGGCCGTGAAGGCGGCGCGCCTTGGCGCGGATCTCGAGCAGGCCGACGTCGGAGGAGTCGTCGACCCACAGCGGCGCGTCGGCGAGGCGTTGCGAGGCGCCGAGGATCTTCGGCCAGCGCTGCTCGGCGACGCGTCCCTTGCGCAGCTCCTCGCCCTTGATGCGCGCCTGGGAGGCGACGAAGCGCTGGGCGAGCTCCGCCTCCGCCATCTCCAGCGAGAAGAGGGCCACAGGCCGGTTGTGCTCGACCGCGGCGTTCTCGGCGATGTTGCAGACGAGCGCGCTCTTGCCCATCGCGGGGCGCGCGGCGATGATGATCAGGTTGCCGGGCTGGAAGCCGCCGGTGATCTCGTCCAGGTCCTTGAAGCCGGAAGGGGTGCCGGTCAGCGACGTGCCTTCGAGCGAGAGCCGGTGCAGCTTGTCGAGCTCGTCGTGGAGCACGTCCTCGATCGCGCGGAAGTCCTGCTGGCGGTCATCGCGGGCGACCTCGAGCATCGCCTTCTCGGCCTGCTCGACCAGCTCGCGCGGCCCGGCCTCGTGGCCGAGGACGCTCTCCTGGATCAGGTAGGTGCTGTTCAACAGCCGCCGCAGCAGTGCGTTCTCGCGCACGATCTGCGCGTAGCGGCGCGCGTGGCCGGCCGCCGGGACGACCCCCGACAGTTCGTCGACCGAGGCCTGCCCGCCGATGTCCTCGAGCTTGCCCATGCGCCGCAGGCGGTCGGTGACCGTGAGCACGTCGACGGGCTCGCTCTCGTTGTAGAGCGCGAGCATCGCCTCGTAGATGACCGCGTGCCGCTCGCGGTAGAAGTCCTCGGCGCGCAGCCCCTCCTCGATCACGAGCGCGTAGAGCGAGCGGTCCGAGAGCAGGATCGCGCCGAGGACCGACTGCTCGGCGTCGAGGTTGTGGGGCGGCGTGACGACTCCGGCGGGAGGGCCGGCGGTGCCGTTCGCTGTCGATACGGCGCTCATCGGTCGGGCGAGTTTAGGGTCGCGGCCGCGACGGCTCGCAGGTCGTTCCCGCAAATCGCGGCAGGAAAAGGTGGGCGATGCGGCACGAACAGATGTTCGCACCGGCGCATGACGTCACGGGCGCGCCCCGGCGGAACGGCAAGGGAGACGCCTCGTCCGGTTCGCCGGCGGGGAAACTCCGGCCAAACCGTGGCGCGGTCCGGCGAGGAGCGCCGGCCGAGGCCTATTTCTTGGCGACGACCATGGTCTTGACCGTGGCCTGCACGCCATCGACGACGTCCACGACGACCATGTAGGTGCCGACGTTCTTGATCGGCTCGGGCAGGTGCACGCCCCGTTTGTCGATCCGCAGCCCCCGGGCTTCGCGGATCGCGCTTGCGATGTCCTGCGCGGTGACCGAGCCGAACAGGCGCCCGTCCGCTCCGGACTGCTGCGGGATCGTCAGCACGGTCCGGTTGAGCAGGTTGACGTTCTCCTGCGCTTTCTCGACGGCCTCGCGCGCGGCACGCTCCTCGGCGGCCTGGCGCTGGCGCACCGTCTCGATCGCGC
Source organism: uncultured Solirubrobacteraceae bacterium (assembly GCA_963794635.1). GTDB lineage: Bacteria > Actinomycetota > Thermoleophilia > Solirubrobacterales > Solirubrobacteraceae > Palsa-744. The sequence goes on along the minus strand of CAWCET010000006.1, from coordinate 756,756 downwards.
CCTTCGTCGCCGGCTGCGCGAGCTTGCGCGGGATCAGGAAGTTGCGCAGGTAGCCCTTGGAGACGTCGATGACCGCGCCGCGCTCGCCGAGCTCGTCCACGTCCTTGAGCAGGATCGCCTCAGGCATCCGTTCGGCTCCGTCCGCCTAGTCGCGGTCGCGGTCGCGGCCCCGGCCGCGCGGGCCATCCTCGCGGCCACCCTCGTTGACGTACGGAAGGAGCGCCAGCTCGCGCGCGCGCTTGACCGCACGGGCGATCTGAACCTGATGACGGCGGCAGGAGCCCGTGATCCGGCGCGAGCGGATCTTGCCCTTCTCGGAGATGAACTTGCGCAGCGACGCGACGTCCTTGTAGTCGACCTGGTCGACCTTGTCGCGGCAGTGCTGGCAGGGCTTGCGGCGCCCTCCGCCGGGCCCGCCCCGCTTGTCGCGCCGGCGCACCGGCTTTCCGCGTCCACGGGCCTTAGCCATCGAAATTCTCCGTGCTGTCAGACAAAGATGCTCCTAGCTGCTCTAAAAGGGAATGTCCTCGTCGGAGGCGGCGCCTCCGGCCGGTGCGGTCTGGAAATCCCCTTCGTCGACGGGGATGTCGCTGCCCCGGGAGCCCCCGTTGCCCGCGAATCCGCCTCCACCGGAGCCTTCATCGCGACCACCCAGGAACTGCACCGAGTCGGCAATGATATCGATCGTCTGCCGTTTGGCGCCGTCCTGCGTCTCCCACTCGCGCCAGTCGAGCCGTCCGTCGATCGCGACGGGGCGTCCCTTCGACAGATAGCGCGCCGCGTTCTCGCCCTGCGCGCCCCAGACCTTGACGTTGAAGTAGTTGGGCTTGTCGACCCATTCGCCCGAGCCCTGGTCCTTGCGGCGCGAGTTGACGGCGACGCGAAGCTCGCAGACCGAGGTGCCGCTCGGCAGCGAGCGCAGTTCGGGGTCGGTGGTGAGGTTTCCGGTCAGGATGACCCTGTTGATGTTGGTGCCGGCCACGGCTCCGTTCCTTTCGTTGCTCTGAGCCCTGCGAGTCTAGAGATGCGGGCGGGCAGCGCCGCCCGGGTGATCGCGCTCCCGGCGCCCATTCCCGCTTATTGCGAGGAACGGCGGGAGCGCGGCGAGGTGCGGAAGACCTCGTCCCAGTAGGGCGCGCTGATCCCGAAGCCCTTCGTGTCGTCCTGGAAGTGGTGACGCATGTGGCGCTCGCGCAGCATCCGCCCGAGCCTGCCGTGAGGGCGGAAGTGGTGCAGGTAGTAGTGCATCATGTCGTAGACCAGGTAGCCCGCGAAGAAGCCGGCGCCGATCCCGGGGGCGTAGTCGTGCCCGGCGATGAGCCAGATCAGCCCGAAGACCGCGGCCGCCAGGGGGATGCTCACCGCCGGCGGCATCACGAGCCGCATCGGGTCGTTCGGGTGGTCGTGGTGGACGCCGTGGATGATCCAGTGGAAGCGCGCGCCGAGTCCCTCGGTGGGCTCGAAGTGGAAGACGATGCGGTGCAGCCAGTACTCGAACAGCGTCCAGAGTCCGTAGCCCAGGGCGAACAGCCCGATCGCCAGCGGCACGCTCGTCAGCGACAGGCCCCACGCGAACAGAAGGGCGATCGCCGGCAGGAAGATCAGGATCGGAACAGCGGGGTGCACGCGCGAGAGCGCGTCGAGCACGCGCGACTCGAACATCGGCGGGGACGCGCGCAGCACGTCGGTGCGCCTCACCGTCCCGTCGTTCATGTCCTCCCGCCAGGCCATCTCGGCGCAGATGTTATTACGCCCGCGCCGCGGTCACGGGACTGCGGGCGCAGTCGTGCGCGCGGGTGCTTCGGCCGCCTGTGCAGCGGCACCGGACGGGACGCCTAGGCGTTCTCGGCGGGCGCCGGAGCAGCCTCGGGCTCCGCCGCGGGAGCCTCGGCGGCGGGAGCCTCGGCGGGCGCATCCTCCGCAGGCGCCGCCACCTCTGCCTCGGCGGCGGGCGCGGGCGGTGCGGCGGGTGCGACGGCCGCGGGAGCGGCGGCCTCGGCCTCCGGCGTCTCGGCACGGCGCTGTGCCGTCACCTCCGGCGGATCCGGGGTCCCGGGCGCGAGCTTGATGATGCGGTGGCGGATCACCGCGTCGGTGATCCGCAGCGTCCGGTCCAGGCTGTCGAGCAGCTCGGTCTGGCCGACGTGGAACTGGAGCAGGTGGTAGTCGGCGTTCGGCTTGCGGTCGATCGGGTAGGCCAGCGCGCGCTCGCCCCAGTCGTCCTGGCGAACGAGCTCGCCCTGCGCGTTGATCGCCGTCACCGCGTCGGCCACGATCTTCGCGCGCGCCGACTCCTCGACCTGCGGGTCGAGCAGCATCACCAGATCGTATGTGGGCGCGGGGAGCGTCATGTGCAGCGGACAAGAGTAGCGGTTTCCCGCCCGCGCGCCCGTCGGCCCGCCTCCTGCCCCACCACCCGCCCGCGCGCCCGTCGGCTGCGCCCGCCCGCCGCCCGGGCTAGGCGGAAGCCCGCGTACGACCCTTCGCCCGGATGTCGGCGAGCTGGTCGTCGATCCAGTCGCCCGGGTCGCGCGAGGTGACGATCTCGACGAGGCCCGTGCGCCGCCGCCGCCGCTCCGCGATGCTCATCGTGAGCGCGGCGTGGATCGAGTCCGCCAGCTCCTGGATGTCGAACGGGTTCACCGACAGCGAGTACTCGCCGAGCTCCTCGTGCGCGCCGGTGTTCTCCGAGAGGATCGAGACACCCTCGCGCTCGTTGACGATCGGCCCCTCCTTGGCCACCAGGTTCATGCCGTCGAACATCGCGTTGACGAGCAGCACGTCGTAGTGCTTGTAAGCGGCCAGCGCCTCGTCGAGGTCGTCGCGGAGCTTGAGCTGGATGGGCATCCAGTCGGGGGTTCCGTGGCGGTGGTTGACGACGGCGACCAGCGCCTCGATGCGCTCCAGGTACTCCGCGTACTGGGGCACGTCGGTCCGCGACGGCATCAGCTGCGCGATGAACGTGACCCGCTCGGCGAACTCGGGATGCTGCTCGAGGAAGAGGTCGAAGGCCGAGAAGCCGCGGAGCACGTTCTTGGAGAGGTCGGCCCGGTCCACGCGCAGGATCAGGAAGTCGCGGCGTCGCTGCAGCAGCGCGCGCTCGAACTCGCCGACGCGCTCGCGGGCGGCGATCTGCCTGGTCGCCTCGTGGTCGATCGGGAGCGGATAGGCCCGCACCCACACCTCGCGGTCGGCGTAGCGCACGATGCCCTGCTCGAAATCGACGTCCAGGTCCATCAGGTCCCGGCAGCACTGCAGGAAGTTGTGGCGGTAGGAGCGGGTGTGGAAGCCGATGATGTCGTTTGCCAGGAGCCCGGCGAAGATCTCCTGACGGATCCGCGCCGGCAGCACGCGCCAGGCGTCGGGCTGTGTCCACGGGATGTGGATGAAGTGGTGAAGGAACGCGTCCGGGCGCGCCCGGCGGACGAGGTCCGGGAGCGTGTAGAGGTGGTAGTCGTGGACCATGACGACGGGCTCCTCGTCGCCCTCGATCTCTTCCACCACGGCTCGCGCCAGGTCCTCGTTGACGACGTTGTAGCCGAACTCGAAGGCCTCGATCTCCTCGCGGCGGATGTCCGGAGCGTTCGAGAGATCCCAGAGGTAATGCTGGATGAACCACAGCATCGGGTTGGCGAACACGTTGTAGAAGCGGTCGTAGGCGTCGGGGTCGCTGACGACCAGCCGCACCTGATATTCGCCCCCTGCGGGCGAGCGCACGGGAAACGCGTGGCCGCTGTTGCGGTTGGAGACCTCGGCGTCGTACTCGTTCATGGCCGAGGCGATCCAGATCACCTCGCGGTGGGAGGCGAGCCCCGTGAGGGCGGTGACGAGCCCTCCGGAGCCGCGCTGCACCTCGCCTCCGGCGTGGAATGTGACAGGACCGCGGTTGCTGACCAGCACAAGCGGAGTCCGCTGTGCCGGCACGGCGGTCAGGACTCCTGGAGGCTGTTGAAGATGCGGAGGTAGTCGCGCAGGTAGCGGGGCGTGAGGAAGTGCTTGCGCACGTGCTCCTTGCCCGTCCGTCCGAGGCTGCGGCCCAGCTCCGGGTCTCGCAGGATCTCGAGCGAGCGCTGCGCGCACTGCTCGACGCTCGAGACCAGGAAGCCCGAGACGCCATCCTCGATCTGCAGCGGGATCCCGCCGACGTCGCCGCCGATGAAGGGCCTTCCCTTCCAGATCGCCTCCGAGACCGTCAAGCCGAAGCCCTCGCGCGTGGACTTCTGGATCACGACGTCGGAATACGACTGGAAGGCGTTGACCTCGATCGCGCCGACGTTGTTGAAGTTGTTGAGGATGTGCACGTCCGGATCGCCGTCGGCGTGAGCGATCGTCGCGTTGAAGAAGTCCCAGCCCTCGGGGTCGTCGCTGGCCATCGAGCCGACGAGCGCCAGTTGCACGTCGGGCATCTCCTCCTTGACCTGGCGGTAGGCGTCGATCACGCCGAGCGGGTCCTTCCACGGGTCGAAGCGCGATACCTGGCACATCAGCGGCCGGTCGACGTCGATCCCGAACTGACCGCACACGAAGGCCGCGTCCTCCGGCGAGAGCGCCATGTTCTTCGGCGTGAGCGGGTCGATCGCGGGGGGGACGATGTTGACGTGCCCTTTCATCCCCTGCGGCACGTACTGCTCGGTGTGGAACAGCGACTCCGGGTAGTCCTCGATGTAGGGCAGCAGCTGGGAGATCGTGTCCGGGTTCGGCGTCGAGAGGTCGATGTGGCAGCGCCAGACCCAGCCCTTCGACTTCTCCGGGACCAGCTTGTAGAGACCGGCGGGCTGCGGGTCGTGGATCAGGCAGACGTCCCAGCCGTCGCTGAGCTCGCGGGCGTTCATCTCGTTGAAGCGCCTCCAGGTGTCCCACTGTTCGGAGTCGAGATCCTGGGGGGCCCCCTGCAGGGCGTTGTGCATGAGCTTGGTCGCGTTGAAGAACTCTTCGCGACCGTAGATCACGTGCCACTCGCAGTCCAGCCCCACGTCGCGCATCAGCGGCACGAGCGTGTAGAGGATCTCCGACACCCCTCCGCCGAACGCCGTGGCGGACACGTGCACCACGCGCTTGCCCTCGAGGGGCTCGGCGAGCTCGCGGATTTCCGCGATCAGATCTCGGCCGCAGATGTGCGTGTAGTCCGCGAGCGTCTTGTTGGCTACGGCGACGGGCTGAAGCACGCGGCGGCACACTATCTCAACGCGTAGCGGCAAACTGCGGGGCTCGGCAGGCGTTGCTGTCGACGCGGGCCGCGCACGGGTCTAAGGTTGTCCCGCATGCTGAACGGGCGCCTGTACCGTGCGGCCTTCCTGCCGTTCCTGTTCGCCCTGGCCGTCGCCGCCTTCGCGCTGGGCAGCCAGCCGATGCCGCGAACCACGACGCTCGCGCCGGACGCGTTCGAAGGCTCTCGCGCGTTCTCGGAAGCCCAGACCCTCGCGAAGCGGTTCGCCGAACGTCGCCCGGGGAGCCCGGGCGACAACGGCCTGGCCCGTTACGTGGACCAGACGTTCCAGGGTCTCGGCGGCACCGCCGGCGGGGGCTTCACGGTTCACGTGCTCCACAGCGAAGGCCAGACGATCGACGGGGAGCGGCGCCTGCAGACCGTCGTCGCCGAGCGCCCGGGCTCCACGCCGGCGTCGCCGATCCTGATCGTCGCCCACCGCGACGCCGCGAAGAGCGGCTCCGACGGCGAGATGTCCGCCACGGCCGCGCTGCTCGAGCTGGCGCGTGTGTTCGCGGCGCGCGAGACCAAGCGCACGATCGTGCTGGTGTCGACGAGCGGAGGCAGCGGGGGCGACGCCGGCGCGCAGAGCCTGCTCGCGGGTCTGGAAGCCGCGGGCATCCGCGGGCCCTTCGACGCCGCGATCGTGCTCGGCGACCTCGACGCCACGAGCATGCGCAAGCCGATCGTGGTTCCGTACTCCGACGGCCTCGGATCCGCGCCCCTCGAACTCTCGCGGACGGTCTCGGATGCGATCGAGACCGAGTCCGGATGGGATCCGGGCGCGCCGAGCACGTTCGGCCAGCTCGCACACCTCGCATTCCCGCTCGCAGCCGGGGAACAGGGCACGCTGGACCAGCAGGGTCTGCCCGCGGTGCTCGTGCAGGCGAGCGGCGAACGCGGCCCGGCGCCCGATGAGCGCGTCTCCGCCGAGCGCCTCGAAGGGCTCGGTCGCGGCGTGCTGAACGCGGTGGACGCGCTCGACGTCGCCCCTGATGTCCCGTCGGCCCTTCAGACGGGGATCGTGATCCAGCACAAGACGATGCCCGCCTGGGCCCTGAGTCTGCTGATCGGAACGCTTCTGCTGCCGCCGCTCGTCGCTGCTGCCGACGGTCTCGCACGGTTGCGCCGCCGGCGCCGCCGCGTCGGCGTGTGGACGCTCTGGACGCTCGCGTGCGCGCTGCCGTTCCTCGCCTGCGCGGTCTTCTGCTGGCTGCTCGGCACGCTCGGGATCATCGGCGCGGCGCCCTCGACGCCGGCCCCGGACGGCGCGTTGCCCTTCGGCATGTCCGCGGTCACCGCCGTGGTGGCGGCGGCGCTCACGTTCGCGCTTTCGTGGCTCTTGCTGGGGGCGTTGCTGCGCCGGCTGGGGATCGCCCGGCCCTTCCGGCCCGACGGCGAGACCGCCGGGCTGCCGCCCGTGCTGCTGCTCTCGCTCCTGGCCTGCGTGGTGTGGCTGGGGAACCCCTATACGGCGTTGCTGCTGGTGCTCGCCCTCCATGTGTGGCTGCTGATCGCGGCGCCCGAGCTGCGTCCGCGCCGGAGCATCGCGCTCGCGCTCGTCGCGCTGGGGCTCGCGCCGCTCGGGCTGCTGATCGCCTTCTACGCCCACCAGCTCGGCTACGGCCCCGGCCGTGCCGCGTGGGAGGCCGTGCAGCTCGTCGCCGGTGGTCGCGTCGGCTTCGGCTCGGCGCTTCTCTGGAGCCTCGCCTTCGGGTGCGCCGCGGCCGTGGCGCTGGTCGCGGCCGGAATGCGCGAGGAGCCCGCTCTGGCCGAGCCGGACGAGCGCGTCGAGATCACGATCAGAGGCCCGCTGAGCTACGCCGGCCCCGGCTCGCTCGGGGGTACCGAGTCGGCTCTGCGACGATAGGGGAGCGGTGAGCGAGTTCCCGATCACCTCAGCGTCGTCCCCCGGGCGTGTGGCTGCGCGCCGCTCTCGCTCCTCGCGCGCGCTCCGGGTGCTGGCCGTGCTGCTGATCCTCGCGGGTGCCCTGGCGATCACCGACGCGATCGTCACCCTGCTCTGGCAGGAGCCGATCTCGGCGCTGATCGCGAAACTGCATCAGGACGACCTGAAAGGGGAGTTGGCGAAGGTGGAGGCGACACCGCCGAAGGCCGCCGAGCAGCGCGCGCTCGCCGGTCTCGCGGACGAGCGCGAGCGGATCGCCTACCTCGCCGCGTCGCTGCAGCGCGAAGCCGCCGACGGCAGCCCCGTCGGCAAGATCACGATCCCCAGCATCGGCGCGCGGTTCGTGATGGTGAACGGCACCGACACCTCCGACCTCGAGAGCGGCCCGGGGCTCTACCGCGGTACGACGTTCCCGGGCATCGCCGGCACGACGCTGATCGCCGGGCACCGGACCACCTTCCTCGCGCCGTTCCGCCACATCGACGCGTTGCGTCCCGGGCAGCAGATCAAACTCGAAATGCCCTACGGGCGCTTTCTCTACACGGTCGTCGGCCACCGCGTGGTGGCGCCCACGAACGTGAAGGCGGCGACCGCAAACGTCGGCTACAGCCGCCTGGTGCTCTCGGCCTGCACCCCGCTCTTCTCGGCCGCCAAACGCCTGCTGGTATTCGGGCGCCTAACGCGCGCCGAACCGCTCGGCGCCGGCCGCTACCTCACCGGCGGACACGTCGCCCAGCCGCTCCTGTACCCGCTGCACCCCGCGAAGCGCCGGCTACCACCGGTGCTCGTATCCCTCGGCCCGTACTACGTCGCCGCGGCCGTCTAGCAGCTGTGCGCCCGGCAGCCCGGCGCGCGCCTGCCCGATCCAGCTGACGCCGGCGCTCCCGGCCCGCTTGAGCGCGCGCTCCACGTCGTCGCGGCGTGCGGCCGGCGCGCAGAAGCACAGCTCGTAGTCTTCGCCGCCGGCTGCGCCGAGCGCGGCGGCGCTCACCCCCAGGTGCTCGGCGACGGCCGCCACTCCCGGTGCAAGCGGGAGCAGATCGGCCTCGAGCGTCAGTGCGACGCCGCTGGCGACCGCGAGCGCGGCCGCGTCTGCCGCGAGGCCGTCCGAGATGTCGATCGCGGCGCTCGCGCCGGCCGCGGCGAGCGCCCGTCCCTCGGCCAGCCGCGGGAACGGCCGCCGCGCGCGCTCGATCGCCGGCTCGACGGCGGGCACGAGCGGCGCGCGTCCCTCCATCACCGCCAGCGCCGCGGCCGCGGCACCGAGCTGCCCGGTCACACCGACGAGATCGCCGGGCCGAGCGCCCTCGCGGGCGAGTGGATGCTCGCCGGCCCCGAGCCACCCGGTGACCGCCACCGCGACGAACAGCGCCGGGGAGGAGACGACGTCGCCCCCCGCGATCGCGGTTCCGGTCGCGCTCGCGAGCTCGTCCGCGCCGAGGGCGAGCGCAAGGGCGTCGCGCTCGGGGAACCCCGCGGGCAGTCCGAAGGAGAGGAGCGCCTCACCCGGCGCCGCGCCGACAGCCGCTAGGTCCGAGAGCGCTCCTGCGAGCGCGCGATGGCCGACCTCCTCAGGCGTCGCCCAGCCATCGCCGAGCCGGAAGTGCACGCCCTCGACCATCGTGTCGATCGAGCCGGCCAACAGCTCTCCCCCCGCTCGCACGACTGCGGCGTCATCGCCGATCCCCAGCACGAGCCGCTGCGAGGCTGCGGGGCTGCGCAGCGCCGCCGCGATCGCGTCGATCAGGGAGCGCTCAGCGATGCCGGTAGACGATCCGGGCCCGGTCCAGGTCGTACGGAGACAGCTCGCAGCGCACGCGGTCGCCGGGCAGGATCCGGATGCGGAAGCGCCGCATCTTGCCTGCCACGTGCCCGAGTACGACGTGATCGTTGTCCAGCTTGACGCGGAACATCGCGTTCGGCAGCGCCTCGATCACCTCGCCCTCGAATTCGACCTTGTCCTCCTTCGCCACCCTGTGTCCCTATCCGGCCGGGCGCGCAGCCGCGCCGGCCTGAAGCTCGTTTTTCACGTTCACCAAACTACCAGCGCGCCGGAGCCGCGGGGGCCCGGAGCCGGCATCGAGTGCCGGCGGCGCGGGGTTTCGGCCGGCCCTATTTCGGAGCGGCGCCGCCGGTCTGTTCGATCGAGGGGGTTTCGGCGGGCGGTGCCGGCGGGCCTTTCGGGGTCGCCTGCGGGGCCGGCTTCTGTCCTTTCTGCGGCTTCGGCCTGCTCGGCTTCGAGGATTCGAACGCTTCGTTCTGCTGGTTCGCGAGCGCCTGCCCGGTGGTCGCGTAGTGGCCATAGAACGGCTTGAATTCGATCCCGGCGTTCGATTCGTGCAGGGGCGCGCATGGATGCCCTTCGGTGACCGGCGTCATGTAGGCGTGCCAGATTTCCGCCGGCAGGTAACCGCCCTGTTGAGGCTCGCCGTGCACGTCGGTCATCGACACGCGCCGGTTCGGGTAGCCCATCCAGACGACCGTCGAGTATTCGCTGTTGTAGCCGTCGAGCCAGGCGTCGATCAGTTCGCTCGTCGTGCCGGTCTTGGCCGCGGTCGGGCAGTTGATGGCGGAGCGCGTCGCGGTCCCGCTCTCGACGTTCTCGTGGAGGATCTTCGTCTCTTCGCCGGTCACGCCTTCGGTGAGGACCTTCACGCGATGCGGCTTTCCCCAGCTCGTGTCCACACGGCCGTTCGGGAACACGACCTTGGTGATCGCGATCGGGCTGTTGCGCCAGCCGCCGTCCGCGAGGGTCGCGTAGACGTCGGCCATCTCGAGCGGCGTGACGCCGAGTTTCAGACCTCCGAGCGCCTCGGCGGCGTAGCCGTTGAGCGGGCTCGTCACGCCCATCTTGTGCGCCATTTCGGTGATCGTGTTCTCACCCAGATCGGCCGCGAGCTGGGCGTAGACGGTGTTGTCGGAGGTCAGCGTCGCCTGCACGAGGTTGATCGACTTGTTCAGCGAGGTGCCCTCGAACGTCTTCACTTCATAGGTCGGGTACTGGGGCAGCCACCCGGCCGCGAGCGTGTGCGAGAGGTAGTCCGTCGTGTTCGGGTCGATGCCGCGCGAGAGCGCGTCGGCAAGGTCGATCGCCTTGAAGGTGGAGCCCGGCTGGCGGTGGCCGTCGGCGGCCAGGTTGTACTGCGACTTCTCGTAGCTCTCGGACTCCGCCATCGCCTCGATGTCGCCGTTGGCGGGGTTGATCGTGACGATCGCCGACGCCGGGTCTTCGGGCTCGTCGAGCACTTCGGCGATCGCTTTGCGCGCGAGCCGCTGCATGTTGAGGTTGATCGTCGTGTAGACCTTCAGCCCTCCCTGCGCGACCGTCTCGCGCCCGTAGCGCTTGTCCAGCAGCTGATGGACGTATTCGAAGAAGAAGTCCTCGCGCCGTTGCGAGTAGAAGCTCCCGTGTTCGACTTCCAGCGGGGCGCGTTCCGCCTGCTTCGCGGCGGCCTTCGACACGTAGTGCAGTTCGGCCATCTTGTTCAGCACCTCGTTGCGCCGCCGCCGCGCTTCTGCGGGGCTGCCGAACGGGTTGTACTGGGAGGGCGCCTGGGGCAGGCCGGCGAGCAGAGCCGACTGCTGGAGGTCGAGCTGGGAGGCGGGCTTGTTGAAGAAGATCCGCGCGGCCGCCTGCACGCCGACGGCCGTCTGGCCGCCGACCGTCCCGTAGGGCACGCTGTTGAGGTATTCGGTGAGGATGAAGTGCTTGGAGTGTTCTTTCTCGTAGTCGAGCGCCATCTTGGCCTCGACGATCTTCTGCTTGAACGTGTGCTTGTCGCTGCCGAGGTAGAGGTTGCGCATCAGCTGCATCGTGATCGTGGACGCCCCCTGCAGCGTTTCGCCGCTCAGCGCGTCCTTCACGGCGGCCCGGAAGATCCCGGTGTAGTCCACGCCGTGGTGTTTGTAGAAGCGCTGGTCCTCGATCGCGACGGTCGCGTTCCGGAGGTTGGCGGGAATCGCATTCCAGCCCACCGGCGTGCGCAGCTCGTCGGACTGGATGAACCCGAGCCGGGTGCCGTCGGCGGCGAAGACCTGGGAGGAGCCGCCGGTCACGAGCGGGTGCAGGCGGCTCGGCGGCGTCGCCGCGGCGGCGACGTTGAGGACGTAGGCGACAACAGCGATCGTGGCTACGATCACGGCCGTGATCACCGTGCCGCCCGCGATCAGGGCGAAGCGTGCGCCGCCGCTGCCGTGATGGCGGCGTCGGCGCTGTCTTGCTTGTCGGGACATCGGGCCGGTTCCGAGGTTACCGCGCAACCGGGGCGCGGTTGCGCACTTGCAAGTCGTCGTCTCTAGGCTCGAACACAGCATGAACCCCGACACGGCCGAGATCGCACCTCGCATCGGGCCCGCCGGGCCGGCGCCGGTCCCACATCCGGGCGCCCCGCCGAAGGACACGGTTCCGGGCGGCGCGGCTCGACAACCGCACGCTCAGGACTCTGTGTCGAGCGCGCGGCCGGGCTCGCCCTCTCGAAACAGGGTGAGCGCCGCGCTCGAACGGCTCGCCGCAGACCCGTGGCGAGCCGCGGCGATCCGTGACAGCTGGCGGGCGCTGTGGAGCTCGCGCCTGCTGGTGTGGGCGACGGGCGTCGGCACCGTGCTGGCCTTCGGCTTCGGCCCGGCCCGCAAAGCCTTCAATCCGCCGGGGGTGACGCGCGGCTTCGGGTGGCTGGGAGACCTGCTCGCCGCCCCGGCCGCGCGCTGGGACTCGGCCTGGTACCTGGTGATCGCGCGGTACGGCTACCGCCCGGACCTCGGCCATTTCACCGCGGCCCGCACAGCCTTCTTCCCGCTCTACCCGCTTGGCGTTCGCGCGATCTCGTGGCTGGGCAGCCCGCCGGTGCTCGCCGGCGTGCTGCTCTCGCTGGGCGCGCTTGCCTTTGCCCTCTACGGCATCCACCGGCTCGCGGCCATCGAGTTCGGCTCGCTGGACGCGGCCCGGCTGGCCGTGCTCATGACCGCCTTCGCGCCGATGGCCTTCTTCCTGTCGGCCGTCTATTCGGAGTCGCTCTACCTGGCGCTGTCGGTGGGGGTGTTCTGGAGTGCCCGCGAAGGGCGCTGGGCGCTGGCCGGGCTGCTGGGCGGCCTGGCCGCGGCCACTCGCAGCACCGGGCTCGTCCTCCTGCTTCCCCTGCTCGCGCTCTACCTGTACGGGCCGCGCCGCGATCGCGCCCCCGATCGCCGGGGAGGACGCGGGCTCGCGCCGCGCTATGCGCTGCGCGCCGACGTGCTGTGGCTCGCGCTGATCCCGGCGGCGGTCGCTCTCTTCTCGCTCTGGCTCGGGCTCTCGGGCGGCGACGCGCTCGCGCCGTTCCGCTCTCAGCAGATCTGGGGGCGTCACTTCGCCGGGCCGTACGTGGGTGTCTGGGACGGCCTGCGCGCCGCGTTCGAGGGCGCCCGCCAGCTCCTCTCCTTCCAGAGCGCGCACGTGTACTTCCCGGCCGCTCCGGGGAGCCCGACGGTGGCCGCCTCGCACAACCTGATGCTGCTCGCGTTCCTGCTCGTGGCGGTCCCCGTCCTCGTGCTCGTCGTGCGCCGGCTTCCGCTGGCCTACGGCCTGTATGTCCTCGCGGCGCTCGCGCTGCCGCTGTCCTATCCCGTCGCCGGCCAGCCCCTGATGTCGCTGCCGCGCTTCGTGCTCGTGCTCTTCCCGCTGCAGCTCGCGCTCGGGGCGTGGCTCGCCGAGAACCGTCGCGCGCGGCTGCCCGTGCTGGGTGCGTCGGCGACGCTGATGGTGCTCTTCGGCGCTCAGTTCGCGACCTGGCACTGGGTGGCGTGAAGGCAGGCCCGCCCAGCGCCGGTGAGGCCGCGCAGCTCCCGGCCGAGCAGACGAGCCCCGCGACGCCCGCGCCCCCGCCGATCGAGCCGATCGAGGGAGACCGGTCGGCGTCGCCGCTGCCCGGCTGGCCGTGGTGGTCGGCATTCGTCGCCCTGCTCGGCGCGTTCGTCCTCACGGCGCTCGGCGCGATCGCGGTCGATCTGCCCGCGGTCGCCTTCGGGGTCGAAATCACGAGCTCGCACACGCCGCCCGGGCTGACGATCGCCGACACGTTCGTGCAGGACCTGGCGTTCGTCGCCGCCCCGCTGATCTGCGCCCACTGGCTGACGCGGGCCGCGCGCCCGTGGCAGTTCGGGTTGCGCCGGCCGGGCGTGGGCTGGGGCGCCGCGGCAGTGATGGTGCTCGGGCTGATCATCGCGTTCCTGCTGCTGAACGCGGTCTGGTCGCTGCTGGTCAACCCCGGCAAAGAGAAGCTGCTCGAACAGCTCGGCACCGAAGAAAGCACGTTGCTGCTCGTGCTCAGCGCCGGGCTCACCTGCGTCGTTGCGCCGATGTGCGAGGAGTTCCTCTTCCGCGGCTACATCTTCACCGCGCTGCGACGGTGGGGGCTGCTGCCCGCCGCGATCCTCGACGGGCTGATCTTCGGCGGCGTGCACGCGAGCTCGGCGCCCGCCCTCGACCTCCTGCCGCTCGCTGCGCTCGGCTTCGGGCTGTGCCTGCTGTACCGCTATAGCGGCTCGGTCTACCCGGGCATGGGCGCCCACTCGCTGAACAACTGCCTCGCGTTCGCGAGCCTCGCGCACTGGAGCTGGCTCGGTGGGCTGGCGCTGATCGTGGCGTCGCTCGGGGGCGTCACGGCCGTGATCGCGACCTGCAAGCGGATCGGCCTGATCGTCCCCGGAAAGCAGGTCGTGGCAGGACTCCCGGGCCCGGCATCGTAGGATCGTGGCCATGAGAACGATCTGCCGCTCCGCCGCCGTCTGCGCCGCCCTCGCCGCGCTCTCCCTCCTCCCCGCCGCGGCCGAGGCCGCCGGGACCACGCCCGCGCCCGCACCCGCACCCGCTCCGGCGCCGGCACCTGTGCCCGGACAGGCCGCCGGGAAGATCCAGCTCGTCCTGCAGGAGGTGGGTGGCAGCCCGCTCTTCGCGATCGCGGGCAAGCGCTTCGTGGTGCGGGGGATCGTGATCCCTTACGTCGCGGGTCAGAGCGTGAAGCTCAGCATCTACCGCGAAGGCCGCAAGGCGGGCGTGCAGACCGTCTCGGTCCTGCCGGTCGGCAACGGCGCCGGGCAGTTCCACTTCGGGATCACGAGCCACTACTCGGGGCTGCTGCAGGTGCGGGCGGCCCACTACGCGACCCCGCAGCAGGCGGCCTTCAGCGGCCAGTCGCGCAGCCTCCACGTGGTCAACCCCAACCTCGGCCCCGGCTCCTCGGGGCAGTCGGTGCGCGTGCTGCAGTCGGAGCTGTGGAACCTGCACTACGTCGTGCCGCTGAACGGGATCTTCGACGAAGCGACGGGCCGCGCCCTGATCGCCTACCGCAAGATGAACAACCTCAACCGGATCGCGTACTCGGGCAGCGAAGTCTTCTCGCGGCTGAGCAGCGGCCTCGGGACCTTCCACGTCGTCTACCGCCGTGACGGGCGCCACGTCGAGGCGAACCTGACGAAACAGGTGCTCGCCGAGATCGAACCCGGTGGTCGCGTCCACGCGATCTACACGATGAGCTCGGGCAAGCCTTCGACGCCGACCGTGATCGGGCGCTTCAGCGTCTACTCGAAGACGCCGGGCACGAACTCGGAGGGCATGGTCGACTCCAACTACTTCATCCGCGGATACGCGATCCACGGCTACGCGGAAGTGCCGACCTACGCGGCGAGCCACGGCTGCCTGCGTGTGCCGATCCCCAACGCGGCGGCGATCTACTCCTGGGTGCAATACGGGACGCCGGTCGACGTCTACAACGAAGGCGGGGGCGGCAGCACCGCCGTGCGGGGCAACGCCGGCCCCTAGGGCTAGGTCCGCACCCGGATCACGCGCGCCAGGTAGCCCAGCGCGAACCCGAAGACGAGCAGCACGAAGAAGAGCCGCAGCGCCCGCTCGCCCCACTGGCTGGAGCTGACGCCGGACACGGGTGAGCTGACTTCTTCGGTGATCTCGTCGACCGTGCGGCGGAAGCCGCTCTCGGCGGGGTGCGTCGCCGCCTTCGCTTCCGACTGCCCGGAGCTGCCCGCGACCGCTTCGGTCTGCTGTCCCGAGGCCGTGCTCGTCTGGTTCAGAGCGAACAGCAGGAACGAGAGGATCGCGATCAGGCACACGCAGATCGAGACCGTGCGAAGGAGGCGTACGGCGAGAAGGCTCACGACCCTCAACTGATCGGCGTTCCGGCGACGGTAGATTAGGAGCGCCGGTGAGCGTGCTGGACGCACATACGAACGATCTGGGGGCCGCTCACGAGCGGCTCGTGGCCGAGCTGCGCGAGCACGCCCTCGTGATCGGCCGGGTGACGCTGACGAGCGGCCGGCAGGCCGACTACTACGTCGACGCCAAGCGCGCGATCCTGCGCCCGCCCGGGTTCTCCGCGCTCGGGGCGCTGCTCGCCGCCCAGCTCGCCGAGTGGGGCGCGACCGCGGTCGGCGGCATGACGATGGGGGCCGATCCGGTGGCGTGCGCGGCCCTCGCGCACGCGGGCTCCTGGTCGGGCCCGGGCAACGGCGGCAAGGCGTTCTTCGTGCGCAAGGACGCCAAGACGCACGGCCTGCAGCGCCGGGTCGAGGGCCCCTTCCTCGACGACGCCGACCGCTGTGTGGTGGTCGAGGACGTGACGACCACGGGCGGCTCGGCGATCGCCGCGATCGAGGCTCTGCAGGACGAGGGGCGCCAGATCTGCGGCGTGGTCACGGTGCTCGACCGCCTCGCGGGCGCCGCCGAGGCGATCGAGGTCGCGGCCGGTGCGCCCTACCGGGCGCTGACCACGATCGACGACGTGTACCCGGACCGCCCGGACCGCGCGGGAGGCGAGGCGTGAGCGAGCTGGAGGTACGCGCTGCAACGCCCGGCGACGTCGGCCTGCTGATGACGATGATCCGCGAGCTCGCCGAGTACGAGCGCCTCGGCGATCAGGTCCGAGCCACCGAGGAGCTGCTCGACCGCGCGCTGTTCGGCGCCGTGCCCTCGGCCGAGGCCCTGATCGCCGAAAGCGGCGGCGAGGCGATCGGATACGCCCTGTATTTCCGCACCTTCTCGACGTTCCTGGCGATCCAGGGTGTCTGGCTCGAGGACCTCTACGTGCGCCCGGCGCACCGCAAGGCCGGAGCCGGCAAAGCGCTGCTCGCCGCCGTCGCCGCGCGGCTGCGAGAGGGCGGCGGCGAGCGCCTGGAATGGGCCGCGCTCGACTGGAACGAGCTCGCGCTGGGCTTCTACCGCGGGCTCGGCGCGCGCGCCATGAGCGAGTGGATCACCCACCGGCTGATCGGCGCGGACCTCGCCGCGCTCGCGGCGCAGGCGCCGGCCGTCACCGGCACGCCGCGCCGGTAGCCTTCCCCGCGCAGCCGCTGAGGCGGCCGGCGCCCTCGTAGTCCAATGGATAAGACGACCGCCTCCTAAGCGGTAGATCCAGGTTCGACTCCTGGCGGGGGCATGGCAGCGGGCGACACCCCCGTATCTGTCTACGAGTTGCCGCGCACGCAGAGCGCGTATGCCTGGACGTGCGCCGACGCGGCCACCGGGACTTCCGCGCCCGTGTAGGCAACGACCAGCCAGCCGTTTTCGAGGGGCACGCTCGTACGGACCGTCATGCCGGGGGGAAATTCGGCCCGGTAGCCGCCGGATATCACGTGCGTGCCGTTTGGGCAGTACACGTGGGCGCTCACCGCCGGCTGTGCACCGGGTTTGCCGACGAACGGCGACTTCACTTCGATCGGCTTGGCGTTCGCCTGCGCCGCGAGGGACCGCAGAACGCTCGGCTTGATCTGGCTCGGACTGGTGATCAGGTACCGGCTCGCCGCGACGGCGCTGCTGCTGCAGGCGAAAACCAGCGCCGCGACTGCGAGGGTCTCTGCGAGGGTGGGGCGACGAACGCGCATGTCCGGTCCTTTCGGCGTTTGTATGCGTGCTCCGCGACGGTTCGGAGCGGAACCCGTCGGTCAAGAGCTGTCCACGTTTATACCACCCGCCGGGTGTGCAAATTCGCATTACCAGAATCCTGGTGGGCGCCCCTTCAGCCGGCAGAACGATGTGACGGACCCCCCGCCGAATCACGATGCCTCGAGCCGCGCGATCACGTTCGGGCGCAGGCACGTTCCGCGCGACGGGCGCCTGCGATGATCGCGCCGTGGCCGATCCGTTCGCTGCGCTCCATGGGCGCCCGCGCGCCGGGTTGACGGGGGCGCCGACGCCGCTGGAGGCCGCGCCTCGGCTGAGCCGGGAGCTCGGCGTGGAGGTGTGGCTGAAGCGCGACGACGTCGGGGCGCTCGGGCTGATGGGCAACAAGGTCCGCAAGCTCGAGTTCACGCTCGGCGAGGCGGTGGCACAGGGCGCGCAGTCGGTGGTCACGCTCGGCGCGCCGCAGTCGAACCACGCCCGCGCCACCGCTTCGGCCGCAGCGAGGCTCGGGTTGCACGCCGTCCTCGTGATGGGCGGGGAGCGTCCGGCCGGACCGCCGACCGGGAACCTCCTTCTCGATGCGCTGTTCGGGGCGGAGGTCGTCTTCGCCGGCACGGAGGACTGGGCTCGGCTCGCGGCGCGCGTCGAGGCCATCGCGGCGGAGCGGGCGGGCGCGTACACGCTGCCCGCGGGCGGCTCCTCGCCGGTGGGGGCGCTGGGGTTCCTCGCGGCGTATGCCGAGCTTCTGGCGCAGCTCGACGCGGCGGGCCTTGAGCCGCGCGAGGTCTACCACGCCTCGACGTCGGGCGGCACCCACGCCGGCCTCATGGCCGGGCACGCGCTCGCCGGGCGGGGTCCGCGACCAGTCGGATTCGACGTCGGGCAGATCGTTCCCGACGCCCGCGGGCTCGTCGCCTGGCTCGCGAACGAGGCAGGCGCGCTTCTGGGCGCCGAGCTCGGGTTGAGCGAGGAGGACGCCCGCCTCGAGCTCTCGCAGCTGGGCGACGGCTACGGCGCGTTCACGCAGGCCGGGATCGAGGCGATCGGGCTGCTCGCCCGGACCGAGGGCGTACTGCTGGATCCCGTCTACAGCGCCAAGGGGATGGCGGGCCTGGTGGCGGATGCCAGGGCCGGTCGCGTCGAGGGCCCCGTGGTGTTCTGGCACACGGGCGGCGGCCCCTCGCTGTTCGCGGCGGGCTGGGGCGAGCAGATGCTCGCGTCCGCCTGACGCTGCAGCGCTCAAGTTACGCCCCGCGCGGATCGATAGGGCCGCATAAGCGTGCTGTGAGCAGGCGCGCACGAAACCCCTCGACGAGACCAAGATGCCCGACACCCCAGACGCCGCGCCCGACCCCGCCAACGGCGGCAACCCCGCCGAGCAGCCGGTCCACATCCACGCTCTCGCCGACGGCAACGGCGTCGCGCCGGTCGTCGCGCAGGATCCCGTCGCCGCCCCTGAGGAGGCGGAGGCCTCCTCGGCGCGCTGGTCGCTCTCGAACATCTCCTGGCAGCGCCTGGCGATCGCGCTGCTCGTCCTCGTCGCAGGCGCCGTCGCGAGCGTGCTCGGCGCCCGTGCCGTCGCCCGCTCCAACGCGGACAGCGCACGCACCGCCTTCCAGCACGCCTCGACCGGCACCGCCGGCGCCGTCAAGCTCGCGCTCGCGCACCAGGACGGGGTCCTGACCGCGTCGGGCACGTACCTGTCGAAGAACCCGCAGGGCAGCGCCGGCGAATTCAAGAACTGGTCCGGCTGGGCGCGCCTGCTGCGCAACCACCCCGAGCTCGAAGCGCTCAGCCTGATCGCGCTCGTGCGGGCCCCGGAACTCGCCGCCTTCAACGCGCACGTCGCGGGCGTCCCCTACAAGCCACCGGCTGCCACGACCACCGTCTCCGCCACCGGCGTGAAGACGACGACCGCGCCGGCGCCGCCGAAGGTGACACCGAACGGCCGCGCTTATGAATGCCTTCCGATCGGGACGGTGGGACGCACCGCCGCCTCGCAGCCGGCCGGGAGCTTCGACGTGTGCTCGGCCAACCACGCCCTGCTGGCGACGCGCGACACGGGGCAGAGCCTCTACAACGGCGTCGCCGCGGCCGGCGGCGGGCAGGCGCTCGAAATCCTCACGCCGATCTACCGCAGCAACGTGCTTCCGCGGTCGGACTTCGGCCGCCGCGCGGCCTTCGCCGGGTGGGTCCGCGAGGTCCTCGCCCCGACCGTGCTGCTCTCCGAGTCGATGAGCGGGCTGCCCGAAGGCGCCGCCACGCTGCGCCAGCGCGCCCACGGCGCCAACGACGTCTACAGCTACGGCACGGTCCCCGCGCAGCCGGTCGTCACCGCGACCTCCATCCACGGCGGCTGGTCGCTGAAGACCTTCGCCCCGACTCCGTCGGACGCCGTCGGCGACCACGGCGACGCGATCGCGCTGCTGATCACGGGGCTCCTCGCAAGCGTCCTGGCCGGCGCTCTCGTGCTCGGTCTGCGCCGCCCGGGCCTCCAGGCCGCACCGGTCGCCGCCGCGCCGGAGGCCGCCCCTCCCGCTCCGCGCGAAGACCTCTACGACGCGCTCACCGGCCTTCCCAACCGCGGCCTCACGCTCGATCGCGCCGAGCGCATGCTCGCCCGCGCGGGTCGCAACTCCTCGATCATGGTCGGGGCCCTGTTCGTCGACATCGACTGGTTCAAGGACGTCAACGAGAAGCTCGGCCAGCAGGCCGGCGACCAGCTGCTGAAGATCGTCGCCGAACGCCTCGAGGCCACCGTTCGCACGCACGACACCGTCGGCCGCTACGGCGGCGACGAGTTCGTGATCATCGTCGAATCGCCGGTCCGCGGCATGCGCCTGGACGGGCTCGCGGGACGCATCATCGAGGCCCTGCACAAGCCGGTCGAGATCGAGGGCTTCGGCCCCAGCTTCTTCCTGACCGCGAGCATCGGCGTCGCCTTCGGCCGCTACGCCACGCCTGATGACCTGCTGCGCGATGCGCACATGGCGCTGTTCGCGGCCAAGGCGGCGGGCAAGGACCGCTACACGCTCTTCAACGCCAACATGCGCTCGATCATCGAGGGCCGGGGCGTGCTGGAGGTCGAGCTCAACACCGCCCTGCAGGAAGGCCAGTTCTCGCTGCTCTACCAGCCGGTCTATGAGCTGTCCTCGCGCCGCGTGGTCGCGCTCGAGGCGCTGCTGCGCTGGGAGCACCCGACGAAAGGCGAGGTCTCGCCGTCGGAGTTCATCCCGCTCGCCGAGGAGAGCGGCCTGATCGTCCCGATCGGCCGCTGGGCGCTCGAACAGTCCTGCGTGCAGGCGGCCGCCTGGAACGTCGCCGGCCACCGCGTCGCGGTCGCCGTGAAGGTGTCCGCCAAGCAGATCAACCGCGAGGGCTTCGCGACCGACGTGCTGCGGGCGCTGCAGCAGTCGGGTCTGGAGCCTTCGCTGCTGGCACTCGAGATCGCCGAGAGCACCGTCATGGAGGACAAGGAGGCCGCCGCGGCGCGCCTGGACGCCCTGAAGGCGCTCGGCGTGCGGATCGCGATCGACGACTTCGGAAGCGGCTACGCCTACCGCGCCGACCTGCAGAAGATGCCGATCGACTTCCTGAAGGTCGATCGCGCCTCCCTCGACGCTGGCGAAGACGAGGACTACCGGAGCTGGCTGCTCGAGGCGATCCTCGTGTTCGGGCGCGACCTCTCCCTGACCGTGATCGCCAAGGGCGTCGAGAGCCAGGACCAGGTCGACGCGCTGCAGTCGATGGGCGCGACGATGGCCCAGGGCTTCTTCCTCGGCGAACCGGTGCCGGCCGAGGGCGTCGGCGGCCTGTTCGCCGTGCCGGCCGCCACCGTGCCGCCGGCGATCACAGCGATGGGCGACCCGTCCGTCGCCGACTCTCAGTAGCCGCTTCGCGCTCGGATCGAGCAGCCGGGCGAACGCCGGCTCGCAGCGGTCCTCACGCGTGCGGCCCGAGCAGCCGGGCGAGCCAGATCTGGTGCAGCACGTCGTAGCTCTCCCGCTCGAAGGAGTGCGCGTCGAGCACCTCGCCGGCCTTCTGGAGCATCCGCTCGCGGTCGGCATCCGGCAGCGTCGCGACCCAGCTGAACGAGCCGATCAGCGCGATGATCGCGTCGCGGTCGAGCTCCCGGCGCGAGGTCACCTTCGTCTCGCGCACCGGCCCGAAGGCCGGATCCTCTTCCAGCGCGGCCGCGGCGCCACGCTCGTTGAACGCGGGGTGCTCCGGGCGCATCTCGGTGATGAGGACGCCGAGCTCGCGACTCCAGGGCTCGTCGATCGCCGGCACCGTGCGCAGGATCGCGATGCCGCCGGCGGGCGCCAGCACGCGCTTGATCTCCGGCATCGCCAGGCGCTCGTCGAACCAGTGGAACGCGTCGGCCGCGAACACGGCGCGCACGGCGGCGTCGGCGAGCGGGATCTGCTCGGCGCGACCGGCGCGCACGTGCTCCGCTCCGATCCTGGCGGCGAGCAGCTCGCGCGTGGCGGCGAGCGGCTCGACGGCCGTCAGCTCGAGGCCGGCTGAGATCAACACCTCCGAGAGCTGTCCGGTCCCGGCACCCAGCTCGAGCACCGGCGCGCCCGCCTCGAGCTCGAGCTGGTCGATGAGCACGTCCACGACGAGGGGGTCGTAGCGCGGGCGCGCGCGGTCGTAGGAGGCGGCGTCGAGGAAGCCGCCCACGAGCGGGTGCAGGTCTGCGGGCGATTCCTCTTCCGCGGCCATCGCCGCTCGATCTTCGCAGACGCGCGAGCCGCCGGTTCGAGCGCGGGCGGCGATCCTCTCCGGCAGGAAACCGCCCGTGCTGCGCGGCGAATCACGCTCGCCGAAGCGGCTGATCGGGCGCTCTCGCAAGCGAGTCTCCCGGCGACCCGGGGGCGCCACGTGGGGTGCACCACCGCCCACCGGATGTAGGGTCTGTCCGATCAGGCGGGGGCGCACGGCGTCCGCCAAGACGATGGGGAGAGCATGATCCGACGGCTTGCACCGCTCCCGCTGCTGGCGGCGGTCGGCGCGCTGGCGCTGGCAGGGTGCGGAGGTGGCAGTTCGAGCACCACCACCAAATCCGCGCCCGCGACGACGAGCAGCTCGACCAGCGGCATTCCGGCGAACCTGCAGAAGCCGGTTGCCGAATGCCATCACCTGATCGAAACGCAGAAAGCGCTCTCGGCGACCGCCAAATCAAAGCTCTCCGAAGCCTGCGACAAGGCCGGCAAAGGCGACACGCAGGCGGTCAAGCGGGCCGCACGCGAAGTGTGCGAAGAAGTGGTCGACAAGGCCCCGCTGCCGAGCTCGGCGAAGACGACGGCGCTGGCGGCCTGCAGGAAGTGACGTAGGGGTCTGGTGTGGAGCCGGCGCATGCGCTGGCTCAGGGGTCGGCACATGTGCCGACCCCAGGGGCCGCACATGTGCGGCCCCTACGGAGGGCCGCATGCGGCCCTCCGAGGCCCGGCGCATGCGCCGGGCCTGGCCGCGAAGCGGCCCCTCTACGGCCCTAGTTCCCGATCCCTTCCAGGTACGGGACCAGCGCCGCGTAGAACACGTTGCCTTCGATGTTCCCGCCCGGGTCCGCCGCCGCCGGGTCGTTGTGCGCGTATTCCGATTCCTTGTCGATCAGCGTCACGTTCTGGGGCGGGATGCCCGACTGTTCCGCCAGCACTTCAGCGGCCGTCAGCGTGCTCGCGCCGCCGCCGAACAGTTTGTCCAGTTCGGTGCTGATCGCGAGGATCTTCAGCGTCGTCGGCAGTTCGTGCCCGAAGATCGCGTGCTCGCCCAGCACTTCCTGCGCCGGGTTCGCGTTTCCGTCCGCTACCGCGCCCGTGTCGATCGTGAGGCGTTCGGGGAAGTACCACTCGTCGCCGTCGGCCCTCGTGAAGCCGGTGCCGGCGAGCATTTCCGCGTAGCGGCGCAGCGGCGAGATCGCGCCTTCGCCGTTCCACGTGCGGAGCCCTTCGGCATCCGGTGTTTCGCTGATCCCCGTTCCGGCGTGAACCTGCGCGGCGGCGAGGTTCGGCGGCGAGGTGCCCACGTTCACCCCGAAGCCGAACTCGGCTTCGTTGGTGGCCGGGATCGTTTCGCCTTTTTCGTTCGTCGGCTTCAGGTTCGAGGGCAGCAGCGGGAAGGCCTCGGCGAGCGAAGCTTCGTCGGGAGCGGTGACGGCCGCCATCGCGCCGAGCGTCGAGAACAGCCCCAAGAGCGGCGAGGGGATGCCACCGAACGCGAGCCACGGGGACTTGTGCTGCAGGTTCGCCAGCGATTCTTCGGCCTGCGTCTTGGAGATCGGAGTCGGGCCGCTGCCGCCGTCGTCGTAGACGAGGCCCGAGAGCCCGTCGGCGCCGGGCGCGCCCCCGAAGTCCCAGGTCGCGTAGGCCGTCACGACCGAGCCGCCCAGCGAGTGCCCCGCGAGCACGACCTTGCCGCCGAGCGCTTTCGCCGAGGAGATGACGGTGTGCAGGTCTTCGACCGCGACGTTCATCCCCCATTTCCTCGCGAACGCGACTTCTTCGCCGCTCACGTTCCCGATGTGAGGCTTTCTCTCGGGGCTTTCGGCGAGGTAGCCGAGGTAGTAGTGGAAGAGTTCCTGAGGCGTCGCCGTGCCGCGCTTGGCCTTGGCGATGTAGGACTGGTCCTCGAGCAGGTTCTCGCGCCGTTCGACCGACCACACCTGCCAGTTCGGGAGCTTTTCGACGAGCGACTTCGCGAACGGCACGATGTAGGCGGCTCCGGCCGAGGTACCCGGCTCGAACACGAGCACGTTCTTCGCCTTGCCCGAGCCCACCTTGATCACGCCGACCTGGTTGAGGTCCAGCCCGTGCCGCAGCCGCGTTTCTTTCAGCGTGATCGAGTCAGGCGTTTCCGGAGCGGCCGGGGCCGGCATCCAGACTCGCTTGGTCTTGACCCCGGTCGCCGATGCGCCTCCGGCCCAGACTGCACCGGCCAAGATCCCCACCGCCATCGCCAGGACTACACGTCCGGCGCGCGTTCGCAACGCTCGCATTCGTGATCCCCTCCTAAGCTCTCTCCCTCCCGGGCTCGCGCCCGGATACCACCGCTGACCGTAACCGAACGGGGGTCGGCTTGCAACGGGGACCGCTAGTCCCGGTCCTCCTCCTCGGCGTCGTCGGCGTCGTAGAGCGACTCGCCGGCCAGCTCGCGGCCGCCACCGTCGTAGAGCTTGATGTCGAGCAGGTCGTGGCGGTAGTCGTCGGGCGCGATCAGCGTGAAGCGCTCGTCGACGAGCCCGCACTGATCGACCGCGAGCCCGGCGAGCTCGGCCGTGACGGTCTGGCCGCCGGACACCAGGGGGCGCCCCCACACCAGCGTCATCGCCGCCACCGCGCTGTTCTCCCCGCGCCAGCTGCCTATCACCTCATCGCACAGGTCGAGCTTCCAGTCCGGGTTGCGCTCCGCGGTGTCGTCGGTGAAATCGACGTACGCCATGAAGTCCCTGGGCTCGCCTTCCTCGCCGCCCGGCACGTAGCGGACATACCCGAACAGCTCGTAGCCGCCGCTCGTCGGAGCGGTCGCCGGCACGTAGGTGCGCCCGTGCCAGGTGCGATCCGGGAACCAGGCGAGCCCTTCGGGCTGGCCGATGTCCTCGGGCGCCCCGTCGAGCGCGAGCGCCGCCGCCAGGAACTCCTCGCGCAGCCGCTGCTCCCAGCGCCCGTAGGGAAGCGCGTCCTGCGGCGGCTCAGCCGCGAAGCGGGGGACTAGTCGATCCTCGGGGGGCATCGGGCTGGGAGCCTAGCCAGACCGGGACCGGTTCGGTCCCCGGGGGGCGACCGAAGCGCTCCTACGCCTCGCGCAGCAGCCGCGCGGCGTCCTCCGGGGCGACGATGTTGAGGTTCACCTCGGTCGAGAGCTCGAGTCCCGCGAGGTGGGTCAGCCGGGGCATCACGTCGATCCGCCAGCAGAACTCCTGCGCGCCCCGCGGCGCGGTGCGGACCCACATGTTCAGCGGCGGGTTCGCGCCCAGCCTGCGCGCAAGCCGCTGCAGACCCTCGTGGAGCAGCGCGGCGCCGGTCGGACCGTCGTCCTCGAAGCGCGCCCTCGGCACGCGCGGGACGAGCATCAGCTGGAACGGCAGCCGCGACGCGAAGGGCGCCAGCAGCACCGCCTCGTCGTCGATCGCGACGACCCGCTCGCCGCGCCGTACCTCGTCGGCGACGAGGTCTCCGAGGAGGCTCTGGCCCATCGTCCGTGTCGTGTACGCGGCCGACCGCTCGCGCTCGCGCGCGACCGCCGCCGGGACGAAGTCGAGCGCATAGAGCTGCGCGTGCGTGTGCGGCAGGGACGCGCCCGCCTCGCGGCGCTCGTTGACGATCAGCTGCAGGTAGGCGCTGTCGGCGTGCACGCGCATCCGCTCGCGCCACACGTCCACCGCCGCCACCACCTGGGCGGCCGGCAGGTCCGCGAGCGAGAGGACCGGCTGAGGACCGTTGACGACGACCTCGTGCGCGCCGGTGGCGGGCATCTTGACGAACAGCTCGGGGGCGCCGCGCCCACCCGTCACGGGCTCCGTTTCGAGCGCCGGCGGCGCGTCGCCCGCACGGGGCTCGAGCGCCGGATAGAGGTTCGGCACGACACGGACGGTCCAGCCCGGGGTGTTCGGCGGCCCGCCGTCCGGGCGCACCGCGTAGAGCTCGGGCGGCGTACGGTCCTCGTGGCCCTCCGCGAACGGGTCCTGCTCGGCGTCGATCGGCTCCGCAGGGGTGCAGCGCGGCTCGCCTCCCGGGCGCCGGCTGCGCTCGCCCGCGACGATCGTACGGTGCCCGGAGATCGGGTCTATGCGCAGTTCCGGCATCGCCTCACGCGTCCTGCGCGTAACGCCGCACGTCGCGTTCGAGCTTGGCGGCGTCGGGATAGGGGCCCTGGTGGATGTACTCGCCGCCGTGCGGGTCGATGAAGACGGTCACCGGCGTGAAGCTCGAATCGGTGAGCGCCGCGCCGGCCTGCCCGCTCGAGTCGTAGTAGCTCGGGTAGGGCACGGGGAACGAGCGCAGGAACGACTCGGCCGCTCCCTTCGAGGTGTCGCCGGAGTCGATGCCGAGGAACGCGACTTCGCGCCCGCGGTGCACCGAGACCTGCTGGAACGCGCCGAACTCGGCGCGGCAGGGCGCGCACCACGACGCCCACTTGTTGATCACGACCGGTGTCCCCCGGAGCGCTGCCAGCCGATCGCGCAGCGCTCCGAGCCCGCCGGGGAGCAGCTCGGCGGACTGCGCGTGGAGCGCGGCGAGACGGGGCGGCGAGTCGCGCAGGGCGGCCTGCATCGCGGCGGGCGTGAGCCGCGAGGGCTGCCCGCCGGAGCTGCCCCCGAGCTCCAGCAGCCCGACGATCAGCAGGGCGGCGATCCCGGCTGTCACGGCCAGCAGTGCCAGGCGCGTCGGCGTCACGCGGCAAAGCCTCGCAGATGACGCGCCCCGTCCTGCCGTACGGCGCCGCGCTCGTGCATCCGTCCTCCCGGGCGCCCGCCCACCTTGGATCGCGCCTCGCCGTGCTATATCCTGAACCCACGCAGAGAGCCGGGGCACAGAGGGCCTCCGGCCAGTGCGCCACATAGGCGCAGTTTTCCTTCGGGCCGCATCGAAGTCACCTTCCGAGCGGCTCTGTCTCGAAGTCCAGAGCCTCTTATGGCCGAGTCCACCTCAGTGGCCCTCGCAGCCACGACCATTCCGAGTTCCGCGGAGATCGCGCGAGCTGAGAAGTTCGTGCGCGAGCGCTTCCTGCACGACGGCGAGGACCCCGCGGTCGCGCTCGCGCCCGGCACCCCCCGGCGCCACGCGCTCGACCAGGCGCTCGCAGAGCTCGCCGAGGACCCGAAGTCGAAACGGCCCTCGACGGGCTGGCGGCGCGAGTTCTCCCTGCTGCTCGGCCTCGAACGGCTGCTCTCCGACGAGGAGCCCAAGCTCGCGGACGGCACCGTGCTCTCCGCCCACCAGGTGGACGCGCTGTCGGGCACGCTGGCGGCGCTTCTCGCCGAGGCGCAGCGCTCGGCGCCCAACGGCAAGGTCGCGGCCTCGGCCTCACCCGAGCTGCTCGCCTCCGCGGACATCCTCGGCCCCGACGAGCCGCCGCCCGAGGACGCGCCCCCGGCGCCCGAGGCCGCCCAGGACGAGGACGAGGAGGAGCCCGAAGAGGACGAGGAGGACGAGGACGAGGACGAGGAGGACGACGAGCTCGGCCCGGTCACCCGTGCCGCGCCCGAGGAGGACGAGGACGAGGACGACGAGGACGAGGACGACGAGCTCGCGGCCGACGACGACGCCGAGGCGGAGGCCGAGGAGGAAGCGGCTGAGGCCGAGAGCGACGAGGAGCCGCGCGACTGGGTCGACGAGGACGACGAGGAGGAGACGCTCTCCGAGCAGCCCGAGGATCCCAACGCGGCCAAGCGCTTCTGGTTCGAGCACGCGACCGGCGCGGGCAAGACGGTGGCGGCGCTCGGTTTCGTCGAGGCCTCTCAGACCGGCGGCGTGCTGATCCTCACCCACCGGCGCAACCTCGTCGATCAGTTCCTCGGCGAGCTGCGCGACCGCGGCTACTCCAAGCGCATCAGCAAACCGCTGCTCCAAGGGGAGGACCCGGGCAACGGGCGCTCGGGCGGCGGGCCGGTCACCGTCGAGACCTACCAGTGGTTCGTGCGCAACGCGGGCAAGATCTCGAGCGCCTACACGATCGTCATCTGCGACGAGGCCCACACCGCCCTCGGCGAGAAGACCTCCGGCGCGATCCGCGAGTGGACGGGCCCGATCTTCATCGGCATGACCGCCACGGGCGCGCTGATCGCGCGTCACGTCACGGACCTCTTCCCAACGCAGACCTCGCGCTTCGACCTCGCGCTGGCCGCGCGCCGCGGCGTGATCGCGCCGCTGCGCTGCGTGCGCATATCGCCGGGGGTCGGCGTGCGCACGATCGCCAAGGTGCCGCTGCGGCGCGGCGAGATAGACACCGAGTTCGATCAGGACGAGCTGGCGAAACTGCTCGATCAGCAGCCCTTCAACATCGCTGTCGCGAACCTCTACAAGACCCGCTTCAACGGCGTCCCCGGCGTCGTCTACGCGGCCGGCGTCCGGCACGCCTACAACCTCGCCGAGGCGTTCCGCGCCGAGGGGCTGAAGGCGCAGGCCGTCTCGGGCGAAACCCCCAAGCGCGAACTCGTCGACATCCTCGCCCGCTACGAGCGCGGCGACATCGACGTGCTGATCAACGCACAGCTCCTCGCCGAGGGTTGGAACAGCCCGCGCGCCACCGTCTGCGTGCACCTCGCGCCGACCGCCTCCAAGCGCATCTACCAGCAGCGCGTTGGGCGCGTCACGCGCCGGCACCCCGGCAAGGAGGCGGGCCTCGTCGTGGACTTCGTACATCCCGCGACAAAGCACGACGACCCGGTGGTCACGCTGCACTCGCTGCTCGACCGCGACGTCTACCGCGGCGGCGCGATCGTCGTCGGCCCCGTGCGGCGAGGGCGCGGGCGGCGCATGCGCGTCGAGCGACGGGTGCTTCCGGTCTGCGCCGAGGAGGAGCGCCGCTTCGCTGTCTTCGAGCGCGAGCTGTGGCGGATCGCCGTCGAGCACCTGGACTACGGCGAGCAGCATCTCTGGGCGGCGCTGGCCGGTGCGCGCGTCGCCCCGAACGGCTGGCGCCGGGCGCGGGCGATGCTCCACTTCGACCGCACCGGCGAGCTCAAGGGACGCTTCCTGATCACCGCCGTGCAGCGCAACAAGAACCCGCAGCTGCGCCTGCGGGCGCTCGCCGACATCGCCGCCCTGCGCGACCCGGACGCGTTCGACGAGGCGATCGACATCATCGGCACCTGGCCGCGCGAGGAGCGCAAGGAGGCGACGAAGATCATGCTGCGCGCGCTCGTCGAGCGGCGCATCGGCCGCCGCGACCAGGCGAACGCCTGGATCTGGCGGCTGGCCGAGTACACGCGCGACGTGCACGAGGAGTACGCGGTGCAGCGCTGGCCTGAGACCAAGCGTCTGCTCGGGCTGCTTGTCAACTCGGCCGGCGGCGCGCACGCGCGCAATGCACGCCGGCTGATCCACGCCGCCCGCAAGCAGGACCGCCGCCTGGCCGCGGCGCTGCTCGCGGCCGCGCTCGCTCACACGCCGGAGGCCGAGGAGGCGCTGCGCGGGGCCCGTACGCGGATGGCGCGCAAGCCCCCCGCGCTGGCGCGCGAACTGCTGCGCAACTTCCCCAAGCGCCGCGCGCGCAACGGCCGGCGCCGGCGCAAGGGCGCGAAGGCCTCCGATGGCGGCACCCGCGCGGCGGGCGCAGCGTCGAACGGCGCCAAGGCGGGCGCTGCGGCCGAGGCCGGCGTGTCCTCCGCGCCGGGCAACGGAGCGACGTCCGCCGCCAGGAAGACCGGCGGCGAGGACGGCTCCGGCAACGGCGCGCCCAGGAAGCAGCGCGCGGGCTCTCGGCGCAAAGACGGGCCGAGCGACGAGGACAGCGCTTCCGAGCGCGTCCTCGCGTGAACGCCGGGCGGAACTACACCTAGGTCTCGCTGGGGGCGCCGCCGATCGCGTCGGACAGGCGCTGAGAGAGCCGCGACTCGCGTTCGAAGCGCCGCTGGCACCGGCGCATGCGCTCGCTCCCCGCCGCGTAGCGGCGCCGCGCCCAGGGCGAGCCGGGGCGGGCCAGCCGGATCGCGCCGAGCAGCCCGACCGGCAGCAGGAAGAGGCCGATCGCGCCAAGCGCGATGCGGCCCTTCAGGATCGCGACGACCGCTGCGAGCAGCGAGACGACGATCACCGCGCTGACGGTGACGGCCGAGCCGGGGTCGTCGAGTTCGAACGGGCGCACGCCGATGACCACGAGGGCCCCGACCGTCGCGACCACGGCGACGGCCTCCAGGGAGCTGCGCCCCTCCGCGTGCCAGTAGACGTCTTCCATGCGCGTCCAGAGCGCGAACTCGTCGAGCGTGAAGCCGGCTCCGACGCCGAAGACCGCCGCGACGATCCCGTCCCACGGCTCGCCCATGTGAACGCCCAAGCCGACGAACCCGGCGCCGAGCATCAGGAAGATCCCCCACACGAAGTGGTGCAGATGCATCCCGTCTGCGGTCTCGACGCCGCCCGGCCACCAGGTGAACCGGCGCGTCATCCGGGCGCTCGTACGGATCGCCAGGAAGGAGCCCAGCATCGCCGCGAGGCACACGAAGGCGTGCTGGCGCCCGTGGTCGGCGACCACGAGGTCGTAGATGTGCCCGACGGGGAACACGCTCGCCATCGCTCACTCATCGGCTGAGGCGCCCCCGAGGTTGATCGCGCGGGCGTCCCGGCGGTGCCTTTCGCGGCCGGAGCGGTCAGTCCGCGGACCGCAGGTGTACCTCACCCGACCCCAGCGCGGTGCGACCGCCCCCGTCGAGCGAGACGACGAGGCGTCCGTCTCCGTCGATCCCGTCCGCGACGCCGGTCCCGTCGGGTGCGGCGCCGGCGTCGCGCGGCGGCCCCCAGGCGATCCGCCGCCCCTTCAGGGCATCGCGCTCCGCCCACGCGGCGAGCGTCTCGGCGGGCTGCTCGTCGATCCGCCGTTCGAGCGCCCGCAGGATCCCCGCGAGCAGGGGCTCGACCTCTCCGCTGTCGAGCCCCAGCGTCGCGGCGGTGTCCTGCAGATCCGCGGGGAGCGCGCTCAGCTGGACGGCGACGTTGAGGCCGATGCCGAGTACCGCCCAGCTGTCTCCCGCCCCGGCCACCCGTGCCTCGATGAGGATCCCGGCGAGCTTTGCGAGGCCGTCGCCGCGTTCGAGCACGATGTCGTTCGGCCACTTGACCAGGGGGCGGGGGCGCCGCTGCGCGCCGGGCGCCGCGTCGAGCGCCTCGCAGACCGCGACCGCGCAGGACAGCG
This sequence comes from uncultured Solirubrobacteraceae bacterium, assembly GCA_963794635.1. Classification (GTDB taxonomy): domain Bacteria; phylum Actinomycetota; class Thermoleophilia; order Solirubrobacterales; family Solirubrobacteraceae; genus Palsa-744. Next base: position 725,904 of record CAWCET010000006.1, on the reverse strand, counting down.
GCAGGAGCCGCGGGACGGGTCGCAGGATCAGCGACGCCAGCAGGGAGCTGCCGGCCGGGGCCGACCAGCGCCGTCCCTGGCGCCCTCGCCCCGCGGTCTGCTCTGAGGCGGTGACGAGAGACCCGTGGGGCGCGCCTGCGGCGGCGAGCTGTCGGGCGCGCTCGTTGGTCGAGTCGGTCAGACGGAGATGGAGCCGCGGCGTCCCGAGCTCCCGATCCGCACCGGCGGCCTGCTCAGGCGGCGGGTTCACCGGGCACGACCAGCACCTCGTCGAGGCGCCCGGCGCCGAGCACCTCGGCTGCCGAGCCGCGGTTGACCGCGAGCGCGAGCATCCCGAGCCCGTCTTTGTAGAGCAGCAGCCCGCCCGGGTGGACGTCGGCGAAGGTCCGCGCGAACGTGGCGCGGTGCCTGCGTCCGGCCGTTTGCACCCACACCTCGTCGCCGAGCTCCAGCCCGAGCTCGGCCACCTGCTCGGTCTGGCCGTCGAGGATCAGGTTGCCGAACGTGTCCGAGTTCAGCACGTGCAGCTCGAGGCCGGCGTCGGTCATCACGGCAACCGAGATGTTGAGCCGCCTCAGGCTGTCCGGCTCGAGGGGCTCGCCGAGCGAGGCGAGCGGCACCCCGGCGGCCAGCGCGCCCGCGACCGGCGCGAAGATGTCCCTGCCGTGGAACGTCGGCGACACGGGCTCCACACGCTCGGGCGAGGCCTCCACGTCGACTGCCTCGGCCACTCCGCCGAGCCGTTCGCAGACCGGCATCAGCAGGCCGTTGTCGGGACCGACCAGGAGCCGCCCCTCCTCCACCGTCCGAACCGCGATCGCGCGGCGCCCGCGCGCGCCGCTCGTCCCCACTCCAGGGTCGACGACGGCGAGGATGATCGCGTCGGGAAGGTAAGGGAGCGTCGCGCGCAGGATGATCGCGCCCGTGTGAACGTCGTGCCTGGGGATCGAGTGCGTCAGGTCGATCACGCGAGCCTCCGCGCAGCGGCGCGCGATCACCGCATGGCAGACGCCGACGAACTCGTTGCCCAGGCCGTAGTCGGAGAGGAAGGTGATGACGGGTACTGTCACGCTTCTGACTGCTTATCAGCAGCGTCGGCCAGGAGCGCGTCGAGCACGCCCTGGACGTCGTGGCGCTGCGCCTCGATTTGAGGCTCGAGCCCCGCCTCGCGCAGCGACGCGCTCGTCACCGGGCCGATCGACACCAGCCTGCTGCCCGCCCGGATCGCCTGCGGGCCGCCCACAGCATCGAGGAAGTTGGTCACGGTCGAGGAGGAGGTGAACGTGATGTAGTCCGCCGCGAGCGCGGACTCGAGCACGCCCGTGTCCGGAACCGCGGCGATCGTCTCGTAGAGCTCGAGCACGTCCACCTCGACCCCCCGCTCGGCAAGCGCGGCGGGCAGGACGTCACGACCCTGTGACGCGCGTGCGATCAGCGCCCGCCGGGCCGGGCGCTCTGCAAGCTCGGCATCGAGGGCTTCCACCAGCCCCTCGGCGACGGCGCGCTCGGGCACGATGTCGGCGCTGATGCCGTGCGAGCGCAGCGCCTCGGCGGTGCTCTCCCCGATCGCCGCGATCCGGATGCCTGCGAGCGCGCGTGCGTCGCGCGGCGGGAGGGACGCCCCGAGTCGCTCGAACAGGCCGTGCGCGCCGTTCGCGCTCGTCACGCAGATCAGCTCGTAGGGCGCGGGGTCGAGTGGCGGGCCCGGGAGCGGCCGCACCGCGATCGCGGGCGCCTGCACGACGCGAGCCCCGAGCCGGGCGAGCGAGCGAGCGAGCCCGCTGGCCTGGGGGCGGGCCCTCGTGACCGCGATCGTCCTGCCGGCGAGCGGCTGCGGCGGCAGCCATGAGAGCTCGCTGGAGAGGGCCGCGACCGCGCCGATCACGGTTACGGAGGGCGCTCGCACCTCGGCCTCCCGCGCCCTGCCGGCGATCGTCGCGAGCGTCCCCGTGACGACGCGCTGCCCCGGCAGCGTCCCTGCTTCGATCACCGCCGCGGGCTCCTCTCCCGGGCGCCCCGCTCCGCGCAGCCCGTCCGCGATCGCGGGCAGCGCCGAGACGCCCATGTAGAAGACGAGCGTGCCGGGGAACGCCGCGAGCGCCTGCCAGTCCACAGCGGCCTCGCCACCGCCGTCGTCGCGGGTGTGCCCCGTGACGAGCGCCACCGCCGTCGAGAGGCCCCGGTGCGTGACCGGGATGCCCGCGTACGCCGGCGCCGCGAGCCCCGCCGTCATGCCCGGGACGATCTCGAACGGCACACCTGCCGCACGCAGCTTCAGTGCCTCCTCGCCGCCGCGGCCGAACACGAACGGGTCGCCGCCCTTCAGCCGCACCACCGTCCTTCCCGCGAGCGCGTGCTCCAGCAGCAGCGCTTCGGTCTCCTCCTGCGGAACCTGGGGGCCGCCGCCCTGCTTGCCGACGAACACGAGCTCCGCGTCGGCGCGGGCGCCGTCGAGCGCGCCCGGGCCCACGAGCCGGTCGTAGAGGATCACGTCGGCCGCCGCGATCGCCTCCAGCGCGCGGGCGCTGAGCAGCCCGGGATCTCCCGGTCCCGCGCCGACGAGGAAGACGCGCCCTGCGCCGCCGGCCTCAGCCGCCATCGGCCACCCGAGCCGCGTCGGCCGCCACGTCGCGCGCCTGCGCCAGGATCTCCTCCGCGCCCACCGCCCGCAGACGAGCGGCCACGCGCTCGCCCAGCAGCTCGGGCGCGGTGGCGTCGCCGGTCTGCTCGTCGAGCGCCCACGCCGAGCCGTCGGGCACTCCCACCCATCCGCGCAGCAGCAGGCCCTCTCCCTGCGCCAGCGCGTGCGCGCCCAGCGGCGTGTGGCAGTCGGCGCCCAGTGCGCGCGCGAGAGCCCGCTCCGATCGCAACGCCGCGAGCGCCTGCACGTCGGTGATGCCCTGGGCGGCACGCCGCGCGTCGTCGTCGTCCTCGCGCCCCTCCAGGGCCAGCGCGCCCTGCCCCGGGGCGGGCACGAAGTGCACCGGGTCCAGCAGCGCGCTCGCCTCGGCCTCGCGACCGAGCCGCTGCAGGCCGGCGCGGGCGAGCACGATCGCGTCGAGGTTCTCCGACGGCGATCCGAGCTTCGCGAGGCGCGTGTCGACGTTGCCGCGCACGGGCACGACCGCGAGGTCCGCACGGGCGCTGCGAAGCTGTGCGACGCGCCTGAGGCTGCTCGTTCCGACGCGCGCTCCGGAGGGGAGCGCCGCAAGGCCGCCGGCCCCGCACAGCGCGTCCTCGGCGCCGGCTCGCGCGGGCGCGCCGAGCAGATCGAGGCCGGGGGCCAGCTCGCCGGGCAGATCCTTGGCCGAGTGCACCGCCAGGTCGATCTCCCCGTCGAGCAGCGCGCGCTCGAGTCCGTCGACCCAGCGCGACTTGTCCTCCGCGCCCGCTCCGGCGTCACCCCCGGTCGACAGCGGCACGATCTCGACCCCGCCGAGCATCGCGGCGACCAGCTGCGCCTGCGCGAGGGCGAGCGCGCTGCGCCGTGTCCCGAGTCGCATCAGCGCAGAGCGCCGGGACGGAGCCCGGGCATCTACTTGCGCCGGGCGGGTGCCGAGCGGCGACGCTCGAGGTCGTGGACCTCGGCCAGGCCGCCCGCCTGCGTGGTCTGCGCGCCCTCGCCCTGCTCGCTGCCGTCGTCCTCGCGGAGTGCGAACAGCTCGCGCACGAGCTCGAGGCTCCCATGCCCGCCCGAGCGCTCCTCGTCGAGCCCGCGCAGCCTGATCGTCGGCTCGTGCAGCAGCCGGGCCATGACCGCGCGCGCGATCGCCTCCACGCGCACGACGTCGCGGGCGGTCGCGCCCTCCCAGCGCCCCGCGTTCTCGGCGAGGACCTGTTCGACGATGTCGTTGCCGTGCTCGCGCAGCGCGGTGATCGTGGGCAGCGTGTCGAGCTGGCCCAGCCAGCGGGCGAAGCGGCGGATCTCCTCCTCGACGATCTCGTGGGCGCGCGGCGCCTCCTCGGCGCGCAGCGAGAGGTTGCGCGCGACGACGGCCTGGAGATCGTCGATGTCGTACAGCGTGACGCCCTCCAGCTCCGCGCAGGCGGGGTCGACGTCGCGGGGGACGGCGATGTCGATCAGCAGCAGCGGGCGCTGCCCGCGCTCGGCCATCACCAGCTCCAGCTCCTCGCGCCCCACGATCGGGTGCGGCGACGCCGTGGAGGAGAGCACGATGTCGGCGGCGAGCAGTTGGTCGGGCAGTTTCTCGAGCCCCACGACGGCGCCGCCGAAGCGCTCGGCCAGGCTCAGCGCGCGGTCGGCGTGACGGTTGGCGACGAAGATCGTCCCCGCTCCCTGCTCGGCCAGCGCGCGGGCCGTGAGCTCGCTGGTCTCACCGGCTCCGACGATCACGACGTGACGCTCCTGCAGCTCGCCGAGCACGCTCTGGGCGAGATCGACGGCGACCGACGGCACGCTGACCCGGCTCGCGCCGATCGCCGTCTCCGAGCGCACGCGCTTGCCGGCCCGCAGCGCGGCGGCGAACAGGCGGTTGGTCAACGGACCCGTCGCACCGGCCCTGACCGCCGCCTCGTGCGCGCGGCGGACCTGACCCTGGATCTCGGCCTCGCCGACGATCATGGACTCGAGCCCCGCCGTGACCCGATACAGCTGACGCGCGGCGTCGCAGTTGCGGGGCGAGTAGATCGCCTCGGCCAGCTCTGTCGGGCGGATCCCGGCGCGGCGGGCGAGCAGCCCGAGCACCTCGGACTCGGCGTGCACGGCGTCGCCGACGACGAGGTAGACCTCGGTGCGGTTGCAGGTCGAGATCACCACCGCCTCGCGCACCTCCGGCGTCGAGACCGCGAAGTGGGCGAAGTCGGCGGCCTCGCTCTCGCTGAAGGCGAGCCGTTCGCGCAGCGAAACCGGAGCGGTCTTGTGCGAGATCCCGAGCGCGAGCAGCTCGCTCACAGCTGCCCTCCGCCGGCAGGAGCCCCGCCCGGCTCTCTCGTGCCGTGCTCCGCCGCTTCCCGGCTGTCGAGTTCGGCCAGCAGCTCCCCGAGCTCGCGCTCGGTGCGGCTCGTACGAACCGCCATGATCGCCACGTAGACGAGCACCAGTGCGAGCAGCACGATGTAGGCGCCGGCGACGTACTTGCCCGCCTCGTGCAGCGGCAGCGCCGGGGTCTCGGCGAGCAGCGCGGTCATCCGGTCGTCCTCGCGGGGGTGTGGCGGACCGGGGGCGCCGACGGAGCTGCGCTGCGCGCCGGTGCGCGGCCGCCTTCGCCGCCCTCCTCCTCGCCTGCCAGCCGGCGGCGCAGCGCCCGTACCTGAGCGCGGGTGTGCTTGGCGGTCAGCTCGTATTTGCAGAGCGTCGCGTAGAGCAGCGTGATCGCGGCAAGGGACACGAGGAACGTGAGCGCCATCGGCCCCGGGAGGTTCGAGGTGCTGCCGAGCACGCGGGGGTGCAGGTAGGCGCTCGACATGCGGACGGCGATGAAGTTGAGGGGCACGAAGGCGCCTGCCGTGATCGCGAACACCGAGGCGTAGCGCGCCTGGCGCTCCGGGTCCTCGATCGCGAAGCGCAGCGGCTGGTAGGTCGCGTAGAGCAGGAAGACGATCAGAAACGAGACCAGCGTGGGCTCGTTCCAGACCCACCAGTGCCCCCAGGAGCCCTTCGCCCAGATCGAGCCGGTGATCAGCGTCGCGAGGCCGAAGATCAGGCTCATGTGGATCGCGACGTAGGAGCGGTAGTCCCAGCGTGCGTCCCGCGTGCGCAGATGTGCGATCGCCAGGATCCCGCCCAGCACGAATCCGCACAGCGAGACGATCGCCAGCGGGACATGGACGTAGAAGATCTTCTGGAGGAAGCCCTGTTCGGCTTCCAGCGGCGCATAGAAGAAGACGAGCGTCAGCGCCGCGGTCATCGCCACGACTGTCGCGATACTCAGCGCGCGCAGGCCTTTGCCGTACATGGTGCTAGTCCTCGAGAAGGAAGTCGAACAGGGCGAAGGCGATCAGCCCGAACAACAGATCATAGACGCCGAGCGTTCCCAGCCAGCGAGCCGCGGGCGCCCCGCGGTGGGCGCTCACGAGCAGCGGCTCGGTTGCGCGCGCTGCCCCGATCACGATCGGGACGAACAGCGGCAGCGCCAACAGCGGCCCGAGGAGGTCGCGCGCGCGGGTCTGGACGGCCATCGCGCCGACGAGCGTGCCGATGATCGCGATCCCGATGTCGGCGAGCGCGAGCGTCGCGATCAGGCCTGGGAGCGCCGGGCCGATCGGCGATCCCAGCAGCAGGATCGAGAAGGCGGGCACCGCGATCAGCTCCAGCACGACGAGGTAGGCGAGCAGCGTCAGCGCCTTCGCGAACAGCATCGCGCTGCGATCCACGGGCGCGAGCAGGAAGCCGTCGAACCCGCCCTGCTCGGCGTCGGCGACGAACAGGCGGTTGACGCCCAGGATCGCCGCGAACAGCAGCGTCACCCACAGGATCCCGGCCGCGAGATCGCCTTCGACGCTGCCGCGGTTGAGCGCGAAGTGAAAGACCACGAACGTGCTGAGCGCGAACAGCGACATCCCGGGGACCGACTCGAGCGTGCGCAGCTCGACGAGCAGCTCCTTGCGCAGCAGCGCGCGGACGGTCGATGCCATCCCGACCGCCGCAGGCTCGCGCCCGGCGACAGCCTCGGCACTCGCCGGGCTCTCCCCCACCGCGGCGCTCACCGGTAGAGCTCCGTGACCTCGGCGGGACCGAGTGCGGAGGCGCTCGGCCAGCAGGGCGGGGCGCCCGCCGCGGAGCCCGAGCACGACATCGGCCTCGGCCAGCCCGCCTCCGGGGTCGTGGCTGCAGAGGACGCGCGTGCGGCCGGCTTGCGCTCCGATCAGCGGCGCCACGAGCTCGACCGCTGCCGGGTCGAGGTTCGCATAGGGCTCGTCCAGCAGGAGCAGCTCGGGTTCGTGGAGCACCGTGCGCGCGATCGCGACCCGCTGCACCATCCCCCTGGACAGCGTGCGCAGCGGCTCGTCCGCGCGACGGTCCATCTGGACGGAGTCGAGCAGCTCGCCGACCCGCTCCCCGCGGACGCCGTGCAGCCGGGCGTGGTAGCGGAGGTTCTCGCGCGCCGTCAGCTCGCGGTAGAGCATCGGCTCGTGGGCGAGCAGCCCGATTCGCCCGCGGACGGCCCACGCCTCCGCCGGCAACGGGGCTCCAAGGACGGCGACGCTCCCTTCGTGGGCCCGCAGCAGCGTCGCCAGCACGCGCAGGAGCGTCGTCTTGCCGGCGCCGTTGGGGCCGAACACGACCAGCGTCTGCCCCGCCCGGAGGGTCACGTCGACGCCCCGGAGAGCATCGCGTTCGCCGTAGCGGCGCACGACGCCCCGCAGCTCCAGAGCTGCCGTCTCGGCCTGCAAGCTCACCTGCGAAGCCTAGACCGAGCCGCCGTGCGCCCGCCGCGCGGCGGGCGGTCGCCCAGCCCGCCCGGGCTAGCTGAGAGCGGGCTCGTGGGCGCGCTGCGCCGTGGCGATCAGCTCGCGGACCGCGATCTCATCGCCCGAGCGAAGCAGCTCGATCGGGTCGGGGGTGCCGTTCACGATCCCCTCGAAGAACTCCTTGCGGTCCTGGTAGGTCGGAAGCGTGCCCTTGGCCCACCCGCGAACCTCGTTCAGGAGCACCGCCAGGCGCGCGTAGGGCTCGCCGTAGGCGGCGGCGATCTCGCGCTTGATGCGCTTGGCGAGCGCGGGCGAGGCGCCGGCTGTCGAGATCGCGATCGCCAGCGGCCCCGTGCGGACGATCGCCGGCAGGATGAAGTTGCACAGCGGCGGCACGTCGACGACGTTGACGAGCATCGCGCGGCGCTCCGCGTCGTCGTAGACCGCGACGTTGACGTCGGTGTCGTTCGTCGCCGCGATCACCATGAAGACGCCCTCGAGGTCCTCCGCGCCGGCGTACTCGCGGCGTTCCCAGCGGATCGAGCCCTCGGCCGCCAGCTCCTCCAACGCGGGGTCGGCTTCGGGCGCGATCAGCGTGACGTCGCCGTCGCAGGCGAGCAGCCCCTCGACCTTCTCGAGGCCGATCTCCCCGCCGCCGACGACCAGGCAACGGCGCCCGCCCAGCTTCAGGCAGGCGATGTAGAAGGGGGTGTCGAGCATCCCCTGCACGCAGCTCTGATCGCAGATCCCCTTGCGGAGCTGACAGACGCACTCCTTGCCTGCATAGGCCTGGGCGGGCATGGTTGAAGGGTAGTGGCAGCTGCTCCGCGAGCCGGGTCGGCTCCCATCGAGCCCGTCGAGCGCCCGGATCGGAACCCCGCTAGTGCGGGAGTCCGCGCCCGAACGCGCGCGCGAGCAGACGCGCAAGGGGCACGATCCCCGAGCGCCACGCCCGCTCGCGGTCGGCCTCTCGCTCCGAGCGAAGGCGCGCCACGGCGCCGGCCGCCCGCACGGTCGTCGCGTCATACGGCGACCACCAGAGGCCGCGGGCGCGCGGCGGGTCCCAGGTGATCAGCTTCTCCTGCGCGCACGCGCGCAGCCCGGCCTCGCCGAGGGTGCGCCCCAGCCCGCCTCCGGCGGCTGCGCCCCAGGGTCCGCGCGAGACGGTCGGTCCGGGCAGGTGGTCGTTCATCCAGACCATCCCCGCGTGCAGCTCACGCGCGATGCGCGCCCCCCGGTAGCGATCCGCCGTCCAGACCGAGGCGCCGAGGCTGTAGTCGCTGTCGTTGGCCCGCGCGATCGCCTCGTCCTCGGAGTCGACGGCATGCACGCAGAGCACGGGGCCGTCGATCGGCTCGCGTTCGATCCTCGCGCCGGGCGGGACGCCGCTCAGGACGGTCGGGGCGTAGAACGCCCCGTGGGTCGTGATCGGCCCGTCGACCGGGCCGCCGCAGTGGCGGCGCGCCCCTGCCGTCACCGCCTCCTCGACCAGCGCGTCGACGCGGCGCCGCCGCGCCTCCGACGCGAGCGGGCCGACCTGGGTGCGATCGTCGGCGGGGTCCCCCACCCCGAGCCTCTGGGCGCCGCGCACGAGCGCCGCCAGAAAGGGCTCGTAGCGCTCCCGGACGACATAGACCCGCTCGATCGAGCCGCGCGCCTGGCCGGCGCCGGCGCAGCCCGCCCAGAGCGCGCCGGCGACGGCCCGCGGCAGGTTGGCGTCGCCGAGCACGAGCATCGCGTCCTTGCCGCCCAGCTCGACGGTGACCTCCTTCTCGTGCGACACGCAGACGCTCGCGACGGCGCGCCCGACGACGGGCGAGCCGGTGAAGAGGATCTTCCGCGCGCTCGACTCTGCCAGGGCGATGCCGGTCTCCGGGCCGCCGTGCACGATGCGCACCAGCCCCTCGGGGAGACCGGCGCGCGTGAGCACGCGCAGGATCCGCTCGCCCGCGAGCGCGGCGCGCACGGCCGGCTTGAAGATCACGCCGTTGCCTGCCAGCAGCGCCCCGGCGATCTGCCCGAGCGGCTGGGCGAACGGGGCGCTTCCCGCCCCGATCACGGCCACCACGCCGTAGGGCTCGTAGGCGATCCGCGCACGCTTGGCGAGCGACAGGGTGCGGCTCGTCCGCACGCCGCGCGTGCCGAGCACTGCTGCTCCGTCCTCGGCGATCCACGCGAGCGCGTCGATCGCGGCCAGCAGCTCGAGCGCCGCCACCTCGGCGTACGGGCGCCCCTGCTCGGCGACGAACAGGCGCGCGAGCTCGTCGAAGTCGTCGATGACGGCCTGAGCCATCCGGCGCATGTAGCGCGCGCGATCGGTCACGCGCAGCAGCGCCCACAGCGGCTGGACCTTCGCAACGGCGGCGACCACCTCGTCCACCCGCTGCGGCGGGGTGACCTCCACGCTGCCGAGCTCCGCGCCGGTGGCAGGGTTCCGAGCGGTCTGCCGGAGGCTCTTCTGCGCGCCGGTGCTGGCCATCGAACAGCGATTATCGCGGCTCGCGCCCGCGTTCGGAGCGAATCCGCTCCAGGCGCCTCGCGAGCTCCGCCTCGGCGTCGTCCGGGCGGTAGAAGCGCTCGCCGGCGACGCCCTCGGGGGCGAGCTCCTGCGGGCCGACGTGCCCGGGCAGGCGGTGGGGGTTCTCGTAGTCGCCGCGGTCCTGCGGCGGGCGGGCACCCAATCGCGGCCCCGACCGCAGCCACGCGGGCGCGGGCTGGGCGCCGTGCTCGCGCACGTGGGCTTGAGCCGCCCCGAGGGCGCGTCCCGCCGCGTCCGACTTCGGGGCCAGGGCGAGGTAGATCGCCGCCTGCGCCAGCGCATAACGGGCCTCCGGCAGCCCGACGTGCTCGACTGCCGCGGCCGCCGCGGTCGCGACCGAAAGCGCCGCGGGGTCGGCGTTGCCGATGTCCTCAGAGGCGAGGATCACCATCCGGCGCACGATGAACCGCGGGTCCTCACCGCCCTCCAGCATCACGGCGAGGTAGTAGAGCGAGGCGTCCGGGTCCGAGCCGCGGGTCGCCTTGATCCAGGCTGACGCGTAGTCGTAATGGCGGTCTCCCTTTTTGTCGTAGAGCACCGCCCGGCGCTGCAGCGCGTCCTCGACACGCGCGAGCGACACCGCCTGCTCGCCGTTCTCGGCCGCCGTCTCGGCGGCGAGCTCGAGCGCGTTCAGGGCCGTGCGGGCGTCGCCTTCGCTGCGAAGCGCCAGAAAGCGCAGCGCCTCCTCGTCGACGGGCGGACCGGAGGAGCCGGCGCTCGCCGCTCGCGCGAGCACCAGCTCGACCTCCTCGGGAGTGAGCTGGGCGAGCGCATAGACCCTCAACCGTGAGAGCAGGGCGCCGTTGATCTCGAACGCGGGGTTCTCGGTCGTGGCTCCGATCAGCGTCACGACCCCCTCCTCGACGGCGGGCAGCAGCGCATCCTGCTGGGCCTTGTTGAAGCGGTGGATCTCGTCGAGGAAGAGGACGGTCGGGGCTCCCCCGCCATCGAGGCGATGGCGTGCCCGCTCGATCACCGCGCGCACCTCCGGGCGCCCCGCGGCGACGGCGCTCAGCTCCTCGAACGCCGCGCCCGAGCTCTCGGCGACGATCCGTGCGAGCGTGGTCTTGCCGGACCCCGGTGGGCCGTAGAGCACCATCGAGTGCGGCCGGCCCTGCTCGATCGCGGTGCGCAGCGCGGAACCCTCGCCGAGGAGATGGGACTGCCCCACGAAGTCGGCAAGGCTGCGGGGGCGGATGCGTGCCGCGAGGGGCTGCCCGGGGCCGCCGGCCCCGCCTCCGGGCGGATTGGCCTCGTCGCCGAAGAGGGTATCCACCTGTATGAGTATGTCCGGCACGCTCCCGACCGGTGTCCAGAATGCGCCGGAAGGTGGCACTCGACCCCCGTCGAAGGTGTAGATTCGGTGCAGAATTTGAGGAGCAGGGTGAGGATCAGACACATCGCCTATGAGGAGTCCCGCGAGGGATGAGCTTCACCACCGCCGAGGCGAGGCCGGCAGCTGAGACGCTGGACTTCCTGGACGCGGGCGGCGATGTCGCTGCCCGATCGCCCCTCCAGCTCTTCTGGCGGCGATTCCGCCGCGACCGCGTCTCGGTGATCGCGGGCGGCGTCGTGATCGTCCTGATCGTGATCGCGATCCTCGCGCCGCTCGTCGTCTCGATCCTCGGGCTGCCGGGCCCCAACGTCGAGAACCTGAACCTCACAGATTCGTTCGGGTCGCCGCTCGGGCCCAGCACGGCTCACCCGTTCGGGGTAGACCAGCTGGGTGAGGATGTCGCCTCGCGCGTGATCTACGGCACGCGCGTCTCGCTGGAGGTCGGGATCATCGGGACCGCGATCTCCACCTTCATCGGCGTCACCGTCGGCCTGATCGCAGGCTTCTACCGCGGCTGGGTGGACACGCTGCTCTCGCGCACGGTCGACGTCGTGCTCTCGATCCCGATCCTCCTGCTGGGCATCGGGATCGGCGCCGCGTGCTCGGTGAAGGGGTGCCTCGGCGGAGCGATCGAACCCGGGCTCGGCGTGGTCATCTTCCTGATCGCCTTCGCCACCTGGCCCTACATGGCAAGGATCGTCCGCGGTCTGGTCCTGTCGCTGCGCGAGCGCGAGTTCGTCGAAGCCTCGCGCGGGCTCGGGGCCTCGAACGGCCGGATCATGCTGCGCGAGATCCTCCCCAACCTCACGGCACCGATCATCGTCTACGCGACGCTGCAGATCCCGACCAACATCCTGATCGAGGCGGCGCTGTCGTTCCTCGGCGTCGGGATCCGCCCGCCGACCGCGAGCTGGGGCCAGATGATCGCCTCGGCGACGCCGATCTTCAACACCGCGTGGTGGTACATGGTCTTCCCCGGCCTCGCGCTTTTGATCACGGTCCTGGCTTTCAATCTTCTGGGTGACGGGCTGAGAGACGCCCTGAACCCGAGGAGCGCCTGATGAGGGCGTTCGACACACAACAACAGGAGGCGACTCGATGAGGTCGATCAGAACGGCTGCCGCTTTGGCAGCCGTAGCGCTGCTGGCAGTTCTGCTGTCGGCGTGCGGCTCGAGCAGCTCGGGCGGCAGTAGTAGCTCGGGCAGCTCGGAAACAGTGGGAACCGAAGGGTTCGCCAACCCCGCGACGCAGTCGCTCGAAGGCAAAAAGGGCGGCACGCTCGAAGTCCTCCAAGAAGGTGACTTCGAACACCTCGACCCGGGGATCGCCTACTACTCGATCGACTACACGGTGGTGTTCGCAACACAGCGCCCGCTGTACTCGAACAAGCCGAACACGGCTTCGTCGGCGAGCCCCGACATGGCTTCCGGTCCGCCGGAAATCTCCTCCGACAACAAGCAGATCACGGTGCACCTGCGCGAAGGCGTGAAGTTCAGCCCGCCGGTCAACCGTGAAGTGACGGCGGAAGACGTCGCCTACGCCTTCCAGCGCGCGACCAACCCGAACGTCGCCAACCCGTACGTCGGCGCGTACTTCAAATCGGTGGAAGGTGAGCCGCAGGCCGAAAAGGAAGGCGGCGCGAAGCCGATCAAGGGGATCACGACGCCCAACAAGCACACGATCGTCTTCAAACTGACCGAACCGAAGGGCCAGTTCGTCGCAGCCGCGCTCGTGATGCCGATCTCGGCGGCGGTGCCCAAGGAATACGCCGAAAAATACGACAAGAACAAGCCGTCGAACTACTCGTCGTACGAGGTCGCGACCGGCCCGTACATGATCAAGAACGACAGCTCTGGCAAAGTCCTCGGCGTCGGCTACTTCCCGGGCAAGTCGCTCACGTTGGTCCGCAACCCGAACTGGAACGCGAGCACCGACATCCGGCCGGCCTACCTGAACGAAGTCCAGATCAAGATCGGCGGCGACAACGCCGTCATCGGACGCCAGGTCCTGGAAGGCAGCAACGTCGTCCAGAGCGAACCGCCGACGCAGGCGAACATCCAGCTCGCAGCCCAGAAATACAAGAGCCAGCTGATGATCTCGCCGGGCGCCGGCAGCCACTACATCGGCGTCAACAACAAGTCCGGCCCGTTCAAGAACGAAAACCTCCGCAAGGCCCTGTGGGCGGCGCTCGATCGCACCGCCATGGACAAGGCACGCGGTGGCTCGCTCGTCACGAACGTGATGACGCACTGGCTGTACCCGTCGAACGACCCCGTGTGGAACGAAGTCATCGGCTTCAACGCCGCCGGTGGCCTCAAGGGGCCGAAATTCGACTTCAACGAACACCCCGAAGGCGACATGGCCGTTGCGACGGAATACATGAAGAAGGCCGGTTACCCGTCGGGCAAGTACACAGGCAGTGAAACAGTGACGATCGTCGGGGCCAAGGGCCCGCCGGCCGAACAGGACGCGGAAATCGTCAACTCGACCCTCAAGAGCCTGGGCTTCAACACGAAGTTCACGCTCGTCGAAACGTCGACGATGTACGCGAAGTACTGCAACGTTCCGAAAGAAGAAATCGACGTCTGCCCGAGCGTTGGGTGGATCGCCGACTTCGCCGACCCGCAGACGGTCCTCAACATCACGTTCAACGGCAAACTGATCGTGCCGACGGGGAACGTCAACTGGAGCCAGGCGAACAACCCGGAACTGAACCAGAAGATGACCGAAGCCGAAAGCGTGAACGGCAAGGGCGCCCGCGCGAAGGCTTGGGGTGAAATCGACACGAAACTGGTCGAAAAAGCCATCGCGGTTCCGTTCGATTGGGACAAGCAGGGCAACATCCAGGGCAAAAACGTGCACGGCGTCGGCCAGCTGTGGAACGTGGGCTCCTGGGACTACAGCTGGACGTCGCTGAAGTAGGCGCCGTGCAGCCGAGCTGAGCGCGACGGGCTCCGTCTCCCTCCGGGGAGGCGGAGCCCCGGCCGCCCAGCCCGTCGCGCGGACTGACCGAATCGGCAGATCTCCCGATGAGCCCCACGACCGAACCCTCCACGACGAGTCGATGACCGCCTACGTGATCAGGCGCGTGCTCTGGGGCGTCGCGCTGCTGGTGATCGTCTGCGCGCTCACCTTCGTGCTCTTCCGCGTCCTGCCCACCGGCAACCCCGCGGTGCTGCGTGCCGGTCGCGATCCCCAGCCCCACCTGATCAAAGAAATCGAACGGGTGCTGGGTCTGAACAAGTCGCTCCCGAACCAGTTCTGGGACTACCTCCAGAACGTCTTCCTGCACTTCAACTTCGGCTACTCCTACTACTCCCAGCAGTCCGTCGTCACGCTGATCCAGGAACGCATCCCCGCCACGGTGTCGCTCGCCATCGGCGCGGGCATCATCTGGGTCGTCGCGGGCCTCTCCGTGGGCATCATCTCGGCGCTGAAACCCCGCAGCCTCTGGGACCGCACCGCGATGGGCACGGCGCTGGTGCTGATCTCGGCGCCGGAATTCTGGCTCGCGCTGATCGCGCTGCTCCTCTTCTCCGAAGACATCGGCAAATTCAAGATCTTCCCGGGCGCCGGTAGCTACGTTCCGATCAGCCAGGACCCGTGGAAGTGGTTCACCTCGCTGATCATGCCCTGGTTCGTCCTCGCCGCCGGCAGCGCGGCGGTGTTCGCGCGGCTGATTCGCGGCAGCCTGATCGAGACGATGAAAGAGGACTACATCCGCACCGCGCGGGCGAAGGGCCTGCCCGAGCGTCTCGTCGTACGCCAGGGCGTTCGCGCCGCGATCAACCCGATCGTCACCCTGCTGGCGCTCGAAATCGGCGTGCTGCTGGGTGGCGCCATCCTCGTCGAAACAGTCTTCAACATCCCGGGAGTCGGCCGCCTGGCCTACAACGCGATCGTCCACTCCGACTTCGAAGTGATCCAGGGCACCGTGCTGCTGGCCTCTATGTTCATCATCATCGCGAACATCGTCGCGGACATCGCCTATGCGTACCTCGATCCGAGGGTCAGATACGCGTGAGCGCCGCCGAGCCCGCCACCGTGCCGGAGCCCGCTGCGGCGGGCGAGCCGCTGCTCCGCGTCGAGGACCTGCGCGTCGAATTCCCGAGCGAGGACGGCGTCGTCCATGCCGTCGACGGGATCACCTACCAGGTGTTCCAGGGCAAGACGCTCGGCATCGTCGGCGAGTCGGGCTCGGGCAAGACCGTCTCCTCGCTGACGACGCTGGGGCTCACGCGCCTGCAGGGCGCCGAGGTGTCCGGGCGGATCCTGTTCGAGGGCCGCGACCTGGTCGCGCTCCCCGACAGCGAGCTGCGGGCGATCCGCGGCAACGACATCGCGATGATCTTCCAGGACCCGCTTTCGGCGCTGCACCCGCTCTACAGCGTGGGCAAGCAGCTGATCGAGACGATGCAGGCGCACGGCGACGTCTCCAAGAAGCAGGCCAAGGAGCGCGCGGTCGAGCTGCTCGGCCTGGTCGGCATCCCCGACCCGCGGCGGCGCGTGGACTCCTACCCGCACGAGTACTCGGGCGGGATGCGCCAGCGCGCGATGATCGCGATGGCGCTGGCCAACGAGCCCAAGCTCCTGATCGCGGACGAGCCGACCACCGCGCTCGACGTGACGGTCCAGGCGCAGATCCTGGCGCTGATGGAACGGCTCCAGCGCGAGCTCGGGATGGCGATCATCATCATCACGCACGACCTCGGCGTGGTCGCCGAGGTGGCCGACGACATCGCCGTCATGTACGCGGGCAGGATCGTCGAGACGGCCTCCGCGGATGACATCTTCTCCAGCCCCGAGCACCCGTACACGTGGGGCCTGCTGAAGTCGATCCCGCGGCTCGGGAGCGACCGTTCGGAGATGCTCGTGCCGATCCCCGGCACGCCGCCGTCGCTGATCAGCCCGCCCTCGGGGTGCCACTTCCACCCCCGCTGCGCCTACGCCCAGCCCGACCACTCGCGCATCGATCCGATGCTCGAGCCGGTGCCGGGGGAAGCGGGCCACTACGTGGCGTGCCTGCTCGAGCCCGAGGCGCGCCGCAAGCTCTGGTCCGAGCTGCAGGAGGGCGCGCGCCCGCAGGAGGCGATCGCGGAGGCCGGGCTCGAGGAGATACAGCCCGGGCTTCCGGAGGAGGCGGGCTGATGGGCGACCCTGAGGTCCAGCTCGCTCCCGACGCCGGGAAGTCCGCCGGCGCCGGCGAGAGCGGCGAGGAGGAGGCCCTCGTCCAGGTCCGCGACCTCGTCAAGCACTTCCCGATCACGCGCGGCGTCTTCCTCCAGAAGCAGGTCGGGGCCGTGCAGGCGGTCGACGGCGTGAGCTTCGACGTGCGGCGCGGCGAGACGCTCGGGATCGTCGGCGAGACCGGTTCCGGCAAGAGCACGACCGCACGGCTCGTGACCCGTCTCCTCGATGCGACCTCGGGCGAGATCCGCTTCGACGGCCAGGACATCACGAAGGTCAAGGGCAAGCAGCTGAAGGCGATCCGCAGGGAGATGCAGATGATCTTCCAGGACCCCTACTCCTCGCTGAACCCCCGTAAGACGATCGGCTCGATCGTCGCCGAGCCGTTCGTGATCCACGGCCTGCTGCCCGGCAAGGACGAGCGGCGCAAGGCGGTTCAGGAGCTGCTCGAGACCGTCGGGCTGAACCCCGAGCACTACAACCGCTACCCGCACGAGTTCTCGGGCGGGCAGCGTCAGCGCATCGGCGTGGCGCGGGCGCTCGCGCTCAAACCGAAGCTGCTGATCGCCGACGAGCCGGTCTCGGCGCTGGACGTCTCGATCCAGGCCCAGGTGCTCAACCTGCTGCGCGAGCTGCAGCGCGAGTTCGGTCTGACGCTGATCTTCATCGCGCACGACCTCTCGGTCGTGCGCCACATGTGCGACCGCGTGGCCGTGATGTACCTCGGCCGCTTCGTCGAGGTCGGAGACGCAGACGACCTGTTCAGCTTCCCGCGTCATCCCTACACCGGCGCGCTGCTCTCGGCCGTACCGGTCGCAGACCCGTCGCGCCACGGCGGCACGAGGCAACTTCTGACGGGCGACGTGCCGAGCCCCGCCGACCCGCCGAAGGCCTGCCGTTTCCACACCCGCTGCCCGAAGGCCCAGGAGCTCTGCTCGGTCGTCGACCCGCCGCTGGAAGAGAAGGACCCGCCCTCCGGGATCCTGACCGCCTGCCATTTCCCGCTCACGCGCGAGGAGGTGGCCGAGATCGGTCTGCCATCCGGGCCCCCGCCCGCCACCGGAGGTTGAACGGAGTGGCCGCGCTCGATACCGAGGCGGGCGCCGAGGCGACCGCGCTGCTGCAGAGCCTGATCCGCTTCGACACCGTCAACCCGCCCGGCAACGAGCGCGCCGCCCAGGAGCATCTCGCGGCCCACCTCCAGGCCGCCGGCTTCGAGTGTGAGCTGCTCGGCGCCGAGCCCGAGCGGCCGAACCTGCTGGCGCGCCTGCGCGCCCCCGACGGCTCGGAGCCGGGACCGACGCTCTGCTACCTGGGGCATGTGGACACCGTGCTCGCCGACGCGAGCGACTGGAGCCACGGGCCGTGGTCGGGGGACCTCGCGGACGGCTTCGTGTGGGGGCGGGGAGCGCTCGACATGAAGTCGCAGGTCGCCGCGGAGATCGCGGCCGCCGCCGCGCTCGCCCGCTCGGGCTGGCGCCCGGCCCGTGGCGAGCTGCTGATCGCCGCGGTGGTCGACGAGGAGACCGGCGGGGCGCTCGGCGCGCAGTGGCTCACCGAGAACCACCCGGAGAAGGCGCGCTGCGACCTGCTGATCAACGAGGGCGGCGGGCCCTTCTTCGAATACGGAGGCCCGCCCGCCCGGCGCTGCTACGGCGTCTGCTGCGCGGAGAAGGGCGTCTTCCGGTTCACGATCTCGACCTCCGGGGTCGCCGGCCACGCGTCGATGCCGGCAATGGGTGAGAACGCGCTGCTGAAGATGGGACCGCTGCTCGAGCGCTTCGCGGCCGCCGGCGGGCTGGCGCGCCAGCGGCCGACCGAGGAGCCGCTCGCCTTTCTGGCGGGGATCGGCGAGGACCCCGCCGATCCCGCGGGATCGATCGCGCGCCTGCGGGCCGCCGACCCGCGGCTGGCGGTGTTCTTCGAGCCGATGTTCGGGGTGACGTTCACGCCGACGCGGATCAGCGCGTCGGAGAAGATCAACGTGATCCCGAGCCGCGCCGAGCTGAAGGTCGACTGCCGCGTCCCGCCCGGCCTCGGCGCGGCCGAGGTGCGGGAGGACCTGGCGGCTGTGCTGGGCCCCGAAGAGGGATGGCAGCTCGAGTTCAGCGAGGAAGTGGTCGGCAACCGCTCGCCCGTCGCCGGGGAGCTGATGGACACGATCTCGGGCTGGATCGCCGAGCACGATCCCGGCGCCGTGACCGTCCCGGTGGTGCTCCCGGGTTTCACCGACTCGCGCCACTTCCGTGCCGCCTTCCCGGAGTGCGTCGCATACGGCTTCTTTCCCCACCGCCACCAGGGGCTGCTCGAGAGCGCGCCGCTGGTCCACGGGGCCGACGAGCGCATCGACGTTCGCGACCTCGCGTTCGCGACCGAGATGTTCGGCGACCTCGCTCGTCGCGTCCTCGGGTGAGCCCCACCGTCGTCGCCCGCTGACAGCCTGCGCCGGGAAAGCTGCGCAAGGCTACGCAACCGTCGTAGTGCCGCCGCAGAGAGGCCCTCGACAGCCGCCCTGAAAGGCCGCATAATCGAATGCGGATGCCAAGGATGGTGCGCTACCGGGAGGGAGAGTCAGGATGATCGCGAGCTCGTCGCTGGCCCAGGAAATCCAGAACTGGGCCTACAACTGGGAGCCCGTCATGACCTTCCTGTTCTTCACGGCGATCATCGTCGTGATGTGGCGGACGCTGAAGGTGATGCCGCGCACGAAGCCGCAGCGCATCAAGCCGGCGTCCAAACAGCAGGTGTCGTTCGCCGACATCGCGGGCGTCGACGAGGCGAAGGCCGAGCTGCTGGAGATCGTCGACTTCCTGCGCGACCCCAAGGAGTTCCAGAAGCTCGGCGCGAAGGTGCCGAAGGGGATCCTGCTCCACGGGCCGCCGGGCACCGGCAAGACGCTGCTCGCAAAGGCCGTCGCCGCCGAGTCGGGGGCGGAGTTCTTCGCGCAGTCGGCGGCATCCTTCGTGGAGATGTTCGCGGGGCTCGGGGCCGCGCGGATCCGGCGTCTGTTCGCCGTCGCGCGCCAGCACGAACCGGCGATCATCTTCATCGACGAGCTCGACGCCGTCGGCGGTCGCCGCGGCGCCGATATCTCCGGCGAGAAGGACCAGACGCTGAACCAGCTGCTGGTCGAGATGGACGGCTTCGACTCCAACGGACGCGTCGTCGTGATCGCCGCCTCGAACCTGCTCGAGAAGCTCGACCCCGCGCTGCTGCGCCCCGGTCGCTTCGACCGCCAGGTCTTCGTGGTGCCCCCGGACGTCAGAGGCCGGCTCGGCGTGCTGCAGGTGCACACGCGCGACAAGCCGATGTCGAACGACGTCGACCTCGAACTGGTCGCTCAGCAGACCAGCGGGCTCGCCGGCGCCGACCTCGCGAACATCTGCAACGAGGCCGCGATCTTCGCCGCGCGCCGGCGCAACCCGCAGATCGAGGCCCGCGACTTCGACGCCGCGATCGAGCGCGTGGTCGCGGGCGTCCAGTCCAAGCGCGTGCTGAACCGCCACGAGAAGCGCGTCGTCGCCTTCCACGAGGCAGGCCACGCCCTGTGCGGCGAGCTGCTTCCGTCTGTGGATCGCGTCCACCGCATCTCGATCGTGCCGCGCGGGCAGGCGCTGGGGTACACGCTCAACCTTCCCGCGGAGGACCGCTACCTGAAGACGCGCGAGGAGCTGCTGGACTACATGACGGTCCTGCTCGGCGGTCGCGTGGCGGAGCAGATCGTGTTCGGCGCGATCACCACCGGCGCCTCCGACGATCTCAAGCGCGTCGCCGACGTCTCGCACTCGATGGTCCACGACTACGCGATGGGCACGGCCGGCGTCGGTCGCTCGCCCGACGGCGACGTGCGGCTCTCGGAGACCACGCTCCGGATCCGCGACGAGGAGCGTCAGGACCTGATCGAGGAGGCGCGCCGCGCGGCCCAGAAGCTCGTGCTCACGCACCGCCCCCAGCTGGACCAGCTCGCGGCCGAGCTGCTCGAGCACGAGGTGCTGGAGCGCGACGCGATCGAATCGATCATGAGCGGCGTGCCGCGGCTCGAGCGCCAGCCCGGCGTCGGGCTCCGCGTCGTCGCTGCCGCGGAGGCGCACGGCGCCCTGCCCGCGCCCGGCGCCATCCCGGTCGCGAAGGGCTCGCCCGAGGGCGGCGCCTAGCGGCTATAAACTGCCGCTCGTGCTGAGCCGCATCGACCACGTCGGCGTCGCCGTCGAGCAACTCGACCCGGCGCTCGAGCTTTATCGCGACGCGCTCTCGCTCGAGCTCGTGCACAGAGAGATCGTGGAGGAGCAGGGCGTCGAGGCCGTGCTCCTCGACGTGGGGGAGAACCACGTCGAGCTGCTCGCCCCGCTCGGTCCGGACACACCGGTCGGCAAGTTCATCGAGCGCCAGGGGCCGGGGCTGCACCACGTCGCCTACCAGGTGCAGGACATCGAGGCTACGCTGCGGGCGCTGTCCGCGGCGGGAATGCGCCTGATCGACGAGCAGCCCCGCAAGGGAATAAGGGACTCGCGCGTGGCGTTCATACACCCGCGCTCGACGGGCGGGGTCCTGACCGAGATCGTCCAACCAGCGGAGGTTCACTGATGGCATCGAGCGCTCGTCTGAGCATCGGCTTCCAGGGCGGCCAGGTGCTCGCCGTGAGGCTGTCCGACACCCAGCTCAAGGATCTCGTGAAGGCCCTCGGGACCCAGGGCTGGCACGAGGTCGAGAGCGAGGACGGGCCGGTGCGCCTGGACCTCGGGCAGGTCGTCTACGTGACCTCGGAGTCCGAGGAGCCGAAGGTCGGCTTCGGCTAGAGCGGGCTGGCGGGCCCCAAAGCCGACGAGTGTTCCGCCAGGACCTGAACGCCGAGGAGCGCCTGCTCGTGCTGGCGCGCACGCGCGGCCACGCGCCCGCGGTGGAGCGCGCCGTCGCGCTCTACTCGAGGCTCGGAGAGCACAGCGCGCTGTGGCTCGCGATCGGCGTCGCGGGCGGTTTGGCCGACCGCAGCCGAGCAGGCGAGTGGCGGCGGGCCCGGCGCACGGTGCTCGGCGTCTACGCGGTCAACACCGCGATCAAGTTCGCCGTCCGCCGGCCCCGGCCGCAGATCCCCGGGCTGCCGCCGCTGCAGGGCACGACGACCGGGCTGAGCTTCCCGTCCGCCCACGCCGCAACCTCCTTCGCGGGCGCGCTCGTCTACCGGCGCCTCGGGCTGCCGGCGGCGCCGCTCTACGGCCTCGCGGGGTCGATGGCCGCCTCTCGCGTGTACCTCGGCGTGCACTACCCCACCGACATCCTCGCGGGGGCGCTGCTCGGCACGGCGCTCGCCTCCGTCGCGGGCCCCGGCGGATCCCGTTGAGCACGCGCATCGGGATCGTCGGCATGCCGAACGCCGGCAAGTCCTCGCTGTTCAACGCGCTCACCAAAGCGGGCGCCGAGGCCGCCAACTACCCGTTCACGACGATCGAGCCGAACGTCGCGGTCGTGCCGGTGCGCGACCGGCGCCTGGAGCAGGTGGCGGCGACCGTCGGCGCCTCGGAGATCGTCTGGGACACGATCGACTTCCACGACATAGCGGGGCTCGTCGCCGGCGCGCACAAAGGCGAAGGCCTGGGGAACAAGTTCCTCGCGAACATCAGGGAGACGGACGCGATCGTGCACGTCGTGCGCGCCCACGGCGACGAGAACGTGATCCACCCCGAGGGCAGCGTCGATCCGCTCCGCGACATCGAGACGATCGAGGCGGAGTTGATCCTGGCCGACCTGGAGCAGGCCGAACGGCGGGTGGAGCGGGTGGCCAAACAGGCGCGCGGCGGCGACCGGGCCGCGGCCGCCGAGGAGGCCTGGCTGCAGGAGGTGATCTCCGAGCTGCAGGCGGGCCGCCCGGTCAGGGGCGTGCCGGCACCCGAGGAGGCGCCCGCAGCCGCTCGCGATCTCGGGTCCCTGACCGCGAAGCCCGTCCTGTTCGTCGCCAACGTCGACGAGGGCTCCGAGGAGGTGCCGGCCCGCATCGCGGAGCACGCGGCAAGCCAGGGCGCGCGCGTCGTCGCGGTGTCCTCGCGCATCGAGGCCGAGCTGTCCGAGCTCGACGATGACGAGGCCGCGGCGATGCGAGCCGAGCTGAGCACGGCCGGCGAGGGCGGCTTCACGCCTCTCGAGCGCGTCGTCCAGGAGGCGTTCGCGCTGCTCGACCTGCTCGGCTTCTTCACGGCGGGTGAGGCCAAGCCCGCGCAGTCGTGGCACCTTCGCCGCGGCCTGTCGGTCTGGCACGCCGCAGGTGAGATCCACACAGACATCCAGCGCGGCTTCGTGCGCGCCGAGGTGATCTCGTGGAGCGAGCTCGTCGACGCGGGCGGCTACGCGGCGGCTCGCGACCGCGGCACGCTGCGGATCGAGGGCCGCGACTACACGATGGCCGACGGCGACGTCATCACCGTCAAGTTCACCCCGTAGGCCGGAGGGGACCGCCGGCTAAGGCTGCTCTGCCGCGAGCTTCGCCAGGCGCTCGGACAGGCGGCGCATGCCGTTGGCCGCGGCGGCCTCGGCGCCGCGCTCGAAGTCCGTCGGGCGGTCGGCGGGCAGCTCGAGGTCGATGTCCTGGAGGGTCGCGACCTCCTTGAACGTGCGCAGCAGCGCGTCGTGCTCGCGGAGCGTCTGCGCGATGCGCGGGCTCATCTCGCCGCGGTCGCGGCGGACGCGGTTCTCGGCCTCGCCGGCGGCATCCAGGAGTGCCTCCAGCGGGCCGTAGCGGCGCAGCAGCTCGCCGGCGGTCTTGGCGCCGATTCCCGGCGCCCCCGGGAGCCCGTCGGAGGGGTCGCCGCGCAGCGCGATGAAGTCGGGAACGAGCTCGGGCGCGACTCCGTAGCGCTCGAGCACCTCCGCGGGCCCGATCAGGCCGTGGCGGCCGCCCTTCAGCATCTCCACGACAGACACCCGCTCGGAGACGGCACCGTAGAGGTCGCGATCGCCTGTGAGGAGCAGCGCGGCGCCGCCCGCGGCTGCCTCGCGGGCGGCCAGGGAGAACATCACGTCGTCGGCCTCCAGCGAGTCGGTGTCAGCCGACGGCCAGCCCATCGCGTCGAGCAGGGCCGGAGCCCGCCGCCACTGCTCGGCCAGCTCGGGTGGCATCGGATCGCGGTGTGCGTGGTAGGGCGGGTAGAGCGCGACGCGGTAGGCCGCCTCCTCGGCTCCCATGCACGGGACGACCGCTCGGGGCCGCTCGGCCGGACCGGCTCCGGCCGGAGGGTCGACGAGCGCGAGCAGCGCGTTGACGGTGCCCAGCAGCGCATTGACCGGCCGCCCGTCTGCGTCGACGATCGATTTCGGCAGCGCGAAGAACGAGCGGTACAGCAGCCAGGGGGTGTCGGCGAGCAGCAGCGGGGCGGGCACGCGCCCACACTACGCGAGCGACCGAAGATGTCAGCCGCTCGCGGAGGTGCCGCCGCCGGTGCTCACCGAGGAGGATCCGGCGCCGGTCGGCGCGACGCCGCCGGAGGCGCTCGGGGGTGGAGGCGGGTTCGGCGAGCTGCCGGTGAGGGGACCGAACAGCCGTGCCCGACCGCTGTGGTCGGGCTCGGGCTGGAGCGTCCCGCCGGTGCGCACGTAGAAGTACTCCCAGGTGCTGTCGAGGCCGAGGCTTCCGGCAAGCGCCGGGCCGCTCACGATCGAGGCGGCCTTCGTGCCCAGCACGCGCGCCTCGAGGATGCGCGGCGAGACGCCCCGCTTGACCACTTCGATGCCATGGAACTGCCCCCGGTAGAGGCCGCGCAGACGGCTCGCGGCTGTCGCGAACGGGATTTCGAGTTTCCACCGCGCGGCGGCGCCTTCGTAGGCGTCGGGGACACCAACCAGCCACGGCTCGGCTTCCGCTCCGGGGAAGCCGTCCTGAATCGACTCGGTCATGCCCCCGGAGCTCGCGAAGAAGTAGGTGATCGCCGGATGCCCGCCGTAGGTCACGATCTGCCGTTCGGTCGCCGCGACGGCCGCGTTGGTGGCTGCGGTTTCGGCGGCGGCGCCGCGATAGACCTGCGAGCGCGTGTCGGAGTAGACGTCGAAACGCGAGCCGCCGGCGTGGTCGGTCAGCGCGTAGGTGCGACTGGCGACCGCCTGCGCCTCCAGCGCCGCCGCGGGCCAGCTCGAGGACATCTCGGCCGAGACGACACCGCGCACGTAGCGTTCGAGCGGGATCTTCTTCACCCTCGAACCGATCAGCACCTTCACGACGGCCTTCGCCGAGGCGAGCCCGAGAGCGGTGCCCGTGTAGTAGTGGGCCAGGATCTGCTCGTAGCTGGCGCCGTGGCGGGCATAGCCGAGGGCGCCGTCCTGGCTCATGCCGACGCCGTGCCCGTCTCCGGTGCCTTCGATCACCAGCGTCTGCGCGGGCCCCGGGGCGCTCGCAGCGGCGGCGGCCCGGGGCGCCCGCGCGGAGAGCAGCGCGGCGAAGATCGCGACCAGCGCGAGGAACGCGAGCGGGGCGGCGGGCAGGCCCGCCCGAACGCCCGTCGGCCGGTGGTAGGTTGGCCTCATGCTGGACATCTGCTCACTAGAGAACACGGCTATGGGCAGGCAAGCGCGGTCTGGATCGGAGGTCCCATGAGTTTGCACTCGTCGTCTCACCCCACGCCGTTGAGAGCTGCAGGATGGCTGTCGAGGTGAGCACCCAGGCACGCGAGCGCGAGGTTCTGGACGCGGTCCGGAAGGACCTCTTCATCGCGGGCGAGTGGCGCGAAGCCACGGGCGGGGCGCGTCTGGGCGTCGAGGACCCCGCAACCGGGGAGCAGCTCGTGGAGGTCGCCGATGCCTCGCCCGAGGACGCCGAGCAGGCGCTGTCGGCGGCGGCCACGGCGCAGGGCGAGTGGGCGCAGAGCGCGCCCCGGGACCGCGGAGAGATCCTGCGAGCGGCCTACGAGAAGATCGTCGCGCGCGCCGACGAGCTGGCGCTGCTGATGACGCTGGAGATGGGCAAGTCGGTGGCGGAGTCGAAGGCCGAGATCTCCTATGCCGCGGAGTTCTTCCGCTGGTTCTCAGAGGAGGCGGTGCGCGTGCACGGCCGCTACATGGTCAACACCACCGGCAAAGGCCGCATCATGACCATGCGCCAGCCGGTCGGTCCCTGCGTGTTCGTGACGCCCTGGAACTTCCCGACGGCGATGGGCACGCGCAAGATCGCGCCCGCCGTGGCGGCCGGCTGCACGATGGTCGTCAAGCCGGCTCAGCAGACGCCGCTCTCGATGCTGGCGCTCGCGCAGATCCTCGAGGAGTCAGGCCTGCCGGGCGGGGTGCTGAACGTCATCACGGCCAAGCGCTCGGGCGAGGTGATCGAACCGCTCCTGAAGGATCCCCGCACCCGCAAGCTGTCCTTCACCGGCTCGACCGAGGTCGGCAAGCGGCTGATCGAACAGTCGGCCGATCAGATCCTGCGGATGTCGATGGAGCTCGGCGGCAACGCGCCGTTCCTCGTGTTTGCGGACGCCGACCTCGACGCTGCGGTCGACGGGGCGATGCTCGCCAAGATGCGCAACGTCGGAGAGGCCTGCACGGCCGCGAACCGCTTCCACGTCCACGAGTCGATCGCCGAGGAGTTCTCAAAGCGCCTGGCCGAGCGGATGGGGGCGCTGAAGGTCGGCCGTGGGACCGACCCCGGCGTCGATGTCGGGCCGCTGATCGACGCGAAGCAGCGGGAGAAGGTGCAGGAGCTCGTACGCGACGCCGTGGACCGCGGCGCAAAGGCGCTCGTCGGCGGGCGGCCCGGCGACGGCGCCGGCTACTTCTACGAGCCGACGGTGCTGGCCGGCGTGCCCGACGACGCCGAGGTGCTCTCCGAGGAGATCTTCGGTCCCGTGGCGCCGATCGCGACGTTCTCGACCGACGAGCAGGCGCTCGAGGCCGCCAACCGCACCGAGTACGGTCTCGTCGCCTACGTCTACACCCGCGATCTCGAACGTGCGCTGCGCGTAGCCGAGGGCATCGAGACCGGGATGGTCGGCCTGAACCAGGGGGTCGTGTCGAACCCCGCGGCGCCTTTCGGTGGGGTGAAGCAGTCGGGTTTCGGCCGCGAGGGCGGCTTCGAGGGGATCGAGGAGTACCTCGAGACGAAGTACGTGGCGATCTCGCTCTAGGGGATGGCCAGGCGCCGTCGAACCTGCGAGACGCGCGCGAGACCTACCTGCTGACGGGCGCCGCGAGCAGCGCCCTCATGACCTCCACCGCCCGCTCTGTCTGCGGCTCCTCTCCTGCGGCGAGCGTAGCCCACTGCAGGGCTGTGGCGACCCAGATGGCCACGTCGACGCTGTCCGCCAGGGCGGCCGTCTCGTCCGGCGAGCGGGTTTCGGCAATGACCGCGAGGAGGGCCTCGGCAACGGCGGTGTGTATCGCCCCGTGCTGACCGATCAGCAGCCGTAGCGCGAGCTGGGGTTCGCTGTCGACGAAGATCCGCAGCGGCTGGAAGCGGACCGTCGCGTCCATCATGCGCCGTGCGAACTCGAGGACCCGCTCGTCGCCGTCGGCCTCCAGCCCGACGCGGGCTGCGGCGCTGAACTCGTGTGCAATCTGCACGAGCATGCTCTCCAGGAGTTGATCGCGCGATGCGAACCACCGATAGAGCGTCGCTCGGGAGATCGCGAGCCGGCTCGCCAGCGTGCCCATGTCGACGCGCTCCCCGGCGAGAAACGACGCCTTCGCGAAGTCCAGCGCATCCTTCGGCGTCGCCCGGCGGAAGGTCGGCAGCTCAGCGGGCGCGGCGTCTCCCTCGGCGTTCCGGGTGCCCGTTGCGTTGCTCGTGGCCATATGACTCCTCGGCTCCAGTCAGCGAGTGTGGGACGTCGCACTTGAGCATAGCCGGCAGATGCGTCGCGAAGCGACAAAAGTCTCAAATATTCTCGTATAAAACATCTATGACATTGCGTCTAGATTGGACAAAACTTGACAATTGTCTCGCGCGACTGCTAGCTTCCCCGCTCGACCGACGAACGAAGCATCCACGGAGAGAAAAGCGAGAGGGGAAGTGATGCAGCTACTGAAGACAACCCGCAGCGGTCCTGCCGCCCGCCGCCGAGGTCCGGGAGGGGCGCTCTGGCTCGGCATGCTGGGCATTGCGCTCGCGATCGCCGCGCTGCCCTCGGCGGCGTTCGGCCAAGCGATCACGAAAGCGGTCAAGCCGGGGACGATGGGCCAGGGCCCGGTGAACGCCTGCTTCTGGGGGCAACCGTCCTCGAACGTCGGGCCTGTCAACGAACTCGACTATCCGGTCGCCGGCACCAATGTCCTGGCCGTCGACACCGACGTCGTCTACTACTACACGCGCTTTCATCTTCCGGCGGGAGCGAACATCACGCTTCACGGGCAGTTCCCGCACTCGCGCTTCTTCTCGCTCACGACCTACGTGACGAAGGGCGAAGAAAGCGGCCTGCCCTCGACCTCGATCTACGACTCGCAGATCGACCCCGATCCAGGCTCGGTCAACCCGTTCCGGCCGGGCGAAAGCCGCAAGGCCAAGAACCGCTCGTACACGCTGACGATCAGCGGACAGCCGCAGCCGGCAAGCCCGGCACCCAACACGCTCTATGCCGGGCTCGAAGGCAAAACGGGGGAAACGCAGCAGGTCGAGATGATCATGCGGATCTACCGTCCGGACAAGAACCTCGAAGCCAACGCGGGCGTGCCGCTGCCCTCGCCGACCGTCAACCTCGAAAACGGCGAAACGTTCAGCGGAGAACCAGCCGCTTGCGGTGCCGTCGCGGACGAAAGCGGCATCACGGCGCTTCCCCTCGGCGTCATCAAAGCCCCGACGGCAGCGACGTACATCGGCCTGCGCGACCTGGCCCCGGCGCCGCACCCGGCCGTGAACCCGGTCGATTGGGAACGCTTCCGGAACCTGCCGTACCTGGAGAAGCCCTTCCTGGTCGGGGCCGGCGAACCG
This sequence comes from uncultured Solirubrobacteraceae bacterium, assembly GCA_963794635.1. Classification (GTDB taxonomy): domain Bacteria; phylum Actinomycetota; class Thermoleophilia; order Solirubrobacterales; family Solirubrobacteraceae; genus Palsa-744. The sequence continues at coordinate 697,575 of CAWCET010000006.1, read as the reverse complement.
TATGAAAAACTCGCCGCGACGCTCCCGACGACGATCCAGAGCGGCCTCTACGCGACGCCGGCGAACGCCTACCTGATCGCCTACGCCGACCGCACGATCGGGCCGAACACCGAAGGTCACAGCATCCTGGTGATCCACGCCAAGATGCCGACCCATCCCGAAACCTACGACAGGAACAAGGTCAACGACCAGACTGCGGAAACGCAGGTCCGCTACTGGTCGATCTGCACCGCCGGCGGCGTCGAGAAACCGGCTGACTTCGCCACCAACTCGGCCTGCCTGTTCGACCAGGAGGTGCCCACCAACAGCAACGGCGAATACACCGTCGTCGTGAGCCTCCCTCAGGATCGTCCCAAGAACGCCAAGCCGGGCTGTGGCGTGGCCTGGCTCAACTGGGGCGCCGGTGGCGATGACCTGGAAGGCGAATACGCGGCCTATGACCGCCCGTCGCTGGACACCTTGGTCATGCGCAACCAGCTGTCCAATCCGGCGTTCGCGAACAGCATCGAAAAAGTCACGACGCCGGGAACCGAGAAGGAAGTCATGGGCGCCTACTACCCGACGAGCACCTACATGACAAAGCAGGAATTCGAAGGACGCAAGTGCTGGAGCGCCAGCAGCTGAGCTCCGGTTGACGGCCACGGCAGGGGCGGCGCCGCGTTGCTCCGCCCCTGCCCCCGCCGTCTCCCGAGGACCTTCGCCACCGCTTCAAGAGGAGACACGATGACCACGCTGACCCCTCCAGAACCAGACCTCGCAGACCTCGCAGACCTCGACCTGGCAGACCGCGAGCTGTGGCAGGACGGTCCCCCGCACGAGGTGTTCGCGCGGCTGCGGGCGATGCCGGGACTTCACTGGAGTGAGCTGGACGCCTTCCCCGAGGAGAGCGGCTTCTGGTCGGTCGTGCGTGCGGCCGACATCGCGACCGTCGGTCGCGACCACGCCACGTACTCCTCCAAACGCAGCATCGTGGTGGTCGACAAACTCTCCTGGGAGCAGGACACACCAGACCCGCTGGACCTCGTGGAGTCCATGATGATCACCCAGGACCCGCCACGCCACGATCGTCTGAAGGCGCTGGTGCAGCGCGCGTTCACGCCCAAACGCGCCACCGAACACACCGAGCGCATGCGCGAGATCATCAACCTCGTCTATGACCGGGCGATCGAGGCCAACCCGGACGGGCACGTCGACCTGGTCCAGGACGTCGGCATCTACGTGCCTTCGATGGTGATCGGCGACATGCTCGGCGTCCCCCGTGAGGATGCGCCGAAACTCGTCGACTGGACGAACCGTACGAGCGCCTTCGAGGACCCGCGGCTGGTGCCCGACCTCGGCGATGTCTGGCGCGCACTCGAAGAGTTCGTTCCCTACGTGGGAGCGATGCTCGAGCAGCGCTCCGCGCACCCGACCGACGACCTCACGACGGCGGTCCTCGAGGCTGAGGTCGAAGGCGGACGGCTCGCGCCCGAGGAGGTGCTGAGCTTCTTCTTTCTCCTGATGATCGCCGGCAACGACTCCACGCGGGCGGTGTTCACGAGCGGCATGAAGAGCCTGCTCGAGGATCCCGGCCAGATGGAGCTCGTGAAGTCCGGCGCCGTCCCGCTCGAGCAGGTCGTCGAGGAGTTCGTGCGCTACAACCCGGCCTTCGCCTACATGAGGCGCACGGCCACCTGCGACACCGAGCTGGCAGGTCAGAAGATCGCCGCCGGCGACAAGCTCGCGCTGTGGTACGTCTCGGGCAACCGCGACGAGGCGGCCGTCGCGGACCCCAACCGCTTCGATGTGCGTCGCACGCCGAACGACCACCAGGGCTTCGGAGGCGGCGGGCGGCACTTCTGCCTCGGCGCGGGTCTCGCTCGCCTCGAGCTCAAGCTGTGGATCGAGGAAACGCTCAGGCGCTTCCCGGACCTGGCGCTCGACGGCGAGGCCACTCGCGTCAGCTCCACCTTCCTGAACCAGTACCGGACGATTCCGGTGGCGCTCGAAGGCTGACGCCGCGCGAGGCGCCGGCTGCGGCGCGCGCCTGGTGACGGCGGCCGGGGGGCCGTACCCCGGCCCCTACCCTTTCAACAGCTCTCGCACGAACCCCCGGCCGATCGCGCTGAGCGCGAGCAGCGAGCCGAACAGGACCACGGCGTCGATGCTCTCGCGCCCCTGCTTGGTCCAGTAGTCGTCTTCCAGGTTCAGCCACAGCGCGAACTCGTCGAGCGTGAGCGCCGCCCCGCCCCCATACGCGGCGGCGGTCAGCTGCGAGGCGCGCCGCCCTTCGATCACGCCGATCTCCATCAGCCACAGGTATCCGACGACCAGCAGCGCGGTGATCCCGAACGTCATGTGGTGGATGTGATGGCCGCCCGGCGTGATGTTCCGGAACGGGCCGCGTTCGGCGCGGATCGCGTGGGTGATCGCGCGGACGGTCGCGAACGTCGCGAAGAACGAGCCGGTCGAGAGCAGCCGGCGCTCGCGGCGCAGGTCCGACCCGAAGTGCTTTTCGTACAGCGCGGCGACGTCGCGATGACCTTCGCTTCCGTTCTGCATTCCGCGAAACCTATTGCGTGCGAGCGTCCTGGACCGCAGCGCTGAGCGCGCTCGCGAGATGGGGTCCCGATCCACCGATCCGGCCGGATACGCCAAAACGGCCCACGCGACCCGGAAGCCTTGGCCGCAGAAGCCCACGCGAAATGTCGCATCCCTGACGAACTCGCTGTGTTCTAGACCTCGAAGCAGTTGTCCACAATGTCTAAACGCGAGTTCAAGTGAGCTGACGATGGGAAGCGACACCCCCCCGCAGGACCCCGCCGTGTTCGCATCAGCAGTCGTCCGAGCCGTCGACGACATCGACGCCAGCACCGAAGAGGAGCGCGATGAGCTCCTCTGCGCGCTCCTGTGTGCTGCCTGGGGCAGCATCCACGCGCAGAACCAGTAACCGAACCCCCCGGCACGCGGCGCCAGGGCCTGCCCGGCGCCGCGAGCGGAGCCTCCTCCCGCCCTCGCCCCTCAGCGCCCGGCACGACTGCGGCGGTGGTTAGAGTCACGCTCGATGAGGCTCCGCACCCGGATCGCGCTCCTGCTCGCCGCCCTCGCGGCGCTGGCCTTCGCCCTTGCGGGCTGCGGCGGCTCCTCCTCGTCCGGCAACGGGATCGAATCGAAATCCCCCGCTGAGATCCTCGAAGCGACCAAAACCGCCGCTTCGACCGCCACCTCGGTCCACATCCAGGGGACGATCGTGACGGGCGGCAAGCCGATCTCGCTCGACATGGAACTGCTCCGGGGCAAGGGCGGGAAGGGGACGATCTCCCAGGAAGGCTTCACGATCCAGATCGTGCAGACCGGAGGCTCCGTGTACATCAACGGCACCGCCGCCTTCTACAAGCGCGTGTCGGGCTCGGCCGCGGCGGCGCTGCTCCAGGGCAAATGGCTGAAGGCGCCCGCCAACAGCGGCGAACTGGCCTCGCTCGCCGAGCTCACCGATCTCGGCAAGCTGATCGACACCGCTCTCGCGGGCCATGGCACGGTTACCAAGGGCGGGACCACGACCGTCGAAGGCCAGAAGGCCGTGGAACTGAAGGACGCGACCAAGGGCGGGGCGCTCTTCGTCGCCGCGACGGGCAAGCCGTACCCCCTCCAGATCAGCAAAACGGGCTCCGAAAGCGGCAAGGTGGTCTTCAAGCACTGGGATCAGCCGGTCACGCTCGAAGCACCCAAAAACGCAATCGACATCGGCGCGCTACAGAAAGCTGGCTGATCAGCCGATTCATCCGTATGTCTAGGAGCGCTGAGACCGGATCAAGGCTGCTCACTTGCGCGTCGAGTCCGTCGTTGACACGCGGGGCGAGCCTGGAGTCGGTCAAGGATGCGGGAGTACTCGGTGAACGGAGTCGTGCAGGAAGGCTTCGTCCGGCGGCTTCAGGGCCGGCCGGACGGCGATCCCCTGCCACCTCCCGGCAACCCTCGGCGCAGGCGCGGAGCGATGTCTAGCCGGCACTACGAGCAGCCGGCGGGCGGCAAGCCGCCGCTCGGCGGCCCTGGTCGCCGCGCGCTGCCGGCGATGCTCGCGGGTCTTGCTCTCGCCCTCGCCGCCGTCGTGGCGCTCGCCCTCAGCGGCGCGGGTGCCGCGGCAGCCGTCGGGGCGGTCGCGCTGGGGCTCGGCGCCCTGGCGGTCGGCTGGGGGTTCGGAGAGCGGGGCATGGCCTCGCTCGAAGCGGAGGTCGAGACCAGCACGAGCGAGCTCAAACGTGCCCTCTCCGAGCTCGAGATCGCCCAGGCCGAGACGGTCCAGCGCCTTTCGATGGCGGTCGAGTTCCGCGACGAGGACACCGGCGCGCACATCGAGCGCATCGGCCGCTTCTCCGTGCTGCTGGCCGAACACATCGGGATGGACGCGGACTTCTGCGAGCGGCTGCGCCACGCCGCGCCGCTGCACGACGTCGGCAAGGTCGCGATCCCCGACGCGATCCTGCTCAAGCCCGGCCCGCTCACCCCGGAGGAGCGCGCGATCGTCGAGACGCACGCCGAGGAGGGACACCGCCTCGTGAGGGGCTCGTCCTCCTCGATCCTCGACATGGCCGCGACGATCGCTCTCAGCCACCAGGAGAAGTGGGACGGCAGCGGCTACCCGCGCGGCCTGAAGGGCGAGGCGATCCCGATCGAGGGCCGCATCGTCGCCGTGGCGGACGTCTTCGACGCGCTCACCAGCGACCGCGTCTACCGCAAGGCCTTCTCGGTCGACGAGGCGATCGGGATGATGCGCGAACAGCGCGGGCGCCATTTCGACCCGGTGCTGCTCGATGCGTTCATGGAAGTCCTCGGCCGCAGCGGCCCCGACGCGCGCGAGGAGCTGCGCCGCGACCCCGACGAGCTCGTCGAGAGCACGCTCGAGACCTTCGCCACCGCCCTGGAACGCGGCGACGCCGAGATGGCCGAGGGCGCCATTGCCACGGCGATCGAGGACGGGATCACGCCCACCACGCTCCACGCCGAGGTGATCGGGCCCTCGCTGCGCAGGCTCGACGTCCTCTCCGCAGGCGGCGAACTCTCCGCGGACACCGAGCACCGCGCCAACACGATCGTGCGCCGCGTGCTCGCCACGCTCTACCGGTACATGACGGGCGGCACCGAGCCGACCCGCGAGCTGGTCCTGCTCGCCGGCATCAAGGGCGATGAGCACACGCTCGGCCTGCAGATGGTCCACGATCAGCTGGCCGCGGCCGGCTACCAGACGGTCTTCGACACCGACCTCGACGCCGTGCACCTGCTCGAGCTCGTCGAGAGCCGGCGCCCCGACCTCGTCGTCCTCGGCGCGACCGCCGCGGGCGAGGACGGGCTCGACGCAGCGCTGCGCGAGCTCCGCTCCAGCCAGCCGGGCGTTCCGATCGTGCTCTCCGGCCCCGCGGTCGGCGGCAGCCTGCCGCGCGAGCGCGGCGGCATGCGCGTGCTCGAACGGATCGACCAGTCCGTCGAGGCGGTCGAAGAGCTCCTCACCGCCGCCGCTGCCGCCGCCTAGACCGGAGGCGGGCCATGGAGACGATCGCCGGCCGCCGGGCCGTGCTGCGCGGAGCCGCGCCGAGGCGACCCGTTCCCGCCACGGGCGCCCGCGGCGCGGTGAGCTAGAGTCGCGCCGGTGAGCAAGCGCGCGATCGTGACCGGCGGGGCCGGCTTCATCGGCTCGCACGTGGCCGACGCGTTGCTCGCGGATGGCTACGAGGTGTTCGTGGTCGACGACCTGTCCTCGGGGCTGGCCGAGCGCGTGCCCGAGCGGGCGGAGCTGGTGGAGCTCGACATCGTCCAGGAGCGCGCGCTGCGCGAGGCCTTCGACCGCATCGCGCCGCAGGCCGTCTACCACCTGGCCGCACAGGCGAGCGTGGTCGCCTCCGTGCAGGACCCCGGTCGCGACTGCGACGTCAACGTGCGGGGGACGCTGAACGTCCTGGAGGCCGCCGGCGCCCACGGCGCGCCGGTCGTGTTCACCTCGACCGGAGGCGCGCTCTACGGCGACGCGGCGCCGCGTCCGACGCCGGAGGACCGCATCCCCGCGCCGCTCTCCCCCTATGGCGCGTCGAAGTGGGCTGCCGAGTCATTCGTGCGCACGTGGGCGCTCTCGGCCGGGATCCCGCACACCGTCACCCGGCTCGGCAACGTGTACGGCCCGCGCCAGAGCCCGCACGGGGAGGCCGGGGTGGTCGCGATCTTCACGGGTGCGATCAACGAGGGCCGCGTCCCGAAGCTCTACGGGCACGGCCGCCCCACGCGGGACTACATCTACGTCGCCGACGTCGTCGCCGCCCTGCTCCGGGCCACCGGCACCGCGGGCGTGTTCAACATCGCGACCGGGACCGAAACCGACGTGATGGCGATCTGGCGTGGCCTGTCGGCGACCGCCGGGGTGGAGATCGAGCCCGAGCTGGCCGATCTGCGCCCGGGAGAGCTGCAGCACAGCTGCCTGGACGTATCTCGCGCCGCGACCGAGCTCGGCTGGACTGCGAAGGTCGGTATCGAGGAGGGTCTCGCGACCACCTACCGGGCGCTGAGCGAGGAATTCGCGGCGGGCTGACGGCTCCGCTGCAAGCCCCCGCCCAGCCCTGCTGCCTCCGCGCCCGAGCGCCGAGGCAGACGTATGACCTCGATGCGCGGGGCCGTCCTGGCGGCCCTGACGAGCGCAGTGCTGCTGCTCAACGCCGCCGCCGCCGGCGCACTCGCCGACCAGCCCGGCGGGGCGGCCGCCCCGGTCCCGCAGGCGGGCGGAAGCCAGTTCGGCCTGCCGGCCGGTGTGGCGCGACCGCAGCTCTCCTATCTCTCGGTGCCTTCGACCTCCTCCGCCGGGCGGCCCCCGCGGATCGTGCTGGAACTGGTGGAGGCACACACGGCGAGCGTCCATCTGCGCGTGCTCGTGATCGGCCTCGCGAGCCACAGCACCGTCCTGACCGCTGAAATGGGATGGGTCCGCACCTCGCACCGCCTCGCGGTCGTGTGGCCGCACGGTGCGAGCCTCGGCGCCGGCACCTACAGGGTGACCGTCAGCGCCCACGACCGCCGCAACGGCAACATCCTGCGCAACGCCCGCATCTCGGGGGAGGCGACCCTCACCGTCGAGGCCGCGCCGGCGGCTCCGGCGCCGGCGCCCGAAGCCGGCGTGCCGACGCCCGCACAGACCGTCTCCGACGGGGCCGTCTTCCCGGTGCGCGGGCCGCACAACTTCGGCGGCCCCGAAAACCGCTACGGCGCGCCGCGCGAAGGCCACATCCACGAAGGACAGGACGTGCTGACCGTCGAAGGCACGCCCGACGCCGTGCCCCTGGGCGGCACGATCACGAAGACCGCCGACCAGCCGGAAGGCGCCGGCTACTACGTCGTCGAGCACACCCTGATCGGGTTCGACTTCATGTTCGCCCACTGCAAGGCCGACACGTTCTCCGTCGCGGCCGGCCAGTCTGTGACGGCGGGGCAGCAGATCTGCCTCGCGGGACAGACCGGCGACGCGACGGCGCCGCACCTGCACTTCGAGATGTGGGTCGGCGGCTGGCAGGCGCCCGGCGGGCATTCGATCGACCCGCTGCCCTACCTGGAAGCCTGGGAAAGGGCCGAATAGCGCGCCCCGTCAGCGCGCGCGGCGGTGCGCCGGCGGGCGCCGCGCCGAAGGTGACTCGGTAGCATCGACCCCCGCGGCGAGATAGCTCAGTTGGTAGAGCACACGACTGAAAATCGTGGTGTCCCCGGTTCGAATCCGGGTCTCGCCATCCTCCGCACGCGCCCAGGCCGTCGTTTCCGGCGCCGCGCGCGTGCGCTCACGCTCGCCCGAGCGGCACATCGCGGGCGGGGACCCTCCCCACCCCGAGCGCCAAAATCGGTGGGCCTTCCACACTAGGAATCGCAGGGCCTCTGAATTAGCGTGGCTTGGGCCCAATGAGGGGCATCGAGGACAGGGAGGGAGAGCTATGCCTGTGGATGCATCAACCCGGCCGGGGGGCCCGTACGCGGGTTCGCCGGCGAGGACGAGGACCTGCCGAGGGCGGGCTTGGACACTGCTTCGGGCGACGGCGGCGGCACTGCTGGTGCTGGCGCTCGGCGCCTCGGCGGCAAGCGCGAAGCGCAACGCCGAAACGCCTGAAAGCACAACGATCAAGGTCCTCTCCAGCCGCGCGGACCTCGTGGTCGACAACGAAGCTCTGGTCGAAGTCAAGGTGCCCAGCGGCGAAGACGCGCACAACGTGACCGTGCTCGTGAACGGTCAGGATGAGTCCTCGGCGTTCGCGGCTCAGTCCGAACAGACCACGCAAGGCCTCGTCACGGGTCTCAAAGAAGGTGCGAACACGGTCGAAGCGAAGCTGCCCAACGGGTCGGGCGCGAAGATCACGCTGACCGATCATCCGCAGGGCGGCCCGCTCTGGGCCGGTCCTCAGGTGCAGCCGTGGAAATGCCCGGCGGGCGCGCTGGACGCCCAGTGCAACCAGCCGGCGACGTACAAGTACCTCTACAAATCGAGCAACCCCGAAAAAACGAAACTGCTGGCCTACAACCCGGAAAGCCCGCCTGAAGAAGTCGCGACGCTGACGGTGAACGGCCACACGGTGCCATACATCATCCGCGTCGAGACGGGCTACCAGGACCGCGATCAGTACTCGATCGCCGTCCTCTACAACCCGGCCGAACCCTGGAGCTCGGGCGTCAGCCCGCAGGCGCAGTTCGGTCACAAGATGCTCGTGACCCACGGTGCCAGCTGCAGCGTCGCATACGAAAGCGGCACCTCGCCGAGCACCACCGAAGAAAGCGCCACGACCAAGTACGCGCTGGAAAACGGCTGGGTCGTGATGTCGACGGCGATGGACAACAACGGGCACGACTGCGACGTCGTCACCTCCGCCGAGTCGCTGTACATGGCCAAGCAGCGGGTGATCGACCAGTACGGCACGCTCCGCTACACGATCGCGATCGGCTGCTCCGGCGGCTCGCTGACCCAGCAGTGGGTGGCGAACGCGTACCCCGGCATCTACCAGGGGCTGCTGCCGACCTGCTCGTTCCCGGACACGTGGACGAGCAGCAACCAGGTCGTGGACTACCACCTCCTGGACAGCTACTTCGCCGACAAAGAAAACTGGGGTTCCGGGGTCTCCTGGAGCACCGCGCAGGAGGCGGCCGTCGACGGGGACCCCTCGACGACGAACGCCCAGCTCTCCGACGCAGGGTTCTTCGGCGCGGCCAACCCCGCCCAGGCGTGCCCCGGCACGACCGCGGAAGACCGCTACAACCCGGTGACGAACATCGGCGGGATACGGTGCAACACGGCCGACTTCTCGATCAACGTGTTCGGGCCGCGGCCTGAATCGGAATGGGGCCAGGAGGAGAAAGAACTGGGTCACGGGTTCGCGAATCTGGCCTACAGCAACGCCGGAGTGCTCTACGGGCTCTCGGCGCTGCGCGAAGGCAAGATCACGCCGGCCGAGTTCGTCGACGTCAACAAGAAGATCGGCGGCGTCAACCCGGAGACGATCGCTGTCGAATCCGAACGCGACACGGGTAACCCGCTGGGCTTCAGGTACGCGTACCGCAGCGGCATGATCAACGAGACCAACAACATGGGTCAGGTCGCGATCATCGACTGCCGCGGACCGAACCCCGAAGAGGCCCACGACGCGTACCGCGCGTTCGCCGTGCGGGCACGCCTGGAACGCGAAAACGGAACCGCCGCGAACCAGCTCATCTGGGAGGGTCCGCTGCCGCTCGAGGCCTCGGCGAACTGCCAGCCGCAGGCACTGCCCGCGATGGACAACTGGCTCAACGCGGTCTACAGCGACGGAAGGGCTCTGTCGCTGCCGACCAAGGTGATCGCGGACAAGCCCGCGGAACTCGGCGACCGTTGCTACAACGCCGCGGGCGAAGTGACCGCGACGCACAGCATCTGTGGCACGAGCGTCGTGCCGACGCCCGGCACGCCGCGGATGGTGGCCGGTGAATCGATCACGACCGACGACAGCGACTGCAAGTTGCAGCCGTTGAAGCGGAGCAGCCTCCCGGCCGAATTCAGCGACGCCGAATGGGAAGAGCTGAAGAGCGTGTTCCCGAAGGGCGTCTGCAACTACAAGAAGCTGGGCAGCTACCAGAAGCCGACGATCCCCTGGCTGACCTACCAGACCCCCTCCGGGCAGGTCATCTACGGTGGCAAGCCGATGAAGAAGGAACCGGTGTCAAAGCCGATCCGGGCACACTGAGCGAGCCGTTTCGCTGGGCGCATCTGAGTTCTTCGGGTGCGCCCAGCGCGTAGCCGAGCCCACCGCGGCGCCGTGGACCACGAGGGTTGTGGTGCCGGCGCCGCGTGGCTGCGCGGATCAGCCGGCGAGCTGCAGATCGACGGTCAGGCGCAGGATGTCCCGCTGGTCACGCAGGTCGTAGCCCGTGCGCTCGGCAAGGCGCTTGAGCCTGCTGTGCACCGTGTTGGGATGCGCGGGCAGCGCCGTCGCCGTCCGCTGGACGTTGAGCCCGTTCTCCACGTAGGCCCTGAACGTGCCGATGAGCGCGCCGTCGGACGGGCGCGAGGAGGACGCGAGACGCGAGACCTCGGACGGCACGAGCGCCCGCGCGACCTCGTCGGCGCAGGCCACCAGGTAGTTGATCGACGCCATCGCCCCGAGCGCGACGACGGGTTCTGAGTCGCCGGCGAGGAACAGCGCCCTTTCCGCCTGCCTGTAGCTGTCGCCGAGCTCGGAGAGCGCCGACGGCAAGCTCACGCCGACGTGGATCCGCTGCCGTCCCGTGGATGCCTCCGCCAGACGATGGGCACGATCGAGCGTGGTGAGTTCGTCCCCCCGGACCAGCGCGGTGACCGTCTCCTCGTGGATCACCACAAGGGGTGCGTCCTTCGCGAACAGCCGCGCGAGCTCGTCGCAGATCGCCCGAAGGTCCTCGTGCTCCCGAGCAGCCGCTCGAGCGAGGAGGATCTGGTGAGGGGCGCGGGCATCGAGCTCCAGCCCCTGCGCCGCTGCGGCGTCCAGAGCCCCGGGCTCTTGCCGGAGCAGCTGCTCGAGCAGCTCGCGGCGCGCGCCGGCGGCGTCCGCCAGCGCCTGGTGCTGCTCGCGGAGATAGACCTCTGCGGCCATCGTGCTCGCCGCGTCGAGGTAGCGGATCATCGGGTCGACGAGCATGGCGATCGCGACGTGACCGCCGTCGGAGTCGCGCGCTCGTTCCTCGAGGGAGCTCCAGAGCACACGGTGGGCGACGCGCGAGGCGTGCAGCACGGCCTCCAAGGGGATCGCCTCGCGAACGCGCTGCGCGACCGACACGGCCGTGAGATCGAACTCGACGCTGTCACCCGTGCGCTCGATCGAGCGCAGGAAGTTCTGAATGTGCGCGTCGCAGCTGCGTTCGGTCTCGAGCATCACCTCGTCGGGGTCGGCGACGCGCCGGTAGGCGTCGACCTGCGCGACGATCTGCGAAGCCATCTCGGTCGCGATCAGGGCGTGGTCGCGCAGGGCCGACTCGACGATCGAGTGGGCTGCGAGCTCATTCGGTGCGCGCACCGCCGAAGATCACCTGCCTTCTTGCGTTTCTCGGCCCGTGTGGGTACTGGATCGTACTCCTACGTGTACGCGACCGTATTCTAGCCATATTCTCATCGTCGGCGCAATGGGGAACGCTCGCGTACATCTCGCACCCCCGCGGAAGGGCCTCCGCGGGATCCCTCTCAGCCGGACGGGCCCCGCGCCGCCCGGGCGGAGCGCGGCGGCCGTGAACGAGCTGCTCGCCTCCCGGCGCCGGCGCTGAGCGCAGCCGTTCAGGCACAGAGCGCGGGGGGCCGTTGTCCGATCCGTCTCGCGCCGCCGCCCTAACCTAGAAGCCAGCGTGGCCCGTGGGGCCCGCTCGAACTACAGGAGGAGCGAGATGGCAACCGAGACGGCAGTGCAGCTCGACCGTGAGCGTGTGCGCAGCATGATCGAGCGCGAGGCCGCACGCCTCGACGAGCGCACGCGGGGCAGCGCGGAGCTCTACGAGCGCGCCCGCAAGTCCCTGAGCGGCGGCGTCGCCTCGAGCTACCAGGCCCGTGATCCTTGGCCGATCTATCTCACGACCGGGGAGGGACCCGTCGTGCACGACGTCGACGGCAACCGCATGTGGGACTTCCACAACGGTTTCGGATCGATGGTCCAGGGCCACGCGAACCCGGCGATCGTCCGCGCGGTGCGCGACCGCGTCGCGGAGGGCACCCACTTCGCCGCCACGACCGAGGACGGCATCCTCGTCGCGGAGGAGCTGCAGCGGCGCTGGGGCCTTGAACGGTGGCGCTTTTTGAACTCGGGCTCGGAGGCGACGATGGACGCGATCCGGATCGCTCGCGGCTTCACCGGCCGCGACACCATCGTCAAGATCTTCGGCTCCTACCACGGTCATCACGACGCGGTGATGGTCTCGATCGGCGTCGAATACGACAAGATCGGCGACCGCGAGAACTACGCCTCGTTGCCATACGGCGCGGGCATCCCGAAGGAGGTGGCCGACCTCACGATCCCCGTCCCGTTCAACGACGCGGGCGCGATGGAGCGGCGCATCGAACGGCTCACCTCGGAAGGGCGCAAGCCGGCGTGCGTGATCATGGAGGCCGCGATGATGAACCTCGGGGTCGTGTTGCCCGAGGACGGCTACCTGCAGGCGGTGCGCGAGCTCACCGAGCGGCACGGCATCGTGCTGATCTTCGACGAGGTGAAGACCGGCCTCGCGATCGCGGCGGGCGGCGCGACCGAGCGCTTCGGGGTGAAGCCAGACCTCGTGACGCTCGCCAAGACGCTGGGCGGCGGGCTGCCCTCGGCGGCGGTCGGGGGCACCGAGGAGATCATGCGCGTCGTCGAGGACGGGACGGTCTACCAGGTCGGCACCTACAACGGGAACCCGCTGTGCATGGCCGCGGCGCGGGCCAGCCTCATGGAGGTGCTGACGCCCGAGGCCTACGCGCACATGGACGCGCTGAACGACCGCATCGTGACGGGCTGCGAACGCGTGATCGAGCGCTACGGGCTGTCGGGGTACGCGGTCGGGATCGGGGCGAAGGGCTGCGTCACGTTCTCGCCGACGAAGATCGTCGACTACGAAACGTTCAAGGCGAACCAGGACGTGGAGGTCACGGAACTGGCCTGGCTGTTCAACATGAACCGCGGCATCTTCATGACGCCGGGCCGCGAGGAGGAGTGGACGCTGTCGGTGACGCACACCGACGAGGCGATCGACGCCTACGTGCAGGTCTTCGACGAGATGGCCGCCGAGCTGACGGCCTGATCTTCTTGTTTGGGGTGCTCCACGCGCGGCGGGCGCCGGCGTGGGGCGCCGCCAGGCGCGGTCGTGCGCCGTACCGTCCTGCGCGCCAACTTTTCAGCGCCTGGGGCGTTCTACCGGTATGGCCTCGATCGTGGTCTCAGGAGACGTGCTGCGGCGCCCGCGAGGCGGCAATCTCGCCGCGCATCTCCAGTATCTGATCGGCCTGCGCAAGCTCGGTCACGAGGTCGTCTACCTGGAGGACCGGGAGCTCCCGTCAGCCGACGGCGGCGACGGCCACGTGGTGCCTCGCGAGGGCATCATGCTGCTCGGCGATCTGCTGCGGCGCTGTCGCGTCGAGGTCCCGATCGTGTGGGTCGACGCCGATGCCGGCCTCGTCGGCGGGATGATCTGGCAGCAGCTGCGCCGCCGCCTGTGCGACGCCGACCTGTTGCTCGACATCGGCGGGCACTGCTTCCTGGAGGAGCGCTCGCTGCCCCGCCGCCGCGTCCTGATCGACATCGAGCCGCGCCCCGTGCTGCGCGCGCACTCGAGTGCGCGTCAGGCCGACCACGACCTCTACTTCTCGAACCGCCGCGATCCTGACGAGCTCGGAGCGGCCGAGTGGCTGGCGACGATCCCGCCGGTCGTACCGCGTCTCTGGTACGGACCTCCGGCGCGGGCCGAGCTGCCACTGAAGGTGCTCGTCGCGGGCGGCATGCAGGGCGGCCTCGGCTCCCTCCGGAGCGCCGGCCCGGCCTTCGAGCAGCTGCTGGCGCTGCCCGGACGGCTGACGCCGCGCCCCTGGACGGCGCTCGCAGACGACGGCTCGGAGCTGGCGCAGCAGCTCACCGCCGCCGGCTGGAGCGTGCGGGCCGAGGCCGCCGTCGACGCATCGCTCTCAGCCCTCCGGGCGCAGCTGATCGGCTCGCAGGCATGCCTGAGCCTCCATCGCGAAGCCGACGACGGCGTCTGGTTCAGCGCGCACGACGCTTCGTTCCTGGCCGCGGGACGCCCGCTGATCGCAGGCGACGGCGACCTCGACCACTGGCTGCCCACCGGCACCGGCCTGCTCACCTTCGCCGACCTCGATGGGGCGGTCGAAGCGGTCGAGCTCGTCGCCCGCGAGCTGCCGCGTCACTCCGCCGCCGCGCGCGAGGTGGCCGAGCGCGTCTTCCATTACAAGGTCGTGCTTCCCAGCCTGCTCGAGCAGGCGCTGCCCCGGCACCTGCAAGCAGTGGCCTGAGGCGGGCCGTGCCCTCAGGGCCGGAGCGGGCGTTCAGCCGTCGAGGCCGCGGCGGACGTCGGCGGCGCTCGGCGCGAGCTCTGCGGGCAGCCGCTCCAGCAGCGCGAGCCAGGACGGCTTGACCGCCGCCGCCCGGCGCACCAGCTCGACGCCGCGCCCCACGTCCTGGGCGGCGACCCCGAGCCCGGCCCAGAACGTGAGCTCGTCGGCTTCCGGCGCGAGCTCGGCGGCCGCCGCGTAGAGCTCGGTGGCGCGCGCGTGATCGCCCTCGGCTGCGAGCTCGTCCGCCTCACCCGCCATCTCGTAGGCGCGCGCGAGCCGCACGAGCCGCTGCAGCTCGTCGAGCGGGTCGGCGTGATCCTCGACGCGGACGTCGATGCGCGTCCGCCACGGCTCGCCTGCGGCGGGCACGACCAGCAGCGCCGCCGACTGGCGCCCGCGGACATCGCCGCCCTCGCTCTCGGCCGCGAGCAGCGCGGCGAGCAGCCTGCCGGCGAGGTCGCCGCCGGCTTCGCGGTAGGCGCTCGCCATCGCCGCGGGCACCGTGTCGCGAGCCATCATGTTCGCCTGGCAGGCGAAGCCCTCGCCGACCACCTCGCCCGCGAACGGGATGCAGCCCTCGCCGGTGTGCGCGGCGGAGCCGCCCTCGGCGTCCACGACGCCCAGTTGTCGATAGCCCGCCTGCGGGTCATCTCTCAGGACGGCCGCGATCGCCGCGCCCGCGTCGAGCCCGGCGGCGAGCCGGTCTAGCGCGTTCGGGCCGTGCGCGACCTCGGCGACCGACTGCGTGGCAACGGCGCCCACGCCCGGGCGCGCCCACGAGACGACGCTTCCGACCGAGAACCAGTGCGACTGCACCGCCACCCCCAGCTCGCCGCTCGCGGGGTCGCGGGCCACGATCGAGTAGGTGCCGTGGCGCATCGCCGAATGATCGCATCGCGCCGCGGCTATGGTGGCCCGGATGGCGGGACCCGAGCCAGACGCCGGCACGACGGGGTCGCCGGTCGCCGAGACGGCATCTCCGGCGGGCCCGCCGAAGGTGAGCGACGATCTCGAACGCTGGCTCAAAGGAGACAGCCGCAAGACCATCGGGGGACTGATCGAGCTCTTCGAGGAGAAGAGCTTCGCGCTGCTGTTCGTGCTGCTGCTCGGCGTGCCCGCTCTGCCGCTGCCCACAGGCGGCGTGACCCACGTGTTCGAGATCCTCGCGATCCTGCTCGCCGCGCAGCTCGTCGTCGGGCGCCACGAAATCTGGGTCCCGCGACGGTGGGCCGAGCTCGACATCGGAGGTCCCAAACAGCAGAAGTTCCTGACAGGGCTGATGAAGCTGATCCGCCGGCTCGAGCGCTTCTCGAAGCCGCGCCTGCGCTTCCTGTTCAACCACCGCCTCTCGAACGCGGTCTTCGGCCTGCTCGTGATCGCGGGTTCGCTCGGTGCCTTCCTCGCGCCGCCCTTCACCGGCCTCGACACGCTCCCCTCGCTCGGTGTCGTGCTGCTCTCGCTCGGGGTGCTGCTCGAAGACATCATCGTGGTCGCGGTCGGCATCGCGGTCGCCGTCACCGGCGTGATCCTCGAGATCGTGCTCGGGAGCGCCGCGGTGGGCGGAGTCAAAAAACTGCTCTAGGCTTCGCCACATGGCGCCCGTCTGGCCGACGCTCCCGTTCGAGCAGTGGCGCGAGAGCTGCGACACGCTCCACGCGCACACCCAGGTGCTCGGCAAGATCGCCGTCGCCCTGGCTCCTCCCGAGCCCGAGCTTCAGCACGCCGCGCTGCGCCTCGGCGCACGGGGCTGGGAGACGCTGCCGTTGCCCGCCCCCGACGGCTCGGGAGCGTTCACGGCGCTGCTCGACCTGCGCTCCCACGAGGCCGTCGTCGAGCACAGCGACGGCCGCTCCGCGCGGGTCCCGCTGCCGGGTCGGCCCGTCGGGGTCGTGACGCGCGAGCTGCTCGCGGCGGCGCGCGATCTGGCCGGGCCGTTCGAGATCAACCCGGCCCCGCAGGAGGTCGCCTGGAGCGAGCCGCTCGACGAGGATGCCACGCACGCCACGTACGAGCCCGCGCAGGTCGAGCGCTACTTCGCCGCTGCCACCCGCGCCGCGCTGGTGCTCGCCGCCTTCCGCGCTCCCTACCGCGGGCGCTCGACGCCGGTCAACGCCTGGTGGGGCTCCTTCGACCTGGCGGTCAACCTGTTCTCGGGCGAGCCTGCCGAGCCGCCCTCGCAGGACTTCATCATGCGCAACGCGATGGACGCCCAGGAGGTCGCGGTCGGCTGGTGGCCCGGCGACGCCCGCTACGAACGCGCCGCGTTCTACGCCTACGCCCATCCCGCACCGGAAGGCTTCGCGAGCGCACAGCTCGATCCGCCGGCCTCGCGCTGGGAGGGCGAGCTGGGCGAGTACGTGCTGGACTGGGATGACGTCTGCGCGAGTTCCGACCCGCACGGGATGGCGCTCGCATTCGCCCGCTCGGCGTTCCGGCACGCCTGTCTGGTGTGCAACTGGGACGGGGCGCTGGCGGCGACCGCAGCCGGCGATCCGCCCCCCGTGAGCTAGCCCCGCGAGCGGACCTCGGCCACGGCGACCGGCACGCGCCCGTAGGTTGCCGCCAGCGCTGCCGTGCCGAGCGCCGCGGCCGCGGAGAGGTAGAACACCGCCGCGTAGCCGGCGAGCGCGGCCGTCGCACCGGCGATCGGCCCGCCGAGCCCGACGCCGATGTCGAAGAACGCGGTGAAGGCGCCGAGGGCAGAGCCGCGGCGCTCGTCGTCGACGTCGCCGACCACCATCAGCGCGAGCGAGGGGAACAGCATCGAGAAGCCGACCCCGACGATCAGCGCGCCGAGCAGCGCGAGCTGGAGCGAGTGGGCGGCCGCGATCACCGTGAGGCCAGTCGCCTCGAGCAGCGCCGCCGCGGTCGCGGTCGGCCGCGGGCCGGCGCGGTCGGGAACATGGCTGAGCGCGACGCGGCTCGCGAACACCGCGATTGCGAACGCGGTGAAGACCGCGGCGCCGCCGCCCACGCCGCGCTCCTTCAGCGCGAGCACGACGAAGCCGGCGAGTGCCGCGTAGCCCACGTTCGCCAACGCGAGAGCTGCGCCGGGTCGCCGCGCCGCGGGCGGGAAGAGCGGCGTGCGCTCGGGTGGCGGGAGCAGGCTCCGGTCGACGGGCTCCGGGAGGCGAGAGCCGATCAGGGCCCCGGCCGCCGGAAGGGCCGCGGTGAGGATGAACACGGCGTCGTAGCCCGCGCCCGAGCGCAGCAGCTCGCCCGCGACCGGCCCGACCGAGAGCCCTCCCCAGACCGCGAGCCCGAACAGCCCGAGCGCGAGGCCGCGCCGGTCCTCCGGCGCGAGGTCGACGGCCCAGGTCGCCCCCGCTGTGTAGACCGACCCCTCCCCCGCGCCCACGACGAAGCGCGCGAGGACCAGCGTCGGCACGCTGTCGGCGAGCAGGTAGAGGACCCCGCCGAGCGCCATCGCCGACGCGCCCGCGACGAGCACGATCCGCCTCCCGCGGCGATCGGACTGCCGCCCCGCGAACGGCCTGCAGAAGACCGACGTGACGGCGAAAGCCCCCACCACGATCCCGACCGCGAGATCGCCGGCGCCCAGCGGCCCGCGCACGTAGGTCGGGAGCACCGGGAGCGTCGCCCCGATCGAGACGAAGCAGAGCAGCGCGCTCGCGAACAGTCCCGCCGAGGCCCAGACGCCGGGGTGCAGCGTGACCGGCCCCAGTCGCCGCCGCGCGACGGGCTCCGACGCGGATGGTGGTGGCACGCCCATGGGGCGGGAGAGGGTACGCGAACGCGTGCGCTGCGGGCGCAGCACTGGCCGGGCGGCCAGGAGCGCGGGGGGGCCGGCTCAGTCCCGGGGTTGCCTGCGGGCCCTCCACGCGCGCGGCGCGTAGAAGGCGATGAGCGGGATCAGGACGAAGGCGGCGACGACGCTGCCCGGGCCGCGATAGCCGCGCAGAGCGGCGTGCGGGTCGACGGCCAGGCGCACGAGGATCCCGATGCTGAGCACGAACATCAGCGCGTAGAACGCCAGCACCCTGCGGGGGCTGCTGTCGAAGCGCCGGTTGGCTCTCGCGTGCCGGCCCCGCTCCCACCACGGCGGGACGTAGTCGTGCGTCTCGCGATCCGGTTCGTGCACGCTCTGCGATTACCCGCGAGCGGCCAGCCTCACGCGCGAGGCGAGCGGCAGCCCGAGCAGCCCCACGACGGCGAGCGCCAGGAAGGCGGCGGTCGGCTCATCGATGAGCGCCTGCACCAGCAGCGCGACGACGATGCCGCCCAGGTTGCCGGCGAGCCAGATGATCGCGCCGGCCGTCCCCGCGGCCGCGCCCGCCAGGCGCTCGACCGCGGTCAGGATCACCGGCAGGGCGGGCAGCAGGACGATCCCCATCACAACGAGCACGAGCGCCTGTGCCGGCAGCCAGCGGAGCGCCGCCAGCGCCGCACAGCCGCCCGCGGCCACGACGACCGTGGCGAGCAGGAACCGGCGCTCGGCGTGACGGCGCTCGACGGCCTGCGGGATGACCGCGATCCCGATCGTCCCGGCGACGACCATGCCGACGAGCAGCCCGCCGGCGGCGCCTTCGGAGACGCCCTGCGGTTCGAGCAGTGACTGCAGCCAGGTCGCCAGTGCCACGAAGATCCCGAAGCCGATGAAGACGAGCCCGCCGAGCAGCCTCATCGCCGGCAGCCGCCAGAGCGCCCGTGCGGCTCCGCTCTCGATCGCGACGTGCTCATCGTCGGCGTGACCGCGCGAGCGCAGCGCGAGCAGGAGCGCCACCCCGCTTGCGGCCGCGATGAGCGCCTGCAGGACGAGCAGCCGCTCGATGTGGCCGTGCGCGCCGATCGTCGGCCCCAGCAGCAGCGCGAGCAGCATGCCGACGAAGGCCGCGCCGGCCCCCGCCGCGATCCCGTTCGTGCGTTCCTCCTCGGGCAGGTAGTGGCCCGCGACCTTGTTGACCGCGCTCAGCACGATCGGCTGCGCCACCGCGACGAGCGTCTGCCCCGCCAGCGCCCAAGCGAAGGTCTGGCCGCCGAGACGCACGAGTCCGCCCGCGATCGTGAGCACGGCGCCCGTCGCGAGCGCCGGGCGAAACCAGCGGTCGAGAAGGTTGCCGGCGGGGAGCGCGAGCACGACGTAGAGCAGCGGGAAGATCTCAGCCAGCCACCCGACCGCGCCTTTGGAGACCCCGTAGTAGTGGGCCGTCTCGGTCGTGATCGGCGCGAAGGTGAGCCACAGCAGCTGTGTCGATGCGACCACGGCCGCGTAGGCGGCGAGGACGCGCCACCCGCTCGCGGTCCTGTGCGGCTGGACGGCGGTGCTCACGCGCACATATTCGAGGAAGAGGGGCGGCGCGCGCGGCGCAGGCGCCCGAGGCGTGCGCAGCCGCTCGCGCCGTCGACCCCGGGCTAAGCTGGAAGGCGATGCGATTCCAAGCATCGGACTCACAAATCCCGTTCGTAGCCGCGCTCTCGGTGGCGGCGCTCATCCTGGCGCTGCTCGGCGGCGCCGCACCCGCCCTCGCCGGCGGGGGCCGGCGCCCGAACGGCGGCTGCCGCGTGCCGCACCTCGCCGGACTGACGATCGAAGAAGCTCGCCGGCGCGCGGCGCGAGCCGGATGCCGGCTGCGTTTGGAGGGCGCACGCCTCCAGGACGCCGCGATACAGACCGTCCAGGGGACGTCTCCTGCGGCGGGCCGGAGATCCTCGCGGGTCGAGGTCTGGCTCAACCCTCTCTGCCGAGGTTCGGCGGTGCGCGGGCCGGAAAGCCCCGAGCCGCTGGTCACGGTCGGGCCTACGGAGTTGGTCAGCGGTTTCTATCTCGACGGCGGACCAGCCATATCGTTCTCGGCGCCGCACTGCACGCGGACGGAAACCCGCCCCGGCGCGGGCACGGTCGAAGTGATCAACGCCGGCGGCGCCGTTGTCGCGACAGCGACCTCGAGCCCCGGACACTTCGTGGAAATCCCGCTCCCCGCCGGCTCGTACACGGTCCGCGGCACGTTCCTCGAAGCGACGATAAACGGCGCTCACCCGAGCAAAACACAGTCGGTGGTGATCGAAGACGACCACACCGTGCGGCAGGACTTCCTCCTGAGCATCCCGTAGGCCTCGCCCGCTCGAGCGCCCTCAGCGCTCGATGTCGTTCGAGCCGTTCCCGGTAGCCGTGCAGCGCTGGAGCGGCTACCGTTGGACAGGTGGATGGCATGCACGGCATGAAGCCACCTGCCGGACCAGGTGGCTGCGTGGGCTAGATGCGGACCGTGGGCGCGCTCGTTATCGCAAGCGGCGTCCAGGGCGGAGGGGCGCATCCCCCGAAAGGGACGGACACGCTGACGCTGGCGCTGCTGGCGGCGGCGATGGCCGTGGCGGCCGTGGCGATCTGCCTTTACCTGCGGAGAGCCCGGCGCCGTGACCCTCCGGTGGAGGACCATTGGCGGGCGCTGGCGTTGATGGGGGAGCTGTGTCCCGGAGGCTGGCAGGTCCAGCTGACGCTCTACGGGTGGGGCGCGCCCGTGCCGAGCGATGCGCCGCCGTCGCGTACGCCGCTCGTGGAGGTCGAATGGCGGCAGTTCGACGAGACAGAGGGGCGTGTCGTGACCGCCCGGCGCGCGTGGGCGCGCACGATCCCCCAGGCGCTCCAGACGATGGTCGACGACCGCCGGACGGAAGTGACTCTGGAGGAGATCGAGCAGGCGGGCGGCAGCGAGGACTTCTGGAGCGATGCGTAGCCCGGGGCGACCGCTGTCGGCCCCTCCCGGCGGCTTCTGGCCGCTCCCGGCGCTCGTCATCACATCGCTCTGCCTGGCCTGCGCCGCGAACGCGAGTGCCGGCTCGTGCTGACCGGCCTCTAGGCCGAGGCCGCTTCAGACATCGCTCTCAGGCCTTCATCTTCGACCACTCGGCCTTGTGCGCCCTCTTGGCGGCCTGGTAGTCGAGCAGCGCCTGTGGCGAGTCCACGTCGCCGAGCGTCGGGTGCGGCGGGACGAGGCTCTTCGCCTTGCCGAGCTTGTAGCGCTTGGCGAGCACGGCGCCGAGCGACTTGATCTTCATCTCGCCGAAGCCGGGCAGGCCTTCGATGTTCTCGCGGAGCTGATCGCCGTTGCGTGCGTCCTTCCAGACGCGTTCGGCGTCGCCGCCGTAGTCGTCGCGGACGGCGATGGCCAGCGCCTGGACCCGTTCGGCCATTTTCCCGGGATAGCGGTGGATCGCCGGTTTCTCGCGGAACACGGGATCGAGGTCGATCTTCGCGAGCTTCTTCGGGTCGAGCGTGCCGACGCGCTCCTTGATCGCAAGGGGGCCGGTGAACGCCTTCGGGACCGTCACCTGCTGGTCGAGCGCGAACCCGATCAGCAGCGCCATCGGGTCCTTGGCGATCAGCTCGTTGGCCTCGTCGGAGTTCGTGAAGTAGAGGCGGTCGGGCATCGGCTCGATCCTAGCCCGACCGCGAGCCACCGCCGTGACGCCACGACTCCGCCATCGCGCCGCTCGGCTCGGCGTGTGCCCGGCGTTCGCCGATGCTTCGCCCGTAGGCCTTCAGGAACTCCTGCGGCGATATGCCCTCCAGCCCGGCGCGGGTGGTGTAACGCTCCATGAAGGTCGCGATCATGTCGCAGACCTCCTGGACGATCGCCTCCTGCTCCTCCGCGCTGCGCTGGATCCGGAAGATGTGCTCGAACGTGCGGTCCCACAGCCGCACGATCAGGCCCGCGCCGAAGTGCGGCCCGTCCTCGATGAAGCCCGCGCCGCGCGTGGCGGCGTGAAGCGTGGCGGCCATGCGCGCGTCGAGCTGGCGGACGCGGTCCTGCACCGCGGCGTTCAGTCGCGTGCCGAACCACGCGGGCACTCCCTCGGGGTGGGCCTGATGGTGGCGCATGTGGGCCATCGCCACCGCCTCGGTCATCGCGCGGAAGGTCACCCAGTCGAGCTCGAGCACGGCGGCTTCCACCGCATCCTCGATTTCCGCCAGCGCCTGGTCGAGGTAGGCCGCGATGATCGCGTCCATGTCCTCGAAGTAGCGGTAGATCGTCGCGACCGGGATGCCCGTGTGTGCCGCGAGCGAGCGCGTCGAGAGGTTCTCGACGCCGTCGGAGGCGATCAGCTCGTTGGCACCCTGAAGGATCGCCTCGACCCGCTCACGGCTGCGTTTCTGGACCGGCTCGCGCCTCGCCATCAGGTTCCATCCCCTGTCGTCGTCGCGACCGGCGTCCCGGTCGCCTCAGCGCTCGCCCTCGCCGTCGCCGGAGTCCGTCCCGCCGCCGCCGTCACCGCTCGCGCTGGCCGCAGCGTAGAGCACAGCCTGCGTGCGCGCCACGAGGGCCACCGCCTCCTCCGGCGGCAGCAGCTCGGGATGGTGCAGCGGGCGCGGGTCGAAACCCGGCGCTCCGTCCAGTCCCACGAACGCCATCGCGAGCGGTGCGTGAGCGCCGAAGAACGAGAAGTCATCCGAGCCGCACGAACGCCATTCGGGTGCGGGTGCGAGTCCTGCGCGGGGCAGAAGCCCCCGCGCCCGGGACGCGATCGCGGGGTCGTTGACGAGCGCCGGCTCGCCTGCCGTCAGGTTCACCGAGCCGCGGCAGCCGTGCGCCTGCGCGACGCCCGCCACGACCTCGGCACTCAGCGCCCGCAGCGCTTCACGGTCCTCCTGGCGATGTGCACGCAGCGCCCCGCGGGCGCGCGCCTCGGCAGGGATCACGTTCTCCGCGGTGCCGGCCTCGAGAACTCCGATCGTGATCGTCGCGGGGTGGAGCGGATCGACGCGCCGGCCGGCCGCGGCTGCGAGCGCGAGCACCGCCTCGCACAGCGCGAGGACCGGGTCCCGGCCGCGGTGCGGATAGGCGCCGTGCGAGGGCTCGCCCTCGATCACGAGCTCGACCGCGTCGCAGGAGGCGTTCACCGTGCCCGTGTCGATCGCGACTGTTCCCCAGGGCAGCTCCGGATGGACGTGGGCCGCGAGCACGGCGCGCGGCGCCTGATCGCCGAGCGCCTGCTCGGCGATCATCTGCGCGCCGGAGGGGTAGGCCTCCTCCGAGGGCTGGAAGATCGCAAGCAGCGGCGCCGGGAGGCGCTCGGCGAGCGTCGCCGCCGCGCGCGTCAGGGCGACGAGTGCAGCCAGGTGGACGTCGTGCCCGCAGGCGTGCATCCTCGCGCCGCTTGCGCTGAAGGAGGCCCCTGTTCGCTCGGCGATCGGCAGCCCGTCGAGCTCGGCGCGCACGGCCACCGGCGCGCCGCCCGCGCCGACGCGGGCGAGCAGGCCCGTGCCCGCGACGGGCTCCGCCTGGACGGGCAGCTCCGCGGAGACCGTGGCTGCGGTGCGGTGCTCGGCGTGGGCGAGCTCCGGGTCGGCGTGCAGGCGCCGGCGCAGCTCGAGGGCTCCCGGCAGCTGCGCGTCGAGGGCGCGCAGCAGCTCGTCGAGCACGCCCTCAGTAGACATCGGCGTATCGAAGGCAACGCTGCTCGACGGGCAGCTCCGCGACGAGCGCCAGCTCCGCGCGCTTGAGTGCGACGAAGGCCTCGTAGAGCGGCTCGCCCAGGGCGCTCCTCAGCACGCGGTCCTCGGCCAGGGCGCCCAGCGCCTCCTCCAGCGACGCCGGCAGGGCGCCCACGCCGTAGCGCTCCGCCTCCTGCCCGTCCAGCGAGGAGGGGTCACGGTCGAGGATCGGCGGCGCCGGCAGCCCGGCGGCGACGCCGTCGAGCCCGGCGGCGAGGATCGCGCCGAGCGCCAGATGTGGGTTGGCGGCGGCGTCGGCGGCTCGGTACTCGAGGCGCATCTGGCCGGCCGCGCTCGCGCCGCCCAGCGTCGCCAGCGGCGGGATCCGCAGCAACGTCTCGCGGTTGCGCTCGCCGAGGCAGACAGCGCCCGCGCTCCAGCGGTGCGGCTTCAGCCGCTCGCCCGAGACGGGGCTCGGTGCGGTCACGGCGCTCAGCGCGGAGGCGTGCTCGAGGATCCCCGCCGCGAAGCTCCCACCGAGCTCGCTCAGCTCGCCGGGCCGCGAGGCGTCGTGAAGGAGCGGCTGTTCGCCCGCATCGCGAAGGCTGATGTGGAGGTGGACGCCATTGCCCGCCTCGCCCGGGTCCAGCAGCGGCACGAACGTCGCGCGCCTGCCCTCGCGCCGCGCGATCTCGCGCACCACCTCCCGCATGACGACGGCGCGGTCGGCCGCCTGGCAGGCCGGTGCCGGCGCGACGGGCACCTCGAACTGGCGGCTCGCGTACTCGGGGAAAAAGCGCTCGGGCTCGACGTCGGCCTCGACGAGCGCTGCCATCAGCTCGCTCGCGAACGGTTCGGCCGTGCGCTGCGCGGCGAGCGAGAACGGCAGCTCGGCACGCCCCTCGCCGACGAGCTGGAACTCGTGCTCGAAGCTCGCCTGGGCGAGCATCCCGTCGTGCTGCTCCAGGGCGGCCACCATGCGGGCGAGGAACGCACGCGGGCAGCACGCCCAGGGGCGCCCGTCCAGCTCGACGATGTCGCAGAGCATCAACTCCAGCGCGCTCGCGCCCGGCTCGGCGCCGACCCTCGTGCGCGTCTGCGGATCGGGCAGCAGGCGCAGGTCCCCCGTCGATCCGAACGGGCTCGGTTCCGCCAGCGGGCCGAGCGGGGTGAGGGCGTGGTTGGCGGGCACCCACCCGACGCCGCGCGCGAGCGGATCCTCGAGCTCAGAGGCCAGGACCGCGCGGCCCCGCACGATCGCGCCGAGGTCGCAGATCACCAGCGAGACGAGCTCGGCCGCGCTCACTCGTGCCCCGTGACGGGGTATGCGGCCTGCCCGGCGATCGTGCCGTTGTCCCAGAGACGCTCCTCGAGCCCCAGCGCCGCGGCCGCCGCGCGCAGCGCCGGGGCATCGGCGGAGGCGACCGCGGCGATCACCCCGCCGGCGGGCTTGTCGGGACGGGCGATCGCCGCGGCCAGGCGCTCCTGCGGCTGCAGGTGCACGCCGTGATCGCCCAGCGCCGGGTAGGTGTCGGCGACCGCGTACAGGCTCCCGGCCGGACCGCTGGTGCGGGCCACGACGCACGCGAAGTGACCCACGTCCCAGTCGGGCGAGGGCCCGTCGAGAGCGCCGTCGTAGAGGTAGTCGAGCAGCTGCGCCGCCGTCGGGCGCCCACCCCACAGATGATGAGTGGCGAGGTTTGCGAGGAGCGTGACCGGGTGCTCCAGCTCCGCGGCGGCGTCGAAGAAGCTGCGCAGGGCGTCCGCCGTCCACGGCCCCGCGTACGTCAGCGCCTCGACGGCGCCGCCCGAGAGCTCGCCGATCGCTCGCGCCACCCCGGCGGCGGTCGTGCCCGACACGTCAGGGTCGGCGATCGTGGGGATCTGGAGGCGATAGTCCCTGCGGCCGGTCTCGCCGGCGGGGAGCGTGCCCGGATCGCGGCCGACCGAGACGATGCTGCCCGCGGCGATCGCGACGGCGTCCTGGTCGAGCTGCTCGCCCGCCGGGGTCAGCTCGAGCCCGGAGGCATTCAGCGCCAGCGCGCCGCAGAAGGCGCCACAGAGGTCATCGCGCTGGGGAAGCTCGCGCGCGTGGTGGCTCAGGAACGCGCGGGCGCCGGGGAGCAGGACGGTCTCCAGAGGCGCCCGCCCGTCCGCGGCCATGGTCAGTCCTCTGTGGCCCTGGGGGCGTAGCGGTGATGCAGCATCAGCGCGTTGCCGTCGGCGTCGGCGAAGAACGCCATATGGCAGACGCCGGTGTCGAGCGTGTCCGCCGCGAACGTCACACCCCGCGCTTCGAGCGCCTCGCGCGCGGCCGCGACGTCATCGACTCCGAGCGCCAGCGGATTGGCGCTGCGCTGGTGCTCGAGCCCCATCGCCTCGGCGTTGAAGACGCTGATCGTGAGGTTGCCCGTCTCGAACTCGGAGTAGTTGCGCTCGGGGATCCAGACCGAGCGGTGCAGCCCGAGCGTGTCGCCGTAAAAGGCGGCGGCCGCCTCCAGATCCCTCGTCGGCATACCTACGAAGTCGACTCCGCCTACCAACTCCCCACCCACGCTCATCACTCCTCCTTCAAATCCTCAAAATCAAAAAAAACCGGCCAGGCGCCCCTGGTTGATAGCACGTAGGCTCTGGTGTGCAGACGCCAAGCGGAAAGGACGCGAGCATGAGCTGGGACTTCTCGACCGAGCCGGACTTCCAGCAGGACCTCGATTGGATGACGGAGCTCGTCCGGGAGGAGATCTGGCCGCTGGAATCGATCTGGCACGAGCTTGGCATGGACGGCCTCGCGCGCGCTCTCGCTCCGGTTCAGGAGCGGGTCAAGGAGCGCGGCCTGTGGGCCGCCCACCTGCCTCCCGAGCTGGGTGGCCAGGGCCTCGGCCAGGTCCGCCTCGGCCTCATGCACGAGATCCTCGGCACGTCCCCGATCGCCCCGCTCGCGTTCGGCAACGCCGCCCCCGACTCGGGCAACTCCGAGATCCTCGCGATGGCGGGCACGCCCGAGCAGAAGGACCGCTGGCTCCATCCCCTGCTGGCCGGGGATCTGCGCAGCGCCTTCAGCATGACCGAGCCGCACACCCCCGGTTCTGACCCGACGCAGCTCGCCACGCGCGCCACGAAAGACGGCGGGGACTGGGTGATCGACGGGCGCAAGTGGTTCTCCTCGAACGCATCGATCGCCGACTTCCTGATCGTGATGGCGGTCACCAACCCCGAGGCACGCCCTTCCCAGCGCGCCTCGATGTTCATCGTCCCGGCCGACACCCCCGGCGTCGAGATCCTGCGCGACGTGCCGACCATGGAGCACCCGTGGCAGTCGTTCGGGGAGTACGGCGGCCACGCCGAAATCGCCTACGAGAGCGTGCGCGTTCCGGCAGAGGCCCTGCTCGGCGGGGAGGGCGAGGGGTTCATCCTCGCCCAGCACCGCCTCGTGCCCGGTCGCATCCATCACTGCATGCGCTGGCTCGGCGTCGCCCGCCGGGCGTTCGACATGATGTGCGAGCGCGCGACCTACCGCCACGCGCACGGCTCGGTCCTCGCCGACAAGCAGACGGTCCAGAACTGGGTCGCCGACAGCACCGCCGAGATGCAGGCGGCTCGCCTGATGACCCTGCACGCGGCGTGGAAGATGGACACGCAGGGCGCCTCGGCCGCGCGCACCGACGTGGCGCTGATCAAGTTCTACGGGGCGAAGGTCCTGCACGACGTCGTGGACCGCGCGCTGCAGGTGCACGGCTCGCTCGGCTACTCGACCGACCTGCCGCTGGAGCAGATGTACCGCTTCGCGCGGGCAGCGCGGATCTACGACGGGCCCGACGAGGTGCACCGCCAGTCGGTCGCGAGGAAGATCCTCGCCGGCTACGAGCCGCCGTCGGACGGTGTTCCCACCGAGCACCTGCCGACGCGACGTGCGCTCGCCCGAGAGCGCTTCGCCGAGCTGCTGGAGACCGTCACCGCCAACGACTAGGCCGGCGGGCGAGGGCGCATCCGTCGCCCGCGCTTCTAGGCTGGAGGCGATGGCAGCAGGCGCAAAGTCCACGCCGGCGGCGTTCGACCCCGGCGCGTTCGAGTGCTTCACGTTCCGGGGGCGCGAGCTCGCCGCCGACGGCGCGGTCACGCTCTCCTATGCCCTCGGCGAGGAGCTCCTCTTCACCGAGCGGCTGACGGTTCCCGTCCCGGCGCCGCTGCAGGCCGAGGCGATCGCGAGCGTCGAGGGCCTGCTCGCGCTGCTGCACTGGGTGGCGGGCGTCAGCTACTTCAAGGCCGCCCTGCCGCCCGCGGTCGCGTTCGACTCGGCGCCGCCGGGCCCCGCTGCGGCGAGGCTGCTGGAGGCGCTCTACTCCGATGGCCTGGGCGAGCTCGCCTTCACGAACCGGTTGCCGGCGCTGCCGAGCCCACACTTCGGCGCCGGCCCCGCCGGAGCACCCGCCGGCGAGGGCTCCGAGCCGCGCCGCGCGCTGGTCGCGGTCGGCGGCGGCAAGGACTCGGCGGTCGCGATCGAGGTGCTGCGGCGCTCGGGCGCCGAGACAGCTCTGTTCTCGATCGGCGACGCCGCGCCGATCGCGCGCACGGTGCAGGCAGCCGCGCTGCCGTGGCTCCTCGCCACGCGCCGCTTGGACCCTCTGCTGTTCGACTGCAACCAGGCGGGCGCGATCAACGGGCACGTGCCGATCACCGCCATCGTCACGTGCGTCGCGCTCCTGACCGCGGCGTTGAACGGCTTCGACACGGTCGCGATGGCCAACGAGCGCTCCGCGTCCGCGGGCAACCTGACCTGGCACGGGACCGAGATCAACCACCAGTTCAGCAAGAGCCTCGCGGTGGAGCGGTCGCTGGCGGCGGCCGTCGCCGAGAGCGGCGCGCCGGTCCAGCAGCTCTCGGTGCTCCGCCCGGCGTCCGAGCTTGCGATCGCGCGCGCGTTCGCCGGGATGGAGCGCTACCACCGGGCCTTCACCAGCTGCAACGCGATCTTCCGCCTCGACCCCGCCCTGCGCGCCTCGTCCTGGTGTCGCGACTGCCCGAAGTGCCGCTTCGTGTTCCTGGCGCTCGCGCCGTTCAGCTCCCCCGCCCACCTCGCCGAGATCTTCGGGGGCGACATGCTCGCCGACGAGTCCCAGTACGAGGGCTTCGCGCTGCTGGCGGCCAGCGGCGGCCACAAGCCGTTCGAGTGCGTCGGAGAGGAGCAGGAGAGCATCGCGGCGATCAGGTTGCTCGCTGCGGACGAGCGCTGGCGCGATCACGCGGTGGTGCGCCGTCTCGCGGCGGAGGTGCTGCCCGCCCACCCGCTGCCCGCGGGGGATCCCGCCGCCGTGCTGGCGCTGAGCGACGAGCACGACCTCCCGCCCGGCCTGCTGGACGATCTGCGTGCGGTTCTCGGAGCTTGACGGCGCGCGGATCGGCGTCTGGGGCGCCGGCCGCGAGATCGCCTCCTTCGCCGCGCAGACGGCCAAGCGCCTGCCGCGGGCGCAGATCGTCGTCGCGGCGTTCGACGAGCCGCCCGCGCCCGGGCGCGTCGCCGCGATGCTCGGCGCCGCCGTGCGTACGGTCGCCGCAGCCGAAGCGCTCGACGCATTCGCAGCATGCGACGTGGTGGTCCGCTCGCCGGGTGTCTCGATCTACCGCCCCGAGCTCGCTGCGCTGAGGAGCTCGGGGCCGCCGCTGACCACCCCGACGTCGCTGTGGCTCTCCGAGCGCGGGGGAGCCAACGTCCTCGGCGTCACCGGGACCAAGGGCAAGAGCACGACCGCGGCCCTTGCGTCTCACCTCGCGCGGGCGGCGGGACGCGCCACCGAGCTGGCCGGCAACATCGGCCGCCCCGCCCTGGATCTGCTGGACGCCGACCCCGAGGCGCTCGCCGTCGTCGAGCTGTCGAGCTATCAGCTGGCCGATCTCGCGGTCGGCCCCGAGGTCGCGGTGGTGACGAACCTGTTCGCCGAGCACGCCGACTGGCACGGCTCCGAGCAGGCCTACCGGGAGGACAAGCTCCGGATCCTGGTGCTGGATGGAGTGCGCGAGGTGGTGCTGCCCGCGCACCAGCCCGACCTGGCGGAGGCACGGACGACCGCGGCGCGGCGGCTGTTCGGGGCGCCGCCCGGCTGGGAGCTCGTCCCCGGCGGGATCGCGCGAGACGGCGTCGTGCGGCTGCCGGGCTCGGCGCTCCGCCTGCCGGGAGAGCACAACGCACTGAACCTCTGCGCGGCGCTCGCCGGGCTCGAGGCGGCCGGTGTCGCGATCGGCGATCTCGCCGCCGCCGTCGAGGGCTTCGACGGGCTCGAGCACCGCCTTCAGACGGTCGCCGAGCTGGACGGCCTGACGTGGGTCGACGACAGCATCTCCACGACGCCCGAGTCCGCGCTCGCAGCGCTGGCCAGCTTCCCGGGGCGCCCGCTCGTGCTCCTCGGCGGCGGACAGGATCGCGGGCAGGACTACGCCGCGCTCGGCCGCGAGGTCGCTCGCCGCGAGGCGCTGTTGATCGCCATGCCGAGCACCGGTCCGCGCCTGCTGGAGGCGGCGCTGGCGGCGGGGCTGCCCGCCTCGGGCGCCCTCGCCGCGGGAGATCTCGCCGAGGCCGTCGCCCTTGCGCGCCGCGAGGCGCCGCCGGGCGCGGTCGTGCTGCTCTCACCCGCGGCGCCCAGCTATGACCGCTTCCGCGACTTCGAGCAGCGCGGCGAGCGGTTCGCGCAGCTGGCGCGCGGCGGGTAGTCGCCCGGAGCCCCCGTCGCTTAAAGAGAACCGGCGCCGCACGCCCCGCGGGGCATGCGACGCCGGTTCGAGCTCTGTGCCTAGACCGTCGCGGTCACGGGCACAGCGGGTTGCTCGGGACGCCTTCGCAG
Source organism: uncultured Solirubrobacteraceae bacterium (assembly GCA_963794635.1). Taxonomy (GTDB): domain Bacteria; phylum Actinomycetota; class Thermoleophilia; order Solirubrobacterales; family Solirubrobacteraceae; genus Palsa-744. The sequence goes on along the minus strand of CAWCET010000006.1, from coordinate 666,827 downwards.
GGGTTTGGCATCGTTTCCTGCGGCGGCGGCGGCGATGCTGCTTTCGCGTGGCGGAAGATCACCGATTCCTCCGACAGCTGTTCGACGTATTCCAGCGCGCCCGGGCCGTTGCCCGGAGGCGGCGTGGTGGCGTTGTCACAGCCCCACCGTTCTTCGATTTTGTTCGGCCACGTGAAGTCACCACCGACGAAGGTGTTGCCGCTCACGCAGTTGTTCGTCGAGGTGTACTTCTTGTACGGGAAGATCCCGCCCTGCAGCATGATCTGGCTGTTGTATTCGCTCGTTCCGTGCGTCCCGTTGTTTTCGAGCGTGTTGTTCGCGATCTTGTTCCCGGCGAGCTGGAAGTAGATCGTGCTCGCCTGCGGCGGGTACGGGTTCGGGTACTCGAACCCGAGCACGCCGTTGTTGACGTTGTTCGTGATGGTGTCTTCGGTGACTTCATCCGCCATCACGCCCGGGAGCTCGACGCCGACGCCCCAAGGGGCGACTTCGGTCGACGGGTTCGCCGGAGCTTCGAGGTTGTTGTTTTCGGTGACGAGGTCTTTCCTGTAGATCGTGCACCGTTCGATGTTCGTCGACGTGAACAGGTGGTAGGGCCTGTGTTTCGTCGGCTTCTTCGCGTTGCACATCCCGTTCGAGGGCGGCGGCCCGTCACCGGGGTTTTCACCGTTCGGCACGATGCCGGCCGAGTTGTTGCGGAACGTCGAGTTTTCGATCACGAGGCGACCGCCCGAGTTCGAGCCCGAGTAGCCGACCGCGTTGTCTTCGATCGTCGCGTCGTTGACCAGCGCTTTGCATTCCCAGCAGGCGCCGATGTAGATGCCCGAGTCGTTGTAGCCCGAGGCGTAGATGTGTTCCCAGGCCCCTTCCTTCTCGTTCTGGGCGAAGATCCCGTAGCCGCCGTTGAGGCTCGTGTCGTACGCGGTGAGGTACTTCCCCCACCAGCCGTGCGCGCCCTCTTTTTCCGACCCGTCGCCGCCGGTCCACCAGAACGCGTTGCCGTTCGGGCCGTCAGGGGTGGCGCGGTCGTAGTTGCGGCCGGTCATGTTTTCGATCCACACGTTGTTGGCCTTTTCGACCAGGATCCCGTTGCTGCCGCCGGGCGCGGCTTTGCTCTGCCCGTCGAGGATCACGGTGTTGCGGTTCATGCCGCGGATGTGGATGTAGCTGTGGGCGCTCGTCACGACGACTTCTTCGTCGTAGACGCCCGGTTCGACGAGCACCCAATCGCCCGCGTTCTTCCTGGTCGCGTTGACCGCGGCCTGGATGGTGGTGAAGTAGCTCGTGTTCGGCGGGATCGGCCCTTCGGGCGCTCCGGCCTGGCTCACGATCTCGATGTGCGGCGTTTTGTACGCGAACGCGCCGGTCGCGAAGACCAGCAGCGCCACGAGGCTCGCCAGAGACGCGAACGCTACGCGCGCACCTCGGCTCGCAAGGACACTACGTTCAGACGGCATGAGTCCTCCCCTCCAATGTGGACCGCGGAGGCCACGCGCGGTGAGACGGGGGGCTTACCTCCAGCGTCCTCCAACGCGCGAAGCCCCACCTCGCCTCGTCCGCGAGGCGCACAACCGCAGTCGCCGGCTGTGTGCCCGGCGCACGGCCGAGTCTACCTGTGCTCGCGTCTGCCGGACAAGCCCTCAGAACTGATCGCACATCGGTGCGATCCCGCTCTCGGGATCAGCCCGGCGCTTTGCGCGCCGAACCGGGGCCGCTCTCGCCGCCCTCCCCCGCGCCGCCGGCTGCTCGCGCGGGATCGTCCCCGGGCGTGTTGGGCCGCTCTGGCGGGCTCGTGGGCAGCGACGCCGGGTCCGCGGCGGCAGCCGCGCGGTTCTCCTCCTTGACCGCGATCCAGATCTCCTCGCGGTAGATCGAGACGCCGTCCGGCGCGCTGATTCCGAGCCGGACGGTGTGTCCGCTGACCCCCATCACCTCGATGAGAATGTTCTCATCTATGACGACGCGTTCTCCGGGGCGTCGCGTGAGGATCAGCACGCGCCCGATTATGAAGCACGGGCCGGTGGGCTTCGCCCGTCCGGAGCGCCCGCGGCGCGCCCGCGCGCCCTGATGAGCGCCGCCGGCACCGCTCGCCCGGCGGCCCGGGACGGTTCAGCCGGCGTCGGCCGGCGCACCCTCGGCCTGCGCGGCCGCGAGCTCGAACAGCGGCGCCTGGAGCTCCGCGCCGTCCGCCGCGTTCAGCACCTGGAAGCCGCGTCCCTCGTGGATCACGATCGGCGCCCGGAGGTTCGCGGTCGTCTCCAGCGGGTTCGGCATCGCCCGCACGGTCACGTACACGTCGGCATCCGCAACGCCCTCGAGCCCGGCCGCAGCCAGTTCGTCCTGAGCCAGCTCGAGCCGGAAGTCGGGGAAGAACAGCTCCGGCCCCACGACCGGGAGGGCGAGCGCCGGGTCCTCGACGCAGTGCAGCCAGAGGAAGCCGGTTCCAGGGTTGCGGTCGAGCAGCGCCCAGCGGTTGCCGCCCAGGCCGATCAGGCCGTTGGGGAACTCGATGATCTCGCCCTCGGGGACCTCGACGGCCCCGAACCTGACGCTCTCGAATGTGAGGGACATATTCAGCTCGCTCTCAGTGCAGGAAGTTCAGCAGTGATTCCTGGACGATGTTCGCCCCGGCGTGCAGGGCCGCCGTGTAGGCGGCCTGCTGGTTGGAGTACTCGATCGTGGCCTTTGCGAAGTCGGTGTCGTAGGTGTTCGAGAGCGCCTTTTCGATCGATCCTTCGAGCGATTCGATGCGCGAGGCGGCGACCTGGAGCTGGTCGGTCGCGCTTCCGGTGAGCGCCTGCAGCTGGTTGATCCCTTCCATGCCTTCGTCGAGGCCCTTCAGATCGGAGCCGACGAGCTTTTCGCGCGCTTCGGGGGTGCCTTCCTTCATGTGCTGCTGGACCGTGCGCAGCACGTCGAGCAGCTTGCCGTCGCCGGAGGCCTGACCGTTTCCGAGGACCGACGAGAGGTTTGCGCTGATCGTGACCGTCGCCCCGGGCCCGATCGCGCGCGCGATCGCGGTTTCGTTGCCGTGGTATTCGTCGTTTTCACCCTGGGTGTAGGGCGAGGTGGTGCTGAGCGTGCCCGAGAAGACGTACTGGTTGCCGTACTTGATGTTCGCGTCCTGCTTGACCGTTTCGGTCAGCTGTTCGACGACGGTCGAGAGGTTCTTGAGGTCTTCGCTGCCGTTCGTTTCGTTGCCGGCCTGCAGCATCAGTTCACGCACCCGCTGCAGGACGGTGTTGATGTTCGACATCGCCCCGCTCGCCGTGTTCGTCCAGGAGATGCCGTCGCTCACCCCTGACGCGTAGGAGCTGAGCCCGTCGAGCTGGCTCTGCAGGTCGATCGTCTGGCTGGCGCCGTAGGGGTTGTCGGAGGCCTCGAGGATCGAGTGCCCCGAGGAGAGTTCTTCGGCGTTGCGCTGGAGCTTGCTCAGCGAGGCGTTGAGGTCGTTCATGGTCGAACCGGTCAGCATCGCGCCGGTGATCCGCTCGCTCATCGCTACAGCCCGGCCTTTCCTGTGTGCTCGATCAGCGTTTCGAGCATTTCGTCCATCGCGGTCAACGTCCGGGCCGAAGCCTGGTAGCCGCGCTGGTAGCTGATCAGGTTGGTCATTTCTTCATCGAGTGAGACGCCCGAGACGCTCTGGCGCTGGTTGCCGATCGCCGTCAGCGTCGTCTGCACGTTGGCCTGTTCGTTCTGCGCGCCGCGGACCTTGCTGCCGACCAGGCCGATCAGCCCGGCGTAGCTCTGTTCGGCGGTCCCGCCCCGAAGGCCGGCGATCGCGAGCGCGACGTCGTTGCCGCCGGGCGCTTCGGTCGAGGAGGTCTGGACTTCCGCGGGCTTCACGGCGACCGCGAGCGTCGCAGCGGTCGTGCCGGTGAAGAAGGGGGTTGCCGTGTGGAGCGCGTTGACCGAGGAGGCGACCGAGGAGGCGACGGCGTCGAGTTCGCTCTGGAAGCTCGTCAGCGCGCCTTCGGGCCCCGTCAGCGCCAGCAGGCCGCCGAGCTGGCCGCCCGCGGCGCTTGTCAGCGTCTGCGGCCAGTTCACGGTCGTCCCTTCGACCAGCGGCTGGGCCGCGTCGCCGAAGGAGATCGTGTCGGTCCCGTCGGACTGCGCCGTGACCTTGACCTGCGCGAGCGAGGAGAGCTTGTCGATCAGCTCGTCGCGGCGGTCCAGCATGTCGTTCGGGGGCTGGCCGGCCTGTTCGGCCTGCTTGATCTGCACGTTCAGCTGCGCGATCTGGTTGGCGTAGTCGGCCACTTCGCCGGTGGGGGAGGTCAGTGCCTGGACCTGCTGGGTGGCCTGCGCGGAGATCGTCGAGAGCTGGGTGCTCAGCTGGTTGAACGCCGTCGCGAGCCGTTCGCCCGCGGCGACGACCCCCTCCTTGGCCGCAAGGCTCGTGGGCGAGCTCGCCAGGCTGCTCCAGGCGCTCCAGAATTCCGAGAGCTGGCTGGCGATACCGGTGGAGGACGGCTCGTTGAAGGCGCTCTGAGCCTGTTCCAGCTCTTCGGCCTGCGCGCTCGCGGCCCCGAGCGAGCTGTTCTGAGCGCGCCACTGGGCGTCCAGGTAGGCGTTGCGAATACGGGTGTAGGTCTCGACCGTGACGCCGGTGCCGAGCTGTCCCCCCTGGCCCGTGACGGCGGAGAGCGACGGGATCGGGATCGCCTGGTTGGTCTCGAGCACGGCGACCTGGCGGGAGTAGCCTTCGGTGTTCGCGTTGGCGATGTTGTGGCCCGTGACGTCCATCGCCTGCTGCTCGGCGAGGAGCCCGCTCAGCGCCGTCTGCAGACCTTGCAGCGTCGGAATCGACATGGCTATGCGCTCAGGTCCAGGACGTGCAGGCCGCCGTGAGGCCGTCCGCGCGTGATCGGGGTCGAGGTGCCGCGGGTGTCATATCCGTTCACCCCGTCGAGAGCGAGCATCGCCATCAGGTGATCGAGGAAGCCGAGCTCGATCTGCATGATCGCCCGGTTCGTCGTGTGCTCGCGCTGCAGCTCGTGCAGGAGTCCCTGCAGCTCGGCGCTGCGCGCGTTCGCGCGCTCTGCCTCGGCGGTGCTCATCAGGGTGAGCAGCTCTTGGAGCGTCACGGTCTCGGCGGGCACGCCGAGCCGCTCGCCGCAGCGGGCCAGGAGGCCGGTCCGCTCCTCCTCGAGGAGCTGGCGGCGGCCCATCTCGCCGCGCAGGATGCCGGCGAGGCGGACGACCACCTCGACGTCGCGCGCGCGGATCGCCGCGCCCTGCTCCAGGACGACGCCGAGAAGCCCGCGCGCGGAGGCGATCTGCGCGTCGAGGTGGGTGATGATCTCCCCGGCGAGCGCCTCGGTGGGCTGCGGGGGCGCCGCCGGCAGCACGCCGCTCATGCGGCCGCCCCGCCTGTACGGCCGGCTTCGACTCCGCCGGCAGCAGTGGTCTTGGGGCTCGTGGGCGTCGGTGCGGTCGCGCCGGTCGAGGCCGGCGTTCCCGGCGTGCCCTCGAGGCCCTTCGTGAGCTCTGCCGCCAGTCCGAGCCCGCCGCCGTCGAGGACGCCTTGGGCGAGCGCGCCGGGGAGCATGCCCGAGAGCACGCTCGTCGCGCCGCCGGAGCCGCCTTCCTGACCTTCTTCTTCGCCGGAGGATTCGGTCGTTTCCGTCATCGCGCCCGCGAGCTGCTGGACGAGCAGGCGTTCGAACTCGAGCCCCACCGCGTACTCCTGCTGCACCTGCGCCGAGCCCTTGCGGACCCAGGCCGGCTCTGTGGCCTGCGCGGCGACGAGGGCGCCGCCGACGGGTTCGGAGCCGGGCGCGCTCACGTCCTGAGCTGGTTCGCGATCGACATCATCTGGCTCTCGGTCTGGATCGCCGTGCTGTTCATCTGGTAGGCGCGCTCGGTCGTCATCAGCGTCGACATGTCGCGACCGAGATCGACGTTGGAGTCCTCCAGCGCGCCCTGGTGGATGTGCCCGGAAGCCGCGTGGACCGCGCCGCTGGCGGCGTTCGGTGCGAGCAGGCCGCCCCCTTCCGATGTCAGCTTGTCGGTCGCGGTGACGGTGACGAGCGAGATCCGGCCGAGCCGTTTCCCGTGCGCCGTGACCGTGCCGTCGCCGGAGATCCGCAGTTCCGAGGCGCTCACTCCGCCGGGGACTTTGATCGGCGGCTCGAGCGCGTTCCCGGCGGCGTCGGAGAGCTCGCCGTTGGCGTTCAGCTGCAGGGCGCCGTCGCGGGTCAGCACGGTGCTGCCGCCGGCGCGCCGCAGCTGCAGGAAGCCTTCGCCTTCGATCGCGAGGTCGAGCGGGTTGCCGGTTTCCTTGAGCGCCCCCTGCGAGAAGCTGCGCCCGATGATGCGCGCCGCCGCGCCTCCACCGGCGGTCGTTTCGGTGCCGGCCTCCTCGACCTTGTTGTAGAGGAGGTCTTCGAAGCCGACGCGCTCGGACTTGTAGCCGTTGGTGTTGACGTTCGCGATGTCGTTGCTGACGGCGTCGAGCTGAAGCTGCTGCGCCGCCATTCCTGCTGCCGCCGAGAAGAGACCTTCGAGCATGGCTTGAGTTCGAACCTCTGTCGTTGATCGAGGGAGCGAGGTGGAACCGGGCATGGAACGGAGCCCGGCATCCGTGCCTTGCCTTCAGGTGATCGGCAGGCGCGAGAGCGACTTGAGCACCGGGCGCGAGGTGTCAGAGGACCCCCGTGCGCGGAGCTTCGAGGCTCCCTATCCGCCGGTTCCGAGCGAGCCGACCTGCGTGGAGGCCTCCTGCATGGTCTGGCCGATGGCCTGGATCGCCTGCTGCCCGGACTGGAAGCTGCGAAGCGAGGAGATCATTTCCACCATCACGGTCGCCGCGTCGACACCGGAGCTCTCGAGCGCGCCCTGACGGATGCTCCCCGCCGGTTTGCCGGCGGCGGTGCCCGTGTAGAGGTTCTGCCCCTGCTTTTCGGCCCCGGTCAGTTCGTAGAGGCCGACCGCACTTTGTGAGAGCGCGCCGGAGGCGGGCACTTTGACCTGCGCCCCGGAGGGGCCGAGCACCGGGTTGCCGTCGGCATCGGTCAGGATCCCGGATGCCGAGGCGGTGAACTGGCCGTCGCGCGTGTAGCGGACCCCTTGGGCGGTGCGGACGGCGAAGAAGCCGTGGCCCTGGATCGCGAAGTCGAGCGGTTCGCCGGTTTCCGTGATCGCCGCAGGCGTGAGATCGGTGAATGTCTTGCCCAGCGCCACACCCTGGACGCTCGAGCCGACCGGCACTCCGCCGCGCGTATTCGCGAGCAGCACCTCGCCGAAGCTGTGCTGGGGCGAGGCGTCCGACTTGTAGCCGGGCGTGGTCGCGTTCGAGAGGTCGTTGGCCAGCTGATCCTGGCGGGTCTGCTCGGCGACCATGCCCGAGGCGGCGATGAAGAGACCGACATCCATCTAGTCGCCGTCTTCGGCCGTCCGCCGGCTTTCTTTAGCCCGGAGCGGCAAGGAGCGCGCGGCGCAACGCAGCGTGCAGGGCGCGCGGGCGCCCTACCCGACGGCGCTGAACAGCTCGCACTCGCTTTCGAGGTGCGCGTAGAGCCGCCGGCGCAGCTGCGAGTGGATCTGCGAGACGCGGCTCTCGGAGACGCCGAGGCGCTCGCCGATCTCGCGCAGAGTGTGGTCCTCCACGTAGAGGAGCACCGCGATTTCACGCTCTTGGTGGCTGAGCTGCGCGAACGCCTGACGGAAGCGCGACTTGGCTTCGCTGCGCTCGGCGCTCGTCACCGGGTCGCAGTCGCGGTCCTCGCTCTCCAGCGTGTCGATGCGCTCGACGGTCGCGCTCTCGTCCGAGCGCACGATGCGGTTCAGCGAGGAGATCTCCGCGAGCGCCACCTGGTCCAGCCGGCGGGTCAGCTCCAGCGGCGTCATTCCCACCGCGGCGGCGAGCTCGTCGCGGTCGGGCTGGCGCTCGTTGGTGGTGAGGAAGCCCTGGCGCGCGTCGTTGATCGCGCGCTCGTCGCGGCGCAGCGAGCGCGGTGCCCAGTCGTGCCGGCGGAGCTCGTCGAGCACGGCGCCCTGGATCCGGGTCCAAGCGAACTGCTCGAGCGTCGCCCCGCGCGCGGGGTCGTACCGGTCGATCGAGCGGATCAGCGCCTCCAAGCCGCAGGACAGGAAGTCCTCGACTTCGCACTGCGGCGGCACCTCGCGCACCTTGCGGTAGACGATGTAGCGGACCATCGGCAGGAACATGAAGATCAGCCGGTCGCGAAGATCGCTGCCACCGGTGCGTTGATACTCCTGCCAGATCGCGAGGACCTCCTCAGAGCTCGCTCGCGTGGCCCGTCCAGCCCCCTGGTTGATTGTGTGCATTCTCCCGCCTGATCTGCTCGCTCGCTCCGGGGAGGGGGCCCACCCCGCTCACCCGCCGAAGCCCGGATGTCAACTCGAACGGCACTTGATTTCGCCCCCGCCCCCAAAACCCCTCCCCGCCCCGACCAACGCATCCCCCGCGCGCATCCGCGCGAGAGCAGGCGCCGGCGAAGGCCGTGTAAATGCGGGGTGAGCGGGTAAGAAGGGGCCCAGACGCCGGCGCTCGATCGATGTCACGCGCCGGCCCGAGCAGCGAGCGCGTCCGCACGCAATGCGGTTAGCAGCCCGAGGATTGGCTTAAGTTTTCGTGGGCGGCGTCGATCACAGGCAGAGAGAGCAAGCGCGAGGCGGCCGAGGGAATGGACCGCTCGAGCCGTTTTCAGGGAGAAAACGCATGATGAGCTCGCCGTCTGCACCACCCACAGATCAGAGCGCCACCGCAGGCGCACCCGACAGCCGCGGCGAGCCGCGGCTGATCGACCTCACCCATGGTGGCCCGCCGGCGGAGCTGCTCGATCAGATGGCACGCGCCGATGAGATCAACATGCGACTGCGCCGTATCGGACTCCAGATCGCCTTCGCGATGAGCTCGGACGGCCGCTCGCTGCAGATCGAGCTGCGCGACCGGGCCGGATACGTGCTGCGGACCCTCTCACTCGCCGAGGCGATCGACCTCGCCGAAGGCGGAGAGCCGGGTAGCTGAGCGATGTCCACCACGGGCACCGTCAGCAGCAGCGGCACGACGCCGATCGCCGTCACAGGGCTCGCTTCGGGTCTCGACACCTCCTCGATCATCAGCGCGCTGCTCGAAGCCGAACAGCAGCCGATCACCCGGATCACCAACCAGGAGGAAAAGCTCAAAGGGCAGCAGACACAGCTCCAGACGATCCAGTCGAGCTTGATGTCGCTCAGCTTCGCGGCCGAAGAATTCGTGCTTCCTTCGGTGTTCGAAGGCATCCAGAGCGTGAACTCCAGCGAACCGGCACGGGTCAGCGCGACGATCACCGGCGGGGCCGGCGTCGGCGGCTACCAGCTCGAAGTCACGCAGCTCGCCAACTCGGCGCAGCGCACGTTCACCTTCACGAGCCCGGCGGCCGAAGAAACGGTCACGGTCGACGGCCGCGAATACACGCTCAAAGCCGGCGCGACCGCCAAAGACCTTGCGAGCAAGATCAACGCCGACGGCAAAGGCACCGTCTACGCGGCGGTGCAGGCGAACGAAACGATCGTGCTGTCCAGCCGCACCACCGGCGCGACGGAAGGCGGAGAATTCATCAAGGTCGCGGGCGCCGCGATGACCGAAAAGGCGGGTACCGCCAAAGAAGGCAAGGACGCCGAATACAAGCTCGACGGCGTCGCCGGGACCTCCACCTCGAACACCGTCACGGAAGCGATCGCCGGCGTCAGCCTCACCTTCTCCGGCTTGACCAGCGCCGGCCCGGTCACGATCGCGGTACAGCCGCCCGCTCCGAACCTGAAGACGATCGAAGGCCAGCTCGAAGGGTTCGTCACCGCGTACAACAAAGTCGTCGAAGAAATCCAGAGCCAGCTGACGACCAAGCCCGTCGAACGCCCTCAGACCACGGGGGAACTGAGCATCGGCTCGCTGTTCGGCGACAGCACGCTGACGGGCCTGCTCTCGAACATGCGCGAGGCGATGTACGAAGGAATCAAAGGCCTGCCGGAAGGGATGTCGAGTCCGCTCGACCTCGGGCTGAGCACCGGCGCCGCGACCGGCGGGAGCTCCTCGCAGTCCTCGCTGTCGGGGCTGCTGAAGCTGAACACGGCGACGCTCGCCAAGGCGATCTCCGAACACCCGAGCGAAGTCGGCACGATGATGCAGCAGTGGTCGCTGAGCTTCTCGAAGGTCGTGCGGGACGCGGCCGCGCCGGGAGGCTCGCTGGAAGACCGGATCAACGGCGACGAAGGCCAGGTCCGTGAAATGAAGGAACGGGTCGCGACGATGAGCCAGATGCTCCTCGTGCGCCAGAAAGCTCTCGAACAGACCTACTCCGAGCTCGAAGCCGTCATCTCGCGCAACAGCGCCCAAAGCTCGTGGCTCACGAGCCAGACGGCCCAGCTCGAAGCGAACGGCTAGCGCCGGGCCTAAACCTTCTCGCTGCGGCGCCGATCTAGAGAGGGTCGATGAGCAACGTGGCGGCATCTCCGCAGGCCTACCGTCGAGAGGCGGTCATGGGCGCCTCGCGGGGACAACTCGTGGTGATGCTGTACGACGGCGCGCGCCGCTTCCTGCGCCAGGCCGCCGCGGCGATGCGTGCGCGCGAGGTCGAGCGCTCCCACATCACGCTGCGCCGCGCGGAGCTGATCGTCGCCCACCTCGACGGCACCCTCGACTTCGAGCAGGGCGAAGTCGCCGAGCATCTCCACGCGCTCTACGTCTTCTGCCTGCGCCACCTCAACGAGGGCCGCATGGCGCTCGACCCGTCCAAGCTCGATGAGGTCTGCGAGCTGCTCGGCGAGCTGCGCGATGCGTGGGCCCAGATCGTCGCGGAGGGCGCGTGAGCATGCGCTCGGTGCTGGCCCCCTATGAGGCGATCGCCGCGCATGCGGAGCTGGAACTCGGCCTCGCCGTGCAGGGTCGCCTGCCGGAGCTGACCGGGCTCGAGGGGCGCTGGGAGGAGCTCGTCGCCGAGCTGCCGGAGAACGCCCCGGCCTCAGCGGCGCAGGTCCTCGCGCGGGCCAGGCTCCTGCACGAGCGCACCCGGATCGAGCTGCTGCGCCTGCGCGACGGCCTGCTGCACGAGCTCGACGGCGCAGCGCGCGCGAAACGCGCCGCCGACGGCTACGCGGGCGCCGGTGCGGCTGCGAATGCCCCCGCGCTGAGCCGCAGCGCCTAGCTCGCGGCGGCTCGCAGCCGCCTCGTTCTGCAATCCGGCTGTCGCCTCGCGCTCGCGCCTAAAGATCTGGCGCGCGCCGCCGATCACTCCGAACGCGATGTCCCTCGTCGACCCGACCCAGCAGCTGTTGGAGGCGGCGATGCGTGGTTCCTGGCTCCGCCAGACCGCGCTGAGCAACAACATCGCGAACGCGGACACGCCGAACTACCGGCCTGAGGAAGTCGATTTCGAGTCGACGCTGCAGACCGCGATGGAAGGCGGCCAGTCGCCGGCGGAAGTGGAATTCTCCGCCCACGAAGTCCCGGGCGAAGCGGGCCCGAACGGAGCCGGCGTCAGCATCGATCAGGAATCGGCGAAGCTCTCCGAAAACGGGCTGGACTACGAGGCGCTGACCCAGATCGCCTCCACCCGCGACTCGATCATCAAATCTGCCATCGGGAACCTGTGATGGGTCTCTTCGACGCCATCGGGATCGCCGGGTCGGGCCTGACCGCCGAGCGCATCCGCATGGATGTCACGGCCGAGAACCTGGCCAACGCCGACACCACGAAGGGCGCGAACGGACAGCCCTACCAGCGTCAGTCCGTGGAGCTCGCCCAGAGCGGCACGCCCGGCTTCAGCGGAGCGCTCTCGGGCGCGCTGCAGGAATCGAGCGGCGCCACCCCCCCGGGCGGCGTCGCGGTCACGGGGATCGTCTCCGACACGACGCCGGATCGCCGCGTGTACGACCCCTCCAACCCGGAAGCCGACTCGCAGGGGTACGTGACGATGCCGAACGTCGACACGGTGACGGAAATGACCGACCTGATCTCCGAGCAGCAGTCCTACCAGGCGGACGTGACCGCGATGCAGACCTCGAAGTCGATGTTCACGTCCACGCTGGGCCTCCTGAAATGATCGTGCCGCCGATCGGGAACCTCGCCGGGACGCTCGGGAACGCAGGCGCCAACGTCGCGAGCGGGCAGGCCGCCGAACCGGCTGCCGCCGCGGCCGGCGTGGAAGGCGGACTCGCGCCGACCGGCGCCGCCGAAGGAACCGCGGCAACCGGCGGGGGCACGCCCAGCTTCGGCAACGCCCTCACCGAAGCGATCTCCTCGCTGGAGACGGGTCAGGCGAATGCCTCGTCCGCCTCGCAGGCGCTGGCCGGCGGCACCGTCAGCGATCCCGAGGCTGCGGTCTCGACCGTCGAGGACGCGGCGCTCGAGATGCAGCTCGCCGCCACGATCCGCACAAAGGCGACGGAAGCCGCCCAGACGATCTTCAACACCCAGGTCTGATCGGTGCCGAACGTCGGAGCTCTCGCGTCCCGGTTGACGACCCGCGGCTGGCTCGTGCTCGGCGGGGCTGCGATCGCGGGGATCCTGTTCGTCTACCTGTTCCTGCACATGGTCTCCGCCCCGGGTTACACGACGCTCGTCAGCGGCGTCGACCCGGCGCAGACCGGCAAGATGACAAGCGCGCTGAGCTCCAAAGGCATCACCTACGAGCTCCAGAACAACGGCACGGCGATCGCGGTGCAGGACAACCAGACCGCGCAGGCGAGGGTCGCCCTCGCCGGCGCCGGGCTGCTGGGCAACACCCAGCCCGGCTTTGAACTCTTCGACAAACAGAGCCTCGGCGAAAGCAACTTCCAGCAGCAGGTGACCTACCAGCGCGCGCTGCAGGGCCAGCTCGAAGCGACGATCAACAGCGTGCAGGGCGTCTCCGGGGCGCAGGTCGAGCTCGTGCTCCCGAGCGCGCAGAACCAGATCTTCGGCGAAGGCCAGAGCGCGGCCTCCGCTGCGGTGCTGCTCTCGGGCACCTCGGAACTGGACTCGAGCTCGGTGCACGGGATCGCACAGCTCGTCGCCTCCAGCGTGCCCGGGTTGCAGCTCAGCAAAGTCACGATCACCGGCGCCTCGGGGCAGCTGCTCTGGCCTGCCTCCGGCAGCTCGGGCGGCAGCGGCGGCAGCAGCGTCCAGGAAGCCGAGCAGCGTTACGACCAGACGACGCAGGCGAACCTCCAGGCGATGCTCGCCCAGACGCTCGGTGCAGGCAAGGCCCAGGTGCTCGTCTACGCGAACATGAACGTCGACCAGACCACCAAGGAATCGCTCGAATACGCCAAGGCCGGCACGCCTCTTCAGCAGACGAAATCGCTCGAGACGCTGAGCGGCAACGGCAGCAGCGCGGCCGCCACCGGTACGGCGAACGTGCCGGCGGCGACCCAGAACGGCGGCAAGTCGAACTACAAGAAAGAAACGAGCACCCAGCAGAACGGCGTCTCGAAGACCGTCACCCACTCGACGGTCGCCCCCGGCACGGTCGAAAGCCAGCACGTCTCGGTGCTGCTCGACCACTCCGTGCCGGCGTCCTCGGTCCCGGCGATCAAGGAAGCGGTGACGAACGCCGCGGGGATCAACGCCAAGCGCGGCGACACGATCTCGATCGGCCAGATCGCGTTCGCCAAGGGCGGCGCGACCGGCACGGCCGCAGCCGCGAGCCCGCTGTCATACGCGAAGTACGTGCTGCTTGCGATCGCCGCGGCGATCTTCCTCTTCTTCACCACGCGCTCGCTGCGCAAGCGCGAGAAGGAGACGATCCCCGAGCCCCGCTGGCTGCGCGAGCTCGAGGCGCCCGTGCGGCTGTCCGAGCTCGAGCGTGAGATGTCCGCCCGGCCGACGGAGCTCACGGCCTCGGTCGGAGCTGGGAACGGGAACGGGAACGGCAACGGCGCCCGCAGCGGCGATGAGATCCGGCGTCAGGTCGAGCAGCTCGCCGACAGCGACCCCGACCGGGTTGCCCAGCAGGTCCGCAGCTGGATCCAGGAGGGCTAGCGGCAGATGGCCGCCGAGCCTCAGGCGCACCCCGTGGCAGCCCAACCGCGGCCCGGCCTCTCCGAAGGCCTGACCGAAGAGCTGCCCGCCGTTCCACAGGTCTCGGGCGCGCGCAAGGCGGCTGTGCTGATGGCCGGGCTGGGCTCAGAGCGCGCGGCCAACGTGCTTCAGCTGCTGCGCGAGGAGGAGATCGAGAACCTCTCCGGCGAGATGGCGCGGCTGCGCCCGGTCGGAGCGGAGACGACCGAGTCCGTGTTCAGCGAGATGGCGGCTGCCGGTGCTTCGGCTGCGGGCACCGAGGGTGGCGTGGAGTTCGCTCGTGAGGTGGTCGAACGCGCGCTCGGGCCGGAGCGGGCGGCAGAGCTCTTGGGGAAGATCGCCGGGCCGCCCGAGACGCGCCCGTTCGAGTTCCTGCGACGGGTGCCGGTCGAGCGGATCGCGACGCTCCTGCGCAGCGAGTCCCACCAGATGACGGCGCTCGTGCTCGCCAACCTCCCCACCAACCTGTCCGCCGGCGTCCTCGGCAAGCTCCCCGAGGCGATGCAGCCCGACGTCGCGCTGCGGATCGCGCGCATGGGGGAGACGACCGCGGCCGTGATCGAGCAGCTCGAGCACGCGTTGCGCCAGCGTCTGAACGCCTCCAGCGACCGCGAGTACGCGGTGGCGGGCGGAACCAAGACGCTCGCCGGGATCCTGAACCACGCCGACCGCGCGCTCGAGCGCAACGTGCTCGACAACCTCGCGAGCTCCGACAGCGAGCTCGCCGAGAAGGTGCGCGGGATGCTGTTCGTGTTCGAGGACCTCGTCAAGCTCGAAGAGCGGGCCGTTCAGCAGGTGCTCAGAGAGGTCGACCAGAAGGACCTCGTGCTTGCGCTGCGCGGAGCCCCCGAGGAGGTCAGGGAGGTCGTCCTCGCCAACATGTCCGAGCGCGGCGCGGCGATGCTCAAGGAGGAGATGGAGATCCAGCCGCCGCAGCGCAAGAGCGACATCGACGCTGCGCAGAGCCGGATCGTCGCCGTCGTTCGACGCCTGGAGGAAGCGGGCACGATCGTCGTCGCCTCCGAGGAGGACGGCGAGGAGGGCGAGGCCGTTGTCTGACTCGGCCGTGAGCTTTCCACTCGAGCCGCTCGAGCCGTCGGAGCCGCCCCCGCGCGACGCGGCGGAGCGCCTTCTCGCGCAGGCGAATCGCGAGGCCCAGGAGATCCGCGAGCAGGCAAGAGCCGAGGGCTTCGAGCAGGGCCGGGCCGCCGGCCTCGAGGCTTCTCGTGCCGAGATCGAGGCGTCGGCCCGCGCGCTCGCCGAGGCAGCGAAGGGCGTGATCGAAGTGCGCGAGCGGACGGCCGAGGCCGTCGAACGCGACGCGGTCGAGCTGGGTCTGCAGCTCGCGGGCAAGATCCTCCCGGCGGCCCTGCTCGCCCAGCCCGAGGTGGTCGCCTACGCGGTGCAGGGCGCTCTGCGCCGGGTCACCGGCCAGCGCACGCTCTCGGTCCTCGTCAGCCCGGAGGACCTCGAGACCGTGCGCTCGGCGCTCGGCGAGGCGCAGCAGCCCGGTGCGGCAGAGCCGTTCGACCTGCAGGGCGACCCACAGGTCCGCCGCGGCGGGGCGATCGTACGGACCACCGACGGCGAGGTCGACGCGCAGGTCGCGACGCAGCTCGAACGCGCGGCCGAGGTCGCCTTCGCCGAGCTCGCGGGCGGCGAGCCGAAGTGAGCGCGGCCGAGCCCGGCACGCGCATCCGCCGCGCCCGTCGCGCGATCGACGAATCCGACCTGGCCCGCCGCCACGGCTACGTCAGCAACCTGATCGGGCTGATCATCGAGGTCACGGGACTGCAGGCGGAGATCGGCGAGGTGTGCCTCGTGGAAGGCGGGCGCGGCGAGGACGCGCGGCCGGCCGTCCCGGCCGAGGTCGTCGGCTTCCGCGAGGGCCGCACGCTGCTGATGCCGCTGGGCGAGCTGCACGGCATCGGGCCCGGGACGCGCGTGCTCGCGAGCGGCGCCCCCTTCCGGATCGCTGTCGGGGACGAGCTCCTCGGCCGTATCGTCGACGGCCTCGGCCGCCCCGACGACGGCCTGCCGGCGCCCGGGGGCGTTCCGCGCTCGACGATCGCGGCGCCGCCCACGGCGCTCTCGCGGCCGCGCATCCGCGAGCGGGTCGGGCTCGGTGTGCGCGCGCTCGACGCGCTCGTGCCGTGCGGGCGCGGCCAGCGGCTTGGCATCTTCGCCGGCTCCGGCGTCGGCAAGTCCTCGCTGCTGGGCATGATCGCGCGCTCGACCAGCGCATCGATCAACGTGATCGCCCTCGTGGGCGAGCGCGGCCGCGAGGTGCGCGAGTTCATCGAGCGCGACCTCGGCGACGCGCTTTCGCGCTCGGTCGTCGTGGTCGCGACCTCCGATCAGCCGGCGCTGGTCCGGATCAAGGCTGCATTCACGGCGACCACGATCGCCGAGCACTTCCGCGACCAGGGCCACGACGTGATGCTGATGATGGACTCGGTGACGCGTTTCGCGATGGCCCAGCGCGAGGTCGGCCTGGCGATCGGCGAGCCGCCGGCCACGCGCGGCTACACGCCGAGCGTGTTCGCGCTGCTGCCGCGGCTGCTCGAGCGCGCCGGCACGAGCGCCGACGGGTCGATCACCGCGCTCTACACGGTGCTCGTGGACGGCGACGACATGAACGAGCCGATCGCCGACGCGGCCCGCTCGATCCTCGACGGCCACGTCGTGCTGACGCGCTCGCTCGCGCACGCGGGCCACTACCCCGCGATCGACGTCCTGCAGAGCGTCTCGCGGCTCACGGGCGAGATCGTCGACGGCAGCGTCGTCGAGGCGGGCCAGCGCCTGCGCTCGGCGCTCGCGTCCCTGGCCGAGAAGGAAGACCTGGTTGCGATCGGCGCGTATCAGCACGGCACGGACCGGCTGCTCGACGCCGCGCTCGCCCACCGCGCGGCGATCGAGGCGTTCCTGCGCCAGTCCGTCGAGGAGCGCAGCGACCCGGCCGAAGCAGACGCCCGGCTGCTGTCGCTGTCGGACTCGCTCGCTCACGCCCTCGAACGCGACGAGGAGATCCCGGATGCCGAGGAGGTGCCCGACAACGGCGCGCGCCCCGCCGAGCTCTCGGCGCCGACGGTCCCCGCGCTCCCGCCGCTCGGGCTCAGCATCTGAATCTGGGAGATCGATGCGAGAGCTAAAGAACCCTCCGCGGACGCCGATTAACGAGCCGTGACCGGACCCTCGTTCCGCTTCCGTCTGGAGCGCGTGCGCGCTGTGCGCGAGCGCAAGGAGAAGCTTGCTCAGCAGGAGCTGGCGCGCTCGATGTCGCGTCTCGGTGACACGCGCGCCGAGCTCCGCAGCGCTGAGGCGAGCGTCGAGCGCGCGCGCGATCAGCAACGCGATGCGGGCGTGGCCTCCGAGCCGCTGGGCGGCGCGGAGCTGCAGGCGCGCCAAGCCTTTCTCGAGCGCGTCGAGGCCGACCGCTCCCACCGCGCGCAGGACGTGCGGCGCAGCGAGGCCGAGGTCGCCGACCGGGGCGAGAAGCTCGTCGTCGCCGCCACCGAGCACGAGATGCTCAACCGTCTGCGCGAGCGCCGTCGCAGCGAGCACGAGCTCGAGGCAGCGCGCAACGAGAGCAAGCTGATGGACGAGATGGCCGCCGGGCGGACCGGCAGGAGCGTCGCGTGAGCACCCCCGCGATCGGCGAAGTGCAGACCCCCGGCGAGCTCGAAGCCGCCTCGCGCGTGCGGGCGCTGCAAGCGCTGATCGCGCGCACCGAAGGCGTCTCCGACGGCTCGGCTGCGGCCGCCGCCGCGACGACGCCAACCGCCGAACCGGCAGCCGGGAGCTCGTTTGCCAGCGCGCTGCAGACCGCGACCGCCTCCGCCGCCGCGTCAGCGTCCGGCGGGGGCCAGTACGACGCGCTGATCGAACAGGCCGCGACGCGCAACGGCGTCGACCCCGCTGTGCTCCACGGGCTGATCCAGCAGGAGTCCGGCTTCGACCCCTCCGCGCAGAGCGGCGCCGGGGCGATGGGGCTGACCCAGCTGATGCCGGGAACCGCCTCCTCGCTCGGTGTCGCGAACCCGCTCGACGCGGGCGAATCGATCGAAGGTGGCGCGCGCTATCTCGCCCAGATGCTCTCGACCTTCGGGGGGAACACCGAAGAGGCGCTCGCCGCTTACAACGCCGGCCCCGGTGCGGTTCAGCAGTACGGCGGGGTCCCGCCGTACTCCGAAACCCAGTCCTACGTCCAGAAAGTGCTGGGCTACGCCGAAAGCTACCGCCGCGAACATCCCTCCACGACCGGAGGGATCGCATGAGCCTCGCACCCCCGATGCCGATCCCGGCCCCCGCCGCGCTGCCGCCGCCGGCGGGAGACGCCCCACCCGGGGCGCCGCCGGGCGCGCCGCCCTTCGGGAACGCGCTCGACAGTGAGATGGCCCGGACCGCACCTGCGGAAGGCCAGAACCGAAGCCCCGGCAACGACGGCGGGGGCCAGAGCGCGACTCGCGCGGACCATGGCCGGGGCGATCGCGTGGACGGCGCCGAAGCCGGACTCCCGGCTCCTGTGACGGCTGCTGCGGCGCAGGTGTCAACCTCCTCCCAGACGCGTGGAACGGCCGCGGGCACGCGCGAAGCTGCCACGCACGGCGCCGCGAATCCCGATCAGCCGGTCCCGGGCGAGGCGAGCGGGGACGCCGGCGCGGTGAGGGCATCCGCGGTGCCGGCGGGGCAGGCCGGATCGCCTGCGGGCCCGGGCCCCGGGGCGGACGCGGCCGGGCTCGTCCCCAGCGAGGCGGCGCCTGCAGAATCCGTCCCGGCTGGGAGCGGCACCGCCGACGGCGCGTCGGGTACCCCGGCGTCCACGGGCACGCTCGCCCCGCAGCTCGCGACGCAAGAGCTCACGACGACGCCGCCGCTTCGCGCTGCGGCAGGCCAGGATGCACGCGAGGTCGGGGAGCGCAGAGCGACGCAGGACGCCGCTCTGGGCGTGCTCGGAAAGGCGCCGCGGGGGCCGCTGCGCGGCGACGCCGAAGCGCAGCCGGCGCAGGATCCCGCCGAGACGGCGACGGCCGGCGCGCGCGCGCTGAACGGATCGGCGCAGGCACCGGTGCCGGCCTCCAAGAGCGCCGCATCGCAGGTGTCCGGCGGCCCGCGTGCACACGCGGTCCAGCAGGCGTCCCCGGCGACGGGCGGCTCGGAAGCGTCATCGGACCAGCCCTCCCGGGGCGAGCAGCAACGATCGGGGCTCCCGCCCACGGGCGTTGCGGAGCGCTCTGCGCCGGCACGGCACGCGCGGGAGGCCGGGACGAGCGTCGTGACCTCGCGCGGCGAGGACGCCGCCGGACCGAGCACATCGAGCGCCGCCGGCGCCTCCTCGCCCACCGCGCTGCCCGCGCAGCAAGGTCCGGCCGCTTCGCCGGCGACCGCCGCGACGGGCGCACAGGAGCTCACGGCGCGAGCGGAACCGGGCGAGATGATCGACACGATCCAGGCGACGATCGAACTGGCCGCGCGCCATGGCGCGACGCAGGCGCGAATCGCGTTGCAGCCCGAAGAGCTGGGCGAGATCACGATCCACCTCAGCCAGAGCGCGGAGGGGATCCTCGCGCGCGTCACAGCCGCCACGCCGGCCGCCGCTCAGGCGCTCGCGGCGGGGCGCGGAGAGCTGCACCAGTCGCTCAGCTCGCTCGGGACGACACTGCTGCGACTCGACATCGGAATGTTCGAAGGCCGGGAAGGGCAGCGCCGCGAGATCGGCGGCGAAGGCTCCTCCGGCCGCGCTGCGGCGGCGCCGACCGAAGAGGACGAGAGCATTGCCGCAGCCGAGGGCGCGAGCCGCGCCGCCGTGCCGGCAAGCACGCCCCTGGGCGCGCTTGTGGACGTGCTCGCCTGACACCACGAAAGGACCATGACGCCATGACCACGACACCCATCGCCAGCGCCGCCTCCGCAGAAACCGCGGGCGGTACGCAGAGCGCCGAAGTCTCGAACCCGAACGGGACGCTCGGGCAGAACGACTTCCTCAAACTGATGGTCGCGCAGCTCCAGTCACAGGACCCGCTCAACCCCGCCAACACGAACGAATTCATGGGCGAGCTGGCGCAGTTCACCCAGGTGGAGCAGCTCACGAACCTCGCCAACGCGAACGAGCTCTCGAGCGCCGTCGGGCTGATCGGGCGCAACGTCGTCTACTCGGCGTCCGACGGCGGGCGCGGCGAAGGTGAAGTCACGAGCGCGCAGAGCAGCGCTTCGGGCACGACCGTCACGGTCGGCGGCGTGACGGGCATCTCGCTGACCGCGATCACGGAAGTGAAATGAGCCCTGTCGAGAACAACCCTGCGCTGATCCCTCCCGGCAACGTCGGCGGGACGACCCCCGCGCAGGCTCCCGGCCGTGGCGCTCCCGCGCCGACGGGGGCGCAGGCGCCCGGCAGGTCGTTCGCCTCCGAGCTGGCCGACGCCTCCTCGCCCGGCGCGCCGCGTTTCTCCAAGCACGCGCTCGAGCGTCTCCAGCGCCGCGGCATCGAGCTCGATGCTCCGACGATGCAAAGGCTTGGCGAGGGGGTGGCGCGCGCTGCAGGCAAGGGCTCGCGCGACTCGCTCGTCCTCGTGGACAGCACCGCATTCGTGGTGTCGGTCCGCAACAACACCGTCATCACGGCGGTGGGATCCGAACACATGAAGGACAACGTGTTCACCAACATCGACAGCGCGGTGATCGCATGACGGTCGCAGCGTCAACCAACCAGGGCTGGACCTCATCGAGGAAGCCCAGAGAGGCAGGGCAGCCGAGATGATGGCTGGAATGTACGCCGCGATCAGCGGCTTGGATGCGAACCAGGCGATGCTCAACGACACCGCCAACAACCTCGCGAACGTGAACACCGTGGGCTACAAGACCTCGAGCGTCACGTTCGCCGACTCGCTCACGCAGGTGATCCGAGGCGCTTCGGGGCCGACGACCGTCAACGGTGGGTCGAACCCGCTCCAGATCGGGCTGGGCGTGCAGGTCAACGCGACCCGCAACGAAATGTCCGAGGGCGCGTTCCAGACGACGGGCAACCCGCTCGACGTCGCGATCGAGGGCCAGGGCTTCCTGCGCGTCGGCGAAGGCCAGCCGCCCGCGAAAGAACCGTACACCGCGGGGATCCCGGCGAAAATCCTGTACACGCGCGCCGGCGACCTCACGACCAACTCGGCCGGTCTGCTCACGACCCAGGGCGGCGACTACGTGATCGGCCGCAACGCGGTGCCGAAAGAAGGCGAAACCGAAACCACGTACACGCCCGGAACGGAAGACACCTACATCCACATCCCGGCCGGCTCGACGAACGTGTCGATCGGGATGGACGGATCGGTCGGCTACACCGACAACAACGCCGAAGACAAAACCTTCGGGCAGCGGGTCATCGCCGGCTATCTCTCGCTCGCGAACTTCGCGAACGAAGCCGGGCTCGAACGGGTCGGCGGCTCGCTGTGGGCGACCACCGCGAACTCCGGTCAGCCGATCGTCGGCACGCCCAACACCACCGGCTACGGCGCGACGGTGGGGGGCGAGCTCGAGATGTCCAACGTCGATCTCGCCACCGAGATGACGAAGATGATCACGGCCGAGCGCGGCTACCAGGCCAACTCGCGCGTGATCACGACCGCGGACACGATGCTCGAAACCTTGGTCTCCATGCACTAGCGCGTCCGCTTCGACGCACGCCGCCGAGAGGGGGTAACAGCACACGCGACTCCGAGGAGCTCGGACCGGGGCGGCGGCAAGGACCGCTCGCCGTCCCGGGCCAGGGCTAGACTGACCGCAAGGGGAGAACAGCATGATCACGCTGCGCCGGCTCGGCCACAGCGACGAGCCGTTCCAACTGAATCCGGACATGATCGTGACCGTCGAATCGACGCCGGACACGGTCCTGACGCTCGCCACCGGCGCCAAGGTCGTCGTGTGCGAAACGCCCGAGCAGGTCGCCGAGGCGATCCGCGGCTACCGCGCCGAGGTGCTCGGGGACGCGCTGCGAAGGCGCCGCGAGAGCGGCATCGAGAGGCGGCCGAGGCCGGGTGGGAGCTCGCAGGGTGCCCACCGTGACGGGTCGCACCTCTCCGCGGTCGAGGACCCGTCGGTCCCCCCGGCCGGCTGAGAAGCCTGCAATTTCGCTCTCAGGACCGGTGCGGTTCGCGCATCGCGCCCGCCAGGACTGAAGAAATGCCCGCAGCCGCCGATGTGGGGTGCAATGAAGGCTGCAACGGCGATCGGAATCGGAGTGGCCTTCGGGTCACTGCTCATGAGCTCGATGATGGACGGGACCAGCCCGGCCGCGTTCATCAACATCCCGGCTCTGATGATCATCCTCGGCGGCACCGCCGGGGTGACGCTCGCGAGCGTCGGAATGAGCTCGATGAAGCGCGTGCCGAGCCTCTACAAGCTTGTGATCTCGGCCGAACCGCCCGATATGCGCGGGCAGCACGACCGGCTCGTGGCGCTCGCGGACAAGGCGCGCCGCGAGGGCCTGCTGGCGCTTGACGCGCAGCTCGGCGAGATCGACGACGCTTTCACCCGCAACGCCCTTCAGCTCGTCGTCGACGGCACCGACCCCGAGATGGTGCACGCCATCCTCGAGGCGGAGGTCGACGGCATGAGCGCCCGCCACGAGGCCGGCGCCGCACCCTTCGAGAAGGCCGGAGGCTTCGCCCCCACGATGGGCATCATCGGCACGGTCCTCGGGCTCGTGCACGTGCTCCAGAACCTCTCGGCGCCCTCCACGCTCGGACCTTCGATCTCCGCAGCCTTCATCGCGACGCTGATGGGGGTGGGCGCCGCCAACGTGATCTTCCTGCCGATCGCCAGCCGCCTGAAGGCGATCTCGGGCGAAGAGATGGAACTCCGGATGATGACGATCGAGGGAATCCTCTCGATCCAGGCCGGCGACAACCCGCGTCTTGTGTCCGAAAAGCTGATGTCGTACGTGCCGCCCGCCGAGCGCGAGGCGGACGAGTCTCACGCCGCGGCGGGCGTCGCCGCCGAAGCCCAGGCGGCCTAGCATGGCCCGCGGGCACGGAGGAGGCCGCCGTCGCGGGGGCGGGGCGCAGCACGAGGAGAGCAACGAGCGCTGGCTGCTGACCTACGCGGACATGATCACGCTGCTGATGGCGCTGTTCATGGTGCTGTTCTCGATCTCCTCCGTGAACGTTTCGAAGTGGATCACGCTCCAGCGCTCGTTGAAGGCTGCGTTCTCGGGCAACATCCTCCCCGGCGGCAAGGCGATCGCGAAACCGGGCGCGAGCGCGAACGCGAGCCATACGCCGTCGAGCATCGACGTGCAGGCGATCGTGCCCGTCACCGCAAACACCGCAAGCACGCTGCAGAGCTCCAGCAGTCACGGCGCCGCGAGCAGCGCAGCCGTGTCGAGCGCCTCGACCCAGGCGGCCGCCGAACACCAGGCGGCGCTCTTTGCACAGATCAAGCGCGAGATCGATGCGTACGCGAAGGCTCACGGCTTCGCCCAGAAAGTGCAGACCTCGATCGAACCCCGTGGGCTCGTGATCCGCGTGCTCACCGACGACCTGCTGTTCGCCTCGGGGCAGGCGACGCTGAGCCCGCGCTCGACCTCGCTGCTCGACGAGATCTCACAGCTGGTCAACCTCGCCGGCGAACACCCCGTGGACGTCGAGGGCAACACCGACGACGTGCCGATTCACTCCTCGCTCTATCCGAGCAACTGGGAGCTCTCCACCGCCCGGGCGAGCACCGTCGTCGAGTTCCTCTCAGAACACGGCGTCAGCGCCTCGCGGCTGACGGCAACCGGCTACGCCGACCAGCATCCGATCGCGAGCGATGCAACGGCGGCCGGACGCGCGCGCAACCGGAGGGTCGAGATCGTCGTGCAACGGGTCGATACAGGCCAGGAACCGGAACCCTAGGAACCACGGCGACGATGCTCAAGAACAAGAAGCTGATGCTGGCCCTGGCGCTGCCGATCGTGCTGTTCGCCGGCTACACGATGACGAAGCCCAAGCCGGTGCCGAAGGAGAAGGTCAAGGGCACGATCTACCTCATGCCCAAGGAATTCCTGCTCAACCTCCGCGACGGGCGCTACGCCAAGGTCGCGATCGCGCTCGATCTCGCACCGGGCCAGAGCGACGGCGCGACCGCGGGGGCCAGCTCCTCCGGGTCCGGCGAATCGGCGGTCGGGACGCTTCCCGAGGAACCGATCGTGCGCGAAATCGTGACCGACGTGATCACCGGCCAGGACGCACCGTCGCTGGAAAGCGACGGTGCTCGCCGCGCCATCCAGAAGGAGATCGCCTCCGACATCCGAAAGCAGACTGACGTGAAGGTCGAAGCCGTGCTGATTCCGGACCTCACGGTCCAATAGGAGGGAACGTGGCCGACACGGTCGAGTACGAGGAGTTCCAGGCACCACAGGACGGCGTCCCGACGGGAGAACCGCCCGCATCCGCGCCGGCTCCCGACATCCGCCGCCTCAGCGAGATCCCGATGGAGCTCAGCGTCGAGATCGGGCGCACCCGCACCACCGTCGGCGACGCGCTCGAGCTGCGTGTCGGCTCGGTTGTCGCCCTCGGCCGTCAGGCCGGCGAGCCGGTTGACCTGCTCGTCAACGGATCGCCGATCGCCCGTGGCGAGGTCGTCGTCGTGGACGAGCATTACGGGCTTCGCATCACCGAGATCCTCGACGGGCGCCACGAGCAGTCGCTGGCCGCGGCGGCGGACGCCGAGCCGGAGGCCGGCGAGCCGGCACCGGGCTCGGGCGGCGCGGAGGCCTGAGAGCGCCGATGGCCGCGAGCGAGGCCGGCGAGGCTGTCGCCGAGCAACCGCCGCAGGATGCCGAGCCGGCGCAGGACGAGCCGACGCTCCGTCCCGTCGACTTCTCCCAGCCGACGCGGTTCACGACCGAACTTCGCCGGCGGATCGCGGCGGCGCTCGAGCCGTTGAGCGAGACCCTCTCCGCGACGCTCTCCGCGCAGCTGAAGGCCGAGGTGAAGATCGAGCCCGGCGAGATCGCCGAGAACACGTGGGCCGCGGCCCAGGCCGGGCTCGCGGCGGACGCCGTGGCGGTCGGGGTGCAGGCCGACACGCCCGCTCACGGGATGCTGATCAGCGTCGAGCTGCCGCTCGTCCTGCAGGCGCTCGAATGCCTGCTGGGCGGCAAGGCGGCGCAGGCGCCGGCCGAGCGCCACCTCTCCGAGATCGACTGGGTCCTTGCCCGTGGCGTGCTCGACACGGTCGTCGGCGAGCTCTCCGAGGGATGGGCCGAGCTAGGTGGCGGCCCGCTCACCCGCGGTGAGCTCGACCTCGAAGGCGACGCGGAGATCGACGTCGCCCCCGGCGAACCGACGCTGTCGGTGACGCTCGCCAGCACGATCGACGGCTACTCCTCGGCGATGTGCCTGCTGCTCCCGTGGGGCGCGGTGCAGCCGATCGCGGTCCCGCGGGGACCGCAGGCCGGCCCGGGCGCGCCTGCCGCGGCCGCGCTGCGAGAAGGCCTGTCCGCGGCGGAGGTGCTGCTGCGCGCCGAGATCGGCTCGGTGCAGATGCCGATCGAGCAGATGCTCGCGATCGTGCCCGGCTCCGTCGTGGAGCTGGGCGAGCGAGCGGAGCTGGGCGTGCGGCTCTTCGCGGAGGAGGTCTCGGTCGGGCGCGGGCGCCCGGGCCGCAACGGCACCCGCAAGGCGCTGAAGATCCAGTCGGTCGACGAGGCGCCTGTCCGAGCGGCGACCTACGCCAGCCTGGGCCGCGCCGAGCTCGACCGCGCCCGCGCGCACCTCGGCGCCGGCGCCGAAGGCTCCTCGCCGGCGATCCTGCGCAGCATCTTCGTCCGCGTCTGGGCGGAGCTCGGACGCACGCACATGGCGCTCGGCGAGGCACTCGAGCTTGCGCCCGGAACCGTCGTAGAGCTCGACCAGCCGGCCGAGCGGCCGGTGGAGCTGTTCGCGAACGGGCTCTGCTTCGCAAGCGGCAGCCTCGTGGTCGACGCAGACGGCGGTTGGGGCGTCAGCGTCGAGCAGCTTATGTAGCTCAAGACTCGCGGACCCGGGCCGATAACCGGGGCGACTCTTCCTCGGAGTCGCCCTCGATGACGAAGTCGAACCCGCTCTATCGTGCGGCCGCGACCGCGGCCGCGGCTACTGGCGCCTGCCTGCTCGCTCTCGCGTGCCCGGGTGTCGCAGCCGCGTCGGGGAGCGGGCACGCCGAAGGCAGCGGCGAAAACACGCCGCTGAACCTCGGCTCCTCGACTGGAACCACCCACTCGAGCGCAACCGGGGGAGCGAGCATCGTTCGCACGATCGTGGGCCTCGCGATCGTGATCGCGGTGATCTGGGGGCTGTCGTGGATCCTGCGCCAGGTCAAGTCCCGGAGGGAGCCGGGCGCCCCGAGCGCCGGACTCTCGAGCATCGCGGCGCTGCCGCTGAGCTCGGGCCGCTCCGTGCACCTCGTGCGGGCCGGGAACGACTACCTGCTGCTGGGGAGCGCCGAGCACGGCGTGATGCCGATTCACCGCTACTCCGAGGAGGAGGCGCGCGCCGCGGGGCTCCTGGACGTGATCGATGTGCAGCCGCGGCCGCGGCGCGCTCTGATGCGCCCGCCCTCCGGCGGCTCCGGCGGCTCCGGCGCATCGGGCGGCTCCGGCGGCTCGGGTCGCGGGAGTGGCGGCTCGGGGGCGGATGAGGACCACGACCCCATGAACGTGCCCTCGCCGGGGCCCGGGTCGACGCTGCTCGACCGGTTGCGCGACCTGACGGTGCGCAAATGAACGTGAACTCGAGCAACGCCGTCCAGATCCTGCTGCTGATCGGCGGCCTGACGCTGGTGCCCGCCGTGCTGTTCACGATCACCGGCTTCAGCCGCATCCTGATCGTGCTCGGGTTCATCCGCACGGCGATCGGCACCACGAACGCGCCGCCGAACCAGGTCCTCGTCGGGATCGCTCTGTTCCTGACGATCTTCGTGATGTCGCCGACGATCAGCGCGATCAAGAAGGACGCGATCGAACCGCTGACCGCCCATCACATCAGCACGAGCGAAGCGCTCAAGCGCGCCGAGGAGCCGATGCGCGAGTTCATGTTCCGCCAGACGCGCACCGAGGACATCGAGCTGTTCATCAACCTCGCGCACGACCCGCAGCCGCACAAGCGCTCGGAAGTCCCCACCGAGGTGCTGATCCCGGCCTTCATCGTCTCGGAGCTGAAGACGGCGTTCCAGATCGGGTTCCTGATCTTCCTGCCGTTCCTGATCATCGACCTGATCGTCTCCTCGGTGCTGATGAGCATGGGCATGATCATGCTGCCGCCGACGTTCATCTCACTGCCGTTCAAGATCCTGCTGTTCGTGCTCGTCGACGGCTGGGACCTCGTCATCAAGGCGCTGGTGCAGAGCTTCCACTGATGCGCCGGCGCAGAGCACATCCAGACCGCGGAGGGCCGCGGTGAACCAGGACACGGTCGTCAACCTGGCCACCCAGGCGATGGGCCTCGGCCTGAAGGTCGCGGGGCCGCTGCTGCTGGCCGCGCTCGTCGTCGGGGTGATCGTCAGCGTCTTCCAGGCCGTCACCCAGATCCAGGAGCAGAGCCTCAGCCTGGTGCCGAAGATCGTCGCCGTCGCGATCGTGATCGTCGTGCTCGGCCCGTGGATGCTCGGCCAGCTCGTCACCTACACCGCCCAGCTCTACAACTCGATCCCGACGATGGTGGGCACGTGACCCACCTGCTCAGCCAGCTCGAGGGCAACCAGCTCGGAGGCTTCATCCTCGTGCTGGCGCGCGTCACGCCGCTGTTCCTGCTCGCGCCGATCTTCTCCTCTTCGGTGATCCCGCCCGTCGTCAAGGGCGTGATCGCCGTCGGGATATCGGTCGGGCTGACGCCGATCGCGATGCACGGCCAGCACATCCCCAGCGACCCGGTCCAGATCGCGGGCCTGGTCCTCGAGGGCCTGCTGGTCGGCACCAGCTTCGCGTTCGCCCTCGCCGTGCTGATGGGGGCCGTCGAATCGGCCGGGTCGTTCATCGACGTCGTCTCGGGCTTCTCCTACGGGGAGCTGCTCAACCCGATCTCCGGCCAGACAGGCGCCGTGATGTCGCGCTTCTACGTGCTCTTCGGGACGATGATCTTCCTCGTCATCGGCGGCGACGCCTGGACGTTGCGTGGGCTCGGACGCACCTTCGAGCTGGTCCCGCTGACCGAGGCGCCGAAGCTGGGCTCGCTGATAGGGGGCGCCGAGCAGGCGTTCTCGACGATCTTCGCCTCGGCGCTCGAGATCGGCGCGCCGGTCCTCGCGGCGCTGCTGATCACCGACGTCGCGTTCGGCGTCGTCTCCCGCGTCGTGCCGCAGATGAACGTCTTCGCCGTCGGCTTCCCGACCAAGGTCGCGGTCGCGATGCTCGTCGTGGCCGCCTCGCTGCCGTTCGTCTCCGGCTGGATCAACGGCCAGCTGTCCGAAAGCGTCTCAGCAGCGCTCGGGGCGCTGCACGTGGCCTAGGCATGGCAAACGAGGAGCGCACAGAGAAGGCGACACCCCGCCACCGCAAACGCGCACGCGAGCGGGGGCAGGTGGCGCGCAGTCCCGACCTCAGCGGCTCGCTGGTGCTCGTCGCCGGGCTGCTGGTGGTCAGCCTCACGGCCCCGCAGATCGCGCAGGCGACCGCTGCGAGCCTGCGCTCGATCCTCGGGGACATCGCTCGGCCCGCCCGTGCGACGAGCGCGGCCGGACTCGAGGAACTGATGCACATCGCGATGCGGACGATCGAGATCACCGTGCTGCCGGTGGCCGGCGCATGTGTCGCGGCGGCAGTGATCAGCGGCGTCGTCCAGGTCGGCGGCCGTCCGACGCCGCAGGCGCTGAAACCCGACTTCCGCCGCATCAACCCGGTGAGCGGGTTCCGCAACCTGGTGGGCCCGAACCTCGTCTTCGAGGCGCTGAAGGCGCTCGTCAAGGTGGCGATCGTCGGAGCGGTCGCCGCGCTGGCGATCCTGCCGGGGATGAGATCGCTCGCCTCGATCGTCGGGGTGACACCGGGCGCGCTGGCCGGGATCGCCGGTCACACCGCCCTCGGCGTGGCCCAGCGCGCCGCGTTCGCCTATGTGGCGGTCGGGATCATCGACTACTGCTGGAAGCGCTGGCGCAACGAGCGCGAGCTGCGCATGACCAAGCAGGAGCTGCGCGACGAGGTCCGCCAGTACGGGGTCTCAGCGGAGGTCAAAGCCGCGCTGCGCCGCCGCCAGATGCAGCTCGCGAGGGCCCGCATGATGGCGGCGGTCCCCGAGGCCGACGTGGTGGTCACCAACCCCACCCACTTCGCCGTTGCGCTGAGCTATGACGGCAAGCGAACCGCGCCCGAGGTGGTCGCGAAGGGCCAGGATCTCGTCGCCGCGCAGATCAGGCGGATCGCGGAGGAGAACGACGTCCCGGTCGTGAGCGACGCCCCGCTCGCGCGCGCCCTGCACAGCTCGACGGAGGTCGGCCAGCTGATCCCTGAGGAGCTGTATGCGGCGGTCGCGAGGGTGCTCGCGTTCGTGTACCGCATGGCCGGGCGTCAGACCGCGAGGAGGGCGTCGTGAACGAGGGCTTCCTGAAGCGGGCTCTGACGCACACGGACATGCTGGCCGCGCTGTCGGTGGTCCTGGTGGTCACGATGCTCGTCGTGCCGCTGCCGCCGGCGCTGCTGGACCTCCTGATCACGATCAACATCTCCGCTGCGCTCACGATCGTCGTGGCGACCATGTACCAGGGCCGGTCGCTCGACTTCGCGTCGTTTCCGAGCCTCCTGCTGCTGACGACGATGTTCCGTCTCGCGATCAACGTGTCTGTGACACGCCTGATCCTGACGACCGGAGACGCGGGCTCGGTCGTCAAGGCGTTCGGCGAGTTCGTCGTCGGCGGCAACGTGATCGTCGGGCTGGTGATCTTCCTGATCCTGATCGTGATCCAGTTCGTCGTCGTCACGAACGGCGCCGGGCGCGTGGCCGAGGTCGGAGCGCGCTTCACGCTCGACGCCATGCCCGGCAAGCAGATGGCGATCGACGCCGACCTCAACGCAGGCCTCATCACCGACCAGCAGGCCCGCGAGCGGCGCGCGGAGATCGGCAGCGAAGCCGACTTCTACGGCGCGATGGACGGCGCCTCGAAGTTCGTCAAAGGCGACGCGCTCGCAGCCGTGATCATCGTCTTCATCAACCTCGTCGGGGGGATCATCGTCGGCGTCGCACAGCACGGGATGAGCTTCGAAGAGGCCGCGCACCAGTTCTCTCTGCTGACCGTCGGCGACGGGCTCGCGGCTCAGATCCCGGCGCTGCTGATCTCCGTCGCGACCGGGATCATCGTCACGCGCGCGGCATCCGACAAGGATCTCGGCTCGGACATCGCCACCCAGATCCTCAAACAGCGCAAGGCGCCGATGGTGGCGGCCGTGGCGATCGGCGGCTTCGCGCTGATCCCCGGGCTGCCGAAGCTGCCGTTCCTGTTCATCGCGGCGATCTTCGGCGCGATCGCGTGGGCGGTGCGCGACGGCCTCCCCGGCGCGGAGACCGAGCAGGAGGATGCGAAAGCGCCCGTGCTCGCGCCGCCGGGGGAACCGATCTCCGAGGTCGGCGTGGACGCGCTCGAGCTGGCGATCGGCTTCGGCCTCGTGCCGCTCGTCGACGGCGGCTCGGGCAGCTCGGGTGCGACGGGCACCGCGTCGCTCTTGCGACGGGTCTCGATGGTGCGCCGCCAGATCGCGAGCGAACTCGGGATCGTGATCCCGCGCGTTCGCATCCACGACGAGCTCGGCATGGAATCGCACGAGTACGTGATCAAGATCCGCGGCTCGGAGGTGACCCGCGGGCGGATCATGCCCGGGCACCTCCTGGCGATGAACCCCGGGGACGCTCTGGGCTCGCTCAGCGGGATCCCGACGCGTGAGCCCGCGTTCGGGCTCGAGGCCGTGTGGGTGCATGAATCCTCCCGCGCCGAGGCGGAGTCGCTCGGTTATACGGTCGTGGACGCCGAGTCGGTGATCGTCACGCACCTGACCGAGACGATCCGCTCGCACGCGGCAGAACTGCTGAGCCGCCAGGACGTGCGCGCGCTGCTCGATCGTCTCAAGGAGACCAATGCCGCCGTCGTGGACGAGGTCGTGCCCGAGATGCTCTCGCTCGGCGAGATACAGCGCGTCCTGCAATCTCTTCTTGCAGAGGGCGTGCCGATCCGCGACCTGGGCACGATCGTGGAGGCGATCGGCGACAAGGCGCGAACAACACGAGACACGAGCCTTCTTTCGGAGTACGCTCGCCAGGCGCTGGGCCGGGCGATCACGGCTCCCCACCTGGACGAGCAGTTGCGTCTGCAAGCGATAACCCTTGATCCGGCGATCGAGCAGGAGGTCTCGACCTCGATCACCCAGACCACCGACGGTGAGTACCTCGCGATGGAGCCGAGCCGTGCCCAGGCGATCGTGACCGCGCTGCGCGCGCAGGTCGAGCACGCGACGGCTCGGGGCGCGAAGCCGGTGCTCCTCTGCTCGGCGCGCATCCGCCGCCACCTGCGCCGGCTCGTGGCACAGGCCCAGCCGCATCTCGCCGTGTGCTCGTACAACGAGATCGCCCCCGGCGTCGACGTCGAAACGGTTGGGGTGATCCACGCGTGAGCACGCCGGGCGAGTTGCTCGGGGCCCTCTCCCGGGAGGCCAAAGCCCGGCTCGGCAACGGCCGCGGCTCCTCCACGCGCGTCTACCGCGCCCGCACGGTGGAGGAGCTCATCCCGCGGATCGAGCGTGAGCTCGGCGCGGACGCGATCGTGGTGCGCCGCCGCGAAGGGCTGACCGGAGGCGTGCTCGGCTTCTTCCAGCACCCGTGGGTGGAGATCGAAGCGATCCCCGGAAGCCCGGGCGTCGACGTCTACGACGAGCCCGAGGGCGCCGAGCCCGTGGACGACGCGGATCCGGCCTCCGGCGAAGCCGCTGCGCCCCCCGCCCCGGCCGCCGAGCCGGTCGCGCCGGTGAGCTCGGTCATGCCTCGCAGCGGAGTGCTCGCGCCCGGCTACGCCGCGACGCCGACACCGACGCCGACCCCGTCTCCCGCTGCGGGCGCTGCGCCGGTGGGCGCCCCGCTCGTCTCGCCGCCCCCGGCCTCGGCGGCCGCCGCCGGTGAGGATCTGTTCGACCAGCCCGGCGGCAGCGCGTACGTGACCGCGCACCTCGCGGCACTCGCCCGAGCCACCCCCGCCGAGCTTCGTGCTCAGACGCTGGCGAGGCCCGTGCCGGGCGGATCGCGTGGCGGCTCGCCCGTGACGTTCGCGATCCCCGCGCCGCCGAGCCCCTCGGGTGCCCGAACAACACCCCCTCCAGCGCCTCCGGCGCCTGCGCCGCCCGCCCCGGCGCCACCGGCCCCGCGCGAACGCGCGCCGCTCGAACTTCGCGAGCTGATCCCCGAGCAGCGCGGGCGCCCGCCCGCGCCGATCGCGCCGCCTGGAGCCGACTGGCCCGCGCGTGCCGCGCTGGAGCGGCGCACGGTCCAGCCGGGCTCGCACACGCGCGCGCGGGCGGGCGTGGAGAAGGGACTGGCGCGGTACGGGATCGGCGAGGCGCTCGCCGGCGAGCTGATCGACACGGCAATGGCGCACGTGCTGCCACTCGCGCCGCGGGCCGGTCTGGCGGCGGCCGTCCGCACGACCCTCGCCCAGCGAATTCCCGTCGCGGCACCGCTGGGCGTCGACGGTGCGTCGATCGTGTTGGTCGGGGCGGGCGGCGCGGGCAAGACGACCTGCTGCGCGGCGCTGCTCTCGGCCTACCGCTCGGGAAGCACGCTGCCGGCGTCCTTCGCGACGCTGATCCACGAGGAGGACACCGGCGGCCGGGCCGAGTGGCGGCTGCTGATGAGCCCGCAGCTGCTCAAGCCGACGCCGGTGGAGGCCGCGCGGGCGGTGCGGGCGCTGCGCCGTGCCCGCTCCGGCGGCCTGGCGGTGCTAGACACGCCACGCGTGTCCCCGGCCGACCGGCGCTCGATCCGCGCAATGGGGCGCCTGCTCTCCCAGCTCGACCCCGACCGCGTGCTGCTCGCGCTGCCCGCCACGCTCGGCCGCGCAGCGGCCGCGCAGCTGCTGGGCGCGCTGGGCCCCCTGAAGGCGGATGCGCTGGTCGTCACCCACGCCGACGAGACGGACCAGATCGGCGTCGCGATCGAGGCCGCGTGCCGCTTCGGTCTCGCGCCCGAGTACATGCTCTCCCACGCTCGCGGCGGTGGCTGGCAGCTTCGCCGCCTCGACCCCGCGAGCCTCGCCGCGATGGTGCTGCCGTGAAGCTCCTGCGCTCGAAGCAACCTGCTGCGGAGCCCGTTGCGCTGCCCGCCGTCTCGGACTCGGTGTCCGTCGCCGTGCGTGGCGCGGGCTGGATTCCCGCGAAGGTTCTGGAGCGAGGTCCCGACGCGCTCGTGCTGGCCGTGACGGTGCCGCTCAAAGCGTTGAGCACCGAGCAGCTCGAGAAGCTGATCGTCGAGTTCTCGAGCCCGCGCGGGCGTGTGCGCCTGCGCGGGACGATCGCCAGCCAGGACCCCGTGAGCCCGGAGGTTCTTACGCTTGGCGCGCCGCGCTCGGTCGAGGTGCTCCAGGAACGCGAGTACGTCCGCATCCGCTCGGCCCGCCCGGTGCTGGTCTACGCCGCGCGCGAGGGGATCAGGGTGCAGAGCTTCACCGTCGACGTGAGCGGCGGCGGTCTCCTGCTCGCCGGCCCCGACACGCTCGCCGTCGGCGAGGAGCTGACCTTCCGGCTCACGCTCACCCCCGGCGTCACGCCCGTCTCGGGCACCGGGCGCGTGGTGCGCGTGGACGCCCAGGGCCATCGCGCGGTGGAGTTCGAGTCGATCAGCGAGCTCGATCGCAGGCGCCTCGTGCGCTTCATCTTCGAGTGTCAGCGCACCGAACGGCGACGTGGATTGGACGGTGAGGACCGTGGCTGAGGCCGAGGCGACAGTGGATTCGCCCGAGGAGGACGGGGGCGTCGTCGAGCCCGCCGCTGTCGAGGAGGCGGCGGAAGCGACGAAGGCGCCTGCCAAGTCACCGAAGGCCAAGGAGGCGCGCAAGCCCCGCAAGGGCAAGCCGAAGGACGTCGAGGAGGACGAGGGCGCCGACGACGCGCCGAGCGTCGCCGCCCACCCCCGCGCGGCCCGCTCCGTGGCGCGCGCGAAGAGCTGGGGTGCGCTCGTCGGCTTCCTGCTCGGCGGCTACCTGTCGCTTCCCACCCACACGGTCGCGGGCGCCGGAGTGCGCGCGATCGTGGCCGGGCTCGTCTGCTACGTCGCGGTGTGGGCGGGAGCGCTCTTCTTCTGGCGGCGGATGGTGATGCTCGAGATCAACGCGCGCCAGGAGGAGCTGGCGCGGGCCGTGGAGGATGTGCGCACGCGCAACCAGGCCGCCGCCACGCAGGGAGCCCAGGCCGCGGCCCGCGCGCAGGCCGCGGCTCAGCTCGCGGGCGACGCCCCGGGGGCCCGCCGCTAGCGGAGACGTCGCGTGGATCCTCTGCGACCGATCACCTACGGCCCCTCGCTGCCTCCCCGGCGCGTGCCGCCGGTGGAGCGTCTTCCACGCGTCTCGCGGGAGGGCGACCGGCCACAGCGCGAGCCCTCCGAGCGGCGCGAGGGGGAGCAGGAGCGCCAGCCCCGCGGCGAGCACGAGGACGGCGAGGGGCACATCGACGTGCGCGCCTGACGCGCGTCGTTGCGCCCGCCCGCGCCGCGCCCCCACGGGTGAGCGCTCGGCGCGGGTGGAAATGCGGCCAGTCGGCGCCGTTCGCGCCTCAAGTTTCGCTCCGCGCCGCCGATATGTTCGCGTGGGCCGACATGGAGTGGGCCCTGGGACCAATCAACCCAACGTCATCAAGGAGATGAACGCATGTCCCTGACGGTCAACACGAACATCGCGGCGATGGACGCCTCGAGGAACCTGAACGGCACCGAGAACAGCCTCGCCTCGGCGATGCAGCACCTGTCCTCGGGCCTGCGCATCAACTCGGCGGCAGACGACGTCGCCGGCTACGCCATCAGCCAGCGCCTCCAGGCGCAGGTGAACGGCCTCAACCAGGCAACGCTGAACAGCCAGGACGCGATCTCGCTCTCGCAGACCGCTCAGGGCTCGCTCAACGACGTCGAGCAGATGCTTCAGCGTGTCCGCGAGCTCGCCGTGCAGTACGCGAACGGCACGACCTCCGAAACCGACAAGGAATCGATCGAAAAAGAGGCCGAACAGCTCAAAGAAGAGATCACGCGCGTTGGTGAAACCACCAAGTTCAACGGCGTCGAACTCCTCAAGGGCGGTGCCGCCATCAAGTTCCAGGTCGGCGCGAACGAAGAAGAAACGATCGAAGTCAAAGCGACCGAACTCGAAAAAGACGTCGAAGGCGTCAAGCTGGAAGAAATCAAGACCATCGACGAAGCGATCGGCAAAGTCGCCACCGCCGCTGGTGAATTCGGTGCGGTCCAGAACCGCATCCAGTACACGATCAGCAACCTGGAAGTGTACTCGCAGAACCTCTCCTCGGCGGTCAGTGGGATCGTCGACGTGAACATGGCCACCGAAATGACCAACTTCACGAAGGACCAGGTCCTGCAGCAGGCCGGCGTCTCGATTCTGGCTCAGGCGAACCAGATCCCCGACGCAGTCCTGAAGCTCCTCCAGTAGTCACATCTTCCTCGGCGGTGGCGCTCTCGGGCGCCACCGCCGAAGTGAAGCCTCCGCGGCGATTTCCGGCCCTGCGGCCGGTTGCCCGTCTCGGGGGAACCACAACGCTTCTGCCGGCCTATCGGGCGGCAGAAGCCATATACCGCCGATTCATCGAGGGAACGGTGGTCGGATGGGCGGCGACGGCCGCCCATCCTCCTTTTAAGGCCCACCCGGCAAGCCCGCCGGGTGCGAGCACACGCCGCTGCGGCCGCGAGAAGGCCACCGCCGAGGCTCAACCGGAGCGCCTCGCTGCCGATTACCTGGGGGATGTCCATCGAAACGACGCTTGCGCGTGTCGACGCGCTCCGCCAGGCGCTCGCAGATCCGGCGAGCATGGTCTCAGCCGCCGCGCAGGCGACCGGCGGCACCGAAGCGCCGGCGGCCGCGCCCGACTCGGGGTTCGCAGCCGCCCTGGCCGAGGCCGGCGCGGCGGAAACGGGACAGCCGCTCTCCGAAGCGGGGTCCGGCGCCGGGGCTCTCTCCGCCGAGGCGGGGGCCGCGACGGGCGTGCTCTCACCGGTCTCGAGCTACACGCCGAGCTCCGGGCTCGGGTCGCTCCAGACCGCCACCGGCACGGGGGGCGAGCGGGTCCTTGCCGCGGCCGAGAGCCAGGTCGGCCAGAGCGAGCAGCCGCCGGGCTCCAACGAATCTCCCGCGATCGCCGAATACCGCTCCGCGACGGCGGGCGCGGAGCCCGGGGCGCCGTGGTGCGCCTACTTCGCCTCGTGGGCCGCGCGCCAGGCCGGCGAGCCGATCGGCGAAGGCGGACAGGGTCTCGGATCGGTCTCCGAGATCTGGTCCTGGGCGCAGAGCACCGGGCGCGCGATCCAGAACGGGCCCGGTGTCGAGCCCCAGCCGGGGGATCTGATCGTGTTCGGCGATCAGCACGTGGGAATCGTCCGCGAAGTGCTGCCCGACGGGCGCATCGCGACCGTCGAGGGCAACTACGACAACCGTGTCGCCGCGAACGTCCGCTCGGCGAGCGAAGCGACCGGCTACGTCAACATGTCCTGAGAGCGCCGCCGGCGCACGAGTGCTGCTTCACCGGTCCCGGCCGGAAGGCCCGGGCGAGCCCGGCTCCTACCGGACTCAGCGCTCGCCCATGCCGCGGTGCCACAGCGCGACGTACCAGACCACCACCGCGATCAGCACGACGGCGGGCAGCACGAGCGTCAACACCGCCCCCGTCTGGAACCCCGAGGCGAGAACCGTCACGATGCCCGTCATTCGCATGACCTCCTAGTGGCCGCTCACGAGCCGCGGTTCAGTTGCGTTCGGCGTCGCGAGCCAGCGGTGTACATGGATCAGGACAAGGATAAGGAAGGTGATCGAGCCGGGAACCCACATCACGCCCGCCGCCAGCTGCTGGTCGGCCAGGGCGCTGATGCCGCCGGGCCGAGAGGCGAGGTGCGCGTAGTGAGGGTAGAGCGGGCTGGGGGCCACGGCGAGGGCGACGGCGAGTACCCACCCGACCGTCATCCCGGCGACCGCGAAGAGGGCGCGGCCGGCGTCGGTGAGCGGCGCGTGCAGCGGGGGGGAGGGGATCAGGTGCTTGAAGAACAGCACCGCCACGACGAAGAAGAGCACGTGCTCGAGGATGTGGATCGCTTCCGATTCGAGCGTCGCCTCGAACATCACCGGAACGTGCCAGCCGAGTAGCACGACGGTAAACAGCGCCAGTGCTCCGGCCGGGCTGCCGGCGGCCCGCGCGACGGCCCGAAGCGGCGCCGTGCCGCTGCCCTGCGACAGACCGCGCGCGAGTGGCCGGCGGACGCCGAGGGGGAACGCACGCCACAGCCGCAGCCAGGGTCTCGCGAACACGAACAGCGGTGCGGCGACGAGCATCAGCAGGACGTGCTGGATCATGTGCACCCAGAAGAGCCTGTCGCTGTAGGCGTCGACCGGCGAGGTGAGCGCGATCACGAGCACGACCACACCCGCGTAGAACGCTCCGTCGCGGACGCGCTGTGCCGCGCGGGCGCGCGCGGGCGTCACGGTCCGGCTCGAACCGAGCGCGTAGAGGATCGCGAGCAGCACGGTGGTGATCACCGCCGGGTCCAGTCTCCAGTCGGCGAGCCACGGCCGGGCTGCCAGCACGACCGCCACGCCTAGAGGAGATAGAGGACGATGTAGGTGAAGAGTCCAATCGCGGCGAGGAAGCTCCAATAGAAGACGGAGGCATCGAGACCGGGCGCGATCAGCCGGTCGGGATCTTTGATGTCGCCCTGCGATTGGGCCGGTTCGCGGCGTGCGCGGAACTCACTCGCGATGTTCGTCTCCAGCCAGTACATCGTCCCCAGCGCCGCGAGCAGGTAGCACGCGGTCCACGCGCAGAAGACGCTCGCGAATGCCCCGTTGGTCGGGCCGAAGTCCTGCACCGTGTACTCGATGCACTGCAGCACGATCGCGGCGAGCCCCAGCCCTAGCCCCGCTGCGGCAGGGATCGTCCAGGACCGCTCGCCGCGCTTGAACTGCCTTCCCGCGGCGATCATCGCGAGCGCGCTCAGCACGATGCAGGCCGCGAAAGCGACGCCGAGCGCCTGGTCGGGTTTCACATGGGCCGGCTTCCACATGTGCTGCACGTTCAGCGAGCGCAGATAGAAGTAGGCGAAAGCGAACGCCAGGAAGAAGAACACCGTGGCGCCCGCGAGCAGTCGCGAGGCGACAGAGAGCGCGCGGGCTCCCACGTCCGGCGGCTCGGGTGGGATCTCGGCGCCAGCCGGGACAGGCGGTA
This sequence comes from uncultured Solirubrobacteraceae bacterium, assembly GCA_963794635.1. Classification (GTDB taxonomy): domain Bacteria; phylum Actinomycetota; class Thermoleophilia; order Solirubrobacterales; family Solirubrobacteraceae; genus Palsa-744. The sequence continues at coordinate 628,422 of CAWCET010000006.1, read as the reverse complement.
CCTGCAGGCCGAGCGGCTTTTCTTCGTGCGGAAGTGCCATCGCTCAGCCCCCCGCCCCCGCCGCGCTCGGCCCGCCCACGGTGAGCGGGGGCGTGCCGTAGTCATACGGGTCGGAGTCGAACACCGGGATCTGCTCGAAGTTGTTGACGGGCACGGGAGTCGGAACCTGCCACTCGATGGACTTCGAGTGCCAAGGGTTCTGTGCCGCCTTTTCTCTGACGAAGATCAGCGAGTAGACCACGTTGAACAGGAAGATCAGCATCGAGAAGCCGAGCACGAAGGCGGAGATCGACACCCACACGTTCAGGGTGTGGAACTTCGGTTCGTAGAAGTTCACGCGCCGCGGCATTCCCTCCATGCCGAGGGCGAACAGTGGCAGGAAGGTCGAGTTGAACGAGATGAACATCAGCCAGAAGTGCCATTTGGCGAGTTTCTCGTTGAAGTTCAGCCCGAGCATCTTCGGGACCCAGTAGTAGATCGCCGCGAAGAAGGCGAAGATCAGCCCGCCCATGATCGTGTAGTGGAAGTGGGCCATGACGAAGAAGCTGCCGTGCGTCGTGGTGTCAGTGGGAGCGTCCGACAGAAAGACGCCGGAGAGGCCGCCGATCAGGAAGTTGAACGCCCACGCCAGGCAGAACAGCATCGGCACGGCAAACGAGATTCGTGCTCGCCACAGCGTCCCCATGAAACACAGGAAGATGAACCCGGTCGGGATCGAGATGATCTCGGTCGAGAGGATGTAGAACGGCCGCAGGTCGGCGTTGATGCCGCTCACGAACAGGTGGTGCTGCCAGACGAAGAAGCTGAGCAGCGCGACACCCAGCATGCCGGCGATCGCGAGCCGGTACCCCCACAGCGGCTTGCGTGTGAAGACGGGGAGCAGCTCGAGAATGACACCGAAGCCGGGCAGCGCGAGGATGTAGACCTCGGGGTGTCCGAAGAACCAGAACAGGTTCTCGAACAGGTAGGAGCTGCCACCGCCTCCCGGGATGAAGAAGCTCGTGCCGATCGTCCGGTCGAGCGCGGCCATCAGCAGCGTCGCGATCAGCATCGGCGCGGCGAGAACCATCAGGATCGATGTGGAGAACGTCGCCCAGACGAAGATCGGCAGCCGCGACCACGTCATCCCGGGCGCGCGCATCGTGATGATCGTGGCCATCATGTTCAGGCCGAGCAGCGTCATCGACACCCCGACCAGGGCGAAGAAGATGATGTAGGAGTCCATCCCCATCACCGCCTGGTCGTTGAGCGGCTCATAACCGGTCCACCCGGTCGGGAAGCCGCCGAAGAAGATGGTCGAAACGAGGATGAAGCCGGCGGCCATCAGCAGCCAGAACGTGAGCGCCTCGATGCGCGGGAACGCCATCCGGCGGGCGCCGATCATGATCGGCACGAAGTAGTTGGCGAACGGCCCCAGGATCCCCGAGGTCATCATCCCCATCATCATCGCCCCGTGCATCCCGACCAGCGAGAGGTACTGGTTGGCGCCGGCGAAGGTCGGTTGTGCGTGAAGCAGCTCGGTGCGGATCAGCATCGCGTTGAGGCCGCCGACGAAGAAGAACAGACCGATCCCGCACAGGTACTGGATGCCCACGACCTTGTGGTCGGTGCACAGCCCGAAGTAGCGCCCGATCCCCTCTTCCTCCTTCTCGCGCAACGACGGCGGGCGACCGAGCAGGCGGGAGACGGGGTAGTTGGCGAAGCCGAGCCCGATCAGGAACCCGATCACGCCGAAGATGTAGCCGAGCAGGAGCGCGACGTCGTTTTCGTCGATCGCCGAGGTGTATTCGAAGCTTTTCGTATCGGTGAAGAGGTGCCCGATCCACCAGCCCAGGTAGTAGCCGCCCACGCCGAGCACGACCGCCGTGAGAAGGTTGAACCCGACCAGGCGCCGCCACAGGGGGCGGGCAGGCCGCTCGGGAACGGTGCTGGCGGTGGCAGTGCTCATTCGCCTCTCCTGAGGGGTTCTGGGACGTAGGTCTTCGCGTACTTCGGAAGCTGCTTGGTGACGGGCGCGAAGAAGCGGCGTTGTTCGGCGATCCAGCGTTCGAAGGCGGGGCCGCTCACGACATGGCCGTGGTCGAACATGGCGCCGTGCCATATCCCGCACAGCTCGGCGCAGTGGACTTCAAAGGTCTGGATCTTCGTGGGCTTGACGAACACGATGTTGTCGACGTCGGGGTTCGCATCCGCCTTGACGCCGAGCTGGTAGGCCCAGAACGAGTGGATCACGTCGAGCGAGGTGACGTGCAGTTCGATCGTTTTGTTGACCGGCAGCACGAGGTGCGTGGTCTCGACGCCGCCGTAGGTCGGGTAGCGGTAGGTGAACGCCCACTCCTGGGCGATCACCTGCACCGGCAACTTCGCGCCGGAGGGCTTGGTCAGCGGATTCGGCCCGCTGCCGGACCCCGCGCCGTATCCCTGCTCGAGGCGAATCGTGGCGTAGGTGGCAAGCGTGATGATGAGCACGCAGCTGATGACGATCCACACCGTCTGCAGGCCCGCATGACCGCGCAGCGGCGGGCCTTCGAGCGTGGAGCCGGGCTCCTGGCGGAACGCGATGACCGCATAGATCAGATACAGCACGATCAGCAGCAGGACCGGTGTCGCCAGCGACAGTGTCACCGTGAAGTCGGTCACCTGCCCGGCGGCTGCATCGCTGCCTTTGCCGGGCGGGAGGTTCGGCCCGAGGAAGATCGCGACCAGCGGCGTCGCGATCACGGACGCGACGATCCAGATCGTCAGGAAACGGCGAAGGTGATTGGGGCCGGCCCCGTCGGTCGCGCCCGCGCCCGCTGCTCCGCCGTCGCCGGGCGGCGGCACAGCGGCTCCTGGCGCGCTAGACGACATCGATGTAGCCGTCCATGTAGCCGAGGGTCTGCATCGGCCCGCCGAAGCCGAAGTAGGTGCCCGCCGCGCACGGTACGAAGCACTGCCAGCGGTAGCGGCCCTTCTTGCCGGTGCGGAAGGTGAATTCCACTGTGCGGTGGGCCATCGTCGCCGGATCGCACGGGCCGTATTCACACTGGTTCTTGGCTTCTTCGGGCACGCCCGGGAGCGGTGCGAAGACGCCGAGGCCAGGGACCACGAACGTGTGTGAGGCTTCTTCGGCTTCGATGTGGTTCAGCGGCTTGCCGTCGACCGTCTCGACGCTGCCGCTCGTGCCCTGGACCTTGGCGAGGAACGGATTGCGCAGGCCGGAGTCGCCGTCGAACTGGTAGATCTTCACGTGTACCAGCGAGTGCGCCGGTACCTGGTAGATCGTGCTCCTGAGCCATTTGCCGCCGCGCTGGACGAGGTAGCCGACCCAGTCCGGGTGCGAAGGGCTCTCCTGGGGTCCGACGGCGGCGTCGGTCTGGAGGGTCAGGTTGGTCGTGGGGCCCAGCGCGGACGCGGAAGGCGTGGCCGCCACCGTCTTGGGAACGTCGGTCGCCCAGAGCCCCACGTAGAGCGCGATCAGCACGCCGATCACGGCCACGGCAGCGAATACGACGGCCAGCTTGGCCGCCGTCCGACTCATCCCGCTCTCTCCCAGGACACTCCGACCCTCCGCTCGACGTCCTTACGGCGCGATCCTAGTTCGCCGGGCACCGGAAAAGCAAGTGGTATGTGAAAGAAATCTCACGAGACGCGCCATTTCTCGAGCCCGTCGCAGTCCCGGGGCCCTCGAGCGGGCCTGATCCGCCCCCGCGGGGCAACGCGGATACGATCAGCGCTTGGCGACGATGAGCACAGATCAGCCCGCACGGGTCCCCGACAAGCCCACTCTCGACGGCCTGGAGAGCAAGTGGAGCGCGGCGTGGGAGCGCGACGGGACCTACGCCTTCGACCGCTCGGCGCCGCGGCAGCGCATCTACGCGATCGACACGCCGCCCCCGACCGTCAGCGGCTCGCTGCACGTGGGGCACGTGTTCTCCTATACGCACACCGACGCGATCGCCCGCTACCAGCGAATGCGCGGGCGCGAGGTCTTCTACCCGATGGGCTGGGATGACAACGGGCTGCCCACGGAGCGCCGCGTTCAGAACCACTACGGCGTGCGCTGCGACCCGACGGTCGCATACGACGCCGGCTTCGAGCCGCCCCAGAAGCCGTCCGAGAAGGAGCCTGTCTCGATCTCGCGGCCGAACTTCGTCGAGCTCTGCCTGCGCCTGACCGAGACCGACGAGCGCGCCTTCGAAGCGCTGTGGCGGACGCTCGGGCTCTCGGTCGACTGGTCGATGACCTACACGACGATCGGCCCTGTCGCCCAGCGCATCTCGCAGCGCTCGTTCCTCGGCCTGCTCGCCCGCGGACAGGCCTACCAGCTCGAGGCCCCGACGCTCTGGGATGTGGACTTCCAGACCGCGGTCGCCCAGGCCGAGCTCGAGGACCGCGAGCGCCCGGGCGCGATGCACCGTGTCCGCTTCGGCACCGAGGACGGAAACGGCGCTCTCATCGAGACGACGCGCCCAGAGCTGATCGCGGCCTGCGTGGCGCTGCTCGCGCATCCCGACGACGATCGCCACGCCGCGCTCATGGGCAAGAACGCGACGACACCGCTGTTCGGCACGAGCGTGCCGGTGCTCAGCCACCCTCTCGTCGAGCGCGACAAGGGCACCGGCCTCGTGATGGTCTGCACCTTCGGCGACCTCACCGACGTGACCTGGTGGCGCGAGCTCAGCCTTCCCGTGCGGGCGATCCTCGGTCCCGACGGACGCCTCGTGCCCGTGCCCTGGGGCAGCGAGGGCTGGGAGTCGAGCGACCTGGAGCGGGCGCGCGCGAGCTATGGGGAGCTGAGCGGGCAGACCGTCAACCAGGCCCGCCGGCGCACGGTCGAGCTGCTCGAGGCCTCGGGCGAGCTGATCGGCGAGCCCCAGCCGGTCACCCGGGCCGTCAAGTTCTACGAGAAGGGCGACCGCCCGATCGAGATCATCACCAGCAGGCAGTGGTTCATCCGCACGATCGAGCATCAGCAGCCGCTGATCGAGGCCGGGCGCGAGCTGAGCTGGCATCCGGCTTTCATGCGCGCGCGCTACGAGGACTGGGTCAACGGCCTGAACGGCGACTGGGCGGTCAGCCGTCAGCGATTCTTCGGTGTTCCCTTCCCGATCTGGTACCCGCTCGACGAGGAGGGCCGCGTCGTCCACGACCGCCCGCTCGCCGCCGATCCCGAGCGGTTGCCCGTGGACCCCTCGACCGATGTGCCGCCGGGGTACGAGCCCGATCAGCGCGGGGTGCCGGGGGGGTTCATCGGAGATCCCGATGTGATGGACACCTGGGCGACCTCCTCGCTCACGCCGCAGATCGCCGCGCGCGCGGGCTCCGATGAGGAGCTCTACGAGCTCGTGTTCCCGATGCAGCTTCGACCGCAGGCCCACGACATCATCCGCACCTGGCTGTTCACGACCGTGTTGCGCTCGGAGCTCGACGAGGGCCGGCTTCCCTGGAGCGACGTCGCGATCTCGGGTTGGGTGCTCGATCCGGACCGCAAGAAGATGTCGAAGTCCAAGGGCAACGTCGTCACCCCCATGCACCTGCTCGAGGAGCACGGGGCGGACGCCGTCCGTTACTGGGCCGCGAGCGGGCGGCCGGGAGCCGACACCGCTTTCGAGTCGCAGCAGATGAAGGTCGGGCGCAAGCTGGCGGTGAAGCTGCTCAATGCCTCGAAGTTCGCGCTCGCCGACCTGCCGCCGGCCGCGCCGGCCCTCGACGCGCCGCTGGACCGGGCGATGATCGCGCGCCTCGCGCGCCTCACGGCCGAGGCGGGTGAGAGCTTCGACGGCTACGACTACGCGCGCGCCCTGCAGCACACCGAGGAGCTGTTCTGGTGGTACTGCGACTACTACCTGGAGCTCGTCAAGGGGCGTCGCTACTCACCCGACGCCGAGGTGGCGGCGGGGGTCAGCCGCGCGCTGCGCGTCTCGCTGTCCTGCTTCCAGCGCCTGTTCGCGCCGTTCCTGCCCTTCGTGTGCGAGGAGGTGTGGTCCTGGTGGCAGCCGGGGTCGGTCCACCGCGCGCCGTGGCCCGAGACCGCCGAGCTGGCGGAGGAGGCCGGGGGTGCGCGTCTGGAGGTCGAGGAGCTCGCGCTCCAGATGGCGGCGGACGTGCTGCGCGACGTCCGCAAGGCGAAGTCCGATGCCAAGCGGCCGATGCGCGCGCCGGTCGCCCGGGTCCTCGTGAGCGACACGCGCGAGCGCCTTCAGGCGCTCGAGCTCGGCGCCGGCGACCTGCGCCAGGCCGGTTCGGTCGAGCTGGTCGAGCTGGTCGAGTCCGGTGAGCCGTCGGTGACCGTCGAGCTGGCCGAGGACGGATAGGGTCACAGCGTGGAGCGGACGCTGATCGGAGAGCTGCCCGAGCGCATCGGACAGCGGGTGAAGGTGCGCGGCTGGGTCAACGCCCTGCGCGACCAGAAGCGCGTGCAGTTCGTGATCCTGCGTGACGAAACCGGCATGGCGCAGCTCGTGCTCGGAAAGGACGAGACACCGAGCGCTCTGAACGACGCGATCTCGGCCCTCACGCCCGAGTCGGCCGTCACGGTCGTCGGCGAGGTGGTCGGAGACGAGCGCGTGAAGCTGGGCGGGCTCGAGCTGCGCATCGAGTCTCTCGAGGTCGACTCGCTCGCCGAGCCGGAGCTGCCGATCGCCGAGGACTCCGCGCTGGACAAGAGGATCGACTGGCGCTACCTCGACCTGCGCCGGCCGGACCGCAAACTGATCTTCGAAGTGCAGACCCGGGTCGAGCAGGCGATGCGGGAGTTCTGGCGCGAGGAGGGATTCGTCGAGCTCCACTCGCCGAAGCTGATGGGCTCGGCCAGCGAGTCGGGCGCCGAGCTGTTCCACGTCGACTACTTCGAGACCGACGCCTACCTGGCGCAGTCGCCGCAGTTCTACAAGCAGATGGCGATGGCCGCGGGGTTCGGGAAGGTGTTCGAGATCGGGCCCGTGTTCCGCGCGAACCCGTCGTTCACCTCGCGCCACGACACCGAGTTCACGAGCGTCGACATGGAGCTCTCCTGGATCGAGTCGCACGAGGACGTGATGGCGGTCGAGGAGCGCTGGCTCGCGCAGGTTCTCGCGGCGGTCGCCGAGACGCACGGAGAGCGGATTCGCGAGACGTTCGGCGCCGAGGTGGTCGTGCCCCCGGTTCCGTTCCCGCGCGTCACGCTCGAAGAGGCAAAGGAGCTCCTTCGGGCTGCCGGTCACGAGCCCCCCGGACCGGGCCACGACCTCGATCCCCCCGCTGAGCGCAGGCTCTCGGAGCTGATCGCCGAGCGGGACGGCAACGAGTTCGTGTTCGTGACCGACTACCCCACGACCGTGCGGCCCTTCTACCACATGCGCCATCCCGAGGACCCGTCTCTGACGAGGAGCTTCGACCTGCTCTGGCGCGGCATCGAGCTCACGACCGGAGCCCAGCGCGAGCATCGCTACGAGCGCCTTCTCGCCCAGGCCGCGGACAAGGGCGTGGACACCGACTCGATCCAGTACTACCTCGACTTCTTCCGCTACGGCGCTCCGCCCCACGGCGGATTCGGCTTCGGCCTCACGCGCCTGCTGATGCAGATGCTGGCCCAGGACAACGTGCGCGAGGTCACGTTCCTGTACCGCGGTCCGCACCGGCTGACGCCCTAGGGGGCGGGCGGCCATCTCGCGCGTCCTGCTGTCGATCCCCTCGCTCGACGGCCGCCCGGAGGCTTTGGACGCCCATCAGGTGATCGAGGGCCCGCCGGGATCGGACAGCGCCGCCGAAGGGCTGTTGTGCGCTCCGGTGATGCCCGTCGGCGCGGACGCGATCGCCGCGATGCCGGCCCTGCGGGCGATCGCGGTGGCGGGTGCGGGGACCGACGCGATCGACCTGCGGGCGGCGAGCGCACGCGGGATCGAGGTGCTGAGCGCGGGCGAGCCCCTGGTCGAGACGACGGCCGATCTGGCCTTCTCCCTGATCCTCGCGGCGGCGCGCCAGACCAGCGAGGCGGAGGCGACGCTGCGCGCGGGGCGCTGGCGCGGATGGGGGTTCATGGAGACGTTCGGCCGCGACGTTCAGGGCGCCACACTCGGCCTCGTCGGCTACGGGCGGATCGCCCGCGCGGTCGCGCGGCGCGCGGGTGGCTTCGCGATGGACGTCATTCACCACACCCGCACCCCGACGGCCGAGCCGGGCTGGCGTGAGGACCTCGACCTGCTCCTGGCCGAGAGCGACATCGTCAGCCTGCACGTGCCGCTCAGCGAGTCCACGCGAGGGCTGATCGACGCGCGGCGGCTGCGCCTGATCGGGCCCTCCGGGGTGCTGGTGAACACGGCCCGCGGTGCGGTCGTGGACGAAGCGGCGCTTGCCGGCGCTCTCACGGATGGCGGCCTGCTCGCGGCGGGACTCGATGTGTACGTCCACGAGCCGTCCGTCGCGCCCGAGCTGCTTGCGGCGCCGCGCACGACACTGCTTCCGCACATCGGCTCCGCGACCGCGCGGACGCGTCGCGCGATGCTGGCGCTCGCGGCCGAGCGCCTGGCGGCGTTCCTCGAGGGATGATGCGCCGGATGTCCGGGGGCGTCCGTCGGGTCCGGCCGGGGGGCGCTACCAGCAGGGTTCGAAGCGTTTGCCGTTGAGCGCCAGGTTGAAGCGCGCCCCCACGATCCCTGCGGCTTCATCGGCGGCGCAGAAGCGCTTCGTCTTGAGCTTGTACTCCGCGTTGATCACGGGCTTGCCGGCGCGCAGATAGGGGTCGAAGTCCCCGCATTCGGAGTACTGGTTGCACTGCTCGGTGAGCACGCCGTCGAAGCTCGGCTCCATCGCCGCCGCCTGTTCGCCGTCGTTCTTCTGGAGGACGGCCATGCCGAGACCGTGCACCGTTTCGGCGACCCAGAGGTTGTAGGCGAGCTGCTCGGCAGCGGTGATGGGAAAGCCGCTCTTGTTCGAGAAGGCTTCGATGTTGTCGGGCTCGACCGCGTCGAAGCCCTTTTCGGCGCACATCCGAAAACGCGCCGCCATGATCGGCTCGACCACTTCGGTCTGGCGGATGTCGATCCAGTGCTCGCCGGGCCAGCCGTTCGATCGCCCCAGCACGGACTTGGGGAACGATCCGTAGTCGGGCCGGAAGTCCTCCGCGGTGCCGACGTCGATGTAGCAGACGACGTGCTTGCCGCTGGCGTGCAGCGCGGCGACTTCGGCGGCCGTCGTTTCGAACCCGTCGACGTCGTAGACGGCGGCGGGGACGGTCGTCTTCAAGGCTCCCTGCAGCTGCCAGTAGAAGGTCGGTCGCGCCGGCGGCTGCCACCATGCGCCCGCGACGCTCGGCAGAGCGAGCAGCGCGGCCGCCACGCTCGCAACCAGCAGGCCCCTGCGTGCCCTCTGCATGAGGAGATCGTACTGCCGTCGCGCCCGCGGCGGGCCGGCTTCGGCCGTCCGCACCTGTCTCTAAGTTCAAACCCATGCTCGTCTGCGAGCTCATCGACGGCGCCGAGGTGGATCAGGTGCTGCTTGTCAAAGCGGCCGAGGTCCGCCGCCGCCGTGATGGCGGCGACTACCTGCGCCTGACGCTGGGAGACCGCACGGGAGCAGTCGCGTGCATGGTCTGGGAGGAGCTCGAGGAGGTTGCCGGCCTGGCGCGCGCCGGTGAGGCGGTCTCGGTGTCGGGACGGTTCGTGCTGCACCCGCGCTTCGGCCCGCAGATCAACCTTCGCAGCCTCAGGCCGCCGGCTCCCGGCAGCTACGACCCGCGCGACCTGCTCGACGGTCCCGCGCGGCCGGTGGAGCAGATGGAGGCGGAGATCGCGGACCTCGTGGCCACCGTCCAGGAGCCGCACCTGCGTGAGCTGCTCGGGCGTGTGCTCAGCCCGGGCTCGCCGCTCTGGGAGCGCTATCGCGAGGCGCCCGCAGCCAAGCACTACCACCAGGCATACCGTCACGGGCTGCTCGAGCACTCCCTCGGCGTCGCCCAGGCGGTGAGCGCGATCAGCGCGACGTTCGGCGGCGTGGATCGCGACGTCGCCGTCACGGGCGCGCTGCTGCACGACATCGGCAAGATCGAGGCCTACACCGACGCTGCTGCCGCGATCGATCTCAGCGACGCGGGCCGGCTGCAGGGGGAGATCGCGCTCGGCTACTACCTGATCCGCCGCCTGACCGAGCAGATCGAAGGGTTCCCCGAGGATCTCGCCCAGGCCGTGGGTCACATCATCCTCTCCCACCACGGGTCGCTCGAGCACGGCAGCCCCGTCGTGCCCTGCACGCGTGAGGCGACGCTCGTCCACATGGTCGACAACCTCGGCGGCCGGCTCGGCAGCTTCGACCGGCTGGAGAAGGAGCTGGCACCGGGGAGCCGCTGGTCGCCCTTCGACCGCGCGATCGGCTCGGGGGCGTTCTTCGGGACCACCGAGCGGCCCCCGGCATACGCCGAGGCCGAGCCGCACCAGACGCCGCAGAGTCGCGAAGCGGCCTGAAACGCCGCAAATAGCGGGGCGGGGCGCCCCTCGCGGCGCACTCCTCTCACCGTCGGCTTCTATCGTTCACGGCCGATGGCAAAGGACACCGAGAAGCTGATCCGCCAGCTGTCGCTGATCTCCTACCTGATGGCCGAGCGGCGCCCGGTCACGGCACTGGAGATCCGGCGCGACGTCGAGGGCTACAGCGGCATGAACGAGGACGCGTTCGCGCGCCGTTTCTACGCGGACCGCTCAGAGCTCGAGTCGCTGCGCATCCAGCTGACCGTCGAGCGTCCCGCAGACGGCGCCGCCGAGCAGGAGAACTACTCGCTGCGGCCCGAGAACTTCCATCTGCCGCCGATCGCGTTCACCGACAAGGATCTCGCCGCGCTGCAGACCTCGCTGACCCTCCTCGACGGCGAATTCGCCTATGCCGAGCCGCTGCGTCTCGCGCTGCAGCAGATCACCTGGGGTCGTCCGAGCCCGCTGCGAGCCCCCGAGCAGCGCTCGGTCGCGCTGGGCATCACCGCGTCGGCGGGCGGGCACGAGCTCTCGGCGCGCCTGGCGAAGGTCGAGACCGCCATCTTCCGCAACAAGACGATCGTGTTCGACTACTACACGATGGGCCGCGACGAGACCTCGGCCCGCAAGGTCGACCCCTACCACCTGCTCTTCCAGGGCGGCCAGTTCTACCTCCTCGGCTACTCCCACGAGCGGGAGGCGATCCGCGTCTTCCGGCTCTCGAGGATCCAGGGCAAGGTCTCCTATGCGACCAAGGCCGAGCATGACTTCCACCGTCCCGCCGACTTCGACCCGCGCGCCTACGCGAACCGCGCGGACTGGCAGCTCGGCGACGAGCGCGCCGACGCGCGGATCCTGATCTCCGAGCGGATCGCCTGGCAGGCCGAACGTCACTTCGGGCGCTACGGCCAGGTCCTCGACCCCGCCGAGCTCGAGGGCGAGCTGGCCGAGGGTCTGGGGCCCTACGAGGAAGGCGACATCGTCTTCGTGACGAGCTACTCCGACTCCCGCAGCCTGATCTCGTGGGTGCTGGGGCTCGGCGCCAACGCGCGCCTGGTCGGTCCGCAGGAGCTGACCGCGGAGCTGCGCGAGCGCCTGCAGCGGCTGCGCGAGATCCACGACGAGGACCCGCCTGCGGCGCGCCGCAAGCGCACGGGCGCCCGCATCGAGGGGGAGGCCGTCAAGCGCTCCCGGCGCGGCGAAACCGAGGAGGGCCGTCAGGAGGCGGCGATCCGGCCGGAGCGCTTCGCACGGCTCGTGACGCTCGCGAGCATCCTGATCGACGCCGGTCGCCGTGGCGAGCCGGTCAAGATCGCCGATATCCGCGAGCGCCTGCAGCTGAGCGACGAGGAGCTGCGCGAGGACGTGAGCGTGCTCAACGTCGTGAACTTCGGCGGCGGCTCCTATGTGCTCTACGCCGAGATCAACGAGGAGACCGCCGAGATCGTGGTCGACCCGGAGCCCTACAGCGACAACTTCGACCGCCCGGCGCGGCTGCTGCCGGTCGAGGCGAAGGCGCTCGTCGCCGCGATCGACCTGATCGGCGAGCACATCCCGGAGGGCTCGCTGAGCTCGGCACGCAAGAAGATCGTCGCCGCCCTCGGCGAGGATCCGATGGAGCAGGGCCTCCAGGTCGCGCCCCCCGCCGGAGACGACTCCGACGTCGCGCGCACGATCTCGAAAGCGATCACAGGCCGGCGCCTGATCGAACTCGAGTACTACAAGGAGAACGAGGACGAGATCTCATCGCGCAAGGTCGAGCCCTACGCGCTCACGAACGGGCGCGAGGGCTGGTACGTGGCCTCGTTCGACCCGGACCGCGACGGCGTGCGCCACTTCCGCCTGGATCGCATCAAGAACGCATCGGTGAGCGACGAGCGCTTCACGCCGCGCCCCGAGGTCGACCCCGCCGCGGAGGTGGATGGATGGCTGCGCACCGGCGAGGTCGAGGCCTCGCGCAGCGCACGCGTGTGGGTCTCCCCGGAGCGCGCGAGGTGGGCGCGCGAGGCGCGACGCGTCGTCGAGGAGCGCTCCGACGGCTCGGTGATCGTCGAGCTGAGCTTCGCGGGAGTGGACTGGCTCGTGCGGGAGATCCTGCGCGAAGCGGGCGACGCCGCAGTACTCGAGCCCGCCGACGCGCGTGAGGCTGTGCGGGCGGCCGTCGCTCGGCTGAACGACGCGGGCATCGCGCTCGCGGGCGTCTAGCGGCGCCTCCGATCCGGCGCGATAATCGCCCGATGCACGGCCCTCGGCGAGATCGACGATGAGCCGCCGCGATCAGATCCGGATGGGGCAGGCCGAGGTGGCCGAGTTCCTCTCGGGCGAGCGCACGGTCACATGCGCGACGCAGGGCCCGCGTGGCTGGCCCCACCTGATGCCGCTCTGGTACGTCCTGCGCGACCCGGACGACGGGCCGGGCCCGCGCCTCTGGGCCTGGACGTACGCCTCCTCGCAGAAGGTCCGCAACATCGAGCGCGACGCCCGCGCGAGCCTGCAGGTCGAGGCGGGCGAGTCATACGAGCAGCTCCGCGGTGTGATGATCGAGAGCGAGGTCCGACTCCATCGGGAGCTGGAGGTCGTCCGCGCCCTCGGGCTGGAGATCCTCGCGCGCTACGCCGTCCCCCGGGGTGAGCCGCCCGCCGGCGAGCTGCCCCCCGAGGTCGCGTCGATGATCGACAACCAGGCCTCCAAGCGCGTGGCACTGGAGTTCGTCGAGGTGCGGCGGACGAGCTGGGATCACCGCAAGCTCGGCGGCGTCTACTGAGAGACGGCGGGCCGCGGGTCGCGGTCCGGCGACGGGGGTGGCCGGTGACGGGGCCCGTCCGGTGACGGGGCGTGGCCGGAGCCCGGGGAGGAGCCGCTCAGCGCGGCGAGCGGCCGGTCAGCCGATCGAGCTGATCTTCCAGCGCGAGCCTTCCTTGGTCAGCGTCACGTCCCGGATCTGTTTTTTGCCCCCGTAGACGCTCTTGACCTCGGCGGTCGCGGTGTCGCCGTCGATCTTGACCGATTCGACGTTCAGTTCGGTGTTGTCGATCTCCGTGAGGCGGTTCTTGACCGCCGTTTCGCAGCCCTTGATCCCGCCGAGCCTCGTCACGATCGGGGCCGCGAGGTCGCGTTCGCAGATCTTCTTGTGTTCGCTCGCGGTGATGTCCGACTGCAGGTCCGCGATCGTCTGGGCGGCTTCGTGTTCGGCGCCTTTGAAGCTGGACGTGGACGTCGTCGAGCCGCACGCCGCAACGCCGAGAGCGGACAGCAGCAGGCAGATGAGGGCGGCGGCGCGGCGCATCGGCCGCGAAGGCTAGTGGTTTCGCTCGTCGTCGCGGCGGTAGCCGAGACGCGCGGAGACGCGATCGGCCGTCGTGACGAGATGCGGGCCGAGCGCGTCCACCAGCTCCTCGAGCGCGATCATCGAGCTCGGCGCGGTGAGGTTGACGGCAGCCACGACGTCACGGGCCTCGTTGCGGACCGGGGCCGCGATCGCGTACAGGCCGGCCGCGAACTCCTCGTCGTCGACGGCGAAGCCGGCGTCGCGCACCTTCTCGAGCTCCTCCTTGAGCTTCTTCTTGGAGGTGATCGTGTGGGGGCCCTGCTTGGCGGGCTTGATCTCGGCGAGCGTGTCACGCAGCTGGCTGTCCGGCAGGTGGGCGAGCAGGATCTTGCCCATCGCGGTGCAGTAGGCGGGGACGCGCGAGCCCGCCTGCAGGGCGAGGTCGGCCTGGTTCTGGCCGCGACGGAAGCTGCGAGCCCGGTCGACGTAGAGCACCTCGGTCCCGTCGAGCACGCCGAGGCTGGCCGTGTAGGAGGTCCGCTGGCGCAGCTCCTCGAGGTAGGGGCGCGCGTGCTCTCGCAGCCCGGTGGAGTTCAGAGCCGACATGCCGAGGTCGGTGACGCGGAGCCCGAGGCGGTACTTGCGAGACGCTCCCTGCTCCAGGTAGCCCAGCGCCACGAGCGTGATCACGTAGCGATGCGTCGTCGAGCGGCTCATCCCGAGCTCGTCGGCGATGTCGGCGATTCCGAGCACCGGCCGCGAGGGGGTGAAGCAACCCAGGATCGCCAAGCCGCGCTCCAGCGACTGCGAGTAGCGGGGCTCTCTGAGACTTGGAATCGACCACGCCGGCTCCTGCTCTGCGCTCCGCTTCCCTGGGCTTTTTGTTCTCGGCATGTGGGGTGACACCCTCCCGGGTTTGGCGCTCTGACTTCACGTCTCAAGCGGTTTCGAGGGTCTCGGATGATAGATGGAAATATCGGCTGATCGGGTTAAGAGTCCCGAAGAAAAGGCTCATGCAGGGCCTCGTGCGGGGTCCCGGGGCGCTGCCGGTCGCCGGCGGCGATTCCGTCGGGCGCCCGGGCGCCGGGGCACGCGGGCGGGCCTCGCTAGGGTTCTCAGCCGATGGAGCAGCTGAAGGGTCTCATCCTCTCTGGAGGCAAGGGCACGCGCCTGCGTCCGATCACGCACACGAGCGCCAAGCAGCTCGTGCCGGTCGCGAACAAGCCGGTCCTCTTCTACGGCATCGAGGCGATGGCCGAGGCGGGGATCGAGGAGATCGGGATCATCATCGCGCCGGAGACGGGGCCGGAGATCGAAGAGGCTGCGGGCGACGGCTCCCGCTTCGGCGTGCGGATCACCTACGTCGTGCAGGACGAGCCGCTCGGCCTCGCCCACGCGGTGCTGACCGCCGAGTCGTTCCTCGGCGCGAGCCCTTTCGTCATGTACCTCGGCGACAACCTGCTCCAGGGCGGCATCAGCGACCTGGTCGCGGCCTTCCGCGAGCACGGACCCGACGCCCTGATCCTGCTGACGCCGGTTCCGGACCCCGAGAACTACGGCGTCGCCGAGCTCGAGGACGGCGGCCCGGACGGCTCGCCGGGACCCGTCAGGCGCCTGGTCGAGAAGCCGCGCGAGCCCGCGACGGATCTCGCCCTCGTCGGCGTCTACATGTTCACCGCCGGCATCCACGACGCAGCACGCGCGATCGAGCCCTCGGCGCGGGGCGAGCTGGAGATCACCGACGCGATCCAGCATCTCGTGGACAGCGGCCGGCGCGTCGAGCCGCACATCGTCCGCGGCTGGTGGAAGGACACGGGGCGGCTGGAGGACATGCTCGAGGCCAACCGGTTGATCCTCGACAACCTCGTCGCCCGCGTCGAGGGCGAGCTCGTCGACTCCCAGGTCGACGGGCGGGTGGTGGTGGAGCCGGGCGCGCGCCTGGAGCGCACGACCGTTCGCGGCCCCGCGGTGATCGGCGCCGGCGCCGTGCTCGAGGACTGCTACGTCGGCCCGTACACCGCGATCGGCGAGGGCTGCAGGATCACGCACGCCGAGGTCGAGCACTCGATCCTGCTTTCCGGCTGCACCGTCTGCGATCTCGACGGTCGCATGGAGTCCTCGCTGCTCGGTCGCAACGTCACGGTCCGCCGGGGCGAGCGCCAGCCGCGTGCCTACCGCTTCATGGTCGGCGACAACTCCGACATCTCGATCCTGTGAGGGTCCTCGTCACCGGCGCGCTCGGGATGCTCGGGCACGACGTCGCGCGCGCCGGGCACCGCGCCGGCCACGAGCTCGTGCTGGTCGACCTGCCCGAGCTCGACATCACCGACGAGGCGGGCGTGGCGGCGCTGTTGAGCGAGATCAAGGCCGGCGGCCTCGACGGGATCGTCAACTGCGCCGCGTGGACGGACGTCGACGGGGCCGAGGAGAAGATCGACGCCGCGCGCGCCGTCAACGCGACCGGGGCGGGCGTGCTCGCGCGCGCCGCTGCGGCGGAGGGAGTCCCGCTGGTGCACGTGTCGACCGACTACGTCTTCGACGGCGAGGCGCCCTTGGACGATGACGGGAGTCCGCGGGCGTATCTCGAGCGCGACCCGACCGCGCCGCGCACGGTCTACGGGATCACGAAGCTCGAGGGCGAGCAGGAGGTGCTCGCCGCTTCTCGCAGGCACGCGGTGGCGAGGACCGCCTGGCTCTACGGCCTCGACGGCGCGAACTTCCCCGCGACGATGCTGCGCCTGGCCGCCGAGCGGGACGCCGTGCAGGTCGTGACCGACCAGGTCGGGTCGCCGACGTGGTCGGGACATCTCGCCCCGGCGCTGCTCGGCCTTCTCGAGCGCGGCGTCACCGGGCTCGCGCACCTGACCGGCGGCGGGCACGTGTCGTGGAACGACTTCGCGCGGGAGATCTTCCGCCAGGCCGAGGTGGACTGCCGCGTCGAGGCGACCACCAGCGAGCAGTTCAAGCGTCCCGCGCCCCGGCCCGCCTGGTCGGCGCTCGAGAGCGAACGCGAGGATGTGCTGCCCCTGCCGCCCTGGCAGGACGGGCTGGCGGGGTTCCTCGCGGCGCGCGCTGGGATGATGCGCGCATGAGCCTTGAGACCACAGCCCCTGGAGCGCGGCGATGAGGCTGCTCGTCTGCGGCGGGGCCGGGTTCATCGGCTCGACGTTCGTGCGCCAGCGCCTCCTCGAGTACGAAGACGAGGTCACCGTGCTCGACAAGCTCACCTACGCCGGCCGCGAGGAGAACTTCGAGGGCATCCGCGAGCTGCCCGGGTTCCAGTTCATCCGCGGCGGGATCGAGGACGCGGAGGCGGTGCCCGCCGCGATTCGTGCCGCCGCGCCCGACGCGATCGTCAACTTCGCCGCCGAGACCCATGTCGACCGGTCGATCGCCGAGCCCGACGCATTCGTCAAAACACACGCGGTCGGCACCTACGTGCTGCTCGAGGCGGCCCGGGAGCACGAGCTGCGCTACCTGCAGGTCTCGACCGACGAGGTCTACGGCTCGATCGAGGAGGGCACGTTCACCGAGGAGAGCCCGCTGCGGCCCTCCTCGCCCTACTCCGCGACGAAGACCGGCGCCGATCTGCTGGTCCAGAGCTACTTCCACACCTATGGCCTGCCCGTGTTGATCTGCCGTGGCTCGAACAACTACGGCCCCTATCAGTACCCCGAGAAGCTGATCCCGCTGATGGTGCTCAACGCGCTGCACGGCGACCGGCTGCCCGTCTACGGCGACGGCATGCAGGTGCGCAACTGGATCCACGCGCGGGATTTCGCGCGCGCGATCGGGCACGTGCTCGAACACGGGCAGCTCGGCGAGGTCTACAACGCCGGCGGGCCCGACGAGGAGGCGAACATCGAGGTCGTCAAGAGGATCATCGAGGTCACCGGAGCTTCCGAGTCGCAGATCGAGTACGTCACCGACCGCCCCGGCCACGACAGGCGCTACTCGCTCTCCTCGGAGAAGGTCCGGGCGCTCGGCTGGGAGCCCGAGGTCAGGTTCGAGGAGGGTCTCGTGGAGACCGTCGAGTGGTATCGGGCCAACGAAGCCTGGTGGGCTCCGATCCGCTCGGGCGACTACCGCGAGTACTACGAGCGCCAGTACGGGCGCGCGCTGGGGGACGTCGCCGGGTAGCTCGAGTGGGCGCGGTCTGCCGGCCCCGTGACCGGCGCTAGTCTCGACTGGTGATCGATCCACTCTTCAGCAGGCGCACCGCCGACTGGTTCGATAGCGCGTTCGGCACCCCGACCAGTGCGCAGGAGCAGACCTGGCCGGCGATCGCTTCGGGCAAGCACGTCCTCGTCTCGGCGCCGACGGGCTCGGGCAAGACGCTCGCGGCCTTCCTCTCCGCGCTGGACCGGCTGAACCAGCGCGAGCCGCCGGCGGAGGGCGAGCGGCGCACGAGCGTCCTCTACGTCAGCCCGCTCAAGGCGCTCGCGTATGACATCGAGCGCAACCTGCGAGCGCCGCTGCGCGGGATCGGCGCCGAGGACGTCACGGTCGCGATCCGCACGGGCGACACGCCTCAGAAGGAGCGTGCCGCGATGGCGCGCCGCCCGCCCGACATCCTCGTCACGACGCCCGAGTCGCTGTACCTGATCCTCACCTCGCAGGCGCGCGAGATGCTCGAGTCGGTCGACACGGTGATCGTCGACGAGATCCACGCCGTCGCGCACTCCAAGCGGGGCGCCCACCTCGCCCTCACGCTCGAGCGTCTGGAGGAGCTCGTGCGGACGGCGGCCGGCCTGCCCGCCGGCGGCTCGGCCTTCCAGCGGATCGGCCTGAGCGCGACGCAGAACCCGCTCGAGGAGATCGGGCGCTTCCTCGTCGGCCCCGGCCGCGAGGTCTCGATCGTCGACGCCGGTGCGCGCAAGCCGCTCGACCTGCGCATCGAGGTCCCGGTCGAGTCGATGACCGAGCCCGGCGGCCCGCCGCCGGGGCCGGGCGCGGACCCGCTGGATCCCGGGGCCGGCCTCGACTCGCTGGCCGGGGGCGAGGCCACGCGCGCCTCGATCTGGCCTGCGATCTACCCGGAGCTGCTGCGGCTGGTGCGCGAGCACACCTCGACGATCGTGTTCGTCAACAACCGGCGCTCGGCCGAGCGCGTCGCGTTGCGGTTGAACGAGCTGGCGGCGAAGGAGCTTGCGGATGAGGAGGGCGAGGACGGCGCCGCCGCCGTCGAGATCGCCCGCGCGCATCACGGCTCGCTCGCGCGCGAGGAGCGCACGAAGGTGGAGGAGCTGTTGAAGGCGGGGACGCTGCCGTGCCTGGTCGCGACCTCCTCGCTCGAGCTCGGCATCGACATGGGGGCAGTCGATCTGGTCCTGCAGATCGAGTCGCCCAAGTCTGTCGCGCGCGGCCTTCAGCGCATCGGCCGCGCCGGGCACGGTGTCGGCGAGGTGAGCCGGGGGCGCATCTTCCCGAAGTTCAGGGGCGACCTGCTCGAGTGCGCCGTCGTCGCACGGCGGATGCGAGAGGGCGCGATCGAGCCGACGGTCGTGCCGCGCAACGCCCTGGATGTGCTGGCCCAGCAGATCGTCGCGATCGCCGTCTCCGCCGACCCGGACGGGATCTCGGTGGACGATCTGCACGCGCTCGTCCGGCGCACCCACTCCTACGCCGAGCTGTCACGGGACCTGCTCGAGAACGTCCTCGACATGCTCGACGGCCGCTACCCCTCGCGCGAGTTCGGGGAGCTGCGCGCGCGGGTCGTGTGGGACAGGGTGAGCGGAGTCGTGCGGTCGCGCAAGGGCTCCCGCCAGCTCGCGATCGCAAACGCCGGCACGATCCCCGACCGCGGGCTGTTCTCCGTGACTCTGCCGGACGGCCGGCGCGTCGGCGAGCTCGACGAGGAGATGGTCTATGAGGCCAGGCCCGGTCAGGTGTTCCTGCTCGGGGCCTCGACGTGGCGGATCGAGGAGATCACGCGCGACCGCGTCACGGTCACCCCCGCGCCCGGCGCGCCGGGGGCCGTGCCCTTCTGGAAGGGCGACTCGGTGGGCCGCCCGAAGGAGCTCGGCGCGGCGATCGGCGAGTTCTCCCGCTGGGCCGTGGAGCAGGACGAGGAGACGCTCGAGCGCGACTTCGATCTCGATCGCCGCGCGGCCCAGAACCTGCTCGCCTACCTGCGCGAGCAGCAGTCCGCCACACGGGTGCTGCCGAGCGAGCAGACGCTCGTGCTCGAGCGCTTCCGCGACGAGATCGGCGATTGGCGGCTGTGCCTGCTGTCGCCGTTCGGCGGGCGGGTCCACGCCGCCTGGGGCCTGGCTCTGAGCGCCCGCATGCACGAGCGGTTCGGAATCGACGCCGACCCGATCTGGACCGACGACGGGATCATCATGCACCTGCCCGACCTCGACGCCGAGGACGCGGAGTCGCTGCCCTCCGCGGCCGAGCTGCTGCTGATCGAGCCCGAGGAGGTCGAACAGGCGGTCGTCGGGGAGCTCGGCGGCTCTGCCCTGTTCGGCGCGCGCTTTCGTGAGAACGCCGCCCGCGCGCTGCTGATCCCGCGGGCCTACCCCGGCAGGCGCACCCCGCTCTGGCAGCAGCGGCTGAAGGCGCAGAACCTGCTCGAGGTCGCCCGCCGCTACGAGGACTTCCCGATCGTGCTCGAGACCTACAGGGAGTGCCTTCGCGACGTGCTCGACATGCCGGGCCTGAAGGAGATCCTCCGCGCGCTGCACTCGCGCGAGATCGGGCTCGTGGAAGTGGAGACGCAGAGCGCGTCGCCCTTTGCCTCCTCGCTGCTGTTCGACTACGTGGCGACATACATGTACGAGGGCGACACGCCGGCCGCCGAGCGCCGGGCCGCGGCGCTGTCCCTGGACCGCGACCTTTTGCGGGAGCTGCTCGGGCAGGAGGAGTTGCGCGAGCTGATCGACCCGGGCGCGCTGGAACGGATCGAAGAGGATCTGCAATGCCGCTCGGAGATGACGCGGGCCACGGATCGCGACAGCCTCCACGATGTCCTGCGCCGGATCGGCGATCTCACGCGCGAGGAGGTCTCCGCGCGCGTGTTCGCGGGCGTCGAGGTCGCCGCGCTGATCGACGGGCTGCTGAGCGAGCGCCGTGCCGTCGAGCTGCGGGTCGGCGGCGAGCGGCGCCTGATCGCGGCGGACGAGGCCGGCCTGTACCGGGACGCGCTCGGCGCGGCTCCCCCCGGAGGTCTGCCGGAGGTGTTCCTCGCCGACGTGCCGGACGCGCTGCGGGAGCTGGTTGCCCGCTACGCCGCCACACACGGGCCGTTCGCAGCGGAGGACATCAGGGCGCGCTACGGCGTGGACGCGAGCGCGGTGCTGCGCGAGCTCGAGCGCGAGGGCTCGATCGTGCGCGGCGAGATCCGGCCCGGAGGCTCCTCGCGCGACTGGTGCGACACCGAGGTGCTGCGCCGCCTGCGCCGGGCCTCGCTCGCCGCTCTGCGCAAGGAGATCGAGCCGGCCGACCAGCGCCGGCTGGCCGCGTTCCTGCCCTCCTGGCAGGGGGTCGACCGGCATACCCGGGCGGGCGCGGGCGTCGACCGCCTGCGCGAGGTGCTGGTGGCGCTGCAGGGCCTGGCTCTGCCCGTGGAGACCTGGGAGCGCGACGTGCTGCCGCGGCGCACCGGCGCCTACTCGCCGACCTGGCTCGACGCGTTGTGCGCCAGCGGCGAGGTCGTCTGGGTCGGCGCGGGCGCCCTCGGGCGCAGTGGCCGGGTCGCGCTCTACTTCCGCGACGACGCCGCGGCGATCGGCCCGCCGCCCGGCCGCGGCGCGACGGCCCGGCCAGAGGCGCCGGAGCACGAGCTGCTGCGCGCGCGCCTCGCGCGGGGCCCCGCCTTCTTCACGGACCTGCTCGCCGAGCTCGAGGGCTCACCCGAGGGGCTTCGCGAGGCGCTCTGGGACCTCGTATGGGCCGGCGAGGTCACGAACGACGCCTGGGCGCCGCTGCGCGCGCCACGGCTGTCGCTGGCGCGCGCCGAGTCGGCCGGGAGGCAGGCGCGCGCCGGGCGCTCGCGCTTCGCGGCGCGCCGCAGCACGGGGGCGCAGTCGCAGGTCCAGGGACGCTGGTCGCTGACGACGGCGGTCTTCGGAGACGAGCCGGATGTCGCGGGCGCCCCCGAGCGTCGCCGCACGATCGCCGAGCTGCTGCTCGAGCGCTACGGGATCGTGACGCGCGAGCAGGTGCTGGCCGAGGGCATCAAGGGCGGCTTCGCGATGCTCTACGACACGTTCGCGAGGCTGGAGACCCTCGGCATCTGCCGGCGCGGTTACTTCATCGAGGGCATGGGCGGGGCACAGTTCGCGCTGCCTGGGGCCGTCGAGCGCCTGCGCGCGGCGCCGCTTCGCAACGGCGAGGAGGGCTCGACCCTCGTGCTGGCTGCCGCCGATCCGGCTCAGCCCTACGGCGCGGCGCTTGCCTGGCCGAAGCGGGAGGGCTCCGATCGGCGCCCGGCGCGCGTCGCCGGGGCCTACGTCGTAAGCGTCGAACAGGAGCCGGTGCTCTACGTGGAGCGCGGCGGGCGCGGCCTGATCACGCTGGTGGCCCCGCATGCGCAGGCCGCCGGGCCGGCCCGGCCGGATGCCGTCGAGGTCGCGCTCGCCGCGCTCGCCGAGAGTGTCCGCGCGGGACGGGTGGGGAAGCTCGCCCTGGAGCGGATCGACGGCGAGCCCGCGGTCTCCTCGCCATACGCGGGTGCGCTCACCGAGCTCGGCTTCCAGTCCGGGCCGCGCCGCTTCACGCTCAGCGCCTAGGAGCGACGCAGGACCACGTCTCGCCGCCGTGCGAACTCGTTCGTCCGGGATGGTTGTTACTTCGCTGAAAGTTGCATTATGTTGAAACCATGCGAAGGGGTGATACGCGGCAACGGCCGGCGCCGATGTACCGGCGCCTCCCGCACGGGCCGAACGGGATGGCTCGCGAGGAGGTCGAACGCAACCAGCGCAGCCGCCTCTACGGCGCCATGGTCGAGGCCGTTTGGCGCAACGGGTACGAACGCACCACAGTCGCCGACGTGATCGCGCTCGCCGGCGTCTCGCGCCGCGCCTTCTACGAGCTGTTCGCCGGCAAGGAGGAGTGCTTCGTCGGGACCCATGAGGTCATGGTCGCCCTGGCGCGGCGCCGGCTGGAGCAGGCCTGGCTCTCCGAGCGCGGGTGGGAGAACCGGATGCAGAGCTCCTGCCAGAGCCTTCTCCGCGGCGTCGCGCGCGAGCCGAAGGGGCCGCGTCTCGTCCTGCTCGACTCACCCGGCGTCGGCGCGGGCGCACGTGACCGGATGCAGCTCACCGGACTGGTCTTCGAGCGCATGATCGCGACGGCGTTCTCGCTGGCGCCCGGGGACGTCTGCTACCCGCAGCTCACGCCCCGGGTCGTCGTCGCCGGCGTGCGCCACGTCATCTCCAACAGGCTGCTCGAGCGCCGGCACGGGGAGCTCGCGGAGCTCTCCGACGAAGTGCTGGATTGGATCGAGTCCTACCGGATGGCGCCGGGGAGGAGATTGCGGACCCTCGCGGTTGCGCGCCCGCTCCACCCGCCGCCGTCGCCGGGCGCCTTCCTGACGGGCGACGAGCCGCGCGCGCGCGTGCTGCGCGCCTTCGTCGGACTGACGCTCGCCGAGGGCTACGAGCCTCTCGCCGACGCGCAGATCGCGCAGTTCGCCGGCGTCTCCACCGAGGCGTTCCACCGCCAGTTCCGCGACAAGGAGGACTGCTTGCTCGCCGTGCTCGACGAGTTCGTCGCGGAGACGCTCGAGCGTGTGCGCCCCGCCCTGGACGGCGCCGAAGGCTGGGAGGACGGTGCATGCCGCGCGCTGGAGGTGTTCGTGGCCCACCTCGTGGCCCAGCCGGCGCTGCTGCGAATCGCCTTCGTCAACCTGTTCGAAGCCGGGCCGGCGACGATCGGGGCGATGACACGCACGGTTGCGGAGTTCGTCGCGATGCTCACCGAGCACGCTCCCACGCCGATCCGCGCGCCGCAGATCGCGCAGGAGGCCGTCACCGGTGCGCTGTGGGGTCTGATCTCGACCTTCGTCTCCGACGAGCGTCTCTCGCGGCTGCCGTCGCTGCTCGAGCACCTCGTGTTCACGGTGCTCGCCCCCTACGTGGGCGCGAGGCCGGCGGTCGAGGCGCTCGCGGGCCTCCAGCGGAGCCGTCCGGCCGCCTGAGCAGCCCGCTCGCGCGCCGGTCCGCGCGCTCTGCGAAGGTGGGGCTGTGAGCAGCGAGACGGAGCGCCGGCGGCCGCGTCGCGTCGGCCACAAGGGCGCGGCGCACATAGAGCCGGGGAACACGCTCGCGAGCTTCGACGCGGCGCGCCGTCACGGCGTCGACATGATCGAGCTCGACGTGCTCAGCGAGCGCCAGGACGGAACCGGGCGCCTGCTGGTGGCGCACGACTACGAGGACGCCGCCAACCGCAGCCCGATCACCTTCCAGGAGGCGCTCGCACACCTCGCCGGGCCGGGCTTCGAGGGCATCGAGCTGGACGTCGACGTGAAGCTTCCGGGCTACGAGATGCGGGTGGTGGAGGCCCTGCGCGAGCACGCGCTCGTGGAGCGCACGCTGATCAGCGGCATGTTCACCGCCGGCCTCGGTCAGATCCGGGAGGCGGAGCCGGGGCTGCGGCTCGGCTGGTCGGTGCCTCGCGTTCGCCGCGACTACACCACCGACATGCTCACGGCGATCCCGGCGCTCGCGATCCTCACGGGCTACCGCGCGCTGCTACCCCGTCGGGCACGTGCAGCGCTTCTCGACGGCCGGTTCGACGCGATCATGGCGCACTGGCGCGTGGTGACCCCGTCGCTCGTGCGCGCGGTGCGCGAAGGCCACGGCGAGCTCTACGTCTGGACGGTGGACGACGCCGGCAAGATCGAGAAGCTCACGGGGATGGGCGTCGACGGCATCATCACCAACGACCCGCGCCTGTTCGGGGACGCCGGGTAGCCGGTGCCGGAGCCGGTCGCTGGAATCTCCACGGCTCCCTCGAGCGGACAACGAGTCTGAGCCGCGCGAGGAGCAAGCCTGCCAAGGACGCAGGGAGCGCAGTGTGCTCCGCACACAAGCGACCGAGGACACCGGCAGGCGCCGCTCGTCGCGCGGCTCAGGTGATTGAGCAGGTGGCGGCGCTGTAATCCGGCGGGTCGGCCCCGGCGACGCTCTTGTGTCCGGCCCCTGTCGGGCGGCTGACGGACTGGATCACCGTGGTGCCGCGGCGCCACTCGTATTCGACGACGCCGCGCAGTTCGACGGCGGGCTTGCCGGGTCGCGGGACGAGCTGGAAGCTCCGCCCGCCCTGGCGCACCCCGCTCCCGGGGCCGACGAGCACGAAGTTCGGGGAGCGCGCGCTCGAGAGGTCGGCCCAGTGCTTCGTGGCGGTGTTCATGTACTGCAGGCGGAAACGCATGTACATCTTGTCTTGGGAGTGCTTGTCCCCCGGCATCGATCCGCGCACCCCGACGGTGTCGGGCTGGTCGGCGGGGCTGCAGACGTCGATCGTCGCCCACAGTTCGCGGGAGTGCAGCAGCGCTTTCATGAGCGCCGCTTCGCCGCTCGGGTGAGGTGTGGGGGCAGGTGCCGCGGCGGCTGCGAGGGGGACGAGCGCGACCGCGACGAGAAGGGCTGCCAGGACAGGTATGTGCTTGCGGGGGGACATGCTCTGAACATACATCCGAACCCAGTCAGGCCTCCCCGGTTGCGGCGCACCGTTGTGGTATTCCTGCGGCGTGAGCACGCGCCCAGGCGACGTCGTCGAGCTGCTCGGGCGCGTGCCCGTGTTTTCGACGCTCGAGCACGGCGATCTGGAGCGCATCGCGCAGGTCTCCGTGCCCCGCACCTTCGAGTCGGGGCAGGCCGTGTTCCGCGAGGGCGACGCGAGCGACACCTGCTACGTCGTGCGCGACGGCCATGCTCGCGCGATCCGCACCCACGGCGACGGACGCACGATCACGCTCGCCTCGTTCGGCCCGGGCGACATCTTCGGCGAGCTCGCGATGTTCGAGGACGAGCTCCGCTCGGCGACCGTGGAGGCGGTCGGGGTGATGAGCGTGATCGGGGTGCTGGGGCCGGACATGCGCAGGCTGATGGCCGAGCACTCCGATATCGCGATGAAGCTCGCGGTGGCCCTCGGACGGCGGCTGCGGGAGACCAACGAGCGTCTCTCGCGCCAGTCGTTCCAGACGGTTCAGAGCCGCGTCGCGGTGGTGCTCGGCGAGCTCGTCGACCAGGCCGTGGCGGAAGGCCGCGACGGGCACAACGTGCTCGTGACGGCGACCCAGGCCGATCTCGCCCAGCTCGCGGGCTCCTCGCGCGAGTCCGCGAGCCGTTTCCTGGCGGTGCTCGAGCGCGCCGGCGTGATCTCCCAGGGACGCGGCCGCCTCGTCGTCCACGACCCGGATGCGCTGAAGCAATATGTCTTCTGAGGAACCGGAGGCCGAGCCGCCGGGCCGCCTCGGCGCCCGCCCGTCGCGTGCCCAGGCACGCGAGTTCTCGGCCGGGGGCGTGGTCGTGAAGGGCGATGAGATCGTCGTCATCGTCCCCACCCGCCGGGCCGCCGACGGCTCGCGCGTGCTCGCGCTGCCGAAGGGTCACGTCGATCCGGGCGAGACGCCGGTGCAGGCGGCCCAGCGAGAGGTTCGGGAGGAGACGGGGATCGTCGCCGAGCCGGTGCGAGAGCTGGGCGAGACGCGCTACTGGTACCGCCGCGGCGGGCGCACGATCGGCAAGGAAGTCCAGTTCTTCCTGTTCGAGCACACCGGCGGCGACATCGCCGACCACGACGACGAGGTCGAAGAGGTTCGCTGGATCGGGATCGAGCAGGCCGGGCGCGAGCTGAGCCACGCGGCGGAGCGCGAGATCGTCGCGGTTGCGATGACCTACCTCGCCCAAGACCGGTAGCCTGCGGCGCGTGCAGGTCCTGAACTTCTACTCGACCATCTTCGCGGACGAGCTCAAGCGCGGCCGCAAGACGGCGACGATCCGACTCGGGGACAAGTCGGGCAAGTACCGCAAGAACCAGCTCGTGCTGGTCACGATCGGCTATCAGTACTCGCCGCGTCAGCGGATCTTCGAGGCCGTGATCGATCAGGTGGAGGTGATGAAGCTCGCCGACCTCTCACCGCGAGACATCAAGCACGACAACCCCGAGTTCCGCCGCCACGAGGAGCTGATCAGCTTCCTCGAACAGATCTACGGGCGCTCGGTCTCCCCCGAAGACGTCGTCACGGTCGTGCGCTTCTCGCAGATCCTCGACACGCCCTCGGCGATGACCGAGGCGATCAAGGGGTTCGGCGGCGCCCAGAACTAGGCCGCGGCGGGTCCCGGGCCGTTGGCGCCCGCCGACCGTGCGCGCGAGTGGCCTCCCACGAAGATCCCGGGGTATCCCCCCAGATCTTCTATATATTTAGGCAGAAGTTGGCACTCTCCCCCCGAGAGTGCCAAGGAAATGAGGGTCCGTTTCCTATGTCTGGCGGGCCCACAGAAGCAGTCTTCTAGACGGAGGTTCCATCAACATGAAGCTCAAGCCCCTGGGCGATCGTCTGATCGTGCGGGCAATCGAGGAGGAGGAGACCACGGCCAGCGGGCTCGTGCTCCCCGACACCGCCAAGGAGAAGCCGCAGAAGGGCAAGGTCCTCGCCGCAGGCGACGGCAAGCTCGACGAGGGCGGCAAGCGCATTCCGCTGGACGTCAAGGAGGGCGACGAGGTCCTCTACAGCAAGTACGGCGGCACCGAGATCAAGATCGACGGCGAGGAACTGCTCGTGCTGCGCGAGTCCGACGTCCTCGCCAAGGTCGCGTAAGGAGAACACTCAGAAATGGCACACAAGGAGCTCAAGTACGACGCGGAAGCGCGCAAGGCCCTCGAGGCCGGCGTTGACGCCGTCGCCAACGCTGTCAAGGTGACGCTCGGCCCGAAGGGCCGCTACGTCGTCCTCGACAAGAAGTTCGGCGCCCCGACGATCACCAACGATGGTGTCACCATCGCTCGCGAGATCGAGGTCGAGGACGTCTTCGAGAACCAGGGCGCACAGCTCGTGCGCGAGGTCGCCACGGCGACCAACGACGTCGCCGGCGACGGCACCACCACGGCGACCGTGCTCGCGCAGGCGATCGTCCGTCAGGGCCTGAAGAACGTCGCGGCGGGTGCGAACCCGCTCGGGCTGAAGCGCGGCATCGAGAAGGCGGTCGACGAGGTCGTCAAGAACATCGCCTCGCAGTCCAAGGAGGTCTCCGGCAAGGACCAGATCGCCCGCGTGGCGACGATCTCCGCCGGCGACGAGGAGATCGGCGACGTGATCGCCGACGCGATCGAGAAGGTCGGCAAGGACGGCGTCGTGAACGTCGAGGAGGGCCAGACGTTCGGCATGGACCTCGAGTTCACCGAGGGCATGCAGTTCGACAAGGGCTACATCTCGCCGTACATGGTCACCGACCAGGACCGCATGGAGGGCGTTCTGGAGGACCCCTACATCCTGATCGCCAACCAGAAGATCGGCTCGGTGCGCGACATCCTGCCGATCCTCGAGCAGGTCATCCAGTCCGGCAAAGCGATCCTGATCATCGCCGAGGACGTCGAGGGCGAGACGCTCGCGACACTCGTGGTGAACAAGCTGCGTGGCACCTTCACGGGCGTCGCGGTCAAGGCGCCGGGCTTCGGCGACCGCCGCAAGCGCATGCTCGAGGACATCGCGATCCTCACGGGCGGCGAGGTCATCACCGAGGAGATGGGCCTGAAGCTGGAGAACACCCAGCTCACCCAGCTCGGTCGCGCCCGCCGTGTCGTCGTCACCAAAGACACCACGACGATCGTCGACGGCGCCGGTGACAGCGCGGCGATCAAAGGCCGCATCAACCAGATCAAAAACGAGGTCGAGAACACCGACTCCGACTTCGACCGCGAAAAGCTGCAGGAACGGCTCGCGAAGCTGTCCGGCGGCGTGGCGGTCGTGAAGGTCGGCGCGGCCACCGAGACCGAGATGAAGGAGAAGAAGCACCGTGTCGAGGACGCCCTCCAGGCGACCCGGGCGGCGCTCGAGGAGGGCATCGTGCCCGGCGGCGGCGTTGCGCTGCTGCAGGCGTCCTCCGCGATCACACTCAGCGAGAACGGCGCATCGGCCGACGGCTCGGACGATGAGCGCACGGGTGCGCGCATCGTGCTCCGCGCCCTGGAGGAGCCGCTCCGGCAGCTCGCCGAGAACGCTGGGCTCGAGGGCTCGGTCGTCGTCAACGACGTCCGCAAGGCCAAGAAAGGCCACGGCCTGAACGCGGCCAACGGCGAGATCGTCGATCTCGTCGCCCAGGGGATCATCGACCCGGCGATGGTGACGCGCTCTGCTCTCCAGAACGCGGCTTCGATCGCCAAGAACATCCTCACCACCGAGGCGATCGTCGCCGAGGTGCCCGAGAAGGAAGCCGCAGGCGCCGGCGCAGGCATGCCGGACATGAGCGGCATGATGTAGAGAGGTTTCACCTCTAAGCCGGGCGAGCCCGGCTGCCGATGTTTGTTGCGAGGGCCCGGCCGGATGCCGGGCCCTCGCTTTTTCGGGCGGCCTCGCGGCGGCTCTCGAAGTTCCAATCTGGGAAACTCCCTGCCGGGCGCGACAGGAGCGATCGGGATGTGGGGCGCGGATCGAGTTGGACGGGACCGTCTGCAGGCGCGGCTGCGGCTGGCGATCGGACTCGCCGCGGCGGCGACCCTGCTCGCCTGGGCGTTCTCGCAGCCCGCAATGGCCGCATCGTGCGGCGACGAATTCACCGGCGCGAGCGGCGGCTCCTGGGCGACGCCCTCGAACTGGAGCGCCGGAGTGCCGAGCGCCACGACGGTCGTGTGCTGGGGCGCGGAGAAGACGGTGGCGGTGAGCGAAGGCAGCCAGGCGGCTGCCGCCATCGCCGGCGGCGGCGGTCTCCTCGTGGAGGGCTCGGGGCGACTCGCCCTGGCGGGCGGTGCGGAAGCCTCGTCTCTGAGCGGCGGCATACAGACGGCAGAAGGCGGGCAGCTCGAAGTCGGCGGCGGTGTGGAATGCGCGTCGCTGCAGATCTCCGGCGGCAGGGTGCTGGACGACGGGCAAATCGGGTGTCCGGTGAAGGTCGCGAGCGGGACGCTCGCGGGCGACGGCGCGGTCGACGGCCCGCTCGTCAACGAAGCCGGAACAGTCGAACCGGGGGACGGGTCGGCCCCCGGTGGGCTGAGCGTCGCCTCATACGCCCAGGGCGAAGGCGCGGACCTGACCATTCGCGAGGACCGCTCCGCGCCTGCGTCCCTCAGCGCACACCTGCTCGACGTGACCGGCACCGCCTCGCTCGCCGGGACGGTCTCCCTGGAGCCGGGCGCGCCGCCGGCGGGCTTTCCCTTGATCGAGACCGCCGGCGAACCCGCTGGCTTCTTCGCGCACGTGGATGCTCCGGGCGCCGGGTCGCCTTGGACCGTCGCCTACGGACCGGGCGGCGCCACCGCAGTCTCGGGCGGGGCGCTTCCGGTCGACGTCGCGATCGCGGGAAGCCCGCAGCCCGGAGGCACGCTCACCTGCGGTTTCGGGAGCGCACTGGAGCCGCGTGGCACGACGACCTACCGGTGGCTGGCGCCGTACCCGGGGCCCGAGTCGGTCGCGCCCGCGATCAAACAGCCCGGCCTCACGGCGTTCCCCGGCACCGTGGAAGCGCAGCTCGCCGCGGAACTCGGCAACAAGCAGGTTCCGGCGGTCACGGTTCCCGGGACCGCCGTGGGCAGACGGGTCGGGTGTGAAATCAACGTCTGGACGCCCGCCGGAGGCGCAGCGGGCCCGGTCCACACCGAAGGCAGATCCCAGCCGCTGGCGATCGGTGGCCCGTTCCGCTTCACGAGGGGGCCGCTGATCCTCGGCCGGCCGATACCCGGCAGCCGCCTGACCTGCTCCCCGGGGAGCTGGGAAGGGACTCCCAGCTCCTACTCCTACGCGTGGTTCAGCCGGCGGCGCCCGGAAGAAAGCGCCGTCTTCGATGTCTCCGGCAAGTCGTCCTACACCGTCGCCCCAGACCTCGAAGGGTCGCTCATGTGCGTCGTGACCGCGCACTACGGCGCGGTCGCTGTGCCTGCGGAAGCCTTCGTGGAAGTGCCGGCTCGACCGCAGCCCACGCTCTGTCCGCGCCGCCCCGTCGCGCTCGTGTCGGTCCGGCGCTCCGCGCGCGCGGTGCTGCTGTTCGGCGCCGCGGTGCAGCGCGACTTCGGCGAGCGCGCCTACGCGTTCCGCCGGGCCGGGGGCGGGCGCTGGCAACGGGTCGCCTCCGGGCGGGTGAACGGCAGCGGCTACTTCGAGCTCAGCCTGGCGCTCTCGCGCGGCGCCCCGGCGCGCGGGTCCTACCGAGTCGAGGTCGGGCGGACCAGCTCGGTCGCGGTCGGGCTGCCAGGGGTGCTCCAGATCGCCTCCGACCGCTCGCGCCCGGCCGAATCGCAGGTCACCCTTCGCCTGGCCCGGGCGGGGGTGCTGACGGTCACGCGGCTGGACGAATGCCGGCCGTCGAGCGCCGTCGCCACCGCCACGCTCCCTGCCGGCGGCCGACTGCACGTGCAGCTGCCAGGTGGCTCGGAACCCGTCGCCTACCTCGCTCGGGCGCGCGTAGGGGGCAGGACATACTCGACCGAGCTGGTGGTCCCGGCTCGTCGCCGGCCTGTGAAGCTCCTCTGAGCGCAGAGGCCCGGTCGCTCGCCGCCCGGGCCTGCGCTCCGGTGAGGTCTATTCCACCGCGCTCACGTCGCGCGGGCCCTCGCCCACGTACTTGGCGGTCGGACGGATCAGCTTCGCCTCGCGCTTCTGCTCGAGGATGTGGGCGGACCAGCCGGCGACGCGCGCACAGGTGAACATCGGCGTGAAGAGATCGGCGGGCACTTCGGCGAGGTCCAGGATCACGGCCGACCAGAACTCGACGTTCGTGGCGAGCACGCGGTCGGGGCGCCGCGCCTGGAGCTCTGCGAGCGCGGCCTTCTCGAGCGCCTCGGCGGCTTCGAAGCGGGGCGAGCCGAGTTCACTGGCCGTGCGCCGCAGGACCCGCGCGCGCGGGTCTTCGGCGCGGTAGATGCGGTGGCCGAAGCCCATCAGCCGGTCGCCCCGGTCGAGCGCGTCGGAGACCCACTTCTCGGCGTCCCCGGTCTGTTCCACTTCCTCGAGCATCTTCAGGACGCGCGAGGGGGCGCCACCGTGCAGCGGTCCCGACAGCGCTCCGACCGCGCCGGAAAGGGCCGCGGCGACGTCCGCGCCGGTCGAGGCGATCACGCGGGCGGTGAACGTCGAGGCGTTCATGCCGTGCTCGGCTGCCGAGACCCAGTATGCGTCGATCGCCTTCACGTGGTCCGGGTTGGCCTCACCGCGCCAGCGGATCAGGAATCGCTCCGGGATCGTTCGTCCCTGGTCGATCTCCTCCTGCGGAACCGGCGGCTGTCCGGCCTCGCGGGCGGACTGCGCGACGAACGAGAGCGCCATCACCGAGGCGCGCGCGAGGTTGTCGCGAGCCTCCTCGTCGGTGATGTCGATCAGCTGCCCGAAGCCCCACTCCGGAGCGAGCATCGCGAGCGCGGATTGGACGTCGACACGGTGGTCGCCCGACCGGACGGTCAGCGCGTGCGGTTCGGCCGGGGGGAGTCCGGGTTTGAAGCGGCCGTCCACCAGCAGGCCCCAGACCTGCTCGTAGGGGACGGCACCCACGAGGCTCTCGATGTCGACGCCCCGGTAGCGCAGCGCGCCACCCTCTTTGTCCGGCTCGGCGATCTCGGTGGCAAAGGCGACGACGCCTTCGAGGCCCGACTGGACCTCGGGTGACTGAACCGCGCTCATGGCACTCGCTTTCTGAGCTTGATGCTTGACGGGAGATGCTGCCTTGTGGGCAGGGGCACATCGTCGCAGGAATGGCTGCGCGAGTACGCTGAAGCAGGTGCCGGCGCGCGGCGGCGGCGAGTACGTCGAGACGAGGAGGGGCGATGGCCGACGACGATCTGATGTTCCGCGGGGCGGTCGAGCTGGCGGCGATGGTGCGCGCCGGCGAGGTCAGCTCACGGGAGCTGGTCGAGCTCTCGCTGCAGCGGATCGAGGAGCTGAACCCCGCCCTGAACGCGTTCGTGCAGATCGACGAGGAGGGCGCCCTGGCCGCCGCGGACGGCGTCGCAGCGGGCGACCCGCGCCCGTTCGCCGGGGTCCCGGTGGCCGTCAAGAACAACCGCCCCGTGAAGGGGATGCGCCTGACCTACGGCTGCCGCCTGATGGAGGACTACGTCGCCGGCTACGACCACAACGTCACGCGACGCCTGCGCGACGCCGGCTTCGTGATCGTCGGCACCACAACGCTCCCCGAGTACGGGATCCTGCCCGTCTCTGAGGCTCGGATCTTCGGGCCCACGCGCAACCCTTGGGACCTCGAACGCACGCCCGGGGGCTCCTCCGGCGGCGCCGCGGCGGCGGTCGCGGCCGGCATGGTCCCGATCGCCCACGGCAACGACGGCGGCGGCTCGATCAGGATCCCCGCCGCCTGCTGCGGCCTCGTCGGGCTGAAGCCGACCCGCGGGCGGATCTCGGTGGCGCCGGAGCTCGGCGACTCGTCGCTGGGCATCGACGGGATGCTGGCGCGGACCGTCGCCGACGCCGCGGCTGCTCTCGATGTGCTCGCGGGCTACGAGCACGGCGACGCAACCTGGGCGCCGCCGCCGTCACAGCCCTTCGCGCAGGCGGCAAGCGCAGATCCGGGGCAGATGCGGATCGCCTTCAGCAAGCAGACCCCGAGCCCCGACGCCACGCTCGACCCCATCGCCGCGCGTGGCGCCGACGAGGCCGCCGAGCTGCTGCGCTCGCTCGGTCACGAGGTGATCGAGGTGGAGCCCCCGTGGCGCCAGGAGGGCCTCTCCGAGCTGTTCGGGATGGTGTTCTCCTCGCAGATCGCGCTGTCGATCGGCTACTCGGCGAACGTCTCGGGCAAGGGGATCGACGGCGTCACGGCCGAGGACATGGAGCCGATGAGCTGGGCGATCTTCTCGATGGTACGCAAACTCGGCACGCTCGAGCAGCAGGCGGCCGTGGTCCGCCTGCAGGCCTTCGCGCGCCAGCTCGTCGCATGGCTCTCCGAGTACGACGCCCTGTTGACGCCGGCGCTCGCCGAGCGCCCGCTGCCGTTGGGCACGCTCGACACCGCGGCCGCGAACCCGATGTCCACGTTCACTCGCTCCGGCCTGTTCACGCCCTATACGCCGGTGTTCAACGCCACCGGGCAGCCTGCCATCGCCCTGCCGCTCTCCGAAGGGGAGGACGGGCTTCCCGTCGGCGTCCAGATCGTGGGCGCCCCCGCGGGCGAGGAGCGGCTGCTGGCGCTTGCCGGCCAGCTCGAAGCGGCGCGGCCGTGGGCCCAGCGGCACGCGCCGGTCGGCGAGTGGGTCTCCTGAGCGCGCCCGCGCCGCGGACGAGGAGCTAGCCGGCGGCGGCCGCGAGTACCGCGGCCATCCGCTGGGGAACCACGCCGAGCGCTCCCACATCTGAGGTGCCGCGCGAGGAGAGCATCGAGACCTCCATCAGCTCGGCCTCATCCCATGTCGCGAAGGCGCGCTCGCCGGCGGCCGCCTCGAGCACACGCAGCGCGCGCGAGACGATCGGGGTGGGCACATGCAGGAGCGGCCGGTTGCGGCGCAGCGCCCGCAGCACCGTCGCCACGATCTCGCTGTGGCTGAGAGTCTCGGGCCCGGCGAGCTCGTAGCGCCGGTGGCGCTGCCCGTTCTCGGCCGAGCCGACCTCGTTACGGAGGCTGGCGACGACGCAGTCCGCGACATCCTCGGCCCAGATCGGCTGGAAGCGGGCCTCGCCGCGACCGCTCACAGGCATCACGGGCAGCAGGGCCAGGCGTTCCAGCAGCGTCAGCCATGCGTCGCCCGGCGCGTAGACGATCGACGGCGCGAAGACGATCGAGTGCAGGTCGGCCTCGACGACCGCCTGCTCGGCGAGAGCCTTGGCGCGCAGGGCCCGGGTGCGGTTGTGGGTGGAGGCGCCGAGCGCCGAGAAGAACACGAAGCGCTCTACGCCCTGGCGCTCTGCGGCGGCGACCATGCGCCACGTGGCGATGCCGTCCAGCTCCTCGATCGAGCCGCGTGGCTGGTCGCGGATCGCGGCGGCGAGGTGCACGACGGTGTCGACGCCGCGCAGGGCGTTGCGGAACGAGGGCGGGTCGGTGAGGTCGCCAAGGGCGATCTGGACCCGCACGCGCTGGGTGCCCAGGCGGCGTGGATCGCGCACCAGGCAGCGCACCTGGGTCCCTTCCGCCAGCAGCCGGCGCAGCAGCGTCGAGCCGACGAGGCCGGTCGCACCCGTCATGAGCAGCATGATTCGTACAATATGCGCCTCTCTCCGAGAGCCGTGAGAAAACGAGTAGAAAGAAGCGAATGGCCTACGTAATCGCCGAGCCGTGCATCGGCACCAAGGACAACTCCTGTGTCGAGGTCTGCCCCGTCGACTGCATCCACCCGACGCCAGACGAGCCCGGCTACGACGCGGCCGAGATGCTCTACATCGATCCGGAGGAGTGCATCGACTGCGACGCCTGCGTCGAGGCCTGCCCGGTCGACGCCTGCTTCGCCGAGGACCAGCTTCCGCCGGAGTGGCAGAAGTACACGCAGCTGAACGCCGACTACTTCCGCAACGAGGGCGGCGCGGCGGCCGCGGGCTAGGCGGCGACCTCCTCGCCGGCGTCGCCGGCGCCGGAGGCCTTCACGAGCGCGGAGCCCTGCGCCGAGCGTAGGTAGAGGACCGAGCGCGTCACGCGCCGGCCGTGGACGAGGCCGGCGTCGCGGAGCACCGTCAGGTGCTGGGAGACGCCGCCCGCGGAGAGGCCGAGCTCGCCGGCCAGTTCCGTCGTCGTTCGGGGCGAGTCGAGCGCGTTCAGCAGCGCCGCGCGGGTGCGGCCGACGAGGCGCTCAAGCGCCTCCGGCGGGCTCGGCGCCTCCTCGGGGCTCCAGAGCATCCCGACGCCGCGCGCCGGGTAGACGACGGTGGGCTGCCACGGCTCCAGGGTCAGCGCCGTCAGCTTCGGCCACACGAAGACGCTCGGCATCAGCAGGAGGCCGCGGTCGTCGACGTCGAGCTCGCCGTCGCAGCTCCCCGGGATGCGGAGCACCCCGTCGGACCAGCTGACGCCGTCGGCGAGGTCGCAGAAGAGCCGTGCGGTGCCGCCGTCGGCGATCTGGCGCGAGCGGTAGAGCACGTCGTGCTCCAGCAGGGAGCGCATGCGCGGCCAGTTCTCGGCGTGGCAGCGCGCCCAGTACTCGCGCATCAGCTCAGCAAGCGCCTCGATCGCCTCGCGCGGCCTGGTCACGAACTGCTCCAGCACCTCCGGGAGCGCCACGTCCTGGTAGGAGTAACGGACCTCCGCGACGATCTGCTCGTCCGGCGTGGCGAGCATCGTCTGCAGCTCGTCCTCGAACTCCACCAGCGGTGTGCTGGGCGGGGGGTTGACGAAGTCCGGGTTGTAGTCGGGGGCGCTCTGCAGGGCGAACAGCGGCGCGAGGTCCAGACCGGCCACGCAGGGAAGCGCGCGTTCCACCCATGGCAGGTGGAGCGCGGCGTAGCCAGGATCGCGCAGCGCCTTCGTGCTCCGCGTCATCTCGAACATCGGCGAGATCGCGAACCGGACTTTCGTCAGGGCTTCGGTGTCGAAACGAGCCTCGATCATGGGACCGATGATCGGCGATCCCGGGCTCGGCCGCCAACCATTTAGTCCACTCTAAATGCGTTGGGGCGCCGGCCCAAGCGGGCGAAGGTGAGGACATGAACATGAGCCATCACCTCACATCGCAGTTCGCCACCGAGCGCCAGCGCGATCTTCGTAGCGGGGGCGTGCCGCGGCCCCGGGCGGGCCTGCGGGGAACGGGCGGGCCGCGCACGGCTCGGATCAATCCCTTCAGGGGCGTCTTCGCCCGGCGGGCGCGCCTCCGCCAGGGTCGCAGAGCCGAGCGCCTCGGCTGCTAGCGGGCGCGGCCGCCGTCAGGCGGTCGCGCGCCGCGCCCCGGGCATCGGCGGCGCACTCCGCGTGTACGAGGGGTGCATCACGTCGAAGACCGGCAGGTCCCCGATCGCCCCCGAGAGCTCGGAGCGGAGCATCGCCGAGTCGAAGCTGTGCGACTGCGGCGCGACCGGGTTCACGGTGAGCGCGAGCAGCTCGATCGGCCTGAGCACGCGCAGCTCGATTCCCGCGCGGGCGTAGTGCTCCACGCCGCGATCGGTGAGGAACAGCCGCGTGGGATCCGTCACGACGACTTTCAGGGGCGTGCCGGCGCGGCGCACCTGCGGCACGAGACCGTCCAGGAAGCGTTGTGGGAGCGCCCCGGCGACGAGCAGCAGCCGCGGTGCTCCCGCGTCCCGCAGGAGCTCGGCGATCGCCGCGGGCTCCGCTGTGAGCACGAACCGCTCGGGCAGGGGCCGGGGCGGACCGCCCTCGCCGGCCAGCGCGCTCACGCTCGGCTCGAGCGCGGCGGCGAGCTCGCGTGCGCGCCCGTCCTCGCCGTCGCTCGTGAGCGCGGGCAGGCGCACGAGCGCCACCGCCTCGGCGGTGCGCGCGACCACCTCGCCGGGGTCCTCGCTGAGGATCGCGCCGGTGGACATGACCAGGCCGTCGGAGACCTCCGGCGAGGATGCCGCGCGCCGGTCGATGGCGCCGTCGATGACGACGCGACGCGCGCCGTGCGCGAGCATCGAGTCGGCGACCTCGCGGGTGTCCGCCGCCGCGGAGGGGCCGGCGATCTCGACGGTGCCCGAGCCGTTCAGCCGCGCGAGCAGGACCTCGCCCATCGGGGTGCGCACGCCGGTCCGCTCCAGGAGCTCGTGCGGGAGGCCGCTCGCGGCCAGCAGGCTGTCGGTGGTGGCGACGAGATCCCCGGCGGCCAGGCGCACGAGCGGCTTCTCGATGCGGAAGTCGATCACGTCGTGGCGCTCGCCGTCGCGTCCCACCGAGGTGACGCCGACCGGCTCCCGTGCGGCCGCCAGTTCGGCCAGCAGCGCGTTCAGCGTGACGGTCTTCCCGGTGTTCTTCGCGAGCCCGACCAGCGCCAGCCGCGGCGCGGCGGCGGTCAGCTCGGCCAGCGTCACCCCTCAGCCGCCCGCCGGGACACGGTCGCCAGCCTGGCGGGCGACGAGCTCGCGGACGATGAACGTCGCGAGGTGGTGCGGGTAGGTCCCCTTCGAGAAGCCGGCGTCGTAGCCGAGCTCCTTGGCGAGTTCGTTGGAGACCCGGGGGCCTCCGCAGGCGAGGATCAGCTGGTTGCGCCTGCCCTCCGCCTCGACCATCTCGACGAGCTCGGTCAGGTTCTGGACGTGCAGGTTCTGCTGGGTCACCGTCTGGGAGACGAGGATCGCGTCGGCGCCGACCTCGATCGCCTTGCTGAGCAGCACGCTGTTGGGGACCTGGCTGCCGAGGTTGTAGGTCTCGAACGAGTGATAGCCCTCGAGCCCGTGGTGGCCGTGGTAGCCCTTGAGGTTGAGCATCGCGTCGATGCCCACGCTGTGCGTGTCCGAGCCCGTGCTCGCGCCGACGACGACGATGCGCCTGCCGAGGTTGCGCTCGGCGAAGCGCTCGATCTCGTCCTCGCTCATGTACTCGATGTCGAAGCCCTCGCCCTGCAGCGCGGCGAAGTCGACGCTCGCAACGCAGCGCCCGTACATCACGAAGTAGGTGTAGCCCTCGGTCAGCTCCTCGTAATGCACGACCTCGGGCTCCTCGAAGCCCATCTTGGCCGCCAGTTCCATGGCTGCCTTGCGGGCGGCGAGCGAGTAGGGGACGGGCAGCGTGAAGCTCATCTGGACGAGCCCGTCGCCGAGGTGGTCCGCGTAGGGACGGACCGCGTGCAGGTCGACCTCCCTAGGCAACGCCGGCCTCCGCACGGGGCGCCGCGCTCATCAGCTCGACGACTGGGTTGAAGTAGCCCTCGCCGGTCGCGACGATCCCCTCGATCCCGCGTCCCTCGTCCACGCGCCGGCTCACGTCGCCGAACGTCGCCTGCTCGATCGCCGCGAACAGCCCGATCTCGGCGATCCGCTCCAGCAGCGCGTGCGCCCCCGCGAGTACGTCCTGCGCGCGCGTCTGGATGATCCCCCCGGACTTGAACTCGATCTCCTCGCCCAGGTCGCGCGCCGCGTTGAACACGTAGTCGACGTTCTGAAGACCGAGCACCCGGTCGTGGATGTGCGGCGTGAAGATGCCCTCTGTCGGGACACCGATCGTCTGGATCCCCTGCGAGGTCGCGATCGTCACGAGGTTGAACAGGGTGTCGGCCGCATGGGTCCGGAACAGGTTGCCGTCCATGTGCCGTGTCGGGGGCATGTACTTGACGGGGCAGTCGGGGAACAGCTCGCGCGTGAGCTGGGCCTGCGCCCACTCGTAGAGCAGCCCGTTAGTCACCGGGACGTCGATCTCGAAGGCGTCGCCGAGCCCGATCTGGCGGTCGGGCACGCCCGAGTCGCGCGCGAGCTGGTAGTTGATGAACTGCGAGGCGGTCACCGAGGGCGCCGCCTCGATCCCGTCGGCGGTGCGCAGGTAGTTGTCCTCGCCGGTGTTGATCGTGACACCGAACCAGCCGTTGATCATGCGCGAGACGCGCTGATCGATCAGCCCCCGGACGATGTTGATGTCGCGGTAGAGGATCCCGTAGAGGGCGTCGTTGACCATGTTGTCGAAGCCCTCCCAGGCGCCCATCGCGGCGATCTCCGACATGCACAGGCCGGAGCAGAAGCTGGACAGGCGGACGTAGCGGCCGTGCTCCTCGGACCACTCGTCCATCGCCTCGCGCATGATCCGGAAGTTCGCCTGGGTTGCGAACGTGCCGCCGTAGCCCTCGGTCGTCGGCCCGTACGGGACGTAGTCGAGGAGGCTCTGGGCGGTCGATCTGATCACTGCCACGATGTCGCCGCCGGCCTGGGCGACCGCCTTCGCGTGCACGACGTCCTCGTAGACGTCGCCCGTCGCGGTGAGCACGTAGCGCAGCGTGCCGTGGCGATCTCCGAGGCGCTCGCGCATCGCCGCGCGGTCCTCGAAGCGCGCGACGATCGCGCTCAGGTTCGCCCGGCACTGCTCGGTGACCCGCTCGCGGATCGCAGCGTCCTCGGCGCGCTCGATCTCCATCAGGTCGAGCTCGCCCGCGCTGACGGCCTGGGCGATCTGCTGGGGGCTGCGCGAGCCCGTGAGCATCGCGTTGCCGAGCCAGTAGGCGACACCGCGGTCCAGCCCGCCCCGCTCGTGCACGTGGTCGACGAGCACGTTCGGGAGCGGCACCTCGAGCTCGTCGGCGCCGTCCACGCCGAGCAGGCGCGTCACGCTGCGCTCGACAGAGACGGTCGTCCGTCCCGTCACCTGCCCGGCGACGTCGTCGGCGATCCGCCGCGCGGCCTGCCGGCAGGCCTCGACGACCCCAGGGTCGAGCGCGAGCTTCGAGCGGCTCACTTGAGGTCCCTCACGATCGGGAAGGGGATGACCTCGCGCAGCGAGTCGCGTTCGGTGAGGATCATCACGAGGCGATCCACTCCCATCCCGCCGCCGGCCGTCGGCGAGTAGCCGTACTCGATCGCGCGCGCGTATTCCTCGTCGTTCGGGTGCGGCACGTCGGCGTCGTCGATCATGCGGCGCTTGCGCTGGTCGACGAAGCGCTGCCACTGGTCGACGGGGTCGTTCAGCTCGGTGTCGCCGCTGACGAGCTCGATGCCTCCGATCACCGCGTCGAAGTGTTCGGCGAGCTCCGGGTGGACCGGGTGCCGGCGCGTGATCGGGAAGGGCTCCAGCGGGAAGTCGAAGACATGGGTGGGCTGGTTGATGGTCGACTCGACTTTCTCCGAGTAGATGTCCGCGACCACCTCGGCCCAGGTCGCCTCTGGGTCCATCGGCTCGTCGAGGACCTCCGCGAGCTGCTCACGCGTGGACTCCATCATGTCCAGCCCGAAGCGCTCCTGGATCAGCTCGCGCATCGTGATCCGCGTCCAGGGCTTGGCCAGGTCGATGTCCTCGCCGTTCCGTTTGATCGTCGTCCGCCCGAGGGCCTTCTGCGCGACGTCGCGAAACATTTCTTCGGTCACCGTCGCCACGTCGTTGTAATCGGAATAGGCGCACATGAACTCGATGATCGTGAACTCGGGAGAGTGCTTGTGCGAGATGCCCTCGTTGCGGAACACCTTCCCCATGTCGTAGACGTTCTCCATCCCGCCGACGATCAGCCTGTTCAGGAAGAGCTCGACGGAGATGCGCAGGTAGAGGTCGCGATCGAGCGCGTTGTGGTGGGTCGTGAACGGCCGCGAGCCGGCGCCGCCGGCGAGCGACTGCAGGGCCGGCGTTTCGACCTCTACGAAGTCGCGCTCGGCGAGCCATTCGCGGATCGCGAGAATGATCTTGTTGCGCGTGATGAAGAGCTCGCGCGTCTCCTCGTTGGCGAGCAGGTCCAGCTCGCGATAGCGGTAGCGCGTGCCGGTGTCGCCGAGGCCGTGGTGCTTGTCGGGCGGGGGCCGCAGCGTCTTCGTGAGCAGCGTGACCTCCTGCGGCTCCAGCGCCAGTTCTCCGCGCATCGTGACGTACACGCACCCGTCGACGCTGACGATGTCTCCGATGTCGAAGCTCAGGATGCGCTCGTAGGCCTCCTCGCCGAGCGTGTCGGCCTGGAGCACGATCTGGATCGAGCCCGACAGGTCGCGCAGATCCAGGAAGGCGCGCTTGCCATGACCCCGGCGGGAGATCAGGCGGCCGGCGACGACGTAGCGAATGTCCGGGTGGGCACCCTGCTCGAGGGTCGCCGGATCGTGCGCGCCCAGCACGTCGGCGATGCGCGTGCGGGTGTTCCAGAGGGTGACGGGCGGATAGGGCTCGATCCCTTCGGCGCGCAGTCGCTCCATCTTCGCGCGCCGTTCATCGAATTCGGCGATGGCGGCGCCGTCGGCGGCGGGCTGCTCCTGCTCGTGCCCCTCTGCGGGCTGATCTTGGCTGTGCCCCTTTATCGGGTGCTCCTGCTCGGATGTGGACATCTTCGGAAGGACGATCCTTTAGTGGAAGGGTTGTTGTCAAGCGTGCGAGGACGCGGTTCGCGCGGGCGCAAGCGTGCCGGCCGGGCGGCCGCGCAAGACGGAGGAGGGCATGTCGCGTGCGGCGCCGGCCGGTCAGGCCATCGGCAGCGACATGCCCACGGGTTTCCTGTCCTCGGCCGGAGCCGGCGCGGTCGGCGCGGCTTCCACGAGGGGCAGGGTGGGCAGCGGCGAGATCGCCACGACGCCCCGAGCGAGCTGGCGGATCGCCTGCGCGGCAGGGTCGTCGGGGTCCTCGATCACCAGCGGCAGGCCGGCGTCGGCCTGCTCGCGCAGCGGCATCGTCAGCGGGACCTTGCCGAGCATCGGGACGTCGAGCTCGTCGGCCAGCTCCTGGCCGCCGCCCTCGCCGAAGATCTGGAAGCGCTCGCCGCCCGGGGTCGTGAAACCGGACATGTTCTCCACGATGCCGGCGATCTCGAGCGAGACCTTGTCCGCCATCTGAGCGGCACGGCGGGCGACCTTCTGCGCCGTCGGCTGCGGCGTCGTGACGATCAGAAAGCGCGCCTGCGGCAGCAGCTGCGCGAGCGTCATCGAGACGTCGCCGGTACCGGGCGGCAGGTCGACCAGCAGGTAGTCCAGGGCACCCCATTCGACGTCCTGCAGGAACTGGGTGAGCGCCTTGTGGAGCATCGGGCCGCGCCAGACGACGGCTGCGTCCTCCTCCACGAAGAACCCGATCGACATCACCTTCACGCCGTGGGACTCGAGCGGGATGATCTTGCGCTGGGCCGAGACCGACGGGCGCGTGGAGCCGAGCCCGTACATGCGCGGGATCGAGTAGCCCCACACGTCGGCATCGAGGATGCCCACGCTCTTGCCCTCGGCGGTGAGCGCCGCGGCGAGGTTCGCGGTCAGGGTCGACTTGCCGACGCCGCCCTTGCCGGAGCCGACGCAGATCACGTTCGAGACCTGCGCAAGCGCGCCGGCCGGCAGCGGGCCGCCGCGGCCGAGCTTCTGCTGCAGCGCCGCCTTCTGCTCGTCGCTCAGGACATCGAAGAAGACGTTGACGTGGGAGACCCCGTCGAGCTTCGACACGGCGTCGGCGACGGCGGTCTGGAAGTGGCCCTTGATCGGGCAGCCCGGCGTCGTCAGCGAGACGGTGACGTCCACGACTCCGTTGGGGCTGGGCTCGATCGAGCGCACCATGTCGAGCTCGACGATCGAGCGGTGCAGCTCCGGGTCGATCACGACCTCGAGCGCCTTGCGTATCTCCTCTTGCGTGGGCATCGGTCTCTGCATTCTGCCAAACGGGCGGCGGCGGCCCCGGCGGCGGTCTCAGGCGGCCAGGAAGCTGCGGCGCAGGCCGGCGATCGAGACCGCGCCCCAGACCGCCTCCAGCACCAGGAACCCCCACTGCGCTTCGACGACCGCGCTGAGCGCGAGCGCGATCGAGCCGAAGGCGTTGAGCGCGAGATAGCTGCGCGACGCGGGTGTGAGACGCTCCCTCTGCGCCGCGATGAACGCGATCAGGATGAGCGCTGAGCCGACGAGCTGCACGAGCAGGGACATGTGTAGTCCTCCTTAGCCTCGTTGCTCGTGCGGGAACGATGCCTCACCTCACCCGCGGGCCACGCTGACGCAGCCCTGTCGATCAGGCTAGCAACGCCCGCGCCGCTCTCCACATGTGTCTCGGGGTGCGGCGCCTCGGGACTAGCTGCTCACGCCCGCGTCGGCGAGAGCGCTCTGGACATCGGAGTACATCTCCATGCGGCGGTATCTGCCGTCCTGCATCGTCCACACCTGCGCGAACGTCATCTCGACGAGCAGCCCCGTCCCTCGCGAGCGTCCGGTCTGGTGGAGCACGGCCACGACCTTGTCGGCTGATTCGTGGATCGCGTCCAGCTCGATGTGCCAGTCCTCCCATGCCGCGGCCCACTCGGACAGGAACTGCAGCATTCCCTCGCGGCCCTCGAAAAACGGCTGCTCGGGCCAGCTCGCCATGTGCGTCATGTCCCAGACGAACCCCGGTCCCACGAGGCTCGTCTCCGGCGACCCCATCTCTTTGAACCGCCCGTAGGCACGTTCGACGATCTGCGCGTTGCTCTCCGCCACAGGACGTGAGTATCGCTCGACCGCGACGGTCTGCACCGGAAACAGCGTGTCCGACGGTGGGCGCCCGGTCGGTGCGCCGCGCGCCGGGGAATCTCCCAACCCATTAAAGAATGACCCCCGGGCAGTGGGGGCCGCCCGGGGGTCGAGGGAGGAGAGGGTGCTACTACTGCCGGCGGGATATGAGGCCGGCAGACTCTCCCGCAGCGGTCCCTCTCCGGGCCGCGCGGGGTAAGCGGTTGGCTAGACCAGGCTCAGGATGCGCTCCTGCACCTGGTTCGCGAGCTCCGGCACGCGCTCGCCGAGGTCGCTGCCGTTCTTGGCGATCGAGTCGCGTCGCTTCTCGATGTCGCGGACGGCGTCGTTCACCGTGCGCTCCACGTTCTTGCGGCGCTGGCGCAGTTCGCGCTCGACGCGCACGCGGGTTTTGCGGACCTCGCGCTCGAGACGGTTGCGCGCGGTCGCGCCACGGCGCTCGAATTTGCGCAGCTGGGCCTGGGCCTTCGTGGGCGTCGAGTAGCTCGAGATCGTGTCGCCGACCGAGGTCACGACACGTTCGCGGGCGATGAGCGCGGCACCGACAGGGATCAGGACGGCGCGCTCGGCGTAGTCGCCGACGACGCCGGCGCTCTCGCGAGCGGCTCTCTGGCTGTCACGGACGGCGGCCTCGCTCTGGTTGACCGCACGGGTGCGGCTGGCCTTTGCGCGGGTCGCTTTGGCTTTGGTCGCGCTGGTCCGTCGCGCGGTGGCTTTCGCCGGTTTGCGGGCCGCTTTGGCTTTGGTGGCGCCGCTGCTTCGCGTCGCGGCTTTCGCCGTTTTGCGGGCTTTGGGTTTTGAAGTGTTGGGGGCGGTGGGCATTT
Source organism: uncultured Solirubrobacteraceae bacterium (assembly GCA_963794635.1). Classification (GTDB taxonomy): domain Bacteria; phylum Actinomycetota; class Thermoleophilia; order Solirubrobacterales; family Solirubrobacteraceae; genus Palsa-744. Next base: position 583,803 of record CAWCET010000006.1, on the reverse strand, counting down.
CTGGTGCGATCTCCTATGTCCTCCTCGCCGGGCGCGAGGTACGGGTCTGGTGGCTTGTTGTTCGCCTCTACCCGTTTGGCTGGGTGAGCGAACACTTGTTTGTAACCCGTCCGTGGAAGATCGTTACAGCGAGATCGTACCAGGCCGTGAAGAGCCTGTAACCACGGGGCTGCACGCTTCCTCACTTTGTAACACGTGGAACGTGCGTTCGATCAGTGGGGGCGGCGATTCAGGCCGCTGCAGGCATCATCCGGGCAGTCCAGCGCTCCGGATGTTCGAGCTCCTCGGGGCTCGGGAGAGCCTCGGGACCCGACCAGACCAGTGCCAGCGCCTGGGGGCCGCCGGTCGCTACGACGGCGTCGCAGAAGCGCCTGCCGGTCTCGTACTGGCGCAGCTTGAGCTCGAGCCCGAGCAGCTTCTCGAGCACGCGCCACGGCAGCCCGCGCTGGGTGCGCCGCTGGGTCATCGCCGCGCGCAGACGCGGCAGAGAGGGCAGCACCTCGGCGCCGACGGCGTCCATCACATGCTCCGCGTGCCCCTCGATCAGCGACATCGTGGCCTGCATCCGCTCGACGAGCCGCCAGCGGTTCTCGCCGAGGGTGAGCCGCAGCAGCTCGCCGCGACGGGCGCGGTCGAGCATGTCCCGCAGCTCCCCGGGGTCGGGCAGGCGCGGCAGCCATCCGCTGCCCGGCGCCGATCCGTTGCCGGTCTTCGGCTCTCCGTCGCTGTCTGCGTCTCCGCCGAGTACGACCTGCAGGTCCGCGAGCAGCTCGCTGAGCATCCCGCCGACGTGGGCTCGGAGCCACGGCGCGCCCGTGAACTGGACGGCGTGGGTGATCTCGTGGATCGTCACCCACAGCAGAAGGTCCTCGCCGTCGAGGTCGAGGTTGCTGGCCGCCTGGCCGAGGTTGGGCGCGAGCAGCAACAACCTGGGCGGCACCCCCGGGTCGAGCAGCGCGACGTCGTACTGGCCGAGCACGCGCTGGGAGAGCATGCCGGTGAGAGCGCCGACCTGCGCTCCCATCACGAGCCCCGAGACCGACCGCAACGGACCTGCCAGCGGGCCGCCCTGATCGCCGAGCCGCTCGCTGAGCGGCGCCAGCATCGGACGCATCGTCTGAAGGTTTGCGGCGATCCAGGAAGGGCGGTCGACGAGCTCGAGTGCAGGCAGCGCGCCGGTCAGGGGCAGCCCGCTGTAGGTGGAGACGCGCATCGCGAAGTCGTGGGCGCGCGGCTCGACGGCCTCGGCGCGCACGCCCGAGTGCAGCGTCCCCGAGCCGCCCGCGTGGGCTACGAGCTCACCGATCCGCTGTGCGGCCGACCAATCGATCGGGTCCATCCACAGAGCGTAGCCACGGAGCCGCCCCGCGCCGCCGGGCCAGGCGGGGCAAGCCGGCCTTCCTCCGTGCGTATCCTTGGAACGTGCCTGCCCCGAGGATCGCCGCCGAGGAGACCCGCGGTCCGGCCGGGGGCGGCTCCCGGGTCGCGCTGATGAAGCGCCCCGAGGTTCGCGACGTGCTCGCCTGGCTGCGCCTGCTGGTCGATCCGCAGGACGCGGCAGCGGTCGTCCGTGCGCTCGCGCGACCGCCGATCGGGCTCCGCCAGGTGGACCTCGCACGGGTGATCCAGGTGGCTCGGCGGCGCAAGCTCGACCTCGTCGTCGGCCTAGCCGCGGCGACCGAGTCCCCCCAGGTCCCCCCGGAGGCGCGGGAGCGGATCCAGCGCTTCGTCGCGCTGCATCGCGAGGCGAGCGCCGATCTCGAGTCGCTGCCCCCGGAAGAGTTCCTGGCTCATCTCATCGAGCGTCTCGGCGCAGCCGGGCGCTCGGCCTCGCTGCTTGCTCCCGAGGAGATCGAGGAACGCCGCGAGAGCATGCGCCGCCTGGTGGCGATGGCCGGCGAGCTGCCGGCCGGCGGACCGGGAGCCCAAGGGGGCGCCGGGCACGGTGGCGGCCGGGCCCGCGCCCGCGAGCTGGCGCGCCACCTCGCGACCGTGCTGCCGCAGGCGGACCTCGAGCCCGACGGAGACGGGCCGCCCCCGGAGCTCGAGGACGCCCCGCTCGCACCGGGCGAGCCGCTCGCCGCCGCCGGCGAACATTCGCCGGAGGACGCCGCCGCGGCGCGCCTGCGCGAGATCGCGGCGCTGCTCCGAGAGGAGCTGCTCGAGGGCGTCGAGCGCGTCGGGGGGCGGCTCGGCGAGCTGCGCCTGGACACCGACCTCGACATCTCCCACGGCGTCGTGCGCTATCTGGAGCTGCTCAAGGTTGCGGCCCTGATGCAACGGCCCGCGGGCGAGAGTCCCGCCGACGCGCTCGCGGACGTCAACGCGCGCCTGCTCGCCGCCGCGACGCCGCTCCAGCGCGAGATCCTCGAGACCTCGACGCTCGACGAGAGCCTGCTGGCCGTCGAGCGTGCCGATGGAGCGGCGGCGGCGCTTCCGCCCATCGGCTCGCGCGAGGAGCTCTCGCTGCGGGCGTTCCTGCCCAGGCGCGGCGACGGGCTCGCGATGTCCGCATCCGATATCGAGACCTACCGCTCATGCCCGCTGCGGTACAAGTTCGCCCGCGTCCTTCGCATCCCCACCGAGCAGACGATCCATCAGCGCTTCGGGATCGTGGTGCACCAGGTGCTCGAGCGCCATCACTCGGGCGGGGGGCCCGAGCTGGACGATCTGCTCGAGCTGCTCGACGCGGGATGGCGGCGGGCCGGGCTCGGCCGCGACGGCGACGACGGCGTGCTGCTGGCAAAGGCGCACGCAGCCCTCGTCCGCTACCACGAGCGCCTGCAGGAGCACGCATCCGAGCCGGTGTGGTTCGAGCGGCCGTTCTCCTTCAGCCTCGGCCCGCACCAGCTGCGCGGACGCGTCGATCGCGTCGACCGGCTGCCCTCGCCCGACGGCGCCCCCGAGACCTACGAGCTGATCGACTACAAGACCTCGCGTCCGAAGAGCGCCGAGCAGCTTCGCGACGACGTCCAGCTCTCCCTGTACGCGCTCGCCGCCCGTGAGGACTGGAAGCTCGACTCCTCGCGCCAGGCCTACTACTACGTGCTGGACGACGAGATCGTTCCCGTGCCCTGCGAGGAGCGGGACCCCGGCGCCGTCAGGGACATCGTGCTCGAGGTCGGTGAGGGCATCCTCGCCCAGGACTTCGAGCCCACCCCCTCACAGGCGGCGTGCAGGATCTGCGATTACCGGATCGTCTGCCCGGCGGCGGCGCTCTGAGGCCGGCCCCCGACCCTCGGGGGAAAGGGAGCGAAGCGTGCTCGGCACGCGAGCGAGCAAGGACGCCGCCCGAGCGGGTTCGGGCCGCGGGAAAGGGCGCCACGGGCCAAGCAGGGCAAGGACGCAGGGAGCGAAGCGTGCTCGGCACGCGAGCGAGCGAGGACGCCGCCCTGCGCCGGCCCGTGGCGCCCTTTCAGCGTTCGGGGCCGCGCTGGCGCAAGAACCGCTGGAATTCGCGCGCGATCGCGTCCCCTGACGGGACGTCGGCGGGCGAGCTCTGCTCGTCGGTCTCGGCCGCCTGCTCCAGGCGCTCGACGAACGCCTGGATGTCGGGGTCGCTCTGCACGGCGAGCCCGACCTGGCGCTCGTAGTCCCCCGACGCCGACTCCAGCTCGGAGACGTCGACGGAGACGCCGACGAGGACTTCCATGCGCCGGAGGAGGGCCAGGGCCGCCTTCGGGTTGTTCGCCGCGGCGACGTAGTGGGGCACGGCGGCCCACAGGCTCGCCGCAGGCAGCCCGGCGTCGGCGCAGGCTGCGTGCAGGACGCCGACGATCCCGGTCGGGCCCTCGTAGGCCGAGGGCGAGATGCCGAGGCGCTCCAGCAGCGCGGGGTCCGAGGCGTGGCCGGTCATCGCGACCGGGCGGGTGTGCGGGACGTCGCCCAGCAGGGCGCCGAGCGACACGACGACCTGGACGCCGAGCGCTTCGGCGAGGTCGACGAGGTGACCGCTGAACGAGCGCCAGCGCATCGACGGCTCCACGCCCTGCACGAGGACCAGGTCGCGAGGTGCCCGCGGCGCGGAGGCCTCGAAGATCTCGACGCTCGGCCACTCGATCTCGCGGCGCTCGCGGCCGTCGAGCTTGATCGTCGGCCGGTTGGCCTGGAAGTCGTAGAAATCCTCGGAGTCGATGCGCGCGAAGCGCTTGGCGCCCAGCGACGCTGCGAGGAAGGAGACAGCGCTCGAAGCTGCGTCGCCGGCGTCGTTCCAGCCCTGGAACGCGCACACCATCGCCGGGGCGCGCAGCCCGTCGGGACGGCGGTCCCAGATCAGCGGTTGCATCCGAATCACCGTACATCATGCGCCGATCGCCGCTGCCGGCACCAACGACACGGCGGCCCGTCAGACGGTCGCCACGCTGCGCGCCTCAGAGCACGTCGAGGGCGTGTTCGCCTGCACGCGCAAGGAGCGCCAGATCAGCCGCTCCGGTGCGCCGTTTCTCACGCTCGAGCTGCGCGACAGCACCGGGTCGATCGTCGGGCGGGCGTTCCGCGACGCCGACGTGCTCGCCGGGCGCTTCGAGCGCGGCGAGCTGGTCCGGGTCGCCGGGCGCGTCGCGCGCTTTCGCGAGCAGCTCCAGATCGACATCGAGGAGATCGCCCGGGTGCAGGAGGGCGAAGCGGACCCCTCGCGCTTCCTGCCCACCAGCCGCCGCGACCTCGATGAGCTGGAAGGGTTCCTCGAGCATCTCGCCCGGGAGGTCTACGACCCCGCGCTGCGGGCACTGCTCGACGGCCTGCTCGGCGACACCGAGCTGAGGCGTCGCGTGCGCCTCGCCCCCTGCTCGCTGCCGGCGGGACCGTCGGGGGTGCGCGCCGGCGCTTCCCACCACGCGTTTCTCGGCGGCCTGCTCGAGCACACCGTCGCCGTCGCGACGATGGCGATCGAGCTGTGCACGATGCACCCGCGGCTGGATCGCGACATGCTCGTGACGGCGGCGCTCGTGCACGATCTCGGCAAGACCCGCGAGTACACCTACGGCGCCGAGATCGCTCGCACCCGCGAAGGGGAGCTGCTCGGACACGTCGAGCTCGGATTGCGCCTGATCTCCTCCCGCGCGCCCGGCAGCCTGGAGGGGGAGCGGCGGCTGGAGCTGGAGCACTGTGTGCTGTGCCACCACGGGGCCGACCAGGCTCCTGGAGGGCGTTTCGGCTCCGCCGAGGCGCTCGCGCTCTATCGCCTGAACGCGCTCGATGCGAGCGTCAAGGGCGCGGTGGAGCACGGGTTGGCCCGGTCAGCCGCCTGACAGCCTGTCAAGCGGCGCTTTTCGCTTGCCGATACAGATCGTGATGGGCGATAGCGCCATGTCAACTGTTGCGTCGCAGCACGAGGGCGAGGACGCCCGCGAGCGGCACGACCAGCCGGCCGCAGAGGCCGACGCCCAGGGCACCGCGCCGGCGGCCGAGGCGGCTGCGCCCGAGACCCCCGGCACCGAGCAGGACCCGAAAGCTGAGCAGGATCTCGAAGACGCCCCGCCGATCGCCGACGCGACCGGTGGCGAGGACGGCGATCGACGCCGGGCGCCGCGCCCGCCGGGCCGTGGCGGCAATGCCGGGCTGTACCCGCCGAAGAACCCGGGGCGCTCGACGCGGATGATCGGCGAGGTCGTGGTCGATCTGGGCTTCTCGGACGCCGAGACGGTCGAGGAGGCCGTGGCCGCCGCTCGAGCCCAGGGGCGCCCGACCGGGCTCGTGCTCGTGGAACGCGGCATCCTGCGCCACGATCAGCTCGCCCGTGTGGTGGCCGAGCGGTTCGGGCTCGACTTCGTCGACCTCTCCGTCTACGACCTAGACATGGGCGCCGTCAACCTGATCAGCGTCGAGGCCGCCAAGCGCTATCAGGCGGTCCCCGTCGGATACACCGACGACAGCGCGCTCGTGCTGGCGATGGCGAACCCGACCAACGTCCTGACGATCGACGACATCGGCATGATGACCGGCCGCCGCGTCCGGCCGGCGGCCGCGTCGGTCGAGGACCTCAACCTGCTGCTCCAGCGCCTCGCGCGCATGGACGAATCGATCGAGGACCTCGCCGAGGAGGAGACCGAAGAGGGCGAGGACGGCGGCGCGAGCCTGCTCGTCGACGAGGCCGACAGCGACGCCCCGATCATCAAGCTCGTGCACTCGATCGTCGCGCAGGCGATCCAGCAGGGCGCATCCGACATTCACGTGAACCCCGAGGAGGGCGACACCCGCGTGCTGTTCCGGGTCGACGGCGTGCTCACACCCGCCGCGACGGTGAAGCGCAAGATGGCCGCCGGCGTCGTCTCCCGCATCAAGATCCTCGCCGACCTCGACATCTCCGAGCGCCGCGTCCCGCAGGACGGCCGCTTCGCGCTCACCGTCGACGGGCGCCGGGTCGACATCCGGGTCGTGACGCTCCCGCTCGTGTACGGCGAGGGCGCCGTCATGAGAATCCTCGACAAGAGCGTGGTCGTCGACGGTCTCGAGTCGCTCGGCATGCAGCCTGCGGAGCTCGAGCGATTCCGCTCCGCGGTCCAGCGCCCGAACGGTGCCGTGCTCGTGACGGGGCCGACCGGCTCCGGGAAGTCGACGACGCTCTACGCCGCGCTCCACGTGGTGAACGACGGCGAGCGCAGCGTGCTGACGATCGAGGACCCGGTCGAGCAGAGGATCCAGGGCATCAAGCAGATGCAGATCGCCCCCAAGGCCGGGGTCACGTTCGACGTCGGGCTGCGCTCGATGCTGCGCGCCGACCCCGACGTGATCATGGTCGGCGAGATCCGCGACCGTGAGACCGCGCACATCGCGGTCGAGGCCGCTCTGACGGGCCACCTCGTGCTCTCCACGCTCCACACCCGCGACGCTCCGAGCGCGCTGGGGCGGTTGATCGACATGGGCATCGAGCCGTTCCTCGTGTCATCGGCCGTCGACTGCATCGTCGCCCAGCGGCTCGTGCGAGCGCTCTGCCAGCACTGCAAGCAGCCTCAGAACGTGCCGAGCTCGGTGCTCGACGAGTACGGCCTGGCCGGCGCCGAACCGTTCGAGCCCGTCGGTTGCTCGCGGTGCGGCGGAAGCGGCTATCGCGGCCGCGTCGGGCTCTACGAGGTGATGACGGTCAGCGAACGCATCCGCACGCTGATCCTCGAGCACGCCTCGGTGGACGACATGGTGGCGGTGGCGCTCGAGGAAGGCATGAAGCGCCTGCGCGACGACGGCATCCAGAAGGTCCGCGAAGGATCGACCTCGATCGCCGAGGTCGAACGCATGACCACGAGCCTGCTGTAGGACCGAGGCGCCTAGTAGAGCAGCGAGATGCGCAGTGGTCCCGAGGGGAACGCCGTCGCCATGAAGGAGAACGCCTGGTAGCTGTGGCCGCCGTATGAGACGGCGCCGTCGTCCGGTACCTGCGCCGGTCCCGGGCTGAGCGTCCCCATCACCTGACGGGAGCCGGTTCGCATCAGCACCTGCGCTCCGGTGAACAGCCGCGCGAGCTTGAGGTAACCGGCGTCGTCCTGGATCGCCGTGACGAACGTCCCGACCACGCGCCCGCCGCTGCGAAGCGTCCCCGAGACGGGCGCCAGCGCGTAGGGGCCGCCTTCGTCGATCAGCAGCCTCCCGCCGACCAGGACCCTCACGCGCACCACGTGGATGTGGGCGGCGAAGAAGCCGAGGATCGCCTTACGGGTGGCCGCGGCGTCGCGCCGTGCCACCGCGGCCACGAAGGCCGGCGTGCTCTCCATGCGGCGCACGGTCGCTGCGACGACCGGGCTGCTCTCCTCGGCTTCGTAGATCCGTTCGCCGACGCGCCCGAGTACGGCTGAGCGCGTCAGCGCGGCGTTCGCGGGACACGTCAACTCGCCGGCGGGGACCAGCACCGCGATGCGCAGCGGACCGCTGGGGTAGGCCGCGCCGGCGAGCGTGCTCGCCTGATATGAGCGCGCCCCGACCGTGACCGGGCCGCTCGCCGGGAGGCGGAGCGACGCGGGAAGCGAGATCGTCCCGGCGACGGGACGCGACCCGGACATGAGCAGCACCTCGGCGCCGGTGACCTGGCTCGTCACCTGGGTGTAGGTGCGGTCGGACTGAACCGAGAGCAGGTAGCGCGCGCCGCCCGCGCCGGGCAGCGTTCCCGCGACGGGGGCGACCGCGTCGCCGGCCCCCGCGGAGGCGAGCACACGGCCACCGCGCAGCACCTCGATGCGCACGATCTGTCCGAGCAGGAGCGAGTCCAGCGCCGTGCGCGTCGCCGCAGCGTCGCCCGCGCGCGCGGCCGAGATCAGCGCGGTGGAGCTCGTGACGCGATGCACGGCCTCGGCGACGTCGCGGCCGGTTGCGGCCTGGTGGTAGATGCGCCCGGCGACTTCGTCGTAGGCGGATGCGACGGCTTGCGCGCAGGCCGGCTGGACGGCGGCCGCGGCATGGCTGCGCGCTGCGTTCGACGGCGCGCCGGCTGCATGCTCGGAGGCGGCGCCGCACGCGGCGCAGCAGAGCAGCGCGTAGGTGAGGCCGGCGGTGCTCGCGAGCACCCGGGCGGCACGCCAGGGCTTCGGCGGGACGGTGCGGCGTGGATGGCGGGAGCTCATCCCTGGAGCGTAAGCCCCGGCATGCGCGGGGGCGCCGCCTGCATCCGCCCGCGGTCCGCGCGCGCGGCTCGCCCACCGCGCGCGCGGACCGGGGACGCCCGGACGCTTTCCGTGTCGGTGCGTCCGGGCTCAGACGCTCAGCGGCGAGCGCTGCTCTTGTGCGCCGCTTTCTTGGCGCTCGCCTTCTTCTTGTCGGACTTCTTCTTGTCGGACTTCTTCTTGTGCGTGACGTTGAGCGGTTTCGGGTTCAGCCGCGTGCCGCCGGAGTAGGCGTCCGCCGGGCAGCCGGTCGGCCGACCGAGCTCGAACGGGCCCGAGATCGCCTGGGTGACCACGCCTTTTTCGAGGTAGGCGTAGGTGACCGTCAGCAGCGCGTCCACACGGGGCTCGACACAGAGCTTCTTTTCGATCGAGAACTGGCCGCTGATTTTCTCGTAGCCGTTCTTCGCCGCGCCGACGCAGTTGACCGCGTAGCCCGGGAGTTCCCCGCCGCAGGAGAAGGTGTCCTTCAGCTGCGCGCCGAGTTTCACCCCGGCTTCGATCGCGTTGACGTTCGGCGGTTCGGGTGCGCTGGTGATCGGCACCTGCGTTTGCACCTGGTAGCCGGTGATCGGCCCGTTGCAGTAGAAGGTGTAGGCGACCTGCTGTTCTTCGCTGCCTTCCTGGGGGGCACCCTTCGCAAGGCTGCCGATGCAGTTGTAGTTGTTGGGGTTGGATTCTTCGGCGTGCCCGATCGCCGGCAGTGCGAGCAGAAGGGCGAGGCAGCCCACGCTCGCGAGCAGCCACAGGCGTGCCTTACGGTGGGCTGTTTCTTTGAGGTGCAACGGGGGTCTCCGTTCGTTCGTTGGTGCTGGCTGTTCTTCCTCAGCGCAAGAGCTTTTCGAGGCTCTGCCTGGGTGAAGTCGGGTTGTAGGCGGCGCTCGAGCGGGCGCCCGCCTTGACAAAGGGGGAGAGGAGGACCGCGCCGGCGGGGGGCTGGGAGGTGAGCTGGGAGGTCGATGCGCCGGCGGGCAGTTCGGATTGGGTGGCGATGCCGACCGTCGCGAACGTGATGACCACCAGCCCGTGTTCTTTGTAGGTCGTCGTGCCGGTGATGGTCGCGAGCGTGGCCTTCAGGAATTCGTCGGCCGCGGTCAGCTGCCCCGGGGTTTCGGGGGCGCAGGAGGCTCCGGCCGGGCCTTCCGGGCAGGGCGGCTGGACGATCGAGTGAAGGATCGGGGGCGGCGATCCGGCGGGCGGCGTTTCGGCGAGCGCGGCCTCGCCGGCGAAGGCGCTCGCCTGCAACGCGGTCCAGCCGCTGAGCAGGGTGGCGGCCGGGAGCAGCTGCGAGGTGATGTAGGGGGTCGCCGCGGGCTGGGCGCTCGCCGCCGAGAAGCCGGGGCCCGAGAGCTGGATCAGCCACACGTTGGTGGTGGCAGGCAGCGTCGTCTTGCTTTTGCTCTTGCCCGCGCTCGAGCCGGGCTTCGAGCCCGAGCTCGTTTCTTCGGCCGCGGGGGCCGTCGAGGAGGTGCTCGCCGCTTCAGGCGGGGCGCTCGCCGCCGTGGCCGGTTTCGAGCTCGGGGCGGGTTCGCTCGCAGCCGGCTGGGGCGCCGGCGTCGAGGAGGTGCTCGCGTGGCGCGTGCTCAGACCCGCGAGCAGAAGCGGCAGCCGGTCGGCCACGCCGCCCGCGAGCGAGGGGGCCGGTGCCGGTCCGATCGCTGCGCCGACCGCGATGCCGATCCCGAGCATTGCCGCGGCCAGCCCGGCGGCCCAGCGGGTCGAGAGCACGCGCGCTCCTCGAGCGGCCGCGCGAGGCGCCTCGGGGTCGCCCCCGGGGGGCAGTTGGGTGTCGTTGGCGTTGTCCATGTTCTGGCCCGATCGTTTGGTTTCCCACAAAATAGGGAAACTGGATCGGTTTGGTCGAGATTATGATATGTTCGCCCTCCACGGTTGTCAAACGTTTGTCAATGGGCCGAACAGATCAACCCATCTGGACAGCGCATCGAACGCGGCGAACGCCTGTTATCTCACCAAACCAATCGAACAAGAGGGAGTTCTCTTTTCATGAATCGCATCCGCCGTATCTCCGCCGCCGTGCTGGTGGCCGGGGTGGTCGGGGTCGCGGCGCCGGCGGCCGCTTCGGCCATCACCACGATCACGATCAGTGGCGCCACCGCGTCCTACCCCCTCGTCACGCTGCTGGCGGCCAAGTACAACAAAGTGCACCCGAACAAAGTGAAGTTCAAGATCACGCAGGGCGGGGCGCAGATCGGCATCAACGACGTCGCAGCCGGGCGCGTCACGATCGGCGACGTCTCGCGCGACCCGATCTCGACGGACCCCCCCGGGCTGGTCTTCTACCCGATCGCCCGCTACGGGATCTGCGTGATCACGAACAAGGCCAACCCGCTGGCGAACCTGACGACGGCGCAGGCCGTGGCGATCTTCACCGGCAAAACGCGTGCGTGGAGCGGTGTCCCTGGTGCGACCGCGTCTGGGACGATCGATCTCGTCAGCCGCACGTCGGTCGCGGGCGTGCTGACCAACTTCCAGACGATTCTGCTGGAAGGCAAGAAAGTCTCCTCGCTGGCCTCCGAACAGCCCTCCGAGGGCCTGATGCGCCAGACCGTTGAAAGCGACCCCAACTCGATCGGGTTCGTCTCGAACTACCAGTCGGACAAAGGCACTGTCAACGCCGTCGGCCTGAACGGAACGGGCTGCAGCGCCTCGACGGTGAAGTCCGGCGCCTACTCCGGCACCGCCCGGTTCTACGAGGTGACCAAAGGCAAGGCCACCGGCGCCGCTTCGGCCTTCATCGGCTGGATCGAGAAATCAGCCGCCGCCCAGAAGATCATCTCGACGCAGTGGGTCCCGATCAGCTAGCCGACCGGTGCTCGAACGCCTGAAAGCCCCATGGAGCGACCACCGCGCCGAGTTCTCGCTCGGCGCGGTGTCGCTCCTGGTCGCCCTCGCAGTGGTGGCGATGATCGTGTTCGTCACGATCCAGGCGTGGCCGATCCTCGAGCACAACGGGCTCTCCTGGCTCGGGTCGGGCGAAAGCTTCAAGCTCCAGGCCGAACGGATGCAGGCCGCCGGGCCGAACCCCTCGGCGGCGGCGTATCACCTGCGTGCCTGGCCCTTGATCTACGGCACGATCATCACCGCGGTGCCGGCCGTGCTGATCGGCCTGGCGATCGCGGTCTCCTCATCCATCTTCATCGTCGAGCTGGCTCCGGCGCGCCTGCGTCGCATCGTGATACCGGTGATCCGGCTGCTGGCGTCTGTGCCGTCGGTCATCTACGGGCTGATCGGCGTGCTCGTGCTGGTGCCGTGGGTGGGCAACCACCTGGTCAGCCCGGCCGAAAAGAACTCGCTCGCCAACACCGTCCAGCTGACGGGCGCCGGGCTCGGCGTCGCGATCGTGATCCTGACCGTGATGGTCACGCCGATCATGGTGGCGCTGACCTGCGAGGCGCTCGTATCCGTGCCGAACTCCTGGCGCGAGGGCGCGGTGGCGCTCGGCGTGAACCCCGTGCGCGCCATCATCGCCGTCACCCTGCGCGCGGCGCGACCCGCGATCATCGCCGCGGCGGTGCTCGCGACGGCCCGTGCGATCGGCGAGTCGATCATGATCTCGATGGTCTCCGGCGGCACCGACTTCGCGCCGCGACCGAGCGACGGCTTCACGGTCTTCTTCGAGCCGTTGCGTACGCTCGCCTCGGCGATCGTCGACTTCCGCGAAGGCATCGGCGCGCCGGCGCTCAAAGCATCGCTCTACGCGTTCGCGTTCCTGATGCTGTTCTCCGGGTTCCTGCTCTCGCTCTTCGGCTACGTGATCAAGCTCCCGCTGCGCAGGTACCAGGTGCGGACGTGAGCACGCTGCACCACTATGAGGCGGCGGCGCGAAGGCCGATGCTCCGGGGCCCGGGAAAGCGCTCCTCGCCGGCGAGCTGGCGCTGGACCGACCGGCTCGCGCTCGCGATGGCTTGGGGCGCGGGCATCGCGCTCTGCCTCGTCGCCGCGGCGATCGTCATCTACATGGGCGTTCGAGGCATCCAGTACCTGCGGCCGAGCCTCATCTTCAGCCGGCCGCAGGTCAGCGCGACCCAGGCGGGCAGCGGCGGGTTCCTCGATCCGCTGCTCGGGACCGCCCTGCTGACGTTCATCGGCATCGTGATCGCGACGCCCCTCGCTGTCTGCGCCGCGATGTGGGTGATCGAGTACGGGCGACCCACCTGGCTCTCGCGCATCGTCGAGTCGAGCATCGAGATCGTGGCGGGCACGCCCGACATCCTGCTCGCGCTCTTCGGCTTGACGATCTTCCAGCTCGGGCTGTTCGCGCCGTTCTCGTTCACGGCCGAAGGCGGCGGTGTCTACGGCCGTTCCTTCATCGCGGCCGGGGCGATGATGTCGCTGATCGCCGTGCCCTTCATCTACACCGCGACGCGCGAGGGGCTCCTGGGGGTGCCGGCGCACGTACGCGAGGCGGCCTACGCGCTCGGCAAGACCCGCGCGGCGACGATCCGCCGGGTGCTGATGCCGAGCGTGCGCTCCAACGTCGCGACCGGCGTGACGCTCGGGATGAGCCGCATCATCGGCGACACGGCGATCGTGGTCCTGCTGCTGGGCAACACGCCGCGGATCGAACCGCAGGGCTCGGTCCCGGTGCTCGGGCTGCTGCGCGGAACCGGCACGACGCTCACCAGCTTCGTCTACGACAACTCGCCCGCCGGCGAAGGAGCGGCGCCGCAGAAGGCCTATGCCGCCGCCTTCGTGCTGCTCGTCCTCGTCTTCGGGCTCAACCTGCTGGTCGAACGCATCGGCCGCTCGCAGGCCGACAGCCTCGGCATGACGGTCGCCGGCGCGGTCGTCTGAGCGGGCAGGCACAGCGCTTTACATCGCTGGATGCACCCGCTAACGTCCCTAGCTCAGTTAGTCGATGAGGATGATTGTAAGGATGGAGAAGGTGCGCGAATGACCCCCGAGGAGATGCTGATCCACCCCTTGCGCACAGAGATGGCCCGCGAAGACGAGCAGAACTCGGAGAACCCCTTGGACCGGCTCGCGCGCGCTCGCGCGGCCGGCGTCCCTGCCGAGCAGCCCGTCGAGCCGCCGGCCACCGGGACGGTGCCGCCCGTCCGCACGATCGTGCTCGACCGCGAGCCGGTGCCGGCCCCTCCCCCGGATGAGCGGGCGTCGATCCGTCCCGTCTCCGCCTCCGGTCCCGAACGGCTGCGTCTCGAGGAGGTCAGCATCAACTACGGCGCGAAGCCGGCGGTCAAGTCCGTGTCGCTCTCGATCCACCAGGGCGAGGTGCTCGCGCTGATCGGGCCCTCCGGCTGCGGAAAGACGACGCTGCTGCGAACGCTCAACCGCCTCACCGAGCTGACGCCCAGCGCGGCGCGCGCCGGGCACATCCTGCTCGACGGCGAGGACATTCACGAGCTGCCGGACACGACCCTGCGCTCACGCGTGGCGATGGTCTTCCAGCAGCCCAACCCCTTCCCGATGTCGATCTTCGACAACGTCGCCTTCGCGCTGCGCGAACAGTCGCGCAAGCGTCCCGGCCGGAAGGCGCTCGAGCCGCTCGTGATCGACGCGCTCCGGCGCGCCGGCCTCTACGAGGAGGTCCGCGACGACCTGAACGCGCCGGCCCTGCGCCTCTCCGGTGGCCAGCAGCAGCGGCTGTGCATCGCACGCGCGATCGCGCCGCGCCCGGAGGTCCTGCTGATGGACGAGCCCTGCAGCGCGCTCGACCCGATCTCGACGAACACGATCGAGAAGCTGATCGGCGAACTGCGACGCGACCTCGCCGTCGTCGTGGTGACGCACAACCTCGCCCAGGCGCAGCGCATCGCCGACAAGGTCGCGTTCATGTACCTCGGCGACCTGATCGAGTTCGGGAGCGCCGAGCAGGTGTTCGGCGAACCGCGCGCGACGCGCACGCGCGACTACGTCACCGGCGCCTTCGGTTGAGCCGATGAGCCTCGTCCCGGTACCCAGCGAGCAGCCCCAGCAGCCCGACACGTGCGCGAGCTGCAACGCGCCGCTCGTCGCCGACCAGCGCTACTGCCTGAGCTGCGGGAAGCCGGTCTCGCCGGTTCGCCTCGCGTTCCTCGACGCGCTCGGCCCGGCCGGCTCCCCGCCCGCACCTGCGGGCGCGCTCCCGGCCGCATGGGCGCCGGGTGGCTATGAGCTCACGCCCTCGGGCTACGTGCCGATCCAGGAGAACGGCGCGGCCGGATGGGCGCGGCGCAACTCCGGGCTAATCGGCCTGCTGGCGGTGCTCGTGCTGTGCCTGCTCACCGGGCTGCTGGTCGGCCACTGGGTCAGCCAGAGCAAGAGCCCCGCGAACCAGACCATCAAAGTGGAAGGTCTCGGGGCACTCGGCGCCGGCGCGGCCGTCGCCGGGGCGGCCAAAGAAGCGACGAGCACGTCGGGCAGCGGGTCCTCGACGCCCGCGGCGAGCAAGGGCTCCGCGTCTGAAAACAAGAAGGACGAAGAAGCCGGCAAGCACGAAACCGCGAAGGAAAAGGCGCCGCCGGCCAAACCGAAAGCGGTCTCGAAAGCGAAGATCAACAAACTGACGCAGAGCACGGGCAAGAAGCACCAGGAAGAAATCAACGCGCTCGGCGCAGAACCGATCGAAACGGGCTGATGGCCCTCGACACGGCGCAGAACGGCGGCGGATCGCCGGGCGGCCCCTCTGAGCCTGCGACCGGCGTGCTGCTTCCGGTCGGCGGCCTCGCGGCGACCGGAAGGCCGTCGGAGCCCGGCGGGCCGGGGTGGGTGGGAACCGGATCGATGCAGGACCTGCGCCGGCGCCGCCGCGAGCTGGCCGAGCGCGTCGCCGAGCTGACCTGGGACCTGGGCGGGCTCGCCTACGAGATGGCGATCCGCGATCACTACCGCCTCGATGTGATCGCGCGCAAAGCATCCGAGCTGCAGCAGGCCGACGCGGAGCTCGACGAGGTGCAGAGGCTGCTGTCCGGCGCCGAGGCGGGCATCCACGGCCAGTGCCGCTCCTGCGGCGCGGTCCACAGCCGCGGGGCCGCGTTCTGCTGGCACTGCGGCGCATCGCTTCTCGAGGAGGCGCGGCCCGCGTCCCTCGAGGAGAGCCCGTAGCTTCGTCCAGGGCGCGTCGAGGCCGCAGCACGCGGGGCTAGAGTGACGCGCGTGAGAGCAGCGACCGTGGCGCGGCTGGCAACGCCGCTCGTGACCGCCGCGGCGATCGCGTTCGGCGCGGCGCCGGCCGGAGCAGGCATCCTGCGCCAGCGCCAGCGCCCGCGTCACGCCCTGCGCGCCGCAGCCGCCGGCGGCTGTCCGGTCTTCCCGGCCGACAACGCGATCAACGAGGAAGTCGCGAACCTCCCGGAGGACCCCAACTCGCAGGCCTACGTCGAAAGCATCGGTTCCGAAGCGCACCTGCATCCGGACTTCGGCAACAACCCCGCCTACGGAATCCCGTTCGAGGTGGTCGGCGCCGGACAGCCGGAGGTCCCGGTCAAGTTCACGGCGTATCGCAGCGAATCGGATCCCGGTCCCTATCCAATCCCTCAAAACGCGGCGATCGAGGGCGGCGGCAAGCGTGGTCATGGCGACAAGCACGTGCTGGTGGTCCAGGAAGGAACCTGCACGCTCTACGAGCTCTACAAAGCCGCGCGCACCGCGAACGGCTGGAAGGCCGCGTCAGGGGCGGTCTTCAACCTGGGAAGCGACGCGCTGCGTCCCGAAGGCTGGACCTCGGCCGACGCGGCCGGGCTGCCGATCTTTCCGCTGCTCGCGCGCTACCAGGACGTCAGCGAAGGCGCGATCGAACACGCCCTGCGCGTCACGGTTCCCAGCACCCAGCGCGGCTACATCCACCCGGCGACGCACTTCGCCTCGGGCAGCTCCGACCCGGCGCTCCCTCCGATGGGGCTGCGCCTGCGGCTGAAGGCGGGCTATGACATCTCAGGCTTCAGCGGTCAGGCGCTCGTGATCCTGCGGGCGCTGAAGCGCTACGGGCTCATCGTCGCCGACAACGGCTCGCCCTGGTACATCACCGGCGCGCCCTCTCCCGGCTGGGACGAAGCAAGCCTCAACACGCTCAAGCAGGTCCCGGGCTCGGCGTTCGAAGCGGTCGAAACCGGGCCGATCATCCACTGAGCCGCGCGGGCGGCGCGCACGCCTGTAGGCCGACATCCGTGGACGCTGCCGTCATTGCCGGCAGGCGCCACGCAGGTTCGACGCGCACACACGCGCGGCGCCGCGGGGGCGCCGTCGTATCGCTTACGTGCCTACGCCTGGTGCGTGGGCTCGGCCTGGGTCTGCTGAGCCTGCTGCGGCTGAGCCGGCTGCTGAGCCGGAGGGCCTTGGTTCAGGGCGGGCGGCTTGTTCGCCTCGCCGCTGACGGAGTCCTTGAACTCCCTCATGCCCGAGCCCAGCGAGCGACCGATCTCCGGGAGGCGCTTGGCGCCGAAGACCAGCAGCAGGATCACGACCAGGAAAGCGATGTGAAGTGGGTTATCCAGTCCCATCCCCACCAAGTCTAGGTCATTGGCCCGCCGACCGGGCGATCTGGCCGGAGGTTCCCGCCGGCCCGTCCTCGCCCCGCCCCGGCTCGGACAGCACCCGGCGCACGAGCTGGACGGCGACAAGCACCATCAGCGCCGCGAACGCATCCCTGAGCACCGCGCCCGACAGGAGGTTGGCGAGCGCGACGCCGGCTGCGGCGCCCGCGACCGACAGGAGCCCCACGACCAGCGCGTCGCTGCGGCAGACGTTGCCGTAGCGGTCGTTTCGCAGCGTCCCGACGACGGCGACGGGGACGATCGCCAGCAGCGAGGTCGCCTCCGCGTGGTGCTGGTCCAGGCCGATGAAGAACACGAGCCCCGGGACGAACAGGACGCCTCCGCCGACGCCGAGCAGGCCGGCGATCACGCCGCCGGCGAGCCCCAGTGCGATCGCGCCGATCATCTGAGCACCAGCTCGACGGCGCTCCCCACCAGCACCGCTGCGAACATCAGCGCGATCGCCCTGCCGGGTAGGCGCTGGGCGAGCCAGGCGCCCGCCACGACCCCGGCCACGGCCGGAACACCGACGAGCGCCGCGTCGCCGAGGTGCACATTTCCGTAGAGGCCTCCGACCGCCGCCGCGAACGCGGCGATGAGCGCGATCGCAGCCAGCGACGTCGCGGTCGCCATGCGCTCCTCGTACCCCAGCCACAGCATCAGCAACGGGACGATCACCACGCCGCCGCCGACTCCGAACAGGCCGCTGAAGAGGCCCGCGAGCGTGCCGATCACGCCGAGCTTGACCGTGCGCTCGTCGAGACCCGGGCGCGATGGGCGCGCGCTTGCACCACTGGGCGCGGTGGGCGGGCGCCCTTGCATGCGCGGCATACTAGACGCGTGTCGCCAGCCGCAACGCTCGTCGAGGCGCTCGGGCCGATCCGCTCCCAGCCACCGCGTGCGGCGGTCCTGCTGGACATCGACGGGACGCTCGCGCCGATCGTCAGGCACGCCGACGACGCGCACGTGCCGGAGGCCACGCGGACGGTCCTCATCGAGGTCTCCCGCCGTTACAAGGTCGTCGGCTGCATCAGCGGGCGCCGCGCCGCGACCGCCCGCCAGATCGTCGCGATCGGAACGATCGCCTACGTCGGCAACCACGGCGGCGAGCTGCTGCGCCCGGGTGCGACGCGGGCCGAGGTCGACCCCGAGCTCGAGGCCTGGTCCGGGCGCATCAGAGATTTCGCCCGGCGCGCCGAGGACGCCGAACGCCAGCGCCTGCGTGTCCGCAGCGAGGACAAGGATGCGATCGCAGCGTTCCACTGGCGCGGGGCGCCCGACGAAGACGCCGCCGAGCAGGCGGTACGTGAGATCGCCGCGCAGGCCGAGTCCGAGGGCTTCGCCGTGCACTGGGGGCGCAAGGTGCTCGAGGTGCGCCCGCCCGTCGCCCTGAACAAGGGCCTCGGAATCGACGCCCTGCTCAGCAACCAGGATGTCGCGGCGGCGCTGTACGTAGGCGATGACACCACCGACCTCGACGCGTTCCGGGCCCTGCGTTCGCTACGGGAGGCGGGCACACTCGAGACCGCGCTCTGTGTCGCGGTCTCCTCCGACGAGGCTCCGCCCGAGCTGGCACGCGAGGCCGACCTGGCCGTCGATGGGCCCGGAGGCGTGCGGGGGCTGCTCGAGGCGCTGCTGTAGCTCCGTGCGGTTCGTGGACTTCCTCAGGACGACCGTGCTGCTCAGCGCGGGCGCGGCGACCGCGCTGGCCGTCGTGACGGTGCTGGCCGGGGCGTCGTCGTCGGACCAGACGCTCGTGCTCGTCTCCGCCGGCTGGTGGCTGATCGCAACCGTCGTCGGCATGCGCCTGGGGCGTCGGGCGGCCACGAGCCCGCCGATCGCGCGGCTGCTCTCGACCGCGAAGGCGAGCACCACGCTGCCCGAGCAGCACCCGAGCGCGATCCTGCTCAACCGGCTGTGGCCGCTGCTCATCTTCACGCTGCTCGCGGGTGGCCTGGCGTTCCTGGCGCCGCAGATCCCCGGCATCGCGGCCGGCTTCGCGATCATGTGGGCGCTCGCCTGGCGGCGCCAGGACGCGGCCGTCGCGGCGATCGAGGAGCGCGACGGCGCCAGCTTCTACGTCCGCAGGACCTCGCCGCTGCGTCCGATGTCGCTGCTGCGCACGCCCGGGTACAAAGCCAGCCGTGCGGAGAACGTAAACGGCGCCGTCACCTGAGATGGCCGCCCCGGCGCTCCGCGCGGAGCCCTCCGCGGCCGTGCTGATCGTCTCGCTCGGCGCCACGACCGGGCTGCGAGAGGCCGACGAGGAGCTGGCGCAGTCGCTGCGTCGCGCAGGCGCGACCGTCGAGCTCGCCCTCGCGCGACGCCCGCGAGAGGTGCGCACGCTCGCCCTCACCGACCTGCTCTGGGCACGTGCGGCACGGGAGGCGGCCGTCGCGGCGCTGCGCCGCGACCCGGCCCGCTCGATCGTGTACTCGACGACGACCGCGGCGCTGCTGTGGCCGCGACCGGGGGCGATCCGCTTCGACGCTCCGGCCGCCGGGAACCGCCCCGGCCGGCACGGGCTCTGGCAGCGCCCGCTCGAGCGCCGCCGGCTGGCGGCGGCCCCGGTGTTGCTGCCGTTGAGCGAGGGGGCTCTGGAGGAGGCCGGGCCGTTGCCTTCGGGACGCGCACGCTCGCTGGTGTTGCCACTGCCGGTCGAGGCCTCGGGCGCGCCCGTCGCGGCCCGCGACATCGCCGCCGTCACATACGGCGGGAACCCGCGCAAGAAGGGCCTCGACCGCGTGCTCGCGGCTTGGCGAGCCGTGCAGGCGAGCGCGGGCGGCGAGCTCGTCGTCGCCGGCGCCTCGCTCGAGGAGCTGCAGGCGGCCGCGATCGACCTGGACGCAGAGCCCGGGGTCCGGGACGCCGGGCGCCTGCCGCGCGCCGAGTACCGCGCGTTGCTGCGCCGGGCGCGTGTCTTCGTGACCGCGCCGCGGCGCGAGGACTACGGCCAGGCGCAGCTCGAGGCCCTCGCCGACGGCTGCCTGCTCGCCACCACCCCGGCGCCGGGGCCCTACGCCGCACTCCCGATCGCGCGCCGGCTCGACGAGCGCCTCGTCGACGAGGACCTGGCGGCGGCTCTCGCGGCTGCGCTCCATTACGTGGATCCCGGTGCTTACGCGGCGCGCGCGCGCGTCGAGCTCGAGCCGCTCAGCTCTGCCGCGATCGATGCGCGCGTCGCCGGCGAGCTGCTCCCGCGCCTAGTGGGCGCGTAGCTGCTTCCACGGCCGGGTGTTGGCCACCTGCTCGGCCGTGAGCCAGGCGCGACGCGCCGTGGCGACGCCCCAGCGCATGTTCGCGAGCGTATCCGTGCGGTGCGCGTCGGAGTCGATCACGATCGTGACCCCGGCCTGCGCCGCGGCGCGGGCGTGGACGTCGGAGAGGTCGCGGCGGTCGGGGTTGCCGTTGATCTCGAGCATCGTCCCGGTGCGCGCCGCGGCGGCGAACACGGCCTCGAAGTCGATCGCGTAGGGGTCGCGGCTCTCGATCTTGCGCCCGGTGGGGTGCCCGATCGCCCGCACGAGCGGGTGCTCTATGGCGGCGATCATGCGCTCGGTCATCGCCTGCTCTGAGATCCCGAACGAGGTGTGCAAGCTCGCGATCACCCAGTCGAGGCGCGCGAGCAGGTCGTCCTCGTAGTCGAGCGAGCCATCGGGCAGGACGTTGACCTCTGAGCCCGCCAGCAGCTCGATCGGTTGGTGGCGCTTCTTCAATCGCTCGTTCGCCTCGGCGACCAGCTCGATCTGCCGTTCGAGCTGATCGGGCGAGACGGCGTCGCCGAAGCCGTGGCTGGCCGAGTGGTCGGTGATCGCGAGGTACTCGTAGCCGCGCTCGCGCGCGGCGCGCCCCATCTCCTCGATCGTGTAGCGGCCGTCGGAAGCGATCGTGTGGCTGTGCAGGTCGCCGCGGATGTCCGCGAGCTCGATCAGCTGCGGGAGCCCGCCGGGCGTGGCGGCCGCCTCCAGCTCACCACGGTCCTCGCGCAGCTCGGGCTCGATATAGGCGAGGCCGAGACGCTCGTAGACCTCGGGCTCGGTCGCGTAGGGCACCGGCGCCGTCCCGTCGCCGGCCGCGTCGTCGAGGATCCCGTACTCGGAGACGTGCAGGCCGCGCCGCACGGCCGCCTCGCGCAGCGCCGCGTTGTGCCGGCCCGAGCCCGTGAAGTGCTGCAGAAGGCTCCCGAAGGCGGCCGGAGAGCCGATCCGCAGGTCCACGCCGACGCCGGCGTGCGTTCGCGCGCGGGCGCCGGCCGGGCTCGAGGAGCTCACGCTCTCGATCTCCTCCAACGATTCGAGGCGCTCGAGCAACGTCTGGGGATCGTCGGTCGCCGCCACGATGTCGATGTCCTTGACCGAGTCCGCGCAGCGCCGGATCGAGCCGGCCAGCCGGACCTCGGTTCCCTCGGCGGCGCCGTCGAGCAGCCCGGCGAGGATCGCATCCCCGATCTCCCGTGCGCGCGGGAGCAGGATGCGCCCGGAACGGTCCGGCGGCTGTTCGGCCGCGCGCTCGATCGCGGCGAGCACGCTCTGCTCGAACTTCGGCCCGAGTCCCTTGACCGTGCGCAGGCGCTCGCCTTCGGCGGCTTCGCGCAGCGTCTCGAGCGAGTCGATGCCGAGCTCGGAGTAGAGGAGGCGCGCCCGCTTGGGCCCCAGGCCCGGCAGGCGGGTGAGGGCGACGAGGCCGGCAGGGAACTTCGCCCGCAGCTTCTCGGCCGCGGGAATCGATCCCGTCTCGGTCAGCGCGACGATCTTTTCCTGCAGCGTGTTGCCGATGCCGTGAAGCTCTGTCGCGCGGCCCTGCAGGGCAAGGGAGGAGACCGAGGCGGACGCGTCGCGCACGGTCTTCGCGGCGGTGCGGTAGGCGGCGACTCGATAGGCGATGGCGCCGTCGAGCTCGTAGAGGTCGCCGAGTTCTGAGAGGGCATCGGCGATCTCGGCGTTGGAGGGCCCGGCCCCCGCGGGCTTCGCCTTCTCGGGCTTCGGTTTGGCGGCCTCCGCGCTCGGCACGAGATCAGCGTAGGACCAGGCGGCCGGGCGCGCGTTCGCGGGAGGTGCAGGTGCGGTCTTGCCGACGCTCTAGGGTAGGGCCGGCTATGCCCGGCGAGCCCTGGCTGATCCTCCCCACCTACAACGAGGCCGAGAACATCGAGGCCATCATGAACGCTGCGGCCGGGGTCCTCTCGACAGCCGCGCCGGAGGGCTTCCGCATCCTCGTCGTGGACGACGGCTCGCCCGACGGCACCGGCGACATCGCCGACGGGATGGCCGCCCGTCACGACTGGGCGCGCGTGCTCCACCGTACGGCGAAGGGCGGCATCGGTCCTGCCTATCTCGCCGGTTTCGCCCACGCGCTCGGCGAGGGCGCGGGCTTCGTGATGGAGATGGACTCCGACTTCTCACACGACCCCGCCGATCTGGCACGCCTGCTGGAGGCCGCCCGCGGTGACGCCGATCTCGCGCTCGGCTCGCGCTACGTGCCGGGCGGCGGCGTGACCGACTGGGGGCTGCTGCGGAGGGTCGTCAGCGAGGGCGGCTCAACGTACGCGCGGATCGTGCTCGGGCTGAAAGTCCGGGATCTCACCGGCGGCTTCAAGTGCTTCCGCAGCGAGGTGCTCGAGGCGATCGACTTCGAGACGGTGCGCTCGCGCGGCTACGCCTTCCAGGTCGAGCTGACCTACCGCGCCGTCCAGCACGGCTTCCGCGTCGTGGAGGTGCCGATCACCTTCCGCGACCGCGAGCACGGCACCAGCAAGATGTCCTGGCGGATCGCGGCCGAGGCGATGTGGCTCGTGCCGATGCTGCGCTTCGGCTGACACGCGGCGAGCGCCCGCGCGCCGGGCGCCTTGAGTTCGGGCGCGGGCGAGCCGATGCAGGTATGAGAGATGGATTCATCCGCGTACGCGTTCGCCCATGGCGTCAAGCACACCCGTGCCACGCTCGCGGACTGGCAGCAGCGTCCGGGCGCCGTGGTCGGCCGCTGGGCAGCCGGTTCTGCGCTCGCAGCAGCGGGCCTGCTGGCGGCGGTCTGGGTGATCGCGGAGCTCGACCAGGGCTATTCGCGGATCATCGAACTGCAGCCGCCGTTCGCGGTCGGCAACGACGGCGACGTCCTGCATCTGCTGCGCAACAACTTCCTCGTTCTCGCCCTGCACGCGATGGCATGCGTGGCGGGATTCATCGCGGGGGCGTCGCTGCCGCTGCAGGCGGAGCACCACCACGGCGTCTCGCGCTGGCTGCACGAACACGGCGGGCGGATCGCGATCGGCTTCGTGATTCTCGCGACGACGTTCTCGCTCAGCGCCCAGGCGTACCTGATCGGCCACACCCTCGCGGGGATCTCGAACTTCCTGCACGTCTCGCCCGGCTTGGTGCTGCTGGGCGTGCTGCCGCACGCGATCCCCGAGTTGATGGCCCTGTTCCTGCCGCTGGCGGCGTGGATCATCGCCAGCCGCCGCGGTGAGTGGGATCAGCTGCTGGCCGCCACGCTCGTGACGGTGATGATCGCCGTGCCGGTGCTGGTCGCGGCGGCCTTCATCGAGGTCTATGTCTCGCCGCATCTCTTTGTCGCGCTTACGCACATCCAGCCGCCTTTCGAGCGGAACTGGGAAGGCTGGCAGGTGGTGGTGCACTGACCCCGGCGAGCTCCTCGCGCTGGGATAATCCGCGGCCATGGCCTACGACGAGGATCTGGCCAACCGCATCCGGGGGACGCTCGGGGATGACCCCGGCGTCGTCGAGAAGAAGATGTTCGGCGGAATCGCGTTCCTGATCGGCGGCAACATGGCCGTGAGCGCGAGCGGCCAGGGCGGTCTGCTCGTGCGGTGCAGCCCTGACGAGACAGATGAGCTCGTGGCGGGCGCGCACGCGTCGCGCTTCGTCATGCGCGGGCGGGAGATGGACGGGTGGCTGCGCGTAGCCTCGGACGGCGTTGAACGCAAGCGCGACCTGGAGCAGTGGGTCGAGGTCGGCGCGGCCTACGCCCGGTCGCTGCCGGCGAAGGGATGAGGGATGAGCCGGATCGGCGAGAACGCCGGCGCGAGTAGCCGAACCCCCTTCCTTCATTTTGTATAGTGGGTAGTGACCACCGAGCGACAGGAGACGCGATGGCAGGCACCCTTCCCCAGATCACCGACAACAACTTCGACGCCGAGGTGCTCGAGGCCGACAAGCCCGTGCTCGTCGACTTCTGGGCTCCGTGGTGCGGTCCGTGCCGCGTCGTCGCCCCCGTCCTGGAGGAGATCCAGTCCGAGCGCGAGGACCTCAAGATCGTCAAGCTCGACATCGACGAGAACCCGCAGACCGCAGCGCGCTTCCAGGTGCTCTCGATCCCGACGATGATCCTGTTCAAGAACGGCGAGGCCGCCAAGACGATCATCGGCGCCTACCCCAAGAAGAAGCTCGAGCAGGAGCTCGAGCCGGCGCTGACGCCGGCCGCCTAGCCCGTCACCGCCGACGCGTCTCGGCTACCAGGTCTCGAAGCGCCCGCACATGCGGGCGCTTCTCGTTGTGCGGCGCGAGCCCGGACGGGGCGTCAAGCCCGCGAGATCCCGATCGTGAGCGCGAAGCCTTCGATCGAGGCCGTCTCGGTGTAGGCCCTCTGAGCCGGCGCCGCCCCGTCCTCGGCGCCGATCCGTGTCGCCAGAGCGAGCGTCTCTTCGGAGAGGTAGTCGCGCTGCTCGCGCGCCGCCTCGATGAGCACAGGGTCGCCGTCGAGGTCCAGCTCGATCCGGTCCTCTACCGCCAGCCCTGCGTTCTTGCGCGCGTTCTGGACGGCGTGCACGACCTCGCGGCCGCGACCCTCCTGGCGCAGGCCCTCGTCGATCTGCAGGTCGAGCGCCACGGCGTGGGAGCCCTCGCGCTCGACCGCGTAGCCCTCGGGGGGGCGCAGCGTGAGGATCACGTCCTCGGCGGCGAGCGTGTGCTCGCGGCCCGACACCGAGATGCCGATCTGTCCGCCGTCCCGGACCGCTTCGGCGACGCGCGCGGGGTCCAGCGCCGCGATCGCCTGCGCGGCCAGGGGCATCTCGGAGCCGAACCGCGGGCCCAGGCTGCGGTAGTTCGCCTTGACCTCATAGCTGCCGAGCTCGTCCGCCGCGGCGACGAAGGTGATCCGGCCGACGTTCAGCTCCTCGCGGACGATCTCGGCGAGGCCTTCGATCGCCTCCCGCTCGCGTCCGGCGGCGACGACGACGGCCTCGGCGAGCGGCTGGCGCACCTTGATCTTCGCCTTGCCGCGTGCGCCCAGCCCGAGGCGGACGGTCTCGCGCGCCAGCTCCATCGCCGCTTCGAGCTCCGGCTCGCGCGGGCCGACGCCGTCCGGCTCCGGGAAGTCGCAGAGGTGCACGCTCGCGAGCTCGCCGTCGAGGTTGTCGTAGATCTCGTCCGCGATGAACGGGCACAGCGGGGCCAGCATCTTCGCCACTGCCAGAAGGCACGTGCGCAGCGTCGCGAACGCCGCGGCCTCGCCTTCCCAGAAGCGCCGTCGTGAGCGCCGCACGTACCAGTTCGAGAGCTCGTCGACGAGCTGGCCGATCGCACGCCCGGCGTTGGTCGCGTCGTAGGCGTCGAGCCGCTCGGCGACCAGCCCCGCCGTGGTGGCCGTCCGCGACAGCGCCCAGCGATCCAGGGCGCCTGCGGGAGATCCGCCCTGTCCGGCGCCCGAGAGCTGCTCAGCCGCCGCGCGTGCGTACAGCGCGTAGAAGTAGTAGGTCGACCAGAGCTGCTTGAGGAACAGCCGGACGCCCTCCCCGATCGTCTCGGTCGAGAAGCGGTAGCCGTCCCAGGGCTGCTTGGAGGTGAAGAAGTACCAGCGGAACGCATCCGCGCCGTAGCGGTCGAGCACCTCCCACGGCTCGACCGCGTTGCCGCGGGACTTCGACATCTTCTGTCCCTGCTCGTCGAGGATCAGCCCGAGGCACACGACGTTGCGGTAGGGCGCGGGGCGCCCCAGCAGCGTCGCGATCGCCAGCAGCGAGTAGAACCAGCCGCGGGTCTGATCCTGTGCCTCGCAGATGAAGTCCGCCGGGTAGGAGGACTCGAAGGTGTCGCCGTGCTCGAACGGGAAGTGGTGCTGGGCGAAGGGCATCGAGCCCGAGTCGAACCAGACGTCGATCACCTCGGGGACGCGGCGCATCGTGCCCTTGCAGCCGGGCTCGGAGCAGTCGAAGGACACCTCGTCCACGAAGGGCCGGTGATGGTCGGAGAGCTCGTCGCCCGAGCGTTCGGTGAGCTCGCCGAAGGACCCCACGACGTGGATGTGCCCCTCCTCGCATCGCCAGACCGGAAGAGGGGTGCCCCAGTAGCGCTCGCGCGAGAGCGCCCAGTCGACGTTGTTGCGCAGCCAGTCGCCGAACCGCCCCTCCTTGACGTGCGGCGGGTGCCACGCGACGGTGTCGTTGGCCGCCAGCAGCTCGTCGCGGAGCTGCGAGGTCGCGATGTACCAGGAGGGTTTGGCGTAGTAGATCAGCGCGTTCTGCGAGCGCCAGCAGTGCGGGTAGGAGTGCTCGTACTCCTCCGCTCGGAGCAGCAGCCCGGCCGCGTCGAGGTCGTCGATCAGCTCCTGGGTGAGCGCCTCGTCCTTGACGTACCGGCCCTCGTAGGAGGTGCCGCCGCGACCGCGGACGCTGCCGTCGAAGGTCCCGTCGGGCAGCACGGGGTTCAGGAGCGTCGCCGGATCGGAGGCGTCGAAGATGCTCGCTTCGGAGGCGACACGGAAATCGTCTTCACCGAAGGCGGGAGCGAGGTGGACGATGCCCGTGCCGTCGTCGGTGGTCACGAACTCGTCGGCGAGGATCGGGTAGCTCGCGCTCGGCCCGACGTCGAAGATGGGCCCCTCATAGCCGCCGAAGCGCTCGCGCAGCTCGGCGCCGGTGTAGCGGTCGAGCACCTCCACGTCATCGCCGAGGACGGCGGCGACGCGGTCCGCCGCCAGCACGTACCGATCCGGCCCGTCGGCGACCGTCGCGTACTCGGCTCCCGGCGAGACGGCGAGCGCGACGTTGCCGGGCAGCGTCCAGGGCGTCGTCGTCCAGACCAGCAGCCGCTCCTCGCCGCCGGCGACCTTCAGCTTCACGTACACGCTCGGGTCGACCACGTCGCGATAGCCGAGTGCGACCTCGTGCGAGGACAGCGTGGTCTCGCAGCGGGGGCAGTACGGGACGACCTTGCGCCCCTCGTAGAGCAGCCCCCGCTCGTGGATCTGCGAGAGCGCCCACCAGACGGACTCGATGTAGCTCTCATCCAGCGTGCGGTACGGGTGCTCGAGATCGACCCAGAACCCGATCCGCTCGGTCAGCCGGTCCCACTCCGTCAGGTAGGAGAAGACGGATTCGCGGCAGCGCTCGTTGAAGCGGCCGATCCCGTACTCCTCGATCTCGGCCTTGGATTTGATCCCCAGCTCCTGTTCGACGGCGATCTCCACCGGCAGGCCGTGGCAGTCCCAGCCGCCCTTGCGCTCGACGCGGTGGCCGCGCATCGTCTGAAAGCGCGGGTAGATGTCCTTGAACACGCGGGCGACCACGTGGTGGGAGCCCGGAGGACCGTTGGCGGTGGGCGGACCCTCGTAGAAGCCCCAGCTCTCCGCGCCCTCCCGCGCCTGCACCGAGGCCTTGAACACATCGCGCTCGCGCCAGCGCTCGAGCACCTCGAGCTCCATCTCCGGCAGCTCGCGGCGAGGGTCGACGTCGCGGTCCGGGATCAGGGGGCTCTCTGCGCTCACGGCCGCGCAATTCTAGGTGGGCGGCGCGGTCGTCCCCGTGCGGGTGCCGCTCGCCGCGGCTGCGCATGGCACGAGTGCGGGCGGGCGGCGCTCGCACGTACCTAGGATTGGCTCGATGCGGCTGCGTCTCTACCACCACCCCGACGGCGCCCGCGTCGCCTACCGGGAGGCCGGTGCCGGCCCGGCGCTCGCGCTGCTGCACTCCGGGCTGCTGTCCCACAAGGAGTGGGAACCGGCCGTCGAGGGGCTCGCGGATCGCTTCCGCGTGGTCCTGCCCGATCTGCCGCTGCACGGCGACTCCGAGCAGCGCCCGCGACACCCGTACACGCGCGACTGGTTCGCGGAGGTGATGGCGGGGTTCTCCGCGGAGGTGCTGGGTCCGCGCCCGCTGCTGGCCGGGCACGACGCGGGCGCCGAGATCATCCTGCGGGCGATCGAGCTCGGCTGGGTCTCGCCGGCCCGGCTGGTGCTGATGGGAAACCGGCTCCACGTCCCGCCCGCGCGCGCCGGCACGCGTGCCGCGATCCAGAGCGCCGCGAGCGCGGCCGCGGTTCCAGGGCTCGACGTGATGCTCTCCTACGCGGCGGCGGCCGTCTTCCGCCCTCAGCGCGGCGTCGCCCTCAGCGCCCGCGCCAACCCCGCCGCAGCGGACCTGTTCCGCCAGTCGTTCGCGGACGTGCCGGGCAACTCGAGCCTCGCGCGTTCGTGGTCGAAGGCGGCGCGGGACTGGCCGCGGGGAGCGCAGCGGCAGCTGCTCGACCTCTACCCCCACCTGCACATGCCGGTCCTGCTGCTGTGGGCCGACCGCGACCGCATGCATCCGCTCGCCGCCGCCGAAGAGGCGCTCGAGCTGCTCCCCGCGGGGCAGCTCCGGGTGCTGCCGAGCACGGGCTTCCTGGTGGCCTACGACGACCCTGTGGGCCTGGCGCGCGAGCTGGCCGCGTTCTGCGGCTGAGGGCGCGAGCGGCCCGGCCGGCCGGGCCGGATAGGGTTCTCGACGATCGCCCGCGCGATGCAGGATGCACGCGCGAGGGCGGGCGCAACCCCCCGATCAGGAGTGAAGATGCCGAAAGAGAAAGAGCTGTGGGGCGCTGAGACCAGCAAGGCCGTCGAGAACTTCCCGATCTCCGGCGAGACCGTCCCCGTCGAGGTGATCCACTGGCTGGCGCGGTTGAAGGGCGCCGCCGCCGCCGTCAACGGCGAACTGGGCCTGCTGCCGAAGGCCAAAGCGCGCGCGATCGAGCGCGCCGCGAACGAGATCGCGGCCGGCAAGCACGACGCCCAGTTCCCGATCGACGTCTTCCAGACGGGCTCGGGCACGTCCTCGAACATGAACGCCAACGAGGTGATCGCCACGCTCGCGGGCGTGCACGCCAACGACCACGTCAACTACGGCCAGTCCTCGAACGACGTGTTCCCGTCGGCCGTCCACCTCGCCGCGCTCGATGTCGCCCAGAACGATCTGCTGCCTGCGCTGAAGCAGCTCGAACGCTCGTTCGCGCGCAAGGCGAAAAGCTTCCAGAACATCGTCAAGTCCGGCCGCACGCACCTGATGGACGCGGTTCCCGTCACGCTGGGGCAGGAGTTCGCCGGCTACGCCGCGCAGATCGCGCTCGGAATCGAGCGCGTTTCCTCGGCGCTCGTCCACGTGGGGCAGATCCCGCTCGGCGGCACAGCGACGGGGACCGGGCTGAACACCCACTCCCGCTTCGCCGAGCGCGTTCGCGCGAGGCTGAAGAAGGAGTCGGGGCTCAAGCAGATCGCTGCGCCGCTCGACCCCTTCGAGGCCCAGGCCAACCGCGACGCGCTCGTCGAGCTGTCCGGCGCGCTGAAGGTGATCGCCGTCTCGCTCACCAAGATCGCGGGCGACCTCGCGCTGATGGGCTCGGGTCCGCGGGCCGGGATCGGCGAGATCTTCCTCCCGGAGCTCCAGAAGGGCTCCTCGATCATGCCCGGCAAGGTCAACCCGGTGATCCCCGAGGTGGTGCTGCAGGTCTCCGGGCAGGTGATCGGCAACGACACCGCGATCACGATCGGGGGAATGCAGGGGCAGTTCGAGCTGAACGTGCGCATCCCGCTGATCGCGCGCAACCTCCTGCAGTCGCTGAAGCTCCTGAGCTCGACCTCGGTCGTGTTCGCGGAGAAGTGCGTGGACGGGATCCGAGCCAACCGGGCGGGCACCGACGCCTCGGCCGGAGCCACACTCGCCGTCGCGACCGCCCTGAACGGAGCGATCGGCTACGACCGCGCGACGGAGATCGTCAAAGAGGCGACTGCGTCGGGGCGACCGTTGCGCGATGTCGCGCTCGCGGCCGGGGTGGACGCGAAGCTCTACGACGAGACGATCGACCTGCGCAAGATCGCGGCCGGGAACAAGGGCTAGGGCGTGCCCGGATATGCGGCACGCCTGAGCGGCGGCTAGCCCGGCGGCAGCGCTTTGTAGAGACCCGCGACCGTCGCGGCCGCCGGCTTGGCCCGGCCCGAGTAGGTGAACACGCCCTTCTGGTTGAGCCCTTCGATCAGCTTGAGGTGCTTGATGACCCGGTGGATCGACCCGCCGCTGAAGGTTGGGGTGAGCGGGTAGTCGCGCAGCACCCAGACGAACATCGCGGTCAGCGAAGGGTCGGCCGCGTAGACCTGGATGTGGTTCTTCAGCAGCGCGGCCTGGAAGGCGTAGCTCCCGGGCTTCCCGGGCGGGTTCAGCGTGTTCGATTCGGCCCCGAACTCGCTGACCACGAGCACCTTCCCGGCGAACGTCCTCGCCATCCCGGCCAGACGGGAGCGCATGATCGCGGCGAGCTGGGCGGGGCTGTCGCCGGGGTGTTCGTACCAACCGGTGTAGTCGGTCTCTGCGACGGCGTCGACTTCGGAGTAGAGCGAGCCGGCCCGGGTCGGCGGGTGGCGTCCCCACACGTCCACGGCGACCATCCGCCCGCGGTCGTGCGCGTGCAGCCAGCGCGCCGAGTCGCGCACGTAGCGCACCTCGGCGGCGTCGCGACCGTTGCCCGCGATCTCGTCGACGAGGTTCCAGGCGAAGATCGAGGGGTGCAGCGCGGCGGCGGTTGCGGTGGTGCGCACCTGCTGCTCGGCTTCGCCGTCGAGCTTGGCGGAGTTCGAGTACCACATGCCCGCGCCTTCGACCGGCCCGACCCCCTGCCAGACCAGCAGCCCGGCCGCGTCGAAGCGTTCGAGCAGTGCGGGGTCCAGCGGATGCTGGGCGCGGACGGCGTTCGCGCCGATCGACTTCAGGTCGGCGACCAGCCCGTCCTGATCAGCCGGGGTCAGGGCGTCCCCGTGCCCCGGGACGTCCTCCTGGACCGTCGCCCCGTGGAGCCGGAGCCGCTGGCCGTTGAGCAGCAGTTCCTGGCCGTGCCAGGTGATCTGCCGCAGGCCGACCCGGGCCGCGTAGCTGCTCTCGCCCGGCACCGCGAGCTGCAGGTCGTAGAGATTCGGCGCCGCCGGCGACCACAGCGCCGGATCCGCGACAGCCACGGTCGCGGTCGCGGTCGCGCTCGCCCCGGCCGGCACGGTGATCGCTGCGAACGGAAGGGCGACCGTCTGCGCGCCGTGCACGAGCGTGCCTTCGGGCCTGATCGTGCGCGTCGCCCCGTAGTTGTGGACCTGGACGTTCACGTTCACGTCCGCCTGCCCGCCGGCGAGCGTCGTTTCGATCGTGGGCGCCGTGAGGTCGCTCGCGCCGACCGGGCGCACATCCACCTCGCCGTCGAGCCCGCCCCAGTTGAACCACGTGCGGTGGAAGCCTTCTTCGGCCTGGCGCTGCGGGAAGCGCCAGTCGACCCGCACGACGATCGTGTGTGGGCCGGGCGCGAGCGTGGTCTGCATCGCGAACGGGAGGTATGAGCCGCGGTGGCTGCCCAGCAGCCTGCCGTCGACGAACACTTCCGCGCGGTAGTTCGCCGAGTAGAAGTCCAGCTCGTACCGGCCCGCCGCCGGCGCCTGGAACGTGGTCCGGTACCACGCCACCGAGCCCAGGTAGTTGCGCCCGCCCGCGCGCCCGCTGTAGGGGGTCGGGTCGACGACGTTCGGGACGCTCACGACGCTGCCCGTGAAGCCGCCGCGCGCCCAGCCGTGGGCCAGTCCGGTGTTGGCAGGGTCCCGGCGCAGCGTCCACTGCGTCAGCGGCGTGCGCCCCCCCGGGCCTTCGAAGATCAGGGACTGGCGCGGCGGGGCTTCAGCCGCGGCCACCGACGTGGCAAAGGCTGCGCATGCGATCACGATCACGATCGCGGGCTTGAAAAGAGAGGAGAGCACGGTGTCTCGGAAGCGGCTCACGGACCTGGGTTCTCCCGGGCCGCCCGCTTCTCCTGCACTAACAGCCGCAATCGCCGATCAGAGCGGCGCCGTGGCGCTCGCCCCTGCGGCTGTCGCGCAGCCCGCCGCAGCGTCGTCGAGCAGCCGGTCGAGCACGAGCAGCGCGCCCGCCTTCGAAAGCGGCTCGTTGAGGTTCCCGCACTTCGGCGACTGCACGCAGGACGGGCAGCCGCTCGCACAGCCGCATCCGGCGATCAGACGCCGAGCGTCCTCGCACAGCTCCTCGAAGCGTTCGAAGGCAGTCCGGGAGATGCCGATGCCGCCCGGGTGGCCGTCGTAGAGGAAGATCGTCGGCACTCCCGTCTGCGGGTGCACGTTCGTCGAAAGGCCGCCGATGTCCCAGCGGTCGCACATCGCGATCAGCGGCAGCACCGCGATCTGCGCGTGCTCGGTCGCGTGCAGCGACCCGAGCAGCTGCTCCATCGAGACCCGCTCGGCGAGCTCGCCGGCGTCGAGCTCGAACCACAGCGCCTGCGTCTCGAAGCTCGTCGGCGGCAGCTCCAACGCGAAAAGATCGAGCTGTGAGTGGTCGGAGAGGCGGCGGCGCTGGTAGGCGAGGACGGTCTCGGTCACGCTCACCTCGCCGAAGGAGAGCTGCACCCCGCGCGTCTCGCGGCGATCGAGCAGCCGAACGATCTCGGTGTCGGTGATGCGCTTCGGCTGCGTGTACCAGTCGCCGCTGAAGGGCGAGACGAGCGCTCGCCGGCGCTCCAGGTCGAGCTCCCGCACCTCATACGAGCGCCCGAGATGCATGTAGACCGCGCCCTCGTGGATCGTCGAGTGGGCGCGTGCGGCCTCGGTGGTCCCCAGCAGCTCCCCCGAGGATACGTCCACGATCGCGAAGCTCTCGGGTGAGGCCGAGCGCAGCGAGACCTCGGCCGCCGGGTAGGAGCCGGGGCGGCGCGGTACGTAGGTGGTTCCTTTGACGCCCTCTCGCCGGCGCAGCTCACCCGCGCTCTCCAGCATCTCGGCCGCCGCCTCCCAGCGCGGGCCGAGGAACTCCGCGTCCGCGCGCGACAGCGGGCCCTCGTGTGCCGCACAAAGCAGGTGGCGGCGGTAGATCAGCTGCGACTCGTGGTCGAGGATCGCGGCCTCGACCGGCCGGTCGAGGAACTCGTCGGGATGCCTGCAGAAGAACTGGTCGAGCGCATCCTCGCCCGCCAGGAACACCGCCAGCCCGCGGCCGCGGCGCCCGGCGCGACCCCACATCTGGCGCAACGACGCGACGGTCCCGGGGAACGTGACGACGAGCGCGCCGTCGAGCTCCCCGATGTCGATGCCCAGCTCGAGCGCGTCGGTGGTCACGATCGCACGCAGCTCGCCGCGCATCAGGCGCTGCTCGAGCTCGCGGCGCTGCTGGGGGGTGTATCCGGCACGGTAGGGGGCGACGAGGTCAGCGAGCTCCGGGTCCTCCTTGGCCAGGTCGTCGCGGACCAGCCGGCTCAGGACCTCCACGCCCTTGCGCGACTTCATGAAGCAGATCATCCGCGCGCCCTGGCGAACCAGGCCGGCGAGCAGCTCGGCGGCCTCCCCGAGCGCCGAGCGCCGAGCGCCGCTGGCCTGGTCGGTCAGCGGGGGGTTCCAGATCGCGATCTTGCGCTCGGGCGTGGGCGAGGCGTCCCGATCGACGAGCGCGAAGTCCTCGAGGCCGGTCAGGCGCTCGGCGAGCTCGACCGGGTTGGCGATCGTCGCCGAGGCCATGAGCACCCGCGGCGAGGTCCCGTACGCGGCGGCGATCCTCAGCAGGCGGCGCAGCACGTTGGCGACGTGCGAGCCGAACACCCCGCGGTAGACGTGAGCCTCATCGACCACGACGACCGCGAGGTTCGCGAACAGGTCTGACCAGGCGGCGTGGTTGGGCAGGATGCCGACGTGCAGCATGTCGGGGTTCGTCAGCACGATGTTCGCGCGGCGGCGGATCTCGGCCCTCGCCTCACGCGGCGTGTCGCCGTCGTAGATCGCAGGGCGCACCTGCTTGGAGAGCCCGAACGCCGCGAGCGCCCGCGCCTGGTCCTGCGCGAGAGCCTTCGTCGGGTAGAGGTAGATCGCGCGTGCCCTGCCGTCGCGGCAGAGCACGTCGAGCGTGGGGAGGTTGAAGCACATCGACTTCCCCGACGCGGTGCCCGTGGTGATGATCGTCGGCCCGTTCCAAGCGGACGCCAGCGCTTCGGTCTGATGCTCGTACAGGCGCTCGACGCCGACGTCTGCGAGCGCGGCCAGCACCCGCGGGTGGAGCTCGGCGGGCGTCTTGCCGTGACGGGCACGCCCCGGTCCCTCACGCGCCTCGCGCACCAGCCGCCCGTCCGCGCGACCAGCTTCCAGCATCGCGCTCCAGGGCTGTTCTCTGAGGTCGGCCGGCAAGGACTTGAGATAGTAGAGGCGATGCCGACCGCTCCCTCGCCGGCTCGCGGCGAACTGCGCAGCTTCCACCATTCTTCCTTCCCGCCCGAGCGGATCGCCGCCTCCAAGAGCGAGAGCGCGACGGTCTGCCTGCCCGCGCGCGAGTGCGCGAGCACTGTCGGTGAGGTCGTCGCGGCGCTCGTGCCGCTGCGCGAGCTGGGTGCGATCGACGAGATCCTCGTCGTCGATGCCGCCTCGCGGGACGGCACGGCCGAGGTCGCAGCGGCCGCCGGTGCGCGCGTCGTGCAGGAGGCGGATCTGATGCCCGCCTTCGGGCCCGTGCTCGGCAAGGGCGATGCGATGTGGCGCGCGCTCGCCGCGTGCGAGGGGGATCTCGTCTGCTTCCTGGACGCGGACACCGAAGGGTTCTCTGCCCACTTCGCCTCGGGCCTGCTCGGGGCGTTGGTGTGCGAGCCGGGGGTGCGGCTCGCCAAGGGCTTCTATCGCCGTCCCCTCGGCGGAGATCGCGACGGCGGCGGGCGCGTGAACCGGCTGAGCGCCCGCCCGGCGCTCGAGCTCTTCTATCCCGCGCTGGCGGGCGTCCGCCAGCCACTCGCCGGCGAGGTCGCCGCTCGTCGCGATCTGCTCGAACGGCTGCCGTTCGCGACCGGGTACGGCGTGGAGATCGGGATGCTGATCGACGCCTGGCACGCCGTCGGCCTCGACGGGCTGGCCCAGGTCGATCTCGACGAGCACCGCAATCCACACAAGTCGCTCTCCGAGCTCGAGCCGATGGCGCGCACGGTGCTCGCCACGATCGCGGCGCGGCTCACGGCCGACGGCCGCCTGCAGGATGGCTCCTGCGGGCCGGTGGAACGTCCCGCCCTGGTGTCGCTCGCGGAGGCGGCGTGAGCGAGGGCCGGGCGGCCCCGGCGAGGGGCGCCGGCGCGTGAGCGGCGCGGGGGGACCCCCACGCGTGCGCTGTCTGTATCTCGACCTGGACGGCACGCTCCTCGGCCGCGGCGCCTCGCTCCTTCACGACGGCGAGGGCAACGTGACGATCGACGGGGTGCGCGCGATCCAGGCCTGCCTGCGCGCGGACGTGGAGGTCGTGCTGATGTCCGGCCGCCGTCAGGCGCAGGTCAAAGAGGACGCGCGCCTTTTCGGTCAGAGCGCCTACATCTACGAGGCGGGAGCGTGCCTGGTGCTCGACGGAGAGGAGCACTGGCTGACCGGCGCGATGGTGCCGGGCGAGCTGACGGTCGCCGAGCAGATCGAGCAGACCGGCGCACCGGCCCTGCTGCTCGAGAGCTACCGCGGGCGTCTGGAGTACCACGAGCCGTGGCACCTGAACCGCGAGGTCTCGCACCTGTTCCGGGGCCTGGTCGAGTCCTCCGAGGCGGACGAGCTGCTCGCCGGCCACGGGCACGCGGAGCTGCGCCTCGTCGACAACGGCGTGGTCAACCGCCGCTCCCCCGACCTCGCGGCGCTGCCGCACGTGCGTGGCTACCACCTCGTGCCGAAGGGAGCGTCGAAGGCGGCCGCCGTGGCGCTGCACATGCAGATCCGCGGCTACTCGCCCGAGCAGGCCTTCGCGGTCGGCGACTCCCGCGAGGACCTCGCGTGCGCGGCGCACATGGGCAGCTTCTGGCTCGTCGCCAACGCGGTCGCGCGCGATCCCTCGATGAGGGAGGCGATCGCCGGCACCGGGAACGTGCGCGTGGCCGAGAACGGCCACGGCTCGGGGGTCTACGAGGCCGTCGTCAGCACGCTGATGGGGTAGCCGCCGTCTCCGGCTGCGGCCTTAGGAGCCGCCTACGCGGCGCCACAGCCGCCGCCAGAAGCCCGGTCGCGGCCTGCGGCGCCACAGGGCCGGCGGCGGCACTGTCGTACGGACGAGGGCGACCCAGTCCTGGAGCGGCAGCTCGCCGGAGATCAGGCGGCCGAGCGCGCCGGTGACCGGAGCCTGGACCTGTGCCGCCTCGAGGGTACGTGCCAGCAGCGGGACCGTCTCGAGCGCCTCGACCGCCTGACCGACGCGCTGGGGGATCTCCGAAGCGGGGACGCCTCCGGCGAGGAGCTCCCCTGCCCTGCGGTTGCGGCTTTCGGGCGCGAGCGCCGTCGCGACGAGATCGCCCGCGCCCGCCAGTCCGATCATCGACTCCGGGCGCGCGCCGAGGCTCTCTGCGTAGCGCCAGACCTCGGCGAAGATGTGCCCGGCGGCGGCCCCGGCCGCGTTCAGACCCTGCGCTTCGGTCGCCCCCGCGGCCAGCGCCGCGGCGTTCTTGGCCGCTCCGGCGAGCTCGACCCCGACGGGGTCGTTGGACTGCTCGCAGACCACGCCGGCGCGGTTGAACATCTGCGAGAGCGCTCGTGCCAGATCCTCGTCGAGCGAGGCGGCGACCAGCGCGGCGCCGTCGCGAACCATCTCGCGGGCGTGCGCGGGGCCGCCCAGACAGGCGACCCGCTTCGCTCCGAAGCGCTCGCTCAGCACGATCGTCGGGGGCGTGCCCGACGGGGGGACGAGCCCCTTCGCGACCGACACGAGCGCCGTGCGGGCCCCGAGGCCGCCGGCCACGAGCGAGTCGATCGCTTCGCCCAGCGCCCGCGAGGGCACCGCGAGGAAGACGTAGTCGGCGCGGGCGGCCCCGGCCGAGGCGGGCTCGACACGCAGCCCGGCCGGCAGCTCCAGGCCCGGGAGGTAGGCGGCGTTTTCGCGGGCGCCGTCGAGCGCCTGCGCCTGCTCGGCCGTGCGGCTCTGCAGTGTCGTGCGCAGCCCGCCGCGGTCGAGCAGCACGGCCAGCGCGGTGCCGAACGAGCCGGCCCCCACGACCGTCGCCCGGCGCGGGCCGGGGCGCGTCCTGAGCGTTCCCGCTGGCCGAGCGGCCTGGCTGGCAGTAGGCTCGGGCTCGTCCATCCATGCCCGAGCCTACTGATCGGAACGCCCCCTCCAGAGCCTGGCGCAACTGGGCTGGTGACCAGCGCTGCACGCCGGCCCGCGTGGGCTCGCCCGGGAGCTCGCAGGAGCTCTCACATGCGGTCGGCGACGCCGCAGCCAGCGGTCTCGGGGTCCGGGTCGTCGGTGCCGGGCACTCCTTCAGCGACATCGCGCTGAGCGACGGCGCGCTGCTCTCGCTCGGTCGCATGGACCGTGTCCTCGACGCCGATCGCAGCTCGGGGCTGGTCAGGGTGCAGGCCGGGATCACGATCCGCGCGCTGAGCGCCGAGCTCGACCGGTACGGCCTCGCGATGGAGAACCTCGGCGACATCGACGTCCAGAGCATCGCCGGAGCGATCTCGACCGCCACGCACGGCACCGGAGCGCGACTGCGCAACATCTCCTCGCAGGTCGCCGAGCTGGCGCTCGTGCTCGCCGACGGCTCGACGCTCGTCTGCTCGGAGGACCGCGAGCCCGAGGTGTTCCGCGCGGCGCGGGTCGGCCTCGGCTCGCTCGGGGCGATCGCGGAGGTGACGCTGCGCTGCGTGCCCGCGTTCACGCTGAGGGGGGTCGACGAGCCCGCCCCACTGGACCGGGTGCTCGCCTCCTTCGAGGAGCGCGCGCTCGGTAACGACCACTTCGAGTTCTTCGTCTTTCCGCACGCCGACGTCGCGCTGACCAGGACCAACAACCGCACCGCCGAGCCGGCGCGGCCCCGCGGGCACGTCGCCGCGTACGCCAACGACGTCCTGCTCACCAACCACGCCTTCGGCGCGATCTGCCGGGTGGGACGCCGCGCACCGAGCCGCATCCCGCAGCTGAACAGGCTCGTGACCCGCCTGGCCGGCAGCTCG
This sequence comes from uncultured Solirubrobacteraceae bacterium, assembly GCA_963794635.1. Classification (GTDB taxonomy): domain Bacteria; phylum Actinomycetota; class Thermoleophilia; order Solirubrobacterales; family Solirubrobacteraceae; genus Palsa-744. The sequence goes on along the minus strand of CAWCET010000006.1, from coordinate 545,540 downwards.
ACGCGGGTGGAACGCTCGGCGTCGATCTTCGCGAGCCCCCGGCTGGTGCGCTTCACAGAGATGGAGTACGCGCTGCCGCGCGAGCGGACCGCTCAGGCCGTCGCGGAGGTCCTGCAGCTGGTCGAACGCGAGGGCTTCAGGGTGCCGTTCCCGATCGAGGTCCGCACGGTCGCGCGCGACGACGCGATGCTGAGCACCGCCGGCGGGCGCGACAGCGGGTTCGTCGCGGTGCACATGTTCGAGGGCATGGAGTGGGAGCCGTACTTCCGCGCCGTCGAGGCGTTGATGGACCGCTTCGACGGGCGCCCTCACTGGGGCAAGCGCCACTTCCAGACGGCAGCGACCCTTCGCGGCCGATACCCCGAGTGGGACGCGTTCCAGCGCGTGCGGGCGCGCCTGGACCCGCACGGGGTCTTCGCCAACCGCTGGACCGATCGCGTGCTCGGCCCCGCAGCCGCGGCGGCGCCGCTGCCGGCGCTATGAGCGCGTCCGTGGCGAGGGCGCCGGCGCCGGCCGCGTCGGCCTACGAGCGGCTCGAGCGGGCGACCGCCGGGCTGACGGCGCCGTTTGCGCTGGTCGACCTCGACGCTTTCGAGGACAACGCGCGCGACATGGAACGGCGCGCGGCGGGCAAGCCGATCCGCCTCGCGAGCAAGTCCGTGCGCTGCCGCGAGCTCCAGCGCCGGGTGCTGTCGCGCCCCGGCTTCACGGGCACTATGGCCTTCACGCTCGCAGAGGCGCTGTGGCTGGCGTCGGAGGGGACCGGCGATCTGCTCGTCGCCTACCCGACCGCCGATCTGGGGGCGCTCAGGGAGCTGGCCGCGGGCGGCGCCGAGATCACCGTGATGGTCGACTCGGCCGAGGGCCTGCGTCTCATCGACCGGGCCTTGGACGGCGCGCCCGGCGGGCCGGTCGCGGTCTGCCTGGACATCGACGCCGGGTGGCGGGCGGCGGGCGGGCGCGTGCGGGTCGGCGCGCGGCGCTCGCCGGTGCGGACGCCGGCGGATGCCGCGGCGCTTGCGCGTGAGGTCCTGGCGCGCGAGCGGCTCTCGCTCGCCGGGATCATGGCCTACGAGGCCCAGATCGCCGGCGTCGGGGACGCTCCGCCGGGCAATCCGCTGAGGGCGCGTGCGATCCGCGAGATGCAGAAGCGCTCCGCGCTCGAGCTCGCGGGGCGCCGCGCGGCGATCGTGGCTGCCGTGAGCGAGGTGCTCGCTTCCGCGGGCGCGCCGCCGCTGCGGTTCGTGAACGGCGGCGGCACGGGCAGCCTGCACGGGACGGCCGCCGAGGCCGCCGTCACCGAGCTCGCCGCGGGCTCGGGCCTGTACGGCCCGCTGCTGTTCGACGCTTATCGCGCGTTCAGGCCGCAGCCGGCGGCGCTGTTCGCCCTCCCCGTCGTGCGCCGCCCCGGACCCGGAGTGGTGACGGCGCTAGGCGGCGGCTATCTCGCGTCCGGGTCAGCCGACGCCGCTCGGCTGCCACGGCCCTACCTGCCCGCGGGCCTGCGCCTCGACGGCCAGGAGGGGGCGGGGGAGGTGCAGACCCCGCTCCTCGGCGTCACGGCCGACGGGCTCGCCCTCGGCGACCGCGTGTACTTCCGGCACGCGAAGGCCGGTGAGCTCTGCGAGCGCTTCGATTCCCTGCACCTGATCGAAGGCGAGCGGGTCGTGGAGCAGGCGCCGACCTATCGTGGTGAGGGACGATGCTTCCTGTGAGCACACAACAGGTGTTGCGCGAGGTCGTCGAGACGCTCGCCCCGCTGGATCGGACGCCGTGCTCGCCGGGCGAGCGCGAGGCCGCGGAGTGGCTGGCCGCGCGCCTGCGCGCGGTCGAGGGCGTCTCGGTGATGCTCGAGGATGAGACATCCTGGGGCACCTTCCCGCCGAACGCGACGTTCGTCGGCCTCGTCGGGATCGCGGCGGCCTACGCCGCGTTCAAGCGGCGGCGCGGCACCGGGCTTGCGCTGGCGCTGGCGTGCACCGCGGGACTCCTCGACGAGGCGCAGAACGGGCCGCGAATCCTGCGCCGCGCGATCCGGCGCAGGCGAAAGACGGTCAACGTCGTCGCGCGCACCGGCGACCAGGAGGCGGTCGAGACGCTCGTGCTGCTGGCTCACCACGACGCGCCGCAGACGGGCCTCCTCTTCGACCAGACGCTGCTCAGGCGCGCCTGGGAACGCAACCCCGAGCGGCTCGGGCACGCGAAAACGCCGCTGCCGCAATGGTGGGCGGGACTCGCTGCGCCGGTGGGGGCGGCCCTCGGCGCGCTGAGCGGCCGCCGCGCCCCTGCTGCCGCCGGGCTCGTGCTCGGAGCCCTGGCGACAGGGCTGGTCGCGGACGTCTGGCGCGGCCGGACCGTGCCCGGCGCGAACGACAACCTCTCCGGCGTCGCGGTGCTCGTCGCGCTCGCCGAGATGCTCGCCGCCGAGCGGCCCGCCGGCCTGCGCGTGATGCTCGTCTCCTGCGGCGCCGAGGAGACGCTGCAGGACGGGATCCGCGCGTTCATCGCTCGCCACCGCGAGTCGCTGCCGCCCGAGAGCACGACGTTCGTGAACCTCGACACCGTCGGCTCGCCGCACCTGATCATGCTCGAGGCGGAGGGGCCGATCTGGATGGAGCACTACACCGGGCCGTGGCTGCGGGACCTCATCGCCGATCTCGCCGAACGTCTGGAGATCCCGCTCGAGCGCGGCTTCCTCGCGCGCTCGTCGACCGACTCCGTGATCCCGAGCAGGGCCGGCTACCCGACGGCGACGCTGGTGTCGATCACCGACTGGCGCGCGCCCGCCAACTACCACCTGCCGAGCGACACCCCGGAGAACCTCGACTACGGAACCGTCGCCGCGGCGACGCGTCTCGTCGAGAAGCTGGTGCGCGAGCTCGCCGGCCGCGCCGCGAGCACGACCCGGGACGCCACCGCCCTACGCTCGTAGGGAGATGCCCGAGGGCGACACGATTCATCGCGCGGCGGTCCGCCTGCGCCGCGCTTTCGAGGGCCGGACCCCCGAAGCGATCGAGACGCCGCAGCCGCGCCACCGCCACGACCGTTGGCCCGAGAAGCTCGCGGGGCGCGCCGTGCGCGCCGTCGACGCGCACGGCAAGCACCTGCTCCTGCGTTTCGAGGGGGGCCTGACGCTGCACTCGCACCTGCGCATGACCGGCCGCTGGTCGATCCGCCCGCAGGGGAGCGCCTCGCGAGGGGCGCGGCGCCACGCGTGGCTCGTGCTTGCCGGAGGGGGTTGGGAAGCCGTCGAGTACGGCGGTCCGGTGCTCGAGCTGATGAGCGACTCGCGCGCGCGCAGCGACCCGCGCCTCGCGCTGCTCGGTCCCGACGTGATCGGTGAGAGCTTCGACGAGGGGATGTTCCTCAAGCGCCTGCGCGAAGACGATCCGACGCGGCCGATCGGCGATGCCCTGCTCGACCAGCGGACGATCGCGGGCATCGGCAACATGTGGAAGGCGGAGTGCTGCTGGGCAGCGGAGCTCGACCCCTGGCGCGAGACGGCGCACGTCCCGGACTCCCGCGTCCTCGCCGCCGTCGCCTTCGCCCGCGAGCAGATGGCGCGTTCGGTCCGCGATGGCGCGCACGTCCGCCCCCACGCCGTGTACCGGCGCCAGGGCCGCCCGTGCCCGCGGTGCGGGACGGCGGTGAGCGTGAGAGGGCAGTGGGAGAACAACCGGGTCACCTTCTGGTGCCCGGGCTGCCAGCTCTGAGGCCCGAGAGCCGGCGCCAGGCTGTGTCCTCGCTCGCTCGTGTGCAGAGCACACTTCGCTCACTGCGTCCTTGCCTGGCTTGGCTCTCGGGCCTCAGAGGTCCCGGCGCGCGAGCGCGGTGCTGCTCAGACGATCGCCGCCAGACGCTCGCCTGCGCGGCGCAGCTCCGCCTCGCCTCGCGCCCGGATCGCCACCTGGAGGTCGAGGATGCGCAGGTCGAAGTCATCGATCTCGACGTTCGCGGCGACGGCGTAGCAGGGCACGCCCGACTGCCTGGCGAGGGTCGCCACCTCGAACGCGGCGCTTCCCGCGAGCGTGCGCTCTGAGAGGGCTGGGACGGCGATGAGGACGGCACGCGAAGCGAGCATGCGGGCGTGGAAGCCGGCCCGCTCGAGCAGGGCGGCCGCCTCACGGTCGCCGGCGTCGCCCGGCAGCTCGACGATGTCGGGCTCCGGGGCGCCCACCGCGAGCAGGCCCGCCGCGAGGGCGCTCGCGACCCTGCTCGCGCTGAGCCGCACCGAAAACGGCTCGCACGCGAGAAGCGCGTGGTGGCGGATCGCGGGGTTGCCGGGCGGCACGATCCGGCATCCTTCCAGCAAATGGCCCCCGCATCCGAGCACGAGATCGTCGAGGTCAGCGGGAGGGAGGTCAGGGTCAGCAACCCCGGCAAGCTGTACTTCCCGGCCGTCGGCCTCACCAAGCTCGACCTCGTCAACTACTACGTCGAGTGCGAGGAGCCGGTCGTCCGGGGCCTGCGCGAGCGCCCGACGGTGATGAAGCGATGGGTGAACGGGGTGGAGGGCGATCCCTTCTTCCAGAAGCGCGTCCCCGACAGCGCGCCGGAGTGGATCGAGACCGCCACCGTCACGTTCCCGAGCGGGCGCCACGCTCGCGAGCTCGTGCCGAACGACGCCGCGCACCTGGTCTGGGGGGTCAACCTGGGAGTGATCGACTGGAACCCGTGGCCGGTCCGCCGTGCAGACCTCGACTGTCCCGACGAGCTGCGCGTGGATCTCGACCCGGGTCCCGGGGTGCCCTTCGAGGAGGTCCGCGAGGTCGCGCTGGGCGTCCGCGAGGTGCTCGAGGAGCACGGCCTGCTCGGCTTTCCCAAGACCTCCGGCTCGCGTGGCATCCACATCTACGTGCGCCTGGTCCCGGAGCACGGCTTCGAAGAAGTCCGCCGGGCGGCGCTCGCGCTCGCGCGGGAGGTCGAGCGGCGCATGCCCGCCCGTGCCACGAGCAAGTGGTGGAAGGAGGAACGCCAGGGCGTCTTCATCGACTACAACCAGAACGCCCGCGACCGCACCGTCGCGTCGGTCTACTCCGTCCGCGCCGTCGCTGACGCGCGGGTCTCCTGTGCGCTCGACTGGGACGAGGTCGCAGCGGTCGAGCCGGCGGAGCTGACGCTGCGGACGGTGCCTGCGCGGCTGCGGGAGCGCGGCGACCCGGGCGCGTCGATCGACGAGCACCCCGGCAGCCTCGGCGCGCTGCTCGAGCTCGCGGCCCGCGACGAGCGCGAGGGGCTCGGCGACGCGCCGTGGCCGCCGCACTTCCGCAAGCAGAAGGGCGAGCCCAAGCGCGTCCAGCCGAGCCGGGCCAAGGGCGAGAAGGCGTGAGCCTGCCTCTGGCACCTCCGGTGAAGCCGGAGCTCGCCCTCTCGCGCAAGCAGCTGCCCGAGGGCGAGGAGTACTGCTACGAGATCAAGCTCGACGGTTTCCGCTGCCTCGCGTTCGTCGACGGCGAGGAGATCTACCTGCAGTCGCGCAATGCGCGCCCGCTGGGGCGCTACTTCCCCGAGCTGGTGCTTCCGCAGGGGCGCTACGTGCTCGACGGCGAGATCGTCGTGCGCGACGCCGAGGGCCACGAGGACTTCGACGCGCTGGGGCAGCGCATCCATCCCGCGAAGTCGCGGATCGAGCGGCTCGCCGCCGAGACGCCCGCCGTGTACGTGGCCTTCGATCTGCTGGCGCGTGAGGACGAGAGCCTGCTGGAGCTGCCCTTCACCGAGCGACGCGCCGCGCTCGAGGAGCTGCTCGGGGACGGCGCCTTCGCCGCCGCCCCTGTCGAGCTGATGCCGACGGTCGCGAGCGTCGCGGAGGCCGAGGAGTGGCTCCAGAGCGCCGAGGGCGCGATTGCGAAGGAGCGCGACGCTCCCTACCGCCCGGGCGAGCGCAAGGGCATGTTCAAGGTCAAGCGGGTGCGCACGATCGACGCGGTCGTGGTCGGCTGGCGGCCGGGCAAGGCCGAGGGGACGGTAGGAGCGCTGATCCTCGGCCTCTACGACGGCGACGATCTGCGCGTCGTCGGCCACTGCTCGGGGTTGAGCGCGGCGGAGAAGAAGCGGCTCGTCTCCTTCCTGAAGCCCTACGAGACGGGCGAGCGAGGGGCGGGCGAGCAGAGCCGGTGGAGCGCCGGGCGTGACCTCGAGTGGGTGGGCCTGCGCCCGGAGCTGGTCGTCGAGATCGACTTCGACCACGTCTCGGCCGGGCGGATCCGGCACGGGGCGAAGCTGCGGCGCTGGCGCGAGGACAAGCCCGCGCGGGAGTGCGGATACGAGCAGCTGCAGTCCTGAGCCCGGCAGATAGCATCGGTGGCATGAGCGCCGAGACGGCGACGGTCGCCGAGGAGGAGTACCTGCAGATCCTGTTCTGGCTGCAGGAGGCCGGGCTGCCGATGACGGGTGCGAACGTCGCGCGCGCGATGCAGCTCTCCGCGCCGACGGTGCACGAGATGATCGGCCGTCTCGAGCGCGACGGCTACATCACGCGCGGCAGCGACCGCGCGATCGGTTTCACGGCGAGCGGCGAGGAGCACGCTGAGGGCATCGTGCGGCGCCACCGCCTGATCGAGCGCTTCCTGACCGACGTGCTGGGTGTGCCCTGGGACGAGGTGCACGAGGAGGCCGAGCGGCTGGAGCACGCGATGTCGCCGGTGCTCGAGGAACGGATGCTCGCGGCGATCGGAGACGCCAAGACCTGTCCGCACGGGCACCCGATCGTGGCGGGCTCGCGCCTGGCCGGGGTGCCGCTCGCCGATGTCGAGGTCGGGGCCGCGGTGAAAGTTCTCCGTTTCGAGAACGAGGCCGAGGATCTCCTGCATTACCTGAAGGCGTCGGGACTGGAGCCCGGGCTCGACGGAACGCTCGCCGAGCGCGACGACGTGAAGGTCGTGCTGCGCGCGGCGGACGGCACGATCTGCGCCGTGACTCCGAGCGTCGCGGAGACCGTCTCGGTGATCGCCGACCCGTCGCCTCCTGCGCGCACGGCGCTCCCGGAGCAGCTCGTCCTCGGCCAGCGCTACGGCCGCTAGCGCTCCGCCGCGAGCCGCACGGCGTTAGCATTCTGACCACGCCGCGCGGCGGCGGCGCGATCGCCCCCAAAGGAGCCAGCCGGAGCCTCGGAACCCACGCCCTCTCTGAAAGGAGACAAGGATGTCGCAGCACTCTGATGCTGCCCGGGGGGGTTGTGAGAGCGGGCGACCGCTCGTCGTGCTCTATCTCTACGTACACGCGCCCGGCGAGCGCTTCGTCTATCCGAACACGCGTACGAGCAGCTCCGCCGCCAAGCTCGCGCTGCGCTACCTCGAGTGCGCGGTCACGCAGGCGGCAAGCCTGCGCGTGCAGGATGCGCCCTGCGACATCGCGCTCGCGAGCAACGGTGTCGAGCGTCTCGATCTCGGTTCCCACGGCCGGCGCCTCTTGGATGCTCTGCGCGCCCTCGACGTGGATCTGATCGAGGCGGCCTACGACCACCGCCCGCCGGGCGACGAACCGGCCTATCCGGCCTCGCGCTACGTCTTCGACGCGATCCTGGCGACGTGCGGGGAGGGCCGGTCCGAGCGCCCGGTCTGGCTCACCGACCTCGACTGCGTCTGGAGCAGGCCGGCGGCGATGTTCGCGGCCGCGCCGGCGCCGCCGGCGATCGGCTGTCTGTTCATCGACTACCCGCCCGACTGGAACACGGTCGGCTCAGACCGTTACGGCAGCCGCGAGGAGATCGGCGCCCTGGCCCAGGCGGAGACGCTGCCCCCCTGGATCGGCGGCGAGCTGCTCGCCGGCACCGCGGCGAGCCTGCTCGAGCTCGTCGCCGCGGCGGAGCAGGCCGACCGAGAGCTGGCCGCCGACGAAATCGAGCTCGCGACCGAGGAGCAGCTCCTGACGCTGCTCGGCGCGCGGGGGAGCGCGCGCTTTGAGGATCTCTCACATCTCGGGCGCCGCCTGCAGACCGGCTGGCGTCATGAGGCGGAGCCCGTCGCCGGCGCCTCAGAGCTGGCGTTCTGGCATCTCCCGGCCGAGAAGGGGCTCAGCCTTCGCCGTACCGCCGGGGAGGTCGCACGGGGCGACACCGGCGAGCTGCGCGCCGACATGATGAGCGTCACGCGGGCGGCGCGACGATTCCGCGTCGGACCCCCGTCACGTTCGCGGATCCTTCGCGACGGCTCCTGGATCGTGGCGCAGCGAGCGCGGGAGCGCGTCCCCCGCCGTCACAGGGAGCGGTAGGCCTCCGCCAGGCGTACGACGCCGGTCTCGATCTGCTCCGGCGTGACGCCCGAGTAGGCGAGGCGCAGCGTGTTCTCCCCGCCCTCGAGCAGGAAGTCGGTGCCCTTGACGAACGCGACGCCGCGCTCGGAGGCCGCATTGAACAGGCGGTGCACATCGGTCCCCTCGGGCAGCGTGACCCACATGAAGTAGCCGCCCTGCGGCTCGACGAACTCGGCGTCCGGAAGCTCCCGGCGCAGAGCGCCCGCCAGCGTCCGGGCACGCTCCGCGAGCGCGCGCTTGACCGTCTCGATCGAGCTGTCGATCTTGCCGGAGGCGCAGAACTCGTAGACGAGCGACTCCGAGACCATGTTGGGCGAGATGTAGGTGTTCGTGGCGTTCTTGATCAGCGCCGCGATCAGGTCGGGGGGGCCGACGAGGTATCCGACGCGCACGCCCGGGCAGACCGTCTTCGTGAACGAGGACGCATAGACGACGCGGCTGCCGTCGATCGAGAGCATCGTGGGCATGGGCTCGCCGCTGAACCGCAGCTCGGCGTAGGGGTCGTCCTCCAGGATCACGAAGTCGTGCTCGGCGGCCAGCGCCAGCAGCTCTTCGCGCTTGGGAAGGGAGAGCGTGTAGCCCGCAGGGTTCTGGAAGTTGGGGATGATGTGGGCGAGCTTCGGTCGGGCGCCGCCCTCGAGGAGCGTCCGCAGGGCGGCCGTGTCGATCCCGTCGGCCTCGAGCGCGACGGGATGCAGCTGCGCCCCGCGCTGGCGCAGCCCGAGCAGCGTGCGGTCGTACGTCGGGCTCTCCACCACGACCTCATCGCCCGCGTGGACCAGATGGTCGAAGAGGAAGGCGTCGGCCTGGAGCGAGCCGTTGGTGACGAGGACCCGCTCGGGCTCGACGCCGTGCTTGTCCGCGATCCAGGCCCGCAGGCGGGGGTAGCCGACCGCCGTCCCGTAGGCGGTGGTGCCTTCGGGGTCGCTCTCGAAGGCCCGCACGGCGGCTTCCTTGAGCCCGTCGACGTCGATGATGTCCAGCGAGGGAACGCCGCGGGCGAAGGAGATGGTCGGTCCGGTGGTGGTAGGCATAGCGGGGTAGCTTAGGCGTCCGAGCAGCTCGTCGTACTCGTGGGTCAGATCACGGCCGGCTCGCTCGAGCCGTTCGCGGAAACGCAGGAGCTCCGCGGGTCCTGAGCGGGGGCGGGCGGGCCCGGCGGCGGCTGGACCGGAGCCGGAGCCGAGAGTCGCGCGGGGGCCGTCGTGCACGGAGGGAGCCGGCGGCGGGGTGCGTGCGCTCGGCGCGGCGCCCGTCCGTCTGACCCCGAGCCTCCCGCTCGATCGCGGAGGCGTCGCGCCCGCGCGGGGCGGCTGCGAGGGCTGCCCGGTCGCCGCGCCCGGGACGCTCGGGGGAGCCTCGATCGGCGGCTCGACCGTCTCGTCCACGATGCGCCCGAAGCCGCTCGGCGGAGCCGGGGGCGCCTCGCTCTGTGCGACCTCCCCCGGCGGGGGCGGCCGATCGACCGCCGGGAGCTCGGGCGAGGAGATCGCCTTGACCGCCCCTTCCAGCTCGCCGAGCTTTCGCTCCAGCTCGTTGAGCGTTCGTGCCAGCTCGTGCTCGTCCATGCGGTCAAGCGTATCGGCCGCAATCGGCGGCCTGAGCGCCGGTCGCCGGCGTCCAGGCGGCGCTCCGTCCCGGCCTCGGGGGCCCGGGGCTCAGGCCGCGGAGACCGACGCGCCGCCGAGGACCTCGACGGCGATCGCGGCGGTTTCGGTCGGGGTGCGCCCGACCCGCACGCCCTTCGCTTCCAGCGCCTGCGCCTTCGCGGCCGCGGTTCCGGACGAGCCCGAGACCATCGCGCCCGCGTGGCCCATCTGCTTGCCGGCCGGGGCGGTGAAGCCCGCGATGTACGCGACGACGGGCTTGCTCATGTGCGCGGCGATGTAGTCGGCGGCCTCCTCCTCGGCGGAGCCTCCGATCTCGCCCGAGAGCACGACGAGCTCGGTCTGCGCGTCGCCCTCGAAGAGCTCGAGGATGTCGACGAAGGAGGAGCCGGGCACCGGGTCGCCGCCGATCCCGACGATCGAGCTGCAGCCGAATCCGGCCTGGGCGATCTCGTTGCCGATCTGGTAGGTCAGGGTGCCCGAGCGCGAGACGACGCCGACGTTGCCCTCCTTGAAGAACGAGGCGGGGATGATCCCGACGTTGGCCTTGCCCGGCGAGAGGATCCCGGGGCAGTTGGGCCCGACCAGGCGGGTCGCGGGATGGTCGCGCTTCAACGTGTTGTAGACGCGGAGCTCGTCGTGGGCGGGGATGCCCTCGGTGATCGTGATCACCAGCTCGACGCCCGCGGCGGCGGCCTCGAGGATCGCGTCGGCCGCGAAGCGGGGCGGGACGAAGATCATGGCGGTGTTCGGCTCGACCTCCGCCGCTGCCTGCTCCCAGCTGTCGAAGACGGGGATGCCCTCGACGTCCTGGCCGCCCTTGCCCGGCGTGACGCCGCCGACGACGTTGGTGCCATAGCGGCGGTTGTTCAGGGTGTGGAAGGTGCCCTCGCGGCCGGTGATGCCGGCGACGCAGAGGCGGGTGTTCTCGTCGACCAGGACCGACATCAGGCGGTTGCCTCGACTTCGCGTCCGGCGGCGAGCGCGACGACCTTCGCGGCCGCCTCGTCCATCGTGGCCGCGGGGTGGACGTTGGGGAGGGCGGCCTCGCGCAGCAGCTTCCGGCCCTCCTCGTCGTTGGTGCCGTCGAGGCGCACGACGAACGGGATCGCTTTGCCGCGCTCGTCGAGCTGGCCCCATGCGGCGATCAGCCCTTCGGCCACTTCGTCGCAGCGTGTGATGCCGCCGAAGATGTTGAACAGCACCGCCTTGACCGCGTCGTTGGCGAGGATCAGCTCGACGGCGCCGCGGATCTTCTCCGCGTTCGAGCCGCCGCCGGCGTCCAGGAAGTTCGCGGGGCTCCCGCCGGCCTGGGCCACCACGTCGAGCGTGGACATGACCAGACCGGCGCCGTTGCCGAGGATGCCGATGTCGCCGTCGAGCTTGACGTACTGGACGCCCTCTTCCTTGGCCCGGCGCTCGAGCGGGTCTTCGTTCTCGCTGTCGGAGAGAGACTCGTTCTCAGGGTGGCGGTAGAGCGCGTTGCCGTCGAGCGAGACCTTCGCGTCGAGCGCTCGAACCTCGCGCTCCGGAGTGACGATCAAGGGGTTGATCTCCGTCAGCGTCGCGTCCTCTGCCAGCCACACCTCATACAGCGCGACGAGCGCGTCCGCCACGCCCTCGACGACGTCCTCATCGGCGCCGCCGACGGTCGCGATCTGCACGGCCTCGGCGTGGGAGAGGCCCGCCAGCGGATCGACGTGCTGGCGGATCAGCTTCTCGGGCGTCTTCTCGGCGACCTCTTCGATGTCGACGCCGCCCTCGACGCTGAACATCACGAGCGGCTTCTTCGCTGCGCGGTCGAGCAGGACCGAGGCGTAGTACTCGGAGGCGATGTCCGAGGCGTGCTCGATCCAGACCGTGTGGACAGTGTGGCCCTTGATGTCCATGCCGAGGATGTTCTGAGCGTGCTCGCGCAGCTCGGACTCGTCAGAGGCCAGCTTCACGCCGCCGGCCTTGCCGCGCCCGCCGATCAGGACCTGGGCCTTGACCACCACCGGGTAGCCGACCTCAGCGGCCGCCGCGACCGCTCCATCGACCGTGTCGACGGCCTTTCCGGAGGAGACCCGCAGTCCGTGACGCGCGAAGAGCTCCTTGCCTTGGTACTCCAAAAGGTCCATTTGCGGCGCGGGACTCTAACGCAAGATCGCGCCCGGCGCGATGGGCCTCGCCGCGCTCCGGCTCGCCGGCGCGGCATAATGCCCGCTCGATGCCACCGATCCCCAAGAACGTCACATTTGTCACCTTCGATGTCTACGGCACCCTGATCGACTGGGAGACGGGCATCTTCGACGCCTTCTCCAAGGAGGCCGCCAAGGACGGCGTCGAGCTCGATCGCGCCACGTTGATCCCGATGTTCCACGAGATCGAGCGCGAAATCGAGAGCGGCTCCTACGAGCTCTACGCGGAGGTCCTGCGCCGCACCGCGCTCGAGATCGCCAAACGCCTCGAGTGGCCGCTCGAGCCCTCTCGCTCGGGCTTCCTGCCCGACTCGGTGCAGCGCTGGGCGCCGTTCAAGGAAACCAACACCCAGCTCCAGAAGCTCTCCAAGAAGTACAAACTCGGACTGCTCTCGAACATCGACGACAAGCTCCTCGGCCAGACGCGGCGCCACATCCCCACCGACTTCGACCTCGTCGTGACCGCCCAGCAGGTCCGCTCCTACAAGCCCGAACCGCCCCACTTCACCGAGTGCGCCAGGCGCATCGGCGGCAAGCGCGGATGGGTCCACGTCGCCGCCAGCTACTACCACGACGTCGCTCCTTGCCTGAAACAGCGGGTCCCGGTGATCTGGGTCAACCGCAGCAAAGAGACGCTGGAGCCGTCGGCCAAAAAGCCCACAGCCGAAGTCACGAGCCTCAAAGAGGCCGCGAAACTCCTCGGCGTGAGCTGACCCGGTGCGGGCGCGGGCCCTGCATCCGGACGTGATCGCGGTCACGAGCGCGCTCCTGCAGGTCAACTGCGTGCTGCTGCGCGGCTCCGCCGGCAGCGCTGAGGCGCCGGACGCCGACGAGCAGATCCTCCAAATCAAAAAAATCGGCCCGCGCGGTGCGCCCGGCGCCGAGACCTTCCTCCTCGACTCGCCCGTTCTGCCCGAAGAGCTCGAGATGTTGCCCTCCCTGTTCGGGCAGGCCGGCTGGCCTGCTCCGAGCGGGTGTCTGGCCACGCACGCCGACTGGGACCATCTGCTCGGGCCGCTCGCCTTCCCCGGCGCGCCGCTCGGCGTCGCCGAGAGCAGCGCTCGCCGGCTCGCGGCCGAGCCCGGCGCCGCCCAGCGCGAGCTGCGCTCATTCGACGAAGAGCTCTACCTCGAGCGGGAGCGGCCACTCGCGCTCGGCGCTCCCCAGGCGCTGCCCGTCCCGGGGCATCTGGAGGTTGGCGCGCGGCGCCTCGAGCTGCACCCGACCGGTGGGCACACGAGCGACGGGATGGCGATCGCCGCGCCCTGGGCGGGCGTGCTCGTGCTCGGCGACTACCTGTCTGCGATCGAGATCCCGATGCTGAACGACGGCGGCGCCGTCGAGGAGTACCTCCTCACGCTGGAGCGCCTGCGGCCGCTGCTCGCGCAGGCCGAGCACATAGTTCCGGGGCACGGCCCGATCCTCGACGCCGCGCGTGCGGAGAGGGTCCTCGAGGAGGATCTCGCCTACCTGCGCGCACTCGGCTCGCGCGGGGAGGGCGCGGAGCTACCCGAGGGACGGCGGTCGCGTGAGATGCGCGCGATCCATGCGCGCAACGTCGCCCAGCTGGCTGCCTAGCTGTCCTCGCCGACGATCGTCGCGATCGGGGCGCCGGCCTGGATCGCGGCGCCCTCCTCGATCGGCAGGGCGACGATCTTGCCGGCCTTGTGGGCGGTGATCTCGTTCTCCATCTTCATGGCCTCGATGATGCAGAGGAGCTGGCCCTCGCTGACCACATCCCCCTCTTTGACCAGCACCTTCCACATGTTGCCCTGCAGCGGCGCCTCCAGCGTGTCCGGACCACCGCCCCCTGCTGAGCTGCGCTCGGCCCGTTTCGGGGCCCTGCCCGCGGCCGGCGCGGCGCCGTTGGAGGCTGCGATCCCGCCGCCCGCGAACGGCGGGCCGACCACGCGCACGTCGAAGCGCTTGCCCGACACCTCGACCTCGTAGGTCTGCTCGACCGTCTCGGCCTCATCGCCGCCGCCGGGGTTCGCGTCCTTCGGGAACGCGAGCGTCTTCAGCCAGTCCTTGTCCTCGAGCAGGTCCTTGCAGGTGCTGCCGCGTTTCCAGTCCTCGGTCGCGAGCAGCGCCTGGTGGAACGGGATCAGCGTCTTCAGGCCCTCGATCTCGTATTCGCCGAGCGCCCGCAGCATCCGCTGCGTCGCCTGCTCGCGGTCGGCGTCCCAGACGATCAGCTTGGCCACCATCGGGTCGTACATGGGCGAGACTTCGCCGTTTTCGCTCACGCCCGAGTCGACCCGCACGCCCGGGCCGGACGGCTCGCGGTAGCGCCCGATCTTGCCCGGCGCGGGCGCGAAGTTCTTCGAGGCGTCCTCGGCGTTGATGCGGCACTCGATCGCGTGGCCGCGCAGCTCGATGTCCTCCTGCGCGTAGGCCAGCTCTTCGCCGGCCGCCGCCCTGATCCCCTCCTTGACGATGTCGATGCCCGTCGTCATCTCGGTGACGCAGTGCTCGACCTGCACGCGCGTGTTCATCTCGAGGAAGAAGTACTCCGGCTCCGCGCCCTGCTCGCCCGTCGCGAACAGGCCCTCGATCGTCCCGGCGCCGACGTAGTCGACGGCCTTCGCCGCGTCCACGCCGATCTTGCCGATGCGCTCGCGTATCTGCGGGTCGACGACCCATTCGGGGGCCGGCGACTCCTCGATCACCTTCTGGTGACGGCGCTGGATCGAGCAGTCGCGCTCGCCGAGGTGGATCACGTTGCCGTGCCGGTCGGCGAGCACCTGGACCTCGACGTGACGCGGGTCGTGCAGGTAGCGCTCGAGGTAGACGGTCGGGTCGGAGAAGAACTTCTCGCCTTCGCGGCTGGAGCCCTCGAAGGCCCCCTCCAGCTCGTCCGCGGTGAGGGCGACGCGGAAGCCCTTGCCGCCGCCCCCGCCGGCCGCCTTGACGGCGACCGGGAAGCCGACCTCGTCGCTGGCGATGCGCAGCGCGTCGGCCACCGTCTCGACCGGCTCGGTGGTCCCGGGGACGATGGGAACACCGGCCGCCTTCATCAGCTCCCGGGCCCTCGTCTTGGAGCCCATCGCCTCGATCGCGCTCGCCGGAGGGCCGATGAACACGACCCCGGCGTCCTCGCAGGCCTGCGCGAAGGGCGCGTTCTCGGCCAGGAACCCGTAGCCCGGGTGGATCGCCTGGGCGCCCGAGCGGGCGGCGGCGTCGAGGATCTTCTCGATGCTGAGGTAGTTCTCTGCGGCGGGCCCGTCGCCGAGGTTGTAGGCCTCGCCCCCACGTTGCACGTGGGGGGCGTCGCGGTCGAGCTCGGAGTAGACGGCGACGCTCGCGATGCCCATCTCATCGAGGGCGCGGGCGATCCGGATCGCGATCTCGCCGCGGTTGGCGATCAATACCTTCTCGAACATCGGCCGCGGAAGCTTAGCGGGCGCTTTGCACCGGGCCGGTATTCGGTCCGTCTAGGAGGGGTTGCGCGCGATCATCCCGGCCGCGACCGTGGCGTTGCTCGCCTCGTCGATCAGGATGAAGCTGCCGGTGCGGCGATTGCTTGCGTACGGGTCGAACGCGAGGGGAGCGCTGGTGCGCAGGCGCACCCGCGCGATGTCGTTCAGGCCCAGCTCTGTCGGCGCCTCGATGCGTTCGAGCGAATGGGTGTCGAGCATGTCCTCGATCCCGTCGACGAGGGCCATCACGGTGCGCGAGGTGTGCTTGAGCAGAAAGCGCGCGCCCGGTCGCATCAGATCCGAATGCATCCAGCACAGGTCCGCCTCCAGGACCTGTGCGACCTCGGGAGCCTCGTCGGGGTGGACGATCAGCGCCCCGCGCGAGACGTCCAGCTCGTCCTCGAGGCGGATCGTCAGCGACATCGGCGCCGTCGCTTCGTCGAGCTCGCCCTCGAAGGTGTCGATCGCTGCGATGCGGGTGCGGGGCGGCGGGGAGTGACTCCCCACGATCGCGACCTCGTCGCCGCGGCGCAGCGCGCCGCTGGCGAGCTGACCGGCGTAGCCGCGGTAGTCGGAGCCGTTCCCGTTCGCTGGGCGGATCACCCACTGGACCGGGAAGCGGGCGGGCTTGGCGCCCGGGTGGTCGTATGCGACCTCGACCTGCTCGAGGTGCTCCAGGAGCACCGGCCCGTCGTACCAGGGCATCGCCTCGGAGCGGTGGACGACGTTGTCGCCGTCGAGGGCGGAGAGGGGGATGTAGGTCACCGATGCCGCCCCGGGCAGCTTCGCCGCGTAGGTCTGGAAGTCGGCGACCAGCTCCTCGTAACGCTCCTGCGAGCGCTCGACCAGGTCCATCTTGTTGATCGCCACGACCATCTCGGGGATCCCGAGCAGCGCGCTGATGAACGCGTGGCGCTTGGACTGCTCGAGAACGCCGCGGCGGGCGTCGATCAGCACCACCGCCACGTCTGCGGTCGAGGCCCCGGTGACCATGTTGCGCGTGTACTGCTGGTGGCCGGGGCAGTCGGCGATGATGAAGCGGCGCTTGGCGGTCGCGAAATAGCGATAGGCCACGTCGATCGTGATCCCCTGCTCGCGCTCCGCGCGCAGCCCGTCGGTGAGCAGCGCGAGGTCGAGCGTGCCGAGGCCGCCGCGGCGCTCAGAGGCCTGGGCGACCTGCGCGAGCTGGTCATCGAAGACCTGCTTGGAGTCGTAGAGCAGGCGCCCGATCAGGGTGCTCTTGCCGTCGTCGACCGAGCCGGCCGTGGTGAAGCGCAGGAGGTCGAGTGTCATCGGGAAGAGGGGAGCGGCCGGCGCTCCGTGCCGGCCTTGGTGGTGCTACCGGCGCGCTCGCCGTGGCAGCGGGCGCCGGCGTGCACTAGAAGTACCCGGCCTTCTTGCGGTCCTCCATCGCGGCCTCCGAGACACGGTCGTCGGCGCGCGTCTCGCCGCGCTCGGTGACCGTGGTGGCGGCGATCTCGAGCACGACCGCCTCTAGCGTGGCGGCGTCCGAGCGCACTCCGCCGGTGCAGCTCATGTCGCCCACCGTGCGGTAGCGGACGGTCTCCTCGAAGACCTCCTCGCCCTCGATCAGCTCGGTGAACGGGCTCATCGCGTAGAGCATCCCGTCGCGCTTGAAGACCTCGCGGCGGTGCGCGAAGTAGATCGAGGGGATCTCGAGCCCCTCGGCGTCGATGTACTCCCACACGTCGAGCTCGGTCCAGTTCGAGAGCGGGAACACGCGCACGTGCTCGCCCTTGTGGATGCGCCCGTTGTAGAGGTTCCAGAGCTCCGGGCGCTGGTCCTTGGGATCCCACTGGCCGAAGCTGTCGCGGAAGGACATGATGCGCTCCTTGGCCCGCGCGCGCTCCTCGTCGCGCCGCGCGCCGCCGAACGCCGCGTCGAAGCCGTGCTCGGAGATCGCGTCGAGCAGCGTGACCGTCTGGAGCCTGTTGCGGGAGGCCCGCGGGCCGGTCTCCTCGACGACGCGCCCCTTGTCGATCGACTCCTGCACGCTCGCGATGATCAGCCGCTCGCCCAGCTCGGCCACGCGACGGTCGCGGAACTCGATCACCTCGGCGAAGTTGTGGCCGGTGTCCACGTGCATCAACGGGAACGGGAACGGGGCGGGGCGGAACGCCTTCTCGGCGAGCCGCAGCAGCACGATCGAGTCCTTGCCGCCCGAGAAGAGCAGCACGGGACGCTCGAATTCGGCGGCGACCTCGCGCATCACGTGGATCGCCTCGGACTCGAGGGCGCGCAGGTGGCTCAGCTGGGGGCGGGCGGCGACGCTCATTCGGGCTCGACGACCTCGACGTGCAGACCGCACTCGGTCTTGTCGGTCCCCGCCCAGCGACCCTCGCGGCCGCTGCCGGGCTGCGTGCACGGCGCGCAGCCGATCGACTCGTAGCCCTGATCGTGCAGCGGGTTGTACGGCAGGCCGCGCTCGTTGATCCGGCGCCACAGGTCCTTGTCGGTCCAGTGGGCGAGCGGGTTGTACTTCCACAGGTTGCGTTTGTCGTCGCGTTCGATCGGCAGCGTGGCCGCCCGGGTCGGCCCCTGCTCGCGGCGGATCCCGGTGATCCAGCCCTCGGCGTCGCCCAGCGCGCTCTCGAGCGCAGCCACCTTGGCGACCGAGCAGCAGTGCTCGGGCCCGCTCCACGGCTTGTCCGGGCTCGAGGCGTCGAAGACCTCGATCTCCACCCCGAAGCGCTCCTCGAAGGCGCGCCAGGTCTGCATCGTCTCCTCGAACAGGACGCCCGTGTCGATCGTGACGACGCGCACCGCGGAGCCGGTGCCCTGATCCAGGCGCAGCAGCTCGTCGATCAGCACCGACTCCTCCTTCTGAAAGGAGCACAGCAGCACCGCGCCGCTGCCGTGGCGAGCCGCCTCCCGCAGCGTGTGGGTGAGACTCAGCGCGGGGTCGAGAGCGCTGTCGGTCTGTGGTTGTGAGCTCTGTACTGGTGGCATGTTCTCCGGCCTCGTTTCCTCGCTTCGTGGCCCCGTCATGGCTACTTGGCTATGGCCGGCTCGAGCGCCGGCCATTCCCTTCCCTCATACCGCGCACTCGCCCTCGCCGCGGATCACTTCGAACGGGACGTCGCGGTTCCAGTCGATGAACGTGTTCATCGTCTCCAGGGAGAAGTCGACGGGCATCGACAGCTCCTTCACCTGCTCCTCCAGCGTGCCCGTCCCAACACGCTCGGCGTACGCGCCCCACGGCTCTCCCTCCTCTCGATCCTCCTCATAGTGGCGTATCCAGCGCTCGACCGCCTCCGGTACCCGCTTGGCGGGCAGGCGCAGCTTCAGGCGCCGGCCGAACTCGACGGGGGCGCCTTCGTAGACACCGCCGACGTGAGGGATGTAGGCCGGGATCTGGTGCTCGCCGACTTTGATCGACGCGCCGTAGAAGCCGATGTCGGCGACGTGGTGCTGGGAGCAGCCGTTCGGGCAGCCGCTCATCTTGATGTGGATCTGCCTCGTCAACTCGTCGTCGATGCCCATCTCTTCGACGCGTTCCTGAACGGCCTCGTTGAGCCCCATCGAGCTCGTGATGCCGAGCTTGCAGGAGTCGGTGCCGGGGCAGGAGACGACGTCGACGATCTCGCGGGAGCCGGGCTCGCCGAGGCCCAGATCCGATAGCGCCCGCCAGACGTCGTAGACGGACTCCTCGCGCACCCAGCGCAGGACGAAGTTCTGCTGCACCGTCGTGCGGGCGTAGCCACCGGAGAAGTCGCGCATGATCTGCGCCAGCCCCCGGAACTGCTCGGGGGTGAGGTCGCCGCGGGTGACTTTCGCCTCGACGGTCACATACCCGTCCTGCTTCTGGGGCTGGACGTTGGTCGAGCGCCAGCGGTCGAACTCGCCGGCGTCGCCGTTCGGCGAGCCGTATGTCGCCGGCGGCGCGGGCGCGCCCTCGCGCTCGTCGTCGAGGAACAGCCGGTGCTCGATCGAGAAGTCGCGTTCGGCGACCCAGTCGCCCTTCAGCTCCTCCTCGACCTGGTTGCGCAGCTCCTCGATGCCGTACTTGTCGACGAACACCTTGATGCGGGCGCGGGCGCGGTTGACGCGCAGCCACTCCTGGCGGTCGAAGATCCTCATCACGGCCTCGGTGACCTTCAGGTACTCGCCGTCGTCGAGGCCGAGGAACTCGTAGAGCACGGGTGCCTGCCGGGGCATGATCGAGGTGCCGCCTCCGACGAGCATCTCGACGCCCCTCACCTCGCGGCCGTCGACCTCGCGCACCCGGGCTCGGAACGCGACATCGTGGATTTCGCTGATCGCCCGGCCCTGCTCGGAAGCGTCGAACGAGGTCTTCACCTTCCGCGGCATCGCCTGGGTGGTCGAGTGGCGCACGAAGTAGCGCACGTAGGCCCCGGCGTAGGGGGTGAGGTCGAACAGCTCGTCCGCGGCGACGCCCGCCCACGGGTCACCGGTCACGTTTCGCATCGTGTTCCCGCAACCCTCGCGGCTCGAGAGCCCCGTCTCGCCGATCTCCCGCATCAGCGCCTCGACTTCCGGAAGCGGGATGTGGTGCATCTGGATGTTCTGGCGCGTCGTGATGTGCCCCTTGCGCAGCGGCACGTACTTCTCGACGACGCTCGCGAAGGAGTCCATCTGCTCCGGGGTGACGCCCCCGAAGGGGAGCTTGACGCGGATCATCTGCACGTCGGGCTGGCGCTGGCCGTAGACGCCCTGCTTGAGCCTGAACTTGATGAACTCGTCTTCCTCGGTCGCGCCGTCGAGGAATTTCGTCGCCTCGGTCTTGAAGTCGTCGTACTCCCGCTGCAGGATCGGGATCACATGTCCCGGTACGTTCTGGAGGACCTCCGGGTCCTCGAGCGTTCCACGTGCGGCGGGGACAGACACTGGCTCCATCGGGTTACAGACCTCCTGGTTCGGGCGGGGCCCGGCCTGGTTTCTTTGGGTCCCGCCCACGCGGCCGGTGGACGAGACTTAGGGGCTAAAGCCTAGCGGCTTTCAGGTATTTATCCAGGGATCCGGGAGATCGGTCTCGGACTCCCGGGAGACGCCCTCGATCAGCGCCGCGCGACGCCATCCGTCGAGCTCCTCCGGAGCCGGTGCGGGCGTGGGCGCGGTGGCGCGCATGAAGCGCTCGAGCGCCGCGACGACCGCGGCGGCCTCCTCAGCGGATGCGGAGGGAGCAATCAGCTCGAAGTGGGGCCGGCGGTTGGGCATTCACGCATTGTGGCGAACGCGCGCCATCGTCCCCGGCTCCCCTAGAGGGGGATGTTGCCGTGCTTGCGCTTCGGTCCCGCTTCGCGCTTGGTCTGCAGCGTGTGCAGCGCGGTGACCAGCTTGGGACGCGTCTCGTGCGGGACGATCACGTCGTCGATGTAGCCGCGCTCGGCCGCCGTGTAGGGGTTGGCGAAGCGCGCCTTGTAGTCCTCCATCAGCTTCGTCCGGCGCTCGTCGGGGGTCGGGCTGCCGGCGATGTCGCGGCGGTAGATGATGTTGACGGCGCCCTCGGGCCCCATCACCGCGACCTCCGAGGTCGGCCAGGCGAAGTTGAAGTCGGCCAGCATGTGCTTCGAGGCCATCACGTCGTAGGCGCCGCCGTAGGCCTTGCGGGTGATCACCGTCAGCTTCGGGACCGTCGCCTCGGTGAACGCGTAGAGCAGCTTCGCGCCGTGCCGGATGATCCCGCCCCACTCCTGGCTGGTCCCGGGCAGGAAGCCGGGCACGTCGACGAAGGTGAGCAGCGGGATGTTGAAGGCGTCGCAGGTGCGCACGAAGCGGGCGGCCTTCGCGGAGGCGTCGATGTCGAGCACGCCGGCGAGCTGGTTGGGCTGGTTGCCGATGACGCCGATCGCGAAGCCGTCCAGGCGCGAGAAGCCGCAGATGATGTTCTTGGCGTGGTGCTCGTGCACCTCGAAGAACTCGCCGTCGTCCACGATGTGGCGGACGACATCGCGCATGTCGTACGGCTTGTTGGGGTTGTCCGGAACGACGTCGTCGAGCTTCGGGTCCATGCGCTGCGGGTCGTCGCTCGGCGCCACACGAGGGACGGTCTGCATGTTGTTCTGCGGCAGGAAGCTGATCAGGTAGCGGCAGTCCTCGAGGCAGGCGTCCTCGTCCTCGGAGGCGAAGTGAGCGACGCCCGACTTCGTGTTGTGCGACATCGCGCCGCCGAGCTCCTCGAAGCCGACCTCCTCGCCGGTCACGGTCTTGATCACGTCGGGCCCCGTGATGAACATGTGCGAGGTCTCCTTGACCATGAAGATGAAGTCGGTGATGGCCGGCGAGTAGACGGCACCACCCGCGCAGGGACCCATGATCAGGCTGATCTGGGGGATCACGCCGGAGCAGCGGACGTTGCGCACGAACACGTCGCCGTACGCGCCGAGCGAGACGACCCCCTCCTGGATGCGCGCTCCTCCGGAGTCGTTGATGCCGATCACGGGGCAGCCGATCTTCGCCGCCAGATCCATGATCTTGACCATCTTTTCGCCCATCACCTCGCCGAGCGAGCCGCCGAAGACCGTGAAGTCCTGGCTGAAGACGCAGACGGTGCGGCCATCGATCGTGCCGTGGCCGGTCACGACCGCGTCGCCCCACGGCCGGTTCTTCTGCATGTCGAAGTCGTGCGTGCGGTGGCGCACGAACGTGTCGAGCTCCTGGAAGGAGCCCGGGTCGAGCAGCTTCTCGATCCGCTCGCGGGCGGTTTTCTTGCCGCGCGCGTGCTGTTTCTCCTCGGCCTCGGGCGCGGAGTGCAGGGCCGCGCCGCGCAGCTCGGTCAGCTGCTCGAGCTTCTCCTCGTAGGTCTCGGGCGCCTTCTGGCGCGGCTCCTTGCGGTGTCCGCTGCGGGAGCTCGCCAACAGTGCGGCATCGGCCTGGCGATCGTGTGAGCTGCTCGACATCGGCGCGGGATGTTAGCCGCAGCGGCGTTTCGATCCGGTGCCGCGGACCGCGGCGGTCTGCCGGCGCTGTGCAGCGCCCGCGTGTCCGCCCCGCCGCGCGGTGCGGTGGAGCCGGTAGGCGCTAGGACCGCGAGAACGGCCGGTGATGCGCGGAGCCCAGGCGGTCGAGCACCGCCGTCAGCACCGCCTCGACCTGCTCCGCGGCGACCTCCTCGGCGGCGCGGAGCTCAGCCGCAAGATCCTCCACCGGGACGACCTCGGGGGCGTCCGGGACGGCGGACTCCTCCCCGGCGGCGGCCAGGTCGGGCCCGGCTGTGGTGGTCTGGTGGTCCTCCGGCGCGGCATCGAGGGGCTCGCTCTCGGGCTCCTCGCCGGCGCCCTGTTCGGCGGGTGCACCGTCCTGGAAGGCGTGCTCCGGAGCGAGCTCCAGGTCCAGCGCCTGTTCGGGCTCGGGCTCGTCGGCAGGCACTCCCTGCTCGAGGACGCCGTCGGGCTCGCAGAGCGCCGGCGGTGTCGCCACATCGAGCTCGATCGCCGCGGGCCCGGCGTGCTCGGCCTCGGCGCGACGGGCGCGGCGGCGTCCGAAGATGCGCGCGAAGAAGCCACGCCTCGGCTCGGGCGCGTCGGGCTCCCCGTCCGCCGGTGTCGCCGTGACGGCGGCAGCGTCGGCCTCGGCGCTCTGCGCGGCCCACTCCTGCAGTCCGTCGGGCTCGCGCGGGGGACCATCGACCTCTTCCGCGGCGCGCAGGTCGCTCTCGATCGCCGGGCCCGTCTCCTGGCGGGCAGGCGGCCATCCGGCGGCGCGCCGCGCCGCCTCGGTCGCGGGGGCCGGCTTGAGCTCGCGGGGCGGCGTCTCGGCCGTCGGCTCTGGGCCGGCCGTCGTCGAGACGTCGGCGACCGCGGCCTCTTCACCGGTCGCTGGGGGCGCGGGTGCGACGGCCTGTAGCTCCTCCTCGAGCGTCGGCGTGGACGTGGCGGTCGCAAGCTCTTCCGCGAGTGCCGGCGCGGCCGCGGGGGCCTCGGGCTCCTCCTCGAGCGCCGCCTCGAGTGCGGGGGTCTCCGGCTCGTCCTCCCGCGACGGCACGGCCGCGGAAGCCTCGGGCGCCGCCTGCCCCTCGCCGCCGGGCTCGGCCTCCAGCTCGCGCAGCACGGTGAGCTTTACGCGCGTTCCCCACCCCGAGGACTCGATCTCCACGGTCCCGGTCGTCCCCTCCGCCTCCCATTCGACGAGGTTCTCCGGCTCGGTCCGGGTGATCGTGATCTCGCCCAGCTCGCCGAGATGTCGCGCGAGCGACTCCGGGTCGCTGAGCTCGGTCCAGAGCTCCGGCGGGGACTTGACGAGGGTGCGTTGTACCTCTGAGCTGATCATCGACCCCCATTTCGCGCGGCGGGGGCCTACTCCTTCCGCGCGAGCATGATGCACGCAGATTCGCGCCTCCGACGGCGCGCAACCTTGCTAGGCGGCGGTCGCCCGGGCCTTCACGAGCCCGCGCTCGTGGAGCTGCTCGGCGATCTGCACGGCGTTCGTCGCGGCGCCCTTGCGGAGGTTGTCCGCCACGATCCACAGGTCGATCGCACGGTCGTTGCCGGGATCGCGGCGGATCCGCCCGACGAACACCTCGTCGCGGCCTGCCGCGTGGATCGCCATCGGGTAGACGCCCTGCCCCGGGTCGTCGAGCACGACGATGCCGGGCGCCGCGCGGAGCAGCTCGCGGGCCTCCTCGGCCGAGAGAGGCTTGGCCGTCTGCACGTTGACCGCCTCCGAGTGGCCCGTCTGGACGGGCACGCGCACGCAGGTCGCGCTGACCGCGATCTCGCCGTCGCCCAGGATCTTGCGCGTCTCGTTGATCAGCTTGCGCTCCTCGTCGGTGTGGTCGTCGCCGGGGGCGAAGCTGCCGGCGTGCGGCAGCGCGTTGAACGCGATCTGGTGCGCGTAGCTGCTCGGGGCGGCGATCTCCTGACCGTGGAGGAGCGCGTGGGACTGGTCGATCAGCTCCTCGACCGCCGCGCGCCCGGTGCCGGAGACGGCCTGGTAGGTGCTGATCACGAGCCGCTCGATGCCGGCGGCGTCGTGCAGGGGCTTCAGCGCCACGACCATCTGCATGGTCGAGCAGTTCGGGTTGGCGATGATGCCCTCGTGGGAGGCGAGCGCATCCGCGTTCACCTCCGCGACGACGAGCGGGACGCTGTCGACCATGCGCCAGCGGGACGAGTTGTCGATCACGGTCGCCCCGGCGGCGGCGAAGCGGGGCGCCCACTCGCCAGAGGTGGACCCGCCCGCCGAGAACAGCGCCAGGTCGAAGCCCTGGATCGAATCGTCGTCGAGGCCGCGAACGGTCAGCTCCCCGGCGGGCCCCTCGATCGTCCGCCCGACGGAGCGCTCCGAGGCGAACGGCACGATCTCCGCTGCAGGGAACCCGCGCTCGCCGAGCAGCGCCAGCATCAGCGTGCCGACCTGTCCCGTGGCGCCGACGACCGCCACCCTGTACCCGTCGCTCATGGCCTCAGGGTACAGCTACGCGCCCGGCGTGCCGCCGGGGTCGGCGGCGCGCGGCAGCCCGCCCGACACAGCTCGCAGACCGGCGATCTCGCATGTCTCCCGACGGCTGAGTGCTCGCGCCCCGGCGCGGGCACAATTCGCCACGGACGGTCGAACGAGAGGAGCGCAGCGCGATGGCGAAGGTGACGGCAGGAATCACGGTGTCGGTGGACGGCTTCGTCGCGGCCCCGAACGACGTGCCCGGACGCGGCCTCGGCGATGGCGGCGAGCGGCTCCACAACTGGGTGTTCGGCGGCCCCTGGCGCTACGAGGACGCCACGCGTGGCGAGCCCGAGGGCGAGGACGCGGCTTGGATGGACGAGGCGATGGACGGGCTCGGCGCGGTCGTGTGCGGGCGCAGCACCTACGAGGCGGCCCGCCACTGGGGCGGGCGCAGCGCCTGGGGGGTCCCTGTGTACGTCGTCACGCACCGCACGGGGGACGCGCCGGCCGGCGAGGACTTCACGTTCGTCGAGGGCGTGGCGCAGGCGGTGTCGCGGGCGAGCGCCGCCGCGGGCGAGGGGAAGGTCCACGTGATGGGCGGCGCCCAGGTGATCCGCCAAGCGCTCGCCGCCGGGCTCGTGGACGAGCTCACGCTGATCGTCGCGCCGCTGTTGCTGGGCGCGGGCAAGCGCCTTTTCGAGGGCTTCGATCGGGACATCGAGCTCGAGCAGCTCGGCGCGCGCCAGTCGCGCTTTGCGACCTTCATCGATTACCGCGTGCCGCGATGACCGAACGCGGTCGCGCCCGGCGCGAGCACCACCACCACGCGGTCAGCAGGTGACGACTCGCGGGCGGCTAGGGACCGGGCGCGCCGTCCGGGTCGGTGGAGCGCAGCAGCTCGCGCAACACGGCCTGCAGCCCGGCGATCTCGTAGGCCTCGCGCTGGCGCTGCTCGCCCCCGTGTGCGAGCAGCCCCTCCACCCCCTCGAGCTCAGCCGCGCAGCCGAGGTCCTGTCCATGCTCGCGAGCGACCGGCATGATCTCTCGGAGGATCTCCGGGAGGGAGCGAAGTCGCCCGTCCGCGTCGGGCAGCCGGGCTCGCGTGCCGAAGCGGGCAGCTTTGAAGATCGCCTCCTCCAGCACCTCCGGCTCCGGCCCTGGGCCCGGGCGCGGGGGTGCGCCGGCCGCCTCTCGGGCGAGGCAGTGCACGAGGGCGGTCAGCGCCGCCGTGTCCTCGAGGCGCGTCTGCGCGTCCAGCGCGCGGATCTCGACCGTGCCGAGCCGCGGGTGCGGCCGAAGCTTCCACCAGAACCACGTGTAGTCGGGGACCTCCGCGGCACGCACCAGGCGCTCGGTGGCCGCGACGAAATCGCTGTAGTCCGACATCGCGCGGGGCACGTTCGAGCGCGGCCAGCCCCGCACGGTGACCTCGCGTGCGGAGGCCAGCTTCGTGTCGCGGCCGTGGCGGAACGGCGAGTTGGCACCCAGCGCCTGCAGCGCCGGCAAGTGGGCGCGCAGGCCGTTGAAAGCCCGGATCGCGGTCTCGGGGTCGGGCATCGCCACGTGGATGTGGAGGCCGCCGACGGGCGTCGCGACGGCGTCGCCCAGCAGCTCCCGGATCCGCTCGTAGCGCGACTTGTCGGTGATGTCCGCGGCGCCCTCTGCGGCAGCGGGGTGGGTTCCGGAGCCGATCAGTCCCGTCCCGGTCGCGAGGACCGCGCGCCGAAGGACGGTCAGCTGCTCGACGGCCTCGGCGGCCTCGGCGCAGATATCCGTGATCAGCTCGACCTGGCATGCGTGGAGCTCACGCTCGATGCGCCCCGTCGCGGGCGCCCTCACGCGTCCGAGCACGGCCGTGGAGGCGTTCACCTGCGAGCCGTCGACCGGGTCGACGAGGAAGAGCTCCTCCTCGACGCCGAGCGTGAAGCGATCTCCGGATCCGAAGGCGTGCTCGCCGTGGGCGGTGCTCATCCTTCCGAACTGCCCGCCGCGGCCGGCGGCGACACCTTGCTCGCCCGAGCGCCCGAGGGCGCGGTATCTCAGGCGCCGGTCTGCGCCGTCATGAAGTAGATCGTGAGCAGGATCAGCGCGGCGGCGACGTAGCCGACCAGCGCGACCTGGCGGCGCAGCGCGAGGTAGTCCTCGCCGAACGCCACCTCGCCGCCCTGCGCGGCGGCGACGTCACGGTCGGCCATCTCGGCCAGCTTGCGCTCACGCGGCGAGAAGAACGCGCCGCCGAGCGCGCCCATCACGACGATCACGGCGACCCCCCACTGCACGTAGAAGTCGCTCCAGACTTTGAGTTTGCTCGCCAGGTAGATGCCGCACAGCAGGGCGAGCAGCATGAACGGCGAGATCACGAATTTGCCGACCGCGTCCTGGATGCGGTGGAAGCCGGGCATCGCCTGCGGCTCGCGCTTGAGCCCGACGGCGTACATCACGGGGTAGGCGAACGTGACGCCGAAGGCGATCACGATCGAGGCGATGTGCAGGGCCAGAACGAACGTGTAGAAGGTGACGGCTAGGGGCATGCGCGCAATCTACGGGCTGCCACGGCGTTCTCCTGCGTCGGCGGGGGGCAGATCTAGGGCTTGACGACCATGATGGCGATCGTCGCGAGCGCGAGCAGGGAGGTCGCCGAGCCGAAGATCGTGAGACGTCTCGTGGCCGCGCGGTAGTCCTCGCCGGGCTGGAACTCGCCGCCGTCGAATGCTTCGAGGTCGCCTCGCGCGGCCGCCTCGGCGCGCTTCGCTGCCGGGATCAACACCGAGCCCGCGAGATAGCCGATCACGAGCGCAGCGCCGATTCCCCACTGCACGAAGAACTGCCCCCACAGGTGCGCGTCGGTGGCGAAGTAGATTCCCGCACCGACGATCACGGTCAGCGCGGGGTTCAGCAGCAAGCGCTCGCTCGTGTATTCGATGCGGTGGAGCACGGGCAGGCTGCGGGGATCCGTCCTCGCCGCCACCGCGAACCCGAGCGGCAGCGCGAAGGTCCAGCCGAACGCGACGACGACGGCCATTATGTGCAGCGCCAGAACGAGTTCGTAGGCTGAGGCGCCGAGGATCATCGGACCGACGTCAGAACGTCGGCGCGTATTTCCCGAACACGTCCTGCATCGCACCGCAGACCTCGCCCATCGAGCAGCGGTCCTTGAGCGCCTGGCGGATCGCCGGCAGCAGGTTCTCGCTTCCGCGCGCGGTCTCGCGCAGCTCCTCGAGGCGGACCTCGACGAGGGCCTGGTCGCGGCTCGCCTTGAACTCCTTCAGCCGCCCGACCTGCTCGCGCTCGGACTCCGGGTCGACGCGGAGCAGCTCCGGCACCTCGAGATCGTCCTCCTCGTACGCGTTGACCCCCACCACGATGTCCTGCTTGATGCGATAGCGCTCCTGGTAGCCCCAGGCCGACTCGTCGATCTCGCCGGTGATGAACTCGATCGCGTTGACCGAGCCGCCGAGCGAGTCGACCTTCGCGATCAGCTTCGCCGCGCGCTCTTCGATCTCGTCGGTGAGCGACTCGACGAAGTAGGACCCGGCGAACGGGTCGACGGTGTCGGCCGCGCCGGACTCCGCCGCGAGGATCTGCTGGGTGCGCAGGGCGATTTTCGCGGCGCGCTCGGTGGGAAGGGCGAGGGCCTCGTCGAAGCCGTTGGTGTGCAGCGACTGGGTTCCGCCGCACACGGCGGCGAATCCCTGCAGCGCGACGCGCACGATGTTGTTCTCCGGCTGCTGCGCGGTGAGCGTCACGCCGCCGGTCTGCGTGTGGAAGCGGAGCATCGTCGACTTCGGGCTCTTGGCGCCGAAGCGCTCGCTCATGATGTGCGCCCACATCCGCCGCGCCGCGCGGAACTTCGCGACCTCCTGGAACACGTTGTTGTGGCCGTTGAAGAAGAAGGCGAGCCGGGGCGCGAAGTCATCGACGTCGAGGCCCTTCTCGATCGCGGCCTGCACGTAGGCGATGCCCGAGGAGAGCGTGAAGGCCACCTCCTGCACAGCCGAGCAGCCCTTCTCGCGGAAGTGATAGCCCGAGATCGAGATCGTGTTCCATTTCGGCACCCGCTCGTTGCAGTACTGGAACAGGTCCGTCGTCAGCCGCATCGTGGGCTCGGGCGGATAGATGTAGTTGCCGCGAGCGATGTACTCCTTCAGCACGTCGTTCTGGGTCGTGCCGCGGAGCTGCTCGCTCGGCACGCCCTGCTCCTCGCCGACGAGCTCGTAGAGCAGCAGCAGGCAGGCGGCGGGCGCGTTGATCGTCATCGAGGTCGAGACCTGGTCGAGGGGGATGCCGTCGAAGGCCGTCCGCATGTCGTCGATCGTGTCGATGGCGACCCCCGTGCGTCCGACCTCGCCGAGGCAGCGGGGGTTGTCCGAGTCCAGCCCGAGCTGGGTCGGCAGGTCGAAGGCCATCGAGAGGCCGGTCGAGCCCTTCGAGATCAGGTAGCGGTAGCGCTCGTTCGACTCCTTGGCGGATGCGTAGCCGGCGTACTGGCGCATCGTCCAGGTCTGCTTGCGGTACATCTCGCGGTGCACGCCGCGCGTGTAGGGGAACGAGCCGGGGTCGCCCAGGTCGAGGTCTGCCGGCAGATCGGACTCGTCGTATAGCGGCTCGATCTCGATTCCCGAGTCGGTGAAGCGGCGGGGATCGTCGGGTCCCACGATCGGGGCCACGGAGAGGTCGTCGGGATCGTCGTCGTCCACGGGGCGAATGGGTGCGCTGGCCATGCCGCGGATGATATGGACCGCGGGGAAATCGAGCCCGCGCGGGCGGGCCGGACAGGCTCGCAAGAACGCTGGCCGAACCGGTCTGCCGGGGACTTCACGGGTATTGTGCGCATGATGGCGACCTGTCTGGTGACCGGGGGGGCCGGGTTCCTCGGATCCCATCTCTGTGACGAGCTGCTGGCGCGTGGCAACCGCGTCATCTGCGTCGACAACCTCGAGACCGGTTCGCTCGCGAACGTCGCTCACATCCGCGACCCCGAGCGGTTCGCGTTCCTCAACGTCGACATCACCGAGCCCTACTTCGTCGATGAGGACGTGGACTTCGTCTTCCACTTCGCCTCGCCGGCCTCGCCGATCGACTACCTGCGGCTGCCGCTCCACACGCTGAAGGTGGGTTCCTACGGCACCCATCACACACTCGGTCTCGCCAAGCTGAAGCGGGCGCGGTTCCTGACCGCCTCGACCAGCGAGGTCTACGGCGACCCGCTCGAGCACCCGCAGTCGGAGGGGTACTGGGGCCACGTCAACCCGATCGGGCCGCGCGGCGTCTACGACGAGGCAAAGCGCTACGCCGAGGCGCTGACGATGGCCTACCACCGCCAGCAGGGGGTCGACACGGCGATCGTGCGGATCTTCAACACCTACGGCTCGCGGATGCGCCCTCACGACGGCCGCGCGATCCCGACGTTCCTGCGCCAGGCGCTCGCGAACCGCCCCCTCACCGTGTTCGGCGACGGCGGCCAGACGCGCTCTTTCTGCTTCGTCAGCGATCTGATCAGAGGCATCATCGCCCTTGCCGAGTCCGGTTATCATGACCCCGTGAACATCGGAAACCCCGACGAGTTCACGCTCTTGGAACTGGCGGAGATCGTTCGTGAGCTGACGGGCACGGACTCGGAGATCGTGTTCGAGGCGCTCCCCGTCGACGACCCCAAGCAGCGGCGCCCCAACATCGCCCTCGCCCAGAAGCTCCTCGATTGGTCGCCGGAGGTGACGCTGCGGGAGGGGCTGAAGAGGACGATCGAGGACTCGGGCGTCGAGGTCCTGGTCGGGGGTGGCTCTCGCTGACCCCAGTCCGTCGCCCCCGGTCCCGTGTCCAGCCCGCTGGACGGAACCGCTCCGTCCACGCGCAGAGAGTGTTTTGAGCAGCGAGATGGGCACACGTCTCTCGGGAACCTCGAGTCCCCCCGCGCCGCGCACGAAGGCTCCGGCCTCCTCGCCGCGTCGCACCCCTCCGATCGTCGCCAACCGGCCGGCCTCCGGGTCGCCTCCGGACCGCGACGTGCGCTCCCGGCGCCCGACCGCCTTCAGCTTCCTGCTTCGCTTCGCCACACTGCGCCGGGCGGCGCGGGTCGCGACGCTCCTCGCACTCGACTTCGCCGGCGTCTCGCTCGCGATCTTCACAGCGCTCGTGCTGAAGGAAGCGGTGCAGGGCGGGGTCGACACCACGAACGCCCTGCACGGGACCGAAGCGTTCCTGCCGTTCTGCTACCTGCTGACCGCGCTGCTCTTCGCCAACGCGGGGCTGTACGGCGAGCGCGGAATGCGCCCGGGCATGACGAGGATCGTCGGCTCGCTGTTCGAGGTCGCGCTGGTCGCGCTGATCTTCGCGCTCGTCAACGGCGAACACTTCTCGAGCTACTACCTCTTCTACGGCTCGCTCTTCTTCGCGATCTTGTACGTCTCCGCGTTCCGCGCCGCGTACGACCGCGTCACGTTGCTCCTCCTGCGCGCCGCGGGGTTCCAGCGCCGCGCGGTCCTGGTCGGGCGCGGGCGCCAGATCGCAGACGTCGCGAACGCGCTCGCCGACGCCCCGCACTCATCGATCGAGATCGTCGGCTTCCTCTCGCCGTCGCCGCTTCCCGACAACGGCCTGCGCTCGCTCGGCACGCTCTCGGACCTCGAGGAGGTGCTCGGCTCCGCGCGCCCCGACGAGGTGATCATCGCCGATCCGGACTTCCCGCAGGAGACGGCCGTCGAGCTGGTCGACCAGTGCCACCGCCGCGGCATCCGGGTGCGCCTCGCCCCGTCGACGATGGAGATCCTGATCCACCGCGCCGAGTTCATCCCGGGCCAGTCCGTGCCCCTCTTCGAGCTGGGCCCCCCCGCGTTCGAGGGCATCGACTTCGCGCTGAAGCGCACCTTCGACGTCATCGGTGCGACGCTGCTGCTGATCGCGCTCAGCCCGCTGCTGCTGGCGCTGACACTCGCTGTCGCCGTGACCTCCCGCGGCCCGATCCTGTTCCGCTCGATGCGTCGCGGCATCGGCCAGCGTCCGTTCCCGTGCCTGAAGTTCCGCACGATGCACACCGACGCTGAGGAGCGCCAGGCGGATCTCGAAGAGCTCAACGAGGCCTCGGGCGCCCTCTTCAAGATCCGTGACGACCCGCGGCTGACACCCGTCGGGCGCTTCCTGCGCCGCTTCTCGCTTGACGAGCTGCCGCAGCTGATCAACGTGCTGCGGGGCGAGATGTCGCTCGTCGGGCCACGGCCCCTTCCCGAACGCGACTACACGATGCTCGAGGACTGGCACCGCAAGCGCTACCTCGTGCTCCCCGGCATCACCGGGCTGTGGCAGGTCTCCGGGCGCTCAGAGCTCGACTTCGACGACCTCGTGCACCTCGACTTCATCTACCTCGAGCGCTGGTCGCTGGCGCTCGACCTCACGATCCTCCTGAAGACGATCCCCGCGGTGATCTCTCGCCGCGGCGCCTTCTAGCAGCCGGCCGGACCGCGCGCTTCCAGCCCCTCGGCGGGACCGCGCAGCGGGCTCGGCGGGACGAGACGCTGTTTCGGCGCGGCCTCCGCGGCCGCGCGCGCGTAGACCTCCCAGGTCGCGCGCGCCGCGTCCTCCCAGCTCCAGCGCGGCGGCGCGGGCGCCGGGCGCTCCGCACTCTGCGCCGCCTCGATCAGAGCCGTCATGTCCCCGGCGGGGACGAACCTCGCGCGGTTGCCGAGCACCTCGCGCAGCGCCGGGCCGTCGGTCGCTGCCACCGGCGTCCCGCAGGCCAGGGCCTCGACGGCGGGAAGGCCGAAGCCGGCTTGCTCACGGGAGACGACCAGCGCCCGGGCGCCCGAGTACAGCGCGGCCAGTTCGCCGTCGTCGACCTCGCCGGTCAGGATCACGCCGGGGAGCTCGTGGGCCCAGGGACTGGTCGCCCCGACGAGCGCGAGCGGCAGCTCGCGCGGGGCCGCAGCGAGTTCGGCGATGTGGCTGCTCGGGTCGGGATGCTGGAGGCTGCCGACCCACATCAGGTACTCCTCGGGCAGCCCGTGGCGAGCGCGCGCGGCGCGCACCTCGCGCTCCTCGCGCGCGTACATCGCGCCGTCGGCGGCCTCGCCGATCACCGCCACGCGGGACGGGTCGAGGCGCAGGTGGTCGACCGCGTCCGCCGCGACGGCCTGGCTCGGCACGATCACGCACGCGGCACGTTGGAGGGCCAGCGGGCGCAGGCGCTGGCGCAGGCTCGTGCGCAGATGCTCGCTGCGCCGCTTCTGGGCGTTCAGATCGTGGACCGTGACGACCATCGGGCAGGGGCTGTGCAGCATCGCGCCGTTGATCCACGGGGTGTGGAACACGTCCGTGTCGCGGGCGCGCAGCGTCCGCGAGGGACGGTTCGTATCGAGCACCTGATCGCTTGCCGCCGCGGTCTCGCGCAGGGCCCGCAGGATGCAGCGCGCGTAGCGCCCCACGCCGTCGCGGTCGACGGCAGGACGGCTGTCGAACGCGACCTTCATCGATCCCCGGCGGACCGTCTGATGCTCTCCACGCTCTCCCCAAGCCTCACAGCGCCAACATAATCGCTGCGCGCAGCTGTAGATAGCTTTGACAGCTTCTCTGCAGCTATGAGCGCTTCCCGCTTCCCGCTTGCACCAAACTTTCGTGCATCGAGGGATCGACCATCTAGGCTCGCCCGCGATGCCGTCGCAGGACTACTACGAGGAGCTCTGGCGCGCGATCCCTCCGCGCCTCGAGCCCGAGCACTTCGCACTGCGGCTGAGCTTCCTGCTGGAGCGGGTGCCGCCGGGGGCACGCGTGCTCGACCTGGGCTGTGGCGAGGGCCGGTTCGCGGAGCGCCTTCAGCGAGCGGGCGCGGAGGTGCTGGCGGTCGACGTCGCCGAGGAGCCGCTGCGCCGGGCCCGCGCGGGCAACCCGGAGCTGCGCACGCAGCTGATCGACGGCGAAGGCGAGTGGGACATCCCCGATGCGAGCTTCGACGTCGTCTGGGCGGGGGAGGTGATCGAGCACGTGGCCGACACCTCGCGCTGGCTCTCGGAGCTGCGCCGCGTGCTGCGCTCGGGCGGGCGACTGCTGTTGAGCACGCCCGAGCTGGGGGCCTTCGGCCTGCTCTCAGCGGCGCTATCGCGCCGCGCGTTCGCGGCCCGCTTCGACCCCCAGGGCGATCACCTGCGCCACTACGACCGCGCGACCCTGAGCGCGCTCATGGCCTCGTTCGGTTTCGAGCAGCTTTCCGTGCGTCGCGCCGCCGGGCCGCCCGGTGCGCGGCAGCTTTTGCTCGCAAGCGGCGTGCGTTCGCGGTTTTGAGCGCCGCTTCCTGCGCGGCGAGCGCGCGCAGCGCCTGCACATACTCGTCGTAGGTCTCGACCGCTTCCGGGTGCCCCGCCGTCAGTGCTTCCGGGGAGATCGAGGCGGGGTCCAGGTAGATGCCGGCGCGGAACTCCGCGACCGCCGCCTTCGGGTTGCCGGCGAGGTCGAAACGGGCGAGTGCGAGCCACGTGCGAGGGTTGGAGGGCTGCAGCCGCACGGCTCGCTCGAGCGTCGCTCGCGCCTGGCTCTTCCGTCCGGTCGATTCCTGGACGCTCGCCAGGGCGAACAGCGCTTCGACCGACAGCGGATCGCGTGAGACCGCGCTGTTCGCCGCCGCGGCCGCGGCGGTCGGGTCTCGTGCCAGAAGGGTGAGAGCGCTTTCCCGCGCTTCTTCGGATCGCTGCGGCTGCCACTGGGTCCAGGTGATGAGCAGCGCCGCGACGACGATCGCTGCGGCGGCCGCGATGCGCGCGGGACCCGGATGCCCGATCGCGGCCCGGAGCCCGCGCGGCGACAGCGGCGTGGCGCCGTTCGATGACGCCGCGCTCGGCACCACCGCCGGATCCAGCAGCGGCCCGCGACCCGCCAGCCAGCCGGCGCACATCAGCGCCGCGAGCGCGGTCCCAGGCACGTACCACGTCCAGTCCACGGTCGAGTGGACGCCGAACAGCACCACCATGCACACCAGCGTCAGCAGACCGACGCGCTCGGGCCCGTAACGCCGGATCCTGCCGCGCGGGAGCGGGCTCCACGCCGGCCGTGCTCCGGAGCGCAGCTCGGCCCAGCTGCGCCAGCGGCGGTTGAAGGGATGCGTCGAGCGGCCGGCTGCCGCCATCCACGTGCCGAGCAGCAGCAGCGCCAGGACGAGCCCGACGATCCCGAGGTCGGCCATCGTCTGGACGATGAAGCCGTGCGCATGTTTCACCGGCAGCGGACCCGTCCGGTAGCGCAGGCGGGCGACTTCATAGCCGGCGGCGCCCGCGCCGAGCGCCGGGTGCGCCTTGAAAACCTTCAGCGCCTCGTCCCAGTACTGCGCGCGCACGCTCGCGATCGCCGTCAACCGCCCAGGCGTGTTCGGGACCTTCGCGTGTGTGTCGGTCAGGGAGTGGAAGGCATGCGAGATCGTGCCCGTGAAGCCGCGATGGCTCGCGGCCAGCGCGCCGAAGGCCGTGAGCACGAGGACGGCGAGCAATGCGCTGAGCGCGACGCCCGCGCGCCTGCGCGTGAGCGCGCTGGGCGCGCGCCGGCCGGTTACGAAGGTGACCCCGATGCCGACGCCGGCGAGCAGCACGACCATCGCCAGCACGAGCGCGCCGAGCTCGTGCCCTGCCGAGGTCGCTTCGGCGAGCGGGACCTTTTCGGAGCTGAGCGCGTGGTCGTGGAAGTCCCAGGCCGCGATCGCGGCAGCGGCAGCGGCACCCGTGAGGAACACCGCGGCCCCACGCAGACGCAGCGGAACGAGACAGAACCACAGCGCGAGCGCGGCGGCGAGCGCCACGAGCGCCCCGCGCGAGTACGCGAGCAGGAGCGTCAGCAGCAGCACCCCCATGGCCGGGTAGGCGAGGGCGTTCAGCAGTCCGTGTCCGGCTCTCCGGGCGCCCAGCCACATGCAGCCGATCGCGCCCATCGCCGCGGTCAGGCCGAGCGCGTTCCAGTAGCCGTACGGTTCGTAGAGGCGCGCGAACAGGTTCGCTTCGGTGAAGTGGTTCGGCAGGCTCTTGGTCAGGAGCGCATAGCTGCAGATCACGACCGAGGCCAGCGTGACCCCGCCGATCAGCGAGGGCCAGCGGCGGGGCGTCATCCGGGCAGACGCGCCGGCCGCGGCGAACACCGCCGCGTAGCTGAGCAGCCTACCGCCGTCCCGCCAGCTGCCGTCGGGCTGTACCGACCACACGGCCGAGACCGCGCTCAGCAGCGCGAACGCGAGCAGCAGGACAGCCGGCCACGCCCCATACACGCGGCTCGGCCCGCGCCGGACGAGCACGGCCGCCGCGAGCACGACCGCCGAGGCGAGCGTGAGCCCCAGCTCGACGTTCGTGAGTGTTTCGAGGTTCAGGCCCCCCTGCGTGTAGAAGGCGAGCAGGCACAGCAGGGCCGCGACGCCGACCGTGCCGATCCACATCCCCTGGCCGACGAAGCGGCCGGAGCCTGCGGGTGCGCGGCGACGCAGCCCGCCCGTCGACGGCGCGGGCGCGAGGGGCGGCGCCACCCCCAGGGCGGGGGCAGCGGGCGGGGCGGCGGCCTCCGCGGTGTCCGGCCGCCCGGAGCCCGTCGCTGCGGGGCTCTCAGTCGGCGGGAGGGTTGGCACCACGATCGAACCGCTTGCGGGCGAAGCCGCCCCCGAGGACGACGAGACAGGCGAGCAGGAATGCGAGGAGCGCCAGCACCGGCGTGGGCAGCGTGCTGAACGCGGAGGCGATGTTCGCATGGACGACCCCCGGATGCACCACGCCACCGCTGAGATCGACCGGCGCCGAGCCCGAGCGCGCCGCCAGCGCGATCGACTTCTGCTCGGCGGGTGTGGCCTGGACCGGCGCCGAGACAGCGGTCCCCGAGGAGGCCCCGGATGAGTGCTTGCCGCTCGCCGCCGAGGCCTGCGCCTGCCGGATCAGCTGGCCGCATTCGCTGTACTCTTCGGTCGTCGGGCTGATCTCTTTCAGCGCCTTTGCGTAGGCGCCGGCAGGGAAGCCGGAGAGCGACTTGCCTTCTGCGCAGAGCCTGATGATCTGGTGGCCGACGTCGGCGCGGGCGGGAGCGGCCGTCAGCAGGAGCGCTAGCAGGACACCGGCGCATGGCGCGAGGCGTCTGTGCGGGCGGGGGATTCTCATAGCTCGATCTTTCGGACGCTATCAGCGGCTTCGGGCGAGCCCGAGCGTCGCCAGAGCCGCCGAAAAGCCCTCCGCCCACGCCTCATACGTGTAGGCGCGGACGTCCTCGCTCCCTCTAACACCCATCCGCTCTCGAAGCTGCGGATCGTCTGCCAGGCGGCCGATCGCGCCCGCCAGCGCAGGGGCTGAGCCCGCGGGCACGATCAGCCCGTTCTCGCCGTCGCGGACGAGCCCGCCCGCAGCGGCGCCGACCGCGTCAGAGGCGATCACCGCAAGTCGCCGGTTCATGGCCTCGTTCACTACCAGGCCCCAGGGCTCTCGAAACCGTCTCGTGGCGATCGATGGGACGACGAGGGCCTCGCAGCCGGCGTACACGTCGCGCAGGGCGTCGCGTCCGAGCGTGCCGAGCGAGACCGACCGGGGGCCGCCCTCGGCTGCGCCGCCCGCCAGCACCAGCGCGATCCCGGGGCGCTGCGCGCTCGCGCGGCGCCAGGCGTCGGCGAGCACCGCGAGGCCCTTCTCCGGGGCGTCGCGCCCGACGAACAGGAAGCGCGTGGCGGCGGCGCCGGGCCAGCCCGCCGGCGGGGGACCCGCCGGAGCGCTCCAGAACTCGTTGTCCACCGCCTGGGGGGCGACATGCACGTTGCGCGCTCCACGCGAGCGCACGTAGGCGCTCACATGGGGCCCGTAGGTCACGACGGCGTCAGCCGAGCGGTAGAGGCGGCGCAACGGGAGGAAGCTGAGCGCGTGCGCAGCGGTGAGGGGATGCGCCCACAGCGAAGCCCAGAGGATCACCGGAAGACGCGCGCGACGGGCCCCCGCCCAGCCGGCGAGCAGCTGCTCTCTCCCCGCGGTCGAGCAGACGACGGCGCGATGACGTCCGCTGGAGGCGAGCGCGGCCAGCTCGCGCGTGCCGGCGCGCCGCGTCGGGAACGGGAGCTCAGCGGGCTCGCCGGAGCCGCCGTGCAGCGAGCGCCCGCCGAACAGGGCGACCTCGATCTGCTCGCGTTCGTGCAGCGCGAGCAGCGCGCCGACTCGATATTCGGGGACGTTGCCTGTGATGAACAGGAGCGGCTTCAAGCCAGCGCCTGCCGGTAGGCGGCGAGCGTCTGCACCCCGCACCGCTCCCAGGTGAAGTGCCCGGCGACGGTCGCCCGCGCCCGCTGGCCCGCCTCGCGCAGGCGGTGCGGGTCCGACAGCAGCTCGTCGATGCGCTGGGTGAGGCGCTCGATGTCTCCCGGCGGCACCAGCACCATGCCGTCGCCGGCGGCGGCGATCTCCTCGGGCCCGGGCTCGCCGCGGCAGCCGATCGCGGGCACCCCGGCGGCCATCGCCTCGATGTAGGCGACGCCGAAGGCCTCGTCTGTAGAGGGCATCACGAACAGCGTGCTCGCCCGCGCGATCTCGACGGCCTCGGCGGGCGCGAGCTGACCGAGGAAGTCGACGCGATCGGAGATCTCCAGGCGGACGGCCAGCGCTTCCAGCGCGGTGCGCTCGGGGCCGTCGCCGACCACCCGGTACCGGAGCCGCGGATAACGATCGCCGAGCACCGCCAGTGCCCGGAGCACATCGCCGTTGCGCTTGCGAGCCACGAGGTGGGCGACGGTCACGAGGCTCTGCTCTCCTTCGAGGCCGCGCGGGCGCTGACCGTCTGGAAGGTCTGCGCCGAGGTGCACGACACGGGTCTCGCGGGCGCCGTGCTCGGCGCTCAGCTC
Organism: uncultured Solirubrobacteraceae bacterium; assembly: GCA_963794635.1. GTDB lineage: Bacteria > Actinomycetota > Thermoleophilia > Solirubrobacterales > Solirubrobacteraceae > Palsa-744. Next base: position 506,905 of record CAWCET010000006.1, on the reverse strand, counting down.
GGCGATGCCCTGGCTGTTGGCCAGAACCAGGCGTGCCGCGCCGAGCCCGCGCGCCACCGTGTCGGCGCCGGCGCGCGTGCGCCGGGCGGTGTAGAACACGTCGCCGCCGTGGACCGAGACGAGAAGCGGCACTCCGGGATGTGCGCGGCGAACCGCGTCGCCCGCCGGAACCGCGTTGTGCGCGTGCACCAGCCCGTACGGGAACGAGCGGCGCAGCCGTCGCAGGGCGACGGCCAGGGCCGGCGCGGCCCACGATCCCCAGCGCGGGTAGCCCTTCTCGCGCGGCGGCGAGACGTACGGCACGTAGTCGACGGTCAGGCCGTCGTGGACCTGGCGGCGGGGGGCCGCGAGACGGCCGCGCAGCTCGCGCGCGGCCGCGGCGGGCCCCGACGCGAAACTCGCGCGCGGGGGGACGAGGCGGTTCAGGACGAGAACCCGCACCTCGGCCCCGGCGTCCCGCGCGGCGAGCGCCTGCCGGTGGGCCCAGATGCCGAGCACCGGGTCGCGCAAGCTCGGGTAGAACTCGGCCACGACCGCCACGCGCACCGGCCCGCTGTCGCCCGGGCGACTCACCAGCGGTTGTGGGTCGCGAGCGTGAGCTGGGCCTCGGCAGCGGTGATGTGGGCGCGACCCTCCAGGAACGCGGCTCCCTCCGCGATCGCCTCTTCGCGAGGGTAGGAGGCGCCGGCCGGTGCCGCGCGATGGCGGATCGCGACGGCGTCGATCACACCGCAGCGCCAGCCGTGCTCGCGCGCCAGCGCAGCCCAGTGCATGTCGAGCCCCCAGCCCATTCGCAGCTCCGGGAACGGCAGCAGGACCTCGAAGCTGCGCGCGGCGAAGGCCGTCACCGGGCCGATCTCGACGAAGCTCGTCTCCCTGACGACGCTCTTGGGCCGGCGCCTCGTCACCTCCCATGCGGCGTGTGAGTGCAGGCGGTGGGCAGGCTGCGCGAGCGTCAGCGAGAAGCGCTCGGCGAGGAAGAGAAAGCGATCGAGGAACCCGCGCGGCAGCTCGACGTCGTCGTCGATCACCAACAGCCAGTCGTGCCCGACGGCCGGATGCTCGGCGAGCAGCCGGTTGAGGTTCTCGAACTTGCCCGCGCTCCCCGCCGGGGCGGTGGCGAGCGTGACCTCGTGGCGCGAGCGCCCGAGCTCCGCGGCGATCGCGCCGGCCAGACGTGCGCGCTCGGGGCGCTCGATACTGAGCGCGAGCACGCGGCGGCGCGGCGGCGCGCGGCGGGCTGCGCGCTCGAGCCGCACCGTGCGGCCCGTCAAGAGCTCCCCGGCGGCGGCGAGCTCGTCGGCGGCGCTCCGGCGCAACCCGTCGATGCCTCCGACCGTGCCGCTCTGGCCCGAGAGGAAGGTCGGCTCCCCGCTCGGCTCCCGCGCGCCGGCGCGCTCGCCCTCTGCACGCCCGGCGAGCGCCTGCCGCGTCCGGCCGGCGCTGTGGGCGACCATCGTCAAGCCCGCCGGGCAGGCGCGGCGCACCACGTGGGCGAGGCAGCCCGCGAGCGTCGCGAGCTCCGAGCCGAGAGACGGCGCGACGCCGCGGCGGGCGTCGAAACGCCGCACGGCCCGGCCACGCGCCCAGGAGGAGCGGACGAGCGCGCGCAGCCGGGCGTCCTCACCGGCCCGGCGGTGCTCGACCCATGCGCCGGCGACGTAGAGCGGCTCCGGCCCGCCCGCGGCGGCGGCCCGTTCCTGCCAGTCCTGCTCGTCGCCCGCTCCGCCGAGCGCCGGGTCGAACTGTCCGACGCGCTCGAGCGCCGAGCGGCGGATCGCCATGTTCGCGCCCCACGCGAAGCGGACGGGAGCGTCCCGCTCGCCGAGGTCGAGCGTCGTGATCGGTGGGAGCTCGCGTCCGCACGTACGGGGTGCCTGCCCCTCCAGCGCGGCCGTGATGCGCCCGGCGAACACGTCGGTGCCGGGGTGCTCGGCGGCGGCGCGGGAGAGCGCAGCCAGCCAGCCCGGTCGGACGCGGACATCGTCGTCGAGGAAGGCGACGAGCGCCCCGGAGGTACGTGCGACGCCCGTGTTTCGCGCGGCGTTCAGGCCGGTTCCGTCGGCCGTCGCGTAGCGGGCGCCGTGCAGCTCTGTGAGCATCCGAGCCTCCTGCGAGGGCCCGCCGTCCTCGACAACCAGCACCTCGGCGCCCTCGCGCGCCGCTTCGGCGCGCAGCGACGACAGCGCGACGTCGAGATAGCGCAAGCGCTCTCGTGTCGGGATCACTACTGAGACGGCGGGGGCCATGACAGGCAGAGAGTCTAGGTTTGAGGTGAGCGATGGTCCTGTTCCTGCACAACCGCTATCGCACGACGGGCGGCGAGGAGCGGGTCGTGGAGGACCTGCTCGCGCTCGTCCGCGAGCGCCTCGGCGAGGACGCCGAGCTGCTCTCCCGGGACTCGGCGGGGATGGGCGGCTCACGCGCGGCGCTCGGTCTGCTGCGTGGCGGTCTCGGCGAGAGCGAGGTCGGTGACGCGGTCCGCCGCACAGGCGCTCGTCTCGTCCACGCGCACAATCTGCTGCCCGGGCTTGGGTGGCGTGCACTCGCCGCGGCCCGGGCCGCGGGCGCCCGCGTGGTCCTCCACCTGCATCAGTACCGGCTGGTCTGCGCGGTCGGGGTCTGCTTCACCGACGGCGCCGATTGCACCCGCTGCCACGGCCGCAACACGCTGCCCGGCGTCGTGCACAACTGCCGCGGGAGCCGTGCGGAGAGCGTCGCGTACGCCGCATCGGTGGCGCTGTGGCAGCGGCGCGTGGCCGGGCTCGCCGACGTCGTGGTGGTGCCGAGCAGCTTCGCGGAGGCGCGCTTGCGCGTGCTCGGCGCCCCGCTGGCACCCGGCGGCGTGCGCGTGCTCGCCCCGCCCGTCCCGGCGGCGGTGCAGTCCGCCGATGCATCCGGGCGAGCAGGTGGATACGCGCTCGTCGTCTCGCGGCTCTCGCCGGAGAAGGGCGTGGATGTCGCGGTCGAGGCCTGTAGGCGGGCGGGTATGCCTCTCGTCGTCGCCGGCGAGGGCCCGGAGCTTTCGCGCCTGCGAGCGCTGGCCGGCTCCTCGGAGGTCCGTTTCGAAGGACGCGTCGAGCGCGCGCGGCTTACCGAGCTGCGTGCAGGGGCGGCGATCGCGCTGGTGCCGTCGCGCTCGGCGGAGACCTTCGGCATCGCCGCCGCCGAGGCGATGGCCGCGGGCCTTCCGGTCGCCGGCAGCCGCGTCGGAGCGCTGCCGGAGCTGCTCGACGCCGGTTCGCTCGTGGCGCCGGGCGACGCGGCCGGGCTCGCCGAGGCGATCGCGCGGCTCGCGGGCGATCGCCGCAACGGAGCGGAGGGCCGCCGCCGGGTGGCCGAGATGTGCGGGCCTGAGAAGGTCGCGGACGTTCTCTCGTCCATCTACGCGCAGGCGCTCGGCGGCCGCTGCGATCCTTCATAAGCTGGCCGGCATGCCAGACGGCGCGCGCGCATTGATCACGGGCATCTCCGGCCAGGACGGCTCGTTCCTGGCGGAGCTGCTGCTCGAGAAGGGCTACGACGTCACCGGCATGCAGCACGCGGGCGCGTCCTCGCTGGGGGCGAGCGAGCACCTCCGCGGGCGCATCGGGCTCGTCGAGGGGGAGCTGCTGGAGCCACGGTCGCTGCACGCCGCGATCGATTCCGTGCGGCCCGGCGAGCTCTATCACCTCGCCGCGCCGTCCTTCGTGCCGGCCTCGTGGGAGGACCCGGAGCGCGCAACGGCCGCGATCGCCGGCGCGAGCGCCGCAGTACTCGTAGCGGTGCGTGAGATCGACCCCTCGATCCGTGTCTTCGCCGCCTCCTCGGGGGCGATCTTCGGAGATGCGCCGGAGAGCCCGCAGAGCGAGCTCACGCCCGCCCGCCCGTCCAACCCGTACGCGATCGCGAAGCTCGCCACGCACCAGTTGGTGGGCGCCATGCGCGAGCACGACGGCCTGCACGCCAGCTCGGGCATCGTCTACAACCACGAGTCCGAGCGCCGCCCCGAGCATTTCGTCACGCGGCGCGTCACGCGCGGGGCGGCGGCGATCGCGCTGGGGCTCGAGCGCGAGCTGTCGCTCGGATCGCTGGAGGCGGTGCGGGACTGGTCCTTCGCCGGCGACATCGTCCGCGGCGCGTGGATGATGCTCCAGCAGCCGCGCGGCGGGGACTTCGTGCTCGCAAGCGGCGCCGGACACACAGTCGCCGAGCTCGTCCGGGTCGCATTCGCGTGCGTGGATCTGGACCCTGAGCGTCACGTCCGGGTCGACGAGTCGCTCGTGCGCGCGCCGGAGGAGACACCGAGCATCGGCGATCCCTCGAAGGCCAAGCGGGAGCTCGGCTGGGAGGCGGAGGTCCCGTTCGAGGCGTTGATCGAGCGCATGGTGCGCGCAGACCTACGCTCGCTCGAGGCGTCCGCGAGGCGTTAGCCGAGCGTCCCGGCAAGCCCCTACACTGGCCCTCTGTTGCGCAAGATAGGTGTCATCGGCCTCGGCTATGTCGGCCTGCCGCTCGCCGTGTCGTTCGCCCGCGAGGGGTGCGAGGTGATCGGGGTCGACGTGGACGCGCGCAAGATCGAGGCGATCCAGGGCGCGCAGAGCTACATCGAGGACGTGAGCGCGGAGGAGCTGGCCGAGGTCAGCGACCGGCTGCACGCCGGGACCCGCTACGCGCCTCTGGCTGAGGCGGAGGCGGTGCTGATCTGCGTGCCGACCCCTCTCAGCCGCAACCGCGAGCCGGATCTCGGCCCGCTGGTCGAGGCCGGCCGCGCGCTCGGCGGCGTTCTACGCCCGGGCCAGCTCGTCGTGCTCGAGTCGACTACGTACCCGGGGACGACGCGTGAGCGGCTGCTGCCGCTGCTCGAGGAGTCCGGACTTTCGGCGGGCCGCGACTTCCACCTCGCGTACTCGCCCGAGCGGGTCGACCCCGGGCGGACCGACTTCACGATGCGCAACACGCCGAAGGTCGTAGGCGGCCTGACCCCGGAGTGCGCGCGCCGAGCGCGAGAGCTGTACGAAACCGTTGCGGACGCGATCGTCGAGGTCTCGACGCCGGAGGCGGCGGAGCTCACGAAGCTGCTGGAGAACGTGTTCCGCTCGGTCAACATCGCGCTCGTCAACGAGCTGGCGATCCTGACCGACCGCATGGGAATCGACGTGTGGGAGGTCGTGGACGCGGCCGCGACCAAGCCGTACGGGTTCATGCGCTTCGACCCCGGCCCGGGAATGGGCGGGCACTGCCTCCCGGTCGACCCCTTCTACCTGAGCTGGCGGGCGCGCGAGTTCGACATGCCGACCGAGTTCGTCGAGCTGGCGGGCAAGATCAACCAGCAGATGCCCTACCACTGCGTCGCCAAGGCGCAGCGCGCCCTGAACGACCGCGGGCTCGCCGTCAAAGGCGCCCGTATCGCGATCGTCGGCGTGAGCTACAAGCCAGGCGTCGGCGACGTGCGCGAATCGCCCGCGCTGAAGATGATCGCGCTGCTGGGAGAGCTGGGCGCCGAGGTCGGCTACCACGACCCGCACGTGCCGGAGCTGCCGGATCTCGGCCTTTCGAGCCTGCCCCTCGAGCAGGCGATCGCCGACGCGGACCTGGTGATCATCGTGACGGCGCACCCGGGCGTCGACCACGATGAGATCGCCCGCCGCGCGCGGCTCCTCGTCGACCTGCGTGGCGTCACGCGCTCCGCCGGCGCCGCCGCGAACGTCGTGAAGCTGTGAGCGGCCTCGAGCCGGGCTCGGTTGCGTTCGGGGACCGCGGGCCGGTCCTCGGCCTGGACGTCAGCGTCGGCGAGGACGTCGTCTTCGGCGCATACGTCGTGGTGCACGAGGGGACCGTGATCGGCGCCGAGTGCGTGATCGGCGACCACGCCGTGCTCGGACGCGGGCCGCGGCTCGCGCAGCACTCCGCCGCCGCGGGAGTCGCGTTCGGCGCGCTCCAGCTGGAGCCCGGCGTCACCGTCGGGGCCGGGACGGTCCTCTTCGCCGGGGCGAACGTGGGCGCCGGTGCGCTCCTCGGCGAGCAGGCCTACGTACGCGAGCGCGCCACGATCGGCGCCGGCAGCGTCGTCGGGCGCGGCAGCGTGATCGACAACGACGTTCCGATCGGCGAGCGCGTGCGCATCCAGACGAACGTCTACCTCGCGGCAGGGAGCATCGTCGAGGACGACGTGTTCGTCGGCCCGGGGGTCGTGACGAGCAACGACGACACGATGGGGCGCCACCCCGCCGGCACCGGGCCGTCCGGCGCACTGCTGCGGCGAGCCTGTCGGGTCGGGGCCGGGGCGGTGCTCGTGCCGGGGGTCGAGATCGGCGAGGAGGCGTTCGTCGCGGCCGGAGCGCTCGTGACGAAGGACGTGCCCGCGCGGGCGGTCGTGATGGGTGTGCCGGCGCGGGTGGTGCGGGAGGTGGGCGAGGAGGATCTGCTGGAGCGCTGGCGCTGACCGCCGGGCGCTCGTACCTGAGACGCCGCGGCGTGGTGAGCGCGGGAAGCTAGTCCGCCCGCAGCGCCGCCACCACCTCGTCCGCCATCTCCCGCGTGAGCAGCGGGCTCATCGGGATCGCGAGGTGGGTGCGCGCCGCGTACTCGGTCCCCGGAAGGTCCAGCCCGTCTCCGTAGCGGCGCATCGCCGCCTGGCGGTGGACTGGGATCCGGTAGTAGGGCTTGGACCCGACGTCCGCGGCGCGCAGCGCGGCTTCCGCTTTCTCGACCTGCGCGTCGCCGATCACGTAGAGGTGCCAGGCGGGTGCCGACCCGTCGACCGGGACCGGGAGTTTCACGAGCTCTCCGAGCCCGGCCTCCTCGTAGTGCGCGCCGGCGCGGCGGCGGCCGTCGGCGAAGCCGTCGAGATGGGGGAGCTGCACGCGCAGGATCGCCGCCTGCAGCTCGTCCAGGCGCGAGTTGTAGCCGACCTCCTCGTATGTGACCTTGTCGCGCGAGCCGTGGAAGCGCAGCACGCGCACGCGCTCGGCCAGCTCGGCGTCGCCGGTCGTGATCGCGCCTCCGTCGCCGAAGGCGCCGAGGTTCTTGGAGGGGAAGAACGAGAAGGTGGCGATCGTGCCGAGCGAACCGGGACGGCCGGCCGGCGACGTCGAGCCGGCGGCCTGGGCGGCGTCCTCGAGCACGGGAACGCCGAGTGCCGCGATCTCGGCGATCGGGGCGACGTTGCCGAACAGGTGCACCGCGATCACGGCCTTCGTCTTGGGCGTCAGCGCCGCCTTCACCGTCTCGGCCGTCACGCAGTAGGTGTCGGGATCGATGTCGCAGAAGACGGGCGTCGCGCCGGTGGCGGGGATCGCCTCGGCGGAGGCGTAGAACGTGAACGAGGGGACGATCACCTCGTCTCCGGGTCCCACCCCGAGCGCGCGCAGTGCCACCGTGATCGCCTCGGTTCCGTTCGCGACGCCGATCGCGTTGGCCACGCCGCAGTAGGCGGCGAACTCGCTCTCGAACGCCGCCACCTCGGGGCCGAGGATGTATTGCTCGCTGTCGAGCACCCGTGTCACGGCGGCACGCAGCTCCTCGCGCAGCGGCTCCAGCGGGCGCGAGGTCTCGAACAGCGGGACGGCCATCCTCAGGATCCCTTCGAGAGCAGGTCGACGTCCGAGCGGGTCATCAGCCGGATCAATTCCTCGAAGCTCGTCTTCGGCTTCCAGCCGAGGTCCCGCTCGGCCTTGGATGCGTCCCCGATCAGGTGGTCCACCTCGGCGGGTCGCAGGAACTCGGGATCGATCTCGACGTACTGCTCGTAGCTCCCGAGCCCTGCCTCGTCGAACGCGATCTCACAGCACTCGCGGACCGAGTGGGTCTCTCCGGTTGCGATCACGTAGTCCTCGGCGCGGCCCTGCTGGAGCATCAGCCACATCGCTTCGACGTAGTCCCTGGCATACCCCCAGTCGCGCTCGGCGTCGAGGTTGCCGAGACGCAACTTGCCGGCGAGTCCGTGCTTGATGGCGGCGGCGTGCCAGGTGATCTTGCGGGTCACGAACTCCAGCCCCCGGCGCTCGCTCTCGTGGTTAAAAGGATCCCCGAGGTCGCGTGCAGCTCGTAGGACTCCCGGTAGTTGACCGTGATGAAGTGCCCGTAGGCCTTCGCGACGCCGTAGGGCGAGCGCGGGTAGAACGGAGTGGACTCGGTCTGCGGCACCTCGCGGACCTTGCCGAACATCTCGCTGGATGAGGCCTGGTAGAAGCGCGCCTCGGGGCACACTTCGCGCATCGCCTCGAGCATGCGCGTGACGCCGACGCCGGTGAACTCGGCGGTCAGCGTGGGCTGGATCCACGACACCGCCACGAACGACATCGCTGCCAGGTTGTAGATCTCATCCGGCTGGCTGGCGCGCAGCGCATCGACGAGGGAGCGCTGGTCGAGCAGGTCGCCCTGGTGCAGGGTGAGCCGGTCGCGTAGGTGCTCGATGCGCTCGAACTTCTCGGTCGAGGCGCGCCGCACCATCGCATGGACGTCGTAGTCCTTCTCGAGCAGCAGCTCCGCGAGATAGGACCCGTCCTGGCCCGTGACGCCGGTGATGAGGGCTTTGCGCTTGGCCATCGCGACGCAGCTTATAGGCCGTCGCCGACCCGACGGGCGCGCTCCCGGGGGCCCTCGGCGCCCGCCGCGCGGCCGTTGGAAGCCGCCTCGCCGGCCGGCCTCTTGGGGCGCCCCGCGCGCTTGCGCGAGGCCGCCGCGCTCGCGGCGCCCTGGGTGGCGCGGCGTTCGCGCATCCAGCGCACGGTGTCGGCGATGCCGTCCTCGACGTCGATCCGAGCCTCCCAGCCGAGGAGCTCCCGCGCCTTCTCGACCGAGGGCCAGCGGCGCTGCACGTCGACTGTGAACGTCGGCAGATGCTCGAGCTCGAAGCGGGCGGGGTCCTCGCCGCACGCGGCCCAGATCACGCGTGCGATCTCGGCGACGGTCATCTCGCGCGAGGCGGAGACGTTGAAGTCCTCGTTCAGCCCGGCGGGCGAGCCCATCGCCGCCACGATGCCGTCGGCGATGTCGTCGACGTGGGTGAGCGTCCGCGTCTGCTTCCCGGAGCCGAAGATCTGGAGCGGGTGCTGGCCGCCCAGGACCTTCTCGATCAGGTCGGGAACGGCGTGGGCGATGCCGGGCTCGGCATCCGGTACCTCGCCCGGGCCGTAGGCGTTGAACGGGCGGCAGATCGTGTAGGGGAGCCCGTGCTCTTCGTGCGCGGCGCGGCAGTACACCTCGCCCGTCAGCTTGGAGAAGCCGTACGCCGACTCGGGCACCGGGCAGCGCGGCAGGTAGGCCTCGGTCGTCGGGTACTCCTCCGCGCGCTCGAAGACCATCGAGGAGGAGACGTAGACGAAGCGCTCGACCTGCTCGTCGAGCGCAGCTCGGACGATCGCGTTGTAGAGCGCGTTGTTGACCTCGGTGAGGGTGTGCGGGAGCTTGTGGAAGTTCGCGATCCCGCCGACGATCGCCGCGAGGTGGATCACCTGCCTGCAGCCCCGCATCGCCTCGTGGGCCTGCCCGAGATCGCGCAGGTCTCCGGTGTGGACCTCGCAGCCCTCGCGCATCCACTGCGGCGCGAGGCGCTGATCGGAGACCCGCACCTCATAGGCCGGGTCGGCCAGCAGCCGCCTGACCACCGCGGCGCCGATCGTTCCGGCGCCGCCCGTCACGAGCACCCGGCTCATCGCGGCGGACCCTCCGGCACCGGAGCGCCCGGCGCGCCTGCGGCGAGCGAGACCAGCTCCGAGGCGTAGCCGAAGACCTGCGCGGCCCCCCAGCAGTCCCAGGGGTCGACGACCAGGCAGTTCGGCCCGGCGAGCTCGACGATCGCCGCGAGCGTCGCCGGGTCGCGGAAGCCGGAGTGGTTAGCGGCCACGACCACGGCGTCGGCTTCTGCGAGCGCCTCCTGCAGCGGCGCCGTCGGCGTTGCGACGTGGGGATCGTGCGTCACCACGTCGGCGAGCTCGCGCTCCAGGAGCCTCACCAGCTTGTGCGCGAGGGAGTCGCGCTCGTCGTCGGTGTCCGCCTTGAAGGCGAGGCCGAGCACCGCCACACGGCGGTCCGCGAGCGAGCCCAGGCGTCGCTTGATGCCTTCGACGAGGAACAGCGGCACCGACTCGTTGACGCGCGAGACGGCGAGCAGCATCCCCGGCGCCGCGGAACGCTCCTCGGAGAACGTGAAGTCCTTGCGCAGGCAGGTTCCGGCCGTGAAGCCGGGCTGCGCGATGCCACCGCGCGGGTAGTCGCGGTTGATCAGGTCGATCACCTCGAAGACGTTCGCGCCCGCGCGCTCGCAGTCCATCATCAGGAGGTTCGGGAGCGCGAAGTTCGTGTAGCGCAGGATGTTCGCCCAGATCTTCGCGAGCTCCGCCTGCCCGGGCGTCGTCTGCACGATCGGCGCATCGAAGACCCCGAACAGCTCGGCCGCGACCTCCCCGGAGCGCGCGCCGACGCCGCCGATGATGCAGGGCAGCGTGTCGATCTCGGCGAGGAAGCGGCCGGCCGCGATCCGCTCCGGCGCGTGGGAGACGAACACCTCCTCGCCGATCTCGAAGCCGCGGTGCTTGTGCAGGTAGCCGGCGACGAACTCGGTCGTGCCCGGGGCGATCGTCGAGCGCAGGATCAGCGAGTGGCCGGGCTCCAGCACGCCGAGCAGGTCGTCGAGCGCCGAACGGATGTCTCTCATGTCGATCTCGATATGGGAGAAGGACGGCGTTCCGAGCGTGAGGATCACCTGCTTCGCGCCGGCGGCGTCCGCGACCGCCGGGCTGAGCTTCAGGCGGCCGCTCGCATGAACCCTGTCGAGCACCTCCTGGGCGCCGGTCTCCTCGAACGGCATGCGGCCTTCGCGCACGGCGTCCAGCCGTCGCGGGTCGTTGTCGACGCCGATCACGCGCAGCCCGCGGTCGGCGAACGACAGGGCCAGCGGCAGGCCGACGCGGCCCAACCCGACGACCGCCACCTCGGCGCTGCTCTGCGGGACGCTCATCCGAGCTTGAGATTAGCGGCGCCGGGCATGGGCTCCGCTACCTCACCCTCCTGCTCAGCGCCGCGCCCGCCGGCGCAGGTGGCGCGCGTACTGGGCCGCGAACGCGGCGATGAAGCGCGGGTTGTAGCGCGCGTAGCGCCGCCATAGCCGCTTCGGCTCGCGCGTCAGCCGGTAGGCCCACTCGAGCCCCGCGCGCTGCATCCAGGGCGGCGCCTGGCGGACGAGCCCCGCGTGGAAGTCGAACGCCGCGCCGACCCCGGCCAGCAGGGGCGCGGCCAGGCGCGGGCGCATCTCGTACATCCAGCGCTCCTGCTTGGGCTGTCCGATCCCAACCCAGACGACGGCCGCCCCTGATGCGTCGATCCGCCGGGCGACATCCTCGCGCTCGTCGGGGCTGAGCTTCCTGAACGGCGGCGAGTAGGAGCCGGCGATCGGCAGTCCGGGGAAGCGCTCGCGCAACCGGGCCTGCAGCAGAGCCAGCGCCTCGGGGGTGCGGCCCCCGTAGAGGTAGATCGGGATCTGGCGCTCGGCGGCGCGGGCGCAGAACGCCGCCATCAGGTCCGGGCCGTAGATGCGCGTCGCTCGCCGGTTGCCGAGCGCCCTGAGCGCCCACACGAGCGGCTGGCCGTCGGGCACCGCGAGCGTCGCCCCCCGCAGCGCCGTCGCGGTGTCGGGTTCCTCACGGGCGCTCATCACGAGGTTGACGGCGGCGGCGGTGATGTATCCGCGCGCGCCGGAGGCGATCGTCGCCTCCATCCAGGCCACGACCTCGCCGTAGTCGCTCACGGCCAGGGGGACGCCCAGCACCTCGGCGCGTTCGGGCAGGGTCGGCGATCCGTCAGGAGAGAGGGGGACTGCGCGAGTCGCTTCGATTTCGTGAAGATACCTCGCCCCGTGGCGATCGACCCCGACTTCTGGCGCGGAAGGCGCGTCCTCGTCACCGGCCACACGGGGTTCAAGGGGGCATGGCTGTCACTGTGGCTCGAGGTCCTCGGAGCCGAGGTCGCCGGGCTCGCGCCGCCCGCCGCGCCGGGCTCGCTGTACGAGCTGGCGCGTGCCGGCGAGGGAGTCGAAGAGCACGACGCCGACATCCGCGACGGGGCCGCCGTGACGGCTGCCGTGGAAGCCGTGCGTCCCGAGGTCGTCGTCCACCTCGCCGGCCAGCCGCTCGTGCGCCGCTCCCTGCGCGACCCCGTGGGCACGTACGAGGTCAACGTGATGGGGACCGTCAACGTGCTCGAGGCGTTGCGCGCCTCAGGCGCGCCCGCAGGCGCCGTCGTGATCGTGACCTCGGACAAGTGCTACGAGAACGTCGCCGCCCGGCGGCGCCCCTTCGCCGAGGACGACCTGCTCGGCGGCAGCGACCCGTACTCGAGCTCCAAGGCATGCGCTGAGCTCGTCGCCTCCGCCTATCGCCGCTCGTTTGGGGGGCCGGGAGGGGCTGGTCGCCTCGCCACTGCCCGTGCCGGCAACGTGATCGGAGGTGGCGACCGCGGTGAGGACCGGCTGCTGGCAGACGCCGTGCGCGCGGTGGAGGGGGGCAGTCCTCTGCATCTGCGCAACGCCGAGGCGGTGCGTCCCTGGCAGCACGTCCTGAACCCGCTCGCCGGCTATCTGGAGCTCGTGCAGGAGCTGTGGCGCTCAGAGTCGGCGCAGCGCGCCTGGAACTTCGGCCCGCCCCCCGGCGAAGCCCGGTCCGCGGGCTGGATCGCAGCGCGGCTGGCCGAGCTCTGGGAGGGCGAGCTGCAATGGCGCTCCGACGACGCGCCGGCACCTCTGGAGGCCGTGCACCTCCTGCTCGACTCGAGTGCAGCCGAGCGGGAGCTCGGCTGGCGTCCGCCGTGGAGCCTCGACGACGCGCTGGCGCGAACGGTCGAGTGGCACCGCGCGGCGCGCGCGGGCGAGGACATGCGCATTCGGACGCTCGAGCAGATCGGCGCCTTCGCAGCGGCACTGGACGCTTGATCTAGGCGGTCAGAGACAACCGCCCGGAAGTCGCGGGCGCGTTTGCCCTGCACCGGCGGGCACTCGCCGCGCGCGATCCGGCACCCGCTTGCGCGGCGCCGGACCGGCCGTAGCCTCGGCGCCATGAGTCCCGCCGCGCTTCGCACCTACCGCGCAGAGCGCCTGCTCGAGCGGGACTTCCACTCACTGCGTGCGAACGTCCTCGGGATCGTCGCCGCAAGGCTGCGGGCTGCCGGAGGCTCCCTCGACCGCGCGGACCTCGAGGAGTGCTACGCCGCAGCCTGGCAGGGCCTCTACGGAGCAACGGTGCGAGGGCAGACGATCGCGAACCCGGCCGCCTGGCTGGCGCTCGTCACATACCGGCGCGCGATCGAGGAGCTGCGCCTCGCGCGGGCCGGCGAGGCCGCGCTCGACACCGACGCCTCCGTCGAACGGGACCTCGACGCCGAGCTCGATGCTCGCGCCCGCCTGCGCCAGCTGCTCGAGGGGATGCGTTGCCGGCTCGACCTGCGCGAGCGCGAAGCCGCCGCGCTCTGCTACCTGCACGGCTACTCGCGCGCCGAGGCCGCCCGGCACATGGGGATCAGCGAGGTGCGCATGCGCAAGCTGATGGAGGGCCGCGGCGCCGGCCACGAAGGTGTCTCCCAGAAGGTCGGCGCCCTCGTGCAGACGATCTGCGCGGGGGACTTCTGCCACGAGCAGGAGTCGCTGATCCGTGCGCACGCATTCGGCATGCTCGACCCGGACGGCGAGCGCCACCGCGTCGCGCTCGCTCATCTGCGCTCGTGCCCGGCCTGCCGGCGGCACGTCACCGCGCTGCGCGGTCTGGCTGTGACGCTCCCGCCTGTGCTCACGCTGCCGGGAGCGGGAAAGCTCGGGCTGGCAGCGCTCGCGGCGGGCGCCTCGCACGGCGGGCGCGCCATGGCGCCCGTGTCCGGCTCGGCCCCGCTCGGCGCCTCGGCCGCGGCGGGCAGCGGGGCGGCGGGCGGCGGCTGGGCGATCGGGGGCGCCGGGCTCGCCGCAAAGCTCGCGGCGGGCTGCGTGATCGCGCTGGGGGTGGGGGCGGGCTGCGTGGCGCTCGAGCGTGGCGCCTGGAATCACGGCGGCCGCCGGCGCACGCCGGCGCCCCGGCTTGCGCCCGTCACGCCCGCCAGTGCGGATGCCGGCGGGCGGCCGGCTGCGCCCGGCATGACACCGAGCGCGCACCCGCTCGCTCCGGCTGGGGCCCGCGTGCCCGCGCTCGCGCGCACCGCGAGCCGCGAGTTCACCCCCGAGCAGGCGCGCTCAGAACCGCAGCCGCGGGCGCTCGCCCGCACTGCGGGCGTGCCTGCGCCCAGAGCCATGGCTCCGGCCGGTGCGGCGGAACGCGAGTTCGGACCGGGCTAGCGGAGCCGGCGGCACCCGCGAAGGCGGCGGGGGGGCCGCGTCCCGGGCGCTGCGGCTCGGGTGGGTCAGCCCTGCGGGAAGACCTTGGTCAGCTTGTGCAAGGCGAGCGGGTTGCCGCGCGGACGCAGCCGGCCTGTCGCGACCGCGCGCAGCGGGTTCAGGCGCTGGCCGACGATGTCCGCCCAGTCCTGCCAGGCGATCTGCAGCCGCAGGTCCGGGTTCGCCGCCTCGCCCTCGGCCACGCTGCTGGAGCCGTTGTCCACGCGCAGGTGCCACGTGCTGATGTCGGGGTCGGTGAACTCCCACTGGAAGATCGCCGGACGCCGCAGGCCGTGCTGGGGGTTCACCGTGCGCCGGACGGTGTCGAACATCAGCGCGACGGTCTCGGGGTCACGGTCCGTCGGCCCCTGGCGAACGCCGAGGACGTTCGCCCTGGCAAGCGCGCGTCCGCGCTGTGAGAGCTCGAGCGGCGTGAGCCCGGGCGGCAGCAGCGGCGGCCCGGGGAGGGACTCGACGGGAAGCCCGGCGGAGCGCAGCTTGGTCATCATCGAGGTCACGCCCTCGACGCCGACCTCGTCGTAGCTCGAACCGAACGTCGTGATGTAGCGCTCGTCCCAGCCGGGCGGCATCAGCACCTGGGCTGTGTAGCGGGTGACGTCGCGGAGCAGCTCGGCGACGGCCTTCGGCACGCCGACGGGGTCTTCGCGGTTCAGGTCTGAGAGCAGCTTGACGCCGAAGCCGATGTGGCGCTGCTCGTCGGCCGCGATGTTCTCCATCCCCTCGCGGAAGGCCGGGAGCTGATCGCGGCGCTCGAGGTAGCTGCAGATGAAGTGCTGGCCGGGTTGCGCCAGCGACGCCTCGATGACGACGTGGTAGAGGGTCACGGCCGCCGCGAGCTTCGCCGGCGAGCGGTCCTTGCGCAGCTCGTCGGCCATCGTGTCGAGGCGGTCGAAGATCTTGCGGAAGCCGGGCGTGAGCTGCGGGCGGATCGCCTGCAGGCCGCCCGCCATCGTGCCGTCGCCGATCCCGCAGACCTCCTGCATGAAGCGCTTGAAGAACACCGCGTGGCGCGCCTCGTCGACCTGCTGGGTCGTCAGGAAGTACTTCTGCTCCTCGAGCGGGGCGGCGTCGATGTAGGGGGAGAGGTTGTCGGCGACGGCGTCCTCGCCCCAGAAGAACAGGCAGTAGTTCCAGATCGCCGCCTGGCGCTCGAACTCCGTGAAGTCCTCGCGCCACTGGCGCGCGTCCTCGGTGAAATCGAGCTCCGTCGCCCTCCAGTTGCCGCGCTCCCAGCGCGCGTAGAGGTCCTCGTAGGAGATCGCGTCTGTGGGGAGTGAGCCGAGGTCCGGGGTGGAAGCGGTCGCGCCTGCCATGCGTCTCCTCCGTCGCGAGGTTGGATAACGAACGTTATCGGAATAGTGTTCGCTCTGTCAAGTAGGATCTGTCGACATGGCAGGCGCGGGCGGGACCAGAACCAACGCGCGCATGACGCGCGAGCAGAGCCGCGCCCTGACGCGCGAGCGGCTGCTCGATGCAGCGCGCAGCGTGTTCGCGCGCAGCGGCTTCCATGGCGCTTCGGTGGAGGAGATCGCCTCCGAGGCCGGCTACTCGACGGGTGCGCTGTACTCCAACTTCGGGGGCAAGGAGGACCTGTTCCTGGAGCTGATGGGACGGGAGGTCGCCAAGCACGGCGAGGAAATCGCCGCGGCGGTGCGAGAGCGCGCCTCGGTGTCCGAGCGGGCCGCGGGCGGCGCCAGGCAGTGGATGGCGATGATCGAGCGCGAGTCCGAGACGCTGCTGCTGTTCACCGAGTTCTGGGCCTACGGCGTGAGGGACGAGCGGATGCGCGGGCATGTCGCCGCCTGCTTCTCGGAGACGCGCGGCCTGCTGACCGGCCTGCTCGCAGAGGGCGCGCGCGACTTCGACCTCGAACTGACGATCCCGGCCGAGCACCTGGCCGTCGTGATCGACGCGCTCGCCGAGGGCATCGCGCGCCAGAAGCTCGCGGATCCCGAGGCCGTCCCGGACGAGCTGATGGGTGACGTGCTCGGTCTGCTGCTCTCGGCGGTCACGCGCCCGGCGGCACGCACAGCGCCGCGTAGTGAAGCGTGAAGGCGCGCCGCGCGAGCGCCGGCGCGACGCGCTCGGTGCCGGCGCGCGCCGCCCACTTCGCCGTCGCGGCGCCGCGGGCCAGGCGACCGTCGGCGAAGAAGCGGTGAACCTCGAGCGGTAGCGCGTCCTGCAGCTCCGCGGCGATCGTGAGCCCGGCGGCGCTCGCGATCCGGCGCGCGCTCTCGCGCGAGAGCCGCTGCAGGTGCCCGATCTCCTCGGCGTGGACGCGCTTTGCCGGGCGCCGTGCCGAGAGGTTGTCCTCCAGCGGCACCTCGAAGACGACAGCGCGCGCGACACGCGCCACCTCTGCCAGCAGGGCCGGCGGGTCGGGGGCGTGCTCGAGCACGTGCGAGAGGATGCCCAGCTCGCGCGAGTCCTCCGCGAGTCCGAGCCGGACGCCGTCGAAGAGACCGACCTCCACACCCGGAAGCGCCCGCCGGGCGATCTCGGCGGCCGGCTCGGAGATCTCCATCCCCGAGAGCGTGCCCCCGAAGCCGCGCCGTCGCAGCTCGCAGAGCAGGGCGCCGTCGCCGCAGCCGACGTCGAGCGTCGAAGCCGGGACGATCCGGGCCAGGCGGCACAGCTCGACGACGTGATCGGCCTTGCCGAGGGCGCTGAGCGCGCGCCAGCGCGCATAGGAGTCCGCCTCCGGACCATGGTGCGAATACGCGCGCTCGTAGAAGTCGATCAGCTCGGCGGAGTCCTCCACCCCTGTGATTATCGTTCCAACGAGATGACCGCAAAGCTCACGGCGCCGCTGCGCGCGGCGCCCGCGACGGTCGCGTGCCTCGCGGCGATCGCCCTTTGTGTCGTCTGGGCGACCGACCAGGCGGGGTACCCCTTGACCCACTGGGCGCCGGGCGGCCTCATGCTCCTGGCGCTGCTCGGGATCGCAGCGGTCGCGCTGGGAAGCAGGACCCGTCCCCCCACCTCGGTGCTCGTGGCGCTCGGCGCGCTCGGCGCCTACACCGCGTTCAGCTACCTCTCGATCGCCTGGGCGGCCTCACCCGGCGATGCGTTCGAAGGCGCGGATCGCACTCTGCTCTACCTGCTGGTGTTCGCCCTGTTCGCGTGGTGGCCGCAGCGCGGAGCGACTGCTGCCGTCCTGCTCGTCGTCTGGACGCTGTGCATCGCGGGCCTGGCGCTCTACGTGCTGGTGCACCTGGGCGGCGCCTCCCGTGCGACGCTCGGCTCCGCGATCCCCGGCGGGCGGCTGGACTACCCGAGCGGCTACCCGAACGCGAACGCCGCGGAGTGGCTGATGGCGTTCTGGCCGGCGCTGCTGCTCGCGCGCGAGCGCCGGCTGCCCTGGGCGTTGCGCGGCGTGCTCGCCGGCTCGGCGGTGGTGCTGGCCGAGGTCGCGCTGCTCAGCCAGAGCCGCGGCTCGCTCTACGCGACGCCCGTGACCGCGGCGCTGGTGTTCGCGCTGCTGCCGGGCCGCACCCGGACGTTCGCCCTGCTCCTGGCCGTGGGCGCCGGCGTCGCCGCGGCCGCCCCCGCCGTGCTTCGCGTCGGAGATCATCTGCAGGCCGGCGAAGTCGTGCCCGCGCGCATGCACACCGCGACCGGCGCGACGCTGCTGGCCGCGCTCGTGGTGGCGCTCGTGGTCGGCGGCGGAGCGGCGCTGGAGGCGCGCCGCGCCGGGCATGCACCCGGTCCCCCGGGCCTCCTGCACCGCCTCACGGCCGCCGCCGCGATCCTCGCTCTGGTGGCCGTCCTCGCCGGCGGACTCGCCGCTGCCGGCAACCCCGTCACGCGCGCTGAAAAAGCGTGGCACAGCTTCAAGGGCGGGTACGGGATCGGCGGGGGAAACCGGCTGCTCAGCGGTCTCGGCAGCAACCGCTACGACTTCTTCCGCGTCGCGCTCGACGAATTTCGCGCCCATCCGGTCGGGGGGATCGGCGCCGACAACTTCCAGCAGCAGTACCTGCGCCACGGCCACAGCAGCGAGACGCCTCGCTACCCGCACAGCATCGAGCTGCGCACGCTCTCCCAGACAGGCGTGCTCGGAACGCTGCTGGCTCTCCTCGGGCTCGGTGCGGCGCTGCTCGCGGCGATGCGCGCGGCGCGCTCGCCGGACCGTCTGGGCGCGGGGGTCGCCGCGGCCGCGCTCGCCGGCTTCGGCTATTGGGTGATCCACGGCTCGGTCGACTGGTTCTGGGAGTTCGCGGGGCTCGGTGCGCCCGCGTTCGCCATGCTCGGGCTGTCTTGCGCGCTGGCCCCGCGGGGCGTGCGGCGCGGCCAGGAGCCGGAAGCCGCCGCCGAGCCGGCCGCGGGTCTGCCGGCAGGCCCGGCGGGCGCCGAGGGATCGCCGGGTCGCCGAGCCGCTCGCCGCGGTCCGGTGATCGCTGCGAGTGTCCTCGCAGCCGTCGTGTTCCTCGCCGCGGCGCTGGCCCTCCTCGGGCCATGGCTGAGCGGGCTCGAGGTCGAGCAGGCGGCGCGGATCTGGACACGCGATCCCGGCACGGCATACGCGCGCCTGCAGGACGCGGCGGGGCTCGATCCGCTGAGCGCCCAGCCGAACCTGGTCGCAGGCTCGATCGCGCTGCGCCGCGGGGAACTCGCCCGGGGCGACCGCGAATTCTCACGCGCCCTCTCCCGCTCACCCGACGACGCCTACGCGACCCTGGAGCGAGGCGCGATCGCCTCGAACCGGGGCGAACGCGCACGTGCCCTGGTGCTGCTGACCCGCGCCGCCGCGCTGAACCCGCGCGATCCGCTGACCAGACAGGCGCTGGCGATCGCCAGGCGGGGCGGCCGCGTGGACGTGCAGCGCCTGAACCAGGCGATCCTCCTCCAGGCCCAAGAGCTCGCGTGAGCCGTCCCCCCTTCGGAGTGATCCATCCGGACGATGCGCGGGAGCGCCGAAAAAAGGCCCGAACATCCGAAATCTGCCTCGACAGGCCCGTGCGGCTCCGGTAGCTTATGGGCATCTCGTCGATTCGCCGCTTTCCGGGCGGGGGGCAGGTTGATCCTGTCAGCCGGGAGACGGCGAGGCCGGTCGAGTGGCATGGAAAGAGGGCGTTTCTTGCTCCGGCCGAAGAAGGGAACCCACGGTAGGGAATATGCCTAGGCAACGCTTGACTACGATCGTCGCGCTGTTCGCACTGGGGTCATGCTGCGCCGCTGCGCCGGCGGCGTCCGCCTCGAGCACCCTGCTGAGCGGGTACGGAGCTCCGGGGGAGGGAAACCAGGCGATCCTGGGTTCGACGCTGATCGGCGGCTCCGGGGGGTCCCGGGGCGGCGGCGGCTCGTCCGGCACGGGCTCCTCCGCGCCGCAGGCGGTCTCGATCGAAGCGTCCGGAGCAGCCCCGGTCACCACGCCGCGCACCGGCGCCGGCAGCGGCGGGCACGCGGGCTCGGGAGCGGGGACGGCAGGCGCCCATGCGCGGCGCCCACATGCCGCTCACAAGAGCACTCCGGCGGGCGCGACGGCGCCCGCGAAGGCGGTTGAGGTGCGCGCCGTGAGCGCCCCGGCGCTGGGGCTCTCGGGCACGGATGTCGCCTACGTGGTGCTGGCATTTCTGGTTTTGGTACTGACAGCCGTCGTCACGGTGGTGCTGACGCGCGGCGAAAGGACCGCACAGGGGGGCCGGGGAGAGACAGGAAGCGGCTAAAGGGAAGGGACGCAGGACCCGAGTAGTCACTGAAGGTGGAATCCCCGGGCAGTCAATGGACCGCGCGCGCGTAACTCAACAGACGACATCAAGCACCATCTCGCTGCGAAGCGAGCTGGCTCACGACGCCCCCACGCCGCGGACGCTGCATCGCGGGACCTTCCACGGTCCGCTCCAGTGGGCGCTGGAGGGCTCCGGCTGGGGCATCGTGCGGCCGATCGCGGACTTCGCGATGGTGTGGCTGGCGCTCGTGATCGCCCTCGGCGGCTTCGGCAGCCTCTTCGGCGTGAACGAATTCCGCGCCCCGCTCCTGCTGATGCCGTTCCTGGTGGTGCTCCTCTTCTACCTGCGCGGGCTGTACCGAACGAAGCTCCGCACGCAGCTCCTCGACGGCATCGTCCCGGTGATCAGCGGCGTCTCGGTGGCGGCGATGGCTGTGGCCGTGCTCGGCCTCGCCCTGAACCACGAAGTGCCGGAACAGGGCCAGTGGATCCGCGCCTGGTTCTACGCGCTCGTGGGCGTCGGGCTCGGCCGCACGGTCCTCGCCCTCGCCCAGCGGCGCGCCCGCGCGAAGCGGCTCATCGGCAAGCCCGTGCTGATCATGGGCGCCGGAGTGGTCGGCGCCCAGGTTGCACGCCGCCTCGAGAACCACCCGGAGTATGGGCTCGCGCCCGTCGGGTTCCTCGACGAGGATCCGCGCTCGGTTGCCGAGGTGGGCGGCCGCGAGGTGCCCGTGCTCGGCACCATCGACGACCTCGAGGAGGCCGTCGAACGGACCGGCGTGAAGTACCTGATCGTCGCCTTCTCATCCGTCGCGGACGCTCGCGTGAGCCGGCTGATCCCCCGCTGTCAGGAACTCGGGGTCGACGTCTCGGTCGTGCCCCGCATGTTCGACCTGATCAACGACCGCGTCGGCTACGACACCGTCGGCGGGCTGCCGCTGCTCTCGTTCACCGCCGTCGACCCGAAGGGCATGCAGTTCACGGTCAAGCACGCGCTGGACCACATCTTCGCGCTGGTGCTGCTGATCATGCTCTCCCCGGTGCTGCTGATCGCCGCGATCGCGGTCAAGCTGTCCAGCCCGGGACCGATCCTCTTCAAGCAGCGTCGGGTCGGGCGCGACGGGCGCGTGTTCGACTTCTACAAGTTCCGCTCGATGCGCGAGCCCCGCAAGGGCGAGCTGATCGAGGAGGACGACAGCGCACTGGACTTCCTGCTAGCCGGCGACGTCGCGCCCGGCGGGGTGGAGGGCGAGGACCGGCGCACCGCGGTCGGGCGCTTCCTGCGCAAAAGCTCGCTCGACGAGCTCCCGCAGCTGTTCAACGTGCTGCGCGGCGACATGAGCCTGGTCGGCCCGCGGCCCGAGCGCCCGGAGTTCGTCGAACTGTTCCGCAACGACATCATCCGCTACGGCGACCGCCACCGCGTGAAGTCGGGCATCACCGGCTGGGCCCAGGTCCACGGGCTGCGTGGACAGACCTCGCTCGCCGAGCGGGTCGAGTGGGACAACTACTACATCGCCCACTGGTCGCTCGGGCTCGATCTGAAGATCCTCGCGCTGACCCTGGTCGCGCTCTTCCGCAACGCGGAATAGGGATCGGCCGGCGGCCCGGCTGCCGGGGGCGGCCCCGCGGCCCGGGGCGGTGCGTCGCCGCCCCTGCGGCGGCGCGGCCGTTCGGCTCAGATGCGGCGCGTCGCGGCGCGCGACGGGCCGGTCCAGTACTGGAACACGCGCACCCGCAGACCGCGGGTCCCGAGCTGGGAGGGCAGCGAGACCGAGAAGCGGTTGAAGCGGTCCTGCGTGAACAGCGCGCGGTAGCGCAGGCGCGAGCCCTGGAAGGCTTCGAGCTCCATGAAGTCTCCGACGGGCCCGCTGCCGCTGGCAACGACGCGGTTGCCGCGACGCCGCAGGCTCAGGGTCACCGAGCTGTATGACCCGAACGGCACCTTGAACGCTTCGGTGAGCGCACGGAAGGAGGGCTTCAGCGCGCCCGAGGTCGTGACCGAGCCGAAGTCTTCGCCGGTCGAGTCCTCGAGCTTGTAGACCATCGCGGCGGCCAGGTAGGGCGCCCGCGACATCTCGCGCAGCGAGTTGCGCAGGTTCAGCGCCTGCACCTGGGGCGAGACGCAGGCCTGTTCCTGCTCGACCTTGCGTGCAGGCCAGCAGCTCGTCCAGCCGAACTCGTCCAGCCACAGCGGCTTGGTGTCGCCGTTGGCGAGCTGGGTTTCGTGGATCGAGCGAAGCGAGCCCAGCGTGAGGTTGTAGAAGTGGACCGAGAGGCCGTCGTAGTAGCCCTTGATGCCGGCCGCGTAGAGGGCGCGCAGGAAGTTGCCGTTGGAGCCGACGAGCGAGCCGGCGAGCACCAGAACGCCGGGGTTCGCCGCCTTGACCGCCGGATAGGCGGCACGCAGCACGTTCGCGTAGTTCTGGGCCTTGTTAGGTCCGGCGAAATAGTCTTCGTTGGACTGGTCGGGCTCGTTCCAGACCTCGATCGCCGTGATCTTCGTGCCGAAGCGCGCGACCAGCGCGTTCAGGAACGCCCCGTATGTCGCGGGGTCGGTCGGCGGCCAGGATCCGGCCCCGTCGGTGTTGCCCGCCGCGCAGCCGGCCATCACCGGCGCGGGCGCGGAGGAGGCCCAGCAGGGCGTGCTCGCGACCGTCGCGACGACCTTGATGTGAGCCGCCGAGGCGTCTTCGAGCAGCCGGCTTGCGCGTTCGAGCGCGCCGGGGTCGAGCGAGGGCCCGTTCGGCTCGAACAGAGACCAGGGGAAGTCGACGCGCACAACCCGCGCGTGCATCTTCGACGCGAGGAGGATCACGTGATCGGTGGCAGCCGCCGAGGAAAGCGAGCTGAGACCGGGAATGTTGACGCCGCCGAGCGGTCCCGTCGCGGCGTGAGCGCTCGCCGCCGGGACCGCCAGCGCTGCCACCGCCAGCAGCGCGGCGAGCCTGCGGTGCGCTCGATGCATGCCAGACACGATAGTGGCGGGCCTAAAGGGGAGGCGAAGGTTCCCGGCCAGGGGTGAGGGGTCAGACGATCCGGTGCCCGTGCCTGGCTAGGCTGCTGCTGGAATGCCGCGACACTGGATATGGATGCAGGTCGCGATCGTCGTGTTCGTCCTGATCGGCATGATCATCGCGATCGTCAGGCTCGCCTGAGAGCGCGCGCGACGCGCGCGCGCAGGCCGTCTCGCGCCGCCAGTTGCGGGCGCGCGGGCACGGGACCGCCCTCGAGGATCGCTCCAGGGACCTCCTCCGTCAGCCATCCGAGCAGCTCGCCGAAGCCGGCTCCGCGGACCTCGTTCGCGATCGAGGGCGGTCGGTTGCCGGCGTCGTGGGAGTCCGAGGTGACGTTGTGCGCCATCTCCTCGCGCAACAGCGAGAGCCCGAGCCGTCGCGCCTGCGAGCCGAAGCGCCCGGCCAGCGAGCCGGCGGTCAGCGACATCAGCACGCCGTCGTCGACGAGCGTACGGACGATCGAGGGGTCCCGGTGGATCGCCGGGCAGCGCTCGGGGTGGGCCAGCACGACGCGATACCCGTCCCACAGCAGCCCCTGCACCGTTGTGACGAGGCCGCTGGCGACCGTCGCGAACGGGGGCTCGATCAGCAGCCACTCGCCGCCCCCCAGCGTCAGGGCGCCGATGCCGGACGCGTCGGTCTCGGCCAGGTAGCTGACCGCGATCTCGGCCCCGGGGCGGACATCCAGCGCCAGCTCTTCGCGCTCGAACGCGCCGCGCACCGTCGCGACCCCCGCGGCGATCGTCTCGGCGTCGTTGGGGTAGCGCGAGTTGACGTGCGGGGTGGCGACGACGGTGTCGATCCCCGCCCGGAGCGCCCGCCGTGCCATCGCGACCGATCCCGCGACGTCGGGCGGCCCGTCGTCGATGCCGGGGAGCAGGTGGCAGTGCAGGTCGATCATGTCCCGATACAGACCCTAAAGACCAACCCGGCCCATCCCCCCGATTCGGGTGACTGGTACCCTCGCTCATCAGGGCGCAGCACCGGAGACAGCGTCAGGGATGGCAGGGGTGGGTTCTGGATGGAGATGAAGGTCTCACAGCGCCGTACGGCCGGCCTGCGGGGGGTCCAAGCAGCAGCGACGCTCGCCGCGCTGCTCCTCGCCCTGCTCGCCTGCACGCACGTCGCCAGCGCGTCCGGCGCGACGCTGCTGCCCAACCTCGTCGCCGACCCGCCCGACACGCAGTCGATCGCGACCGACACCTCGACCGGGACGCCGCGCCTGCTGCTGCGCTTCAACGGCTACATCCACAACAAGGGTCCCGGCGCGGTCGACTTCCGCGGCTCGCGCGAAGCGCCGAAAGTCAGCAAAAAAGTGACCGAAGAAGTCGAAAAAGCGCGTGAAAAAGAAGAACCGCTGCCCCAGAAAGTCGAAGAAGAACTCGCTGTTCCGCCGATGAAGACCTTCCAGCGCCTGTTCACGACGAGCGCGGAAGAAACGAACATCGAACGCGCGCACGTCGACGAACCGAGCGCCGGCGAACTGATCTACTCGAGCGCCGACGGCCACCACCACTGGCACCTGCAGAAGATCGCGCGCTACTCGCTCTGGAACGCGAGCAAGACGGCAGAAGTCGCGCCGGCCCAGAAGGTCGGGTTCTGCCTCGACGACAGCCAGCACGTCGAAACCTCGATCGGTCCGTCGAGTCCCGTCTACTCGGACAACGTCGCTCCGTTCCGCGAATTCTGCGAGCGCTACCGGCCCAACGCGACCAGCCTGTTCGAGGGGATCTCCGTCGGCTGGCGCGATGTCTATGACTCCTCGCTCGCCTTCCAGTGGGTCGACATCTCGAACGTGCTCCCGGGCGAATACTGGCTGCGCGAGGACGTCAACCCGCTCGGGTTCGTCAAGGAATCCAGCGAAGCGAACGCGCCGGTCTACTCGACGACACCGACCATCGTGTCCGGTTTCGATGCGCAGCCCCAGGCCACCGAAACACCCGCCGGGATCGCGAAGACGATCACGCTCTCCTCCAAAGCCTTCAAAGACACGAACAAGCCGACCTACAAGATCGTCTCCGGCCCCGCGCACGGGACGCTGGGCTCGATCAACAGCGAAGGCAAGGTCACCTACACGCCGGCCGCCGGCTGGACCGGTCCCGACTCGTTCACGTTTTCTGCCTCTGACGCCTCGAGCCCCTTCCCCGAAAGCCCGCAGGTGGCCACGGTCTCGGTCGAAGTCACCTCCTCCACCCAGCCGGCGGTGTCGATCGAAGGGGCGCCCGCGAGCATGCAGGCGGGCTCCAGCGTGCAGCTGACGGCGAAGGTCGTCAACGACTCGCCGACCGTGACGTGGGGCGCGAGCGCGGGGTCGATCACGCCCGAAGGCACCTACACGGCACCCGCAGAAGTGCCCGCGGGCGGAACCGTCAGGGTGACCGCGACCACGAGCAAAGGCGCGAAAGCGGAAAAGACGATCGAAATCACGCCGCCCTCCGGGACCAGAGCGCTTCTCGCGGGCGACGCCACCGCGACGTACACGGTCAGCGACCAGACGACCGCCGGACGAGAGGAAGCGTTCCAGTTCACCGCGAAGACGACCGGCAAAGTCGAAGAACTCCTGTTCCGCACGAACGCGACCGCGAACACCGGCGTGACCGGGGTGGTGCTCGCGGTGTTCGCCGAAAACGGCGGCAAGCCCGGCGCGGTGCTGGGCCAGGGGACGGCCTCCGGCACGCCTTCGGTGAGCTCGTGGATCAAGGTCACGGGGCTCTCTGTCGCGGTCACCGGCGGCACGAAGTACTGGCTCGTCGCCCTGCCCACCGGCTCGGGCAAGCTCCACTACAACGCCGCCGTCGGCTCCGGCGGCACGGGCAACGTCGAGAGCACCTCCGGCGGCATGAGCACCGCGACCGCGCAGACGGCGTGGGAAGCCTTCAACCAGGGCCCGGTCGGCTTCCAGGCCAACGGGACGGTCGGTGAAGCGCCTGCGAGTGTGGCGATCGAAGGCGCGCCGGCGAGCATGAACACGGGCGCGACGGTTCAGTTGACGGCGAAGGTCACCAACGATTCGCCGGCGGTGACGTGGGGTGCGAGCGCGGGGTCGATCACGAGCGAAGGGAAGTACACGGCGCCCGAATCGGTCCCTGCGGGTGGCAAGGTCACGGTCACCGCCACGACGAGCAAAGGCGCGAAAGCGGAAAAGACGATCGAAATCACGGCTCCGGTGCCGAGTGTGGCGATCGAAGGCGCGCCGGCGAGCATGAACACGGGCGCGACGGTTCAGTTGACGGCGAAGGTCACGAATGATTCGCCGGCGGTGACGTGGGGTGCGAGCGCGGGGTCGATCACGAGCGAAGGGAAGTACACGGCGCCCGAATCGGTCCCTGCGGGTGGCAAGGTCACGGTCACCGCGACGACGAGCAAAGGCGCGAAAGCGGAAAAGACGATCGAAATCACGGCTCCGGTGCCGAGTGTGGCGATCGAAGGCGCGCCGGCGAGCATGAACACGGGCGCGACGGTTCAGTTGACGGCGAAGGTCACGAATGATTCGCCGGCGGTGACGTGGGGTGCGAGCGCGGGGTCGATCACGAGCGAAGGGAAGTACACGGCGCCTGAATCGGTTCCTGCGGGTGGCAAGGTCACGGTCACCGCGACGACGAGCAAAGGCGCGAAAGCGGAAAAGACGATCGAAATCACCCCGCCCGCCGGCACCAAAGGGCTGCTCGTCGGCGATGCGACCGCCACCTACACGGTCTCCGACCAGACCACGGCCGGGCGCGAGGAAGCGTTCCAGTTCACCGCCGCCGCGACAGGGACGGTCGAAGAACTGCTGTTCCGCACGAACGCCACCGCCAACACGGGCGTGACCGGCGTCGTGCTCGCGGTGTTCGCTGAAAGCGCGGGCAAACCGGGCGAAGTGCTCGGGAGCGGGACGGCCTCCGGAACGCCGGCGGTGAGCTCTTGGATCAAGGTCACCGGGCTGTCCGTTGCGGTCACGAGCGGGACGAAATACTGGCTTGTGGCGCTGCCGCTCGGCTCGGGCAAACTGCACTACAACGCGTCCAAGAGCTCGGGCGGGACGGGCAACGTCGAGAGCACGACGACGGGTCTCTCGAAAGCCACCGCGGAGACCTCTTGGGAAAGCTACGGTCAGGGCCCCGTCGGCTTCCAGGCCAACGGCGCCTCCTCCGGTGCCCCCGCCGTGGCCGGAGCGCTCGCACCCGCGCTCGCCAAGCCCTTGGGCCGCGTCGCGCTGGCCGGCCCGCAGACGGTGACCTCAGGCACGAGCGCGCAGTTGACCGCGCTCGCCGCCGATGCCGCCGGGCCCGTGACGTGGGGCGCCAGCGCCGGCCAGATCTCCCCGAGCGGGCTGTTCCTGGCGCCGCGCGTCGACCGGCCCACCGCCGTCACGATCGCCGCCTCCGCGCCCGGCGCGCGGGGCCAGAGCATGCGCGTGAGGATCGATCCCGTCTCGGCTTCGGCCGCGGCTCCCGCGCCGGCGGCCGCGAGCGTCAGCGCGACGGGCACCGGCGGGCGCGCACAGGCCCTCGGCTCGCTCTCGGCGATCATCATCAACCGCGAACTCGTCGTCACGACCGCGGCGGGGCGGACCGGGATCGTCACGATCACGGCCCGCGCCGGGGGGCGGCTGCTCGGGAGCTGCTCGAACGCCGCGCAGGGCGGCACGGGCGTGACGTGCCGGCTTCCGCTCCACGGCGCGGCGCGCGACGCGGACCTCCACGTGTCAGCCGTCCTGCGCACCGGCCACAGGGTGCTCGGCTCCCGGCGCGTGTCTGGCGTCCCCGTCAACACGATGAAGATGCTTGCTCGCCTGCCCGGGATCAAAGGCGGCGTCAGCGCGGCCTTCGCCTACATCTGCAGCCCCTCGTTGCGCCTCGGCGGCCCGGGCGCGATCGCCTCGCTGCCCTAGCAAGCCGCACATAAGCCGGGGATAAAGTAGATAAAGTCTTGGAGGCGAGGCTCCACGGAGGGGGCCGGTCCCGTACCCTTACGAGGCTGTGACGTCACGGATGGCGCCAGCGCTCCGCAGGGGGCGTCTTCTCTCGTCGATAGCGGCTGCGGTGGCCGTCGCGATCGTGCTGCTCGGGCTCGCCGGTGCTCTGCATTCGGCGCGGGCAACCGAAGCGCCGCTCCTGCCGCGTCTCGAAGCGGAAACGCCCGACGGGGCATATCTCGAAACGAACGCAAACGAAATCAAGGGCGAACACGTCAATCGCCTGCTCCTCAAATTCAACGGCTATATCCACAACGGAGGACGCGGCGCCGTAGATGTCAGGGGTGCACGTACGGCGCCCGCGACCAGCGAAGCAACGAAGCAGAAGGTGAAACGAGACGAAGAAAAAAGCGAAGAAACGCTGGGAAGCACTGAACTTGAAGAACTCGCCACGCCGAAGATGGCGGTGATCCAGCGCGAGTTCGCCCCGGTCAAAAAAAGCTCCGAAGAACTGGAAGTAGATCGCGAACCGGCTGCCGAACGTCCTCTGACCGAAGCCGAACTGTTCTACTCCGCGTCGGACGGCCACGACCACTGGCATCTGCAGCACGTCGCGAAGTACGTTCTCGAGAACAAAGCCGGCGAAGTGAAGAGCCCGGGCCAGAAGGTCGGCTTTTGCTTGGACGACAGCCTGCATCGAGACGAATCGAAAGGGCCCCCTACCCCCGCCTACTCTGACGGAGTGCCGCCCTTCCGTCACTTCTGCGAACAGTACAAACCCGAAACCAAGACGGTCTACGAGGGGATCTCGCCCGGCTGGAGCGACCTCTATGGCAGCTACCTCGCCTGGCAGTGGGTCGACGTCTCGAATGTCCTACCCGGCGAATACGTGATCGCCGAGGAAGTCGATCCAGAACATGGACCCGGCCTCCAGGAAGAATCGGGTGGAAAAAAGACATCGACTTCTCTGGCGGTCATCGTGCCCGGCTACGACGCTGAAGCGCCGCCGCCTGCCGCGACCGAATTCGGCCAGGCGAAAGCGATCCCGCTGAAGTCCAAGGCGTGGCTAGCGCCGAAGTCCGAGCGAGAAAACCCCGAAACGCACAAGCTCCTACCGGAAACCGGCTCGGTCGAATACGTCGTCTCCCACCAGCCTCAACACGGACACGTCACGATCTCGGGCACGACCGCGACGTACACGCCGGAAGGCGGCTTCAGCGGCACTGACGGCTTCACCTACGTCGCGAAAGACAAAAGCAGCCCCGAATTCCCCAACAAACCGGTTGAAGCTGCTGCGACGATCACCGTCGGCGCCGCGCCCCCAAATCCCGAAGTGACGATCGAGTCGTCTCCCTCGGGACTCACAACGGCGACTACGGCGCCGCTCGAAGCGCGAGAGTCGGACGACGGGAGCGGCATCGAATGGACCACGACCGGTGGATCGATCAAAGCCGAAGGCAACGGCGAAAAAGCAGTGCTGACTGCCCCATCCACGCCCGAGACGATCACCGTTACCGCCACGCTGAAGGACAAAAAAGCGAGCAAGTCGATTGCAATCCCGATCACCGCGCCTGCGCCAGCCGAACCGGCGCCGTCCGTGCCCGTCGAAATTCCGCAGACGGGCGGCTCCGGCGGGGTCGCCGGGAACACCGCCTCGCATGGTCTCTCCCATCCGCGGGCGATGCTCTTCGGCCGCAGGCTCGTGATCACAACGACCCCGTACGCCGCTGGGCGACTCAAGGTCGAGGCGCTCGTCGGCAAGCGCGTGCTGGGTTCCTGCGGCGCGGTGACCCCCGCCCGCAGGCAGTTCACGTGCCACATCAAGCTCCCGTCGAAATTCTCGCTGAAGGCCCATATCTCGATCGTTGCTTCCCTCAAGGAAGCGGATAACAAGACCTCGACAATTCGACTCTCCGCCCGCGTGATCCCGCAGATGAAGATGGTGATGGCAAGCTCCATCGGCGGCGCGGCTGCGCTTCGCATCACAGGCTTCTGGTGCAGCCCTTCGATGCTCGTCCCGACGCTCGCCTACGAATCGGACAGCGTCAGTCCTCGCGCCGTGCCCTCACGGCCGCGGCGACTCGCTCAGTGACGGGCTCCGGCAGCGCCTCCACCGCCCGCTTGGCGCGGTAGCGCAGCACGCGGGACGCCAGCTCCGCGCGCGTCGTAGGCCAGCGGCGGTTGCGCGCGATCAGCCCGCCCCAGGTGATCGTGTCCTCGCTGTCGGCGAAGCGCAGCTTGTACTCGTGGGTCCCGACGCCGAGGTCCATCCGTGCCTCGCCGCGGGCGAACGCGTCCTCGATCGCCGCGAGGATCGTGAGCATCGAGGGCTTCAGCGCGGCGTGCGCCTCGGCCCAGCCGCCGTTCCAGTACTTGATCTCACGGCCGGCGGCGATGAAGAGCTGCGCCGAGATCGTCTCGCCCTCGATCTCGGCCACCCACAGGCGCAGGCGGTCGGGCCCCAGCGCGTGCGCGGCGTCGGCAAGCAGCGCGGGCACGCCCGCTCGCGCGAGCCCCGACTCGCCTCGTTCGCTCCAGCGCTCGAGGTGGAGCGCGAGCAACTGCTCCAAGCCGTGCCGGACCTCCGCGGGCTCGCGCAGCATCCGCACCGAACCGCCACTCGACTCGAGTTTGCGGCGCATGCGGCGCATCTGCGAACGGAAGTTCGAGGAGCGTCCGGCCATCCACCCGTCGAACCCTCCCTCGTCCGGCAGCGTCACCCTCGGCGCCGGCAGCGCCGAGTTCCGGTAGCGGGCGAGTCGCCCCGAGGCCAGGCGCGCGGTCCACAGCGACGATGCCGGGACCGCCTCGAACGCGATCAGGTCCGGTCGCGGGAGCAGCGAACGGATCGCTGCGCGGATCGCCTCTGCGGCCTCGTCCTCGCGGCCCGCGAGGCAGAGGAGATCCACGCGGTCTGAGATCTGCGCGCCGAGGAAGCGCACATCCACGCGCCCGCGAGGACCGCTCCCGGCGAACCATGGCGCGAGGGCGACGAGCGTCTCCCCGTCGCGCACCGCAACGATCCTCAGCTCGCTGTCCGGCGGCGCCATGTGGCGCCACCAGGACAGCATCCATCCGGGGGCGCACAGCGGCACGGAGGCCTGCTGGGCAAGCTCGTCCCACGCGGGCCCGAGCGCCGCGGCAGCCCCGGGATCGTCGATGACTTCAGCGCGCGTCATGCGGATATGATCGCGCCGCAGGCGGCAGCGGACCGCGAGGCGATGCGGCGAGGAGGTCGTGATGTTCAAATCGATCGTGGTTGGAACCGACGGGTCGGACACGGCCGGTCAGGCCGTCCAGCAGGCCGTCGACCTCGCAAAGGACGTCGGGGCGAAGGTCGAGCTCGTCAGCGCGTATGAGCCTGTCTCCTCCCAGCGCCTGTCCGGGGAACGCCGCCAGGCCCCCGAGGACCTGCAGTGGACGATCAACCCGCGCGAGGACGTCGACGCGACGCTCGAAGCGGCAGCCAAGGTGGCCGAGTCGGCCGGCGTCGAGGTCAGGACCTACGCGCGTCAGGGCGATCCCGCGGACGCGATCCTCGACGTCGCCGAGGAGCAGGAGGCCGATCTGATCGTTGTCGGCAACAAGGGCATGACCGGCGCGAAGCGGTTCCTGCTCGGCTCGGTGCCGAACAAGGTGTCCCATCACGCGCCCTGCTCGGTGCTGATCATCCGCACGACCTGAGCGGCCCCTTCAGCAGGGCGTCAGAACCCGGCAAGCGCGAGCGCGGCGCTACGCACGCGCTGCGCGGCGATCCAGCTGTCGTCGCGCAGCTGGCGCAGCGTGCCGGCCTCGGCGACGTTGAAGCGCCGCGCGCGGCGCTTGGGATCGGAAAGGTCGCGCCGCAGCGCGTCGGTGTGCCCGCTCATGATCTGCCTGGCGGCACGGCGCATGCTGAGCCCCTTCTCGGCGGGTAGGTGCCAGAGCCCGAGCGACGCCGCATTCGCCACCGGGAGGGCCTCGCTGCGCTTGCCGGTCGTGATGCGCCGCGCGACGGCCGACAGGTCGGCGAAGCGGATCATCCCGAGTGCGCCTGCGAGCGAGAGGATCTGCTCCTCGGTGGGCAGCCCCTTGTCTTCGCCGGCGAGCTTTGCATCGAGGCGCTCGCAGGCCGTGACGAGCTCGCGCAGCGTCGCGGCCGTCCCGGTCAGGAGCTCGCCGCCGACCCAGGGCGGGGTCCGCACTTCGGCCCCCATCTCGCGCGCCAGCTCGCCGATCCCGTTGCGCGTGCGCCCGTGGGCGTCGAAGCCGACCGTGTCCCAGTCCGGCGGATAGTCGATGTAGATACAGCCGACCTCGCCCTCGGGGGTGCCCTCGCCCGCCGCGAACACCGCAGCGGGGTCGGCCCACACGCAGTCGAGGTCCGTCAGCCACAGCCGGCGCCCGGGGTCCAGCCCCTCCGAGGCGGTGAGGATCGCGTCGAGCACGTAGCGAGACGACACGTAGATCTCGGTGCCCTCGCGCGGCCGGTGCTCGTATGGCGTGTGCAGGACGCGGGCTCCCAGCGCCTCGATCTTCTCGAGCAGCTCCGCTCCGCGCGGCCCGACGAGCGAGCGATCGGTCACGTTCGTGGCGAGCACCAACTCGCACTCGGCGTCGCGATAGGCCAGCGAGGCGACCTGGGTCAGCGCGCACTCCAGGTAGCGCTGGGCCACCTGCGCAGCCGAGTTCGCCGCGCGCACGCTCGGGTAGTAGAAGCCCTCCTCGGGCTCGTGGACGTACAGATACTGCACGACGATCGGCGTCGAGTTCATCGCTGTGTTCGTTGTCGTCCTGCGGCGCCGAGACCTTTAGCCCGGACGCGCAGCACGCAACGGTCAGGCGTGATCCGGCCGGACGCGCCCGCGAAGCCGTCGGCCGGCCTCCGGGAGCAGGTAGCGGAAGACCGGCATCGGATCGGAGGGCTCGAACATCGAGTGGGCGGCCACCGGCGCCGCGGCGACGGCGTCGAGCAGCGCCCCCGGCCCGCCGGCCCAGCCCGCGGCAAGGTCGCGGTTCAGCCACTGGAAGCGGGTTCCGATCCGCGCAGGGGCAGGCCCTGATCCGTTCCAGGGGTCGAGGCCGAGCGCGTCGCGCGCCCAGATCGCAGGGACGTTGACGCCGGCGCGAACCGCGAGCGCCATCGAGCCGTAGAAGCGGCCGTTGAAGTCGGTGATCCAGGCCCTTCCCCCCGCGTCGCGGAACAGCTCGACCTGGGCAAGCCCGATCCAGCCGAGCTCCCGGGCGAGCCGCGCGACGGACTCCGAGAGCTCGGCGTCGGTGGCGATGACGCGGCCGAGAACCGTGTCGCCGGCACCCGGCGGCCAGGTCCGCTCGGCCTCCTGGTGGAACTCGGCCAGCATCTGCCCGTCGCGGCCGACCACGATCACGGCCGCGCCCATCGTGCCGCGCAGCGGAGTCTGCAGGAGTGGTTCGCCGCCTTCGGCGAGCGTCTGCTCCACGAGCGACCGTGCCTGCGCCGGGCTCTCGAACACGGCGGTGTCGAAGCGGTGCGGGACGTGGTTTCGCGCCTTCACGACCACCGGTCCCGCCCACTGTGCGAGCGAGTCCTCGTCAGCGGGCACCGTGTAGGGGGTCGCCACGCCCGCCGCCGTGGCCGCGCCGAACAGGTCGAGCTTGTCGAAGGTGCGGCGTACGACCTCGTAGGAGGCGTAGGGCCACACGGCGGGGGCGATCTCCTCGCGCCGGCGCGAGAGCGCCAGCAGGCCGCCTTCGTAGGAGCAGAACACGATGTCGTAGCCGCGCTCGCGCACCGCCCGGGCGATGTCTGCGACGAAGCCGTCCTCGTCCTCGGCGGCTTCCCTCACGAGGTGGTGCGCGCCGGTGTGACGCGACAGGCTTGCGAAGCTGGGGACCGGCGCTCCCGTGCCGACCTCGAAGCCCGCGGCTGTCAGCGCTCTAACAGCAACGAGGGTCGCGCGGTCGCGTCCCTGGTCGACGAGGAGGGCGCGCATCGCCCGGAGAGCTTAGGGACTGCCCCGGCAGGGCCGATGAGAACCTCAACCAAGAGTCCGGGCGTGTCCCGGGCCCCGAGATAATGGACTGAGCGATGAAGATCGTAAGTGTGATGACCACCGATTCAAGCGGCGGCGCGGAGTTCGCCGCGCTCGAGATGCTCGAGGCGCTGCGCGAGCGCGGCAACGAGACCGTGATGCTCACCGACCAGCCGGGGATCGGGCGCGACACCGGCGTGACGGTGCGGCCGATCGAGATCGGCCCGAAGCTCTCGACCGGCAGCTGGCCGAGCCTGCTGTTGCGCTGGCGCAGCCTGCTCGGGCGCCTGCGCACCGCGCTCGAGGCCGAGGCGCCCTACGACGTGCTGCTGGTCCACTACAAGAAGGAGCAGCTGATGGCCCGCGGCCTGCCCGAGGAGCTCAGCCGGACGGTCGTGTGGTCGGAGTGGGGTCCTGTGCCCTACCCCCTGCGAAAGGGGCTGCCGCAGCGCGCATACCTGCGCGCCGCCGAGCGCGTGCCGCTGATCATGGCGGTCTCCGAGGGCACGAAGCGGTCGGTCACCGAGGTCGGGGTGGATCCGGCGAAGGTGATCGTGGTGCCGAACGTGCTGAGGACGGAGGAAATCCGGTTCAGCGAGGAGGGGCGCCGCCGTGTCCGCGAGGAGCTCGGGATCCCGCAGGACGCCTTCGTCGTGGGATGCATCTCGCGGTTCCACCACAAGAAGCGCAACGACGTCGTGGTCCGCGCCGTCACCGAGCTGGGAGACCCGCGCGCCCACCTGCTGCTGTGCGGCGACGGCGAAACGGAAGCCGAACTGCGCGAGCTGGCCGAGCCGCTCGGGGAGCGGGCGCACTTCATCCCGACCCCGGGGCGCGAGGTGCCGGACGTCCTCTCGGCGTTCGACGTCTCGGTGTTCTGCCCGAGCCCGACCGAGGGCGCGCCGCGCGCGGTGATCCTCGGCATGCTCGCCAGCCGTCCCTGCCTCTCGACGGGCGCGGAGGGCGTCTCGGACATGATCACCCCCGACATCGGCGGCATCGCCGACCCGGAGAACGACCCCGAGTCGCTGCGCGCGCTGCTGGTGCGCTACCTCGACGATCCCGGCCGCGCGGAGCGCGAGGGCGCGGCGGCGCGGGCCCACGCGGAGAGCAAGTACGCCGCGCCCGTAGTAGCCGAGCTGATCGAGGGGCTGTTCGACGACGCGATCGCGAAGAGCGCTCCCCGCCAGCAGCGGGCCGTCAGCGGGTGATGGGGCCGGCGGCGGGCGCCGGCCGATCCTCCTCGACCGGCGAGACGCGGCGGCGCCGGTTGCTGATGATCGAGCAGGGGGGGCGCGGGGGCGTCGCTGACTACACCGGGGCGCTGGTGGCTGCGCTCGCGGCACGCGGCTGGAGGATCGACCTCGCGACCGCCGACGACAGCCTCTACGAGCCCCTTGACGGCGTCGCGACGCACGGCGTCTTCCACTACGTACGCACCGGCACGCGCGTGGGGGACGTGCTGGCGGCGCTGCGCTTGAAAAGACCGGCCAACGGACTGCTCTTCGTGCTCGCGCTGCCGCGGCTCGCCGCGCTTGCCCGGCGTAGCGAGATCGTCCACACCCAGGGCTGGGAGATCCCGCAGCTCAGCGTGCCCGCGCTCGCCGCCCTGCGCCTCGCCGGGCGTCCCGTCGTCCAGACGGCGCACGGCACGTTCGAGCGCACGACCCGTGCGCGCCGCACCCGCGCGCTGATCCGCAGGCTGCAGAGCGCGCTGACGGCGCGGACGATCGTCCACACCGAGGCCGACATCGCGCGGCTTCCGCCGAGCATCGCGCGGCACGCCGTCGTGATCCCGCACGGCGAGTACGGCGGGCTTGCCCGGACCGGCGGGGAGGCCGACCGCCGCGGGGCGCGCGAGGCGCTCGGGATCGGCGCGGACGTCCACGTGACGCTGATGTTCGGCCAGCTGCGCACCGACAAGGGCCTCGGCGACCTGCTGGCTGCGCTGCGCAGGCTGCCGGCGCTCCACCTGCTGATCGGAGGCCAGGAGGCGGGCGCCCTCGCCGAGAACCGCGACGCGCTCGCCGATCCCGCACTGGCGGGGCGGGTGACGATCCGCGAGGGCTTTCTCGACATGAGCGAGGCGGCCCGCCTGTTCGCCGCCGCCGACACCGTCTCGCTGCCCTACCAGGTGGCCAGTCAGAGCGGTGTGCTGCTGCTCGCCTACGGCTTCCGGCGGCCGGTCGTCGTGTACCCGGTGGGGGGCATGGGAGAGGCGGTGATCGACGGTGAGACGGGCTGGATCTGCGTGCGCCCCGACGCCGGCGCCCTCACCGAGGCGCTGTCCGCGGCGATCGCGGCCGGGCCCGAGGAGTGTCTGCGGCGCGGCGAGGCGGGTGCGCGGCTCGCGGACGAGCGCTACTCCTGGAGCGCGATCGCGGCTCGCACCGAAGCGGCTTATGACGGGGCGCTCGCGGATGGCTGAGGAGCTCGCGCGGAGCACGAGGCTGCTGCTGGGCCCCGGCGCGCCGGCTGGCGCCGAGCGCCTCCGGGCCGTGCGCGCCGCGCTGCGCCCCCGCCCGGTTCCCTCGGCGCCCGTGCGCTTCGCCCAGCGCGTGCAGCGCAAGCTGGGGCGCCTCGAGTACGAGCAGGCGGTCGCCGAGCCGTTGATGGCCGCGCGGCGCGAGGCGCTCGGGGACGCTGCCGCCGGGCCGCCCCGGTTTCTCGTGCGCATGGACGAGTTCCCCCACTACATGGCCTCCGACGAGCCGGAGCGATACGGGACCGATGCCTTTCAGCGGTTCCACGAGCTGATGCACGAAGCCGGGGTCCCGTACCTGGTCGCGGTGCTGCCGCGCGTCTCGAACGCTTCGCTCGACCCCACCGCGACGCGCTGGCGCGAGCTCGCAGACGACGAGCGCGCCCTGCTGGCGAAGATGCCGGCGGAGGGCGTCACATACGGGCTGCACGGCCTGGACCACCGCACTCGCCATGCCTCGCCCCGCCGCCACTCGGAGCTGTGCGGGCTGAGCGTCGCCGAGACCGAGCAGCTCCTGGCGACCGCGCTCTCCGAGCTCGAGCCGTCGGGGATCCGCCCACGCGTGTTCGTCCCGCCCTACAACCGCTTCGACGCCAGGCAGTACCCGGTGCTCGCGCGCGAGTTCGACGTCGTCTGCGGCGGACCCGAGACGGTCGGGCTGCTCGGCTTCCAGCGCACCCCCGTCTGGCGCGGTGACGCCGTCTACCTGCCCTCCTACCACCCCCTCTACGGTCATGCGGGCGAGGTGCTCGACGGGGCGTCGCGGCTGATCGAGGCGCAGGCCGCGCTGTGGGCGCCGATCGTGCTGCACTGGGGGTGGGAGGCCGACGAGGGCTTCTCGGAGCTACGGCGCCTGCTTGCCGCGATCGCGCCGTACGCGGCCCATTGGGAGGACTTCCTGGCCGAGGTCGACGCCAGCCGCCTGGCCGGCTGAGCTCGTCACACCCTCGCCGAACGGCGGCGCCGGGCGCACGTCTGAGGCGAAGAGGCACAGATACCGCGGCAGGGGATCGGCGGTCTCGACCATGGCCGCGTGGGCCCGGTGTCACGGGAGAGTCGTCAGTACCTGCTCGTATGCTTGCTGCGTGCTCGTTCCGACAGGGTCTGGCAAGACCCCCCTCAGCCCCCGCCGGTGAAGCGCGCCGTCATTCTCGCGGGCGGGGAGGGGACCCGTCTGCGTCCTTACACCACGGTCCTGCCGAAGCCGCTGATGCCGATCGGCGACCGGCCGGTGCTGGACATCGTCGTGCGCCAGCTGAAGGCCCACGGCTTCGAGCACATCACGATGGCGACGGGCTACCTGGCAGAGCTGATCGAGGCCTTCTTCCGCGACGGCGAGAACTACGGGGTCAAGATCGACTACTTCCGCGAGCGCGAACCGCTGGGGACGGTGGGCGCGCTCGCTCTGATCGACGGGCTCGGCGACGACGACGTGCTCGTTATGAACGGCGACGTTCTGACGGACATCGACTACGGCGCGCTGCTCACCCGCCACGCCGCCTCGGACGCCGCCGCGACGATCGCGACCAAGAAGCGGCACATCCAGGTCTCGCTGGGCGTCCTGCGCTTCGGTGACGAGTCCGACCCGACGCGGCTCACGGGCTATGACGAGAAGCCGGAGATCGACTACATCGCCTCGATGGGCGTCTACTGCTTCGCGCCGCGCGCTCTGAAGCACATCGTCCCGAACGAGCGGCTCGACTTCCCCGACCTGATCCTGCGCCTGATCGCCGACGGGGACGTGGTCCGTTCCTGGCTGAGCGACGACTACTGGCTCGACATCGGGCGCCACGACGACTACGAGCAGGCCCAGGAAGAGTTCAACTCCGTGCGCGACCGGCTGATCCCGGGCGGCTGAGCGCTCAGGCGAGGGCTGCGCGCACGGCCTCGACCACGATCTCGACCTCCTCGGCCGTCGTGCTAGAGCTGAGCGGCAGCGCGCAATGGCGCGCGGCGACCTCGCTGGCGGCGGGGAGCCCGTCCGCGGGCGTATAGCCGCCGTAGTCGCTGAAGCTGTGCAGCGCCGGGTACCAGGTCGTCTGGATGCCGGCGTCTTTGAGCTGGTCGCGGAAGCGATCGCGCCGCTCGCGGTCTGAGACGAGCACCGGGAAGGCGAAGTGCGAGGAGCGCTCGACCGCCTCCTCGTCGAAGCAGAGCTCGAGGCCGTCGATCCCAGCCAGCTGCTCGCGGTAGGCACGGACCGTCGCACGGCGTGCCACGATCGACTCGGGCAGGCGCTGAAGGCGGCTCAGGCCGAGGGCCGCGCGAGGCTCGTCCATGCGGTAGTTGAAGCCGATGTCGACGATGTCGTAGGCGGGGTCGTGGCCGCGGTGGCGGTCCCAGGTGCTGCTGGTCAGCGCATGGGAGCGCA
The DNA here is from genome assembly GCA_963794635.1 of uncultured Solirubrobacteraceae bacterium. Lineage (GTDB taxonomy): Bacteria > Actinomycetota > Thermoleophilia > Solirubrobacterales > Solirubrobacteraceae > Palsa-744. Next base: position 468,121 of record CAWCET010000006.1, on the reverse strand, counting down.
GCAGGCGCACGCGCTCGGCGTGCTCGGCGGCCCTGGAGCTCACCATCCCGCCCTCGCCGACGCAGAGCTGCTTCTTGGAGAAGAAGCTGAACGCGCCCAGCTCGCCGACGGTCCCGACTTGACGGCCGGAGTCGTCGACGGTGGCGCCGATCGCCTGCGCGCAGTCCTCGATCAGCACGAGCCCGTGCTCGTCGCACAGGGCTTTCAGCTCGGCGACCTGCGCGGCGTAGCCGCAGAAGTGGACCGCGATCACGGCCTTCGTGCGCGGCGTGATGCGGCGTGCGACGTCCGCGGGGTCGAGGACGAACTCGCGGGGCGAGACGACGTCGCAGAGGACCGGCGTCGCGCCGACGTAGCGGACCGCCGCGGCGCTCGCGACGAACGTGAAAGCCGGCACGATCACCTCGTCGCCGGGACCGAGCCCGGCCGCCAGGCACGCCAGGTGCAGTGCGGCGGTGCCGGAGGAGACGGTAACTGCGTGCTCGGTGCCGACGTACTCCGCGAGCTCCTGCTCGAAGGCAGCGATACGCGGGCCCATCGTCAGCCAGCCCGAGTCCAGGCACTCCAGCACGGCCTGGACGTCCTGCTCGGGCACGGCGATGTCGGTGAGGGGGACGCGCCAGTCGCTCATCGCCGCACCACCTCTGCAAGCGCGGTCACGACGCGGTCCTGGTCGTCGTTCGTCATGTGGGGGTAGAACGGCAGCGTCAGCTCGGTCCGCGAGGCCAGCTCGGTGATCGGCAGCGACACGCCGGGGTAGCGCTCGCGGTAGGCCGTGAAGCGGTGGATCGAGGGGTAGAAGATGCTGGTCTGGATGCCTCGTTCGCGCAGGCGGCCGGACACCTCGCCCTGGCTGCCGTCCTCTTCGAGCATGATCGGGATCACGTAGGCGGAGGAGGTGTGGACCTCCTCGTCGGTGAAGGGGACGACGATGCCCTCGACCTCCGAGAGCAGCGAGCGGTAGCGCAGCGTCAGCTCGCGGCGGCGCTCGATTTCCTGCTCCAGGCGGCCCATCCGCGAGAGCAGCAGCGCCGAGCGGGGCTCGTCGAGGCGGTAGTTGAAGCCGAGTCCCACGACGTCATAGGTGTCGGTGCGCCCGCTGTGCCGGTCCCAGGTGCCGCTCGTCATGCAGTGCGAGCGGTGCGAGCGCACGTGAGCAGCGACCTCGTCGCTGTCGGTGCAGAGGAGCCCGCCCTCGCCGACCGAGAGCACCTTGTTGGAGAAGAAGCTGAATGCGCCCGCGAGGCCCCAGGTGCCGAGCTTGCGCCCGTGGAGGGTCGCGCTGGGAGCGTGCGCGACGTCCTCGATCAACGCGATGCCGTGGCGCTCGCAGACCTCCTTCATCCGGTCGGCCGCCGCGGCGTAGCCCGCGTAGTGCACGATGCACACTGCCTTGGTGCGGGGCGTGATGCGCCGCTCCACGTCGTCGGGGTCGAGGCTCGGGATCTCCCGCGAGACGATCTCCGCGAACACGGGGTCCGCGCCGCAGTAGATCGCCGCCGTGGCGGTGGCCGCGAACGTGAACGAGGGCACGATCACCTCGTCGCCCGGGCCGACCCCGGCGGCCAGGTAGGCGAGGTGCAGCGCCGCGGTGCAGCTCGATACGGCGATCGCATGCTTCGCGCCGAGGTGCTCGGCGAACAGGCGCTCGAACTCCGCCGTGCGGGGCCCCAGCGTCAGCCAGCCCGAGCGCAGCGTCTCGGCGACCGCCTCCAGGTCCTGCGGCTGGAGCTGCAGGTCGAAGAGCGGGAGCTCGGGGAAGGTCTCCGTGGAGGCCACGCGATGCCCTACGGGATGTTCTTGTAGCGCGAGTCGTACGGGTCGCCGAAGCGGCCGTCGTCGAGCGCCTGCATGATCTCGGCGATCCCGTCGGGGACCGTCATCAGCGTCTCGAAGCCGAGCTCGGCCTTGATCTTGTCGAAGCTGACCTTGTAGTCGCGCGGGTCCTCGTCCTTCTTGACGTAGGAGACGTGGCCCTTGTCGGTCTGCCTGCCGATCTCCTCGACGATGTCGAGCTTGCGGTAGTTCTCGCCCGAGCGCCCGGCGTTGAAGACGTTGCTGCCGACCTTCTCGACCGGCGCTTCGAGGACCGTGCGCACGGCGCGGCCGGCGTCGCGGACGTGGATGTACGGGCGCCAGAACTGCTCGCCGAACACTTCGAGCTCCTTGTCGGCCCACAGTTCGCGGGTGAACTCGTTGACCGTCAGGTCGAAGCGCATCCGCCGCCCGACGCCGTAGACGGTGGCGAAGCGCAGGCAGGTCGGCGCCATGCCGTTGACGGCGCCACCGAGGATCAACTTCTCCATCCCGACCTTCTGCTCTGCATAGAGCGAGACGGGGCGCAGCTCGCCCTCCTCGGTGATTGGAACGGTCGGGTCTGCCATGCGGCCGTAGTTGGAGCAGGTCGAGGCGAACACCAGGCGCTCCACGCCGGCGGCTTTCGCGTCGGCGACGAGCGACTCGGTGGCCTGGACGTTCACTTCGTCGGACTCCTGCGGATCGAGCGCGCAGGCGGGGTCGCCGACGATCGCGGCGAGGTGCACGACCGCCTCGGCGCCGTCGAGCGCACGAGCGCGGGCCGAAGCGTCGCGGATGTCGCCGCGCACGACCTCGATGCCCTTCTGCTCCTGTTCGCTTGCGATGTCCTCCTGGCCGTGCAGGAGGGAGTCGAGCACCCGCACCTCGCGGCCGTGCTCGAGGAGCTCGTTGGCGAGCAGGGAGCCGATGTAGCCGCTACCGCCGGTGATCAACGTCTTGCCCACGTCTGCATCCTCTCGTGTCGGGTCGGGGTGCACGCGCCGCGGCGGGGCGAGCGGGCAGGCGGGACGCCAACCATCGCGCGCCACCGCGGGGCTGAGCTCCGCAATGGTATAGCCGCTATCGGCAAGGCTCCGGAACGGCTTGAGGGCGCTCCGGCGCGTCGGGGCGCCCCGCCCGGAGGCTGAAGGCCCGGCTTTGCGGCGCCGATGGGGAGGTATCGTGATCCCGCCGGAACGAATGAGCGCGCGCCGATGTCAACGACCCTAGCCCGAGACGCGACCCGCCAGCGGGCGGCGTCGGACATCGCGATGCAGGTGGCGGTTCGTATCGGGAACCTCGCGCTCGGGGTGGTTGTCACCGCGCTGCTCGTGCGGACCCTCGGCACCACCGGTTACGGCGAATGGGCCACCACGCTGATCGTGCTGGGCCTGATCGCCTACTTCATGAACTTCGGCATGGAGGAAGTGGCGCTCAGGGAAGCAGCGAAAAACCCCGAGGCCGAGAACGAGTGGATCGGCGCCGCGATCCTGATGCGCCTGCTGCTGCTGGGGCCGGTGATGATCTCGGCCTTCCTGGTCCTGCTGCTCCTCAGCCACACCGAAGACATGCTGATCGCCGGAGCGATCCTGATCATCGCGATGCCGTTCGGCGGCATGGGCGCGCTGGGGCTGCTGTTCCAGCTGCGCGTCGACAACCGCGTCCCCATGATCGTCATGACGCTGCGCAGCATCCTCTGGGGCGTCGCCGTCGTGCTCATACACAAAGACGGCGGCGGGCTGATCGCTTTCGCGATCGCGATGGTGAGCACGAACATGGTCGGCTCGATCGTCCAGACGGTGGCGGCGATCAAAATCGCGGACACCTGGCCGCGGCCGAACAAAAAGCATCTGCGCGCGCTCGGGAAGGTCGCGCTCCCGATCGGCATCTCGGGCCTTCTCATCACCGCCTACGCGCGTATCGACGGGCTGCTCGTGTACGCGATCGGCGGCGCACACGAAGCCGGTCTCTACAACGCGATCTACAACGTGCTCGACCAGTCCCACTTCATCCCGATCTCGATCCTCACGACGCTCTCACCCGTGCTCGCCGCCGCCTGGCCGCACAACCGGGAGCGACTGCTGCGCACCGCGCGCCTGATCGCCGAGATGCTCTCGATCGCCTCCTTCGGGGCGCTCGCGGTGGCGATCGTCGCCAACGAACAGCTCGTGCGGCTCGTGTTCGGAGCGGAATTCGTGGAGGGGGCCAAGGCGTTGCCCGTCCTCGGCGGCGCGTTCATCCTGATCTGTTACGGCTACCTGAACGGCAACCTCCTGCTCGTGCTCGGGAAACAGAAGCTGATGCTCCGCATCAGCCTTGTCGCGCTGGTCGTCAACCTCGCCGGCAACGCCGCCGCGATCCCGCTGTTCGGCTTCATGGGCGCCGCATGGATGACGGTCCTGACCGAGGCGGTCGTGCTGGTGCAGACGACGCGCCTCTTGGCACGCGAGCTGCCCCGCGAGGAGTTCGAGTTCGGCCGCGTCATGCGGACTGCCGCCGCGGCGGTCGTGCTGGGGCTGGTGCTCGGCGCGATGGACGTCGCGGGCGCGCCGCTCGCAGCCCTGCTCGCGGTCGCCTGTGTGCTCTACCCGGTGCTGCTGTTCGCGCTGCGCGCCCTCGAGCTCGACGACGTCCGCGTGCTGCTGCGGCGCGGGGCGCCCGCCTAGAGCAGCTCTCGCATCCGCGCGGCGAGAGCCGAGAACTGCCGCCGCGCGTCGTAGCGGCGCTCCACCCGCTCCCGCACGACACCGCGGAGCGCCTCGCGCCGGGAGTCGTCGCGGAGCAGCGCGTCGATCGCCTCGCGCAACGCGCGCACGTCGCCGTGGGGCACGACCGTGCCGGCGCGGCCCTCGTCGAGCAGCTCGGGGATCGCCCCGACGTCGGAGGACACGGCCGGCGTGCCGCAGGCCATCGCCTCGAGCAGCACCCACGGGTTCGTGTCGCCGTGTGTCGGGAGCACCAGCAGGTCCGCCTGCTGGTAGAGACGCAGCAGCTCGGGCGAGTCGTGGCCGAGGCGGTGCACCCTCACGCCCTCGATGGCCGGTACGTCCTCCGGGGTGACGACGTTGAGCTCGATCGCCGTCCCGGTCTGCCCGTCGAGCGCCTTCAGAAGGTCGAACCCGCCCTTCTCCTCGAAGCGCCCGCCCACGAACAGCAAACGCGCTCGCTCGCGCGGCTCGCGCGGCGCCGGGTACCAGTGCTCGAGGTCGAGCCCCGGGTGATGGGCGATCGCGTTCGCGCGCGGCTCCTCCGCGAGGAGGCCCCTGCGCGCCCAGTCCGTCCAGGCGACGACGAGCGCTGCGGCGCGCAGGGCCCGGCGCTCGAGCGCGACGCTCGGCCCCGTCTGGTGGGTGCCCCCGCGGGTCGCCTCCCACGCCGGCATTCGCGACCAGTCGCGCACCGAGGAATCGACCGACAGCACCACGGGGCTTCGCCGCATGATGCTCCGCGCGAAGAGCGCGATCGACTGGGTGTGCAGGTAGAGCACATCGGGGTGCTCCGCCCGCAGCAGCGGCTCGAGGGCACGGCGTGCCCGCAGCGACTGCACCGCGTGCCAGCGCAGGGTGCGGGCGTCGAGCCCGCGCTCTGCGAGCAGCGGCACCGGTCTGTAGGCGATGGCGCGGCTGAGGCGCCCCATCTCGCCGAGCCCCTCGAAGCGGGCCTGGACCGACGGCTCGGCGTTCAGCCCTGCGCGCAGCGCCTCGTCGAACTGGCTCTGCCCGAGTATGTGGCTGCCGAGATTGCCCTCGTTGAAGATCAGCAGGCGCAGCTCGGAGCGGCTCAGCTCGCCCCACCGCCTTCGCGCGGCGGGCGGCTCCAGCCGTCGGGCCGCGCGCAGTCGCCCCAGCCGGTCACGATCGGGTCCTGCATCCTCGCCGGATCATCGAGGATCAGGCGCTCGTGGACGCGCGCGAGGGCGTCGTGGAGCTCGTCCGGAGCGGCGAAGTCGTGCGGATCGAGCGCGTCGAAGTAGTCGATCGCGATGTGCGTCCCCTCGCGCCGGGCGCGCTGCGGCAGCACGATCGCGCCGGTCTCGATCGCGAGCCGGGCGGTCCCGTCGCGCAGCATCACGGGCTTGCCGAGGAACTGCGTCTCCCGCGGGCCGGGGAGGTCGAAGTAGATCGAGGTCACCAGGCCGCGGCGCAGCAGCTCGGCCAGCACGGCGTAGCTTCCCTGGGGACGGACCACGGGCAGCGGTGGGAGCCCGATCCGCCAGCGCGCCGTGCGCCGGCCCCAGAAGTCGTGGCTCGGCTGTTCGTAGTACCAGTTGCCCATCACCACGTACTGCTCGATTCCGAGCTCCCAGAGGGCGACGCTGACCGCGAAGAAGGGACCGACGTGTGCGCCGCTCAGGATCACGCCGCGACCCTGCCCCTGCGCGTCCAGCAGGCGTTCCCGCGAGACGCCCTCGATCGCCGGCGTGCGCCAGGGCTGCCAGAACAGCGCATCCCAGGCTTCCCACTCCACCAGCTGACGCGCGGCGAGCTCCTCCAGGTCGTCCTCCCGTTCGGTGCCGGCGACGATCGCCCGCATCGTCGCGAGCACGTGCTCGCGGGTGGAGGGCTCGCTCCGCCATCTGCGGCGGGCTTTGCGTTCCGCACGTGCGACCGCGAGGGCGGTCGGGATCGCCCGGCGCAGGAGCGTGGAGGTGCCGAGCCTGACCCGGAGCGGGGCAGGGGGCATCCTGCCCCGGGGGACGCGCTCTACGCCCTCGGGCAGCCCGGCGATCGGTTCCACGCCAGCAATCGTCGACATCCACCTGCGCCTCCCAGCGCCCGCAAGCCCTGTGGCGCCGCCGCGCCGCCTACCGGAAGGGCCCGCTGTGGCGGCTAGCGTACAGCCCCCGTGAAGGTCCTGTTCATCTCCACCTTCTACCCGCCCGTCGCCCTCGGGGGATACGAGGTCGAGTGCGCCGGCGTCGCCCAGCGGCTCGCCGAGCGTCACGAGGTAAGGGTCCTGACCAGCTCCGCGAGGCGGGGCGAGGCGGGCTCCGAGCGCGAGGTCGAACGCGAGCTTGCCCTGCTCAGCCCGGACGCGAAGGGCGCGCTCCGCGCTCCTGCGGCCGCGCTCGGAGGCGTCGCCGCGGCGCGCCGCGCGCTGGCGTGGCAGCCCGACCTCGTCTACGCCTGGAACTGCTCGTCGATCCCGCACGCCGCCGTGCGCGTGATCGCCGACAGCGGTGTCCCGCTCGCGTTCCGGATCTGCGAGCACTGGTTCGGCGGTCTGTTCACGGGGGATCAGTACATGCGCGAGCTGCTACCGGCCAAGCGCGGTCCCGGCCGCCGCGTCTGGGCCGCGGGCTGTCAGGCGCTGAACCGCACGCGCTCGCTGCGCCTGGAGCCGCTCGCGCCGGTCAGGGCGGCGATCTCCTGGAACTCCGAGGCGCTCGAGCGGATGGTCACCACGCCGGCGTTCGTGAGCCCGGCGCTCGAGCGGGTCGGTCACTCGGTGCCGCGCTACGGCGACCTGTACGCCGCGGTCGAGCGCGTGCCGGCGCCCGTCCCCGAGATCGTCTTCCTGGGGCGGGTCACGCCCTACAAGGGCCTCGGCGTGGCGATCGAGGCGCTGGCGCTGCTGCGCGAAGGCGCCCACCCCACGGCACGCCTGATCGTGATCGGTCCCGAGGACCGCGGCTACGGCGAGCAGATGCGCGCCCTTGCCGGGACGCTCGGCGTCGGCGAGGCGATCGGCTGGGAAGGCCAGCGCACGCCCGAGCAGTCGGCGGCCGCGCTGGCCCGGGCCCACGCGCTGATCGTGCCCTCGGTCTGGGACGAGCCGTTCCCGCTCGTGACCATCGAGGGCGCCCTCGCCCGTGTCCCGCTGGTCGCCTCGGACGTCGGCGGGATCGGCGAGGGGATGCGCGACGAGGAGCACGCGCTCCTGTTCGGGCGAAGCGACGTGCAGGGCGCGGCCGCCGCGCTCGCGCGCGTGCTCGAGGATGCCGAGGGCACGGCGGCGCGGGTGCAGCGCGCGCGGGTTCGGGCCGATCAGTTCCGCATCGGTCCCTACCTGGACGAGCAGGAACGGTTCGTGCTCGACGCCGTGAAGGCGCTCGCGCCCGCGCATTAGCGGCCTCGGGAAGGCCTGCAATCGCGCGGTCCGAGTGCTCCCGGAGGCCCCGGGGTAGCTACGATTCGTGGTCACCGATCCCCCGCGGTGCAAGGACGGCACCCCGTGCGGCGGCGCCCTCAAGCAGAGCGCGGCGCGCGACGATAGGAGTGATGTCGTGAGAACTGTGGCCTGCAGCGGAACATCGCGCCCCGTGCAAGACTCCGCGCAACCCCCCTCCGGGGTCCCCCGATGAAAGCCGAAAACCGCTTCGAGCCGCTCGGTGAGAGCAACTCGGTCTCCGCCGCGCTGGAGGTCCTGCGCCGGCGCTGGCCGATCGCGCTCGGCATCGTGCTGGTCTGCACCGTCCTGTCCGTCGTCCAGCAGAAGCGCGCGACCCCCGTCTACAAGGCCACGGCCCAGGTCGCGTTCCAGAACTCGACGATCGCGGGCGAAGCCGTCGGCTTCAACTCCTCGGGCACCGAACCGCAGCGCGAAGCCGACACCCAGGTCACGATCGCGCATTCGCCCGAAGTCGCCCAGGCGGTCCGCACGCAGCTCGGTGGCGCCCTCGGCGCCGCGGAACTGCTCGGGTCGGTGGAAATCGAAGCCGCGCCCAACGCCGATGTCCTCAACATCACCGCTTCGGCCGGGGATCCACGCGAAGCGGCGCGGATCGCGAACGCGTTCGCCAACCAATACATCACCTTCCGTGCCAACTCGCAGCTCACGGCGATCGACGCCGCGAAAACCCAGCTCCAGCAGCAACTCGCTGCCACGACGCCGGGGACCGCTAACGCGGCCTCGCTGGAACAGCAGATCCAGCGCCTCACCCAGGCCCGCGCCGTCGTCGGCTCGGGCGCGGACATCATCGGACGCGCCACGCCGCCGAGCGCCCCCTCGGGGATGCACACCTCGACGGCGGTCATCATCGGCTTCCTGATCGGCCTCGCGCTCGCCTTCACGCTCCTGTTCCTGCTCGAGTCCCTGGATCGGCGCGTCAAGACCGTCGATGACTTCGAACGCGAGTACCGGCTCTCTGCGCTCACCGTCGTCCCGCAGTCCGCGATGGGCCCGCCGCGCGCCGACGAACGCGGCGAGCTGCTCGAGCCCTACCGGATCCTGCGCAGCGCGCTGGAATTCGCCGCCGTCACCCGCGCGATGGACACGCTGCTCATCACCAGCGCCGTGCCCGGCGAGGGCAAGACGACGGTTTCCGCCGACCTCGCGCAGGTGATCGCGCTCACCAAGCGGCAGGTCGTCCTGCTCGAGCTCGACCTGCGCATGCCGACCTTCACGCGCCACTTCGGGCTGGACCCGCGCCGGGGGCTCACCACCGCGTTGCTCCGGGGCGAGGCGCCGGCCGATCTGCTCGTCGAGCCCCTACCCGGCCTCCCCAACCTCTCCGTGTTGCCGTCCGGCCCGCTGCCGCACAACCCGGCCGAGCTCCTGGCGAGCCCTGTGATCGGCGAGATCATCACCGAACTCGGCAACGGCGGCGAGACGATGGTGATCATCGACGCGCCCCCGCTGAACCCGGTCGCCGACGCTCAGATCCTCCTGAACAGCTCCTCGATCCAGGCCACGCTGCTGGTCTCGCGCCTGAACAAAACGACACGCGATGAGGTGCGTCGCGCGCGGGGAATCCTGGACCGCCACATGGTCGAGCCTGTCGGCCTCGTGATCACCGGCATGCGCGACGGCGGCCGCTACTCCTACTCCGCATACGGCGAGAACGCGGGCACCGTCGAGGTCAACGCCGACACCATCAAGCCCCGTCGCGAGCGCAGCCGCGCCCGCGGTAACGCGAAAAACCGCGAACCCGTCTAGGCCCTCCTCGCGTCGTGCCCTGGCGCCTTCACCTGCGAGCGATCGACGGCCGTGAAGCGCTGACGGCGGCGCTCGCGAGCATCGCGACCGCGTTCATCATCGTGGTCGCGCATCGCAAGCTGGGCGGCACGCTCGCCCTCTGCGCGCCGCTCGCGATCGCGCTCGTGGTGGTGGTCGTGATGCGGCCGCTGCTCGCCGTCAGCGTCGCCCTGCTCGTCCCGATCCTCTTCGAGGGCGCGAGCTTCGGCCTCTTCACATCGCTCGCGCACATCTACAACCCGTTCTACAAGCGGCTCACGCCGGTGGACGCGCTGCTCTTCCTTGCGATCATCTCGGTGGCGCTCGACATGCTGCGCGACCGGCGTCCGCTCCGATATCCCAAGGAGCTGCGGTTCCCGCACATCCTGCTCGTGCTCGGGATGCTCTGCGGGATCGCGATGGGCAAAAGCGCGGGGTCCTCCGGGCTGAAGTCGCTGATCCTGGCGGAGAATCTCCTCGCCTACCTGCTGATCGCACCGGTCGCCGTCGCCAACCTCAAGGTCGAGCCGGATCGCTTGAAGCTGCTGATCGGCTGCCTTTTCGCCGTGGCGATCTTCAAGGCGTTCGTCGGGCTGGTCGAGGTCGGAGCCCACAAGGGCGTCTCGATCGAGGGCAGCCAGAACCTGACCTACTACGAACCGACGGCCAACTGGGTGATCATGCTCGCCCTGTTCGGCATCGTGGCGGCGATGCTGGCGCGTCTGCGCCCGCCCCTGTGGATGCTGCTGGGGACGCCGTTGCTGATCGCCTCGCTGGTGCTCTCCTACCGGCGCTCGTTCTGGATCGCGACCGTTCTGGGGCTGCTGCTCGTCGTGCTGCTGGCGCTCTCGCCGGTCGGTAGGCGCCTGCTCGTCCCGACGGCGCTGCTCGTCGCCGCGGGGATCTGGCTGCTCGGCTCGATCAACTTCCAGTCGTCGCAGTCGCCGCTGGTCAAGCGCGTCGCGTCGCTGAACCCCAGCAGCCTGACCACGAACGTGGAAGACCGCTACCGCCTGGACGAGCGTGCCAACGTCTGGGGGGAGATCAAGGAAAAACCGATCACGGGGCTCGGCATCAACGTCTCGTGGAACTCGAGCAAGCGTCCGCTGCCGATCGAACACGAAGAAGCGCGCGAGTACGTGCACTTCGCGGCGCTGTGGTGGTGGATGAAGATGGGGATCCTCGGGCTGCTCGCCTACCTCGCGCTGCTGCTCGCGACGGCGAGACTCGCCTGGCGGGTCTGGCGCGAGCGAACCGAGACCGTCTTCAGGGCGTTCGGGCTCGCCTCGCTCTGCGGCGTTGCGGGCCTCTTGGTGGCGGAGACGACGGCGACCTTCACGGCTGCGGAACTGCGCTTCACGATCGTCTTCGCGATCCAGATCGGCCTGCTCGCCCTGATCGCCGGGCTGCCGCCCGCCGAGCCGCAGGAGCCGGCGCCGGACTCGCTCGCAGCCGCCTGAGCGCTCAGGCGTCCGGCGCGAGCAGCGCCGCGAGCGCCTCGATCGAGTACCGCTCCGTCGCCAGCTCGCGTCCGTGCGCGCCGATCTCGGGCGCGCCCTCCGCCAGAAGCGTCGTGAGCGCCGCGGCGAACTCGCCGGCGCCGTCGGCGAGCACGCAGTCCCGACCGTCGGCGACGGCGAGCCCGGCCGCGGCGCGCGCCGTGGCCAGGACCGGCAGCCCGTACGCGAGGGCCTCTACGAACTTCAGCGGGGTGCCTCCGCCCTGGAGCAGCGGCACGACCGCGCAGCGGGCGTCGGAGTATGCGTCGGCGAGGCGAGCGGTGAACCCGACGGGCTCGACGCGCTCATCGCTGATGCCGGGCAGCTCGAGGTTGGGGCCGACCAGCCTCAGCCGCGCCTGCGGGAGCTGCGCCCATACGCGCGGCATGACGTCATCGAGCAGGAACCGAAGGCCGTTGCGGTTGGGCTCGTAGGCGAAGTTCGCGACGAACACGGCCCGTGGCTCCGAGGATGGCAGGACGGGCGCGATCGCCGCCACGTCGACGACGTTGGGCACGTAGCGCAGCCGCGCCTGCGGGCACAGCTCCGCGGCGGCGGCGACCTCGGCCTCGCTGACCATCCAGGACTCGCTCGCGCGCCGCAGGAGGCCTCGCTCGAATCGCTTGAGCGCGCGTACCGAACCCTCCGCGCCGGAGAGCTCGCCGCGGAAGCCGGACTCGAGGTTGTGGGCGTTGTAGACGACAGGGCGCCGGCGGGAGAGCCCGCGCAGCGCGGCGGCCGCGATCGGACCGTCTGCGATCACGCGGCCGCGTCCGGGGGCCGAGGCGAGGGTTGCGGCCGCCGAGGCGAGCTCGGGGGAGATGCCGCGTGCGAACCCTGCCGGCGTTCCGGACGCCCGCGCGGCCGCGTAGCCGAGCGCCCGGCGGGCGCCGCGCGAGGCCAGCACCTCGTGCAACTCGATCCCGGGGATCGAACGGAAGGCCTGGTCTGGTTCGTCGCCCTCGAAACGCGCGTAGAGCAACGTCAGCCCCCCGCCGCCCGCGGCGAGCGCGCGCGCGATCCCGTAGGTCCGCATCGTCTGGCCCGAGCGCAGGACCGGCGTGTGGGTGCTGACGAGCAGGTCGCTCATCGGGGCGTCAGCGCCTCGATCGCGCCCGCGATCTCCCGCAGGCGCTCGTCCCACGAGTGCGAGGCCGCCTGCGCCGAGCGCTCTGCGCGGCGCGCAGGAGTGTCCTCGGCCAGCTCGCGTTCGAGCGCCGCCTGGAAGGAGCCGGCATCGGGCTCGCGCGAGACCTGCTCGACCCCCGCGAGCGCCGGGAGCGGGGTCGCGACCACCGGTAGCCCGGCCGCGAGGTACTCATAGACCTTCATCGGGAAGATGCTGTCGGTCAGCTCGCTGCGAACGTAGGGGATCAGTCCCGCGTCGGCGCCGCGAAGGACCGCCGGGAGCTCCTCGTAGCGGCGCGGCCCGAGCAGGTGCACGTTGGGCTCGGCTGCGAGCGCCGAGACGTCCGTGGTCGGGTCGCCGAGCCCGACCGGCCCGACGAGCGCCAGCGTCCAGTCGGGACGGGCGCGGGCGAGGGCGAGGAGCAGGGGGATGTCCAGCTTGACCGCCGAGATCGCGCCGGTGAAGACGATTCGCGGAGCGGGCAGCGCGGCGATCGCCGGGTCGGGCGCCAGGGCGGGGTCGAGCGCCTGCGCGAACAGCTCTGTGTCGGCGACGTTCGGGGCTTCCAGCACGTTCTCGGAGAGCTCGCGCATGCGGCGCACCAGCTCCGGGGCGCTGGCGAGGACGAGGTCGGCGCGGCCCGCGAAACGCGCCTCCGCGGCGCGGAAGCTCGCCGTGTCGATGCGCTCGTGGGCGGAGATGTCATCGACGCAGTGGTAGACGACGAGCGAGGGCTCGAGCGCGTCGAGCAGCAGCTCCGCCTGGGGCACGTAGGACCACAGCCACGGTTCGCGCATCCCGAGCCGGCGGGCGGCGCGGGACACGAGTGCGGGGAGCAGCCGCCGGTTCAGGGCCTCGGCCGCCCGGTTGCCGTGCAGGGGCAGCACCAGCGGCGAGAGGACGTCGAGTCCGTCGCGCCGGCGGGGTCCCTGCAGGCCCGTGCGCAGCCGCCGGAGGATGCGGCGCAGGTCGCGGCCGGCCAGCTGCGGCCGGCGCAGCCCCAGGGACTCGACGAACAGAACGCGGTTCCCCGCCGCGAGCCGCGCCATCAGGTGGTGCTGGTTGGTCCACAGCTCGGTGTCCCAGTCGGCGAAGCCGACGCAGACGATGTCCCGCCCCTGCAGGGTGGCTCCCAGCTCCATCGGCCGCATGATGGCTGACGCTCCGGGCGCCCGCGGCTCGCCTTGTAGTCTCGGGGTGGTGCAGCCAGCAGGCCACTCGGCGCCGGCACCTCTGCTGGAGGAGCTGCGCCAGCGCTTCCCGCGCGTCGCGGTCGTGCACGACTGGCTCACGATCCCCGGCGGCTCCGAGCAGGTCGTAAGCGAGCTGCTCGAGATGTTCCCTGACGCGGAGCTCTTCACCTCGATCTACGACCCGGAGCCGTGGCCCGAGCTGATCACCTCGCGGCCGGTCCACGCCTCGTTCCTGAACCGCCTGCCCGGGGCTCGCAAGCACTACCCGAAGCTGCTGCCGCTGATGAACCGGGCCTTCCGCTCGTTCGACCTCTCCGGTTTCGACCTCGTGCTCTCCAGCAGCCACGCCTGCGCGAAGAACGTGCGAAAGCCGCCCGGCGCGCTGCACGTCTGCTACTGCCACACACCGATGCGCTACGCCTGGGAGGAGGGGTTCCTGGCGGGCGAGGCCGTGCCGCGGGGAGTGCGCCGGCTGCTCCCGCCGCTGCTCGCGCGCCTGCGCGCCCAGGACCTCGCCGGCGCGGCAGGTGTCGATGTCTTCGTCGCCAACTCCGCGCACGTGGCGGAGCGCATCCGCCGCTACTACGGCCGTGTCGCGCACGTCGTGCACCCACCGGTCGACGTCGGGCACTACCTCGGCATCGCGCGGCGGCCCGAGGACTTCTACCTTGCCTTCGGGCGCGTGGTCCCGTACAAGCGCGTCGATCTCGCGGTCGCCGCGTGCGCGGCCCGGGGAGCGCGCCTGAAGGTGGCGGGCGACGGCCGCGCGCTCGAAGCCGTGCGCGCGCAGGCGGGCGGCGCGCCGGGCATCGAGTTCCTGGGCAAGGTGCCCGACTCCGAGCGCGATGCGCTCCTGGCGGGCGCCCGCGCGCTGCTGTTCCCGGGCGAGGAGGATTTCGGGATCGTGCCGGTCGAGGCCCAGGCGGCGGGTGCGCCCGTGATCGCCTACGGCGTCGGCGGGGCGCTCGAGACCGTCGAGGACGGCGTCACCGGGGCGCTGTTCGGCGAGCAGGACGCTGCGGGCCTGGCGGCGGCGATCGGGCGCTTCGAGGCGATGGCGCTCGACGAGCGCGCGATCCGCGAGAACGCCGCGGGCTTTTCGGCAGAGCGCTTCCGTGCCGAGCTCGCGGGCGTCATAGCCGCCGCGCCGGGGTAGGCTCGCGCCATGGAGGAGGTTCTTCCCGGCGTGGCTCACTGGACGGCCGAGCACCCGAAGCTCGGGATCGTCGTCTCCTCCTACTGGATGCACGAGGCGGGCGTGCTCTTCGACCCGCTGGTGCCGGGCGAGGGGATCGAGGCCTTCGACGAGCGGCCGCCGAGCGCGATCCTCCTCTCCAACCGGCATCACCTGCGCGAGTCGGCCCGGTTCGTGGAGCGATTCGGGTGCACCGTCCACTGCAACAGCGCGGGCCTGCACGAGTTCGCCGGCAGCGGCGTCGAGGTCGAGGGCTTCGAGATCGGAGCGCATCTGCCGGGTGGGGTCGTGGCTGCCGAGATGGACGCGATCTGCCCGGACGACACGGCGCTGGCGCTGCCCGAGCAGCGTGCTCTGGTGCTGGCCGACGGCGTCGTGCGGGGCGGCGAGCCCGGCTCCGGTGGCCCGTTGGGTTTCGTGCCCGCCAGGCTGATGGACGATCCCGAGCAGACCCGTCGCGGGCTGCTCGCCTCGTGCGCGAGGCTGCTGGAGGAGCGCGACTTCGACTCTCTCCTGCTCGCACACGGCGGGCCGGTCATCGGGGACGGGCGCGCCCTGCTCGAGGACCTCGTCGCCTGCGGCGGGCGCACCGCGTTCGAGATGTAGGCTCGCGCGGATGCGGGTCCTCGTCACAGGCGCGAGCGGGTTCATCGGCGGCTTCGTGTGCCGGCGCGCGACCGAGCGCGGGGACGACGTCACGGCGCTCGTGCGGCGCCCCGGCTCGGAGCCTCCCGGGACGACGGCGGTGACGGGAGACCTCGGTCCCGGCGGCGGGCTGGATGCCGCGCTCGCGCAGGCGCGACCGGACTGCGTGGTGCACCTGGCCGCGGAGATCGCCTCGCAGCGCGATCCCGCGAAGGTCGCCGAGGTGAACGTCGCGGGGACGCGACGGCTGCTCGATGCCTGCCTGGCGCTGGCGGAGCGGCCACGGTTCGTCTTCTCCTCGACGGTCGTCACCGGCGACGCGCACGGCGGGCTGCTGACGGAGGACGCCCCGCTTCCGGTCGAGACGCCGTACGGGCGCTCCAAGCAGGAGGGCGAGCGCATGGTGCTGGAGAGCGGGCTGCCCGCTGTCGTGATCCGCCCCTCGCACGTCTACGGCCCCGGCGGCTGGTACGGCGAGGAGCTCGTGCCGCGCCTGCGTCAGCCGGGGCGCTTCGCGGTGATCGGCAGCGGCGCGAACCTCTGGGACGTGGTGCACGTCGAGGACGTGGCGGCGGCGATCCTGCTCGCGGCCGGCGACGAGGCCGCGGACGGGCGCGTCTACCACGTCGCCGACGACGAGCCGATCACCTACTACGACTTCATGGCGCTGACGGCCTCCGAGCTGGGCGTGGGGCGCCCGCGGCGCATCCCGGCGCCGGTGGCGCGCCTCGTCGCGGGTCGCAACGCGGTCGACGCGGTCGTGCGCTCCGCGCGTTCGTCGAACGCACGCATCAAGGGCGAGCTGGGCTGGGAGCCGCGCTTCCCGGGCTCGCGCGAGGGCGTGAAGGATGCGGTCGCGCGGCTGATCGCCGCCTCAGCGGCTTCCTAGCGGAACGAGCGCTCTGCCTCGTCCGCGACGTAACGGGCGATCGCGAGCGAGGAGGTCGCCGCCGGTGACGGGGCGTTGCGGACGTGCAGCGCGCGCTCGGTGTGCGAGAAGACGAAGTCGTCGACGAGCTTGCCGTCGCGGGCGAGCGCCTGCGCGCGTACTCCCGCGAACGAGGGTTCGACGTCGGCTGCCTGCAGCTCGGGGACGTACCGCGCCGCCGCTCGCACGAACGCCGAGCGCAGCGCCGCGTAGCGCAGTTCGGTGACGCCTGTCCGCCACCACTGGGCCAGCATCCGCCACGTGCCCGGCCAGGCGAGGGTGTCGATGACGTCACGCCGCCGCACGCGCGAGAGCTTGTAGGCGTCGCGGGACGGCGCCATCAGCGCGGTCGGCCCGACGAGCACCTCGCCGTCGATGTGCTTGGTCAGGTGGACGCCCAGGAACGGGAGCGCGGGGTCCGGGACCGGGTAGATCAGCGAGCGGACCAGCTCGCGCCGGTCGGGACGCAGGCGCAGGTAGGCGCCGCGGAAGGGCACGATGCGGGGATCGGGGTCGGCGCCGGCTGAGACGGCGAGCCGGTCCGCCCACGCGCCGGCGCAGAAGATCGCGTTGCGCGCCTCGGTCGCCCCGCGCGAATGGGTGAGGCGCAGCGAGCGCCCGTTCACGGCGACGCCCAGGACCTCGCAGCCGGTCGCGATCGTGCCGCCCGCCTCCCGCACGTCCTGCGCGTAGGCCTGGGCCACCGCCGCGAAGTCGGCGATGCCGGTCGCGGGCGAGTGCAGACCGTCGATCCCGCGCGCGTGCGGCTCCAGCTCGGCGATGCCGTCGGCGTCGATCCGGCGCAGCCCGGGAACGCCGTTGGCGCGCCCGCGCCGCTCGAGCTCGTCGAGCCGCTCCAGCTCGGAGCGGTCGGTCGCGACGATCACCTTGCCGCAACGCTCGCTCGCGATGCCCTTGCGTTCGCAGTACTCGTACATCTCGCGCGCGCCCGCCACGCAGAGCTGTGCCTTGAGCGATCCGGGGACGTAGTAGACGCCGGCGTGGATGACGCCGGAGTTGTGCCCGGTCTGGTGCGTGCCCAGCTCGGTCTCGCGCTCCAGCACGCAGACCGACGCCCCCGGCCGCCGTGCGGTCAGCTCCCTCGCGACCGCGAGGCCGAGGATGCCGCCGCCGACGACGGCGAAATCGCACTGCTCGGCCACGTCCGGGCTCATCCCGGTGGTGATCGGCATCGGGAGCCGGTTCGCTTTAGCCCACCGCGCCGGGACCGCCCGGCGCAGTCGCGGCGGCGGCGTCGAGCAGGCCGGCGCCGTAGAGCCGTTCGTCCCCGCCGCCGCCGAGCTTGCGGGCCGTGGCCTGCAGACGCGCGGTGATCTGGGCCGGCGTCGGATGCTTGCCCAGCACGCCGCTGGCGATCACGAGCGCGGCGACCGCCGCGACGTGGGGCGTCGCCATCGAGGTGCCTTCGTAGCCGCCGGGGATCCCAAAGCGCGACACGGACCCCCCCGTGAAGGTGACCTGGAAGATGTCGCGCCCGGGCGCTTCCGGGTTGCAGTTCGGGTCGCCGGGCAGATCGGCGTCGGGGCCCCCGCCGGGCGCGACGAGCGTCAGCCCCGAGCCATCGTTCGAGTAGGCGGCGAGGCAGCCGCGCTCGGTGGTGGCCCCGACCGAGACGACGTCGGGCGCGCGCGCGGGGTAGGCGATCGCCGCGTGGCCCTCGTTGCCGGCCGCCGCGACCACGAGCACGTTGTGCCGGTGGGCATAGCGCAGCGCTTCGATCAGCTCGGGGATGTCGGCCGCGGTCACGCCCGGGGAGAACTCGAGGCTGAGGTTGATCACCTGCGCGCCGTGGTCGACGGCGAAGCGCACGCCCTGCGCGATCGTCGAGGCTTCGCCTTCGCCCTGGGTGTCGAGCACCCGCACGGGCATGATCTTCGCGCCGTATGCGACGCCGGCGAGCCCGTAGCCGTTGTTCGTCTCCTCGGCGATCACGCTCGCCACGAAGGTCCCGTGGCCGTTGCTGTCGTTCGGATAGGGGTCGTGATCGACGAAGTCGTAGCCCTTCACGAACTGGAACTGTCCGAAGTCCGGCGAGCGGCGGAAGCGGCCGCGGTTGGCGTAGGCGACGCCCGTGTCCAGCACGGCGACGGTCACGCCGGTCCCGCCGGGCCGGCCGTCGGCGATCAGGTTCGACCAGGCTTCCGGCGCCTCGATCCCGAACGGCCCGACGAGGTTCCACTGCAGTTCCTGCCAGCCGCCGGGCGTCGTGCCGTTGCCCTCGTCGTTCGGGATGAACGTGCCGGAGGTGTGGGCCTGGAAGTCCGGAACCGCCCACAGCACGTCGCGCCGCCGGCGCATGCGGCCCAGCGCGCGGTGGATGTCTTCGCCGCGTCGCAGGCGCAGCACGACGGTCCGTTCGGGCGCGGGCTTCGCCGCGGCTGCGCCGGCGCTTGCCGCAACCGCGCGTTCGCGCGTGCCGAAGCGAACGACGATGCGGCCCGGGGCGTAGCCGGCGGCCTCAGCCCTGGAGGGCGCGTGCAGAGCCAGCGCCGCGCCGAGCGCCAGGCACACGGCCACGGCCGCCGTCCGCGCCCGGCTGACGCGGGGCCCGGCGGGGCGGGGGGGATTGGACGAGAGAGCGGGCGCGGTGGGCATTGTTTCCGATAATGATGATGTTCCGGCTGTGTCTTCGGGCCGGGCGCGACGATGACCGACCACTTCTTCCCACGCGAGGACTACTTCATGCGCCTCGCCCTGCGCGAGGCCGCGCTTGCTCTTGAACACGACGACGTGCCGATCGGCGCGGTGATCGTGCGCGACGGGGAGGTCATCGCCACCGGGCACAACGAGCGCGAGTTGCGACAGGATCCCACCGCACACGCCGAGGTGCTGGCGCTGCGCGAGGCCGCGCTCCACGACGGCAGCTGGCGCGTCCTCGACGCGGTCCTCTACGTGACGCTCGAGCCGTGCGCGATGTGCGCGGGTGCGCTGGTGCTCGCGCGGCTGCCGCGCGTCGTCTACGGCGCGCGCGATCCGAAGGCGGGCGCGTGCGGCAGCGTTCTCGACGTGCTCGGCGAGCCGCGCCTGAACCACCGCCCTGATGTCGCCGGAGGGCTCCTGGGCGAGGAGTGCGGCGCGTCTGCTGAGCGCGTTCTTCGCCGCGCGCCGCTAGAGGCGTGCGGGGCAGCGAGGCCGCGGTGCGCCGGGCGGTCCTTCGCGCCGGCGACTGGATCATCTAGCCTTGTCGGGCATCCACCCGGAGGGGTGGCAGAGCGGTTGAATGCGGCGGTCTCGAAAACCGTTGTGCGTCTGATTGGCGTACCGGGAGTTCGAATCTCCCCCCCTCCGCTGTAGAGCCCAGGAACGCCCGTCTCGTGGGCGTTCCTGGGCTTTTGCGTCTCAGGCAGCTCGCTGAAGCCGCGCGGCGCTCGGCCGGGCCGCCCTGCGCCGTGAGCACGGGCTTTCCCGTGTTACCCGGGGCCAGCTGACACAGTAGGCCGATGCTGACGCAGGTCGCCGACGGGGTCTGGATCCGGCAGAGCGAGTGGGTCTGGACCAACTCCATCGTGGTGCGGGGGGACGACGGGCTCGTCGTGGTCGATCCCGGCATCCACGGTTCCGAGCTGGAGCAGCTCGCGGATGACCTCGATCAGCTCGGCATCCCGGTCGTCGCCGGCTTCTCGACCCACCCGCACTGGGACCACCTCCTCTGGCACGAGCGGTTCGGCGAAGTCCCGCGCTACGCGACCGCCGCGTGCGCCCGGGTCGCGGGCGAGGCCCGTGAGCGCGCCCGGGCGATGGCGGCGGACAGCGCATCGGGCGTCCCGCTCGAGCTGGTCGCCCTCGTCACCCCGCTGCCCGCTGCCGGGGGACCGGTGCCGGGCGAGATCATCGAGCACGAGGCGCACGCCGTCGGCCACGCGGCGGTCCTGCTCTCTGACCGTCGCGTGCTGCTGGCCGGCGACATGCTCTCCGATGTCCTGATCCCGCTGCTGGACTCGCGCCGCCCGGATCAGGTGGGCGCCTACGAGGCGGCGCTCGACCGGCTGGGAGAGCTCGCCGAGCAGGCCGACGTGGTGGTGCCCGGCCACGGCTCCGTCGCCGAGGGCCCAGAGGTGGCGGCACGCGTGGCTGCCGATCGCGCCTACATCGACGCGCTGCGCCGCGGGGAGGAGCCGGCCGACGCGCGCCTGGGGCCGGGCGCCGGATGGCTCTCGGGTCCGCACCGCTCCAACCTGGAACAGGCCGGCATCGCGACCCCTCGAGCTGAGGGCTAAGCCCGCCGAGCCTCCTCAGAGCCGGGCTTCGTGCCCTCCAGCAGGATCTCCGACCTCTCGCCGCCGAACACCTGCAGCCAGCCGCCCCGCGTGTCCATGTACTCGCGGATCGCCGTGACCTGTCCGTCGGCGACCTCATAGGCGAAGCAGTAGTCGTTGACGTAGGGCCGTCCGTTGGGGAGCGTCGCCGACATCCTGTGCTCGGTCAGCACCAGGTCACCCTCGGCGACCATCGACCGAGGCTCGAATGTCACGTCGGAGAAGAACCTCGGGTAGTCATGGGCCATGAACGTCGCGATCGCGTCCCGGTCCAGGTCGTTGAGGCCCTGCGGCGGTCCGGCATCGTCAGGGTCTCCGAGCCCGAGAGCGACCTGCGTGGCGTTCCCCGCCGGAGCCACCCAGATCGCATCGGGATGCAGGATCGCCTTGATGCGATCTGCGTCTCGCGTGGCGTAGGCCGCGTAGAGCGCACGCACTGTCTCCTTCGCGTTCATCGCGCCGAGCCTACCCCGGGTCCACCCCGTTCGCCGGCGGGTTTCGGACCTCAACGCCAGGGGCGACGCCGCCGCCCTTGGCGCACCTCGCTCAGACGCAGAGGTTCACGCCTTCGCGCTCGACGGTGTTCGAGTCTTCGTTGCCGGCGCGGTCGCGGGCCCTCACCACGAAGAACCAGCTCTCGCTCGAAGGCAGCTTCGGCGTTTCGAAGCTCGTCGCGCCGTGCTTGGAGATGTAGGTCGGCTGTGAGAAGTCCTCGCCGCCGGGCCGGGTCGCCTGGTAGATCGCGTAGACGATCCGCTTCGGCTTGGTGTGGTTGTCGCTGGCCGCTTCCCAGCTCAGGTGGTAGCTGGTCGCGATCCCCGGGCCGACGGGCCCGGGATGCACGTCGTGGCCGAAGCCAGGCCGGCGAATTCAGGCGGCGTGTGGTCCGCGGTTCGCGCCTGCGCCGCTGGGCTGAGGGCGGCGGCGCAGGTGGCCGCGCAGAGTGCAGACAGGCGCCAACCCGACGCCGCTCGAAGCAGCTTTGACAAGGGAACGAAGCGCAACATGGATCCTCCCTCTGGGGTTGCCTGCCGCTGACTCTACGCCGAACCTGCCCAAACGTGCCAAACAGGCCCGCAACGTGCGCTAATCCCTTTGCGGTAGACGCGTTTCGCGCTTATGATTTGACCCAGCGGAACAGATTCCGCAATGGAGGCTCCAAGGGGCACCTGGAGGGGTGTCGGAGCCAGCCGGGGGACCCGGCTTGGAGACAGATCAAACAATGGCGGGTCTCCCTTGAGGCCTAGGAGAATGATCGAACGCGCCCTGCTTGCGGGGCTGCTTCTGACGGCCGTGGCATTTGCCACGTCGGTTGCTCCTGCCCTGGCGGCGCCGTTCGTCTCGATCGAATCGCCGAGCTCCGGCGAAGTGACCGGCGACACGCACCCGGTCTTCTCGGGCTTCTCCAGCGACACCGAAGACGCCGTGACCGTCACGGTCTTCAGGAACGGCTCCTTCTACGAAAGCGCGCAGACGACACCCAACGGCGGTGGCGGCTGGTCGCTGCAGCTGCCCTCCGAGCTCGGGGAAGCGAGCTACAGCGTCGAAGCCGAACAGACCGAAACGCTCACCGGCGAAACCGCGCATGCGGGACCGGTCGGCTTCACGGTCGAGACGCGCAGCCCGGAAGTGAGCCTGAACGGGATCCCGTCGCCGACGAAC
This sequence comes from uncultured Solirubrobacteraceae bacterium, assembly GCA_963794635.1. Taxonomy (GTDB): domain Bacteria; phylum Actinomycetota; class Thermoleophilia; order Solirubrobacterales; family Solirubrobacteraceae; genus Palsa-744. The sequence continues at coordinate 445,900 of CAWCET010000006.1, read as the reverse complement.
GACTCGACGCCGTCCTTCAGCGGGACCGCGAGCGACCCGAGCGAACCTGTGACCGTCTACGTGTTCAGAGGGTCCTCGCCGGGAGGTTCGCTCGCGGCGGAGGTCTCGGCGAACCCGAGCGGCGGCGCGTGGTCCTCGTCCTCGGTGGGGCCGCTGGGCGACGGGACCTACACGGCGATCGCCGAACAGAGGAGCTCGATCGGCAACGAAGCGGGCTTCAGCGAGCCGACGACCTTCGAGGTGCACGCGTCCAAGCCGAGCGTCTCGCTCAACGGCATCTCCTCCCCGACCGACGACCGCACGCCGTCGTTCAGCGGCAGCGCGAGCGAAGGCTCGACGGTGGTGGTCCGCATCTACGACGGCGGCTCTGCGGGCGGAAGCCCAGTGGCGGAAGCGCAGGCATCCGGTACGGGGGGGTCGTGGAATTCCGGACCCGCTTCGCCCGCGCTGGCGAACGGCAGCTACACGGCGGTGGCCGAACAGGAAAGCGGCTTCGGGAACGGGCCGGGCGTCAGCGGCGCGATCCACTTCACGGTCGAAACGTCCCCGCCGAGCGTCTCGATGGCGGCGATCGCGACCCCGAGCAACGACGCCGCCCCGTCCTTCAGCGGGTTCGCGAGCGAAAGCACGCCGGTCACGGTGCACGTTTACGCGGGCGGCAACGCCGCGGGGGCGCTGGTGGCCGAAGCTCACGCGAGCGGTACCGGGGCGTCGTGGAGCTCCGGTGCGACGAGCCCGGCGCTCGGCGACGGCAGCTACACGGCGGTCGCCGAACAGACGGGCGGGTTCGGCAACGGCACGGGTCGCAGCGGAGAAGTCCACTTCGTCGTGGACACGGCGGCGCCCGCGCTCACGCTCAAACCGTTCAGGTCGCCCTCGAACGAACGCTCGCCCAGGTTCTCGGGGACGACGAGCGACACGAAGCGGGTCGTCGTGCAGGTGCTCGAAGGAGGCCACCAGGTCGCGGTGGCCGAAGCGACCCCCAGCGGCACGAAATGGGAAACGGGCTCCGTCTCGCCCGAGCTCCCGGCCGGAGAACACACCTACACCATCCTCGCGACCGAGCAGAGCAGCATCCCCGGCAACCCGGAAGGCCGGGCGGAATCGCCCTACGTCCTCGACACGCTGCCGCCGACGGTGACGATCACGCCGATCGCGACGCCTTCCAAAGAAACGAAACCGTCCTTCAGCGGCACAGCGAGCGACACCGGGCCGGTGACGTTCGTCGTGAAGCTGCCCGGAGGGAAAGAAGTCTTCAAAGAAACAGTTCCGGTGAGCGGCGGCGCGTGGTCCATCCCCGCCGGGAAGCTGACGCTTCCGTCGACCAAAGCGAGCTATACGGCGACGGCCACCCAGGCGAGCTCGCTCGGCAATGAAGCAGGTGTCGCGAAGTTCGAATTCATCGTCGATCCGCTGGCGCCGAGCGTCACGCTGGCCCTGGTCAAAGCACAGCTGGACACCTCGACGCCGACCTTCACCGGGACCGCGAGCGAAACGACGCCGGTTCACGTGGCCATCTGCAAGCTCCCGACGGCCGAATGCAAGGCCGAACCCAGAGAACCTGAAGCCGTGTCCGCGGCAGGGGGCGATTGGTCGGCCACGCTCACGCAGCCGTTGGCCGACGGCGAATACGAGGCCGTCGCTTGGCAGAAGACCCTGGGCGGCTCGACGGGCGCAACGGCCCCGCAGGACTTCACCATCGACACCGTGGCGCCGATCGTGTCCGTTCAGGCGCCCGCCCAGGGCGCGACCGTCAGCGGCTCAACGGTCTCCTTCCACGGGACCTCGGGAACGGCCGCCCACGATCTGAACGCCGTGACGGTGCAGCTGTTCGCGGGCGGATCCGCTGCAGGCACTGCCGCGCAGACGGTCACCGTCCTCGCCGCCGGCGGCGAGTGGTCGGCCACCCTCGGCGGGCTCGTGCCCGGCCAGTACACGGTGCTCGTCTCCCAGAGCGATGAAGCCGGCAACGTGGGCACGAGCGCGCACTCCTTCACCGACGTGACGGATTCCTCGCCCGCGGGAGGGCCGACCGTCGGCTTCAGCTGGTTCCCGTCACACCCTCGCACCGGTGAACTCGTAACGCTGGTCTCCACTTCGAGCGACGCGACGAGCCCGATCGCCAGCTACGCGTGGAACCTCATGGGCACGGGCTTCACGCCCGGTGCCCAGCGTCGCACGATCACCTTCACCACTCCCGGAAACCACCCGGTTCAGCTGCGAGTCACCGACGGGACGGGCCGTTCGGGCGTCTCCCTGCAGCAGATCCCGGTCAGCTTCCCGTTGATGCATCCCTTCCCCACGGTGCGCATCCTCACGACGCGCTCGGGTGGTCGCCTGCATCTGAAGGTGCTGAGCGTCGAAGCGCCCGCCGGGGCGAACGTCACGGTCGTCTGCAAGGGCACGGGCTGCCCGGTACGCACCCTCTCGCGTGCCGTCGTCCGGCCGAAGGGCAAGTCCACGGGCCTGCCCGTGCTCACGTTCCCGAGACTCCAGCGCGCTCTGCCGGCGGGGGTGGCGCTTGAAATCAGGATCACCGAGGCGGGGAGGATCGGCAAGTACACGCGCTTTGCAGTTCGCAAGGGCAGGCTCCCGCTCCGCTCGGATGCCTGCGTCAGCTCGACCGAACCGAAACCGATCCCGTGCGCCTGATCAGATCGACAGCGCCCGTGCTCGGACGGCTGGCAGGGATCGCCGCCGCGGCGAGCTGCATGCTGGCTCTGAGCGCGGGAAGCGCCTCGGCAGCCGCGCCGACCCTGCGGATCGTGAGCCCGACCACGGGCTCATACGTCCATGAAACGGACCCGGCGATCGTCGGTGCGCTCGAACCAGACGCCAGCGGGTGGTGCGAAGTGACGGTGAGGGTCTACGAAGGGACCGCAGCTGAAGGTCCTGTCGTCGACCGAGCGGCCCTCGGCTCGGAAACCTGCACCGACTGGGACGCGGCGCTCGAAAAGCCGCTCACGGCCGGCGTCTACACGATCGTCGCGGAAGAGAACGTCGAAGAACAGGAAGCGAGCAAGAGCTCGCCCGTCACGTTCACGGTCGACACCACGGCTCCGTCCCCCTCCATCTCCTCCCCCTCCCCCGGCGCGAGGTACTACACGGGCGCGATTCCCGTCAGCGGCGCCGCGGGCACGGCGCCGGGCGACCGTGAAAGCGTCCTCGTCGACGTCTTCGCGGGCGCCGAGCTCGCAGCCGCACCGATCGAGTCCGTCGAAATGGCCGCCGCCGGAGGCTCCTGGTCCGGCGCGCTCGCCGGGCTCGCGCCCGGCAGCTACACCCTTCAGGCCCAGCAGAGCGACGCGGCCGGCAACGTCGGCACCAGCGGCCCGGTCGCGATCACGGTGCTGGCCCAGCCGCCGCCGCCACCGCCGTCGGCCTCCTTCACGTGGTTCCCCGAACAGCCCCGCGTCGGCGAAACCGTCACGCTCGTCTCGAGCGCCACCGACGCGAACTCGCCGATCACGACCTTTGCCTGGGGGCTGACCGCGACCGAACCGTTCCACACCGGCCACGCGACGACGACGACGACCTTCTCGACGCCGGGCGCCCACGTCGTCCGGCTCCAGGTCACCGACGCGGCCGGCCGCTCGGCGACCTCCACGCAGACGATCGTGGTCCACCATCAGGCTGCGACGCTGATGGAACCGTTCCCGATCGTCAGAATCGCCGGGCGGGAGACCCCCGGCGGCGTCAAGCTCACGCTCGTGACGGTCTCCGCTCCGATCTCGGCGCGGGTGACCGTGCGGATCCGCGGCACGGGCGTGCGCACGACCTCGCAGAGCCGCGTCGCCACGGCCACCAAGCAGTCGGACACTCCCGGCACCGCGCTGCTCTCGTTCCCGCGCTTCGCGCACTCGCTCGCGGCGGGGGCCGTGCTGGAAATCCGCGTCACCAAAGCGGGCCAGATCGGCAAGTTGACGCGCTTCGTGCCGCGGCGTGGCAAGCTCCCCAGAAGGACCGACAACTGCCTGAGCACGGGAGAAGCCCCGATCGTCTGCCCCTCCTCATGAGCACGCACCCCCTCGAGCGACGCAGGACCCGCCCCGTCGGACGCCGATTCGAGCCGCGGCGGGTCGCGATCTGGTGCGCCGCGATCGCCGCCGTCTTCGCCGCCGCGTTCGGCGTCGGCCACATCCGCCGCTCGGGCGAAGCGGTGGTGGAACGCACCCCGCCGCGCCTGCCCGCCGTTTCCACCCCGGTTCCGGCAGCGCTTGTCGCGGCACCCGCGATCAAGCTCGCCGTCGTGCGCCCGGCGCCGCCGGCGCCCAAACCGAGCGTGCCCGCCAAGAGCTCCCAGCCGGCGGTGACCCCGACGGTCACGCCGACGGTCACGCCGACGACGCCGGCCGTCTCGACGCCCGCGCCCACCCCGACGGTGACCCCGGTCACGCCTGCGCCGGAAGTCAGCAAACCGACGGCTCCTGCGCCCAGCCCGTCCCCGGCTCCCCATTCCTCCGGCGGCTCTGGTTCGGGCTCCGGGACCTCGTTCGAAAGCTCGGGCTGACGCGTGGACGCCCCGGCACGCGTGGTGCACCCGCTGATCGTGGCCGCGCTGCTGGCGGCGGCCGTGTTCGGGTACCTCATCGGCAGCCATCGCGTCGCGCCCTCCTCGGGTCAGGGCGCGGCCGCCGGCCCGGCGCAGGTCGAGAACACCGCCGGCCTCGTGCTCGAATACCCCGTCTCCTGGCAGCACTCCAGCACGCCGAAGTCGATCCCGGGGCTCGCTCTGAACGAAGCGGTCACCCTCTCCCCGCACGGCCAGAGCTCCTCGGGCCTGCTGAGCGGGATGCTGCCCTCGGGCGGCGCGTCGCCGCTTCCGGCGAGCTTCCTCGAACGTCTGAGCGCGACGCCGCACGCCGAAGTCGTCTCGCTGGTCTCGACCCAGGCCTACCGCTACAGCGACATCAGCCTGCCCGGCTATGCAGGCGTCCTCGACCTCTACGCGATCCCGTCCGCCTCCGGGACGCGCCTGCTCGCGTGCTTCGAGCCGCAGCGATTCACGAAGGCGGGACAGGAATGCGAGCGGATCGTCGCCAACGTCACGCTGACCGGAGCCGCCGCGATGACCCTGACGCCTTCCGCCACCTACGCGGGCGTGCTCGCGCCGGCCGTCTCGGCGCTCGACGCCGCGCGCGTGGCTGCGCGCAAGCAGCTCGCCGAGAGCGCGTCGCCCGCGTCGGTGGTCGCGCCGGCGCGCTCGCTCGCGGCCCGCTACCAGCACGCGGCGGCGACGATCTCCACGCTCGAAGCGCCGGCTCCCGCAGCGGCCGCCCAGGTCCAGCTCTCGCAGTCGCTGAGCGCGGCGAGCAAGGCCTACGGCGAATTGGCGGGAGCGTCCGAATCGGAAGCCGTCTCGGCCTACGACTCAGCCCGCCAGCAGGTGACGGCCGCCGAGCGCGGCGTTGACGGGGCGCTCGAGAGCCTCGTTCTGATCGGCTACGGGCCGGCTTAGTACATACGTCCGGCCCGAGGCCACGGGGCTCATGTCGGGCCGTAGCATCGATGAGCCATGTCGACCCCGTCGCAACCCCTCCTGCGGCGTGAGGACGAGCGTCATGAGCGACGGCCGGCACTAGGCCGGCGCTCGACGCCCGGCCCGCGACACGGCAGATCCCGTACCCGGGGCCCGGCGCAGGCGGAGGCGCGGAGACGCAAGCCCGCCCGCGACCGGGTCCCGTGGCACGAGCTTCCGGGCAGCTTCATCCGCTATCTGCCGCCGGCGGTGCTCGTGACGCTCAGCGTCACGGTCGTTCCCGCGCTGGCGGCGGACGCGCTCGTTCCTCCACACGGGGTGGCCGCGACGGTGGCCGCGGTCGGCCTCGCAGCCGTCCTCTCGCTGGCGCTCGCCGTCTCGGAGTCCTGGGCGTGGACGCGGGTCCACGGCGCGCGGGGTGTCGCCTACGGCGAGTTGATGCTCTGGGGCTTCGCCCGCCGGCTGTGGGCCGAGCACCGGCTCAAGCAGGTCGGCGCGACGTACCGCGACGCGATCGGCGAGGACGGGGCGGTGCGGGTCGAGCTGCTCGAAGGCCTCGCGCACCTGCTCGAGATCCGCAACCCCTACACCTACGGGCACTGCCGGCGCGTCGCGCGGCACGCGGAACGGATCGCCCGCGAGATGAGGCTGACCCCGGCCCAGATCGCCGAGATCCGCACGGCGGCGCTCGTGCACGACGTCGGCAAGGTCTACACGCCGACGGAGATACTGCACAAGCAGGGCCCGCTCGAGGACGAGGAGTTCGAGATCGTCAAGCGCCACGCCGCCGACGGCGCCGACATGCTCGCGCCGGTCCACGACCTCCAGCTGGTGACGATCGTCCGCCACCATCACGAGCGCATCGACGGAAGCGGCTATCCCGACGGGCTGAGCGGGTCCGGGATACCGCTCGGCGCGAGCATCATCGCCGTCGCGGACACGTTCGACGCGATCACCTCTCACCGCCCGTACCGGCGCGCGCGCAGTCAGCGCGAGGCGCTGGCGGTGCTCGAAGCGGAGCGCGGCAGGCTGCTCGACGCAGGGGCGGTGGACGCGTTCCGGCGCAGCTACTCGGCTCGGCGCTCGATCGCCGGGGTCTCGCTCGCGGGTGCGCTCTCGGCTCGGGTCGCCGCGGCGTTCCAGCTGCTTCCGGGCGGCCTGCTCGGGGGCGCGTCGCTCGCGGGCATACTGCCGGCCGTCGGGGCCGCAGGGGTGCTGGCGCTGACCCCGGACGCGCGCTATGAAAAGAACCCGAAGGCCGCCGCGCCCGGATCGTCCGCGTTGCAGCCGGGCTTCCCCGGAGGGCTGCAGGGTGCCGGCGGGGCTTCGTCACCGGGCGGCCTGGCGACGCCGCCGCAACGCGCAGGCACGGTGCCGGTGCGCCGTGAGGGCAGCGGGCGCCCCGGCGCGAGCGCGCCGGGCGCGGGCACCACCACACCGGGGGCGACCGGTACGAGCCCGCCCGCGAGCCAGACGGGCTCCACGCCGGTTTCCTCAGGCGGTGGCGGCCAGAGCACGCCGCCGGTCGCGGAAGGAAAAACCGAAGGGCCCGCGGTCGAGGTGCCCCTGCCGCCGGGCGTGCCGCCCGTGAAAGCGCCGCCGGTGAAAGTGCCGGCCGTCGAAGTGCCCTCGGTGGAAGTGCCGGCGACGAAGGTCCCGCCGCTCAGCACGCCGTCCGTGACGACGCCGCAGGTCAGCGTCGGGGCGGTGACGGTGCCGAGCGTGACCGTTCCCGGCGTGACGGTTCAGGTGCCTGCGACGCCGGGGGTCAAGGTCCCATGAGGCGGCGCGGCGCAGACGCCTGCGATGCCCGGGAGCAGAGTTCCTCGAGGGTGCAGTCCCCGCCTGGCGTCGAGCTGCCGGACGCGCGAGCGCCCGACAGCTGACACTCAGGCGGCTGCCCGCGCCGGCCGCTCGGGGTGACGGGCCTCGCGGCCGGCGGTGCGGGCATCGCGCTCGGCGCGGTGGGTGGGGCAGTAGACGCCCCTGATGTGACCGTTGGCCAGCCCGAAGGCCAGCCATTGCTCGCCGCGCCAGGCGAAGCGGAAGAAGCAGCCCCCGGGGGTCGCCGTGCGCGCCAGCTCGCGCGCCCACACCGCCTGGACGACGGCGGCGGGGACGACGGCGCTGCAGGAGCAGCCGCCCGACATGTAGCCGGAGGAGACGCAGCGCAGGGGCCGGTCCTCGTGCTGGACGCGCAGGCGCGAGAGCGTGTTCATCTCGATCACGACGCCGTGACGGTCGAGATGGCGCTCGGGGCGCGTCCTCGATCCGTGCGGGTCGCAGGCCTTGTGGTGTCCGTTGCTCTCGTGGTGGCTCATGTCGTTCTTTCGGGGCATCTCGGCTGCCCTTTTCGGGCAACCTGTGTCGTACCTTTCGGACGACGGGCGCGCCCCTGAACAGCAACGCGCCGCAAGTTGGACGGCTGTTGGACGCCCACCCGGGCGGGTCTTTTTGGATTGGGGGGCTTGCCGTGGCGCAGCGGCGCGCGCGGGCGGGGCCGCGTCGCGCGGCGCGGGGTGGGCGTGTCACGCGCGCGGGGCGCCGCGAGGCCGCGCGGAGTCCGCCGCGCGGCGAGGGAGCTGTGGGGCCTTCGGGACTGCGCCGGTCCGCCGGCGCGGCGGCTCAGGCCTCGACGGTGGCCCGGGTGCCGGCGCGACGTTCGGTGCTGGCGTTCAGACGGCGCAGCAGCTCACGCTCGCGTTCGGCCGCGGAGCGCGTCATGGCGCTCGCCAGCTCGACGCTTCCGCGGTGGACCGTCCAGTAGCCGGTCGGCGTCTGCTTGATCGTCAGTTCGGGGGGTTGCATCAACGGCATCCTTGTCGTTGGCGGGGGGACAGGCGTTACGGCGCACTTTCGGCCCATCCGAGGCGCACCTGTAGGCGATCGCCGATTTCTCGGCGGATCGGGGTCAGCCGACGCGCCCGCCGCTGGCCTCGCGCGCGAACGCCCTCCCGATCGTGAGCGGGTGGCTGAGCGCGGTCGTCACGCGCCCGGCGAGGGAGGTGGGGTCGTGGGCGACGCCGAGCTGGCGCAGGAGCGTCATCTGGTCGAAGTAGACGCGCTCGCACACGATGCGATCGCCGTCGAAGATGAAGAAGGCGGTCATGCGCGCGCGGAAGGAGCGCCCCGTCGGCGGCAGCGAGCGGAGCGGGCCGAGGTGTGTACCGAGAAGATCGAACTCGACGATCACCGCGTCATCGGCGTGGCGCAGCGAGACCAGCTCGTTGCGCTGGTCGGGGAACGCGCGGCGGGTCTCGGTGAAGTACGCCCGCACCTGGGTCTCGCCGTCGTAGACGTCGCCGGTGGGGATGATCTCGTAGCGCGGGTGCGAGAAGGTGCCGATCGTGGTGTCGAAGTCGTGCACGTTCTCCGACTCCATGTGCTCGCGCACCACCGCCTCACGGCGTGCACGCAGCTGCTGATCGGGCTCCGCGGTCACGCCCGACTTCTACCACGCCGGGGAGCTCAGCCGCCGAGACGGACGCCCCACGTCGCCGCCGTGCTCTCGCCGGGCTCGAGGCGGATCAGACCCTCGCCGCTGCGGAACGCGTCGGGCGGGCAGGTCATCGGCTCGAGCCCGAGGCCGGTGCGGCGGCGCTCCGGCGCGAGCGTGTCGCCCGTGAACACCTCCAGCACCTCGTAGCCGCCGTCGACCCACAGCTCGACGGACGTGCCGTCCGGGGCTTGGAGGCGCGCGGTCGCGCGGCCCTGCCAGTCGCGGCTGAGGCCGGTGAACGGGGAGTCGATCTCGCTCGCCCCGAGCTCGCGAGCGGCGCGGAAGTCCAGCGGGCCGCCGTCCACCTCGGCGCGCCCGCAGGGGAGCTGGCGCTCGGGGTCGGTCAGGATCACGATCTCGGCCGGCAGCTCGAGCCGGCATGCGTCCAGGGTCCCGCCGCCGGGGGAGAGATAGGGGTGCTGGCCCGAGCCGTAGGGGCAGGGCGCGGCGCCGACGTTGCGGGCGCTCTGCGTGACCGTGAGTCCTGTGTCGCCGAGCGCGTACTCCACCGAGACCTCGAGGTCGAACGGATAGCCGGGGCGCGGGTGGATCCGGGCCGCGACCACGACGCGGTCGGGCTCGCGCTCGACTGCGCGCCAGGGGAGCCACCTGAGCAGGCCGTGGATCGCGTTGTGCTTATCCGGCTCGCTCAGCGGCAGCTGGTGCTGCTGTCCGCCGAACTCGTAGCTGCCGTCCGCCAGCCGGTTCGGCCAAGGCATCAGCACTGCGCCGTGGGCGCCGTCGCACATGCTCTCGAGCGGGTAGGGCTCGAGCACGTCGCGCTCACCATGCCGGTAAGAGCGGATCCCGCCGCCGACCTCGACGATGCTCGCACGCTGCTCGCCGTGGACGATCTCGAACTGCTCGCCGGAGGGCGGTGCGGGCATGCCAGCACCATACCCGCGCCGGCGCGGACGAGACGCGATATTCAGGCCCGGCGACCGCCCGTCCCGCGGCGCAGCCGGTGCACTCGGCGCAGCTCCTCGACCGCCTCGTCGTAGCCGCCGAGCGGGTCGCTGACGCGGCTGCCGAGCAGCTCCGGCTGGATCCGCCGGCGCACGAGCTCGCCGGCGATCGCGTCCACCCGCAGCGCTTCGGTGCCGGGGCGCGAGGTCACGATGCGGTCCATCTTGCGGCCGTGGAAGAGCAGGCCGACGCCGTCGTCGAGCGCCCAGCCGCCCGGCAGCGAGCCGTCGCGCAGGTGCGAGAGCCATACCGGCAGGCGCTCGGGTTCGCCGTCGGCATGCACGCTCAGCGAGCCTTCGAGCAGCCCGAGGCCCTCGAGCGGCTCGGGCGGGCCGCTGGAGCGCGTGATGCCCCACTGGAACCAGCACATCGCGCCCGCGCTCAGGCCGGCGAGCACCGTGCCCCGTTCCCACGCCTCGATCAGCAGCGTGTCGAGCTCGTGGGCGCGCCAGATCGCAAGCAGGTTGCGCATCGAGCCGCCGCCGACGTAGAGGATGTCCTGTTCGTGCACGAGCTCGCGCAGGGGGCGCTTGGTCTCGCGCAGCCGGAACAGGGAGAGGTGCTCGGGTACGCACGTGCGCCCGTGGAAGCGCGCTTTGAACGCATTGATCTGCGGCGTCGTGTCGCCGGAGGCGGTGGGCAGGAACAGGATCCGCGGTTCGCGCTCGCGCGCCAGCGAGAGCACGAAGTCGTCGAGAAGCGGATTGGCCGGCTCCATCGTGAAGCCGCCGCCGCCCATCGCGAAGATCGTGCGCTCCTCGGGCGCGACCGGCTGGGCAGGTCCCGCGCCGGGTGCGCTCATGCTGCGACCCGGCTCTCGCGCGCTCCCCGCGCGCGACGGGGCCCGGCCGAGGCGCGCGCACGGCGCACCGCCCCAGCCGGGCGCCCGGCGGCACCCAAGTACTCGACCTCCAGCGCGGCCTCGCGCACGCGCGCGCCGCGACGCTCGACCAGGAACGCACGGCCGTCGGGCCGCGAGCTGACGACGCGCTCCAGGCACGTGCCCCGGAAGTGCAGGCCGACACCGTCCTCGACCGCGAAGCCAGCCTTCATGCCGTCCGCGACGGCGCGGTGGTACTCCTCCCGGCGCGCGGGCTCCGCGTCGTAGTGCACGCAGTTGGAGTACGGCAGCAGGCCGAGCCCGCGGACCGGGCGCGGCGCGCCGTGGAAGGCGCTGAGCGCCTGCTCGAACCAGCACAGCGAGCCCGCCGAGGGGCCGCACACGACGATGCCCCGCCGCCATGCGCGCCGCAGGATCGAGTCCAGGCCGTGTGCCCGCCAGGCGCCGAGCATGCTCACCATGTTGCCACCGCCGACGTAGATCAGGTCCTGCGAGAGCAGGTGGGCGGCGAGATCGTCCTCGACGCCGCCGGTGCCCTGGTCGCGGCGGAACAGCGAGACGTGGCTCGCCTCGCAGGACTCCGAGAAGCGCCGGTAGAAGCGCACGACGTAGTGGTCGGCGTCGCCGGAGGCGGTCGGCAGGAAGCAGACACGGGGCCGGGGGGCCTCCAGCAACGACAGGATGTAGTCGTCGAGCAGCGAACCTTCTCGCTCCATCGAGAAGCCGCCGCCGCCCAGGGCGACGATCTGAGGGGCTCGGGCCGGCATCGCTTCGCTCCGTTCGTTGCTCGGGACGGATCCGAAGCCTGCCCGCGCGGGGCCGATCGAGACATGGACCGCCGTCGGAGATTTCGCAGGCGCGCTCGGACAGAAGCACCAGCCCGGCTCGGGAGCGCCGCGGCGGGCGCCTAGAGTCTCCGTCGTGACCGACGGGGTGCAAGAGCATCGGCAGAGCGCGATCTCGCTGCGCGGCGTCCACAAGCGCTTCGGCGAGATAGCCGCGGTGGACGGCCTCGAGCTCGAGGTGCCGACGGGTGTCTGCTTCGGGCTCCTGGGCCCGAACGGCGCCGGGAAGTCGACCACGATGCGGATGCTGACCGCGCAGGCGCTGGCCGACGAGGGCACGATCGAGGTGCTCGGCTACACGCTGCCGCGTCAGTCCAAGCAGGCGCGCCTGGAGATGGGTGTCGTGCCGCAGCTCGACAACCTCGACGTCGAGCTCACCTGCCGGCAGATCCTCCTCGTCTTCGCCCGCCTCTATCGAGTGCCGCGCGCCGAACGCGAGGACGCGGTCGAACGCGCCCTGCACATCGCCAACCTGCGCCCCCGCGCCGACACGATCGTGCGCGAGCTCTCGGGCGGGATGCGCCGGCGCCTGCTCGTCGCCCGCGGGCTGATCCACCGCCCGCGCCTGGTCCTGCTCGACGAGCCGACCGTCGGGCTTGACCCGCAGATCCGCCAGGAGCTGTGGTCGCTGATCGACGGCCTGCGCGCGGAGGGCGTGACCGTGCTGATGAGCACCCACTACATCGAGGAGGCCGAGCGCCTCGCGGACACGGTGGCCGTGATGTCGGCGGGGAAGGTGATCGCCGAAGGGACGCCCGCCGAGCTCGTGGCCGGGCACGCGGGCGAGCGCGTCCTGGAAGTCTATGGTCCGCCCGCGCGCCTGGCCGAGGTCAGCTCGCTCGCCTCCGAGCGCGGCTGGGAGAGCCGTCGCAGCGGCCCGGCGGTCGCGATCCTGCGCGCCGAGACGCTCGACGGCGACGCGCCCGAGGGCGTGCTGCGCCCCGCGAACCTCGAAGACGCCTTCGTCGCGCTGACCGGAGAGGAGATCGAATGAGCACCGCAGACGTCGCACCACCCCGGATCGAGACGGTGCGCGTGCGCGTGGGGCGCCTGGAACCGGCGGCGCTCTACGGGCGTGATGAGCCGCGACATCTCGATCTTCGGCCGCTACTGGAAGGCGACGACCTTCTCCTCGATCGTGCAGCCGACGATCTACCTGCTCGCGTTCGGGCTGGGCATCCGCGCCTTCATTCCGCAGATCGCGGGCGTCAGCTACGTGGCTTACGTGTCGACCGGTGTCGTCGCGACTGCGGTGCTGTTCTCCTCTGCGTTCCCGGGCATGTTCAACACGTTCGTGCGCTGGCAGTTCCAGCGCACATACGACGCGATGCTGGCGGCCCCGGTCGACGTCGAAGAGCTGATCACCGCCGAGGTGCTGTGGGTCTCGATCCGGGCCGGCGTCTACGGCGTCGCGCCGCTGATCGTCGGCTTCTTCTTCGGGTTGGAACCCGCGTGGGGGATGCTGCTCGTACCGCTGATCGGCTTCGTGACCGGCTTCGGCTTCTGCTCGTTCGGCGTCGCGATCGCCGCGGTCGCGAAGACGATCGACAACTTCAACTACGTCACCAGCGCCGTGCTCACGCCGATGTTCCTCGTCGCCGGCACCTTCTTCCCGGTCGAAAAGCTGCCGGAGGGCGTCCGTCAGGTCGCCTACATCAACCCGCTCTACCACTGCGTGCAATTGATACGCAACGCCTGCTTCGGGGAACTCGGCCCGGCCGACCTCGGCCACGCCGCGGTGCTGATCGGCTTTGCCTTGCTGATGTGGCGCCTTGCCATCTCTCAGCTCGGGCGGCGCCTGATCGACTGAGTCTGCCGCGCAGACGCCCCACGGGTGCCAAGGGCTCCTGAGCCCCGCGGGATCCGTTCTCCTCCCCCTCTCAGGAAGCTCTGAGGTTCGGCCAATACGCCTCACACCCCCGGCCGCCAATCTGCACGGCCATGAGCTCTCCCTCCGCCACCGCACCCCTCACCGGCCTGCCCTCCGAGCGCACGCGCCGCATCGCCCTGCGCGCCCCCCGCCCCGAGCTGCTCGGCCTGCTCGCGCTCGCCGCCGTCCTGAACCTCTGGGCGCTCAGCCGCAACGGGTGGGCGAACGACTACTACAGCGCCGCCGTGCGCTCGATGAGCACGAGCTGGCACAACTTCCTGTTCGCCTCGCTGGACCCGAGCGGCGTCATGACCGTCGACAAGCCGCCGCTGTCCCTGTGGGTGCAGGCGCTCTCGGTGCGCGTCTTCGGCTACCACCCGCTGGCGATGCTCGTGCCGCAGGCGCTGATGGGCGTCGCCGCGGTCGGGCTCACCTACGACCTCGTCCGGCGCCGCTTCGGGCGCCTGGGCGGCGCGGTCGCCGGCCTCGCCCTGGCGCTGACCCCGATCACGGTCGCGATCTTCCGTTACAACAACCCCGACGCGCTGCTCGTGCTCTGCTCGGTCGCGGCGCTCTGGTTCACCGTCCGCGGGCTCGAGGACGGCCGCACGCGATGGCTCGTCCTCGCCGGCATCTGCGTCGGCCTCGGCTTCGAGACCAAGATGCTCGTCGCCCTCGTCGTGGTGCCCGGGATCGCGCTCGCATGGCTGTGGTGCGCGCCGGGCGGGCGCTCGCGGCTGCGCGCGATGGGACAGCTGCTCGCCGGCGGCGCCGCGATGACGATCGTCGGCGGCGCGTGGCCGCTGCTGGTCGAACTCACCCCCGCCTCGCAGCGGCCCTGGATCTCCGGCACGAGCGACAACCGTGTGCTCTCGCTGATCTTCGAATACAACGGCGTCGGGCGGGTCGACGGCCAGGCCGGTGGGCCGGGCGGCCTCGGGGGCGGCACCCAGTTCGGCGGTACGACCGGGCCGCTGCGCCTCTTGAACTCCGCGCTCGGAGGCCAGGGGGGCTGGCTGCTCGGCTTCGCGGCGCTCAGCGCGCTGGCCCTGCTCCTCGCGAGCCGCCTGCGCCGCACCGACGCGCGCACCGGCTGGCTGCTCGCGGTCGGGGGCGCCTTCGTCACCACCGCCGTGCTGTTCAGCTTCGCGAGCGGCATCTTCCACCCCTACTACGTCTCCCTGCTCGCCCCGTTCGCCGCCGCGCTGGTGGGGGCCGGGGTCGCGCACTTCGCCTCCGGGCGCGAGCACGGGCGCATCCTCGCTCCGCTCGCGATCGCGGCCGGTGTCGCCACCGAGCTCGCGGTGCTCGGCGACTACCCGGGTCAGCTGCGCTGGCTCGTGCCCGTGCTGATCGCCCTCGCCCTCCTCGCCGCCGCCGTGCTCGCGTTCGCCGGGCGCCGCTCGTGGCGCCTGGCCGCGGCGGTGCTCGCAGGCGCCGTGCTGATGGTCGCCCCCGCGATCTGGTCCGTTCAGACGCTCGGGCGCTCGGAGACAGGGAGCTTCCCCGAAGGCGGCCCCTCGATCGTCGCGACCTCGGGCTTCGGCGGCCCCGGCGGCGCTGCGCGCCCCGGCGCGGGCGGCGGGCCGGGCGGCGGCGCCGGGTCGGGCTCCTTCGCTCCCCCGGGAGGCACGGCCGGCGCGGGCTTCGGCCCTCCCGGCGGGTTCTCCGGCGCGGGCGGCTTCGCACCCGGAGGTGCGGGCTCCGGTTCCCGGTCGGGGACCGCGCGCAGCGGCGGAGCGCCGGGCGGCGGGGCGTTCGGGAACTCGATCAGCTCCGAGGTCCTCGCCTACGTCAAGGCCCACGGGGGCGGCACGATCGCCGTCTCCAGCCAGTCGAGCGCCGCCGGCTCGATCATCTCCGACGCCGCCGACGTGGCCGGGATCGGCGGGTTCTCCGGACGCGAGAGCAGCGTCTCGGTGAGCTGGCTGGCCCAGGAGGTCCGCGACGGCAAGATCCGCTGGGTGCTCGACGAAGAATCCTCGGGAGCGAGCACCGGCGGGCAGGCTCTGTTCGGCTCTGGCTCCTCAGGCACGACGGGCTCCTCGGGCACCGGCGGGACCGGACAGACGCTGTTCGGCTCGGGCTCCACCGGCTCGGCGCGCGGCCCCGGCGGGCGCGCCGGCGACGGGCGCGAAGGCTCTCGCAAGGCCTTCGCGGCGGTCGCGAAAGCGTGCACGCGCGTCACCGTCGGCGGGTCGGAATCCTCCTCCTCGAGCTCCTCCGCGGGCACGCTCTACGACTGCCAGGGCCAGGCCGCGGCGATCGAAGCCGCAACCTCCTAACCGACATTCGCGTAACCCGGCGTTTCCGGACCGCCCGGCATGTATGGTGGTGTCCGAGGATCCGAATAGCGTCCTCAAAGAAGCCTGGATGCGCCGAGGGGCGCCGGGCCCACGGAAGGACAATCCCGGCGTTCGTCTAATACGGCCGTCTAGGCCCGCAACTTTTGCGGGATTTTGGGATTCCATAGGGGTAGAGGATGTCTGTCCGTTTGAGGAGGAGGTTGGCATGAGGTCGCGTGCACGGGTGTGGTTGTTGATGCTTGTCTGCGGGCTCGCGCTCGCCGTTCTGCTGCCAAGCGCAGCGCAGGCGATCGGGATCGAAAAGTTCGTCGCCACGAACTGCACAGAAGAAGAATGTGGCGAGGAAACGGTCGCGACGAACTCCGGGCCGTTCCACTTCGACTTCGAAGAGCCGAAGGCGAAAATCACGGTCAAAGAAGCCGAAGAAGAAGGCTTCACCCAGGCCGGCGGGCGCGTGCCCTACGGCGTGACCGACTTCTTGGTCGCGAGCATCCCCGGCACCAACTACCCCGACAAGATCCCGGCTGCGGCGACGACGCACATCCGCACGGATGTCGCGCCGGGGCTCGCGACCAACCCCTTCGCGGTCGAACGCTGCTCGATGACGGACTACGAAGGCGGGGCGGGAGCATCGCCGCTGGCGTCGGCCGGCCTCTATGCGGCTCCTGACGCGGCATGCGAAGAAAGCGAAATCGGCCTTCAGCAGGCCACCATCTACACCGGGAACGTCGAAAAAGCCGAAGGCTTCGGTGATGTTCCGGTCGAAGGCCTCGTCTACGACCTCGAAGCGAGCGAAAGCGAAACCATGCGCCCCGGCGGCCCGCACCTCGCCGCGCTGTACGGCGTCGCCGTCAAACTCCCGAAATTCCTCACCGAAGCGGAGCTGACGGAACACTTCAAAAACGAACCGCTGCCGGAATCGGAGTTCCCCGGCGGCAAACCGGAAAAAGAAGCCGCCAAAAAAGCGACGGAAAAAGCGCTCATCGAAGGCCAGTACTACTCGCACACGCTGATCAAAGGCAACGTCGAATGGGGCAAAGAAGCCAAAGGCACCGGCGAAGCCGACTACCACGACTACTTCGAAATCGAAGCGGCCGCGTCGCCGCCGCTGCTGCGCTCGCGACTGACGTTCTACGGCCAGAGCGGCAACGGCGCCTTCATCACGAACGCCACGAGCTGCCCGGGTCACCTCACGACGAACCTGACGCTCGAAGGCCCGGCCCTGGCGGGTCCGGAAGCCGGCACGGTCGGCTCGACCCGGTCGTCGTTCACGACCCCGATCGGCCTGACGGGCTGCAACCTGCTCGAATTCCCGATCAACTTCGGCTTCCACCCGTCGACGACGACGACGGACTCGCCGAACGAATTCACGGCCGAAGCCTCGATCGAACACAACCCGAAAGCGAACGACGTCTCGCAGGTCAAACAGGCGAAATTCGTGTTGCCGGCCGGCATGACGCTCAACCCGTCGGCCGCGAACGGCCTCACGGGCTGCAAACCGAGCGAAGCGAACGAAATCGAAGGCACCGAAAAATTCACCGAAGCGTTCGGTGTCGGGTGCCCGGCCGCGTCGCAGATCGGCACCGTGACTTTGAACGTCCCGACGCTTCCGGACGGCTCGCTGACGGGAGCCGCCTACCTGGGTGAGCCCCAGGGCGGGCCCATCACGGCCCCGCCGTTCACGATGTACGTGGTCGCGAACTCGCCCAAGTACGGCGTGTCCGTGCGCCTCGTGGCGCACGTCAGCCCCGACCTGGCGACCGGGCAGGTGACGACGACGTTCAGCAGCCCGCCCGAACAGCCGTTCACGAACCTCGCGATCAGCTTCAACCGCAACGTCCTCGCGCCGATCGCCAACCCGCTGATCTGCGGTGAAGCGAAAGGCGTGGCCGTGTTCGAATCGACCGCGGCGCCGGGCACGCTGAAAGCCGACGCGTTCGGCCAGCCGATCACCGGCTGCAACCCCGGCCCGCCCTTCAAACCGGGCCAGTCGACGCAGCTCAGCAACGGCAACGGCGGTGCGAGCACGAACTTCACGTTCAACCTCGCCCGCAACGACGGCGAACAGTACGTCAGCTCGGTCAAGACAGAGCTGCCGCCGGGTCTCGTCGGCAAGATCTCGCTCGCCGAACGCTGCCAGGAACCGGCTGCGTCGAGCGAATCGGCCGCCTGCCCGACGACGAGCCAGATCGGCACGGCGACGGTGCTCGCGGGCTCCGGCAGCCAGCCGTTCTCGTTCAGCGGCCCGGTCTACCTGACCGGTCCCTACAACGGCTCGCCGTACGGCCTGTCGATCAAGGTTCCGGCGATCGCCGGGCCCTTCAACTTCGGCACGGTCGTGACCCGCGCAGGGATCACGGTCGACCCGTACACCTCGCAGGTGATCGTGGAAAGCACGCTGCCGAGGATCCGCGACGGCGTGCCGCTGCGCATCAAAAACATCAGCATCGCGGTCAACAAGCCTGGGTTCATGATCAACCCGACCAACTGCGGCGCGTTCAAAACCGTGTCGACGGTCGGCGGGTTCTCGACGCTCGAACCGGGCGGGGCGACCGCCAGCAGCATCGCGGAATCGCCGTTCCAGGTGGCCAACTGCAGCGCCCTGAAGTTCGCGCCGAAGTTCAAAGCGAACTCGAACGCGAGGACCTCGCGCTCGAACGGGGCGATGCTGGTCACCGAAGTGACGCAGGCCGCGGGTCAGGCGAACATCAAGTCCGTCAAGGTCCAGCTGCCGCGCTCGCTGCCCTCGAGGCTGACGACGCTGCAGAAAGCCTGCACCGAACAGGTGTTCAACGTCAACCCGCTGCGCTGCCCGAGCGGCTCGTTCGTCGGCGGTGCCGTGGTGAAAACCCCGACGCTGCCCCAGCCGCTGCGCGGCCCGGCGATCCTGGTCTCGCACGCGAACGCCGCGTTCCCGGACCTCGATCTGGTCGTCGAAGACCCGAACCACCTCAGGGTGATCCTGGTCGGCAACACCAACATCAAAAACAGCATCACCACCACGACGTTCGCCTCGACGCCGGATGTCCCGGTATCGAGCGTCCGCGTCGAACTGCCGATCGGCTCGCACAGCGCGCTGGCGGCCTACGGGAACATCTGCGCCAAATCGCTGGTCATGCCGACCACGATGACCGCGCAGAACGGCAAGACGTTCAAACAGAACACGATCATCAACGTGGCCGGGTGCCCTGTTGAGATCGTGGGCCGCAAGGTGGTGGGCAACCTGGTCTACATCACGGCTCGGGTGCCGGCGGCGGGTCGCGTCAGCGTGAGCGGCATCTACCTGCGCACCACGACGAAGAAAGCCAAGAAGGCGTTCCAGAACGTCACGCTGAAGGTGCCGCTGACCAGCTCGGGTCAGGGCAAAAAGCCGCTGACCGTACATGTCCGCGTCGGGTTCGTGCCCAAGAAGGGCAAGCACTCCGTCGCGACCACCAAGGTCAGCTTCCACTGAGCGAGCGGGGGCGCGGGCCGGAGCCCGCGCCCCCTTTCGCCCGTCCTCTGCGCCGCACCTGCCCGGGCGGCCAGCCGGTCACGGTCGGTGTCCGCCCGTCGTTTTGGCGACTCCTGCGTAGATTCGAGTAGGAATGTGACGGGCCGCGCACGCCTTTGTCACAGCCGCCCGCCGATGGCGTAAATTGGGGGTATGGATGTCGTTTCAGGTACGGATACCTCGGCGTCCGGGGGTGTGGAGCGGGTCCTGGCGGGGATACGGCGGCTGACGGCGCTCGCCGACGGCGTCACGGACCCGGACGCGATCTTCCGCGCGCTCGCCCGCGAGCTGCTGGAGACGCCCGGCGCCGAGGAGGTGCACATCCACCACCTCGCCCGGAACGGCGCGAGCGACGACCTCGTGGACGTCTACCTGTTCGAGGCGGAGGGCCGGGTCAGCTACCTCGCTTCTCGCGCGGAGCGCCCTCCCGGCGTCAGCTGGGTCGCCCGCACGCGCCGGAGCTTCCTCGCCGCCGACGCGGAGGAATTCGCCGCCAGCGTCCCGCGGCTCACCGCGACCGGCGAGATGAGCTGCGTGCTGCTGCTGCCGATCGTCGAGCGTGCCGAGGTCGACGCGGTCGTGCTCCTCGTGCGCCGCGTCGCGGCGATCTACGAGCCCGGTGCGGTGGACCTCGCCCGCACGCTGGTCGAGCAGGGCGCTACGGCGCTCGCCCTCGTGAGGGCGCGCTCGGAGGCCGGCACGGACGCCGTCACCGGCTGCATGAACCACCGCGCGATGCGCCGCCGCCTGGATGAGGAGATCGGCCGCGCGATGCGCACCGGCGGCCCGCTCTCGTGCCTGTTGATCGACCTCGATGACTTCAAGCTCGTCAACGACTGGCACGGCCACCCCGCCGGCGACGCGATGTTGCGCGAGGTGGTGCGCGCGCTGGTGGGCGAGTTCCGCGCCTTCGACCGCGTCGCGCGTTACGGCGGCGACGAGTTCGTCGTGATCCTGCCGAACGCCGCCCTGGAGAGCGCCGCCGCCGCGGCCAACAGGGCCCTCGACAGTCTGCGCGGGCTCCCGTCTTATGCCGGCGGCGAAGGCGTGTCGGCTTCGATCGGCGTGGCCCAATGGCAGCCGCCGATGAGCACCGACGAGCTCCTCGCCGCCTGCGACGCGGCGCTCCTGCGCTCCAAGCGCCAGGGCAAGGGACGCGTCACCCGCGCGGCCGGCGCGCCGAGCTGAGCCGCGACCCGCGTCCGCTCCCGTCCGGGCAGGCGATCCGGCGCCGCGAGCGCCGTCTGGCACCGGCTTCTCGACGTGACTCTGCGAGACTGCGAGCCGTTTGGGTCAACGGCGAGCTTCGGGAGTCGAGATGCCGCAGAACAGCTTTGGAGCCAAGGACTCGCTGCGGGTCGGGGATCGCGACTACGAGATCTTCCGGCTGGACGCCCTGCAGCAGCGCTTCGACGTCGCGCGGCTGCCCTTCTCGCTGAAGGTGCTCCTCGAGAACCTGCTTCGCACCGAGGGCAACGGCTCGGTCGAAGCGGCGGACATCGAGGCGCTGGCGAGCTGGGACGCGAAGGCCGAGCCGAGCAAGGAGATCGCGTTCACGCCCGCGCGCGTGCTGATGCAGGACTTCACGGGGGTGCCCGCCGTCGTCGACCTGGCGGCGATGCGGGACGCCATGGCCGAGATGGGCGGGGATCCGGCCAGGATCAGCCCGCTCGCGCCCGCGGAGCTCGTCATCGACCATTCCGTGCAGGTCGATGCGTTCGGCACCCGCGACGCCTTCCGGTTCAACGCCGAGCGCGAGTTCGAGCGCAACCAGGAGCGCTACGCCTTCCTGCGCTGGGGCCAGGGCGCATTCGACGACTTCGCCGTCGTGCCGCCCGACACCGGCATCGTCCACCAGGTCAACATCGAGTACCTCGCCCGCGTGGTCTTCCCGCGCGAGGGGCGCGGCCCGCTGCAGGCCTACCCGGACACCCTGGTCGGCACCGACTCGCACACCACGATGGTCAACGGGCTCGGCGTCCTCGGCTGGGGGGTGGGGGGCATCGAGGCCGAGGCCGCGATGCTCGGCCAGCCGATGTCGATGCTGATCCCGCAGGTGCTCGGCGTGCAGCTCACGGGCGAGCTGCCCGAGGGCACGACCGCGACCGACCTCGTGTTGACCGTGACCGAGCTGCTGCGCTCCCGCGGAGTCGTGGGGATGTTCGTCGAGTTCTACGGCCCGGGAGTCGGGGCGCTGCCGATCGCCGACCGGGTCACGATCGGCAACATGTCGCCCGAGTTCGGCTCCACGTGCGCGATCTTCCCGATCGACGCCGAGACGATCCGCTACCTGGAGCTGACGGGGCGCCCCGCCGAGCAGATCGAGCTCGTCGAGGCCTATGCGCGCGAGCAGGGCCTCTGGCACGACGAGCACGCCGAGGAGCCGACCTTCACCGACACGCTCGAGCTGGACCTCGCGACGGTGCAGCCGAGTCTCGCCGGGCCCAAGCGCCCTCAGGACCGCGTCGCGCTGAGCGAGGCGCAGGACGCGTTCCGCCGCTCGCTGGAGGACTACATGCCCGACGACGGGGACCTGCCGGACCCGGAGGACGAGGGCGTAGCCGAGTCCTACCCCGCTTCGGACCCGCCCGCGGCGGGCACGCCCGGCCACGCGCCGGTGCTCGGCGTGGACGCGCCCCAGCTGCCGCCGGCCGGCGCCGTCGGCACGCTGCCTCACAACGGCACGGCGCA
This sequence comes from uncultured Solirubrobacteraceae bacterium, assembly GCA_963794635.1. Taxonomy (GTDB): domain Bacteria; phylum Actinomycetota; class Thermoleophilia; order Solirubrobacterales; family Solirubrobacteraceae; genus Palsa-744. Next base: position 423,910 of record CAWCET010000006.1, on the reverse strand, counting down.
GGCGGTCGAGCTGGAGGGTGAGAGCTTCGAGGTCGACCACGGCCACGTCGTGATCGCGGCGATCACGAGCTGCACCAACACGTCGAACCCGTCGGTCATGGTCGGAGCGGGGATCCTCGCCCGCAACGCCGTCGAACGCGGTCTGCAGTCCAAGCCGTGGGTGAAGACCTCGCTCGCGCCGGGCTCGAAGGTCGTGACCGAATATCTCGACCGTGCCGGGCTGACCGGGCCGCTCGAGACCCTCGGCTTCAACCTGGTCGGCTACGGGTGCACGACCTGCATCGGGAACTCGGGGCCGTTGCCGGAGCCGATCTCCGAGGCCGTCTCGGATGGAGACCTCGCGGTCGTCTCGGTGCTCTCGGGCAACCGCAACTTCGAGGGTCGCATCAACCCGGACGTGAAGATGAACTACCTCGCCTCCCCGCCGCTGTGCGTCGCCTACGCGCTCGCGGGGACGATGGACATCGACATCGTCCACGACCCGCTCGGAACCGACGAGAACGGCGAGGACGTCTACCTGCGCGACATCTGGCCTTCGGAGAAGGAGGTCGCCGAGACGGTCGGCAAGGCCGTCCAGGCGGACATGTTCAGGCGCAGCTACGGCGAGGTGTTCGCCGGCGACGAGCGCTGGAACGGCCTGGAGGTGCCGGGCGGCGAGCGCTTCGCCTGGGAGCAGGACTCGACCTACGTGCGGCTGCCGCCCTACTTCCAGGACATGCCCGCCGAGCCCGGGACGGTCGCCGACGTCGAGGGCGCACGCGTGCTCGCGGTGTTGGGTGACAGCGTGACCACCGATCACATCTCGCCCGCCGGGGCGATCAAGCGTGACAGCCCGGCGGGGAGCTACCTGCAGGAGCAGGGGGTCGAGCCCCGGGACTTCAACTCCTACGGCTCGCGGCGCGGCAACCACGAGGTGATGATGCGCGGGACGTTCGCGAACATCCGCCTGCGCAACCTGATCGGAGGCGGCGAGAAGCTGCCGGAAGGGGGCTTCACGCGCTACTTCGGAGCGGGCGCCGCGGAGCAGATGGCGATCTACGACGCCGCGATCCGCTACCTCGAGGACGGCACGGACCTCGTGGTGCTGGCCGGTCGGGAGTACGGGTCCGGCTCGTCGCGCGACTGGGCCGCGAAGGGGACGAAGCTGCTCGGCGTCAGAGCCGTGATCGCCCAGAGCTTCGAGCGCATCCACCGCTCGAACCTCGTCGGGATGGGTGTGCTGCCCCTGCAGTTCGCCGACGGGGACAGCGCCGAGGCGCTCGGGCTGACCGGCGAGGAGACGGTGTCGATCTCGGGCCTGGCCGAGGCGATGTCCGGCGGCGGGCCGCCACCGCGCGAGGTGCGCGTGCGCGCGCAGCGCGAGGGCGCCGATCCCGTCGAGTTCTCCGCGCGAGTCCGCATCGACACGCCCCGCGAGGCCGACTACTACCGCCACGGAGGCATCCTGCAGTTCGTCCTGCGCGGGCTGCTCGCCGCATGAGCCCCGCGCCGAGGAAACCCGCCCGCCGGACAAGCCGGCGCGCCGCCGGGCCGGCCGTGCCCGAGCTGCTGCGCAGCCTGCTCACGACCCCCGGCCCGTCCGGCTACGAGCAGGCGGCGGCGTCCGCCTGGCTCGATTATGCGAAGCCCTTCGCGGAGGGCTCGACCGACGCGGTGGGAACGCCGCTCGCACGCGTCGGCGCCCGCAAAGGCACGCGCGGCCGGGCCCCGCGGCTCGTCTTCATGGGCCACATCGACGAGATCGGGCTGATCGTCACCCACATCGACGACGACGGCTTCCTGTGGTTCGGCGAAGTCGGCGGCTGGGACCCGCAGATCCTGATCGGCCAGCGCGTCGTGCTCGAGACCCGCGGCGGGCCGATCAAAGGGGTCGTCGGAAAGAAGCCGATCCACCTGCTGCGCGGCGAGGAGCGCAAAAAGGTCGCCGAGCTGCGCGAGCTGCACATCGACATCGGTGCGAAGGACGGGGAGCAGGCGCGCGAGATGGTGCGAGTCGGCGACGTCGCCGTGATCGACGCCGATCCCGTCGAGCTGCCGAACGGGCGGCTCGCCTCACGCGCGCTGGACAACCGCATCGGCTCCTACGTCGCGCTCGAGGCCGCCCGGCGGGTCGCCGAGAAGGGCGGCAGCGCCTGGGAGGTCGTCGCCGTCGCCGCTGCGCAGGAGGAGACGACCTTCGGGGGCTCGCGGACGAGCGCCTTCTCGCTCGAGCCCGATGTCGCGATCGTGCTGGACGTCACCCACGCGACCGACGCGCCGGGCATCGACGTGAAGTCCGAGGGCTCGCACTCGCTCGGCTCGGGCGCGACGATCGGCCGCGGCTCGTTTTTGAACCCCGCCGTGTTCGAGCTGCTGCACGACACCGCGGAGGCCGAGAAGATCCCGTTCACCGTCGAGGCCTCCGGGCGCGCGACGGGCACCGACGCGGACGCCGTCCACCTCAGCCGTGGCGGCGTCGCGACCGGCCTGGTCAGCGTTCCGGTTCGCTACATGCACTCGCCGGTCGAACTGGTCGACCTCGCCGACATCGACGCGGCTGTGCGGCTCCTCGCGGGCTTCGCGGCGCGGCTCACCGCGCGCACGAGCTTCCCGCGCTGACGCCCCGCTAGCCCTCGATCGCTTCGAGTTCGGTGCCTTCGGCGATCTTGTAGGGCTCGCCCGGCGCGCAGCCGACGATCAGCATCCGGATCCCTTCGGGACCGGCGAGCACCTTGCGTTTGGTGTCCGGCCCGACGCGGATCAGCGTGCCGCCGTCCATCTCCACGCGCTCGCCGTCCATCTCCATCCACCCCGACCCGGAGAGAACGGCGAAGACCTCTTCCTGGCCGCTTTCGGCGTGGTCGTGGTCGGGATAGCCGTCGAACCCGGGCGGCATCTGGATCACCTGCATCCCGAACGCCGTCACCCCGAGCTCGGCTCGCGCCAAGACGAAGCCGCCCCCATGAGTCGCCTGCATGTCATCTATGCGCTTCGCGGTGTAGTCAGCCATGCGCTGGACCCTAACCGACGGGCATCAGCAGCGCGAGCTGGCGCGACTGCGCGAGCACCGTCCCGTCGGGCGCCCAGACGACGCCGTCCTCCTCGAAGAACCCTTCCTGGAGCAGCTTCGAGGACATCTGCGCGTAGCAGAGCTGCTTCGGAGCGCGGTCCTGGGGGCGGGGGAGCGCCTGGCGGAAGTGGATCGTCAGGTCGATCGTCGGCGCCGCGGCGGGGGCGCCGGTCGCCATGAACGGGGTCGGGATCAGGGCGTCGGTGAAGAAGGCGACCGAGAGCGCGTCGATCGGGCGCTCCTCGGCGAGCCCGACCCACGCGCCGAGCTCCATCGGCCGGCGCTCCCCGGTCAGCGGCCGCCCCTGGAAGCGCGGCTGCATGACGAGATTCTCGGTGAAGGGCGGCGCGCCGAACTGCACGGCCGTTCCGGGCCTGCGTTCCACGTCCGGGCCCTCCACGTCGGGCATCGGCAGGTCGTTGATCTCGGGCGCCTCCCAGGGCACGGAGAAGGCCGCGAGCGCCAGTGCCATCAGCCGCCCGTCCTGCTCCATCCGCGCTGAGAGCGTGCTCAGCGAGCGCCCCGCGCGCTCGATCACCGTGCGGATCGCCACCGGCCCGGGCTCCGGCGCGCGCGCGTAGTGGATCGTCAGCGAGCGCGGCGCGCGCTGTTCGTCCGCAGCGGTCTCGATCAGGGCGCGCAACAGCATCGCCGCCAGGTAGCCGCCGTGCGGCCCGCGCCCCGCGCGCCAGCCGTCGGCCACCGTCGCCTCCAAGCGCGCCCCGACACCGTCGTGCTCGACCAGAGAGACCGCGGTGTCGCGCTCGAACGGGCGGGCGGCGGTCTCGCCGGCCTCGCCGGCCTCCGCGGGCTCAGCCACGCACGAGCCGCTTGTAGGTGAGCCGGTGTGGCCGATCGGCGGCGTCGCCGAGCAATTCGCGGCGGTGCTCCTCGTAGGCCTCGAAGTTGCCCTCGAACCACGTGACCTGGGAGTCGCCCTCGAACGCGAGCACATGGGTGGCGACGCGATCCAGGAACCAGCGGTCGTGCGAGATCACGACCGCGCAGCCCGGGAATTCGAGCAGCGCGTTCTCGAGCGCGCGCAGCGTGTCGACGTCCAGGTCGTTCGTGGGCTCGTCGAGCAGCAGCAGGTTGCCGCCGCTGCGGAGCAGCTTGGCGAGATGCACGCGGTTGCGCTCGCCCCCCGAGAGCGAGCCGATCTTGGCCTGCTGGTCGGAGCCCCTGAAGTTGAAACCCGCCGTGTACTGGCGCGAGTTGACCTCCCTGTCGCCGACCTTGATGTGCTCGAAGCCTTCGGAGATCTCCTCCCAGACCGTCTTGCTCGCGTCGAGCGCATCGCGCGACTGGTCGACGTAGGCTGGCTGCACCGTGTCGCCGAGAACGATCGTGCCCGCGTCGGGGGCTTCCTCGCCCGTGATCATCCGGAACAGCGTGGTCTTGCCGGCGCCGTTGGCCCCGATGACCCCGACGATGCCGGCGCGCGGCAGATCGAAGGAGAGCGACTCGATCAGCAGCCGCTCGCCGAAGCCCTTCGACAGCTCGTTCGCCGTGAGCACCTTCTCGCCCAGGCGCGGCCCGGGGGGGATGTGGATCTGGACGTCCTCGAGCTTGACGTTGCGCTCTTCGGCGACCAGCTCCTCGTAGCGGGCAAGGCGCGCCTTGGACTTGGCCCGTTTGCCCTTGGGGTTCGTCCGTACCCATTCGAGCTCGGCCGCGATCGTGCGCTGGCGCGCCTTCTCAGAGCGCTCTTCGTGTGCGAGCCGCGTCTGCTTCTGCTCGAGCCAGCTCGAGTAGTTGCCCTCGTAGGGCAGGCCGCGGCCGCGGTCGAGCTCCAGGATCCAGCCGGCGACGTTGTCCAGGAAGTAGCGGTCGTGTGTGACCGCGACGATCGTGCCCTTGTACTCGGCCAGGTGCTGCTCGAGCCAGGCGACCGACTCGGCGTCGAGGTGGTTGGTGGGCTCGTCGAGCAGCAGCAGGTCCGGCGCGCGGAGCAGCAGCCTGCAGAGCGCGACGCGGCGGCGCTCGCCGCCGGAGAGCTTGGACACGTCCGCGTCGCCCGGGGGCAGGCGCAGCGCGTCCATCGCGTAGTCGAGCTGCGTGTCGAGGTTCCAGGCGTCGGCGGCTTCGATCTGCGCCTGGATGCGCCCGAACTCCTCCGCGTTCTCCTCGGAGTAGTTCGCGGCCAGCTCGTTGAAGCGGTCCAAGAGCGCCTTGGTCTCGGCGACGCCGTCCTCGACGTTGCCGCGCACGTCCTTGGACTCGTCGAGGTGGGGCTCCTGCTCGAGCATCCCGACGGTCGCTCCGGGCGCCAGCTGAGCCTCGCCGCGGAACTCCTGATCGACCCCGGCCATGATCCTCAGCAGGGTCGACTTGCCGGCGCCGTTGTACCCGAGGACACCGATCTTCGCTCCCGGGTAGAAGGCGAGCGTGACGTTGTCCAGCACCGTCTTGTCCGGCGCGTGGACCTTCGAGAGCCGGTGCATGGTGAAGATGTATTGAGAGGACATCGGCACGCAGGATAGGACGTCGCGTTCGTCGCTAACGTTGTCGGGTCATGCCCACGACGGTCCTGGACATCGAGCAGCACCTGCTCCTGCTGGAGCTCGAGGCGCCGTTCGACAAGCGCGATGTCCAGCTGGCCAGGCGCCGCATGGCCAAGCGCTGGCACCCCGACGTGGCTCCGGCGGGGCGTCAGTTCGAGCACGAGCGCCACCTGAAGGCGATCAACGAGGCCGCCGACCAGCTCGAGCGCATCGCCGAAAGCTCGCGCGGCGGCAGGGTCTCGAAAAACGCGGTCCGCGTAAGCGCCGCGGCGGCGCGCCGCGAGCGCGAGGAGGCCGGACGCCGCGCCTACGAAGCCGAGCAGCGCGCTCGGGCCGCCGCCAAAGAGAAAGCCGAACACGACCCGTTCGGGGCGCGCGTTCCCGACCACTCGGTCGTGCACCGCTATGCCCGCTGCGTCTCTTATCCGGAGTGGGGGGTCGGGACGGTCGCCGGCATCTACTTCTCCAACGACGATGAGAGCGGCGAGGAGGTGCAGCAGTGGGCGCGCGTGAAATTCGCGCACGGGATCAGGACGGTGCCCGCCGGAAGCCTCAAATTCGTCGACTTCTCCAAGCCCGACCCCGCCGAGGAGCGCGTCGAGCGCTTTCTGATCGCCGCGCAGCGCGCGATGGCCGAAGGCGAGTACGACCTGGCTGCCCAGCGGCTGATCTACGCGCGCGACGCCGAACCCCGCAACGTCGCCGTCCTGCGGCTGATGACGCTGGCGTTCTGGCAGGCGGGCAAGCTCGACGCGGCAGCGCGAGCCGTGCGCGACTGGGCGCGGGCCGACGGAGAGCGCCCGGCGGCGCATCGCTTCGCCGCGCGCATCTACGAAGACATGGGCGCGGTCGACCTCGCCGAGGAGGCCGCGGATCGCGCGGCCCAGCGCGGCCCCGCCGACGCGGGCGCGTGGGAGCGGCTCGGGAGGCTGCGCCTGGAGCTGATGGATCGCGAGGGGGCGCTCGACGCCCTGCGGCGCGCGAGCAGGCTCGGCGCCGGCGGCGAGGTCGCGTCGCTGATCGCACAGGCTCTCGCGCTCGAGCCGCGCCCGGTCTCGCAGCAGGCCTGAGCCCTACGAGGCCAGGATGTTGACGGCGCGCGAGACGATCAGCCCGATCGTCACGAGCGAGACGACCGACTGGACGCCCATGATGCTCTTTGCCATCGCGCTCAGCGGCATCGTGTCGGTCGGCGAGAAGGCCGTCGCGTTTGTGAGCGCGACGTAGAGGTAGTCGATGAAACGCGGGCGCCAGTCGCGGGGCTCGATCGTGTCGTCGGCCATCTGCGGGAACAGGAAGTCGGGCGGGGTGTCGTGCGCCGCCGCGCGCTTGCCCGGGCCGCCGCGGTCGAGCTCCCAGTACCAGAGGCCGAAGATCAGCCAGTTGGTCAGCCAGATCAACGTCCCGGAGATGATCAGCTCGCGGCCGTTGCCCACGTTGTGGTGCAGCAGGAAGTGCGTCAACGCTCCGAGCGAGTAGATGTTGGCGGCGGTCACGAACGCGATCAGGCTCAGCGCGAGGCGCCGCCGCCGCGGGTGCTCGTGCTCGAGCTCCTTCGGGGTGGCGAAGAACATCCCGACCAGCAGCACCCCCTCCAGCCCGGGGATCAGCCACGACGGCCCGACGGTGAGCCGCGCGGGCAGCGCGATCTGCAGAGCGATCGCGCCGAGGATCGCGATCTGGGCCGGCCAGAACGGCTCGGGCGCCGCGGGCGGCGGGTACGGGCGCCGGCCCTGCGCGATCGGGGGTGGCGTCGGCGCTTCGTAGGCCACGGGCAGAGGGTATGGGCACGTCCGGAGGGCTCCCCGCCCGCCCTCCCGGCGCGGTAGCCTGATCTGAGGATGGGGATCGAGAATCCGGTTCATCTGCTGTTCCTGGGCGCCATCGCGCTGCTCGTGCTGGGTCCAAAGCGGCTGCCCGAACTGGCGAAAGCGCTGGGCAACGGGATCCGCGAGTTCCGCGAGTCGATCTCCGACGGCGAAGACGGCGAGCACCACGCCTCCTCGAACGGTTCTGCCACGGCCGAGACGGCGGCCGCGACGGTGCAGGCAGCTGCGAACACCGCTTCGACGAACGTCGTGCCGCCGGCGGACACGGCGCCCGCGGACGCCGGGGCCACGAACAGCGCCCCCGCGGACACCGCGACGGCGAGCACCGCGCCTGCGGACTCAGCGCCTGCGGACATCTCGCCCGCGCAAGCGCCGCCGGCGGACGCCACGTCGGCGGACGCCGCGCCCGCGGCGTCTCCGCCCTCGGAGCAGGAGACGCCGGAGCCGCCCGCCGACGGGGCGACGAGCTGAGCCCTGCTGCGGTCCGCTCCGCGCGCTAGGTTCGCGCGATGCGCCTGATCGTCGCCCGCTGCCAGGTCGCCTACGCAGGACGGCTCTCCACCGTCCTGCCCGAGGCAGTGCGGCTGCTGATGGTCGGGCCCGACGGGACGTTCATGGTGTGGGCCGACGCCGGCGGCGTCAAACCGCTCAACTGGATGACGCCGCCGAACGTGCTCGAAGAGCAGCGTGCCGAGGACGGCCGGCTCACCGGCCTCGTCGTGCGCCGGCTGAAGGGTGAGGACCGCCTCGAGATCGAGGTCGCAGAGGTGCTCTCGGACGCCGAGCACGCGCTCGACACCGAGCTCGGGCTCGAGAAGGAGGGCGTCGAGCGCGAACTGCAGGAGCTGCTCGCCGACGCCCCCGGCTGGTGCGGGGAGGGCCTGCGGCTGGTGCGGCGGGAGTGGCCCACCGACATCGGCCCCGTCGATCTGATGTGCCGCGACGACGAGGACGAGTGGATCGCGGTGGAGATCAAGCGGATCGGAACGATCGACGCCGTCGAGCAGCTCGCGCGCTACCTGGAGCGCATCCGCCTGGACCCGGCGATGGGGAGCTGCCGCGGCGTGCTCGCCGCCCAGGCGATCAAGCCCCAGGCCGTTGTGCTGGCGGAGTCGCGCGGGATCGACTGCGTCGAGGTCGACATCGCCGTGCTGCGCGGCGAACGCGAGCCCGAGCTGACGCTGTTCGGGGCCTAGCGGTCCGCCGAGCGGCGCGGGCGCGACGCGCTGCACCTGCTCGCGGCACCTGGGGTCCGCTGACGCCGTGGGCGCCCGGCGCCGGAGACGTCGTGGTCTGTACGCTCCGCGCGGCAACGAGATCCAAGGAGCCGCGATGACCCCAGACACAGAGACCGCCGAGCAGGCCGCCGTCCTCACCGAGAAGCGCGGCAACGTGCTCCTCATCACCCTCAACCGCCCCGAGGTCCGCAACGCGGTCAACGCCGCGCTCGCCGAAGGCGTGGGCAAGGCGCTCGACGAGCTGGACGCCGACGACGAGCTGTCGGTGGGGGTGCTGACCGGCACCGGGGGCTTCTTCTGCGCCGGCATGGATCTCGGTGCGTTCGTGAAGGGCGAGTCGCCCTGGTACGGGGACCGCGGCTTCGCCGGGATCGCGCAGCGCGCGGCCGAGAAGCCGCTGATCGCGGCGATCGAGGGCTTCGCCGTCGCCGGCGGCATGGAGATCGCGCTGGCCTGCGACCTGATCGTCGCCGCGCAGGGGGCGAAACTCGGCATCCCCGAGGTCAAGCGCTCGCTGGTCGCCGCCGGCGGCGCGCTGCTGAGGCTGCCGCGCCGCATGCCCTACCACGTCGTGATGGAGCTGGCGCTGACCGGCGACCCGTTCCCCGCCGAGCGCTTTCACGAGCTGGGCCTCGTCAACCGCCTGGCCGAGCCCGGGACGGCCGTCGACGTCGCTCTGGAGCTGGCCGCGACGCTGGCCAAGAACGGTCCGCTGGGTCTGCGTGCGGCCAAGAAGATCCTTCAGGAGCAGTGGGACTGGAGCACCGAGGAGATGTGGGGCAAGCAGGGCGAGATCGCCGGGCCGGTCATGGCCTCCGAGGACGCCAAGGAGGGTGCGAGCGCCTTCAAGGAGAAGCGCGACCCGGTCTGGAAAGGGCGCTAGCGCCTGTCCGCGGCCCGGTGACGAGCCTCCCGAGCTGAGGGCGCTCAGCCCCGCGCGCGCTTCTTGCGCTTGCGCTGCGCCATGATCGCCTTGAAGCGGCGCCAGAAGGCCCCCATCAGCGCTCGCCCGGGGTCTTGCGGGGGTACTGCGAGATCGGCTGGCGAAGGTCGATGGCGGTTCTGACGATCCGGCTCTGTTCGGCCGCGTGGGCGGCGGGATAGCCCTCGCCCGGGCTCGCGCGCTCCGGCCGTCCGACGTATCCGAAGTGGATCTCCGGAGGCATGATCTGCATCAGCCTCGGGAACATGTAGGCGCGGCTGCCCATGTTGCGGGGCTCCTCCTGGACCCAGAGGACCTCGCGGAGGTTCGGGTAGCGCGCCATCAGCGCCAGGAGCTGGCCTTCGGGGAAGGGGTAGAGAAGCTCGACCCGTGCGACCGCCAGGCTCGTGTGCGACGCGCGCTCCGGGTGGCCGACCAGGTCGTAGTAGATCTTGCCGGTGCAGAGCACGAGCCGTGTCACCTGCGCGTCGTCGATGCCCGGCTCGGCGAGCACCGGTTCGAAGCGGGTGCCCTCGGCCATCTCGGTGATCGCGCTCGCCGCCTGCGGCAGGCGCAGCAGCGACTTCGGTGTCATCACGATCAGCGGGCGCTGCTTGGCGATCTTGGCCTGGCGGCGGAGCAGGTGGAAGTACTGGGCCGGCGTCGTCGGGCTCGCGACGCGGATGTTTCCCTCGGCGGCCAGCGCGAGGAAGCGCTCGAGGCGGGCCGAGCTGTGCTCGGGGCCCGAGCCCTCGTAGCCGTGCGGCAGCAGCAGCGTCAGCCGTGAGGTCTGCCCCCACTTCGCCAGGCCGGAGACGATGAACTGGTCGACGATCACCTGCGCGCCATTGACGAAGTCGCCGAACTGGGCCTCCCAGAGCACGAGTGTCTCCGGTGCCTCCTGGCTGTAGCCGTACTCGAAGCCCATGCAGGCGAGCTCGGAGAGGGGGCTGTTGTGGAGCTCCAGCGGCGCGAGCGCGTCGGGCAGGTTCTGGATCGGGCAGACGGTCTGGCCCGTCTTGGCGTCGTGAAGGACCATGTGGCGCTGGCTGAACGTGCCGCGCTCGGTGTCCTGGCCGGTGAGCCGCAGCGGCGTCCCTTCGGTGAGCAGCGACGCGAACGCGAGCGCCTCGGCGTGTGCCCAGTCGATCTGGTGCTCGCCGGCGCCCGCCGCGAGCGCCTCGCGGCGGCGGTCGAGCTGTTTGACGAGCTTCGGGTGCACGGTGAAGCCCTCCGGAACGCGCAGGAGCTGCTCGCCCAGCTCGTGCAGCCGCGCGGCGGGAACGGCGGTCTCGACGTCGGGGCTCGGCGAGCGGTCCAGCTGGTACTCGCCTGTCGAGTGCTCGCCACCGTGCTCGGCGACCTCCGCGATCTTCGACTTCAGCCGCTGGTGCAGGAGCGTGAGGTTGTCCCAGACCTCCTGGGCCTGCTTCTCGACCTCCTCCTGGGTGACGACGCCGTCAGCCACGAGCCGTTCGCCCCAGATCTCCGCGACGCGCTTCTGGGCCTTGATCTTGGCGTAGATCTCGGGCTGGGTGTAGGCGGGCTCGTCGGACTCGTTGTGCCCGAAGCGCCGGTAGCCGATCAGGTCGATCAGGACGTCGTGGCCGAACTCCTGACGGAAGGCGAAGGCGAGCCGCACGGCGCTGATGCAGGCCGCGACGTCGTCGGCGTTGACGTGGATGATCGGGACGTCGAAGCCCTTCGCGAGGTCCGAGGCCCAGCGCGTCGAGCGCGCGTCGTCGGGGTCGGTGGTGAAGCCGACCTGGTTGTTCATGATCAGGTGGACCGTGCCGCCGACCTTGTAGCCGTCGAGCGCCTGCAGGTTCAGCGTCTCCGGCACCACGCCCTGGCCGGGGAACGAGGCGTCGCCGTGGATCACGATCGGCACCGCCGAGTTCGTGTCCTGGTGGGCGTGGGGCCCGCGCCGCGAGGTCTGTGCGGCCCTGGTCGCGCCCTCGACGACCGCGGAGACGAACTCGAGGTGGCTCGGGTTCGACTCGAGGTTCACCCGGATCGTGTCCCCGTCGGGCAGCTGGTAGGTGCCCTGCGTGCCGTGGTGGTACTTGACGTCGCCGGTGCCGCCCTGCGGGATCGTCGTCACGACCTCCAGCGTCGAGGCGCCCTCGAACTCGGCGAAGATCGTGTCGTAGGCGCGGCCGAGGTTGTGGGCGAGAACGTTCAGCCGGCCGCGGTGGGCCATCCCCACGACGACCTCCTGGCCGCCGTGCGCCGCCGAGAGCTGGATCAGCTCGTCCAGCATCGGCACGGTCATGTCGAGTCCCTCGATCGAGAACTGGTGCTGGCCGAGGTAGGCCTTGTGCATGAAGCGCTCGAGGGCGTCGACCTCGACGAGCCGCTTGAGCAGTGCGCGGCGCTCGTCGTTGGTCAGCTCGTGGCGGAAGGAGCCGGACTCGATGTGCTCGCGCAGCCACACGCGCTGGCGGTGCGAGGCGATGTGCTCGATCTCATACGCGATCGTCCCGCAGTAGGTCTCGCGCAGGTGTGGCAGCGCATCGGCGAGCGTCGCGCCGGGGACGTACATCTGGAAGAGGTGGGCCGGGATCCGCGCCTGCAGCTCGGGCGTCAGACCCAGCGCTTCCGGGTCGAGGCCGGGTTCGCCCTCGGGTTCCGAGCCCAGCGGGTCCAGGCGCGCGGCGAGGTGGCCGTGGCTGCGCACGCGCCCGACGAGCGTGGTCGCGGCCTGCACGGCCTGGAGCATCTCCTCGCCCCCGGGCGCGGCGGCGGGCGACTGCGCGGCGGCCGCGGCCGCGGCGGCGGGTGCGGGCGGCGCCGGGGCGGCGCCGAGCTGCACGCCGAGGTCCTCGAAGACACCCTCGTAGAAGCCGTGCTCGCCCTGCAGGTGCTCCTCGACGAGCGCGAGGAAGCGGCCCGACTCCGCGCCCTGGATCACGCGGTGGTCGTAGGTCGAGGTCATCGTCATGACCTTCTCCGCGCCGATCGTCGCGCCGATGCCGGCGAGCCCGGGCGGGTAGGCGATCGAGCCGGTGGCGACGATCGTGCCCGCCCCCGTCATCAGCCTCGGGACCGACGCGATCGTGCCGATCCCGCCGGGGTTGGTCAGCGTGATGTTCGCGCCGACGAGGTCGTCCGCGGTGAGCGTGTTCGTGCGCGCCTTCTCGACCAGCGCGTCGTATGCGTCCAGGAAGGCGTCGAACCCGAGCTTGCCGGCGTCGGTGATCACGGGGACCATCAGCGTGCGCGAGCCGTCCTTCTTCTCGACGTCGACCGCGAGGCCGAGGTTCACGCGGCCGTCGACGATGCGGTTCGGCTTGCCGTCGATCTCCTCGAAGTGGTTGGTCATCACCTGCATCTGCTCCGCGGCGCGGGCGATGGCGTAGGCGATCAGATGGGTGAAGGAGACCTTGCGCGGACCCGCCTTGAGCTGCTGGCGGCGGCCGTCGAGCGCTGTCACGGTCATGGTCCTGAAGCTCGTCGCAGTCGGGATCGAGCGGGAGAGCTCCATGTAGCGCGCGAGGGCGGCCGCCCCGCCCCGCATCGGCTGGGCTTCGGAGTCGCCTGCCGAGGGCTCGGCGGTAGCGGCGCCGTTGCCGCTCGCCGCGCCGAGCACGTCGGACTTCGTGATGCGCCCTCCGCGACCGCTGCCCTCGACGCTCGCCAGGTCTACGCCCTCGGCCGCCGCGGCGCGCGCCGCGACCGGTGAGACGCTCGTCCCCTCGGGGGCCTGGGCGGGGGTGGCCGGCGCGCTCTCGTCGGCCCCGTTCGCGCTCTCGGGCGCGGAGGCTGCCGGGGCGGCACCCGCGCCCAGCGCGATGCGCGCGATGACCTGCCCGACGGTGACGGTGTCGCCCTCGGCTACAAGGATCTCGCTGACCGTTCCGGTCGCGGGGGAGGGCAGCTCGAGGTCGACCTTGTCGGTGGAGATCTCGACGATCGTGTCGTTGGCCCTGATCTCGTCGCCGACCTTGGCGTGCCATTCGAGGATCGTGCCCTCGCTGACGGACTCGCCCGCGGCGGGGGTGAGGACGTCCACGACACCGGTGCCCTGCGCGGGGGCCTCCCCGGCGGGCGGAGCGGATGCGGAGCCGTTGCCCCCGGCGGGCGCCGTGGCTGCCTGCGCGGAGCCGTTGCCGTTGCCCTCGGGCGCGGAGGCGGCCGGGGCGGCGCCATCGCCCACGGCGATGCGCGCGATCACCTGCCCGACGGTGACGGTGTCGCCCTCGGCGACGAGGATCTCCGTGACGGTTCCGGAGGCGGGAGCCGGCAGCTCGACATCGACCTTGTCGGTGGAGATCTCGACGATCGTGTCGTCGACCTTGATCTGCTCGCCGACCTTGGCGTGCCATTCGAGGATGGTGCCCTCGGTGACCGACTCTCCCGCCGCGGGGGTCACGACGTCCACGATCTGCTGGGTCGTCGTGTCGGTGGCCATTGACTTACAACTCTAGCGTTCTGAGTGAGCGCGCGGAGCGCTTGCAAAATGGGAGATTTTTTATGGGATGGGGGGGTCGCGTGGGCGCCCTCAGGGGCCCTCGGGGGGCTGTTCGGAGGCCTTCCCCTCCCTGATGAACTCATAGCTGCCGAAGAACGGGCCGATCCCCCCGAGCACGGCCACGGCGACCGCCAGGCGAAGGGAGACGATGCGCATGCGCGCGGCGGCGAGGCAGACGAGCGACATGAAGATCCACAGGAGGCCGTGGCTCAGCCCGAGGATGAACGTCTCGGGCTGAGGGCCGCCGAGCGCGAACGCGCACAGCAGCAGTGCCAGGTACACGCACGAATGGGTGAACGACAGCGCCCTCAGCCGGGTGAAGGTCAGGGGCCCCACGCCCGCCCGATGCGTGCTCACATCGACAGCCACCGGGCCATCCGCGGCAACGCCTCCCCGGCCTCTGCCGGCCAGTCCTCGATCGAGGCGGGCCACCAGGCGAAGGCGTCGTGCTCGTGGTCGGGCGTGACCTGCTCGTCGGTGCCCTCGGCGAGCCATGCCTGGCCCACGAACATCACGAGCTGGTGGGGAAGCCGCAGCAGCGCCTCGCCCTGCACGCGCTCGGGCGCGACCGCCCACTCCTCCTCGAGCTCGCGCACCAGCGTGTCGGCCGGGCTCTCGCCGAGGTCCACGGCCCCGCCGGCGCCCAGCGCCCAGCGCCCCGCCCAGGAGGAGACCCACGGCGCGCGGCGCCCCGCGAGCCAGCGCCCGTCGGCGGCGCGCGTCACGCACAGGGCCGCGACGCTGAGCGATGCGTCGCCCGCGACGAGCCGCAGCGCCCACCGCAGCGGCTGAAGCTCGATCGAGATGCCGGCGTCGTCCTGGGTGTAGTCGACCAGGCGCGCCGCCAGCCCGTCGTGGCTGGGCGATCCGCGGTCCTGCAGGCCCTGGATCGCCTCGTCGGCGGCCTCGGTCTTCTCCGGCGAGGGCTCGTAGTGCTCGGTCAGCCAGCGGGCTTTGACCTGCCCCAGCTCCCAGGGCCCGCGCGCGAGGATCTCGGGCGCCTGGCTGCTCTGCTCGGCCGTCTCGCTCACAGCCCGGGAGCATAGACTCGCGGCCGTGAGCAGCGGCCGGCGCAAGCACTGGGGATGGGGCCACGAGGACCAGCAGCCGACCCTCGAGCAGGCATGGGCCTCGGTCCCGGCGCTCTCAGAACGGCTGCGGATGGAGCTGGGCGAGCCGGAGCAGCCCGTCGCGCTCGAGGACGTCAGCCTCGCTGCGCCGCGCGTCGCGATCCCGGCGCAGCTGGCCGAGATCTGCTCCGTCGACCTTCACGAGCGCGCCTCCCACGCCCTCGGCAAGTCCTACGTCGACGTGGTGCGCGGCTTTCGCGGCCAGTTCGAGCATCCGCCCGATTTCGTGGCGCGCCCGCGCTCCGAGCAGGACGTCGAACGGCTCCTCGAGTGGTGCTCGGGCGCGAACGTCGCCGCGATCCCCTACGGCGGAGGGACGTCGGTCGTCGGCGGCGTTACGCCGGAACCGAGCGGGGGCCAGAACGGCGCGATCTCGATCGACCTCGCCGCCCTCGACGGCCTGCTCGAGCTCGACGAGGTCTCGCGCTCCGCCCGCATCGGGGCGGGCACGACCGGCCCGGCGCTCGAGGCGGCGCTCGGCGAGCACGGGCTCACCCTGCGCCACTTCCCCCAGTCCTTTGAGCTGGCCACGCTGGGCGGCTGGATCGCGACACGCGCGGCGGGCCACTTCGCCACGGTCTGGACGCACATCGAGGACTTCCTCGAGTCCGCGCGGGCGATCACGCCGGTGGGCGCATGGGAGTCGCGGCGACTGCCGGGCTCGGGTGCCGGCCCCAGCCCCGACCGGATGCTGGCCGGCTCGGAGGGGATCCTCGGAGTGATCACGAGCGCGTGGGTGCGGGTCCAGCCGCGGCCCGAGCATCGCGCCTCGGCCGGGGTCCGCTTCCCGGACTTCATGCGCGGTGCCGAGTGCGTGCGGGCGATCTCGCAGTCGGGGCTGAACCCCTCCAACTGCCGCCTGCTGGATGCCGGCGAGGCACAGCTGACGATGGCCGGCGACGGCAGCCACGCGCTACTCGTGCTCGGCTTCGAGTCGGCCGACCACCCGGTCGACGGAGCGCTGGATCGCGCGCTGGAGATCTGCGCCGAGCACGGCGGCTCAGCGCTGCCGCGCCGCGAGGGCGGGGGCGACGCCGTCGGCTCATGGCGCAGCGCGTTCCTCGGGGCTCCCTACGCGCGCGACCTGCTCGTGGCGCTCGGCGTGATCAGCGAGACCTTCGAGACGGCGATCACCTGGGAGCGCTTCCCGCAGCTGCACGAACAGGTGATCGGCACCGCACAGGAGAAGCTGCGCGAGGTCTGCGGCGACGGCGCGCGCGTGTACTGCCGCTTCACGCACATCTACCCCGACGGTCCCGCGCCCTACTTCACGATCCTCGCGCCCGGCCGGCGCGGCGAGGAGATCGAGCAGTGGCAGGCCGTCAAGCGCGCGGTCTCCGACGTCCTGATCGAACAGGGCGCGACGATCACCCACCATCACGCGGTCGGGCGCGATCACCGCCCGTTCTACGAACACCAGCGCCCGGAGCCCTTCGCGGCGGCGCTGCGGGCCGCGAAGTCGGCGGTCGACCCCGCGGGCGTGCTGAACCCGGGCGTGCTGCTGCCATGAAGATCGCTGTGCTCGGCCCGGGCGGCGTGGGAGGCCTGCTCGCCGTCGCGCTCGAGCGCGACGGCCACGATGTGATCGTCGTGGCGCAGGACTCCACGGCCGAGGTGATCGCCTCGCGCGGCATCGCGCTCAACAGCGTCAAATTCGGCGAGCTGCAGGCGAGCCCGCGCGCCGTCACGAGCCTGACCGAGCCCGTGGACGTGCTGCTAGTCGCGACCAAGGCCCTGGGCCTGGAGGATGCGCTCGCGCGCATCGAGGTCGAGCCGGCGCTGGTGCTGCCGCTGCTCAACGGCCTGGACCACCTCGCGGTCCTGAGGCGCCGCTTCGCCTCGGAGACCGTGCTCGCGGGTTCGATCCGCGTGGAGTCCGATCGCCCCGAGGCCGGCGTGGTCGTGCACACGAGCCCCTTCCTCCTGATCAGCATGGCCGGAGCGCCGTCCGCCGCCGGGGCGATGAGCGCGCTCGCAGACGCCCTCGAGCACGCCGGCGTGCCGTCGAAGGTGCTCGACTCCGAAGCCGACGTGATGTGGTCCAAGCTCGTGAGGCTGAACGCGCTCGCGTGCACGACGAGCGCCTACGACAAGCTGCTGGGCGAGATCCGCTCGACGCCGGAGCTGCGCGGGGACCTCGTCGCGACGATGGAAGAGGCGGCGGCCGCCGGACGCGCCGAGGGTGCCGACGTCGACGCGACGACGGCGATCGCGGAGCTCGAGCGTGCACACGCGACGCTCGGCAGCTCGATGCAGCGCGACATCGCGGCCGGCCGGACCCCCGAGCTGGACGCTATTCCGGGCTCGGTGATGCGAGCCGCCGCCCGCCATGGCCTTCCCTACCCGACGATCGAGCGCCTCGTGGCGATCATCGCCGCTCGGGCGGGCATCGAACCGCCCGCGGTCTAGAGCGGGGCTTCGGCCAGGTCGGCGAAGCGGGCGACCGTGAAGCCGATCAGGACCGGGACGTGGACGGCGAACACGATCAGGGACAGGGTCAGCACGATCAGCGGGCCGCCTGCCACGTGGTCGTGCAGGAAGGCGTACTCGATCATGCCCGCGATGATCAGATAGGCGAGCAGGGCCCAGCGAGCGACTTCGAAGAACCGCGACCACGCGAAGTCCCGCACGCGCGACAGCGCCAAGAGGTTGCCGGCCAGCAGCAACACGGAGAGAGCGAGCAGAATCGCCGCGGGCGCCAAGGGGACATGTTTGGGGAGGTGAGCGGCGAGGTAGATGCCGCCGGCGACGATGAGCGCCAGCGAGGTCATGCCCAGAGCGGTGACCGGCGGGAGCTGCCGCTCGTCCTCCATCAGCCGATCGCGAGCTTCGTCATGATCACCAGCGTCGCGATCTGCATCGCCCCGGTCGCTCCGGCGGTGTAGATGAACCTCTTCATGAGCTTCTCGATCACAGCCGGGTTCGGTCGTGGCTTCTTGAGCTCGAAGAGCACCGCGATGTTCGCGGGCTCGAGCAGTCCCAGCGCGATCACGGCCATCACGCCGACGACGATGTAGCTCGCGACGACCCAGCCGTGGTTGTAGTAGTTCGACTGCACGGTCCCCAGGTGCACCCCGAGCTGCCAGCCGCCCGCAAGCGTCGCCGTCACGACCGTCGGCATGATCAGCGCCATCCTCGGCATCAGCTTGGTCGTCAGCTCGGCTTTGGCAGGGACCGACAGCTTCCCGAGGATCGGCCCGAGCACGAACCCGAGGAAGAGGTCGATGATCGTCCAGGCGGCGCCGCCGACGAAATGCACGAAGGCGATCGGCCAGAGTTTGTCGGAGGCGATGGCCGCGACCACGGCCACCAGCACGACACCGACGGCGATCAGGCCTTTACGCGGGATGACTTCGAAATCAGGCCGCGCCGGCGCCTGCTCGCGCCCGCCCGATTCCTGCACCCCCAGTGCAACGTCTGCCATCGGCGTGAGCTAACCAAACGCGCGGTGGCGGTGTCAACCCGATCTGCGGGCGCGAAGACTCTTGCCGGGTCTCAGATTTCGCGCGTCTCCGGCGCGACGCCCGGGACCGACCGCGAGCCGACAGCCTCGACGATCTCCTCCTCGGCCTCGACGAGGCCCTCGTCGTGCTCGGCGTCGCACAGCACCCTGAAGTTGCCGCTCACGCCGCTGTCGCACTGGATCGTGATCCCGGGGAGGACCTGCTCGCCCTCCTCGAACCCGAGCCGCTCCATGTCGAAGTGAGCGAGACCGATGCCGTAGGCCGTGTGCGTGGGGTTCTCGCGGTCGTGGGACGCGATCGCGATCGCGAATCGCTCGAGGTTCTTCGCGATCTTGCTCGCGTCCGCCATGCTCAGAGAGTACCCGGGCCGGGCTCCGCTCGGGAGGGCCCGGGGAGTACGATCGCCGGCGTGGTCCTCTACACGTGCGGTGACGGCAAGGCCTTCGGCGAGCTGCCCGGTCCACTCGACAATTTCGCGCATCCCTGCGGCAAGGCGGCGGTCGCGCTCGACAAGGCCGGCCACACCTACGAGCTGAAGAAGGTCAAAGGCGGAACGTTGAAGCTCTGGACGCTTCCCTCGCGCGCGAAGGACCGGGCCGAGATCGAGGAGCTGAGCGGCCAGCGCTCGGTGCCGATCCTCGTGCTGGACGACGGGTCCGTGATCAGGGGATCGGGCGGGATCGTCACGTGGGCGCGCGAACACGCGCCCACCGCCGGCTGAGCCGCGGAGGTCAGTCTCCCCAGCTGTCGAACGGGCCGGGCCAGCCGTCGCATTCGTGCCAGTACTGGCGGAAGTGCGTGCACAGACCGGTGGCAGGATCCAGGCGGGCGATGAAGCACCCCATCAGCGTCCCCGGCGGCTCGCCCTCGCGGTTGGACATCGCCGCCCAGAACTCGCCCGCGACCCGGTCGCCTTCGACGATCGGCTTCCCCATCCTTACCTGCGCCGTGCCCTGTTCCTCGTGCTCCTTGCGGATGTAGCCGAGGATCGCCTCGCGCCCGACAACGGTTTCGTCGACCGGGTGCTCCACATACACCGCGTCGTCGGCGAAGAGGTCCGCGAACCCGGCGTAGTCCCAGGCCTGCCACGTCCGGCGGTAGCCCTCGACGAAGGCGATGGCATGCGGGGCTGCGCTCACGCCTGGTCCATCAGCTCGGCGGCGGCGCCGGCGTGAGGCCATGGCGACGCATCACCTCGCCGATCGCGGCGAGGTCCGGCGGGCCACTCCCCGCCGCGGCGATCGCCTCGCCGACCTCACGGAAGTACGCGGAGCCGAAGACGGCGGGAGTCGCGATCGCGAGGAACTTCGCATCCGCGTCGCCGCGGTTGTCAAAGCCGTGGATCTGTCCCCGCCCTACGCAGATCGCCTCGCCCGGACCGATCTCGACCGTCTCTCCGTCGACCGTCCACGTCGAGACACCTTCGAGCCCGTAGATCGTCTCCTCGAATCCGTCGTGGCTGTGCGGCGCCGGCATCCTGGCATTCGCCGGGACGAAGCACTCGAAGACCGACGCGGTGCCGTTCGACTCCGCCGCCTCGATCAAGAAGCGCACGCTCAGCGCTCCGACGCCGATGGTCTCGCCCTGGTGGGTCATTCGCTGAAGCCGACGAGCACGATCGCACTTAGCACGAGCATCTCGCTTTCCTCCGCCACGCCTCAGTGTGACACGGGCAGGGGCTCGACGGACGCTCGAGAGCGGCTCACGCGGACGGGACGACCTCTGCGAACTTGACCGTGTCGATGAACTGCCCGAAGCGCGTGAGCTTGCCGTCCTCTACCGCTCGATTATCTCGATTCGATACCCATCCGGATCTTTCACGAAGCACAGCAGCGAGCCGCCCTCGCGCACCGAGTAGGGCGGCTTCTCGGGCTCGATGCCCTGCGCGGCCAGCTTCTCGAGCGCGCCGTGGATGTCGTCGGTCGTGATCGCGATGTGCCCGTAGCCGGTGCCGATCTCGTAGTCCTCGACGCCGAAGTTGTAGGTCAGCTCCAGGCGCGGCATGTCGCCGTCGCCGGGCTGGTTCATGAACACGTTCACGGCCTCGTCGCGGATCGGCAGCCTGCCGACCTCCTGGAAGCCGAGCGCTTCGTAGAACGCGACCGAACGGTCGATGTCCGTGATCCGGTAGCAGGTGTGGATGAGGGCCATGGGCGCGAGTCTACGCCGAGGCGCGCGACGGACGTTCTCTGCGAAGCTCCGCGCATGGCAGGGGTTCGGGTTCGTGAAGCGGTGCCCGGCGACCTGGACGCGCTGACGGCACTGTACGAGCAGCTCTCCGGTCCGCTCGACGAGCCGCTCCCGGAGCCGATGCCCGACGCGCTCGCGGCGATCGAGCAGATCATCGGCGACCCTGCGCGGAGCCTTCTCGTCGCCGAGCTCGACGGGGACCTCGTCGGGACCGTGGACGTGCTCGTCGCCCCCAACCTCACCCACTACGCCCAGCCGTGGGCGCTCGTCGAGAACGTGGTGGTGGCCGAGAGCGCGCGTCGGCGCGGCGCGGGCACGGCGCTGATGCGGCGGGCGATCGAGATCGCCCGAGAGGCCGGTTGCTACAAGGTCAACCTGATCTCGGGCAACGAGCGCACGGGCGCTCACGACTTCTACCGCAGCCTCGGGTTCGAGGCGATCGGTCAGGGCTTCAAGGCCTACCTGTTCGAGCGCGAGCAGGCCTGAAGGCCGGCGCCGCCGCAAGGCGGCGCCCCCTCCGAGAAATTCGGCGGGCCGGCGGGTCGTGCGCGATCACCGCCGGCTCGCCCCGGCCGCTCAAACGCGGCCGGCCGTCTCGCGGCGCCCATTCGAGCGCTCGCGCTTGACGTCGTACATCGCGCGGTCGGCTCTCGCCAGAAGCGTCTCGGCGTCGAGCGCCGAGCCGCGCGACCAGGACACTCCGACGCTCGCCCCGACCGCGGCGGCGTGGTCGACGGCGCCCGCTGCGGCCGACACCGCCAGGCGGTCGGCAAGGCGGCGCGCCGTCAGCTCGTCCATTTCCGGGCACAGGACCAGGAACTCGTCGCCGCCGAGGCGGCCGACGAGATCGCCCGCGCGCACGCTGGCGCGCAGGTGTCCGGCGACGGCTCGCAGGAGCTCGTCCCCGGCGGCGTGGCCGTGCTCGTCGTTGACCTCCTTGAAGCCGTCGAGATCGATGAACAGCAGTGCCCGCTGTGCGCCGGGCTCGCCGTCCTGGATGCTCTGCTCGAGCGCGCGCGTGATGGCCGCGCGGTTCAGGCAGCCGGTCAGTTCGTCGTGGCTGGCGCGGCGGCGAAGCTCCTCGCGCATCGTGATGCTGTCGGTCACATCGACGAGGCAGGCGATCGCCCCGCTGACCTCGCCGCTCTCGTGGGTCAGCGCGCGCAGGCTGACCTGGCAGTGCCGCACGCCGTCGTCGCTCCCGCGGGTGACCGCGACCTCGACTTCGGCGTCGACGCCCTCGCCTAGCAGCCGGGCGAAGGCCTCCTCGATCAGCACGCGGCCCGCCGCCTCGACGTTGGCGAGCTGCTGCGTCGCGGTTTCCGCTCGCGGAGCTCCCAGGATCTCGTGCAGGCGGTCGTTGGTGTAGACGATCTGCATCTCGGTGTCGACCTGCAACAGCCCGACCGGCACGGTTTCGGCGAGGCGGTCGAGCAACTGCTCGCGGGCGCGCAGGTCCTCGTGAGCGGCCATCTCCTCGGTGATGTCGACCATCTCGCAGATGACGACCTCGTGGCTGGGGTCGGCCAGCAGGTTGTGGTTGGTGACCTCGAACCAGACCCAGCCGCCGTCCTTGGACTGCAGACGCTGGCGCACGCGCCGCGCCGGACCCGGACGCGCGAGCATCTGCATCCAGTTGTCGATCGCGAGCGCATGGTCGTCGGGATGGACGAACTCCAGTGAGCGGTGTCCGATCATCTCCTCCGCGTCCCACCCGAGGATCTGCTGGATCGCCTCGTCGACGTGGACGAGGAAGCTGAGCTCGTTCTTGTGGATCGTCGCGAAGCGCGGGCGCTGGACCACCCGTTCGGAATCGACCGGCTCGGCGGCCGCAAGCGGGTTCGAGGACGCGAGCAGCGTGAACACGATGCCGTGGCGCTCACGCAGGTCGAGCGCGTACAGGATCACCTCTTCGTAGCCTTCGGGGTGGATCGTGCAGCGGCTGGCGCCGAAGTTCAGCGCGCGGTCCCAGTTCTCCAGGACGGCTTCGCGGTCCTCGGTGCCGATCAGGTCCAAGCCGGAGCGCCCTTCGAGGACCTGATGCTCGCCGAGGCCGACCGAGTCGGGCATCGGCACGTAGATGCCGGCGGAGCTCATCGCGCCGACCGCCGCCTGCGGGTACACCGCGAGCAGCGAGCGCAACGTCTGCTCGAGCGAGTCCGCGTTCGCGTGGACTTCGCCGGTCGCCTCGAAGAGCTGCCCGTCGAGCTCGGGGGGCTCGTCCCGGGGGCGGTCCGGCACCATCGCGTCGTCGCTGATCGGCTCCGTGTGCATCTTTTCCTTTGGGGGGTGGGGGGTGCTCGTGATCCATCGGCCGCTTGACAGCACGGCGCTGAGCGGTTTCGGCGCTGGTGGACGTTTCGCCAACGCGCGATCCTGCGTCTCGGGCATGTTGTTCGGCTCTGCAGCGCGAAGCCGAACAGCTCGAATCCGTCAGCCTGCGCGGCGCCGCAGGCGCCAGATGTGCTCCATCGGCCAGCGCCGAGCCCATTCGCGGTCCTCGACGGAGCGGTAGCTGCTCTCGGCGTCCGCCGGCGGGCGCAGCTCGATCAGGTCCTCGACGTCGAGGCCGCTGCCGCGAAACAGGGCGATCCACTCCCCGTAGGGAAGCTGGAAGGCGATCGGCTCGCCGGGTTCCTCGAAGCGGCGGATGCCCTCCCAGTAGTCGACCGCGAGGGTCTCGCCGGGATGCTCGATCCCGGGTGGCCAAGCAAGGTCGACGATCGGCGTGAGCGCCGAGAACGCGAACAGGCCGCCGGCTCGCAGCAGCCGCGCGGCCTCGGGCACGCTCAGGTGCGGGTCGGTGAACGTCATCGCGCCGAAGTCGCAGAAGACGACGTCGAAGCTCTCGCTCTGAAGGCCTGTCGACTCCGCGCTGGCGTGGACGAGGGGGAACTCGACGCCCGCGGCCGCCATCAGCTCACGCGCGTGCTCGAGCTGGCGGGCGGAGTTGTCGAGGCCGGTCGGCCTCGCTCCCTCCAGCGCGAGCGCGATCGACCACTGCGCCGCCCCGCAGCCGAGCTCCAGCACCTCGAGGCCCGCGACGTCGCCCAGCACGCGCAGCTCGGACTCCGGGATCTGCCACACGCCCCAGGCGGTGCCGCCCGACTTCTCCAGCTGCCCGCCGTGCCGGGCCTGGTAGTCGTCGGATTGCGCGTCCCAGACGCGCCGGTTCAGCGCCGCGTGGTCGGTGAGCCGATCGTCTGCGGCCATCGCGTGAGGGTAGAGCGCGCGCCGGGTGGGCCGCTCGCCCGGCCTTCGTCTCCACCGCCTCTCCTAGACTCCACGCCGTGCGAACCCTGATCGTCGGCAACGGCGGCCGCGAGAGCGCGCTGGCGAGCGCGATGGCCGAGGACTCGGAGCTCCATGCGGTCGTGGGGCACGAGAACCCGACGATCGTCCGTTGCTGCGCGAAATCGGGCGGCGGTCATGTCGTCGGCGACGCCTGCGACCCGGAGACGGTCGCCGCCGTCGCCCGCGAGCGCGAGATCGACATCGCGATGGTCAGCTCCGACGAGCCGCTCGCGGCAGGGATCGTGGATGCGCTGCTCGCCCAGGGGACGCGCACGGTCGGACCGACGCGGGAGGGCGCGGAGATCGAGTGGAACAAGGTGTTCGCGCGCGAGCTGCTCGCAGAAGTGGCGCCCGAGGCGGTGCCCGAGCTGCAGATCGTCCGCGACGAGGCGGAGCTGCAGCGCGCGATGGCTGCGTTCGGCACCACCCCGCTCGCGGTCAAGCCCGCCGGGCTGACAGGGGGCAAGGGCGTGAAGGTGATGGGCCCGCACCTCGCCGACCACGACGAGGCGCGCGCGTACGCGGGTGAGCTCCTGAACCGCGGCGGAGCCGGCGAGGCGGTGTTGATCGAGGAGCGCGTCGACGGCGCCGAGTTCACGATCCAGGCCGTCAGCGACGGGCGCACGGTCGTGTTCCCGCCCTCCACCTACGACTACCCGTACCGATTCGACGGGGACGAGGGGCCGGGCACCGGTGGCATGGGCTCGCTCTCGCTCGCCTCGCGGACGCTTCCGTTCATGACCCCGGCCCACTACGAGCAGGCGTGCTCGATCGTGGCCGCGGTGATCGAGCGCCTGGGCGCGAGCGGGCGGCGTTTCAACGGCGTCATGAACTCCGGCTTCTTCGCCACCGCGGACGGCGTCAAGGTGATCGAGTTCAACGCTCGTTTCGGCGATCCCGAGTGCATGAACATCATGAGCCTGTTCGACGGCTCGTGGACCGAGGTCATGCAGCGGATCTGCGACGGCACGCTGAGCGCCGCCGACGTGCCGCTGCGCGAGGAGGCCTCGCTGGTGCTCTACCTGGTCTCCCCCGACTATGCGCTGCGCCCGGGCGGCCCCTACGAGTTCCCACTCGACGTCGCAGCCATCGAGGCGGACGGCTGCAGCGTCTTCTTCTCCTCGGCGGTCGAGGCCGGCGCCGGCAGCTACCGCACCGTCGGAACGTCGCGGGCGGTCGCGCTCGCGACGACGGCACCCGCGCTCGAGCAGGCGCGTGAGCGGCTGCAGGGCTGGGCCGCGCGCGTGCCGACGCTGGAGTGGCGGCGCGATGTCGGCGACACCGGCTACCTCGAGGGTCTGACGCGGCTCGTCGCCCCCGCCGCGGCTCCGGGCGGCTGAGCCCCCGGCTTCGTGCAAGGATTGCCAGCGTGATCGTCGAGCGCTCCCTGAACCCGCAGTTCGTCTCGAACACCTTCCTGGTAGCCGACGGTCAGGGCGGGCCGGCGTTCTTCATCGACGCGGGCGGCCCGGTCGAGCCGCTGATCGAGGCCGCCGAGCAGCGTGGGCTCGAGCCCACGCACGTGCTGCTCACCCACCACCACTACGACCACGTGTGCGAGGTCGACAAGCTCAAGGAACGCTGGCCCGGCCTCGAGGTGCTCCTCAGCGGACAGGAGCGCGATCTGCTCGGCGACGGTGGGGCCTCCTACGGCACGATCGAGGCGGGGGAGACCAAGGAGTTCGGCGCGCTCACCGTGCGTCCGCTGAGGACTCCGGGCCACACCGGCGGCATGCTCTCGTTCCTCGTCGACGACGGCTCGGGGGAGCAGGCGGTGTTCACGGGGGACACCCTCTTCAAGGACTCCGTCGGCGGCGTCAAAGCCCCGGGCCACACCACCTACGCCGATCTTCGCGACTCGATCATGGGCACGCTGATGGAGCTGGCGCCCGACACCGTCATCCACCCCGGGCACGCGGACGACACGAGCGTGGGTCGTGAGTGGGACCAGAACGCCTTCATCCGCGTGTGGCGCGGGCTCGACCCGGAGGGCTCCGAGCCGTGCACGGCGCTCGGCGGTCCCGCGACGCTGATCCTCCTCGGCGCCGACTACGACGGCGGCACCAAGGCGTGGATCCGCTGGCCAGACGGCGCCGACGACATCGTGCCGGGCTCGAAAGTCGAGCGAGGCGGCTGAGCCCGAGGCCGGAGCCGGACCCCGCCTCCTAGGATTGGGGAGGCATGGCGCGCGACGAGAACGAGAAGATCCCGACCTCGCGCGTGCGGCGCACCGCCACGGTGGCCACGCTCGCGGCGAGCGAGGCCGTCAAGCAGTTCGGCACGAAAGCGGCCAACGTCGCCCGCGACGAAGACGCAGCGGTGGAGGCGATGTCGCGGCGCCAGCTCGAGACCGCGAAGCAGATCGTCGCGGTGCTCGGGACGATGAAGGGCGCGGCGATGAAGCTCGGGCAGGTGATGTCGTTCCTGGACGTCGGGCTCGTGCCGGAGGAGCACCGCGAGGAGTTCCAGGCCGAGCTGGCAAAGCTCCGGGACGCCGCGCCGACGGTCTCCTTCAAGCAGATGCGCAAGGTGATCGAGGAGGACCTCGAAGAGGACCTGGACGAGGTCTTCAGCGAGTTCGACCCCGAGCCGGTCGCGGCCGCCTCGATCGGCCAGGTCTACCGCGCGCGGCTCGCGAGCGACGGCCGCGAGGTGGCGGTCAAGGTCCAGTACCCGGGCGTGGCGGGTGCCGTGCGGGCCGACATGCAGAACCTGGACATGATCATGCGACTGCTGAAGCGCATGACGCCGGGTCTCGATGTCAAGGCCATCACGACAGAGATCCGGGAACGCATCGAGGAGGAGCTCGACTACGAGCTCGAGGCGCAGAACCAGCGCGCGCTCGCGCGCATCTACGCAGGACACCCCTTCATCGTCGTGCCCGACGTCCTCAGCTCGCTCACGCGGGAGCGGGTGCTGGTCACCGACTATGTGAGCGGCGTCGGCTTCGAGACTCTCAAGCAGGGCACGCAGGCCGAGCGCGACCGGCTCGGGGAGATCGTGTTCCGCTTCTTCCTGGGCTGCCTCTACCGCCACCATCAGTTCTCCGGCGATCCCCACCCCGGCAACTTCCTGCTGCTCGAGGACGGCCGCGTCGCATTCTTGGACTTCGGGCTCTTCAAGCGCATGGACGCCGCCGCCGTCGAGCTCGAGCTGGCATGCCAGCGCGCGGTCGTCGAGGAAGACCCCGCGACGCTCCATCGCCTGCTCGCCGAGTCCGGCTTCCTGCCGGAACCCGAGCGCGTCGACCCCGAGTCGCTGCTGGAGTTCATCCGCGACGCGATCTGGTGGTACACGACCGCGGATCGCGTCGTCGAGCTGACGCCGCAGATCGCGACCAAGGTGATGATCGAGAGCTCGGACCCGCGCTCGAGCCACTTCCGCGAGATGCGCCACCAGGACATGCGGCCCGAGCACCTCTTCGGCCGGCGCATGGAGATGCTCACGCTCGCCGTGCTCGCCCAGCTCGGCGCGCGCGCCAACTGGCATCGCATCGCGCGCGAGTGGATGTACGGCGAGGAGCCCGTGACCGAGCTGGGTCGCGAGGAGACCGACTTCTACCGCCGTGCGGGCGTGGGCACCGCCGGCTGAGCAGGCACTTCGCGATAATCACCGCATGGATCTCGGCCGGGCTCGCAAGATCCTCAACGTCGCCGCCAGTGCGTTCATCTCGATGGACGACGAGGGGCGCATCACCTACTGGAACATCCGCGCCGAAGAGACGTTCGGCTGGACCCGCGAGCAGGCGGTCGGGCAGAACGCGATCGAGCTGATCGTTCCCGAGCGCTTCCGCGAGGCGCTCCGCCTGGGCTTCCGGCGCTTCAAAGCGGGCGGCGAGACGCCCCTGCTCGACCGGCGCAGCGAGCAGCTCGCGCTGAGGGCCGACGGCAGCGAGTTCCCCGTCGAAATGATCGTCTCCGCGCTCGACGAGGAGGGCACGCACTCCTTCCACGCCTTTCTCACCGACATCTCCGAGCGCCGGGCGCGCGAGCGCGAGCGACAGGAGCTGCTCGCCGAGCTCGAGCACGCGCTCCAGGGTTCCGAGCAGCGCCTGCAGGCGATCGTGGACTCGCTCGTCGAGGCGATCACGATCCGGGCCCCCGACGACCGCCTCATCTACGCGAATCGCGCGGCCCTGGAACGGATGGGCCTGTCCTCGGTGGCAGAGCTGGCTGCCGCCGACCCGCGCGCCCTGATGGGCGGCTACGAGGTCTCGACCGAGGACGGACACGAAGTGCGGATGGAGGACCTGCCCTCCGTGCGCCTGCTGCGCGGCGACGAGAAGCCCGAGCCGATGCTCCTGCGCACGGTCGAGAAGGCCACCGGAGATGAGCGCTGGGTGCTGCTGAAGGCAGCCGCCGTCCGTGACGAGGAGGGGGCGATCGACTCGGCGGTGACGATCATCGAGGACGTGACGGTGAGCAAGCGGCTGCAGTTGCGCAGCGAGTTCCTCGCGCGCGCGGCCACGTTGCTCGCCTCCTCCCTGGACTACGCACAGACGCTGCAGAACGTCGCCGGCCTCGCCGTGCCGACGCTCGCGGACTGGTGCGGCGTGGACCTGGTCGACGAGGAAGGGCGCCGCGAGCCGGTCGCCGTCGCCCACGTCGATCCGGCGCGGGTCGAGCTCGCGGCGCGGCTGCGCGAATACGAACCGGAGCACATGCAACCCGACCGCGGGATCGGCCGCGTGATCGCCACCGGGGAGCCCGTCCTCTACAACGAGATCCCCGATGAGCTGGTGCGGGCCTCCGCCGTCGACGAGCGCCACCTCGAGCTGCTGCGCCAGGTCGGGCTGCGCGCCGCGCTGCTCGTGCCGATGAAGATCCGGGGCAGGACGATCGGGACGATCTCGCTCGTGAGCTCGGAATCGGGCCGCACGTTCGACGCGGGCGACGTCGAGTTCGCCGAACAGATCGCCGAGCGCGCGGCGCTGGCCGTCGAGAACGCGCGGCTCTACGGAGAACGCGCCGGCATCGCGCGCACGCTGCAGGCGAGCCTGCTGCCTGAAGCGCTGCCCGAGCTGCCCGACTGGGAGCTCGCAGCGATGTACCGCCCGGCCGCCCAGGAGGGCGAGGTCGGGGGCGACTTCTACGACGTCTGGGAGGCCGGCGGTGACTGGCTCGTCATGATCGGGGACGTGACCGGCAAGGGCGTGCGGGCCGCCGCCGTCACGTCGCTGGTCCGCCACACGGCCTGGACCGCCTCGGAATTCGACGCGCGCCCGGCGCACCTGCTCGAACGGGTCAACGCCGCGCTGCGGCGGCGGCCCTCGCTGTCGGTGTGCACCGCGCTGTGCCTGCGCATCAGCGGGTCGTGCGTGACGATCGCCTCGGGCGGCCACCCGCTCCCGTGGCTGCTCGGGGGCGAGGAGGTGTGCGAGATCGGCGCCCACGGCACGCTGCTCGGCGCCTTCGCAGCCGGGCAGTGGCCCGAAGAGAGCTACACCCCGGCACCGGGGGAGTCGCTCGTGGCGATCACCGACGGGGTCACCGACACGGTCGGCGCGGAGGAGGAGCGCTACGGCGCCGACCGTCTGCGAGCGCTGCTCGGCGCCCTGCGGGGAGCGTCCCCGATGGCGATCCGCGAACGCGTGATCGCCGAGCTCGAGCGCTTCCAGGTCGGCGCGCAGGCAGACGACACCGCGATGCTCGCGATGAGGCGGGTCGCCGAGGTGCCCGGCGAAACCCGTGCGGCGGCCCGGGCCGAGACGGCGGGGAGACCTTCCGCTCCGGCCGAGGCCGAGCCGGTGGTGAGGGCCTAGCAATGGCGATCGCGCCCCCACTGCAGGTCGAGTCCTACGCCGAAGGCGACCGCGCCCGGCTGGTCCTGACCGGCGAGCTCGACATCGCCACGGTGCCGCGCCTGCAGGACGCTCTCGACAGGGCGCTCGCCGCGGGCGCGCGCCAGCTCGTCGTCGACCTCAGGCCGCTCGGGTTCCTGGACTCCTCCGGGCTGCGTCAGTTCATCGTGCTGGCCGACCGTGCACGCGAAGAGGAGTTCGAGCTCCTGCTGGTGCGCCCGGCGGCGGCCGTGCTCACGATCTTCCAGGTCACGCGCGCCGAGGAGAACCTGCCGTTCGTCGACGAGCCCCCGGCGTGAGCGAGCAGCAGACAGGGAGCGCGGGCGGGGCCGGGTCCTCGCTGCGGCTGGATCTGACGCGCGACATCCACGCCCCGGCCATCGCCCGCTCGGCGGTCTCCGAGCAGATGCTCGCGCTGGGCGTCGACGGTTCGTTCGGCCAGACGGTGGTGCTGCTCGTCTCCGAGGTCGTCTCGAACGCGGTGCGCCATTCCAACGGCCCCGAGAACGCTCCGATCTCGCTCGACGCGACCGTGACCGACCGTGCGGTGCGCGTCGCGGTCACGGACGCCGGGGCCGGCTTCACCCCCCGCCCCCGCGATCCCGAGCGCCTGGGCGAAGGCTACGGGCTCTACCTGGTCGCGAAAGCGGCCAGCGCGTGGGGCGTGGACAGCGAGGGCGGCACGACCGTGTGGTTCGAGCTCGCCCGGGAGGGCTAGGCCGAAGCGAGCGTTCCCGGGCCCGCGGAGGCGGGCCCTAGAGGACCTGGATCTGAAAGAGGCTGGTCGTCCCCGGGCGTCCCGAGGGCAGGCCGGCGGTGATCCCGACGCGCTGGCCGCGCGAGCACCAGCCCAGTTCCACGACGCGCCGCGCCGCGTCTGCGATCAGCGCCTCGGTGGTCTCGTGGCGCGGCATCGAGGCGGCTTGGACCCCCCACATCAGCCCGCAGCGGCGGACCGTCTCGCGTCCCGGGGAGAGCGCGTAGATGGGCACAGTCGGACGGTGCGCCGAGACGAGCCGGGCCGAGCGGCCCGAGAGCGTCGGGATCACGAGCGCGTCGAGGCCGAGCTCGCGTGCGGCGTCGCAGAGGTTGTGGGCGATCGTGTAGGCCGGGTCTGAGGACGTCCGCCTCACGCGGGACAGGTTCCAGCGCTCGTAGGGCGCGATCGACTCGGCCTGCTCGGCGACGGCGGCCATCATCGCGACGGCCTCCACCGGATAGGCGCCGACCGCGGTCTCCTGGGAGAGCATCACCGCGTCGGTCCCGTCGAGGATCGCGTTCGCGACGTCGGCGACCTCGGCGCGCGTCGGCCGCGAGGAGTTGACCATCGAGTCGAGCATCTGGGTCGCGGTGATCGAGGGCCGCGCGGCCCAGCCGGCGAGCTCGATCAGCCGCTTCTGCACCAGGGGCACCTGTGCGATCGGCAGCTCGATGCCGAGGTCCCCGCGCGCGACCATCACGCAGTCCGCGGCGCCGATGATCTCCTCGGCGCGTTCGACGGCCTGCGGCTTCTCGATCTTCGCGATCAGCGGCAGGCGCGTGTGCTCTCGCACCGTGTCCACGTCGGTGGGCGAGCGCACGAAGGAGAGCGCGACCATGTCCACCCCGATCGACTCGCCGTGGTCGAGCAGCCGCAGGTCCTCCTCGGGGACGGCCGGCAGCGCGTCTATCGGCCCGGGGATGTTCAGGCCCTGGCGCGAGGCGACCGCGCCGCCGATCTCGATTTCCGTGTCGACCTCGCACTCGGCGGTGCGGACCGCCGTGACGCGCAGGCGCACCGAGCCGTCCGCGAGGTAGAGGATCGAGTCTTCTTCGACCGAGTCGGCGAGGCCGGCCCAGGAGATGCTCATCTTTCGCGCGTCTCCCGGCTCGTCGCCGTCGCCGCAGAGGATCGTCAGCTGCTCGCCGGCGGTGAGCTCGACGACGCCCTCGCGCAGCGGGCCGATGCGGAGCTTCGGGCCGGGCAGGTCCTGGAGGATCGCCACCGGCCGCCCCGCTCTCCCGGCCGCGTCGCGAACCCGGCGCACGGTCTCGGCGTGCTCGTCCAGCGAGCCGTGCGAGTAGTTCAGCCGCGCGACGTCCATGCCGGCCTCGACCAGGCGCACGAGCGTGTCCGGCTCTCGAGAGGCGGGGCCGATCGTGGCGACGATCTTGGTGCGGCGCATGCTTGGACGGTATCGGGCAGCGGAGGGGAACCCGGGGGCTAGCATCGAGTCGTGCCGAGACCCACCCGCCCGATGCCTCGCGCCGGCTCTCCTGCTCGCATCCTTCACTTCGGCGGAAGTCACGAGCACGCGACGGTCCTCGCGGTGCACGAGGGAGGGCGCCGGCTCGAGGTGCGCGACGAGAGCGGCGCCACGCGGGAGTTCGTGCTCAACCCGGCGACAGCGCGATTCCTGCCCGCCGGGAGCGCTCAGGGTGAGCGCCTGGAACTGCTCGCCGAGCTCTGAGCCGCGGCCGTCGAGCCCTGAGACACGGGCCGTGCCCGGACGGCGGGCAGCAGGCGGCTCGGCGCGCTACGGCACCGAGATGTCCGGGAACCGCTCGGCACAGTGCGCGCGGAGCGTCTCGCGAACCCACTGACGCTCCGCCGGTGTGGCCATCCGCAACCGTCCGAGCAGCTCGCGCTGGCCCGTGGTCGGGACCCCCGCCACGGTCCAGCCGGCGGCGAGGCGCTCGAACAGCAGCTCGAAGGCGCGCTGCTCGGCGTCCTCGCGCGAGATGCCCGCGTCCATCGCCCGGGCGTAATCGCGGCGGGAGCCGGGGGTCAGCGAGCCGCGCAGCGTCAGCTTCATCCCGTCCGGGCCGTCGAACTCGGTGTGGGGCGCCGATGGCGCTCGCCGCTCGCCTGCGCTACGGCGGCGCGAGCGCTTTCCCACGCTAGGCCGGAGCGTCGGCGGCGCGCAGCAGCGCTCCGCGCACGTCACCGGTCAGCGGCTTCGCGTGGCCCGGCCAGGCGGCTGCCGGCTCCATCTCCGCGAGCTTGCGCATGCTCGCGCGGGCCTGGTCGGTGTCGAAGTTGTAGACCGGGAACGGGACGTGGGGGTCCGCGTCGCGGCCCCAGATGTCGAGCGTGTAGAAGCAGTCGCTGACCAGCGCCAGCCGGTCCGACTCGCGCCACAGCCCGATCTGGCCCGGGGCGTGCCCGGGCAGGTCGATCACCTTGAAGCCCGCGATCTCATCGCCCTCGCTCACCGTGCCCTCGATCGAGACCGGTCCTCCGTCCCAGGCGTACCGGTGCATCAGCCGCTGGACCTGCCGGTGCGGGGTCGGGATCCCGGCGAGCCCCTCGGGCCAGTACCGGAAGCCGCCGCTGCCCTCCGCGTCGATCACCTCGTCGGGGTGGCAGTAGACCGGCGCTCCGATCCCGGGAGCCGTACCGCGGTGGTCGGTGTGGCCGTGCCCGAGCACGATCCGCTTGATGCCTCCTCGCGTCGCGCCGGCGCGTGCGACGGCCCGCGTCATCGTGCGCGCCCCGGCGTCGAACAGCGTCACGCCATCCTCATCCTCGATCAGATACACGTTGCATCGCGCCGGCTGGCCCTGCACCACCCAGACGCCCTCGGCGACCAGCTCCGCGTCCCCCGCCACGAGCCCGTCGGTCAGCTTCGTCTTGAGGTTGAACGCGCTCGTCATGCGCTGTTCGGCAGGTGAGTCCTGCGGCGGCATCAGGCCCATCTGGCGGGCGACCGTCATGTTGTCGGTGAACGCGTCGTTGGCGGCGATCAGGCCGTCGCGCACCGTGACGAGGTCGAAGCCTTCGACGTCGACCGGGCTCCCGTTCGGCGCCACGCCGCCCAGCGTGCCGGGTCCTGCGAAGGTGCCCCGCAGGCGCCACTGCACCCCGCAGCGTTCGCCCTCGGTGGTCGTCGAGACGATCTCCATTCGCAGATCGGGCATCGCCTGCATCAGCTCGGCGAGGAAGCCTCTCACCCCGTCGGGCGCGATCACGTCGGCGCGTCCGCGGATGTGATCGCGCGCGCCGGGCGTCCACAGGGCGACGGCCTCCTCGAGTTCGCGCCGGTCGATCGCCTCGAAGTAGCGGCGCGCCACGCTCTCGGCCTTGCTCCCCGAGATCCGTTTCCGGGTCGCCGCCGCCTGCTGGATGTTCGCGGCAACCTCCTGGACCTTCGTGCTCGCGTCGCTGCCCTTGTCCCGATCGGCCATCCCCGCCTCCTTTCGCAGAAGGGCCGTAGTCTAGTCTCGGCGCATGCCAGAAGCGGCTACCCGGCGGGAGCTCGGACGCGGCGAACGGATCCTGCCGGGGGTCTATCGCCTGCGCCTGCCCCTGCCCTGGCCGGGCGTCCCGCACTGCAATGCCTGGGCGCTCTCCGCCGGCGACGGCTTCGTGCTCGTCGACACCGGCGTGCACGACGAGCACTCGATCGGCCATCTCGAGCGCGCGCTGGACATGTGCGGGCTCAGGCTGGACGACGCCAAGCTCGTCGTCTGCACGCACGCTCACTCCGACCACTGCGGGCAGGCCGTCCCGATCACACAGCGGGCGGAGTGCCCCCTCTGGATGCATCCGAGCCACGAGCTCATGAACCGGCTCGTCGAAGACCCCGACGCGGTGCTCGCCCGCCGTCTGGAGGTGGCGCGCCAGAGCGGCGTGCCCGAGGAGCCGCTGCGCCGCTACGCCGCCGAGCGCGGCAGCTCGGACCCCCTGATCGTCGGGCCGCTGAAGGCCGATCGCGATCTGGTGGAGGGGGTCACGCTGCAGACCGACCTCGGCGAGTGGGTGACCTACGAGACGCCCGGGCACGCGCCTTCGCACGTGTGCCTCTTCCAGCCCGAGCGGCGCCTGCTGGTCTCCGGCGACCACCTGCTGGGGCGGATCTCCCTGTACTTCGAGTACGGCTACTCGCCGGACCCCGTCGGCGAGTTCCTGCACTCGCTCGAGGTCGTCGAGCGTCTCGGTGCGCGGCTCTGCCTGGCCGGGCACGGGCGCACGTTCACCGACGTCCACGCGCATATCCACGGCAACCGCGCGCTCGTCGAGGAGCACCTCTACAAGGTGCTGCAGACGCTCGCCGGCACGGAACTGACGGCATTCGACGTCGTGGGCGCGGTCTACGGCGAGTCCCTCTCCCAGCAGAACGGCCAGTGGCTGCTCTCGCAGACGCTCGGGTACCTGGCGCACCTCGAGAAGACCGGCGCCGCAAGGCGGATCCCGGGAGAGCCCGAGCGCTGGTCGGCATAATCCTCTGATGCGCATCGACGAGCTCCTGAGCTCCGACGGACCGATCTTCTCCTTCGAGTTCCTCCCGCCGAAGACGCCCAAGGGAGAGGAGAACCTGTACGCCGCGCTCGCGGATCTGCGACCTCTGGAGCCGGCCTTCGTCTCGGTGACCTATGGCGCCGGGGGTTCCACGCGCGACAAGACGATCGAGATCGTCAAGCGCCTGAGAGACGAGTGGGGGCTCGAGGCGATGGCGCATTTCACCTGCGTCGGAGCGACGGTCCCGGAGCTGCGCGCGACGCTCGACGAGATGCGCGACGCGGGGATCGAGAACGTCCTCGCGCTGCGCGGTGACCCGCCCGCCGGCGAGAGCGAGTGGACGAAGACCGATGGGGGTCTCGAGTACTCGCGCGAGCTGGTCGAGCTGATCGACGCGGACTACCCGTCGCTGGCGATCGGCGCCGCGTGCTTCCCCGAGACCCACATCCACGCCACGAGTCCCGAGGACGACCTGCGCTACCTCGGCGAGAAGGTGAACGCCGGCGTCGACTTCCTGATCACCCAGCTCTTCTTCGACAACGCGTTCTACTTCGACTTCGTCTCGCGGGCGCGCGCGGCCGGCATCACAGCCCCGATCATCCCGGGCATCATGCCGATCACCCACGTCAGGCAGGTCGAGAAAATGGCCGAGATGTGCGGCTCGGCGATCCCCGAGGAGCTGCGCCGCGAGCTGCACGCGCGCGAGGACGACGAGGAGGCCGTGCTCGACTTCGGGGTCGCCTACGCGACGCTGCAGTGCTCGGAGCTGCTGGCGGCCGGGGCGCCCGGGATCCACTTCTACACCTTGAACCGCTCTCCGGCCACGCGCGCGATCCTCAGCGCGCTGAAGCTCGCCCGGCCCTGGGAGAAGGCCGTCTACCCCGGTTCGATCTCCAGGCCCTCCGCCACGCGCGGCGAGCCATCGGCCGCTTCGTAGCGCACGTCCACCGAGTCGTCCTGGCGGTAGGTGCCGACGCCCCACGCGCCGAGCAGCCAGCGCCAGCCGCTGATGCGGTCCTTGCGCAGCTCGCGCTCGAACACCAGCGTCCCTTCGCGCACGCTGTAGTCGACTCCCGCCTGCTGGGGGACGCCGTTGAGGTAGACCTCGTAGGAGCCGCGGACGTCGCGCGGCAGCTTCACGCGGGAACGGGACATCGCGCCCTCATCGTGGCATCTCGCCGCCGGCCGGCGCCGTGCGGCGCATGATCTGCGGGCCTTCGGCGACCGCGCGCTCGTGGGCGCCGCGGACCTTCTCGCAGGCCTGCTCGGGCGTCTGCACGACGTTGATCAGCGCGAGGTCGTCCTCGTCGATGTAGCCGCCGGCCAGGGGGAAGGCGCGCAGCCACTCGATCATCGCCGCCCAGTCGCCGTCGCCGAGCAGGATCGCCGGTACGTGGCGGATCGTCCTGGTCTGGATCAGCGTCAGCAGCTCGAATGTCTCATCGAGCGTCCCGAACCCGCCGGGGCAGACGACGAACGCGCTCGCGTAGCGGACGAACATCACCTTGCGCGCAAAGAAGTGCTCGAAGCGCAGCGAGATGTCGAGGTAGGGGTTCGGCTCCTGCTCGTGGGGGAGGGCGATGTTGCACCCGACCGACAGCGCCCCGGCTTCCTGGGCGCCGCGATTCGCCGCCTCCATCAGCCCCGGACCGCCACCGGTGATGACCGCGAAGCCGGATCGGCCGAGCGCCGCCCCGAGTGCGCGGGCGAGCTCGTAGTGGGGGTGACCCGGCGGCGTTCGCGCCGAGCCGAACACCGTCACGGCGCGCTCGACGCACGACAGCGCACGGAAGCCGGCGGCGAACTCTTCGGCGATGTCGCGCACGCGATCCGCGTCGGCCGCGCGCACCTCCGGCGCCTCGCCGTCGAGCCAGAGCAGGAGCTCCTCGTCGAGCGTCGGCCGGCGCATCGGATGCTCGTGCCGGCCCTTCCCGCGCCGGCGATGCTCCTCTGCCATCGGGGGAGCGTAGATGGTCGGTTCCCGGACGCCGCGTAGATGCGTACCCTGCCCGTCCATGAGCGTGGCGCCGCCCCCCGGGCAGGAGATTCCCTACACGGTGAGGCGCTCGGCCCGCGCCCGGCGCGTGCGCGTGAACGTCCATGCTCACGCCGGCGTGGAGGTGGTCCTGCCCTCGCGGGCCGCCGAGCGCGAGGCTGCCGCCGCCATCGTGGAGCTCCGGCCGTGGATCGAGAGGCGGCTGGCCGAGGCGCGCGAGGCGATGGCGGCGGTGGCGAACCGCGGCGAGACGCTTCCCTACCTCGACGAGACGCTACGGCTCGTGCCCGAGCGCAGCCGGACGCGCGCCCACCGGCGCGGCGCGGAGCTGTTCGTCCCGGGCGCCGACGCGCGGCCCGCGATCGAGCGCTGGTACCGGCGCCGCGCGCGGGTGGAGATCGCGCCGCGCCTGGACGCGGCGAGCGCACAGGCCGGTCTCGCCTACGCCGGCCTCGACATCCGCGGCCAGCGGACCCGTTGGGCGTCCTGTTCCTCGCGGGGGAGGATGAGCTTCAACTGGCGGCTGCTGCTCGCGCCCGAGCGGGTCCTCGAGTACGTCGTCTGGCACGAGGTCTGCCACCTCGAGGTGCTCGACCACTCGCCGCGCTTCTGGGCGCTGCTCGCACGCCATCGCCCGGGCTGGCGTGAGGAGCGCGCATGGCTGAACGCGCACGGCGCGACGCTCGTGCTTTAGGCGCGGCGCGCGCTAGGTGAGCGCCGGGCCGAGCAGCCGCGTGGAGATCAGCCGCGAGTCCGACAGCGCCGCGTCGCGGTGGACGTGGGCTTCGAGGTAGCCGGGATCGCTCGCCATCTCCAGAAAGCTCTTCGCGGAGGGGTATTCGACGAGCAGCGCCATGTCCCACTCGTCCTCCGGCCCGATCACGACGTGGCGCGCCTCCGCGGCGTTCAGCAGCCGCCCTCCGGCCTTCGCCAGGTAGGGCGCCGCCTCGACGCCATAGCGTTCGTAGGCCTCGCGCCCGCTAAGCCCGTCGTCGGGGTCTCCCGCGCGCTCCTTGAACCGCAGCAGGTTGAGCATCACGACGGGTTCGTCGTCGGGCAGCGTCTGCAGCTGCCGGAGCTGGCTCTCCGTAGGGAATATCGACATCCTGTACAAAATGCTACACGGCTCGTCGCGAGCGCGTCGGCGTGCCGTCAGCGCTGGTCGATCGGCACGTAGTCGAGGTCGCGGCCGCCGGTGTAGATCTGCCGGGGTCGGGCGATCTTCTGCTCGGGGTCCCCGACCATCTCCTTCCACTGCGCGATCCAGCCGCTCGTGCGGCCGATCGCGAAC
Organism: uncultured Solirubrobacteraceae bacterium; assembly: GCA_963794635.1. Lineage (GTDB taxonomy): Bacteria > Actinomycetota > Thermoleophilia > Solirubrobacterales > Solirubrobacteraceae > Palsa-744. The sequence continues at coordinate 385,508 of CAWCET010000006.1, read as the reverse complement.
ATCACCGGGAACATCGCGACGGGAAGGCCGAGCGCCTCGTAGATCAGGCCGGAGTAGAAGTCGACGTTGGGGTAGAGCTTGCGCGAGGTGAAGTACTCGTCGTCGAGCGCCCGCTTCTCGAGCTCGGTCGCGACGTCGAGCAGCGGGCTCTTGCCGCGTACCTCGAAGACCGCGTCCAGGTGTTTGCGGATGATCCGGGCCCGCGGGTCGTAGTTCTTGTAGACGCGGTGGCCGAAGCCCATGAGGCGCTCGTTGCCGGCCTTCACGCCCTCGAGGAAGTCGGGGATGTTCTCGACCTTCTCGATGCGCTCCAACATCCTCAGCGCCTGCTCGTTGGCGCCGCCGTGTAGCGGGCCGTAGAGCGCAGCGACCCCGGCGGCGACGGCGGAGTACGGATCGACCTGGGTGGAGCCGACGGAGCGCACGGCGCTCGTGGAGGCGTTCTGTTCGTGGTCGGCGTGGAGGATGAACAGGACATCCAGCGCGCGTTCCAAGCGGGGATCGGGCTCGTAGGAGAGCTCGGTCATTTTGTACATCATCCCGAGGAAGTTGCCGGCGTAATTCAGCTCGTTGTCGGGATAGACGTAGGGCTGGCCCATGTTGTGCCGGAACGAGAACGCCGCCAGCGTCGGCATCTTCGCCAGCAGCCGGATGATCTGGATGGCGCGCACGCGCTCGTCGTGGATCTTGTTCGCGTCCGGGTAGAAGGTCGAGAGCGCGCCGACCGACGCGACGAGCATGCCCATCGGGTTCGCGTCGTAGCGGAAGCCCTGCATGAAGTCCTTGACGTTCTCGTGCACGAAGGTGTGGATCGTGATCTCGTCGATCCAGTCCCTGAGCTCGGACTCGTTCGGCAGCCGGCCGTTGATCAGCAGGTAGGCGACCTCGAGGTAGGTGGAGTGCTCGCAGAGCTGCTCGATCGGGTAACCGCGGTGCTGGAGGATGCCGGCGTCGCCGTCGATGTAGGTGATCGCGCTGCGGCACGACGCCGTGTTCATGAACGCCGGGTCGTAGGACATCAGCCCGAATTCGTTCGGGTCGACCTTGATCTGGCGCAGTTCGGTCGCCCGGACCGTGCCGTCCTCGATGGGAAGCTCGTACGTCTTCCCGGTGCGGCTGTCGGTGACCGTGAGCACGTCGCCGTTCGGGGTGCCGCCCGTCTGCGCGTCGCTGCTGCCCGCCTGGGTCTCGGTGCTCATGGGCCTCTCCTTCCGCCTTGGATGCTCGGCTTTCGATTATGGGGCATGCGTCGCACATCCCGGACGGCTCTCCGTGCGGGGGCGCGGCCGGGGCTCAAACGCGGCGCCCGTGGCGCATCGCCGTGGCGACGCGCACGCGAGGGGGCGAGAGCGGCGCGGGGGCGCCGTGAGGGCCCCTTCGCGGAGGGCTCGGCCACCGGCGCGGACGGTGAGGGTGGCGCGGGTGGGGCCTCGGCCCGATCCCGCCGTCCCCGCCGATCTCGCTCTCCGGGGTCTGCTTGACCGCCCAGCGCACGATCAGGAACAGCGCGACGATCGGGATCTTCAGGAAGACCATCAGCCAGAGGAAGGTCCACGCGTCCACGACGGCCATCATATACCCGTAGAAACACCGGATAACCGGCATCCCGGCCGGCGGGCGCCGGGCCTTGCCGCTCAGCCGCGCAGCGCCAGCGCGTCGCCGCTGAACTGCGTCATCGCATGGAGCTCGGCGATTCGAGCCGCGATCTCGCGGCCCTCCAGGCGTTCGACCCGCTCGGTGCCGAATTCCTCGACGTTGAACGAGGCGAGCACGCTCGCGTGCGCCATCGCGCGGCGCAGCAGCTCGTCGCCGAGCGGCTCGTCGGGGTGAGCGGCCACGTAGCCGACGAAGCCCCCGGCGAAGGTGTCGCCCGCGCCGGTCGGGTCGATCACGGTCTCGAGCGGGTAGGCGGGCAGCGCGAAGAAGCTCTCGCTTGTGATGAGGGCCGCGCCGTACTCCCCCTGCTTGGCGACCACCACGCTCGGTCCGCGCCCGGGGCTCCCTGCCGGGGGCGACCAGGTCAGGATCTCGCGGGCCGCGGCGACGAGGTTGGGCTTGCCGGTGAGCTGGCGCAGCTCGGCGTCGTTGAGGATCACGCAGTCCACCTCGGCGATCGCCGCCGTCAGGGAGTCGCGGGCGATGTCGATCCAGAGGTTCATCGAGTCCAGCGCGACGAAGCGCGCATCCGGCAGCTGGGCGCGGACCTGGCGCTGGAGGTCGGGCTGGATGTTCGCGAGGAACAGCACGTCGCTCGCAAGCGCCGCGGCGGTCAGCTTCGGCTGGAAGCCCTCGAAGACGCCGAGCTGGGTGTCGATCGTCTCGCGCGTGTTGAGGTCCCAGCCGTACTCGCCCTGCCAGAAGAAGGTGCGTCCGCCGGCGACGCGCTCGATCCCGTCGACGTCCACTCCGCGCCGCTTCATCACGGCGATCTGATCCTCCCCAAAATCCTCACCTACCGGCCCCACGACGCAGACGTCCTCGAAGAACGAGGCCGCGAGCGCGAAATGGACGGCGGCGCCGCCGAGCATCCGCTCGCGCTCGCCAAAGGGCGTCTTGACGGTGTCGTAGGCGATGGAGCCGACCACGGTGATGGACATGGGCGCGCACCTTAGAGCACCGGCTGGGACCGGCGCCCACCGGAGAGGCGGCGCGCTCGCCGCGCGCGATAGCCTCGGTGCTCATGCGTGCGATCCAGATGACCGAGTTCGGAGGGCCCGAGGTGCTGCGCCTCGCCGAGCTGCCCCGGCCCGAGCCTGCCGCCGGGGAAGCCCTGATCAGGGTCACGCGCGCAGGGCTGAACTTCGCCGACACGCACACCCGCACGAACTCCTACGTCCAGAAGGCCACGCTGCCGCTCGTCCCGGGCGGGGAGGTCGCCGGCACGCTGGAGGAGACGGGCGAGCGCGTCGTCGCCCTGGTCGGGAGCGGGGGCTACGCCGAGTACGCGACGGCCCCGTCCGAGCGGGTCTTCGCGATCCCTGACGGCATCGACGACGGCGCCGCGCTCGCTCTCGTGATCCAGGGCACGACCGCATGGCACCTGCTCCGCACCGCCGGGAGGCTGGCCCCCGGCGAGAGCGTTGCCGTGCAGTCGGCCGCCGGCGGCGTCGGCTCGCTGACCACGCAGCTCGCGGTCGCCTTCGGCGCGGGACGGGTGATCGCGACCGCATCGAGTGCGGAGAGGCGCGACCTCGCCAGGGCGCTGGGCGCAGATGCGGCGATCGCACCGGACCCGGAGGGGCTGACCGAGCGGCTCGTGGAGGCCAACGAGGGCAGCGAGCTGGACCTCGTCATCGAGTCCTACGGAGGCGCCGTCTTCGACGCGTCGATCAAAGCGCTCGCCCCCTTCGGGCGGATCGTCGTCAACGGCATCTCCAGCCGTGAGCAGAACGAGGTGCGGACGGGGTCGTTGCTGCGCCACTCGCGCTCGGTGATCGGCTTCTGGCTGTTCCACACGCTCGAGCGGCCCGCTATGTTCGGCGAAGCGCTCACCGACCTGTTCGAGCGGACCCTTGCGGGCGAGCTGCGCCCGATCGTGGGCGAGACCTACCCGCTCGAGCAGGCACCGCAGGCGCAGATCGACCTGCGCGAGCGGCGCACGACCGGCAAGCTCCTCCTCGACCCGACCAGATGACCCGATGACCGCGACCTTCGCCGAGCTCGGCCTCTCCGAGGCAACACTGCATGCCCTTCGCGACGTCGGCTACGAGTCGCCGAGCCCGATCCAGGAGCAGGCGATCCCTGCGCTGCTCGGCGGCGGCGACGTGATCGGCCAGGCGCAGACCGGCACGGGCAAGACGGCCGCCTTCGGCCTGCCGATCATGGAATACGTCGATCCTTCCGAGCAGACGGTGCAGGCGCTAGTGCTGACGCCGACACGCGAGCTCTGCATCCAGGTCACCCAGGCGCTGCGTGCCTACGGCGCGCGCAAGGGGGTCGATGTGGTCGCCGTGTTCGGCGGCGCGCCGATCCGCACCCAGCAGGCCCAGCTGCGCGCGGGCGGGCATGTGGTCGTGGGCACCGTCGGGCGCGTCCTCGACCTGATCTCGCGCCACTCGCTGATGCTGACCGACACGCGCTTCGTGGTGCTCGACGAGGCGGATGAGATGCTCGACCTCGGCTTTCTCGAGGACGTCGAGCGGATCCTGGCCCTGACGCCGTCGAGCCGGCAGACCGCGCTGTTCAGCGCCACGATGCCGCCGCCGATCCGCAAACTCGCCGACCGCTACATGTACGACCCGGAGATCATCCAGGTCGAGGCGGCCACGCTCACGATCGACACGGTCGCGCAGTTCCAGCTCCCGGTCGAGACGAAGCACAAGGCGGAGATGCTCGTCGAGGTGCTGAGCGCGGAGAAACCCGACCAGGCCATCGTCTTCGTGCGCACGAAGATCCGCGCCGACCAGCTGTACCGCACGCTCAAGGACCGCGGCATGAACGTGCGCGCGCTGCATGGCGACATGAGCCAGGGGTCACGGGACGGCGTGATGCTCGCGTTCAAGGGCGGCCGTGTGCCGATCCTGGTCGCCACGGATGTCGCGGCGCGGGGCCTGGACATCTCGACGGTCACCCACGTCATCAACTACGACGTTCCGACGAGCCCCGACACCTACGTCCACCGGATCGGCCGGACCGGCCGCGTGGGCCGGACGGGACGCGCGATCACGTTCGTGGAGTCGCGCCAGAAGCGCGAGCTGGAGGCGATCGAACGCCACATCGGCACGTCGATCGCGCGCTGGGAGAAGGGCGCCCAGGCGCAGCCGACGCCGGTTCGTGAGCGCCCCCGCCGGCACTCCAAGCCGCGGGTCTCGCGGCGCGACGAGGGCGAGTCCTACGTGAAGCTCGTGCTCGGCGGCGGCCGCTCCGCCGGACTGAAGGTGGCCGACGTCGTCTCAGCCGTCACGTCCTCGACCGGGCTCGACGGCGAGGCGGTGCGCGACGTGCTCGTGCTGGACCGCTTCACGTTCCTGTCGGTGCCGGGCGACGAGGCCGACCGCGTGATCTCGGAGGTCGACGGCAAGCGCGTGGACGGCCTGGTCCTGACCCTCGAGCGCGCGCCGGTACAGTAGGCGCCATGTCCACAGCAACGATGCAGACCACCGAGGGGCCGATCGTCTTCGAGCTGTTCGACGAGGACGCCCCCAAGACCGTCGAGAACTTCCGCAAGCTCTCCGGCGACGGCTTCTACGACGGGCTCACCTTCCACCGCGTGATCAAGGACTTCATGATCCAGGGCGGCTGCCCGCTGGGCACCGGCACCGGCGGTCCGGGCTACACCTTCGAGGACGAGTTCAACGCGCACAAGGTCGTGCGCGGAGCGCTGGCGATGGCGAACGCGGGCCCGAACACGAACGGCTCCCAGTTCTTCATCGTGACCACGGACGCCGCCCCCTGGCTGGACGGCAAGCACACCGTCTTCGGCCAGGTGACCGAGGGCATGGACGTGGTGGACCGGCTGGAGGGCGTCGAGACCGACGGCTCCGACCGCCCGCAGGAGCCGATCGGCATCAGCTCGATCGAGCTGGCCGAGTAGCCGCTCGCGCGTCATCTGACCCGGGCGCGACACGCATCCGCGTCGGAGTAACCTTCGTGTGAAGGGTCGAACGAGCAGGGGAGGGCCACATGGCCACTGTCGAGCAGCAGGTTCCTGAGACTGAGAACGCCGTAGCGAACGGATCGACGCCGCTGATCACGGGGATCGCCGTCGAGAACCCGGCCACGGGGGAGACGGTCGCGACGGTTCCCGACCTGAGCGCCGCGGAGGTCGCCGAGATGGCCGCCCGCGGTCGCGCCGCCCAGCCCGAGTGGGAGGCCTACGGCTTCGACGGCCGCGCCCGGGTGATGCTGCGCGCGCAGAAGTGGGTCATGGACAACGCGCCGCGGATCGTGGACACGATCGTCTCGGAGACGGGCAAGACCTTCGAGGACGCCGAGCTGGCCGAGATCGGCTACGCGGGCAACGCGTTCGGCTTCTGGGCCAAGAACGGCGCGAAGTACCTCGAAGACGACTACGTCAAGTCCAGCCAGGTGCTCGTCAAGGGCAAGAAGCTGATCCACCGCTACCGGCCGCTCGGCCTGATCGGCGTGATCGGCCCCTGGAACTACCCCCTGACGAACTCGTTCGGCGACTGCATCCCGGCACTGATGGCGGGCAACAGCGTGATCCTCAAGCCCTCGGAGGTCACGCCCCTGACCTCGATGCTGCTCGCCGAGGGCATGCGCGAGTGCGGTCTGCCCGAGAACGTCCTGCAGATCGCGACCGGCCGCGGCGAGACCGGCGCGGCGCTGATCGAGCACGTCGACATGATCATGTTCACCGGCTCCACGAAGACCGGGCGCAAGGTCGCCGAAGCAGCCGCCCGGCGGCTTATCCCCTCGTCCCTGGAGCTCGGGGGCAAGGACCCGATGATCGTGCTCTCCGACGCAGACCTCGAGCGCGCCGCGAACTTCGCGACCTACTACTCGATGCAGAACGCCGGTCAGACGTGCATCTCGATCGAGCGCGTCTACGTCGAGGAGCCCGTCTACGACGAGTTCGTCGCCAAAGTCTCCGAGAAAGTGCGCGAGCTGCGCGTCGGCAAGCCCGAAGGCCCGGGCTCGGTCGAGGTCGGGGCGATCACGTTCCCGCCACAGCTCGACACGATCAAGGACCACGTCGACGACGCCGTGCAGAAGGGCGCCCGCGTTCTCGCGGGAGGCAGCCAGGCCGCCGGCGCCGGTCGCTTCTTCGAACCGACCGTGCTGGTCGACGTCGACCACACGATGAAGTGCATGACGGAGGAGACGTTCGGCCCGACGCTGCCGATCATGAAGGTCTCGGACGCCGACGAGGCGGTGCGCCTTGCCAACGACACGCCGTACGGCCTGGGTGCGTCGGTCTTCTCGAAGAACGCCGAGCGCGGCGAGGCGATCGCCCGGCGGCTCGAAGCCGGCGCGGCCAATGTCAACGACGCGATGATCAACTACACGGTGCTCGAGCTGCCGATGGGCGGGGCGAAGGAGTCCGGCCTCGGCACGCGCCACGGCGCCGGCGGGATCCGCAAGTACTGCTCCCAGCAGGCGATCGTCGTCACCGACAAGCTGGCCATGAAGAAGGAAATCTTCATGTACCCGTACAAGTCGCGCACCTCGAAGCTCTTGGCCGGCTTCTTCAAGTTCATGTACGGCCGGGGCAAGCGCGACTGACCGATCGGCCGGTCGCCGAGAGCCCGAGCGTGCGGCCGGGCGGCCGCGGAGAGCCGGCGCCTTCGAAGTCGGGGGGCGCCCGGCTCGTCCCCGCGCTGGTCGCGTCGGCGTGCGTTCTGCCCGTCGCGGCCTTGGGCGCCTGGCTGACCGATCACAGCTGCAACCACATCGAAGGCGACATCTCGACGCCTGAGCCGGGCACTCCGCGGCAGCGCTGGTGCTCATCCGTCGAGCCCGGGCATCACTGGTGGGCGCTGCTCGCCCTCCCGGTGCTGGTCACCTTCGTGCTCATCGCGGTGCTCTCGCTCGTCCCGCGCCTGAGCGCTCCGGGCGTGAAGATCGGCGTGACGGTTCTGATCTGCGTCCTCGTTCTGCTCCAGGCCGCACACGCGGACTCGCTCCAGCCCGCCTACGAAATCTGAGTACGTGCTCGGTCTCGATCACGTCCAGATCGCGGCTCCTCCCGGGTGCGAGGCGGACGCGCGGCGTTTCTACGGCGAGCTGCTCGGGCTGCGAGAGCTCGAGAAGCCGGCCGCCCTGCGGGGGCGTGGCGGGGTGTGGTTCGAGCTCTCCGGCGGGCGCCAGCTCCACATCGGCGTCGAGGAGGGGTTCGCGCCGGCGCGAAAGGCGCATCCGGCGCTACGAGCGGCGGCGGGCGAGCTCGACGTGCTGGCCGCTCGGATCGCAGCGGGCGGCGGCGCCGTGAGGTGGGACGAGACGTTGCCGGATGTGCGGCGCTTCTACACCGAGGATCCGTGGGGAAACCGCGTCGAGGTGCTGGGCGGCGCCGCGGCCTAGGCGGCCGCGTCCTCGCGCAGCTTCACGCCGAGCAGCGCTTCGAGCTCCGGGATCGTCTCCTCCGCGCTCGTGTGGTGAACCGTCGCCATCCCGAGCTCCTCGGCGGGCGTCAGGTTGAACGGGAGGTCATCCACGTAGACGGCGTCCTGCGGCCGCACGCCCGTGCGCTGGGCACCGAGCTCGTACATCCGCACCGCGGGCTTGCGGATCCCCTCTTCCGCGGAGATCACCACGCCGTCGAAGAGCTCGTCGAAGAGGTCGTGGGGATAACGATGAACGCCCCACGAGTTCGAGATCAGACCCGTGCGGATGCCCGCGTCGTGGGCCATGCGAACCGCGTGGACCATCGCCGTGTCCGGCTGGACGCCCGCGAACAGGCCGTCGACCAAGCCGTCGGGCTCGACCTCGAGCAGCGGCGCGAAGCGCTTCTCGAACTCGATCTCGTCGATCTTGCCGGTCTCCAGCTCCACGAGCAGCTCGCGCGCCTCGGGATCCGTCCGGAAGCGCCCGAGCAGCAGCTTGGGATCGATCTCGGTTTTGACGCAGAAGTCGTGGAAGGACGCGAAGAGGTTCGTGGTCAGCACGCCACCCCAGTCGATCAGCAGCGCCGAGCGCTCAGGAGCCATGGGCCACAGCCTCCGCCTGGCGGGCGAGCTCGAGCACGCCCTCTCCGAACGAGTGCAGGTACGGATCGTCGGTCGTGCCCGCGACGGCACGCTTGTAGTTGCCCTCCATGAACACGATGCTCTTCCACAGGGCGAGCGTCGTGTACCAGCGGATGTTGCGCATCGAGCGGCCCGAGCGCTCCTCGTAGCGAGCGATCAGCTCGCCGCGCGTGGGGAAGCCCTCGGCGCGCGTGACGTTGCCGAGGTCGCCGCGCAGCCCCTCCACCGGGTCGTCGGGGTCGGTCCAGAACATGCAGAGGTAGCCGAGGTCCGCGAGCGGGTCGCCGATCGTCGCCATCTCCCAGTCCAGCACCGCCGCGAGGTGCGCCGGAGGCTCGGGGCCGTAGATCGTGTTGCCGAGCCGGAAGTCACCGTGCACGATCGTGGCCGGCGGAGACTCCGGCAGGTTCTCGGCGAGCCACTTCCCGACGCTCTCGACAGCCGGTATCTCGCGGGTCTTGTTGTGCTCCCAAAGGCCGCCGAAGCGGCGCAGCTGCCGTTCGAGGTAGCCGGTCGGTTTGCCGAAGTCCTCCAGTCCGGCGGCACGCCAGTCGACCCCGTGGATCTCCACGAGGGCATCGATCAGCTCCTCGGCGATCAGGCGCCGCTCGGGCGGCGTGTCGAGCGCGGCCGGAACGCTCGCCACGATCACCTCGCCCTCGATCCGCTCCATCACGTAGAAGGGAGAGCCGATGATCGTCTCGTCGTCTCCGACCGCGAGCACGGCGGGGACCCGCGCGGGGGTGTCAGCGAGAGCGCTCAGGAGGCGGGCCTCGCGCAGCACGTCATGCGCGCTCGGAGGCAGCGGCGGGCGCGGCGGGCGGCGCAGCACGAACTCATCCCCGCCGCGCTCCACGAGGTAGGTGACGTTGGAATGGCCCTCCCCGATCGGGCTCGCGCGGACCTCGCCCTCGCCCAGGCCATGGGCGTCCAGGAAGGCCTCCAGCGGGTCGAGCACGAGCAGCGGTGGGCGGCTGTTAGCCTGCCCCTCTTCCGCCGTGCGGACGATGTCGTCTGGCGCGATCGATGCGCTCACGGACGGGAACCTATAGCGACCGCAACCTTCTCTGCGCTGAGGTGTCTCAATCCACCATGCCCAAGTTCCGTTCCCTCATATCCCCTCTTCTCGTCGGCCTCGTGGCGGGCGCTCTGGCTCTACCGGCCGGCGCCGCGGCCTCACAGGGTCAGACCACTTACTTCGAGGCCGGCTCGGCCCTTCTCGAAAGCCACGACCAGGCGAAGGTCTTCTCCCAGATGCAGACGCTGGGCGTCAAGGCGCTCCGTGTCGAGCTCTCCTGGGCCTCGGTCGTGCCCTCGGCGGCCAGCGCCACCAAGCCGGCCTTCGACGCCACGAGCCCCGCCTCTTACGACTGGTCCCTCTACGAGCCCGCTCTGGCGCGTGCGCAGAGCCTCGGCTGGCCGGTGCTGCTGACCGTGACCTCGCCGGTCCCGCGCTGGGCCACGTCGAACAAGAAAGCCCCCTACGTGACGCGCCCGGACCAGCAGGACTTCCAGGAATTCATGACCGCCGTCGCCCGCGAGTTCGGCTCGCAGGTCTCGGTCTACTCGATCTGGAACGAGCCCAATCACCCCGCGTTCCTGCAGCCGCAGTGGACCTCGAGCGGCAAGCCGGCCTCGCCGCGCATCTACCGCGGCCTCTACCAGGCCGGCTATGCGGGCCTCGTCGCGGCAGGGCTCACGCACCCGAAGGTGCTGTTCGGCGAGACCGCGCCGACGGGCTACGACACGGTCAACCCCCACCGCGAAGGCTCGCGCGCGCTGCTGCACGACGTCGCGCCGCTCGCGTTCCTTCGCGAAGCGCTGTGCCTGAACGCGCGCTACCGGCCGGCGGGCTCCTGCGGGAAGCTCCAGATGACCGGCTACGCCCATCACGCCTACACCAAGGCGGTCAACCCGCACTGGGTCAGCCCCAAAGCCGACGACGTCACGATCGGCTCGCTCTCGCGCCTGTCGAACGCGCTGAACAAAGCGGCGGCGGCCGGTGCGATCCCCGGGCACCTGGCGATCTACCTCACCGAGTTCGGGATCCAGAGCTTCCCCAACCACGAACTCGGCGTCTCGGCCGCCAAGCAGGCGGAATACGACGCCATCGCCGAACACATCGCCTGGTCGAACTCCCGCGTCGCCGCCTTCTCTCAATACCTGCTCAAAGACGACCCGCTCGGCGGCAAACCGGGCTCGAGCGTCGCGGGTGGCACGGTCGGCTTCCAGACCGGGCTCGAGTACGTCAGCGGCGCGCCCAAGCCGCTGTACGCCGGCTGGCCGATCCCACTGACCGTCAGCCGCACCCACAGCGGCTACTCGCTGTGGGGCCTCGTGAGGCCGGCGAGCGGCTCCACCAAGGTGACCGTGCTGGTTCAGCGCAAGGGCTCGCACTCCTGGAAGACGCTCAAGACCGTGACCACGAACAGCCGGGGTTACTGGGCGCTCAGCTCGCACACCGCGGGCACGGCTTGGCGCGTGCGCTGGAAGAGCCCGCAGGGCAAGACCTACGAAGGCCCGGCGATCCACGCCTACTGAGCCAGGCGGGCAGCGGTCTCCTGAGGAGAGCGGGGAGAGGGGTCGTAGGGCGGCTCGGCAGGCGAGCCGCCCTACGATTGGCTCATGCCCGAGCTGCCGGAGGTCGAGATCACCGCACGGTTGCTCGACCGTGCACTGGCAGGGCGCCGCGTCGACTCGGCGCTCGCGCCGGGCATCAACGCGCTGAAGACGTTCGCCCCGCCGCTGAGCGCGCTGGAAGGGCGCACGATCGCGGGCGTGCGGCGACGCGGGAAGAACCTGATCGTCGACTTCGGCGCCGAGACCGGCACCGAGCACCCGGGCTCGCTGGCGCTGTTACTGCACCTGATGTCGGCGGGGCGGCTGCAGCTGTTCGACAAGCCCGCCGGACCGCGCGATCGCACCTCTCGGCTACTGGTCCGGATCGAGCCCCTTCCCGGGGAGCCGGAGCGTCCGGAGCTGCGCCTGCGGGAGTTCGGCTCCAAGCAGGCGGCGTGGGTCAAGCTCCTGCCCGCCGAGGCCCTCGACGAGGACGAGGCGCTCGCCAAGCTCGGCCCGGAGGCCTGGCCCGACCCCGGGAGCGCCGAGGAGCTGCAGACGCTGCTCGACGCGCCGCGCCCGCTTCACAGCCTTCTTCGAGACCAGCGCACGATCGCGGGGATCGGCCGCTCCTGGGTGGACGAGATCCTCTGGGAGGCCAAGCTGTCGCCCTACAAGCGCGGCTCGGACCTCGATGCCGGCGAGGCGGCCGCGCTGCGCGAGGCCATCGTCTCGACGCTCGGCGCCGCATTGGAGCACTACGAGCAGACCGTCTCGCTGCCGATCCCGGACAAGCTCCCGATGCCCCTGAAGGTCCACCGCCACGAGGGGGAGCCCTGCCCGCGCTGCGGCGAGACGCTGCGCGCCGTGCACTTCGAGGACTACGTCGTCGCCTACTGCCCTCGCGATCAGACCGAGGGGCGCGTGCTCAAGGACCGCCGGCTCTCTCGGCTCCTGAAGTAACCGGGAGCGGTCGAGGTGCCGGTCGTGCTCCCGGAGGGCACCGGCAGCGGACTGTCCCCCTTCATCTTGCGACGGCCGCGTGCGTGGCCCCGGTCCGTCCCTCTCGGGCCGAGGCCACGCGCCTGCGTCACAGGGACGCAATGCGACCGCGTCATGAGAACGCGGTTCGGGGTCAGAGGTTGGGCGGGTAGCGATCCGAGCTGCGCCACCGGGTCTAGGATGCGCGGTCATGCGGCCCAACCGCTCGATCCCCGAGCAGATCGCGGTCCCTGTCCTGACGGTGCCGGACGTGCGGGCCGCGGTCGAGTGGCTCGCCGGCGCCTTCGGCTTCGCCGAGCGTCTGCAGATCGGCGAGGGCCATCGCTCCCAGCTCTCGGTCCCGGGCGGCGGCGCCGTGATCCTCGCGGAGGTGCGCCCGGATACGCGGGTCCCCACGCGCGGAGCCGCGTCGCATTCGGTCCTTGTGAGGGTCACGGACGCGCGCGGCCACTGCGAGCGGGCGCGCGCGGCGGGGGCGTCCATCCTGATGGAGCCGACCGACTTCGAGTACGGCGAGCGCCAGTACGTGGCTGAGGATCCGTTCTGCCACAGGTGGACGTTCTCGGAGACGCTCGCGGATGTGGACCCGGCGGAGTGGGGCGGGGAGCTGCGGGCGTAGGCGGTGTCTTGCTCGCGCCCGGAACGGGGAAGCTAGGATCCGCCGATGCTCGAACCCGGCGAGAAGGCTCCCGACTTCGCCCTTCCCGACCAGGACGGCCGCGAGGTCAAGCTCGGTGACTTCGCCGGGCAGATGCTGGTCCTCTACTTCTATCCGAAGGCCGCCACGCCGGGCTGTACCACGCAGGCATGCGGGGTGCGCGACCACGTCGCCGACTACGCGGACGCGGGCGCCGTCGTGCTCGGCGTCTCGCCCGATCCGGTCAAGAAGGTCAAGTCCTTCCACGAAAAGGAGGGGCTCAACTTCTCGCTTCTGGCCGACGAGGATCACGCGGTCGCCGACGCCTATGGCGTCTGGGTCGAGAAGTCGATGTACGGAAAAACCTACTTCGGCAACGAGCGCACGACGTTCGTGATCGGCCCCGACGGCGTCGTGGCGAGCGTGCTGCGCAAGGTCAAGCCCGCCGAGCACGACGAACGGGTGTTGAGGGCGCTCGCCGAAGCCGCACCGCCGCTGGTGTAGTTCGCGCGACGCGCGCCGCCGCAGAAGCTGAAGCCTCAGCCGGGTCGAACATCCGTCGAGCGCGTGCGGGGGGACTCAAGGGCCGATCGGATCCGTCCGATCGTCTCTACGCAATGCGGCTCAAGCGCAAGCGGAAGACCTCCGCGTCCCAGTTCTCCGGCGCCCAGCGCGATCGACTCCGCGCAGGCCTGCCGGCCGACGGCTCAGACGTCGATTGGCCGGAGCCCTCTCCCGAGCACTCGGTTCAGCCCCAGGCGGCGATGAAGCGGGTTCCCGCCTCACGGCAGCGGACCACGAACGCCCCGTCGGTGGCGAAGTAGCCGACGGTCGCCCGCGAGGGCCCGGCCTCCGGTCGATCGCAGAACAGGGGCCCGACGGCGTCGTGCCGCGGGTAGCGCGTTAGAAGTCTTACACCTCAACGCCCACGCGGTGATCGAGACATTAAAGGTTTGTTAGGGTTTCGCTCAGCCGCGGCGTGGCTGCGGGTACCCGGGGGGAGGGCCGGCACGGACGGCCGGCAGCAGTCCAGGGTTCATGCCTCTATGTACTCGCGAGGACGGCCGGGGGGCCTGTCCGCGCACGAAAGGATCCACATGAAGCGCTGGACGCGTCAACCATCCCTGCGACGGGCGCTGGCCGCCGCCGCCGTGACGGCCGGGTCGCTGCTCGCGATCGGCGTAGCTCCCGCGGCCTCAGGTGCCGCGACGCTGCCGACCCTCAACGTCGCCGTCGGGAAAACCACGATCTCCGGCTCGGGCTCGACGGTCGCGGGCGCCGTGAACGTCGTCGTCAGCTCCGAAAAGGGCCTGAAGGAACCGACGGCGATCATGTTTCTGCTGAAGCCCGGTGTGACGGTCGCGGAATTCGAAGCCTTCGCGAAATCGAAGCTGTTCTCGGATCCGAACAACGCCGGCAAACTGGGCTCGATCGTCTTCGACGAGGAAGGCAAGGCGGGCGGCACCGTCGAAGCGCAGACCGTGCTCGCTCCCGGGACCTACGTGCTGCTGAACGCCGAAGGCGAACATCCGACGGCGCCGCCGCACTCGACGTTGACGATCACCGCCACTCCCTCGCCGGCCGCGCTGCCGGCGGCCCAGGCAACAGAGAAGACGATCGACTTCGCCTTCCGCGGGCCGACCACGCTGAAGGTTGGCGAGCTGGTCCGCTTCGAAAACGAAGGCTTCCTCGTTCACATGAACGTCGCCTTCCCCGTAAAGAGCAGGCGCGCCGCCTCCGAAGCGGTCCGCCTGCTGAAGGAAGGCAAGGAAAAGAAGGTGTTCAAGCTCATCAAGGGGCAGCCGTTCAGCTTCTACGGCCCTCTCAGCAGCGGTGGGTTCCAGCAGGAGACCATCAACGAGGCGCCCGGCTGGTACGTACAGGCCTGCTTCATGGACACGCAGGACGGCCGTCCCCACACCTCCCTGGGGATGGAGCGCGCCTTCCGAATCGTCAAGTAGCCCTCACGGTCGCGTCCGCCGCCGCGCCTGCGGGCCGGCGGCGGACGCCCCGTGATCTCTCTTTGTCCTGTGCGGTCGCTGAGACGTGACGGCGCCGCCGTCTCGCGGGCGCCCGGCGCACGAGGAGCCCCCGCTCAGCGGATCAGCGAGTCCATGCGGGTGGCGCGGATCGTCTCGCGCAGCGTCTCGAGCGCGCCATGGCGCGGGCGCCAGCCGAGCTCCTTGCGCGCCTTCGCCGTGCTCATGATCACCGGCTCCCGGAACGCGGCGAGCCACTGCGCCCGGGCCGGGAGGAAGCCGAGCCGCGAAACCGCTTCGGCGGCGGCGTCGACCGCCAGCTCGGGCACCGGGATCGAGTACCAGCCGAGCTCGTCCGCGAGCTGGCGCACCGTCAGCTCGCCCGGGCCGGCGAGGTTGTAGACGCCCGGCTTGCCGCGCCCCAGGGTCGCCGCGCGCATCGCCGTCGCGACGTCGTCGTGATGAACGAGCTGAAACGGGATCCCCGGGTCGGGCAGCACCGGCCGCAGGATCGGGACGTTCTCGAGCAGGCTGAGGACCGGACCCGGAAGCCGCTCGGAGACCTGGGTGTAGGGAAGGCTGTCGATCAGCAGCGGTGCCTGCGGGCCCGCGACTATGCACGGGCGGAACACGTACGCCTTGGTCCGCGAGCCGTACAGCGAGTCGCTCAGCAGCGCCTCGACCTCGGCCTTCTGAGCCGAGTAGTAGTGGGCGGAGGTGCCACGGGCGGGGACGTCCTCGGTGAGCGGCTGGGGGTTGTCGCCGTGGAACCCGTAGGCGGCGACCGACGACGCGTAGACGAGTCGTTTCACGCCCCCGGCGGCCGCGGCTTCGAACACGTTGCGCGATCCGTCGAGATTGACGCGCCGGCTCTCGCGCGCGCCGCCCATGATCATGAACGCGAGGTGGATGACGACGTCGGCGTCTTCCACGAGGCGGGTGACCTTGCGGCGGTCGAGGACGTCACCGCGCCGGTAAGAGACCTTCTTCCAGCCCCGAGCGGCCGGATCGAACGGCCGTCGCGCCATCCCGAGGATCTCGCCCACCTCGCGCGAGCGCTCGAGCGCCGAGACCACTGCCCGACCCATCTCTCCGGTCGGGCCGGTGACCGCGACGGTCAGCGGGCGCGGCCGTCGCGCTTTGGCGGGGGAGGCCATACGGCGTTTCTATCGCATCGACCGCCGCCCCGTCCCGCCTTGGCCGCGACGGCGCTAGATTCCATCGCGATGAGTGGAGCCGACGTCGGTACCGCCGTGTCGGTGTTCCTGGCCAGCGCGGTGGAGTGCGTCGAGGCGCTCACGATCGTCCTGGCGGTCGGCGCGACCCGTAGCTGGCGCTCTGCGCTGTCCGGTGTGGGGGTCGCGCTGCTGGCGCTCGCGGTCCTCGTCGCGGCGATCGGCGGTGGCCTCTCCGCGCTCCCCCTCGGCGACCTCCGTGTCCTCGTGGGTCTGTTCCTGCTCCTGTTCGGTGTGCAGTGGCTGCGCAAGGCCGTCCTCCGCGAGGCGGGCCGAAAGGCGATGCGAGACGAGGACCTCGCCTTCGAGCGCGAGCGCGAGGCCGCGCTGGATGCCGGCGTGACCGACGCCCCGGCCGGATGGGATGCGTACTCGTTCTCGATCGCGGCCAAAGGGGTGCTGGTCGAGGGTCTCGAGGTCGCTCTGATCGTCGTCACGATCGGCGCGCCCGGCGGGCGAACCGGTCTGGCCGCGCTCGCGGCGGTCGTCGCGGCGGTGCTGGTCGCCGCGGTCGGCTTCGCCGCGCGCCACCCGCTTTCGCGTGTTCCGGAGAACACGCTCAAGTTCGCGGTCGGCGTGCTGCTGTGCGCGTACGGGATCTTCTGGACCGGTGAGGGCGCCGGGCTCAGCTGGCCGGGAGGCGACGCGTTCCTGCTGGTGCTGGTTGCCGGTGTGCTGGTCTGCTCGCTCGCTGCCGTGCGCCTCCTGCGCCGCCGCGAGGTGGGCGTGGGCGGGTAGTTCAAGCGCGGTGCTGCTGGGCGTTGCGCACGCGACCGAAGCGCTTGAACAGGCCTGGCCTCCGTTCGTGCTGGTCGCCGGGCTGCTGGTGCTGGGAGAGCTGGCCGGCGCCGACGGCCTCTTCGACGCGGCCGCCTCCCGGCTCGTGCGCATGCCCGGCACCCCGGTCGCGATGCTCCTCGCCTGCCTGGCGCTGGTCGCACTGGTCACGGCGGTCCTGAATCTCGACACCTCGGCTGTGTTCCTCACGCCGGTGCTCATCGCCGTCGCGCGCCGTCGCCGCCTGGCCGAGGCCCCGTTCCTCTACGGCGCGGTGTTCATGGCGAACGCGTCCTCGCTGTACCTGCCGGGCTCGAACCTCACGAACCTGCTCGTGCTCTCAGACGGTCACCGCAGCGGCCTCGCGTTCCTGCTCGAAATGCTCCCGGCGGCGCTCGCGGCGACCGTGGTCACCGCCGCCGGCCTCTGCGTGCTTCACCGGCGCGCTCTCGGCGCGGGCGCGCCGGCACCGAGCCAGGCGCCGATCGGGGTGCGCCGGGGAGCCGGGCTGCTCGGAGCCGTGCTCGCGGCCGTGCTTATGCTGGCGCTCGCGAACCCGGCGCTCCCCGTGCTCGCACTTGCGCTCGCGCTGCTCGCCTGGCGCGCGCTCCGCGACGGCGCCGGGGTGCTGCGAGACGGCCTTCGCGCGCTGGGCCTGTCGGTGCTCGGCAGCCTGTTCCTGCTCTCGGTCGGACTGGGTATCGCCGCTCGCTCGGGCCTCGTCCCGCTCGGCTGGCTCCACAGCGCGGGCGAGCCGGCGACGGCGGGGGTGGCCGCCCTCGCGACGGTCGCGATCAACAACCTGCCCGCGGCGGTCCTGATGTCCTCGAGCGGCGGCCTGCATGCCCAAGCGCTCCTGATCGGGCTGAACGTCGGCCCCAATCTCGCGGTCACCGGGTCGCTGGCCGTCCTTCTGTGGTGGCGCGCGGCCACGGCAGCGGGCGCGCGCCCCTCGGCGCTCGCCTACTCGCGGCAGGGCATCCTGCTGGCCCCGGCGGCGCTGCTCGCCGCGCTGGCCGCAGCGGGGCTGCTCTGATGCGCCCGGGCGGGAGCGAGAGATGCCTCCCGTACATTTGAGAAGTGCTCGCGACATCGCTCGGGCAGAGCCTCACCTCCTTCTTCGACGCCGTCGGCCAGTTCTTCTCCGATCTCGCCGCCGTCCACTGGCCGGCGCTCATGATCGGGCTGCTGTTCTTCGGGGCGAACCTGACGATCCGATCGCGCGCGTTCTTCAACAGCCTGCGCGCCGCATACCCCTCTGTCAGCTTCGAATGGCGGCGGATCTGGGGGGCGTACGTGGCGGCGGTCGGCTTCAACAACGTCGTACCGGCCCGCGGCGGGGACGTCATCAAGCTGTTCCTGACGAAGTCCTCGATCCCGGGCTCGCGCTACCCGACGGTCGCCAGCGCGTTCTTCGTCGAGTCGGTGTTCGATGCGTGCGTCGGCGTCCTCGTGCTCGTCTACGCGTTCACACAGGGGATCTTCCCGAAGCCGCCCGACTTCTCGAAGCTGAGCTCGTTCGACATCTCGTTCTTCACGGCACATTTCCGCTTCACGCTGTTCCTGATCACGCTGCTGGCGGTGATCGCGATCGTGGCCTACGCGCTGCTGTCGGTCCGCGCGCGGGCGTTCTGGCTGCGGGTCCGCCAGGGCCTGACGATCCTGACCGACAAACGCCGCTACCTGCGTGAAGTCGCTGCGTTGCAGGCGGTCGCCTGGGGGTGCCGCTTCGCGGGCTTCTGGTTCCTGCTGGAAGCGTTCCGCGTCGGCGGCTCGGTGCAGAACGTCCTGCTGGTGTTCGCAGTCGGCCAGGTCGCCGGCGCTGTCCCGTTCACACCCGGGGGAGCCGGCGTGCAGCAGGCGCTGCTGGTCAAGGTCTTCTCTTCCAAGGCCGGCCCGGCGGTCGTCGCGGCCTACTCGGTGGGCCAGCAGATCGCGATCGCCGCGTTCACGGCCGCGGCGGGGCTCGCGGCCGTGTTCTTCATCTTCCGCTTCCGGTCCTTCAAAGAAGTGATCGCGGCCGGCCGCGCCTCCCAGCAGGCCGAAAAGCAGGCCGAGCGAGAAGGTCGCCTACCCGAGGACGAGGAGGCGCCCACCGAGCCACGTGCGCCCCGTCGCCCGGGGCGACCGGGCAGCTCCTACTACTGAAGGCCCTCGCGCGCCTCTCGAACGAGCGCCACGGCCTCGGGAAACACGCGCGCGATCACCGTTCGGATCTGCTCGGCCTGCGCCTCGGCGTTGCCCTGGACGTTCACGCGCGAGACTGCCGCCACCGTCATGTCGACGGCGAGCTTGATCGCGTTGTCCGCCCAGGCGAGCCGTTGACTGCCCTGCATCTGCTCGGCGAACTCCGCGAGGCGCCGCTGGATCTCATCCGGGTCGCCGAAGATGTCTCCGAAGCCGCCGCCCTCCATGCTCAGATCATAGACTGCCCTGCTCGATGCCCAGTGCAGCCGAGATAAGCGAGCAGACCGAGCGGGAGCTGAACCTGCGCAGGCGCCTGTCGGTGCCGGCGTTCGCAGGCGGCTTCCTCTATCTGCTCAGCGCGATCGTCATCAGCTCGACGCTGAACGGGCTGCCGACGGTCGGACCGCTGCAGGGTCTGACGCCCACCGTTCAAGGCGTCTCCGAACCCGCCGTCAGCCCGCGCGCGCCCGAGGTCAAATACATCTCTCACCACGCCTTCGACTTCGTCGCAGGCAGCGTGCTGGCGGCGGTCGCGATCCTCGTGCTGATGCTGGTCCTGCTGCTGTTGTTCGAGGCGAGCGTGTTCCGCCGGCCCGAGACATGGCGCCCCGCGCGCATCCTCGTGCTCGCCGGCGGCATCGCCGTGGCGGTCGCCAGCGTCGCGCACGAGGTCGTCTATGCCATCGAGACCCACAACTTCGCCACCGGGCACGACCTCTCGCGCAACGCCGTCGAAGATGCCCTCACGAAAGCCGCCGCGAACCAGATCGTCGCCTACCTGTCGCTGCTCGCCGGGATCTCGCTGGTCGTCGGGATGGTCGTCGTGATGCTGAACTCGCTGCGCACCGGCCTGCTGCCACGGTGGATGGCGTTCCTCGGCATGTTCAGCGCGCTGCTGATCCTGCTCCCCAACGTCGGCCCGACGCTGCAGCTGATCCCGGCGTTCTGGCTCGTGATGATGGGCATGCTGCTCAGCGGTCGCTGGCCGGGAGGGGACCCGCCCGCCTGGGGGGCCGGAGAGGCCCGGCCGTGGCCCAGCCGCGCGCAGGTGCAGGCCGAACGCGGGGGGAAGGCCGGCAAGCCTGCCGTCGCCGCGGCCGGAGTCGGCGATGCCGTGCCGGAACCCACCCAGCCCTCGCCGTCGGCATCCGCGCGCAAGCGCCGCCGCAGGCGCGGCCGCAGCTGAAGCACCCGGCCGCGTCGGCTCGGGCTCGGAGGCGGGGGGCGGTCGGACGCCGCCGTGCCGATTGAGTTGCCGAGGGCCGGGTAGTTGTGTGACATAGGGAACGAGGGAGGGCCCTCTTGGGGTGCCGAGCCTCGCTCGCATTGCGATCGAAGGAGTCAGCGATGGCGGCTACTGCCCCGATCCAACGAGACCCGACCGCCGGCCCCGGCGCACGTGTCGAGCCTCCTGTCCTCGGCTTCAAACCGGCCGACCCGGGTCCGCTCGGACTAGCCGCGTTTGCCATGACGACGTTCGTGCTGTCGATGTTCAACTCGAATCTCGTCAGCAGCAAGGGCGTCCCGGTGGTGCTCGGCCTCGCGCTCGCATACGGCGGGATCGTCCAGGTGCTTGCGGGCATGTGGGAGTTCCGCACCGGCAACACCTTCGGCGCGGTCGCGTTCTCCTCGTTCGGCGCGTTCTGGATCTCCTTCTGGGCGATCAACGTCTTCTACGCGAAGGACATCACCGGCAACGTCGGTCACGCGCTCGGGGTCTACCTCTGGGCATGGGCGATCTTCACCGCCTACATGACCGTCGCGGCGCTGCGCGTCAGCGGCGCTGTGCTGCTCGTCTTCGTCCTGCTGACGGTGACGTTCGTGCTGCTCGCGATCGGCAACACCGGCGCCGACGAAACCGTGCTGCACTGGGGCGGCTACCTCGGGCTCGCGACCGCCGCCGCCGCTTGGTACGCGTCGTTCGCGGCCGTCGTGAACTCGACGTTCGCAAGGACCATCCTCCCGGTGATACCGCTCAACGTCGGCGCCCGGCGTGCGGGCGACATCGAGGTATAGGGTGGCGCCATGAGCACCGCGACCGACGAGCACACCGGCGGCGACGGCCTCGAGGAGCAGCTCGCGGGCCTGCTCGAGGTCGAGCGCTTCCCACCGCCCGCGGCGTTCCGCGAGCAGGCGCTGCTCAACGATCCGGCCGTGTATGAGCGCGCCGCCGCCGACCCGCAGGCGTGGTGGGTGGAGCAGGCTGAGCAGCTGCACTGGTTCAGTCCCTGGGAGCAGGTCCTCGACGACTCCCGCCCGCCGTTCTACGAGTGGTTCACGGGCGGGACGCTGAACGTCTCCTACAACTGCCTGGACAGGCACGTCGAGGCGGGCAGGGGCGATCGGATCGCCTACCACTGGCGCGGCGAGGACGGCACCGAGCGCGACATCAGCTACGCCGAGCTGCTCGCCGAGGTCAAGCGCTTCGCGAGTGCTCTGAAGGACCTCGGGGTCGGCAAGGGCGACGTGGTCGGGATCTACCTGCCGATGATCCCCGAGGTCGTCGTCGCGATGCTCGCGTGCGCCCGGATCGGGGCCCCGCACAACGTGGTCTTCGGCGGGTTCTCCGCCGAGGCGGTGCGCGAGCGGATGGAGTTCTCGGAGGCGAAGGCGCTGATCACGGTCGACGGCGCCTCGCGGAAGGGGTCGACCGCGCCGGTGAAGGAGCGGGTCGACGAGGTGATGGGGGATCTCGCGACGCTCGAGAAGATCGTGGTGGTGCGCAGCAAGGGGCTCGATTGCGAGATGAAGGAGGGCCGCGACCACTTCTACGACGAGCTCTTGGCGGCCGCGGACCCGGAGTGCCCCGCGGAGGAGCTCGACTCCGAGCACCCGCTCTACATCCTCTACACCTCCGGATCGACCGCGAAGCCGAAGGGGATCCTGCACACGACCGGCGGCTATCTGACCGGGGTCTCGGCGACGCACCGCTACGTGTTCGACCTGAAGCCCGAGAGCGACGTCTACTGGTGCGCGGCCGACGTCGGTTGGGTGACCGGCCACTCCTACATCGTCTACGGGCCGCTGTGCAACGGCGCGACGTCGGTGATGTGGGAGGGCGCGCCCGACTACCCCGACAAGGGCATCTGGTGGGAGATCGTCGAGCGCTACGGCGTAACGATCCTCTACTGCGCGCCGACGGCGATCCGGGCCTGCATCAAGTGGGGCGCTGAGTGGCCCGGCAAGCACAACCTCGAGAGCCTGAGGCTGCTCGGATCGGTGGGCGAGCCGATCAACCCGAAGGCGTGGCTCTGGTACCACAAGGTGATCGGGGGCGAACGCTGCCCGATCGTCGACACCTGGTGGCAGACCGAGACCGGCGCCATCATGATCACGCCGCTGCCCGGGATCACCGCGACCAAGCCGGGATCGGCCACCCAACCCTTCCCCGGGGTCTTCGCCGAGGTCCGCGACGAGACCACCGGCGAGCGCGTCGAGCGCGGTCAGGGGCTGCTCGTCCTGACGCGCCCGTGGCCGTCGATGCTGCGCACCCTCTACAAGGAGGAGGACCGCTTCATCGAGACCTACTTCAAGCGCTTCGGCCGGGAGAC
Source organism: uncultured Solirubrobacteraceae bacterium (assembly GCA_963794635.1). Taxonomy (GTDB): domain Bacteria; phylum Actinomycetota; class Thermoleophilia; order Solirubrobacterales; family Solirubrobacteraceae; genus Palsa-744. The sequence goes on along the minus strand of CAWCET010000006.1, from coordinate 362,933 downwards.
CTACCTGGTGGGGGATGCCGCGCGCCAGGACGAGGACGGCTACTTCTGGGTGATCGGGCGCATCGACGACGTGGTCAACGTCTCCGGCCACCGCCTGTCCACCGCCGAGGTCGAGTCCGCGATCGTGGCCCACGCCGACGTCGCCGAGGCCGCCGTGATCGGCCAGCACGACGAGGACACGGGCCAGGCGATCGTCGCCTTCGTGACGCTGCAGGGCGATCTTCAGGGCGATGAGCAGACCGTCGAGGGGATCCGCGGGACCGTTGCGGAGCGGATCGGCAAGTTCGCGCGCCCCAAGCGGATCATCTGGGCCGAGGACCTGCCCAAGACGCGCTCCGGGAAGATCATGCGGCGGCTGCTGCGCGACATCGCCGAGGGCCGCGCTCTCGGCGACGTCACGACGCTGCGCGACCCCGCGGTCATGGAGCAGCTCGAAGGCAAGGTCCACGAGCTGCAGGCCCAGGAAGACTAGGGCGGCAGGGCGGCAGGGCGGCCCCCCGCCCTTGAGCCCTGAAAACAACGTGCAACAAACGGTGCACGGCTAAAGTCCAGCCGTCTCCTACGCGATAGGGGACGCAGAAGCTCGTAAGAAATCGAGCCACGGAGGGGCGGAGACAGCTTCCCCGCGTGCTCCCGACAAAGGCACTCTCGCCGTGAGGCGAGGTCGCAAAGCCAGGGGTCTCCTCGGAGACAGCCCAGCTACCGAAGGAGATCGACATGCACTCCAGCCCTCGCTGGGCGCCGGCCGGAAGGCTCGTGCTCGCACTCGGCATCGTCGCTTTGCTGGCGCTCCTCCCGAGTGCCGCCTCGGCCGCCCGCCACACCCGCAGCCAGAAGGCTTCGTTCACCGCCGCACTCCGTGCCGCTTCCCGGCGCGCCCACGGCGCCGACCGCCGGCTCGTCGCCGAGGCTCGCGCGCTGCGCGGCTGCCTGCGCACCGGCGGCGCCTGCACCCGCCTGCACCAGAACGTCGAGGGCGCCGGCCGCGCGTTCACCGCCGCCGAGCGGAACCTCGCTTCGAAGGCGGAGCGCTCGAGCGGCAAGGGCGCGTCGAGCTCGGCCCTCGCCCGTCCGCCCGAGCTGGCCGCCAACGGCTACAAGCTCGACTGGAGCCGTGTCGCGCGCTCCACCGGCTACGTGCTCGTCAGCTCGGTCGCCGGTCAGCCCTACCACTACACCTACGTGCGCCGCCGCTCCTCCACGCCGCCGCCTGTGCCCGGGACGACCGTCAGCTATGCGGTGCGCGCGGCGGCGAGCTCCTCGCACTGGTCGAACATCGTCAAGATCACCTACCCGGCCGCGCCGCCCGCGCCGACGCCGACGCCGCCGGCCGGCTCCCCGCACGAAGAACTGGACCAGAAGGCGGCGCCCGCCCTGCACGTCTCCGGGCAGACGCTGCAGTGGAACCTCGTCGCGAACGTCACCGCGTACATCCTGATGACGAAGGTGCCGGGCCAGCCCGAAGCGTTCACCGCCGTCAGCGGCACCTCGACCACGCCGGCGGCCGTCGCCGGCAAGACCGTCACCTACTCGGTCCGGACCGCCGTCGACGGCAGCGAATGGGCGCCTCCCGTCACGATCACGTTCCCCGCCGCGCCCGCGCCGAAAGAAACGGCCCCGGCGCCGAAAGAAAGCGGCTTCTCGGTGATCGGCACCGAAGGGCTCCAGCCGGGCATCAACTCGGGGACCAACCCGCAGGACTACACCGGCACCCAGATCCTCGGCGCGAAAATCGTCCGCATCGAGATGTCGATCGGCGCCCCCGCCTCGGCCTGGGAATCGATCGTCTCCAGCTACGCCGCCAAAGGCGTGAGGATCGCCCCGCTCGCCTCCTTCTACGGGCGCCTGCCCTCAGCGGCAGAAGCGCAGAACCTCGCCTCGTGGGCGAAGGAGTTCGGCCCCGGCGGGACCTACTGGGCGACCCACTCGGGCGGCAACCTCGCCTTCCAGGACATCGAGTTCGGCAACGAGACCTCTTACGGCTACCAGTACGGCGACAGCGCGGGCACGCCCTCCTACCAGGCGCGGGCCCAGACGTACGCCGTGCGGCTGAAGGAAGCGGCCGAAGCGATCGCTGCGACCGGCATCAAGGTCGGCGTGCTCGCCGTCGCCGATGACCCGAGTGGCAACTGGATGAACGGGATGTTCCAGGCGGTCCCGAACCTCGGCAACTACGTCTCGGGCTGGGTCACCCACCCGTACGGCACCTACGGCAGGACGAAGCTGCTGGGCGTGATCCAGCAGACCGCTGCTCACGGCGCGCCGTCGAACATCCCGATCGACGTCACCGAGTGGGGCCTCTCCACCGACAACGGCGACTGCGTCTACGAAAACTACGGCTACAACCCGTGCATGACCTACAACGAAGCCGCTGAACAGCTCAAGAAGAGCGTCGCCGAAATCAAATCTCTCGCGGGCAACCGCCTGCAGCTGTTCCTGCTCTACCAGGTGCGCGACCAGGAAGCAGCAGGCGCGAGCGACGAACGCGAGGCCTACTTCGGGCTGCTGCAGCACGAAGATCAGTCCAAGGGCGCCTACACCACGGCGGCTCAGGAACTCCTCGCGCTCTAGCGGCAAACGCCTCATGCGAGCAGGTGCCCGTGGCCGGCGAGGGGCCGCGGGCGCCGGCTGTTCGCGCGTGAAGGGCGGACCCGCCGGCGGGTGAGGACGCCCCCGGCGCGTGACGGGCGGAGCGCGGCGGCGTGACGCGCGGAGCCGCTAGCGCGTGACGAGCAGTTCGCTGCTCGGGCTGCCGCTCAGCCGGAGCAGTTCGCGCGCCGAGACGCGGGTCGGGCGCGGTGCCACGAAGCGCGTGAGCGCGAAGGCTTCGTTCTTGCGGGCCGAAGCCAGACGGAAGCCCGCCGGCGCCTGGAGCGGCGCGTAGGGCGCCGAAGGCGCGCCGTAGGTGTGGCGGGTGCGCAGGACGGGGAATGCGACTTCGCGCGCGAGGAGCGTCCTCGCCCGCACTTCGCGCAGCGGGCCGAGGTAGACCGACAACGGCGAGCCGCCGAAGCGTTCGACGACGATCACGCGCGGCTGGAGCGGCGCCGGCAGCGCCTGCGCGGCTCCCCGCCAGTCGTCGCGCTGATAGCCGGGAAGCAGGTTCGTCGCGACGATCACGCCGAGCCCGATCGCGCACAGCGCCACGCCGAGCCCCGCGCCGAGGCGTCCGGCCCCGGCGCAACCGATGCCGATCGCGACCAGCACGGCGAACGGCACCCACGCCGCGATCACGTTGCGCCCGTCGAAGACGTCGATCAGGTGCGCGCCAGCGAGCACCAGCGGGATCCCGACGCCGGCCGCCGCGACGATCGCGGCGTCGCGGGCTCGATCGCGCTCCGCGTCACGACCGCGCGCCAGCACGAGCCAGATCGCGCCGAGCGCGAGCAGCGCGCTGAGCACGGCCGTCCCGAGCTGCCCCGGCGAGTAGAGGCCGACCAGGAACTGCTTGCCGGTCTCGCCGACGCGGCTGACGAGCGAGGATTCTTCGATCCAGCTGGCTTTGCCTGAGTTGCGCTGGTCGACGGCGAGCGGCAGCAGTGCGAGCCCGACGACGACGACGGGGGCGACGGGCCAGGTCAGACGCCGCCAGCCGAGACGGCGCGCCAGGATCACGGCCTCCGGGATGAACAGGAACGCGGCGAAGTAGTGGCTGAGCAGGGCGAGGGCCGAGAAGGCGCCCCACCACGCGAGGCTGCGGCCGTCGCGGCGGATCATCGCCCGCTCGAAGAAGAGGAAGGCCGCCGCGCAGAACATGATCAGCAGCCCGTACGCGCGCGCCTCCTGCGAGTAGTAGTACATCGCCGGGCTCACTACCGTGAGCGCCGCGGCCCAGCCCGCCACGCGGTTGGAGATCTCGCGCCCGCACGCCCACACAAGTGGGATCGTGATCGTCCCCACAAGTGCCGACAGCGTCCGGAACCCGAGCGGCCCGCCGCCGAAGATCCGGGTCCAGACCCAGGCGAGCGAGTAGTACAGCGGCGGCGTCGACTCGCTCGAGGAGAGGTGCGAGATCATCGAGCCGAAGCTGCGGTGCACGAGCGCGATCGTGATCGACTCATCGCCCCAGATCGACTGCACGTCGAGCGTGCCGAAGCGCAGGGCCGCGCCGGCCACCGTCAGCGCGATCATCAGCTGGAGGGCCGAGGGCCGCCAGCCCGCACGGGACCCCGGCGCGCCCGCAGCCCTCGGCGGGCGCGTCTGCGCGCGTGCGCTCATCGCCATGCAGTGAAGGATAGGTTCGCCGGCGGAGGCGTTGGACGGGTGCTCTAGGAGCCTCCCTCCGCGTTTGGCACTCAGGGACATCCCCTAGAGGCGGGGGCGCGGAGCGGTGCCATCATCTCTGGCATGGCCTCCGAGCAGCTCGCGAACGCCGTGGACGGTCGGGCCGCACTGCACGGCCCCGCCGGCAGCGGCGGGCAGGCTGCCGGCCGCGGCGAGGAGCTCCGCGGGCGCCCGCGCCTGCGCCGGCGCCCGGACGAGGGGTTGCTCGGGGGCGTCTGCGCAGGGGTCGCCGAGCGCCTGGACGTGAACGTCAGGATCGTCCGCATCGTCGCGGCTGCGCTGGGCGGCGTGGGCGGCGTGGGCGTCGCCGTGTACGTCCTGGCCTGGGCGCTCGTGCCGGTCGCGCCGGAGAGCGCGGGAGCCGAGCGCCGCGCCGGCGCGTGGCGCGAGGCCGTGCTGATCTTCCTCGGCGTCGTCGCGGTGCAGTGGGCGCTGCGCTATCTCGGGCTCGGGCTCGGGCAGTCGATCGTGTGGCCGGCCGTGATCGGGGCCTGCGGCGTGGCGCTCGTGTGGCGTCCGACGGTGGGGGACGCCGCGGCACCGCGGGTCGAGGGCGGGCGGCGCAGCCTGCGGGGGCTTCTCCGCGGCGCCGCGCGCCTGGACGGCCCGCCCGTGCTCGTCGGCACCCTGATGGTGGCCTTCGCCGTCGCGGCACTGCTGCACAGGTTCGCCGTGCTGCACAGCCTCGGCCGCGCGATCGGAGCCGTCGCGATCGTCGCCGGCGTCTTCGGGCTCCTGATCGGGCCCTGGTTCGTGCGCCTGGCCCGCTCCCTCGGCTCAGAACGGGCCGCGCGGATCCGCGAGCAGGAGCGCGCGGAGGTCGCGGCCCACCTGCACGACTCTGTGCTGCAGACGCTGGCGCTGATCCAGAAGCGCTCGGGGGAACCGCAGGAGGTCGCGGCGCTCGCCAGGCGCCAGGAGCGCGAGCTGCGCACCTGGCTGCACGAGGGCCGGGCGGCGCCGGAGGCCGACACGGTGGCGGCGGCGCTGCGCCAGGCCGCGGCGGATGTCGAGGAACTGCACGGGATGCCGATCGAGGTGGTGACGGTCGGCGACCAGCCCCTCGACGAGTCGCTGGACGCGCTCGTGCTGGCGGCCCGGGAGGCGATGACGAACGCCGCGAAGTTCTCGGGCAGCGGCCGCGTCGACCTGTACGCCGAGGCGCGCGACGGGCACGTCGAGGTGTTCGTGCGCGACCGTGGCGTGGGGTTCGACACGCAGGCCGTCCCGCCGGACCGGCGCGGCCTGCGCGACTCGATCCAGGGTCGCATGGAGCGTCACCGCGGGCTCGCGCGTGTGCGGAGCCGGCTCGGCGAGGGGACAGAGGTCGAGCTGCAGGTGGGGGCCGGATGACGGCCGCCGCGACGCCCCGGGTCGTGATCGTCGACGACCATCGACTGTTCAGGGCGGGCGTGAGAGCCGAGCTCGGGGACCTGGTCGACGTGGTCGGCGACGCCGGCACCGTCGAGGAGGCGGTGGCGACGATCGCGGCGCAGCGGCCCGACGTGGTGCTGCTCGACGTGCACATGCCCGACGGCGGCGGGGAGGAGGTCATCAAGCGCGCCGCGGGCGCCGAGGGCTCACCGCGCTTTCTGGCCCTCTCGGTGTCGGACGCTGCCGAGGATGTGATCGCGGTGATCAGGGCGGGGGCGCGGGGCTACGTGACCAAGACGATCTCGGGGCCCGAGCTGGCAGAAGCGGTGGCGCGCGTGGCCGAAGGCGATGCCGTCTTCTCCCCGCGCCTGGCCGGCTTCGTGCTCGATGCGTTCGCGACGGCTCCGCCCGAGCGGGCGCCGGCCGTGGACCCCGAGCTCGACCAGCTCACGCCGCGGGAGCGCGAGGTGCTACGGCACATCGCGCGCGGCTACATGTACAAGGAGATCGCGAGGACGCTCGGCATCTCCTCCAAGACGGTCGAGGCGCACGTCTCGGCGGTGCTGCGAAAGCTCCAGCTCTCGAGCCGCCACGAGCTGAGCCGCTGGGCGGTGCAGCGCCACCTGGTCAGCTTCGAGTAGTTCTTGGGAGGGGTGGTTTGCGTCGCGGGCGCCCTTTGGCGCGGCGTCCGCCTGCGCTCCGCACCGCCGTTTCAGGGACCAATCTACTACGTAGTACGATATAACGTGGTACGTAACTAGTGGCCCACTAGGGGCAATCCCCAATTGCGGGCCCGGCCGCGTGCAGGATGATCTGTCCCGCCCTCTGATCCCCCCGAAGGAGTGGAATGCCCCCCACCGCAGAGCCCCAGGCCCGCGAGGACCGATCGACCGCACCGGCGATCGAGACGCGCGGGCTGACCAAGCGCTTCGGCGAGCGCACCGCGATCGACGGCGTCGACCTGAGCGTGCCGCGCGGCTGCGCATTCGGGTTCCTCGGCCCGAACGGCGCCGGCAAGACCACGCTGATCCGCACGCTGCTCGGTCTGACCCACGCGAGCGCGGGGTCGGCGAGCCTGCTCGGGCTGCCCGTGCCCGCGCAGCGCGTCGAGGCCCTCCGCCGCGTCGGCGCGATCGTCGAGGAGCCCCGCTTCCACATGCAGCTGTCCGGGCGCGAGAACCTGCGCGTGGTGGCGGCCGCCCGCGGCCCGGAGGTCCGTTCGCGGATCGAGCCGGCGCTGGCGCGGGTCGGCCTCACCGCGCGTGGCGGCGACCGCGTTTCGAAGTACTCGATGGGAATGCGCCAGCGCCTCGGTGTCGCGCGCTGCCTGCTCGCCGATCCGCTGCTGCTGATCCTCGACGAGCCGACCAACGGTCTCGACCCGGCCGGGATCCAGGAGTTCCGCGAGATGATCCGCGCGATGGTCGAGCAGGAGGGACGGACCGTGTTCGTGTCCTCGCACCTGCTCGACGAGGTCGAAAAGACCTGCGACGCGGCGGCGATCGTCGACCGCGGCAAGGTCATCACCCAGGGCCCCGTCGCCGAGCTGGCCGGCGGTGGCGCGCCCGGCGAGCTGATCATCGGCGTGGACGATCCCGAGCGGGCGCTGCTCATGCTTCAGGGGAGCGAGCTGGTCGCCTCCGTCCAGCGCAGCGACGAGGGCCTGCGCGCGGTGCTCTCCGCGCAGGCGGAGGACCCGGCCGCGGCGGCGCGGCTGAACGCGGCGCTCGTCACGGCCGGGATCGGCGTGATGCGCCTCGAGCCTGTCAGGCACAGCCTCGAGCAGCGGTTCCTGGAGATCACGAGCCGGCTGGAAACGGCCGGAGAGGAGGTACCGGCATGAGCACCGCCCTCGCGACACAGATGGTCGGCGCGGACCTCCTGAAGCTCCGCAAGCGCCGCGGGACGATCGCCTGGTCGCTGCTTCTGGCGCTCGTGCCGCTGCTGCTCTACTTCGTCATCAGCGCCGCGCAGCACTCCTCGAACCCGACCGAACACCAGCCGGCCGGAGGCCTCAACGGCTTCCAGGACTCGCTGCGCATCCTCGCCGTGTTCTTCGGGCCGCTCGCGGCGATCCTGATCGGCACCGATGCGGGCGCCGGAGACGCAAGCGCGGGCGTGTTCCGCGACCTCGTAGTGACGGGCCGCTCGCGCCTGGCCCTGTTCGCCTCGCGCGTGCCGGCGGCGATCGCGCTCACGTGGGTGGTGGCTCTGATCGGCTACGCCGTCGTCGCGATCGGGGTCTACGCGCTGGCCGACGGCGCGCCCACGCCCGGCGGCGCGGCGATGCTCAACGGGCTCGGCTTCACGCTGCTCTCGACCGGGGTGATCTGTGCGGTCGCCGTCGGCTTCTCCTCGCTCACCGCATCGAAGCCGGCCGCGCTCGTCGTCCTGATCGGCTGGCAGCTCGTCGCCAGCCCGATCCTCACCAACATCAGCTCGCTCGGGAGCGCCCGCGAGCTCGTGCTCCGCGAAGCGGTGGATCATTTCAGCCCGGTCGGCCTGGGTGACCGCGGCGGCCGGGGCGCGCAGGCCGTGACCCTCAGCTCGGGCACGGCGGTGCTGGTGATCGCAGCCTGGCTGGTGCTGTTCCTGGGACTGGGCGCGTGGCGGACGCGGACGATGGATGCATGAGCGCGCAGGACGCGTTCGACGGCTCGGCCGCGCCACGTTCGAAGGCTGACACCCAAGTGGATCTGCCGGGCGCCACGGCCGTGGCACCGGTCGCTAGTCTCGGACCGATGGGCGGAACCGATCACCGGGGCGACATCGTGGCCGCGCAGGATCTGAGTCGCCGCTACGGCGAGGGCGAGGCCGCCGTCGACGCGCTCGTCGACATCACCGTCGCCTTTCCGCAGCAGCGGTTCGCGGCGATCATGGGTCCGTCCGGCTCGGGCAAGTCGACGCTGATGCACACGCTCGCGGGCCTCGATCAGCCCACCTCCGGGCACATTCAGATCGCCGGAGTCGAGCTGACGGACCTCGACGACCGGGCGCTGACGCAGCTGCGCCGCGACCACATCGGCTTCATCTTCCAGACGTTCAACCTGCTGCCGGTGCTCGACGCCGAAGAGAACATCCTGCTGCCGCTCTCGATCGCGGGACGCGACGTGGATCGCGACTGGTTCGACACGCTCGTGCAGGCCGTCGGCATCGGCGACCGTCTGAAGCACCGTCCGGCCGAGCTCTCCGGGGGCCAGCAGCAGCGGGTCGCGGTCGCCCGGGCGCTCGTCTCGCACCCGTCGGTTGTGTTCGCCGACGAGCCGTCCGGCAACCTCGACTCGAAGGCGACGGACGATGTGCTGAACCTGCTGCGTCAGGCGGTTGACGAGTTCGAACAGACCGTGGTGATGGTCACCCACGACGCCCACGCCGCCTCGTTCGCCGACCGCCTGGTCGTCCTGGCCGACGGGCGGATCGTCCACGACGGGGAGGCGGTCAGCACCGAGCAGACGCTCGACCTGATGAAGGCTCTGGGCTGATGCTGCGCCTCGTGCTGAGGGGGTTCGCCCAGCGCAAGCTGCGCGTCGCGCTGACCGCGATCGCGATCGTCCTGGGCGTCGCCCTGATGGCCGGGACCTACATCCTCACGGACACGATCAACAACTCGTTCGCGAAGATCTTCCAGACCGCGAGCAAGGGCCACGACGTGGTGGTCACACCAGCCGAAACGCTGGGCCGCGAAGTGCAGTCGGAAACCTCGCCCGTCACGCAGCAGATGGTGGAAAAGGTCGGGCGGACGCCGGGCGTCGCTCAGGCCGCGGGCTCGATCTTCTCCCGCGGCACCTTCCTCGACACGCGCCGCAAACGGCTCACCAGCGGTTTCGCGCCCGCGTTCATCGCCTCGCGGGTCCCGCCCCGCTTCGAGTCCTTCAAGCCGGTCAAGGGCCGCTTCCCGACGAGCTCCTCGGAGGTCGCGATCGACCAGGCGACCTCCGAACGCTCGGGGCTCGGCCTCGGCCGGCGGATGATCGTGGCGGGTACCGGAGCGACGGGCACCTACACGATCGTCGGCATCCTGAAGTTCGGGGGCGGCGAATCCTTCGGCGGCGCCGGTGCCGCGCTGCTGCTTCCGGCCGAGGCGCAACGGCTGCTGGGCGAGCCCGGGCGCTTCGACCAGATCGACGTGGCGGCGCGCCCGGGGGTCTCTCCGAGCGAACTGCGCAACCGGATCCGCGCCGAGCTGCCCGGCACCGTCCAGGTGCGAACGGGCTCCGAACAGGCCTCGAAGGACACGAGCAACCTCGAACACAACCTCGGCGGGCTGCGGACGTTCCTGCTGATCTTCGCCTACGTCGCGCTCGTGGTCGGGGCGTTCATCATCTTCAACACCTTCTCGATCACCGTCGCGCAGCGCGTCCGCGAACTCGCGCTGCTGCGCACCCTGGGCGCCTCGCGCGGCCAGATCCTCAGCTCCGTGGTCTACGAAAGCCTGATGCTCGGCGTGCTCGGCGCCGGGCTCGGCCTGCTCGCGGGAATCGCCGTCGCGCCGCTGCTCGACGCCCTCTTCAAAGCCTTCGGCGCGACGCTGCCCGACAACGGCACCGTGATCGAGGCCCGCACGATCATCGTCTCCCTGCTCGTCGGGGTCATCGTGACGCTGCTCGCCGGGCTCGCTCCGGCGCTGCGCGCGACGCGGGTACCGCCCGTCGCGGCGATGCGCGAGGGCGTCTCGATCCCGCCACGGCCTCTGCCCACGCGCAGATGGCTCGTGATCCGCTTCGTGATCGGGGTCCTCGTGCTGAGCGCCCTGATCGCAGTCGGCGCCGCGGGGCTCGGCGTCGTGCTGATCGTGATCTGGGTGTTCCGGGGCGTGCGCCTGTTCGTGCGCCTGCGCCGCGGGGAAGAGCGCCCGCAGCGGCGCTACCGGATCGTGCCGGCCCTCGGCCATGCGATCGGGCGCCTGGTCCGCTGGCGCGGCATCACCGGCCGCCTGGCCGAGGAGAACTCGATCCGCCAGCCCGGCCGCACGCTGGTCACCGCGGCGGCGCTGATGGTGGGACTGGCGCTGGTGGCGTTCGTGGCGGTGCTGGCGGCCAGCTTCAAGGCCACGATCAACCACGCCGTCGACCGCTCCTTCGCCGGCAACCTGATCATCGAGAACTCCCAGAGCGGCAACAGCGAACAGGGCATCCCGCCGGGGGTCGCCGTCTCGGTCCGCAAAGTCCCGGGGGTCAAGGAAGTGACGGCGCTCGCGTTCACCCTCGGCCGCCCGCTGGGGACGAAACACAACGAGACCGTCACGGCGGTGGAACCGGAGTCGTTCGGCAAGGCCTACAAGCTCGAATGGAAGCAGGGCTCCAACGCGACGCTGCTCGCCCTCTCCGGAACGCGCATGATCGTCACCGAAGGCTTCGCCAAGAGCCACCATCTGAAAGTCGGCACGCCGCTGACCCTGCTCACCCCGACGGGCGGCCACGTGACCCTGACGACGACCGGGATCATCAAGGAAAACGCCGAACTGCTGGGCGCCATCACGATCAGCCGGGCGCTCGGCGCGAGCGCTTTCGGGCAGCGTGAAGACGGCGTCAACTTCGTCACCTACGTCCCCGGCGCGACCGACGCGCAGGTCCAGCCCCGCGTGGACGCGCTGCTGAAGGCGTCCTATCCCCAGGTGCGCTCACGGACCGCCGCGCAGTTCAAGCAGGACCTGGCGGGGCAGATCAACAACCTGCTGACCTTGATCTACGTGCTGCTCGCGCTGTCGGTGATCGTCTCGTTGTTCGGGATCGTCAACACGCTGATCCTCTCGATCTACGAGCGCACGCGCGAGCTGGGCATGATGCGGGCGATCGGGACTAGCCGGCGCCAGATCCGCCAGATGATCCGCTACGAGTCGGTGATCACCGCGCTGATCGGGGGCGTGATGGGCCTGGTGGTGGGGATCATCGGGGCGCTGGCGACGTCGCTGGCGCTCTCGGGGGAAGGCTACGTCCAGGCGTGGCCCGTCGGCACCCTGATCCTGCTGCTCCTCGCCGCAGGCGTCGCGGGCGTCGTGGCGGCGGCGATCCCGGCGCGTCGCGCATCGCGGCTGGACATGCTGCGCGCGATCTCCGGGGAGTGATCTCCGCCTCGCGCCGCGCGGCTGGACGCGCCGCGCGCGAGGTCCCGGCCGTGAGGCCCGCGCCGCGCCGATAAGCTGCGCCCCGATGGCCGCGCCGGCGACGCCCGAGACCGACCCCGAGCTGCAGAAGGCGAGCTGGAACCTCGACCCGCTGGTCGCAGGTGAGGGCCGTGAGGGGGTCGAGCGGCGCATGGGCGAGGCGCTCGAGCGCTCGAAGGCCTTTGCCGAGCGTCATGCGGGCAAGCTCGGCGAGCTCGACCACGCCGGGCTCGCGGCGGCGATGGGCGACCTCGCCGACATCACCGAGCTGGCGGGGCGCGCCGGCTACTACGCCGCGCTGAAGTTCTCGACCGACACCGCCGATCCCGCCAACGGCGCGTTGATGCAGTGGGTCCAGGAGCAGGAGACCGCGATCCAGACCACGCTGCTGTTCTTCGAGCTGGAGTGGGCAGCGCTTCCGGACGACCGCGCCGAGGCGCTGCTCGCGGGGGACGGCCTCGACTTCGCGCGCCACCACCTGCGCAACGTGCGCCGCTATCGCGAGCACCTGCTCACCGAGCCGGAGGAGCGGATCGTCACCGAGAAGTCGCTGACCGGCGCGACCGCGTGGAGGCGCCTGTTCGAGGAGCTGACCTCGGTGATCGAGGTCGAGCTGCCACAGCCCGGCGGCGAGGATGCGGCGGGCACCGAGCCGGCGCGCGCTCCGCTCGACGTCGCGCTCAGCCGTCTTCAGGACGCCGACCGCAAGGTGCGACGCTCGACCGCCGAGGGCGTGACGGCCGCGCTCGCGCCCGGGCTGCGCACGCGCGCCTATCTCTTCAACACGCTCCTCGCCGACAAGGCGACCGAAGACCGCCTTCGCAGCTATCCGACGTGGCTCGCCGCACGCAACCTCTCGAACGAGGCGAGCGACGAGTCGGTGCAGGCGCTGATCGAAGCCGTGCGCGCCCGCTATGAGATCCCGCGGCGCTGGTACCGGCTGAAGGCGCGGCTGCTGGGTCTCGATCGTCTCGCCGACTACGACCGCCTGGCCTCGGTGAGCGAGGACGAGGAGGCCCGGTACTCCTACCACGAGGCCCGCGAGATCGTGCTCGACTGCTACTCGGGGTTCTCCCCCGAGCTGGGCGCGCTGGTACGGCGGTTCTTCGACGAGCACCGGATCGACGCGCCTGTGCGCCCCGCCAAGCGCGGCGGCGCCTTCTGCGCGGGGACCGTCCCCTCCGAGTTCCCGTACGTGCTGCTCAACTACACCTCGCGACGCCGCGACGTGCTCACGCTCGCGCACGAGCTCGGCCACGGCGTGCACTTCGCACTCGCCGCGCGCCAGGGCATCTTCCACCAGTCGACCCCGCTCACGCTCGCCGAGACGGCGTCGGTTTTCGGCGAGACGATCGTCTTCGGCAAGCTGCTCGAAGAGGACACCTCGCCCGCATCGCAGCTCGCGCTGCTGGCCGAGAACCTCGAGGACACGATCGCCACCGTGTTCCGCCAGGTGGCGATGAACCGCTTCGAGGACCTCGTCCACACCGAGCGCCGCGATCAGGGCGAGCTGTCGGTCGAGCGCTTCGGGGAGCTGTGGGCCGACAGCCAGGAGGAGATGCTCGGAGACTCGGTGGAGGTCACCGATGGATACCGCAGCTGGTGGTCCTACATCCCGCACTTCATCGGCAGCCCCGGCTACGTCTACGCCTACGCCTACGGCCAGCTGCTCGCGCTGTCCGTCTACGAGCGCTACGAGCAGCTCGGCCCGGAGCTCGTCCCGAGCTACCTGGAAATGCTCGCCGCGGGCGGCTCGAAAAGCCCCGAGGAGATCGCCGCGCTCGTCGGCATCGACCTCTCCGACCCCGGCTTCTGGGACTCGGGGCTCGATCTCGTCGAGCGCCAGCTCACGCAGGCCGAGGAGGCCGCGGAGCGCTCGGGGCGGCTGTAGGGCCAGCCGCGATGAAGCCGTCCTGAACGGGGGACATCCCCAGAGTCCGTCGACGGGGATGGCCGTTACTTTGTTTAGCGAGGTTTATCGCCAGACGTAAAACCTTGCTAATCTGAATAAAGCCAATGGATAGAGCGCGCAACCCGTACACGCCGAACGCGGGAGCGCCGCCCCGCTTTCTGGCCGGGCGCCGCACGGAGCTGGACGATTTCAGGGTGTTGCTTCGCCGGCTTATGAACGGCTACACCGAGCAGTCTCTTGTGGTGACCGGCCTCCGCGGCGTCGGGAAGACTGTCCTCCTCGGGGAGTACCAGAAGATTGCTGACGAGGAGTCCTGGGTCGCAGCAAAAGCTGAGGTCTCCAAGAACACCCCATTTGGTCCTCAGATCGCCAACCTTGCTCGTCGTGCGCTGTTTGACGTCTCGCCTAAGGCGAAGTGGAGTGACCGAGCCAAGACTGCCGCGGCGGTCCTGAAGTCGTTTTCGCTGACGGTCGTGCCTTCGGGCGCCCTTACGGTCGGGCTGGACGGGGATCCCGAGGCCGGACGTGCCGACACCGGCAACCTCAATGACGACCTGGCAGACGTCTTCGAGGCCATTGGGCGAGCTGCTCAAGCTCATGGTCGCGGAGTGGTGTTCCTCTTCGACGAGATCCAGTTCCTAGAAAAGGAGGCGCTGGAGGCTCTGATAGGGGCCGTCCACAGGACGGTCCAGGCCCAGCTTCCGGTCACATTCGCCGGTGCTGGGCTGCCCCAACTCCCTGGCCTTGCGGGTGACGCAAAGTCCTACTCCGAGCGGTTGTTCAAGTATCCGACGATCGGAGAGCTGCCGAACGACGCCGCCCGAGAGGCCTTGGTGGAGCCAGCGAAGGCCGAGAAGGTAGCGTTCGAAGACGAGGCCATCGCGACGATCGTCTCGTACACCGAGGGGTATCCGTACTTCATCCAAGAGTACGGCCGTGCCGTCTGGAACCAAGCGACAGGTCCCACGATCACCGGCTCCGACGCCGAGGACGCTCAGCAGATCGTCGAGGCCGAGTTGGACGAAAGCTTCTTCCGCGCACGGCTGCAGCGATGCACACCCACGGAGCGACGTTACCTTCGCGCGATGGCTGAGGGCGGCGCGGACATGCAGCGAGCTTCGGAGGTTGCCACCGTCCTGAGGAAGACATCCCAGGAAGTCGGTCCCGTGCGCGCACGGCTCATCAACAAGGGTCTGCTCTACACGCCGGAATACGGATATGCCAAGTTCACCGTGCCGCAGTTCGACCGCTTCATGCGGCGGACGATGAGCCTCGGGGAAGACGGGCCCTCCTGGGATTGACAGTCCCGGTTGGGAGCCCTCACAACAGCCCGAGCGCCGACCCGGTGTGCTGCACCAGGTCGAACAGCGGCTGGGGCACGATCCCGAACACGAGCGTCGCGGCGCCCGCGAGGACGGCGACGAACACGATCTCCGGCTGGCGGTCGCGCGCGAGCTCGAAACCCTCGGCGTCGATCTCGCTGGATCCGCCCGCCACCGCGGGTAGGCCGCCCGCCCCCGGCGCTCCGGGCCTCGGGACCGGCGGCCGGCCGGGCGCCTCGCGCATCCACATCGCGGCGATCACCGGCAGGTAGTAGCCGAGCGAGATCATCGAGCCGATCACGATCACGATCCCGAGCCAGGCGTAGCCGCCTTCCACGCTGGCCTGGATCAGATAGATCTTGCCGATCAGGCCCGCGGTCGCGGGGATCCCCGCGAGACCGAGCATCGAGAGCGTCAGCGGCCAGGCGAGCAGCGGCCGCTCGCGCCCGAGGCCCGAGACCGCGGAGATCGAGTCGCCGAGGCCGGTCTCGCGCTCACGGGCGACGATCACCGCGAACGCCGCGACGTTCATCATCAGATAGACGACCAGGTAGAGCACGGTTGCCTGCACGCCGAGCCGCGTCGCCACCACGACCCCGGCGAGCATGTAGCCGGCCTGCCCGACGGAGGAGTAGGCGAGCATCCGCTTCAGCGAGGACTGACCGAGCGCGCCCACGTTGCCCACGAGGATCGTGATCGTGGCGAGCGCGGCGAGCGCCGGGCCCCAGCTCGCGTGCGCTTCGATCAGCGCGACGTCGAAGAAGCGGATGAAGGCGCCGAATGCGGCGACCTTGGTCGTCACCGCCATGAACGCGGTCACCGGCGTCGGCGCGCCCTCGTAGACATCCGGGGTCCACTGGTGGAACGGTGCGATCGACGCCTTGAAGGCCAGGCCGGCGATGCAGAGCGCGATCCCCGTCAGCGTCATCACGTCGGTCGACAGGCCACCGGCCGCGAGCTTCGCCGCGATCCCCGCGTAGG
The DNA here is from genome assembly GCA_963794635.1 of uncultured Solirubrobacteraceae bacterium. Classification (GTDB taxonomy): domain Bacteria; phylum Actinomycetota; class Thermoleophilia; order Solirubrobacterales; family Solirubrobacteraceae; genus Palsa-744. The sequence continues at coordinate 346,957 of CAWCET010000006.1, read as the reverse complement.
AGGTCTGGCCCGTGGCGCCGTAGATGAGCGCGAGGCCGTAGAGGAGCGTCGCGGAGCCGACGGAACCGACGATCAGGTACTTCAGTCCCGACTCCAGCGAGTGCTCGCGGCGCATTTCGACCGCGCACAGCACGTACAGCGGGATCGAGAGCACCTCGAGCCCGGTGAACAGGACGACCGTGTTCTGGGCGGCGACGAGCATCAGCATCCCGGCGAGCGAGGTGAGCAGCAGGGCGTGGAACTCGCCGTGCGCTGCTTCCTGCGCGGCGCGAGAGCGCCAGGCGAGAAGCACGGTGCACGCGCCGCCCGCGACCAGCACGAGCGTCAGCACCTGCGTGAGCGGGTCGATCCGCAGCGCGCCCGCGATCAGGGACTCGCGTTCGCCCCACTGCCAGATCGTCAGGCCGAGCGTCGCGCCCAGCGCGACGAGCGTCAGCGCCGGGACGAGCTGCGAGCGGACCCAGCGGCTGCCGATGAGCCCGACGAGCAGCACGATCGCCGCGCCGCCCAGCAGCGCGATCAGAGGGGAGAGCCCGGCCCAGTCGATGTGCGGGCCTTTGAGGTGGGCGGTTGCCAGGAGGGCGGTCATTTCGTTTCGGCCTGGTTGCCGGCGGTTGAGGCGGTCGCGGAGGCCGCGACGGGCTGTGGCACACCGCTCGCCCGCGCCGAGAAGTAGTGGCACTGGGGGTGCATCCCGCAGGCCGAGAAGATCTGCGCGGCTGCGACGCTGTCCTTCACCGACCGTTCGCTGCGGTGCAGCGCCAGCTGCGGGTAGACGGCCATGAACAGGATCACCGCGACGATCGGGACGAGCACGAGCCCGTCGCGCAGCGTGATCTCACGCGACTCGACCTTCTTGCCGACGCGGTTGTGCATCGCGCGGATGAACAGCCGCAGCGCGTAGACGCTTGCCATCACGACGCCCGTGAAGGCGATGATCGCGATCACGAGCTTCGCTTTGAAGACGCCCAGCAGGATCAGGAACTCGCCGACGAAGTTCGCCGAGCCGGGCATCGCGAGCGTCGCGAGCGCCACGATCAGGAAGATGCTGGCGAGAACGGGTGCGCGGAACGCGATCCCGCCCATGTCGCGGATGTCTTCCGAGCCGCCCGCGCGCCGCGCGAGCAGGGCTGAGATGAACAGCAGCGGCGCCACGACGATCGCGTGGTTGACCATCTGCAGCAGCGCGCCCTGGGCGCCCTGCGAGTTCAGCGCGAAGATCCCGAGCGTGATGAAGCCGAGCTGGGCGACCGAGGAGTACCCGGCGATCAGCCGGACGTCGGTCTGCGTGAAGGCCTGCATCGAGCCGTAGATGATCGAGGCGAGCGCGATCAGCAGCAGCAGCGTCTGGAAGTGCACCGCCGCGCGCGGGAAGATCGTCAGGACGATCGCGAGGAAGCCGTAGGCCCCGACCTTCGAGAGCACGCCGGAGAACACCATCAGGACCTCGATCGGCATCGCGCGGTAGCCGTCGGGCATCCAGCCGTGGAAGGGGAAGGCCGGCATCTTCACGAGGAACGCGGCGGCGAACAGCAGGAATATCCACTCCTGGGTTCCGGTCGCCAGCGGCGCGTGCTGGAGAGCTGTGTAGGCGAAGTCGAGGTTGCCGCCGTTCTGCTGGGCGGCGAGCACGCCCGCCGCGACTGCGCCGGCGAGCATCAGCAGCGAGCCGACGAGCGTGTAGATCACGAGCTTCGTCGTGGCGCGCACGCGCGTGGAGCCCTCCGGGTCGCGCCCCCAGCCCCCGATCAGGAAGTAGAACGGGATCAGCATCAGGTCGAAGAAGGCGACGAACAGGATCAGGTCCTGGGCCAGGAACGCTCCCAGCACCGCGGACTCCGCGAGCATCAGGTGGAAGTAGTAGCTGCGGGCGCGCTCCGGCGGCCCCGAGGGGCGGAGGTTGCTCGCCAGCACGGCGGCCGCGAACAGCAGGGCGGTCATCGTGATCAGCACCACGTTCAGCCCCGTGACCGCCAGCTTGTAGTGGATGCCCAGCGAGGAGATCCACATCGTGTCGGTGACGTGCTGAGAGCCGCCGCCGGGTTTGTAGTCCGCGAGGTAGGCGATCGCGAGGCCGAGGGTGGCGAGCGTGCCCACGAGCGCCGCGATCCCCGACGCCGAGACCGGCCTGCGCACCTCGCCGCCGGGGGCGGTGGCGGGCGTGGCCGTACGTCCGGTCTGACGCGGTGGCAGAACCGCGCCGAGCAGGCCGAATGCGAGCGGCAGCCAGAGGAGGATCGAGAGAGGCGGCATCGCGATCAGCTCTGGAGGAGGAAGTAGAAGCCGACGGCCGCGACGCCCAGCACCAGCAGCGCGGCGTAGTAGCGCACGAAGCCGCTCTGCACTGCGCGAACGGCCGCCGAGGAGGCGCGCACGATGCCGCTGGTGCCGCCGACGAGCGTCTCGTCGACGACTCGCGGCTCGAACACGTTGCGCGCGAAGTTCGCGACGGCGAGGGTGGGGCGGACGATCAGCCCGTCGATCAGCTCGTCGAAGTACCACTTGTTGACCGAGACCGTGTACAGCGCATGGAATCTCGTCCGGATGCGCTCAGCGGTGCCGGGCGCCGTGACCCAGATGCGATAGGCGATCGCGATGCCGGCGAGACCCAGGACCGTCCCGAGGATCAGCCCGAAGACGAGCAGCCCGTCCCTCGTGTGCACGGTGTAGAGGGTGGAGCCCGCGAATGTCGGTTCGAGGAACTTCGTGGCGACGTCGTCGACTTCCGGGATCTGAATCAGCCCGGCGCCGATCGCCCCGATTGCGAGCAGCGACATCGAGACCTTCATCGGAAGTGCGCGCTCGGCGATCGCGTGGTGGGGACCGGGGAAGCCGACATCGGTGTCCTCGACTTCGCCTGTCGCCGGGTTCGTCGGGTGCTCCGCATGATGCAGGTGCCCTTCTTCGAGCTCCTTGGCCTCGGGCACCGGGTCCCCGTAGAACGCCCGGAAGATCATCCGGAACGTGTAGATCGCCGTCAGGAAGGCGCTGATGTAGCCGATCACGTACAGCGCCCAGTGCCAGCCGCCGCGCTCACCGGTCACCAGCAGGATCTCGTCCTTGGAGAAGAACCCGGAGAACGGCGGGATGCCCGACAGCGCGAGCCCGCCGATGATGAAGCAGGCGAACGTGAACGGCAGCGCCTTGCGGAAGCCGCCCATGCGGTCGAGCGACTGCTCGCCGGCCATCGCGCCGATGATCGAGCCGGCGCCCATGAACAGCAGCGCCTTGAAGAAGGCGTGCGTCATCAGGTGGAAGAGGCCGGCGGCGTACGCGCCCACCGAGACGCCCATGATCATGTAGCCGATCTGCGACATGGTCGAGTACGCGATCACCCGCTTGATGTCGGTCTGCGAGAGCGCGATCGTGGCCGCGATGAAGAGCGTCGCGCAGCCCACGACCGCGCCGACGTCCTGCGCCGCGGGCGCGAGTTCGAACAGCGGATGCATGCGCGCGATCAGGTACACGCCCGCCGTCACCATCGTCGCCGCGTGGATCAGCGCGCTGACCGGCGTCGGGCCTTCCATCGCGTCCGGGAGCCAGGTGTGGAGCGGGATCTGCGCGGACTTCGCGAACGCGCCGACGAGCAGCAGGATGCAGCCGGCCGTCAGGTCGCCGTCTCCGTGGGCGCCGAAGGCGCCGTGTGCGGTGGCCTTGAACGTCCCGAGCATTTCCAGCGTGCCCGTGTGCTTGAAGATGAAGTAGGTGCCGAGCACCAGCCCGACGTCGCCGACGACGTTGATCACGAACGCCTTGATCCCGGCGTTCGTGGCGCTCTGGCGCCGGTACCAGAAGGAGATCAGCAGGTAGGAGGCCGCGCCGACGAACGCCCAGCCGACGATCAGCAGCAGGAAGTTCCCCGCCAGCACGAGCAGCAGCATCGAGAAGACGAAGAAGTTGAGGTAGGCGAAGAAGCGGCCGAACCCCTTGTCTTCTTCCATGTAGGAGATCGAGTAGAGGTGGATCAGCGTCGAGATGCCGGTGACGATCAGGATCATCCAGACCGACAGCGGGTCGACGAGGATCGACATCTTCGCGTTGATTCCGACTGTGGAGGCGTAGTTGTAGAGCGAGGAGACGAGCTGGCGGTGCTGCGGATCGTGGCCCTGCAGCGAGACCAGCGTCCCGATCGCGGCCACGAAGGACAGCGCCAGGGCAGCCGTGCCGATCCAGCCCGCGGTGTTGCGTTTCAGCCCGCGGAAGCCGAACCCGATGACGAGCGTCCCGGCGAGAGGGAAGGCCAGCACGAGCCAGCCCCAGGTCGTGGTGCTCATCCCTGCAGCTCCCGCAGCTCGTCGACGTCGATCGGCAGCCTGCGCCGGGCGAGCGCGACGATCAGGCCGAGCCCGATCGTGACCTCGCAGGCGGCGACTGTCATCACGATGATCGCGAGGATCTGACCGTCGCCGTTGCCCCACATCCGCGCGAAGGCGATCAGTGCGAGGTTGCCTCCGTTGAGCATCAGCTCGAGGCACAGCAGGATCACAAGCGGGTTGCGCCGCGTCATCACGCCCACCGCTCCGAGCGCGAACACGATCGCCGAGACGGCCAGGTACCAGGCGATCGTCATCGCAGGCGGCTCCCGACGCCCTCGACCATCGTCCCGGTGCTGCGCGGCGGTGCGACGTCGAGGGGCTCCCGTGAGGGGACGTCGTCGTCCTCGAGGCCCCGGCGGCGCCGCGCGAGCACGACCGCGCCGACGGCCGCGATCAGCAGCAGGAACGAGGCGACCTCGAACACGAGCAGGAAGCGGGTGAGGAGCAGGTTGCCGATGTAGGCGGGCGTGCCGTACGCCTTCGGCCCGGGGACGTAGCCCGCGCCGTCGGTGTTCACGGCCTCGAGGCCCGTGCCGAGCAGCGCGATCAGGAGCTCGACGAGCAGCGCGCCGGCGAGCACCACGCCGCCGAGGCGCAGCGCCGCCCCCGACGGACCGCTCCGGGCGCCACCGGGCGCTCCGGCACGAAGCCGCTCACCGATGCCTTCGCCTTCTCCGCCGACGTAGGCCACGACGAAGACGTAGAGCACCATCACGGCGCCGGCGTAGACGACCACCTGGACCGCGGCGACGAACTCGGCGCGCAGCAGCAGGAACAGGACCGCGAGCGAGACGAGATGGGCGACCAGCGAGAGCACGCAGTAGAACGGGTTGCGCAGCATCACGACGCCGATCGCTCCCGCGATCGCGCCCGCGGCGCCGATGAAGAAGAGCACCGCGCTCATCGCGCGGCCTCGCCGAGAGTCGCGCCGGCGCCGGCCGGCGAAGTCTCCCCGGGGGCCCTCATTCGCCCTCCGTCCTCAGCGGCGCCCGCTCGAGCGGCTCGGCGAGCAGCATCTCCTTCGTGAAGATCAGGTCCGTGCGGTCGTAGTCGGAGAGCTCGTACTCGTGGCCCATCGTGATCGCGTCGAACGGGCAGGCGACCTCGCAGTAGCCGCAGAAGATGCAGCGCGAGATGTTGATCTCGTAGACCGCCGCATAGCGCTCCCCCGCCGAGATGCGGTTCTCGGGGGTGTTCTCCGCAGCCACGACGCGGATGCAGTCCGATGGGCACGCGGCGGCGCACAGCGAGCAGCCGACGCACTTCTCCAGACCGGTGTCCTCGAACTTGTGGAGCTTGTGACGGCCACGGAAGCGCGGGTAGACCGGTGTCTTCTGCTCGGGGTACTGGACCGTCGTCGGCGTCTCGCGGAAGCGGCCGAAGGTCGTGCCGAGGCCGCGAAGCGTCTCGACGAACGTCCGCCATGCCGAGCGCGCCGGGCCTGGTGCGGGCGTCCGCTTGACCTCGATCACGTCATCGCCCGGGCTCCAGCCCTCGACTTTCAGGGTGGCGGGCATCAGTGGGCCGCCGTCACGACGATCGCGGTCACCAGGGCGTTCAGCGTCGCCAGCGGAAGCAGAACCTTCCACCCGAACGACATCAGCTGGTCGTAGCGCAGACGCGGCAGGGTGGCGCGGACCCAGATGAACAGGAACGTGACCAGGGCCATCTTCCCGAGCACGACGAAGGGGTCGACCCAGCCGGGAGGATGGATCCCGAAGGGCAGCAGCCAGCCGCCGAGGAAGACGGTCGTGACGACGCCGGAGACCACGATCACGTTCAGGTACTCGGCGAAGTAGTAGGAGGCGAAGCGCCCGCCGCCGAACTCGGTGTTGTAGCCGCCGACGAGCTCGGCGTCGGCCTCGGTCAGGTCGAACGGCGCGCGGTTGGTCTCGGCGAAGCTCGCGACCAGGAATATGAGGAAGCCCATGAACTGCGGGATGAAGTACCACATCCCTTTCTGGGCGTTGACGATCCCGGTCAGCGACAGCGTCTGCGCGGTGATGATCACGCCGACCAGGGCCAGCCCCTGGGAGACCTCGTAGGAGATCAGCTGGGCCGCGCCCCGCATCGCGCCGAGGAACGAGTACTTCGAGCCCGAGGACCAGCCGCCGAGCATGATCCCGTAGAAGGCGATGCCGCTCATGGCGAACAGGTACAGGGGACCGATCGAGACGTCGATGCCGTACAGCCCGACCTTCGTGCCGAAGATGTCCTGAACGTCGCCGAACGGAATGATCGCGAGCGCGCCCACTGCGGTGACGATCGAGATGATCGGGGCGATCGCGAACAGGAAGCCGATCGAGGTGGAAGGCCGGAACTGCTCCTTCGTCAGGAGCTTCAGGATGTCGGCGAGCGGCTGCAGGGCGCCGTAGGGGCCGACGCGGTTGGGACCGAAGCGGCTCTGGAAGCGCCCGAGGAGCTTGCGCTCGGCGAGCAGCACGATCGGCACCAGCTGCAGGCCGACCGCGAAGATCACGATCGCCTTGAGGATCTGGATCCACCAGGGCTCGTAGTAGCCGACGGTCGCGATCACGGGGCGACGGCCCCCTCAGAGGCCGGCACGCGCCCGCCGGCCTTCTGGGCGCTGTGCGGATGCAGGAAGGCGAGCGCCGGCGAGTACTCGACCTCGGTCGCGTCCCAGATCGAGCGGAAGCCCGCCACTTCGCGCTGTTCGGTCAGTGTCGCGAGGTCATCGCCGAACGCGATCAACTCGGGCGCGGCCTCCCCGGGAGCGGTGCCCGCGGGGAAGCTCTGAGCCGCGGAGCGCTCCTGCCAGCGCACGCCGCGTCCGCCGATCTCCTCGAGTGTGAGGCCGGCGTAGAACGGCACCGCGTCGAACAGCTGCTGCGAGGCCAGCGCGCCGTTCAGGACGTCGAGGTCGAGCCCGAGTCGCAGCGCCAGCTCGGAGATGACCCGCCACCCCGCGCGCACCTCTCCGACGCGGGCGATCGCCGGTCGCAGCCGCTGCAGACGCCCGTCGGGATGCACGATCGTGCCCTCCTTCTCGGCGTAGACCTCGGCGGGGAACACGACGTCGGCGTGCTCGGCGATCGACGGGGTCAGGAACGAGGCGTGCGCGACGACCGTTCCCGCCGCGGCCATCGCACGCTCCCACAGCTCGCGATCGGGGAGGTCGGCCGGCGGGTCGGACTCCAGCAGGTAGAGCGCCTGGAGCTCGCCGGCGGCCAGCGCCTCTGCGATCGCGTGGGCGTCGCACCCCTGCGCTGCGGTCTCCGAGAAGCCGGGGCCCGCGTTCGGCAGCACCCCCGCCTCGCTCAGACCGCGCCCGTTGGCCGTGGCCGGGAGCTCGAGCAGGCCTGCGCCGTCGGTCTCGGCGATCCCGAGGCGGCTCGCGATCTGGAGCAGCGCTTCGGCGCCGGCGGCTCCGTTGGGACCCGAGGTGAGCCGCTCGCCGAAGACGACCACGACCTCCCGCGGGCGCTCCTGCTCACCCTCGCCGCGCAGCAGCGTGACCAGCCCTGAGAGGGCGGCCGGCTCGGTCCCCGCGATCCGCGCGAGGCGCTCGACCTCGCCGCGATCCGGCGCGTCGGCGAGCGCGGCGGCAAGCGCTGCGGCGAACGCCGGGCCGGCACCTGGACCGAACCGGACGGACAGGGCGGCGGCGGGCTCGAGCGAGTTGGGCCCGGGCATCGCCAGGCCGAGCTTCAGGCCGCGGCGGCGGACCCCCTTGCGCAGCCGCAGATCGAGGATCGGCGCGTCGTTGACCGGGTCCGCTGCGAGCACCAGCACCGCGTCGGCGAACTCGAGGTCGGAGACCTTCGCCTGCAGTCGCGGCTCGCCGAGCGAGCGATGGAGCTCGAGCGGCAGGGCGCCGCCGCGGCGGGAGTCCACGTGCGGCGAGCCGAGAGCCTCGCGCACGAGTCTGGAGAGCAGGAGCCCCTCCTCGCTGCTGGCGCCCCCGCCGGCGATCGCGGCGGTTGCGGCTCCCGCTTTGGCGAGCCGGCTCGCGGCCTCGCTCAGTGCGCGCTCCCAGGGCACCGGACGCAGCACGCCGCCGTCGCGCAGCATCGGCTCGGTGACGCGCTCATCGACGTGAAAGGACTGGTAGGCGAAGCGGCCCTTGTCGCACAGCCACCCGTCGTCGACCTCGGCGTTGTCGCGCGCGAGCACGCGCAGCGCGCGCTCGTCGCGAACCGTGACCGTGACGTTGCACTGAGCCGGGCAGAAGGTGCAGACCGAGCCCGCACCCTCGATGTCCCAGGGCCGCGCCCGGAAGCGGTAGGCGCGCGAGGTGAGCGCGCCGACCGGGCACAGCTCGACGATGTTGCCGCTGAAGGGCGCCACGTAGGGGTGCCCGTCGAACGTCGAGACGTAGGAGTGGGCGCCGCGCTCGAGCAGGACGAGCTGGTAGTCCTCGGCGACCTCCTGGGAGAAGCGCACGCAGCGGTAGCAGAGGATGCAGCGCTCGCGGTCGATCGCGATCAGCGGCGAGAGCTCGAGCGGCTTGACGAAGTGGCGCTTGGGCTCGATGAACCGCGAGATGCCGCCGCCCCAGCCGAAGGTGATGTCCTGCAGCGGGCACTCGCCGCCCTTGTCGCAGACCGGGCAGTCCAGGGGGTGGTTGATGAGCAGGAACTCGACGACCGACTGCTGGGCCGTCTTGACGCGGTCGGTCTGGGTGTAGACGGCCATGCCGTCCTTGACCGGCGTCGAGCAGCCGGTCTGAAGCTTTGGGATGCCCTCGATCTCGACCAGGCACATGCGGCACGCGCCGACCGGGTTGCCGAGCTTGGGCTCGTAACAGAAGACCGGGATCTCGACGTCGCCGAGCTTGGCCGCGTCGACGAGCATCATGTTCTCCGGCGCCTGCACCTCGACGCCGTCGATGGTGAAGGTGATCAGGTTCGCCTCGGGGCGGGGCATCAGGCGCCGCCTTTCTGGGTGCCAGGTTCGCCGCCGTGAGCGCCGGGCGCCTGGTCGCCTTCGCCGGTCGGGAACACATCCGGCTCGCCGCCGAAGGCTCCCTGGGCGGCCAGCGCGAGGGCGTCGCCGCCCGCGTCGCCGACGCCGGTCTCGATTCGGGCACGCTCCATGTGCGCTTCGAACTCGTCGCGGAACTTGGCGATCATCGAGCCGATCGGCATCGCCATCGCGTCGCCGAGCACGCACAGGCAGTTGCCGATGATGTGCTCCTGGACCGAGGCCATGATCTCGAGGTCGACCGGCGTGGCGAGCCCGGCGTCGATCCGTTCGAGCATCTTCACGGTCCAGTTCGTGCCCTCACGGCAGGGCGTGCACTTGCCGCACGACTCGTGCCGGTAGAACTTCGCGGTCTTCATCGCGACGTCGATGATCGGCGTCGAGTCGTCGACGACGATGACCGCGCCCGAGCCGAGCATCGAGCCCGCTTTCGCCATCGAGTCGAAGTCGTAGGGCACGTCGAGGTCATCCGCGGTGAGCACGGGGGACGAGGACCCTCCGGGGAACCAGCACTTGATGCCACGGCCTTCCGGGGGGCCGCCGGCGAGCCCGTAGATCAGTTCGCGCGAGGGGATGCCGAGCTCGATCTCGTAGTTGCCCGGGCGCTGGACGTGACCGGAGACCGACACGAGCTTGGTGCCGGTCGAGGTCGCCACGCCGAGCTTCGCGTACTCCTCGCCGCCGATGCGGATGATGGCCGGAACGGTCGAGAGGGTCTCGACGTTGTTGATCAACGTCGGCCCTTGGTAGAGGCCCTGGTTGGCCGGGAACGGCGGCTTCAGGCGCGGGTTGCCGCGCTTGCCTTCCAGCGAGTCCAGCAGGCCGGTCTCCTCGCCGCAGATGTAGGCGCCGGCGCCGCGGTGCACGACGAGCGAGAGCGAGTGGCCGGAGCCGAGGATGCTCTCGCCGATGTAGCCGGCGTCCCGGGCTTCTTCCAGCGCGGCGTCGAGCATGTCCGCCTGGAGCACGTACTCGCCGCGGATGTAGATAAAGGAGCGGTTCGCGCCGGCCGCGTAGGAGGCGATGACGATGCCCTCGATCAGCGTGTGCGGCGTCTTCTGCATCAGTTCGCGGTCCTTGAAGGTGCCCGGCTCCGACTCGTCGGCGTTGCAGACGAGGTACTTGTCCATCGAGCCCTTCGGCAGGAACGAGACCTTCTTGCCCATCGCGAAGCCGGCCCCGCCGCGGCCACGGATCGCAGAGGTTTCGAGCTGGGTCAGCACCTCCGCGGGGTCCATCGCGAGCGCCTTGCGCATCGACTCGTAGCCGCCGCGGCGTTCGTAGACCTCGAGCGTGTTCAGCCCGGGCTCGTCGATGTCGGTGAAGAGGAGTTGGGTCCCACCCGCTCCGGCCATCAGCTGTCGTCCTCCTCGTGGTGTTCGGGCTGGGGCTCGAGCGGCGCGGTGCTCTCGCCGCGATCCTCGTCGGCGACCTCGCCGAAGGCAGCGCGCTCGGGGGGGATCTCGGGGTCATTGGGCGGGATCGTGAGCGGGTGGACCGGGTGCCGGGGGAACTCGCGGCTGTTCGCGGTGGGGTCGGCCACGAGGCGCCGGGCGAGCTGCCGGTCGGGCAGCACGTCGCGCCCGGCGCGGATGTCCTCGAGCATCTCGGGGATGTCCTGCGGCGTGAGCGGCCCCACGTAGACGCCGTCCACGGAGGCCATCGGGGCGATATCGCACGCGCCGAGGCACTCGAAGGCGCGCACGTTCACGTCGTCTGTCCCTTCCACCGCCCGCGACGCCGCCTCGTACAGGACGTCCGCGCCGCGCAGAGAGCAGGAGATGTTGGTGCAGACGTAGATGCTGTGGCGCCCGCCGGGCTCGGTCTCGAGCATGTCGTAGAAGCTCGCCACCGACTCGAGGTAGGCGGGGGTGACACGCATGACGCAGGCGACCTGCTCGATCGCCTCCGGCGAGCACCAGCCGTGCACGTGCTGCGCGGCTGCCAGGGCGGGCAGCGCGGCCGAACGGCGGTCGGGGTAGTTGGCCATGTGCGCCTCGATCTCCGCGCGCAGCGAGGCGGGCACGTCGACGCTCTCGGGCTCAGGGACGGTTGCCGGGTCCTTCTCGAGGTCGGCCGCGCGATCCCACCCTGGCACGCGGCTGCCGTGTTCGAAGCGGGGCACGCGCGGCGGGGTGCTGCCGTAGGCGCCCTCCAGTTCCAGTTCGCGGAGCAGCCGCTCCCCGCCGCCCGGGGCGCTCACCGGTCGATCCCCCCGAGGATCGGATCGAGCATCGCGACGGTGGCGATCATGTCGGCGATGTAGTTGCCCTTGACCATGTGCGAGAGCGCCTGCAGGTTCACGAACGACGGATCGCGCATGTGCACGCGAGCCGGCTTGGAGGAGCCGTCGGAGCGTACGAAGCAGGCGAGCTCGCCGCGTGGCGACTCGATCGGGTGGTAGACCTCGCCGGGCGGTACGCGGAAGCCCTCTGTGACGAGCTTGAAGTGATGGATCAGCGCCTCCATCGACGTCGCGAGCTCGTGGCGCGGCGGCAGCGCGATCTTGCGGTCGCCGGTGATGTGCGGTCCCTCCGGCAGCCCGTCGATCGCCTGCTCGAGGATCTTGACCGACTCGTAGATCTCGGCGAGACGGACCGCGAAGCGGTCGTAGTTGTCGCCGACTGTGCCGACCGGGATCTTGAAGTCGAAGTGATCGTAGGAGCTGTAGGGGGCCGCCTTGCGCAGGTCCCACGGGTTTCCCGCGGCCCGCAGCAGCGGACCGGTCACTCCGAGGGAGAGGAGGGTCTCGGCGTCCAGCGGGCACGTGCCTCGCAGCCGCTGGAGCACGATCTCGTTCGAGTTGAGAATCGCCCCGTACTCATCCGCGCGCGCGGGCATCACCTTCAGGAACTCGCGCAGCTTGCCCTCGAACCCGGGGGGGATGTCCTCGATCACGCCTCCGACCTGGAAGTAGCGCGTGTGCATCCGCGCTCCCGAGGACATCTCGAACAGGTCGAGGATCAACTCCCGCTCGCGCAGGCAGTAGAGGAAGATCGAGACCGCGCCGAGGTCCAGCGCGCTCGTGCCGAGCCAGATCAGGTGCGAGGCGATGCGGTTGAGCTCGAGGTGGATCACGCGCAGGTACTGGCCGCGGGCCGGCACCTCGGCCTCGAGCAGCGTCTCGACGGCGCCGACGTAGGCCATCGCGTTGAAGTAGTAGGCGAGGTAGTCCATGCGCTCGACGATCGGGATGACCTTCCAGTAGGCCTTGTCCTCAGCCGTCTTCTCGATGCCCGTGTGGACGTAGCCGATCACCGGTTTGATGTCGCGCACGATCTCGCTCTGAAGCGTCACGAGCAGGCGCAGCACGCCGTGTGTCGCCGGGTGGTGGGGGCCGAAGTTGAGCGTCAGCAGCTCCTCGGTCTCCTCGACGCCGGGGACGGGAAGCGGACGATCGAGCTGCTCGAGCGTCACGCTCTGCTCGCGGCGGCGGTACTCCGAGATGCCGCCCGCCGGTGCCGGGCCGCCGTTGCCCTCGCTCACTCGCGCGCCTCCAGCCATTTGCGCTCGTCGCGGGTGAAGATCACCGGTTCGCCGCCGATCGGGAAGTCGCGCCGCTGCGGGTGGCCCTCGTAGTCCTCGGGCATCAAGATCCGGCGAAGGTCCGGGTGGCCGCGGAACACGACACCGAACATGTCGTAGATCTCGCGCTCCTGGTGGTCGGCCGTGGGCCATTCCGGCGTCACCGAGTCGACCTCGGGGCTCTCCAGGCCGACGCGGAGCTTCACGGTCACCCGGTCCACGCGCGCCATGTCCAGCAGCTCGTAGTGCACGCCCAGGCGCGGCTCCTCGGGGTGATAGTCGACCCCGTGCACGCTCGCCAGGAACGCGTACCCCTTGCCGCGCAGCTCGCCGAGGACACCGCGCACCGCGGCGGGATCGATGACGAGCGTCCCGCGGTTCCGGAAGTAGACGGTTTCGAGGACGGGACTTCCCAGCTCCTTCGCGAGCAGCTCCAGGCCCGTCGCATCGGGCATCTAGGGCGCCTCCTCGGTCCCGACCGCGTCGTAGCGTGTGCGCCAGCCTTCCGGCGGGTTGGCCTGCACCAGGTCGCGGAGCTTCAGGACGCCGTGCATCAGCGACTCCGGGCGGGGCGGGCAGCCCGGCACGTGGACGTCGATCGGCATGAACTTGTCCGCCGGCACGAGCGCGTAGTTGTTGAAGACGCCCATCGAGCTGCAGCACGCGCCCATCGAGATCGCCCACTTCGGCTCGAGCATCTGGTCGTACAGGCGGCGGATGATCGGGGCCATCTTGATCGAGACGCGGCCCGCCAGGATGATCAGGTCCGCCTGCCGGGGCGAGGCACGGAAGGCCTCGAAGCCGAAACGCGCGATGTCCATGCGCGGGCCGGCCGCGTGGAACTGCTCCATCGCGCAGCAGGCGAGCCCGAAGGCGAGCGGGAAGAACGAGTTGCCCCGTGCCCACGCGACGGCCGAGTCGAGCGTCGTCGTCAGGACGCGTTCTTCGACGTAGCGCTCGAGCTCCTCGCCCTCGAGGTGCGCCGGGCGGTTGGGGCCTTCGATGTCGGCGCCGCGAAGGAGCTGGTGGGCGTTCAGGTTGCGGACGCGGAGCCCATCGGGGTCGACCGGGTCCCCCGTCACTGCCACTCCAACGCTCCGCGGCGCCAGACGTATACGAACGCGACGAACAGCAGCACGATGAACACGATCGTCTCCACCAGGGCGAAGCTCCCGTAGGCGCGGAACTCGACTGCGATCGGGTAGAGGAAGACGACCTCGATGTCGAACAGGATGAACAGCATCGCGATCAGGTAGAAGCTGATCCCGAAGCGCATCCCGCGCTTGACCTCCGACGGCAGGCCGCACTCGTAGGGGTCCTGCTTGTGCGGTGTCACGCGGCGCGGGCCGATGACGGAGTTGAGTACGGCGAACGCTCCGCCTACGGCCCCGCCGAGCACCAAGAAGACGATCGCGGGGAGATAGGTCCGCAGCACCGGTCGCTGTTATATCACCCTTGTGGCAGTGTGTTACATAGTGACGATCGGCTCGAAATCGCCGTATGGATGAGGCGGTCAGGGCAGGCTGCCTGGCGGTCGCCGCGCTCAACCTCGTGCCGGCCCTGCTGGGCCTGCTGGCGTTCTATCGCGGCGACATGGACGGAGCGCTCGTGCGCTGGTTCTGGGTGCTGCTCCGGGTCGGGCAGGGCGGCGCGCTGACACTTGCGATCGCAGTCGGCTCGCTGGCCGCCGCGGGACACGACTCCGATGAAAGCCTCTTCTACCTTTACGCGCTGCTGCCGCTCGCGATCGCATTCGTCGCGGAGCAGCTCCGGGTCGCATCCGCGCAGATGATCCTCGACCAGCGCGGCCTCGAGGGCTCGCAGGCCGTTGCGGCGCTCCCCGAGACCGAGCAGCACGAGCTGGTGGCCACGATCATGCGCCGCGAGTGCGGCGTGATGGCCACCTCAGCGCTCGTCGTGGTGTTCCTCGCACTGCGCGCGGCGAGCACGGCGCACGGGTTCTGAGCGGCCTCGCGAGGGCCGGCTCGCGCTCCGCGCCCGCCCCAGCCGGTCCCCTCTCTCTATATATTCCCCCCGCATGAAGGCCGCCGCCTCGCTGTTGGTCCTGCTCGCATGCGCCGCGATCTTCGGCGCCTGCGGCTCGCAGGGCGTCTCGGTACCCAAGACCAGCCCCTACTACCGGGGCGCGGTGCTGTTCCGCGATCACTGCTCTGGCTGTCACACGCTCAGCGCCGTCGGCGCCCAGGGCTCGGCGACCAGCATCTCCAACCGCCTTCCGCAGAACGGGCCGAACTTCAACATCCGCAAGGAGAACGCCGAACAGGTCCTGTTCGCGATCCGCAACGGCGGCTTCTCCGGCGCGATCATGCCCGAGAACATCGTGGTCGGCAAAGAAGCCGAAGAAGTCGCGCAGTTCCTGGCCGCCTACTCGGGCAAGCACCGCCAGAGCGTCCCGGCGACGAACATCCCGGCCTCCGAACTCGGCGGCTCAGCCACCTCGGAAGAACCGAAGGGCGCGACCACAGCGCCCGCCGGCGCCGGCGCCAAGACGGGCACCACCAACACCACCGGCAAATAGACCGCTGAGGCGGCGCCGGTGCTCGACCTGAGGCTGATCCGCGAGGACCCCGACGGGGTGCGCGCGGCCCTCGCGCGTCGCGGCGAGCAGGCGGCGGCCGGGCTCGACGCCGTGATCGAGCTGGATCGCCGCCGGCGCGAGCTGCTGCCCGAGCTGGAGGGACTGCGCGCAGAGCAGAACGCCGCCAACGAGCGCATCAGGGCCGCCGACGAGGCGACGCGCGGGACCGAGATCGAGGCGATGCGCGCGGTGGCCGGCCGTGCGAAGCAGCTCGAGGCCGAGTTGGGGCGCGTGGAGGCCGAGCTGCAGGACGCGCTCGCCCCGCTCCCCAACCTGCCCGATCCGACCGCGGCGCCCGGCCCCGAGGACGAGCTCATCAGGGAGTGCGGCACGGTTCCAGAGCTCGGCTTCGAGCCTCGCGACCACCTCGAGCTGGCCGGGGAGATGATCGACACCGAGCGTGCCGCGCGCCTGTCCGGCTCGCGGTTCGCCTACCTCCGCGGTGCGCTCGTGCTCGTCGAGCTCGCGCTGGTGCGCTGGGCGCTGGAGAAGGTGCAGGGACACGGCTTCGAACCCGTGATCCCGCCTGTCCTCGTGCGCGAAAGGGCTCTCTACGGCACCGGCTTCCTGCCCGACACCGAGCAGCAGATCTACGCGCTCCGAGAGGAGGAGCTGTTCCTCGTCGGCACCTCGGAGGTGGCACTGGCCTCGCTCCACGACGAAGAGATACTCGAGGCCGAGCAACTGCCGCGCCGCTACGCGGGCTTCTCGCCCTGCTTCCGGCGCGAGGCCGGCGCCGCCGGGCGCGACACGCGCGGCATCTTCCGCGTGCACCAGTTCGACAAGGTCGAGATGTTCAGCTTCATCGAGCCCGAGCACTCCGGCGACGAGCACGAGCGCATCCTTGCCATCGAGGAGGAGATCCTCGGCGAGCTCGGTCTGCCCTACCGGGTGGTCAACATCGCCGTCACCGACCTCGGCAACTCGGCGGCGAAGAAGTACGACTGCGAGGCCTGGATGCCGAGCCAGGGCCGTTACCGCGAGCTGACGTCGTGCTCCAACACGACCGACTACCAGGCGCGGCGACTGAACATCCGGATGCGGGCCGAGAAGCGCACGCGGACGCTCCACACCCTCAACGGCACGGCCGTCGCCGTCGGGCGCACGATCGTCGCGCTGCTCGAGAACGGTCAGCGAGAGGACGGCAGCGTTGCCCTGCCCGCGTGCCTCGAGCCCTTCGGGGCGCCCGCCGAGCTTCCGCCGGCAGGGTAGGGAACCGCGGCGGGGCTGTAGCCTGGTGCGCGCCGGCGGCACGAAGGCCCGCCGAGAACGCAGAGGGGGGAGATCCGATGTCAGGACGATGGAAGGCGCTCGCGGGCGCCGGGGCGGTGGCGGCGACGTTCGCCGGCACCGGGGTGTTCGCGGCCGGAGCACCGGCTTCGCGGGCGACCGCCGCCGGAACAGAGAGCTGCGGCAACCACGCGGTCACGATCTATGTCCAGTCGGAAACCGGCCAGCCGCCGACGAAGCTCAAAGCCCAGACCAAGAACGTTAAGGCGACGAACCTGAGCTGCAACTCGGCGTTCAAGTTCCTCAACACCCTCTACAAGGGCGGCGCGAGCGGGCCGCCGGAACACTACAAATGCAAGACCGGCAAGGCGAAAGAGCCGAGGGGCTACTTCCCGCAGGTCTGCACGCACGGGTCCAAGAAGATCGAATACGGCGCGCAGGGCGGCTGAGCGCTCAGCGGATCGCGAAGGTGAGCGAGCGCCCGGTCCCGGACGCCGGCGTGAGCGTGAGACGGTAGAGGCCCTTCGGGAGGCGCGCACCTCCCGAAAGGCGCCCGGCGTTCCGCCCTGGGGCGGCCGCGATCGTCGCCGTGCGGCCGGCCGACACCCAGCGCGTGCGCCCGTGGGAGCGCACGCGGCGCAGCAGCGTCACCCGCACCTTCGCCGCCGCGCTGATCACGAACGCGAAGGAGATGCTCCGAGCCGTCGCGCCATGACGGCTGAGCGCGCTCAGCGCCGGGGCGGTGAGGGCGAGGGCCGTGAGCTTGGGGGCGGGGGCGTTCGCCGCCGGCGCCGGCGCCGGCGGTGCGGGCGCGGTGCGTTCCGTGCCGCCGGTGGATGTGGCCGGCCCGGCTTCTGGGCTCGCTGCTTCGTGCCGGCCGGGCACGAAGCCGAGCAGGCCGTCCGGCGTGCCGACGCCCGTGGGGCCGTCGTAGCCGGGGGCGGCCAGGCAGGCGTAGGCGCCACCGCAGCTTGCCGCCGACTCTTCGGCGGCTGTGCAGTTGGCGATGCCGGTTTTGCGGTTGAACGACGCGCATTTCCCGTTGGAGCCGCTCGTGATGTCGTGGAAGACACCGGGCGCGTCGCGCTCGTTCGAGTAGAGCGTTTCCGCCGGGTGCGCGACCCCGCCGGCCCCGCCGGCCAGCGCGAACACCGAGGCCACGATCGGCGATGCGAGGCTGGTCCCGCCGTAGGTGCACCAGTGTTCGAGCGTGCGGGCCGTTTTGCCTTCGGCGTATTCGGTTTCGCACAGTTCGCCCGGCGCGTCGGAGTCGAAGATCGCGACGCCGCTGTAGGGGTCCGCGTCCGCGGAGACGTCGGCCACCGAGCGCTCGCCCGCGCAGCCGACCGAGCCCCAGTCCGCGGTCTGCTGCTGCCAGGCGGGTGCGGCGAAGATCGTGCTGCAGCCGCCTCCGCCGGCGCCGGAGCCGTTCCACACGGTCTCGCCCTCCCAGGTGCCCCCGATCCCCAGCGGTGCGAGGCGTGTACCCCCGACCGCGACGACATGCGGCGAGGAGGCCGGGTACTGCGTGATGTTGCGTTCGGAGGCATGGGCGGCCGCCCAGTTGCGAAAGCCGTCGTCGCCCGCCGATGCCGTGATCACGATGCCGGGGTCGTCGAACGGCGGCTGCAGGTCGCTGGCGGGTTCGATCCCCAGCTCGCTCGCGCCCCACGAGTTCGAGATCTCGGTCGCTCCGAGCGCCTCCGCGCGCGACTCGGCCGCTCTGAGGTCTTCGGTCGAGGGCGTGCTCGCCTCGACGAGGACGATGTGGCAGCTCTGGCAGGTCGCGTGGGCCGACTCGATGTCGAGCGACATCTCGACGCCCCACCCGGCCACTTCTTCTGCTTCTTCTTTCGCTTCTTCGCTCGGCGAGGTCTCGAGCGCTTCGAGTTCGCCCGTCGTCGCCGGGAACGGGAGCGCGGTGCCCGGGCTCTGTGAGACCTTGGTGAAGCAGCCGTCGGAAGCGGTGCAGAGCGGCAACGAGAATTCTTCGCTGTAGGTCTGCAGGTCGGCTTCGGCCGTGGGGTCGTTGTAGGCGTCGACGAGCGCGATCGTCTGCTCCGTGGCGCTGCTCGTGGGGAGTCCGTAGACGGTGTGCAGGTCCTGGGGGCGCAGACCGAGTTCACCGGTCTTCGGCGAGGGCACGGCCGGCCGGGAGCGGGCCGCCGGGCGGACCATCCCGATCGGGTGTGCGTGCTGCTTGGCTTCCGCGCTGAGCGGGACGAGCTGCAGCGCCTGGCAGCTCGCGAAGCCGGGCGGCGGTTCGCTGCACGCCGGCCGCACGGAGTAGTTCGATGCCGGGAGGGGCGCGACCGTTTCCTCGGCGGCGCCCACCGCGGGCAGCGTCGCGCAGAGGCTCAGCGCGAGCGCGAGCGGCACTGGGATCTTGAACAGGGGCGAACGCATTCTCTAAGGAGCCTTCTACGGTGCTCGGCACCGTCGCCGCGCTGCTTGAGCGCCTGCGCGTTCGTCTGGACGGCGGGCAGCGAGCGTGCGGTAACCGGATCGTCACGCGTTGGTCACGGCGGCGTCACTCGGTCCCCGCGTCCCGGGGGGAAGATCCTCACCGGACGACGGCGCTAGTCGGGCAGCGGACGAGCGCGGCGCACCGCGAGCCATTGAGGGAGCGTCGTCGCGCCGCGCCTGCAGAGCGCAGCGGGCGGGGCGGGAGCGGCCTTCCCGTCCCGTCCGCCATTACGCTGAGGTCGAGATGTCTCCGCCCAGCTTCCTGCTCGCCCAGGAGCCGCCCCCGCGTCGCGTGGGTGTTGCGGTCGCGATCGTGTCGGTCGTGCTGTGCACGTTGATCGTCTACCCGCTCGGGCACATCGCATCGGTCGCGTCGCTGAGCGTCGTCTACATCCCCGCGGTGCTGATCGTCTCCGTTGTCTGGGGTGGCGGGCTCGGCGTCCTCACGGCCGTGCTCAGCGCGGCCGCGTTCAACTTCTTCCACCTGCCGCCGACAGGGCACTTCACGATCCACGACTCCCGCAACTGGGTGGCGCTTTTCACCTTCCTCGTCGTGGCGATGCTGGCGAGCTGGCTGGCCGAGATCGTCCGGGCGCGCACGCGCGACGCGCAGGAGCGCAGGCGCGAGGCGGATCTCGCCGCCGAGATGGCGCGGCTTCTGCTGCGCGACGAGAACCTCGCAGAGGCGCTGCCGACCGCCGCCGCGCGACTCGCGCAGTCGCTGGAGCTCAGCTCGGCCGCAATCGACATGGAGGCACGCGACGGCGACGAGCGCACGATCGCGTTCCCCCTGCGCGAGGGGAGCGCCCGGATCGGCACGCTGCTCGTGGGAGCGGACACCTCCGAGGCGACCCTGCGGCGCCTGCAGGAGCGGGTCGTCCCGTCGCTCGAGGCGCTGCTGAGCGCCGCGCTGGAGCGCGAGCGGCTCCTCGGCGGCGCCGTCGAGACCGCCGCGCTGCGCCGCGCGGATGTCGTCAAGACAGCGCTGCTTCGGGCCGTCTCGCACGACCTGCGCTCGCCGCTGACGGCGATCTCGGCTGCGGGGGAGGCGCTGGCTTCGCCGTCGCTCTCGGAGGACGAGCGAGTCGAGATGGCGAGCGTGATCGGAGAGGAGACGCAGAGGCTCTCGCGCCTCGTGGACAACCTCCTCGACCTCTCGCGCCTGGAAGCGGGGGCGGCCGAGCCGCGCAGCGACTGGGTGTCGGTCGACGAGCTGATCCGCGCGTCGGTGATCGAGGCCGGCGCCTCGCCCGCCGGCTTCTCGCTGTCGATCGACCCCGACCTCCCGCTCGTGCGCCTGGACGCCGTCCAGATGGAGCGAGCGTTCGTGAACGTGCTGGAGAACGCCAGCCGGCACTCGGGCGGGCATCCGGTCAGCGTGCGGGCTCGCGCGGTGCGCAGCCTCGGCGCGGGCCGCGCTCCCGCCACCCCCGGCGCCGACGGGGGGGACGCTGCCTCTGCGCGGGCGCGTGGCGACCGGGTGATCGTGCGGGTCGTCGACCGCGGCCCGGGCATCCCGCCGGCCCAGCTCGAGCGCGTCTTCCAGCCGTTCTACCGGGCCGGGACGCCCGGGGGCGAGCACCGCGGCTCTGGGCTCGGTCTGGCGATCGCACGGGGATTCACCGAGTCCAACGGCGGCACGCTGTACGTCGAGTCGCTGCCGGGGCAGGGGGCGACGTTCGTCTTCGAACTCCCGATCCTCGCCCCCCCGAACCCGGACGACGGCCATGACGAGCGGCCGGCGGCGGGAGCAGCGGCAGGACGAGCCGAGCCGCAGCGGTGAGCGAGCCCGGCGCAGGGCCGCGGCCACGGGTACTCGTGGTCGACGACGAGCCCCAGATCGTCCGCGCGCTGAAAGTGGTGCTGCGCGAGGCGGGCTTCGACGCCTCCGCGGCCGAAACCGCCGCCGAGGCTCTGGACGCAGCCGCGGTGCGCCCACCGGACGCGGCGATCATCGACCTGGTGCTGCCCGACGGGGACGGGATCGAGCTGACGCAGCGCCTGCGCGAGTGGAGCGAGATGCCGATCCTCGTGCTCTCGGCGGTCGGGGAGGAGAGCCAGAAGGTGCGCGCGCTCGAGGCCGGCGCCGACGACTACGTCACCAAGCCCTTCGGGACGCGCGAGCTCGTCGCGCGCCTGAACGCCGCGCTGCGGCGGGCCGGGCGCGCCGAGGACGAGCCGACGATCGCGGTGGACGGGCTCGAGGTCGACCTCGCCGCCCGCGTCGTGCGCGTGAACGGCGAGCCCGTCCACCTCACGCCGATCGAGTTTGAGCTGCTGCGGGCTCTCGCCCGTAACCGCGGGCGCCTGATGACCCACCGCAAGCTGCTCCTCGACGTGTGGGGGCCCGAGTACGTCGAGGACATACAGCCGCTGCGCACCCATATCGCGAGGCTGCGGGCGAAGATCGAACCGGATGCCGACGGGGCCGCCCGCAGCCAGTTCATCGTCACCGAGCCGGGTGTCGGCTACCGCTTTTCGACGTAGCTTCACGCAGTAACGAAATCGTTATGGCGGCGCGCGGTTCCGTCATGCCGTCGTGATGGCCCGCGTCACATAGTGACCGCCATGGACATCGTGGCAATCGCTCTCGGGATCGCGGCGTTCGCGATCCTCCTCGCGCTCATCGACGGGATCGACCGGATATGAGCGGCGCGGACGTCTTCGGCCTCGTCGTCGCGGTGCTGGTGATCGTCTACCTCTTCTACGCCCTGATCCGCGGGGAGAAGCTCTGAGATGACCTTCTCCGGCTGGGCGACCATCTTCGGCTTTGTCATCGTCCTAACCGCGCTGGCCTTCCCGCTCGGCTCCTACATGGCCAAGGTCTACACCGGTCAGCGGGTGTTCCTCACACCGCTCTTCGGCGGCGCCGAGCGACTGACCTACCGCATCCTGCGCGTCGACCCCGCGGCACCGCAGGACTGGAAGCAGTACGCGAAAAGCCTCATCGTCTTCTCGCTCGCCGGCTGGCTGCTGCTGTACCTGATCCTGCGCACGCAGACCGTGTGGGACTTCACCGGCCTGAACCCCCAGCACTTCAAATCCGGCACCTGGGACCTGTCGTTCAACACGACCTCGTCGTTCCTGACGAACACCAACTGGCAGTACTACGGCGGCGAGACGACGCTCAGCTACTTCAGCCAGATGGCCGGGCTCACCGTGCAGAACTTCCTCTCTGCCGGCATCGGGATCATCGTGGCGGTCGCGCTCGTGCGCGGGATCGTCAGCCGAAGCGGAAAGAGCCTCGGCAACTTCTGGCACGACCTGGTGCGAACGATCCTGTACGTGATGCTCCCGATCAGCGTGCTCGGCGCGCTGGTCCTGCTCTCCCAGGGCGTGATCCAGAACTTCTCGAGTTACCTCGTGGCCCACACCATCACCGGGGCCACCCAGTCGATCGCGATGGGCCCCGTCGCCTCGCAAGAGGTGATCAAGGAGCTCGGCACCAACGGCGGCGGCTTCTTCAACGTCAACTCGGCACACCCCTTCGAGAACCCGACCGCGTTCACCAACTTCTTCGAGATGCTGCTGGTGCTCATCATCCCCGCGGCGCTGATCTTCATGTACGGGCGCATGACGGGCAACCGCCGGCAGGGCTATGCGGTCTACGGCGTGGTGATGTTCATGTTCCTCGGCGCGGTGATCGTCGCCTACGTCGCTGAGGCCCACGGCTCGCCCGCGCAGCACGCCGCCGGCCTGCACACCCAGGCGATCGCGGGCTCGGGCGGCGGCAACATGGAAGGCAAGGAGCAGCGCTTCGGGATCGCCGGCTCCGCCCTGTTCAACGTCATCACGACCGTGACCTCGTGCGGGGCGGTCAACAGCGCGCTGGAGTCCTACACCGGCATCGGCGGCGCCGTGCCGTTCGCCAACCTGTCGGCCTCCGAGGTGATCTTCGGCGGCGTCGGCACCGGCCTGTATTCGATCCTGCTGTACGTCCTGCTGGCCGTCTTCATCGGCGGCCTGATGGTCGGCCGTACCCCCGAGTGGCTCGGCAAGAAGCTCGAGGCGAAGGAGATCAAGCTCGCGGGCCTGGCGATCTTGATCACGCCGCTGGCCGCGCTGTTCTGCACGGCGATGGGCGTCGCGACCAGCGCCGGGACGAAGTCGATCTCCGAAGGCGCGGCGGCGGCCGGCGGCGGGCACGCGCCGCAGGGCTTCTCGGAGACCTTCTACGCCTACCTCTCCCAGGCCAACAACAACGGCTCGGCGTTCGCGGGCTACACAGGCTACGTCCAGCCGAACGCCGGCAACGCTGGTGCCCACGGCATCACCTTCGCCAACCTCCTCGGCGGCTTCGACATGCTCGTCGCCCGCTACGGGCCGATCCTCTTCGCGCTCGCCGTCGCGGGCGCTCTCGCGGGCAAGCGCGTCACCCCTGCCGGGCTCGGCACGATGCGCACCGACAACACGACGTTCTCGGTGCTGCTGATCGGCGTGATCGTCCTCGTCGGCGCGCTCACGTTCTTCCCCGCACTCCTGCTCGGACCGGTGGTCCAGGGCCTGACGGGACACCTCTACTGAGATGCGCAAAGAGATCGTCACATCCACAATCGCGATCCTGTTCTTCACCCTCCTGCTCGGGATCGTCTACCCACTCGTGATCACGGGCGTGAGCCAGGTCACGTTCCCGGGCAACGCCAACGGCCAGAAGGTCTACGTGAACGGCCGGCTGGCCGGCTCGAAGAGCATCGGGCAGAGCTTCAGGCGCCCCGTGATCGGAAAGAACGGCAAGCCCGAGGAAAAGGAAGAAGAAGTCGTCACCGAAGCCGACCCGCGCTACTTCCAGTCACGGCCGTCCGCGACCGAAGGCGGTGAATACAACGCCGCCGCCAGCACCTTCTCCAACCGCGGCCCGAACAGCGTCAAGACCAAGGAAGACGACGAAGCGAACCTCAAGGCCTACCTCGAACTGGAGAAGCCCTACGACCCGGGCCTGACGGCTGCCAAGGTGCCGGTCGACGCCGTCAACACCTCGGCATCCAACCTCGACCCGGACATCTCGCAGGCCAACGCGTGGATCCAGGCGCACCGGGTTGCGGCCGTGCGCCACCTCTCGCTGGCGACGGTCGACGGCCTCATCTCCAACTACACGAGCCAGCGCGGCCTGCTCATCTTCGGCGAACCGGCCGTGAACGTGCTCGAGCTCAACCTCTCCCTCGACCGCCTGAAAGCAGCCTGACCATGTCCGCACCCGCACCCGCCACCCCCGAGAGCCCGACCCCCGCCGCCGTGCCGCACGAGCGCCGCGCGATCTCGCTGTTCCAGCGCGAGATCGTGGTGCGCGCGCTGATCGACAGCGTCAAGAAGCTCGACCCGCGCGTGCAGATCCGCAACCCCGTGATGTTCGTGGTCGAGATCGGCTCGTTGATCACCACCTTCACGTGGCTCAAACAGGTCTTCGGCGGCAAGCCGCTCGGCGGCGGCGACGAGCCGTCCTGGTACACGTTCGTGATCGCGCTGTGGCTCTGGCTCACAGTGATCTTCGCGAACATGGCCGAGGCCTTCGCCGAGGGTCGCGGGCGTGCGCAGGCCGAGACGCTTCGCTCGATGCGCAAGGAGACCGTCGCCAAGCTGCTCGACGGCTCGACGAAGCCCGCCTCGGAGCTCGTCCGCGGCGATGTGGTCGTGGTCGAGGCCGGCGAGCTGATCCCCGGCGACGGCACCGTGACCGAAGGAATCGCGACCGTCGACGAGTCGGCGATCACCGGCGAGTCCGCCCCGGTGATCCGTGAGTCGGGCGGCGATCGCAGCGCGGTCACGGGCGGCACGCGGGTGACCTCTGACCGCATCGTGGTCGAGATCACACAGGAAGCCGGGCAGTCGTTCCTGGACCGCATGATCAACCTGGTCGAGGGCGCCGAGCGGCGCAAGACGCCGAACGAGATCGCGCTGAACATCCTGCTCGCGGCCCTGACGCTGATCTTCGTGATCGTCGTCGCGACGCTGCGTCCGTTCGGTCTGTTCGCGGGCACGACGATCTCCGAGACGACGCTGATCGCGCTGCTGGTGGCGCTGATCCCGACCACGATCGGCGCGCTGCTCTCGGCGATCGGCATCGCCGGCATCGACCGGCTGGTGCGCCGCAACGTGCTCGCGCTGTCAGGTCGCGCCGTCGAGGCCTCCGGCGACATCGACGTCCTGCTGCTCGACAAGACGGGCACGATCACGATCGGCAACCGCCTCGCGAGCGAGTTCGTCCCGATGCCGGGCGTACCCGAGTCCGAGCTCGCAGAAGCCGCGCAGCTCTCCTCACTGGCGGATGAGACCCCCGAGGGCCGCTCGATCGTCGTGCTCGCCAAGCAGTACGGGATCCGCGAGCACGACATGGCCTCGATCCAGGCCGAGTTCATTCCCTTCACCGCACAGACGCGGATGAGCGGGATCGACTACGACGGCCAGCAGCTGCGCAAGGGCGCGGGCGACTCGATCATCGAGATGGTCGTCCGCGAAGGCGGCTCGCCGCCGCCGGAGCTGAAGAAGGAGCTCGACCGTATCGGCAGCGAGGGCGGCACGCCGCTCGCCGTCGCGCGCAACAACCAGGTGCTGGGCGTCATCTACCTCAAGGACACGATCAAGGAGGGGATGAAGGCCCGCTTCGACCAGCTCCGCGCCATGGGCATCAAAACCGTGATGGTCACGGGCGACAACAGGCTCACCGCCGCCAAGATCGCCGAAGAGTCGGGGGTCGACGACTTCCTGGCCGAAGCGACACCCGAGCGCAAGCTGGCCCTGATCCGCGAGGAGCAGGCCGAGGGCCGCCTCGTCGCGATGACCGGCGACGGCACCAACGACGCGCCCGCGCTCGCGCAGGCGGACGTCGGCGTGGCCATGAACACGGGCACGCAGGCGGCGCGCGAGGCGGGGAACATGGTCGACCTCGACTCCAATCCGACGAAGCTGATCGAGATCGTCGAGGTCGGCAAGCAGCTGCTGATCACGCGCGGGGCGCTCACCACCTTCTCGATCGCCAACGACGTCGCCAAGTACTTCGCGATCCTGCCGGCGATCTTCATCACGACGTGGGCTGCCGCCGGCGAAAAGGAAGGCCCGCTGTCGGTGCTCAACATCATGAACCTCGGCAGCCCGCGCTCGGCGATCGTCTCGGCGATCATCTTCAACGCGCTCGTGATCCCGCTGCTGATCCCGATCGCGCTGCGGGGAGTCGCCTACCGCCCGATCGGCGCGAGCGCGCTGTTGCGGCGCAACCTCCTGATCTACGGGCTCGGGGGCATCGTCGCGCCGTTCATCGGCATCAAGCTGATCGATCTGATCGTCCACAACCTGCTCGGCGCCTGACACCTCCCAGGAACGCCGTCCCGCCCGCGCGGGCCGCGACGAGTATCGTTCGGGGCGGTGAGCCGGGAAGCCTGGTCGGCAGCGTCTCACGCTGTGCAGACCAGGGATGAGCCTTCGATCGAGACCCCGCCTCCGCAGTCCCCGCCGCCGGCTGACCGGGCGCCGGGTGATGCCCTCCGCGTGGCGGCGCGAGGCGATGCGCACCAACCTGTGGCTCGTCCCGACGGCAGAGATCCTGCTCGCGGGCGGCCTGTTCGCGGCGACCTACGCGGTCGACCGCGCGGCCTACGACGGCACCGTCCAGCTGCCCTCGTTCGTGATCAGCGGCAGCCCCGACGCCGCACGCGAGATCCTCACGGCGATCGCTGCCGCCGTGATCACGGTGGTGACGCTGGTCTTCTCGATCACGATCGTCACGCTCACCCTCGCCTCCACGCAGTTCGGGCCGCGCATGTTGCGCAACTTCATCCGCGACCGGATCACGCAGCTGACCCTCGGGAGCTTCGTCGCGACGTTCGTCTACGCGATCCTCGCGCTGGTCTCGATAGGGCCCTCGAGCCACGGCGAATTCGTACCCCACCTCTCCGTGACGGTGACGATGGTCCTCGTCGTCCTCGACGTGATCCTCCTGGTCGTCTTCATCGATCACATCGCGCGCTCGATCCAGCTGCCGCAGGTGATCGCGAGCATCGCAGGCGACCTCGCCGGGGCTCTGGAGAGCGAGGCGCGCCGGCCGACGTGGAGCGGACCCGAGGCCGGCCCCTCGCTCTCGGAGCTGATCGTGAGACTGGACGGGGACAGCGAAGTCGTCCGGGCACCACGCAGCGGCTACCTCCAGTACGTGCAGATCGAGCGCCTGCTCGGCGTCACAGCTGCGAGCGATGCGGTGATCCGCCTCATGCACCGCCCCGGGCACTTCCTGGTGGAGGGTGAGCCGCTCGCGGAGGTCTGGCCCGGGGCCGCGGCGGGCGAGGTCGCAAGGACGCTGGGCGGCGCGCACGCGACGGGCCCGCACCGCACGCTCGCACAAGACCTCTCCTTTGCCGTGGACCAGCTCGTCGAGATCGCGATCCGCGCGCTCTCGCCGGCGGTCAACGACACGTTCACGGCTATCGCCTGCATCGACTGGCTGGGCGATGCCCTGTGCAAGCTCGCCGCGAGCTGGCATCCGCATGTGGTCCATCGCGACGCGACCGGACGCGTCCGGGTGATCGCCCGCACGATCTCGTTCGACCGTCTCGTGGAGCGCGCCCACGAGAAGATCCGGCAGGCCAGCCGGGGCATGCCGGCGGTGATGATCAGGCAGCTGGACGCGCTCACGAAGGTGATGTCACACACCACCTCACCCGGCCAGCGCGAGGTGCTTCTCGCGCAGGGAGCGATGGTCATGCGGGCCGCCGAGGAGTCGGTCCCGGAGCCCGCCGACCGCGAGGATGTGCGCAGCCGCCACGCCGCGCTCCTCGCGGCCGCGCAGGCGTGCGGCGAGCCCCAGCAAGCGGTGGCGGCGTATTCGGGCGGGAAGTGAGGATGCCGTCCCGCGCCGTGCCCGAGCACCGGGGCGCTCGAGCCCGCGGCTCAGGCCGCCGCCCCCGGGGCGTCCGGCTCTTCCCGGTCGCGCCGCTCGATCCAGCGGATGCCGGGCGTGTCGGTGAGACCGTGCACGACGATCGAGGTGAAGACCGCGAGCGCTGCGAGGTTGAAGATGCGCACGCCGGCCTCGACGTGGCGCCCGAGCTCGAGGATCGCGAACGTCATGGTCGAGATCCCCTTCGGGCCGAACCACGCGATGAAGGCCTTGGCGGCCCTGTTCACGTGCGTGCCGGCGAGCGCGGCCCAGATCGCGAGCGGCCGGGCCAGCAGGAAGGTCCCGGCCACGACGCCCACCGCCGCCCAGCCGTCGCCGAACAGCCCGTGGATGGTCAGGAGCGAGCCGAACACGGTGAAGACGCCGAGCTTCACGATCTCAACGACCTCTTCGCCGCGGTCGGCGAAGGAGTCGCGCAGGTCCGGGCGGCGGATGCCGACCACGATCGCCGCCACGAAGACGGCGATGAAGCCGTTTCCGCGCGGGGAGATGACGGTCAGGCCGTAGGTCGCGAAGGCCAGCCCCAGCGCGTAGAGCGCGCGCTGGTGACCGGGGATCGCGTTCCCCGAGCCGGGTTTCTCGCGCGGCATCAGCAACGAGCCGATCAGCCCGCAGGCAACGCCGTAGGCGAAGCCGAGACCGACGTCCTGCAGGACGAACTTCCACCACACGAAGCCGCTGTTCCCGGGTTCGAGCGCCGCGACGAACGCGAGCACGGCGGGAAGCGCAAGCCCGTCGTTGAGTCCCGACTCGAGGTTCAGGGAGTGCCGGATGAAGCGCGGGACCCGCGGGTCGGTCACGACGCCCGAGGAGAGGACGGGGTCGGTAGGCGAGAGCAGGGCTCCGAGCAGGAAGGACTCGGTCCAGCTCAGCCCCACGAGCCACCGCGTGAGCAGCGCCACCACGATCGCGGTGACGGGCATGCCCACCGCCAGCTTGCGGGCGGGGAGCTGCCACTGGCGCTGGAGCAGCTCGGAGTCGACCTCGAGGCCGTCGCGGAGCAGGATCACGATCAGCGCGGTGGTGGCGAGGTCCGTGACGAAGCCGGATTCGGCGTGGAAGTGCAGCACGCCGAGGGCGCCGGGGCCGAGCAGGAACCCGGCCAGCACGAACACGGCCGCGAGCGAGAGCATGCTCCGCCGCGCGAGCCCGGAGAGCAGCGCGCCGATGATCAAGAGGCCGCCGAAGACCGCTGCGACGGTCTCGAAGGAGGTCACGGCCTCACCCTCGCACAGGCTCGCCTCGCGCTTCTGCGGCGCGACCGGCGCCGGACGTTCATGCGCGCCGGGCTCACGCGAACAGAAACGTGACCGCCAGCACGAGATAGGCGGCGAGCAGCACGAGCCCGCGGAGGCGCGTAGCGATCCCCCCGAACGTCAGCGCCGCGGCCAGCCAGCCGCCGCAGATCAGCGCCGCGAGCTCGTAGCCGTTGAAGACCAGCGGCATCCGGGCGGGGCCGATCACGATCGACGCGAGCGCCACGAGCGGGGCGACCAGGAGGCCGACCTGTGCGGCCGATCCGACCGCGATGCTCAGGGTCAGGTCCATCTGGTTCTTCGTCGCGGCCACCACTGCGACGTAGTGCTCGGCGGCATTGCCGACGATCGCCACGACTACGGCCCCGACGAAGAACTGCGAGAGGCCGAGCTGGCGGGAGGCGTGCTCGACCGAGCCGACGAGGGTGTCGCTCGCGACGGCGACAAGCAGGGCGGCGAGCCCCAGCACGATCCCCGCGCGCCGTCGCGACCACTTGGGCTCGTGCCCGCCCGTCCCGTCGAACTCCTCGGCCTGCACGCGCAGGGAGGAGCGCAGCCCGCGCGCGTAGACCGCGATCAGCGCGAGCGAGACGACGATCGTGGCAACCCACGCGGCGCCACCGGACGCGGTCCGTTCGACCCCGATGCGGGGCAGGCTGCCGCCGTCGGCGAGCAGCACCAGCGAGGGCACGAGCAGCGCGGTCGTGCCGAGCACCAGCACGGTGTCGAGCGATCTCGCCGACTCGACCTGGAAGTGCTGCCTGCGCCGGCGCCAGCCCCCGGCCAGCATCGCTGCTCCGAGCACCAGCAGGGCGTTGCCCATCACCGAGCCGACGAGCGACGCCTTGACGACCTCGTGCAGCCCGTCGGAGAGCGCGAACAGGGCGATGATCAGCTCGGGGGCGTTGCCGAAGGTGACGTTGAGCAGGCCCGCGACGCCGGGCCCGAAATGCTCCGCGAGCTGCTCCGTCGCTGTGCCCATCAGGGCCGCGGCCGGGACGACGGCGGCAGCCGAGACGGCGAACACGCTCACCGCGGGGGCTCCGAGCAGGTCGAGGGCCAGAGCCACGGGAACCAACGCGAGCAGGTAGTAGACGGCTCGCACCGTCAGAACCCTAGAAGGCGCCGGGGACTGTGCTCAGCCGCGAGGCGGCGCGCTCAGAGCTGCGGGTCCAGCGCCCGGCAGGCGTCGCCGGCCGCGATCCGCAGCTCGGCGCCGCCCTCCACGTACAACGGGCCCGCCCCGTCGGTGAGCAGGCGCCTTGCCAGCGCGACGCCGCGCGCGGCGACCACCGGTTCCTCGCGCAGGGCGCGCGAGAGCTCGGCCAGCGCCGGGCGGCCGGCCGCGATGCCCTCGCGCGCCAGAGGCGGCGCAGCGGGCGAGCGGCGCCGGCGCTTGGCGGCGCTGTCGAGAACGTCGTCGACGCTCGCGGCGAGGGCACGGCGGTGAGAGAGGCGGCTCAGCTGGTAGGCGCGGAGGGTGAGCTCCTCGCTCGTGACGGGGTCGGCGCCCTCGATCAGCATCCGGTCGAGCCGGTCGCGGTTTGCGAGCACTCGCAGGCGCAGCCACGCGCCGGCGAGGGGCCGGTCACGCGGGCGAGAAAGCGGAAGGCGTGCGGACGCCGAGCTGATCGTGGACATGGCCGATCGGAGGAAGTACTCCGCACGTCCAATGCTGGCTGGGAGAGCATCAAGGCCGCATGCAGATCGGGCGTCCCGGCATAACGATGTCGTGAAGCCCGGGGCCGGCCGCTCCCGCGCGCGCCGGGGCGCCAGCACGTCCGGTAGCGTCCGCCCCAAGCGAGATGGCAGACGGGCGCGGTCACCTGAAGGTGTTCATCGGCATGGCGCCCGGGGTGGGCAAGACCTACCGCATGCTCCAGGAGGGACGCGCCGAAGCCGAGAGCGGTCGCGACACCGTCGTCGGCTATCTGGAGCCGCACGGGCGCGCTGAGACCGTCGCTCAGGCAGAGGGTCTGGAGATCGTGCCCAGGCGCCGGGTGGAGTACCGCGGCCACCCGCTCGAGGAGATGGACCTGCCCGCAGTGCTGGCACGTGCGCCGGAGCTCTGCCTCATCGACGAGCTCGCGCACACCAACGCTCCCGGCCTCGAGCACGAGAAGCGCTACGAGGACATCCGCGACGTGCTCGAGGCCGGCATCGACGTCTTCTCGACCGTCAACGTCCAGCATCTGGAGAGCCTCAACGACCAGGTCGCGCGCCTCACCGGGACCACGGTGCGCGAGACGATCCCGGACGAGATCCTCTCGTCGGCCGACGAGGTGGTCCTGATCGACCTGACGCCGGAGACGCTGATCGCTCGACTGCGCGCCGGCAAGGTCTACCGCCCCGAGCGCGTGCCGGCCGCCCTGAACAACTTCTTCAAGATCGAGAACCTGGCGGCCCTGCGCGAGACCGCGCTCCGGCAGGTCGCCGAGGACGTCGAGGTCAAGCGGTTCGAGCGCGAGACGCCCGTGGCGATCCGCCGCGACGACGAGGGGCTCGGAGCGGCCGAGGAGCACGCGCCCCAGGCGATCTCCGAGCGGCTGCTCGCGATCGCAACGCTCGATCGCGAGTCCGAGCACGTGGTCCGGCGCGCATGGCGATCGGCCCAGCGGCTCGACGCCGAGCTCGACGTGCTGATCGTCCGCCCGCCGGCGCGCGAGGCGAGCGCCGAGGACCGCGCCCGCCTGGAGTCGTTGCGGCGCCTGACGTCCATGCTCGGCGCGAGGCTGAGGGTCGAGGAGAGCGAAAACTCCGTCGCGGTGGCGGTCGGCGTCGCGCGCGAGCTCGGCAGCACCTACGTGCTGATCGGTGCTCCGCCGGTCCGGCGCGGCCTTGCGCGGCTGCGCCCGGGCGGGGAGCCGCTGTTGATGGGATTGCTCGAAGGGCTGCCCGGGGTCGACGTGCGGATCGTCGCCGACCCCTCGCTGCGGCTCACCGCGCCGCCGAGCGATAAAGACCTCCTCAAGGCGGCAGGAACGGAGCACCGCTCCGGCGAAGGCAGAGATCCCGGCGTCTGATGGCCGAGGGCGGTCGGTTTGCCGACCGCCCGGGCGAAGAGCCGCATAAAGATCACTAACATCGCGCAACCTCGACCCGCGACCCCTGTTCTGAACCGCGACATGATGAGCTCAAAGAGAACCCCCCGCAAGATCGCCGCGCTGTTCGCGCTGGCGCTCGCCGTGACCATGCTGTTCGTCCCGAGCGCCCTCGGCGGCTCCGCCAAGGCGCCCAGGGCCCACGCGGCCTCGTCCTATCTCACCGGCATCGGCGACGAGCAGACGCAGATGTTCACGAGCCCCCTCTGGACGCAGCTGCACACGAAAATCGCCCGCTACATCGCACCCTGGGACGCCGCCATCCGCAGCGACGAGCTGGCCCGTGCGCGCGCCTGGATCGGGCAGGCCGAAGCCGCCCACCAGCAGATCCTGGTCGCCTTCTACCACTCCGAGCACACGGCGACGAAGATGCCGAGCATCTCGAGCTACCAGAAGGCGGTCGCGAAATTCGTCAAAGACTTCCCGCACGTACGCCAGTACCAGTCCTGGAACGAGGCCAACCGCGGCAACGTGAAGGGCTCGTTCTCGAGCCCGTCTGCCGGCGCGTCCGCGCGCTACTACCAGGCGCTGAAGCGGGTGTGCAAGGGCTGCACCGTGATCGGGCTGGACGTGCTCGACGAAAACTCGATCAACGCGACGCTCCGCTACATCTCGGCGTTCAAGCGCGAAATCGTGCACCTGCGCACCGTGATGCCGTCGATCTGGGGGCTCCACAACTACTCGGACCTGAACCGGCTGCAGAGCTGGCGCACGCGCGAACTCTCGAAGGCGCTGGGCGGGCAGGTGTGGCTGACCGAGACGGGAGGGCTCGTGCAGTTCAAGCCCTCGTTCCTGAACAAGAACGGCTCGGGCCTGTCCCGCGCGAGCCGGGTCCTCAAATTCATGTTCCAGGTCGCCGCCGGGAACCCGCGCATCAAGCGCCTGTACATCTACAACTGGATCGGCGGCACCAGCAGCACCCGCTTCGACGCCGGGCTGATGAACGCGAAGGGGCAGCCGCGCCCGGGCTACCTCGTGGTCTGCAAACAGCTCCACGGCGCCAAATGCAACGTGGCGACGGTCAAGAACTAGCCGCTCCTTGCAGCGGTAGCCGCGGCCAGGCCCGCTAGGCGCCGACCGCGCTCGCCGTGCGTGCGCCGGGCGCCGCCGGCGAGCGGGCGCCGCCGCCGCGCTCGCGGCGCGCCAGCCACATGCCGGCGAGGGCCAGCACGCCGGCGATACCGCAGTAGAGCGTGAGCCGCGTCAGCGGGTAGCGCGCGCCGTCGTGCAGCGGGAGGTTCAGCGCGGTGTTGTCTCCCGCTTTGACGATGTCCAGCAGGCCCTGGTGGTCGATGCCCAGCGCCGTCGGCCCGAGGGCGGCGAACAGCGCCCACGCGAGCGCGGTCAGCACTCCCGCGCCGAGCGCGGCCGTGCCCAGGCGAAGCCGCGGCGTCGCGGCGCCCGCGAGCGCGACGGCGCCCGCGACGGCCAGCAGGAACGGCCAGACCCCGGCCCAGCCTCTTCCCGCGCCCAGGGCGGTGGCGATCGTCGGCTGGAATTCGCCCTTGCTGAGAAGCCGCGTCCAGACCACCGTCTCGTTCTCGTAGCCGACGAGCGGATGGGTGATCGTGATGATCGTCCAGGCCGTGATCGAGATGCCGGCCAGCGCGATCGTCGGACCCGGCCAGCGGCGCAGCGCGAGCCCGAGCGGGCATGCCAGGAACGGCAGCAACGTGATCAAGAAGCGCGGCCCCGGCGCTCCGCCGCCGAACGGCAGGTAGTAGCCGGAGTTGTAGATCGCGTAGCACGCGCAGACCCCGGTGATCGTGAGGGCCTCGGCGCGGCGCCCGCGGCGGTAGAGCAGGATCGTCCCGAGCGCCCCCATGATCAGGATCGGCGAGAGCGTCAGCAGGCCCCGCGAGTCGAGCAGGAGCGTTACGAACACGCGCGGGCTCGGCGCCGAGATGCCGAAGAAGCCACTTTGCTGCTGGGGGATGTTGGAGTAGGCCAGGTGCGTCCAGGAGTTGAAGGCCGCGTGGTTGTAGAGCAGCAGCGGCACGATGCCGACGAACGCCCCGAGGATCAGAGCCCCCGCGCGCCCGGCCATCGCCACCGGGCGCAGCGAGTCCGGCCGCGACAGGGCGTACAGGCCGAGCACGACCGCGACGAACGCCAGCGGGTACTCCGAGGTGATCGCGTAGCCGACGGCGAGGCCGGCCGCGCCGAGCAGCAGCGGGCGCGGGGGTCCGGCCCGCTCGCGCATCAGCAGCGCGAAGGCAGCGAAGCCGAGCATCGCCGAGAAGACGTGCGAGAACAGCAGCGTGGAGAACGGGAGCACCATCGTCCCGAGCCCGAGGGCGATGGCGGCGCCCGCGCCGTACCCCGGCTCGAAGCGCTCCGCCACCCGCCAGACCATCAGCACGAGCAGGAAGGCGGGCAGGACGCTCCCCCACCACCCGACGAAGTCGATCATCTCGTCTTCGCCCCGCAGCGCGGGCGAGGAGCGCGCGACACGCGGCGCTTCGAGCGCCGTGAGCGTCTCGTAGAAGGGCAGCGAGAACAGCGCCAGCCCCGGTGCTCGCGCCGAGTACCAGTGGCCGCGGTAGTAGGCCTCGTCTTTGGTCGGGTAGGGACCCTGGTCGATCGTCGTGCGCCCCGCGTCCAGCGCCCGGATCAGGTCGTAGTGGGAGGTCTGGTTGTCAGACCAGTTCTGGAGCATCAGCCCCGACGCGAGGCCGAACAGGAGGATCGCGCCGAGCGCGAGGCGCCCGCGGTGGCTTCGCGGCAGCACCCGGGCGAGTCCGCGCCGGGGCGGGTCGCCGGCGGCCGGGGTCGTGGCTGCCTGCGGCTCGGCGCCGCCGGCTTCGCTGTCCCCGGCGCCCATCAGTCGGTGCCGTGGAGGGCCGCGGGCCCCGGGCCGATCTCGTAGATCACGCTCGACCCGTCGACCCGGCGGGTGATGCCGAGCCCGGCGATCGGCTTAGCGGCCGCTTCGGCCGGGTTGGGCGGCTCCTCGATCTCCCATCCCTGCGTGCTCGGCAGGTTCTTGATCCGGTTGAGATGGAGCACGACCGTCTTGATCCCGTAGTAGCGGAGCTTCTCGATGCTCGCCTTGTCGGGGAAGCCCCGCATGCCGCCACGCAGGTCGTCCACGGCCGGCATGTCGAAGGTGCTGTTCCCGATCGGGATCTTGTAGAAGCCGTCGGTCGAGAAGTACTGCCAGATGCGGTCGTGCGCGCCGTCGGTGGGCAGGTCCAGGCGCGGGCCGGGCAGCCCGACTTCGGCGCGGGTGGGCTGCGGGACGACCGGGTGGCCCAGATGCCCGGCTCCTTCGCCGAGGATCCCGATCAGGATCACCACGCCCGCAACCGCGGGCAGCGCCGTGGCCAGGCCGATCCGACGGCGGGGGGCGGGAGACGTGGCCGGGGGCTCCTCGGCGTCGCCGCCGTCGGCCCCGCGGCCGGCCGTGGCGGGGCTGCCGACTGCTGCAGTCCCGGTGCCGGCGCCGGTTGCGTCGGCTGCGCCTCCGGCGGTGCCGGCGTCCGGGACGGTCCCGCCGCCCCGCTCGGCGCTCTCACGGCGCCTTCCGAGCCGCGCGGAGAGCGGGCCCAGGCGCGTGACGATCCACTGCGCCCCGGCACCCGCCAGGAGCGCATAGAACAGCGTCGCCATCGTGAACACCCGCCCCGGTACGCGCACGCCGTCCCAGCCCGGCGCGTAGTCGAACAGCAGCCGGTAGGGATAGCCGGCGCCCGTCAGCCCGAGCCCCATCGCCAGGACCGAGCACACGACGACTCCCGCGAGCAACCCGAGGCGCAATCGCCTCGTCAGGGGGGAGCCGCCCAGGCCCAGCAGGCCGAGCACGCTCAACAGCAGGATCAGCCCGCCGGGGAAGAAGACGTCCTCGTTCTTGGAGTGCACGTGAGCGCGCGCGCCGGAGGTGACGCTGCCCCACACCCTGTTCTCGGTCGACGCCGACAGCAGCGCCGCGGGGCCCGAGGAGTAGTTCTCGACTTCCTTGATCGTGCGCTTGGCGGTCGGATAGATGTGCGAGACGCGCAGGTATGGGCGCGCCTGGTAGACGGTCACCGCGCCGAGCGCGACGACGCCGACGGCGGTGGCGATCGCGAGGGAGCGGGTGATCGCCACCGGCCGCGCTCCGCGCCACCAGGCGAAGCCGAGCACCAGTGCGAGGACGGCGAGCAGGTACGCGTATTGCAGGCCGAGCGTGAAGCCGAGGCTCACCTGCCAGGCCGACACCAGCCAGCCGGCGATCACGAGGCGGACCGACGCGCGGCGGTAGCCGCGCAGGAGCAGGAACAGCGCCAGCGCGATCCCGCCCGAGGAGACGACGTGCAGGTGCCCCGCCTCGGTGACGCGGTAGGGCGCGTACGCGAACGCGATCCCGGCAGCGGCGGCCCCCAGGCGGCTCAGCCCGATCTCGCGTGCCAGCAGGTAGGCGCCGAAGAAGCACAGCGAGTAGGCGAAGAGGAACAGCAGGTTGTAACGGACGAGGGCCGCGACGGTCCCCGACCCGAACCACGCAGCGGGTCCGTATCCGAGCAGCGAATCGGAGAACGCGAGGCTGAGCGGGTGCGGGTAGAAGGCGTTCGAGTCGAACAGGTGCAGCGGGTTGTTCAGCATCGCGTGGCCCACCCACGCGACCTCCCAGGCCGTCCGGACCGGGTCGCCGAGGTCCGGCGAGATGCGGCTGCCCATGTGGAGGACCAGCGGCCACGTGGTCAGGACCGCCATCAGCACGCCACCCAGGGCCACCAGCACGAGCTCGCGGGCGGTGAAGGAAGGAGAGGGCGCCCAGCGGCGGGCGCCCGTGGCCGCTGCGGCGGGGGCGCCCGCGGGCTCGTCCGGGCGCGGGCCACCGGGCCCGGCGCCGGTTGCGGGGCGGGGCTCGGGCGGGGCCGGGCGGTCAGCCGGGCTGCTCGGGGAGCTCGGCAGACCGGTGCTCACGAAGTCCGGTTTTCGGTGCGCACGCGGATCGGCGCAGCATACGGGAGGCACCTGAGCCGTTGCGGCGCATCGGTCGCCGCGCCTTTATCAGAAACGCCCAGGGCCGTATGCGCAAGACTGCTGCGTCATGAAGGTACTTGTGGTGGGGACCGGCGGCGTGGGGGCCGCATTCGCGGCGATCGCGCAGCGCAGGCCCGTCTTCGAGCAGATCGTGCTCGCGGACGTGTCGATCGAGCGCGCCCGCGCCGCCGCGGAGCGCTTCGGCGAGCCGGACCGGTTCAGCGCCGAGCGGGTCGACGCCTCGAACCTGCGGGACCTGGTCGATCTGATCTCGCGCACGCGTCCCGACGCGGTCCTGAACGCCTGCGACCCGCGCTTCAACGAGCCGATCTTCGACGCCTGCTTCGAGGCCCGAGTCACCTACCTGGACATGGCGATGACCCTGTCGCGCCCGCACCCCGAGCGCCCGTACGAGGAGCCCGGGGAGAAGCTGGGCGACTACCAGCTCGCGCGCGAGGCGGAGTGGAGCGAGGCGGGCCTGCTCGCCCTGGTCGGGATCGGCGTCGAGCCCGGGCTCTCCGACATCTTCGCGCGCCTCGCAGCCGACGAGATGTTCTCCGAGATACGCGAAGCCGGCGTCCGCGACGGTGCCGACCTGGTCGTCGAGGGCTACGACTTCGCGCCGACCTTCTCGATCTGGACGACGATCGAGGAGTGCCTGAACCCGCCGCTCGTCTGGGAGCGCGAGCGCGGCTTCTACACGACGGCGCCGTTCTCGGAGCCCGAGATCTTCGAGTTCCCCGAGGGGATCGGCCCCGTCGAATGCGTGAACGTCGAGCACGAGGAGGTCGTGCTGATCCCGCGCTGGGTCGAGTGCGAGCGCGTGACGTTCAAGTACGGGCTGGGGCGCGAGTTCATCGATGTGCTCTCGACGCTGCACAAACTCGGGCTCGACGCGACGGCTCCGGTCGACGTGCGCGGGGCATCGGTCTCGCCGCGCGACGTGGTCGCGGCCGTGCTTCCGGACCCGGCGACGCTCGGCGAGCGCATGAGCGGGCGGACCTGCGCGGGAACGTGGGTGACCGGCACCGGCAAGGACGGCCGGCCGCGCTCGACCTACCTCTACCACGTGGTCGACAACGAGACCACGATGCGCGAGTACGGCAGCCAGGCGGTGGTCTGGCAGACGGCCGTCAACCCCGCTGTCGCGCTGGAGCTGCTGGACCGCGGCGAGTGGAAGGGAACCGGCGTGCTGGGGCCGGAGGCCTTCGCCTCCCAGCCGTTCCTCGACCTGCTGGCCGAGTACGGCGCCCCGCACGGCGTCCTCGAGCTCACGTCCTAGCCGCACCGCAGGCCGCGCGGCGGCGCAGGCCCGCGGCGGCGCGGGAGCCGGCGGCGCCCGCGTCAACCGGTTCGGGGTGGCCTCAGGCTGAGTCGTCCGGCGGCGTGCGCTGCTCGGGCGCGTCCTCCGGCGTCAGCCAGTGCTCGCCGCTGGTCACGTGTTCGCGGCCCATCAGGTGCGTCGGAGCGCGCTCGACGACCGCATCCAAGAGGCCCGGGGCTGCGGTTTCGGTCTTGCGCGAGAAGAACGACCGGAAGTAGAAGCGCGAGACGACCGCCAGCGCCAGGCCGACGATCATTCCGATGCCGCCGAACCAGAGGGGCAGCGTGAGGCCCAGATACTCTTTGCCTTCCGAGTTCGCCTCGTGCCCGTAGTAGCTGATCGCCTTGATGCCGATCCCGTACATGATCAGCCCGCCCAGCAGGGGCAGCAGGCCGACCAGGATGAACTTGCGCGGGCTGTCGAAGATTTCGCGCCGGTAGTACCAGAGCGAGGCGAAGCCCGTGGAGCCGTAGTAGAAGCAGACCGGGATCCCGAGCGCGACGACCGAGAGTTCGAGCACGGTTTCCGAGATCAGGATCAGCGGCACCGCGGTGGCCACCGAGAGGATCCCGAAGCCCCAGGTCGAGATCGTCGGGGTGAGGAAGCGCGGGTGGACCCTGCCGATGGCGGAGGGGATCGCGCCCCACTTGGCCATCGACAGCGTGGTGCGCGCGGTCGGCAGGATCGTGGTCTGGGTCGACGCTGCCGCCGAGGTGAGCACCGCGACGATCAGGAACCTCACCCCCACGGCGCCGAGCACGCCTTTGCCCAGCGCGTGCAGCACGTCGCTGGCGTTTTCTTCGCTCGAGATGTAGGCCGTGCCGTGGTAGGACTGCGCCCCCGCGGAGACCAGCAGGTAGATCGCGACGAGCAGGAAGGTCGAGACGACGGCAGCGCGGCCCGGCCCCTCGTTGGAGTCCTCGGACTCCTCGTTGACCGCCACGCCCGAATCCCAGCCCCAGTAGATGAAGATCCCGAGCAGCATCGCGACGACGAGGTCTCCGAAGTTCATCGCGAACGGGTTGAACCAGTCCGCCTGCGGCTTGATCGAGTGGGCGGCGGCGTTGCCCGAGTAGACGTCGATCAGCGAGACGATCGCGAAGATCATCAGCATCACGAACTCGAAGCCGAGCAGCAGCTGCTGGATGCGCGCGGAGAGCTCGATGCCGCGGTGGCAGATCCAGGTCATCAGCCAGATCCACAAGATGCAGCCGACGAGCGCCACCCAGGTGTGGGTTTCGCCGTAGTGCCATTCGAACAGCAGGAAGGTGTAGGTCGCCGCGATGTAGCCCAGCGACGCCATCACCAGCAGGTCGGCGAGGAAGATCGCCCAGCCGTTGAGCCACCCGAACGTCGGACCGAACGCGCGCGTGGTCCACGCGAACGTCGTTCCGGAGTCGGGGTCCGCCTTGTTGAGGTAGCGATAGCCCAGCGAGATGAGCAGCATCGGGATGAACGAAGCGAGCAGCACCGCCGGCGCGTGCGTGCCGACGCCCTTGTCGGCGACGATGAAGCCGAGAGTCGCGGCCAGGGAGTAGGCGGGCGCCGTCGACGCCACGCCGATGACGATGTTCGAGACGTAGCCGATCGCGTTTTTCTTAAGCCCCTTGTCCTCGACCTGCCCGGTCGCGGGGGCTCCAGCTATTCCTACAGCGGCCGCCTCGGTTGCCATCGACGCTCCTCTCCTCCAGCCGGACAGTTGTCTTCCCTGGACACAACCTACGCCGCCCGCAGGACGATCTGCAAGTGGCAGTTGTCCCAAAAGAAAGAAGGCCCTCTGTACGTCGTGTACAACGGGGTGATGCCCGATTTGCCCACGAAGCCCCTTGAGTGGCAAAGGTCACGTGAGTATGGTTGTCCTGAGTGTCTAGCCGAGCAGCTCGGCGTGGATCCGGGCTCGCGCGACGGTGGAACGCAAAAAGGAGCGATGCGATGGCTGGCAGCGAGGTGAACGCAGCAGGGGACGCCGGGGGGACCGGCACGTCGTGGGCTCCCGGTCCCGACGGTCCGGCGCTCACCGAAGAGCCCGACCGCCTGCAGAAGCTGGCGCGCCGCAACCTGTGGATGCACTTCACGCGCATGGGCTCCTACGACGAGCACCACGCGGTTCCGGTGATCGTACGTGGAGAGGGCTGCTACGTCTACGACGAGCACGGCAAGCGCTACCTCGACGGCCTCTCGGCGCTCTACTGCGTCAACGTCGGCCACGGCCGCTCCGAGATCGCCCGGGCGGCGGCCGCGCAGGCAGAGCAGCTCGGCTTCTACACCAACTGGAGCTACGCGCACCCGCCCGCGATCGAACTCGCGGCGCGCGTCGCCGAGCTCGCCCCCGGCAACCTCAACCGCGTGTTCTTCACCTCCGGCGGCTCGGAGGCCGTCGAGTCGGCCTGGAAGCTCGCGAAGGCCTACCACCGCGCGCGCGGCGACCGGAACCGCCACAAGCTCGTCTCGCGCAACCTCGCCTACCACGGCGTCTCGATGGGCGCGCTCACGGCGACGGGGCTGCCGCCGCTGCGCGAGCCCTTCGAGCCGCTCACCCCCGGCGGCGTGCACGTTCCGAACACGAACTCCTACCGCTGGAAAGAGGACCGCGACCCGTTGTGGGCGGCGGACGCGATCGAGGAGGCGATCGAGTTCGAGGGTCCCGACACCGTTGCGGCGGTGATCCTCGAGCCGGTGCAGAACGGCGGCGGCTGCTTCACGCCCCAGGACGGCTACTTCCAGCGTGTGCGCGAGATCTGCGATCGCCACGGCGTGCTGCTGATCTCCGACGAGGTGATCTGCTCCTGGGGGCGCCTCGGCCACTGGTTCGGCTGCGAACGCTTCGGCTACCAGCCGGACATGATCACGACCGCCAAGGGCATCAGCTCCGCCTACGCACCGCTCGGGGCGGTGATCGCGGGCGATCACATCGCCGAGCCCTTCTTGCACGGGACGACCTCGTTCGTCCACGGCTTCACCTTCGGTGGACACCCGGTTGCCTGCGCGGTCGGGCTCGCGAACATCGACGTGCTCGAGCGTGAGGACCTGCCGGGTCACGTGCGTGAGAACGAGGGGCTCTTCCGCGAGATGCTCGACGGGCTGCGCGACCTGCCGATCGTCGGCGACGTGCGCGGCGCCGGCTACTTCCACGCGATCGAGCTGGTCCGGGACAAGGAGACCAAGGAGACATTCGACGACGCCGAATCGGAGAAGCTGCTGCGCGGCTTCCTCTCCGGCGAGCTCTACCGTCGCGGCCTGATCTGCCGCACCGATGATCGCGGCGATCCGATCGTCCAGCTCTCGCCGCCGCTGATCGCAGGGCGCGAGCAGTTCGAGGAGATCATCGGTGTGTTGCGGCCGGTGCTCACCGAGGCCGGCGAACGGATGGAGTCATGGAGCTCACTGTCGAGAGCCTGATCGGCGAGCTCGGACTCGAGCTGATCAGCGGCCGCTCCTCCGCGCAGACGCGCGTCCGCTGGGTTCACAGCACCGAGCTGCCGGACCCGACACCGTGGCTCAAAGGCGGCGAGATGCTGCTGACGACGGGGCTGCAGCTGGAGACCCCGAAGGCGCAGCGCGAGTACCTGGGGCGGCTCGTCGAGAACGACATCGCCGCACTCGGGTTCGGCACCGGCTTCCGTCACCGCAAGGTCCCGGCTGCGCTGGTGAAGGCGGCGCAGGATCGCGGCTTTCCGCTGTTCGAGGTGCCCTATGAGCTGCCGTTCATCGCGATCACCGAGCGCGCCTTCGCGCGGCTGCTCGACGAACGCTACGAGCTGCTGCAGCGCAACATGGTCGGCGACCTCCTTGCGGAGGCGCTCAGCGGCCACCTCTACCCGGAGGATCTGCAGGCCCGCCTGCGGCCGTTCGGGATCGGCGAGCGGATCGCGGTGCTGGCCTTCGCGCTCGAGGATGTGGGCTCCGGTGCCGGGGCGCTCGAGGCGCTGCTCGACGGCGAGCGGGCCGGCAACCTCGTCGCGCTGCGGGGCGGCCTGCTCTGCGTCGTCGTGGACGCGGGCGAGGGCAGCGCGGGCGCCGAGCCCGTCGCGCTGGCATCTCGCCTTCGTGCCGCGCTGTCCCCCCGCTTCGGAGACGTGCGCGCCGCGGCGAGCCGCCCGGGCCCCACGCACTCGCTGCGCATGAGCTTTCACGAGGCGCGGTGCGCGCTGGAGGCGGTGCGCCTGCGCAACGGCAGCGCCCCGGAGGTCGCGACCTACGAGGACCTCGGCGCGTTCCAGCTCCTGCTCTCGCTCCAGGACGAGGAGGCTCTCAGCTCCTACTGCCGGAGCGTGCTCGGCCCGATCGAACAGGGCGAGGGCGACTACGGTGATGAGCTCGTGCGATCGCTCGACGTCTTCATCGAGAACAACGGGCACTGGGAGAAGGCGGCCGCGGCGCTCTACTGCCACCGCCACACCCTGCGTTATCGGATCCGCCGTATCGAACAGCTCACCGGCCGCTCCTTCTCGAGCGCACGCGACCGGATCGAGTTCTGGCTTGCGCTCAGGGGAAGGGAGCTGGCGCGATGAGGATCGGGGTGCCGACCGAGATCAAGTCCGACGAGTACCGCGTGGCGATCACACCGGCGGGCGTGCGCGAGCTCTCCTCGCGCGGCCACGATGTGCTGATCCAGGCCGGCGCCGGCGAGGGCAGCGCGATGAGCGACGAGCAGTTCCGCGACCAGGGCGCGACGATCGTCGCGGACGCAGACGCCGTGTTCGAGGGGGCCGAGCTGATCCTGAAGGTCAAGGAGCCGCAGTCCGAGGAGGTCGCACGCCTGCGCCCGGAGCACACGCTCTTCACCTACCTGCACCTGGCGGCGGAGCCGGAGCTCGCGCGGGGCCTGATGGCCTCGGGCGCGACCTGCATCGCATATGAGACGGTCGAGGACGCAGCGGGCAAACTGCCGCTGCTCGCGCCGATGAGCGAGGTGGCGGGGAAGATCGGGACGCAGGCCGGCGCGTTCATGCTCGAGAAGCCGCTCGGCGGGCGCGGGATCCTGCTGGGCGGGGTGCCGGGTGTGGCCGCGGCGACGGTGCTGGTGATCGGCGGCGGCGTCGTCGGGATGAACGCGGCGTTCATCGCGATCGGGATGGAAGCGGACGTGTTCGTCTTCGACCGCTCGATCGACCGCCTGCGGGAACTCGACATCGCGTTCGCCGGGCGCGCATCGACCGTGTACTCGTCGGCGCTCGCGATCGAACAGATGCTGCCCGCGGCGGACCTCGTGATCGGCGCGGTGCTGATCCACGGCGGCCGCGCGCCCCACGTGATCACGCGCGAGCAGCTCAAAGTGATGAAGCCCCACGCAGTGCTCGTGGACGTGTCGATCGACCAGGGCGGCTGCTTTGAGACCTCGCGCCCGACGACGCATTCAGACCCGACCTACGAGGTCGACGGCATCACGCACTACTGCGTGACCAACATGCCCGGCGCCGTGCCGATCACATCGACCTACGCCCTCACCAACGCGACGTTGCCGTACGCCATCGACCTCGCCGAGCGCGGGGTGACGGAGGCTCTGGCCGAGAACGCCGGACTGGCGAAGGGCCTGAACGTCAGCGACGGCGAGATCAGGCATCCCGCCGTCGCCGAGGCGCTCGAGCTGCCGGCCCGCGCGTGAGCCGCCGGCCGCACAACCCCAGCACGACAATCACCCCGATCCGAGACGAGGGAGAGACATGAGCAGCTACGCAGTGATCAACCCGGCCACCGACGAGGTCGTCAAGGAGTACCCAGAGATCTCCGACGCAGAGCTCTCCGACGCGATCGCCCGAGCCGATCACGCGTACCGCGCCTGGAGCGAGGGCTCGACCGTCGCCGAGCGGGCGGAGCTGGTCCGCGCCGTGGGCAGGCTTCACACCGAGCGCAAGCAGGAGCTCGGCGAGATCATCGTCCGCGAGATGGGCAAGCCGATCGAGCAGGCCGTGGGCGAGGCCGAGTTCGCCGGCGCCATCTACGAGTTCTACGCGGAGAACGCCGCGAGCCTGATGGCAGACGAGCCGATCAAGCTGCTCGGGGGCGAGGGGACCGCGCTCGTCCGCCGCAGCGCCTACGGCGTCCTGCTCGGGATCATGCC
Organism: uncultured Solirubrobacteraceae bacterium; assembly: GCA_963794635.1. Classification (GTDB taxonomy): domain Bacteria; phylum Actinomycetota; class Thermoleophilia; order Solirubrobacterales; family Solirubrobacteraceae; genus Palsa-744. The sequence continues at coordinate 302,283 of CAWCET010000006.1, read as the reverse complement.
CTGGAACTACCCCTACTACCAGGTCGCCCGCTTCGCCGGTCCCAACCACGTGATCGGCAACACGCTCCTGCTCAAACACGCTCCGCAGTGCCCCGAATCGGCCGCGGCGATCGCGCAGATCTTCAAGGACGCGGGCTACCCCGAGGGCTGTTACGAGAACATCTACGCGACCAACGAGCAGATCGAGTGGGTGATCGCCGACCCGCGTGTCCGCGGGGTCTCGGTGACAGGCTCCGAGCGCGCCGGCGCCGCGGTCGCTCAGATCGCCGGGCGCAACCTGAAGAAGGTCGTGCTCGAGCTCGGCGGATCGGACCCGTTCATCCTGCTCGGCACCGACGACGTTGCCGACGCCGCCGAGAAGGCGGCCGAAGCGCGGCTCGAGAACGCCGGACAGGCGTGCAACGCCGCCAAGCGCTTCATCGTCCTCGACAGCCTCTACGACGAGTTCCTCGAGAAGCTGAAGGCGCAGCTCGAGGGCGCCAAGACGGGCGACCCGGCATCGGAGGGCACCGCGATGGGCCCGCTGTCCTCCAAAACCGCCGCCGACCGGCTCGACGATCAGGTCAAACGCGCTGTCGGTGCCGGCGCTCAGGTCGTGACCGGAGGCAACCGCGACGGCAACTTCTACGAGCCCACGATCCTCACCGGGATCAAGCCCGGCGACGACGCCTCCCAAGAAGAGTTCTTCGGCCCCGTCGCGCAGGTCTACAAGGTCTCCTCCGAGGAGGAGGCGGTCGAGCTCGCCAACGACACCCAGTTCGGGCTCGGGTCCTACCTCTTGACGAACGACCCCGAGCAGGCGGCGCGCGTCGCGGACCGGATCGAGGCGGGCATGGTCTACGTCAACATCGTCGGGGCGGACAGCCCCGAGCTGCCGTTCGGCGGGTTCAAGCGCTCCGGCTTCGGGCGTGAGCTCGGCCGTTACGGCGCCGACGAGTTCGTCAACAAGAAGCTGATCCGGAGCGCGTAGGGACAGAAGCCCGGGAGGCGGGGCCGTTCGCTCACCCGGCGGCTCAGCTAACGTCGTCGCGCATGGCCAAGCGCGACGACGTGGTCGAGCCGAGCGAGGCGCAGTCGCGCGCCGAGCTTCGCGAGCGCTACGACGTGCTGCTCGTGCGCGCCCGGAACCCCGGGCCGCTGACCCTGAGCGGCACGAACAGCTGGGTCGTCGGCCGCGATCCGGCCTGGGTCGTGGACCCCGGGCCCGCGACCGGCGAGCATCTCGAGGCGCTGTATGAGGCGACCGACGAGCGCGGCGGGCTCGGCGGCGTGGTGCTGACGCACGACCATAAGGACCACTCGGAGGCCGCTCGCACGCTGACCGGCCGCTACGGGGCGCCGCTGGCCGGCGGCCGCGGGGCGGTCGACATCGCGGTCACCGAAGGGGCGCGCATCGGCCCGTTCACGCCGGTCGCGACCCCCGGGCACGCCGCCGACCACTTCGCGTTCATCGCCGGCGGCGCCTGCTTCACCGGCGACGCGGTGCTCGGCACGGGCAGCGTCTTCATCAGCCCGTACCCGGGCGCTCTGGCGGGATACCTGTCGGCGCTCGCGCGCCTGCGACAGCGCGAGGACTTCGACGTGCTCTGCCCCGGCCACGGGCCGCCCGTGTGGGACGCGCGGGGCAAGCTCGAACAGTACGAGGGGCATCGAATCGAGCGCGAGAGCCGCCTGATCGCGGCACTGGCCGAAGGGCATCGCAGCATCGAGGAGCTGCTCGACACCGTCTGGTCGGACGTGCCCGGCCAGCTGCGCCCGGCCGCCGAGGTGACGCTCGCAGCGCACCTCGACAAGCTGGATGAAGAACAGGCCCTGCCGCCGGGCGTCGAGCGTCCGAGCTTCGAACGGGCCGAGTGGTGAATCCGGAGGATCTGAAGCCGTGGCCCGCGAGCGCCCGCTCCGCGGCGCTCGCCTCGCCGTTCCCGCCGATCGCCGACTACGGCTTCCTCTCGGACTGCCACACGGGCGCGCTCGTCGCCTCGGACGGCTCGATCGAGTGGATGTGCCTGCCGCACTTCGACTCGCCCGCGGTGTTCGCGTCGATGCTGGACCGCGGGGCCGGGAGCTGGCGCGTGGGTCCCTATGGCCTCTATGTGCCGGCGGGCCGGCGCTACGTCCCGGGCACCAACATCATCGAGACCACCTGGATGACCCCGCAGGGCTGGGTGCGGGTGCTCGACGGGCTGACGATCGGCGAATGGCACGACAACAAGCACGGAACCAGCCACACGCGTCCGCCGACCGACTACGACGCCGACCACCTGCTCGTGCGGGTGATCGAATGCCTCCAGGGGATGGTGCAGGTCGAGATCGTCTGCGAGCCGATGCTCGACTACGGCGCGAAGACGGCGACGTGGTCGATGGTCGACGGGGGCTCGGAGGGACTCTGCCGCCTCGACGCGGCCGGCCCGAGCGACGAGCGCCCCGCCGAGCGGCGCGAAGAGGGCGCGCGCCCCGACGGCGTCGCCTTCCGGCTGTTCAGCGACATCCGGATGGGCATCGAGGGCAACCGCTCACACGGGCGGCACACGCTCGAGGAGGGCGAGCGGCGCTTCTGCGCGATCTCCTGGACCGAGGCGCTCGGCGGCCCGGAAACGGCCGACGAAGCCCTCGAGCGGATCGAGCGCACCTCGCACTACTGGCGCGAATGGCTTGCCGAAGGCAGCTATCCGGACCACCCATGGCGCTACCACCTTCAGCGCTCGGCGCTGACGCTGAAGGGCCTCACGTTCATGCCGACCGGCGCGCTCGTCGCCGCCCCCACGACATCGCTGCCCGAGACGCCGCGCGGCGAGCGCAACTGGGACTACCGCTACTGCTGGATGCGCGATGCCTCGTTCACGCTGTGGGGGCTGCACGCGCTCGGCCTCGACTGGGAGGCCGACGACTTCATCCAGTACCTCGCCGACCTGGAGCGCAACGACGACGGCTCGCTGCAGATCATGTACGGCGTCAACGGCGACAAAGACCTCAAAGAGTCGACGCTCGATCACCTCAAGGGCTACGAGGGGGCGCACCCTGTGCGGATCGGCAACGGCGCATACGCGCAGCGCCAGAACGACGTCTACGGCGCGGTGCTCGACTCGGTCTACCTGCACTCCAAGAACCGGGACCACATCCCGGAGCGGCTGTGGCCGGTGCTGCAGGATCAGGTCGAATGCGCCGCACGGGTCTGGGGAGAGCCGGATCAGGGCATCTGGGAGGCGCGCGGCGAACCGCGCCACTACGTCTCCTCGAAGCTGATGTGCTGGGTCGCGCTCGACCGCGGCGCGAGACTCGCCGAGCGGCGCGGGTTGGAGGATCTCGCCGCCGGCTGGCAGCAGCTGGCCGACGACATCAAGGCCGACATCCTCGAGAAGGGAGTCGATTCGCGGGGCGTCTTCCGCCAGCACTACGACACCGACGCGCTCGACGCGTCCACGCTCCTGATCCCCCTTCTGCGTTTCCTGCCGCCCGATGACGAAAGGGTGCGGGCGACCGTGAAGGCGATCAAAGAGGAACTGACCGAAGGCGGGCTCGTGCTGCGCTATCGCACCGATGCGACCGACGACGGGCTGCACGGGGAGGAGGGGACCTTCCTGATCTGCTCGTTCTGGCTCGTCTCCGCTCTGTCAGAGATCGGCGAGCCACGCGAAGCGCAGCACCTCTGTGAGCGGCTGCTCTCCTACGCCTCTTCCCTGGACCTCTACGGCGAGGAGCTCGAGGCCTCCTCGGGCCGCCACCTCGGCAACTATCCGCAGGCCTTCACGCACCTCGCGCTGATCAACGCGGTGACCCACGTGATCGCCGACCAGCAGAGCATCTAGGCGGCCGCGCGAAGGGCCTCGCCGACGTCGGCGGCCGCCCGCCGGCCGCGCCGCTCCTCAGACGTCCGAGTACCCCTCGTCGCCCGGGAGCAGGATCCGGGCGACCTCGCCCTCCATCACGACGCGGGGCTCGACCGGGAGGACCTCCCTGCCGCGAGCGTGCTCCAGCAGTGCCGCGACGGTCTCGAACTCGCCGAGCTGCTCCAGGTGCTTGATCGTCGGGAACACGAGCAGTATCTCGCCGCGGTCGTGCGCCTGGAGCGCGGCCTGCGGCGAGAACCAGCCGTGCTCGACGCACTCCTGACCGTCGACCGCGGGCTCCTGGGCATCCGGGAGGGTCGCGAGGAAGAAATGCGTGTCGAATCGCGTCCGCACGGCCGCCGGCGTGATCCAGCGCGAGAACTTGACGAGCTCGTCCGGGCCGGCGAGCTCGATCGAGGCCTCCTCCTGCAGCTCGCGAACGGCCGCGAGCCGGTGCGCGCCGTCGCCGTCGCCCTCCTCGGCGTCGACGGCGCCGCCCGGGAAGACCCACACGCCGCCCATGAAGCGAGCCTCGGGAGTGCGCTTCACGAGCAGCACTTCGAGTGTCTCCGAGCCGCCGCGGAGCAGGATCACGCTCGCCGCCTGGCGGGGGCTCGAGGGCGCTCCGGTGTTCAGCTCCTCGCCCGGTCCCGGACGCTCGGATGCGCGCATCGGCTGACCCTACATGTCGGTAACCTTGGCCGCATGGCCAAGGCGAGGAACGAGCCCCAGAGATGAGCACAACCGAGACCCTCCAGCGCTGGATCTGCGAGTCCTGCGGCTTCATCTACGACCCCGAGGAGGGCGACCCGGATGGCGGCATCCCGCCCGGCACCCCCTTCGAGGAGATCCCGGACACCTGGTTCTGCCCGGTGTGCGGAGCGCGCAAGCGCGACTTCACGCCGTACGAGGACTGAGCTTCCGCGCCGTCGGGCGGCGGCCGTAGGCTCCGTCCGTGACCGAGCTGCTCGACCGTCCGTTGCACCCCGGTGCGAGCGCCGACTGGGAGCAGCTGCTCGCGATCGACGCCGAGCGGGTGTGGCACCCGTACGGCGCGCTGCCGGCGGCCACCCCTTCGCTGCCGGTCGTCTCGGCACAGGGCGTGCGCCTGCGCCTCGCCGACGGGCGCGAGCTGATCGACGGCATGGCCTCGTGGTGGTGCGCGATCCACGGCTACGGCCACCCGAGCCTGGATGCGGCCGTGCGCGAGCAGCTGGACCGCGTGGCACACGTGATGTTCGGCGGCCTCACCCACGAGCCGGCGGTCAGGCTCGCGCAGCGGCTGACGGAGCTCGCCCCCGAGGGCCTCGAGCGGGTGTTCTTCGCGGACTCGGGGTCGGTGTCGGTGGAGGTCGCGATCAAGCTCGCGCTCCAGTACCAGCGCGCGCGAGGGCACGCGGGACGGACGCGCCTGATGACGGTGCGCGGCGGCTATCACGGGGACACCACGGGGGCGATGGCCGTCTGCGACCCGGTGGGGGGGATGCACTCGATGTTCGCGGGTGTGCTCGCCGAGCACGTCTTCGCAGCGCGGCCCCCCGACGGGTTCGGCGCCTCGCTCGATCCCGGCTGGGCCGATGAGGTGAGGGAGCTCGCAGCGCGGCACGCCGGTGAGCTCGCAGCCGTGATCGCCGAGCCTGTCGTGCAGGGCGCGGGCGGGATGCGCTTCCACTCGCCCGAGTGCGTGCGGCTGCTGCGGGAGGTATGCGACGAGCACGGCCTGCTGCTCATCCTGGATGAGATCGCGACCGGCTTCGGCCGTTCGGGCGAGCTGTTCGCCTGCGGGCACGCGGGTGTCGCGCCGGACGTGATGTGCGTCGGGAAGGCCCTCACCGGCGGCTACATGACGCTCGCCGCGACGCTCTGCACCGATGATGTGGCGGCGACCGTCTCCTCCGGGGAGGGCGCGGGCCTCATGCACGGGCCGACGTTCATGGCCAACCCGCTGGCATGCGCGGTCGCGCTGGCTTCGCTCGCGCTGCTCGAGGACGGAGACTGGCGCGGGCGCGTCTCCGGCATCGAACGAGGGCTCCGTTCGGGCCTCGCGCCCGCGGCGGAGCTGCGGGGCGTCCGTGACGTGCGGGTGCTCGGCGCGATCGGTGTGATCGAGCTCGACGCCCCGGTCGACGTCCGGGCTGCAACGGGCGCCGCCGTCGAGCGCGGCGTGTGGCTGCGGCCGTTTCGAGAGCTGATCTACGCGATGCCGCCCTACGTGACCGACGGCGAGGAGCTCGGGGCCCTGACCGCGGCGATGCTCGCCGCGGCACGCGCGAGCGCCCGCTGAGCGCCGATCGCTCAGGCCGGCGCGAGACCTAGCCACTCGCGCCAGGGCAGCGCTGCCCCGGCTCGCGCCAGCTCAGCCGCGTCCGGCCGGGGGACCCGCGGGAGCGTGGCGACCTCGACGCCCGCGAGTCGCGCGATCGTCTCCCGGTTCGAGCGCTCGATCCCATCGGGCTGATCCGGCCACGGCGTCAGAACCACGGCGCGCACCTCGAGTCCCGCCGCGCGTGCGGCCTCCACGGTGAGCAGCGAATGGCTGATCGTCCCGAGCCCCGGGCGGGCGGCGACGAGAAGGGGGAGCCCGAGCCCGGCGGCGAGGTCGCGCACGGTCCAGTCGCCGGCGATCGGGACGAGCACGCCGCCGACGCCCTCCACGACGACCGTGCCCGCTCCCCGGAGCTTCTCACGCACCTGCGCCAGCAGTGCGTCTGGCTCGATCGGCTGGGAGGCCATCGCGGCGGCTAGATGAGGCGACACCGCGGGTCCGAAGCGCAGCACGGTGACGTCCTGCGGTCGCATCGCCGCGGCCCGCGCGAGCAGCTCGTCGTCCGCCGGCCAGCCGCCCTCGACGGGCTCCGCCGTCCCGCTCAGCACCGGCTTGCATCCCCGCACGTCCTCGCCCGCGGCGCGCATCGCCGCGAGCAGGCACGCGCTCAGGGCCGTCTTGCCGACTTCGGTGTCGGTTCCCGTGACGAAAAGGCCGCGCAACGCGCGCGCCGCGCTCAGGCCGCGCGCTCGAAGTCGAACGGCTCGGCGGGCGCTCCGCCTTCGGCCTGCTCGAGCTCGAGCTCGATCTCGGTCCCGGCGGTGGGCTCGGCCGCGGCCGGCTCGCCGCTCGCGTGCTGGTCGAAGAGGACACCGTTCGCCGTCGCGCGACGCTCGCCGTCGACCGGCGCGCCCCCCGGCGCGTCCTGCTCGGGCGGGGCCGCGAGGCGTTCGGCGCGCACGAGCGCGGTCTCGATCTCCGCCAGCTCCTCGGCCGGCTCCGGCGGGGGAGCCAGGAGGGCCTCCGGCTCGAGCCCGGCCCGCCGTGCCGCCGTGCCGAGCGCCGCTGCGGCGTCGCGCAGCTCCGCCGGCGTGTGGGAGGCCATCGTGGTGAGGCGCAGGCGCGAGGTGCCGTCGGGGACGGTCGGGGGGCGGATCGCCTGCGCGAACACGCCCAGGTCCAGTGCCTGCTGGCAGAAGCGCAGCGCCGCCCTCTCCTCGCCGGCGATCAACGGGACGATGTGCATCTCGCTCTCGGTGACCGGAAAGCCCTCCTCGGCAAGGGCGCGCCGGAGGGCGCGAGCGTTGGAGCGCAGTCGCGCCACCCGGTGGGGGCGTTCGACGAGCAGCTCCAGCGCAGCGAGCGCGCCCGCCACCTGCGGCGGGGCGGGAGCCGTCGAGAAGATGAACGGCCTGGCGGTGTTGATCAGGTAGGCGACGATCTCGCGGCTCGCGCACGCGTAGGCGCCGTAGGAGCCGAGAGCCTTGCCGAGCGTGCCGATCACGACATCGACCTCGCCCTCGAGGCCCGCGGCGGCGACGGCACCGCGTCCGTCGGGCCCGACGTTTCCGGTGGCATGCGCCTCGTCGACCACGAGCCGCGCGCCGTAGATCTGCGCCAGCTCGGTGAGATGTGCGAGCGGCGCGATGTCCCCGTCCATCGAGAACACCGAGTCGGTCACGATCAGCTGCCCGCCCGCGCGCTCGCCGTGGCGCCGCAGGCACCAGTCGAGATGCTCGACGTCGCGGTGGCGGTAGACGACGACCTCGGCGCGTGAGAGCCGGCACCCGTCGACGATCGAAGCGTGGTTGAGCTCATCGGAGAAGATCGTGTCGCCGCTGCCGGCGAGGGCTCCGATCACGCCCAGATTCGCGAGATACCCCGAGCCGAAGAGTAGGCACGACTCGGTGCCCTCGAAATCGGCGAGACGCTCCTCGAGGCGGCGGTGGATCGTCATCGAACCCGAGACGAGCCTGGAGGCGCCGGCCCCGACGCCCCAGCGGCGCGCCGCCTCCGCGGCTGCCTCGCGCACCCGCGGATGGTCGGCGAGCCCCAGGTAGTTGTTCGAGCACAGGAGCAGCACCGGGCGGCCGTCGAGCAGCACGGTCGGGCCCTGGGGCCCCGAGATCATCCGCAGCCGACGCGATAGACCGAGACGCTCCAGCTCCGCGAGGCGCTCGGCGATCTCGGTCACGGTCTAGGCCGCCTGGACCCTGTCGGGCCGGTGTCCGTCGCCGTCGCGCTGTCCGTCGCCGTCGCGCCGCTTGGCCTTGAAGCGCAGCTGCGTCGAGGGGTCCCACAGCCTGATCGCGAGCTCGCCCGGGGGAGGCGCGGACACCAGCTCCTCGATCACGTCCGGGGTCTCGCCCTCGAACCAGCCGGTGCGGTTGTCCGGCCGGGGGTTGGCGGCGTTGTCGGGCTGGCGGGCGACGTTCAGCCCGGACTCTTCGAACATCTCACGGTCGGCCTCCGGCTCGCTTCCGAGCGTGGTGAGGAAGTTGCCCATCATGACGCCGTTGATGCCGGCTTTGACCGCCAGGCGCTGCAGCTCGCCGAGGTTCTCGACGCGTCCGCCGCAGAGCCTGAACAGCGCGCCGGGCAGGATCAGCCTGAAGATCGCGATCCACTTGACGGCCTCCCAGGGATCCATGAACTCGCGGTCGCCGAACTTCGTGCCCGGGCGCGGGTTGAGCATGTTGATCGGAACGCTCGTCGGATCTATCTCCGCGAGCTCGAAGGCCATCTCGACGCGCTGCTCGCGCGACTCGCCGAGGTTCAGGATCCCGCCGACGCAGGTCTCGAGGCCGGCCTCGCGCACCGCGTCGATCGTGCGCAGCCGCCCCTCGTAGCGGACGGTGCTGGTGACCTCCTCGTAGTAGCTGTAGGCGGTCTCCACGTTGTGGTGCACCCGCTGCACCCCGGCCTCCCGGAGCGCCCGCGCCCGATCGGCGGAGATGTGCCCGACCGAAGCGCATCGCTTGAGGTTCGTCTTCTCGGCGACGAGCCGCACCCCCTCGAGGTACTTCTCGAAATCCCGCTTCGAGAGGCCCTGCCCCTGCGTGACCATGCAGAACCGGTGGGCGCCGGCCGCTTCTGCGGCGCGCGCGTGTTCGAGGATCTGCTCGGGCTCCATCATCGCGTGCATCGGCGTGTCGGCCTCGGCGAAGCGCGACTGCGCGCAGAAGCCGCAGTCCTCGGCGCAACCGCCCGACTTCGCGTTCACGAGCGAGCACATGTCCGTCGAGTCGGCGAAGCGCTCGACGCGCGCCTTCCACGCGCGCTCGATCAGGGCTTCGATCTGCGCGTGGTCCTCGAGCTCGCCCAGACGAAGGGCCTCCTCGCGGGTGATCAGCGGGGGCATGACGGGAACCGTATGGGCCGCGGCGGACGGGTCGGGACGGGGACGGGAGCGTCGCTCGTGAGCGCGCTCGGCCGCGCGTCGCGCCCGGGACCGGCGCGCTGAAAGCCGGGCGGCCCGGTGCCCGGGGCTGCCCTCCCGGAGCGCTCAGGTTCTACGCCTAGGTGCCCTGCCAGCGCGGCGGGCGGCGCTCGGCGAACGCGCGCATGCCCTCGCGCATGTCCTTGGACGCGAAGGACGCGCGGCGCAGCCCGATCAGCTCCTGCTCGACCTCCTCGCCGAGCTCTCCCTCCGCGGCGAGCAGCGCCTGGATCACGCGCTTGTTCCCGGTCTGGGAGAGGGGCGCGTTGCCGGCCAGCTCGCCCGCCACCTCGAGCGCCCGGGCCTCGAGATCCTCGGCGGACGCCACGCGCGTCACGAGGCCCCACTGCAGGGCGGTGTCCGCGTCGATGTAGCTGCCGAGCAGGAACAGCTCGCGGGTCCGGGCCGCGCCGATCGCGTCGATGAAGCGGCGCAGCCCGGTGTGGGAGTAGACGAGGCCGAGCTTCGCGGGCGGCATGCCGAGCTTGATGCCCTGCTGCGCGACCCGCAGATCGCAGGAGAGCGCGAGCTCCAGGCCGCCGCCGATCGTGTGGCCGGGCAGGACCGCGAGAGTCGGCCACGGGAAGACCTCGAGGGCGTCGATGGCTTCGGTGAACGGGTGTGCGACCAGCGCCTCGGCGCGCTCTTCGAACTCCTCGTCGGGGATCTCGCCGATGTCGTAGCCGGCCGAGAACATCCCGTGAGCGCCCGTCACGATCACGCAACGGGTCTCGGTGTCCGGCGCCGCCAGCCGCGAGAGCGTCGCCGTGATCGCGTCGAGGATCGGGTGGTCGAGGGCGTTGCGCTTCTCGGGGTTGGAGATCGTGAGGCGCACGACGCCGGAGGACGGCTCGTCGATCAGCAGCTTGCCGTCGGCGAGCTGCTCGGTTGGCGGAGAGGCTGACATCGGCGGACAGGCTACCGGCCCGGTGCCGGCCCGCCGCGCCCCGCGATGACACCCGAGCAGGGCGAGCGCGTAGATTCCGCAGCGTGGAGGAACAGGTCGCGTCCGAGTCCCCGAACCCGTTCGGCGTCGAGCCGCCGTCCTTCTGGCGACGGTTGCGGAGCGGCGGGTCGGCCACCCCGAAACCGGTCGCGCGAGCCGTCGGTGTCATCACGGGCCTGCTGGTGCTGGCCGCCGGCGCGTGGCACAACGAGGCCGTCCACCTGGCGGCCATCGCGCTGCTCCTGGTGCCCGGGCTCCTGCTGGAGCGCTGGTACGGCGCTCGCCGCCGCCGCGAGCGCGAGGAGCTGCTCCCGCGCTAGTCGAGCACGACGAGGGTGTCTCCCTCGTTGACCGCCTGCCCCTCCTCGACGACGATCTGGCTCACGGTTCCCGCATCCTCGGCTTCGACCGGCATCTCCATCTTCATCGACTCGAGGATCGCGACCGTGTCGCCCTCCTCGACGGTGTCGCCGACTGCGCACTCGATTTTCCATACGGTCCCGGTGATATGAGCCTCGATGTCGGTCATCTGCCCTCCGTCGCGCTGTCGCGGTCGCCTGGGTGGGGACAATAGAGCGGCCGAACGACGGCGCGCCTGAACGCGACGGGGCCGCGCAGCCGGTCGCGGTGATCGTCGCGGCGCGCGACGAGTGCGAGCGGATCGGCGCGACGCTCGCGGCGCTCGCGGCGGCGTTTCCGGCCGCCGCGCTGTTCCTCGCCGACGACGGCTCACGCGATGGAACGGCCCGGGTCGCAGCCGCCTCCGGCGCGCAGGTGGCCGCGACGGGCCGCCGGCGCGGGAAGGGCGAGGCCGTCACGGGGGCCGCGCGACTGGCGCTCTCGCGAACGGCAGGCGAGCGACGTGACGTGTTCGTGCTCTGCGACGGCGACCTCGGGTCCTCTGCCGGGGAGCTGGGCGCGCTCGTCGCAGCGGTCGCCGGCGATCGCTGCGAGCTCGCCGTGGCGGTGTTCGCGCGGCGGGTCGGGGGCGGCTTCGGATTGGCGCTCGGGTTCGCCCGCTGGGCGATCCGCCGCGGGTGCGGGCTGCGCACGCAGGCGCCGATCTCCGGTCAGCGCGCGCTCGATCGCGGGACGCTCGAACGGGTGCTCCCGCTGGCGCACGGGTTCGGCATGGAGGTGGGGATGACGATCGATGCCGTGCGGGGGGGCGCACGGGTGGCGGAGATCCCGCTCGAGCTCTCGCACCGGGCGACCGGCAGGACCGCGGCGGGCTTCCTGCACCGCGCTCGCCAGCTGCTCGACTTCGCGCGCGCCTACGCGCGACGCATATAGGGTGCAACCAATGGGAGCGACGAGTGCTCAGACGGCGTAACCGATCGCGCCTGCGGAGGTAGACCGCACAGATGAGCGAACTTGCCCCGATGCGCGAGCAGGTCTACCTGGACCCCAGGCCCAAGGAGCACTTCGACCGCTTCCACGAGCGCGCGCGCACGCGCGAACCGAACTGGATCTACGAGGCGGTGCGCGTGATCACCTCGATCTACGCCTACACGCTCCTGCGCGCGCGGGCGATCGCTGTCGAGAACGTGCCGGGCAGCGGCGCCGTGATCCTCGCGCCCAACCACTTCTCCTTCATGGACCACTTCCTGATGGGCTGCTACATCCGCCGCAAGGTCCGCTTCATGGCGAAGTCGCAGCTGTTCACGCCGCCGATGGAGTGGATCTACTCGCCGGGCGGCGTGTTCCCGGTGCGCCGCGGCGCGCGCGATGAAGAGGTGTTCATCACCGCGCGCGCGATCCTCGCGCGCGGCGGCGCGATCACGATGTACTGCGAGGGCGGGCGCTCCCGTACGGGCAAACTCTCGGAGGCCGCGAAGCCCGGCATCGGGCGGCTCGCGCTGGAGACGGGCGCGCCGGTGGTGCCGATCGCGATCCACGGCTCCTCGAAGGTTCGCAACTGGAAGCGGCTGCAGTTCCCGAAGGTGACGATCCAGTACGGAGAGCCGATCCGCTGGGAGGCGGTCGAGAACTCCACGCGCGAGCAGCAGCAGGCCGTCGCGGACCAGGTCCTCGTCGAGATCCGCCGGCTGTACGGCGGCCTCGACGAGTACGGGCGGCGCGGCATCATGCGCCGCCTTCGTGAGCAGCGCCGCGCGCGCCGCCACGCGCCCGAGGGCGCCGCCGTGGCATGAACGCCGGCAGGATCGAAGTCGGAGCGATCGTGCGGCGCGTCTGGTCGATCTACGTCGACCAGGCGCCGGTCCTGATGCCTGCGGCGGCGGTCGTGTTCGTGTTCACGGGCATCGTCTCCTACCTGCTCCTGCAGGCCGGTTCTACCGGACTCTCGTTTCTCGGGCTGCTGGTCGGCCTGATCGCGACCTACCTCTTCACCGGGATGGTGGTCGAGCTCGTCGCGGACGTCCAGGACGGGCGTCGCGACGCCACCCCGAGTCAGCTGCTGCGCGCGGCCACGCCCGTGCTCGGCACCCTGATCGCCGTCGCGCTCGCGGTCGGCATCCTCACGCTGATCGGGTTCGCGCTCGTGATCGTGCCGGGCCTGATCGCGCTCACCGTCTGGGCGGTCGTCGCGCCGGTGGTGGTTCTCGAGCGGCCCCCGGGGCTGAAGGCGATGCGGCGCAGCCGCCAGCTCGTCGCCGGCAACGGCTGGCCGGTCTTCGGCGTGATCCTGGTCCTGAACGTGGCCGTCGCGGTGGTCGCGGCGGCGCTCGAGTTCGGCGCCGAATCGGCGGGGACCGGCGCCGGGGTCATCGCGCGCGTCGTGCTCGGTGTCCTGACGGCGCCGCTGTCGGCGCTCGGGGCCGCAGTCCTCTACTTCGAACTCCTGCGTGTGCGACGCGAAGTCACGCCGGAGGCGGCGGTCGCCGAGCCCCAAGCCGCCTCGCCCGATCCGTTCGGGAACCGGTGACGGCCGGAATCGAGTTGCCGGCGGACGGCGGAGGCTTGCTTCGCACGGGGCTGCTCGACGGCGTGCGGGTCGTGGTCGGGACGGCCCCGGGTGCCGTTGCGAGCCCGACGACCGCGGCGCTCGAGCGGCGCTGCGCGGCGCTCGGCGCCGAGATCGCGCGGTGCGAGCTCGCCCCCGGTGTGGAGGCGGCCGACGAGGAGGAGCTGCGCGCCGCCGTCGAGGACACGCTCGCCGCCTCCGGCGGAGCCGACGTGCTCGCGGTGGACGGCGCTGCGCTGTTCAAGGAGGGCGACGGCGAAGGCTCGCTGCTCGCCGGGATGCAGGCCTGCTGGGATCTCACGCGCGCGATCGCAGCCGCCGGAATGCTGGAGCGCGACGGGGGCCTCGTGGTGCTGATCGCGCCGCCCCCGGGCGCGGGCGAGCACGCCGCGGCTGCCGCGGCGGGCCTCGAGAACCTCGCGCGCACGCTCTCGATCGAGTGGGCGCGCTTCGCAACCCGGGCGATCGCCATCACACCCGGCGACGCGACCGCGTCCGAGGAGATCGCCTTGCTGGTCGCCTACCTCTCCTCGCCGGCCGGCGGGTACTACTCGGGCTGTCTGCTGGACCTGCGCGGCGAGGCGCCCGCGACCTGACGAGAGCTGGAGCCCCGCGCCCCGCGCGAGGGGCGCCGGTTCCCCCCGGCTCACGCTCTAGCCCGTCTCCACGCTCCGGCCCGGCTCACGCTCCGGCCCGGCTCACGCTCCGGCCCGGCTCACGCTCCGGCCCGGCTCACGCTCCGGCCCGGCTCACGCTCCGGCCCGGCTCACGCTCCGGCCCGGCCCGCGGGCCCGAGCCGGAGCGCAGGAGAGGCTCAGCCCGTCATGCCTCCGAACATGCCGCCGGTCACGTGCAGCGTCTGGCCGTGCACGTAGTTCGACCACGGCGAGCACAGGAAGAAGATGCCGCCGGCGGCCTCCTCGGGGGAGGCGGGGCGTCCGAGCGGGATCAGCATCGAGGCCATCTGGCGCATCTGCTCGGGGATCCCGAGCTGGACCTTCTCACCGTCGATCTCCATCGAGTTGTCGTCGACCTTGGCCTGCGTGAGGCGCGTGTCGATGAAGCCGAACGCAACCGCGTTGACGTTGACTTTGAACTGTCCCCACTCCTTGGCGACGGTTTTGGTGAGGCCGACCACGCCCGCCTTGCCCGCGGAGTAGTTGGCCTGGCCCGCGTTGCCGAAGGTCCCCGAGGTCGAAGAGACGTTCACGATCTTGCGGAACACCTCCTTGCCTTCCTCGCGCTCCTTCTTGGCCGGCTCGCGCAGGTGCGGGGCGGCCGCGCGGATCACGCGGAAGGGGACGATCGTGTGGATGTCGAGCATCGCCTGGAAGTGCTCGTCGGTCATCTTGTGAATTGGGGCGTCGAGCGTGTAGCCCGCGTTGTTGACGATGATGTCGATCTTCCCGAACGAGTCGATCGCCGTCTTGACGAGCTCGTCGGCAGCGCCGGGCTTCGTGAGGTCGCCGGAATAGACGGCGGTCTCGCCCTTGATCTCCGAGGAGGCCTGCTGGGCCACGTCCCCGTCGAGGTCGTTGATCAGGACCTGCGCGCCCTCGGCGACCAGCAGCTCCGCGGTGGCGCGGCCGATGCCGCGGGCCGAGCCCGTGACGATCGCCGATTTGCCGTCGAGTACTCCCATAGCTCTCGCTTCTCCTTGTTCTCGTTGAGAGCGGGGAGGTTATCCGCCGTCGCCGGCAGGGGCGGCGGCGTGGACCTCGGGAACGGCGGGCTGGGCGCCGTCGGTGGGCCGGCCCGGTCTGTTCAGCTGACGATGACGCCGAAGTCCTGCGTGTAGATGCCGCCGCGCTGGCCGTGCGCGAGCCCGTTCGTGTGAGGCGAGACGCCGATGCCCGTGTCGCGGTAGTGCCCGTCGAGGATGTTCGCGCGGTGCCCGGGCGAGTGCATCCAGGCCGAGACGATGGCCTTCGGGGTGCCGAGCCAGAGGCTGCCCCAGGCGATGTTCTCCGCCACCTGGTAGCCCTCTTTGGAGCTCGAGATGTAGCCGGTGCGCCGGATCCGCATCAGCGGCGTGACTCCGTTGGGGCCGATGTGCTCGAAGTAGTCGCCGAACGCCATGCTCTCGGTGTGGGCCTGCGCGGCGGCGAGCAGGTGCGTGTTCCAGTGCAGGGCGCGCTCGCCGTGGCGGGCGCGTTCGCGGTTCACGAGGCAGAGGGTCGCCGCACGCACGCGGGCGAGGTCGTGGGAGCTCGGAGCGAGCGTCGCGTCGCGGCAGCGGCCGTCGTGCGCGGTGTAGAAGAGGACGTTCCTGGCCATCCCGGGCCCGCTGTGGAAGCGGCCCGGATTGCATTTGGACCCGCTGTAGCTCGAGGAGCTGGCGGATCTGCATTCTTCATAGGAGGCCGAGTGGGCGCCGAGCGCGGAGCCGGCACCGGCGAGAAGGAACAGCGACGCGACCGCCGCCGCGAGGGGGGAGCGGGCCATGCGGCCCTATCGGCCGGGTGCGCCCCCTACCTGAGCGGTTTGGGCCTCTTTGGACACCCTTGCACGAGCGTGCCCAGCGCCTCCACTACAGCCCCAGCACCCGCCCGAGGATCTCGCGCATGATCTCGTCGCTGCCGCCGCCGATCGGGCCGAGGCGGGCGTCGCGGGCGGCGCGCTCGACCCAGTACTCGCGCATGTAGCCGGCGCCGCCGTGGATCTGCAGGCAGTCGTCCATGACCTCGAAGGCGGCGCGCTGGGTCGCGAGCTTGGCCATCGTGACCTCCTTCAGCGGCTCCTCGCCCGCGACGAAGCGGCGCAGCGCGTCGTAGGTGACGCAGCGGCACACGTGGACGGAGGTGGCCATGTCGGCGAGCTTGTGCCGGATCGTCTGATGGCCGGAGAGCGGGCGCCCGAAGGTGTTGCGCTCGCGCGCGTACTCCGCGGTGCGCTCCCAGGCGAGGCGCATCGCGCCGACGGCGCCCAGCGCCATCGCCAGGCGCTCCCACTGGAAGTTGGCCATGATCAGCTTGAAGCCGCCGTGCAGCTCGCCGAGCAGGTTCTGCTCGGGCACGAAGACGTCCTCGTAGGCGATCGTCGCGGTGTCCGAGGCGTGCCAGCCGAGCTTCTCGAGCTTCGAGGAGGTGACGCCCTCCCCGCGGTCGACGATCAGGAACGAGATCCCGCCGTGGCCCCCCTCGGGCGTGGTCTTGACGGCGGTGACGATGAAGTCGGCGCGCACGCCGTTTGTGATGTAGGTCTTCTCGCCGTTGACGAGCCAGCCGCCGTCGACGCGCTCGGCACGGGTCGCAAGGCCTGCGACGTCGGAGCCGGCGCCCGGCTCTGTGATCCCGAGCGCGCCGATCAGCTCGCCCGCGATCGACGGGACGAGGTAGCGCTGCTTCTGCTCGTCGGTGCCGAACTTCCAGATCGGGGGCGTGGCGATGTTGATGTGCGCGCCGATGCCGGCCGAGGTGCCCCCCGAGCCGGTGCGCGCCATCTCCTCGCAGAGCACGGCCTCGTGGAGATAGTCGCCGCCCTGCCCGCCGAGCGCCTCGGGGTACTTCAGGCCGAGCAGCCCCTGCTCGGCCATCTTCGGAAAGACGTCGTTCGGGAACCAGCGCTCGTCCTCCCAGCGCTGGGCGTGGGGGGCGAGCTCGCGGTCGATGAAGCCGCGGACCGATTCGCGCAGCTCCTCGTGCTCGGGTTCGAAGGGGGGGTCGGGGTTACTCACGTCTTTTTATTTGTGGAGAATGGTGTGGTGAGCGACGCCCCGTACCCGACGGCCCCGCGCTGGCGCAGAACGCTGGCCGGCCTGCTCGACGCCGGGCTCGTCGCGGCCCTCGCCTGGGTGATTCGCGCGCGGGCCGGCGACTCGAAGGAGGCCGCCCGGCGGCTCGGCTGGCTGCGGTTCGTGCCGGCCGAAGCGCTCCGGGAGCAGGTTCGCACGCCCGGCCAGCGGCTGCTCGGCGTGCGCACCGTCGACCGGCGCACCGGCCGGCGGGTGGCGGTGTGGCGGACGGCGCTGCTGGTGGGAGTCGCCTCCGGCGGCCACGCGGCGGTGCGACGGATCGTGCCCGACGACGCCGGATCCGAGCGCGAGGCCGAGAGCCGGGCGATCTCCGAGCAGCTCGACGAGATCCGTCGCAGCGCGCCGACGGCGGAGGCCCAGCGCGAACAGATGGCCGCCGTGTTCGAGCGGCACAAGCGGCCCGCGGGTCGCGAAGCCGGGCAGGCGATGGCCGCCGCGCTCGGGGTGTCGCTGATCACGGCGCGCCTGCGCCGCCGCCTGGCGCCGACCGTCGAGGTGCTCGCCCGCGGGCGCGGCGATCACAGCCCGTAGCTGCGCCCGATCACGTCGAGCATGATCTCGTCGGTGCCCGCACCGATCCGGTTCAGGCGCATGTCGCGCCACACGCGCTCGACGCCGTACTCGCGCATGTAGCCCGCCCCGCCGTGGATCTGGATGCATTCGTCGGCGACTTCGCAGGCGATCCGCGAGGCGTGGAGCTTTGCCATCGAGATCTCGCGCACGGGGTACTCGCCGTTGTTGAAGCGCCAGGCTGTGACGTAGACCATCTGCCGCGCGGACTCGATTTTCGTCGCCATCTCGGCGAACTTGTGGCGGATCACCTGGAAGTGCCCGATCGAGCGCCCGAACGCTTTGCGCTCGTTGGCGTACTGCAGCGTGCGTTCGAAGCATTTCTGCGCGCCGGCGACGCAGCCCGCGGCGCCGATCAGGCGCTCGCCCTGGAGCTCCCACATGATGTGGTAGAAGCCCTTGCCGATCTGGCCGAGCACCGCCGACTCAGGGACGCGCACGTCCTGGAAGGCGAGCAGCGCTGTGTCGGAGGCGTGCATGCCGAGCTTCTCCAGGCGCTTCTCGCGGATCACGCCGGGGCTGTCCATCGGCACGAGGAACAGCGTGAAGCCGTCGTAGCCGGCGTCGGGGTCGGTCTTGGTGACGAGGACGATCACGTCCGCGCGATGGCCGTTGGTGATGTACGTCTTGGAGCCGTTGATGACGTAGTCCTCGCCGTCCTTGACCGCCCGCGTCTTGATCCCCGAGACGTCCGAGCCGGCGTCCGGCTCGGTGATGCCCAGGCAGAGGATCTTCTCGCCCTTGATCGCGGGCACGACCCACTCCTGCTTCTGCTCCTCGGTGCCGAAGGCGAGGATCGGCGGCATCGCCATGTCGGTGTGCACGGCGATCCCCATCGCGAGGCCGCCGGAGTTGGCGTTGGCGATCTCCTCGGCGAGCACGAGGCTCGTGTAGTAGTCGCCGCCCTGGCCTCCGTACTGCTCCGGCTTGTCGAGGCCCAGGAAGCCGAGCTCGCCGAAGCGCGGGAAGACCGAGTCGGGGAAGGTCGTCTCCTCCCACTCCTCGGCGTGGGGCGCCAGCTCTTTGATCGCGAAGTTGCGGATCGACTCGCGGAGCTGTTCGTGCTCGTCGGTGAAGATGAAGTGCTTGCGCTGGGTCTTGAAGTCGGGCTTCAGGACGCTCTCGGCGGTGGCCATGGCTGGCGTCGTCTCCTTGGTCGGCTTCGTGTGGGGGGCTGCGCGGCCGGACGCCGGCGCTCGCTCGCGCGAGACGCTAACGCAGCGTTCGCGAAAAGTAAACAGTAGAACTCGCTACTTTGGGCGGAGGGGGGTGGCCGTCCGGCGGCGCAGACGCGTGGCCGTGCGGCAGGTCTGCCGGTCCGGAGCGCCTCGCCGGCGCCCGGGCTCACCGATCATCGCGACGCAGGTGCGCCGATCATCGCGACCGTTCGGCTGACCGGGCTCGGCGGTAAGCTGAGCGCCGCCGCCGGTCGAGCTGCTGGGAGGAGCCATGGGAAGAGCTGTCGTTGCCGTGCTTGCCGCGCTCCTCGTCCTGGGGGCCGGCTCCGCGCGCGCGGCCGAAAAGCCGCTGCTGCTCAAACCGGCGATCCCGCCGCGCCTGGCGGAACTCGAGGCGAAGGCCGACGCGCTGCAGATCACCTCGACAAGGGTCGCGCTCAGCACCTCCCTGCACCTGCAGCACGAATCGAAGGCGGTGCGGCAGTTCGCAAAACTGCTCGAACTGAAGATCGAAGGGGTCGAAACGACCTCGCCGGCCGCGGCGGCGATCGAAGCGAAGTTCTTCGGCACGCAGGTGCGCCTGCGCTACGTCGAAGGTCACCTCTACACGTTCTCCTGGGCGCTCGGCAAGCACGACGGCGGGCGCCCGTGGGTCGAGCTCGGCCACGGGCTGCTCGGGCGCTCGCTCGGCAACACCGGCAAGAAGCCGCCGACGGGCCCGGTCTCCGGGGCGGCGCGCTTCGGCAAGATCTTCACGCTCGTGAACGACGGCATCGGCCTGCACGAAGTGCCCGCGACGACGCTGTACGGCCAGCCGGTGACCGGCTTCGAAGAGGAACTCGAACAGAAGGCCGCGAGCGAAGGGATCTCCTCGAGCGGCGTCTCGACGGGGGTCGCCGCGGCCGAGAGGCCCGCACCCCTGGCGGCCGGGGTCGCCGCGGCGGAGAGCTCCGTGCCCCTGGCGACAGGCTCCACGGCGGCCAAGCGCCCCTCGCCGGCGCAGGCGCCGAAGCCCAAGCTCACGATCTACTTCGCCGCGAGCGGCGCGCCGGTGCGGGTGCAGATCGTGAGCGGGACGGGCAAGGTGGGCGTCGTCGTCACGATCGACTTCCCGGCGATCGACTTCCCGTACACGATCCCGGCGCCGCCGCCGTCACACGTGATCAGCGAAGCAGCCCTGCTCAAGCGCATGCGCCACGGGCGCAACTCGCCGCGCGCTCCTCTGCTGCCCGGTGGGGAAGGCCCGTCCGAAGAAAGCTCGAAGGCCGAAACGGTGACCCCGGGGAGCGGTTCGCCCGGTCATCGACAAAGTAAGCAGTAGCGCTGCGCACTTTCCACCCGTGGGCTAGGATGCGGCGGTGCCCACGGACAAGGTTCTCTACGCCCTCGACGAACGGGGCGTCGCGACGATCACGCTCAACGACCCCGAGACGCGCAACGCGCTCTCGGCCGAGCTGCTCGAGGGGCTGATCGAGAGCTTCGAGCGTGCGAGAGACGACGAGCAGGCACGCTGCGTCGTGCTCGCCTCCTCGCACGAGCGCACGTTCTCCTCCGGCGCGAACCTGGGGGGCTTCGCGGCCGAGATGGCGCTCGTGCACAAGCACTTCGGGGGGGAGCGCTTCGTCGGTCTCTTCAAGCTGATCGGCGAACTCGGCAAGCCGACGATCTGCGCCGCGCGCGGGCATGTGCTCGCGGGCGCGCTCGGGATCGCGCTCGCGTGTGACCTGATCGTCGCGGGCGAGACGGCGAGCTTCGGCACGCCCGAGATCAACATCGGAGCCTTCCCTTTCATGATCATGGCGCTGATCTACCGCAACGTGCCGCGCAAGAAGGCCAACGAGCTGCTGCTGCTCGGCGAGCGCTGGAGCGCCCAGCAGGCGCTCGAAGCGGGGATCGTCAACCGCGTCGTGCCCGACGGGGAGCTGGCGCCGACGGTCGAGGACTGGGCCGGCAAGCTGGCGGGGAAGTCGCCGGTGATCATGCGCCTGGGCAAGGAAGCGATGCGCCGCCAGCTCGACATGCCGCTCGACGACGCCCTGGACTACCTGCGCGCTCAGCTCTCGCTCGCGCAGTCCACCGAAGACATCGTCGAGGGCGTCACCGCGTTCTTCGAGAAGCGCGAGCCGACCTGGAAAGGACAGTGATGGCAACGCCCGAGACCACAACGTCGATCCTGCGCCCGCTCGTCGAGGACCTGGCGGCGCGCCGCGAGCAGATCAGGCTCGGCGGCGGCGAGGAGAAGATCGCGCGCCAGCACGAGAAGGAGAAGCTCACCGCGCGCGAGCGGCTCGCGCTGCTGATCGACGAGGGCACGTTCGTGGAGCTCGGCATCCACGGCCGGCCGCACTCCTCCCAGCGCGCGATGGACGGCGTGGACGCGCCCGCCGACGGCGTGATCACCGGCTACGGCAAGATCGACGGCAGGCTCGTCGCGGTCTGTGCCTACGACTTCACCGTGATGGCCGGCTCGATGGGGATGACCGGCGAGCTGAAGGTCACGCGCCTGCGCGAGCTGGCGCTGACCAAGCGGATCCCGTTCATCTGGCTGCTCGACTCCGCCGGCGCCCGCATCCAGGAGGCGGTCGGCTCGCTGTTCGCCGGCTCCGGCTTCCTGTTCCGGGAGGAGGTCGTGATGAGCGGCGTGATCCCCCAGGTCGCCGCCCTGATGGGACCGTGCGCGGCGGGCACGGCCTACATCCCCGGGCTCGCCGACTTCGTGCCGATGGTCAAGGGCCGCGGCTCGATGGCGCTCGCCGGTCCCCACCTGGTGCGGGCGGCGGTCGGCGAGGATGTCACACAGGAGGAGCTCGGCGGCTCGCGCGTGCACTGCCGCAAGTCCGGCGTCGGAGACATGGAGGTCGCCAGCGACGAGGAGTGCATCCAGCGGATCAAGGAATACCTCTCGTTCATGCCGCAGAACTGCGAGGCGCCCGCGCCGGTGCGGGCGGTCAGCGACCCGATCGAGCGCGCGGAGGAGAGCCTGCTCGACGTGCTGCCCGAGTCCAACCGCAAGCCGTATGACATGTACGAGGTGATCGAGCGGATCGTCGACGACGGCGACTGGTTCGACATGAAGGGCGCCTGGGCGAAGACCATCATCACCTGCTTCGCGCGCTTCGGCGGGCGCCCCGCGGGGATCGTCGCCAACCAGCCCAAGCAGCTCGGCGGGATCCTCGACAACGACTCCGCCGACAAGGCGGCGCGCTTCGTGAACCTCTGCAACGCCTTCTCGATCCCGCTCGTCTTCCTGATGGACGTGCCGGGCTTCATGGTCGGCAGCAAGGTCGAGGCCGGCGGCATCATCCGCCACGGGGCGAAGATGCTCTACGCGGTCGCGAACGCCACGGTCCCGAAGATCACCGTGATCACGCGCAAGGCCTACGGCGCCGGCTATTACGTGATGAACGGGCGCGCGTACGAGCCGGACCTGATCGTCGCGTGGCCGAGCGCGGAGATCTCGGTGATGGGCGCCGAGGGCGCGGTCGAGATCGTGATGCGCAAACAGGTCGAGGAAGCCGACGACCCCGCCGCCAAGAAGGCCGAGCTGATCGCCGCCTACCAGAAGATCATCGACGTCTACATCGCCGCCGGCAACGACATGATCGACGACGTGATCGATCCGCGCGAGACGCGCGCGACGATCTGCCGCGCGCTGGAGATGGCGGAGAACAAGAAAATCGAGCGGCCGTGGAAGCGGCAGGGAGTGGTGCCCGTATGAGCCTCGACGACCCCGTAGTCATCACCTGCTCGATCTCGGGCGCGATCGCCAACCGCGAGCAGTGCCCCGCGATCCCCTACACGCCCGAGGAGTACGCGGCCGAGGCGCGCCGTATCGTCGACGAGGGCGGCGTGCACATCCACATCCACGCGCGCAAACCGGACGGCACCCCCTCCTATGAGGTGGAGGACTTCGCGGCGATCACCGAGGCGATCCGAGCCGAGGTCGGCGACGCGGCGATCGTCAACTACTCGACCGGCACGATCGGCGTCCCGGTCTCCAAGCGGATCGACTACCTGCGGGCGTGCCGCCCGGAGGTCGCGGCGCTGAACATGGGCTCGATGAACTACGCGAAGTACTCGCGCTCGCGCAAAGCGTTCGTGTTCGACATGGTCTTCGCGAACCCGTTCACCGAGATCATCGAGCTGCTCGAGGCGATGAACGAGCTGGGGATCAAACCCGAGCATGAGTGCTTCGACATCGGCCACGTCGGCTCGCTCGCTCCGCTGATCGACATGGGGGTCCTGCGCACGCCGCTGCACGTGGACTGCGTGATGGGCGTGGTCGGCGGCATCCCGCCCACGGCGCGCAACCTCGCCGCGATGGTCGACAACATCCCGGAGGGCTCCCACTGGGGGGTGATCGGGATCTCGCGCGAGCAGTGGATGCTGGTCGCCGCGGCGCTGACGCTGGGCGGCTCGATCCGCGTCGGGCTCGAGGACAACCTGTACCTGCCCGACGGCAGGATGGCGGGCTCGAACGGGGAGCTGATCGCGAAGGCGCGCCAGATGACCGAAGAGATCGGGCGCCGTCCGGCCACGGTCGAGGAGGCGCGGTCGATGCTGAACGTGCCTGCGAGGCCCGCCGTCGGGAGCCCGGCATGACGCTGCCGTTGGAGGGCGTCCGGGTCCTCGACCTCTCGCGGCTCTTGCCCGGCGGGTTCTGCTCGCTGCTGCTGGCCGACTTCGGCGCGGACGTGCTGAAGGTGGAGGACACGGGCATGGGCGACTACATCCGCTGGTCGCCTCCCTATTACGAGGGCGCCCACGACAGCGCGAAGTCGGCTCTGTTCCTGTCGCTGAACCGCAACAAGCGCTCGATCCGCCTGGACCTGAAGAACGAGCGCGGCCGCGAGGCGCTGCTGCGGCTCGTCGCCGAATACGACGTCGTGCTCGAGTCCTTCCGGCCCGGCGTGCTCGAACGGCTGGGCGTGGGCTATGACCGCATGAAGGAGGCGAACCCGGGGATCGTCTACTGCGCGATCTCGGGCTACGGCCAGGACGGCCCGAAACGCGATGCCTCCGGGCACGACATGAACTACCTCGGGCTGATCGGGCTGCTCGGCCTGACCGGCGACCGGGGCGGCGCGCCCGTCCAGGCGGCGGGCCAGATCGCCGACCTCGGCGGCGGCGCGCTGATGGCCGCGTTCGGGATCATGGCCGCGCTGCGCGAGCGCGACGGCAGCGCCTCCCAGCCGGGCTCGGGCGAAGGGCAGATGGTGGACGTCTCGATGGCCGACGGCGCGCTGTCCTGGCTGGCGATGGTCGCGGCCACCTACTTCGCCGACGGCAGCGTCCCGCGCCGCGGCGATCTCCCGCTCGCGGGGGCGCTCGTCTGCTACCGCCCGTATGAGTGCGCGGACGGCTGGGTCTCGCTCGGCGCGCTGGAGCCGAAGTTCTGGCAGGCCTGGTGCCGCGGGGTCGGGCGCGAGGAGCTGATCGAGAAGCAGTTCGAGCGCCCGGGGTCCGAGGCGCACGGGCAGGTGGCCGAGATCTTCAAGGGGCGCACGCGCGATGAATGGGAGGCGTTCGCGCGCGAGCACGACTGCTGCCTGGAGCCCGTCCTGGAGCTCGACGAGGCGCTCGACTCCGAGCTGGTGCGCGCGCGGCGGATGGTCGTCGAGCTGGACCAGCCCGGCGCGCAGGCTGCCGGTGCGCCAGCTCGGCATCCCGGTGAAGCTCGACCGCACGCCGGGCGAGCACGACCGGCTCCCCGGGCCCCGCGCTCGGCGAGCACACCGAGCAGGTGCTCGCGGAGGCCGGGTACTCCGAGCAGGAGGTCTCCGAGCTGCTCGCGGGCGGAGCCGCGGCCGGTCCGGCCGAGGCCCAGCACGGCACGACGCTGAGGGCGTGAGCGCGGTGGCGGCGAGCGCGAGCAGCGCGGTCGCCCAGAGCCGGCGCGGCGGCTCCGAGCGCGAGCTGCTGAAGATGAGCGAGCTGGCCGAGCGCTCGGGCGTGAGCCCGGGCACGATCCGCTACTACCTGCGCGAGGGCCTCCTCGGCGACGGCGCCGACATCGTGCGCACGAGCCGCAACATGGCCTACTACCCGCCCGACTACGTCGAGCGGATCGCGCTGATCAAGCGGCTGCAGGAGGAGCGCTTCATGCCGCTGCGCGTGATCCGCGGCGCGCTGCGCGACGACCCGGACCGCCTCAGCGCGCTGATGGAGCTCGAGGACCGCATCATCGAGCGCGCGCTCGCGAGCGCCGAGGGGCGCGGGCGCATCTCCCGCAAGGCCGCCGCCGAGCGCTACGGCGTGCCGCCGGAGGTGCTCGAACGACTCGCCGACATCGGCGTCCTGACGCCGAACGCCCGCGGCTACGACCGCGACGACGTCGAGATCATCGAGGCGATCGCCAGCTTCCGGGCGGGCGGCTACGAGGAGGCGCTCGGCTTCACCGTCTACGACACGCTTCGCTACCGCGATGCGCTCCAGCCGCTCGTACAGGAGGAGGTGCGGGCGCTCCTGGAGCGCCTCGCCGGCGAGGTCGAGGTCGATCGCGCGATGGAGATCGTCGCCGCCGGGACCGAGCCGCTGCGCGAGCTGATCGGCGCGATGCACTCGAAGCTGCTGCTCGCCGAGCTCGGGCGGCAGCGCTCGTCGTAACAAGAGGGCGTGGAGACACGCCCCATCAACGCAGTATGGCATCATACTCAGGGTATGGGCATCCTCGTCCAGATCAAAGACGTCCCCGAGGACGTGCACGCCGTCCTGAAGTCGCGTGCCGCCCTCGACGGCGTCCCGCTCTCGGTGTACGTCCGGATGCTTCTCGAAGGGCACGCCGCCCGGCCGACGCCGGCCGAGCTCGCGGCCCGGATCAGGGCCCGCGGCGCCCCGCCGGAACTCGAGTCCAGCGCAGAGACCGTCCGCTGGATCCGGGACCACGGCGAGTGACGGTCATCGACACCACGGGTGTGGTCGACTTCCTGCTCGGCTGGCGCTCGGCGGGGGAGGTCGAGCGACTGCTGGAGGAGGAGAAGGAGCTGCGCGCTCCCGACATCGTCGTGTTCGAGGTGCTCTCGACGCTGCGCCGCCAGGTGCAGCGCGGCCTGCTGCCACGCGAGCGAGCGCAGAGCGCCCTTCTCGATCTCGAAGGCGTGCCGGTGGGACTGCATCCGAGCCTGCCGCTGCGCCTCAGGGCGTGGGAGCTGCGCGAGAACCTCACCGCGGCTGACGCTCTGTTCGTCGCGCTGGCCGAGGAGCTCCGGGAGCCGCTCGCGACCAAGGACGCAGCGCTCGCGCGGGCGTGCGCGTCCGCTGCGAGCGTCGAGGTCGAGGTGATCGAGCTGCCCTGAGCTACCACCGCGCGCGGTGGTGCTCCATCACCCCGCGCCCGGACGCCAGCTCGATGCCGCCGGGCAGCGTCCCGGCGAAGGTGCCGAACGGCGCCCGGTAGTCGGAGCTCACCAGCAGAAGGTTCTCGCTGCGCGCGCGCTCGGCCTCGGGCTCGAACCGGAGCTCTGAGCCGTCGCCCGCGCGGATCGTCCCGAGGTCGGGCGCGAACTCGACGGGAGCGGCCTCGCGCGGTGCGCCGTCGACCCAGACCGCGCGCTCGCTGCCGTGCGGCGGGTCGTTGATGCCCGTGACGAGGTTCCATGCCAGCGGCGTGCCGTCCGGCGCCTCGCCCACGCCGGCGCTCCAGCGCCACTCGGTGACGCGCTGGTGCCAGCCGGCCGAGTCGTCGATCACGGCGCGCGCCGCCACGCCCCGCGGGGCGCCGCCGTCCAGCGCGAGCGTTCCGTGCGCCGCGATCCCCGCCTGCTTTCGCGTCCAGGACTCAGAGCGCCCGTTCGCGCAGCGCGCCTCGAAGCCGTCTTCTTCCTCCAGCTCGAGCTCGAGGCGCACGCCGCGGTCGGCGATCCGCAGCCGTCCGGGCTCGCCGCCGACCGTGCCCGCGGCGATCTGGAGCTCGGCACCCCGCGGCAGCAGGCGGGTGCGCTCCCGCAACGTCCCTCCCGGCGTGTGCAAGGCCCAGAAGCTCTGCCGGGCCGGTCCGATGCGGGCCTCCGCGGCGCAAACCATCAGATCCTCAGAAAAAACGCCCAGCCACCGCCATCGCTTCAGCGGCCTTCCGCGGTCGAACATGCCGCGCCCCGCGATGAAGCGCTCGGCTGTGCCGCAGCGTATGCTCTCTGTCGTTGACTGACCAGTCAATCTATTTCTGGGCCTGGCCGGGGGGAGGGGTTCCGTGAGGGTCGCAGCCGTTCAGCTCAACTCCAGCGCCGACCAAGCCGCCAACCTCGCCGCGGCGGAGCGGCTGACCCGCGCGGCGGCCGCGGACGGCGCTCGGCTGATCGTACTCCCCGAGAAGTGGACCGCGATGGGGACCGAGCAGGAGCTGCGGGCCTCCGCGCAGCCGCTCGACGGCCCCGCGATCGGCTGGGCGCGCGCCACCGCTCGCGAGCTCGGCGTCGAGATCGTCGCCGGCTCGATCCTCGAGCTGCTCGACGGACAGGAGAAGCTCGCCAACACGAGCGTCCACGTCGATGCCGCCGGCGAGATCCGGGCGACCTACCGCAAGGTGCACATGTTCGACGTGGAGGTCGGGGGGCGCGTCTACCGCGAGTCCGGGCTCGAGCAGGCCGGCGAGGAGATCGTGCTCTCAGAGACCGAGGACGGCCTGGGTCTCGGGCTGTCGGTCTGCTACGACCTGCGCTTCCCCGAGCTCTACCGGATCCTCGCCGTGCGCGGCGCCCGGATCATCGCGATCCCCGCCGCGTTCACGCTGGGAACCACCCGCGACCACTGGGAGACGCTGGTGCGGGCGCGGGCGATCGAGAACCAGGCGTTCGTGATCGCCGCCAACCAGTTCGGCGAGCACCCCGGCGGGCAGCACTCCGGCGGGCGCTCGATGATCGTCGACCCGTGGGGGACGGTGCTCGCGCAGGCCGGCGAGGAGGGGGAGGCCGCGCTCGTGGCCGAGCTCGACCTCGGGCGCCTTCAGGAGATCCGCGCGAGCCTGCCCTCCCTCGCCAACCGCCGGCCCGGCGCCTACCGCTGGCCCGAGCCCGCCGGCGCGGAGGCGGGGCGTTGAGCTCCTCCGGGCGGCCGCCGGCCTCGCGCGCCAAGCCCGCCGCCGAGAAGCGGCGGCTGATCCTCGACGCGGCGGTGCGGGTCTTCGCGCGCCAGGGCTTCCACGCCTGCCGGGTCGCCGACATCGCGGATGAGGCGGGCGTCGCCTACGGCCTCGTCTACCACTACTTCGGCTCCAAGGACGAGGTGCTCGACACCCTCTTCCTCGAGCGCTGGAACGTGATGCTCGACCTGATCCGCCAGGTCGACGCCGAAGAGATGCCCGTGCGCGAGAAGCTCGCCGGGATCGCGTCGTTCATCGTCGACAGCTACCAGCACGACCCCGACCTGATGAAGGTGATCATCGTCGAGGTGACGCGCGCGGCGAACTCCTTCGGCAACACCCACATCGCGACGATCGGCGAGGCCTACGAGCTGATCGGCGGGATGATCGCCTCCGCCCAGGAGAGCGGCCAGTTCAAGTCCGAGATCGACTCGCGGTTCGCCGCGATGGCCTTCTACGGCGCGATCGAGCAGCTCCTGACGGGCTGGATCTTCGGGCTCCTGCCCCAGGGCCCAGGGGACTTCGAGCGCGCGAAGTGGGAGGTCGTCGAGACGGTCTGCGGCGGGCTGCAGACGGCCGCCGGCACCAGCGCGGTCGTGCGCTGAGGCGCCGCCGTCTCCTCGCGGCCGGCCGCGGCCTCGGACAGGGCCGGGAGGAATTGGTTTTGAGTCCCGACGGGCCGGGGCAATAGACTGGCGCGGTCATGGAGAACGAGCTTGTGAAGAGGTTGATCTGGTCTGGGCTGCTCGCCGGCTTCGGCGCGCTTGCGAGCATCGCGGCCGCGCGCGGCGCCGCCTTCACCTGGCGGCGGATCTTCCACGAGGATCCGCCCGAGTGAGCGCCCACCGCAACGGAGGCGATTCGCCGCAGAACATCGCGACCGCGGTCACGGAGATCTCCGAACGCGCGAGCATCCTCGTACGCGAAGAGATCGAGCTCGCCAAGGCCGAGCTGACCGAGAAGGGCACGCGCATCGCCAAGGGCGCAGTCGTCGGGGCGGTCGCGGGCGTGTTCTTCGTCTGCGCCCTGCTGTTCGTCCTGATCGGGTTCGCCTGGCTGTTGTACTTCTACCTGCCGGTCGGCCAGTTCGCGTTCTTCTGGGGCTTCTTCGCGATGGGGCTGATCCTCGTCGTGCTCGGCGTCGCCGCGGGGCTGATCGCCGCGCGGGCGCTCAAACGCGGCTCGCCGCCGGTCCCGACGATGGCGATCGAGGAGGCCCAGAAGATCCGCGAGACGGTGGTCCCCACGCACGACGCGCCGCCTCCGGGCGCGCTGAGGGCGCCCCCGCCGCGGGCACCTGCGCCGGTCCCCGCCGCGCCTGTGGCTCCCGCGCCCGCCGTTGCGCCGGTTCCCCCACCACCGGAGTCCGTCGCCGTGCCGCCTGAGCCGATCCCGGCACCGCCCGAGCCCATGCCCGCGCCGCCCGAGTCGATCCCCGGACCGCCCGACGGCGGCGAGGCGGCCTGATGTCCGCGCAACGCTCTCCCCAGGAGATCCGCGACTCGATCGAGGCCAACCGGCGCGAGCTCGGGCTGTCGGTGGAGCGCCTGCGGGGCGAAGTCACCCGCATCACCGACTGGCGCGCGCACGTCGAGCGCCACCGGCCGGAAATCATGGCCGGAGCCGCCGTGCTCGGGCTCGTCGTCGGGGCGCGGATGCTGCGCCGCCGGCGCCGTCGCGACTAGGACCGGCGTCCGAGGCGCGCTCGCCGCGCGAAGAAGCCGCAAGCACCGGGTTCCGGGACGTCGCGCGCTCCCGCCCGGGTGTATCCATTTCGGCCAAGCGGAATCCTCGTCATCAGGCGAACACGGCCGGGGGCGTCTGCGCGGCGTCCCCGGCCGCTCCTGGTGAGCGGCGACTCAGCTCAGCAGCGAGCGCGGCACGCCGCCGACCCCGATCAGCCCGGGGCCGGTGTAGGTGCCGATCACGGGTCCGACCTCCGAGGAGAAGAGCGGTTCGGAGTCGAAGATCTCGCGGCAGCGCTCGATCAGGCGCTCGGCCTGCTCGGGCGCCTGGATGTGCTGGACGACCCAGCCGTCCGAGCCGGCATCGCGCAGCTCCTCTGCGTAACGAACCATCCGCTCGAAGGCCCGCGCCGCGGTGCGCACGCGCTCGACGGGGGTGATCTCGTATTCGAGGGAGAGGATCGGCTTGATCCGCAGCGTGCCGCCGAGCCAGGCCTGGGCCTTTCCGATCCGCCCGCCGCGGCGCAGGTACTCGAGCGTGTCCAGGCAGAACCAGATCCGCAGCGACCTGCGCGCCTCGCGCACGCGCGCGGTGACCGCGTCTTTGTCCCCGCCCGCCTCCGCGGCGGCGACGGCCGCCAGTATCAGCATGCCGAGACCGCCGCAGCCCGTTTCGCCGTCGATCACCTCCACGCGCTCGCCCTGGCCGCGCTCGGCGAGCAGCGCATGCGCCTGGCGAGCCGCCTCCGCGGTGCCCGAGATGCCGCCCGCGAGGTGGATCGACACGACGTCGCGTCCCTCCTCGATCAGCGGCTCCCAGACGGCGAGGAAGTCGCCGATCGAGGGCTGGGAGGTGCTGGGCAGTTCCGGGTCGGTCCTGAGCCGTTCGTAGAACGGCCCGAAGCTCTCCATGTCCAGCTCGCGCTCGGGCTGCCCGGCCCAGCCGACGTAGAGGCTGACCTGGTGCACGCCGCGCTCGTCGGCGAGCGCGCGCGGCAGGTAGTGGGTGCTGTCGGAGGCGACGGCGACGGGGCGCATGCGGCGCGGGACGCTACAGCACCCCGGCCACGCCTAGGAGAGCGCCTCCTCGAGCTCGCCCGATTCGTACATCTCGGTCACGATGTCGCAGCCGCCGACGAGCTCGCCGGCCTTGAACAGCTGCGGAATCGTGGGCCACTCGGAGATCGCGGAGAGCTCTTCGCGGATGCGGGGGTCGGGCAGGATGTCGACCGCGGCAAAGGGCACCTCGAGCGACTGCAGGATCCCGACGGTGCGCGCGGAGAAGCCGCACGCGGGCGCCTCGGGCGTGCCCTTCATGAACAGGATCACGTCGTGCTCGGCGATCGCCTCCTTGATGGCCTCGCGGATCGGGCTGCTCTGCTCAGCGTCCACCGCGGCCGGAGCGGCTGCGGGAGCGCTGGGGGCCATCGGGATCGGGTCGAACTCGCTGCTGGACATTGGCTCGCTCCTGCGTCAGGGGGTCTCGATGGGGGAGGGGATCGCGGTCTTCAGCGCGAGCGCGTGGATCGCTCCGCCGATGTCCGACTCGAGCGCGCCGTAGACCAGCTTGTGCTGCTGGATGCGGCTGAGGCCAGAGAAGGCATCGGAGGTGACGCTCGCGCGGAAGTGGTCGCCGGTCCCCGTGGTGTCCTCGACCTCGACGGCGGCGCCGGGAAGGGCCGCCTCGATGCGCTGTTTTATGTCCGCCGGGCTGGGCACCGATATTCAGCGTAGAAGATCGCGCGAGACCGGTCCGAGCGGCTGGAGCGCCCGGACGGGCGGGCGCTATACTTTGGAAAGTCTTGGAGCCGTCCACAGGAGAGAAGCCGATGATCGAGATCACCGACAAGGGCGCCGAGAAGGTGCACGAGTTTCTTACCGCCCAGCAGGCCGATGTCAGCCTCGCCGGGCTGCGTGTGGGCGTTCGCGGTGGCGGCTGCTCCGGCTTCCAGTACCAGCTCGCCTTCGACGAGCAGCGCGACAGCGACGTGGTGTTCGAGAGCCACGGGCTCAAGCTGCTCGTGGACCGCGAGAGCCTCCAGTTCGTGAGCGGCTCGACGATCGACTACGAGGAGAGCCTCCAGGGCGCCGGCTTCAAGGTGGAGAACCCCAACGTGGTCGCCGCGTGCGGCTGCGGTTCCTCCTTCCGGGTCGCCGAGGAGGAGCAGGTCTCCGCGGTCTGAGGCCGCGCCGGCCGCCGGCTCTCCGGCGGCACGTCTTAAGTAGTAGGGGCAGCTTGTGCGGTGTCCGCTGGGCGCCGGTGGCGGTCGCGCTCGTGACCGCAGGGCTCCTCACAGCCGGTTGTGGCGGCGCGAGCCGGACGGCGACGACCGCGCCCACCGCTCCGGCCCCAGCCCCTGCTCCCGCCGCGCCT
This sequence comes from uncultured Solirubrobacteraceae bacterium, assembly GCA_963794635.1. Lineage (GTDB taxonomy): Bacteria > Actinomycetota > Thermoleophilia > Solirubrobacterales > Solirubrobacteraceae > Palsa-744. The sequence continues at coordinate 270,242 of CAWCET010000006.1, read as the reverse complement.
CGGCCCGCGTTCGGCATCACCGAGGACAACGCCGACCTGCTCTGGGAGCCGGGAGCCGCCGCGCCTGCTCAAGCCGCAGCGTTCGCGCAGGCGCGTGGCTGGCTCTCCGCGCTGCATCCGCGTTTCTTCCGGCTGCTCATCGACTGGGCCGCTCTGCAGCCATCGCCCGGGAGTCCCCCGGATCTGAGCGCGCCGGTCGACGGCTGCGCGCGGGGGGTGGGGCCCTGTGGGTCCTACCCGGGCGTCGAAGGCGAGCTCGAAGCGATCGCCTCACGTCAGCGCGCGGCCGCCGCGCGCGGCGAACCGGCGCCGGAAGTCGTGATCGACCTGCTCGGCGCTCCCGCGTGGGCGACGCTCCCGCCGCACGGCTGTGAAGCGCCCGGCACCGAACCCGCGGCCAGGGCGATCGCGCCCGGCGCGCTGGGCGCCTATCGCGCGCTGATCGCCGATCTGCTTGCGCTCGCACGTCGCGAGGGCGTCGCGCTGCCGTGGTGGGCGCCGTGGAACGAGCCCGACAACCCGCGCTTCCTGAGCCCGCAGCGGGCTGGCTGCAGCGCCGACGCGACGCCGCTCGCCCCCGCCTCCTACGCGGAACTGGCCCGCGCCGCGGCGTCTGAGCTGAAGGCCTCGGGCGCCAGCGCGCAGCTGCTGCTCGGCGAGCTCGGCGGCTACGCGACCGGCTCGCCCCATCGCCTCAGCGTGGCCGAGTTCGTCGCGCGCCCTGCCGGCGGACGTGCTCTGCCTCAGCCACGACTGGTCTGTGCATGCATACGCCGCCTACGGTCCACGCGCGAGCCGGGGCGGCGAACCCGTCGCGGCTCTCGAGCACGCCCTCGACGAACGGGGCGGCTGCGCCTCCGGCGCGAGCATCTGGGTCACGGAGGCCGGCGCCGGGGCACCCCGGCCGGGCAGACCGCGCAGCGGCTCGGCCGCCGAGCAGCACGCCGGTGCCGCGGCGCTGGCGGCGGAGCTCGAACGCTGGCGAGCGGACCCGCGCGTCGCCGCCGTGTTCCAGTACTCGTTCCGTGAGGACCCGGCCTATCCGGTCGGGCTGGCCGATCCGTCACTACGTTCCCTCTATGACACTTATTCGGTGTGGGCCAGATTCGCCAGTGGAAACCGAACACTCAACCTCCAGTAGAGATCGAGGTAGCTGGGCCACCGGCGCCTTGGCGCCCCTGCGTGGCTTCACAAACGGCAGCAACCGACAAAAAGGCCCCGCACCGCTGTATGAGAAGGCCGTTTCGGCGCGGCCGGGGAGCCGGCTGGCAGCCTGGACTATCTGGCTCGCCAGCCAGTCGAATCCCAGGGTTTGCAGGCGCATCAAGCGGTTGACGCCCCCCTGATCGGTGTGCTACGGTCGCCCGCGACATGAGGTCAGGGGTGGAGATGGGGAGGGATGCCCAGACACGCGGCAACGCGTGCGTTCCCGTTACGGGGGGCGTTTCCGTTGACCGTCACCACCCCACAGGCTTGACCTTGACGCACGAGATGTTTTCTGCCAAGGTCGGGAGCAGCACCGCGAAGCTGAGGATCAGTGACGCGGCTACGACGGGCTTGGGGGCAGCCTCGTCTTTCTAGAGGCCGTTAAACCCAAGCCGGTCATCCTAATCAAGAGGGAAAAGGAGCAGTTCACTGATGAAACGCATGAGGATCCTGGGGCTCGCCCTGGTCGCCGTGTTCGCGCTTGGCGCGGTCGTGGCTTCCGGTGCTTCGGCCACGCCGGGCTTGGTACGAATGTGCCAAAACGTCGAAGGTCGAAGGCAAATACGTCGCCAAGTACACCGACAAGGCGTGCACGGTTGAAGCGTCGCCGACCGAAAAAGCCGAAGGCAAGAAGAACAAGTACGAACTTCAGCCTGGCATCGGCAAGGGCAAGGCCTTCAAAGTCAAGGGTGGCGCTGCCGTCTCTGCACGTGATCATCCCCGCCACCGGTAAAGGTGCGTTCCCGGGTGGTGCCCACGTCGAAGTGAAGTGCACGTCGTTCAAGGGCAGCGGTGAAGCCGCCCTCCCGAACGCCGTCAAGAACGTCAAAACCGAATTCAAGGGCTGCACGGTCCTGTCGGCGCCTTGCCAGAGCGGCAGCAAGAAAGGCGTCATCAACACGAACACGCTCGATGGTGAAGAGATCGCCATCGAAGGCGGCACGGGCGTCGGTACGCTTCTCAAACCTGAAAGCGGTACCTCGAACGCGTCGTTCACGTGCACCGAAGTCGCGTCGACGAACGTCCTTGGTTCGGTCATCGCCGAACACACGGGCAACGTCAACTCGATCAACAAGGAATCCGCTGACCACTTTGTAGTCGGTCACGGCCTTGGCGAGCGTTGAATACGCCCCGGGCGCGTTCTACGAACCGCTCGTGAACATCCCGACCCACCAGACCGGTGGGCCGAACGGCGAACACTTCCTGCTCTCCGAAATCACGGAAGCTGGCCACAGTGAACCGGCCGGCACCCTGCCCTCGGGCCAGGAAGGCACCGCCGCAGACAAGGGCGAAGCCATTGAGGTCAAATCGTAAGGACGAGAGTCTTTACGGCTGCTGTCAGCTAACAGCAGGCAGTATTGGAAGTGCGTGCGGGGCCCTCGGGCCCCGCACGTTTTTTTGTTCTCGCGGTCCTCTAGGCGGATCATCGCAACAGACCTGCCGCGGCTGATAGAGTAGACCCGTTCTTCGGCCGCGTTCGAGCTCGCCTTGAGCGGGCGCAGGGCACGCGGCGCGAACGTCGCGCCTCCCGGATCTCAGACATCTCCGGGATCGGTGGGCTCGCCGTCGCGGGTATCCGCGTGAGGCGCTCCGGCGGGTTGAGCGCGGCCGGCCACGATGGTCCCTCGTACCAATGCAGGACGGGCGCGATTTCGCACGGCCCGACCCCGGATCGAACAGACGTCGAGCGTGTTCAAAGGTCAAATGGCCCGACGCTTGCAGCGCTTCGCAACGCAGCGGTTGCGGCTTGACAAGCCAAAGGCCCTCTATAGACTCCTTTGCCGGAGAGGCTTCGAGGGAGACGATTGCAGGGATGACGCACGAGATTGGGGATAGTGCCCGCCGGGCGAAGAGGTGTAGGACGGCACGCCGGCTGTGCGCCGTGCTGCTCGCTGCAGTCACCTCACTCGCGGTGACGGCATCCGCAGGCGCCTTCAGCCAGCGCGGCTTCGTCTTCAACGAAGCGGCGTCGTTCGGATCCACGGGGAGCGGCCCAGGCCAGCTGTTCAACCCCGCCGGTGTCGCGGTCAACCAGGTGAGCGGCGAAATCTACGTGGAGGACGCCGGCAACAACCGCGTCGACCAGTTCAACCCAGCACACGAATTCGTGCGCGCGTGGGGCGTCGGCGTCATCAACGGCGCCAACGAATTCCAGATCTGCACGACCGTTACCGGCTGCACGAAAGGTAGGCCCGGAAAGAAAAAAGGACAGCTCCACGGCGCGGGGTCGATTGCCGTGGACAGCGATCCGTCGAGCCCCTCGTTCGGGGATGTGTATGTCGAAGTCAAGCCCTTCGAAGAAGAAGTCGGCAACAAAGAAGTCGAACTCGAAGAACTGCTGATCCAGAAGTACAACGGCAGCACCGGCAATGTCGTCACCACCATCAAAGGGTGGAGGCCGATCGGCAAAGGCGAATCGCTCGAAGAATTCGAAGAACCGTTCGGGATCGCGGTCGGGGAACAGGGGCAACTCTACGTCTACAACGAAGAAGAAGAAATCTACGAACTCAACAACGAAGAAAAGAACAAGTTCGTACGGATCTACGAATACGAATTCTCGGGGGCGCTTTCCGCTGAAGGGCTGGCTGCCGGCGCAAACCACACCTTCTACATCGCGCACTCAGAACCAGCGCTCGTAGGGGAAGAACAAACACCCAAGGAGTTCGGCAAGTACGTGCTCGGCTTCGAACACGAACCGGGCGAATCGCAGGAAGAAGCCGAGGAAGAAGGGAACGCGGAAGTCCTGCTCGGGATCAACGAAGCGATCGTTCCCGAATCTTCGACAGCCGTGGCCGTGTCGCCGAACAACCAAGACGTGCTCGTCGACACGGGTACAAGCATCGCCATCCTCGACCCCGCGGGCGAAACAGTGCAGCGCCTCGGCGTGGGGACTGAATCGGGTGTCTTGGAAAAAAGCACTGCCGTTGCGGACAACAACAAGGGCAAAGAGGTGCTGGCGGCCGATGCCGGCAGAAACCGCATCGCAGTCTTCTCGGCGGAAACGCCTGCGAAGCCCAAAATCGAAGAAGCCGGGGTCAGCAAAACAACCGCCACGCACCTCGACTTCACTGCCGGGATCGCGCCCGGAGGCCAGGCGACGACCTACTGGTTCCGCTACTCGCCAGAAGCGGTCCCGCCGGCTTCGCAGCCCTGTTCGACCCCGTGCGTCGAAGTACCGGCTCCGCACGCCGACCTCGCTGAAGGCGCCGAAGAAAACTACGCCAAAGTCGCCGCGGCCCCAGTCGAAGTCGCGGGTCTCACCCCGCGCACCCTCTACCACTACGTAGCGCTCGCGGCGAACGCTTCCGGCACGACCGAAAGCGGCGAACAGAGCGTGAGGACGCCGGCGGCGGCGCTCGGCGAATCGCTCCCGGACGGTCGCCGGTGGGAGCTCGTCTCGCCGGATAAAGGCAAGAACGGCTCCAGCGTAGAAGCGGCTACCCGTGAAGGCGGTCTGATCCAGGCGGCCGCGGACGGGCACGCGATCACCTACATCACATCCACCGCGTTTGAAGGCGCCGAAGGCAACCGCGCGCCTGAACCGAACCAGATCCTCGCGGTCCGCCACGACTCCGGGAGTGCGAGTCAGTGGTCGAACCGCGACATCAACACACCTAACGGAGAACCGACCGGCATCGCGCCCGGCCAGCCGACCGAGTACCAGTGGTTCACAGCGAACCTCTCCGAAGCCGTCGTCTACCCACGCTCCGAAATCGCGCTCTCGCCCGAAGCCAGTGAAGTCACCGCATATATGCGCAGCAACTTCGGTAGCTGCGAAGAAACCGTGGGACCCAACTGCTACAGGCCGCTGGTGAACGACACAAATGTGACGGCGGAACGCGAAGTCGGAGGCAAAAAACAGAAAGTGCCCTACGGGGGCGATCTGCAACCCGTGCCCTACATGACTCCCGACGGGCAACACGTGATACTCGAAGGCAAGGAACTGCCGCTCACCAACGAAAAAACTGCCGGCCCAGCACTCTACGAGTGGACTGCGTCGACGGGGCAGCTGAAGCTCATTAGCGCTCTCAGCGACGGTACCCCGCTCGAAGCGCCGGTGCTGGGCCAGTTCGGCTCGTCGTCGAGCAAGCTCACTCGAAACGCTGTGAGCTCCGACGGCAGCAGGGTGATTTTCAGCGCCCGTCAGGGTCTCGGGTCCCACCTCTTCCAGCGCAACGTCGCGACCGGAAAGACGCTGCGTGTTGACACGCCGGAAGAAGGCGTCGCCGAAAAGGCGGGCAAACCGCTGTATCAGACCGCTAGCGAAGACGGAAAGACGATCTTCTTCACCGACGAAGCACGCCTGACGAAGAACTCGACGGCTGAGCTCCAACCGCTTGAAAAGCCGGACCTCTACGTCTGCGAAGTCGAAGAAGTCGCCGGCGAACCCAAGTGCAAGCTCACCGACCTCACGGTCAACGGCAACGCCAGTGAACCGGCCAACGTCCAGGGTGCGCTGCCGGGCGCAGCGGCGGACGGATCGGACGTCTTCTTCGTCGCCAATGGTGCCCTCAGTGGCGGGGCGGTTCGGGGGTCCTGCAGCAACGAAACCGAGGTCCGGGACAAGCTCGAAGAAACCACGCTCGCGAACGTGTGCAACCTCTACGTCCGGCACCGCACGGCTCCGGGCGAATGGGGACCGCCGAAGCTCATCGCGACGCTTTCGCTCGAAGATGAACCCGACTGGGGGTTGGGTCAATTCCTCGACTTGGGGCTCGTCACCTCGCGCGTCTCGCAGAGCGGCGAATGGATGGCGTTTATGTCCGACCGGCGTCTGCCGACCGCGACCAACCCGGCGGGCTACAACAACAACGACGCCAACAGCGGTAAGCCCGACGAGGAGGCCTTCCTCTACAACGCTACGACGAACAAGCTTGTATGCGCGTCCTGCGACCCGACTGGTGCACGGCCGGTTGGCGTGCACGAGGCGCTCCAGTCCGGAGAAGGAGAGGGCCTGCTAGTGGACCGTCCCCGGATCTGGCAGAACCGTTGGCTCGCAGCGAACATCCCCGGCTGGACGAAACTCGGGGTCGCGACCTCGTTCTACGATTCGCGCGCGCTGCTTGACAACGGCCGGTTGTTCTTCAACAGCCCGCAGGAGCTCGTACCGCAGGACGAAAACGGCACCAAGCAGGACGTCTACGAGTACGAGCCCGCAGGGATCACCGGCCCGGATGGGCTCGCGCAATGCACGACGGAATCGGACACCTACGGCGAAGGCTCGCTCGGCTGTGTCTCGCTGATCTCATCGGGCAAAGACTCCCGGGAATCCGCGTTCCTGGACGCGAGCGAAAGCGGGAACGATGTGTTCATCGACACGGCCGCTGCGCTGGCGCCGATCGACGCCGACTCCTCCTTTGACGTCTACGACGCGGCCGTCTGTGGGCAGCCGGGAACCGAAAGCTGCGTGCCGCCACCGGAAGCACTCGTGCCGCCGTGCGTCGGTGAAAGCTGCCGTGAAGGGGCGCCCGAAAACGGGAGCACCGGGGGTGGCGGAGCCGGGACGCTAGCGGACTCGGGCAGCCGCAACTCGACCAAGCACGAAGTGCTCGGGACGTCCGAAGAAAAGAAACCGACCACCACCAAACCGAAGCCGCTGACGCGGGCGCAGAAGTACGCGAAAGCGCTAAAGGCCTGCAAGAAGATCAAGAACAAGCACAAGCGCGCCAAATGTGACGCCCAGGCGAAGAAGAACTATGGGCCCCCGGCCAAGAAGGCGAAGAAGGGCAGCGTGAAACGATGAGCCCCCGTCGCCTCGGGTCGCGCACCGCCCTGCTCGCCCTGGCCGGCCTCGCGGCCCTGCTGATCGCCGGTCCTGCGTCGGCCTCTGCGGCCGGCGGCTGGTGGGTGCTTACCGCGACGGCGGCGCCGACCAACCTCCAGCCCGGTCAGCCTGCGGTCGTAAACTTCAAGGCCTCGAACACCGGCTACGGGACGATCGTCGGGTCGAAAGAACATCCGATTGTCCTAAGAGCGACGCTTCCGGCGGGGTTCGAAGCCACGAAGAGCCTGGAAGGGTTCGCGGGTCCGGAAAACAACGCGCCGGTGGTGAAACGCGAACGGCACAAACTGGCGTGCAAAGTCGAAGGCCGGACGGTGACGTGTCCGTGGGAAGGATCGATCCCGCCGACGGAATCTATCCGGATGAAAGCGGCCGGCGTCATGAAGGCCGACGACTCCGGTTGGCACCACCGAACAGGTGATCGAAATGAGCGGCGGCGATGCGGTTGCACCGGAACCCTATGTCAAGAAGCTCCAGGTCACGCCCGAAGCCACCCCGTTCGGCGTGCATGCGTTATGAACTCCGGCCCGAAAATGAAAAAGGCGAACCTGAAACGCAGGCGGGGGCCCACCCGTTCCAACTCACTTCGATCTTCGATCTCAGCGAGAAGGTCGTCGAAGTCGCTCCGACGATCGGCGAAGCCCAAGAGTTCCCGACGACGACGGCGTTGCCGAAGAACCTCCACTTCGTCCTGCCTCCAGGCCTGATCGGCAAGGCGGCCGGCGTCCCGCGCTGCAACGGCGACCAGTTTCGCCGCCCTCCAAGAAGGCGGCTCGAACAAGCTGCGAACAGAACAGCACGATCGGCTACGCGGTCGTCTCGTTCTTCAACCCGGTCGTGCTGGGCTATGCCGAAGGGGTCGTGCCGGTCTTCAACCTCGAACCGGAAGAAGGCGAACCGGCCCGCTTCGGGTTCGAGTTCCACACCGTGCCCGTCGTGCTGACCACGAAAGTGCGGAGCGGCAAAGACTACGGCGTGGAAGTCTCGGTGCACGAGGCCCCGCAGTCCGCGGCCGTCGTGACGACGCAGTTGACCCTCTGGGGCGTACCGCAGGACTCGCGCCACAACGCCGAGCGCGGTTGGCCATGCGTCGAGGAAGGCGCCTGGCTGGAAGAAAAGCACCCCAACTGCGAAACGCAGGCTCAGATCGAAACGCGGGAAAACAAAAAGCTCGAAGAAGAAAAAAAGCCGCCCAGGCCGGCGGATGAAGCGTTCCTGTCGATGCCCACCAGCTGCGAAGGCGTCGCGGCGACGACTGCCGAAGGCGAAGCGTGGAGCGGGGAAACGTTCGCGCCGGTCTCCTACAACTTCTTCTCCGGGCCCGCGGGGCTGGCGGGCACGCCGTTCAGCGGCTGTCCGAAGCTCTCCTTCGAACCGAGCATCTCGGTCGAACCCGTCAAACATCAGGCGGCGACCCCGAGCGGCTACAACGTCACGGTTGCGGAGAATCAGAAAGGCACGGTCACCGGCAGCGAACTCGCCGATGCCGCGATCAAAGAAACGACGCTGACGCTCCCCCCGGGCGTGTTCGCGAGCGCCGGTGCCTCGCAAGGCCTCGGCACGTGCACGACCGAAGGCTTCGGCTTCGAAGGTGGCACAGAACCGCTCAGCGGCGAATGGAACAGCGGCGGGTCGTTCGGGAAACTCCTGGACAACAACGAGTTCACCACCGAACAGCTCAACAAGACGACGTGCCCCGAATCGGCCAAGATCGGCACGGTCGACATCGAAACGCCGCTCTTGGAAGAACACCTCGAAGGCACCGTCTACCTCGGACGCCACGACACGAACCCGTTCATGGCGCCGCTCGTGCTGTTCATCTTCGCCGAAACGCACTGCCTCGAAAGCATTCGTCGAAAAAGGCGGCGCAGCCGAAGGTCCAGGTCAAGCTCGCGGGCGAAGTCACGTTCGAGTCCAACGGGCAGATCAAGTCCGTCTTCCGCAACACGCCCCCGGTCCAGTTCAGCAAGCTGTCGCTGAACCTCAACGACGGACCGCGCGCGGCGCAGGCGACGCCCGAAAAGTGCGGCAGCTACGAAAGCTCCGCCGAATTCGAAGGCTCCTCGAACGAGAAGCGCACCGCGAGCAGCAGCTTCTCGATCGGCGAAGGCGCCGGCGGCGGAGCCTGCAACCCGGCGTTCGCTCCCAGCACCGAAGCGGGCGCCGACAGCCCGCAGGCCGGCGGGTTCAGCCCCTTCAAAGTCGTGATCCGCAAGCCCGACGGCGAGAACCAGCTGCGCTCGATCGGCATCACCGAGCCGCCGGGTGCCGCCGCGATGCTCTCGAGCGTGACGCCGTGCCCGACGGCGACCGCCGAACAGATCGCTCCGGAAACGCTGCCGAAACGCGACGAACAGAGCTCCGCGAGCTGCCCGGCCTCGAGCATCGTCGGCAAATCGGTCGCGGTCGCCGGGCTCGGCAGCGCGACCTACGGCGCCGGCGCGGCGCGCGTCACGCTACCGGGCACCGTCTACCTGACCGGCCCCTACCACGGCGCTCCGTTCGGCCTGCTCGACGTGACCGAAACCAAAGGCCACACCGGTCCGTTCGAACTCGGGAACATCGGCGTCATGTCGAGGATCCTCGTGGATGAAAACACCGCGCAGGCGACGGTCATCAGCAACCCGCTGCCGCAGTTCGTCGAAGGCGTGCCCGCGTCGATCAGCGAAATCATGGTCGACGTCGACCGCCCCGGCTTCACGTTCAACCCGACCAACTGCAGCCCGCTCGAAGTCACCGGGGACCTCACCGGCTGGAACCCGAACGGCGTGGCGGAAGGCTCGTTCGCGGTCCACTCCCCGTTCCACGTCTCCAACTGCGCGTCGCTGCCGTTCAAACCGAAACTGTCGCTGGAGCTCGAACCGGACGTCAGCCGCGTCGACGGCACCGGCCTTGACGTGAAGGTCACGGCCGCCAAAGGCGAAGCCAACATCCACAAGACCAAGCTCGTCTTCCCGACGTCGATCCCGTCGCGCCTGACGACGATCCAGAAAGCCTGCGACGACCACATCTTCAACGTCAACCCGGCCAACTGCCCCGAAGGCTCCGTGATCGGAACCGCGATCGCGAAAACGCCGGTGCTGAAATCGCCGCTCGTCGGGCCGGCCTACCTCGTCTCGCACGCGAACGCCTCCTTCCCCGACGCCGAGTTCGTGCTCCAGGGCGAAGGCATCAAGCTCGTGCTCGACGGCAAGACCGACATCAAAAAAGGCATCACGAGCTCGAGCTTCGAATCGGTCCCCGACGCTCCGGTCGAAACGCTTCGAAGTCAAACTGCCGCGCGGCCCGCACTCCGCCTTCAGCGGCTACGGCGAACTGTGCGCCACGCCGCAGAACCTGCCGACCGAATTCGTCGGGCAGAACGGCGTCACGATCAACCTGACGACGAAAGCGAAGCTCGTCGCGTCGATCAACACGGGTGCCAACGCGGTGTGCTCCAACAAAGCCACGAAGAAACCCGAAACGGAACTTCAGAAGCTCCTGAAGAAGTGCAAGAAGCTGAAGAACCACGGCAAGCGCGTCAAGTGCGAAGCGACGGCCCGCAAGCAGGTCAAAGCGGTCGCGACCTGCAAGAAGAAGGACAAGAAGCACAAGTCCAAGATGAACAGCTGCATCGCGAAGGCTCGCAAGACCTACGCGTTGAAGCTGAAATAGGTCTCCTCGCCCTCTCGCCGGCGCCGACGCGCGCCGGCGCTCAGAGCGGCTGGTTCTCCAGCGAACGCCAGAGGTAGCGGCTGGCGAGCGTGCGATACGGCCGCCAGGGCTCGGCGATCCGTTCCATCTCGGGCGCCTGCGGGAGCTCCGGCAGGCCGTAGGCGCGTTCGAAGGCGCGGCGGATGCCGAGGTCGCCGACCGGCAGTACGTCGGGCCGGTCGAGGTGGAACATCAGGAACATGTCGGTGCTCCACTGGCCGATTCCCTTGACGGCTGTCAGCTCGGCTGCGACCTCCTCGTCGCTCAATTCGTCGAGTCGCTCGAGCTCCAGTTCTCCGCTCAGCACGTGCTCGGCGAGCGAGCGCAGGAAGCCGACCTTCGCGCGCGAGAGGCCTGCTGCCGCACGCAGCTCTTCGGGGTCGTCGGCGAGGATCTCCTGCGGCGTCGGCGGGCGCCCGGAGAAGCGGTCGATGAGCCGGCCGTAGATCGCTTTGGCGGCGAGCACGGAGAGCTGCTGGCCCGTGATGGTGCGTACGAGCGCGCCGTAGTGGTCGTCGGGATGGGGACGCCCGGAGCGCCCATCCCCCAGCGGGCCGACCGACTCGATCAGAGCCGCCAGTACGGGGTCGGAGCGCTTCAGGTGGGCGAGCCCGCGCGGCCTAGACAGCGGGGAGCACCTCGGCGCCGAGCGGCTCGCCGTCGAGCGCGTTCAGCGCGCGCTCGACCGACATCGCGATGCACGTGAAGCTCGGCGTGTCGCGAACGGTGTAGGCCGAGGCCTCGGTGGAGCGCAGGCGCTGGACGAGGTCGAGGAACGTGCCGATGTCATCGGTGTCGAACGCCACGACGAACTCCTGGTCGTCGAGCCCGAACGAGTACGTCGTGTGGTTGTCCACGCCGGGGTATTCGCGCCCGACCTCGATGTGGCCCTGCATGATCCGCCAGCGCTGCTCGGCGGGCAGCCCGTACCACTCGCGGGACTTGACGAAGGGGTAGACGAACACGTACTTGCCGCGAAACGCCCGCGGGCTCGTGCGTTCGTCGTCCGAGTATTCCGAGCTCTTGCGCATGCCGAGGAACGAGTGCGTGATCTCAGACCACTTCATCAGCCCGCTCTGGGCGAGGACGACGTGGAACTCGTGGATCCGCTCGAGGTTCTCGGCCTCGGCGATCAGCAGCAGCTCGGCGTCGCCGCGCGTGCCGACGAGCGAGAAGGACTGCAGCAGATGGCCGTCGGCGAAGTCCTCGCAGGCGGCCATGAACTCGCGCTTGTCGCGCTCGCGCTGCTCGGACGGGAGGCGTCGCCACCCGGGCTCGGTCTTCAGGAACGTGTACTTGACGAAGTGGCGTGCGCTCATAGGGCGATTATCGCAGCGCCGGACCGGCGATCGGCCTCGGCGGCGGCTAGAGTTCTGCTTCGTGCGGATCGCGCTTGTCTCGCCGTATTCGTGGACGTATCCCGGGGGGGTGACGCGCCACATCGAAGCGCTCGCCTCCGAGCTGGCAGCAGAGGGTCACGAGCCTCGCATCCTGGCGCCGTTCGACCCCGACGACGGGCTCTCGGTGCGCCTGCATCGCGGCGCCCGCCCGCAGGACCATCCCGTGCCCGAGGGCTTCGTCTCGCTCGGGCGAACCGTCGGGATCCCCGCCAACGGCGCCGTCTCGAATCTGTCCGTGACACCCCCCGGCGTGCTCGCGCTGCGCCGCGAGCTGCGCGACGGCGGCTACGACGTCGCCCACCTCCACGAGCCGGTCGGCCCGCTGCTCTGCTGGGACGCTCTGTGCTCGGCGCGCGAGCTGCCCCTGGTGGGCACGTTCCACACCTACTCCGAGAACCCCGTCACGAACGGGATCGCCGCGGTCCCGCTCGGCGGGCGCCGGCGCATGAACCGGCTGCACGCCAGGATCGCGGTCTCCGAAGCGGCCGCCTGGACCGCGCGGCGCTTCTACGGCGGCAACTACCGCATCATCCCCAACGGGGTCCAGCTCCAGCCCATCGCTCCGCGCCCGGAGCCCGGGGACGGGCCGCTGCAGATCCTGTTCGTCGGCCAGGCGGTGCAGCGCAAGGGACTGCCCGTGCTCATCGCCGCCTTCGAGGCGCTGCGCGAGCACGTTCCGGCCGAGCTGACGCTCGTCGGCGCGAGCGCCGAGGAGATCGCGCACATGACGCTGGAGGACTCCGGGATCACCGCGCTGGGCAAGGTCTCCGAGGAGGAGAAGCGCAGGCGCCTGCGCGAGGCCGACGTGCTCTGCGCGCCGTCGCTGAGCGGGGAGAGCTTCGGGATGGTCCTGACCGAGGCGTTCGCCGCGGCGACCCCGGTCATCGCGTCCGACATCCCGGGCTATCGCGACGTCGTGCGCGACGGCGTCGACGGGGTGCTGACGCCGCCTGGCGATCCCCTCGCGCTCGCCGAGCAGCTGCGTGCGCTCGCGCTGGCCCCCGAGCGCCGCGAGCGCATGGCGCGCTCGGCCCGCGAGCGCGCCGAGCGCTTCGCATGGCCTCACGTCGCCGCCGAAGTGCTCGACACCTACGAGCTGGCGATCGCCAACGCGCGCCGCGCAGGGGAGGGCGCCTCGCTCGCACGCACGGCGCGGCGCTACGGCCTGGCGCCGCGCGACATGCTGCCGGCGGTCCCGGCCGAGCGGCTGCCGAGCCTTCAGCCGCGCACACAGCAGCCCGCGACCGTCAGCGCGCGCCGGCTTCGTTCGCTGCGCCGCGCCGGCTTCGCGCTCAGCTCCCTGGTCGGCGTCGGGCTCGCGGCGCTGGCGCTCCAGCGCGTCGGGATCACCCGCGTCGCCGCATCCCTCGTCGCGTCCAAGCCGGGCCTCGTGGCCGCGGCCGTGGCGCTGATGTGCGCTGCGATGTTCGCCCGCGCCATGTCCTGGCACGCGATCCTGGCCGCCGCGCCGACCTGGCGCCGCGCGAAACGGCGCGACGCGATGCAGGGCACGTTCATCGGCGTGCTGATGTCCGCGACGCTGCCGGCGCGCCTGGGTGAGCCCTCGCGCGCCCTGATCACCGCGCGCCGTCTCGGGCGCGCGCGCGAGACGCTCCCGGTCGTGCTCGGCACGATGGTCTCCCAGACGCTGCTGAACCTCTTCGCGCTCAGCGTGCTCGGGGTCGTCACGCTCTCTCGCGTGAGCGTGCTGGACGGCCACGATCGCGACCTGATGCTGTTCGCGCTGGCGCCGCTCGCCGCGCTGCTCGTCGTGCTCGCGGCCCCCGTGCTGGTCCCGCCCGCCGCCGCCTCGCGCTTCAAGCGCGTGCAGGCGGCGCTCTCCGCCGTGCGCGGGGCGCTGCTGCGCCTGCGCCGTGGCTTCTCGGTGTTCGGAGACCCGCGCGCGGCCACGCTCGCCACGCTCGCGCAGCTCTGCGCCTGGGGGCTGCAGTGGCTGTCCTGCTGGCTGCTGCTGATGGCGCTCGGCATCGACGGCCGCGCGGGCGCCGGAGCGGCGGCGGCGGTGCTGTTCGCGGTCAACGTCACCGCCGTGATCCCGGCGACGCCCGCCAACGTCGGGGTCTTCCAGGCCGCGTGCGTGGCCGTGCTGGCAGGGGCCTATCACGTCTCCACCCCCGAAGCGATCGCGTTCGGCATCGTGCTGCAGGCCGTGGAGGTCGGCACGGCGCTTCTGATGGGCCTGCCGGCGCTGCTCAACGAGGGGCTCTCCTGGCGCGAGGTGCGCCTGCGCACGATGCACGCGACGCCGGTGCGCCTGCCGCGCCTCGAGCACGGGCGCGGCCAGGTCGCCGCCACACCGGGCGCCGACTAGCCGCGGCGATGGCCGACGCGTGGGTCTACATGCTGCGCTGCGGCGACGGCTCGCTCTACACCGGGTGGAGCACCGACGTCGAGCGACGGCTCGCGAGCCACCGGGCCGGGCGCGCGAGCCGCTACACCGCCTCGCGGCTCCCGGTCGAGCTGGTGATGTCGCGCGCGATGACCGACCGCAGCGCGGCGATGCGGGAGGAGGCCCGGATCAAGCGGCTTCCCCGAGCGGGGAAGCTCGCCCTGATCGCGACCACCTAGAGGCGGCGAGAACCCCCATTCCGCGGGGGTCTGGGAGCCTGCGCCCGCCAAGGGCTCCCGGTTGCGGCATGATGAGTGCATGTCGAGCAGACCCACGGGACGAAGCGTCAAGATCTCCGAGGACGAGCGCGGCGGCTGGTCCTCGGACCGGCCGCGCCGCGACGGCCCCGCCCGCCCGGCCAACCTGACGGTCCACTGCCGCGTGTTGCGGCCGACCGATCGCCTGCGCTACTCGCCCGGAAGCCTGCTGATCGTCTCGTGCGCGTCGAGGACAGAGCTGGACGCGTTCCTGGACCGGCTGATCGAGGACAAGGCAGTCGTGCTCTCGCTGCGCAAGGTGAAGGCACTGCTCCAGGGCAGGGTCGGCGAGGAGGAGCTGGATGACCGCGCGAGCGAGCTGCTCGCCTCGGCGGTCCAGAAACGGCTCGAGGCACGTCAGACGGTCGTGCTCGCCACCGAGGGCTTCACCCCGCAGGAGCGCGAGCCGTTCCTGCGGGCGGCTGCCGCGCAGCGCCGTCCTCGCCACGTGATCCTGATCGAGACCGCGCGCGAGAACGTCGCGGAGGAGGATCTTGCGTCTCTGAACGAGCTGCGCCGCGCGCTCGACGCCGGCGAGCTCGGCAACGAGGGCGTCCAGACCGCGCTGCGGCTCGGGGGCGGCTCGGCGGTCGAGGTCAAGCGGATCCTGTTCCGCCCGCCGCCGCGCGAGGACGACTAGCGCCGCACCGTAGCTGGGCGCTGCCGCGGGCGGGGCCCGGCGCGATGGCGCCGCCGGCGAGCGGCGGCGGTGGATTCCTCGCCTCGGAACTTCGCGCACGAGGGCTCTCAGGCCTCAAGCAGCCGGGGAAATCGCCCCGATGCACCAGCCATGCACGACTCCGGAGCCGCGTTGGCTGAGCCGGACGACGCGTCCCTGTCGGGAATCGACTTCGGGGACGGCCCGTCCGGCGCGCAGCGGCTGCAACTGCCTGAGCTGCTCGACCCGCGCCTCGTGCGCGCCGAGCTGACACGGCTTCGCCTGCCGGCGCAGGCCTCCCGGAAGGTCGGGCTCGCCCGGGCGCGGCTCGCCCGGCCGCAGGGGACGAGCGATGGCGGGCGCAGTCGCTGAGCGCAGCAACGCGCAGCAGATCGAGGCCGCGGAACCCTCCGAACGCGCCTGGGCTCCCTATCTCGGCCTCATGGGTCTGGCGACCGCCGGCTACGTGCTCGCGGGCCTCTGGGGCCCCGCCTGGCTGAACAGCGGCCTCCTCTTCAACCTCATCGGTGGCCTCAGCGTCGCGGGGCTGATCGCCGGCGCGAAGATCAACTCGCCGCGCCGGCGGCTGCCCTGGTACCTGCTCGCGCTCGGTCAGTCGATGTTCGTCGCAAGCGACGTGCTCGCCTACAACTACCAGCGGCTGTTCGGGGAAGCCCTGACGTTCCCGTCGGTCGCAGACTCGTTCCATCTCGCCTTCTACCCGTTCCTCGTCGGCGGGATGCTGCTCCTGATCCACGAACGGGAAGAGGACCGCGGCCGCAGCGCACTGATCGACGCCCTGACGGTCACGCTCGCGCTCGCGACGCTGCTGTGGGTCTACCTGATCTCCCCTTATGCCAACGCCGGCGCGATGTCCGAGTTCAGGCGCCTGGCGTCGATCGGCTACCCGGCGATGGACATCCTCGTCGTCGGCGTGCTCGCGCGAATGGCCGCCGGCAGCCACCGCCGCGAGCCGGCCTTCAACTTCATGCTCTGCGCGATCGGCGCGCTTCTCGTCAGCGACGCGATCTACGGCTGGCGGCTGCTCGAAGGCCACTTCCTGCCCGGCCCGGCGACGATGGCCGGCTGGGCCGTCTTTTACACCCTGCTCGGCACCGCGGCGATGCACCCGTCGATGCGACGGCTCTCCGAGCCCGGACCGGACTCGGGGGGCACGCTCACGCGCGCCCGGCTGATGCTGCTCGCATGCGCCAGCCTCACCGTCCCGGCCGTGATCGTCGTCCGCCGCGCCCTCGGCGAGCACGTCGATCTCTACGTGCTCGTCGGCGCCTCGGCGGCGATGTTCGCGCTGGTCCTGCTGCGCATGTCGGGAATCGTGCGCCGCCACGAGGTCCTGACCGCACGCGAGGCCGGGCTGCGGATCGAGCTGGCCGAACGCAGCGTGCAGGAGCGCTCGGAGGAGCGGCTCGCCTCCCTGATCAAGAACTCCTCTGACGTGGTCTGCGTGCTCGGCGCGGACGGCCGCGTCCAGTACGTCAGCGACTCGCTCCCGCGCGCGCTGGGGATCGATGCGCACAGGCTCGACGGCGTGGAGCTGTTCGAGGTCGTGCACCCCGAGGACGCCGCGCGTCTGCGCTCGCTGATCGCCGCGCTCGCGGGGCAGCCCGCCGCTCAGCCCTCGCTGGTCGAGTTCCGTGTGCGGCCGGGCGAGGACGGTCGCTGGCGTCACGTCGAGGCCTCCGTCTGCAACCTGCTCGGCGACGAGTCGGTCGAGGGGATCGTGCTCAACATGCGTGACATCTCCGAGCGCAAGGCCTTCCAGGACGAGCTCGAGCACCAGGCCTTCCACGACACGCTCACCGAGCTGCCGAACAGGGCGCTGTTCACCAACCGCGTCCAGCACGCGCTGGTCGGACGGCGCCGCGACCAGCGGCCGGTCGCGGTCCTGTTCCTCGACCTCGACGACTTCAAGTACGTCAACGACAGCCTCGGCCACCAGGCGGGCGACGAAGTGCTTCAGGAGGTGGCCGGGCGGCTGTCGGACTGCATGCGTCCGGTGGACACGGCGGCGCGGCTCGGCGGCGACGAGTTCGCGATCCTGCTGCGCGACACCGAGAGCGAGCTGCACTCGATCGAGGTCGCCAGCCGCGTGATGGCGGCCGTGAAGGCGCCGATCGCGCTGACCGGGCGCGACGTCACGCTCGCGGTCAGCGTCGGCATCGCGTTCTCAGACCAGCACATGGTCTCCTCCTCCGACGCCGACGAGCTGCTTCGCAACGCCGACGCGGCCATGTACATGGCCAAGGAGCACGGCAAGGACACCTACCAGCTGTTCAACCCCGAGATCCACGCCCGAGCGATGGCGAGGATGGAGCTCAAGGCCGAACTGCAGCGCGCGCACGACGCCGGCGAGTTCACCCTGCGCTACCAGCCGATCATGGACCTGGAGCGGGGCGACATGGCCGGGATGGAGGCGCTCGCCCGCTGGGAGCACCCCGAACGCGGCATCCTCGCGCCGACCGAGTTCGTGCCGCTGCTGGAGGAAACCGGGTTGATCGTCCCCGTCGGGCGCCACATCCTGCGCGAAGCGTGCAGCTGGGCGGCGCAGATGCAGAGGGAGTGCCCCCGCGAGCCGCCCCTCTCGATGGCGGTGAACGTCTCGGCGCGCCAGCTCCAGCGCCCGGAGTTCATCGCGGAGGTGGCAGAGGCGCTCGAGGAGACGGCGATCGTGCCGTCGAGCCTCACGCTGGAGCTCACCGAGAGCGTGATGATGCAGGACATGGAGGTGAGCCTCTTGCGCCTGGAATCGCTGCGGGCGCTCGGCGTGAAACTCGCGATCGACGACTTCGGAACGGGCTATTCCTCGCTCAACTACGTGCGCGAGCTGCCGGTGGACATCCTGAAGATCGACCGCTCGTTCCTCGCGGACACGAATCCCCAGGTCGAGCAGATGACGGCGTCGATCGTCGAGCTGGCACGGATCTTCAACCTCAAAGCCGTCGCCGAGGGCGTCGAGAACCCCGAGCAGCTCGCCCGCCTGCAGGGCATGCACTGCGACTTCGGCCAGGGCTTTCACTTCGCGCGGCCCCTCTCCTCCGAGGAGGTGCTCGAACTCGCCACGCAGCACCGGGTGGCGAACGCGGGCAAGGTCGCGCGGGCCGCGGGGGGCGGTGCTCCGCACGACGCGGCAGCCGGGCCTACGCCGCGGAGCGCGCCGGCCGTTGTTCCGCCGCCGGCCCCGCCGGCCGGTG
Source organism: uncultured Solirubrobacteraceae bacterium (assembly GCA_963794635.1). Lineage (GTDB taxonomy): Bacteria > Actinomycetota > Thermoleophilia > Solirubrobacterales > Solirubrobacteraceae > Palsa-744. The sequence goes on along the minus strand of CAWCET010000006.1, from coordinate 251,624 downwards.
CTTCGCCGCCGGGCACGCCGGACGGCCTGCCCGGGCGCTCACCCGCTTCCTGACCCCTCTGGCGCGCCTGTCGTAGGAGGGGGTCGAGACTCGCACGCATCTCGATGACTTAGCTAAGCTAGACTATGGTCGTGGCGACATACAACATGCACGACGCCAAGACACAGCTGTCGCGGCTGGCTCAACGCGCCGCGGACGGCGAGGAGATCGTGATCGCGCGCAACGGGGAGCCGCTGGCCCGGCTGGTCGCGATGCCGGCGCGCAAACCGCTCCGTTTCGGTTGGGCGGCGGGGCAGATCGAGATCGGCGAGAACTTCGACGATCCGCTTCCCGAGGACATCCAGAAGTACTTCGAAGGCCGAGCCTGAGGCTGCTGCTCGACACCCACGTCCTTCTCTGGGCCGCGGCGGGCAGGCTGACAGAGAGCGCTCGAGCCGGCATCGAAGGCGGCGACGTCGCCCTCGTGAGCGCGGCCAGCGTCTGGGAGATCGAGATCAAGCGCTCGACCGGAGCTCTCGAGGCGCCGGCCGACATCGCCGAGCGGGCGCTCGCCGAAGGCTTCGAGGGGCTCGACATCACGCTTGCTCACGCGCGCGAGGCCGGCAGCCTGCCGCTTCATCATCGCGACCCGTTTGATCGCATGCTCGTGGCCCAGGCACGTCTGGAGGGGCTGACGCTGGTGACAGCGGATGCCCGCCTCTCCTCCTACGAGGTGCCGATCGTCGAGGTCTCGCGCGTGTGAGCGAGCCGCGTGTGAGGCAGTTGTTCTAGCCCGCCATCGCGGGCTCATCCTCGCCTTCGACGCCGCCCTCGGCGGGCTCCGAGTCGTCGATCTCGCCGAACAGCGAGGGGTCGCGCGAGGAGCCGCGGATCAGGTCGTCCGGGCTGCCGTCTGCAAGCAGCCGGCCCTGCCGGGTGCCGAAGTAGATCGCCTGGGGGTGGTGGGCGACCATCGCGAGCGTGGACTGCTCGGGGTCCGGGGCGTAGCCCTCGGTGATGCGCATCCCGATCTGCTCCAGGTCGAGCAGCCGCTCGACCTTCAGGTGCTCGGACTGCTCCGGCACGGCCGGGTAGCCCCAGGAGTAGCGCCGCCCCTGGGCTGGGTCGATGCCGAGCATGTCCCGCACGCGCCAGTGCAGCCACTCGGCCAGGCCCTCGGCCGTCTGGACGCCGAGGCCGTGCACGAACAGCTGCTCGGCGAACTCTCCTTCGGACTCAAGTCGCGCCATCAGCTCGGTGACCTCGGTCCCGACCGTGACCGCCTGAACCGCGATCACGTCGAGCTCCTCGGGCGCCTTCCCGTCGTCGGCCGGGCGGAAGAAGTCGGCGAGGCATATCCGGTCGCCCTTGGGCTGGCGCGGGCACACGAAGCGCGTCAGCTCGCTCGAGCGGTCCTCGGGGTCGAGCAGCACGATCTCGTTGCCGAGCGCGTAGCACGGGAAGAAGCCGAGCAGCGCGCGCGGGTGCAGGTACCCGCCCTGTGCGCTCGCCTGCTTCCACATCCGCTCCAGCCGCGGGCGGAAGTCCTCCGCCAGAAGCTTCTGCCAGGCCTCGCCTTTGACGCCGCGCCCGCCCCAGTGGAGCTTGAAGAGAACGTGTGTGTCGAGGTGGCGGTAGAGCTCCTCGGTGTCGACGGGAACCTCCTGAACGCCCCAGAACGGCGGCTCGGGCACGGGCGTGTCGGTTCGCGCCGGGGAGCGGACGGAGTCATCGGCGAAGTTCAGGTCCTCTTCGGGCTCCTCGCCCTTCTCACGGAACGCCTTCGCGCCCGCGCGGAGCTTCTCGCCGAGGGCCGCGCGCGCGTCCGCATCGACGATCTGGTCCATCACCGAGAGGCCCTCGAACGCGTCCTTGCAGTAGAAGACGCCGGGCTCGTAGATCTCCTCGGTTTCCTTGCCGCCGGGGTACAGCGCGCGGTAGCCGAAGGCGCGGTTGATCGCCGCGCCGCCGATCAGCACGGGATAGCCGAGTCCCTTCGCGTGCAGCTCCTGGATGCAGGCAGGCATCTGCTTGGAGGTGGAGACGAGCAGCGCCGACAGGCCGATCGCGGTCGCGTCGTGCTCCTGGGCGGCGTCGAGGATCGTCTGGATCGGCACCTGCTTCCCCAGGTCGACGACGGTGTAGCCGTTGTTGGTGAGGATCGTGTTGACGAGCGACTTGCCGATGTCGTGGACGTCGCCGAAGACGGTCGCCAGCACGACCGTGCCCTTGGTGTAGCCCTCGATCTTGTCGAGGTATTTCTCGAGCTGCGCGACGGCGCGCTTCATCACCTCGGCGGACTGCAGCACGAACGGCAGGATCAGCTCGCCGGCGCCGAATTTGTCGCCGACCTCTTTCATCGCGGGCAGCAGCACGTCGTTCAACGTGGGGACGGCGCCGATCTTCTCGACCGAGCGGTCGATCCACTCCTCGACGCCGTCCTTGCGCCGGCGCAGGATGTGGAAGTGCAGCGCCTCCTCGGGCTCCATCCCCTCGGTCGGGTCGCCGGCGCCCTGCGGGCCCTCCTCCTCGCCCTTGGACTCGAAGTGCGCGATGAAGCGCTCCAGCGCGTCCTCGCGGCGGTCGAAGACGAGGTCGTCGGCGAGCTCGCGCTCGCCCTCGGAGATCTCGCCGTAGGGCGTGATGTGGTTCGGGTTGACCATCGCGAGGTCCAGCCCGGCGTGTACGCAGTGGTGCAGGAAGACCGAGTTGAGGACCGCTCGAGCGCCCGGCGAGACACCGAACGAGACGTTCGAGACGCCGAGCGAGGTCTTCACGCCGGGAACCTCGGCCTTGATGCGGCGGATTCCCTCGATCGTCTCGATCGCGGACGGCCGCCACTCCTCGTCGCCGGTGGTGAGCGTGAAGGTGAGGCAGTCGAAGATCAGCAGCTCGGGGTCGAGGCCGTGCTCCTCGCAGCAGAGCTCGCGGATGCGCTTGGCGATCTCGACCTTGCGCTCGGCGGTCTTGGCCATGCCGACCTCGTCGATCGTGAGCGCGATCAGCGCGGCGCCGTGTTCCAGCGCCATCGGCACGACGCGGTCGAGCTTCTCACGACCGGCCTCGAGGTTGACCGAGTTGACGATCGCGCGCCCGGGGATCTGATCGAGCGCGCGCTGGAGCACCTCGGGCTCGGTCGAGTCGATCTGGATCGGCGCCGGCTGGGTCAGCGAGACCTTCTTGGCCAGCACCCGCATCTGCTCGTCCTCGTCGGTGCGCTCGGTCAGCGCGACGCAGAGGTCGAGCACGTGCGCGCCTCCGGAGACCTGGTCCTCGGCGATCTGGACGAGCCCGTCGTAGTCGTCGGCGAGCAGCAGCTCCTTGGCCTTGCGCGAGCCCTGCGAGTTCACCCGCTCGCCGACCATCGTCGGGCGCGGCTCCTGTACGAGCGGGGTCGCCGCGATCATCGAGGAGAGGTGAGGAGCCCGCGGCGCGGGGCGCGCCTGCACCGGGCGCTCCTTCACGCGCCGGGCGATCGCCGCGATGTGCTCCGGGGTCGTGCCGCAGCACCCGCCCACGATCCCGACGCCGTAGCGCTCGACGAACTCGCTCAGCGCCTCGGCGAGCGGCTCGGGCTGCTCGGGGAAGATCGTCTCGCCGTCGGGCCCCTGCAGCGGCAACCCGGCGTTCGGGATGCAGGCGACCGGCACGGGGCAGAGCTCGCCGAGGAAGCGGATCGCGTCGCGCATGTCCTCGGGCCCGGTCGAGCAGTTGAGGCCGATCACGTCGACCTTCAGCGCGCTCAGCGTCGTCAGGACCGAGGAGATGTCGGTGCCGAGCAGCATCTTGCCGCCGTTCGGCAGCAGCGAGACCGACGTGTGGATCGGCAGCACGCGGCCCGCGGAGGCGAACGCCTCGCGGGCTCCGAACACGGCGGCCTTGACCTCGAGGATGTCCTGCGCCGTCTCGATGATGATCAGGTCGGCGCCGCCGGCGATCAGGCCCTCGGCCTGTTCGGCGAAGACGGCGACCAGATCCCTGAACTGGATCTGGCCGAGTGACGGGTCCTCGGAGGCGGGCAGGAAGCCGGTGGGGCCGATCGAGCCCGCCACGTAGCGGCTCTCGCCCGCGGCCTTGCGTGCGATCTCGGCCGCCTTCGTGTTGATCTCGAGCGTGTGCTCGCCGAGGCCCCACTCCTCGAGCTTCAGCCGCGATCCCTGGAAGGTGTCGGTCTCGACCACTTCGGCTCCGGCGTCGAGCATCGAGGCGTGGACGCCCTCGATCACGTCGGGACGGTTCAGGACGAGCGCCTCGTGGCACTTGCCCTGCAGGCCTCCGTAGTCCTCGCTCGTCAGCTCGAACTGCTCGAGTGTCGCGCCCATGCCGCCGTCGTAGATGACGACATGGCTGTTGATCGCGTTCAGGTAGTCGCGGGGCATCAGGCCATGCTAGCTGGGGCCCCGAGCCGGGCGCCCGGGCCCCCGGGAGTCAGGAGGAGAACAGGCCCGAGCCCACGAAGTCGGGTTCGGCGCCCGCGCCGGGCGGCAGGAAGAAGTAGCCCCCGCCGACGGGCGTGATGTAGTCGATCATCGGCTCGTCGATCAGGCGTTCCTGGATCGTCTGGAACTGCCGGCGCGGGCTCTGGTTGAACGCCACGAAGACGAGTCCCTGGTCGAGAGTCCCGGCGGCGTCGATCCCTCGCATGTAGTTGTAGCCGCGGCGCAGGATGCGCTGATCTTCGGTCGCCGGCGTGCGCGGGTTCGCGGTGCGTATGTGGGCGGTGAAGGGGATCCGTTCGCCCTTCGGGTCCAGGTCATAGCGGGGATCCTCGAACTCGTCGGTGCCGCCGAGCGGCGCACCGGTGGGGCGGCTGCGACCGATCATCTGCTCCTGCTCGGTCATCCCGACGCGGTCCCAGAACTCGACATGCATGCGGATCGTGCGTACGACCTGGTAGGTGCCGCCGGCCGCCCAGGCCGGCTGCCCCTTCGGCAGCCAGATGAGCTGGTCCATCAGCTGGGAGTCATCGGTCGGCGGGTTGGCGGTCCCGTCGCGGAACGCGAACAGGTTGCGAGTGTTGTTGTGGGGGGAGGGGCCGCGCGCCGCGCTCCGGAAGCCGTCGATCGTCCAGCGCGGAACGAGTGTGCCGCGGACCGTTCGCAGGAGCTCGCGCAGCGTGTGCGTCACCGTGTCCCGCTGGTGCGCGCAGATCTGCAGCAGGATGTCCCCGTGGCTGCGTTCGGGGTCGAGCTCGTCGATCGCGAAGGTCGGCATCGTGATGAGCTCTGACGGGCGCGCGCCGGCGAGTCCGTAGCGGGAGTCGAACAGCGACGCGCCGAAGCCGATCGTGATGGTCAGCCCGTCCGGAGAGTTGACGGGCCCGAGGATCCCCGAGTCCATCGGTGGCGCGCCCGGCTCCAGCACCGAGGGCTGCTTGCCGCTCGTCAGTTCCGGTATCTCGCCGCCGGCGACGAGTTCGCGGGCACGCGCGCTCAGGGCCTCGAGCGCGACGCGCAGAGTGCCGCGATCGGGCGCGACGGAATCGAGCGCGGCGAACGTCGCCTGGGCCTGCTTCGGCGTGAGGATCCCGGCCTGGTGGGGCCCTTCGAAGGGCTCTGCGTCGGCGAGCTGCGCGCGGGTGAACGCGAGTTCGGCCTGCGGCCCGCCTCCGGGCGCGTCCGCGGCGGCGCCGGCCCCACCGCCTGCGACGCCGGCGATCCCGCCCAGCGTCCCGGCTCCGAGCAGCGCGCCGGAGCGCTTCAGGAACGTGCGCCGGTCAGAGCCGCCCGCGGGCTCGTCCCGGTCGATGCGCTCGTCGCTCACGGGTCGATCCTCGCGTCCTTCCCGGGGATCTGGATCGGCTTCGGTGCCGGTTCGGTCTCGAGCGTGGGCGGCACCTGCGCGAGCGCCTCGAGCGAACCGCCGAGCGCCGCCTGAAGTGCCTCCGCCTCGCTTCTGGGCAGCCCGTCGTTCGGAGGCAGGTGCCCGCCGTGTGCCCGTTCGATGCTCTCGAACACCGAGCGCAGCGTCGCGAGTTCTGTTTCGATCCGCGGCCCGATCGGGATCTCTTCCGCGTCGGTCCCGGGGTGCAGCAGCGTGTACAAGCTCGCCAGCACGTGTTCGGTCGCCGTGAGCCCCGCCTCGGTGCCGAGCACGCCTTCGCCGCTCCAGGCGACGTCGGTCCCGCTGAGCTGGTCGCGCTCGGCGTCCTCGAGGATCTCGTGCGCGCGCAGGGTGTATTCGAGCGGCGTGATCTGCGTGTGCGGGAGCTTTGCGGCCATTTCACCGAGCGCGCTCTGCAGGCGCGCGCCGGCGGGCGCGAGCGAACCCGGGTCGGCTCCGGTCCACAGCCCGTATTCGATGCGGTGGAGGCCTTCGAAGTGCGGGCTCGACACGCCCCCCGGCACCCCGCCGGCGGTGCCGTCGATCCGCTCGTTCAGAGCGGAGAGCGTCCCCGTGAGGTACACCGCCCCGAGTTCGAGGTAGTCCGCGTAAGTCGCCCGCCAGAGCTGCTCCGCGCGCGCTCTCGAGCCCGCCCGGAGCGCGACGGTCAGGGCGGCCGCGTCCCGCCTGGCGGCGGCGAGCCTGCCGGCGGCGTAGTGCTTGTAGGCGGCGATCGGGGCCTCCAGCGCGGCGGTCGAGGTCAGCGGCTCCGTGGGGGCCGGGCGCGGCGCTTCCTGGGAGGGGCCCGGCGAGAAGATCGTGTAGGAGCTGGCCACGTGCGGGGCTTCGAAGGTGAAGTACGCATAGTGCTTGGCCGCGGCGGCCGGCTTCGGCTTGGCGCTGGAGCCGCAGCCGGGCAGGCCTGCGGCGAGCAGCAGGGCCGCGGCGAGCCCGAGCAGGCCGGGCGTCCGCGCCGAGCTCACTCCCCGCCTTCTCAGCGCCCTCATCCCCAGATGTTCCCAGCCGGGAGTCCTGTGGGCAAACGGGTGGCGCGGGGATCGGCGGCCCTCGAAAAGCGAGAGGCCCCGCCGAAGCGAGGCCTCCCACGAGGATCCGTCAGGGGTCGAGGACTACTTGATGAACAGCATCTCCGCGTACTTCGGCAGCGGCCACAGATCGTCGGCGACGAGCTTCTCGAGCCGGTCGGCGCCGTCGCGCACGTCGTCCATCGCGGGCATCACGGAGTCGCGCATGTAGGCCGCCTCCTTGTGGATGTCCGTCGGGTGGTTCTCGTCGAGGTTCGCGTCCTCGAGCTTCGTGAGCGCGAAGTGGAACTCCTTGAGGATCGGCTCGACCTCGCCGACGAGGTCCTCGAGGCCGGTGGCCTGGAGTTCGGTCAGGTAGCGAACCGCTGCCGGCAGCAGCATCGTGCGCGCGATCGACGCGGCGGTCTCGGCCTCGATGTTGATGTTCGTGACGTACTGCTCGGTGAACACCTCTTCACGGGACTCGAGCTCGCGCTTGGAGAGCACTTTGTACTTTTTGAACGCCGCGATCGTCTGTTTGTTGGTGATCCACGGCAGCGCGTCGACCGTCGTCTTCAGGTTGGCCAGCCCGCGTTTGGCGGCCTCCTTGTGCCAGGCCTCCGAGTAGCCGTCGCCGTCGAAGACGACCTGTTTGTTCTCCGCCCAGACCTCCTTGACGACGGCGGCCACCGCCTTCTCGAGCGTCGCGCCGGATTTTTTGAGCTGGGTCGTGAGCTTGGCCGAGAGATCGTCCACGGACTCGGCGACGATCGTGTTCAGCACCGTGTTCGGGAACGACGGCGAGCTCGACGAGCCGAGCGCGCGGAACTCGAACTTGTTGCCGGTGAACGCGAACGGGCTCGTGCGGTTGCGGTCGCCGCCGTGCAGCGGCATCGGCGGCAGCACCGGGGTGCCGAGGCCGAGGAACGAGCCGGGTTTGGAGGCGACGCCTTTCCCGGCCGCGATCGCCGTGAAGACCTTCTCGAGCTCGGCGCCGAGGAAGATCGAGATGATCGCGGGCGGCGCCTCGTTCGCGCCGAGCCGGAAGTCCTGCCCGGCGGAGGCGATCGATGCGCGCAGCAGCGCCTGGTGCTTGTTGACGGCCTGGATCACGGCCGCGCAGAAGAACAGGAACTGGAGGTTCTCGGCCGGTGTGTCGCCCGGCTCGAGCAGGTTCAGCCCGTTGTCGGTGCCCATCGACCAGTTGTTGTGCTTGCCCGAGCCGTTGACGCCCGCGAAGGGCTTCTCGTGCAGCAGGCAGACCAGGCCGTAGCGCCGCGCCGTGTTCTGCAGGATCTGCATCGTCAGGAGCTGATGGTCGGCGCCGACGTTCGAGTTCTCGAAGATCGGCGCGACCTCGTACTGGTTGGGCGCGACCTCGTTGTGGCGCGTCTTGATCGGCACGCCGAGCTTCGCCAGTTCCAGCTCCACGTCGAGCATGCAGGCGAGGATCCGCTCGGGGATCGAGCCGAAGTAGTGGTCGTCGAGCTCGTGTCCCTTCGGCGGCTGCGCCCCGTAGAGCGTCCGCCCCGTGGTCACGAGGTCGGGCCGTTCGAAGTAGTACTGCTCGTCGATCAGGAAGTACTCCTGCTCGCAGCCGATCGTCGTGAAGACCCGCGAGGCGCCCTCGACGCCGAGCAGGTCGAGCGCCCTGATCGCCGCGCCCGAGAGCGCGTCCATCGAGCGCAGCAGCGGGATCTTGTGGTCGAGCGCCTCGCCCGTCCAGGACGTGAAGGCCGTCGGGATGCAGAGCAGCGCCCCGTTCGGGTTTTCGAGGATGAAGGCGGGCGAGGTGGGGTCCCAGGCCGTGTAGCCGCGCGCCTCGAAGGTCGCGCGGATGCCGCCGGTGGGGAACGAGGAGGCGTCGGGCTCGCCCTGGATCAGCTCCTTGCCGGAGAACTCGGCGATCGCCGTGCCGTCGCCCGCGGGCGCGTAGAAGGAGTCGTGCTTCTCCGCCGTCGAGCCGGTCAGCGGCTGGAACCAGTGCGTGTAGTGGGTGGCGCCCTTCTCCATCGCCCATTCCTTCATCGCCTGGGCGACCGAGTCGGCGAGCGTGGTGTCGAGCGCCTCGCCGCGCGCGAGCGTGCGGTGCAGCGCCTTGTAGACGTGCTTGGGCAGGCGCGCGCGCTGGACGGCGGGCGAGAAGACGTTGGCCCCGAAGACCTGGTTGTCGGGGATCGTGAGGTCGAGCGCCCCGAGCGCGGCGCCGTTGGCGCTCCACTGCGCGGCGGTTACGTTGGTCTGACGGGTCCTTGGCATGGGGTCGGTCGATCCCTCCTGATCAAAAAACGGTGGCAGAGCTACCGCCGCCAGGCGGAGCCTCGTCAATCGTAATCACCGCGGATCGCAACAGGCTCCCCGTCTGGCCAAAGCGTCCAGGCGGGCGTTTCGACAACCGGCCAAACGCGAGGGCCGCCGCACGCGGCTCGCGCGGCGTTCGGGTCAGGGACCGAGTTCGGCCTTGTTGCCGGCGTACGGCCCCGGCACGACCTGGCCCGTCTTGGGGTCGACGTGCGTTTCGGGCGTCTTGGGCGCGATCACGACGTGGAAGCGACCTGCGGCCGGGCCGCCCACGGCCAGCCGTGTCTTCGCGTTGCCGGCGAGCCCGGCCGAGAAGACGTAGCGCACCGTCCAGGCCCCGGCCTTCACCGGCACCACGTTCCAGATGAACGTCGCGGTCCGGTGCGCGGGGAGCACGCCGAGCGCCCAGGTGTTCAGGTAGGCGGTCTGGCCTCCCCCCGGGACGCTCACTTCCTGGGTCTGGACGGGCAGCTTCGCCGGTTCGCCCGGGCCGCGTTCGATCACCCAGACCGGCCTTTTGTTCGCGGCGAGTTCCGGGAAGGTCGAGGCGTAGTTGAACGAGTCGACCGTCGCCGCGATGTTCGGGATCGTTTCCGAGCTGCTGTTGCGGACCGACAGGATGAGCCGCTCGTGTTTGGCGATCGACTGCTTGGCGGGGAATCGCGCGCGCACGATTTCGAGGCCGAACGTCTTGGACGGTTCGCCCGCGGTCGCTGCCGAGCCGCCCCCGCAACCGGCGAGCAGCGCTGCCGCACCCGCGAGGGCCAGCGCCGCTGGAGCACGGCGCGCGCAACGGCTGCCGCGCGCGCGGCGCGCGAATGTCCTGCACCTCCCCGTCACGATCGCGCCACGATACCAGTGGGGCTCGGCCGCCGGAGACGGATCCCCTGCAACGGCGGGGGTTCACCCTTGGCACCGCCGCGGAGCATGGCGTAGAGTTATCGCGACCCACCGATCGCCGAGGAGAGGAAGGGCCAGGAGAGATGGTTCGCGGGGTTGCCGAGCGGGTTTTCCCGTCCGCGCGGCATTTGCTCGAGGAATTCGGGGACATGATGATCCTCACGGGCAAGACCATCTGGTCTGCCCTGCGGCCGCCGTACCCGTATGGCGGCGAGTTCGTGTCCCAGTTCCTGTTCGCGCTGCGGTTGTGCTGGTTCCCGCTGCTGATCTCCACGGTCTGCATCTGTTACGCCGCGCCGGGGCTGCAGGCGGCGAACTTCCTGACGATCTTCGGTGCGCTGGACCGCCTCGGTGGCTTCTTCGTGCTCGGCGCGGTGCGCGAGATCGGCCCGAGCGTGACAGCGATCGTCGTCGCGGGGGTAGCGGGCACCGCGATCACGGCCGATCTCGGCGCGCGCAAGGTTCGCGAGGAGCTCGACGCGCTGCAGGTGCTCGGCGTTGACCCCGTCAAGAACCTCGTCGTGCCGCGCTTTCTGGCGCTGATGCTCGTGACCGGGCTGTTCGACATCTACGCGCTGCTGTTCGGGATCTTCGGCGGCATCATCGCCGAGCTCGTCAACGGCCAGCCGCTCGGCCCGTTCTGGGCCACGCTGTTCGCGAACGCCTCCACGACCGACCTCTGGGGCTCGGTGCTGAAGACCACGATCTACGGCGCGATCATCGCGATCGTCTGCTGCTACAAGGGCATGGCCGCCTCCGGCGGCGCCGAGGGCGTCGGTCGCGCCGTCAACGAGGCAGTCGTGCTCGCGTTCACCGCGATCTTCTCCTTCGACTACGTCTTCACGCAGACGCTGCTCGCCACACACCCGCAGATCCTGGTGATCAAGTGAACGAATGGCTCGCACTCCCGCGCGAATGGCTGGGCGCGACGGGCGAGATCGGGCGCTTCACCGGCACGATCGTCCGCGACGTCTATGGCCTGCGCGTCTTCCGCTTCTTCGGTGAGTCGCTGCGCCAGTGCGGGATCCTGATCGTCGGCTCCACGACGATCATCTGGACCCTGATGTTCATCCTCGGCCTGCAGTGCGGGATCGAGGGCGCCTACTTCACCGCCGCGCAGGGCGCGCCCGCGTACTCGGGCGTGTTCACCGCGTGGTGCGACCTGCGCGAGATCACGCCCTACGCCTTCGGGTACATGATGTCCGCCAAGGTCGGCACCGGCATCGTCGCCGAGCTCGGCGCGATGCGGATCTCCGACGAGATCGACGCGCTCGAGGTGATGGGCATCAACTCGATGACCTTCCTGTGCGCGACGCGCCTGCTCGCCTCCTGGCTGGTGCTCCCCTTCATGTACATGGCCGGGATCGGAGCCGCGTTCCTCGCCTCCTACATAGCCGTGGTGCAACAGATCGGATACGTCTCGTCCGGGGGCTACTTCCTGATCTTCTGGCAGTTCCAGAATCCACCGGATTTCTTATACAGCCTGATTAAGGCCATGTTCATGGCCACGGCTATCGTGCTCGTAGCGTGTTACTACGGATACAACGCCAGCGGGGGCCCTGTAGGAGTCGGAAAGGCCACCGCGAAGTCGATGGTGCTGAACCTGGTGCTCGTGCACGTGATCGGCATGCTGGGAACCCAGATCTTCTGGGGCGCGAACCCGCGCGCACCGATCGGAGGCTGACCTGATGGCCGGAGAGGGCGGACGCCGCGGGATCCCGTGGGGCCGGCGCCAGGCCGGTACGCCGTCGCAGGAGAGCCCTGCGGCGCCCCCGGCCCCGCAGGCCCCGGACACCGACGCGGGCGCGCAGGCGCCGCCGGCCGAGCAGGCGCCGTACACCGAAGCGGGCGCGCAGACGCCGCCGGCCCCCGAGCCGCCGGACGCCGGCACGCAGCCCGACGGCGGCGACGGGCTCCAGCCCGACGGGCAGGAGCCGACGTTCTCCCGCGTCCAGGAACACGACGCCGCCGAGGGCGCCGAGCACTCGCACACCTCCTACCGCTCGATCGACGAGTTCCCCGGCCGCGAGCCGTCCGGCGAACCGGGGTTCTGGTCGCCCGACGAGCAGATGGAGGTCGACGACGTGACCCTCGCGAGCCCGATCCTGCCGGCCGAAGACCCCGGACGCGCGCGCGTCGTCAACGAGCCCGCCCCCGACGAGGCCGAGGAGTTCCGCTACCACAGCGGCAGGATCCGCCCGACGAACGCGCCGGACGCGATCGAGTTCATCGACGTCCACAAGGCGTTCGGGCGCAACCATGTGCTCCGGGGCCTGAACATGGCCCTGCCGGAGAACAAGATCTCGATGATCCTCGGACCTTCGGGGACCGGCAAGTCGGTCTGCATCAAGCACATCGTCGGGCTGCTCTACCCCGACCAGGGCGATGTGATCGTGCACGGGCACTCGATCCCGAGCCTCGCCGATCAGGACCTGTTCGAGCTGCGCAAGAAGTTCGGCGTGCTCTTCCAGGACGGCGCGCTGTTCGGGTCGATGAACCTCTACGACAACGTCGCCTTTCCGCTGCGCCAGCACACGGAGAAGGGCGACGAGGAGATCGCCGAGATCGTGAACCGGCGCCTGAAAGAGGTCGGCCTCGGCAACGCCAACGAGAAGATGCCCAACGAGCTCTCCGGCGGGATGCGCAAGCGGGCCGGGTTCGCCCGCGCGCTCGTGATGGAACCGGACATCGTGCTCTTCGACGAGCCCGACTCGGGTCTCGACCCCGTTCGCACGGCGCTGCTCTGCGAGCTGATCAAGGAAGTGCACGCCGAGAACGGCGGCTGTTACACGGTCATCACGCACGACATCATGAGCGCGCGGCGCGTCGCGGAGCACATCTCCGTGCTGTGGAAGGGCCGGATCGTCGAATCCGGTCCGGCCGAGGAGCTGTTCGCATCCGAAAACCCGTTCGTGCAGCAGTTCCTGGCCGGTGCGTCGGCCGGGCCGCTCGGCATGGAGTAGCGCCCACGGCGCCGAGTCGATGAGAAGCTCGAGGCTGCTCGCCGCGCTCGCCGGTGGTGCCGCGAGACGGGCCCCGCTCGTGCTCGTGATCGCTGCCGTGCTCGGTGTGGGGGGCGCGGTGCTCGCGCTGCAGCTTCAGCCCAGCGCCGCGACCAGCAGCTTCGTCTCGTCCTCGAGCGCGTCCTACCGCGGCACGCAGTCCTTCTACCGGCAGTTCGGCGAAGAGCCGGTGGAGGTCCTGGTGCACGGCAACCTGCAGCAGCTGGTGCTGGGCTCGGACCTCGAGCGGCTGCTCGGCCTGGAGGGGTGCCTGTCCGGGCGCGTTCCGCGCTCGGCGCTGGCCGATGAGGGCGGGGTGAACGGGCCGTGCGGGCAGCTCGCGAAGCTCGGCACGGTCAAGGTCGTGTTCGGGCCTGGAACGTTCCTGAACGAGGCGGCCGAACAGATCGACCAGAAGCTCACCGGGCTGAACAAGAGCGCGGCGGAATCGGGCAAGCAGGCGGAAAAGACGATCGAAAAGGCAGCCCGCGCACGCGGGCTGAGCGAAGCGGAAGTGCGCGAGCTCGGCAAGGAAGCGGCCCAGGTGACGGCGGCCGGCTACCGCTCGAAGCTCGTCTCGCTCGCGCTCGCCTACGGTCTGACCTCGGCGCCGAGCCTGCAGAACAAGGAATTCATCTCCGACGTCGTCTTCGACTCCTCCAAGCCGGCCGGGACCCCGAAGCAGCGCTTTGCCTACCTGTTCCCGAGCAGCCACAGCGCGCTGATCTCCGCGCGGCTGCGACCGGGGCTCTCGCAGTCGGAGCGCGATCGCACGATCGCCGCGATCCGCGCCGCCGTGCTGATGCCGCAGTGGAAGCTCGCGACCGCAGGAGCCGGCTATGAGGTGACCGGCGAGCCGGTGATCGTCTCGGACCTGGCGAAATCGATCTCGAGCGCGATCGCGCTGCTGCTGATCGCGGTGATCATCGTGATGGCCGGCACGCTCGGACTCGTCTTCACCGGCAGGCCGCGCCTGTTGCCGCTCGCGCTCGCGCTCCTGGCGGCCGCGCTGACGTTCGGGGCGCTCTCGGCGGCGGGTGCGTCGCTGACCGTCGCGTCGATCGCGGTGCTCCCGGTGCTCGTCGGGCTCGCGGTCGACTACTCGATCCAGTTCCAGTCGCGGGTCGGCGAGTCGCTCGAGGAGCTGGATCCCGGCGCGGGGGCCGGCACGGCGCCCGGACCGGGCCGGCGCGCCGCGATCGAAGGCGCCGCCGCGACCGGCGGACCGACGATCGCGACGGCCGCGGCGGCGAGCGCGGCGGCGATGCTCGTGCTGCTGCTCTCCCCGGTCCCGATGGTGCGCGGCTTCGGCGTGCTGCTGGTGGCGGGCGTCGCGCTGGCGCTGCTGTGCGCGTTCACCGCCGGAGCCGCGGCGCTCTCGGTGCTGCCGCGCCACCCGCGGTCAGGCGCGAGCGGCCATCCGGCCGCGCTCGCGCCGATCGTCTCGGCGTGGCGGGGAGCCGGCGAGCTGCTGCGCGAGAACGCGCTCACGCGCGCTGTTACGAACTTCGCCCTCGGGCCCGCCCTGCGCCACCCGGGCCGCGTCCTCGGCGTAGGGCTGGCGCTCGCGGCGCTCGGCTGGGGCCTCGACACGCAGACCAAGGTCGAGACCGACATCACCAAGCTCGTACCGCAGGAACTCGCCTCGCTGCGCGCGCTCAACACGCTCGAGCGCGAATCGGGCGTCGGCGGCGAAGTCGCGGTCCTGGTCTCGGCCCCGCCGGGGCGCAACCTCGCGAGCCCGGCCACGATCGAATGGATGACCGCCTACCAGCGGCGGGTGCTGGCGGCCTTCGGCTACAGCGACTCCCGCGGCTGCGGGCACGCCAGGCTGTGCCCGGCGTTCTCGCTCCCCGACCTGTTCGGCGGGCAGACGGCGCCGGGCGCGAAAGAACAGAAGCTCGACGCGGCTTCTGTGGACAGCCTGCTGGCGACGATCCCGCCGTACTTCTCGCAGGACGTGATCAGCCCGGATCGCCGCTACGCGACGCTCTCCTTCGGGATCCGCCTGATGGGCCTCGACGCCCAGCAGCAGCTGATCGAAAAGATGGCGGCGAGCCTTCACCCGCCGGCCGGCGTGCACGCGCAGCTGGTGGGGCTGCCGGTGCTGGCGGCGAGCTCGGGGAGCGCCGTGGCGGACCCGTGGCGGCGGATCGAGACGCTGCTCGCAGGCCTCGCCGCCGTGGCCCTCGTCCTGCTCGCCGCGTTCCGCGGGGACGCCCGCCGGGCGTTCGTGCCGCTCGTGCCGATCGCGCTCGCGACGGGCTGGTCGGCGCTCGTCATCTTCGTGCTGCGCATCCCCCTGAACCCGATGTCCGTGACGCTCGGTGCCCTGGTGATCGCGATCTCGACCGAGTTCAGCGTGCTGCTCTCCGAGCGCCACCGCCAGGAGCTCGCGGCCGGGCACGACACGCTCGAGGCGCTGCGCCGCGCCTACCGGCGCACCGGCGCGGCCGTCGCGGCATCCGGTGCGACCGCGATCTTCGGCTTCGGCGTGCTGGCCCTCTCGGACATCCGGATGCTACGGGACTTCGGCCTGGTCACGCTCGTGGATCTGACGGTCTCGCTGCTCGGCGTGCTGGCGGCGCTCCCGGCCGCGCTCGTGCTCGCCGAGCGCGGCGGCGCGCGCGCGTTCCTGCCCGGACGCATGCGCCCGCGCGGCGGGCTGCGCCCCGCGGGCCGCCGCCCGAGGTCCGGCCATGGCGGGGCCTGAGCCCCCGAGCGCGCCGCGCGGGCGCTCAGGCTCCGAGCCGCGCGATCCGAGCGCTCCCGTCGTTCAGCCGCCTCGCTACGGGCGCTACGTCGTCGTGCTGGTGATCGCGATCCTCATCGGGATCACGATCAACACGATCAAAACCAAACCCACCGGCGACAGCGGCGTCGCCGCCGGCACGCAGGTGCCGCCGTTCGCGGTGCCGCTCGCGACGCGCGACCTCAAAGGCGACGCGAACGTCTCGACCACCGGCAAAGCTCCCGCCTGCACCGTGCGCGGGCCCCGGATCCTCAACATCTGCCAGCTCTACGAACGCGGGCCCGTGGCGCTGGCGCTGTTCGTCGACGCGGGCGGATGCGCCAACGTCCTGGGCGACATGCAGACGCTGTCGAGCTCCTATCCGAAGGTGCAGATGGCGTCGGTCTCGATCCGCGGGGATCGCGGCTCGCTGCGCGAGCTCGTCTCCTCCCACGGCATCTCGTTCCCGGTCGGGCTCGACGATCAGGGCGACCTCGCGGCGCTCTACAAACTCGCGACGTGTCCGCAGGTCACCTTCATCGAACGTGGCGGCGTGGCCCAGGGGCGCGCGCTGCTCGGACGCCCGTCGCTGGCCACGCTGCGCTCGCGGCTGGCGCAGCTCGAAGCGTCGGCCCGGACGAGCGGGTGAGGGCGCGGCCCGAGACGCGCCACCGCGCCTCGCACGCGCACGGGCGCGACCCGGGGGCCCCATGAGCGCGCCGGCGGACCCCGTCGCCGGCTGGCTGTCCCGGGAGGTCGAGGAGGAGCTGCCCGGGCTGGGCCTGCTGTACGCCGAGGTCGACGTGGCACGCAGCGAGTCCTTGACAGGGGACTCTCCGGCGGACGTCGAGGAGCGGATGCGCGAACTGTCCAACCGCGTTCGGGGGGCCCGCGCGATCGGGATCAGAAGGGAGCCGATCCCCGCCGCATATCGAGTCTTCTTCCGGCAGGTGGGGCTCGACCCGGACCGGCAGCGCACGCCGATCGAGGAGGCGGTGCTCGAGCGGATGCTGCGCGGGGGCTTTCTGAGCGGGGGGATGCTGGACGACATCCTGCTGATCTCGCTCATGGATACGGGCGTGCCGGTCTGGGCGCTGGACTCCGAGCGCGTCGACGGCCCGCTCGGGATCCGCACGAGCCTCGACGGGGAGCAGCTCGGACGCTCTGCGGACCCGCCGCTGCTCCCGCACGGACGCCTCGTCGTCGCCGACGCCGGTGGACCTCTCGCGGTGCTCTTCGGCGAGCTCGCCCCGGGCCACCGGCCGCTTGCGCGAACGCGCCGCCTGACCCTGTATTCGGTCCTCGTTCCGGGCGTTCCGGCGCTGTACGCCGAAGAGGCGCTGTGGGCGAGCGCGAGCGCGCTG
Source organism: uncultured Solirubrobacteraceae bacterium (assembly GCA_963794635.1). Taxonomy (GTDB): domain Bacteria; phylum Actinomycetota; class Thermoleophilia; order Solirubrobacterales; family Solirubrobacteraceae; genus Palsa-744. The sequence continues at coordinate 234,499 of CAWCET010000006.1, read as the reverse complement.
CTAGCCCGCTAGAGGTGGCGTGGGCGCGGATGGCCGCTGGTAGCATCTGGGAAGCCGTCAGGCACCCAGGAGGAGAGACTTGGTTCAGCGCCGTCAGCCCGTATCAGACCGCCCCGAGGGCGCACAGGAAACGCCCCTCGCGTCAGGCCCGCGGCTGGACGTCCGAGCACCCGGCGTCGACGCCGAGCGCGCCGCTCGCGCGACGCTTCGCGCCCAGATCGCCAAGCTCGAGAACGAGCTGTCCGCGGTGCTCGCCGAGCGCTTCCCGTTCGTCGCGGCGCCCGCCGGCTCGGCCGCACCCGCCGCTCCGATCGGCGCCGGCACCGGGCCCAGCATCCCCGGGCTCGGCGAGCTGGAGCGCACGCGCGACCGGCTCGCCTCGCGCCTCGCGGAGCTGCGCGCCCGCGCCGCCCGCCGCAGCGAGCACGAACGCGGCGCCCGCGAGCTGCTCGAGCGGATGCGCCTCGAACCCGGCCGCTACCGCTACTACCGCGTGCCGGTGCGCGATCTCGGCGGCACCGGCTGCGGGATCTACGAAGTCCGCCCCCGGATGGGTGTCATCGGGATGCTCGCGGGCTGGTGGCAGCTGACGCTGTCCTCCGGCTGTCCGTTAGAGAAGGGGCCGCGCTCAGAGCGCGGCCCCGGACCAAGACCTCCGTTTGGCTGAATGGGGCGGCCGGGGCGCCGCCCCGATTCAGGCCGTCTCGAGCGTCTCGGTGAGGAACGGGACGTTCCCGGAGGCCGCGAACGCGCGACCGCGCTGGGGCACCTCGAGCATCCCGGCCAGCGTGCGGCGCTGACGGTCGGTCATCGAGCCGATCGTCTTCTTCTCGGACATCGGCACCTGCGCCAGGAACTTGCGGCAGCGCGTCTGGCCCCAGCGGCGCTGGCTCATCAGCAGATCGCCGATCGCCATGCTCTCCGCCTGCCACGGGCAGTCCATGATCACCTCTGCGCAGCTGACCTCGTTCATCGCGACGCGGCGCTTGAGCTCGGCGCGGGCCAGACGAACCTGGTTGGCGCGTTCCAGTGCGCGCATGTACTGAGGACCGGCAGGGGCAATCGTCGCTGTCGCGTTCATGTCGTTGCATCTCCCCGTTGCCGTCGCAAAGGCAGGACGACGGCAACATGCTTGCTCGTATTGGACGTGTGGTTGCGCCCTCTATGACCGCCCAGGATGGACCTGCAGCCGGGCGCGGCTGTCCCGGCAGGTCACCCTTACGACTATCTGTTCGTCATTCAGGCGCGAGCCCGAACGGTCATGCAGAGCGCATGTGGAAGCTACGCGAGGACCCGCGCCGCGGTCAACATCCGCCGCGCGGATCGTGCGCTAGAAGCGGGCTTTTTCTCGCCGGGGAATCTTGTGAAGAAATGGACAAGTCGGGGCTGTCCGAGTGCCCTAGTGCGGATGTAGGGGAGGCTGGGGTCAGGCCCCGTGCGAGGACGGCAGCGGGCCGTGCTCGCGCTCGAAATCGACCTTCACGCGCGCGAACACCTCGAGCGCCCGGTCGATCGTCGCGGCGTCGTGCGTCGCCATCACGCTGGTCCGCAGGAGCGCTCCTCCGGGAGGCACGGCGGGGTGCAGCGCCGTGTTCACGAACACACCGCCGTCGTAGAGCGCCTTCCACAGCAGAGCCGCGTGCCAGTCGTCGCCGACCAGCACCGGCACCACCGGCGTCACGATCGAGAGCTCGCCGCCGGGCCCGCGTCGCACGCCCGGCGCGTGGGTCTGGACGCCCTCCTCGGGCAGCGGCTGCGGCGTGACGACCGCCAGCCCCAGCTGTTCGAGCCCGTCGCGCAGCCGGGATGAGTTCTCGAGCACGCGCTCCAGGAGCGGCGGGCCGTCGGGCGAGCGCAGCACGCGCAGGGCCGCGAGCGCGGCGCCCACGGCGGCCGGTACCGCGGAGGCCGTGAAGAGGAACGCGCGCGAGGAGATCCGCAGGTAATCGATCACCTCGGCGCTTCCTGCCACGAAGCCCCCGCAGGAGGCCAGCGACTTCGAGAAGGTGCCCATCCGCAGGTCCACCCGGTCGGCGACGCCGAGCAGCTCGCACGCGCCCGCCCCGGTCGCGCCCAGCACGCCGGCGCCGTGAGCCTCGTCGACCATCAGGCGCGCGCCGTAGCGCTCGCAGAGCTCGCAGATGTCCTGCAGGGGAGCCAGATCCCCCTCCATGGAGAACACGCCGTCGACGACCACCAGCACCCCGCCGCCGTCGCCCTGCGCGCGCTCGAGCATCTTCTCGAGCTTGTCGAGGCGGTTGTGGCGGAAGGGCCTCAGCTTCGCGCGCGAGAGCAGGCAGCCGTCGAGGATCGAGGCGTGGTCGCCCGAGTCCACGACGACGGTGTCGCCCGGGCCGAGCAGCGTGCCGAGCGTGCCCACGTTGGCCTGGTGGCCGGTGCTGAAGACGATCGCCGACTCGGTGCCCATCCATTCCGCGATCTCGCGCTCGAGGTCGAGGTGCAGCGGGATCGTCCCGTTGAGCAGGCGCGAGCCCGTGAGGCCTGTGCCGTAGCGGTGGAGCGCCTGCTCGGCCCCTGCGATCACGCGCTCGTCCCCGGTCAGCCCGAGGTAGTTGTTGGAGCCCAGCATCACCCGCTCGGCGCCCTCCATCTCGACCACCGGCATCGCGGGCGACTCGAGCACGTGGAAGTAGGGGAGCACCCCCGCTTCGTTGGCGGCGCGCAGGATCTCCTCGCGCTCGTGGCCTTTGACCTTGGCGAAGACGTCGGTTGAGGTGGGCATGTAGGGTGCGGGCGCGGTGAGCGTCGAGGTGAAAGCCGTCGCGGGCGGCCGAGATCTGCGGGCCTTCATCGACCTGCCGTTCCGCCTCCATGCTAACCACCCGCTCTGGGTGCCGCCGCTGAAGCTGGAGCGCCGGATCTTCCTGACCAAGCGCCTGAACGCGTTCTTCAGCCACGGCGAAGCGGAGTACTTCCTCGCCCGCCGCGACGGCCGCGTCGTGGGGCGGATCACCGCGCACGTCAACCACGCCTTCAACGAGCACCGCGACGTCCGCTGGGGGTGGTTCGGCTTCCTGGAGTTCGAGCGCGACCCGGAGGCGCTGCAGGCGCTGCTCGACGCCGCCGCCGGCTGGCTGCGCGAGCGCGGCCAGGAGCGGATGGTCGGCCCGGCGAGCTTCGCGATGAACGACGAGAGCGGCGTGCTGATCGAGGGCTATGACCTGCGCCCGATGATCCTCCAGCCCTGGAACCCGCCCTACTACGCCGAGCTGCTCGAAGAGGCCGGCATGACCAAGGCGATGGACCTGCTGATGTGGAAACTGGAGGTCGAGGACCGCTCGGCGGTCCTGCCCGTCATCTGGGAGCTCGCCGCGAAGGTGCAGAGCGAGTACGGGATCCGGGTGCGCCCGATGCGCCGGCGCCAGCTGCGCAAGGACATGGACGCCTTCGCCGAGGTCTACAACGCGGCCTGGTCGAAGAACTGGGACTTCGTGCCGTACTCCAAGAAGGATCTCGACGCCTACGCCCAGGAGCTCCAGCTGGCCTTCGACAAGAACTGGTTCATGATCGCCGAGAAAGAAGACAACGGTGAGGTCGTCGGGATGGCGATCACCGTTCCCGACCTCAACCAGGTGCTCGCGCAGATGAACGGGCGCCTGCTGCCGCTGGGCTGGTGGAAGTTCCTGACGAAGGGCCGGCGGATCGACCGCGTGCGGGTCGGCTTCCTGGGCGTCAAGCCCGAGTACCAGCACACGGGCGTCGCCGCGAAGCTCTACGAAGAGCACTACAACGCGGCCGAACGCACACCCCAGAGCGGGGGCGAGATGGGCTGGATCCTCGAGACGAACACCTCGATGAACCGCGGCATGGAAGCGATGGGGGGGACGGTCGTCAAGCGCTACCGGGTCTACGAGCGGGTGCTCGATCCGGCCGCGGCGGGCGCCGGCGAGCAGGCCGGGGCCGCCTCCACCGAGACCGGCTAGGCCCGCCGGCCGCATGGAGCGGGGGTCCCGCGGCGTAGGGGTCTGACCCGATCTCTACACTGCGGCGGGTGAGCGAGGCCGACCCGAGCCCGATGCTGCCCGCGTCCCCCGAGGAGGGCGAGATCGTCGAGGCGCGCCCGTCCGGCACGACGCTTGAAAGGCGCTCCGCCGCCGCCATGCCCGCCGTCCAGGCCGCGGCCGCCGCGGCAGGAGGGTTCGTCGCGGGTGCCGCCGTCGTCGGCCTGTTCGGCCGCCACCACCGTCGCGCCCTCGATCGGCGCCAGGGCGCCGGGCGATCCCTGCTCGGCCGCCGCAACTCCCGCAACGCCACCGCCGGTGACCGGCTGCACATCGTGGGCAGCCGCTCGCTGCTGCTCGACGTTCACCTGCTCGGCTCCTCGGGCGCCGGCCGCTAGCCGCCCGCGGTGAGCCGGCCGGTCGAGCTGCGCGCCGAGGTCGCTCCGCGCGGTCCGTTCCAGCTCCCACGGCGCAACGGGATGGACCGGATGACCCGCCGACGCGGCGGCGGGGTCCTCGAGCGCCTGCTTCATCAGGACGGGCGCCCCGTGCTCGTGCGCGTCGCCCAGACCGCTCAGGACCGTGTCCTGTTCGGCGCCCGTGCGGAGAGCCGAGAGGTGGCCGAGTACGGGATCGGGCGCATGCGCTTCGCGCTCGGGGTCGACGAGGACACGCGGCCGTTCGCAAGGCGCTTCGCGAAGGACCCGCTGATCGGGCGCTCGGTCACCCGCCGGCCCTGGCTGCGGGTGGGCCGCCGGCCCGACCCGTTCGAGGCGCTCGTGCTGGCGATCTGCGAGCAGCTGATCGAGTACGAGCGCGCGGCGGCGATCGAGCGCCGTGTGGTCGGGGCCCTCGGGCGTCGCTGGGTCGGCTGGGACGGCGGGCACAGCACGCTCGCGGACATGCCGGAGGCGGAGCGCCTGGCGGGAACCCCGCCCGCGCTGCTGCAGTCCTTCGACCTCGCCGGCTGCCGGGCGATCACGCTCGTCAGGGCGGCGCGCGAGGTCTCGCGCGGGCGCGTCGACCTGCACGACGAGAGCCACGAGAGCAGCTGGCGGCGTCTTCGCGCGATCCCCGGGATCGGCCCCTGGACGGTCGAGCGGCTGGCCCTCCACGGCCAGGGGCGACACGACCAGATCCCGGCCGGCGATCTCGGGCTGCTGAGGTTCGCCGGGCGCGTGCTGTCCGGCGGCGATCCCGAGGCCTTTGCGGAGGAACCGCAGGTGCGCGAGCTGTTCGCGCCCTACGGCGAGTGGGCCGGTCTCGCTGCGGCCCATGCGATCGGGCTCTGAGGCGGACGCGCCGGACTAGGGCACGATCACGGCCGCGCCGGTGAAGGCGCCGGCGCGCAGATCGGCGAGCGCCTCGTTGAGCGCCTCCAGCGGGTAGGTGCTGATGCGGGTCTCGACCGGCACCTGCGGGGCGATCTGAAGAAGCTCGTCGCCGTCGAGCCGGGTCAGGTTGGCGACCGATCTGATCGAGCGCTCCTCCCAGAGGATCTCGTACGGGAAGGAGGGGATGTCGCTCATGTGGATTCCCGCGCAGACCACGGTGCCGCCGGGTGCCAGGGCCCGCAGCGCGGCGGGCACGAGGGGGCCGACGGGGGCGAAGATGATCGCCGCTTCCAGCTGCGCCGGCGGCTCCTCGTCGGAGCCCCCCGCCCAGACGGCGCCGAGTTCCAGCGCGAACTCCTGCGCGGCGTCGTCCGCTCCGGGGCGCGTGAAGGCATAGACCTCTCGCCCCTGCCAGCGGGCGATCTGGGCGAGGATGTGCGCCGAGTCGCCGAAGCCGTAGAAGCCGACGCGCCGGGCCTCGCCGGTCATACGGAACGCGCGGTAGCCGATCAGCCCCGCGCAGAGCAGCGGCGTCGCCGCCCGGTCCTCGTAGGAGTCAGGGATCGGAAAGCAGAAGCGCGCGTCGGCGACCGTGTACTCGGCGAACCCGCCGTCGATGTCCCGGCCCGTGAAGCGGGCGTTCGGGCAGAGGTTCTCGCGCCCGCTCGTGCAGTACTCGCACGTCCCGTCGGTCCAGCCCAGCCACGGCACGCCGACGCGATCGCCCTCCTCCAGGGAGCCCACGCCGTCGCCGCGCGCCTCGACGACGCCGACGATCTGGTGCCCGAGGATCCGCGGGGGACGGGCGATCTCGACCTCGCCGTCGAGGAGATGCAGGTCGGTGCGGCAGACGGCGCAAGCACGGACCCGGATCAGCAGCTCGCCTCCTCCGGGCTCGGGGACGGGCACCTCAGCGGCTCGCAGCGGCTCGCCCGGAGCCTCGAAGATCATCGCCCGCATCGTGCGCGCTGCGGCCACGTAGGTCATATTGACGGCTATGCGAGGCGGGGGTCGAGCGGCGCGGTGAGCGGTGGGCTGTACTTCAGCCACCCGGCTTCGATCGGGCACGATCCCCGCCCGTTCATGCCGCGGCACCCCGACACGCCCGAGCGGATCATCGTCCTCGAGGCTGCGCTGGCCGAGCGCGGATGGCTCGGCTGGGAGCGCCGCCTCGCCCCGGCCGCGACCGAGGCCGAGCTGGAGCTGGTCCACTCGCCGGCCTACATCCGCGCGGTGCGCGAGCTCTGCGCGGGAGGCGGCGGGCTGATCGATCCGGACACGGCCGTCGTGCCGGAGTCCTGGCCCGCGGCGCTGCACGCGGCGGGCGGAGCCTGCGAGATGACCCGCGCGCTGCTCGCGGGCGACGGGCCGGTCGCCTACACCGCGATCCGGCCCTCCGGGCATCACGCCGAACGCGATCGGGCGATGGGCTTCTGCGTGTTCGACAACGTCGCCGTGGCGGCGGCGATGGCGATCGCCGAGCTCGGGCTCTCACGGGTGTTCGTGCTCGACTGGGACGTTCACCACGGCAACGGCACCGCGGAGATCTTCCGCACCCGCAGCGACGTGCTGTTCGCGAGCATGCACCAGTGGCCGCTCTACCCGGGCACGGGGCCGCTGTCCGACGCCGGGAGCGGTGCGGGGGAGGGGTACACGATCAACCTGCCCGTCCCGCCCGGCACGGGCCCGGAGCTGTGGATGGAGCTGTTCGATCGCGTGGTCGTGCCCGCCGCGCGCGCGTATGAGCCCGAGCTGATCCTGGTCTCCAGCGGCTTCGACGCCCATGCGGGCGACCCGCTCGCGGACTGCCTGCTGGAGACCCGGACGTTCGTGGCGATGGCGGCGCGAGTGCGAGCGCTCGCCGGCGAGCTGGGCGTGGGTCTCGGGCTCGTGCAGGAGGGCGGCTATGAGCCGGCGATCCTCGCCGAGTGCGTCTGCGCGCTGCTGCCGGCGCTTGCTGGAGAGGGCGAGGCCGGGGAAACGGCCGGCACCGGAGATCCGCTTGTCGGCGCGGCGGTCGAGCAGTACGCGCGCTGGTGGCCGGTGAGCTGACGCCGATGCGTCAGCTCTGTGCCCTCGGGAATCGCTAACGGGTGAGGATGCCCAGCCCGCCGCGGGTCTCAGGGTGAGCAACGTCGGGCGGGGGCGGAGGAGGATCATGACACTGCCGCAGGATGGTTCTCTTCATCCGCCCCTAGATCCCCTGCCCCGGCAGGAACTCGTTGGTGAACGGCGGGAAGCCGGTCGTGTTCGGGTCGTGCTTGAGCAGACCGTGGGAGAACATCCAGCTGCCGAACGTCGCCCAGGCCTCGGGGCTCTGCCAGCCGTAGGGCTTGCCGGCCCCGCTCGGCAGCGTCGCCGGCAGGGTCTGCTTGATCGATTCGAGCTGCAGGGCGCGCGGCAGCGAGGGGTTCGCCGCCAGCACGGCGTCGGCGCCGGCGGACGGGTCGGCGCGGACCTCCTTCGCGCCGTTCGTGAGCGCCTGCATGAACGCGCGCAGGTCCTGCGCGTCTTTGCGGGCCTCTTCGGCGCGCACGACGAAGACGAGCTCGTTGTAGGTCGGGACCCCCGCCTGGTCGACCGGGATCACGAGGGGGTGGCGGTGCTCCAGGCGCAACTGGATCGCCTCGTAGTTCCAGAAGCCGCCGAGCGTCGCGTCGACCCGTCCCGAGAGCATCGCCGGAACGAGGTTGAAGCCGACGTTGACTTCGTGCGCCGAGGATGGCTTCACGCCGGCGTGTTCCAGCGCCGTGTGCAGCATCGCTGCCTGGTAGGGGATGCCGGCGGTGCCCACGGTCTTGCCCGCGAGGGAGGCGACGCTCGTGACGTGCTTGCCGGGGAGCGCGATGATCGAGGTGAGCGGGCGCTGAACGAGCGCGCCGATGGCGACCAGGTTCAGGCCGCTGTCGCGGGCGAGCAGCACCTCGGGCTCGTAGGAGATCGCCATGTCCACGCGTCCCGCCGCGAGGAGCTTCAGCGGTTCCGCGGGTTCCGCCGGCGTCTCGGGGACCACGTTGAGCCCGACCGTGCGGAAGTCGCCGTGCGAGATCGCCGTGTAGAGCGGCGCATGGTCGGCGTTGGGGAAGAAGTCGAGCATCACCGTGAAGCGCTTGGCCGAGGGCGCCGAGAGCGCATCCTCCTTGGAGCCGCAGGCCGAAAGGGCAACCACGACGGCGAGCCCCGCGAGCGCTGCCAGCGTGGCGAGCCCCGCCCGGCGGCGGCGGGCGGTGCGGGGGGCGGGCGTCTCGGCGCGGCGCTTGATCACGGGCGGTCTCCTGTGGGTCGGTCGCGCCATGGCGCGAGCTTGCGCTCGGCCAGGCCGAGCGAGTGGAAGCAGAGCACAGCGAAGACGACGAGCACGACGGTCCCCGCGTACGCCTGCGCCGTCTCGAGGTTGACGTCGGTCATGATCTGGCGGCCGAGGCCCGGGTAGGGGCCGGTGGTCGGAGTCGCGACCTCCGCGATGAAGGCACCGATCACTCCGACCGCAAGCGCCACCCGCGCTCCGCTCAGCGCCGCGGGGAGCGCCGCGGGCAGCTCGGTGAGCCGGAACGCCTGCCAGCGGGAGGCGTCGAGCGTTCGCATCAGCTTGAGCTGGTCGGGGTCCACGGAGGCCAGGGCGTCGACGGTGGTCACGAGCACCGGGAAGAAGCAGATCAGCGCGATCACGACGAGCTTCGGGAAGATCCCGAACCCCCACCAGAACACCAGCAGCACGCCGATCACCGGGATCGGCACAGCCTGTGAGCCGACGGCGAGCGGATAGACCGACCGCCGCAGCAGCGGCGAGAGATGCATCGCCACCCCGAGCGCGAAGCCGATCGCCAGCGCCATCGAGAGGCCGAGCACGACCTCCTCCGCGGTGACCGCGAAGTTGCGCCACAGCACCGCTCCGCCATGCCAGATCGCCGAGCCGACTTCGTGCGGCGCCGGGAGCAGCTCGCGCTCTACGCCCGAGAGGTCGACGTAGAGCTCCCAGGCCGCGAGCAGCGCGAGGAGGAGCAGCAGGGGCGCAGCCAGACGTGTGAGCCGCTTGCGCACCGCGCCCGGCGCGCGACGGTTCCGCGCGGGCTCTGCGGCGGCGACGCCCGCCCGGCCGTGGGTGGCCGCGCTCAACTCCTGCCCTCCGCCAGAAGCTCGAGCGCCCGCGTGCGCAGCGCGAGGACCTCCTCGTCGGAACGATGCCGGGGGCGCGGTCCGCTCACAGCGAGGGTCGCGCGCACGCGCCCGGGACGGGGGGAGAGCACGACGACCCTGTCGGCCAGCAGCGCCGCCTCCTCGACGTCGTGGGTCACGAGCACCACGGTGCGGGGCTCGCGCACCAGCGCTCCCGCGAGCCACTCCTGCATCTCGGCGCGCGTGATCGCGTCCAGGGCGCCGAACGGCTCGTCGAGGCAGAGCAGGGGCTTGCCCGAGAGCAGCGTCCGCAGGAAGGCGACGCGCTGGCGCATTCCGCCCGAGAGCTCGCGCGGGTACGCGCTCTCGAAGCCGGCGAGGCCGAGCTCCGCGAACACCGCCCGGGCGCGCTCGCGCGCCTGCGCCCGCGGCGCGCCGGCGATCCGCAGCGCGAGCGCGGCGTTGTCGAGGGCGTCGAGCCAGGGAAGCAGCAGGTCGCGCTGGGGCATCAGGACCGCCGGCGGCGCGCTCAGCGAGCCCCGGTCCGGCGGCTGCAGGGCGCAGATCAGCTCCAGCAGCGTCGTCTTGCCGCACCCGGAGGGCCCGACCACCGCGAGCACCTCGCCCGGGTGGGCCTCGAAGGAGACGCCGTCGAGGGCCTCGACCGTCCGGCCCCGGCCGTCGCGATAGCCGCGCGAGACCTCCTGGACCCGAAGCGACTCGGCCGCCGGCTGGGGGCCTGCGGCTTCTCGGGGGGCCTGCACTTCGGTGGACACGACGCTCCCTTCGCGGGCATTACCCCACAGGTTCAAAGGGTCGGCGCCGGGGGATCCGTCTCCCGGGACACCATCTCAGCCGGCCTGCCCGCCAGCACCCCTGTTGTCACTCGCGTCGATGCTACCCCGAATCGGCAGCCGCCATCCCCGACGGCCCATCCCGCCTCGCCGGGCGCCGGGCTAGGCGCCGGCGGAGACGACAGGCCGGGTCAGCGCCCTCACGAAGTCCTCCAGCTGGGCCGTCGTCCAGCACTCGAAGGCTGTGCAGTACTGCTCGTAGGCGGAGATCACCGAGTCGCCGTAGTTCCAGTACAGGCGCGGCTCTGGGTTCAGCCAGAAGGTGCGCCCGGCGCGAGATGCGATCTGGGCGAAGATGTCGGCGCGCGGGTCGCGGCCGTTCGTGCGCGCGTCGCCGAGCACGATCACGGTGGCCCGCGGGTGCAGATCCTCCTCCACCTGCTGAAGGAACTCCGACCACACGCGCCCGTAGTCGGTGTAGCCGGAGATGTCGGCGACGCCCGCGTCGCTGGAGATGCGTTCGCTGACGGTTTTGAAGTTGCGCTCGTGCTCGAAGATGTCGGTCACCTCGGAGATGCGCTCGATGAACACGAACGAGCGCATCTTGCGGAACGTGTCGTGCAGCGCGTGCAGCACCGAGAGGAAGAAGACGGAGGCCGAGGTGACGCTCGTCGAGACGTCGCACAGCACGTAGATCTCGGGCCGTTTCGGGCGCCGCGGGCGGAACTTCAGCTCGACGGGCACGCCGCCGGTCTGCAGCGAGGCGCGCATCGTGCGCCGCACGTCGACCTGGGCGTGCTTGCGGTGCCCGCGCATCTGCATCCCCTGCGTCGCCAGGCGGCGGCGCAGCTGGGTCACGACGCGGTGCACGGCGGCGAGGTCCGCGAGCGGTCCGGACGGCAGCGCGCGGTCCAGCTCGCCGAGCGGCCGCGACGGCGGCAGCTTGCCCGTGCGCTCGATCTGCGCGCGCTCGAGCTCCCGGCGCAGCAGCGCCTCGAAACGGCGCAGCGCCTCGCGCGGCAGGCCGTCATGGCGCGGGTCCTCCGGCGGAAGCTCGGGCTGGGGCTCGGCGCGCAGCCCGAGCGCGCGGCGGATCCGCTGCACGTCCACGCCGATCACGCCCGAGCCCTCCTGGCGCCGCGCGAAAGCCGCGATCGCCATGCGCGCGAGGTCGCGCATCGCGCCCTCGTCCTGATCGCGCAGCGCCGCTGCGATCTGCTCGCGCAGCGCGTCGAGCTCGGCGTCGGTCAGCTCATCGAGCTCCGCGAGGCTCTGCTCGCTGATGCCCTCGCGGACCGCGGCGATCTCCACCGCGCGGAAGAAGAAGCGCTCGAAGACCAGCTCGAAGACGCGGCGGTCCTCCTGGCTCTTGGCGAGCGTGGCCGCCAGCGCCTCGCGGAAGTCCTGCTGGGAGGTCCACTCGATCTCGCCGATCACGGCGAACGCATCGAGGATCTCCGAGGTGCCGATCGCGACCCCTTCGCGGCGCAGCTCTTCGCCGAACTCGAGTATCCGCGCCGGCAGCCCGTCGGCTTTGGAGGAGGCCGCCGTCGAACGCGGCCCGATGCCTTCCGAGGCCGCCACGGAGCGCCGTCCTACCCGCTCGGAGGCGGGCACGGAACGCCCACCCATCCCATCCAAAAAATCTTCACGCGACATCTGCCGGCGTGCCGAGCTTCAGCCCCACGCGCTCGGCGACCACGTCCATGTCGGTGCGGTGCTTGACGATCACCGACATCGTCTCGTTGAAGGTCTCGGCGTCGATGTCGCTCACGCCCAGCAGCAGCAGCGCCCGCGCCCAGTCGATCGACTCCGCGATCGACGGCGGCTTCTTGAGGTCGAGGTCGCGCACCATCCCGATCACCTCGACGAGGCGCCGCGCGACGGTCTCCGAGAGCTCCGGCGCGTGCAGCTTGACGATCGCGAGCTCGTGCTCCAGCTCCGGGTAGTCGAGCCACAGGTACAGGCAGCGGCGCTTCAGCGCCTCGGTCAGCTCGCGCGAGTTGTTCGACGTCAGCAGCACGACGGGGTGCGTGCGCGACTCGACCCGCCCGAGCTCGGGGATCGAGATCTGGAAGTCCGAGAGCACCTCCAGCAGCATCGCCTCGAACTCCTGGTCGGTCTTGTCGATCTCGTCGATCAGCAGCACGACCGGCGACTCCGATGAGATCGCGGTCATCAGCGGGCGCGCGAGCAGGAACTCCTCGCCGAAGATGTCGTCCTGGACGGCTTCCCAGCCGGTCCCGGCGGCCTCGGCCTGGATGCGCAGGAGCTGCTTGCGGTAGTTCCACTCATACAGCGCCTTGGCCTCGTCGAGCCCCTCGTAGCACTGCAGGCGCACCAGCTCGCGCCCGAGGTAGGAGGCGAGCGCCTTGGCGAGCTCGGTCTTGCCGACGCCCGCCGGGCCCTCCACGAGCACCGGCTTGCCGAGCTTCGTCGCGAGGAACGAGACCAGGGCGGTCGACTCACCCGGCAGGTAGCCGACCGACTGCAGTCCCGCGGCGACGTCGGATACCGAGGCGGGAGATGTCGACTCAGGCGAGCTCATTGCCCGGGCAATGATAGGCGTCCGCCGTGCTCGGCCCCGCTCCGGTGCGATGCGCACCGGAGCCTCTATAACCGGGGGATGGCAGGAACCGTCCACCGTCCCGGCGAGGGCGAGCGCCAGACCCTCGGCGGCTCGGAGATCCTCATCAAGGCGACGAGCGAGGACACCGGCGGCTCCTTCTTCCTCTCCGAGACGACGATCGAGCCGGGGTTCCCGGGCCCGCCGCCGCACACGCACGAGCAGCTCCACGACATGTTCTACGTGCTCGAGGGGGTGCTCACGATGAACGTCGGCGGCGAGCAGGTCGAGCTCGGGCCGGGCTCGTTCGCGTGCGCGCCCCCCGGCGTCGTGCACACCTTCAGCAACCCGGGGAGCGAGCCGGTGCGCTTTCTCAACTTCAGCACCCCGGGCGGCTGGGAGCGCTACATGCGCGAGCTCGGGTCGGCGATGCAGAGCGGCCCGATCACGATCGGGGCGATCGGGGCGATCGGGGCGATCGCCTCGCGCTACGACTTCCACCCGGCCTGAGCCCGGGGAGGCGCCGCCTCAGCTCTCGTCGGGGTGATCCTCGAAGGAGAGCTGCTCCGGCTCGCCGGGCCGCGGCGGGTAGCGGGGGCGCCCCCGGCGCGTCTGGGGCGGATCTCCCGCAGGCGCGGCCGGCAGGCTCTGGCGGGCTGCGGCGACACCGATCGGGGCGGTCTCGCCGGTCGGCTCCTCTGAACCGCGGGACCCCGGGGGCGGGGCCGGGCGCTCGCGCGCCGGCACCGGGTCGCGCCCGCGCCCGGGCACCGACCCGGGCCCGTCCTCGGCTGCAGAGGGGTCCTCCGGAGTCGGCCGGCGGCGGCGCACCGGCATCGCCGGGCGTTCGCCCGTTCGCATGCGCCAGCCGGCAAAGGTGAGGCTGCCGGCAGCCACGAACGCGAGGAAGAAGCCCCACTGGATCCCGACCGGGTAGCCGTGGCCGTCCGGGCGGTCGAAGACGCGGTAGAAGATCAGCAGCGCGGCCCAGCCGCCCGCGAGCGTGACGACGGCGCCGTCCCCGCCCGGCATGTTGAACTCGCGGCCCTCCGCGCGCGCGAACAGCAGCAGCAGCACGCCGGCGGCGACGAGGAACACCGCTGCCTCCACGAAGGACACGTCCCCGAACGCGCTGATGTTGTGCGAGTAGATCGCTTTCGTCTTCGGGTTCACGCTCTGGAGCCCGTACCACGGCAGGAACATCGTCACCAGGAGTGCGACCGAAGCGATCGCCGCGATCCGCCGGTCGCGTCCCATCGCCGCCCAGGCGTGCGCGAGCCGTGTCATCGCGCCGGCCGCCGGTGCGGCGCTCGATCGATGGAGCTCATCGCGACAAGTCTAGGCCCGCTCCGGCGGGCCCCACGCAGGCCTTCAGCCCCGGCTCACGACGACCGTCCCGCTGGCCGTCGAGAAGTTGCCCGCGAGGTCGCGCGCCGAGACATCGACCGTGTAGGTGCCGCCGCCGGAAGGCGTCGGCCAGAGCAGCTTCGGCTTGCCGGCGTCCACCGTCGCGCTGTTCGTGAACACGAGCTTGGAGCCCTTCAGCACCTTGATCGTGACCGTCGAGACCTTCGAGAGCGAGACCTGCACGCCGGCTCTGGTGCCGCCCTTCAGCGTGCGGCTGAGCAGCGAGAGGACCGGCGGCGTCTTCTCGTATTCGCCGAATTTCTTGGCGGTCGTGCAGTAGATCTGATCCCCTGCGATCGGCGTCGGGGTGCTCGTCGCGGCCGCGCGGGCGGCGGAGGAGGTCCCGCCGCCGGTGCCGACGGGCGTCGTCGGGGTCGTCGTCGGCGTGGTCGGCGGGGTTTCGGTGGCCGGCGGCGCCGTCGAGAGAGGCGGCCCTTTGCGGGTTCGTTCGCAGAGGTGCTGGAGGAATTCGGTCAGCAGTTCGTGGTAGCTCAGGTCCGATTCGCCGTACTGGTCGTACAGCGACCACGCGCCCGTGTCGTAGTGCGCGACCTGCGTCCGGGCCTCGGCGTCGCCCGCTTCGAAGAGCTGCAGGCCGAGCGGGTCTTTCGTGATCGAGGTGTAGTCGTAGAGCCCGACGTCGGCCTGGATGAAGCCGTTGAGGATGCGGTCGGACGGCGCGAAGGTGTACTGGGCGTACCAGGCGCCGGCCTTGGTCGCGATGCGCACGCCGTTGGGCGGCGGCTGCTGGAAGATGCCGAGCGCCTGTTTCGCTGCTTCCGTGAACGCCGGTTCTTTGAACCGCTGCCCGGCGCGGGCCAGCACCTGCAGCGCGGTTCCCTGCGAGAGCCCGCTCGTCCAGGGCGGCGAGCCGCCGTCGAAATGGAAGAGGTACTCCCAGGCGATGCCGCCCGCGCGCTTGGTGGCGAGGGGGATCACTTCTTCGACGAGCTGGCGCAGGTTCGCGTTTTCGTGCCCCGACAGGTAGTAGCCGTTGCCCTCGCCGAAGGTCCCCAGCCACTGGATCTGGATGCCCTGGCCGGGGTAGCGCTGCCAGACGAGCTTCGACGGCGGGAAGCTCAGCCGCACCTCACCGGTCAGAAGCGGCTTGGTCGTCCACCAGTAGTTGTTCTTTTCGAGCGTCAGGAAGACGACCGCCTGGCGCGAGGCGGTCAGCTGGCCCGCCGCGGCGATCGCCTGCGTCGTTTCGAGCACGACCCCGAGTTCCGCGCGGCGGGTGCCGGACAGCCGCCCCAGCGAGCGTTTGGCCGCCGTGTAGATCGCGTAGTCCTTCTTGTAGACGGCTTCGGTGATCTGCCCGGAGCTGAGCAGGGAGGAGAGCGCGCGGGTGACGGTCGGGCCGGCGGCGGCGTGGGCCCGCGGGCCGTGAGGAGCGCGCCGCGCGGGCGGCGCGCTGACCGGGACGCCCAGGGGGCCGAGTTCGGTGTGCGCGGCGCTCGTCCCCGCGGCTGACGCCGCGCCCGCGGCGGCGGGCGCGAGGCTCGCCGCGAGCAGGGCGAGGGCGGCTGCGAGGAGGGACCGGCGCAAGGCGGGGATCGTAGGTCGGCCGTGCCGCCGCGCTGCAGCAGGCGTTGCAGCGGTTCGTCGTCTGAGGGCTCTCACTCCCCAGCCAACACCGCGGCCGGCCGCCAGGTTGCGCCCTGCCTCGCTATTCGCGCTCGAACTCGAGGTCGTCTGCCCCGTCGAGGTCGTCCTCGTCGTCCTCGTCCTCGTCGAGATCGTCCGCGTCGAGGCCCTCCTCGTCGTCGAGCGGATCGTCGTCGTCGCGCTCGGTGCCTTCGGAGCTCGCGAGCTGGAAACGCTCGACGAGGTCGTCGCGCCGGTGCTCGTCGAGCGGCGTGTCCTCGGCGATCTGGACCCACTCGGACGGGTCGAGGTCGGCCGCCTCGAAGATCTCGTGGTCGACCTCGGGCGAGTCGTCCACGACGACCATGATCTCCGTCTGCGGGTTGAAATAAGTGCCGGGGCGGAGGATCAGCTCGTCGAGCTGGAATCGGCGGGCGTGCCTCATCGCGCGTTTATACCCCAATCGCAGGGGGTGAGGCGAGGCCGTCTCACGGCTCGAGCTCGTCCAGCGTGCGGGCGATCTCGGCGTCGACGTCGAGGGCCTCCTTGCCCTGGCGCACGCGTCGTTCGTTGCGCGCCTCGACGAGCTGGCGCACCTCGGCGATCAGCGCCGGATCGCGCTCGGAGGAACGGTCGGCGTCGCCCAGCAGCTTCGCGACCTCGGCGTCGATGTCGAGCGCGGGCTCGCCCCGCTGCTGGCGGCGGTCGCTGCGGGCGCGCAGCATCTGGCGGACCTCCTGCTCCTGCTCGGAGCGCGCCGCGGGGGTGTCGAGCGCCGGGGCGCCGGTCCCGCCCATGGCGGGGTAGTCGCTCTCCTTCGAGAGCCCGCCCTTGCCGATCTCGTCGTACATCGAGTCGCTGCCGCGGGTGACGAGGAACGCCACGGAGACGACGATCGAGAACGCGACGGTGCCGAAGACGACGAACGTCAGGCCGTTTGTGGCGAAGCCGGGCATACCCCCTCGGGGCACAGGGGGGCTGTGCCGGTGACGCTGTGCACGCTCCGGATTCTTGCCGATCGCCTGGCGCTCCGCTACCCTGCTTTCGCCCGATTGACTGACCAGTCAATCTAATTTCGTGCCAGCCCGTTAGGAGGGGCTTTAGAGAATGGTCGAATTCACGCTCACGAACGAGCAGAAGGCCCTGCGCGAGATGGCGCACGACTTCGCCGCGAAAGAGATCCGCCCCGTCGCATGGGAGTACGACAAGGACGGGACCTGGCCCGCCGACATCATCCAGAAGGCCTGGGACGTCGGCCTCATGAACAGCCACATCGAGGAGGAGTACGGCGGTGCCGGCGCGTCCTACCTCGACGGCTGCCTGATCGAGGAGGAGCTCTCGTGGGGCTGCTCGGGCATCCAGACCTCGCTCGGCTGCAACGGCCTGGCGACGGCGCCGATCGCGCTCGGCGGCTCTGAGGAGACCAAGAAGAAGTACCTCGGGATGCTGACCGAATCCCCGAAGCTCGCCTCCTTCTGCCTGACCGAGCCGGACGCCGGCTCGGACGTGTCGGGGATGCGCACGACGGCCGTCAAGAAGGGTGACAAGTACGTCATCAACGGCTCGAAGTGCTTCATCACCAACGGCGGCTACGCCGACTACTACACCGTCTACGCGAAGACCGACAAAGACGCCGGCCACCGCGGCATCAGCGCGTTCGTCGTCGAGCGCGACTGGGGCGTCGTGGTCGACAAGAAGGAGGACAAGCTCGGGCAGCGCGCCTCGAACACGGCGACGATCTCCTTCAACGACGTCGAGGTCCCGGCCGAGAACCTGCTCGGCGAGGAGAACCAGGGCTTCAAGCTCGCGATGATGACGCTCGACCGCACGCGCCCGGGCGTGGCGGCGATGGCGACCGGGATCGCCCGTGCGGCGATGGAGTTCGCCGTCGACTACTCGCGCGAACGCGTGCAGTTCGGCGTGCCGATCGCGATGCACCAGGCGATCCAGTTCATCATCGCCGACATGGCGACCGAGATCGAGGCGGCGCGCCTGCTGACGTGGAAGTCGGCGACGATGCTCGACAACGGCGAACGCAACACGCTGGTCTCCTCGCACGCCAAGCGCTTCGCGGCCGACACCGCGATGAAGACCGCGACCGAAGCGGTCCAGGTGTACGGCGGCTACGGGTTCATCAAGGAGTACCCGGTGGAGAAGCTGTTCCGCGACGCGAAGATCATGCAGCTCTACGAGGGCACCTCGCAGATCCAGCGCCTCGTGATCGCGCGCGAAACGCTGCTGCCGCGGCGCGTGGAGGAGCCGACCGCGGTTCCGGCCTAGCGCCTTTGGCTGAGCCGCCCGGCGCGTGCGCCGGGCGGGGAGGCGCCGCATGCGGCGCCTCCGGGGGCGGCACATGTGCCGCCCCCTTTCTTTTCGGGGGTCCTGTGCGGGCGAGGTCAGGCCTGCGCCGCGTGTGTGCGCGCCGCGTCGGCGACGAGGGCGACGCCCTCGGCGGTCCTCTCGCCCGACCTCAGCTCCGCGGCGAGCCGTCCGGCGGCGCTGCGGTAGCCCGGGTCGCCGAGCACCAGTGCCGCCGTCGCAGCGATCGACTCCGGGCCGTCGTCCGGGCAGCGCGCGCCGGCTCCCTGTGCGACGACGACATCGGCGTTCAGCCCCTGCTCGAACATCTGCGGGCACAGGGCCAGCGGCACGCCCGCCGCGAGCCCCTCCTGCACGCTGTTGAAGCCGGCGTGAGAGACGAAGAGGTCGGCCCGCCGCAGGACCGCCAGCTGGTCGACGTGGGAGTGCGCGCTCACGCCCTCGGGCAGCTCGCCGAGCTCCGCGCGGTCCAGGCGGCCGATCGAAAGGATCACGCGGCGTCCGGGGGCGGACAGCGCCCGCGCGGCATCGCGGAAGAACGCGGGGCGCTGCTCGAACACGGTCCCGAGGGAGACGTAGACGAGCTGCTCGCCCTCCTGGATGCCCGTGAGGGAAGGTTCCTCGGCCGCTTCGGGCGGCCCGAGGCCGCGCAGCGGGCCGAGGTAGCGGATGTCCTCGTCGCGCAGCCGCTCGGGTTCGAGCTGTAGCGAGGGCACCGTCATCACGAAGGTTGTCGCGCCGTGGCGCCCGGCGAAGACGTCGAGCGGGCGCCCCAGCGGCTCGCTGTAGCGGCGCTCGATCCGCCGTGAGGCGGCTCGCAGGCGCCGCGCCGCCGACAGGCCCCGCGCGATCTCGCGCGGGCCGCCGGGACGGGGCCACATCCCGCCGTGGAACGCCATCATCGCGGGCACGGCGAAGTCGCGCGTGCCGTTCACGCGCGCGGCGTAGTGGCCGTAGGAGGCGAACGAGTCGCGCAGCACGGCGTCCGCTCCGGCGTCGGCGAGCTGCTCGCACATCCACGGCGTGAGCCGCTCGGTCAGGCCGCCGAGGAACGCGGCGATGAACAGCGGCTCGGGCTGCGGCCACGCCAGGTCGTCGAGGCCGGGGAGCGCCCGGAACTCGCCGCCGGCGTCGAGACAGCCCTGTTCCCAGTCCGCGGGCGCCCACTGAACGACGCGCAGCCCGTCGGCGGCGAGCGCGGCGACGAGCGGCAGCATCGGGCGTATGTGCCCGGGAGACGGGAAGTGCACCACGGCGACGGTCGGCGGGCTTGGCATCGGCGAGAGGGCTCGGATCGAGGAGGGCGTCCCGGGCGAGGAGATCCTAGTCGCGCCCGGAGCCGGTGGACCGAGGCGGAGGCGGCCGGGTGCGGGCGGCGTCGTCGCGTGCTTGCATTCATCGCGATGGCTGCCCGCGAGCGCATCGAAGACGACCGGTACCTCGCGCCCCGCTGGGCGAGCTCGGCGCTGGTCTCGATCGACACGCAGCGCGACACGCTCGACGGCGGGGCACTCGAGATCCCCGGCACCTCAGCCGCGCTGCCGGCGATGGCGCAGCTGGCGGCCGCCTTCCGCTCGGCGGGGCGGCCGATCGTGCACGTCGTGCGCCTCTACGAGGCCGACGGCGCCAACGTCGACGTCTGCCGCCGGGCCGCGGTGCAGGGGGGAGCGCGGATTCTCGCGCCCGGTCAGGCGGGCACCGAGATCGCGCCGGGCCTCGCTCCCGGGGACGCGCCCGCGCTCGACGCCGCGGCTCTGCTGGCGGGAGAGAGCCAGCCGCTCGGTCCCGCGGAGTGGGCGCTCTACAAGCCGCGCTGGGGCGCGTTCTACGGGACGTCCCTGGAGGAGCGCCTGCGCGCCGAGGGCGTGGACACGCTCGTCTTCTGCGGCTGCAACTTCCCCAACTGCCCGCGCACCTCGATCTACGAGGCGAGCGAGCGCGACTTCCGGGTCGTGCTCGCCCGCGACGCGCTCTCCGGGCTCTACGAGCGCGGGGAACGCGAGCTGGAGGGGATCGGCGTGCTGCTGCTCGAGAGCGCCGAGATCCGCGCGGCGATGGCGCCGGCCGGCGCCCGCTCCGCGCGTCAGCGCACCAGCAGCGGTTGCCCGTAGTTGGAGACCTGCCCGGCCCCGACGACCCGCGCGAGCACCCGGTAGATCCCCTTCCTCACCCGCATCACGCGGCTGAAGCTCGAGCTGGTGGCGCTCTGGTGGCGGAGGATCGTGCCGGCGGCGAGCACGCCGTGCCCGCGGGTGATGCGCAGGATGCCGATCTGCGCGCCGTCCTCGGCGGGGGAGACGGTGCCGTAGATGCGGGCGAAGCCGGGGCGGCGCGTCCGCGCCAGGTGGCTGCTGACGCGAACGGCGACGTTCTCGGTTGCGACCCCGCTCGAGATGGCGGGCTTCCCGGTCGTCACGACCTGGAATTCCGCGGTGTTCGCGGCGCCCAGAAGCGTGAAGCTGAAGCTGCCGGTCGCGGTCGTCAGCTCGGGGTTGCCGATCTGCTGGAACGGGGCGGTGAACGGGAAGGCGCGGCCAAGCAGAACGACCTGCCGCCCGGCGTTGCCCGTCCCTGCGAGCGTGCCCTGGATCACGACCGGCATCCCGAACACGACGGGTTTGGGCGAGATGTCGATCGCGAGCGACAGGGGGACCTTGGTCGTCTGGAAGGTGCGGTCGCTGCCGAAGGCCGTGCCCGCGCCGTTCACCGCGACGAGCCGGTAGTGGTAGGTGGTGAGCGGCTGCAGGCCGGTGAGACCGTTCGCCACGGACACGCCGTTGCCCCCCGCGCCGGCCGAGCCGATCGCGGTCTGGCCGCCGTAGGCGTGCGTGGGACCGAACTGGAAGTAGTAGGAGGTCGCGCCTCCGGCGGGGTTCACCGTTCCGGTCAGGGTCGCGGAGCCGTAGCTCACATCTCGCGCGGGGCCGGTCGTGGCTTTCGGGCCCGCCGCCGAGGCGATGCCGGGCGCCACGAGCGCAAGCGCGATCACGACGATCGCCGTGGCCGCCGCCGTCCAGTTCCTGCGCCCCCGGCCGCCGGTCTGTGACCCGTCGGGGCCGCTCTCTGCCGTCATGTCCGTCTCCTTACCCAATTTGGTCGTAACGCACCCGTCATCCATCCAACCCGGTCCACCGGTCGGAGGTGCGGCGTGGCGCATGCGCCGCTAGGCTCTCGGCCCCGTTGACGGTCGATCCCGTCTAGACACCAGAGGAGACGAAAGCATGTTCGTGTCAAAGGCAGCCGTCGTCGGTGCCGGAACGATGGGCGGCCAGATCGCTCAGACCATCGCCGCCGCCGGCATCCCGGTGGTGCTCAAGGACATCGACGACGCGCTCGTGCAGGCCGGCTTGGACGAGGCCGCGAACGTCACGCGCGGGCAGGTCGGCAAACTCGCCGAGCGCGGCAAGATCACCGCGGAGCAGGCCGAGGCACAGATCAAGGAGATCCTCGACCGGATCGACGGCACGACCTCCTACGAGGCGTTCGGCGACGTCGACTTCGTGGTCGAGGCGGTTCCGGAGCGGATGGACATCAAGCAGAGCGTGTTCGCCGAGCTCGACGCCGCCACGCCCGGGCACGCGATCCTCGCCTCCAACACCTCCTCGCTGTCGATCACCGAGATCGGCGAAGCGACGCTGCGCCCGGAGCAGGTCGTGGGCTTCCACTACTTCTACCCGGCGTCGATCATGCCGCTGATCGAGATCGTCGAGGGCGAGGACACCTCCGCCGAAACGGTCACCGCGGCCGTGGTGTTCGCGCAGGCGATCCGCAAGCAGCCGATCACGTGCGCCGAGGTCCCCGGCTTCGTCGTCAACCGCATCCTCAACTCCGGCATCGCCGAGATCTGGCGCGAGCAGGAGGAGAAGGGGCTCTCGATCAAGAAGATCGACGAGGGCGTCGGGGCTGCGGGCGTGACCCCGGTCGGTCCGTACTACCTCGTCAACCTGCTCGGCCTCGACACCGTCCTGCACGTCGCCGAGCACCTCGTCGAGTCCTATGGCGAGGAACGCTTCTACGTGCCGAAGGGCATGCAGAAGCTGGTCGCCGACGGGAAACTCGGCGCCAAGACCGGCGGCGACGGCTTCTACGACCCGCAGGGCGAGCCGAACATCCCGGGCGACGCCGACCCCGACGTGGACGAGCTCGTCGAGCTGCTCTCGCTGAAGACGCTGATCGAGGCGTGCCTCGTGCTCGAGGAGGGCGTCGCGACCCACCGCGACATCGACTTCGGGATGATGGCCGGCGCCGGCCTGGACCCGCGCCGGGGGCTGCTGCCGCCGTTCATGAAGGCGGACGCCGAGGGGCTCGACGTCCTGCTCGAGCGGATGGAGAACGCCACCGAGCGCCACGGCGAGCGTTTCGCGCCGCCGACGATCCTCAGGCGGCTAGTGGCGCAGGGCCGGCTCGGGCAGAAGACGGGGCAGGGCTTCTACGCCTACCCGCAGCCCGACGCCGAGCAGCCCGCCGAGGTCATCAAGCTGGAGAGCCGCGGCGACGGCGTCACGATCGCGTGGCTGGCCAACGGCCAGATGAACTCGGTCTCGCCGCAGGTCGTCGAGGACCTCGCGAAGGTGTGGGCGCACGTGAAGGAGAACGGCACCCGCGCGCTCGTGTTCGCCTCCACCAACCCGATGCTGTTCAGCGCCGGCGCCGACATCAAGGCCTTCACGACGATGGACGAGGCGGGCGGCCGGGCGCTGCTTGACGACACCCACGGGCTGCTGCGCGAAATGGAGCGCTCCGGGATCGTCACGATCGCCGCCGTCAACGGCCTCGCCTTCGGCGGCGGCAACGAGCTCGCGATGGCGTGCGACGTGCGCATCGCCGCGCGCTCGGCGCTGTTCGGCCAGCCGGAGATCAAGCTCGGGATCATCCCGGGCTTCGGCGGCACCCAGCGGCTGCCGCGCCTCGTCGGCTCCAACAAGGCGCTCGAGATGAACCTCGTCGGCGACCCGATCCTCGCCGAGGAAGCCTTCGAGCTCGGGCTCGTCAACCGCGTCGTCGACGACCACGAACTGCTGGACACCGCCCTGATGTGGGCCAAGCGGCTCGCCGGGCAGGCGCCGCTCGCGGTGGCCGAGATCAAGTCGGTCTCGGCCAACGGCGATCTCGACGCCGGCATCGCCGCCGAGAAGGAAGGCTTCGCGGCCGCCTTCGGCTCCGATGACGCGAAGGAGGGCATCGCCGCCTTCCTCGGCAAACGCGCGCCGCACTTCAAAGGCAGCTGAGAGGTGGCCGCGGGTGAGCGGGAGCTCACGAGCGGCGCCGGCATCGCGCGCCTGGCGGAGCTGATCCGCGACGCCTCCTCGGTCGTCGCGCTGACGGGGGCTGGGATCTCGGTGCCGTCGGGGATCCCCGACTTCCGCTCGGCGGGCACCGGTCTCTGGGAGCGCGTCGACCCGATGGAGGTCGCCCACATCGACGCCTTCCGCTCGGACCCGGTGCGCTTCTGGCGCTTCTACGGCGAGCGCTTCGCAACGCTCGGGGCGAAGCGGCCCAACGCCGCTCACGAGGCGCTCGCCGCGCTGGAGCGCGCGGGGCGTCTGGACGCCGTGATCACCCAGAACGTCGACATGCTCCACCGCCGGGCCGGGACGCTCGAGCTGGTCGAGATCCACGGCAGCATCGCCGGCTGCTCCTGCCTGTCCTGCCCGGGCCAGGTCCCGGTCGCGCAGGCGCGCGAGCGGATCGCCGCGGCGCCCGACGGCGTGCCGCGCTGCGAGAGCTGCCGCGAGCCGCTGAAGCCCGACGTGGTGCTGTTCGGCGAGCTGCTCGACCCGGCGGCTCTGGAGCGTGCGCGCGAGCTGTGCGAGCGCGCGGACGTGCTGCTCTGCATCGGCTCCTCGCTCGAGGTCCATCCCGTCGCCGGGCTGCCGCTCCTCACGGAGGCCGCCGGCGGAGCAGTGGCGATCCTGACGCAGGGCCCGACGCCGCTCGACCCGCTCGCGACGGTGCGCCTGGACGGCGACGTCGTGGCGGAGCTGGGCGCGCTGAGGGCCGCGCTCGGCGTCTGAGCGCCGGCGCGGCATCGCGCCAAGCGGGCTAACCCGGCAGCCGGGCGACCGTCACGAGATATTCGGCGGAGCCTCGGAAGCTGCCGTCGGTCGCCTCGTTGAACTCTTCGTAGAGGTCGATCAGGGCGCGGCGAAGCTCGTCGTAGCGGCCCTGCTGCTCGAGCGCCGCCTTGGCCATCACCGCCGGCCCGAGGTCCTTCTCGTCCCGCGTCAGCCACGCTTCGACCGAGTCGCCCTCGAACGGGACCGCGCGGGGCTCGAACGAGAGCTCCGCGCCGGTGCCGGCGAACAGCGAGCGCACGTGATCCTCGACCCCCCACATGACGGGTGGCACGAAGCCCTCGGGCGGCGGCGGCATGAAGGAGGCGGACGTTCCGAACATGCGCCCGACCATCCCCTGCGGCGTCCAGGCAGCCACCACGATCCGCCCTCCGGGCCGGGCGACCCGAACGAGCTCCGCGGCCGCGACGGGGTGGCGCGGCGCGAACATGACGCCGAAGCAGCTCGTGACGCTGTCGAAGGACCCGTCCCCGAACGGCAGCTCCTCGGCGTCGCCCTCGACGAGCTCGATCTCGACACCCTCGGCGGCCGCACGCCGGCGCTGATCCTCGAGCAGCTTCGGGGTCAGGTCGAGGCCGGTCACCTTCGCCCCGGCCAGCGCCGCCGGGACCGACACGTTGCCGGTCCCGGTCGCGACGTCGAGCAGCTCGATGCCGGGGCCCGCTCCGGCGGCCTGCGCGACGTGCTCGCCGACGGACGTGATCCGCCGCGCCACCTCGGCGAAGTCGCCCGCCGTCCACATCGCCTTCTGCCCCGCCTTGATCCCGGCCACGTCGATGCTCATGCCGCCCCCTCGTCTATCCGTCGTTTGCGCCCACGGGCGCCTGCTGGGACAGGTCGTGCCGGGGGTCGATGCGCCAGCGCGCGGCGGCCGCCGTGAGGCGGTCGTCGAGCTCCCAGCGGTCCGCCCGCGGGTCGCCCTGGTAGGAGTCGCTGCCGCCCTTCAGCGCCATCGAGCCCGTGTTGTCGCCGATCCTGCGCAGCTCGTCGAGCTCGGCCGCCGAGAGCGGCAGGCCCAGCGCGCCGACCGCCGCGAGCTCGGCGCGCTTCTCCTCGATGGGACGCGCCTGCGAGCCGATCTCCTGGATCAGCGTCGGCGCGACGCAGCGCACCGCCGGCTGCGCGAGGTTCCACAGGCAGGCGAGCTGGAGCATCGTCAGGCCGTGGCGCTCCGCGTACGGGCGCATCGCGTCGAGCTTCTCGCGCCCCGCCTCCACCCAGCCGTCGGGACGGAAGCGGCGGTGGTCGCGCTCTGCGAACAGGTGGCCCGGGCGGACGTCGTCGTGAAACAGCCCGCCGTAGTCCACGACGCGCGCGATCACTCCGGCGCCGGCGTCCTCGGCCGCCGACAGCACGAGCTCGCCCGGCCAGGGCTCCATCGGGCTGAGGATGATCATCGCCCAGTCGATCGTCTCGCCGTAGCGCTCCAGGCAGTCGATCAGATCGAGCGTGAAGCCGTTGGCGGGACCGGGCGCCACGCCGAGCAGGCGCGTCAGACCGGCGTCGCGCACCGCGCGCATGCCCTCCCACACCGACTCGCTGCGGTAGCCCGTGCGGTCGGGGTTGTGGAGCATCAGCAGGTCGAAGCTGTCGGCCCCGATCCGTTCGAGGCTGCGCTCGGCGGCCATCCTGATGTACGCGCCGTAGCCGTCCTCCCCGCGGAGCGCCGGGTCGGTGAAGCGCGGGAAGCCCTTCGCGCCGTCGCGCTCGCCCTCGTAGAAGTCGTGGCCGATCGCGCCGGTCAGGCAGTAGCTCTCGCGCGGCACGCCCGCGAGCGCGCGGCCGAGCACGCTGTCGGCTTCGCCGGCCCCGTACGCGTCCGCGGTGATGACGGTGTCGATCCCCCCACCCGGAGCGAGCAGGGCGCTCAGCCGCTCGTCGTCGAGCGGCTCGCCGAAGTGCATGAAGCGCCCTCCGCTCCAGGTGCCGATCGCCGTCGTGGTCGGATCCATCGCAGCTCCAGACTAGATGCTCGCCGCGGCTCGGGCTGCGCGCGGCGCAGGAGCCGCCGCGGGCCTGCTCAGACCCCCGCGGCGGTGCGCGCGCGCAGCGCGGCCTCCAGGCGCCCCAGCGCATGGCCGAGCAGCTCCTCGTCGGGCTCGCCGCCGCCGTTCGCGGCGGGCTCACCGGACGCGCCTGAGACGGCGCGGGCGAGCGCGCCCCGCGCCTGCTCGCCGACCGGCCCCTGCAGCTGGTCGAGCTCGGCGATCCGCAGCGCAAGGTCCTGGCGCCCCTCCGCTTCGAGCTCGCCGACCGCGGCGGCGAGCGCGCGCTCGAGACCGATCGCCGCGAGCGCCGGGCGACCCTGGTCGAGGTCGAGCCGCGCGCGCAGCGCGAGCTCCTCGCACAGCAGGTCCGAGCCGCGCCCGCCCAGCAGCGCGGCGAGGCGCTCCTGCGGGCGCAGCGCCCAGCTGCGTTCGCGGCGACGTCCGCGCCGGCGCGGACGCTGGGAGAGCTCGCGCGCGTGCTGCCAGGCGCCGTAGGCGACCTGCTCGCCCTCGCCCCAGCCCGCGCGTGTCACGAGCGCCTGTGCGTTTGAGACCTCGCGGACGTACGGGTCGGCGGCCGCGATGCGATGCATGTGCAGGACCCGGTTGGCGATCGCGACGGCAGCCGCGATGTCGCGCTCCCGGTCGAGCTCGTCGAGCCATGCACGGGCCTGCGTCTCGGCGGACAGCGGCACGGGATCGATCACGGTCACCCGCGTCGTCTGCACCTCGGCCGGCGGCGGCTCCGGCGGGGCGTCCTGCTCGCGCGCGGGCCGCTCGCGGCGCCGCCCGAACCAGCCGCCGCTCTCGGTGGGCAGAGGCGTCGGGCGCCCTCCCGTCAGCGTCTCGATGACGACCACGCGCTCGGGCTCTCCGTCCAGCCCGTCGCGCAGCAGGTAGCGCCCGTCCGAGGGGCCGAGCGCCCACGGGAACTCGAACTGCACGAACACGAAGAGCTGGAGCGGCATGCCCCTATCCTTACCTCGACGGCCCAGAGCCGGCAAGCGAAGCGGACCATCGGAAGACGGGAGCGAGCATGTCCGACACAGGCAACGTCGCCAGGAGCCTGCGCGATCGACTCGGCGGCAGCAGCGAGGACCGCCTTGGCAAGGCGCTCTCCGAACTGTTCGAGAACCCGCTCCTCACGGGGGCGATCGGCCGGGCCTTCGACGCGCGCGAGAAGGCGGCGCAGGCCCAGGAGGTCGCGATGGGGGCTCTCAACCTGCCCTCCGCGGCGGACATCGAACGCCTGACGCGGCGGCTGCGCGCGGTCTCCCACCGTCTCGAGGGGATCGAGGACGGGGTCGACCGGCTCGACCGTGCGCTCACCCCCAGCGGCGTCGAGGCGCGGCTGGCGGCGATCGAGGCGCAGATCGACCAGCTCACCGAGAAGCTCGACCGTGCGCTCGCCCCGCCGCGCAAAGGCACCGCGCCCGGCGGATCGGGCGCGGGCGCGCGGACCGCTGCGACCGACAAACAGGTCGGGGCGGCGAAACGGGCGAAAGCCGCGCGCTCCGGGCGCGCGTCGAAAACCGGCAAGGCGGCCAAAGCCGCCCGCAGCCCCGGCGCCCGCGCGCGAGCGAACCACCCGGCGCCCGGCAAAGCCTGAGCGAGGGCCCCGGGCCGGCGGCCGTCCGGCAGAGCCCGAGCGGGAGCGGCCGGCCGGTTGGCAGAGCTCGGGCCCGAGCCGGCCGCGTGGCGCTCAACCGAGTCCGGCGGCCGCGAGCGCCTCGGACCGGTCCAGGAAGATCCGGACCCGCGCGATCCTGTTCTCGGCGCTGAAGTCCGCGACCATCGCGAACGCCTGCCGGAACTGCGTCCCACTCGCGCGCCCGTGCGCGTCGATCTCTCCGAGAACGACCACCGCGCGCTCGGCCTCGCGGAACTCGGCGACATCGATCTGCCACGAGTCGAACTGCTCGTCCACGTCGAGGATCCACTGGGCGAGACCCTCGACTCCGCGGTAGGGCCGGCCCGAGACCGAGGACAGCGGCGAATGCAGCTCGACCTCCGGCTCGAACGGGATCACCGCGAGATCGCGCTCCCCGCTGTTCCAGCGGGCGACCAGGTCGCGCGCGACCGTCACGTAGTGCCCGCCCCGGGCGCCGGGCGTCTGCGCCGCCGGCGCGAGCGCGGCGATCGCCACCCGCCCCATCCGCTCGGCCGCGGCAGGCAGGTCCTGCCCGTCGATCCTGCGGCGCCCGCCCTGCGCGTCGAAGGTGTCGGTCACGGTGAGCAGGCAGGCGACCGGCACCGTCTCGGCCCGTCCGAGTGCGAACAGCGCCGCCGCCTCCATCTCGACGGCGAGGGCGTCGTGGCCCGCTCCGGCCGGGCCTCGCTCGTAGAAGAGATCGACGCTCACGACCGCGCCGGCACGCGCGTCGGGCGCCGCCGCTTCCAGCGCCCGGGTCAGCGCCTCGTCCGCGCCGGTGCGCCCCGCCGCGCCGAGGGCACGCGAGGTCCCGTCGGCGCTGATCGCCTCGCGGGCGATCACGAGCTCGCCCAGCTCGAGCGAGCGCTCGAGCGCGCCGCAGGTGCCGACCCTGATCGCTCGCCGGGCGCCGAGCGCGATCAGCTCGGTGAGGACGATCGCCGCCGAGGGCCCGCCCATGCCGGTCGCCTGGATCGTCAGCGGCTCGCCGTCGGATGCGGCGCCCGTGTAGCCCCAGAGGCCGCGGTGGTGGTTGAACATCCGCGGCTCCTCGAGCAGCGCCTGGGCGAGCGCGAGCGCGCGCCCGGGGTCGCCCGGCAGCAGCACGCGTTCGGCGAGCGGGGCCGTGGGGTGGAGGTGGATCGTCTGCGAGGGCTCCGGCATCGCGGCGACTTTAGACTCAGGCGCATGCTCGCGACCGTCCCCCCGCCCGTCGTGCGAGCCGCCTGAGTGGCGGAGCCTCCCCAGGAGCCGGTGCCCGAGCCCGCCGAGCCGACGCTCGCGCAGGTCGCCGCCAGGGTCGGGGTCTCGCCCGGCACCGTCAGGCGCTGGGTCGCGAAGGGCCTCGTGCCGGGGTTCGACGGCCGCTGGACGCCCTCCGCGATCGCCTACGTGCGGGTGGTCGCGAGGCTGCGCGCACGCGGGCACTCGCTCGAGCGCATCAAGCGTGCCAGCGACGAGGGTCAGCTCGCGATCGGCCCGATCGAGGATCTGCTGAGCCCGGCCGGAGGGCGTCACTCGCTGCGAGCCGTCGCGCGCGAGAGCGGGCTCCCGCCGGCGCTCGTCAGGCAGGTCTACGCGACCATGGGGCTCGGCCCGCCGCCGCCCGACGGCTTCTCCGACGCGGACCTCGAGATGATGCGCTACGCGGCTGCGGTGCTGGCCGCCGGGTTCCCGCTTCCCGCGTATCTGCAGCTCCTGCGCGTCTACGGCCAGGTGATGGCCCAGATCGCCGACGCCGAGGTGCGGTTGATGCACCTGTACGTGCACAAGCCGCTGATGCGCGCCGGCGTTCCGAACGTGGAGATCGCGGAGGAGATGGAGGCGATGACGCGTGAAGTGCTGCCGCTCGCCTCGCCGTTCATCAGCTACCTGCACGACCGCCTGCTCTCGCACTTCGTCGAGCAGGACATGATCGGCCACGTCGAGGCAGAGCTCGGCGAGGAGGAGCTCGAGGAGGGGCGCC
Organism: uncultured Solirubrobacteraceae bacterium; assembly: GCA_963794635.1. Lineage (GTDB taxonomy): Bacteria > Actinomycetota > Thermoleophilia > Solirubrobacterales > Solirubrobacteraceae > Palsa-744. The sequence continues at coordinate 204,735 of CAWCET010000006.1, read as the reverse complement.
TGCGCGTGGCGATCGCGTTCGCCGACCTCGCCGGCTACGCGCGGCTGACCGTCGAGCAGGGCGACGAGGTCGCCGTGGGTGCGGTCGAGCGCTTCGTCGAGGCGGTCGGGCAGAGCCTTCCCGCCGACGCGCGCGTGATCAAGACGCTCGGCGATGAGGTGATGGTGGTGGGCCCCGACGCCGCCGCGCTCGCGAGCTGGGCCGTGGGGCTGCAGGAGGGTGTGGAGCCGGGCGAGCCGGCGCCGCGGATCGGCCTGCACTACGGCGAGGCCCTCTACCGCGACGGGGACTACTTCGGGCGCGAGGTCAACCAGGCCGCCCGCGTGGTCGCGCGCGCCGGCGGCGGCGAGGTGCTCGTCACGCGACCCGTGGTCGAGCTCGCCGACGGCGTGGACGGGCTGCAGTTCCGGCTCATCGGCGAGGTTCGCCTGAAGGGCTTCTCCGAGCCGACCGAGCTGTTCACGGCCACCGCCCGCGATGACTGAGCAGCCGGCGGGCGCAGCGGACCCGGAGCAGGTGCGGGCCGCCGTTCGTGCGACCGGTCTGTTCGCTCGCGACCGCCCGCTCGTCGCGATGCTCTCGGGCGGACGCGACTCGACGTGCATGCTCGACGTCGCCGTGGCGCTGCTGGGCGCCGGCTCGGTGCTCGCCCTTCACGTCAACTACGGCCTGCGCGAGGAGGCGGCGGCCGAGGAGGACCGCTGCCGCGAGCTCTGCGCCCGGCTGGGGGTGGAGCTGCACGTCCTGCGCACCGAGGCCCGCCAGATGGAGGGGGCGGGCAACCTCCAGGCGTGGGCGCGCGAGGTGCGTTACGCCGAGGCCGAGCGGCTGGCCGGCGAGCGCGACGCGCTGATCGCGACCGGTCACACCGCCTCCGACCAGGTCGAGACGATCCTCTACCGTCTGGCGGCGTCGCCCGGCCGGCGCGCCCTGCTCGGGATGCCGGCGGCCGACGGCCGTCTGGTGCGCCCGCTGCTGGGGCTGAGCCGCGAGCAGACCGGCGCCTACTGCACGGCGCTTGGCCTGCCGTGGTCGGAGGATGCGAGCAACGACGATCCCCGCTTCGCCCGTGCCCGTGTCCGCCACGCGGTGGTGCCGGCGCTGCGCGCCGTGCATCCCGCGGCCGAGGCCAACGTGCTGCGCACCGCCGAGCTGCTGCGCGAGGAGACCGAGCTCCTGGACTCCCTCGTCGACGCCGAGCTGGCGCGTCGCGACGCGGTCGAGGTCTCGCGGCTGAAGGAGATGCCGCCGGCGCTCGCGCGGATGGTCGTCGTGCGGCTCGCCGAGCATGCGGCGGGCACCTACGTCCCGCAGGCCGGCGAGCGCGTCGGCGAGCTGCTGGAGCTGGGCCGCCGGCGCGGCCGCAGCGAGCTGCATGTGGGCGGGCGCGCCGGTGCCGTGATCGAGGACGGAGTGCTGCGGATGGTCAAGCTGCCGCCGCGCGAGGGAGCCCGCCCGGGCGACCTCTAGACTCCCTCGCGTGGCCACGCCCCCGCGCCCGTCGAACGAGCCCGGGCTGGGGGAGGTGCTCGTGACGGCCGACGAGCTGCAGCACCGAGTGGCCGAGCTCGGACGCGAGATCAGCGCCGACTACAGCGACGAAGAGGGCCGGCCGCTGCTGCTCGTCGGCGTTCTGAAGGGCGCCGTGTTCTTCCTCAGCGACCTGATGCGCTGCATCGACGTGCCGGTGGAGCTCGACTTCATGGCGGTCGCCTCCTACGGCTCGGCGACCGACTCCTCGGGGGTCGTGCGGATCCTCAAGGACCTCGACGCGGCGATCGAAGGACGCGACGTGCTGATCGTCGAGGACATCGTCGACTCGGGCCTGACCCTGCAGTACCTGCTCAGGAACCTCGGCTCGCGCAACCCGCGCAGCCTGCAGGTATGCGCCCTGCTGACCAAGCCCGAGCGTCGCCGCGTCGACCTCCCGACGCGCTACGTCGGCTTCGAGATCCCGAACCGCTTCGTCGTCGGCTACGGGCTCGACTACGACGAGCGCCATCGCAACCTGCCGTTCGTCGCCGTGCTCGACGGCTAGATCAGCGCTCCGCGGCCGCCTCTCAAGGTCTTGCCCCGGACTGCCGAGGACCCCTCAGGGAGCCCGCAAACCGCCGGCCCTGCAGGGGCGCCATGGTAGGCTAGGGCACTGGTGTCAAAGACTTCAGACGGCGCCAGGAGACTCAAGACAAGATCATGAGCCGTTTCTTCAAGAGCGCCGCCTTCCCGATTTTGATCGTTGTGGTGCTCGCGTTCCTGGCGGTCAAACTCGTCAACAACAGCAACCCCGACAAGCGTCACCACAGCTACCAGACGCTCGTCGCCTCCGAGCTGCCGAAACAGGAAGTCGAATCGGTCGAGTTCAAGAACAAGAACAAGGAACTCGAAGTCAAGCTCAAGAACAAGGAAACGTACTCGGTCGGCTTCATCGATCAGGCGGCTCCTGAACTGATGAAGGAACTGAAAACGGCCGACGTCAGTTACAACATCGAATCTGAAAAGAGCAGCGCGCTGCTGGGGCTGTTGATGTACATCATCCCCTTCGTCCTGTTCTTCGGGTTCTGGATCTTCTTGATGAATCAGGTCCAGGGCGGCGGCTCGAAAGTCATGTCGTTCGGCAAGTCGCGCGCCAAGCGCATGTCGGCCGACTCCCCCAAGATCACGTTCCGTGACGTGGCGGGTGTCGACGAGGCCGTCGAGGAGCTCCACGAGATCAAGGAATTCCTCGAGAACCCCAAGAAGTTCCAGGCCCTGGGGGCTCGAATACCGACCGGCGTGCTGCTCTACGGGCCACCGGGCACCGGCAAGACGCTGCTCGCGCGCGCCGTCGCCGGCGAGGCGGGCGTGCCGTTCTTCTCGATCTCCGGCTCGGACTTCGTCGAGATGTTCGTCGGCGTCGGCGCCTCGCGCGTTCGCGACCTCTTCGAGCAGGCCAAGCAGAACAGCCCGTGCATCATCTTCATGGACGAGATCGACGCCGTCGGGCGCCACCGCGGCGCCGGGCTCGGCGGCGGCCACGACGAGCGCGAGCAGACGCTGAACCAGCTGCTCGTCGAGATGGACGGCTTCGAGGCCAAGGACAACATCATCATGATCGCGGCCACCAACCGGCCCGACATCCTCGACCCGGCGCTGCTGCGCCCGGGCCGCTTCGACCGCCAGATCGCCGTCGACCGCCCCGACCGCAAGGGCCGCGCGAAGATCCTCGAGGTCCACACCCGCGGCAAGCCGCTCGCGAAGGTGATCGACATCGACGCGCTCGCCGGTCAGACCCCCGGCTTCACCGGTGCCGACCTGTCGAACCTGATCAACGAGGCCGCACTTCTCGCCGCCCGCACCGGCAAGCGCGAGATCGACCAGGATGAGCTCGAGGAGGGGATCATGCGCGTGATCGCCGGCCCCGAGAAGAAGACTCGCGTGATGAGCGAAAAAGAGCGCCTCATCACCGCCTACCACGAGATGGGGCACGCGATCGTCGGGCACTTCCTCGAGCACTCCGACCCGGTCCACAAGGTCTCGGTGATCTCGCGCGGACAGGCGCTGGGCTACACGATCTCCATGCCCCAGGAGGACCGCTTCCTGACCACGCGCGCCGAGCTCGAGGACACGATGGCGATGACGCTCGGCGGCCGCGCCGCAGAGGAGCTGATCTTCGGAGAGATCACGACCGGCGCCTCCAACGACATCGAAAAGGTCACGCAGACGGCGAAGCAGATGGTGATGCGCTTCGGCATGAGCGACAAGCTCGGGCCGCGCGTGTACGGCCACGATCACGGCCAGCCGTTCCTCGGGCGGGAGTTCAACACCGAGCCCGACTACTCCGATGACATCGCCCGCGAGATCGACGACGAGGTGCGCAGGATCATCGAATCGGCCCACCAGCGGGCCCGCGGGATCCTCACCGAGCACCAGAGCGACCTCCAGAAGATCTCCGAGATCCTCGTCCGTCGCGAGACGATCGAGAAGGAGGAGTTCCTCGCCCTGCTGGACGGCAAGAGCGAGGAGGAGGTCTTCGGCATCGAGGACGGCGCGAAGCCCGAGCTGCCGGCCCCGCCGCTGGCGCCCGAGCGCCCCGAGCGCGAAGTGCCCCGCACGATCCCCCGTCCCGGCCTCGCCGGTGGCGCCGCGGAGATGCGCGGCGACGACGGCCCGAACGGGCCGAGCCTCAGCTGAGCGGCGCTCACAGCGAGCGGCCCGCTAGGTTCCGCCAGGTGGCCCCGCCCTTCCGCCTGATGGGCGTTCTCAACGTCACGCCGGACTCCTTCTCCGACGGCGGGCGCTTCCTCGACGCCGGGGCGGCCGTCGCGCACGGGCGCGAGCTCCTCGCGCAGCGGGCGGACATCCTGGACGTGGGCGGCGAGTCCACGCGGCCGGGCGCCGAGCCGGTCGCGGCCGCGGAGGAGATCGCGAGGATCGAGCCGGTGCTGGCAGGGCTCGCCGGGTCAGGGGCCCAGCTCTCGATCGACACCTCCAAGGCCGCCGTCGCCGCGGTCGCCCTGCGGGCAGGGGCCACGCTCGTCAACGATGTCAGCGCGTTCCGCGCCGACCCCGAGATGGCCGGGCTCGTGGCCGGCAGCGGCGCGGAATGCTGCCTCATGCACATGCTCGGGGAGCCGCGCACGATGCAGCGCGAACCGCGCTATGAGGATGTCGTCTCGGAGGTGAAGTCGTTCCTGGAGGAGCGGATGGCGTTCGCGATCGGCGAGGGCGTCGCCGAGGAGCGGATCCTGCTCGACCCCGGGATCGGCTTCGGCAAGACCGCGACGCACAACCTCGAGCTGCTGCGCCGCCTGGGCGAGCTGGCCGCGATCGGCCGGCCGCTCGTCGTCGGCACCTCGCGCAAGACCTTCCTCGGGCGCATCGCCGCCGCGGCGTCCGGCCAGGGGGAGATCGACACGGTGAGCCCGTTGCCGCCCGAGGCGCGCCTGGCCGGCACGATCGCCACGAACGTGATGGCCCTCGAGCGCGGCGCCGCCGTCTTCAGGGTCCACGACGTCGCCCCCGTCCGCGATGCGCTGGCGGTGGCGGCTGCTACTTTGGGCGGGCGATGGTCCCCGAGCCCGGAGACGACGACTCCGACGAGCTAGACGACGACGCCGAGGAGCTCGACGAGGACGCCGAGCAGGGGGCGGAGTCGGTCACGATCGAGATCGCCGGGCTCTCGCTCTACACGCACCACGGCGTCAGCGACGCCGAGCGCGAGGTGGGCCAGCGGCTCGTGCTCGACCTGCGCCTGGACGTCGGGGAGACCGACGCGACGGTCACGGACTCGATCGAGGACACGGTCGACTACGCGGAGGTCTGCCAGCTCGTCGCGCTGATCGCCCAGCAGCGCTCGCACCGCACGCTCGAGCGGCTGTGCGCGACGATCGCCGAGCGGCTGCTCGCCGACTACGAGCTCGAGGGCGTCTGGGTGAAGGCGGCCAAGCCCGAGCCGCCGATCGCGCTCAGCGTCGAGGAGGTCTCCGTCGAGGTATGGCGCGAAGCGGACGGGTAGGCTCCCGGCCATGAACGCAGCCACCGCCTTCCGGGCCGCCGTCGAGAGCGAGGACATCGACGCCGCGCGCGCCCTGCTCGCCGAGGACATCGTCTTCCACAGCCCCGCCACCTTCCACCCGTTCATCGGCAAGGAAACCGTCGGGCGGCTGCTGGAGATCGTCTCGGAGACGTTCGAGGACTTCCGCTACACCGACGAGCTGCAAGCGCCGGGCGGCCTGCACGCGCTGATCTTCCGGGCGGCCATCGGCGGGCGCGAGATCGAGGGGCTCGACCTGCTCCGCCTGGACGACGAGGGCCTGATCGAGGACTTCACCGTGATGCTGCGCCCGATCTCCGGGCTGGTGCCCTTCGCGCAGGCGATGGGCGAGAAGGTCCAGGCGGCGGGGCTCCAGACCACGCGCGCGTGAGCGCGCCCGTGGGGCGGGCGGGGTCCCGGCAGGGGCTGCTCGGGCTGGGCTCGAACGTCGGCGAGCGGCGCGCGAGCCTCCAGCGCGCGGTCGACGCGATCGCCGCCGCCGGCATCGAGGTCCGCGCGGCCTCCTCGACCTACGACACCGACCCTGTCGGCGAGGTGCTCGACCAGCCGAGCTTCCTGAACGCGTGCGTGCTCGTCGAGACGGCGCTGGAGCCCCTGGAGCTGCTCGACACGGTCAAGGAGCTCGAGGCCCGCCTCGGGCGCGAGGCGGGCGGCGTGCGCCACGGCCCGCGCACGATCGACATCGACGTGCTGCTGCTGGGCGAGGTCGAGCTCAGCGACGAGCGGATGACGCTGCCGCACCCGCAGCTGCTCAGCAGGCGCTTCGTGCTGATCCCGGCGCTCGAGCTGGACTTCGCGCTGCGGGCGCCCGGCGGCGCCCGGCTCGCCGACGCGCTGGCCGCTCTCGACGTGAGCGAGGGCGTGCGCTGGGCAGGGCCACCCCTGGCCTGCCCGGCGACGCGCCCCTAGCGCCAGAGGCTCCGGCTGGAGGGACCGGGCCTCAGTGCACGACGACGGTGCCGCGCATGCCCTCGGCTTCGTGGAGGGTGCAGCGGTAGTTGAAGGTCCCCTTCGAGAGGAACCGCACCGTGTAGGCGCCGCTGCTGATCGTGCGGGAGTGGAAGCCGTGGAAGGTGACGTTGTGCTTTTCGCCGCGGTCGCGCCAGTCCCACGTGACCGCTTCGCCGCGGTCGATCGTCACCGTCGAGGGGTGGAAGCGGAGTTCTTTGAGGATCACCACGTGAGAGCCCGACGCGCGGGCACCTCCTCCTCCGCTTGCGAGTGCCGGAGCGACCGCGGCGGACGTCGCCGCCAGCGCCGCAAGGGCCACCGCCACGGCTCGTCTGCTCGGGCGCTGAAGTGGGTTGCTCATCGAAGGCTCCTTTTCCGGCTCTGGGATTCGAGGTGCTCGGCGCCGCCAACCTCCAGGACGCCGGCCCGCCGCGAACCTTCCCGGCGGGGGTGGACCGGCGCCGGGGAGCTCACGCCTCGTCCCAGCTCGCAAGCGTGAGCAGCTGCTGCGGCTCGACGCCGCGCGCCGCCACGATGCACAGGTGGCCGTCGCGTTCCCAGGTCACGACCCCGGCGCCGGCGACGTTGCCGAGGTGGTAGGCCGTGCCGTTCAGCCAGTGCACCTCGCCGGCCGGCATCGCCGGCGGCGAGCCGCCCGCGACGATCGAGTAGCCGACGCGCCGGCCGTCGGAGTCCTCGTAGAAGACGGTGTGCACGGTGCGTCCCGCGACCAAGGTCGTGCGCGAGCCCGTCGAGCGCCAGCCGAAGCGGTCCTCCCAGTAGGGGAAGGAGATGCCTTCGACGCCCGCGTTCAGCTGCGCGCTGTTGCTCCGGCTCTCAGCCGGAGCGGGGAGCGTCGCTCCTCGCAGCGTGATCGCCGCGGCTTCGCCGAGGCTGAGCGCCGAGGTCCCGGCCCCGCCCAGGGCGAGCGCGAGCGCCGCACCCGCGGCGGCACCCACGGCGGCGAGCGCGCCCAGCCGCAGCCGCATCCCGTACAGCGCGCCGCGCAGCGTCGTGTGGTCCGCCTCGTGCTCGTTCGCCATCGCCTGGACGCGCTTGTGCAGGCTCTTGGGAGCGCGGACGTCGACCGAGCGCATCAGCTCGACGAGCTCCTCTTCGTTGCGCGGGGGGCTGCCGGGTGTCTCAGTCATGGGCTCTCACCACCAGAGAGGACTCCTCCGGCCTCCTTTCCTTCCCCGGAGGGCGGCTGGGCGGCCGGCGGATCCGGGTCCTCGACTGCGAGCTTCTGTGCGATCTGCCTGCGTGCACGGAAGAGGCGCGTGGTGAGCGTCGCCTCGCGCACTTTCAGCGCCCGCGCGGCTTCACGATAGGAGAGCCCGAGCACGTCCACGGCCACGAGCGCGAGCCGGAAGTCCTCCGGCAGCTCGGCCACGGTCGCGTACAGCTCCTGCACCTCGAGCGCGCGCTCCGGGCGAGCGGTGGGGCGCGGGTCTGCGGCGACCACGTCTTCGAGCGCCGCGACCGTGACCGGGCGGCGCGAGGCCGTGCGCAGATTCGTGAGGAACGTGTTGCGCAGCACACGCATCAGGTAGTAGGCGTCGTCGTCGCCGTGCAGCATCCGCGGCCGGGAGAGCACACGGGCGAAGGTCTCCTGCACGAGGTCCTCGGCGTCCTCGCGCGAGCCGCACAGCGCCCAGGCGGCCCGGTAGAGCCGGTCGACGTGCTGGGGGAGGGACTGAGGATCGAGTGTGCGCATCTGCCTTTGGCGGCCGGGACGCACCGCCCATCGGGGGACAAGCGGGCACGCACGACTGGCCCCTTCTCCGCCGACTGTAGCGCCGCCCGGGCGCCTGTGGGGAGCGCCGGACGCACGGGAAGGATCCCCCGGGAGCGGGGTCCGTGCCGCAGCGGAGGTATCTGCGGCGGGGCGGGCAGGTGCGTGCCCGGAGGGTCGCGAGGGCACCCCGAGCGCCGGTGCCGCGCGCCTCGCAGGCGCCGGAAATCGCGCCGTCTGCCGGCATGCGGCGGGGGCTTCCGGACGGGTGGCTCGGACTCGCGCGGAGCGCCCCGTTTGGACCGCAGAGCACTCGCGCGGGCAGGTGTCAAACGCTACGCTCTAGGCGTGAGCGACGAAGCACGATTCGCCCCCGAGCCGGGCGTGCAGGCGATGAACGGCCTCGATCCGAGCGCGCAGCGCTCGAACGGTCTGGACCCGCTCGCGCCCGACCCCGATCAGACGATCCTGGTCGCCGGCGGCGCCGGCTACATCGGCAGCATCCTCGTCCCCAAGCTCCTCGAGCGCGGCTACCGCGTCCGCGTCCTGGATCGCCTTCTGTTCGGGGAGGAGGGGCTCGCCCCGGTGCGCGAGGAGCTCGAGCTCGTGGTCGCCGACGTTCGCGAGATCCCCTCCGATGCGCTGGACGGCATCGACGGCGTGATCAACCTGTCCGGGCTCAGCAACGACCCGACCGCCGAGTTCAACCCCGATGCCAACTGGGAGATGAACGCCGTCGCCACCGAGACACTCGGCCAGGCGTGCGTGCAACGGGGGATCGAGCGCTACGTGTTCGCCTCTTCGTGCTCGCTGTACGACGGCATGCCGCCGGGAATGCACGCAGAGGACGCGCCCATCGAGCCGCGCGCGGCGTACGCGACCTCCAAGCGCTACGGCGAGGAGAAGCTCATCGAGCTTGCCGGCGAGGGGCTCTGCCCGGTGATCCTGCGCAACGGCACGGTCTACGGCTGGAGCCCGCGGATGAGGTTCGACCTCGTCGTGAACACGTTCGTCAAGGACGCGCTGCTGTCCGGTGCCCTGAAGCTGCACGGCGGTGGATGGATGTGGCGCCCGCTGGTGGACATCTGCGACTGCGCCGACGCGATGATCGCTGCCTACGAGGCGCCGGCCGAGAAGGTGAAAGGCGAGATCTTCAACGTGGTCCACTCGAACTACCAGATCCGCGAGCTCGCGATGATCGTCGCCGGCTCGGTGGAGCTGGCCGGGCGCTCGGTGACCCTCGAAGAGGTGCCCGCGCCGGCCCTGACGCGCAACTACGAGTGCGCCAACGCCAAGCTCTCGACGACGCTGAACTTCATTCCGAGGCGCTCGGTGCTCGAGGCCGTGAGCGAGATGCTCCCGCGAATCGACGACAACGATCTGGCGAGACTCACCGATCCGCGCTGTTACAACATCCGCTGGCTCGAGCTCCTCTACGAGGTCAAGCCGCTCCTGGACACCTTCTCAGAGGTCCTGTGAAAGCGCTCATCACGGGTGGCGGGGGTCAGCTGGCCAGCGACCTCCAGGAACTGCTGGGTGATTCCGCCCGGGTGCTCTCGCACGGCGAGCTCGACATCACGGACACCGTCGCGCTCGAGGACGTCTTCGCCGAGACCCGGCCGGAGGTCGTCTTCAACTGCGCGGCGTTTCACAACGTCGATGTCTGCGAGACCGACGCCGACAGCGCGTGGGCGGTGAACGTCGCCGCGGTGCGCGAGCTCGGGCGCCGCAGTCCCCGCCTCGTCCACCTCTCCACCAACTACGTCTTCGACGGCCGCCGGCAGGAGCCCTATGCCGAGGACGACCTTCCGGCGCCGCGTTCGATCTACGCGCTCACGAAGCTCGCCGGCGAGTACGCGGCGCTCGCCTACTGCGACGCGCCCCTGGTGGTCCGCACCGCCGGCCTCTACGGCCTGCACGGATCGGCGAGCAAGGGGGGCAACTTCGTCCAGCGGATGCTCGCCCGCGCGCGCGAGCAGGACGCGCTGACCGTGGTTGCCGACCAGCGCCTGCAGCCGACGTTCACGGCGGACCTCGCAAAGGCGGTGCTCGAGGCGGTGGACGCGGGCGCCGAGGGCGTCCTGCACCTGACCGCAGGCGGAGAGTGCTCGTGGCACGAGTTCACGGTCGCGATCCTCGAGGAGGCCGGGCTCGACACGCCCGTTCACGCCTCCGAGACGACGATCCCCGCCGGCGGCGTGGACCGCCCGCTGAACGGCGTGCTCGCCCGTCCGCGGGCAGACGAGCTGGGGCTCTCTCCGCTGCGCCCGTGGCGCGAGGCGCTCGTCGACTACATGGCCCGCAGCCGACTTGCCGCCACCGCGTAGGCTGGCGGCCGGCAGACCGGATCAGCCCCTTCCCCCTGCAAGCAACGGAGAGAGCGCATGAAAAGACTCGAGACACGCCTCGACGGCCCGATCCTCCTGGCCCTCGAGGTCTACGGCGACGAGCGGGGGTTCTTCGTCGAGACCTACCGCCGCAACGTGTTCGGCGAGCTCGGGATCGGTGAGGAGATGGTCCAGGACAACCACTCGCGCTCCTCGCGCGGGATCGTCCGCGGCATGCACTTCCAGATCGGCAACGGCGCCGCCAAGCTCGTGCGTGCCGCGCGCGGCGCGATCTACGACGTCGTGGTCGACGTGCGGGTGGGGTCCCCCACGTTCGGGGAGTGGGAGGGCTTCGAGCTGACCGAGGAGAACATGCACGTGCTCTACTGCCCCGTCGGGTTCGCGCACGGGTTCTGCGTGCTGAGCGAGATCGCCGACGTGATGTACAAGCAGAGCAACTACTACGCGGATGAGACCGAGCGGGGAATCGCCTACAACGATCCCGACGTGGCGATCGAGTGGCCGCTGCCCACCGAGGATCTGATCCCCTCGAAGCGCGACGAAACGGCCCCGCTGCTGCGTGACATCGCCGGCGAGCTCCCGTTCCGCTACGACGCCGGGTAGGCGCGAGTGCTGTACGTCGTCACCGTCCATCACGCCTCCCCGCGATGGATCGAGATCCAGACCGGGCACATCCGGAAGAACATCGGCGTCCCGCATGAGATCTGGACCTCGCTGGAACGGATCAACCCCTCCTACAACACGTACTTCGACACGGTGCTCGAGCTGAAGGCGATGCACGCTCCCAAGCTCAACGCGATCGCCACGGAGATCTGCGAGGTGGCCGACGACGAGGACCTGATGATGTTCCTGGACGGCGACTCCTTCCCGATCGCCGACCCGATGCCGCTGATCGAAGAGAGCCTCGCGAAGGCGCCGCTGGTCGCCGTCCGCAGGGCCGAGAACGGGAACGAGCCCCAGCCCCACCCCTGCTTCACCGTCACGAGCGTCGGCACCTGGAAGCAGCTGCGCGGCGACTGGACCGCGGGCTACACCTGGCCGGGGGTGCACCGGCGGCCCAACTCCGACGTCGGGGGCAACCTGCTGCGAAAACTGGAGCTGGCCCACATGCCGTGGGTCCAGGTGCTGCGCTCCAACCGCCACAACCCGGACCCGCTCTACCTCGCGATCTACGGCGACGTCGTCTACCACCACGGCGCCGGCCTGACGGGCGGTCTCAGTCCCGCCCACCGTGCGCTCGCGCCCAAGGCCAAGCCCCTGCCGGGCAACCCCGTCGGCGCCGCCGTGACGCGGCTGATGAACAGCCGCCGCTGGTCGCGTTGGGAACGCGCCACCGAGCGCAGCATCGCGCGCAAATCGCAGGAGTTCTACGAGCGCATTCGGGACGACAGCGACGATCGCTGGCTTTCAGAGCTGATGTGAAGGGGGGCGGCTAGCGCCGGCGCACGCGCCGGCGGATCCGCGCGATCGTGCCGAGCTTGCGGCCCTGCACGCCGCCCGGCATCTGGACCGGCCCGGCGCGTCCCGGTGGAAAGCTCTCCAGGTACCAGTCGTCCGAGCGCGCGCACAGGGTCTCGATCGAGGCGCGGCGGCGCTCGGTGTCGCTCGCGGCGAGCCGGGCGGCGGCCTCCTCGAACGCGGGTTCGCGCCTGGCGCTCTCGAGGAACGCACGCAGGCGCTCAGGGCCGAAGTGCAGGGTGGCGATGCGCATCCGGTCGTGCAGCTCCCCGGCGTCGTCTCGCGCGTCCTCTGAATCGGGCGCAGGCGCGGAGGCCTCGACCTGCGCCGCCACCATGCAGCGAAAGCCCATCCGCCAGAGCCGGATGCTCAGCTCGTCGATCGCCGCGGCGAGCGAGCTGAACTCGCCGTCGACGCCCCCCGACGCCGCGAACACGCGCCGCGGATAGACCGAGAAGGCGCTCGGCAGCAGCGGCACGGGCACCGGCCCGTCGTGCGCCCAGCCCTCGAGCGGGCGCGCCGCGAGCCGCTCGTCGGCGAAGGAGCGCCCGAACCAGAGCGCGCCGGGGTCGGAGTCGAAGCGCATCGCTGTCCCCACGCCGCCGGCGCGCCGCCCCGCGAGGATCTGCTCGAGCGGCTCAAACCACGGCTGGCTGCTCGTGATGCGACCGCTCGTGAGCAGCACGAGGCGCCCGCTCGCCGCCTGCCCTGCGAGCGCCAGCGCCGCCGCCTCGCCGAGCGCGCCGCCGCTGTCGAGCTCGCGCACGATGACGTCGTTTGCGGCCGGCGGCTCTCCGTCCGGGCCGTCCGGCTCGCCGCCGGCGGTGGGGACGAGCACCTCGCTGCCGGCAGGCAGCGCGTCGCCGAGGGCCGCGAGCGTGGCTCGCACGAGCGGCGGCTCTCCGCCGGCGAGCACGACCGAGACGGGCGGCGAGGAGTCTTCGCGGCGCGCCGCCGACGCGTTCCTCGGTGTGACAAAGCGAGGCGGCAGGGCCGCGAGCCCGTACTGCTTCGGTTTCGATTCGAGCACTTCCCTGAGGACCGCCGTCGTCTGCGGGGTCTCCTCGGGGATCGGCGGGGGCACGTAGGCGTGCTGGGCGGTGAAGACGCTCGCGGCCCGCGCGAGCTCGACCTGCTCTGCCGAGATCTCCGGGCCGGGCTCCAGCTCGCTCCACGACCTGCTGCTGTGTCGCAGCTCGCTCATCGCGAACTCTTCGACGGCCTTGCGGTCGACGCCGCGCGTGGGGATGCCCACCTCGGCGAGGAAGCCCGCGAGCTGCTCGCACCACGCGATCGGGTCGGCGAGCACGCCGTCGTAGGTGCACTGGATCGCCGGGTGGCCCGCCGCGCCGAGCATCGCCTGGCGCGTGTAGCGCTCCCACAGCGCCATGCTGAGCAGCGGCGTGCAGCCGTTGCGAGCCGCGAGCGAGTCGCTCACCTCGATCGGGTGGCGCGCGACAAGCAGGTAGACGACGCGCTCTCCGAGCACTGGCGCCCAGAAGGGCATCAGCGCGCAGGTGCGCGGGTCCTTCCACACCCAGGGGCGATTCGGATGCGTGTCCTGCACGGCCGCCAGCGCCTCCGCGCGGTGGCGCTCGAGCAGCTTCGAGGTTTCCGCGGCGCCCATCGGCGGCGGGCAGAACCAGGTGCCGCCGAGCTCCTGCAACAGCCGGTCGTTGTACTGGATGAGCGATACCGACTCCCAGTGCCCGCGCGGGTTGCGTGCGCCCCCGACGAGCAGGTCCTCCTGACGGCACAGCTCGATTCCCAGCAGCGTCACCAGCCGCGTGATCAGCGACGTGCCGCTGCGGTGCATTCCGAGCACGACCACGCCTTCGGGCATCAGTCCTCCCGGGGGCGGTCGCTCGCCGCCGCGGAGAGCCGTACGCCTGCCGGATGGCTCATCCCGAGGCTCCCGCAGCCTTCAACGCGACAGGCGGCGACGCAGCGCGCGCAAGCGGTGCCCCGGCTCCAGGAAGCTCCCGACCTGCCTGCCCGAGCGGTCGTACACACGGCCCCCGGTGAAGACCTTCGGGATGTCGGGTCCCCCCGCCGCCATCGCTTCCGCGACCTTCTCGAAGCCGCCGGCGTTGGGCCAGCCGTGCAGGATCCTGACGGGTCCTTTGATGTAGCCGGCCGTGTCGAATTTCCGATTGAACTCGGAGGTCAGCGTCGCGATCCGCAGTCCGGCCGACCGGTAGGCGACCCGGCGGAACGAAGGCTGGTCCTGGGTCTTCGGGCGGCGCGGGATCAGATCGTCGTACTCGCGGAGCCAATCGTCGAGGAAGGACTCGACGGGCGGCGTGCTGCGGTAGGCGATGATGCCGCAGTTGAACTCGGGGAACGACGCGGGAACGTCCTCGAACTCGAACGAGACGCGGCCCTGGGCGTGAGCGAGCGCCAGATCGAAGCCGTCGAGGAGCTCGAACACCTCACCGAGGTCGCGCAGCACCACGGTGTCCGCGTCGATGTAGAGCGTCTGCTCGAACGGGCTCTGTTTCATGCCGATGATCTTCGAGCGGCACGGGACGGCCCCGGGGTCGAGCTTCGCGGGGTCGCTCTCCGCGATCTGGATCTGGTGGTCGAAGGGCCCGTCGATCGGCCCGTCGGAGACGATCGCGATCGGCAGGTCCGGCATCGCGCGCTTCAGCGAGGCGGCCGAACGCCGCACCGCGTCGAGGTACAGGGCGCGTTTGCCGACGACGATGTAGAGGGCCCCGCGGGTGGACACGGCGGCGGACTATATCTCGCGCCGCGCGGCGCTCAGCGCGGCGCTTTCGCGTGTGAGCAGGCGCTTTTCGCGCACCTGCCGACGGCGTGCGGACATGGCCGGGACGCTTCGCTCAGACCGCCGGGGCCGTGGCGCCGGCGGCGCCCGGCCGGGAGCCGGCGAGCGGCGCCAGCCACTCGGCCGGCAACGTCCCGGGCGGAACGCTGCCCGCGAGCGCCCCGAACAGACCTTTGAGCCGCTCGCACGGCCTGCCCGCGATCAGCGGCGCGACGTCGCCGATGCTTGCGAGCAGCCTGATTGTGGCGCCGATCTGGAGGTCGGCGGCGTTCGGCTGCGTGCCGCCGAGCACGCCCTCGCCGATGAATGCGTCGACCCGGTCGAGCATGCCGGGCAGCGCCATCAGGTCGGCGCGCGCGGCCGAGTCGCTCGCGCCGTTCTTCAGCGCCATCGCGCGCGCCGTCAGCGGCAGCGCGGGTCGCATCCACGACCGCGGCAGCGGCAGCTTGGCGTCGCCTGCGTAGCTCTCGATCGAGATCGGGCTGCGCAGGAACGCAGCGTCGATCAGACGCCGGGGCACGGCCTGGAAGACCTGATCGCCCCAGCGCTCGGCATCGAGCACCCGCTCGCGCCGGGGGTCGCCGAGCGCCGGCAGCAGCGGCGGCTCGGGCACGAGCCCGTCCAGCCGGCGCATGATCGTGCGCGAGCCGACGAGGCGCTCGGAGCCGATCCGCATCCCGGGCACGGTCGTGCCGCCGTAGAGGATCGGGCCTGCGATCACGGGCACGATCGGCAAGAGGTCCACGCGCTTGTAGGCGATCCCCTTCAGGTGCAGCGCGGCCTCGACCGCATCGCACGGGTGCGATCCGGGGAGGACGTACAGCTTCGGCGTGTTCGCGGCCATCTCTGGGGCCGAGCATAATCCAGGAGCGATGCTGCTCGCCGTCGACGTCGGCAACACCCAGACGCACTTCGGCGCGTTCGATGGAGAGCGGCTGCTCGAGCACTGGCGCTTCGCGACGGTTCGCACCTCGACCGCCGACGAGTTGGGCGCCGCGCTGCGCAACCTGCTGGAGCTGCGCGGCTGCGCCTTCGAGGAGCTCGACGCCTCGATCGTCTCCTCGACCGTCCCGCAGCTCGAGCCCGAGTGGACCACGGTCGCCGAGCGCTACCTGGGCCATGAGATGCTCGCC
This sequence comes from uncultured Solirubrobacteraceae bacterium, assembly GCA_963794635.1. GTDB lineage: Bacteria > Actinomycetota > Thermoleophilia > Solirubrobacterales > Solirubrobacteraceae > Palsa-744. The sequence continues at coordinate 188,789 of CAWCET010000006.1, read as the reverse complement.
GTCGGCCCGGGCACGAAGACCGGGATGGCGATCCGCTACGACAACCCGCGCGAGATCGGCGCGGACCGGCTCGTGAACGCGGTCGCTCTGCGCGATCGCTTCGACGGCCTCGCCGTGTGCGTGGACTTCGGGACGGCGACGACCTTCGACGTCGTCTCCCGGGAGGCCGAGTACCTCGGCGGGTCGCTGATGACCGGGATCGAGATCTCGCTCGAAGCTCTCTCCGAACGCGGCGCGCGCCTGCCGAAGATCGATCTCGCGCCGCCGCGCAGCGTGATCGGCAAGAACACGATCGACGCGATCCGGTCGGGCGTCGTCTACGGCTACGCGGGCGCCATCGACGCGATCCTGCGCCGCATCTACGACGAGCTGGGCGAGCGCGCGGACGTGGTCGCCACCGGCGGCCTCGCCGGCCTGGTCGTCCCCTACTCGGAGGAGATCGACCTGGTCGACGATCTCCTGACCCTCACCGGGCTGCGCCTGCTGCACGAACGCAACTCCTAGCGGCGTCGCCCTCCGCGCTCTCTCGCCATGGGCGCCACCGCGCGCCGGCCGCCGCAGCGCGCGTCACCACAGGCGCCGAAGGCGCCCCTCGAAGAAGTCCCTTTAATCATCTATATGGCGACTCCCGCGCTCAGCGATTCCTGGACCCTCGGCGGCCTTCGCGTTCCCAACCGGGTCCTGCTCGCGCCCCTCGCCGGGATCGGGAACTGGTTCGTCCGCCTTCAGGCCAAGCGCTACGGCGCCGGCATGGCCGTCTCGGAGATGGTCTCCTCGCACGCGATCTACCACCGCAACGCGCGGACGATCAACGAGATGCTCCGCATCGACCCGCGCGAGCGCGAGGCGGGGGTGGGCGGGCCCACATCCATCCAGCTCTTCGGCGAAGACCCCGACACGATGCGCTCCGCCGCCTCCTTCGTCGCCGAGCGCGGCGCCGACGCGATCGACATCAACATGGGCTGCCCGGTGCCCAAGGTGCGCAAGACCGGCGCCGGCGCCGAACTGCTCTCCGATCCCGACCGCGCCGTGGCCCTCGCGCGCGCCGCGGTCGAGGGCGCCGCGGAAGGCGGACGCGCGCTGCCGGTCACCGTCAAGCTGCGCTCCGGCCTTCGCCCCGGCGAGAGCAGCGGCTACGACGTCGCCCATCGCCTCGTCGCCGAGGCGGGCGTCGCCGCGATCGGCTTCCATCCGCGCTCGGCCGCGGTCCACCACAAGGGCACGCCCGACTACGAGCTCGCCGCCCGGCTCGTGCAGACGCTGCCCGCGCCGGTGATCCTCACGGGCGGCCTCGACGACCCCGAGGGCGTGCGCGAGGCCTTCGAGGAGACCGGCGCCGCGGCCGTGATGCTCGCGCGCGGCGCGCTCGGCAACCCCTGGCTGTTCGAGCAGCTGCTCGGGCGCCGCGAGGCCGACCCGCGGCCGGACGAGGTCCGCGCGGAGCTCGGCTGGACGATCGACCGCGCCGTCGAGCACCTCGGCGAGCCGCGCGCCGCCCGCTACCTGCGCAAGTTCTACCCGTGGTACCTGCCCCGGCTCGGCCTCGACCGCGCCGAGACCCATGCTCTCCAGGAGGCCCTCCAGCGGGCTGAGAGCGTCGCCGAAGCGAGGCGATTGCTGTCGCTCGAGCCCCGCCCCACGGAGCTCGTGGGACTCCTCTGAGAGGGCGATTGCGGCCTTTCGGCCGTGCCGCGCGGCCCCGCTATACTGCTGCGCTCGCAAGAGCCGCTCCGCGCCAGATCCCCACCAACAGTGGGGTTTTGCGTCTCGGGCGCGGGGGGAAAGAACCGCTATCGAGGGTGTCATGCCGAAGGACGTAATCCTCACTCCAGAAGGACTCCAGAAGCTCAAGGACGAGCTCGAGACGCTGTCGACCGAGAAGCGTCGCGAGGTTGCCGAGCGCATCAAGGAGGCCCGTGAGTTCGGGGACATCTCCGAGAACTCCGAGTACGACGACGCCAAGAACGAGCAGGCGATGATCGAGAGCCGCATCGCGCAGCTCCAGGAGAAACTGCGGATGGCGACGGTGATCGAGGCCAAGGACCTCTCCACCGACGTCGTCCAGGTCGGATCGGTCGTCCACGTCAAGGACGAAAAGACCGGCAAGTCGGTCAAGTACACGATCGTCGGCTCCGCCGAGGCCAAGCCGCTCGAGCACAAGCTCTCCAACGAGTCGCCCGTCGGGCGCGCGCTGCTCGGGCGCAAACGCAACGAGACGGTCGCGGTGAAGGTCCCCCGCGGGCCCGCCCGCAAGCTCAAGATCACGAAGATCGACGTCGGGCTCGACTAGCCGCCCGCCGGCGCCGGATGCTCGCGCCCCGGGGACAGTAGGCTCGGCGCGATGAGCGCGGACGGCGACGCACACGGCGAGGGCGGCACGGCCCCCAGGCACGGCCTCGAGGAGCTGATCGCCGAGCGCCGCGCCAAGCGCGAGGCGCTCGAAGCCGGCGCGGGCGCCTTTCCGCACGCGTTTGCCGGCGCCGAGCCGGTCGAGGGGATCCTGTCCGCCTACGAGCAGCTTCAGCCCGGCGAGGAAACGGACGAGCGCCACCGTGTCGCCGGACGCATCGCGGCCCGCCGCGGATCGGGCAGGGCCGCCTTCCTGGACCTCGTGGATCGCACCGGCAAGATCCAGCTCCACGCGCGCCAGGACATCCTCGGCGAGGAGCGCTACGCGCTGCTCACGTCGCTCGATCTCGGCGACCTGCTCGGCGTCGACGGCAGCGCGATGCGCAGCCGCCACGGCGAGGTCTCGCTGCGCGTGGAGGACTTCCAGGTCCTCGGCAAGGCGCTGCGCCCGCCGCCCGACAAGCATCACGGGCTGACCGACGTCGAGACGCGCTACCGCCATCGCGAGCTGGACCTGATCTCGAGCGCTGAGAGCAGGCAGCTGTTCATGGACCGCGCGCGGATCGTCTCGGCGGTGCGCGCCGCACTCGACTCGGACGGCTTCATCGAGGTCGAGACGCCCGTTCTGCAGCCGCTCTACGGCGGGGCGATGGCACGGCCGTTCACGACACACCACAACGCGCTGGACCGCGACCTCTACCTCCGCATCGCCACCGAGCTCTACCTCAAGCGGCTGATCGTGGGCGGCCTCGAGCGCGTCTACGAGCTCGGCAAGGACTTCCGCAACGAGGGCGTCTCGCACAAGCACAACCCGGAGTTCACGATGGTCGAGTGGTATGAGGCCTACGCGGACTACGAGGGTGCGATGGCGCGCACGGAAGCGATCGCGAGGGCGGCCGCCGAGGCCGTCTCCTACGAGGGCGAGCTCGACTTCTCAGGGCCCTGGCCGCGCGTCGGCTTCGTGGAGGCGATCCGCGAGGCGACCGGGATCTCCCTCTCCGAGCACACCACGGCCGAGGCGCTGGCCGCCCAGATCCGCGAGCGGGGCCTCGACGTCAAGACGAGCGAGGTGTGGTTCGAGATGGCCGACGACCTGCTCTCCAAGTACGTCGAGCCGGAGCTGCGCCGGCCGACCTTCGTCGTCGACTACCCGAAGGAGATCTCGCCGCTGGCGCGCGAACGCCCCGGGGACCCCGAGATCGTCGAGCGCTTCGAGGCGTTCGCCGGCGGCATGGAGATCGCCAACGGCTTCAGCGAGCTGATCGACGCGGACGAGCAGCGCAAGCGCTTCGAAGCGCAGGAGCGCGTCGAGACCCTCGAGGGCGGGGACGCCGAGACGATGCCCTACGACGAGGCGTTCGTGCAGGCGCTGGAGCAGGGGATGCCGCCCACCGCGGGCGTCGGGCTGGGCGTCGACCGGCTGGTGATGCTGCTGACGGGGCGCGAGTCGATCCGCGAGGTCGTGCTGTTCCCCGCGATGCGGGACTGAGCCCGGCGCGGGGCGCCCCTCGCCCGGACGGATGATCGGCTCGGACGGGGCCTGCCGCTACCCTGATGGGTGAGCCGGTGGAGGGTCGCCGAGGCTCGAGGAGGCATACGCCGCAGGTCGGGCCGGTGGGGCCTTTATCGTGCGCTCTCGAGCATGGACGAACGTACGAGATCGGCCAGGCGTTTCTTGGGTCAAGGCAGGCGTTCAGGGTGCCGATGGACCCCGTAGGAGCGGCCCGACCGGTTGGTAGACTGCTCCTCTAGGCGTCATAAGGACCACCAAAAGACCCTTGGGGCAACCGCCCCGGCAGGAAGGATCACAAAATGTTCGAGCGGTTCACAGAAAGGGCTAGACAGGTGGTGGTCCTCGCGCAGGAGGAGGCGCGGACCCTCAAGCACAACTACATCGGCACCGAGCACATTCTGCTCGGTCTGCTGAGGGAGGAGGAGGGCCTTGCGGCTCGAGTCCTCGAGAGCCTCGACATCACCGTTGAGCGCGTGCGCGCGCAGGTCGTGCGCATCGTCGGCTCCGGCGAGGAGGTCACCTCCGGGCAGATCCCGTTCACCCCGCGCGCGAAGAAGGTGCTCGAGCTGGCACTGCGCGAGGCGCTGAGCCTGGGGCACAACTACATCGGCACCGAGCACATCCTGCTCGGCCTCGTGCGCGAGAACGAGGGTGTCGCCGCGCGCATCCTGCTCGACTTCGACGCCGACTCCGAGAAGATCCGCAACGAGGTCATCCGCATGCTGTCCGGACCGGGCGGGCGCCGCCAGGGCTCCTCGGGCGGCTCGGGCTCCGGCGCGGGAGCGCCCGCGGGCGAGGGCAAGAAGTCCTCGAAGCTGCTCGACCAGTTCGGGCGCAACCTGACGAAGCTGGCCTCCGACGGCAAGCTGGACCCCTGCGTCGGTCGCGAGACCGAGATCGAGCGGATCATGCAGATCCTCTCGCGGCGCACCAAGAACAACCCTGTGCTCGTCGGCGAGCCGGGCGTCGGCAAGACCGCCGTCGTCGAGGGGCTGGCCCAGCGCATCACGAGCTCCGAGGTGCCCGAGCTGCTGAAGAACAAGCAGATCTACACGCTCGACCTGGCGGCTCTGGTCGCGGGCTCGAAGTACCGCGGCGAGTTCGAGGAGCGCCTCAAGAAGGTGATGAAGGAGATCACCCAGCGCGGCGACATCATCCTGTTCATCGACGAGCTCCACAACCTGGTCGGCGCCGGCGCCGCCGAGGGCGCGATCGACGCGGCCTCGATCCTGAAGCCCGCGCTGGCGCGCGGCGAGCTGCAGACGATCGGCGCGACGACGCTCGACGAGTACCGCAAGTACCTCGAGCGGGACTCCGCCCTGGAGCGCCGCTTCCAGCAGATCCGCGTGGACGAGCCGACGATCGATCAGACCGTTGAGATCCTGACCGGTCTGCGCGACCGCTACGAGCAGCACCACAAGGTGCAGATCACCGACGAGGCGCTGCAGGCGGCCGGCGAACTGGCTTCGCGCTACATCTCGGACCGCTTCCTGCCCGACAAGGCGATCGACCTGATCGACGAGGCCGCCTCGCGCATGCGCATCAAGTCGATGACCTCCCCGCCCGCCAACCGCGAGCTGGAGGACGAAGTCGAGAAGACGCGGCGCGAGAAGGAGGCCGCGATCGAGGCGCAGGAGTTCGAGAAGGCGGCGTCGCTGCGCGACACGGAGCGCAAGCTGACGAACAAGAAACGCGAGCTCGAGCAGGCGTGGGAATCCGGCGAGTCCGGCGAGCGCCCGTCGATCGGCGAAGAGGAGATCGCAGACATCGTCTCGATGTGGACCGGCATCCCCGTCTTCAAGCTGACCGAGGCCGAGACGCAGAAGCTGATGCGCATGGAGGACGAACTCCACAAGCGCGTGATCGGCCAGCACCCGGCTGTCGAGGTGATCTCGAAGGCGATCCGCCGCTCGCGCGCGGGCCTGAAGGACCCCAAGCGCCCGACCGGCTCGTTCATCTTCCTGGGCCCCTCCGGCGTCGGCAAGACCGAGCTGGCGCGGACCCTGGCCGAGTTCCTGTTCGGCGACGACGACGCGCTGATCCGCATCGACATGTCCGAGTACATGGAGAAGCACGCGGTCTCGAGGCTCGTCGGCTCGCCTCCGGGCTACATCGGATACGACGAGGGCGGCCAGCTCACCGAGGCCGTGCGGCGTAAGCCGTACTCGGTGCTGCTGCTCGACGAGATCGAGAAGGCCCACCCCGACGTCTTCAACATCCTGCTGCAGATCCTCGAGGACGGCCGGCTGACCGACGCCCAGGGGCGCACGGTCGACTTCCGGCACGCGATCGTGATCATGACCTCGAACATCGGTGCTTCGGAGATCGCGCGCAACACGCCGCTCGGCTTCGCCGTCTCGGACGACGAGACGGGGATCACCTACGAGGACATGAAGAACCGGATCATGGGCGAGCTGAAGAAAGTCTTCCGGCCCGAGTTCCTCAACCGCATCGACGACGTGATCGTGTTCCACAAGCTGCAGAAGGACGAGATCAAGCAGATCGTCGAGCTGCTGCTGCTGAGGATCCGCGAGTCGATGGCCGAACGGGAGCTGCAGCTCGAGCTGACCGATTCCGCGAAGGATCTACTGGTCGACAAGGGCTGGGATCCGGCGATGGGTGCGCGGCCGTTGCGGCGGGCGATCCAGCGCTACATCGAGGACCCGCTCGCGGACTTCGTCCTGCGCGAGGAGCTGACCCCCGGCGCGACCGTGGTCGTCAACCCCGGCAACGAGGGCAGCGAGGAAGAGGTCAAGCTCTCGATCGTGCAGCCGAAGAAGCAGAAGACGCCGGTCGGCGTCGGTGCCGAGGGCGGCTCCGGCGAGGAGCCGGAGCTGGCCGAGGGCGGCGACGAGCCGGCTGCGGACGCGCCTGCCTCGGACGAGTAGCGGCAGCCCCAGCTTCGAGTAGGTCGGGCGGGCGAGTCCTCGCCCGCCCGCTCGGCGCCGCGCGAAAGCCGGCTCAGCGGGGCGTTCCGGTCCGCCCGGAAAGGCGTCTCCACCAGGCCGTAGCCTGGCCGGATGCCCCGCAAGACAGTCCACGTCTGCTCCGACTGCGGCGCCCAGGAGGCCAAGTGGCACGGCCAGTGCCCGACCTGCGGTGCGTGGAACACGCTCGTGGAGGAGATCGCCCCTGAGCCCGGCGGGGGCTCCTCGCGCACGCGCGGGGGCCCCGGACGGTCCGGAGCCGAGCGCCAGGCCCCGAGACGGTTGCGCGAGGTGGGCGCAGCGCCCGTCACCCGCCTGTCGACCGGCATCGGCGAGCTCGACCGCGTGCTCGGCGGCGGCCTCGTCCCAGGGTCGCTGACGCTGCTGGGCGGCTCGCCCGGGATCGGCAAGTCGACGCTGACAAACATGGTTCTCGGCAACCTCGCGGGCGCCGGGCACGGGACGCTCTACGTCAGCGGCGAGGAGTCGGCCGAGCAGGTCAGGTTGCGCGCGGAGCGGCTCGTGGGCGGCGAGACGACCGCGAACCGGGCGGTCGTGCCGCTGCGGCCCGGCGGCGCCCTCGACGTCCCGATCGTGGCCGAGACCGAGCTCGAGGGAGTACTCGAGACGCTCGCGGCCGAGCGGCCCGAGGTGTGCGTGATCGACTCGGTCCAGACGCTGCGCTCAGGCGACCTCTCCGGCGCGCCCGGCTCCGTCGGGCAGGTGCGTGAGGTGGCAGCCCGCATCATGGCCCTCGCCAAGGAGCAGGGCACCGCGGTGATCCTCGTCGGGCACGTCACCAAGGACGGAGCGCTGGCAGGGCCGCGCGTGCTCGAGCACCTCGTGGACTGCGTGCTGCAGTTCGAGGGCGAGCGCGAGCGGCCCTACCGCGAGCTGCGGGCGCTGAAGAACCGCTTCGGATCGACCAACGAGGCTGGTCTGTTCGAGATGCGCCAGGGCGGGCTCGTCGAGGTGCTGGACGCCTCCGCGCGCTTCGTCGCCGAGGCCACGCGCGCTCCCGGAAGCGTCGTGCTGGCCACGATGGAGGGCTCGCGGCCCCTGCTCGTCGAGGTCCAGGCGCTCGTCGCCCGCTCGGAGCTCGAGCAGCCGCGGCGGGTCGTCTCCGGCCTCGACCGCAACCGGCTCGCGCTGGTGCTGGCGATCCTCGCGCGCCACGGCGGTGTCGGGACGGGCGGGTGCGACGTGTTCGTGAACGTCGTCGGCGGAGTGCGCGTGGACGAGCCCGGTTGTGACCTCGCTGTCGCGCTCGCCGTCGCGAGCGCCGCCCGCGGCGTGCCGCCCGCCGCCGGTGGCGATGGCGTCCCGCTCGCCTGCTTCGGCGAGCTCGGCCTGACCGGTGAGCTGCGCTGGGTGGGCCACCCCGAGCGCCGGCTCGACGAGGCCGCGCGGCACGGGCTCGCCGCCGTGATCGCACCGCCCGAGAGCGATCCGCGGGCTCGCACGGCGGCCACACTTCGCCACGCGCTTGCCCTGGCGCTTCCGGAGGCGCGCGGGGGAGGCCCGATCGCGGCCTCGCGCGGGGGGCGCAAAGCATCAATCGATACGCTCTCAGAACCCTCGATCGGCGCTGCACAGCCGTCTCGCGCGGTCCCGAGCGGGAGCTGAAAATTCGCTAAATGCCCTAGAATTGGGGTTGTGGCACCCCGTTCCGGCGAAGATGTAGACAACGCAGTCAAACCGGATCCGGGGCTCATGAGGGCACTGGAGATGATCGCTCCGGGGACCGCGCTGCGTGAGGGCATAGAGAGCATCCTGCACGCGCGCACCGGCGGGCTGATCGCGATCGGCGAACCCGAAGACCTGAGCTTCATGTTCTCCGGCGGCATCAAGCTCGACATCGACTACAGCCCCGCGTTCCTCTACCAGGTGGCGAAGATGGACGGCGCGATCATCTTGAACGCCAACGCGACGAAGATCGCGATGGCGAACGTTCAGCTGATGCCCGATCCGACGATCCTCTCGCACGAGACGGGCACCCGCCACCGCACCGCGGAGCGCGTCTCCAAGCAGACGGAAGCGCTCGTGATCGCGATCTCGCAGCGCCGCGAGGTCGTCTCGGTCTACGTGGACGCCGTCAAGTACATCCTCGAGGACATCCCGATCGTGCTGGCGAAGGCCAACCAGGCGCTCGCGACGCTCGAGAAGTTCCGCACTCGCCTCGACCAGGTCTCGACGCGCCTCACGGCACTCGAGTTCGAGGGGGCGACCACGCTGCACGACGTGCTGACCGTCCTGCAGCGCTCGGAGCTCGTCACCCGCATGGCGGTCGAGATCGAGCGCTACATCGTCGAGCTCGGCAGCGAGGGACGGCTGATCGAGATGCAGCTCGAGGAGACGATGGTCGGCGCTGCCGCCGAGAAGGCGGCGCTCGTGCGCGACTACCTGTCGGGCTACTCCGACGAGGGCTTCGCTGCGGCGCTCGAGGAGATCGGCCGCCTCACGCACCAGGACCTGCTCGACTTCGGCCGGCTCGCGGAGCTTCTCGGCTACGACCGCAAGCTGAACACCCTCGACTACCCCGTCTCATCGCGCGGATACCGCGTGCTCGGACGGATCCCCCGGTTGCCCAAGCTGGTGGTCTCGCAGATCGTCGCCGAGTTCGGCGGCCTCGATGAGCTGCTCGGAGCAAGCGACTCGGAGCTCGAGGCGATCGAGGGCGTGGGCGAGATCCGCGCGAAGGACATCCGCGAGGGCCTGCGCAGGCTGCAGGAGCTGAACCTCGTGGACCGCTACCTACAGACTTGACAAGGGCCGGCCGTGCGCGGCCGGCGAAAACGAAGGAGGACACCATTTCGGCCCATGCATCTGAAGAAGCAACACTGACCGAGGAGCTCGAGGTCACCCGCGAAGTCGAGTTCATCGAGTTCGAGCTGGGAGACCACGTCGTGTACCCCCATCACGGCGCAGGCAAGGTCCTCAAGAAGGAGGAGATGGAGATCCTCGGCGAACGCCGCGAGTACCTCACCATCAAGATCCTGCACAACGACATGACGGTGCGCGTGCCGACCGAGAACGCCGCCCTGGCGGGCCTCCGTCGTGTGATCGACGAGGAAACCGTGAACAAGGTTCTCGACGTGCTGCGCGACGAAGTCTCGGAGATGCCGAAGAACTGGAACCGCCGGTTCAAGCACAACCGCGACAAGATCAAGACCGGCGACATCTACGAGCTGGCCGAGGTCGTGCGCAACCTCTCCCTGCGCGAGAGCGAGAAGGGCCTGTCCACCGGCGAGAAGCAGATGTTCACCCGCACCAAGAAGATCCTCGCCTCCGAGCTCATGTACGCGCTCGACAAGGACGAGGAGGAGGCCGAGAGCTACCTCGACGAGCTGCTCGCCGACTCGGCCAGCAGCCAGCTGGCGGCGGCCGGCAAGTAGCGAGGCTCTCGCGCACGCGCCAGCCACGGGGCATGGCGCGTGCGCGGCAGCCCCCCAGGCGATGACCGTCGCCCTGATCGTTGCCGCCGGGAGCGGCGAGCGCCTGGCGGCAGGCGTTCCGAAGGCCTTCGTGGAGCTGGCCGGACGGCCGCTGCTCGCGTGGAGCGTGGAGGCGCTCTCCGCCACCGCCGGCGTCGAGCAGATCGTCGTAGCGCTCCCGCCCGGCGGCGAGGCCCCGGCCGGCACCGTCGGAGTCACGGGAGGCTCCTGCCGCTCGGAGTCCGTCGTGCGGGCGCTGGAGGCGGCCGACGCGGACGAGATCGTGCTGGTCCAGGACGCGGCGCGCCCGCTGCTCACCGCGAAACTCGCGGAGGAGGTGATCGCGGCGCTCGAGAGCGACGAGCGCGCCGATGCGGCGATCGTCGCCGCGCCCGTGACCGACACGATCAAGCGTGCCGGCCGCGACGGGGGAGAGGTGCGCGAGACGCTCGACCGCGGCGAGCTCTGGTCCGTGCAGACGCCGCAGGTGTTCAGGCGAGGAGCGCTCGAACGTGCGCTGGAAGTCGACGCGCAGGCCCTCGCGGCTGCCACCGACGACGCGTCGCTCATCGAGCGCGCAGGCGGACGGGTGATCGTCGTCCCCGGCCCGGCGGAGAACATCAAGGTCACGACCCCGCTCGACCTGCGCGTAGCGGAGTTGCTGCTCGGCGACCGCGGACGGTTCGGGCACACCGATCCTGCTTGAATCGCGCTCCGAGATGCTGACCGACTACCACGTGCACCTGCGCCCGGACGACGCGGAGGCCACCGCTGAGCGCTTCCACACGCGTGCCAACGCCGAGCGCTACCGGCTCGCGGCGTCCGAGCAGGGGATCGCCGAGCTGGGCGTCTCCGAACACATCTACCGCTTTCGTCAGGCGCTCGAGCTCTGGCGCCATCCGTTCTGGGAGCGTTATGCGGCGGACGACCTCGACGAGTACTGCTCCTTCGTGTGCGAGCAGACCGACCTGCGCCTCGGCATCGAGGCGGACTTCATCGCGGGCGCCGAGGACCGCACCGCGGCGCTTCTGCAGGCGCGCGATCTCGACTACGTCGTCGGCTCCGTGCACTTCATCCGCGACGGCGCCGTGGACATGGACGACTACGGAGTCTGGGATCCGAAGCGCCCCGACCTCAGCCCGGACCGCATCTGGTCGCGCTACTTCGAGACGGTCGCCGAGAGCGCGCGCAGCGGGCTCTTCGACGTCATCGCCCACCCCGACCTCGTGAAGATCTGGGGCTCGGCGCACCCGGAGCGGATCCCGGACCGCGATCCTCGTTTCTACTACGAGCCGGCGGTCGAAGCTTTCGCCGACGCCGACGTCGCCGTGGAGATCTCGACAGCCGGGCTGCGCAAGCCGGTCGGGGAGATGTACCCGTCCCGCGCGTTCCTGGAGATGTGCCTGGAAGCGGGGCTCCCGCTGGCGCTGTCGAGTGACGCGCACGTCCCGGCCGACGTCGGCGCCGGCTACGAGCAGGCGCTCGAGCTGCTCGACGAGCTCGGCGTCCGCGAGCTGTCGGTGTTCGAAGGCCGCCGCCGGCGCCTGGAGCCGATCGGAGCGTCGGAGTGAGGGTCGGGCTCGGCTATGACTCGCACCGGCTTGCCGAGGGTCGCAAGCTGATTCTCGGGGGCGTGGAGATCCCGTTCGAGCGCGGCCTCGACGGGCACTCGGACTCCGACGTCCTTGCGCACGCCGTGATCGACGCCCTGCTCGGCGCGGCCGGACTGGGCGACATCGGCCACCACTTCCCCGACACCGACGAGCGCTGGCGCGGCGCCGACTCGGTCGCACTGCTCGAGCAGGTCGTCTCGATGCTCGCCGAGCGCGGTTTCACCGTCGTCAACGTGGACTGCACCGTGATCATGGAGGCGCCCAAGGTGGCGCCCCACCGCGATGCGATCCGCGCGCGTCTGGCAGCGGCGCTGGGCGTGCCCGAGGGACAGGTCAACGTGAAGGCCAGCACCGGTGAGCGGATGGGCTTCGTAGGACGCGGCGAGGGCGCTGCCGCGCTCGCGATCGCGGCCATCGAGGACGCCTGACGCGTCCGCCCGCGCGCCCGGCGACAGCAGCTAGGGTTGCGCGGCGATGAGCGAGATCCGCCTCCACGACACGGCCTCGGGCGAGCTGCTCGGGCTCGACCCCCCCGCCGTGAAACCGACGATCGGGATCTATGCCTGTGGGCCGACGGTGTACAGCCGCATCCACATCGGCAACGCGAGGCCGTTCGTGGTGTTCAGCGCGCTGGCGCGCTTCCTGCGGCACGAGGGCTACGACGTCAGGCTGGTCGTGAACGTCACCGACGTCAACGACAAGATCTACGACGCCGCGCGCGCGCAGGGCGTGCCCAGCGAGCAGCTCGCGAGCGAGATGACGAACGCCTACTTCGCCGACACCGACGCCCTCGGCATCGGCCGCCCGGACTTCGAGCCGCTCGCCTCCGAGACGATCGGCCCGATCGAGGAATTCATCCAGGCGCTGATCGACACCGATCACGCGTATGCCGCCGACGGCGACGTCTACTTCCGCGTTCGCTCTGACGAGCGGTACGGCAGCCTCTCCCACCGCGACGTCGACGACATGGACCAGGGCGAGGATGTCGAGGGGTCAGACCTCAAGCACGACCCCCTGGACTTCGCGCTGTGGAAGGCCCACAAGGAGGGTGAGGACACGACTTGGAGCGCGCCCTGGGGAGACGGGCGGCCCGGATGGCACATCGAGTGCTCGGCGATGGCCGAGGAGGGTCTGCCGGGCGGGGTGGACATCCACGGCGGCGGGTCGGATCTCGTGTTCCCGCATCACGAGAACGAGGCCGCCCAGACGCGCGCCGCCCGCGGCCACGAGCTGGCCCGCATCTGGATGCACAACGGCATGATCCAGTCGACGGGCGAGAAGATGGCCAAGTCCGTCGGCAACATCGCCCCCCTGCACGAGGTCGTCGCGCTCTACGGCCCGGAGGCCATCGTGATGTACCTGCTCTCCGGGCACTACCGTCAGCCGCTCGCGTATTCCGGGGAGGCGCTCGAGCAGGCGGCCGCCAATGTCAGCCGGATCCGGGAGGCCGCCCGCCGCCTGCAGCCCGGGGAGCCCTCGCCGGGTGATCTGGCGCCGCTGCGGGAGCGTTTCTTCGAGGCGCTGCGCCGTGACTTCAACACCGCCGAGGCCCTTGCGGCCCTGAACGAGTGGCTGCGGGAGGCGACAAAGCGCTCGGCGGGCGACGCCGACCTGCGCGAGATGCTGACAGTGCTCGGCCTGGAGGCACTGCTCGCTCCCGACGCCGAGGCGCCTCAGGAGGTCGTGGAGCTGGCGGAGCTGCGTGAGCAGGCGCGGGCGGATCGCGATTTCGCGGCCGCCGACGAGCTGCGCGAGCGGATCGCCTCGCTGGGCTGGGAGGTCCGCGACGTGGCGCAGGGCTTCGAGCTGCTGCCGTTGTGATCGTCTACGGGCGCAACCCCGTGCGCGAGGCGCTGCGGGGCCGGCGCGCCGCGGCGGTCACCGACGTGTGGGCGACGGCGCAGGCGGCCCGCGAGCCCTGGCTGAAGGGGCTCGACGCGAGAATCGCCGCCGCGGAGGAGATCGAGGCTCGCTGCGGCTCGGCCTCGCACCAGGGCATGTGCGCGCAAGCCGGGCCCTACCCCTACGCCGGCGCTGCAGAGCTGCTCGCCCGTCGGGAACCGCTCCTCGTCGCGCTCGACCAGGTCCAGGACCCCCAGAACCTCGGCTCGGTGTGCCGCACCGCCGAGTGCGCCGGCGCGGACGGCGTCGTGATACCCGAACGTCGCGCGGCCGAGGTCACGCCCGCCGTCTGCAAGGCCTCCGCGGGCGCCGTCGAGCACCTCGCGGTGGCGCGTGTTCGAAACCTCGCGGACTTCCTGATCGAGGCCCGCGATGCAGGCTGCTGGAGCTACGGCGCGAGCGCACCCGAGCAGACGGAGAGCGAGGGCGCGCGGGCGCCGATCCCCTACGACAGGCCCGATTACCGCGGCAGCGGCGTGATCCTCGTGCTCGGGAGCGAGGGCAGCGGGCTTCGCCCGCGCGTCGCAGGCGCGTGCGATGAGCTGATCGCGCTTCCGCTGCGGGGACGGGTGGGCTCCCTGAACGTGTCCGCCGCGGCTAGTGCGATCCTGTACGAGATCTTGCAAACCAGGCTTGACAGCTCTTCATAACTGTGTCAGGCTGCCGCGCATAACGCTTGACCTGAGGTTGAGAAACCTCAGGAATTGAATAGCTTTGGCGCCAGGGGAGGAGTGCGCCACTGAGCAAACACCCGGGTTCTGCCGTGAGGCGGGGCCGAGAAAGGATGGACTGCTCGTGGCACGTAGCTTCCCGAACTCTAACCCTGAATCTAAGGTTGAGGATGTCTTCCTCATCGCCCTGGCAAAGCAGGGGGACCGCAATGCATACGACCGTCTCGTGCGCCGCTACCACGGCTTTGTGCGGCTCAAGGCCTCGTCGTACTTCCTGGCCGGCGGCGACGCCGACGACCTGATCCAGGAGGGCCTGGTCGGGCTCTACAAGGCGATTCGCGACTTCCGCACCGACCGGGAGTCGAGCTTCCGCAACTTCGCAGAGCTCTGCATCACCCGCCAGATCATCACCGCGGTCAAGACGGCGACGCGCAACAAGCACACGCCGCTGAACCAGTACGTCTCGTTCTCCTCGACGCCCGCCGGCAGCGGCGACGACGTGCCGACGCTGGACCAGATGCTCCCGGGCCCGACGGTTCACGACCCGGTCAACCAGGTCATCTCCAGCGAGGAGCTGCGTTCGCTCGTGGGGTGCCTCTCGACCGCGCTCTCCGAGCTCGAGAGCCGGGTTCTCTCCCTGTACCTCGACGGCTACTCCTACGAGCAGGTCGGTGAGCGCCTGAGCTGCGACACCAAGACCGTCGACAACGCGCTGCAGCGCGTCAAGCGCAAGGTCGGCGCCCACCTCGACTCGCGCGCCGTGGCGGCCTGAACCGGCTCGAGCGGAGGCCTGCGCCGATCAGGCCTCCGCGGATCGGCGCCCGCGCGCTCCGGCCCGCCCCACGGCGCTGAACGGGCACCTGGCGCGGGCCCATCGCCCGGCGTGGCACCCCGCCCGTGCGGGCCGGCGACCGCCGAGGCTGCGCTCTTGGGCGCCGTCTAGAGCACTTCCGGCGAAGAGTCCTTCGCCGTCTCTACGCTCTCCCAGCCCGGCGGCACGCGCCGGGGACGCGGACCGAGCGAGTCGAAGCCGTAGGTGACCGGCGCTCCGCCGCGCTTGCGCCGGTAGTAGGCCTGCGGCGCATAGTGCTCGCCGTTGCTGATCAGAACGATCAGCACGCCGAGGAGCACCACCAGTGGGATCGCGACGAACATGATCGGTGCCACGCGCCTACGCCTCCTCCGCTGCCTCGCCTGCAGGCAAGGATAGACCTGTCCCCGGCATTCGCGGCGGCCGGGACAGGGCCGCGCTCGCGAAGCCTCCGACCTGCACCGCGCCGAGCGCCGGCCGGACGGGGCGGTCCCGCGGGGTCCGCGGGACCGCCACCGGCCAGGAGGCTCGTCCTAGAGCTGGCCCTGCGAGGGCTGGCTCGAGTTGCTCGGCGGCTCGGGCTTCAGGCTCGCGCCGGGCGCGGGCGTCACCGTGAGGTCGAACGGCGTGCTCGCCGTGCCGCCGTTTTCGGGGTCGCCGGGGATCTTCACGCGCAGGGCGTCGGTGCCCGGCGCGAAGAACACGTGGCTGATCGCGTAGCTGCCGTCGGCGTTGACCGTGCCGACCCCGACGACGTGCCAGGAGGTCCCCTGCGGGCTCAGGCGCTGCAGGTAGATTTCATGGCCCGCGCGGGCGGGGGTGACGGTGCCCGTGACCGAGAACGGCTGCCCGGACTGGGCGGAGGCGGCCGTGGGGTTCACCGTCAGCACGTATTTGACGCCCTGGTAGAGAACGGCGGAGCGGCGGCTTGCGCCCTGCACCCGGTAGAAGGTGCTCGCGAGCATGGTCTGGGCCGGGAAGGCGTATTTGCCTTCGCTGTTCGCGTTCGTCGTGGCTACCGGCTTGAAGCTGCCGTTTGCGGTGCGCGCGAGCAGCGTCAGCGAGGCGTTGGGCGCTCCCGCCGCGGCGCCGCTGATGACGACCGAGCCGTCGTATGCGATCGGGTCGGCCGAGGTCACGATCGTCAGTGCCGGGTTCTGTGCCTGGGTGATGTCGTAGCTGAGCGTGTTCGAGGTGCTCAGGACGTTGCGCTTGTTCGAGCGCACGAGCACGCGGATGTCCGATGCGCCCGGGACCCAGAAGACGTGGGTGAGCGCGAAGCCGCCCGTCGAGTTGACGATCGTGCGGCCGATGCGGTGCCAGCCGCGCCCGCGCACTTCGTTCTGGCGCTGGAGAACGACCTCGGCGCCGGAGTCCGCGGGACTGACGGTGCCCGTGAAGGTGACGGCGTTCTGGCGGCCGGTGTGGATGCCGGCGAACAGCGGCTTGCCTTCCTGGGGGCCCGTCAGTTCGACCTGCGCGATCACGCGGACCGTGCGCTGCGGGCTCCGCGCGCCGCTCAGAGCGGCGTAGAAGACGGAGTTCTGCGTCAGCGCCGGCGTGGTCAGCTGATAGAAGCCGTGAGGGTCGGTGGTGGCTGTGCCCGCCACGCTGTAGCCGCCCGTGGTCGCGGCGCGCTCGTAGATCGTGACGGTCTGTCCGGCTTCCGCCGCCGCCGGGCAGGATGCCTGACCGTATGCGAGCGCTGTTTCGCCGCTCGTGAGGAGGCGCGGCGCAACGTCGAGCGTGAGGCGGCAGCTGCCGGGGCTCGCACTGTGCCTGCCTGCTCCGTGGTGGTGTGCGCGCGCGGCCGCGGTGGCCGGAACGGCGAGCGCCACCAGGGCGAGCGCCAGCGCCGACATCAGCTTGGGTGAACGCATCGGTGCCTTCTCCTTGTCGGGATCGGGGTCGTCTCCTCCGCCAGCCCTAACCCCGGCTTCGGACGTTCGATGCGGTCGCATCGGGCGTCCGTCCAGTGAGAGTTCTGTTGCAGATCTGGGATCGCTCCCGCGGCGGCGCCTGTGCACTCTCGGCGCCGACTCCGACGGCGGCCGCCAGGGCGGATCGGGGGGGCTGGGCTAGCGCGAGCTGCCGAGCGTCAGCTGCGTCAGCGAGGCGCCGCCGTCGACCGCGATGGTCTGCCCGTTGACCTGGGCGGCGTCGGGACCGGCGAGGAACGAGACTATGCCGGCGATCTCGCGGGGCTCGACGAGCCGCCCGCCCGGCGCGTTCGCGAGAGCGCGCTCGCGAACCTCCTCCGGCATCGCGAGCACCTGCTCGGTGCCGACGAGGCCGGGGAGGACGGCGTTGACCGTGATCCCGCGGCGCGCGTTCTCGACGGCGAGCGTTCGCACCATGCCGAGCTGGCCGGCCTTCGAGGCGGCGTAGGCGACCTGTCCGGGCAGGCCGCCGAGCGCGGCCACGCTCGAGATCACGACGATGCGCCCGCCGCGGCGCTCACGCATGCCCCCGAGACAGGCCTGGATCGTGCGGAAGGCGCCGGTGAGGTTCACGTCGACGTCGAGCTGCCACTGCTCGGCGCTCATGCGGTGGCCGGGGGCGATCGTCGTGGTCACGCCGGCGTTGGCCACGCACACGTCGATGTCATCCAGGGGCGGGAACTCGTCGCGGGCGACGTCGAGCGCGATGTCGCAGCCCTCGCGGAGGTCCAGCGTCAGCACGTTCATCCCGTCGGCGGCGAGACGAGCGGTGATCGCAGCGCCGATGCCCCGCCCGGCCCCGGTCACCAGCGCCTTGCGCGGCTCGGTCACAATTGCCCTCCGACGACCATCGAGGGAGGGAACGATGACAGACCGCTGGTTCACCGACGAGGAGCTGGAGCAGCTCTCCCGGCCGACGATGGACCGCGCGATCGAGGCGATCGACGCGGGCGAGCTCGAGGAGGCCCGCCGCCTGTGCGGGGAGATGAAGCACGAGTGGCAGATGCTGCACGACCTGATGGCCGCCGGGGTCCTCGACCTCGTCTCGTTCATCCAGCAGCGCCTGGGCGAGGACGGCGTCGCCGAAGCCTGGGACGCGTCGATGAACCGCGGCTGGCGCCGTCACCACGACGCGATCGTGGCGCTCGACAGGCGCGACCTCGTCGAGCTGCTGGCGGCGACCTGGCGGGCGCACTCCTGCTCGGGCGTCGGTCCCAACCCGGGCTCCTTCTCGATCATCGAGGACGAGGAGAAGGTGACGTTCTCGATGAACCCCTGTGGCTCTGGGCAGCGGCTCGTGCGCAACGGCGCCTACGAGGGGCTCCCCGGCGGCGGGGTGACGCAGGAAGCCCACGACTGGTCGTTCGACCGCAAGGGCTTCCCGCTCTACTGCACGCACTGCTCGTTCATGAACGAGTCGCTGCCGATCCAGTGGTCGGGCTACCCGCTGTATCCCTCCGAGCCGCCGCAGGACTATGCCAAGGACCCGTGCACGTGGCACTGGTACAAGGACCCGGACGACATCCCGGAGCGCCACTGGAAGCGCTACGGGGCGGTCAAGCCGGAGCGCGCCTAGGGCCGCGCGCCGGTAGCGGATCCCGCCGCGCCCGGCCCGCGCGGCTAGGAGCCGGGCGCAGGACCCGGTGCGAGCACCCCGCGCACATGCAGCAGGAAGGGGCGCCCGCGGAAGCGCTCGATTTCAGGGAAGCGCCGAAAGTGCTCCTCGCTCGGGGTGGGCTCGCTCAGGCGCTCGATCGCGAAGCCCGCGCCGGTGAGCGCCGTGAAGTACCTCGAGAGCGGGCGGTGGGCGTCCCGGAAGCTCATGCTCCCTGCCGGGCGGACGACCTCCTTGTCGTAGGTCGTCTCATCGAAGTAGCTCCCGCCCGCGTCGGACCATGTGTCGATCGGGTGCAGGAGCGAGACGCAGAAGCGCCCCCCGGGCGCGAGCACGCGCGCGACCTCGCCCACGACGTCGTCCAGGTCGTCGATCGTCATCAGCGCCATCGAGGCGACCGCGAGGTCGGCGGCGCCGTCTTCGAGCGGAAGCGCGGTGGCGTCCGCGAGCAGCAGCTCGCCCGCCGGATCCGCCTCGCGCGCCGCGGCGATCAGCGACGGCGAGGAGTCGATCCCGATCACGCGGTGGCCGATCCGGGACAGCTCGCGGCTGAGGCGACCCTCACCGCAGGCGATGTCGAGGGTCAGGCGCCCGGGGGGCGGCAGCATCTCGAGCGTCGCGGGCAGGTTCAGCTCCCAGAACCCGTGGTCGAGCTCGTGGCTGCGCGCCCAGTTGACCCACTCCGCGGCGCGCTCCTCCCAGACCTCTCGGAAGTCCTCCATGCCTACGGCCGGATCACGTTGTCCGGGTTCGGCCGCTCGCCGTCGGGTGCCTGGCTGTAGTCGCCGAACGGCCCGTCGCGGCGCGCGACCGCGCCCGGCACGCCCTCGCGCTCCGCCAGCGAGATGAACTCCTCGGCGTCCGGCGTATTGCGCATCAGCCCGTCGAGGATCGGCCCGAGCGTCTGGGTCGAGGCGAGTCCCATGTTCTCGTAGGCCTGATTGACGACGAGCTTCATCGCCGTCAGCTGGGAGAGCGGGATCGCCGCGAGCCGCAGCGCTTCGGCGGCGACCTCGGCCTCGAGCTCCGCGAAGGGCACCGAGCGGTTGATCAGGCCTGCGTCTGCGGCTTCGACGCCGGAGAGCGGACGTCCCGTGAGGGCGTATTCCTTGGCCTTGGTGAGCCCGAGCCGGTAGAGCCACATGCCGGTCAGGTAGCAGCCCCACATGCGCGAGTAGGGCGTGCCGATGCGCGCGTCGTCGCTGGCGATCACGAGGTCGGCGCACAGCGCCATGTCGCTGCCGCCTCCCACGCACCAGCCGTGCACCTGGGCGATCACCGGCTTCGGCGAGCGCCAGATCGACATGAACTTGGGAACCGGGCCGGCGGCCGGGGAGGTCGCCATCGCGAAGTCCTTGCCCGGGTCCCAGCGCCCGCCGGTCGTCATCGCCTCGTCCCAGTGGTGGAAGCCGCCCCCGAAGTCGAAGCCGGCGCAGAAGGCGCGTCCGGCGCCGCGCAGCACGATCACCTTCACCGCTGCGTCGAGCGAGGCGGCCTCGACCGCGTCCTGCAGCTCGTCGGGCATCGGCGGCACGATCGTGTTGAGCCGCTCCGGCCGGTTCAGCGTGACCGTCGCGATCGCGCCGTCGGTCTCGTACAGCACCGTCTCGTAGGACATCGAGCCTCCTGAAGGTGGACGGCCGCGATGCTATTCGCTCACTCGCGGCCGGAGGCGGCGTCGATCAGGGCCGCCAGCCGCGCGGGCCGCCCCGTCCGGCGCTCGCCGGCGTCGCAGTGCCGGTAGGCCGCGTAGACCGCGCGGATCTCCGCCCAGCGCAGCGGCTCCGGCTCCCAGCGGCGCGTGCGCCTGCCGACCCACGGCAGCGCGGTCAGCTCCGTGCGCTCGCCGAGGATCAGGTCGCGCAGCGTGCGGGCCGCGAGGTTCGCGGCGCCCACGCCCTCGCCGACGTAACCGCCGGCGTGCGCGAGGCCGCGCGTGGTGTCCGCGACCACGGCCGGCGCCCAGTCTCGCGGGACGCCGAGGACGCCCGACCAGGCGTGATCGATGCGCGCACCGGCGGCTGCCGGGAACATCGCGGCGAGCTTCTCGCGCAGGCTCGCGACCGTCCTGGCCGCCGTCTCGCCGCGGCCGTCCGTGCGCGAGCCGTACCGGTAGGGCACGCCGCGCCCGCCGATCGCGATGCGCCCGTCGGCGGTCCGCTGCAGGTAGGCGTAGACATGGGCACCGTCTCCGATCGTCTCGGCCCCGTCCCACCCGATCTCCTCCCAGGCCTCCGGTGCGAGCGGCTCGCTGACGATCATCGAGCTGTTCATCGGCACGAGCGCGCGGCGCTGTCCGCGCAGGCTGGCCGTGTATCCCTCCGTGGCGCGCACGACCCACTGGGCTCGCACGTCGCCGCGCGGGGTGCGAGCCCGTTCCGGGCCGATCTCTGTGACCGGGGTGTGCTCGTGGATCTCGACGCCGAGGCTCTCGACCGCGGCGGCGAGGCCGAGCAGCAACTTGACCGGGTGTATGCGCGCGACGTGCGGCGAGAAGCTCGCCCCGAGCGCGTCCGCGACCCGAACGCGCGAGCGCAGCTCCTCGCCGGAGAGCTCGCGCAGGTCCTGCTCGTGCAGGCCGTTGGCGCGCGCAGCCGCGACGGCCTCGCGCAGCCGCGCGAGCTGGGCGCGGTCGAGCGCGACGGTCAACGTCCCGCCGCGCACGAGGTCGGCGTCGATCGCGTGCTCCTCCACGACCGCCGCGACCTCCTCCACGGTCTGAAACATCGCGCGCTGAAGGTCGGCGTAGCCGCGGCCGTAGGTGCGCGGCGGGCCCGAGAAGAACCCGGAGAGCCAGCCGCCGTTGCGCCCCGAGGCGCCGAACCCGGCGCGCTCGGCCTCGAGGACGACGATGCGCAGCGACGGGCGCGCGCGCTTCAGGTAGTACGCCGTCCAGAGGCCCGTGTAGCCCGCGCCCACGATCGCGACGTCGGCTTGGGCCGGGCCTGCAAGCGGGGCGCGCGCCGGCGGCGGCCCGCCGATGGAATGCCACCAGAAGCCGAGTTCGCCGATCCGCATTTTGCGAGCCTAGTGCGGCGAGTGCATCGGGGTTATGATCGACCCGTCCGCCGGCTTTGGGGCGGGGTGGAGAGAGGGAGGAATCGATGGAGGCCGCAGTTTCAGGACCGGCAACTACGAGTGGCCCCCCTGCCGCGGGTGCCGCCACGATCGCCGAGGCGTTCCGTATCACCGCCGCCGAACGCGAGGGCGAGATCGCGATCCGCACCAAGGACGATGCGTTCACGATCACGTGGGGCGCGCTTCGCGACCGCGCGGATTCGCTGGCCGCCGGGCTGCACGCCCTTGGTCTGCGCCGTGGCGACACGCTGGCGCTGATGATCGGCAACAGGCCCGAGTTCCATCTCTGCGACATCGCGGGGATGATGGTCGGGGCGGCGCCGTTCTCGATCTACGCCACGTACACGGCCGAGCAGATCGCCTATCTCGTCTCCGATGCGGAAGCCCGCATCCTGATCTGCGAGCAGGCCTATCTCGACCGCGTCCTCGAGGCCCGTAAGAGCCTGCCGGGGCTCGAGCACGTGATCGTCATCGACGGCGATGCCCCCGGCGGCACGCTGGCGCTCGCGGACATCGAGGGCTCGGACGCCGAGTTCGACGTCGAGGCCTCCGTCGCCGCGCTCCAGCCGACCGACATCCTCACCCTGATCTACACCTCCGGCACGACCGGTCCGCCGAAGGGCGTCCAGCTCGTCCACCGCAACCTGATGGCCGCGTGCGAAGGCCTCGACGAGCTGATCGAGTTCCCCAAGGACGGCCGCGTGATCTCGTGGCTGCCCTCGGCTCACGTCGCCGAGCGCAACGCGCATCACTACCTGCCGATCGTCTACGGCCTGCAGATCACCTGCTGCGAGGACCCCCGCCAAGTCCTCTCCTACCTCCCCGAAGTGCGGCCGAGCTGGTTCTTCGCGGTCCCGCGGATATGGGAGAAGCTCAAGGCCGGTCTGGAGACGATGCTCGCCTCCCAGCCCGAGGAGCAGCGCGCGAAGGTGCAGGAGGCGCTCGATGCCTCGCTGCGCAAGGTTCGCCTCGAGCAGGCCGGAGAGCCGGTCCCGCCGGAGCTGGCGGCGGAGGTGACACGCGCCGATGCGGAGATCTTCGCCGGTCTGCGCACGATGCTCGGGCTCGACCAGGTCGAGGCGATCAACGTCGGCGCCGCGCCGACGCCGGTCGAGGTGCTCGAGTTCTTCCACGCGATCGGCCTGCCGCTCGCCGAGCTGTGGGGGATGAGCGAGACCTGCGGCGCCGGCACGGTCAACCCTCCCGACAGGATCCGTCTCGGGACCGTCGGTCCGCCCGCGCCGGGCGTGGAGATCAAGCTCGACACGGACGGCGAGGTGCTGATCCGCTCGGATGTCGTGATGACCGGTTACCGCAACCTGCCCGAGAAGACCGCCGAGTCGTTCACCGAGGACGGCTTCCTGCGCACCGGCGACATCGGCGAGTTCGATGAGGCCGGCTACCTGAAGATCGTCGACCGCAAGAAGGAGCTGATCATCAGCGCCGCGGGCAAGAACATGTCGCCCGCGAACATCGAGGCGACGCTGAAGGCCGCCTCTCCGCTGATCGGTCAGGCCTGCTGCATCGGCGACAGGCGGCCCTACAACACCGCGCTGATCGTGCTCGACGCGGACTTCGCGCCGATGTGGGCGGGCCAGCAGGGCATCGAGGAGACCTCGCTGGAGGCGCTGGCGGGCGACGAGCGCGTACGCGCCGCCGTCGCCGAGGGCGTCGAGGCGGCCAACCAGAAGCTGGCCAAAGTCGAACAGATCAAGAAGTTCACGATCGTCGAGGGCGACTGGCTTCCCGGCGGCGACGAGCTCACCCCGACGATGAAGCTCAAGCGCAAGCCGATCGGCGAGAAGTACGACCCGGCGATCGAGTCGATGTACGCGGGCTGAGCGGCGGGCCGGCGCCACGCCCGGCGTTCGGGCATGGCGCCGGAGCCCTGCGCTCCGCCTATTTCGTCTTCTTTTCCTTCGGCGGCTTGGCGTATTTCTGCGCCCACTTGACGAATGTCTGCTCGAAGTCGCCGATCATCACGGCCTTGTTGTGGCCCGCCGATGACGGCAGCCCGGCGAGCAGGTTCACGAGCGCGGTGCTCAGGCCGCAGTTCTTTGCGGCCGGCACGGCGAAAGTGTGGTCTTCGAGCACGACGCCCGAGAGCTTCACGATCTTCTTCTTGCCGACGAGCGTTTCGACGCCCGGTTTGACGTTTTCGAGATGCAGGACGACCGGTTCGGCTTCAGAGCCGATCATGCAGTCTTCGCCCAGCAGCGGGTTGTCGAGTTTGATCTGCAGCGGCAGCTGGACGGCCGTTCCTTCTCCGCCCTGGGCGACCTTGACCTGATCGATCAGGATGTCGCTCGCCGGCGCGGCGAGCGAGGCGGTGGCGGTGACTTCGCCGCCGATCCCTTCGAGCAGGCCGGGGAGCCCGAGCAGGCCGCCGGGAACCTTCTGCGCCGGGCTGATGACGGTGTCGCCGTCACGCGCCGGGATCAGGTTGGTGAGGCTGAAGAAGAACGGCAGCCCGCCCTGGAGCGTGATCGGGTGTTCGATCGGCACGTCCTTGTTGCCCATCTTGAATTCGCCGGAGGTCGTGTGGGCGACGTCGCAGAACGCGGCCGTCGTCTCGGGGCAGTCGAGGAACTCGGCGAATTCTTCCTTGAGCTGGGTGTTGACCGCCGGGGCGGGCGGCGCGGCCAGGAGCGCCGCAGCGAGCAAGAGCGCTCCGACGCCCGCCAGCATCTTCATACGGGTCACGATCTGCCGCCGCACGCTGGGTGTTCTCTGCATCTCTCGGTCTCCTTTTCCGGGGGGTGTGCGCCCGTGCCTCTCTCGCCGGGACATCCGCTCCGGACCTGTCGCCTGCGCCCTTGACGCCGGTCGCGCCGACTCCGGGTGAGGCGCCCGGCCCTCACGCCGAGGTCTAACACGGTGGTCCTCTCGTGTCAACCCTTTGGACAGGGTGACCATCTTCTGACACGCGCCGCGCCGAGAAAAAGGAGAGGCCCCGCCGGAGCGGGGCCTCTTTCTCGCAGAGGGGCTGCGAGAGCTTTCGGTGATGAGAACGCCGTCCCGCGTGCGAAGTTGGGGCGGTGGGGGGTTTCTCAGGAAGGTCGCTGGAGCAGTGCGGCGAGCTTCGCGAGCGACATCTCGGTGCCCATGCGATTGTCGGACTCGGCGACGCCGCGCGGCAGGCCGGCGTGGCCGATCTGGACCTCGGTTCCCTCCGGGACAGGGTTGAGCGTCGTGGTCACGGTCATCACCCCGCGGAGGTCCTCGCGCTCGGTCTCGAACTCGATCGCTTCCACCACTCGCTCGCAGGGCACGAGCTCGAGGAAGCGGCCCGCGTAGGTGTCCGTGCGACCGTGGGTCTTGCCGCGTTCCGGCTCGGAGTCCTCGTAGGTCAGCGAGACCCGGAAGCGACCGCCCACGCGGGGTTCCCACTCGTGGACCTCGCTGTGCATCCCGTCCGGCACCTTCCAGAGCGCCACGGCGGCCGGGTCGAGCAGCGCGTCGTAGACGGCTCGTGGCGCAGCGGGGACACGGCGGGTGACGAAGGTCTCCTCGATGGCTTCATTCTGCCGCGACGCCCGGCCGCCGCGATCGGCCGCGTCGTCGCCGGTCGCCCGGCGCTCAGATCGGCTCGATCTCGCCTGGTCTCCAGCGGCTCGTCGAAGAAGGCCGGGGCCGGTGGCGAGGCGCGGCGGGCCCGTGGGCTGTTGCGCGGCACGGCTGCCTGACCGCCGACTTCGTCGGTCGCGAGAGCCGGAGAGGGGACTCGAACCCCTGACCCCCTGTTTACAAGACAGGCGCTCTACCAGCTGAGCTACTCCGGCGCGCCCCCCAAGCTAGCGCGCCGCGACCTCGCCAGGCCGTCGCGGGGCCGGCCCGACCGTCGCTCGCACCCCCGCCGAGACCTGTCGATTCGCCGCCGGTCATTCGCTAGGGTCAAGACGAGGGAGGCACGGGATTGCCATGACCGCCGGATTCAGCATCGACGAGCAGAGCATGGGTCGGGGGCACCGGCTGGTGCTCGACGGAGAACTCGACCTGGCGGCCGCATACGACCTCGAGACAGCGCTCAGCCGCCTCTGCAGCGAAGGGAGCCCGATCGAGTTGGACCTGCGCGGCGTGACCTTCATGGACTCGATGGGGATGCGCTCGCTGCTCACGGCTCGAGACATGTGCAACGAGGCCGGCTCGAACCTGTCGGTGCTGGCGGGAGAGGGGCAGCGGAAGATGCTCGAGGTCACGGGTCTGATCGAGGTCCTGCCCCTGCAGGGCCCCGGCGAGTAACCGGCCCGGCGCTCCGGGGCTCCGGGCCGCTTTTCGTCGTGGTGAGCGCGGCGCGGGCCGGGCCGGTTTATGTCGTGGCGAGCGCGGCGCCGGCTGGGCCGCTCGTCCCAGGGTCGTTGAGGACGGCCGTTTCCGGGTAAGGGGACGAAAGGCCCGCCCCGCCACCGAGCCTCGGCGCGATCCCGCGCCCTGTCCCTGACGATGCTCATGACCTCTGGAACGACCGCAGCCGAAACCGACATCTGCCGGGTCCTTGACGTGGACCCGGTGCTCGCCGAGGCGATCCCGCCCGAGCTGCGCGACCGCGCCATCGCTCAATGCGTGGCCGACGTGATCACGCTTCCCACCGGACGCTGGCGCAACGCGCCCGCCGTCACGGGCCGGGGCGGAATCGGCCTGCTGGTGCTCGACGGGCTGCTCGTCAGACGGGTCGGGATCGAGGGCCGCTTCGGCGCCGAGCTCCTGGGCGAGGGCGACCTCCTGCGCCCGTGGGAGGGCGAGGAGGACCTGCCGACGCTGCCGCTGACGACTGCCTGGCGCGTGCTCGAGAGCGCCCGCCTGGCAGTGCTCGACGAGGCGTTCATGGCGCATCTCGCCGACTACCCCCAGCTCGGGGGCCGGCTGGTTGGACGTGCGCTCGGGCGCTCTCGCAACATTGCCGTCAACATGGCGATCGTCCACCAGGCGCGGGTGGACGTGCGCCTGCACATGCTCTTCTGGCATCTCGCCTCGCGCTGGGGGCGGGTGGGGAGCGGCTCGGTCACCGTTCCCCTGCGTCTCACGCACGCCGTCCTCGCCGAACTCGCGGCGGCGCGGCGCCCCACGGTGACGAGCGCGCTCACCGGGCTCTCGCGGCGCGGCCTCGTTCGCTCGACCGAGGCCGGCTGGGTGCTGACCGGCGAGCCGCCGGGCGAACTCGGCGACGTCGCCCGGCTCGCTGAGCTCTCGGCGAGCTGAGCGGGGCGCAGCCCGGCGGTCGGAAAGGCCTTTCGGCGCTGTAACGGTGGCGCCGTGGGCGGTGTAGAAAGGGCATGGCGATCCCCCTTTTCGACCGGCGCCCGCAGGACGAACCCGAGCCCCCCGAGGAGCGGCCCGCCGTCGATCTCGGCGGCTTTCGCGAGCGCTCGCTACAGCGCGGCGTCAACCCGGTGATCTACTGGTGCCTGCGGGCGCTGCTCGTGCCCTTCTTCCTCGTCTACTTCCGGATGCAGCGCATGGGCCGCGAGCACCTGCCGCGTACGGGTCCGCTGCTGCTCGCGTCGAACCATCGCAGCTTCCTTGACCCCTTCGTGATCGGCACGCTGATCAAACGTCCCGTGTACTACATGGCCAAGCGCGAGCTGTTCGAGAAGCGCTGGCAGGCGTGGATCCTGAACGCGCTGGGCGCGTTTCCCGTCGATCGCGGCGCCGGCGACGGCGACGCGATGGCCACGGCGCGGACGATCCTCGAACGCGGCGACTGCGTCGTCGTCTTCCCGGAGGGCACGCGCGTGCGGCCCGGCCCGCTCGGCACTCCCCACAAGGGGGTCGGGCGGCTGGCGCTCGAGACCGGCGTGCCCGTCGCACCCGTCGCCGTGATCGGCACCGAGGATGTCCGGCGGGGCTGGCGCATCAGGCCCCGAAAGGTGCGCCTGCGCGTCGGGCGCCCGCTCCACTATCCGCGCGTCGAGCGCTGCTCGCCGAGCCTTGCAGGAGCGGTGACCGAGCGGATCTGGGCGTGCGTCAGCCTGCAGTGGGATTGGTTGGGCGGGGAGCCCGCCGAGCGCGGCGAGCCACAGGGCGAGGCGCGGTTGCGCGAGGTCTCGCGGGCCGCCTGAGCCCTGCTACGGAGGTAGGGTGCATGGGTGGCCGCGCAGGCAAGCCCGAAGTCCAAGGCGCAGCTCGACGCGGAGTTCACCGAGCTGTACCGGGCTCATCTCCGCGACGTCTACTCCTACGCCTACTACCGGGTGGGCAACCATCACGACGCCGAGGACCTCACCGAGCAGACGTTCCTGCAGGCGTATCGCCACTTCGAGCGCGCGCAGCGCGAATCGAATGGCCGGCCGCTGCGGCCGTGGCTGATCAGGATCGCGCACAACCTGGCGGCGAACCTCTACCGCGACCGCTCTCGCAAGCCGGCCTCTCCGATCGACGAGACGACCACGATCACGGCTCCGCACACGACCGAGCAGCTGGTCGAGGGGCGGGACGAGCTGAGCCGCATCCTCGACGGTGTCGGCAAGCTCCCGGACGATCGCCGCGAGGCGCTGATCATGCGCTTCGCGCTCGGCATGGACAACCGCGAGATCGCGCGGGCGCTGGGGCGCTCGGACGGGGCGACCAAGGTTCTGATCCACCGCGCGATCCGTCAGCTCGAGGAGATCGTCGGCGTGGAAAACGGCGCACCGGCTGCGAAGTCCGGCGGCGCCGCCAAGAAAGGCAAGGCGGACGATGACTGACGCCGCAACCAACATCGAGGGGCTGCTGCGCGAAGCGCTCGCCCCCGTCGAGCCGCCGGCCGAACTCGCGGCGCGCCTCGAGGGGGCGCTTCAGAGCATCACCGAGATGGCCGCGGACGAGCTCGAAGCCTGGGAGCTCTCGGCGATGCGCGACCCGCGCAACTGGGTGCGCCCCGCGGCCGCCCTCGCCGCCGGCGGCGCCGCCGCGACCGCCCTCGTCGTGCTGCGCGCCAGGCACCGGGCGGCCGCCTCGCCGCCGCGCAGCATCGCCGGCGTGCGAAAGGCCGCCGGCCGCACGCTCGAAGACCTCGAGCGCGAGACGCGCAGGCTTCTCGGCGAGCGCTGAGCCGCCGGGAGCAGCTCCGGCCCCCAGCTACGCTCTCTCTCCCGAATGGACACCTGCTACCGGCATCCCTCGCGCGAGACCGGCGTCTCCTGCTCGAACTGCGGGCGCCCGATCTGCCCAGACTGCATGACGAGCACCCCGGTCGGCATGCGATGTCCCGAGTGCGCGCGCCAGCGCACCGCCGTCAAGCGCCTGCGCGACGTCGCCGCCGTCCCGAGGGTGACCTACACGCTGATCGCGATCAACGTGATCGTGTTCCTGACCGAGCAGGGCCAGTTCACGATCTCGGGGACGAGCATCCACGGGAAGGTGATCGAAGAAGGCTGGCTGTACCGGCCCGAGATTGCGGAAGCCGGCCAGTACTACCGCATCGTCAGCTCGGCGTTCCTGCACGAGAACCTCCTCCACATCGGCTTCAACATGTATCTGCTCTACCTGCTCGGGATGATGCTGGAGCCTGCGATCGGGGGTGCGCGCTTTGCGACGATCTACTTCACCTCGCTGTTCGCAGGCTCGTTCGGGGCGCTGCTCGCGACCGTGGGCCCGACGCTGGGTGCCTCCGGTGCGATCTTCGGATTGATGGGGGGCGCCGCCGTGGAGCTCCGGGCACGCGGCTTCAGCGTCATGCAGTCGGGGATCGGCTTCCTGATCATCATCAACCTCGTCTTCAGCTTCAGCGTCGCGGGGATCTCGGTCGGCGCGCACATCGGCGGCCTGATAGGCGGCGCGATCGCGGCGCTCGCCATCCGCACCGCCGACGCGCGGCGCATGCCCGCGCTCGGCTTCGCTGCGTGCGTGTTGATCAGCGTGGTAGCGGTCGCAGGGTCGATCGCGGTCTCGCACGCGAGCGGCTCGGGCTTCGCCTGAGCCGCGTCTCGGGCCCCTAGCGGGGGACGCTGAGCGAGTCCAGCCGGATCGCGCGGTTCTCCAGCGCGACGTCCGGGAGGAGCTCCGGGTGAAGCAGGCCACCGAGCAGCTCGAGTCCGTCCACGAGCCTCGGCCCCGGGCGGGAGAAGTACGCGGCGGCGTCGACGGCATAGACGCGCTCTGCGCCGAGCGAGCGCAGCCGCTCGGCGTGCGCGAGCGCCTCCTCGTGGGCACGTGGCGCGTCGTAGCCGCAGGGCATCACGACGACGACCTCGGGCCGCGCCTCGGCGAGCACCTCCCAGGAGACGGTCTCGGAGGGCTCGGCGGGCATCCCCAGCACGTCCTCGCCGCCCGCCAGCTCGATCAGCTGCGGCGTCCAGTGGCCCGCGACGAACACGGGGTCGAGCCACTCGACGGCGGCCACCCGCGGGCGCTGCACGCCGCGCACGGCCAGCCTCACGCGGTCGATCCTGCCCCCTGTGCGCGCCACCAGCTCGACGCCCTCGCGGCGGCGCCCGGTCGCTTCGGCGAGCGTTCGCACATCGGCCAGGGTCTCGCCGAGCGTCTTCGGGTCCAGGGCGATCACGCGCGGCTTCCCGGGCAGCTCGCGGGCGAGTGCGGCGACGTCCTCGTAGGAGACAGCGCATACCGGGCAGAGCGCCTGCGTGACGATCAGCTCCGGCTCGAGCTCGGCGAGCATGTCGCGGTCGAGCTCGTAGATCGACTCGCCGGCGAGCGTGCGCTCGCGGACCGCGGCGTCGATCTCGCCGGCGCTGAGCCCCGGCGGCAGGGCGTCGCGGGTCACTCGCGGGAGCGAGAGCGCGGCGAGGGGGTAGTCGCACTCATGGGTGACGCCGACGACGTCGTCGTCCAGCCCGAGCGCAAAGAGCAGCTCGGTCGCGTGGGGGACGAGGCTGACGATCCGCACCCTCTGAATGTAAGGCCTGCGCGGGGGTAAGCTGGGTTCGATGGCGCTTCTCGGCGATGCCGACATCGATCGCGCGCTCGGCGAGCTGGACGGCTGGCGCCGCGAGGGGACCGACGCCATCGCGCGCGAGTTCGAGTTCGGGGACTTCGCGGCGGCGATGGCTTTCGTGCAGCGCGTCGGCGTGGCGGCCGAGGAGGCCAACCACCACCCCGACATCCTGCTGCACGGCTGGAACAAGGTCCGTCTGAGCTACTCCACGCATTCCGAGGGCGGCCTGACCGCGGCCGACTTCGCGCAGGCCGAGCGCGTCTCGGCGCTGGCCTGAGCGCCGGTGTGGGCCCCCGGCCTTCCCGCTGTCGGCCTTGCTACCGTTGAGCGGCCGACCGTCTTGATGATCGACGACGAAGAACTTCCTCGAAGTAGTGTCGCCCCGCCGGGCGGCCGGCGCAGAGCGCGCGGCCCAACCCGCTCCGGCCGGGGCTGCGACTCAGCACACGGGTTGCCCGTGAGGATCGTCGCTCGCTCGTGAACGGGCTGAAGCTGATCCTCGCGATCGTGCTCGTCGCGATCAACGCGTTCTTCGTGATCGCCGAGTACGCGCTCGTCCGCTCGCGCCGGGCGCGGCTGGAAGTGATGCGCGAGGAGGGCCAGAAGGGGGCCGGCCTCGCGCTCGAGCAGCTCACGCAGGTCAACGACTACATCTCGGCGGTCCAGATCGGCGTCACGATGACCTCGATCGCCATCGGCGCGCTCGCCGAGCCTGCGCTCGCGGACATCCTCAAGAACGTGCTGCCCGGAGCGTGGAGCCACGGCGTGGCGGCGGCGATCGTCGCGATCTTCGCCTTCGCCGTGATCTCGTTCGTCCAGCTGATCGGCGGCGAGATCGTGCCGAAGTTCTACGCGATCGACCGCTCTGAGGCAGTCGCAAGGCGGGTCGCGCGGCCGCTGCGCACCTTCAAGGTGGCGCTGCAGCCGCTGATCGTCGGTGTGACAGCGGTGTCGAACCGGATCCTGCGCCTGCTCGGCGTCGACATGACCAAGCAGGGCGAAGGCGGGACGCCGGATGAGCTCAAGCGCCTGATCGCCGAGTCCTACGCGGGCGGCTACATCGACCCCGGCGAGGCGGGGATGCTGACCGGGGTCTTCCATCTGCACGAGCAGGAGGCGCGCCAGGTGATGACGCCGATCCCGGCGGTCGTCACGCTCGACGTCTCGGCGGACGTGGAAACCGCGCTCCGCCTGTGCGTCTCCAGCGGCCACACCAGGCTCGTCATCACCGAGAACGAAGACCGCGACCGCGTCAAGGGGATCGCCCACGTATCGGAGCTTGCGAGCGTGCTGATGTCCGACGGGCCGCAGGCGCCGATCGCACCCGTCGTCCACGACGCGATGATCGTGCCCGAGACCAAGCCGCTCGACGACCTGCTCGCCGACCTGCAGCGCGCCCGCACGTCGCTGGCCGTGGTGGTCGACGAGTACGGGCGCGTCGTCGGCGTGATCAGCGTCGAGGACATCATCGAGGAGGTGGTCGGCGAGATCGCCGACGAGACGGACCCCACGGCCGGCGAGATCCGGCGCCTCGCGAACGGCGACTGGTTCGTGCGCGGCCACGTGGCGGTGACGGACCTCGCCGACTACGGCATCGAGCTGCCCGCCGACAGCGACGCCTACAACTCGATCGGCGGCTTCGTCTTCGCCGAGCTCGGACGCCTGCCCAAGCGCGGAGACACGGTCGCCGCCGACGGCTACTCGATCCGCGTCGAGTCGGTGCGCGACAACCGCATCGAGGCGGTGCGGATCCGCGAGCGCCGCCCGGTCGCCCGGACCGGCGGGCGCGAGCGCGAGAACGACTGAGCCCGCCCCGCCCTCCCAAAGCTCCGCCTGCGGGGCGAGCCCGCCCTTAAACACGTCCGGCCCGCGGGGGGAGCGGACCGGATCGTGCGCACTGGGAGGAGGCGGGTGTGCGTTGCGACGTATGACCGTCGCAGTGACCAGTATCTACTCGTTGATCAACAAGACCTAAAAGTCCGATTAGCGGGTCTTGAATGTTTGGGCGGGAGCCCGCGGAGCTAGTAGTCGTGCAGCCCGCGCCCGCTCTTTCGCCCGAGCGCGCCCTCGGAGGCGAGCTCCTTCAAGCGCGCGGGAACGGGCTCGCCGATCGTCTCGCCGATCGCGATCGAGACGTCGAGCCCGACCAGGTCGAGCAGCGCCAGGGGCCCCATCGGGTGGCCGGCCCCGAGCTTCATGCAGGTGTCCACGTCCTCTGGGGCCATTCCTGTCTCTTCCATCAGCCGTACGGCGCTGAACAGGTAGGGGAACAGCAGCCGGTTGACCACGAAGCCGGGGATGTCGGGGACGACGACAGGGGTCTTCTCGAAGGTCTCGCACAGGGCGATCGCCCGCTTGCGCGTCTGCTCGCTCGCCTCGGCCGGGAAGACGAGCTCGACGAGCCGCATCTTCGTCACGGGGTTGAAGACGTGCAGGCCGACGAAGCGCTCGGGCCGGCCGCTGGCGGCGGCCAGGGCGGCGACGGAGAGCGAGGAGGTGGTACTCGCCAGGATCGCCTCCTCGCCGACGATCGCATCCAGCTCGCCGAGCAGGCGCGACTTGACCTCCAGGTCCTCGACCACCGCCTCGACGACGAAGGTGGCATCCGCCAGGGCCTGCGGGTCCGTCACGATCTGGACGTGCTCCGGGTCCACCTCGGCCCCGAGCCGGGTGAGCGTCTTCTCAACCGTCGCGCGTGCGCGGTCGGCCGACTCCTCCGAGCGCGCGAGCAGCAGGACAGGGCCGTGGTGAGCCGCGGTCGCCGCCAGGCCGCATGCGATCGCGCCGCTTCCGGCCACGCCCAGGTGAGTGCTGCTCACGTTGCTCCTTCGCTCGAGGTTTTGCGCTTCCCTGCGTGGCTGGCCGTGCAGCCAGGAGCCCGCGGGCAGGCGATACAGTACGCGCTGCAGGGTCCGCGCATCCTTTCAGAAGCGCGCATCCGGGTGGGTGAGCCGGATGGGCGGGCCTGAATCTCCCGGCTCGGGTCGTCGAGCCGCCGGCAACCGACACCTGAGAGGACTTCAGACATGAGGGAAGCAGAGGGCCGCGAAGTCGTGATCGTCGAGGCAGTGCGCACGCCGATCGGCCGTGGGCACCGCGAGAAGGGCTACTACAAGGACACGCACCCGAACAAGCTGCTCGCGAAGACCTACACCGAGGTCATCGAGCGCGCGGGCGTCGACGCCTCCGAGGTGGAGGACGTGATCGCCGGGTGCGTCCAGCAGTTCGGCGAGCAGGGCTTCAACATCGCGCGGAACGCGTGGCTGGAAGCCGGGCTCCCGATCGAGGCGCCGGGCACGACCGTCGACCGCCAGTGCGGCTCCGCGCAGCAGGCCGTGAACTTCTCGGCCGCGCTGATCGCGGCGGGCGTGCACGACGCGATGATCGGCTCGGGCGTCGAGCACATGGGCCACCTGCCGTTCGCGGCGGGCATGAAGACCCAGGAGGACTTCGGTTACGCGTTCACCCCGGAGCTGATGGCCAAGCACAACATCGTCGGCCAGGGCCTCGGCGCCGAGATGATCGCCGATCAGTGGGAGATCTCCCGCTCAGAGCTCGACGAGCTCGCCGTCCGCTCCCATCGCCTCGCCCACCAGGCCACCGAGGAGGGCCGCTTCGAGCGCGAGATCGTGCCGATGGACGTGGACGGGCAGACGCTCGTCACCGACCAGGGGATCCGTCCGGAAACGAACCTCGAGTCGCTCTCGCAGCTCAAGCCGGCGTTCAAGCCGGACGGCAAGATCACCGCCGGCAACGCCTCCCAGATCTCCGACGGCGCGGCCGCCGTGCTGCTGATGAGCGGCGAGAAGGCGAAAGCGCTCGGCCTCACCCCGCGTGCGCGGATCGTCGACCAGACGACGGTCGGCTGCGACCCGGTGAAAATGCTGGAGGGTCCGATCCCTGCGACGCGCAAGATCCTCGAGCGCAACGGGATGCAGATCGGCGACATCGACCTGATCGAGATCAACGAGGCGTTCGCGCCCGTAGTGGCCGCATGGCGCCGCGAGCTCGATCCGGACATGGACCGCGTGAACGTCAACGGCGGCGCGATGGCGCTCGGCCACCCGCTGGGTTCGACCGGCGCGCGCCTGATCACGACGCTACTGCACGAGCTGGAGCGCTCCGACAAGGAGGTCGGCTTCGTGACGATGTGCTGCGGCGGCGGGCTCGGAACCGGCACGCTGATCCAGCGGGTGTGAGCTCCCGGTAGCTTCGGCGGAGGCCGAGACCGAGCGCTCAGGCGCTCGGTTTCGTCCCCGTCCAGTCCACTTCGACCGGTTCGAGCGCGAGCAGCGCTTCCCATGTCTGGGCGGTCGCTACGCCGCTGGGCGCGATCCCGCGGGCGCTCTGGAACGACTCCAGGTTCGCCGTCGTCTGCGCGCCGAAGTTGCCGGTCGTTTCCTGCGTGGAGATCGCCCTGGCCAG
This sequence comes from uncultured Solirubrobacteraceae bacterium, assembly GCA_963794635.1. Lineage (GTDB taxonomy): Bacteria > Actinomycetota > Thermoleophilia > Solirubrobacterales > Solirubrobacteraceae > Palsa-744. The sequence continues at coordinate 153,639 of CAWCET010000006.1, read as the reverse complement.
ATGCTCCTGCAGCCAGAGCACCTGGTCGCCCTTGCTGCCTTTCGAGAGTTCCGGATAGCTCGTGTTGGGCGTCACGGTGGTCAGCGGGGTCATCGGAGTCGCGAGCGTCGACCAGCCCGACGAGGTCGTTTCCTGCCAGTCCCAGAAGGACCAGCCGGCCGCGCCGTAGTCCACGGCCTCCTCGCGGAAGCGCAGGATGTCCGAGTTCGAGACGCCCCCGTAGGTCTGCCCGAGCGGGAAGATCGGACGGTCGTAGATGCGGTTCGCGATGTAGGTGTTCGCGTACACGGTGTCGACGGAGACGCCGATGTCGTGCCAGTACATCTGCGGGAGGTTGAACTGCGCGCCGCCGGGGCCGAGGAACACCGAGTAGGGGAATGTCCCGTGGTAGGAGACGTAGGGGAAGGAGGCGAGGGCGAGCGGGAAGGCGGCCCCGATCTTGCCGCGCAGCGTGCTGATGTAGGTCTGCGCCGCCGCGTACTTGCCTTCGTACTCGGCCTCGGCATCGATCACCAGGCAGTCGGCGCCGTTCGCGACGGCCTGGGCGCCGAGGGTGGCCTCGCCGGTCGGGTTCGACCCGTAGACGTACTGCCAGGCGCACACTTTCAGCCCGGCCGCGTGGAGCGTCTGGACGAGTTCGGGTGAGAACTGGCTCCAGTAGTTGCTCGAGCCGTCGGAGCTCTTGACGAACACCGTCGTGACCCCCGCTGCGTGCGCCTGGGCGATGATCGACGGCAGCGTGCCCCCGCTCGATTTGCTCACGTACCAGATCCACATGCCCTGGCCTTCAAAGGCTCCGGCGCCGATGCCCCCGGCCTTCACCGGCGAGGTGAGTTTCGGCAGCGGCGGGTGCAGAGCGTGGGTGTAGACGTAGATCGGCCCCCAGGAGCTCGTGTAGCGCCCTTTGCTGAGCAGGATCTTGAGGTGCCCCGAGTGGGCCGCCTTGGGCACCGTCGCCATCAAGCCGAACGCGGTCTTCCGCAGGCGCGCCGCCGGCGAGTGGGTGTTGACCGAGGCGCCCGGCTTGGTCGGGAACCCGAGCACCATCCCCGGCTGCAGGCCGACGCCCTTCACGAGCAGCGTTCCGTGCGTGGAGACCTGACGGGGATTGGCGCTGCAGTGCGCGGAGGGCGTGCAGGAGACGCCCGTGATCCGCACGGTGGTGACGTGCGCGCTGCCGCCGCTGGGCGCGGGGTTCGGCGTGCCGGCCGGCGAGCCCGGGGTCGCGGTCCCGCCGGAGCCCGACGCGAGCGCTGCCGGCGGGCAGCACAACAGGACCAGCGCGATCGCAAACAGCGCTCCCGCCGGCGCAAAGACTCGTTGTGTCGCGCCTCTCGCCGAGATCACGAGACCCTTCCGTGTCGTTGGCCGTGCCCCCTGGACCGCGGGTTCTGCCGCGGACCCTCTGGGAGATCGAACCGAAGTTACCGGCTCTGCCGCTCCAAACGTCTCGACGCCACGGAAGTTGCGCCCGCGGCGCTGGCGTCAGCCCCAGCGGAAGCCGCTGGCGTGCGGTGCCGGCTCCAGCGGGCTGCAGGGCAGGCCGGCGGGGGGACTTGGCAGGTTGAAGCCGCCGGGCGCCACGTCGTTGGGAGTGTCGGGGTGGAAGATCGAGGCGAGGTACTGGTTCTGGCCGCGCCCGACGCCGAGCTCGAACTGGCCGCCGCCGTAGTTGCCGATCCCGCGCTCGGCGCAGTAGTCGTAGGCGTCGAGCAGGTTGCGCAGACCGCCGAGCCGAGACGGCTTGATGTTGACCATCCGCGGCGGATAGGGGAGTGCGTCGATGTCCTCGATCGAGTGGATCGGGGCGTCCCACGAGAAGCGCTCGCGGTGACCCGCGAGGACCTGCTCCGTCTCGGGCGTGAGGGCCGGGTCCTCGATCCAGGCGTCCGGAAACGCGTTCACGACGCGTTCGTAGAGCGCGGGGTCGGCGGGCTGGTCGACGACCGTGCCTTTGTAGAGGCCCTTGAAGTCGACCGAGTCGACCGCGCCCGTCGCGACCAGGGCGGCGATCAGCTCGTCGTCCCACGAGCTCGTCGGGTCGAGCTTGAACGCCAGCTGCGGGCAGATCTCCATGCGAACGCGCATCGGCTCGAGCGTCGGCGGCTCGCCGAGCCGCAGCGACACGACGAACGTGACGGGCGCGGGCTCGCGGCCCAGCGCCTCGTGGAGCGCGATCCCGGCCTGGCGCAGCGCGAGGTCGAGCGCCGCCGACTCATACGCCCAGGTCCGGTAGCGCCGCGAGACGTCGCGCTGGGGTGGCTCGGGGAACTGCTCGAGGGTGGCAAGGTGAGCGCAGAAGCCCGCGAGCGTGAAGCTTCCGGCGAGCGGCAACGAGGGGCCGGCTGCCTGCAGGATGTCGTGATCCTCGGCGTCGTAGGTGACGTCCTCGCCGACGCCCTCCTGCTCGGCGCCGCGCAGGCGGATCAGCGTCGACTTGCGTTCGAAGTCGCTCGAGACCGACTGGACCAGCCCCTCGAGCTCGTAACCGTCGATCTCGACCGGCAGCCCGGCCAGCCGCTCCCAGGTGCTCATCCGTCCGCCGCCTCGCGCTCGAGCCGCGCGACCAGCTCGTCGAGCTTCAGCTCCTCGAGCGCGGCGCCGACCGCGGCCAGCTCGCCCGCGCACTGCTCGATCAGGCGCTTGCCCTCGCTGACGAGCGCCAGCGTCTCGTCGAGACTGGCCTCGCCGGAGTCCAGGCGCCGGATGATCTCCTCGACGCGGGCGGTCGCGGCCTCGTAGGAGAGGCGTTCGGGCGCGCCGTCGCGCGCCGGCGCGTCCGATGCCCGCCTCCGAGCCCTCCTCACCGGGTGCGCTCACGGCTCGGAGACCTCCGCGTCGACGCTGCCGTCGGCAAAGCGCAGCCGCAGCTCCCCGCGCTCGCGCGCTGCCGCCGCCGAGGAGAGCGGCCGGCCCTCTCGCGTCTGGGCGAGCGCGTAGCCCCGTTCGAGCGTGCGCTGGGGATCGTGGCCCGCGAGCGCGAGCGCGAGGCCCTCGAGCTCGCGCGGGCGCCGGCCGCGGCATTCGGCCAGCGTCGAGTCCGACTTGCGCGAGATCACCAGCGCCCGCTTGCCGGTGCGCTCCACCTCCGCGCGCAGCCGCCGGCGGGAACCGGCCCGGATCTCGCGCAGCTTCTGGCGCAGCTGCTCTCGCTGTCGCTCTACGTGCACGCCGGGCGCCCGTGACAGCAGCGCGAGGCGGCGCGCGCGCTCGAGCACGGCCCGGCGGCCATGGTCGCGCAGGCGTGCGGCGGCGATGGCCCGACGCTCGCGTTCGGCGAGCACCCGCCGGCTGTGCCCGCTGAGCCGGGCTGCCAGCGCGAGCTGCTCGCGGCGCGCGGCCGCGCAGTCGACTGCGACGGCCGCCTCTGCAGCGTGCGTCGGGGTCGAGCAGCTGACGGCGGCGACGTCGTCGAGGAGGGTCCTGTCCGTGTGGTGCCCGACCGAGGAGATCACGGGCACCGCAAGCAGCGCGACGGTGCGGCAGAGCGTCTCGTCGCAGAAGCACAGGAGGTCGGACAGCGAGCCCCCGCCGCGCGCGACGATCGCGACCTCGACCTCGCCGAGCGCCGCGAGGTCTCCGAGCGCCCGCGTGATCGCAGGAGCGGCGTGACGGTCCTGGACGGGCGCGAACGCCCAGACGATCCGGCCTGCCCAGCCGCGCCGGCCCAGCGCGGCAAGCAGGTCGTCGCGCGCCTTGCCGCTCTCGCCGGTCACGACCCCGATCGTCGCCGGCAGCGCGGGCAGCTCGAGCGCCTTCTGCCGCGCCAGCAGCCCCTCCGCGTCGAGCTGCTTGCGGAGCCGGTCGATCTGCGCGAGCAGGTCGCCCTCGCCGGCGATCCGCAGGTCGGTGACGTTGAACGAGAAGGCCGGGGAGGAGGTGGCGCTGCCCGGGTAGTAGTCGCAGCCCCCGGCCACCACGACCTGCATGCCCTCGGCCGGGGTCTGTCCGCTCGCCGCCAGCATCTTCTCCCACTCGTTCAGCCACGCCGCGCAGGGCACGGCGCCGGCCGCGTCGCGCAGCTCGAAGAAGACGCGGGTCCGCGCGACGCGGAGGTTGACGAGCTCGCCGAGGAGCTGCACGCGGGCGCGCTTGCGCAGCTCGGTGCGCAGCATCGCCGCATAGCGGCCGACGGGGTACGGGCCCGGCAGGGAGCTCTCGGGAATGCCGGCTGGGCGGGCCTCGCCGCTGCCTGTGTGCAGGGACATCTGCCGCTGAGCATAGGCGCTACGATCGACGGCCATGCCGCGCTGCGAGCTCCCGCCGGGCTGATCCGTGTCGAAGCGAAACGCTGGCAGGAAGGGGCGCCCCCGCAAGCGCCGCTCGGGCGGTGCCGGGACGAGCGAGGCGCGCGATCCCGCGGCGACAACGGCGGCCGACCGGCCTGCAGGCAGGTCCCCAGCCGCCACCGGGCGCGCACGCGGCGCCCGCGACGGGGACCTCGCGACCCCCGACCGCGCCAGGCGCGACCCCGGCGGGGTCGGCGAGCGCCCTGACGCGCCATGGCACCCCTGGCCCTTCTCCGAGCTGCTGATCCTGGTGGGGGCGATCGGGACGATCGTCGGCTTTGCGACGGGGGCCCCCTGGACGCTGTTCGCCGGCCTCGGCGCCGTGCTGCTGGGAACGCTCGAGTTCACGATCCGCGAGCACCGCGCCGGCTACCGCTCGCACGCGGCGCTGCTGGCGGCGGTGCCGACGGCGCTGCTGCACGGGGCGATCGCGCTCGGCCTCTTCTCGCTGGGCGCCCACGGCGCCGTGCTCGTGCTCGCACCTCTCGTCGTCGACGTCCCCGTCTTCTGGCTGCTCTACAGGTCCCTGCGGGCGCGCTTCGACGACGCGCGCCGCGAGCGCGTGTTCGAGCTGAGCCGCCGCTAGCGGCCGGGCCGGTCAGCCGGCGGTGCGGAGGGAGGGCAGCGGGCGCTCGCCCCCGACGGGTGCCTCGCCGCGGACCTCGCCGGTCAATCCGAGGCTCTCGAGCCGCGCGATCTCGCGCTCGCCTTCCAGCCGCGCCGGGTGGCCGGCCGGCAGCCCGGCGATCAGCTTGGCGATGCGGTTGCGCAGCTGCAGCGCGAAGTGAGGCGTGGAGGCTCCCATCAGCTGGCGGACGTCCTCGACGGTCACCTCGCGGGCGCCGTCGCGGCGGGGGTCTTCGGCTTCGCTCAAGCGTCTCTCTCCTGGCTATTCGCTCTGCTGCGCCGCTGCTTCTTCGGCGGCGCCCTGCTTGCGGGGGCTGATCTCCAGCAGCGAGTCGAGCTGCGCCTGCACGGTCAGCGAGATCGCTTCTTCGTCGCCGATCAGCCAGCCGTGATTGTAGACGCCGCGCACCGCGCTGAATTCGGGCGAGGAGGTGTAGGCGGGCTGGATGTCGCTCAGATAAGCTGCCAGCGGCGCGGGTATCGCCTGCGCCGTTTCGAGCAGCAGCAGCGGGCCGTAGTCGCCTGTGGCCGAGAGCAACGCCGCCGCGGGCGCGTCGAGCGGGCGCGACGAGCGCGCGAACACGAGCCCGTGCCCCGGCTCTTTGACGCCCCAGCCGAAGGTGCCGTCGGTGAAGCGGGCCGCGGCGATCGATGCGCCGGTCGCGCTCGTCGCTTCGGAGCCTTCGCTTTCGGGGACCTTCGTGACGCGGCCGAGGCGCGCGAGCGCGCCGAGCGTCGCGGCGCTGATGTGGGCGGCGTTCATCACGTAGATCGCCGGATGGTGCATCGAGTGCAGGAGCGCTTCGCCGGCGGGCGCGAGCGTCGCTCCGGAGACCGGCAGCAGGGGGACGGCGCTCTCGGCGGCGAGGCCGGGCGCCGGCATCTGCAGCGAGCTCGCGCCTTCGGCGCCGACGACGATCGCCTGCTTGGGGGTCGCGCCCGTGCTCGCGCGCAGCACTCGCTCTGCTTCGCTCGCCACGCTCGCTCCGTCGCGCTGGGGAACCGAGCGGACGACGAACCCGGAGGGAATGCTCGCTTTGGTGCCGATGCGGAGCACCTGGGCGCCGCCGAGGGCGGTGGAGCCCGACGGGTGCATCTCTTCGAGCGCTTCGCGGCTGACCTGGGGCAGCGTGCCGCCTTCGGCGTAGAGGATCGGCGCATTCAGCGGCGCCGCCGCGAACGGCGCGGCCGCGAGCGCCGCGGGCCAGTCCTGGCGGTCGACGATCACGACCGCCTGCGGGCGCGAGGTCGCCGTCAGGCCCGGGTAGACGACACGGGCGATCGCGGCCGCGTCGAGCACGGGGTCCGCGCCGCCCACCCGGGTCGTGTTGCGCGTCGTCACGGTGACCGCCCCCTCTTCGGCCACCGGCGCGACGCTCGCGACCGGACCGCCGCTGGGGTGGGTCGCCGTCTCGCTGCTCTTCCCGCAGCCCGCGAGCGCCAGCAGAGCGACTGCGGCGAGTGCGGGGAGGAATCGCGCCGGACGCGTCGAAGGTGCCCTGAAGCCCATCCGGGCGCCCACACTACCGGGGAGGTCGGAGCAGGACCGCGAGTGGTGGAAGGCAGTTTCGGGGCGACATCGCTGCAAGCGTCATTGCACTTTGCTAGCGTGCCGCCGAACGCCGAGCCCCTGACACGGTGTCAGGGGACGGGGGACCCAAGTTGTTGGGGCGAATCCCACGGTGAACCGTGGGAAGCGCAGGCTCTTTCAGCGCTAGCCCGTCAGCTAACCCCGCAGGCCGACGAAAGAGGTTTCGACTTGCAGGTACGCACCGCATGCGCACTGGTCAGCAGCTTGTTGCTGCTCGGCACCGGCGCCGACTCCGCCCAGGCGGCGAACACCGGCGGCGCCTCCGTGGGCTCGACTCCCACCCCCGCGGCGACCCCCGCTCCGGTCGCTCCCACTCTGCATCTGTTCCCGGTCACCGCCCGCAGCTCGAACATCGCCTACAAGGGCCCTGTCTACGTCAAGACGGCGACCGGCGAAGTGGTGCCCTACAGCCCGAGCACGGGTACGGCCCCGACCGGCACCGCCGCGAGCGCCACGGGCGGCAGCGCCCCCGCCGCCGCGACGACCGAAACGCCGCTGGAAGTGCCGCCGACCGGGATCGGCTCGGCGAACGGCCCGACGGCGCGCCCGGAGCTGCTCGTGCCCGGCACGACCGCCCGCTACGTCAACGGTCTCGCCGCCGCGCCGATGTCGGCTCCGGCGGTGGTCCAGGAGATCATCTGGGCCGGCAACGAGCTGATCGGGCTGCCCTACATCTACGGCGGCGGGCACGGCTCGTTCACCTCGAGCGGGTACGACTGCTCGGGCACGGTGTCCTTCGCGCTGCACGGCGCCGCGCTGCTGAAGACGCCCGAGGACTCCTCCGAATTCGAACACTACGGCTCGCACGGGATCGGTCGCTGGATCGCGATCTTCTCGAACCCGGGCCACGCCTACATGACGGTGGCCGGGCTGCGGCTCGACACGAGCTCGGCGGACGATCCGTCCAACCAGCAGGGACCGCGCTGGCGGCCGCTCCGCCCGTCCAACGGCGGCTTCGTCGTACGGCACCCGCTCGGCCTCTAGACGACTGAGTTCGACTGCGCGGCGGGTCGGCTAGGCTGATGGAAGTCTGGCCGGCCCGGAGTCGGGCCGCCCGCTGAAACCCATAGGAGGATCAGATGGCCGGCTTGACCGGGCGCATGTCCACAGTCGTGAAGGCGAAGGTCTCGAAGCTGCTCGACCGGGCCGAAGACCCCGCCGAGACCCTCGACTACAGCTACCAGAAGCAGGTCGAACAGCTCCAGAACGTCAAGAAGGGCATCGCGGACGTCGTCACGGCCAAGAAGCGCCTCCAGATGCAGGAGAGCAGCCTCCAGCAGAGCCTCGTCAAGCTCGACACGCAGGCCCGCCAGGCGCTCTCGCAGGGCAACGAAGACCTGGCGCGCGCCGCGCTCGAGCGCAAGAACGTCGCCCAGACCGAGCTGCAGTCGCTCGACACGCAGGTGACCGAACTCGAAGACCAGCAGCAGAAGCTGACGGACTCCGAGAAACAGCTGCGCGCCAAGATCGAAGCCTTCCGCACCAAGAAGGAGGTCATCAAGGCGCAGTACTCGGCCGCCGAAGCCCAGGTTCGGATCTCCGAGGCGGCCACGGGCGTCGGGGAGCAGATGGCCGATGTCGGCCTCGCGATGCAGCGCGCGGTCGACAAGACCGAAAACATGCGCGCCCGCGCCGATGCGGTCCAAGAGCTCGAAGCGGCGGGGACGTTCGACGACGTGACCCAGCTCGGCTCCGGGGAAGACGACATCGACAAGCAGCTCAAGGAGCTCTCCAGCAAGAGCGCGGTGGACGACGATCTCGCCAAGATGAAGGGGGAACTGGGTCAGGCGCCCGCGCCCGACGCGGCCCAGATCTCCTCGGGCGAGGGCGCTCCCGGCGGCGAGAGCGCCCAGCAATGATCGTCCGCATCTCGGGCGAGGGGCAGTTCGACCTCGCCGACAGCGAGTCCGGGCGCCTGAACGAGCTCGAGACGCCGGTGGTGGCGGCGGTCGAAGCGTGCGACGAAGCGGCGTATGCCCCGGCGTTCGCGGCGCTGCTGGACTTCGTGCGCTCGACGGGAAGCGCGGTCGCCGACGACGAGCTCGAGCCCTCCGACGTGATCCTGCCGCCGTCGGACACCTCGCTGCAGGAGGCGTCGTCGGAGTTCACGGGCGAGGGCCTGATCCCGGAGTAGTTTTTTTGGGGGGGAGGGTGGCGCGGCCCGCTGCCGGGGTCCGCGCGAGCGGACGCCGGCTGTCCGGCTCACCCGCTCAGATCGGGATCCCCCAGAGCGGGAACCAGCGCTCGATCTCCGGCTCGATCGGCAGTTCGGTGCCGACCTGGGCCTTGATCTGCAGCTCGCGCTCGGTGTCGCGTTCCTGCTGGGACCCCTGCTTGGGCACGAACGGGTACCAGTGGCCCCGCTTGTAGTTGTAGATGAAGTAGATCGGCGCCCCTTTGGCGTCGGCGAAGGCGAACACGGCGCACAGCAGCCGCTCGCCGTAGCCGGCGGTCTCGATCGACCCGGCGACGGCGTTGATGCCCACGGCGAGGTCTTCGACGCTCGGCTTCCCGGCCGGGTTGCTGAGCACCATCCAGCGGTATCCGTAGCTGTCGTCCTGCGTGGCCACGGTGCAGCCGCTCTCGCCGCCGGTCGCCTTGACGACCTCCTCCATTTCCTTGACGGTCGCTTCGAATTCGCTGTTGGCGAGCGCCTGGAAGACGATCGCGGCCTTCCCGGCGGGCGAGATCGAGTGCGCGCTCTCGAGGTCCACCCATGCGGTCGTGATCGCGAACAGCTTGTCGGGGGCCGGCCCCTTCACCTCGTGGCGGCCGAAGAGGGCGTCGCGCAGGCCCACTAGCTCAGAGCGGCTGCGGTGCCCTGCTGCAGCTGGGCCTCCAGCCGCTCCAGCGCGGCCAGGCGCTGCTCGAGCGGCGGGTGGTCGGAGAAGATGTTGAGCAGCGATTCCTTCGCCTTCGGCGGGATGATGTAGAAGGCGCTGAGGCCTTCGGCCTGGCGCAGGTCTTCGCGCGGCTGGTGTTCGATCGTGCCCGAGATCTTGATCAGGGCGGAAGCCAGCGCACTGGGCCTTCCCGTCAGGACCGCCGAGCCTCGGTCGGCTGCGAACTCGCGGTAGCGCGAGAGCGCACGCAGCAGCAGGAACGAGATCGCGTAGACCAGCGCGGAGACGAGGATCACGATCATGATGTCCTCCTCCTCTTCGTTGCTGCGCCCGTAGCCGCCGCCGAAGAAGAACGCGAACTGCAGGATCAGGGCGGCCAGCGAGGCGAAGAAGCCGGCCAGCGTCATGACCATCACGTCGCGGTTGATGACGTGGGTGATCTCGTGCGCCATCACGCCTTCGAGCTCCGCGGAGTCGAGCATGTCGAGGATGCCGCGCGTCGCGCAGACGGTGGTCGACTTCTTCGAGCGCCCCATCGCGAAGGCATTCGGCATCGGCGTCTCCATCACGCACACGCGCGGCTTCGGCAGGTCAGCCTGCACGCAGAGCCGTTCGACGATCCCGTGAAGCTCGGGCTCCTGCGCGGGTGAGACCTCTTTGACCCCCTGGGTGGCGAGGGCGATCTTGTCCGAGGCGAACAGCTGCACCAGCAGCAGCACGACGGCCACCGTGACGATGATCCCGGCGCCCGCGCCGGCGGCGAACAGCACGGCGACGAAGACGACGTAGAGCAGCCCGAGCAGGAACAGCGTCAGCAGCATCCGCGCCTGCAGGCCGGAGTCGCGTCCGAACTTGACGTGGGATCGCGTTGCCATCGCCTCAATTCTGGCAGAGACGATCTTCAGTTCCCCTAAAGTCTCTCGCTGATCGCCCGTGAGGAGCCGAGCCCGCCGATGAAGCCCGAAGTCGAAATCCTTGGCATCTCCGTCAAGACCTTCGGCGTGGCCTTCGCGTGCGGCTTCCTCGCCTGTGGCGCGCTTGTCGCCAGGCGCCTGCGCGAGCTCGGAAAGCCCGTGGACTGGGCGTATGAGATCACGTTCTCGGCGCTGCTCGGAGGCGTGATCGGGGCGCGCGCCTACTACCTGATCGAAAAGGCGGGCTCGCTGCACGGCAGCGTGCTCGGCAACATCTTCTCGGGCTCGGGCCTGGTCTGGTACGGCGGCGCGATCGGCGGCGCGATCGGCGTGATCGGCTGGATGCGCTGGCGAGGGGTGCTGGAACTGCGGATGCTCGACATGTGCGCGACCGCGCTCGCGCTCGGCTACGCGATCGGCCGGATCGGCTGCCAGGTGTCGGGGGACGGCGACTACGGCATCCGCTCGACCCTGCCGACGTCGATGGGCTATCCGCACGGCACCGTGCCGACGCCGCCCGGTGTGACGGTGCTCCCGACCCCGATCTACGAGACGGTCCTGATGTGCCTGCTGGCGTGGGGGCTGTGGCAGCTGCGAGACCGGGTGCGCCCGGGCGTGGTGTTCGCGCTCTATCTCGTCGGCTCGGGGTTCGAGCGCTTCATGATCGAGTTCATCCGGCGGAACCATGAGGTCGCGTTCGGGCTGACGCCACCGCAGATCGAGAGCGTGATCGCGATGGCCGCCGGGCTGATCTGGCTCGCGGTCCTCTTCAACCGTGGCGGCTTGGATTATCTGCGCGCCGGGGACCCGCCGCGCGGGGCGCCGGGGAGCCGCGCCGTCACGGCCTGAGGCACGACTCTCCGGCCGGGCGCCTCGCGCTCCGGCAGGACCGTCCGACCGGGCGCCTCGCGCTCCGGCGATAATCACCGCCGACATGGCCACCGGCACCAGCCTCTCACCCGTCTTTCCGCTGGGCAGCCGCCTGAACGAGCGCGGCGTGCTCGAGGTCGGCGGTTGCGACGCGCTCGAGCTCGCGCGGGAGTTCGGCACGCCCGCCTACGTCGTCGCCGAGGACGACCTGCGCGCCCGAGCCCGCGCCTTCGTCGGCGCCGCCCGCGAGCTGCATCCCGACATGCACGTGGTCTTCGCCTCCAAGGCGTTCCCGTGCAGCGCCGTGCTGTCGCTGTTCGCCGCCGAGGGGCTGTGGTGCGACGCCGCCTCGGGCGGGGAGCTCTACCTCGCGCTGAACGCCGGCTTCGCTCCCGAGCGGATCGTGCTGCACGGCAACGCCAAGTCCGAGGCCGAGCTGCGGATGGCGCTCCGTCACCGCGTCGGGCTCGTCGTGATCGACAACTTCGACGAGATCGAGCGCCTTCGCGAGCTCATCGCCGGCGGCGCGCTCGGCGACCGCGAGGGCGGCCAGCCGGTGCTCGTGCGGGTCACGCCGGACGTGCGCGGCGACACCCACGAGAAGATCTCCACCGGCCAGGCCGACTCGAAGTTCGGCTTCTCGACCGCCGCGGCGCCCGAGGCGATGGAGCGCGTGCGCTCGGTCGCCGGGCTCTCGCTGCAGGGCCTGCACGCCCACATCGGCTCCCAGCTGCTCGATCTGGAGCCGTTCCGCCGCGCATGCGCGGAGCTGGCGGCGCTCGGCGAAGGCCTCCCCGTCCTCGACGTCGGCGGCGGCCTCGGCGTGAGCTACCTGGAGGGCCAGCCGGCGCCGCCCTCCGCCGAGGACTACCTCGCGGCGATCGCGGCCGAGCTCGGCGGCACTGCGCGGCGCCTGCTGGTCGAGCCCGGCCGGGCGCTGACCGCGAACGCGGCGGTGACGCTCTACACCGTCGAGAGCGTGAAGGAGAACGTCTCGCGCTGGGTCGCGGTCGACGGCGGCATGTCGGACAACCTGCGCCCGATGCTCTACGGCGCCCGCTACGAGGCGCAGGTGGTCGACCGCTTCGGTGGCGCCACCGAGTGCGTCCTCGCCGGCAAGCACTGCGAGTCCGGCGACGTGATCGCGCGCGGCGTGATGCTCGACGATCCGCGCCGCGGCGACGTGATCGTGACGCCCGCCACCGGCGCCTACGGGTACGCGATGGCGAACAACTACAACGGCGTCCCCAGGCCACCGGTCATCTTCTGCGCCGGCGGCGAGGCGCGCGCGGTGGTGCGGCGCGAGAGCTTCGAGGACCTCCTCTCGCGCGACCAGGACCCGCCGTCGCGGCCCGGGGCCGCCTGACATGGCCGCACCCGGGTTCAAGGTCGGGCTGCTCGGCCACGGCACCGTCGGCGGGGCCTTCGCGACGCTGCTCGAGGAGCGCGCCGGCGAGATCGAGCGCTTCAACGGCCGGCGGCCCGTGCTCGACGGCGTGCTGACCCGCTCCAGCGGGAGCTGGGAGGAGATCCTCGCGAGCTCGGATCTGATCGTCGAGGTGATGGGTGGCCTGGAACCCGCGCGCGAGTACCTGCTGGCAGCGATGCGCGCCGGCAAGCACGTCGTGACGGCGAACAAGCAGCTCCTGTCACATCACGGCGAGGAGCTCTACGAAACCGCGCGGGAACGCGACGTGATGCTGCGCTTCGAGGCCGCCGTCGGCGGCGTGGTGCCGATCGTCCGCACGCTCGAGGAATCGCTCTCGGCGACGCCGATCGAGCGCATCCACGGGATCGTGAACGGCACCACGAACTACATCCTCACGGAGATGAGCCGCGGCGCCAGCTACGCGGAGGCGCTCGCCGACGCGCAGCGCAACGGCTACGCCGAGGCCGACCCCAGCGACGATGTCACCGGCCGCGACGCGGCCGCGAAGATGGCGATCCTCGCGCGGCTCGCGTTCGGCACCCCGGTCCACCTCGACGAGGTCCGCTACGAGGGGATCGAGCAGATCCAGAGCGACGACCTCGAGTACGCGCGCGAGCTCGACCTGTCGCTGAAGCTGGTCGGGACCGCCGAGCGCCGCCAGGGCGGCCTGTCCGTGAGCGTGTACCCGACCTTCCTGTACCCGGGGCATCCGCTCGCCGCGATCTCGGGGTCCTTCAACGCCGTCACGGTGGAGTCCGAGACGATCACCGAGATCACCCTGTCCGGGCCCGGCGCGGGCGGACGCCAGACCGCGAGCGCGGTCCTCGGCGACGTGGTGAGCGTGATGACAGGGGGCGCGCGCCCGCCGGCGCCACCGCTGGCGCTGACGCTGATCGAGGACGTCGAAAGCGCCTTCTACCTGCACCTCGACGTGGAAGATCGCCCGGGCGTGCTCGCTACCGTCACCCAGGTGCTCGGCGAGCAGCTCGTCTCGATCAAGTCCGTCGTGCAGCGGGGGCTGGGCGAGCATGCGAGGCTGGTGATGGTCACCCATCCCGTGCTGGAGTCGGCGCTGCGGGCCGCCGTCGAGCGGCTCGGGGCGTTCGACTTCCTACGCTCTTCGCCACGGACGATCCGCGTGATCGAAGAGGAGTTCATGTGAGCCTGAAGTACACACCCGTCCCGCTCCCCCGCATCCAGGGCGGGGCCCCGACCGGCACCCATGTGCCGCTGATCGAGCGCTACCTGCACCGGCTGCCGTTCGAGCCCGGCGACAAGCTCGTCTCGTTGCAGGAGGGCTCCACGCCGCTGCTGCAGGCGCCCGTCATCTCGGAGATGGTGGGAGCCGAGGTGCGCCTGAAGCTCGAGGGCGGCAACCCCACCGGCTCGTTCAAGGACCGCGGCATGACCTGCGCGCTGTCGGCCGCGGTGCGCGACGGGGCGAAGGCGGTGATCTGCGCCTCGACCGGCAACACGGCGGCGAGCGCCGCCGCCTACGCGGCCCGCGCGGGCATCACCTGCGCGGTGATCGTCCCCGAGGGCAAGATCGCCCAGGGCAAGATGGCCCAGACGCTCGTGCACGGCGCGCGCGTGATCTCGCTGCGCGGCAACTTCGACCAGGCGCTGGCGCTCGTGCGCGAGCTGACGGCGAACAACCCGATCGTGCTGGTGAACTCGGTCAACGAGTACCGCATCGAAGGGCAGAAGACGGCCGCCTTCGAGATCCACGAGGCCCTAGAAGGCAGGCTCGACTCGCTCTGCATCCCGGTCGGCAACGCGGGCAACATCACCTCCTACTGGCGAGGCTTCACCGAGATGGGGGCCGCGCCCCGCATGCTCGGCTTCCAGGCGGAGGGCGCCGCCCCGCTCGTCGTCGGCCACCCGATCGAGCATCCCGAAACCATCGCGAGCGCGATCCGCATCGGCAACCCCGTGCGCTGGGAGGACGCGATCGCCGCCTCGCGCGACTCCCGCGGGGCCATCCGGGTCGTCAGCGACGCGGAGATCCTCGAGGCCTACCAGCTGCTCGCCTACCGCGAAGGGATCTTCTGCGAGCCAGCTTCGGTGGCGTCGGTCGCGGGGCTGCTGAAGTACGGCGCCGAAGACGCCGAGCAGATCGTGTGCGTGCTCACCGGTCGCGGGCTGAAGGACCCCGAGACCGCGATCGCCAACAACGACGGGCGCATGATCACGGCCGAGGTCGAGATCGGAGCGATCGAGGAAGCGGTGCTGGGTGACCCCTGAGGCGCGCATTCGGCGCGCACGGATCGATCGCGTTCCCGCGCGGAGCCCGCGGAGGTGATCCGGAGGCGGGTCGTGCGGGTCCCGGCCTCCTCGGCCAACCTGGGGCCCGGCTTCGACTGCATGGCGGCGGCGATCTCGCTCCACCTCCAGCTGGAGGTGGAGGAGACCGGGGAGTTCCGGGTCGAGTCGAGCCTGCCCGTCGCGCGCGGGCGCGAGAACCTCTGCGTGCGGGCCTTCGAGCGGCTGCACCGGGCCGACGGCTTCACCTTCCGCATCTCCTCCGAGATCCCCCTGTCGGGAGGCCTCGGGTCGAGCGCGGCCGCGATCGTGGCCGGGCTGATAGCCGCCGACCACATCTTCGAGCTCGATGCCGACCTGCTCGCGCTCGCCACCGAGATCGAGGGTCATCCGGACAACGTCGCCGCCTCCCTGCACGGCGGCTTCGTGATCTGCGCCGACGGCGCCGCCACGCGCTTTGAGCCGCCGACCGGGCTCGAGGCGCTCGCCGTCGTCCCGGGCGAGGCGGTGCGGACGCGAGCGGCCCGCGCCGCGCTGGGAGCGACCGTGCCGCTCGGCGACGCGGTCTTCAACGTCGCGCACGGCGCCCTGCTGACGCTGGGGCTGGCACGCGGCGACTGGGATCTGCTGGGGCGCGGCCTCCACGACCGGCTGCACCAGCAGCAGCGCTCGCACCTGTTCCCGCGCTCGTACGAGCTGGCGCTTCGCGCGCGCGAGCTCGGCGCGCTCGGCGCGACGATCTCAGGCGCGGGTCCGACCGTGCTCGTGTGGTGCTTCTACGAGCAGACAGGAACCGTCGCAGAGGCGCTCGGACGCGAGGTCGAGGGCTGGGCGCAGGTCCTGCGCGCGCCGTTCGAGCCCCAGGGCGGCTACGTCGAGGCGCTCTGAGCGAGCCGGGCGACGCGCTCGCCGGCGCCGTCGAGCCCGTCGATCCGCGCGAGCAGTTCCTGCGCGAGGCTCATGTAGTCGGCGCCCAGGTCGGGCCGGTGATCGAGGATCGAGCGCGCCCGCTCGGCCGACTCGGCGTAGGCGATCGAGGAGCGGATCACCGTCTGGAAGACCTTCTCGCCGAAGTGCTCCTGCAGCGAGGCGAGGGCCTCGCGCGAGTGCACGGTGCGCATGTCGGCGATGTTGAGCAGCACCCCGAGCAGCGCGAGCCTGGGGTTGAGGTTCTCGCGGGCCAGCTCGACGACCTCGAGGGCCTGCTCGACCCCCTGCAGCGCGAAGTACTGGGCCTCGGCCGTGATCAGCGCGTAGTCGGCGGCGACGAGCCCGTTGACCGTCAGCAGCCCCAGCGAAGGCGGGCAGTCGATCAGGATCACGTCGTAGTCCTCGCCGGCCCGCGCCAGCGCCTTGCGCAGGGTCAGCTCGCGGCCCATCCGCCCGCCCAGCATCAGCTCCGCCTCGGCGAGCGACAGGTTGGCCGGCACGATGTCCTGCAGGATCGCCTCGTCGATCGCCGAGCGCCCCGAGAGCACGTCGGCGATCGTCGGCTCGGCGTCCGGCGGCAGGTCGAAGTAGTCGGACAGGTTGCCCTGCGGGTCCATGTCGACCGCGAGCGTGCGCAGCCCGGCCCGGCGCAGCACGTCGGTGAGGGTGCGCACCGTCGTGGTCTTGCCGGTTCCGCCCTTCTGGGAGAGGACTGCGATCGTCTGGGCCATCGGCGCCGATACTACGCTGCCGTGCGCCGCGGGTGGTCTCAGGCGCTCAGCCGACCGACGAGACGCCGCCCGAGCCCGCCGGAGGCGTGACCTGGGCGTCGGGTCCGACGCGCAGGAAGCTCAGGCGGTAGCGGCCGACGATGATCTCGTCGCCGTCCTCGAGCAGCCGTCCGTCGATCCGCGCGCCGTTCACGAACACGCCGTTGAGGCTGCGGTCGTCCAGCAGTCGCACGCCGTCCGGGTGGCGGACGATCAGGGCGTGCCGCCGGGACACGGTGGGGTCGTCGAAGCGCAGGTCGGCGGCGAGGCTGCGCCCGATGCGCGTCCACTCCCGCGAGAGCTCGACGGTTTGGAGCTCGTCCCCCTCCTCGTAGACCAGGTACTCGCCGGGCTGGCCGATCTCGGAGCGGGCCTGCGCGAGCCGGTCGGAGAGATCCGGGGCGGCGGCCTGGACGAGCGTCGCCTGGGTCGGCTGGCCTTCGGAGTGCGAGATCCGCTCGGTGCTGAACAGCGAGGCCCGCAGAAACGTCTGGCCGCCGCAGCTCGGGCACGGGGTGAGGACTTCGGAGCCCTCGAGCGTCAGGGCGTAGCCGCAGTGCTGGCAGCGGAACGAGCCCGATCCCACGAACGTGCCTGCGCTCAGTGACTCCATGGATCGGACCTCCCTCTCTGCTGGATGCGCTGCCAAAGAGGCGCTCCCTCGCCGGGGCTTCTCGTGGCGATCATAACAATACTTCGGGCCCTCGTATGCCGTTCTGAAGATCCGAATGGCTCCGCGGTGGCGTGCCGTTTCATCGCCCGCGACTGGGCGTCCGATGTCGCGGGGAGGAGCGGCCGCGACCGCGCCGAAAGGGTCGGAATGGGTTCGATACAAGACGACGTAGAGCAGCTCGAGCGTGAGCTGATGATGCGCGGGCTCGGCGAGCTCGAGGCCGGGCGCAGCCACTGCGCGGATTGCGGGCGCACGCCGCTGATCGGGGAGCACGTGGACCTCTATGACGACCGCCCGGGGCGCTCTCCGCGGCTCGTCTGCGAGCTCTGCAGCGCCCTTCGCTTCGACGCTCCGGTCGCGCGCGACACGGTGCGACACGCCTGCCACGGCCAGACCGTGCGGCTCACCGCCCGCGCCGCCTGAGCGGCCAGGCTCCCCGTGCGCTCGCGCGAACCGGCCTGACAGCGCCGGTGGACGTGGCGCATCCGGCCGCGGGCGCGGTCGGACGCGGCGTGCGGAACCGGCCTGACAGCGCCGGTGGACCTGGCGCGCCAATAGACTCCCCCGGCGTGGATCCCGTCACCGTCTCGACAGTGATCTCGGCCCCGCGCGAGGCCGTCTTCGACTACCTCGAGGACATCGCCAACCACGCCGAGTTCACCGATCACTTCCTGAAGGAATGGCATCTGACGCGCATCGACCCGGTCGGGCGCGGAGCGGGGGTGCGATTCCGGGTCGCGGCGCCGCTGACCCGCTTCGGCTGGGCCGAGGTGACCTTCGCCGAGGTCGAGCGGCCGGCCCGCATCGTGGAGGTCGGCCGCAGCGGCAAGAACAACCGCATCCGCACTCTCGGTGTCTGGCAGCTCGACCCGGGTCCGTCGGGGGCCACGCGCGTCTCGTTCACCCTGCAGACCTGGCCCGTGAAGCTCTCGGACCGGTTGCTCGAGAGCCTGGGAGCTCGCGGCTGGCTGCGCCGCAAGCACCAGCGCGCCCTGCGTCGCCTGCGCGCGATCCTCGAGCAGGATCCCGGCACGAGCGCTCGCGCGGCGAAGCGTGGCGAGCGCGTGACCGTTGCCGGTGGGTAGACTGCCGCGCGCATGAAAAGGACCCTGCGCAAGCTTCCCCTGCTCGCCGCCGTGCTGCTGGTGGCGCTCGCCCTCGGGGCGTGCGGCGAATCGCACTCCAAGGTCACCACGGGTACCTACGCCGGCGAGTCGGGCGCGAATGCGCCGTACTTGAACCTCGGCCCGCTGATCTACCAGGTCCAGCTCTCTCGTCAGCTGAACCCGGCGAACAGCGAGGACGCCGGCTACTTGGAGGGGGTGCCCTACGCCGAAGGACGCCTGCTGCCCGGGCAGGAGTGGTTCGGGGTCTTCCTGCAGGTCTACAACAACACCGACCAGGCCCATCCGGCGTCCGAACTGATCTCGATCAGCGACACCGAAGGCAACGTCTACCACCCGATACGGGCGCTGCCCACAAACCACTACATGTACCGGGCAGGGGTGGTTCCGCCGAAAAGCATGCTGCCGAAACTCGACACGACCGCCGCGTTCGGACCCACGCAGGGCGCGCTGCTGCTCTTCAAGATCAAAGTCGAGTCGCTGAACAACCGCCCGCTCGAGCTCAAGATCGCCAAGCCCGAAGGGCTCCTGGGGTCTGTCTCCGCCGAGCTCGACGTCTAGCCCTGGTGTAGCCCCGCTTCGAGGATCTGCCGCGCGACCGGTGCGGCCGTGTCACCGCCGGCGCCGTCTTTGACGAGCATCACGCAGACAGCGATCCGCGGATGGATCTCGGGCGCGAACGCGGCGAACCAGGCATCGGTGTTGGCCGCCCCGCTTTCGCCGCCCGAGCAGCCTTCGCTCGATTCCTGATGTGAGGTTTCGCTCGTTTCCCCTTCGCCCGTGCTCTGACTGCACGTCTTCAGTTCCGCCGTGCCCGTCTTGCCGGCCACGACGACGCCGGGGATCGCGGCAGACGTCCCGGTGCCCTCGCGGACGACCTCGGTCATCATGTGGCGCACGGTTCGCGCCACCGCGGGGGCAAGGGCCTGCGTGCCGGCGTGCGTCGCTTCCGTCGCCCCGAGCGCCGGAGCCGGACGGTGCCCGCCGTCCGCGATCGTGGCAGCGACGGTCGCCATCTCCAGCGGCGTGGCGAGCACCTCGCCCTGGCCGATCGCCGTCGATCCGAGTTCGAGTTCGCCCTGGATCGCGCTCGCCGCGGGCAGCGTGCTGCGCGCCGCGCCGGGGACGCCTGGATCGTGGTTGAACCCGAAGCTTTCGGCCATGGCGACCAGCCGCGCCGCGCCGAGCTTCACGCCGAGCGGCGTGAACACCGAGTTGCAGGAGACCGCGAAGGCCAGTTCCAGCGACCCCCCGCATTCCTCGCCGTTGGCGTTGTTCAGCCGCACGCCGTCCAGCGTCGCGTGGGTCGCGTAGGGGAAGGTGGTGTGGGGCGTCGCGACGTGCGCGCTCAGGACGCCCGAGAGCGTGATCATCTTGAACGTCGACCCTGGCGGCTGCAGGCCGTTCAGGCCGATCCCGGCCACCGCGAGGATCTGACCCGAGGCGGGCTGCATCGCGACGACGCCGCCGAGTTGGCTGCCCAGCGCCGCGACGGCCGCTTCCTGCACCGGCGGCGAGATCGTCGTGCGTACGGCGGGGTCCGCGTGGGGCGTGGCGGAGGCGAGCACCCGCCCGCCCGCGAGCAGCTCGCCGCCGGGTCGCCCGCGCAGCCGGTCGTCGAGCGCCAGCTCGAGGCCGCTGGTGCCGACTTCGGCGTCCGGCGGGACCCCTTCTGATTCGAGCGCAGCCCGGCGCGCCGCGGGGATCGCCCCCACTTCGCCGACCACG
Organism: uncultured Solirubrobacteraceae bacterium; assembly: GCA_963794635.1. Taxonomy (GTDB): domain Bacteria; phylum Actinomycetota; class Thermoleophilia; order Solirubrobacterales; family Solirubrobacteraceae; genus Palsa-744. The sequence continues at coordinate 133,589 of CAWCET010000006.1, read as the reverse complement.
GCGTCGAACGCTTCCCCCAGCGGCAGGCTGCGCCCGCCGGGATCGCCTTCGGGCGGGCTCACGGCGAGCACCTTCCCGTCGCGGGCGAGCAGCGTGGCGCGCCGCGGCAGCGTCGTGCGGCGCGTCAGTGCAGCGCCTTCGGGCACACCCGGGAACGTGGCGGAGCGAGTCCATTCCACGCGCTCGGAGCCTTCGATCGAGACGATGTCGAGCGTCATCGGCAGGGTCAGGGTGCCCCACAGCCGCGTCTTGACGCGCACCGGCACCTCCACGCGCCCGCCCTCGCCCGGGCGCGCGTGCCCGGCCGGAGTCTCGGCGGTCGCGGTCGCGGTCTTCAGCGCTTCACGGTGCACCGCTGCGAACTCGCCCGCGGAGGTCTCGCGCTGCGCGGAGGGCGTGATGTCGCCGTACATCGCGGCGTAGTCGCCACGGCTCCAGGCGCGGACGTAGCTCTCGGCCAGCGCCATCGACGGGGAGGAGCCGCGATGCGCGCCGACGATCGCGCCGACGAGGAACGCGACCGCGGCGAGCGCGAGGACGGGTCGCGCTCGGCGCAGGCGCTCCTGGCGGCTATCGGACAAGGAGTCTGTAGAACATTGCGGGTGACCGGGTTGGACTGGCTAATTGTCGCGTTCGCGGCGGTCCTCGCCTTCCTGGGCTTTCGCCAGGGGTTCATCGTCGGGGCGCTCTCGTTCGCCGGCTTCATCGCCGGCGCGTTCATCGGGACGCGGCTGGGGCCGCTTCTGCTGCCGAAAGGGTCGGCCTCTCCGTATGCTCCCGCGTTCGGGCTGGTGGGGGCCCTGCTCGGTGGCGCGATCCTTGCAACCGGTCTCGAGGGCATCGGCTTCCGTCTGCGACGCACGCTGATCCTGCCCGGGCTCGGACTCGCCGACGGCGCCCTCGGCGCGGTGCTGGGGGCAGGCCTGGCGCTCGGGATCGTCTGGATCGCCGCGGCGGTCGCGGGCCAGAGCCCCGGCGTGGAAGAACTGCGCGGCGACATCCAGCGCTCGGCGATCCTGCGCGAGCTGAATGCCGTGCTGCCCCCGTCGGGCCCGATCCTCGACGCGCTCGCGCGCCTCGATCCGCTGCCCTCGATCACGGGGCCCTCGCCGAACGTCGCGCCGCCGTCGCCCGAGACCGTGCGCCTGCCGGGTGTCCGAGCGGCGAAACAGAGCGTCGTACGTGTGCTCGGCACGGCGTGCGGCCTGGCGATCGAGGGCTCCGGGTGGGTCGCGGCGCCCGACCTCGTCGTCACGAACGCCCACGTCGTCGCGGGCGAGAGCGACACGACCGTCGAGCCGGGCGGCCGCGGCGCGGCGCTCGGAGCCGAACCGGTGCTCTACGACCCCGAAGACGACATCGCGATCCTGCGCGTGCGCGGGCTGGGGCTGCCCTCGCTCTCGCGCGCCGCGAGCGTCCCGTCGGGTGCGAGCGGGGCGATCCTCGGCTATCCCGAGAACGGGCCCTTCGACGGCGAGCCGGCGCGGATCGGTCGCACCCAGCGGGTCGAGACGCAGAACGCCTACGGCCAGGGTCCGGTGACCCGCCTCTTGACCCCGCTGCGAGGACTGGTGCGCCCCGGGAACTCCGGAGGGCCGGTCGTCGACGGCGCCGGCCAGGTCCTGACGACCGTGTTCGCGTCGACGGTCGGAGCGGGGGTGCACGGCGGCTACGGCGTGGCCAACGAAACGGTGGGCACGCTGCTCGGCAGGGTCGGCTCCGGGGAAGGCGCCGAGGTCTCGACCGGGCCCTGCACGGCCGGCTGACGGCCGCGCGCGCCGTCAGGCCCGGCGCCGGACGGGCGCGGCCGTCAAGCCCCGTTTTTCATCGCCACCGCCGGTGGCCGCTACGCTGACCGCCATGTCGAAGACGCTCCTGGTCGCCGAGAAGCCCTCCGTCGGGCAGGATCTCGCCCGGGCGCTCCCGGGCCCCTTCAAGAAGAGCGAAGGCTTCCTCGAGGGGCCCGAGCACGTGATCACCTGGGCGGTGGGCCACCTGGTCCAGCTCGCCGAGCCAGAGGCCTACGAGGCCAAATACAAGAGCTGGCGCATGGCCGATCTGCCGATCGTGCCGGACAAGTTCAAGCTGATCGTGCGCGACGAGCGCTCGCGCAAGCAGCTCTCCGTGGTCACCAAACAGCTGGGGCGAGACGACGTCGAGGAGGTCGTCAACGCGTGCGATGCGGGGCGTGAGGGCGAGCTGATCTTCGCCTACCTGTACGAGAAGGCGAAAGCCAAGAAGCCGGTCAAACGGCTCTGGCTGAACTCGATGACCAGCGCGGCGATGAAGCAGGCGCTCTCATCGCTGCGCCCCGGCGAGGAGCTCGCCGCGCTGGAGGAAGCGGCGCGCTCGCGCTCGGAGGCCGACTGGATCGTCGGCATGAACGCGACCCGGGCGGCGACGATCCGCCTGCGCAGCTCCTTCGACGGCGCGGTCTCGCTCGGGCGCGTGCAGACTCCGACGCTCGCGATCGTGGCGCGGCGCGAGGAGGAGATCAAAGCCTTCGTTCCCGAGCCCTACTGGCTCGTCGACGCCACCTTCCAGGCCCCCCCGCTCGACGGGGAGGGCGCGGAGCGCGTCTACGAAGGCCACTACCAGGCGCCCCCGGGGAGCCCGGCCCCGACCAAAGGTCCTCGGCTCGGGACCGAGGAGGAGGCCGAGGCGGTCGTCGCGGCCGTCCGCGGGCGCACGGGGACGATCACCAAGCTGGAGAAGAAAGAGCAGCGCGAGAAAGCGCCGATGCTGTACGACCTCACGACGCTGCAGCGCGAGGCCAACAACCGCTTCGGCTTCTCGGCGAAACGCACCCTCGCCGCGGCCCAGCGTCTCTATGAGGAGCACAAGGCGCTGACCTACCCGCGCACCAACTCGCGCTACCTGCCGACGGACATGGTCGAGGAGATCAAGCCGATCGCCGAGCTCCTCGGTGGGCGCACCGAGTACCGCAAGGGCGCCGAGTACGTCGTGGGCCTGGATGTGCTGCCGCTCGCCCGCGTGGTGGACGACGCGAAGGTCACCGACCACCACGCGATCATCCCGACGCGCTCTGAGCACCCCGTGGAGAAGATGAACGACGACGACCGCCGCGTCTACGACATGGCCGTGCGCCGGTTCCTGGCGGTCTTCCACCCCGAGGCCGTGTTCGAGAACACGCGCATCGAGACGACGGTCGCCGCCGAGGACGGGGTCGGACATGTCTTCCGGACGCGGGGCAAGCTCCTGATCGTGCCGGGCTGGCGCGGTGTCTACGACGAGGTCGCCGCTGATACGCGCGCCGAGGACACGCGAGGCGAGGACGACGAGGCCGCCGACCAGCAGCTGCCGCGCCTGGTGGCCGACGAGGTCGTCGACACGGCGTCGATCGAGAGCGTGCGCAAGGAAACGAAACCGCCCCGGCGCTACAGCGACGCGTCGTTGCTCGGGGCGATGGAGACCGCGGGCAAGCTCGTCGACGACGACGAGCTGCGCGAGGCGATGAAGGACTCGGGCATCGGGACGCCGGCCACGCGCGCGGCGATCATCGAGCGTCTCATCACGGTCGGCTACGTGGAGCGCGACGGGCGTGCGCTGGTGGCGACCGAGAAGGGGCTGAACGTGATCAGGCTGCTCGGCGAGCACGCCCTCACCTCGCCCGGCCTGACCGGCAGCTGGGAGCAGCGGCTCGGGAAGATCGAGCGCGGCGAGGACTCGCGCAAGCAGTTCATGAGCGACATCGCGGGCTTCGCGGGCGAGACGGTCAAGACGCTCGACGAGACGCTCAAAGACGTCCGCATCCCGCGTGCCCGCCTGGGGCCCTGTCCCGTTTGCGGGCACGAGATCGTCGAGAACCGCAAGGGCTACTCGTGCTGGTCGCGCGACGACCCCGGTTGCGGCTTCGTGATCTGGAAGGCGAAAGCCGGCAAGCAGCTCCCGGTCGCCATCGCGCGAGAACTGATCCGACGCGGCTACACCGCGTCGGCCGTGACCGGCTTCCGCGGGCGCAGCGGGCGCAGCTTCCGCGCCCGGCTCGCGCTGCAGCAGACCGACGAGGGCAAATGGCGCGTCGAGTTCGACGAGCCGTGGGCACGGGAGGGCGCCAAGCCGCCCGACGCCGAGGCCGAGGGCGCCGCCGCCCAGGCCGCCGCCGCTGCCGAGGGCGCAGCGGCCGTGAGCGCCGCCTGAGAGCCGGGCGAACCGGCCCGCGCCCGGCGGCCCCCGGCCGGCGCCGGAGCTCTCGCCGCGCGCTGCGAGGCGATGCCCTGCGGGGCGTGTCGGGCAGGTGCGCCAGGATGGCCGCATGAGCATCACGCTCGTCACGGGACCGGCGAACTCGGGCAAGGCGCAGGTCGTCATGGAGGCCGTGCGCCGGCATCTCGCGCAGGGCGCCGAGCCGATGCTGGTCGTCCCCACCCGCACCGACGCCGAGTACTACCTGCGCGAGCTGGCCGGCTCGGAGGCCGCCGTTGGCGTACGCGTCTGCGTGTTCTCCGACCTCGTCGAGGAGCTCGTGAGCAGGGCCGGTGTCCGCGAGCCCGCACTCGGCGCGCTGGCCCGGGACCGGCTGCTCGGAGCACTCGCGCCGCCCGGCGAGCGCGGCCACCCCGGGTTTCGCCGGGAGCTCGGCGAGCTGTTCGCGGAGCTCGAGATCAAGCGTGTCTCCCCGAGGCGGCTCGCCGGCGCGCTGGACGCCGGGCTCGGAGACGGCGGCGCGGCGCTCGGGTTCGATCTCGCCGGGGCTTACGCCGCGTACCGGGAGCGCCTGGAGCGGCTCGGCCGGCTCGACGAGCAGCAGCGGACCCTGCGCGCGCTGGACGCCGTGCGTGAGCGTCCGTACCTGTGGAGCGCCCCTCCTGCCGCCCCCACGCCGGTGCTCTTCTACGGCTTCGACGACCTGACGCCGCTGCAGCTGGACGCGATCGAGACGCTCGGCCGCCTCGTCGACGCGGAGGTGACGGTCTCGCTGCCCTATGAGCCGGGCCGCACCGCGTTCGCGGGACGCGCGAGCACCTACCAGACGCTGGCCCCGCTCTCGCGCGAGCAGCGCCTTCCCCCGCTGCAGGCGCACTACGCACCGGCCTCGCGCGCCGCGCTCTCCCATCTCGAGCGGTCGCTGTTCGAGCCGCAGGGAGCACGCATCGACGCGGGCGCCGCGCTCGAGCTGCTCCAGGGAGGCGGCCAGCGCGCGGAGCTCGAGCTGGTCGCCGCACGGGTGGCGGAGCTGCTCGCCGGCGGGGTGCCCGCGGAGGAGATCGCGGTCGTCGTCCGCAGCCCGGGCCGGACGGCCGCGCTCGTCGCCGAGGTTTTCGGCGCCGCCGGGATCCCGTTCGCGATGCCGGTCAAGCGTCCGTTCGCCGACACCGCGATCGGACGCGCGCTCGTCGGCCTGCTGCGCTGCGTGCCGGACGCGGATGGGAGGGCGCCGGGCACGCCCTCCGATCTGCTCGCGTGGCTGCGCGCGCCGGGCCTGCTCGAGCGTCCCGGGCTTGCCGACGCGCTCGAGCTGGAGGTGCGCCGTAGCGGCATGCGCGACGCCGTCCAGGCGCGCGAGCGCTTCGAGCAGCGCTGGTTCGAGCTCTCGGAGCTGGACGCGCTCGCGGCCGCGCAACGGCGCGGCCCCGCTGCGCTCGCCGACCGCGCGGGGCGTGAGCTGGTGCGGCTGTTCGCCGCCCCCCGCCGAGGCCGCGCGCCGCTGCTCGGGGCGCAGGAGATGGATGAGGCCAGGGCGCTCGCGGGCGGGCGCGCGGCACTCGCCGAGCTGCGCGAGCTGGCGCGCTTCGCGCGTGACGCCGCACCAGCGAGCGCAGCCGAGCTCGCTGGTGTCCTCTCCGAGATCGAGGTCAACAGCGGCGAGCTGCCCGGCCCCGGGAGGGTCGCCGTGCTCGACCCGCTGGCGCTGCGGGCGCGCCGCGTGCGAGCGCTCTTCATCACCGGCTTGCAGGAGGGCGAGTTCCCGCAAAGGGCGCGCGCCCAGCCGCTCCTCGGCGAGCGCGAAAGGGGGCTCGTCGCGCAGGCCTCGGGACTGGTGCTGGGCGAGCCCGAGGATGCGCTCGCCGCGGAGCGCTACCTCTTCTACGCCCTCATCTCGCGACCGGAGGAGCTGCTCGCGCTCAGCTGGCACGAGAGCGACGACGACGCCGCGCCCCTGTCGCGCTCGCTGTTCGTCGACGACGTCTGCGACCTCTTCGACGAGCGCCTCTCCGAGCGCCGGGCGCGGCGCGCGCTCGGGGCTCTCGACGGCCCGGCGCCGGGGGATCTGCAACACGCCGCGGGCGCCTCGGCGGCGGACGAGCCCCTGCGCGACGAGCGCGTCCTGTCCCGGCTGCGCGAGCGGGTCTGGTCAGGGACCTCGATCGAGAAGTGGGTGGGCTGCCCGGTGTCGTGGTTCGTCGAGCGGCTGCTGGCGCCGGAGCGCTTCGAGGCCGAGCCCGAGCCGCTCGTCCGCGGCGGGCTCGCGCACCTGGTCCTCAAGGAGACGCTCGACGGCCTGCGCCTCCAGACCGGCAGCGCGCGGGTCACGCCGGCCACGCTCGGCACGGCCCGGGGGCTGATGAGGGGCTCCCTCGACGCGGCCCTGCAGGACCCCGAGCTGCGCGTGTCGGTCAGCCCCGAGCGCGCCGCGGCGATTGTGCGCAGCCTGCGGGCCGACCTCGAGCGCTATCTCGAGCACGCGGCCGGCCTCGAAGGCTCGCTGGAGCCGCGCGAGCTCGAGCTCGGCTTCGGCTTCGACGACCCGGATGCCGACGATCACGGCGAGCCCAGCGAGCTGCCGGCGTTCGAGCTCGGCGGAGGCGTCCGGATGCGGGGCCGGATCGACCGCATCGACGTCGGTGCCGGTGGAGAGGCCGTCGTCGTCGACTACAAGGCGAAAACGGCGATGCCCAGCGAGAAGTGGCTCTCCGAGCGCAACCTGCAGATCGCGCTCTACATGCAGGCGGCCGAACAGCTCCTGGGACTGCGCGTCGTCGGCGGCCTCTACCAGCCGCTCGGGGGGAAGGATCTGCGCGCGCGGGGCGCGCTGCTCGACGACCATGACGCCGCCGGCAACTGCGTCAAAACCGACCGCCTGGACCCGGAGACGCTCGCCGAGCTGCTCGGCGACGTGCTCGACACAGCCCGCGCCGCCGCGGGCGAGGCGTCTGAGGGCGCGCTACAGGCGCGTCCCGAGAGCTGCGGCTGGAGGGGCAGCGGCTGCCGGCACCCGACGATCTGCCGCTGCGAGCGCTGAGCGATGGAACAGCTCAGGATCGACATCGACGAGCTCCTCGGCACGTCGCCGGCAGCACCGGCGCCGGGCCCCGAGCTGACCGGCGAGCAGCGGGAGGCGGTCCGCGATCGCGACAGGCCGATCCTGCTCTCGGCGGCCGCGGGGAGCGGGAAGACGTCGGTCCTCGTCGAGCGCTTCGTCGAGGCGGTCTGCGAGGACGGACTGACACCCGCCTCGGTGCTGGCGATCACGTTCACCGAGCGCGCGGCCGGTGAGCTGCGCGCGCGCGTCCGCGAGCGCCTGCTCGGGCTGGGCCGGCGCGAGGCGGCACGGGACACTGAGGCGGCGTTCATCGGCACCTTCCACGGTTTCTGCGCACGCGTGCTGCGGGCCCATCCGCTGCCCGCCGGGCTCGACCCGGATTTCGCGATCCTCGACGCCGCTCGTGCGGCCTGGCTGCGGCGCAGCGCCTTCGAAGAGGCGCTCGGAGGATTCGTCGCGGAAGGTGAGCAGGCAGTCGACCTGCTGGCGGCCTACGGGATCGACAAAGCCAGGGCGATGGTCGAGAGCCTCTACGCCGAGCTGCGCAGCCGCGGAGAGCGGGTGCCGCGCCTGCCGCTGCAGGCGGCGGTCGAAGGGGCGAGCCGCGACGAGGTGGACGCGCGCGCCGCCGTGGCGCTCTTCGACCGCCTGCTGGAGGCCTTCGGCGCGCGCTACGAGGCGCTGAAGGCCGAGCGTCTCGCGGTCGACTTCGACGATCTCGAGCTGATCGCGGGCGAGCTGCTCGCCGGCAACAGGGCCTTGCGCGCGTCATGGGCCGAGCGCTTCGAGCTGCTGATGGTGGACGAGTTCCAGGACACCAACCCGCGGCAGCTCGCGATCCTGAGCGCGCTCGACCGCGGCAACCTGTTCACGGTCGGCGACGAGCTGCAGTCGATCTACGGCTTCCGCCACGCGGATGTGAGCCTGTTCCGTGCCCGCCGGGCGGAGCTCGAGGTGGCCGGCGGGGCGCTCGCGCTGCGACGCAACTTCCGCAGCCGCGGCGAGGTGCTCGAGGCCGTCAACGTCGTGTTCGCGGAGCGATTCGAGGACTTCTCGCCGCTTCAGCCGGGTCGTGAGGACGCGCTCGAGCCAGTTCCCAACCCCGTGGTCGAGCTGCTGCTCACCGACGCGGGCGATGGCTGGAAGGGGCATCCGGGGGCGGCGGCGATCGCGGCCGGCCTGCCGCACACGCGCACCTTCGCCCGAGCGGCCGAGGCGCGGCTGCTCGCCCAGCGGGTGCGCGAGCTGATCGACGCCGGCCAAGCGCGGGCGGGGGATGTGGCGGTGCTGCTGCGGGCAAGCGGCGACATCGAGACCTTCGAGCGGGCCCTGCAGCTCCAGGGGCTCCGGACCCTGGCGACCGTCGGCACCTTCTGGGAGCGCCAGCAGATCACCGACCTGCACAGCTACCTGCGGGCACTCGCCAACCCGCGCGACGAGGAGGCGCTCTACGGCGTCCTGGCCTCACCCCTGGTCGGCCTCTCGCGCGACGGGCTCGCGCTGCTGGCGATCGCCTCCGCGCCGAGGCCGGACGGCGTATGGGGGACGGCGCTCGCGCTCGCGGAGAGCGGCCCGGCGGAGCTCGGCGAGCCCGACACGGGCCGGCTCGTTCGGTTCTGCGGCTGGTTCGGGCCAGAGCGCGCCGGCGCACCCGGCCGGGGCATCTCCGAGCTGCTCGAGCGCGCGCTGGCGCACTCCGGCTACCTGGCGCACGTCGTGAAGCTCGACTGGCCCGAGCGCCGGCTCGCGAATGTCCACAAGCTGCTCCGCCTCGCTCATGCCTTCGAGACCTCCGAGGGGCGCGATCTGCGGGCGTTCGTGGATCACGTCGAGGAGCTCAAACGGGGCGGAGGAACCGAGCCCGACGCGCCGGTCGAGGACGTGGAGCCGGACACCGTCCGGCTGATGACGATCCACGCGGCGAAGGGCCTCGAGTTCCCCGTCGTCTGCGTGGCCGACCTGGGACGCAAACGGCCGAGCCCCGACGACCGGCTGTTCGTGGACGGCCCGCGGGTCGGGCTGCGTCTGTGGCGTCCCGGCGAAGGTGAGGGGACGAAGACGCTCGAATTCGATGAGCTGCGAGCCGAGCGCCAGGCCCGCGAGCGCCAGGAGGAGAGCCGCGTCTTCTATGTCGCGATGACGCGCGCCCGCGAGCGGCTGCTGCTGAGCGGCGCCGTGGACTTCGGCTCCTGGCCGAGGGAGAGCGACACCGCCTCGCCGATCAGCTGGCTCGGGCCCGCGCTCTACCCCGGGCTGCCCGAGCTTGCCGCGGCCGGCGGCGGCGTGAGCACGGTCGCAGCGGGTGGGGAAGGCGGCCCGCCGGTCAGGGTCACCCTCAGCGATCCCGCCTCTTACGGACGCGTCCTTCGCGAGCCTCCGGGCGCCGCAGGAGCGCCCGCGCCTTCGGGCGCTCCCGGCGGCCGCGCGGGGCCGGCCACGCCCGTGGCCGTGGGCGTCGCGGGTGACGCCGAGATCGAGGGCTCGCTGCCGCCGGCGCTCAGCTATACGTCGCTGACGCTGCTGGAGCGCTGCGGGTATCGCTACTACCTGGAACGGGTGCTGCGGATGCCCGAGCAGGCGGCGCACGGCGCCTCGGGCGGGGAGGGCCTCGAGGCCCGGGCCCGAGGCGTGCTCGTCCACCGGCTGCTCGAGACCCACGACTTCGCGGCGCCGTCCGGACCGAGCGAGGAGCAGGTGGCTCAGGCCGCAAAGGAGCTCCGGATCGAGACCGACGCGGGAGAGCGGGCAGAGGTCGCGGCCCTGGTGTGCGCCGCCCTGCGCGCGCCCCTCGCGGCGCGGATCGCCGCGAGCCGGCGCCAGCGCCGCGAGCATCCCTTCGCTTTCGGCCTCGGCCCTGGCGCGCCGCTCGTGAGCGGCGTCTTCGACCTGCTCTGCGACGAGGCCGACGGCACGACGCTGCTGGTCGACTACAAGAGCGACAGGCTGGCGCCGGGGGCCGAGATAGAGACGATCGTCGCGCGCGACTACGGCGTCCAGCGGCTGCTCTACGCGCTCGCCGCGCTGCGCGAGGGGGCGCTGGTGGTCGACGTCGTGCACTGGTTCCTGGAGCGGCCCGCGGAGCCTGCTGTGGCCCGCTTCACCCTCTCCGAGCGACCGGCGCTGGAGGAGCGCCTGGCGGAGCGGCTCGCAGCAGTGCGCGCGCGGCCCTTCGCGGTCAGCGCCGAGCCACATCGCGGCCTGTGTCTCACCTGCCCCGGCCGCGGCGGGCTCTGCTCCTGGGGCGAAGAGGACACGATGCGCGAGGAGCCCGCGGCGAGGTCCATCTGAGCGCCCCGAACCGCGGCGGGATGGGCGAAAAAATAGGGCCAGCGCGCCTATTTCGGGCCGGTCTGCGCTGATACCCTTTCTTGCTCCGCCTCAGGTGCCCGCCTGCCCGCACGCGCCAATGAAGGCATGACGCGCGGGAAGCACCGTCCCTACGAGCACTCCCATGTCCAGGTACAGCACAAACCCCCCCGGGGCAGTCGGCCTCTACGACCCCCGCTTCGAGCACGACGCGTGCGGTGTCGGCATGGTCGCGCGGCTCGACAACGAGCCGACCCATGAGGTCGTCACGCGGGCGATAACCGCCCTCGAGAACCTCGAGCACCGCGGTGCCTCGGGCGCCGATCCCACGACGGGCGACGGCGCCGGGATCCTGATGCAGATGCCCGACGAGCTGATGCGGGCGACGTGTGGCTTCGAGCTGCCGCCGGCGGGCTCCTACGGCGTCCTGATGTGCTTCCTGCCCAGGGACGACAGCCAGCGGGCCGAGCTCGAGTCGCTCGTCGAGCGCACGGTCGAAGACGAGGGCCAGCGGCTGCTGGGGTGGCGCGACGTGCCGGTCGATCCCGAGCACACCGGCAGGGTCGCGGGCGCCTGCCGGCCCACGGTCCGCCAGCTCTTCGTCGGCGCCGCCGAGTCCCTGGCCGGCGATCACCCCGGGGGCGCGATGCAGGACGCGTTCGAGCGCAAGCTGTACGTGATCCGCCGCGTCTGCGAGCTGGCGACGGCGGGCTCGGGTCTCTACATCGCGTCGAGCTCCTCGCGGACCATCAACTACAAGGGGATGCTGATCAGCTTCCAGCTGGCGGCGTTCTACAGCGATCTGCGCGACGAGCGCTGCAAGAGCGCGATGGCGCTCGTGCACTCGCGCTTCTCGACCAACACCTTCCCGAGCTGGGAGCTCGCCCATCCCTACCGGGTGATCTGCCACAACGGCGAGATCAACACCGTGATGGGCAACGTGAACTGGATGCGCGCCCGCGAGAGCGAGCTGCGCAGCGAGCTGTTCGGGGAGGACCTCACGAAGATCCTGCCGGTCGTGAGCGCGGGGAACTCGGACTCCGCGACGTTCGACAACGTGCTCGAGCTGTTGATGCTGGCCGGCCGCTCGCTGCCGCACGCGGCGATGATGATGATCCCCGAGGCCTACCGGAACAGGGACGACCTGCCGGAGTACCTGAAGGGCTTCTACGCCTACCACTCCTGTCTCATGGAGCCGTGGGACGGCCCCGCCTCCGTTGCCTTCACCGATGGCCGTGTGGTCGGCGCGACGCTCGACCGCAACGGCCTGCGTCCCGGCCGGTGGGTGGAGACGAACGACGGCCACGTGGTGCTCGGCTCGGAGTCCGGCCTGCTCGACATAGCTCCCGAGAACGTGCGCCGCCTCGGGCGGCTGCAGCCCGGCAAGCTCTTCCTCGTCGACCTCGAGCGCGGCCGGATCGTCGAGGACGAGGAGGTCAAGCGCGAGGTTGCCACCGCTCAGCCCTACGGCGAGTGGTACGAGCGCAACGCGATCCCCTTCAAGCAGCTCCCGCCCTCCTCGGAAGTCACGCTCTCCGATCAGCCGCTGCGGCTGCGCCAGCGGGCGTTCGGCTACACCCAGGAGGACCTGCGCGTGCTGCTGGCGCCGATGGCGATCGAGGCGCAGGAGCCGATCGGTTCGATGGGCAACGACCTCTCGCTCGCGGTGCTCTCCGACCAGGCGCCGCCGCTGTTCTCCTACTTCAAGCAGCTCTTCGCCCAGGTCACCAACCCGCCGATCGACCCGATCCGCGAGGAAATCGTGATGAGCCTCGCGACCTCGCTGGGCAACGAGCGGAACCTCTTCGACGAGACGCCCGAGCATGCCCACAAGCTCCTGCTCGACCAGCCGATCCTGCTGAACCGCGAGCTGGAGACGCTGCGCGAGGTCGACCACGAGGTCTACAAAGCGCGCACGATCGATGCGACCTGGCTCGTCCAGAAGGGTCCCGCCGGGATGGTCGAGGCGCTCGAGCGCATGTGCAGCACGGCCACCGAGGCGATCAACGAAGGCGCCAACATCCTGATCCTCAACGACCGTCTGCTCGGCCCGCGCCGCGTCCCGATTCCCTCGCTGCTCGCGGTCGCGGCCGTCCATCACCACCTCGTGCTCGAGGGCACGCGCCTGCGTGCGGGGATCATCGTCGAGTCGGGCGAGCCGCGCGAGGTCCATCACTTCGCGACGCTGATCGGCTACGGCGCGAGCGCGATCAACCCCTACCTGCTGCTCGAGACGCTCGACGGGCTCGTGATCGAAAAACGCATCGTCCGCCCCGGCCCGGACGGCGAGCCGGTCGAGATCGAGGCGGAGCAGGCGGCGCAGAACGTGGTCAAAGCGATCGGAAAAGGCCTGCTCAAGACGATCTCCAAGATGGGGATCTCGACGATCCAGTCCTACCGCAGCGCACAGATCTTCGAGGCCGTCGGCCTCGAGCGCGAGGTGATCGACACCTACTTCACCGGCACCGCCTCCCGCATCGGCGGGGTCGGGCTTCAGGTGCTCGCCGAAGAGGCGCTCGAGCGCCACGCGCGGGCGTATGGGCGGGCGGGGGCCCCATCCTCCGACGAGCTCCTGCCCGTCGGGGGCGTGTACGCCTGGCGACGCGACGGCGAGCACCACCAGTGGAACCCCGAGACGATCGCGCTCGTCCAGCACGCGGTGCGCTCCGCGAACGGGGACGTCGGCGCGGCACTCGGCGGGGATGCGGCGGCGCTCGACGCCGTGCGCGAGAGCCCGGCGATGGAGAAGTACCGGGAGTACGCGCGGACGGTCAACGAGGACGCTGCGCGGAAGGCGACGCTGCGGGGACTGCTCGAGGTCGGTGCGGGCCAGGGGCCGCGCGGCGAGGCGATCCCGCTCGAGGAGGTCGAGCCCGCCAAGGAGATCGTGCGCCGCTTCTGCACCGGCGCGATGAGCCTTGGCTCGATCTCGCGTGAGGCGCACGAGACGCTGGCGATCGCCATGAACCGCCTCGGCGGGCGCTCCAACACGGGCGAGGGCGGGGAGGACCCCGTGCGCTTCACCCCCGACCCCAACGGCGACCGCCGCCGCTCGGCGATCAAGCAGGTCGCCTCGGGGCGCTTCGGCGTGACCGTGCACTACCTCGTCAACGCCGACGAGCTGCAGATCAAGATGGCGCAGGGCGCCAAGCCCGGCGAGGGTGGCCAGCTGCCCGGCCACAAGGTCGACGAGTACATCGGCTCGATCCGCCACACGACGCCCGGCGTGGGGCTGATCTCGCCGCCGCCGCACCACGACATCTACTCGATCGAGGACCTCAAGCAGCTGATCTACGACCTGCGCTGCGGGAACCCGAAGGCGGAGGTGTCGGTGAAGCTGGTCGCCGAGGTCGGGGTCGGCACGGTCGCGGCCGGGGTCTCCAAGGCCAACGCAGACCGGGTCCTGATCGCCGGACACGACGGCGGCACCGGCGCCTCGCCGCTGTCCTCGGTGCAGTCCGCCGGCGTGCCATGGGAGATCGGCCTGGCCGAGACCCAGCAGACGCTGCTGCTCAACGACCTGCGTTCGCGCATCGTCGTGCAGACCGACGGCCAGCTCAAGACCGGCCGCGACGTGGTCGTCGCCGCGATGCTCGGTGCCGACGAGATGGGCTTCTCGACGGCACCGCTGATCGCGACCGGCTGCATCATGATGCGCGCCTGCCACCTGAACACCTGCCCGGTCGGGATCGCCACCCAGGACCCCGAGCTGCGCAAGCGCTTCAAGGGCACGCCCGAGCACGTCGTCAACTTCTTCTTCTTCGTGGCCGAGGAAGTGCGCGAGATCCTCGCCTCGCTCGGGTTGAGGACGCTCGACGAGGCGATCGGCCGTGTGGACCTCCTCGGCGTGGGGCCGGCGATCGAGCACTGGAAGGCGCGCGGCGTCGACCTCACGCACCTGCTGACCCACATCGACCTGGACGACGAGACGGCGCCGCGCCATCGCGTCGAACCGCCGCCGGCCGTCCTCGACGACGCGCTCGACTGGGAGCTGGTCCGTGAGGCCGAGCCTGCGCTCGAGCGCGGCGAGCACGTCAGCGTGAAGCTGCTGGTCCGCAACCGCAACCGCTGTGTCGGCGGCATCCTCTCCAGCCACATCGCCATGCGCCGCGGCGCCGAGGGACTTCCCGAGGGCACGATCGAGGTCGAGTTCGAAGGCTCGGCGGGTCAGAGCTTCGGCGGCTGGCTGGCACCCGGCGTCACCTTCACGCTGCGCGGCGACGCGCAGGACTACGCGGGCAAGGGCCTCTCCGGCGGCGTCTTCGCGATCCGGCCCCGCGAGGGCATGGGCGAGCACTTCCGCGCGGAGGAGAACGTCGTCGTCGGCAACACCGTGCTCTACGGCGCCACCGGCGGGCGGGCGTTCTTCCGCGGCCTCGCCGGCGAGCGTTTCGCGGTGCGGAACTCGGGCGCCTCCGCGGTGGTCGAGGGCGTCGGAGACCACGGCTGCGAGTACATGACGGGCGGACGCGTGGTCGTGCTCGGAGCGACGGGGCGCAACTTCGCCGCCGGGATGAGCGGCGGCGTGGCCTACGTGCTCGACGAACGGGGCGAGTTCCCGGCGCGCTGCAACATGGGCATGGTCGGATTCGAGGAGCTCGCCGAGGCCGACGCGATCGAGCTGCGCGCGCTCGTCGCCGAGCACGCCGAGCGCACTGGGAGCCCGGTCGCGGCCGACGTGCTCGCGCGCTGGGAGCAGCTGCTGGCGGCGAAGGCGTTCGTCAAGGTCATGCCCCACGACTACAAGCGCGTGCTGCGCGAACGGGCCGAGGAAGAGTCCGCGGTGGACACCGGTGGCGACCCGGCGGTCATCGGCGAGAGCGAACGACCGCTCGATGCCGTCGGCGAGGCGGGCTCCTGATGGGCGAGCTGGGGGGGTTCCTGAAGATCGAGCGGCGGACGGTGCCCTACCGCGACAGCGCCGAACGCGCCCACGACTACCGCGAGTTCCTGCTCCAGCGCCCCGTGCCCGAGCTCCGCGAGCAGGGCGCGCGGTGCATGGACTGCGGCGTGCCCTTCTGCCACAACGGTTGCCCGCTGGGCAACCTCATCCCCGACTGGAACGACCTCGTCTACCGCGACCGCTTTGCGGACGCGATCCGCCAGCTCCACGCCACGAACAACTTCCCCGAGTTCACCGGGCGGCTGTGCCCGGCTCCGTGCGAGGCCGCGTGCGTGCTCGAGATAAGGGAGGGCGACGCGGTCACGATCAAACAGATCGAGAACGCGATCATCAACAAAGCCTGGGAGGAGGGCTGGGTCAAGCCTCAGCCGCCGCGGCGCGAGAGCGGACGTTCGGTGGCCGTGGTCGGGTCGGGCCCCGCCGGGATGGCCGCCGCGCAGCAGCTGCGACGTGCCGGCCACGCCGTGACCCTGTTCGAGCGCGACGAGGCGATCGGAGGCCTCGTGCGCTTCGGGGTGCCCGACTTCAAGATCGAGAAGACCGTCATCGAGCGCCGCGTCGAGCAGCTTCGCGCCGAGGGCGTCGAGCTGCGCTGCGGCGTCGACGTCGGCGTGGACATCTCGGCCGAGGAGCTCCTTGCGGGGTATGACGCCGTGGTCCTCGCGACGGGCTCGCGCGTCCCGCGCGACCTCGAGGTGCCGGGCCGCCAGCTCGACGGCGTGCACTTTGCGATGGACTACCTCTACGGGCGCAACCGGTGGGTGGCCCGCGAAGCGGGACCGGCGCCCACGGTGGCCGCCCCGGCGCCGCCCGCGCAGCCCATCACCGCCGCGGGCAAGGATGTGGTCGTGATCGGCGGCGGCGACACCGGCGCCGACTGCGTCGGCAACTCCCTGCGCGAGGGCGCGCGCTCGATCGTGCAGCTGGAGCTTCTCTCCGAGCCGCCCCCGCGCCGGCCCGACGACCGTACGCCCTGGCCCGAGTGGCCGCTGAAGTACCGGCTCAGCTACGCGATGGAGGAGGCTCGCGAGCTGAACGTGGGCGAGCAGGACTACTCGATCACCACCACCGCCTTCGACGGCGAGGGCACGGTCGAGGGCCTGACCGTCGCGCAGGCCGCCCCCGAACCGCCCTTTGCTCCCGTCGCCGGCACGGAGCGCCGCCTGCCCGCGCAGCTCGTCCTGCTGGCGATGGGCTTCCTGCACCCCGAGCAGGGGCTGCTGGACCAGGTCGGCGTGGAGCGCGACATGCGCGGCAACGTCAAGGCCGTGAGCCCTTACACCACGTCGGTCGACGGCGTGTTCGCCGCGGGCGACGCCCGACGGGGACAGTCGCTGATCGTGTGGGCCATCAACGAGGGGCGCCAGTGCGCGCGCATGGTCGACCGCTACCTGGGCGCCCTGGACTCCGAGCCGAGCCGTGACCGTGACCAGGGCCTCGCAGGCCACGCCGACGCCGACGAGGGCCCCGAGGGCCCGCCCCAGCACGTCGGGCCGGGCGTCCCCGCCGGGTAGCTAGTCTCAGAGGCACCGCCCGCAGTTCGGGCGAACGCCCCCCGATGCCCACCTTCTGCCGCCACAACCGCTTCGTCGAGCGCTGCCCGATCTGCAGCAAGACGCTGCCGGGCAACGAGCCCGCGACGGCCTCGCCGGGGCGCGCCGGAACGGGCTCGGGCACCCGGGCACGCGGCGCGTCGCGCTCGGCGCGCGGCCCGCGCGCGGACCGGCTCGTCGTGCGCCGGGAGGGGCGTGCCGCCGAGGATGGCTACTCATCGCCGCTCGCGCCCGGCCTGCACGCCTCGGCCGACGCGCAGCGCCTCGCGGAGGAGCTCTCGTTCTCCAGCGCAAGGCTCGCGGCGCTCGCGGTCGAGCCCGCCGGAGCCTACGAGCAGGCCGTCGATGCCGCCGCGGCCGGGGACGTCGAGAAGGCGACCTGGATCGCGTTCGTGCTCGCATACCTCGCTCCCACCGAGGACGAGGAGCCCTTCGCGGGCATCGAGACCGTGCTGGCCGACGCGCCCACCCCCGAGACGGTGACGCCCGAGCTCGCGGCGACCCTCGAGGGGGTCGCGCTCGGCCCTCGCACCTCGCACAGCCCCGGAAGCGGGGTGAGGACCCTGGTCGCCTACAGGCAGTGGGCTGAGCGCTCGGGCGGGCAGACCGCGGCGTTCACCGGCGAGGACTCCTGGACTCCCGAGCGGCGCTTCGCGCGCGCCTTCGAACGCCTTGCGCTGCCGGGGCTGAGCCGGGCCGCGCGCTACGAGCTGCTGGTGTCGCTCGGCCGGCTCGGGATCCACGACCTCCGAGCCGACTCGCTTCAGCTCGGCACAGCTCGCGGCTCCGGCACCGAGGACGAGACGGCCCTCGCGGCCAAGCGCGTCTTCGGGATCGGCGACCCGTTGCTGCTCGACCGCCGCGCGGTCGCCCTCGCGCAAGCCGGAGGGGTACCGCTCGAAGCGCTCGACCTCGCGCTGTTCAACTGGTCGCGTCCGCCCGGCGGCGAGCGCGCGACGCTGGGCTTCAGACCGGAGAGCCGGCCTGACGAGGCGTCACCGGCAGCCGCCCTGGCGCTCTGATCGGCAGGCGGCGCAGGCTGCGCCGTCGTGGCGCCGGCGGCATCGCCGGCACCCGCGATCACAGGTATCGCCGCCTCCCGCAGAGGCCTGCACGCGACGGCCCGGGATGCGCGATTTGACGTCCACACGGGCACCTACAGTCCCTGCAGAGAGTTCCCACTCCCCCGGAGGCGAGATGCCGCTCTGCTTCATACAGCCCCAGGACGCGATCCGTGTGATCGCCGACTCGCTCGGTCGCGAGGCGCGCCGCCAGCTCGTCGGCGAGGTCGTGCGGGCCTGGGTCGACGACATCCCCGATCAGGAACTGTCGGACCACTACGCCAAGGCGATCGCGGACCTCGACGAGGACGATCTGCACCTGCTCGCCGCCTGGCACGCCTCACTCGAGGTCGGCCAGCCGATCCCGAACACAGAGTTCCTGGTCGGCGTCTTTCCGAGCCTCGGCGAGAACCGCCGCGAGGCGCTGAAGATCGCCGCCGGGTTCCGCGGCGAGGAGGCGTTCCAAGCGGGCGTCGCCGAGGAGCACGCGCTCGACACGGTGCTGCCGCGGCTGTCGCACGAGCGGGCGGTCGAACTCGCCAATGAGTGCATTCAGCTGTATATGTGGGACCGCCTCGGATCGGACAACTAGGACGACGAGGAGCGGCGTCAGGCGGCGTCCTCGTTCGCTTGTGTGCAGAGCACACTTCGCTCTCTGCGTCCTTGCCTGACTTGCTCCTCGGCGCCCTAGTTGTCCGATCTCGCGCTGCTTGACGATCGCGTGGAATCACGTGGTTTGTCGTTGCGCTCGGGGGTCGTCGGTCGAGTGTCGTGGGCGCGTTTTCGCTTCCCGGCGCCTGCCTGACCGCCGCTTGCAGGACCTCACGCCGGCCGAGAGCGTTCCGGTGGGCCGCGTTGGCGCTCGCTCCGGCCCCCGGCCACCGCTGAACGCTGAGGTTTACCTCCTCCTCCAGGCGGGGTATTCGGATCATCGGATTCGCTTTGAAAGGACCGTGGAATGGCTTCAGTCACCGATGCATCCGGCGGCGCAGCGTCCGGAGCGCGAGCAGGCTTCTTCATCCGGCTGGCAGGCCTGTTGGTCGACGGAATCGTGCTCGGGGTCGTGGGCACCGTGCTCGACGTCGCGTTCAAAGGCGCTGCGGGGTCGGTGATCTCGCTCGTGGTCGGCGCCCTCTACTTCACGCTGCTCGTCGGCGCACGGGGGCAGACCGTCGGGATGAGCGCCGCGAGGGTTCGGGTCGTCGACAAGAACGGCGGCGGCAACATCGGCTATGGACGGGCGCTCGTGCGCTGGATCGGGATGTACATCTCCGCGCTGTTCATCTTCCTCGGCTACTTCTGGATGCTCTGGGACTCAGAAAACCAGTGCTGGCACGACAAGATGGCCGGCGACGTCGTCGTGCGCGCCTGAGCTCTTCGCCGCGCTGAGGCGCCTCGCGCGCAGGCTCCCGGCGAGCGCGACGGGCGCGCCGAGCCCGTGCGCTACGGTCCTCGGGTGTCCGACGCGATCGACGCCTTCTCAGCCCACGCGCCGGACTACGACGCCACGAGACGGGCGATCGTGCCGTGCTGGGACCCGTTCTACGGGACCGCAGTCGAGCTGATCTCGCTGCGTGGCGGGCCGGTCGAGCGGGTGCTCGACATCGGCGCCGGGACGGGTCTCATGAGCGAAGCGGTGCTCGCGGCCCACCCCTCCGCCTCGATCGTGCTGCTCGACGGCTCCGAGGAGATGCTCTCGCACGCCGCCGAGCGACTGCGCGGCGCGGACGTCGAGCTCGTCGCCGGCGACATGCGGGACGCGCTGCCGGATGGCCCCTTCGACGCCGTCGTGTCCTCGCTCGCGATCCATCACGTCGAGCACGAGGAGCAGGCCCTCGTCTACCGCGCGGCGGCCGAACGGCTCAGGCCCGGCGGTGTGTTCGTGAACGCCGAGCACGTCCGCGAGCGCACCCCGTGGCTGGAGCGGGTGGGGCGTGCGCGCTGGCGCGCGGCGGCGGCGGCCGCGGGCGCGAGCGAGGCGCAGCTCGTCGCCTCGGACGGGCGCATGGAGCTGAACAGGTGCGCGACGACGGCTGAATGCCTGGGCTGGCTCGAGGCAGCCGGGCTCGAGGACTGCGAATGCTTCTTCGCACAGTTCTACTTCGCGGTCCTGGCCGGCTGGCGTCCCGCCTGAGGGCTGGACCTGCCGTTGGCCACGGTTAGACTGTCCTCATGCCCGAGCTCGACGCGATGCCGACCGAGGACGACGTGATGGACGCTCTGTCGAACGTGATCGACCCGGAGCTGGGGCTCGACTTCGTCGAGCTGGGCCTGATCTACGGGGTCGAGGTCGCCGCGGGCAACGTGAAGGTGACGTTCACGCTCACGACGCCGGGTTGCCCGATCGGCCCGCAGGTCAACGAACAGATCGAAGAGTTCGTCGGCGAACTCGACGGTGTCAGGACGGTGGAGTCAGAGATGGTGTTCACGCCGCCCTGGTCGCCGGAGCTGATGAGCGAAGACGCGAAGTTCGCGCTCGGCTACTAGCCGGCGGCCCGCCGCGGCTCGCGCCACATCGTCACGATCTCCCGCGCGCCGTCCGGCGTCGTGAAGGAGCCCCGCCGGGCGAAACCCGCCGATTCGTAGCGGGGCTCGTTGCGCGAGTTGCTCGACTCGAGGTAGGCCGGGGCGCCCTCCGCGTCGATCAGCTCGAGGTTCGAGGCCAGCAGCCGCATCCCCAGCCCCTCACCGCGCCGCTCGGGGTGCGTGCCGATCAGCGTCAGGTAGTAGTGCGGCGGGCTGTGGGGGTGGGCGGCCTCGAAGGCGCCGAACAGCCCGAGCACGGCGTCGGCGCGCGCTCCGAGCAGGCCCGGGACCAGTTCTTCCTCCTCGGGTGTCAGCTCGGGATGGCCGGGCGGGATCCAGACCGTCGCCGCGGCGAAGTCGCCGATCGTCCACACCCATTCGTGCTTCAGCGCCGTCTGGACGTACAGATGCCACAGCGGACGCAGCTGGGCGTGGTCGGGGAACGCCCACTGCCAGAGCGGGTCCTCGGCGAACGCGAGCCAGAGTGTGTCGACGACGCGCTCGAGATCGGCCGGCTGCGCCCGGCGGGGCGCTGTCGCCTCCACGGCCGCTAGGCCGTTGCTGCGATGGTCTCGCGCGCCGTCGCCACCAGCTTCGCGAGTTCTGAGCGGATGCTCTCGCCGATCGTGTCGATGTCGCTGAGGGCGTCGAAATCGCCGAGCAGGCCGAAGTTCATCTGGCCGTTGTAGGACATGATCGCGATCGCGAGCGCGTGGTTTTCGGGCAGGAACGCGACGGGGATCGCGGTCGCCATTTCGCGGCCGAGCACGTAGAGCGGGAACTGCGGGCCCGGCACGTTCGTGACGATCAGGTTGAACAGGCGCGTCGAGAAGTTCAGCCGGGAGGCCTGGGCCAGGATCGTCGGCGGGGCGAAGCTCTGCGCGCCGGAGATCACCTCCGCGCCGAGCGCCTGCTTGGACTCCTTCAGCCCGTCCATCGCCTGGGAGACGAAGCGCAGGCGGTTCAGGGGATCGGAGATGTAGATCGGCAGCGGTCCGCGCATCACGACGATGCGGTTGCCGGCCGTGCCGTGTTCGTCCTCGGTCCGGACCGAGACAGGCACGAGCGCCCGCATCTCGACGCCCTCGGTGCGGCGCCCGCGGGCGATGAGGAAGTCGCGGAGCGCGCCTGCGACCACGGCGAGCACGACATCGTTGACTGTGCCGCCGAAGGCGTTCTTGACGGTCTTGAAGTCATCCAGGCTCGCCGTCACCGCGACGAACCGCCTGTGCGGGCCGATCGGCACGTTCAGAGGCGTCTCCGGCGCGGGGTTCAGCCCCGCCCAGAGGATCTCGCCGATGCCCTCGGCGGCCTCCCGCACGCGCCCCATCGCCCGCTCGGGATGCGCGAGGGCGTCCAGCGCGCCCTCGGCGAGCGCCAAGCCGGCGCGCGCCGCGCCGAGGATGTCCGAGGCGATCAGCTGCGTCGCCCCCGGCTCGGCGTGGGGCTGCCATGCGCGGCCGGAGTTCGGGATCTTCGGCGGGTCCGGGGAGATGTCGAACAGCACCGTCGCGAGGTCGACCCCGGCGATCCCGTCGATCAGCGAGTGGTGGGTCTTCGTGATGAGCGCGAAGCGGTCGTCCTCGAGACCCTCGATCAGCCACATCTCCCAGAGCGGCTTGGAGCGGTCGAGCTGCTGGGAGAAGATGCGCGCGGTCAGCTCTTGGAGCTGCGCGAAGGTGCCCGGCGCGGGCAGGGCGGTGTGGCGCACGTGGTACTCGAGGTTGAAGCTGGGGTCGTCGACCCACACCGGGCGGCCGCTGTCGACCGCCGTGTAGGCGAGCTTGTGGCGGTAGCGGGGAACGAGGTGCAGGCGCCGGCGGATCTGTTCGAGGAACTCATCCATGCTCGGCGGCGGGCCTTCGACGAGCGTCAGCCCGCCGATGTGCATGTGCGAGCTGGGACCCTCCTGATGCAGGAACGACGCGTCGACGGGCGTCAGGCGGTCGAGGTGACGCTGGGCCATGAGGGCCTAGCGTACCTTGCCGCGATCGCAGGGGCACTGGAGCCTGCACACCCGAGCCCGGCCACCCGGCGAATACAATGGCGGTCGTGGAGAACACGGTCCAGAAGCTGATCCTGGCGGCGCCGCGCGGTTATTGCGCGGGCGTCGACCGAGCCGTGCAGACGGTCGAACGCGCGCTGGAGCTGCACGGGAAGCCGGTCTACGTGCGCAAGGAGATCGTCCACAACAAGCACGTCGTGGAGGAGCTCGTCAAGCGCGGCGCGATCTTCGTCGAGGAGGAGACCGAGGTCCCCGAGGGGGCCGTGTGCGTCTTCTCCGCCCACGGCGTCGCCCCGAGCGTCCGCGAGGGCGCCGAGCAGCGCAGCCTGCAGACGATCGACGCGACCTGCCCGCTGGTCACGAAGGTGCACCGCGAGGCCGTCAAATTCGCCGAGGACGGCTACACGATCGTGCTCGTCGGGCACGCCGGGCACGAGGAGGTCGAAGGCACGATGGGCGAGGCGCCCGAGAAGATCGTGCTGGTCCAGGACGAGAAGGACGTCGAGGCGCTCGAGATCGAGGACCCCGAGCGGATGGCATACATCACCCAGACCACCCTCGCCGTCGACGAAACGACCGCGATCATCGATCGGCTGCGCGAGCGCTTCCCCAAGATCGTCGGGCCCCGCACCGACGACATCTGTTACGCGACCACGAACCGCCAGGCGGCGGTTCGCCAGATGGCCCCGGAATGCGACCTGATGCTCGTGATCGGCTCGAAGAACTCCTCGAACTCCAAACGGCTGGTCGAGGTGGCGCGCGACTGCGGCACCGAAGGTCACCTGATCGACAACGCAGGCGAGATCAAGGAGGAGTGGCTCGAGGGCCGGCGCGTGGTCGGGATCTCCTCGGGCGCGAGCGCGCCCGAGAACCTCGTCCAAGAGCTCGTCGAGCTGTTTCGCTCGCGGGGAGTGAGCGACGTCTCCGAGTTCGACGTCGTCAAGGAGGACGTCCGGTTCATGCTGCCCAAGCAGATTCGCCAGGCCGCCGCGGCCGGAGCGTCCTGAGCGGCGCCGAGCGCGGGCGCGGCGCCCGTGCGAGAAGGGGGCGAGCGGCCTCGCCGCGCGCCGGGGGCGTGAAGTGCGGACGCTGATCGTCTCCGACCTGCACATCGGCAGCAGGACGCGGATCGACGTGCTGCGGCGCCCCGAGCTGCGCGCCGCGCTCTTGGAGCGGCTCGCCGACGTCGATCGGCTCGTGCTGCTCGGGGACGTGCTCGAGCTGCGTCACGGCCCGTTGCGAGACGCGATGGCGGCGGCGCGTCCCTTCTTCGAAGACGTCGGCCGCGCGCTCGGTGAGCGCGAGATGATCCTCACGGCCGGCAACCACGACCACGCGCTCGTCGAACCGTGGCTCGCCGTCCGGGGCGCGGTGGAGGATCCTGGACCGCTGGAGCTCGAGCATCTGATCGAGCCCGCCGAGGCTTCGCCGGCGCTCGCGCAGATCGCACGCTGGGCCGCGCCGGCGCGGGTCCGTGTCGCCTACCCCGGGCTGTGGGTCCGCCCCGACGTCTACGCGATGCACGGCCACTATCTCGACTGCCATCTCACGGTGCCGACGCTGGAGCGGCTCACCGTCGGGGCGATGAGCAGGGTGCTCGGGCGCCCTGCGGCGGAGTTCCGGGCGGTCGGCGACTACGAGGCGATGGGTGCCCCCGTGTTCGCCTGGCGCGACGCCGTCGCGCGCGACGCGCACACGGGCGCGGCGCTGAACGGGATGGCGACGGTCACCGCGTGGCGAGCGCTCGGCGGCGGCAGCACCGACGCCGACGCCGCGGCGGTGCCGGGGCGGCGTCACAGCCCGCGCACGCGGTTGGTGCGGGCGCTGCGCAGACGGGCGATCGTGGCGGGCTTCCCGGTGGCGGTCGCCGCGCTCAACCGCGCCGGCGTCGGGCCGCTCCGCGCCGACATCTCGGCCACCGAGCTGCGCCGGGCCGGACTGGCTGCGATGGGGGAGGTCGCCGACAGGCTCGGGCTCGGCGACGTGCACGTCGTGTTCGGGCACACGCACCGCGCCGGACCGCTCGCCGGCGACGACGAGCACGAGTGGCGCGGGCGCGGCGGCGCGCGGCTCGTCAACTCCGGCAGTTGGGCGTACGCCGACATCTTCCTGGGGTCGAGCGGCCCGTCGAACCCGTACTGGCCCGGCACCGCGGTGATCGTCGACGGCGATGAGCCGCCCCGGCTCGAGCAGCTGCTCGCAGATCACACGCGCGAGCAGCTGGCCCCCGAGCCGGTTCCGCCGCAGCGGCGCTCGCGGCCCGCCGGCGCGCCCCGGCCCTAGCGTCCTCAGCCGAAGCGGGCGGCGAACGATTCGAGCATCGAGCCGGGGTCGGTCAGCTTGCCCTTCGGCGTCTGCATCGCCCAGCCGGAGTCCGTGCGCGAGTAGACGAGCGCGGCGCGCAGCCAGCCCGCCCTGTGGTCGGCGAAGGCGATCCCGAGTTCCTTTTCGAGCGCGCTCGCGGCTTCGGCTGGATCGGCGGCGGGAGCCGCGGAGGTAAGACACTTCTCGCGCGCCACGCTGACCGCGCAGAAGCCGATCTCCGAGACGATCAGGTTGTCCTGCCCCGAGGCCATTTCGGCGCGGATGCGGGGGACTTCGGCCATCCCCTGGCCCGGTTTTCGTTCCATGGCGTAGGGGTGCAGGTACCAGCCGCGGATCTGGGTGCGCAGCTGAGGCTGGACGTCGTAGAGGCCCTGAACCCAGCCGTCCCCCGTCGCGCCCGCGTAGACGTCGCCGAGCGGCACGTGCGAGCGCGCCACCAGCGGCATCAGCAGGGCGAGGAACGCCGCGTATTCCGGCGCGGAGCCGTACCCCCAGGGCTCGTTGATGACCTCGAAGGAGATCGGCACGACGGGGTAGCGCCTCACGATCTCTTCGGCGCTCGAGATGAAGCCGCGCGCGTATTCGCTGATGGCCTTCGGGTCGGTGGGGAGGCAGTGCCGGCCGAAGGTGCAGTCCGAGTAGCCGCGGAACTCGATCGGGATCACCGGGATCATGCCGGCCTCGATCGACCGTTCGATCCCGCCGCCGTCCTGGGCGAGCGTCTCGCCCGCGAACAGCTCGACCTCCCCGCTGCGGTCGTATACGACGTTGTGTTCGACGAAGCGGTCAAGCCCGCCGAACGGGGTCGCGCTGTTCCCGTTCAGCCCGAGCCAGGGAGCCTGCACCGGCGCCGCCGCCGCGCCGGGCGCACAGGCGAGCACCGCCACGAGGGCGGCCGCGGCAAGGAGGCTGCGGCGCATGGCAGGACCGTAGCCAAGCCCAGGGACGCGGCGCGCAGGGTGGGCTCGGGCTCAGCCCTCGCTGAGCCCGGGGGTGAAGCAGGTGGCGAGCACGTGCACCCCCTCGCCCGGCTCGAGCAGCAGCTCGGCGCTCGTGTGGCGAGGATGCTCGAAGAGGGGGTACGCGCCGGGACCGTCGAGCGCGAGGGCGGCGCTCTGCCCCCCGGCCGTGGCGACCAGCGAGCCCGCGCCCTCGATCACCACCCAGACGCCCCCCGCCTCATAGGGGCCGCTGTAGGCGCCCTCGCGGTCCGGCGTCGGCTGGGTCAGGAGCATGTCCGGCGCGTCCTCGGGGCGCATCGGCGCGAGCGGCTCGAGCTCGACGCCGAGCAGCTCCTGTATCGCCAGCTCGGTGTCGGCGTAGCCCCCCTCGCCGAAGTGGAAGTCGAAGAGCCGCGCGCGGCCGTCGAACAGGTAGCGCGCAGGCCAGCCCTCGTTCTCGTAGTCCTGCCAGAGCAGGAACTCGCTGTCGATCAGCACCGGGTAGGAGATGCCGAGGCGGGCGACGGCGGCCCGCACCGCGGCCTCGTCGCGCGAGGCGTCGAAGCCGGGGCTGTGCACGCCCACCACGCGCAGCCCCTCGTCCGCGTAGCGCTCGTGCCATGCCTTCAGGTAGGGCAGCGTGCGCATCGAGTTCGGGCGGCAGAAGTCCCAGAACTCGACCAGCAGGGGCCGGTCGCGCTGGAGGATGCTGACCTGGCTGCCCTCGGCGACGTTGACCCAGGGGAGGCCCCGCGGGAAGAGGGGTGCTGCGATGTTGTCGACGGGCGCGCGCATGCCCGAAGGGCCTCTCAGCCGATCGAGCCCACCATCTCGAGCTGGATCAGGCGGTTCAGCTCGACCGCGTACTCCATCGGCAGCTCCTTCGTCACCGGCTCGATGAAGCCGTTCACGATCATCGCCGCCGCCTCGTCCTCTGTGAAGCCGCGCGAGCCCATGTAGAAGAGCTGGTCGTCGGAGATGCGCCCGACCGTCGCCTCGTGCGCGACCGTCACGTGCGGGTTCTGGATCTGGATGTCCGGCCAGGTGTCCGAGCGCGATTCGCCGTCCATCATCAGGCCGTCGCACTGCACGCGCGCTTTCGAGCCCGCGGAGTTGTGGCCCATCTTGACCAGCCCGCGGTAGCCCATGATCCCGCCGTCCTTGGAGATCGACTTGGCGAGGATGTTCGAGGTCGTGTTGGGCGCCAGGTGCACGACCTTCGCGCCGGTGTCCTTGTGCACGCCCTTGCCCGCGACGCCGACGTTCAGGTGGTCGGCGCGCGCGCCCTCTCCCATCAGGAACGAGCCGGGGTAGAGCATCACGTACTTGGCGCCCATCGACCCGCCGACCCACTCGACGGTGCCCTCGGCGTCGACGACGGCGCGCTTCGTGTTCAGGTTGTAGACGTCCTTCGACCAGTTCTGGACCGTCGTGTAGCGCGCCTTCGCGCCATCGTGGACGAAGATCTCGACGACCGCGGAGTGCATCGAGTTGACGCTGTAGGTCTGCGCCGTGCAGCCCTCGATGTAGTTCACCTCAGAGCCCTCGTCGGCGACGATCAGCGTGTGCTCGAAGGTGCCCTCGCCGGCGCCCTCCATGCGGAAGTACGCCTGCAGCGGCAGGTCGACCTTCACGCCCTTCGGCACGTACAGGAACGAGCCGCCGGACCACACCGCGCCGTGCAGAGCCGAGAACTTGTTGTCCTGCGGCGGGACGCATTTGTTCATGAAGTACTTCTGGACCAGCTCGGGGTAGTCGCTGATCGCCGTGTCCATCGAGCAGAAGAGGATCCCGAGCTTCGCGTACTCCTCCTTCAGGCCCTCGTAGACCGGCTCCTGGCGCCAGACGCCGACGACGCCAGCGAGCTGCTCGCGCTCGGCCTGCGGGATGCCGAGGTCCTCATACGTTTTCTTCATCTCGTCCGGGACCTCGTCCCAGGAGTTGAAGCGGCCCGCGGTCGGCGGGGAGTAGAGCACCAGCTCGTCGAGGTTCAGGCCGCTGAGGTCGGGACCCCACGTCGGCATCGGCTTGCGTTCGAAGATCTCGAGCGACTTCAGCCGTTTCTCGGCCATCCAGTCGGGCTCGCCCTTGATCTTGGAGAGCTCCTGCACGACCTCGCGGGAGATGCCCCTGCGCGCGATCAGCTGCCCCTGGTCGTCCTCGACGATCGGGCTGGGCTTTGCGATGCGGTCAACAGTTGCCATGTGGGGGGCCTCTCGGGGTGGGGGCTGTAAATCCTGTGCTCTGAGGTAGGAATTGTATCGCGGCGCTCCGCTGCCGCCCTCTTCGCGGACGTTACCCCCGGCCCGCGAAACGACGCGGCCGAGGTCCGCCGAATGCCCTTTGCCCGCCTCTAAAGGCCATGAGCGGCCGGTCCGATGGGAGTCTGTGACGATCCGAACGTCCATGCCCAAGGGCGGACGGTCAGGGGGGGTCGTAACGACGATCGCCCTCGCCGTCGTATGTGCTGTCTCCGCAGTCGCGCTGAACGGCTGTGGCTCAACGCGCGCGAACGCGGCCCAGGCGCGGATCGTCTCGGTCACCGAGCGCGACTTCCACATCCAGGCGCCGGCGAGCCTCCAGAGCGGCACGGTCACCCTGCGCATCCACAACGAAGGCCCCGACCAGCACGAGCTGATCGTCGCGCCCGGCTCCGTGTCCTCGCTGCCGCTGCGCAAGGACGGCCTGACCGTCGACGAGGAAGCGATCGAAGCCTCCGAGCCCGGCTCGTTGGAGCCCGGCGAGCCCGGCAGCACGCGGTATCTCACCGTGACCCTCAAGCCCGGCCGCTACGTCTTCTTCTGCAACATGGAGGGCCACTTCATGGCCGGGATGCACGCAGAAGTCGAGGTCCCCTGATGGACCTCGGCAGCGCGAGCATCCTGCGTCCCTTCCACACGCGCGGGCGCTGGCTGCTCGCCGCGATCCCGCTGACGTTCCTCGTGACGGCGGCCGTCGGCGTGATCGTCACGCTGACGCTTTCGACCGCGGCCAGGGACCGCGCCACGATCGTCCAGGTCGCGGCGCGCCAGCGCACGCTCGCCGAGCGCTACATGAGCGAACTGATGCTCGTGCGCGCCGGGCAGCAGGCCAACCCGCAGGAGATCGGCGCCGAGATGAACGAAAGCGCGCACGCGCTGCTGGAAGGCGGCACCGCCCCGGCGGTCGACGGCGACGACGACAACACCGCCGTCCCCGCCGCCTCGGGCACGGTTCTGCGGCGCCAGCTCGAAGAGCAGGTCAAGCTGATCGCCGATCTGCGGGGCTCCGGCCAGGCCCTGCTCTCAGGGAGCGCGCCGCCGGAACCGACGGGCGGCGAGCAGCTTCCCGCCGGAAACCCGCTGATGCGCGAGCGGATCCTCGTCGCGCTGACCTCCGCGAACGCGCTGAACTCCGCGCGCACGGTCGGCGAGCAGGCCGACGAAGGCGTCCAGCAGCTGCTCGACGCCGAGATCGCCCTGTCGGTCGGCGGGCTGATCGTCTCGCTCCTGCTCGCAGGCCTGCTGATCCTGATCCTGAGCCGCCAGACCGCGCACTTCCGCGCACTCGCGAAGTCCTCGACGGACCTCGTCGCCGTGATCGACCCGCACGGCTGCCGCTATGTCAGCGAGTCGCTCGCCGCGAAGGTCGGGCGCCCGGCGGCGCAGCTGCTCGGCGACGGGATGCTCGCGCTCGTGGCCGAGGAGGACCGCGAGCTGATCGCCACGGTCGCGCGCACCGGTGCACCCTCGAGCTTCAACTTCAAACTCGCCGACGCCGCCGGGGAGGAGCGCACGCTGGAGGCGCACGTCACCGACCTGCGCTCCGAGCGCCACCTGCGCGGCGTGGTCCTCAACGCCCGCGACATCACCGAGCGCGTGCTCCTGGAGTCCGAGCTTCGTGAGAAGGCGAGCCGCGACGGCTTCGCCACCCAGCTCGCTGAGGCGCTCGAGATGGCCGACGAGGAAGCCGACGTCTGCGACGTCGTCGAGCACGCGATGGCAGACGTCTCGGCGGCCACCCCGATGGAGCTCCTGCTCTCGGACTCGAGCCGGGCGAGCCTGCGCCGGGTCGCCTCCAACGACGGCATCGAGCCGCCGGGCTGCCCTGTGCGCTCGCCGTTCTCCTGCGTCGCCGTGCGCCGCGGCAGCGCAGTCGCGTTCGAGTCCAGCGAGCACTTGAACGCCTGCCCGCACCTGCGCGCGCGCCCGGCGGGCGCGTGCTCTGCCGTGTGTGTCCCGGTCTCCTTCATGGGGCGCTCGCTCGGCGTCCTTCACACCACCGGCGCCGACGAAGAGGTGCCCAGCGCCGAGCGCGTCGAGCGCCTGCGGACGCTCGCTGCCCAGGCGGGCGCCCGCATCGGCACCGTGCGCGCCTTCCAGAAGACCCAGCTCCAGGCCTCGACCGACTCGCTGACGGGACTCGTCAACCGTCGCAGCGCGGAGGAGCAGATGCGCTCGCTCCTGCGCTCCAGGCGCCCCTTCGCGCTGGCGCTCGGGGACCTCGACCACTTCAAGCAGCTCAACGACAAGCACGGCCACGAGGCCGGCGACCGCGCCCTGCGGCTGTTCTCCGACACCGCCCGCCGTGCGATCCGCGACCTCGACACGATCGCTCGCTGGGGCGGGGAGGAGTTTGCCGTGCTGCTCCCCGACCTCGATCGCTTCGGCGCCGTCGAGGTGCTCGAGCGCATGCGGGCGGCGCTCGCGCGCGCCCACCCCGGCGAAACCCCGCGCTTCACCGTCAGCTTCGGCATCAGCGACACCCAGCAGGCCCAGAGCGCCTCGCTGCTGTTCCGCGTCGCCGACGAAGGCCTCTACGCCGCGAAGCTCGCCGGCCGCGACCGAGTCTCGATCGGCGTGGTCCCCGACGAGTCGAGCGGCCCGCGACGCCACGACCTGGATGCGCGGCTCGACGACGAGGATGAGGAGCTGATCGGCAACGTCCCGCCCGCGATGGATCCCGACGAGGAGCCGCCGATCGCGGCTGCCCCCGCCGACTCCGTCCCCGTCGCGCCGTCGGCCAACGGCGCGAGCGCCGCCGAGGAGAGCGCCGCGAACGGCTCGGTTTCGACCAAGGCCCCGCGCCGCACGCGCGGCACGAAACGCTCGCGGTCCTGACCCGCCGCCGCCCGCGCGTCGCGAACCACGACCGAGCCGGCGGTGCCCGCCGGGGTCATCCCCCTACGCGATCCGGGTGCTCAGGTCGGCCAGCCGTTGTCGCCGGTGACGGCGCCGCGGACGACCTTCAGGTTCAACAGCGCGCACTTGCGGCGCGTCGCCGACACGGGGATCCCGAGCAGCTCGATCATCCAGTCGGCATCGAGATCGGAGACCTCCGCGAGCTTCATGCCCTTGAGCTCCTCCGAGGCGATCGATGCCGCCGCCTGCGAGATCGCGCAGCCGTGGCCGTGGAAGCGGATGTCCTCGATGTGGTCGCCCTCGACGCGGATGTGCACTCCCAGCTCGTCCCCGCAGAGGGGGTTGTGCTCCAGCGCCTCGAAATCGTGGGGATCCAGCTCGCCGAAGTTGCGGGGGCGCTTGTAGTGCTCGAGGATGTAGTCGCGGTAGAGGTCGTCCATCAGATCCCGAACACCTTCTGCCCCTTCACCAGCGCGGCGGCGAGCGCCTCGACGTCCGACTCGTCGTTGTAGACGCCGAGGCTCGCGCGTGCGGTCGCCGCCACACCGAGGCAGCGCATCAGCGGCTGGGCGCAGTGGTGGCCTGCCCGGACGCACACGCCCTCGCGCCCCAGCAGCTCCGCGATGTCATGCGGGTGCATCCCGTCGACCGTGAACGACACCAGGGCACCCCGTTCGCGCCCGGGCGGCGGCCCGACAGCGTGGACGCCGGGCACCTCCGCCAGGCGCGCGAGCATCAGCTCGGTCAGCTCGCGCTCGTGCTCTCGCACGCGGGGCATCCCGAGCCCGTCGAGGTAGTCCACCGCGGCGGCGAGGCCGACAGCCTCGGCGATCGGCGGGGTGCCCGCTTCGAACTTGTACGGCAGCTCGTTCCAGGTCGTCTCGAGCTGCGAGACCGACGCGATCATGTCGCCGCCGGTCAGGAACGGGTCCATCGCCTCCAGCAGCTCGCGCCGCCCGTGCAGGACGCCGATCCCGGTCGGGCCGACGGCCTTGTGGCCCGTCCAGGCGTAGAAGTCCGCGCCCAGCGCCTCGACGTCCACCGGCATCTGCGGCACCGCCTGTGCCCCGTCGACGAGCGTCACGGCTCCCGCGGCGCGCGCCCGCGCGGCGATCTCGGCGACGGGGTTGATCGTTCCGAGCACGTTGGAGACGTGCGTGAAGGCGAGGATCCTGACGTCGCCGCGGGCGAGCTCGGCGTCGAGCTGGGAGAGCGACAGCTCGCCGTGCTCGTCCACCTCCAGGTAGCGCAGCTCGGCTCCGCGCTCGCGGGCGATCTGCTGCCACGGCACGAGGTTCGCGTGGTGCTCCATCTGCGTTATCAGCACGGCGCCGGAGGGGCCGAGGTGGGCGGCGCCGTAGGAGCGCGCGACCAGGTTGATGGCCTCGGTGGCGTTCTTGGTGAAGATCGTCGTCCTCGGGTCGGCGCCCGTGAACGCCGCGACCCGCGCGCGGGCGGAGTCGAATGCGGCGTCGGCCTCCTGGGCGAGCGGGTAGACGCCGCGGTGGATGTTGGCGTTGTGCTCGGCCAGGTGGGCGGCGAGCGCCTCGATCACCACACGCGGCTTCTGCGAGGTCGCGCCGGAGTCGAGGTAGACGAGCGGCGCGTCGCCGAAGCGCCGCTCGAAGATGGGGAAGTCGGCCCGGACGGAGAGGCTCTCAGCGACTGACGGCATAGGTCTCGATGTCCTCGCGCGCCGCCGCCAGCTTCGCCTCGATCTTCTCCCGCACCAGCTGCTGGAGCGGCTCGTCGCCCAGCTCGGCGATCAGCGGCTCGAAGAAGCCTTCCACGATGATGCGTACCGCTTCGGCCCGGTCCAGGCCGCGCGTCTGCATGTAGAAGATCGCCGACTCGTCGAGCTCGCCCACCGTTCCGCCGTGCGAGGCGGACACGTCGTCCGAGGAGACGAGCACCGACGGGATCGCGTCGATCCGCGCCTTGGGCGAGAGCATCATCGTGTGGATCTGCAGATAGGTGTGCGTCTGCTGGGCGCCGGGGTTGATTTTGATCAGGCCCTCGAAGCTGGCACGCGCCTGGCCGGTCGCGGCGCCGCGCCAGTGCACGTCGCCGCCCGACGGACCGGTCTCGTGGAGGTCCACAGCGAAAGCGTCGAGGTGCTCGGACTCCTCCGCGAAGAAGATGCCGCGGAAGGCCATGTCGCCGCCGGGCTCGGAGATGGCGAGCTCCAGGTGCGGACGGACGAGGTGACCGCCGAGCAGCGCCGGCAGCCAGTGGCAATAGGCGTCGCGCCCGACCTGCACGAAGCGCGTGGAGACGTCGTAGATCTCGTTGCGCGCACCCCAGTCCTGGACCTGGGCGAGGCGGCAGCGTGCGCCGTCCTGGAGGTAGAGCTCGAAGGCGCCGGCGTGCAGCGCCTGACGCTCGGACGGGGTGCCCGTCGCCCCGTCCGGATCGACCCCGAAGTCCTCGGCGAGGTCGTACTCGTGGACCTTGAAGTCGCTCGTGGGCGCGCCCACCACGAGCGTGCGGGCGTACTGGGCGATGCCGGGCTCAGCGATCGCGTAGACGATCTCGAACGGATCCTCGACGGCGAGCCCCGGCGGGACGTACAGGAACACGCCCGCCGGTCCAGAAGGCGGCGTTGGCCGCCTCGAGCTTGTTGCGGTCGATCTCGAGGCGCTTGGAGAACCATGCCTCGGCCAGCTCCTTGTGACGCTCGAAGGCCTCCTCCAGCGAGCAGAGGATCACGCCCTTCTCGGCCAGCTCCGGGTCGAGCTCGACGCTCACGACGGCTCCCGCGCTCTGAACGATCCGTCCCGCTCGGGGGCGGTCGGGGATCGTGCGGCTGACCACCGCGGGCACCTCACGCCGCCCCCCGTCCGTCCGGAGCGCGTCGAGGTCGAGCTCCCGGAGGCTCGTGGTCCAGAAACCCGAGCGGCGCCATACCGGCAGCTCGGCGGCCTCGAACGCTTTCAGCGCGAGCTCCCTGAGCTCGGGCAGCGACGAGCTGCCCCCTGCACCGGCTCCGTCCAGCGCCGTGTAGAGCGTCGCGTCGCGGTGGCGGCCGGCCTTGGTCTTGACCGGCTCGGAGATGATGGAGTCAGGGCCCGTCCCCGCCACGGCGGCGGGATCAGACATCCTCGTCACCCGCGGCGACGCCGGCGCCGACCTCTTGCCGGATCTGGTCATACCCCTCGCGCTCCAGGCGCTCGACCAGCTCCACGCCGCCCTCGAGCACGATCCGCCCGTCCATCAGGATGTGCACGAACTCGGGCTTCACGTAGTGGAGGATGCGCTGGTAGTGGGTGATGATGAGCGCCCCCAGGCCCTGCTCGTCGTGCAGGCGCTGGACGCCCTCCGCGACGGTGCGCAGCGCGTCGATGTCGAGCCCGGAATCGGTCTCGTCGAGGATCGCGACGTCGGGCTGGAGCATCGCCATCTGGAGGATCTCGGCGCGCTTCTTCTCGCCGCCGGAGAAGCCGTCGTTCAGGTGCCGGCTGGTGAACGAGCGGTCGACGTCGAGGAGCTCGATCGCGTGCTGGAGCTGGGTGCGGAACTCCTTGACCTGGATCGGGTCCTCGCGCTTGGCGTTGATCGCCATGCGCAGGAAGTTGGCCACGGACACGCCGGGGATCGAGACGGGGTACTGGAATGCGAGGAACAGGCCGGCCTTCGCGCGCTCGTGCGGCTCGGCCTCGGTTATGTCCTCGCCTTTGAACGTGATCGTGCCCTCGGTGATCTCGTAGGAGGGGTGGCCGAGGAGGGTGTTCGCCATCGTCGACTTGCCCGAGCCGTTCGGGCCCATCAGGGCGTGGATCTCGCCTCGGCTGATGTCCAGATCGACTCCGCGGAGGATCTCGCGCTCCTCGATGCGCACGTGCAGGTCTCTGATCTCCAGGTCGGCCATGGTCTCCTTGTCAGCTCCGGGGAAGCGGTTCGATTTGCAGGCTCGGCTGTGCGCCGGCGCCGAGCGGGGTGATGAGCAGGTCGGCAAGCGTGGTCTCGCGCAGCGTGCCGATGATCGACATCCGCACCCGCGTCCACAGCAGCTTGGTCGGGCACACGTGGTCGCGCTCGGACTCGCGCGCGCAGACGATCGAGCCGTCAGAGGACTGGGAGATGCACTCGATCGGCGCGATCGAGCCCTCCAGCGCCTCGACCACCTCGGCCATCGTGATCTGCGAGGCGGGCCGGGCGAGCATGTAGCCGCCCCGCGAGCCGCGCCGGCTGTCGACCAGCCCGGCCTTGCGCAGGCGCGCCACAAGGTGCTCGAGGTAGGCCAGGGGCAGGCCGTCACCGGCCGCGATCTCGGCCAGCGGAACGGGAATCGGGCCCACGCCCGACCCCAGCGCGGCGCCGTCGTCACCGCCTCGGCGAGCCAGCTCGACCATCACGCGTACGCCGTACTCGGCCTTGGTTGAGAACATCATGTGCGCATTTCCTACCTGCGAGCTAGGGTATCAGCCGCCCTGAAGCTTCCCGACGTCGTGAGCGAGCGCTTCGGGGGTCAGCTGTTCGGAGCCGTAGGCGACCCGCTCGCGCCCCTGCGGGTCGATCAGGAGCACCGTCGCGTAGTTGGCGAACGCTTTCGCGCCCGCCGACGCGGGCCTCACTTTGTACTCGCTGTAGATCTTGCGCAGCTCGGCCGGCGAGCCCGTCAGGTAGTAGACGCGACCGCTCAGGGCGCTCGCCGCGAGGAAGCGCCTGACTGCCGCCGGCGAGTCCCCGGCGGGGTCGGCGCTCACGATCAGCACCGGCACGGGTTCCGGCAGTTCGCCGAGCGCGCCCCGGATCTGCTGGGCGATCAGGGTGCACGGCCCGCCGCAGTGCGCGTAGAGGAACGCGAGCACCACGGGCTTCCCGCGCATCGCCGCCAGAGAGACCGGCCGGCCGTACTGGTCGGTGAGCGCGATCGGCGGAGCCGTCACCGGGTGCGGCAGCTCAGCGCCCGAGAAGCCGCCGGGAGAGAGGGGGGCCCCGCCTGTGCCGGCGGCCGTGCCGGTCGGGGTGCTCGCCGATCCGCCTCCGGAGTCGCGCGTGGCGATGATCGCGAAGGCGAGCGCGGCCAGCACGAGCACGCCCATCGTGACCGGCAGGATCCAGCGGCGGCGGGCGCTCATCCGGGGCAGCGTACGTGAGGGCTGCGCCTCGCAACGCCGCCGGAGCCTCTGTGCGCGGGGCTCCGGGGTCGCTATACTTTCTGAAGTCAATGAATCCCGACCCTGGTTTAGGAGATTCCAGATGAGCACGTCCGGACCCGAGCTGCTCCGCCGCATCAAGAGCCAGATCGAAGAGGTCGACCCCGCCGAGGTGAACGAGCTCGCCCATGAGGGCGTGACGATCGTCGACGTGCGGGGCAGCGACGAGTTTGCGACCGGCCACCTCCCGGGTGCCAAGAGCGTCCCGCGCGGACACCTCGAGTCCCGCATCGAGGGTGTCGTGCCGGACCGCTCCTCCCAGGTCATCCTCTACTGCGCCTCCGGCCAGCGCTCGGCCTACGCCGCGCGCACGCTGAGCGAGGACATGGGCTACGAGCACGTGCGCTCGATGACCGGGGGCATCGCCCTCTGGAAGGACCGCGGCTACGAGGTCGAGATCCCGCGCGCCCTCAGCGCCGAACAGCGCGACCGCTACTCGCGCCACCTGTTGATCCCCGAGATCGGCACCGAGGGGCAGCAGAAGCTGCTCGACGCGAAGGTGCTGCTCCTGGGCGCCGGCGGGCTCGGGTCTCCGACCGCCCTCTATCTCGCGGCGGCCGGCGTCGGCACGCTCGGGATCGTCGACGACGACGAGGTGGACCTCTCCAACCTGCAGCGCCAGGTGATCCACTCGACCCAGCGTGTGGGCATCCCCAAGGTCGACTCCGCCGAGGAGTCGATCCACGCGCTGAACCCGGACGTGAACGTCGTCAAGTACCAGACGCGCATCGACGCCTCGAACATCATGGAGATCATCGAGGGCTACGACGTGATCGTCGACGGCGTGGACAACTTCCCCACCCGCTACCTGCTCAACGACGCCACCGTGCGGCTGAAGATCCCGGTGGTCTCCGCCTCGATCCTCGGCTTCGACGGTCAGCTGTCGGTCTTCAAGCCCTATGAGGGCCCGTGCTACCGCTGCCTGTTCCGCGAGCCGCCGCCTGCCGAGCTCGCACCGTCCTGCGGCGCGAACGGCGTGCTCGGCGTGCTGCCCGGCACGATGGGCCTGCTGCAGGCGACCGAGGTCGTGAAGCTGATCCTCGGCATCGGCGAGCCGGCGATCGGGCGGCTGCTGCTCTACGACGCCCTCGGCGCCACGCTGACCGAGGTCAAGGTGCACCGCGACCCGGAGTGCCCGATCTGCTCGCGCGAGCCGGATGAGATCTCCGACGAGGAGATGGGTGTGTTCCCGGATTACGAGGCGTTCTGCGCCGCCGCCGGTTAGCGGGCCGCTAGCGCTTCGCCAGGCGGCGTCCTCGCTCGCTCATGTGCTGCTCGCACATTTCGCTCCCTGCGTCCTTGCCCGGCTCGGCTAGCGGCACGCTAACGGTCGGGGCGGGCCACCGGCGCTTCGCCAGGCGGCGTCCTCGCTCGCTCATGTGCTGCTCGCACATTTCGCTCCCTGCGTCCTTGCCTGGCTCGGCTAGCGGCCCGCTAACGGTCGGGGCGGGCCACCGGCGCTTCGCCAGGCGGCGTCCTCGCTCGCTCATGTGCTGCTCGCACATTTCGCTCCCTGCGTCCTTGCCTGGCTCGGCTAGCGGCCCGCCGGCCTGCGTGGCGCGCTAGGCTGCCGCGAGTCATGGCCACGATCAAGATCCCACCTGTGCTGCGAGCGTCCGTCGGCGGCGAGAAGGAAGTGGACGCCACCGGGTCGAGCGTCGGCGAGGTGCTGCGCGACCTGGCCTCTTCGCACCCGGCCACCGAGAGCCAGCTGTTCGGGCCGGACGGGACGCTGAACCGCTACGTGAACGTCTACCTCAACGACGAGGACGTGCGGGTGCTCGACGGGCTCGAGACGAGCGTCGGCGAGAGCGACACGCTGCAGATCCTGCCGGCGATGGCCGGCGGGCGCTGACCGGCGCCCCTCAGCCTCACACGGGCCGGATCTGGACGCTCGTCCGAGCGTCGAACGGTTGTCCGCACGTGACCGCGCGGCCCCGCCGATGGGATAGCAGTGGCGGGCATGAGGATCCCGAGGGCATCGAAGATCGCCGGGCCGGCGGCGGGCCTGTGCCTTGTCGTGCTCGCGTTCACCGCGGGCGCCGCCTCGGGAATGGCCAACCATGAAGGCTGGCCGGACATCGGCCATCACGAGGGGCACCCGAGGAACGAAAGCGGCACGATGCGGGGGCTCGACGGAGTCCACAACATGCTGCTCGGCGGCGGCGGGAACGACACGATCTACGCCGGCGACCTCGGCGATGTGATCTGGGGCGACTCGCACCCCGGCAACCAGCCGGAAAGCCAGCGCGACTACCTGTTCGGCGGCCCCGGTCCGGACTGGATCTACGCGAGCCATGGCCTGAACGAAATCTGGACGGGGGCCGGCGACGATCACATCGCTCTCGTCTACGGCTACGGGACCGTCCACTGCAACGGGCCGGGGGTCAAGACGCTGGTCGTGCGCTATCTGCCGCAGAACCGCCGCTTCAGGCTCGTCGGCTGCCGGCACGTCGTGCTGTTCCGTTACCGGGCCTAGCGCCCCGGACTCCGATGAGGCTCAGGCTGCGGGCTCGGCAGGAATCCCGCCGTACGGCG
The DNA here is from genome assembly GCA_963794635.1 of uncultured Solirubrobacteraceae bacterium. GTDB lineage: Bacteria > Actinomycetota > Thermoleophilia > Solirubrobacterales > Solirubrobacteraceae > Palsa-744. The sequence continues at coordinate 94,927 of CAWCET010000006.1, read as the reverse complement.
TGCCGGCCCCGTTCGGCGCCAGCAGCGCCTCGGGGTTCGCGGGGATCCGGCTCATCGCGTGCTCCGCAAGGGCGGTGATCGTCAGCGACGGGTTGACGCCGACGTTGGCCGGGATCGCGGCGCCGTCGCAGACCAGCAGGTTCTCGTAGCCGAACACGCGCTGGTCGGCGTCGACCACGCCGACGCTCGGGTCGGGCGCGATGACCGCGCCGCCGAGGATGTGCGCCGTCGAGGGGATGTTGAACATCGCCTCCATGAACGAGCTCTGGGCGATCCCGCCCGTCCGCGCGGCGAACCACTCGGCGGCCTGGTTGGCGACCGGGATGAACGTCGGGTTCGGCCGCTCCGGGTCCTGTTCGGTCTGCAGCCAGAACGAGCCGAACGGCCCTTTGCGGGGCCGCAGCGCGATCGCGTTGTCGAGCGTCTGCATCACGAGCACGATGATCGTGCGCCGCGACCAGCGCTTGGCGAACAGCACCTTGCGCAGCCGGTCCGGGTGGCGAAGTATCTGCGCGAGCAGCTTCAACGGCCGCGTGACGCGCGTCCCGTTTCCGGTCAGCAGCGTGTAGAGCATGCGCATCGAGTCGCCGTCGTCGCCGTAGGTGACGGTCTCGATGTGCGTGTTCGGGTCGGGGTAGATCGAGGAGGTGATCGCGACCCGTTTGATGAGGTCGTCGTGGTAGTCCTCCGGGACCGTCACGGTCAGGATCGACTCGGAGTTGGTGCGCACGAGCTCGCCCAGCCGCGACGAGAGCGCGGGAAGCGAGCCGCCCAGGCGACAGCGCTGCAGCAGCTTGTTGGTGCCGAGCGGCCCGGCCGAGACCACGACACCGCGCGCGGTGTGGACGCGCCGATCCTTGCGCAGCCACGCGCCGGAGCGCTCGGAGACGACCTCGTAGCCCTCGCTGCCGTCCGGTGAGCCGATCGGGCGGATGTCGACGACGGTGCGCTCGGGCGAGATCACCGCGCCGAGGCGCTCGGCGAACCAGAGGTAGTTCTTGACGAGCGTGTTCTTGGCGCCGTGCACGCACCCGACCATGCAGCGTCCGCACATGTGACAGCCGGTGCGGTCGGGCCCCTCGCCGCCGAAGTAGGGGTCGGCGACGGTCTTGCCGGGCGCCCCGAAGTAGATGCCGACCGGGGTGTGTTTGTAGGTGTCGCCGACGCCCAGCTCCTCGCCGAGCTCGCGCAGCAGCTGGTCGGCCGGGTCGTCATGCGGGTTCTCGACGACCCCGAGCATGCGCTGCGCCTCGGCGTAGTGGGGCGCGAGCTCCGTCTCCCAGTCGCGCATCTGCGACCACTGCCGGTCCTCGAAGAACTGCTTGGGCGGCACGTAGAGCGTGCAGGCGTAGCCGAGGCTGCCGCCGCCGACGCCGCAGCCCGAGACGACCGACACGTCCTTGAACGGGGTCAGACGGAAGATCCCCTTCAACCCGAGCTTCGGGCTCCAGAAGTAGCGCTTCAGGTCGCCGGTGTTCTTCGGGAACTCGTGGTCGGCGAAGCGCCGGCCGCACTCCAGGACGCCGACCGAGTAGCCCTTTTCCGAGAGCCGCAGCGCCGAGACGCTGCCGCCGAAGCCGGAGCCGATAACCAGCCAGTCGTAGTCATATCGCCGCTCTGATGCCATCGTGTCGCGCCCGTCCCTCAGGGCGCCAGCAAGTCTAGATGGTGTCTGGCCACGTGGCCAGGAGGATCGCGCTCGCGGGCGCCGCCCGGGTTCCGGACGGACGGCGCCCGCGGCGGCGCGCGAGGCTACATCTTGATCAGCGGGCCGGCCTTGGCCAGCACCTGTTCCTTGGTCAGCGGACGGTCGAAGCCCTGGTCGGGCGTCGGGGTCTTTCCGAGCAGGAGATTGATCGCGGCCGCGTGACGGGCCTCGATCTGCACGATGCTCCCGGCCGCGGCCAGGACTTCCTTGTTCTGGAGCGAGGGAGCGGCTCCGTTGTAGGCGCCGACGCCGGTGTTCTCGAGCACCGAGGCGAGCTTCAGGAACGAGCTCTGGTTGGTGACCGGGAACACGAACGTGGGCTTCGCGATCGGCTTCGCGCCCAGCTGCTTGATCGTCGTGGTGAGCGCGTTGACGTGGTCCGCCTCCTGTTCGCCGAACAGCTTGGCGTAGCTCTTCGCCGTTCCGGAGAGCCCGACCTGCGGGCCCTTCTCGTTGTAGAACGCGGACTCGAGGTACTCCAGTGTCAGCGCGAAGTTGAGGATTTCGGCGTCGCTGGTCGTCGAGGACGCGAAGGCGCCCGAGACGAACGGGGTCACCGCCGAGGCGCCGTACAGGGCGCCGGCCGCGAGCGCCCCGCGCACGAGCAGGCTCGAGCGTGTCATGCCCGAGACCTCGATGGGCGCGGAGTGATCGACCTGGGGGTCGGGGAGGGTGTTGTTGAGATCTGACATCTCGTTGGCTCCTGTCTGTCGAAGCGCTAGGCGATGAACGGCTTGACAGCCGCCAGCACGGTTGACATTTCGGCGGGCTTCGCAAAGGCGCCGTCGGGCGTGAGGCTCTTTTTCACCAGCGTCCCGAACGTGGCCGCGTGGCGTGCCTCGACCGTGTGGATCGCCAGCGCCGCGGCTAGCACTTCCGGGTTCTGGATCTTGGCCGCCTGTCCGAGGTAGGCCGCGGCGCCGAGGTTCTCGACGGTGTAGGCGAGCTCGGCGACCTGATTCGCGTTTTCGATCGGGAACTTCGCCGTCGGTTCGGCCGCGGGCGTCCCGCCGAGCTTCTTCACAGTGCCTTTCAGCGCTTCGACGTGGGTCGCCTCCTGGCGCCCGAAGTCCTTGACGAGCGCGCCCACCTTGCCCTTGAACAGGCCGGCTTCGACGACCTTTTTGTAGAAGGCGGTCTCGAGGTACTCGAGCGTGAGCGCGTAGTTGACGATCGCGATGTCGCCCGTTCCGGAGCTCGACGCGGTGGATGCCGCCGTGCTCGTAGCGGCCGTCGTCGCTTTTTTGGAGCTGCTTCCGCACGCTGCGATCACGAAGGCTCCGAAGCTCGCCGCCGCGCCGCTGCCGGCGATCTTGAGGAAGCGCTTTCGGTCCACGTCGTCGCGCACGAGCCGCTCGACGAGGCCGGTGGGCTCGCGGCTGTCTGAGTCGTGTTGGGTCATTGCTTGAAACCTCCTTGGGGGGAGCAGGCTCCTAACGCGCCTGCCAACCGCCCTCTACGGCGCGGAGCCTCCGCCGGATCACCGTGATCTGACACACGCCCTCGGGGCTCAGGGCCGGCGGGCGGTGTCGATCGACCGCCCCACGGTCGCTATATTCCGTGAAGTAATGGCGGTGGAGAAGCTCCGAAACCGGCCGTGCGGGGGGCGCTACGGCGACGTCGTGCAGTCGATCGGCAACACGCCGCTCGTCGAGCTCCCGAACCTGTCGCCGAAGCCCGGAGTGCGTATCTGGGCCAAGCTCGAGTCGCGCAACCCGACCGGCTCCGTGAAGGACCGCGTGGCCCGCGCGCTGATCGAGGACGCCGAGGCCAAGGGCGCGATCGGACCGGGGCAGACGATCCTCGAACCGACCTCGGGAAACACCGGCATCTCGCTGGCGATGATCTGCTCGCGCAAGGGCTACAAGCTGAAGGTCGTGATGCCGGAGAACGTCACGCCGGAGCGCACGCAGCTGCTGAGGATGTACGGCGCCGAGATCGTCTACTCGCCCGGCGACCAGGGCTCCAACGGCGCCGTGGCGTTGTCGCTGGAGATGGCCGGCGAAGACCCCTCCTACTACATGCCCTACCAGTACGGCAACGAGGCGAACCCGGGCGCGCACTACAACGGCACCGCGCTGGAGATCCTCGAAGAGCTCGACGAGGTGTCCGCGTTCGTCGCCGGGCTGGGCACCGGCGGCACGCTGATGGGCAACGGGCGGCGCCTGAAGGAGGAGCTGGGCGACGCGGTCAAGATCGTCGCCGCCGAGCCGATGCAGGGCGAGCCCGTGCAGGGGCTGCGCTCGCTCGACGACGGCTTCATCCCCCCGATCATCGACATCTCGCTGCTGGACCGGAAGATCTTCGTCACCAACCGCGACGCGATCGTCTGGACGCGCAAGCTGCTCGACGAGGAGGCGCTCTTCGCGGGCGTCTCGACCGGCGCGATCGCCTCGATCGCTGTGCGGATCGCGAACGAGCTAGACGAGGGCAACGTGGTGTTCGTCGTTGCCGACGACGGCTGGAAGTACCTCTCCAGCGGCATCTACACGCTGCCGGTCGACGAGATCGAGAACCTCGAGTCGACCGTCTGGTGGTAGCCGCGCCCCGGCGCCCGGCGGTGCGCACATCCAGATGAAGATCTCCGGCGCGCTGCTGGAGGAGGTCGTCGGGCACGCCCTGGAAGACGCGGGCAACGAGGTCTGCGGCCTGGTCGCCGTCACCGGCGACGGCGAGCGCACGGCAACTCGCGTGTACCGCGCGCACAACGTCCACGAGAGCCCGATGAAGTTCGAGATCGACCCCAAGGAGCTCCTGGAGCTCCACAACGCGATCGAGGACGAGGGCTGGGAGCTCGGCGCGATCTACCACTCACACGTGCGCAGCGCGCCCTACCCCTCCCAGACCGACGTCAACTTCGCGGCCAGCTGGCCGGGCGTGGAGTGGATCATCGTCGGTCTGAAGGCCGGGGCCGAGCCCGAGGTGCGCTCCTACCTGATCGACGGCGGGACCATCGAGGAGGTCGCGATCGGGGCAGCCGGCGGGTGAGCGCCCAGCGCGTTCGCTGTCCGAGGTGCGCCCGCACGTATCCCTCGAGCGAGCGTTTCTGCGAGCACTGCGCCATGCCGCTCGTGCCCGACGCCGAGGCCGCGCCGGAGCTCAGCCCGGCACAGATCCAGGCGCGCAAGATCAAGCCTCAGTACACGGAAGGCCCGCCGGTGTGCGTCGCGCGGGCGCGGAACCTCTCCGAGGCCGAGTTCCTCTCCGGGCTCCTGCTGGAGGAGGGGATCCCCAGCTACTCCAGCAGCGCGATCGCGGGACACGGCCCGCTGGCCGGCCGGCGCGACGTGCTCGTGCCCGAGTCGGCTGCCGAGGCCGCGCGCGAAGCGCTCGCGCCGCAGCCGAGGTCTGCCGAGTACGAGGAGTAGGGCGGGCGGCTAGACGAGGACGGGCTGGCCGGCTTCCGAGCCGACCTCGCGCGCTTCCGAGGTGATCCCGCGGATCTCTTCCGAGGCACGCTCGAACTCGGCGTCGGAGAGGACCGGGGTGCCCTCGAAGGGCAGTTCACGCTGGAGCTCGACCCAGGCGTGCGGGCCCATGTACTCGTCCTTGACCTTCACGGTCACCGGGCGCGGGATGCGGTAGGTGCGCAGCAGCAGGACGTGCAGCGGCTGGCGCCCGCGCCAGCCGAGGCGCTTCTGTGCGTAGTCGGGCGTCCAGACGTAGAAGGGGGAGAGCGCGTCCACGCAGCGCGGGTCGACGATGGTGAAGTGATCGGTGACTTCGGCCCAGGCGCGGATGCGGACCCGGTCCGGCTGCTGAAGGGGTGCGCCGGAGACGAAGTTGTGCATCGGCGGCTCGCCGTCGCTCCAGACACCCTCCTCGAGCGCGCGGCGCAGCTCGGGCTGGTGGGACTCGCGCACGAGTTCGCCGTTCTGGTGGTCGAACGTCGGGTACAGGAAGAAGCGCTCGTGCGCCAGCCGGAACGGCCGATCGGGCGGCTGTGCGGCGGCTCCCTTGCGGATCGTCAGAAGCTGCTCGCCTTCGGCCAGGGCGCGGACCGTGACGGCCCATTCTTTGAAAGCAATTGGCATGAAGCAGAGAACTCCTGAGGGACGGCCTGGAATGACTGACGAGAACTCGCTCGAAGCGAGCGCGTCGGCGGTGTTAAAGATACGAAACCTGGGCGAAAATCCCAAATCGCCTGCAAAAGAGGGCCTTTTTTGTGGATTCCTAGCTGACTGGCCAGTCAACGGCCGGACTCTTGTTCGGCTTTTCGGGCCGCTCGCGCCGCCGTGGAGCAGCACGCATCCGCGGTGCAGCTGCAGACAACAGCCGTCCTAACTGTCCAGCCGACGCGCCGCCAGGCCCTCGACGGCCTCGATCAGCGACGCGTAGTCCTCATCGCCGTAGCCGCGTCCCTGCGCCGCGCTCAGCAGGTCGCGTGCGTGTGCGGCGGCCGGGAACGGCACGCCCGTGCGCTGTGCCTCCTCCAGGCAGAGCCGCACGTCCTTGAGCATGTGGGCGGTCTTGAAGAGCGTCGTGTAGTCGTGACTGCGCATCGCCTCGGACTTCAGGGTCATCTGCGCGGAGGCGCCCGACCCGGCGGAGACGACCTCGACCAGCGCGTCGAGCCCGACACCGGTGGCCTGCGCGAGCAGGAGCGCCTCGGCGACCGCCGCCGCGTTCGCGGCGCCGAGCGAGTTGTTGATCAGCTTGAGCATCTCGCCCTGCCCGAGCTCGCCCACGTGGACGATCAGCTCGCCCATCGCTGTCAGCAGCGGGTGGACACGGGCGAAGTCGGTCTCGGACCCCCCGGCCATGATCGTGAGCGTGCCGTCCTCTGCCCGCGGTGAGGAACCCGTCACGGGGGCGTCCATCATGGAGGCACCGCGCTCGGCGAGCGCGGCTCCGATCCGCCGCGAGTCCTCGGGTGCGATCGTCGAGCAGTCGACGCAGAGCAGCCCCGGGCGTGCTGCCTCGATCGCGCCGCCCGGACCGGTCAGGACGGAGGCGACCTGTGCGCCGTCGACGACCATGCTGAAGACGATGTCGCTGGCGGCGGCGACCTGCGCCGGCGTCTCGAGCGCCGTGGCGCCGAAGTCCCCGGCCCACGCCTCGGCCTTGCCGGGCGTGTGCGTCCAGACGGTCAGCTCGTGGCCTGCCCGCGCCAGGTTGGCCGCCATCCGCGACCCCATGATGCCGAGCCCCAGGAACCCGATCCGCTCGCCCGCCGCGCCGTTCACGATCCGAATCCTCCTCCACCGGGAGTCTCGATGCGCAGCCGCGAGCCGGCGTGCAGGGTGCCCGCTGCCTTCCCGGGCAGCGGCCGGCCGTCCAGTGTGTCGCGGCCGGGCGCGCCGTCGCTGCCGCCCGCCGCGCCGCGCGGACCGTGACGGCGGCGCTCGGCGATCAGGGAGAAGCTCATCTCCTCGCGCGCTTCCAGCTCTCTGACCACGCCGTCGCCGCCATGGTGCGGGCCGTCGCCGCCCGAGCCGCGCCGCAGCGCGTACTGCACGACGCGCAGCGGGAACTCGCGCTCCAGCGCCTCGATCGGGGTGTTGAGCGTGTTGCTCATCGCGACGTGCACCGCATTCGGACCGTCGGCGTCCTCGCATGCGCCCTGGCCGCCGCCGAGCGTCTCGTAGTAGGAGAACCGCTCGTTGCCGAGCGAGAGGTTGTTCATCGTGCCCTGGCCCTGCGCGCGGCCGAAGGCGCTCAGCACGAGGTCGGCCACGCGCGAGGAGGTCTCGACGTTCCCGGCGGCGACCGCGGCGCCCGGCCTCGCGTTCAGGACGCTCCCGAGCGGCGCGCGCACCTCGACCGGGCGGTAGGCGCCGGCCGTCGGCGGGATGTCGGGGTCGGTGAGCACGCGGACCGCGAACAGGCACGCCGACTCCGTGACCGCCGCCGGGCAGTTGAGGTTGCCGGCGTGCTGAGCGGCGCTCCCGGCGAAGTCGAGCGTGAGCGTCTCCCCGTCGACGGTGGCACGCAGGCGCAGGTCGAGGTCGCCATCGGGCGCCTCGAGCACGTCACGGGACTCGTAGATGCCGTCCGCGAGGCTCGCGAGGCATGCGCGCGTGCGCCGCTCGCAGTAGTCGAGCACCTCGTCGGTTCCCTCGCGCAGCCGCACGGCGCCGAGGCGTGTCGCCCATCCCGCGAGCCGCTCTGCGCCCACGCGGTTGGCGGCGAGCTGCGCGCGCAGGTCGGCGGCCCGCTCGCGCGGCTGGCGCATCGCAGCGGTGATCTCCTCGAGCGCCCCGGCCGTCAGGGGCCGCGGCGCGATCACGACCCCCTCTTCCTCGAGCGAGGTGCTGTCCGCGGGCATCGAGCCCGGGCGGCGCCCGCCGACGTCCGCGTGGTGCGCGCGGCTGGCGGCGAAGCCGATCAGCAGCGGGCCCGCGAAGACCGGGGTGATCACGGTGATGTCGGGCAGGTGGGTGCCGCCGGCGAAGGGATCGTTGAGAACCCAGGACACCCCCGGGGCGTGCTGCTCGCCGAGCACCGCGAGCACGCTGGCGGGCATCGCGCCGAGGTGGACCGGGATGTGCTCGGCCTGCATCACCATCTGCCCGTCGGCGTCGAACAGCCCGGTCGACGCGTCGCGGCGCTCCTTGATGTTCGATGAGTGCGCCGAGCGGATCAGCACCACGCCCATCTCCTCGCACGCGGCGCGCAGCCCCCCGCTCAGCACCTGCAGTTCGATCGGGTCGAGGCTCACGATGCGGGCGGGGTCGGCCTGGTCATCGCGATCGTTCCCTGCGCGTCGACCTCCGCCGCCCATCCCGGCGCGAGGAACACCGTCGAGGAGGGCAGGGCGATCAGCGCGGGGCCCTCGAGCCTCGTGCCGGGCGGGGGCTCGCCGAGCAGAACCTCGGCGGCCAGGGGCAGTCCCCCGAAGACGATCTCGGCGCTCTCGCGGCGCACCTCGCCGGCGCCTCCCGCCCGCGGAGCCAGCTGCGGCGCCTCGCCCCATGCCGACGCGCGGAGGTTCACGAGCTCGACGCCCGCCTGCTCGTCGCGGTATCCGTAGCGCGCCTCGTGGGCGGCCGCGAAGGCCTCGCGCAGCTCCGCGCCCGAGAGCGGCGCCGCCTCATGCTCGCGCGCTTCGTCGATCGGCAGCTCGAAGGACTGGCCCCGGTAGCGCAGCTCGTGGCGCACCCGCGCGCGCGCCGTCGCTGCGCCGAGTGCGGCGCACGCCTCGTCCAGCAGCTCCCGGCGGGCGGCCTCCAGCTCGGGCCCGTCCATCCGCGCGGCATCGAGCATCACGGTCCGGGCGGAGTCGCGGCGCGGCGCCGAGGCGGCCAGGCCGAGCGCGGAGAGAACCCCCGACGCCCGCGGGCAGAGCACGCGCGAGATCCCCAGGCCGTCGGCGAGCGCCGCCGCGTGGAGCGGCCCCGCGCCACCGAACGGCATCAACGCGAACGGGCGCGGATCGATGCCGCGCTCGACGGTGATCAGACGCAGCGCAGCGAGCATCTCGGCCTCGGCGACGCGGATGATCCCCTCGGCGCAGGCGATCGCGTCGAGCCCCAGCTCGTCCCCGAGCCGGGCGACGGCGCGCTCTGCCGCGGCTCGGTCGAGCCGCACCGTTCCGGCCAGCGGCGCGCCTGCGGGCAGCCGGCCCAGGAGCAGGTTGGCGTCGGTCACCGTCGGGCGCTCGCCGCCCCGTCCGTAGCAGGCCGGTCCCGGCTCGGCGCCCGCCGATGCAGGCCCCACGCGCAGGGCGCCGCCGGCATCGTGCCAGGCGATCGAGCCGCCGCCCGCGCCGACGGTGTGGATGTCCAGCGCGGGCAGGGCCACCGGTCGGCCCGCGATCACCCGTTCGGAGGTCTCCGGGACGTGTCCGCCCGAGACCAGGCAGACGTCGCAGGAGGTCCCGCCCATGTCGAAGCACGCGACGTCGCGCTCGCCCGAGAGCCCGGCGAGGAGCAGGGCGCCCGCGACGCCACCCGCCGGTCCCGAGAGCACGGTCAGCGCCGCGTGCCGGCCCGCGCGGGCCGCGTCGGTCAGGCCGCCGCTGGACTGCATGATCTGGGGCTCGGCGAGCCCGGCCCCTGCAGCCTCGTCGCAGAGGCTCTCCAGATAGGCGCCGAGCGGCGGCGAGAGCGCCGCGTCGAGCGCCGTCGTCGCCGTGCGCTCGAACTCGCGGAAGGTCCCGACCAGCTCGCTGGAGAGCGAGACGGGCGCGCCGGGAGAGCGCTCGCGCAGAGCCTCGCCGGCCAGACGCTCGTGCGACGGGTCGAGGTAGGAATGCAGCAGCGCGACTGCGACCGCCGCGGGTTCCTGCGCCGCGACCGCCTCGGCGAGCTTCCGGGCCTCGTCGTCACCGAGCGCGAGCAGCGTCCCCTCCGGCGTGACCCGCTCGGGGGCTCCGAAGCGCAGCTCGGCGGGCACGAGCGGCGCGGGCGGTCCCTCGCAGAGCCGGTAGAGGTGCGGGCGGTTCTGCCGGCCGAGCTCGATCACGTCGGTGAAGCCCGCGGTGGCGACGAGCGCGACGCGCGCGGTGCGGCCCTCCAGCAGCGCGTTCGTGGCGACCGTCATGCCGTGCGCGAAGCGCTCGACGGCACCGGGTGCGACGGCGGCGTCCGCGAGCACCGCGGCGACCGCGCGCATCACGCCGCGCTGCTCCTCCGAGGGGGTCGAGGGCGCCTTCGCGGTGTGCACGACGCCCTCCGGCGTCACGAGCACCGCGTCGGTGAAGGTGCCGCCGACGTCAACGCCAAGGAGCATGGCCTGAGCCTATGACGCGGCGGGGCCTGTCGTGCGTGCCGCCGCCGGCGCGCTGCGCGCCCCGCGGCTCGTGGCCGCAGGGCGGGGGAACGGAGCGGGACCTCTAGGCCGCCGCGAGCTCGCGGTCCTCGGTGTCCGCGAGGTGCTGGTGCGAGGGGCAGTAGCCGTTGCGAGCGAGCGGCGTGCGCTGGCAGGCAGAGCCTTTGCGGGTGGTCGCCCGGCAGCGCGGGGGCGCGCCGCTCACGGCGGTGTAGCCCTCGTGCGGGTGGGCTTCGAGGAACTGCTGGGCGAGACCGAGATAGCGGTCGACGACCAGGTGGACGCGCGCCTGAGCGGACATCGGGAAGAAGCCCCGGATGTCGTAGAAGAGCGTGCGCTCGGGGCGCGCGAAGTAATGGCGATCGATCGCCATACGGGTGATGACGGCCTCGCAAGCGCGCAGGACCGCTTCGTGGTTGCTGCATGCCGGGGCCCCGGGCGCCGGCTCCAGGATCTGGGGTGCGAGCTCCCGGTAGATGGCCCGACTGAACTGATACATGGCTACTGCTCCTGAACCTCTCTGTAGATCAATGTCTCCTTTGGAGCACGCCCGCCTGTCCCAACAGACTCCTCCGCCTGAAAGTCCTTTCATCGACCGCAAACACGCCCACGCACCGAAAAGGAGCGAGATAAAGGGCAATCGGCAGATCTTTTAGATTTGGAGATACCCCGATGGCGAGCCGGGGACGCGTCAGCGCGAACGGTCAACCACGCGCAGCGGTGCGCAGGCGCTTCAGATCCAGCTCTGCCAGTCCAGCTCGTCCCCGGAGACGACCGCGTGGCGCAGCTCGAACGACTGCTCGGTCGCGGGGTGGTCGGCGCGCAGGTGGGCGCCGCGGCTCTCGGTGCGGGCGAGCGCGCAGCGCGCGATCAGGCGCGCGAGCGGGTGCGGGTCGCCGGCCAGCCGTTCGAGGCTCTCGCGGGTGCGGAAGATCCCCGCCTCGCGCCAGAGCGCCGCGCGCGTCTCGGGGCTCGCGGGCGTGAGTTCGGGCGCGCCGCGGAGACGCTCGGCCTGCGCTCCCTCTGGCCGCGGCGTCGTGGCGGGCGTCTGCGAGAGGGCCTTCCAGATCGCCCGCCGCGCGAACACGAAGCACTCGCTCAGCGAGTTCGACGCCAGCCGGTTGGCGCCGTGCAGGCCGGTGCACGAGGCCTCGCCGACCGCGTAGAGGCCCGGCACCGTCGACTGCCCGTCGAGGTCGGTGACGATGCCGCCCATCATGTAGTGAGCGGCGGGCGCGACCGGCACGAGCTCGCTGGTCGGGTCCACGCCCGCGTCGCGCAGGGCCGAGAAGACGTTCGGGAACCGCGCCGGGTCGATGGCGCGCATGTCGAGCCCGACCGAACGGGCGCCGGTCTGATCCAGCAGCTCCTGGATCGCTCGCGCGACCTCGTCGCGCGGCGCCAGCTCGTCGACGAAGCGCCGGCCCTCGGCATCATGGAGCGTCGCCCCCTCGCCGCGGATCGCCTCGGTGACGAGGAATCCCTCGCGCCCCGGGACGCCGATCACCGCGGTCGGGTGGAACTGCATCAGCTCGAGGTCGGCGAGCGCGGCTCCGGCCTCGTGCGCGAGCAGCATCCCCACGCCTTGGGAGCCCGGCGGGTTCGTGGTCCGCTCCCAGAGCGCGGCGGCGCCACCGGTGCTCACGAGCACCGCGCCGGCGAGAACGATCCGCCCGTCGCAGACGAGCCCGCGGCACGATCCTTCGTGGACCCACAGCGCCCTCGCGCGCGCGCCCTCGAGGACCGTGATCCGGGGGTCGGCCGCGACCAGCGCCGAGAGCTGGCGCACCACGCGGCGCCCGGTCGCGCTCCCCCCGGCGTGCACGACCCGCCGCACCGAATGGCCCCCCTCCAGGCCCAGCGCGAGCCCGCCGAAGCGGTCGGCGTCGAAGCGCACTCCGAGCGCCTGCAGGTCGCCGACGCGGTCCGGCGCCTCTCGCACGAGCACCTCGGCGGCCGAGCGGCGCACCAGCCCGCGCCCCGCCCGTTCTGTGTCACGGAGGTGCAGCTCGAAGCTGTCGTCGGGCGCGAGCGCCGCGGCCAGCCCGCCCTGTGCCCAGTAGCTCGCCGTCTGGGCGAGCGGCGTCGCGGAGACGAGCGTCACGTTCGCGCCCTCGCCCGCGGCGCACAGCGCGGCGTACAACCCGGCCGCGCCCGCGCCGACCACGGCCACGTCGGCGTCGTTCGTGCTCGCCACCGGCATCGCCGGAAACCGTATCCGCAGCGCCGCGCGCCGCGCCTAGCGCTGGGCTTCGGCGCGCCGTTTCGCGGCTTCGAGCCGGCGCTGCAGGCGCTCTTGGCGGCGCGCGGCGCGCCTGGCGGCCGCCTGGCTGCTCGTGGCGGCCGAGCCGCCCGTGGCGCCCGGCGTCGTGGCGGCACCGAGGGGCGTGGTCGCCCCCGGTGTCGTTGCGGCGCCGGGGGTCGTGGCTCCCGCCCCGGGCGTCGTGCTCGTCCCGGGCGTCGCAGGCGCGGTCGTCGCGCCCGGGACGCTCGTCGCGGGCGGCGCGGCGGCGGGCGCCGTCACGGTCTGGGTGATCGGCGCGGGCGCCGGACCCGAGTCGCCGGCGAGCTTCACGAGCGCGACGGCGAGCACCGCCAGCGCGATCGCGGCAACCGCCGCGACCGCGATCAGGGGTGCCTTCCAGTTGGGGGCGGCCGCCAGGCGCGTGCGCGCGGCGGCGCCGCAGTGCAGACACCACTCCTGGTCGGGAGCGAGCGGCGCGCCGCACAGCGGGCAGGCGTCGGGCGGCGGCACCGCGTGCGCCGGGGCGCCGGCTGCGGGCGGCTGCGCCGCCGGTGCCTGTGCGCTCACGAGCCGGTGCCCGGGGGACGGATGATCTCCGTCGCTTCCTCGGGGCGTGGGCCGGCGCCCACGGCGGTGCCCGCCGCGGGCCCGGATGCGGGCCCGCTCACACGCGGGGGAGCAGGGGAGCGGCCCGGCGCGGCAGGCTCAGGCGAGGCGATCGGATGGCGGCGCGTCGCGGGGCCGGCCGCAACCGGTTGCGCCACCGGCGCCGGCTGCGCGGGCGGGGCCGACGGACCAGGCGGCTGTGCCGGGGCCGGTGCGGCCGGGCGGGGCGGGGCGGCGGCCTGCCCTCCCTGAGCCGCCCCGGCGCCGATCGATGTGCCGCCCGCCGCCGGAGGGGCCCCCGAGGGCGCGGCGCCGATCGGCAGGTCGGCGTGGCGCGACATCGGCAGGCCGCAGTTGGGGCAGTAGCGGTCCTCGCTGCCGTGGATCGCGGCGCAGCGCGGGCAGGCGGTGATCCCCGCCTCCCTGAGCACGGTGATCGGCCGGCGCTCGGAGAGCGTCGACTCGATCGTGCGCAGCTCGCCGTCGATCAGGCTCAGCGTGTTCAGCTTGGCGAGCACGAGCGGGTCGTTGCGCTGCCCGAAGCGGTGGAGGTTGTAGACGAGGCCGCCGAGGTCGCGGTAGGCGAGCTCCCGCGCGCGCCGCAGGAAGCGCGCACGGCGCCGCGCCTGGCCGCGGGAGCGGAAACCCGGCTGCTCGGGGCGCGCCGGCGCGGCCTGCTGGCCGTCGTCCGGGGCGGGCGGGGCGCCATCCCCTGGCGCGCCGGTGGGATTCGTGCCGGATGGCTGCTCCACGCCCGATTAACACTACCCACCACCGCTACGGACCGGGACGGGTCCTCAGCGCGCCAGCGCCTGCTCCCATGCCTCGCGGACAGTCGCGGCCATCGCCGCGGCCGAGTAGCGCATCGCGGCTGCGCGCCCGGCCGCGCGCACAGGAGGGTCGACGAGCGCCGGCTCGAGCGCCGCCCGCCACGTCGAGAGCTCGAACGGCGCGCAGAGGGCCCGCTCGACGCCCGCCAGCGCCTCGGCGTGGATGCCGACCGGGGTCGCCAGCACGGGCACGTCGCACGCGAGCGCCTCGAGCACGGCCAGCCCGAACCCCTCCCGCTCGGAGGGCACGGCGACCGCCGCCGCGGCGTTCACCCACAGCGGCACGCGCTCCGGCGGCACCCCGCCGAGCGTGTGCAGCTGCACCCCGGCGGCGTCAGCCAGCTCCAGCGCACGCCCGTAGTGCTTCTCGGGCCGCGCCGGATCGGCGGGGAAGAGCAGGAACGGACGCTCCGGGGCGAGTCCGAGCGCCCGGCGAGCCTCGTGCGCATCCAGGGGCCGGAAGCGCTCGACGTCGACGCCGCAGGGAAGCACCACGGCGCGCGACCGGGCTCGACCCGGGATCGTCTCGGCGAGCGCCCGCGACACCGCCGCCGGGAGGTCGATCAGGCCGAGCACGGCGCGCGTGGCGAGCCGCGAGCGCGGATCGGCGAGATCCGTGCCGTGCATCGTCAGCGCTCGCACCCGCGCCCGCACCGAGAGCGCGGGCCAGGCCGTGAGCCCGAAGTGCGCATGCACGACGTCGAAGCGCCGGCGCCCGTAGCGGCGGCGCAGGCTCGCCGCCGCGCCGATGAGCTCGCGCGGCCCGGGCGGGAACTCGTAGAGCTCGACCTCGATGCCGCCGAGGCCGCGCAGCGCCGCGACCTGATCGCGGACGAAGCTGCCCCGCTCCGGGTGCTCGCGGTCGGGCCGCATGTTCGATACCACGAGCGCCCGCACGATCCCCCGACCGTAGCGCTCTGGAATGATGGCGCGCGTGCAAGCCGACGCAGCCCCCAGCCGCAGCTACGGTCGCGACCCGGGAACGATGCGACCCGCCTCGATCGAGCCCGGGTTCGTGCGCCCCGCCACGGGCTCGGCGCTGATCTCGATGGGCGAGACACGCGTGATCTGCACGGCCTCGGCGCAGGAGAGCGTGCCGCGCTGGATGGCCGGCAAGGGACGCGGCTGGGTGACCGCCGAGTACGGGATGCTGCCCGCGTCGACCGGCGATCGCAAGCAGCGCGACGTTAGCCGCGGGCGCCCCGACGGGCGCACCGTCGAGATCCAGCGCCTGATCGGCCGCTCGCTGCGCGTGATCGTCGACTTCGAGTCGCTCGGCGAACGGACGATCTACCTCGACTGCGACGTGCTCCAGGCCGATGGCGGCACCCGCTGCGCCTCGATCACGGGCGCCTACGTCGCGCTCGCGCTGGCTTGCGCCCGCCTCCAGGGCGAGGGCCGCCTCGAGCGCATCCCGCTGACAGGGACGGTCGCCGCCATCTCCTGCGGTGTGATCGACGGCGTCCCGCTGCTCGACCTTGACTACCCCGAGGACTCCCGCGCCGAGGTCGACGCGAACGTCGTGATGACCGGCGAGGGCGGGCTCGTCGAGCTGCAGACGACCGGAGAGCGGACGCCGCTCACGCGCGCCCATCTCGATGAGCTGCTCTCGCTCGCCGAGGGCGGGATCGCCGCGCTGCGCGACGTGCAGGAGCAGGCGATCGCCGCCGGCTCCGGTGCCTGACGCGCCCTAGAGCCTGCGCAGCGTCAGCTTCAGCGAGCTCACGATCTGAGAGCTGCCGCCGATGGCCTCGGTCGTCCGTTCGTGGCTCGCGTCGAGCACCAGCGTGTCTTTGCGCCGGTCGAACAGGGCTCGGCTCGTCACGGGCGCCTGCGGGACGCCGCCCGTGAACAGCGCCGGGAACCCGCCCAGCGCCGGGCAGCTTGCGAACACGTCCGGGGGGTCTTCCGCGTGCAGATCCACCCGCAGGGTGATGTGCCCGCGCCGCAGCGAGGAGCCCTGGAGCCACATCGAGAGTCCTGCGAAGGACTTCGTCCCGCAGTCCGGCGGAGCTTCCAGCCGGCACGTGAAGGCGCCGTCGGCGGCGCGCGTGACGCTGCCTTCGGCGGAGAACGGCTGGCGGCTGTCTTCGCCCCGCCTGGAGAGTCCGCTCAGCTCGAGGAACGGGCCCGTGTCATCGATGCGGATGCGAAAGGGCCTCGCGCCGAACCGAGCCGTTTCGCTGCCCGTTCCGCTCGGACAGCTCTCGCCGTCGCCCGCCTCCGTGGCCGAGACCGTCTCGGTTCCTTCTGCGATCACGGAGAACGTCGCCGCCGAACGGCGCTCCGCGCCGGCCGCAGCACACAGTGCGAGCGACGCGAGCAGGCCCGCCCCGAGCGCTCCGAGCGCCCGCCTCGATCCCCCCATCGCCGCAATCTAGACGCTGCGCCGGAGGCTAGGGTGGAAACCCGGCGATGAGACTGCTGCTGGCGACCCACAACGAGCACAAGCGGCGCGAGTTCGACCGGCTGCTGGGCGCCGAGGCGGAGATCGACGCGCTCGGTGCCGACGTCGAGCTGCCCCCCGAGGACGGCGAGACGTTCGCCGAGAACGCCCTCGGCAAGGCCCGTTCGGCCGCCGCTCAGCTGGGCCGGGTCGCGATCGCCGACGACTCGGGGATCGCCGCCGCGGCGCTCGGCGGCGCGCCGGGCGTGCGCTCGGCCCGCTATGCGGGCGAGCACGCCGGCGACCGGGAGAACCTCGACAAGCTGCTGCGCGAGGCGCCCGCCGGCAGCGGGCTCGAATACGTCTGCGTGATCGCCTACGTCGACCCCGACGGGGGCGTCGAGCGGCTGTTCGAGGGGCGATGCAACGGGACGCTCGCCGAGCACCCACGCGGCGAGCGCGGCTTCGGGTATGACCCGGCGTTCCTTCCCGACGAGGTTCCCGACGGCCGCACGATGGCCGAGCTGAGCGACGAGGAGAAGGACGCGATCAGCCATCGCGGGCATGCCGCACGCGAGCTGAGCGCCTGGCTCAGAACAGGTTGACGGCGGCCGCCATCGCGACCGCGAGGCCGAGCCCCGCGTAGCCGGTGTAGCCCGAGAGCAACAGCAGCAGCGCCGTGATCAGCGCCACCAGCACAGTCGCGATCCAGGCGATACGCTCGATTGCCACGCCCCGATTCTTACGCAGCCGCCTGTCCGAATGCGGTGTTAGCGTCGAGAGTTCGTAAGACCGAACGAAACCGGGAGGGTCAATGACGAAGTCCGAGCTGGTCGACCAGGTCGCCGACCGGGCGCAGCTGACGAAGCAGGACGCATCGCGCGCAGTGGACGCGGTGATCGCGACCGTCGAGGACGCGCTGCGGCGCGGCAGCGAGGTCTCCGTATCCGGTTTCGGCAAGTTCCACGTGAGCGAGCGCGGCGCGCGCATGGGCGTCAACCCGCGCACCGGCGAGCGGATCCAGATCGCTGCCTCGCGCGTACCCCGGTTCACCGCCGGCAGCGGCCTCAAGAGCGCCGTCAAGGGGCGCTGAGGCGGCGCTGGCGCTCGGTGACAGGCTGGCGGCGAAGGTCGCCGGGCGAAGCTCACAGCTCGTCCTCGGCCTCGATCCCGATCCCTCATCCCTCTGGCCGGTCGCCGACGGCGCGCCAGGAACCGACGCCGCCGATCCCGCAGCTGCCGCTGCTGCGGCGGTCCTCGCGCACTGCCGCGCGCTGATCGACGCGACCGCGGAGGCCTGCGTCGCGGTCAAGCCGCAGCTCGCGCGCTTCGAGGCGCTCGGGGCACCGGGGCGGGCAGCGCTCGGCGGAGTGGTCGAGCACGCGCGCGAGGCGGGCCTGCTCGTGATCGCGGACGCCAAGCGCGGCGATATCGACGTGACCGCAGAGGCTTACGCGGCTTCGCTGTTCGGCGGCCTCGACACGCCCCATGGGCACGTGCCGGGCCTCGGCGCCGACCTCGCGACCGTCAACCCGCTGATGGGCCGCGATGCCGTCGAGCCGTTCGTGCGCGCGGCGCGCGAGGTGGGAGGGGGCGTGCTCGTCCTCGTGCGGACCTCCAACCCGGGCGCCGCCGACGTCCAGGAGCGCGAGCTCGCCGCCGGCGGCAGCGTCTGGGAGCGCCTGGCGGCGCTGGTGTCCGAGCTCGGCGAGACGGGCGATGAGGGGCTCTCAGACGTCGGCGCGGTGGTCGGCGCGACGGCACCCGACAGGCTGCAGCGCGCCCGCGAGCTGATGCCGGCGGCGCCGTTCCTGCTGCCGGGGATCGGCGCGCAGGGAGGACGGGTCGAGGACCTCAGCTCCGCGTTCGCGCCGGGCCCCGCGGGCGGCCTGATCTCGGCGTCGCGCTCGATCGCCGGCGCCCACGTCAAGGGGGGCGGCTCACCGGAGTCGGCCGCGAAGGCCGAGGCCGAACGGCTTCGCCGGCTCGCATGGGAGCTCTCGGCGAGCACCGCCGGCGCGGCCTGAACAGGGGCGTGCGCCCGCTGGGGTGGATCGAGCCGTTCGCTAGCCTGTGTGTCGTGCATCGCAGGGCACGGTTGGTCGCCGGGGGGCACCTCGGCGCGGGGAGCAGAGGGCGATGATCATCACGGTCACGCTGAACGCCGCGATCGACAAGTCGCTCGCGGTCCCGAACTTCCGCCTCGGGCGCCGCCACCGGACCGTCGAACAGCGCACGATGGCGGGCGGCAAGGGCGTCAACATCGCGCGCACCCTGAAGGCGCTCGGACAGCCCGTGATCGCAACGGGCTTCACCGGTGGCGCGACCGGCACGCACATCGTCGAGCAGCTCACCGAGGAGTCGATCCTCAACGACTTCGTGCGCATCCGCGACGAGTCGCGGACCAACACGTCGGTGCTGGACCCGACGAGCGGCGTGCAGACGGAGATCAACGAACGCGGCCCGGCGGTCACGGCAAGCGAGGTCGAACTGTTCCGCGACAAGCTGCTCTACCTCGCGCGTGGGGCGGCGATCGTCGTGTTCGCCGGCTCGCTGCCGCGCGGGGTCGACCCGGACCTCTACGCCTCGCTGGTCCGCGACCTCGAGCGCTCCGAGGTGACGACCGTGGTGGACACCGACGGCGAGCCGCTGCGCCAGGCCGTGCGCGCCGAACCCGACCTGGTCTCGCCCAACGTGATCGAGGCCGAGGAGCTTGTCGGGCACGAGTTCTCCAGCGAAGAGGAGCGCCAGGCCGCGATGACCGAGATCGGCGCGCTCGGCCCGCGCGAAGTGATCATGACGATGCCCGACGGCTGCCTCGCGCAGGTGGTGGTCGACGGTCAGCGCCGCCTCAAGCGGGCGCGGATCGAGCCGCGCGAGCCGCTCGCGAAACGCGGCTCCGGCGACGCGTTCCTGGCCGGCTACCTCGCGGCTCGCTACGAAGGCCGCCCGCCCGACCAGTGCGTGCGCTTCGGCGTCGCGTGCGGGGCGGAGTCCACGGGCCGCTTCGGGGCCGGGCAGCTCGATCCCCGCGAGGCGCGCCGGCTGATGGGCGACGTGGAGATCTCGGTGGTGGAGACGCCGGCCGAGGTCGGCTGAGCGGCTCAGCCGCCCGCGACGTCGCGGCGCAGGAACACGAGGTATCCCGCGAGGAGCGCCGGCACGGCGTAGAGCGCGCAGACCCACAGTGAATGTGTGATGGGCGCCCAGTCGGTGGGCGTGCGCAGCAGCCCCTGCCAGGCGAAGTACTGCTGGGTGAGCAGGTAGGGGTGCAGACCTTCCAGTCCCGGTATCGCCGCGAGGATCAGGAGCACGATCGTGATGCCGATCGTGCCGACGATCGCCGCCGCGCTGTTGCGGGTCACGGTGGAGAGGAACACGCCGATCGCCGCGACGGCGATCATCGGGATCAGGACGAACGTGTGCGCCGCGAAGACGAGGAGCAGAGCCTTGGGAGCCGAGACGTAGGTGTCCGAGAGCGTCCGCAGCCCGTGGAAGCCCCATGCGCCGATGCCCGCGATGGTTCCGACGGCGCCCGCGACGTAGACGGCCAGCGCGGCGTAGGTGAACGCCGCGGCGGCCTTCGCGGCGAACACCTGCCCGCGGTCCACCGAGCGCGTGAGGATCGTCTTCAGCGTGCCGTTGCTGTCCTCGTTGGCGACGACGTCGCCGGCCACGAGGCTGGCGATCAACGGCAGGAAGAACCCCACGAGGAACGTCAGCATGAAGACGGGCGTCGCCAGCCCCGACTGGAGGATCTCCTGGGCGAAGATCGTGTCGCCGTGGGCGGGCTGGTTGCGGATCAGCTCGACGATCACGAAGAGCAGCGGCAGGAAGGCCGCGAGGCCGAGGCCGAGGTAGGTGCGCTTCTGGGAGACGAGCTTGCGCAGCTCCCAGCGGTAGACGGTGAAGGTGGATGGCCGGTGCCCGCGGCGCGCCAGCGCTGCGGGCGGCGCGGCGGAGACGCTGCTCACGGCGCCTCCACGAGCTCGCGGGCCGCTTCGGCCGAAGTGGACTCGGCTTCCGCGCCCGGGTCGGTGAGGCGGAAGAACAGGTCCTCGAGCGTCGCGAGCTCCGGCGTCAGGGCGAGGATCCCGATCCCGGCCCGCCCGAGGGCGAGCGTGAGCTCTCCGACATGCTGCTCCTCGGCCTGGAAGCCGATGCCCTGTTCCCCCGCGACCGGCGCCTCGACGCCGGCCTGGGCGCGCGCGATCTGGAGCGCCCGCTCGTCGTCGGTGGTCCGGAGGCGATACCCGGCCCCGCCCTGGCGGCGCAGGTCCGCGAGCGCCCCCTCGTAGACGACGCGCCCGGAGTCGACGATCGCCACCCGGTCGCAGAGTTCCTGGACCTCGGGCAGCTGGTGGCTGGAGAGAAGGACGGTGATGCCTTCTCCGGCCAGGCGCCGGATCAGCGTCCGCATGTCGCGCATGCCCGCCGGGTCGAGCCCGGTCGCGGGCTCATCGAGGATCAGCAGCTGCGGGCGCCGCAGCAGCGCCGCGGCGATCCCGAGTCGCTGGCGCATCCCATGCGAGAAGCCGCCGACCTTGTGCTTCGCGCGCGGCGCGAGCTCCACGATCTCGAGCACCTCGTCGATGCGCGAGGATGCGCCGTCGCCGTCGAGTGCGGCGAGCAGCTCGAGGTTCTTGCGCGCGGGCAGATACGGATAGAAGCGCGGCGCCTCG
Organism: uncultured Solirubrobacteraceae bacterium; assembly: GCA_963794635.1. Lineage (GTDB taxonomy): Bacteria > Actinomycetota > Thermoleophilia > Solirubrobacterales > Solirubrobacteraceae > Palsa-744. The sequence goes on along the minus strand of CAWCET010000006.1, from coordinate 73,758 downwards.
ACGAAGCCGGCGACGCCCTCCAGCGCGCGTGCGCCCTCGCGCATCGGGTCGCGCCCGAACAGCTCGACCTTGCCCTCGGTGGGCATGATCAGCCCCAGCGCCATCCGCAGCGTCGTGGTCTTGCCTGCGCCGTTCGGGCCCAGGAACCCGTAGACGTCGCCCGTCTCGACGTTCAGGTCGATGTGGTCGACCGCCAGGACCTCCTTGTAGCGCTTGACCAGGCCCCTTGCCCGGACGGGAGCTGGCCCGTCCGGCGCGCTCTCGCTCACGGCTAGAGGCTCCCGGCGACCGCTTCGACGGCGGCTGGTTCGAGCGCCCCGGCGACCACGTAGCGCGCGCCCGCGCGCTCGAAGGTGAGGACGGTGCCGAGCGCGGTGCGCAGCTCGCTCGCGCTGACGCCGTCGGGGAGCTTGACCTTCGGGAGGTCTTCGAGCCCGGAAGCGCTCGTGTCCTTGCCGGCCTTCGCCTGCAGCACCTCGACGGCCGTGATCCCCGTGCCGTGCGTGGTGACGTCGGGAGCTTCCTTGGAGGAGGACTTGCCCGCGTGGTGCGGCTTGGCGGCGAACTCGAGCGTCTGAACCTTCGCGCCCGGAGGCGGCGAGAGCTGGAACACCGAGTCGGAGACCGGGCCGTAGGAGATTTCATCGGCCGCGAGTTCGACGACCGGAGCCGATTCCTTCGAGCTGTAGACGGCCGCACGCAGCGGCACGCCGGTGTTGGCGTCGAAGGACAGCTCGCCGCCTCCGATCAGGCTGCCGCTTTCCTGGGGAGAGAAGCGCACGGTGTAGGCCGGCTGGCCCGCGACGTTCGCGGGTGTCGCTTCGGAGACGCCGGCGTGCTTGCGCAGGCGCGCGATCGCTTCTTCGATCTTCGCCACCGGCGGCGCTTCGCCGTGTCCGTTGTCGCCGGCGCCTGAGGCCTGCTTCTTCGGCGTGTAGCGGTAGACCGTGTTTTCGGCGGCATCGTAGATCGTGACGGTGGTGCCGTCCCAGACGATGTTCGTGTCGCCGCTTTCATCCTCGAGCTCGAGTCGCGCACGGCCGTCCTTGGCGATCCAAAGGCGTCCGGAGCCGCCGGTGACGAGCGGGCTCGACGTGACACCGGAGCCGTGTTCGCCGGCGAGGTTCGCGCCTTCCAGCAGGTGGTTCGTGAAGGTGATGTCGGCGCTCAGGCCTTCGACCGGCGGCGCGGCGAGCGCGTCGTGAACGGCCTGGGCGAGCGGCTTGGGCGGGGGCTTCTCCCCGGCGCCGAGGGCGAAGGCGATCGCCGTCGCAGAAACGCCGATCCCGACGACCAGCGCGCACAGCAGCAGCAGGCGGGAGAGGGGGAGTCGGCGGAGGATGTTCATCGGCGTGCGCTCCTTGCGGTGGCCTTCACCCTCAGGGTAGCGGCGCGCATTCAGCTGGTCTAAAGCTGAGCGTCCTCTCACGGACGCGCGCCGCCTGGCCGCGGCGCCACCGGGCCCTTCCGGGCGCCCAACCGATATCTTCCCGCCCGCATGGTCATCCTGTTCGTGCTCTTCTGGGTCATCGTCGGGCTCGGCGTCTTCTTCATCGCGATCCGCGGCGGAGCCAAAGGCGCCCGCGCCGCGCTGCACACCGAATCGAGCGTCAGCAGGGGGCTGGTGACGCTCGGCGTGGTCATCCTCTTCGCGTTCGGACTGGCCGTGCCGGCGCTGGTGCTCGCCTCGAACGCGAACCACAAGTCCCAGATCGCTGTCGGCGGCATCAAACTGACCGCGAAAGAGGCGCAGGGCCGGGTGCTGTTCGCCCGTTCGTGCGGCTACTGCCACACGCTCGCCGCGACCAAGTCCGTCGGGCGCATCGGCCCGAACCTCGACGTCCGCGTCGGCGAACAGATCTCGACCGCCTCGGGCCGCAAGGCCCTGGTCGAAAACGCGATCAAGGAAGGCCGCGCGCGCGGCCTCGGGCAGATGCCCGCCCTGCTCTACCAGGGCAAGGAAGCGGAATCGATCGCGGAATTCGTCGCCGCCGTCGCCGGCCACTAGCCGGCGGGTCGTAGGCCGGCGCATATCTGCGTCATCGCTCGCTCGCGTGCAGAGCACGCCACGCTCCCTCTTCCTTGATCTGCTTGGCCTACGACCCGCCGGCCGGCGATCGGCCACGCGAGCTCGGCCACTTCAGGAGCGCTCGCTCATCACCCCGGCTCTGACACCACCAGGCGCAGGCTGCCCGTGAGCGTCTCGCGCTCGCGCAGCTCGCCGTAGCGGCGATCCCACTCGCCGGAGTCGAGCGAGGTTCGCACCCGCTCGACGATCTGCTCCTCCACGCCGTCGTCCAGCAGGCGCCAGACCGACTGCGTCTTGCGGATACCGGGGTCGAGCAGTGCCTCCGGGCGGTTCCAGAAGGCTTCGAAGAAGCCGTCGGTGCAGTCGGCGGGCGTCGGGATCGTCTCGATCCGGGTCCTGCCGCCGAGGACGGCTGCGATCTCCTCGGGCGTGCCGAAACGCGGGGACTCGATCGCGATCGCCTCGCGCAGCAGGTCGCGCTGCCACTCGGGGAGGTGGCGCAGGTCGAACGTCAAGATGACGACCGGCCCGCGTGCGACGCGGCGCAGCTCCGCGAGGCCCGCCTCGCGGGGATCCCAGTGGTGGATCGTCACGCAGGCCATCGCGGCGTCGACCGCGCCGGTGTCGAGCGGGAGGCTCTGGGCGAGGGCGGCGATGCACGGGGCGGCCCCGGCCGGGCGCTGCGCGCGCATCGTCGCGCTCGGCTCCACCGCGAGCACCCAGCGGTCCTCGGGCTCGTATGAGCCGGCGCCGGCGCCGACGTTCACGACCGTGCGCGCGTCGCCGAGGGCCTCGTGGATGCGAGCGGCGATCCTCGGGTCCGCGCGCCGGTTGCGGGCGTATCCGACCCCGTGCTCTTCGTAGTCGACGTGCAGAGCGGGGCGGCCGTCCATCTCGGCAATGTTCGCAGTCGCGCGGGCGCGCCCCTGCCGGGCGACCTTTGGCCACGCGTCGATACCGCCGCCGCGCCCCCATCGGCTAGCCTCACGGCCTGATGGCGGACCGGACCACCACCGCGGAGGACGTCAAGGCGCTCGTACAGGAGCGGGAGATCCGCTTCATCCGCTTCTGGTTCACCGACATCCTCGGCCAGCTCAAGTCGTTCTCGATCAACGCCGCCGAGCTCGACGACGCCTTCGAGGCCGGGATGGGATTCGACGGCTCCTCGATCACGGGCTTCAACGCGATCGAGGAGTCGGACATGATCGCGATGCCCGACCCGAGCACGTTCGCGGTGCTGCCGTGGCGGCCGGGCGAGCAGGGCGTGGCCCGGATGTTCTGCGACGTGATCACGCCTGAGAAGACCCCGTACGAGGGCGACCCGCGCCACGTGCTGCGGCGTGCCCTGGAGCGTGCGAACGCGATGGGCTTCGACACGTTCAACGTCGGGCCCGAGCTCGAGTACTTCCTGTTCAAAGACTCCAAGTCGACCGAAGTCCTCGACGAGGGCGGCTACTTCGACCTCACGACGCTCGACGCGGGCTCGGACGTGCGCCGCGAGACCGTGCTGGCGCTGGAGCAGCTCGGGATCCACGTCGAGTACACCCACCACGAGGTCGGCCCCTCCCAGCACGAGATCGACATGCGCTACGCCGACGCGCTGAAGATGGCCGACGACTGCATGACCTACCGCATCACGGTCAAGGAGATCGCGATGAAGTACGGCTGGCACGCGACGTTCATGCCGAAGCCGCTGTTCGGGGAGAACGGCTCGGGGATGCACACCCACCAGTCGCTGTTCACGGACGGCAAGAACGCCTTCTTCGACCCCGACGACCAGTACTTCCTCTCGGATGTCGGGAAGGCGTTCATCGCCGGGCAGCTGAAGCACGCACGCGAGATCGCCTCGATCTTCGCCCAATGGGTGAACTCCTACAAGCGGCTCGTGCCGGGGTTCGAGGCGCCTACCTATGTGGCGTGGTCGCGGCGCAACCGCTCGGCGCTCGTGCGCGTGCCGCTGTACCACCCGGGGCGCGAGAAGGCGACCCGGATGGAGCTGCGGTGCCCGGACCCCGCGTGCAACCCCTACCTCACGTTCGCCGTCCTGCTGCAGGCCGGCCTGGAAGGCATCGAGAAGGGCTACGAGCTGCCCGAGCCGATGGAGAAGAACCTGTACCACCTGTCGGCGGACGAGCGCCGGCGCCTGGGCGTGGAGCAGCTCCCGGAGAGCCTCGGCGAGGCGATCGAGCTCACCGCCGAGTCCGAGCTGGCGCTCCGCACGCTCGGCGAGCACATGTTCAACCGCTACGTGGAGATCAAGCGCCAGGAGTGGGACGACTACCGGGTGCAGGTCTCGCAGTGGGAGCTAGATCGCTACCTCGCGATCCTGTAGCGGCGCCGGCCCCGGCACCGCGCACGCGATCGCCCGCGCGGGGGCCAGGCGCCAGTGCATCGCCTGCAGCAGGTGCCCGAACCCGGAGGGGTGGCGCGGGGCGATCTCGCCGAGCAGGGCGAGCACCGAGTCCGCGTGGCGCTCGTAGCGCTCCTCGCCGGTGAGCTGGTGAAGGCGCAGCAGCCCGTTTGCCGCGGCCGAGTTGCCGGACGGGATCGGGCTGTCCTCGACGTCCTTGCGGCGGGCGATCAGCCCGTTGTCGGCGGGGGTCGAGAAGAAGCCGCCCCGCTCTGAATCTGCGAAGCGCTCGATCGTCTCGTCGGCGAGGGCGATCGCCTCATCGAGCCAGCGCGTCTCGCAGGTCGCTTCGAACAATGCGATCTCCGCCTCGAGCAGGAACGCGTGGTCCTCCAGGAACGCCGCGATCTTGGCCTCGCCGCCGTTGTAGGTTCGCAGCAGGCGTCCGCTGCCGTCGCGCATCTTCTGAGTCACGAACTCCGCGCACGCGACGGCCGCGGCGAGCAGCTCGGCACCTCCGGGGAGGGTCTCGCCGGCGGCGCGCGAGCGCTCGAGGACCTCGTTCGCGTCCGGCTCGGCGAGGGCCGCGCCGGCGTCCGCGAGGGCGCAGATCATGAGCGCGTTCCAGGCGCAGATGCGCTTCTCGTCGAGCTCGGGCGGGATCCGCAGCCGGCGCGCCTCCAGCAGGCGCGAGCGGATCCGCGCCCTTGCGGGGGCGTCCGGCTCGGGGCCGCGCGCCGTCAGGACGTTCAGCCCCGGCTCGGGATTGTGCGGATCGCTGAAGTTCCCGCGCGCGTCGACGCCCAGCCACGCGACGGCGGCGTCGGCGTCCGCTCCCAGCAGCTCGCGCAGCTCCGTCTCGGTCCAGACGTAGTAGCGCCCCTCGACCCCCTCGGAGTCGGCGTCGAGCGCCGAGTAGAAGCCGCCCTCCGGGCCGCGCATCTCGCTGAGCGACCAGCCGAGGGTGCGCAGGCTCGTCTCGAGGTGGCGAGGCTCCCGCGTCGCCTGCCAGGCGTGGAGATAGGCCCGGGCGAGCAGCGCGTTGTCGTAGAGCATCTTCTCGAAGTGCGGCACGGTCCAGGTCGAGTCCACGCTGTAGCGCGCGAACCCGCCGGCGAGTTGGTCGTCGATCCCGCCGGAGGCGATCGCGTCGAGCGTCGCGAGGGCCGGGGCGGTCTCGGATCGCAGCAGCAGGAACTCGATGACCGAGGCCTGTGGGAACTTCGGGGCGGGGCCGAAGCCCCCGTTCGCCGCGTCGTAGATCGCGCGCAGGTTCTCGACCGCGTGGTCGAGGTCGGCCTCGCTGACGGGCTCCTCGCGGGGCTGCAGGCGCCCGGCGCCGGTGAGCTGCTCGCGCAGCCGCTCCGCGCCCTGGCGGATCTCCTCGCCGTTCTGCTCCCAGGACTCGGCGATCGCCTGCAGCACCTGCGTCCACGCCGGCATGCCGTGGCGCGGCTCGGGTGGGAAGTAGGTGCCGCCGTAGAACGGGATCTGCTCGGGCGTCAGGAACACGTTCAGCGGCCAGCCGCCGCGGCCCGTCATCCCCTGGACCGCCTCCATGTAGAGCGCGTCCACGTCGGGGCGCTCCTCGCGGTCCACCTTCACGCACACGAAGCCCGCGTTCATCACCGCGGCGGTCGCCTCGTCCTCGAAGGACTCGCGCTCCATCACGTGGCACCAGTGGCAGGAGGAGTATCCGATCGACACGAGGACGGGCACTCCGCGCTCGGCCGCCTCGGCGAACGCCGCCTCGTCCCAGGGCCGCCAGTCGACCGGGTTCTCGGCGTGCTGGAGCAGGTAGGGCGAGGTCTCCCGCGCGAGCGCGTTCGGCATGCCGCTCAGCGTATCTGCGGGGCGCTCCCCGCGAACCGCGCCGGCGCCCCGAGTGCGTCGAACGGCGTGCGCCCGAGCGCCGAGAAGGCCGGCGCCGGCGACGGCCAGCCGTCAGAGCCCGCGCGCGAGAGCTTCACGTGCGCGATCAGAAGGTCGAAGCGATGCCCGCCGAGCGTCCCCGTGACGCGCTGCGAGCTCGATCCGAGCCGCACGGTTCCCGCCGCGGCGCTGGCGCCGCCGATCCGGATCGCGGCCGGCTCGAGGCGCCCATGGCTGACCCTGAAGGTGGCCGAGAGCTGCACGCCGGCGACGAAGGAGAGGTCGTGCAGCACCGCCGAGGTGTTCGAGAGCCTCGCGTAGCCGCCGTGCAGCCCGCCGAAGCTCGCGCCGCTCGGCAGCGCCTGATCGGCCTGCAGCGTCGCGGCGATCACCTGCCGGTTGAGGTCCACGAGCGTGTCGAGCACCGCCACGAGCGTGCGGCCGGGCCGCCCGCCGAGCCCCGCCGGCGGCCGGATCGAGGAGAGCCGGCGCGGCGTCACGGGCGTGGGGGCGATCACGTCTTTGGCGTCGGTGCACGGTTCGACCGCGGTGCCCGCGAAGAAGCTCGAGACCGCTTTCGCGGCGCAGCCCGTCAGGTCGCTGCCGATCACCGAATGGCCCGTGAACGGCACCACCTCGACCGATGCGCCCGGGATCCGCGCCGCGACCTTCAGCGCGCCGGAGGTCGGGGTCCGGAGGTCCTGTGCACCGGACAGGATCAGCGTCGGGACGTCCGGAAGGGGCGCCTGCGCGGGGGGCGGGGAGGACGCGTCCGGCCATGCCGAGCAGGCGGCGACGAGACTGCTCTGCAACGCGGTGGTCTTGTCGAACGGGGCGAAGTCACTCGCCGGCTGTGCCTTCAGGAAGCCGACGGCTTCGGCCAGCCTGGTTGCCGCCGGGGCGGCGCGCTGCCAGGGAAACGGAGCCTCCTCGCAGGTCGTGTCCACGAACAGCGCTTCGTCGGTTTCCTCGCCCGAGGACGCAGCGGTGTGCGCCGAGCGGCTGAAGGGGACGTTCGGGATCAGGCCCTCGGAGAGCGCCTGCATGCGCAGCAGCGGGTCTGGGTCGCCGGACAGGGCCGAGCGGATCGCCGCCGGCAGCAGGGCGCGCAGCGCCGGGTTCAGGTCGCCGGCGAGCAGCACGTCGAACATGTTCTGCTCGTTCAGCCGCGCATCGTGGCGGTGGCCGAGGCCGTCGTAGACCGAGCCGGCGAGCGGGCGGTGCCGCAGGCGGGCGAGCAGCTTCGTCAGATCGGCAACGGGTTCCGGCGTGATCCCCGCGCAGGCGCTCTGCGCGCACAGCTCGTGCAGCACGCCGGGGAGCGCCTCGAAGCTCGGGATCGAGAAGGGTTCCGGCCCTTCGGGGGGGACGACCGAGTCGAGCACCATCGCTTCGACGTGTTCGGGATAGCGTTCTGCGTACTCGAGCGCGACCTTCGTGCCGTACGAGGTCCCGTAGAGCACGAGCTTCTGATAGCCGGTGGCGCGGCGCAGGGCCTCGATGTCCTGCACCGTTTCCTGGGTCGTGAAGGCGCCGCGAGCGCGCCCGATCTGTTCCGCGCAGAGCTGGAATACACGTTCGATCGTGCCGCGGGGACTTTCGAGCGCCGGGCAGCTCAACGGGTCCGAGGAGCCGGTTCCGCGCTGGTCGAAGACCAGCATGTCACGGCCGTGGAGGGCCGGCGCGAGGCCTTCGGCGGCGAATTCGCCGAAGGGGAGCGCGGCCTGGCCGGGACCGCCGGCGAGCACGAGAACCGCGCTCGAGCTCGGCGTCGGCCCGGACAGTTTGCGCGCGACGCTCAGCGCGATCGTCCCGGGTGCGGCACCCGAGCGGTCGAGCGGCACCGGGACGTCCGTGCACGACAGCTTCGGGAGCCCCGCGCAGGGCGTGTAGCTAAGGCCCGAGGAGGCTTTCGATGCTGCGGGCGAGCTGCCGAGCACGAGCGCGGACAGCAGGGCCGCCAGGAACAGCAGGTGAGCTCGGCGCCGCATTCTCCGCGACAATAGCCGCCGTGCGGTCCCCCGACGCCGGTAGTCGCACGGTGCGCCCGCCCAGGATCCCGACGAGCGTGTGGTGGCCGCCGAGGCGCAGCGTCCCGTGGGCGGCAGCGCTCCCGCCGATCCGAAGGTCGGCCGATTCCGAGCGGATCGAGCCCGAGATCGTCATGCCGGGCACGAACGAGTAGTTGTGGAAGCTCACCCCGCCGCCGCCCAGCTGCGCCCACCCCGAGCGCAGCCCGCCGGTGCGCAGCGAGGTCAGCGACAGCAGTTCTTCGTCGCTGATGCTCGCTTCGAGTGTGAGGGCGAGCTGGCGCGAGAGGTCGCCGATGGCGAGCTGCAGGGCGTGGACGGTGCGCCCGGCGAGTCCGGGGTAGCCGCGCGCGGGGGAGATGCTCGCGAGCACCCGCGCGGGCGGCGGCTCAGGCCGCAGAGCGGCCGGGGTGCTGCCGGCTCTGCACGCGACGATCGGGTGGCCCGCGAACAGCGCCTGCAGGGCTCGTTCGGCGCAGCCGCTGGGATCGCTGCCGAGCACCGAGTGGCCGACCATCGGCACCACCAAGAGGTGCGAGCCGGGGATCGTCGCCGCGACTTCCGCTGCGCCCGCCGTCGGCGTCCGCAGGTCATCGGCGCCGCTCAGGATCAGCGTCGGGATCGCGGGCAGCGGTGCGGGCGCCTGCGCCTGGAAGGGCGTGGCGTAGGGCCAGCCGGCGCACTGCGGCATGTCGCTGAGCCCGATCGCGTCACGTGCGCTGAACGGCGCGAACGCGGCGGGCCCGAGCGCCGCGGCCGCCGCGCGCGCCTGCGCGAGCCGCTGCGCCGCGGTCGCCGTCCGGCTCCAGGGGAAGTCCTGGTCTTCGCAGCTCGTCGCGAAGTACAGCGGCACGTCGAAGCCTTCGCCCCCGCTTTCTTCGGCGGGAACCGTCTCCAGCAGGCGCCCGAGCGGGGCGAGGTCGCCCAGCGCAGCCGAGCGTGCCGCCGTCACGAAGGCCGCCCGCAACGGACCCGAGAAGTCGCCGTCCAGCAGGACGTTGAGAAGCGCCTGGGGCGTGGCGATCGCGTGTCGCACGCCACCCTGGGGCCCGATCGCGCGGATCGACAGGGAGCGGTCGTGCATCTCTCCCAGCAGGCGCTGAAGGTCCGCGTACGGGTCGGGGGTGACGCCCCGGCAGGCGTGGCGCAGGCAGACCGAGCGCAGCACGCGCGGCAGCGCCTGGAAGGTGGGCCGGTCGAACGGTTCGGGACCGGCGGGCGGGACGACCGAGTCGAGGATCAGAGCTTCGACGTGCTGCGGGTAGGCCTGGGCGTACATCTCGGCCACCTTCGTGCCGTAGCTGGTCCCGTAGAGGACGAGCTTTTCGTAGCCCCCGGCGCGCCGGATCGCCTCGATGTCGGCGACGCTGTCCGCGGTCGAGTAGAAGCTCCGCGACGGCCCCAGCTGTGCTGCGCAGGCGGCGATCGTCCTGGCGGTCGGGCTCAGCCCGCCGCGCCCCTTCAGCGCCTTGCACGAGAGCGCCTGCGATTGACCGATGCCGCGCTGATCGAAGACGATCAGGTCGCGCGTCGTCGCGATCGGACCGAGCAGTTCGGCGAACTGTTCGGCGAACGGGATCGCCTCCTGGCCGGGTCCGCCGGCGAGGGCCACGATCGCCGAGCGCCCTTCGCCGACCGGTGCCCGGTGGCGTCGGATCGCGAGGCTGATCGTGCCGGGCACGGCTCCCGACGGGTCGAGCGGGACCTTGAGCTTGGCGCAGGCGAAGTTGTTGCCCTTGGGGCATCCCGCGAACGGGATTTCGGCGCCCGCCTTCGGCGCAACGGCGCCGAACACAGCCGTGCCGAGCGCGATCGCGCAGGCGATTACCCTCCCCCGGCGTCGTCCCATTGCTCGAAATCTATTGCCCGGGCAGGCGGCCCGCGCCGGTCGCTAGGGTGAGCGGCATGAGCTCGGAGCGCGAGGCGATCGACGCGGACGGCGCCCCGGACGCGATCGGCCCCTACAGCCACGCCGTGCGCAGCGGCGGCCTGCTGTTCTGCTCCGGTCAGATCCCGCTCGCCCCCGAGACCGGCGAGATCGTGGGCGCGAACGCGGCCGAGCAGGCGCGGCGGTGCCTCGAGAACCTCCAGGCAGTGTGCGCGTCCGCCGGCACCTCGCTCGATCGCGCGGTCCGCCTGACCGTCTACATGACCGACCTGGGCGAGTTCGCGGCCGTGAACGAGGTCTACGGCTCCTTCTTCGCGGGCGACGATCCGCCCGCGCGCGTGGCGATCGGCGTCGCGGCGCTGCCGCGCGGGGCGCAGGTCGAGATCGACGCCGTAGTCGCCGTCTAGCGACGCCGGCGCGAAGGCGTGCGCCCAGCGGCGCTGTGTCTCAGGCTGTCGCCGGCACGGAGGCCGGCTCTTCCTCGGGCTGCAGCGGCTCGGAGGCGCGCAGTGCGCGGTTCAGGAGGCGCAGGAGGGTGGCACGCTCCTCGGGCGCGAGGGACTCGAGGACTTCGTCCTCGATCACCTGCGTGGCCTGCTCGGCACGGTCGAACGCGCGCCGGCCGGCCTTGGTGATCTGCACGAGGTGGCGGCGACGGTCGTGGGGGTCTCGCAGGCGCGTCACGTAGCCGAGATCCTCGAGCTCGTTGAGCAGGAGCACGACGTTGTTGGCGTCCATGCAGAAGGCGTCCGCAAGGTCCTGCTGGGGGCAGCAGTCGTGGTCGGAGATGTAGGAGAGGGACACCAGGTGGCGGAGCTGCATGCCCAGCTGGCGCTCGTCCCCGCGCCGGTAGAACTGCTTGGCCAGGCGCGACATCAGCACCATCGACCCCGGCGTACACGGTGTACAGGCCATCTCCTCGCCCACGAGCCCGAGTGTACCTGTTGTCTGTCCGTTTGTGGTCATCATCTCATCGGCGATCATGTTACCAAAGATCACCCTTTTTGGAAAGACCATAAATTATTTAGCGATAATCCTTGAAACAGGGATTATCCCTGATATGGTGCTCCCAGATCAACGGAAGGGAGCCGCATGAGCACGATGACCGAGACAACGACGAGGCTGTTCCAATCGAGGGAGCGCACCGAGCGCCGGCGCTGGATCGCGCTGGTCGTCCTGTGCCTGGGCCAGTTGATGATGGTGCTGGACGCGACGATCGTGAATGTCGCGCTGCCGTCGATCCAGCACGACCTCCACTTCTCCCAGGGCAACCTGACCTGGGTCATCAACGGCTACCTGATCACCTTCGGCGGGCTGCTGCTGCTGGCGGGCCGGCTGGGCGACCTCGTGGGGCGCAAGCGCGTCTTCCTGACGGGGCTGGTCCTCTTCACGAGCGCCTCGGTGCTGTGCGGCATCGCGACGAGCCAGGCGATGCTGATCGCGTTCAGGCTGCTGCAGGGCGCCGGCGGAGCCGTCGCCTCCGCGGTGATCCTCGCGATCATCGTGACCGAGTTCCCCGAGCGGCGCGAGCAGGCGAAAGCGATGGGCCTCTACGCGTTCGTCTCGGCTGGTGGCGGCTCGATCGGCCTGCTCGCCGGCGGCGCCCTGACCCAGTCGTTGAACTGGCACTGGATCTTCTTCGTGAACGTCCCGATCGGGATAGTCGCGTTCGTCTTCGGCTGGCTGCTGATCGAGGAGAACGAGGGCATCGGCCTGAACGGCGGCGTCGACTGGCTCGGCTCGGCGATGATGACCGTCGCGACCATGATGGGCGCGTTCGCGATCGTGAAGTCGAGCGATTACGGGGTGCTCTCCGCGCGCACGCTGCTCGTCGGCGGCGGCGCGATCGCCCTGTTCGCCGCCTTCCTCTGGTGGGAGTCGCGCGTGGAGAACCCGATCATGCCGCTGCGGATCCTGCGGCTGCGCATGCTGATGGGATCGAGCCTCGTCCGCGGGCTGCTCGTGACCGGCATGTTCTCGGCGTTCTTCCTGGGCTCGCTGTTCCTGGAGCACGTGCTGGGCTACGACGCGATCGACACCGGCCTGGCGTTCATGCCGCTGACGCTCGCGATCGCCGCGCTCTCGCTCGGCGGCTCGGCGCGGCTCTCGGAACGCTTCGGTGCGGTGAAGGTGCTCGTCGGCGGGCTCTCGCTCATCATCGTCGCACTGGCGCTGCTGTCACGGCAGGGCGTGGGCGCGAGCTACTTCCCCGGCCTGTTCGTCCCGTTCCTGCTGCTCGGGCTCGGCGCCGGCGCGTCGTTCCTGCCGCTGCTGACGATCGGGATGTCCGATGCCCCCGCGCAGGACGCCGGGCTCGCCTCCGGGATCATCAACGTCTCGGTGCAGCTCTTCGGAGCGATCGGGCTGGCGACGCTCGGGACGATCGCGACGGACCACAGCAAATCGCTGCTCGCCCAGGGCGAAGGGACGCTCGCCGCCCTGGCCGGCGGCTACCACCTCGCCTACGTCGTCGCGGCCGCGGCCGTCGCCGTGGGGATCCTTGCGGCGCTGCTGGTGCTGCGGGGGCCGGTCGAGCCGGTGGTGCAGGAGGCGGACAGCGAGCTGGAGCTGATCGAGACCGTCCAGGCCGGCGAGCCGGTCGCACAGGCGGCGTGAGAGATGAGGAGAACCGACATGCACGAGGCCACACGCTTGCGACGGGCAAACGACGCGGTGCTGACCGAAATGGCCCGCTCGCTGATCCGCGAGGACCGGCCGGCGGAAGACGCCTCTGCCGGCCGGTCCGCGCTCGCGCAGGCGGACCGCCTGCGGCACACCTCCCAGCGGTTCAGGCGCACGCCCGGCGGCGCGCGCCTGAGGCCGCGGGCGGGCACGATCTCGGCTCCGCCCGCCTGACCCGGCGGGCGGGCGGCCGCCGGCGCTTTGCGGCCGGCCCGAGCGGCCCGGCGCGGTTCCCTCCGCCGCCCGGCCTTCAGCCTGACCGGGCCCCGGAGGCGGTCTCCCCGCCGCCTCCGGGGCCTTCGCGTCAGCCGGCTCGCAGCTCCGCCCGCTTGACCTTGCCGGAGGACGTCTTGGGCAGCTCCTCGGCGAAGTCCACGATCCGCGGGTACTTGTAGGGGGCGGTCACGCGCTTGACGTGCTCCTGGAGCTCGGCGGCGAGCGCGTCGCTCGGCTCGTGGCCGTCGCGAAGCACGACGACCGCCCGCACGACCGCCCCGCGCTCCTCGTCGGGTGCGGAGACGGCCGCGGCCTCCGCGACGGCGGGGTGCGCCACGAGCGCGGACTCGACCTCGAACGGGCCGATGCGGTAGCCGGCCGAGACGATCACGTCGTCGCCGCGCCCTTCGAAGTGCAGCCAGCCGTCCTCGTCGCTCCTCACGCGGTCGCCCGTGCGCCATGCTCCTGCGGAGCGCCGGTCGCGAACGTGCCAGGAACCGGCGGCGTCGCGCACGGCCTCCTCGCCGAGGTATCCGAGGAAGAAGGTGGGGACGCTCGCCGGCGCAACCGTCAGCTCGCCGTCCTCGATCGCGAGCTCGACGCCGGGCAGCGCAGGGCCCATCGAGCCGGCGCGCGGCCGGGCGCCTCGCGGAGCACCGGTCAGCTGACCTGTCTCGGTCTGCCCGTAGCCGTCACGGATCTCGAGCCCGGTCGCCTCGCGCCAGGCGTCGAGGACCTCCGGGTTCAGCGCCTCGCCGGCGGCGACCATCGCGCGCAGGTCGGGCAGCCCGACGAGCGTCGCGCGCTTGGCGATCACGCGGTACTCGGTCGGGGCCATGCAGAGCACCGCAACGCGCTCGCGCGCGAGCAGCTCCAGGCGCTCGTGCGGGTCGAAGCGGGCGTCGTGCAGCAGCGCGGGGGCGCCGCGCAGCCACGGCGCGATGAAGACGTTCCGGGCGGACTTCGACCAGCCGCTGGCGGCCGTGCACCAGACGAGCTCGCCCGTCGCAGGGGCGAGCCACTGCTCCGCCTGCAGGCGCTGGCCGTAGAGGTAGCGCTGGGCGTGGAGCACGCCCTTCGGCTCGCCGGCGGTCCCGCTCGTGAACGTGATCAGGCACGGCTCGCTCTCGTCGAGATCGGCCGCCGGGGCGGGCTCGCCGCGGTACAGGCGCTCGTCGGGGATCGCGAGGACGGGCACGTCGGTGCCGGCCAGCTGCTCGAGGTTGCGCTCGTCGGCGAGGATCAGGCTCGGCCGCGCCTGCTCGATGCGCAGCGCGAGGTCCTTCGCGCGCAGCTGCTCGGTGCACGGCAGCACGACCGCGCCCAGCCGGAAGCACGCGAGCATCGCGAACACCCACTCCGGGCGGTTGCCGATGATCGTCATCACGACGTCGCCGCGTCCGATGCCGCGGGCCGCCAGGGTGCCCGCCAGGCGTGCCGAGTGCTCGGCGACCTCGCCGAATGTCCACTCGCGGCGGCTGCCGTCGCGGGACAGCTCCACGAGCGCAAGGCGCTCGGGCGGCGCGGCATCGACGACCTCGGCGGCGAAGTTCATGGCGCAGGATTCTTATCGTGCCGCGGCACGCACCGCCGCTCCCGGCGGGCTCGCGTCCTTGCGAGCGCCGGCTCCGGCTCCTGCCAGCCCGCGGCGGGCGACCCGAGCGGCGCGCGCCCGCCGGTATGCTGCCGGTACGGGCCGCACGCCGCCACGGCTGGTGCCGTCCGTCTCAGGCGCGCCGTCACGCGGCGTGCGAAACGGAACCCCTGGAGCGCCGAAAAAGCATGGCCGTAGCCTCTTTCTCCGACATCACCGACGAGCAGCGCGCGATCACCGAAATGGTCCGCCAGTTCGCCGACGAGCAGATCCTGCCCAACGCCGAGCACTACGACCACGAGGACTCCTTCCCGGAGCCGATCGTCGAGCAGATGAAGGAGCTGGGGCTGTTCGGGGTCACGATCCCCGAGGAGTACGGCGGCATGGGTCTCGACCTGACGACCTACGCCATGATCGTCGAAGAGCTCTCGCGCGGCTGGATCTCGATCTCGGGCGTGGTGAACACCCACTTCATCGGCTCCTACCTGCTGATGCACTTCGGCACCGAGGAGCAGAAGCAGAAGTACCTGCCGCGGATGGCGACCGGCGAGATCCGGGCCGCGTTCTCGCTCTCCGAGCCCGAGCTCGGCTCCGACGTCCAGGCGATCAAGACCTCCGCCAAGAAGCAGGACGACGGCACCTGGGAGATCAACGGCCAGAAGATGTGGGTGACCAACGGCCTGCTCTCCTCGCTCGTCTTCACGCTCGTCAAGACCGACCCGGACGCGGACCCGCGCTACAAGGGCATGACCTGCTTCATCTGCGAGAAAGAGCCCGGCGCCGAAAAGAACACGGGTGCGCTCGAGGGCTTCAACGTCCCCCCCAAGATCAAAAAGATGGGGTACAAGGGCGTCGAGTCCACGGAGCTCGTCTTCGACGGCTACCGCTGCCCGGCCGAGAACATCCTCGGCGGGGAAGACGAGGGGCTGAACAAGGGCTTCGTGCAGATGATGGACGCGCTCGACCTCGGGCGCGTGAACGTCGCCGCCCGCGGTGTCGGGCTCGCGCAGCGGGCCTTCGAGCTGGCCGTCAAATACGCGCAAGAGCGCAAGACCTTCGGGAAGCCGATCGCAGAGCACCAGGCGATCCAGTTCAAGCTCGCGGACATGGCGACGCAGATCGACGCAGCCCGCCTGCTCGTGCGGCGTGCCGCCGCGATGAAGGACGCCGGCGAGCGCTCCGACGTGGAGGCCGGGATGGCGAAGCTCTTCGCCTCCGAGGCGGGGCGCTTCTGCGCCGAGGAGAGCCTGCGCATCCACGGCGGCTACGGCTACTCCAAGGAGTACGAGATCGAGCGCATCTACCGCGACGCGCCCCTGCTGCTGATCGGCGAGGGAACGTCGGAGATCCAGCGCATGGTGATCGGCCGCAAGCTCCTGCAGCGTCATAAGATCTGACGGACCACCGGCCCGGACTGGAGGAGGTGCAGCGACATGGCCGAGGACGCCAAGGCTCTGATCGAGCTCGCGACCCAGAGGTTCACCGAGGAGGTCCCGGCGCTGGCGCCGATCAAGCTGGTCGTCGGCGTCGAGCTGCGCGGACGCGGCGATGTGCAGCAGTTCCGTCTCGAGATGCCCGACGTGAAGGTCACGAAGGGCCCCGCCGCCGACGCGCGCGTGCGCGTGGAAATGCGCCGTGAGTTCTTCAACGTGATGGCCCGTGAAGGCAAGGTCGCGGACTGGGTAGAGGCGTTCACCTACGGCCAGGCGAAGGCTTCCGGGCCCGATCAGATCGTCAAGCTGATCGTCAACGTCGTCGAGCGACAGCTCGAGCGCGAGCGCACCCCCAAGGCGCGCCACCACGACTCCTGAGGCTCCCGAACGAGGCATGCATCGAAGCCGATGCCTTATCGTTGTCATCGGCCGTAAAGCATCAGAATAGAGTCGTAAGTCTGGGCAGTTTTGCATCATTAAAGATGCTTTATCGCGGTTCCGAGATATAATGCATCTCTAGTGATGCAATTCTTAGACACGAGCACTGACGATGCGGCGCTGGCCGAGCTCGGCCAGCGGCTCGAGCAGCACCGCCTCGGGCGGGATCTGACCCAGCAGGACCTGGCCGCCAGGGCGGGCGTCGGTCGCGCGACGGTTCAGCGCCTCGAGCGCGGCGAGTCCGTGCAGAGCGCCTCCCTGATACGGGTGCTGCGCGCGCTCGGGCTGCTTTCGGGTCTCGACGTCGCGCTCCCCGAGTTCGTGCCCTCGCCGATCGCCGAACTCGAACGGCAGAGGAAGGGTCGCCGCCGCGCGCGGCGCACCCGGCGGCATCCGCCGCCGGAGGGGTGGACGTGGAAGTCGGAGCCGCCCGCGTGACGCTCGCCGCCGTGGAGCTGTGGGGCTCGACGATCGGAGCCGTCTCGATCCCGCCGGACGGCCGGTACGCGACGTTCCAGTACGACCCCCGGTTCGCGCGAGGCGGCGTTCAGCTGGCGCCGCTGAGGATGCCTCTGCAGGAGCAGCCGTACACCTTCCCCGGCCTTCCCCCCGACGCGTTCCACGGCCTGCCCGGGATGCTGGCGGACTCGCTGCCGGACCGGTGGGGGACGGCGCTCGTCGACGCCTGGCTCGCCGCCCAGGGGCGGGAGGAGTCGACGTTCGACGTCGTTGAGCGGCTCTGTTACGTAGGGATGCGCGGTATGGGTGCTCTGGAGTTCGCACCCGCCCAGGAACCGGCTCGATCGGCCGACGGGGACCTCCGCTTCGGGGAGATCGTGCGTCTCGCCGGCGAGGTGCTCTCCGAACGCTCGCGCTTCGTGGCGGAGCTGAGCGAGCATCCCGAAGAGGAGACGATCAAGGCGATGCTCTCGATCGGGACCTCCGCGGGCGGAGCCCGGCCGAAGGCGATCATCGCCTACAACGAGTCCACCGGTCAGGTCCGATCGGGTCAGCTGCAGGCGCCTCCGGGCTTCCAGCACTGGCTGTTGAAGTTCGACGGGGTCCGCGGGTCCGGCGACCACGGTCTCTCCGATCCGACCGGGTGGTGCGCCATCGAGTACGTGTATTCGCTGATGGCCGCGGAGGCGGGGATCGAGATGTCCGAGTGCCGCCTGCTCGAAGAGAACGGCCGCCGGCATTTCATGACGCGCCGATTCGACCGGCCCGAGACCGGTGGCAAGCTCCACATGCAGACCGTCGGGGCGCTCGAGCACGTCAGCTACAACGATCCCGGGATCTACAGCTACGAGCAGGCGGTTCGGCTCGTGCGCCGGCTCGGACTCGACGCGAGAGCGGTCGAGCAGCTGTTCAGACGAATGGTGTTCAACGTCGTGGCCCGAAACCAGGACGACCACGTCAAGAACATCGCGTTCTTGATGGATCCCGATGGTGCGTGGTCCCTGTCGCCTGCATACGACCTCACCTGGGCCTACGCGCCCGGCAATCGCTGGCTGAACAGCCACCAGATGACGATCAACGGCAAGCGTCAGGGGATCAGCCGCGCCGACCTGGAGACGGTCGCGCGCGCCGGTGGACTGCCACGGGGGCGCCATCGGGCGATCCTCGGCGAGGTCACCGACGCGGTCCGCGAGTGGCGGGCCCTGGCGGCCAGGCACGAGATCGACGAGGGCATGGCGGAGCAGATCGCGGCCAGCCACCAGCTGTCGTTGCCGGCCGGCTGAGCACGCCTACCGGGGGCCGCCGCCCGGCTGCCCTCCGGGCTGCCCTCCGGGCGCGAGTGGCTCGGCGCCCTCCTGGGAGCCGCCCTCGGCGCCGCCGGCGCCCCGGGTGGGCACGGCGCCGTCATGGACGTCGCCCCCGGCTGCGAGGAGGTCGAGGAACGCCTCGACCACGCGTGGGTCGAACTGCGTGCCGGCGGCGGAGCGGATCAGCGCCACGGCCTGCTCGACGGGCCATGCCGGCTTATAGGGGCGCTCGTGCGTGAGCGCGTCGAAGACATCGGCTACGGCCACGACGCGCCCGACGAGCGGGATGTCGCTGCCGATCAGCCCGAGCGGATATCCGTCCCCGTCCCAGCGCTCGTGATGGGACTCGGCGATGACCCCTGCCAGCTGCAGCGTCGGTGAGCGGCTGCCGAAGAGCAGACGCGCCCCGAGCGTCGTGTGCGTCTGCATCAGCTCCTGCTCCTGCGCGGTGAGGCGGCCGGGCTTCAGCAGCACGCTGTCGGGGATCGCGAGCTTGCCGATGTCGTGCAGCGGAGCGGCTTCGCGCAGCAGCGAGACGCTCTCCGCGCTGAGACCCATGCGAGCCCCGATCGCGGCCGCCAGCCCGCCCATCCGTTCGGTGTGCTGGGCCGTCTCGTCGTCGCGGAACTCGCTCGCGACCGCGAGCAGCTGCAGCGTCTCGGCGCGAGCCTCGTTGAGGTCGCGGGTGCGCTCGTCGACCATCTTCTGCAGACGGCGCGCCTCGCCGGCGAGGTGGCCCTCCGCGCGGCGCTGCGCGGTGACGTCGTGGCCGGAGCCGCGAATGCGCCCGTCCGCGGCGGAGGAGCGCGCGCTCCACTCGATCCACACCTCGGCCCCCTCCAGCGTGTGAAAGCGGCTGCGGGCCGTCACGCTCGCACTCGAGCCGTCGGCGAGCGAGAGCATGGCGGCGGCGGCCGCGTCGCGGTCGGCGGTGTGGATGAACTCGGTCAGCGGCCTACCGCACATCGCCTCGCACGGGTGCCCGATGCAACGTCGCCAGGCGGGATTCACCCGCAGCAGGCGCCCCGTCGCGTCGGCCGTCCAGAGCAGCTCGAGCGACTCCTCGAAGTAGCGGGCGAGCTCCTCCTCTGCCGCGATCAGGGCCGCGCGGCGCCCGCGAGCGGGCCGCGGATGCCCGCGACCGTCAGGAGAGCGAGGGAGCAATCCCATGTGGCCGGTTCGGTCGCCCGCGGGTTCCGATATCCGGCATCTGTGCGCCCGTGGACGGATCTACGAGACCCGCCTGAAAACCCGGTCAGGCGGCTGACCGCGCCGGCTGCTCAGTGGTATGAGGTGAGCTGCTCGGCCAGGAACGCCAGCGAGCCCAGCAGGAAGATGCACATCACGATCAGCGAGAAGTTCTCGTTCATTCGTCGCTCTGGGCCGAAGGATAGTCCACCCGGCCCGAGCCGAAGCCGGCTGGGAGCTAGGCGAGCACCGCGTCGTTGTCGTAGAGCTTGATCACGTTGACGTGATCTGCGCCCACGGCGTCGAGGCAGAGGCGGCACAGCACGCACTCGTCGACGTTCGACTCGACGATCTCCAGAGCGCCGCCGGATGCCTGAGCGAAGATGTCCACCGGGCAGGCCTCGGTCAGCTTGCGCGCGAGCTCGGCGTCGGCGGCGGTCGCGTCGTCGACCTCGACCGCGATGAACGTGCCGTCGGCCCTCATGCCGCGCTCCCCGCCCGCTCGGCGAGCTTCGCCTTCACGAGGTCGGGGATCTCATCGATCCGCTGCACGACAGGGATCCCGGCCGCCTCCAGGCGGGCGATCTTCTCGGTCGCGCTGTCCTCCTTGCCCTCGACGATCGTGCCGGCGTGCCCGAAGGACATGCCCTGCATCTCCTCGTCGTCCATGAACTTGCCGGCCATGAAGGCGACGATCGGCAGCCGTGAGTCGTTGTCGGCGACCCACTGCGCGAGCTGCGCCTCCATGCGGCCGCCCGGCTCTGTGTAGATCACGATCGCCTGCGTCTGCTCGTCGGCCTCGAAGAAGGGCATCAGCTCCGCGTAGGTCGAGCCGATGATCGCGTCGCCGCCGATCGAGACCGCCGTCGAGACGCCCAGTCCGGCCGCCGTGAGCGTGGAGGAGATCTCGGTCGTCATGCCGCCGGAGCGGCTCATCACGCCCACCGACCCGGGCTGGTAGGCGACCGCGGCGTTCCGGGCCGGGCCGCCGATGCCGCCCATCTTGGCGACGCCGGGGACGATCACACCAAGGCAGTTCGGGCCGATGATCCGCGCGCCCTTGGCGTCGGCGAGCTCGACCATCATCGCGACGTCACGGCGCGGGATCCGCTCGGTGACGATGACCACCGTCTTGATGCCCGCGTGCAGCGCCTCGAACACCGCGTCGCGCGTGCCGGCGGGGGGGACCGTGACCACAGATCCGTCCGGCACGACGCCGCCGTTGTGCTCGATGACCTGCTCGACGGTGTCGAAGACAGGGACGCCGTGGACCTCGCGGCCCTTGCGGCCCGGGGTGACCCCGCCGACGATCTTCGACCCGTAGTCCAGGCACTCGCGGGTGAGGTTGACCGCCTCGCGGCCCGTGATGCCCTGGATGATGAAGGTGGTGTCCCGGTCGATCAGGATCGACATGGCTAGGCAGCAGCTCCCTGGATCTTGGCGACGGCGCGTCCCGCGGCCTCCCACAGCGAGACCGAGCGGTCGCAGTACTCGATCCCGTAGGCGTCGAGGATCTTGAAGCCCTCCTCCTCCCAGGCACCCGGGATGCGGAAGATCGCGACCGTCTCGCCCGGGTCCTTGCCGAGCTCCAGGCAGGCTTTGATGACGCCGCGCGCGACGATGTCCACGCGCGTGTTCGAGACGATCGACATCATCACCGCGATCTTCTCGACGCCCTCTTTCTGGAGCACCTGCTTGGCGAGGCCGCAGGCCTTGGCCACCGAGGGGTTGCCGCCGATCTCGGAGTAGTTGGCGGGGTTGCCGCCCTGCTGGCGCACCGCGTCGGTGAGCGTCAGCGAGCCGCCGCCCGCCCCGATCACGAGTCCGATGTTGCCGTTGAACCCGGTGTCCTTGCCCTGGATCACGCCACGATGGTCGGCGGCGTCGATCGCCTTGACGGCCTCTTCGAAGGATGTCGGGGTGTGGTCCTCGCGCGTACCCTCCTCCTCGCCGATGCCGAGCGCCTTCAGGAGCGCCTTCTGGCGGGGCATGCCCTCGTTCTCCATCTCCATGTGGGCGTCGAGCGCGACGAACGACCCGTCCTTCAGCTCCGCAAGCGGGTTGATCTCCGCGAGCGTCATGTCGTTGTCCAGGAACAGCTGCGCGAGGCGGGCGAGCACGGGCGTCGCGCGCTGCAGGGCCCGGCCGGTGACACCGGCCGCGGCGATCACCTGCTTGGCCTGGAAGTCCGAGAAGGGCTCGATCGTGGAGAAGTGGCCGCGCCCGACGTGGTCGGGGTGCTCCTCGGCGACCTGCTCGATGTCGATTCCGCCCATGTCGCTGAAGAGCATCAGGGGCTTCTTCGCGGTGCCGTCCCAGACGACCCCCGCGTAGTACTCCTGGGCGACCTCGGCCTTCGGGTCGACGAGCACCCCGCGCGGCATGTGGCCGTTGATCTCGAGCTCGAGGATGTCGCGCGCGTGGGCCTCCGCCTCCTCGGGGGAGTCGGCGAACTTGACGCCGCCGGCCTTCATGCGCCCGCCCGTGAGCACCTGCGACTTGATCACGGTCGGACCGCCGATCCGCTCGGCGACCGCCTTGGCCTCGGCGGCGTCGGTCGTGAAGCCGTAGTCCGTCACGGGGATCCCGGTCCGCTTGACGATCTCGCGGGCCTCGTACTCGAAGAAGCGCATGCGGCGCGGAAGCCTACATGCCGGGACGCGGCTCGCGCCGCGCGAGGACTAGCGGCGGTATCCGGTGCGTTTCAGGAATCGCAGCAGCGCCTTGACGAACGCCTCGCCGGAGGGGCCGTAGTGCCCGCGGCTGCGCAGACGCCCGTGGGCGGCTTCGCGCGCCAGCATCGCCAGCACGAGACGGTCTCTGCCGAGCAGCTCCTCGTCGGCCGCCCAGGCCGCGATCGCGCCGAGGCCTTCGCCGCGCGTGCGGGCCGCCCGAAAGCCCTTCAGCAGACGTGCGGCGTCGGCCGCGACCGCGTTCCGGTGCGCCCGCGTGACGTTCGCGAAGCGCCCGTCGCTGAACTGCCAGAGCTGGAGCGGGAAGGCAGAGCCCGAGTAGGGAGCGAAGGCGTAGGCGAAGCGGTCGTCCCCGGAGACGAACAGCGGCGAGACGATCCCGGTGAGCCGGGCGCCCGGGTCGCCAAAATCGTGTTCGACCACGCGGTAGGCCATCACGCCGGGGTCATAGAGGAAGACCTGCACGATCGTGCAGCAGTGGGCGCCGCCGCTCGTCAGGCCCAGGACGACGTCGGTTTCGCCGTTGCCTTCCAGGTCCGGCAGTGCCACCGGGCTGTCGTACAGCGGCGGTGCGCCGAGGGACTCGGGCTCACAGCCGCCCGCGCAGCGCGGCGAGGCGACCGCCGCTTCGTAGGCGCTCGCTCCGCCGCGGATGATGCGCAGGCGCAGGTCGAAGTAGGGGAGCGGCCCGCCGAGGCCTTCCTGATAGCTGAGCACCGCGCCCACGCCGCCGCTCGAGCCGACCGCGATCTGCACCGGCGTCGACGCCGGTGCGCTCGCGCCGGCCGGGGCTGCAGCGAACAGTCCGGCGGCCGCCAGCGCCAGGACCGTGCGGCGGCCGTGCTTCACCACGGTCAGGCGGCGGCCGGCTCGAAGCCGTAGGCCTCGGCCAGCTCCGGGTCCTTCTTGGCGAGCATTTCGGCCAGGTTGACCATCACCTTGCACTGCTTCCAGGTGGCGTCGTCCTGCATCTTGCCGTCGATCATGTGCACTCCGCGCCCGTCGGGGATCGCCTCGATCACCTTCTTGGCGAAGGCGACCTCGTCCGGGTCCGGCGAGTAGACGCGCTTGGCGATCGCGATCTGGGCGGGGTGGAGCGACCACGCGCCGACGCAGCCGAGCAGGAACGAGGCGCGGAACTGCGTTTCGCAGCCCTCCTCGTCGCGGATGTCGCCATAGGGGCCGTAGAACGGCAGCGCCCCGACCGAAGTGCAGGCATCGACCATGCGGGCGATCGAGTAGTGCCACGGGTCCTGCTGGTAGCTGGGACGCGGCGCGTCCGGGATGTTCGGGTCCGGGTCGGCGATCGTCCGGTAGCCGGGGTGCCCGCCGCCGACGCGCGTCGTCTTCATGCGACGCGACGCCGCGAGGTCGGCGGGACCGAAGCTCATGCCCTGGATGCGCGGCGAGGCGCTCGCGATCTCCTCGAGGTTGGCCACGCCCTGGGCCGTCTCGAGGATCGCGTGCACCAGGATCGGCCGGTCCAGGCCGGCTTTGGCCTCGAGCTGGGCGAGCAGCCGGTCGACGTAGTGGATGTCCCACGGACCCTCGACCTTGGGGACCATCACGACCTCGATCTTCTCGCCGATCTCCCCGACGACCTGGGTGATGTCGTCGAGGAAGTAGGGCGACGCGAGCTCGTTGACCCGGGTCCAGAGCGCCGTGTCGCCGAGGTCCATCTCCTTGCCGACCCGGATCAGGCCGGCGCGCGCGGCCTCCTTGCGGTCGAGCGGGACCGCGTCCTCGAGGTTCCCGAGCAGGATGTCCACGGTCGGCGCGATGTCGGGGACCTTCGCGACCATCTTCTCGTTCGAGAAGTCGAGGAAGTGGATCATCCGCGACGGCTTGAAAGGGATCTCGCGGACCGGCTCGGGGGCGTCGATCGCGAGCGGCTTGAAGAAGTCTCGAGGGCTGCGCAAAGGGGGTCTCCTGGTCTGTCTCTGCAGGTCCCGAACCGTCCCGGGAAGCCTGGTTTCGTCCATATCGGGTCCAGGAAGTATTGATGATGAGCGCACGCGGAGCGGTTCTGTCGGCGCTCGCCGCCCTCGCCGCCGTCCCTCGCGCACTAGAGTTCCGCGCGCCTACAGACAGCAAGGAGACCACGAGAGAGCCATGAGCGAGACCCAGACCGTCGAGACAGATCAGGCCGCGCGCGAGGCCAGCGGCGCGCACCCCTACGGCCGCTACCTGGAGGAGTTCGAGGTCGGCGACGTCTACAAGCACTGGCCCGCCAAGACCGTGACCGAGGCCGACGACCACCTCTTCTGCCTGATCACGATGAACCACCACCCGCTTCACATCAACGACGTCTACGCCTCGAAATCGCAGCAGGGGCGCAACGTCGTCGTCGGTCCGCTCGTCTACTCGCTGGCGCTCGGGATGTCGGTGAGCGACGTCAGCGGCAAGGCGATCGCCAACCTCGCGACCGAAGAACTCAAGCACCCGGCGCCCGTGTTCCACGGCGACACGCTGTTCTGTGAGTCCGAGGTGCTCGAGAAGCGGGAGTCCAAGTCCAAGCCCGACCGCGGCACCGTCAGGGTTCATACACGCGTGCTCAACCAGGACGGGGTGCTCGTCGCCGAGTTCAAGCGGCTGGTGCTCGTACCGCGCCGCGAGGAAGGGCCCGCACACCCCACACCCGAGGCCGAGGGCAACGTCGAGTAGGAGCCGTCAGGGGTCGCCGCATCGGCGAAACCCCGCGCGGTCTATGGGGAAAACCCCTAAAGACCGGGCCTCGACCCGTACGGTACCCTTCTTTTCGACCGCGCCCTGAGGGCGTTTTCTGCTTTCCGGACCGTTGAGCCCGCGCAGGATCCGCACAGCCGGTCGCCCAAGACAGCGAATCGAAGGAGCCGCCGGTATCCCATGAACGCCACAGTTCCCGCACCGACCAAGAACGAGCGACTGCTGGCGTGGGTCCAGGAAGTGGCGGCCATGACCGAACCGGAGGCGATCCACTGGTGCGACGGGAGCGCTGAGGAGTACGACCGCCTGTGCGCCGAGCTCGTCGAGGCGGGCACCTTCGAGCGGCTCTCCGACGCCAAGCGCCCCAACTCCTACCTGGCGCTGTCGGATCCCGGCGATGTGGCGCGGGTCGAAGATCGCACCTTCATCTGCTCTCCGACAGAGCAGGAAGCCGGGCCGACCAACAACTGGCGTGAGCCGGCCGAGATGAAGGAGACGCTCGTCGAGCTCTTCACCGGCTCGATGCGCGGGCGCACGATGTACGTGGTCCCGTTCTCGATGGGCCCGCTCGGCTCCGACAAGAGCCACGTCGGCGTGCAGCTGACCGACTCCACCTACGTGGCGGTCTCGATGCGGATCATGACGCGGATGGGCCAGGGCGCCCTGGATGCCCTCGGAGATGGCGAGTTCGTGCCGTGCCTGCACTCCGTCGGCATGCCTCTCGGCGACGGCGTCGCCGACGTCTCCTGGCCCTGCAACGCGGACAACAAGTACATCGTCCACTTCCCCGAGACCCGCGAGATCTGGTCCTACGGCTCGGGCTACGGCGGCAACGCGCTGCTCGGCAAGAAGTGCTTCGCGCTGCGCATCGCCTCGGTGATGGCGCGCGACGAGGGCTGGATGGCCGAGCACATGCTGATCCTCAAGCTGACCTCCCCGGAGGGCGAGGTCAAGTACATCGCAGGCGCCTTCCCGAGCGCGTGCGGCAAGACGAACCTCGCGATGCTGATCCCGACGCTCGAGGGATGGAGCGTCGAGACGATCGGCGACGACATCGCGTGGATGAAGTTCGGCTCCGACGGGCGCCTGTACGCGATCAACCCCGAGGCCGGCTTCTTCGGCGTCGCGCCCGGGACCGGCGAACACACGAACGCGAACGCGATCAAGACGATCGCCAAGAACTCGATCTTCACCAACTGCGCCAAGACCGACGACGGCGACATCTGGTGGGAGGGCATGACGCCCGAGCCGCCCGCGCACCTCATCGACTGGCACGGCAACGACTGGACGCCCGACTCATCCGACGCGGCGGCTCACCCCAACGCCCGCTTCACCACGCCGGCCGACCAGGACCCCGCGATCGCGGCCGAGTGGGAGGACCCCGCCGGCGTGCCGATCGACGCGATGCTGTTCGGCGGGCGCCGCTCGACCGTCGTGCCGCTGGTCACGGAGGCCTTCGACTGGGAGCACGGCGTGTTCCTCGGCGCGACGATGTCCTCTGAGAAGACGGCGGCGGCGGCCGGCAAAGTCGGCGAGCTGCGCTTCGACCCGTTCGCGATGCTGCCGTTCTGCGGCTACGACATGGCGGAGTACTTCGCCCACTGGCTCGAGATCGGGCGCACGTCCGGGGCGAAGCTGCCCAAGATCTTCTACGTCAACTGGTTCCGCAAGGACGAGGGCGGGCGCTTCCTGTGGCCGGGCTACGGCGAGAACTCGCGCGTGCTGGCCTGGGTCTTCGCCCGCTGCGCGGGGCACGGCGCCGCCACGGAGACGCCGATCGGGCTGATGCCGCCCGCCGGCCCGGACGGGATCGACACCCGGGGCGTCGATGTCTCCGACGAGGCGATGGCCGAGCTGCTGAGCGTCGACACGCAGGGCTGGCGCGACGCGCTGCCGCAGTTCCACCAGCATTTCGCGCAGTTCTCGAACCTGCCCGAGGAGCTCGCAGAGCAGCTGAAGGCGCTCGAAGAGCGCCTCTCCTAGGGGCTCGGATGCCGGCTGCGGGGGGCGTTCCGCGAGTCGATCCCGATTCGTTCGCGAACTCGGGGTTCCGGCGCGCGATGTTCTCCTTCGCGCTGACGCCCGTCGGGACCTGGTACTCCTCGAAGGTCGGCGCGAAAGTCGATCCGTGGCTCGTGCGCGTGTCCGCCGGGCGCCTCGACAGCGCGCTCGGCACGATCCCGGTCGCGGTGCTCCACGTCCGGGGCGCCCGCAGCGGGGTCGAGCGCAGCGTGCCGTTGCTCTATTTCAACGACGGCGAGGACGTGATCCTGATCGCCTCGAGCTACGGCCGCCCGAAGACGCCGTCCTGGTACTTCAACCTCAAGGCGAACCCGGATGTTCGTCTCGAGGCCAAGGGCCGCAGCGGCTCCTACCGCGCACAGGAGGTCGAAGGCCCGGAGCACGACCGGCTGTTCGACGAGGCTCGCAAGATCTACCGCGGGTACAGCGAGTACGAGCGCCGCACAGACGGCATTCGCCGGATCCCCGTGATGCGCCTGACCCCGGCCTGAGCCTCCCCGCTTCCGAGCATCGGCGCCGTCTCATCGCCCCGGCGCCGCCACCGCTTGCGTGTAGAGGCCGTGCTCCGTGCTCACGTGCGGGATGGTGAAGCGGGCATGCCCGGCCGGCACCGGACCTTCCTCCAGTCCCCACTAGACGTTCCGCCAGGGGTCCTCCGCCGGCCGCGATCTCGAAGCCCCCGCCGTCGGCGACCTAGACCAAGGGCCAGTACCGCAGTCCGCATCGCGGGCGCAAGATGCAGCTCAGGGAGATGGAGCGGATCGAGAACCCAGACGCAGGCGAAGAGGGCGCGGAGGTCGTCAGGCTCTGGCCGGTCGGCGTCCTTCTCGTCTCGCCGGATCGATGCTGGCGCTCGACCGTCGCGATGCTGGCAGGGCGGCGCGACCGCCCGGCGCTGAGCGCCGAGGACGAGCGCGAGGCGGTCGAGATCGCGAGCCGTGAGCGGGTCGACGTAGTCGTTGTCGAGCGACCGCCCACGGAGAGCCCGCGCACCTGGGACACCTATGTCCAGGGGCTCGTCGCCTCCGTCGGGCTCGCGATGGCCCAGCAGGGCGCGCGTGTCGCGCCGGTTGGAGTCGTCATCGTCTCCGAGCCCCCGCGCGGGGAGCACTCACCGAACTCGCTGGAGCTCGACAAGTGGGGCCCGTTCGGCGATCTCTTCGACGCGATCGCGCGCGCCGACCGGGCGCGGCGCCTGCCCCGCGAACGGCGCTTTCTGCCGTGGCCGCCCTCGCTGCGGGCCGCCCGGGCCGATTGAGTCTCCGCGGCGCCCTGCCGATAAGGACACATCCGCGAGCGGCGGCGCCAGGGCGCCGCCTTCCAGCGAGTCGCGATTGCCGAGTCCGGCGCGACATAACCCCAAGGCGGCCGCCGCGCGCGGCCTCGACCGCGCATGCGATGTGCTGCTGGCGCTCGAGGGCGCCGATCCCGAGCATCTGCTTTCCGCGGCCGCCCACGCCCGCGAGCGGGCGGAGCGATCACTCGCCTCGTTCCCGGCCGGGGATTCCGCCGCCGAGACCGTCCTGAGCCTGTTCGCGGGGACCTTGCTGGCCGGGCTCCTCGCCGACCCGGACGCGCCGCCGGAGCTCGCTGCTCGCGCGCTCGCGGGCCTCAGCGAGGCCGGTCTCGGATCCGCCGCCGGCGCCGGGCACGAGGCGCTGCGTTGCCCCTCGCTGCTTGCGCTGGCACCGCAACGGGCGATCGAGACCGTTCTGGGTCTGCTCCTCGTCTGCGCGGGCCCGCGTTCGGTCTCGCTGTGGGGGCCCGGTCCGACCGGGCAGCTCGCCTCGCTCGGCCGCGCCGGCGCCCCGCCCGGCCGCGGGGTCGCCCCGCGGATCGCCCACGATCTGATCGCGGGGGAGACCGATGCGCCGCGGCGGCGCGGCGCAGTCGGCGTCGCCGTGCGCAGGGCTGGGCTGCCGGCGGCGGCGCTCGTCGCGAGCCCGCGACCGGGCGCCGTGCGCCTGACCCGCGGCCTGCTCGAAGAGGCTTCCCTCGTGCTGGCGGCGATCCTGGAGCGTGAGACGCTGCTGGCGAGGAACGAGGCGAGCGAGCGAGCGCTCGTGCAGGCGAGCGAGCGGCGGCTGACCAGGCTCGGCTTCGATCTCCACGACGGGCCGTTGCAGGAGCTGATCCTCGTCGGCGAGGACCTGGCCCTGTTCCGCGAGCAACTGAGCGTGGTCCTCGAGGGACGCCGCGGCAAGGAGCTGCTCGGCGGCCGGCTCGACGATCTCGATGCCCGTCTGCTCGCGCTCGAGCGCGCGATGCGGCGCATCTCCACCTCGGTCCACGCCGACGCGATCTCTGAGCGCGCGTTCGCCGACTCCTTCCAGGACATGCTCGAGCCGTTCGGTTCGAGGACCGGGATCCGGCCCGATGTTGAGCTCCGGGGCGACCTCGACGGGATCTCGCAATCGCAGCGGATGGCGCTGCTGAGCGTGGTGGGCGAGGCGCTGAACAACGTTCGCGAGCACAGCGGGGCGTCGGCCGTGTCGATCTCGATCGTCAGCGACGAGTCGGGCGTGCGCGCCCGCGTGCTCGACGACGGTCGCGGCTTCGACGTCGAGGAGGAGCTGCTCCGGGCCGCTCGTCGCGGCCACATGGGCCTCGCCGGCGTATACGAGCGCGTGCGGCTGCTCGGCGGGCATTGCCGCATCGACAGCCGCCGGGGCGCCGGGAGCGAGATCGCCGTCGCGCTGCCGCGCTGGCAGGCGCCGCTGGCCGAACGTGCCGTGGCGGGTGCCTGAGGCCGGCGCTCAGGCGCCGTCGCCGAGGAGTCCGTGCTCGAAGGCGTAGCGGACCGCGCCGCTGCGGTTGCTCACGCCGAGCTTGCGGTAGATGTTGGTGAGGTGGAACTTGACCGTGTGCTCGGTCACCCAAAGCTCGGCGCTGATCGCCTTGGTCGTCTTGCCGCCCGCGACGGCCGCCAGGATGGTGGCCTCCCGCTCGGTCAGCTCCGGGGTGTCCTCGTCGACTCGGGCGGCGTCGCTCTCCGGCGTGTGAAAGATCGTGTAGCCGGCGGCAACCTGCCGCACCAGAGAAGGGAGGTCCACCGCGCTGACGCTCTTCAGCACGTACGCGCTGGCACCGGCCTCGACAGCGGATTCGATCGTCGCGCGGTCCTCGCTCGCCGACAGCACGATCGTCTTGACCTGAGGCTGGGACGCTCTGATCAGCCGAATGCACTCCGCGCTGCCGAGCCCGGGCATCCGCATGTCGAGCAGAACGACGTCCGGGCGCCGGCGCTCCACGAGCGGCACGACCTCGTCGCCGGTGCGCGCCTCGCCGACAACGTCGATGTCCTCGCAGGCCTCGAGCGTCCGTCGCACGCCCTGCAGGATCAGCGGGTGATCGTCCGCGACCAGGACCTTCAGTACGGGCTCGGCATCCATGACGCACTGATCCATCGGCGCCGGCGGTCGCCAACGTGAGCGCCGGCCGGGGCGCTAGTCGTGGTGCGTCTCGCCGGCGGCCGCGGGCGGCCGCGACTCCTCGGCCAGCGAGGTGATCGTCAGCGATCCACGCGCCGAGGACTCCAGCACGTCGGTCGCCTCCTCCAGCGAGCGGGCGTAGAGCTCTACCAGGAGGTGCACGATGATCCGCGCGTCGTCCTCGTGCTTGTGGAAGCGGACGTGGGTGAAGAACTCGCGCACGCCGTGATCGCCGAAGGCGGCATAGGAGAGCGCGTCCCCGGCCTCGGGCCCCGAGCAGCTCTCGACGTCTTCGGAGTCGACCGTCACGGTGCAGGAGGCGACCCAGGGCGTGCCCGCGATCATCCGCTCCCAGCGATCCTCGATCGGCTCGACGCGGCCGTTGTTGAAGCCGAGGTGCGGCTGGTCGTGCATGCAGTCCAGGCACTGGACCACGGCCTCCTGCAGCTCGTCGACGACTTCGGCACGCTCGCCCGTTTCCGCGTCGATCTTGTGGATGCCCTCGTAGTGGACCTGGACCTCCAGATCCTGCGACCAGCAGCGGTAGCAGCGCAGCCAGCTCCGCGCGCCGGTGTCAGGGCCCGTGCTGTCCATGGCCTCATTCTAAGCGTGAAGCGGTGGCCTCCCCGGGAGCGCCCGCGGCGAGCAGAGGTATCGAGGGGCAATCGGAAGAGTGAGCGGAGGCTCTTGGGCGAGCCGGTGCGGGTGTCCCGGCTTCGGCGCGAGGCCCGCCCGCACCCGCCCGTGGACGGCGAATCCCGGCAGGTGCGCACGGATGCGACGCGTGCCCGATCGCACGCACGGGGGCCGGACCGCCGTGGCGGCCCGGCCCTCGCGGGAGGGGACCTGCGGGACTAGTGGTGGCTTTTGTGCTTCGGCGGTTTGACCGTGAGGTGGTAGGTCTTGACCACCGCCGCGCCGCCGAGCGAGGACTTGTAGGTCAGCTTGGCGGTGAGGTGGACGGTGCGGCCCTTTTTGAGCGCCGCCTTGACCTTCGACGAGGGCTTGACCGTCAGCGTCAGCGGCACGCCGGCGATCCCGTTCGCTTTCACCTTGCCCGAAAGCGTGTTGATCGGGCGGCACTTGCCGTGGATCTTGACCTGGCCTTTTTTGCATTTCGTGGCCCTGGCCGCCTGCGCGGAGCTGATCGTCGCCGTCGGGACGGTGACTTCGAGCGTCGCGCCGCCGCTCTGTGCCGGCACGAACGTGATCGTGATCGTGCCGTTGGAGTTGGCTTTGATCGATTTGATCGTGTAGGTCGAGTTGGGCGCCGGCGGTTTGGGCACGAACGTCACGCCGGCGGTCGCCGACGGCTCGGTCGGATCCTGGGCGCCGTTGCCGTTGAGGTCCAGATACATCTGGATCGTGTCGATCCCGGCGTTGTTCCCGACGTAGCTGATAGCGCCCTGACCCGCGGCATTGAGCGTGACCGAGCCCGACTGCGCGTTCGCGCCGCCGACCGAGTAGCGCACGACGCCGCCCGCGTACGGTTTGCCGGCGGTGTTCAGGGCGGTGATGTTGACCGTCTCGGTCTGGCCCTGCGTGAGGGTCTGGTTCGCCGGGGCCACGGACAGGCCGGCCGGTGCCTCGGTGTGGTTGATGACCGTGAAGCTCTGGCTCGCCCCGTTCGCGAGCCCGGTCGTGAGCGGTTCGTCCCACTCGACGCCCGCGGCGTTGTCGATCTGGGCCGGGTCGGCTTCGTCGTTGAAGACCGAGCCGGTTGCTTTCGTCGCACTTTCGCGAACCGTGCGCCAGATCCCCTTGTCGGCAGCTGAGTCACCGGCGCATCGGCCGAATTCGCCGCCTTCCGCTTCGCCGTCGTTCCAGCAGCCCTCCTGCCAGGCAGACCACGGCGTCGATTCGATGAACCCGCCGAGGATCCCCTCGGCCGTGTTCAGTCCGCCGATGAACCGCGGCGGACCGCCGAGGAACGAGCCGACGCCGTAGTCGTTGCCGGCCACGTAGAGGTCGCCCGCGTACAGCGCGCGGTAGTAGAACGTGCTGCCGGACTTGTTCACCACCGTGAAAGTCGATGTGAACTCCGGCGCCCCCGCGACGTAGCTCGTCGCGTCGATTACTTCGGCGTAGCGCGTTGCTTCCTGATCGACGTCGTACACCGTCGTCTCGGTATATGGACTTCCGCCGGTGCCGGCGCCGGTGACCGGCGACTGGGAGACCGGCACGTATTCCTCTTCGCCCGCGATGCCCGGCCCGGCGCTGCCTGGGAAACCGAAGACCTTTTCTTTCAGCAAGGTCGGCTGGCCCGCTTTGTCGGGGAAGGCCAGGAAGAAGCCGCAGTCGCCTTTTTCGGCGACGAAGTAGTTGACGCCGGTCAGCGGATAACTCGACTGGCATTCGCCGCGGGAGCCGATGAAGACGCTGAGGGGCGCGCCTGGGAACGGCACGACGCCTTCTTCGGCGGACGCGGCGGCGGGCGCTGCCACCATCACGCCGATCAGGGCGAGAGCGGCGAGAAGGCCTCGAATCGTGTTGGCCCGGACCGTCCGGCCGCTGGCCGGTCCCCGGCGAGATGCTTTGAGCATGGTGCTGCCTCCGTTTCCGGCGCCGGTCACGAGCGCCCCCTGAGTTCCGTTGTACACACCCCCTACGGCAGTCCAGAAACTAACGCCGATCTGGCGGGAGGGGTAGGGGGAAATCACGCAAATTGGACGGATTGCGTGCCCGGCACCCCTAACCGAATGTGAACGCGTAGCCCGTGACGCCCGGGGCGAAGCGCAGTGACAGGTGGCCGCGCTGGTCGGCGGGCAGCGAGACGAGCGAGTAGAGGCGCTGCTCGCGGACCGTCACGATGCCGTCGTGGACGTCGGCGCCCGCGTCGCGTGCGGAGATCGGCTTGCCGTTCAGCAGCACCTGCACCGGCCGTGGGGTTTCGCCGGGCGAGCTCAGCACCAGGTAGACGTGGCGCGCCTTGAACTCGAGGTCGATGCCGGCGTTCGAGACGGCGACGGCCGGTTGCCCGGAGATGTTCCAGGAGCCGCTGTAGGCGAACTCGTTCAGCGCGAGCTGGCCGGTCACCGGCCCGCCGTAGTCGTGCAGGCCGTTGTGCGGCGGCGCGAGCCAGCCTTCCGCGCGGTCGGTGCCGAGGTAGGTCTCGGGCGTCGCCTCCTGCGAGGGTACGACGACGTCCTGGGGACGCCCGCGCGCCCCCGGCGAGGCGCCGTTTTCGGCCAGCAGTGCCCGGATCGCCGTTTCGGTCTCGCCGTAGTCGCCCTCGCCGATCGAGACGTAGCGCACCTGCCCGTGAGCGTCGATCAGGTAGTCCGCGGGCCAGTCCTCGTTGCCGTAGGCATTCCACGTGCCCATGCGGTTGTCCTGGACGACGGGGTAGTGCAGCCCGAACTGCGAGATCGCGTCGCGCACGTTCCCCGCCTCGCGCTCGAACGGGAACTCCGGGGTCTCGACCCCGACGATCGTCAGCCCCTTGGAGCGGTACGCCTGATCCCAGGACTTCAGGTAGGGGAGGGTGCGGATGCAGTTGATGCACGTGTAGGTCCAGAAGTCGACGAGCACGACGTGGCCGCGCAGCCCCTGCAGGCTGAGGGGCCGGTCGCCGGGTGTGTTGAACCACTGCTCGGTTTCCTGGAATTCGGGTGCCATGCCGAGCGCGGGCAGCTTGCGAGCCTCGGCCAGCAACGAGGCCGCCGACGCACTGCGCGCCGCCACGGCGACCGACCCGGCCGAGCCGCCGCATGCCGAGGACCCGTTCGCCGGCACGAACTTCGCTTGGTGGCCGGTTATCTCGTGCAGGCGGCTCGTGACGACGTGCGAGCACTCGAGCCCCGCGGTCAGGTTGACGTCGGGGATCTGTTCGGCGACGAGCTGGTCGAAGTTCACGTCGAGGTTCGTGAGGATCGCCAGCGCGGTCAGGATCATCACCACCCCCATCGCACGCTGCAGCAGATCGCCGCGCCCGGCTCGGCGCACGCGCTCGAACACCGAGCGTCCCCCGAGCGTGAGGAGCAGCAGCACGAGCGCGGAGCCGGCCGCGTAGACGATCGCCAGGAGCACCGTCCGCCCGGACGCGGCGCTCACCGAGATCACGGCAGCGAGGATCGGGCTGGCGCAGGGGGTGTAGACGAAGCCGAGGGCCCCGCCGACGAGCATCCCCGACCAGAAGCCCTGTCCGCTGCTCTTCGGCCCGAATCGCGCCAGACGGGACAGCGGCGCCTCCAGGCGGGCGCTGAGCGCGGGCATGAGCAGGACCAGGCCGAAGACGAGGAGGACGACGATCGCGAGCACCCGCAGCGGGTCGCTGCCAAGGCCGACGCCGTCCACGACGCTCGCGACGCCGACGATCGTGACCGTGAAGGTGATCGAGAGCCCGATCACGACCCCGAGCGGACGTCGCCGGCCGCCCGCCGCGCCTGCCGAGAGCAGCGCGGGGAGCACGGGCAGCACGCAGGGCGAGAGGGCGGTGCCCGCTCCGGCGAGGAATGCGAAGGCGATCAGGACGATCATCGTGTGGTCAGTCCCACTTCGACGCGAAGCGTTGCACGCCGGCGGCCCGCGACCCGCCGGTTCGGGGGCGTCAGGGCGCCGCTGCCCTGAGCGTCTCGGGGAAGTCGGTCCCCGGGATCGGGCCGATGCAGGGCGATATCGCACCCGCCGCCCGGTAGCGCTCGATGCCCGCCTGCACGGTGGCGGCGTCGCCGACGGCGGTGAGCTGTTCGAGGAAGCCGTCGGAGATCGCGGTCTGCATCGCGTCCAGGTCGCCCGCGGCGGCGTCGTAGGCCGCGATGTCCGCGCCGAAGCCGGAGCGCTCGATCATCGCCCGGTAGAACGGCAGCCCGAAGTACGGGATCAGGTCTTTGCGCATCGCCGCCCACGCGGCCGAGGGATCGTCGGTGAGCGCGCCCGGAACGGCGGCGACGACGTCGAAGCTCGCTGCGGTGCGCCCCGCCCGTTCGCGTCCCGCCGTGACCTCCGGGACGACGACGTCCGCGATATAGCGGGGGTTGCAGAGCCAGAGCACGACGCCGTCGGCGACTTCGCCGGCCAGGCGCAGCATCGCGGGGGAGAGGGCGGCGATGTAGATCGGCAGCTCCGGGCGCGTGTCGATTCCCGCGAGGTGAAAGCCGGTCTGCCACTTCTCGCCCTGCGGCGGGTGCTCGCCGCGAAGGATGGCTCGCACGATCCCCACGTACTCGCGCATCTCGGCGACCGGGCGGTCGATCGTCTGCCCGTGCCAGCCTTCGACGACGGGCCGGTGCGAGACGCCCAGCCCGAGGTTGAGGCGCCCGTGCGAGATCTCGTCGATCGTCGCCGCCGTCTGGGCCATGGTCGCGGGGGTGCGCGTGTAGATCGGCACGACTCCGCTCCCGATCCTGATCCGCTCGGTCGCCTGTGCGTACACCGTGAGCACGGTCAGGGACTCGCGCCCCGCGATGTGCGTGACGTAGACCGCCTCGTAGCCCAGCGACTCTGCGAGCCTCACGCGCTCCAGCGCGTCATCCAGGGAGCGGCCGGTCGATATGAAGCAGCCCGTCGCCACGCGGGCAGCATAAGGCCTCAGCGGCGCA
The DNA here is from genome assembly GCA_963794635.1 of uncultured Solirubrobacteraceae bacterium. Classification (GTDB taxonomy): domain Bacteria; phylum Actinomycetota; class Thermoleophilia; order Solirubrobacterales; family Solirubrobacteraceae; genus Palsa-744. Next base: position 37,901 of record CAWCET010000006.1, on the reverse strand, counting down.
GCAGGACGTAGACGGTCGCGATCGCGAAAGCGATCTGGCCGAACGCCAGGGCTGTGCCGAGGTTGACGGCGCCCAGCGCCCCTGCCAGCGCGCTCGCCAGGATGAAGGCTCCGAACATGATCAGGAGATCGGTCCTCACCGGGCGCTCTCCTCGACCTGTCCTTCGAGCACCTCGACGAGCGCCGCGGCGGAGAGGCCGGGGTCCTGCCCCGCCAGCAGCCGCTCGGCGCCCGCCCGCCCGCCGAGCGCGCGCAGCGCGCGCTCGCCGCGCTCGGCGGCGAACTCCGTGAGAGCGCCGGCGCGACGGGCGTCGAGGCGGCGCGCCGCCACATCCAGGCCGGCGCGGTGCTCGTCGATGGCGTCGAGCAGCTCCTCGATCCCGCTCGCCGGAGGCAGCGAGGAGACGGCGAGCACCTGGGTCGAGCGCGAGCCGAGCGAGCGCAGGGCGGCAGAGAGGTCGCGCCTCGTGCGCATCGCGAGCTCGCCGAGATCGGCCTTCGTCACCACGAGCACGTCGGGGATCTCCATGATCCCGGACTTCAGGAACTGGAGCGCGTCGCCGCTGCCCGGCTGGACGACCACAGCGACCGTGTCGGCGACCTCGGCGATCTCCGTCTCGGCCTGCCCGACGCCGACCGTCTCGATCACGACCACGTCGAACGCGGCGGCGAGCGCTTCGGCCGCCGCCCGCGTCGGGCGGGCGATCCCGCCGAGGCGCTCGCCGGCCGCGGTCGAGCGGATCAGCACGCCGCGGTCGGAGGGGTCGAACTCGATCCGTGCGCGGTCTCCGAGCAGCGACCCTCCCGAGCGCCGTGAGCTCGGGTCCACCGCGAGCAGCGCCACGCTGCGCCCGCGGGCGCGCCAGGCGGCGATCAACGCCGAGAGCAAGGTCGACTTGCCGGCCCCCGGCGGTCCGGTGACACCGACGACGTGCCCCGCGGGCTCGCCGCCCAGCTCGGCCGGGGACACCGCCCGCATCAGCTCGGCCGCGTCCTCGCGGTCGGCTGGCGCAGAGCTCTCGAGCAGGTTCAGTGCCGCCGGAGCCGCGCTCAGGTCTCGCTCTCGCAGGCGCGCGCCGAGCGCCGCGCCCTCGCCGCTCACGGTCTGCTCACCGTCTAGGACGGCGGTGCCCCGGCCGCCGCGACGGTCGCGGCCCCGGCGCCGTTCTGCGCGACGGAACCGGTCTCGAGCAGCGCGAGGATGTCGCGCACGATGCGGGTGATGTCGAAGTCCTTGGGCGTGTAGACCGCGGCGACGCCGGCTTCGCGCAGCGGCGCCACGTCCTGCTCGGGGATGATCCCGCCGACCACGACGGGTGCGTCCACCCCCGCTTCGCGCAGCGCGGCGATCACGGCCGGGATCAGCTCCCGGTGCGAGCCCGAGAGGATCGAGAGCCCGATCACGTGCACCCCCTCCTGGAGCGCGGAGGCGGCGATCTGGGAGGGCGTCAGGCGGATCCCCTCGTACACGACGTCCATGCCGGCGTCGCGCGCGCGCACGGCGATCTGCTCGGCGCCGTTGGAGTGTCCGTCGAGGCCGGGCTTGCCGACGAGGATCTTGGGGCGCCGGCCGAGCTTCTCCTGCAGTCGCGCGACCTCCGCCTGAAGCTCGGCGAGGTCGGTGTTCGCGGTCACGGCGGCAGCCTCCCCGACGCCCGTTGGCGCGCGGTAGCTGCCGAACACGTCGCGGAGGGTGGCCGCCCACTCGCCGGTGGTCGCGCCCGCGCGCGCCGCCGCGATCGTGGGCTCCATAAGGTTCCCCGCGTCGGCCGGCCCGCGCGCCGCGCTCGCCAGAGCCGCCAGCGCCGCGTCGACCGCGGCCTGGTCGCGATCCGCACGCCAGCGGCGCACGTCCTCGATCTGCTCGGCTTCGATCGCCGGGTCGACGACGAGGATGCCGCCCTCGGCGTCGGCGGTGAGCGGGGACTCCTCGGTCTCCGTATAGCGGTTCTGCCCGACGACGATCTGCTCGCCCGACTCGATGCGCCGGATCCGCTCGCGGTGGGAGTCGACCAGCGCGGCCTTCATGTACGGGACCGCCTCGACGGCGCCGCCGTGCTCGTCGACGACGGCGATCTCGTCGCGGGCCTTCTCGAGCAGTTCGTCGACGAGGCCGTCCATCACCTTCGAGCCCTCGAAGATGTCCGGGTACTCGAGGATGTCGGTTTCGTAGGCGAGCACCTGCTGGATCCGCAGCGACCACTGCTGGTCCCAGGGCCGCGGGAGCCCGAGCGCCTCGTTCCAGGCCGGAAGCTGGATCGCGCGGGCGCGCGCGTTGCGCCCGAGCGTCACGGCGAGCGCCTCGAGCACGATCCGCTGGACGTTGTTCTCCGGCTGCGCCTCGGTCAGCCCGAGCGAGTTGACCTGCACGCCGTAGCGGAACCTGAGATGACGCTCGTCGGTCACGCCGTAGCGCTCGCGGCCGAGCTCCTCCCAGAGGATCGACATCGCGCGCAGCTTGGCGTGCTCCTCGATGAAGCGGACGCCGGCGTTCACGAAGAAGGAGATGCGCCCGAACACTTTGCTCATCTGGGCCTCCGGCACCCGCTCGCGAGCGGCGTCGAGCACCGCGATCGCGTTGCTGATCGCGTAGGCGATCTCCTGCTCGGGCGTCGCTCCGGCCTCCTGCAGGTGGTAGGAGCAGATGTTGATCGGGTTCCACTTCGGGACGTGCTCGACCGTGTAGGCGATCATGTCCGCGATCAGGCGCATCGATGCGCCGGGCGGGAAGGCGTAGGTCCCGCGGGCGAGGAACTCCTTGATGATGTCGTTCTGGGTGGTGCCCTGGAGCTGCTCGGAGGCGACGCCCTGCTCTTCGGCGGCGACGATGTAGAGCGCCAGCAGCCATGCCGCGGTGGCGTTGATGGTCATCGAGGTGTTCATCTCGTCGAGCGGGATGCCGTTCATCAGCGTCGCCATGTCGCCGCGGTGGGAGATGGGCACGCCGACCTTGCCGACCTCGCCGCGAGCGAGCTCGTCGTCGGGGTCGTAGCCGGTCTGCGTGGGCAGGTCGAACGCGACCGACAGGCCGGTCTGGCCCTTCTCCAGGTTGCGGCGGTACAGCTCGTTCGAGGCCTTCGCCGTCGAGTGACCGGCGTAGGTACGCATCATCCAGGGCCTGTCCGGCTCGGGCAGGCGGGTCGTGTGCTCGTCGCTCATGGCCGTAATTGTACGGTTGCGCCGCGGTCTTTATCCTGAATGCAATGAGCCAGACCGTCGAGGTGCCACGCCTGGGCGGCCCGGGAACCGGGCTGGGGGGCGCCTGGCGCGTGATCGTCCGCAACGACGACCACAACACGTTCGATCACGTCGCGCGCACGCTCGCCCGCTTCATCCCGGGGGTCAGCGTCGAGCGCGGGATGGAGATCGCGAACGTGATCCACTCGGCGGGACGGGCGATCGTCTTCAGCGGCCACCAGGAGGCCGCCGAGCACTACTGGGAGCAGCTGAAGGGGGCCGGACTGACGATGGCCCCGCTCGAGCAGGGCTGAGCGCCCGTGCCGGCCGTGCCCGCGACGCGGCGCGGGAGGCTGCTCGCCGAGCTCGGCCTCGAGCTGCCGGTCCTCGCCGCGCCGATGGCGGGTGGGCCCGGTTCGCCGGAGCTCGTCGTCGCCGCGGCACGGGCCGGCAGCCTCGGGTTCCTCGGCGCCGGCTACAAGCGCCCCGAGGACGTGGCCGCCGAGATCGCGGCGGTGCGCGCGGCGGGCGTCACCTTCGGCGTCAACGTGTTCGCACCCAGCCCGCTCGCGGTCGACCGCGAAGAGTTCCGCCGCTACGCCGAGGAGATACGGCCGGACGCCGAGGCACTCGGCGTCGCGCTCGAAGCCGCGGGCCCCCGCGAGGACGACGACTTCTGGGGCGAGAAGCTCGACGTGCTGCTCGCCGCTCCGCCCGCGGTTGTGAGCTTCACCTTCGGGATCCCGCCGCCGGCGGTGCTGGGCGCACTGCGCGCGGCCGGCGTCATGCTCGTGCAGGGGGTCACCTCGCCGGAGGAGGCCGATGCCGCGGCTGCCGCCGGTGTCGACGCGCTGGCCGTGCAATCTGGCGCCGCCGGCGGGCACTCCGGAACGCTGACGCCGCGCGAGCCGCCGCCGGCGCTCGCGCTGAGCGAGCTGACGGCGGCGATCGCGGCCCGGACCGCGCTGCCGCTGATCGCAGCCGGCGGGCTCGCGGGGCCTGCCGAGGTTGCCCGGGCGCTGGACGCCGGGGCGGACGCCGTGATGGTCGGCACGGCCCTGCTGCTCTCCGACGAGGCGGCGACCGCGCCCGTCCATCGTGCCGCGCTCGCCGATCCGGCTCGCGGTGAGACGGTGATCACGCGCGCCTTCACCGGCCGCCCTGCACGCGGACTGCGAAACGGCTTCATCGAGCGTCACGAGCGTGCAGCGCCGCTCGGGTACCCGGCGATCCACCACCTCACTGCGCCGCTGCGCCGCGCCGCGGCCGCGCAGGGCGACCCCGAGCGGCTGCACCTCTGGGCCGGAACCGGCTTCCGCGCGGCTCGTGCGCAGCCGGCCGGGGAGATTCTGCGGCGCCTGTCCGGCTAAGCGCTGTCGCCGACGCCCACGCCGTTGCCACCGTTGACGCCGTTGGTGCCGTTGGTGCCGTTGCCGGCGGGCACTGCGCCCGCTCCCGAGGCGACCGCGCCCCCGGCGGTCAGATCCCACCAGCCGTAGAGCACCGGGACCTGGTACCAGCTGGAGTGACGGGCGCGGAAGTAGAGCATCTCCTCGCCTTCCCAGTAGCGCTCCCAGTCGGTTTTGTCCTCGAAGGCCGCGAACTGCTGGAACTTGTATTTGTCGTCGCGGGCGCGGTACACGGAGTAGGCGCTCGCGCCATAGCGCAGCGCCACCGCGGCGACCTCGTTCAGCGCGGTCTCGAACCTGTCGCCGCGGAACCCCGTCGCGTACCAGGGGACGATGACCGTGCCGGCCATCAGGCGCCCACCTCGGCGTGGATGGCTCCCGGGCCCTCGGCGGTCTTGCCCTGCCCCTCGGCGTCGGCGCCGACGAGGATCGAGATCTTGCCCAGATGCTTGTTTTCGAGCATCAGCTGGTGCGCCTCGGCAACGCCCTCGAAGCCGAGGGTGCGCCAGAGCACCGGGCGGATCAGGCCGCTCTCGATCAGCTCGTTCGCCTTCATGCACTCGTAGGCGTTCGCGAAGTGCGACCCGAGGATCTCCTTCTGGCGCATCCACAGGATCGCGACGTTGAAGTCCACGTCGATGCCCGTCGTGCCGGCGCAGATCACGATTTTCCCGAACGTCTTGGCTGTGAACACAGAGGTCGGCAGCGTCGCTTTGCCGACGTGCTCGAAGACGATGTCGGGCGCGTCGCCGAGGATCTCTTTGACGCGCTTGGCGAAGCCGAGCGCGACCTTGGAGCGCGCCTTCTCCTCCTCGGGCGTCTCGCCGCCCTTGCGCATCATGCCCGCGAACTCGTTGCGGTCGATGTAGTCGACCGCGCCGAGGCGCTTGACCAGCTCGCCCTTCTCCGCGGAGGACACGACGCCGACGCAGTTCGCCCCGGCGGCCTTGCAGATCTGCGTCGCGAACACGCCGAGCCCGCCGGCCGCGCCCCAGATCAGGACGTTCGCCCCGGGCTGCAGTTTGCAGCGCGTGATCAGCATGCGGTAGGCCGTGAAGTAGACGAGCCCGTAGGAGGCGGCCTCCTCCCAGGTCAGCGCGTGCGGCTTCGGCAGGAGCTGCTGTGCCTGGACCTTGGTGAACTGGGCGAAGGAGCCCCACGTCGTCTCATAGCCCCAGATCTTCTGTGACGGGGCAGCCATCGGGTCCAGGCCGTGAACCTCGGGGTCCTCGTAGGAGGCCTGGTTGCAGTGGACGACCACCTCGTCGCCCGGCTTCCAGCGCGTCACGCCGGCGCCTACCTTCCAGACGATGCCCGAGGCGTCCGAGCCACCGATGTGGTGGCCGTACTCGGGGTGGTCGCCGTACTTCATGACCGAGACCGGCTTGCCGAGGGCGGCCCACACGTTGTTGTAGTTGACGCCCGCGGCCATCACGCGCACGATCACCTCGAACGCGCCCGGCTCGGGGACCTCGACCTCCTCGATCTGGAAGGCGTCCTTCGGTTCGCCGTAGCGCTCCTCGCGGATCACCCAGGCCGCCATCGTGCTGGGCAGCTCGCCGGGCTCGGTGTCGACGGCGGAAACTTGCTGGAGATCGATTGCCACTGTGCTCTGAACCTCGTCTTTGTTGTGAAAAGTGGTGAGCGGGCGCTCCGTGCCCGCCGGCAGGCAGCGCCAATGCTACCCGGGGGCCGCGGGATCGGGCGTGGCGCCGCCGGGTCAGCGGCCGCGCCGCTCGGCACGCCACACGAGCCGCAGGCCCGACCAGTCCTCGCTCAGGGCCGCGACCTTGACGTCGACGAGGCCCAGCGGCAGCGCGAGATCGCGGATGTCCTGGTCGCGGATGTCGCTGTCGTGACCCGCGGCGCGGCGGGGCCAGGCGATCCACAGCGCGCCGTCGGGGAAGATCGCCTCGCCGAGCGCCGCGATTTCGGCGGCGAGCTCTGCGCGGGCGCCGAAGAACGCGATCGCGACGTCGCCTGCGGCGCCCGCGGCCTCGCCCTGGGAGAGCTCGCCGCGCGCGCAGCCCTCGGGTAGCTCGGGAACCGCGAAGCCGGCCGGGGCGTCGCGCGTGAGCAGGCGCCCGCCGGGCTTGCAGCCGAGCTTCTCGGCGAGCGGGGTGCCCGCGGATCCGGGGCTCATTCCGAGTCGTCTTTGCGGGCCTTGCGGGCGCCCCTCAGGCTCAGCACGCCGAAGCTCGGCCCGCCGACCAGCTCCCACGAGCGGGCGATCCCGATCAAAAAGCACACGACGACGAGCACGCAGATGATCTGCAGGGCTTCGCGGTTGCCCTCGTGGCGGGAAAGGACGATCGCGGTGATGAGCTGGATCACGAACACGACCAGCAGGCCGAACAGGAAGCCCAGCTCGCTGAAGCGGATCTCGCCGGCACGGGCGAGCGGCACGAGCCGCACCAGCGCGCCGCCGATGAAGCTGAACCCGACGATCGACACGACGATGGCCGCCGTCGCGGGGCTGAAGTTGGGGATCAGGCCGAACAGCGAGACCGTCAGCGCGTTCGTGAACGCGGTCAGGGCCTGCGCCGCGCGCACCGCGTGCACGTCGGATGCTTCGGGGCCGAGCACGCGGTCGGGCGCGACCGAGATCGCGACGAACAGGAGCCCGATCAGCGCGCCGGCGACGCCCGCCGAGGCCGCGAAGAACTCGTGCGCCGAGGCCATCGGTGGATTATGAGCCCGTCCTCGGGCGTCCCTGCCGGTTCGTTACGGTGGTGGCGCGCCGGCTCCGCGGCCGGGATGAGGCGATCGAAAGGACGATGGGCGGATGCCACTTGACGGAACGGTGCTGGGGAACTGCGCCTCGGAACAGATGGAGGCCCTCGACGAGGCCTACGGCGAGGACGAGACCGCCGAGATCGGCGCGGTCATCACGATCGTGCAGGTGCTCAAACAGGTCGACGGCGCCGACGGCGAGGACTACACCTCGACGGTCCGCATCCGCCACAACATCCCCGATCCCTACGCGGCGATCGGCTACCTCCGGGCCGCCGAACAGAGCATCGTCCAGCAGATCAGCGGCGGCGACGAGGAGTAGTCCGCCCGCGCTGGGGCCGGGCCGGTGACCTGGGCGCGCCGGCGGCCGACGCGAGCCCGGCTGAGTGGGGTCAGGCCGGGCCTGTGACCTGGGCGCCGGGAGCGATGGACAGCCCCGCCGGGCGCTCCGGCGGGCGCTCGGCGATCTGCGCGGCGCGTTCGTGGCGCCGGCGCGGGCGCCAGACACGCAGGTACTGAGCGGCCACGTAGGAGCCGACGACCACGGCCACCGCGATGAGCTGGGCCGCGATGGTCTCGACGTTCGGGAAGATCGAGAACCAGGTGCCCGCCCAGCCCGGGATCGACAGGCCTTCGATCGGCGTCGAGCCGATCCAGCCGGCGAGCTGCATCTCGTTGACCTCCTCGCCGACCATCACCCACAGCACGACCAGCAGCATCACGCCCGTGATGATCAGCAGGCGCTTGTAGGGCAGCTTCTGGTGCAGCCCGAAGGTGAGCACGCCGACAGCGCCGGTGAACAGGAGCCCGAGCACGACGCCCTCCAGCACGACCGCCGAGCCGAACGCGACGCGCAGTCCCTGCAGGAACAGCACGATCTCGAAGCCCTCGCGGTAGACCGAGGTGAACCCGAGCAGTCCCAGGCCGAGGATCGTGGCCCGCATCGCGGTCTCATCGGTGGCGCCGAGCAGCCGCCTGCGGCGGCCGTGGTGGTGGGAGATCCAGCCGGTCCAGTAGACGCGATGGAAGAACCAGTTCATCACGAGCAGCAGCACGAGGATCGCGGGGATGCCGGTTGCGGCCTGGACGCCGAGCCCGCCGTCTCCGAACTGCCCGATCGTCCAGACGGCGACGAACCAGGTGGCCACGGACGCGGCGATCGCGACGGCGCCACCGATCGCGACGGGCCGGCGGTAGGAGCGGTTGCCGCCGAGGAAGCTGGCCGTGATCGCGGCGAGCACGAGGATCGTCTCGAGTCCCTCGCGGAACACGAGCACAGCGCTGTCCACGACGGCGGAGGTGCTGCTCATGTGGGTGGAGGGGTCGGCCGGGTCCGGGGTTCCGCCGTGTGCGTGCCAGCCGAGGATCACGCCGACGACCGCGACGGCCAGGAGGACGAGCACCCAGAGGCGCATCGCGGCGGAGCTCCCGGCTCTCTGCCGGGCCGGCCGGCTTTTCGCGGGGGACTCGGAGGTGTCGTCGTGGGCGCTCACGGGGTGGTACGGTCGCGATACCCGACTGTCGCGCTCGGGTATGACCGAGCCGGGACCGTATCACAACTTAGGGCACCCTAATTAGGGAACCCTGAGACGAGCGTCGAGGGTGACACCGAGGAGCCCCCGGCCGCAGGCTCAGAACGGGAGCTCGACGACCTCTGCGATCGCCTCGCCGGCCTGCAGGCGGGCACCCGGCTCGGCCTCCCGGCGCACGAGCGCGAGCGCGATCGGACCCAGCGAGGGCGAGGCGGCGAAGCTCCCGACGCGGCCGACCTCGCGCTCGCCGAGGAGCAGCGGCGTCCCGGTCCCGGCGGGCGCGGACAGCCGCAGGCCGCGCAGGCGGCGGTTCGGCTTGCCCTTGTAGAACAGGCGCGCGACGGTCTCCTGCCCCACGTAGCAGCCCTTCGTGAAGCTGACGGCGCGGTCGTTCAGGCCGGCCTCCTGGGGGATCACGCTGTCGTCCAGCTCGGCCCCGTAGCGCGGCCGGCCGCGCTCGACGCGCAGGCATTCGGCAGCCGCGGCGCCGACGGGGGTGGCGCCGAGGGTGCGCAGCGCGGCGGCGAGGGTCTCGGTGTCGCGCGCGTCGCAGAGCAGGTCGATCCCCGTGTCGGTGCGGACCGCCAGGACGTCGATGCCCTCGATCTGCGCGACCGTGTTCGCGTGCTCCTGCGCGCCCAGAGGGGCTGCGACGAGCGCGTCGGCTCGCGGTCCGATCAGCGAGAGCAGCCCGCGCTCGAGCGTGCGCTTGTGGAGCTCGACGCGGTAGCCGACCTTGAAGCGGCGGATCATGTCGAAGAGCGCCTGGAGCGTCTCGCGCTCGGTGTCGAGCAGCAGCTCGACCTCGCCGGAGTCGCCGGCGACCGCGAGCACTCGCAGGTCGCCGAGCATCTTGCCCTTGTGGGTGAGGAACGCGGCGTAGCGGCCGTCTCCCGGCACGAGCGTCGCCAGCTCGTTCGTGACCTGCCCGTTCAGGAACTCGACGGCGTCCGGGCCGGTGAGGGCGAGCTTGCCGCGCTCGGAGCGGTCGAACAGCCCGCAGCCCTCGTGGAGGGCGCGGTGCTCGTCCGCCGGCGCGACGGTCTCTGCCGTGTCGATCCCGCTTTGGGTCATCGATTCGAGAATAGCCGCGCTAGGCTTGGCCTCGATGGGCTTGGCCGACGCCTTCCAGCAGCTCGTAGACGGGCTCCCCGACGATTGGACCGACCTCGAGCTCGACATGCGGATCGCCGACGAGTCGCGCTACGTCGAAGCCGCGCTCTATCTCGCAACTGTCAACGCCCGGCCGTACTCCCACAACGACTGGCACTGGCGGCTGAGCATCGCGCACTCCTTCGGGCACGCCGCCTCGGCGCAGACGGTCCACGGCGCGCTGCGCCTGCTCGACGAGGCCGGGATCGAGGGCGAGTTCGTGCTGCGCGAGGAGCGCGTGGCGCGTGTCGAGGTAACGCAGATGTGGGGCCGCCCGCAGTCGGCGCGTGACGAGTTCCGCCGACTCCGCGCCCAGTAGCGCCGGCTCGCGACCGTGGCGCGCGTGCTCGTCCTCACCGCGGACCTGCTGTTCGGCTCGAACGTGCAGGGCGGGCTGGCCGCCGCCGGGCACGAGGTCGAGCTCGCCGGAGGGGAGGACGCGCTCCGCGAGGCCCTGATCCGAGGCCCGGCCGAGGTGCTGGTCGCGGACCTCACCTCCGATGAGCTCGAACGCGTCGAGTCCGTCCGGGAGCTGCGTGAGGAAGGGCTGATCGGCCGGGCCCGGGTGCTCGGCTACTACTCGCACGTCGAGCCGGGGGTGCGGGAGCTCGCGGAGGGCGACGGCTTCGATCTGGTCGTGCCGCGCTCGCGGATGGCCCGCGAAGGCGCGCAGCTCGTCGCCGGCCTGCTCGAGCGTTGACCGCGGCACTCGACAGCTCGCCCCACCGCGCCTGAGCCGACGCGAGGCAGCGCGCCGCGCGGCCGCACAGCGGTTCGCTCGGCGCGCCGGCGTCAGCCCGCGGCGAGGGCGGCGTCTCGGCGCTCGGCCCGGCGTACGAGGGGGTGGTCCGGTGCCGCCCCCGGTCCGGGCCTCCCGATCGCGTCGCGTGCCTGCAGGCGCGCGCCGCACTTCTCGCAGATGCGGTGCTCGTCCACCGCGCCGCCGCAGCCGCGGTGCTCGACCACGACCGCCGGGCCGCCCTCGGGCGGCGCGTAGCGGTCGCCCCACTTCATCAGCGCAACGATCGTCGGCCACAGATCGAGGCCCTTGTCGGTGAGCCGGTACTCGTGGCGCGGCGGGCGCTCCTGGTAGGGGACCCGTTCGATCACGCCCTCCTCCGCCAGGCGCGTCAGGCGTGTCTGAAGGACGTTGCGCGCGATGCCGAGGTGGCCCTGGAGCTCGTCGAAGCGGCGCAGGCCGAGCAGGATGTCGCGCACGATCAGCAGCGACCAGCGCTCGCCGACGACCTCCAGCGCCCCGGCGATGCTGCATGACTGGTTCTCGTAGTCGTTGCGGAGCACGCTTCCATTGTAGCCGTGTTTGGTTGCATGATGCAACCCTCTTGTGCTAGGGTCCGTTTCACCATGCAACGCAAGTGGAAGGTCTCCATCGTCGTCGTGGCCGGGGTGTTCATGTCGAGCCTCGACCTGTTCATCGTCAACATCGCCTTCCCCGCGATCTCGAAGCACTTCGGCGGTGTCTCTGTGAGCACCCTCTCGTGGGTGTTGAGCGCGTACGCGATCGTGTTCGCGGCGCTGCTCGTGCCCGCCGGGCGCTGGGCCGACGCCTTCGGGCGCAAGCGCGCCTTCCTGCTCGGGCTCGGGATCTTCGTTCTGGCGAGCGCGGCGTGCGCCGCGGCTCCCTCGGTCGGAGCGCTCGTCGTGGCGAGGGTGGTCCAGGCGGTCGGCGGCGCGCTGATGCTGCCCACCTCGCTCGGGCTGATGCTGCCGGAGTTCGAGCCGGAGAAGCGCCACGTCGCGATCGGCATCTGGGCGGCGAGCGGCGGCGTCGCCGCGGCCGCAGGGCCGCCGCTGGGCGGGCTGCTCGTGAAGGCCGACTGGCGGCTCGTGTTCCTGGTCAACGTCCCGGTCGGGCTCGCTGCGCTCCTCGCCGGAGCGCGCACGCTGCGGGAGCGCCGCGAGCAGGACGCGGGACGTCCGGACCTCCTCGGCGCGGCGATGCTGATGCTCGCCGTCGGCGCGCTGGTCGTAGCGATCGTGCAAGGTCAGGAATGGGGCTGGGGCTCGCCCGCGATCATCGCCCTGCTCGTCGTGCCCGCGGTCCTGCTGCCGCTGCTCTGGCGCCGCTCGGAACACCACCCGACTCCCGTGGTCGACCCCTCGATGCTGCGCGTGCCGCGCTTCGCGATGGCGGTGGGCGCCTCGCTGCTCTTCTTCGCCGGATTCGGCGCGATGCTGCTCGGCGGCGTGCTCTTCCTCACCGGCGTCTGGCACGAGGAGGTGCTGACGGCCGGGCTGATGCTGTTCCCCGGCCCGGCCACAGCGGCGGCGTTCGCGATCCCCGGTGCCCGCCTTGGGGCGCGCTTCGGCTTCCGCCTGCCCGGCGTCGCCGGCTCGCTCCTGTTCGCGGCCGGCTCGACGTGGTACATCACGCGAACCGGAAACACGCCGCACTACGTCGCGGACTTCCTGCCCGGCAACGTGATCACCGGCGCCGGCGTCGGGCTCGTGATCCCGACGCTGACCGGTGCGGGTGTCTCCTCGCTCGCACCCGAGCGCTTCGCGACGGGTGCGGCGGTTCTCACTATGGGCCGGCAGATCGGCGTCGCGCTCGGCGTGGCCCTGCTCGTCGCCGTGCTCGGCAACTCCGCGAGCAGCGCCGCCGACTTCCATTCGAGCTGGATGATCACCGTGATCTGCGGGCTCCTGACGGGCGCCGTGTTCGTCGCGATCGGCCGCACGAAGGTGGCGGGGGAGGCGAGCGATCCAGTGCTGGCCCTCGACCCGATCGACATCCCGGAGCTCCCCGCCGAGGTCGTCGAAGAGGCTGTGGCGTAGGCCATGGCGGCCCACAAGTGAGCGCCGTCGAGCAGGCCCGAGTCAGGAGCTTCGAGTGGGCGGACCCGGCGCTCATCGCGGCGGGAGCGGACGGGCTCTCGGGCCTCGAGACGATGCGGGCGATCCTGGACGGGACGCTTCCGCCGCCGCCGTTCGCGAGCGCGCTCGGGATCGAGATCGCCGCCGTCGACAGCGGGCGCGCGGTGTTCGCGATCGAGCCGGCCGAGTGGATGTACAACCCGCTCGGCTCCGTGCACGGAGGCATCGCCGCAACGCTGCTGGACTCGTGCATGGGGTGTGCAGTGCACACGACGCTCGACGCCGGCGTCGGCTACACCACGACGGACCTGCAGGTCCGCTACCTGAGGGGGATGAAGGCCGGCGGCGCGCGGGTGCTCGCCGAGGGGCGCGTCGTGCACGCCGGGCGCCGGACCGCGACGGCGGAGGGGCGGCTCTACCTCGAGCAGGATCCCGACGTGCTCTTCGCCCACGCCAGCACGGGCTGCGCGATCCTGCGCTGAGCGGCGCGCCGTTCGCCCGACCCCGGGCGCTCTCAGCTCGGCATCGTCGCCGCGCCGCCGCCAAGGTCGGCCTGGGCGGCCGCGACCGGGTCCAGCGGGACGATCGCGCCGTTGGGGACGCGCTTGAACATCGTCGCGTCCCTTCCGGCGCGGACATAGATCGCGGCGCGGATCACCATCCCGTGGCAGACGACGAGGGCCGGCAGGGCACCGCGCTCGACCTCGGCAAGCGCCGCCTCGACCCGCACCTCCTGCTCGGCGAACGACTCGCCCCCGGGGAACGCGAAGCCCGGGTCGCCCGCGGCGAAGCGGTCGAACTGATCTTCGGATTCGGCGCGGACGTCGGCGAAGCTGCGGTTCGTCCACTCGCCCGCGTCGGTCTCCATCAGGCGTGCGTCCTCGACGGGCTCGAGGCCGATCCGGGCGGCGACGGCGTCGGCAGTTTCGCGTGCGCGCAGCAGCGGGCTGCACCAGAGCGCGGCAAAGCCGTACGGCACCGCCCGCTCCGCCAGCTCAGCCGCCTGCGCGCGTCCCGTCTCGTCGAGCGGGATCTCCTGCTGGCCCTGGAAGCGGCCCTCGAGGTTGTAGGCGGTCTGCCCGTGGCGGGCGAGGAAGACCTGTGTGTCGAGAGCCGCGCTCAGGAGAGGTCGAAGCGGTCGAGGTTCATGACCTTCTCCCACGCGGCGGCGAAGTCGCGCGCGAGCTTCTCGCCGTCGCTCGCATACACCTCGGCGAGCGCGCGCAGCTGGGAGTTCGCGCCGAACACGAGGTCGGCCGAGGTCGCCGTCCAGCGAGCCTCGCCGCTCGCGCGGTCGCTGCCGGTGTACAGGTTCTCCTGCCCGGCCGGCTTCCACTCGGTGCGCATGTCGAGCAGGTTGACGAAGAAGTCGTTGCTCAACGTGCCCGGGCGGTCGGTGAGGACGCCGTGAGAGGAGTTGCCGTGGTTGGCGCCGATCGCCCGCAGCCCGCCCACGAGCGCGGTCATCTCCGGGGCACTCAGCCGCAGCATGAACGCCCGCTCCAGCAGCCCGTGCTCGAGCGGCAGCGGCTCGCCCGGGCGGGTGTAGTTGCGGAACGCGTCGACGGTCGGCTCGAGCACGGCGAAGGACTCCAGGTCGGTCTGCTCCTGGGAGGCGTCGGTACGCCCCGGGGCGAATCCGACGGCGATCTCGTAGCCGGCGTCACTGGCCGCCTGCTCGACCGCGGCGCTGCCGCCGAGGACGATCAGATCCGCCAGCGAGACGCGCTTCCCGTTCGCGGCGTTGAACTCCCGCTGGATGCCCTCCAGCGTCGCGAGCGCCGCGCCGAGCTCGGCGGGCTCGTTCCAGTCCCAGTCCTTCTGCGGCGCGAGCCGTACGCGCGCGCCGTTCGCGCCGCCGCGCTTGTCGGTGCCGCGGTAGCTCGCCGCGGCAGACCAGGCGGTCGCGACCAGCCGGGCCACCGAGAGGCCGGAGGCGATGATCTTCTCCTTCAGAGCCGCCGCGTCGGCCGCGTCGATCGGCTCACCCTCGGGCGCCGGGACCGGGTCCTGCCACAGCTGGGGCTCGGCGACGTAGGGCCCCAGGTAGCGCGAGAGCGGGCCCATGTCGCGGTGCAGGAGCTTGTACCAGGCCTTGGCAAAGGCGCCGGCGAGCTCGTCGGGGTGCTCGTAGAAGCGGCGCGTGATCTGCTCGTAGGCCGGGTCCACGCGGAGCGCGAGATCGGTGGTGAGCATCATCGGCGCCACGCGCTTTCCGGGGTCGTGGGCATCGGGGACGGTGCCCTCGGCCTCCGGGTTCTTCGGCTTCCACTGCTTGGCGCCCGCGGGGCTCTCGGTCAGCTCCCACTCGTACTCGAACAGGTTCTTCAGGAAGCCGTTGTCCCACTTCGTGGGCTCGCTCGTCCAGGCGCCCTCCGGGCCCCCGGTGAGCATCCGCACGCCGTTGCCGTTGCGCTGCAGGCTGCCCTTCCAGCCGAGTCCCTGCTGCTCGAGCGGCGCGCCCTCGGGCTCGGGGCCGACCGTGTCCGGGTGGATGGCGCCGTGCGTCTTGCCGAAGGTGTGCCCGCCGACGATCAGCGCGACGGTCTCTTCGTCGTTCATCGCCATGCGGGCGAAGGTCTCGCGGATGTCCGCCGCGGCGGCGAGCGGATCGGGCTTTCCGTTGGGGCCCTCGGGGTTCACGTAGATCAGCCCCATCTGGACCGCGCCGAGCGGCCCGGACAGCTCCCGCTTCTCGCTCCCGTAGCGCTCGTCGCCGAGCCATTCGTCCTCGGGGCCCCAGAAGATCTCATCCGGCTCCCAGATGTCAGGGCGGCCGAAGCCGAAGCCGAAGGTCTGAAAGCCCATCGTCTCCATCGCGACGTTGCCCGTGTAGACGAGCAGGTCCGCCCAGGAGATCCGGCTGCCGTACTTCTGCTTGATCGGCCACAGCAGGCGGCGCGCCTTGTCGAGGCTCGCGTTGTCGGGCCAGCTGTTCAGCGGCGCGAACCGCTGCGCGCCCTCGCCGCCGCCGCCGCGCCCGTCGGCGATGCGGTAGGTGCCGGCTGCGTGCCAGCTCATGCGGATGAAGAGCGGGCCGTAGTGGCCGTAGTCCGACGGCCACCAGTCCTGCGAGGTCGTCATCAGCTCGACGAGGTCGCGCCGCAGCGCCTCGACGTCGAGCTTCGCGAACTCCGTGGCGTACCGGAAGGACTCGCCCATCGGGTCGGAGAGGGGGAGCGGCGGTGCAGGATGCTGAGGTCGAGCTGGTCGGGCCACCAGTCTCGGTTCGTGCGGGGAGCGCGCACAGCGGGCGTCGGGCTCGGGATCGCTGGGTTCTCGCTCTCGCTGACGCTCTGGCTCATGTTCTCTGGCCGACCTTTCTGCTCTGCGGGTGCCTGCGGCGGCACGCTGCTGGTGATCGTGGGGTTCGTCCGAACACTAGCTCGCGGGATCGGGAGGGTTCGTCCGCGTGCGAATCTCAGGGAATGACCGCCGCGCTCGTCCTGATCGGAGCCCCCGGCTCGGGCAAGTCGACGGTGCTCGACGCGCTGGCAGCAGAACTGGAGCGGGAGGGCGTCGCGCACGGAGCGATCGAGACGGAGGAGCTGACCCGGGGTTCCCGCTGCTCGGGAACGCGGTTCTCGCCGAGCAGCTCGGCGGCGCCCTCTCCGCTCAGCGCCGTGCCGGCAGGCGTCTGTTCCTGATCGCGTTCACCGCCGAGTCGTCCGCGGAGCTGCGCGCCGTCCTGGACGCGGCGCAGGCAGAGCCGGCTCTCGTCGTGTGCCTGCGCGCTCCCGCCGACGTGCTGGCGGCGCGCGTCGGAGCGCGCGAGCCCGAGCGCTGGCCGGGCAGGGCGGGCTTGGTCGCGCACGCCCGCGCGCTGGCGGAGACCGTCCCGGCGATCGCCGGCGTCGATCTCGTCCTCGACACCGACGGCCGCGATGCCGAGGACGTGGCGGGCACGGTGCTCGCCGCGATGCGCGAGCGCGGCCTCTTCCGGCCCACGAAGTAGGACCGGGAGCGCCTTGCGCGAGGGTTACTTGCGGACGGGTCTCGGCCGGGATAACGTCGAGGCCATGGTCGAGGTGCTCGGTGACATGCCCGCAGGGACGTTCGGCGTCAGGATCTCCGGCCGGGTCACCGGGGCCGACTATCGCGACGTCCTGATCCCCGCGCTGCGCTCGGCCGTGGATGGTGGGAGCGTCCGAGCGCTCTTCGTCGTGGACGACTACGAGGGCTTCGACATGGGCGCGCTCAAGGAGGACCTCAAAGGCGCTCCCCCGCTCGCCTTCGAGCACCGCGATGCCTGGAAGCGCATCGCCGTCGCGACCGACGTCGACTGGATCTCGAAAGCGATCGAGCTCTTCAGATGGCTGATCCCGGGCGAGCAGAAGGTCTTCGGGCTCGGCGCGATCGACGACGCCAAGGCCTGGATCGCAGCCGGTTAGAGCGGGAGCCGGCTCAGGGCAGCCGGACGCTGCGCCCGAGCGCCTCGTAGTGGCGGTCGGCCTCGCCCCAGCGGTCCGGGTCGTGAGTCAGGCGGCGCACGTTGATCCGGCGCGGCCCCGAGGCGAGGCGCTCGCGCGCCTGAAGCACGATCGTCTCGGCGGTCGCGCGGCTCGTGCCGAGGCTGTGGGCGAGACCGTCCAGACCGAGGCTGTCGGCGAGGTCGAGCACGACGCGATCGCGCTCGCCGCGCAACTCGCGCTTCTGGCGCTCGCGCAGCTCGCGTCGCACCATAGTGTCGAGCTTCGCGCCCTCATGCCCCCGCACCGGTACTCCGCGCTCCATGACGAGCAGTATTCACGCTTCGCCGGACGCCGTCGGCCTCGGATCTCGCTCTTTGCGTCATAGACTCCGACGCATGCGTCGCCGGGTCACCTTCTCGCGCAATCTGACGCTGTCGCTGTCCAGGACGTGCCGCTGCTACTGCAAGTACTGCGCGTTCGCGACCCGCCAGGCCCACCTCCATACGCCGGAGGAGGTCATCGAGCTGCTCGACGGCGCGGCGCGGCGCCGCGTCAAGGAGCTGCTCGTCCTGACCGGCGAGCGCCCCGAGGTCAACGCCGAGGTGCGAGAGCGCCTGTCCTCCTACGGGCACGAGGACTTCACCTCCTACGTGGTGTGGGCGTGCGAACGGGCCCTGGAGCGCGGGCTGCTGCCGCATACCAATCTCGGCGTGCTCGGCAGCGATGACCTCCAGCGCCTGCGCGAGGTCACCGCGTCGCAGGGCCTGATGCTCGAGTCCGTCTCCGAGCGGCTGATGGAGACCGTCCACGCCGGCTCCCCGACCAAGCATCCCGCGCGGCGCATCGAGACGATCGCCGCCGCCGGCGAGCTGAAGATCCCCTTCACGAGCGGCATCCTCGTCGGCATCGGCGAGACCGAGCAGGAGCGCATGGACTCGCTGGCGGCGATCGCCGAGCTGCACGATCGCCACGGGCACATCCAGGAGGTGATCCTCCAGAACTTCGTCCCGCATCAGCGCTACTACGGGCAGGAGCCCGCGGAGATCGCAGATGCGGCGGCACGCGAGTACTGGCGCACGGGCGTTGCCGACGGCCGACCGGATCTCCCCCTCCCCGAGTGGGCGCAGACGGGCGCTCCTCCCATCCAAATCCAAGACATGAAGAGGTTGATCGCCGAGACGCGCCGACTGATGCCCGGGGTCGGCATCCAGATTCCCCCCAATCTCGCCGACTGGTGGGGTGAGCTCGTCGCCGCCGGCGCGACCGACCTCGGCGGGCTCTCCGCCAACGGCGATCACATCTCGCCCGAGCACCCCTTCCCCTCGCCCCATCAGGTGCGGCGCGAGCTCCAGCGCGACGGCTACGCCCTCACCGAGCGCCTCTGCGTCTACCCCGAGTACATCGACCAGGAGTGGGTCGCCCAGGGCGTCCTCGACACGATCAAGGCCCGCTACTGGTCGTTCATCCCGCGCCGCGGCTCCGGTCGTACCGAGCCGCCCACGCCGATCGCGCCTTCGCTCGTGCCGGGCGCGATCGAACGAGCTCGCGACGGACAGGCGCTGACCGCGCAGGAGCTCACGGCGATGTTCGCCGAGACGCGCCCGCAGGCGATCGAGGAGATGCGCCTCGCCGCCGACGAGCTGCGAGCCGAGCTCGCGGGGGAGACCGTCACGTTCGTCGTCAACCGCAACATCAACATCTCCAACGTCTGCACGGTCGGCTGCGCCTTCTGCGGGTTCGGTCAGGGCAAGCGCTCGCCTGATGCCTACGAGCACGACGCCGAGGAGTTCGTCGGCCGCCTCCACGACGCGCTCGACTTCGGCGCCACGGAGATCTGCATCCAGTCCGGGATCCATCCCGACTGGGCCCTCGAGGACTACCTGGGCTGGCTGCGGCTGGCGAAGGAGACGGCCCGCGCGGCCGGCACCGAGCTGCACCTGCACGCCTACAGCCCGATGGAGATCGCGCACATGTGCGACATCTCCGGGCTTCCGCCCGCCGAGGTCTTCGTCCGCTTGCGCGACGCGGGCCTCGACTCGACCCCCGGCACCGCCGCCGAGGTCCTGCACGACGGCGTGCGCCAGCGGATCTCGCCGAACAAGCTGCCCGTCGCGCGCTGGGTCGAGATCATCGAGGCCTCGCACGCCGCCGGCCTGCACTCGACCTCGACCGTCATGTTCGGCCACATCGAGGAGCCCTGGGAGCTGGCCGAGCACATGCGCGTCGTGCGGGAGCTGCAGGAACGGACCGGGGGCATCACCGAGTTCGTGCCGCTGTCGTTCATCCCGTTCCAGACGCTCCTCGGCCGCACGCACGGCGTCGAGGAGATCTCGCGCGAGGAGAACCTCAAGCACACCGCCGTCTTCCGCCTCGCGCTGGGCAGGACGATCACGAACCTGCAGGCGAGCTGGGTGAAGATGGGGCTCGACGCCGCCACGGAGGCTCTGCACTGGGGCGTCAACGACCTCGGCGGCACGCTGATGGAGGAGTCGATCAGCCGCCTCGCCGGCAGCTATCACGGCGTGAAGCTCGACCCCGAGCAGCTCGTCGGCGCGGCGCACGCGGCCGGCAGGCCCGCGGCCGAGCGCACGACGCTCTATGAGATCCGGCGGCGGTACCCGCTTCCGGCGGACGGCGGCGAGTGGGCGGTCGAGGCGGCCGCCGCGGTGTGAGCGGGCTGCTCTGCGGCAACCCCGCCTCGTGAACCCGCCCGGCTCGACCCTCTAGCCGAGCTCGCCGCGGGCGAACTGCCCGTGGAACCCGAACGGGATGTGGTGCGGCACCTGCGCGCGCGCCAGCTCGTCGAGGGTGGCGGCGTCGAGCACGAGCAGGAACGAGCGCCCGGAGCGCCCGTCGAGCACGACCGAGAGCAGCGCGCCCGCGTCCTCGTCGGTCCCGTCGGGCTCGGCCACGAACACCGGCTCGCCGGGGTAGCAGCCGGGCTCGGACCAGCTCAGGGTGTGCCCCGACTCGGTGTCGACCTTCGCGATCCGTTCGAGCCAGCCGTTCTCGCCCGTGCCGTTGCCCCACACGTAGCGGTAGGGGCGCTCGTTGTGGCTGCCGTAGGCGATCCGGGGCAGCTCGAGGTCCTCCTCGGCGAGGGGCGAGGCCGCGACCGTCCTCGCGCCCGGGTCGAGGCGGAAGCGGGTGAGCGTCGCGCCCCGCACGGGCTTACCCGCGCGCAGGCGCTCCAGGTAGAGGTCCTCGACGATGCCGTGATCGTCGTAGGCGCAGAGGTCCACGAGCACTTCCCCGTCGCGCTCGAAGGCGTTGACGTGGTGGAAGGAGAAGCAGGGCTCGCCGGTGAGCGTCTGGCCCGCCTTGCCGGTGGCGCGGTCGATGAGCGTGAAGCGCGTGCCCAGCTCGGGCTTCCAGCGGTAGTTCTCGATGTAGGGCCGGCCGGAGAGGACGAGCGAGAGCGGATTCACGACGAACGGGAACTCCGCGAGCACGATCCAGCGCTCCGTGAGCCCGAACGAGTGCATGTAGGCGGGCTCGCGGACGGGCACGCTCGCGAGCATCCGCGGCTTGGTCGCTGCAGGGTCCAGGCCGAAGAAGCGGTAGCTGCTGCGCGGCCCGAGCTTGGCGGCGTAGTTGATCATCCCTCCCGTCGTGCGGTCGAGGTGGGGGTGAGCCGTCGTCAGCTCGCCGGGCGCCCTGTACGCCGGGGCATCGGCGGCGCGCAGGGTGCGGGCGTCGAACTGCACCGGCAGGGGCGTCTCGGTCATCGCGATGTAGCGCTCGCCGAGCTTCGTGACGTTGACGTTGGCGTTGTCGGAGATCGCGCTGCCGGGGGCGAACAGCGTCTGGACGCGCTTGAACAGCGAGCGGCAGGGGTCGGTCGCGAACTCTCCGTATGCGATCCGCCCCGTCTCCTGCGCGGCGCGGTAGGCGCGGCTCTCCAGGTAGCGGTTGCCGTAGGACACCCGCCCGCCGTCGATCGTGAAGCGGTGCAGCATCGCGAAGCCGTCGAACCAGTGGCGCATGCGCTGCTCCGCGACCTCGAAGCGCGCCGGGCCGGTGCGCAGCAGCGAGCCGGCGAGCCAGGGCGGCAGCGTTCCGGCGAGCGGCAGCTCATCGACGGTCGTCTCGTCCTCGAGCGTCGTGAAGCCGAGGGTGGGGGTTGATCGCGTGACGGGGGCGGCGGCCATGATCATTCTCCTTGCATCGTTCGATCCGAACCATTCGCACCGTAATATACGCTTCGCCCTGTGTCAAGCCCGCGATTGACCGAGACCTCCTACATCGTGCTCGGCCTGCTCGAGCGCATCGAGCCGGCGACGCCGTATGACCTGAAGCAGGCCGCCGCCCTGAGCACGGTCAACTTCTGGACCGTCCCGCACACGCAGATCTATGCCGAGTGCGGCCGGCTCGCCGAGGAGGGCCTGCTCTCCGAACGCCGCGAGGACTCGGGGCGGCGGCGGCGCATCTACCGGCTCACCGCCGAGGGGCGCCGCGCGCTCGAGCGCTGGCGCGAGGACGCGACGGGCGGCCTCTACGAACTGCGCGACGTCGCGACGCTGAAGCTGTTCTTCGGCGCCGACCCCGGACGGCTCGCGGCCGAGCAGGTGCAGGCCCACAGCAGCCGCCTGGCCGAATACGAGCAGCTGCTCGCCGGCGCGCAGGAGGCACCTGAGGGTGCCCGTCTGGCGCTGGAGCTCGGGATCGGCCACGAGCGCGAGTTCATCCGCTTCTGGTCCGCGCTTGCGCCCGGCGAATGAGGGGCCGCGGGCGCGGGTGGGCCCGCGCGTTGTGGCTGTCGGCGCGCTCGGGGTCGGCTCCCGCGCGCCCGCGTGAGCGGCGCTCCTAGCGGAACAGATCCTCGTCGAGGGGGCGCAGCAGCGCGCGGGCGCCGGGGCCGTCCGCGTCGGTGACGAAGCGCCCTAGGCCCTCGATCAGCACGGCCGGCTCGCGCGAGTCCTTCGCGCGCGCGAGGTCGGCCGCCGCGGCGAGCGCGTCTGCCACCGCGAGCCATGTCGCCTGAAGCTCGGTGCCTTCCGCGTCGCTGCGCCCGCGCCAGTCGTCCAGCGGCTGCAGCCCGGCGAGGCCGATCGCGACGTCCACCTGCCCGTGGCGCCACGCGCGTCCGAAGCTGTCGGTGACGATCACCGCGGGCGGGGATGCGCCGAGGCGCGCGCGGATCGCCCGGGCCGAGGCATCGGGATCGGCCGGCAGGACGATCGCGCGGTCCGACCCGCCGGCGTTCGAGACGTCCACGCCCGCGTTCGCGCAGACGAAGCCGTGATGCGTTCGCGAGACCAGCACGCCGCGCTCGGCGCGCAGCACCTCGGCTGACTGGTCGAGGACGACCTGCACCAGGCGCGGGTCCTTGCCCTGCTCCTCGGCGAGCGCGCGCGCCCGCGTGCCCGGATCGACGTCCCCGAGCTCGACGACCGCGCCCTCCGCCTTGGAGACGACCGTGTGGGCCAGCGCGACTGCCGCCCCCGGCGAGGGCTCTGCCTCTGCGAGCGCGGCGGCAAGGATCGCGGCGAGGTCGTCGCCGGGGTCGATCTCGGGGATACCCGGGAGAGCCCGGGCGCTGAAGGAAGCCATCGGCGGTCTACGCGCGGGCGCCGAGCGCGACGGCCGCGGCCGGGTCCTCTGCGGCGAGCACGGCGCGCGTCCGCGGCGCCGCCCCGGCGCGGCTCGCGAGCGCTTCGCTCAGCGCGGCGAGGTCCTCGACGGTGTCGACGTCGAGCGTGAGGGAGCGCAGCAGGGCGAGCCGGCAAGCGACACCGGCTTCGCGCGCGAGCTCGGTGTGACGTGCGCAGCTCCCCGGGCCGAAGCTCGGCTCGATCGCCAGCGGCGGCGCGAGCAGCAGCCCGTTCGTGCCGGTGCCGTGGCGGTCCGGCAGGATCGCGACCTCCGGTCCCTTGCGGCCGTGCTCTCGCAGGAGCGGGTCGAGCTCGGCGGGCGCGAGCGCCGGGCAGTCACCCGGCACGAGCAGCACCCGCTCGAAGCCGGCGGCAAGCGCCTCGGCGATCCCGAGCGCGGCTGCGGCCGACTGGCCGGCCTCGCTGCGGTCCTCGACGACCTTGGCTCCGCCCGCCGAGGCGGCCTGCGCCGCCTCGGGCTCGCGGGTCACGACGATGGTCAACTCGACACCCTCGGTCGCGGCGAGCGCGTCGAGCACGTCGGCGACCATCGCACGGGCCAGCGCGAGCCGGAGGGGGTCGGGGACGCCGCGGCCAAGCCGCTGCTTGGCGCGGCCGAAGCTCTTGACGGGGAGGATCGCGGCGGTGCGCACGGCTCTGCCCGTGAGCCTAGCTGGCGTCGTGAAGCTTCCCGGCGAAGGCGACCACCTCGCGCGCAAGCCGCGCACGCGTCTCGGTCGTGTCCATCAGCGTCGGGGTGCTGAGGGAAGGGGTCGCGCCCTCGAGCGGCTCGTCGGCGACGATCCCGTCGAGCAGCTCGCCGTAGTGCTCGCGTACGCCGCCCGCGCTGCACTCCCGGCCGGCGAGCGCCATGAACGCGGCGGTCGGGCCCTTCAGCACCTCTCCGCCGACGATCGGGCTCACAGCCACGACGGGTGCGACCGCGCCGCGCAGCGCCTCGGCCATGCCCGGCACGGCGAGGATCGGCCCGATCGACGCGAGCGGGTTCGAGGGGCCGATCACGATCGCCGAGGCGCTTGCGATCGCGTCCAGCACGGCCCGGCTCGGCCGCGCGTTCTCCGCGCCACGGAACTCCAGCCCGTCGATCGGTCCCGCCGCGCGGCGCCGGATCATGAACTCCTGAAAGCCGATCCAGCCGTCGGCGGGCGTGGAGACCCAGGTGTGGATCGGGTCGTCGCTCATCGGCAGCACGGGGACCGGCTGGGAGATCGAGTCGTTCAGCTCGCGGAGAGCCGCCGTGGGGGTGAGGCCTGAGGCGAGCAGGCTCGAGCGCCGCAGGCACCACGCCAGGTCGCGGTCGCCGAGGTTGAACCACACGTCCTCGCCACGCGCGCGAAGCTCGTCCATCACCGTGAAGGTGTCCTCGCGCAGCCCCCAGCCGCGCTCATCGATCGAGCCCGCGAGCCAGAAGGAGACGAGGTCGGGGTCGGGCGATACGAGCGCGCCGTAGATCTCGATGTCGTCGCCGGTGTTCGCGATCACCGTCAGGCGGTCGGGACCGAACGCCTCCAGCATCCCGAGGGCCAGCTTTGCGCCGCCGGTGCCGCCCGAGAGCAGCACGATCGGCTCGGTGGCGGCGCTCACTCCCAGAGCGCGTCGGGCAGGCCGCTCAGCTTGATGCCGGCGTGCACCTTGTAGCGCGCGTTGACGGCGATCAGGAGCGCGGTCAGCGACTCGGCCGTGCGCGAGTTCTCCAGGCGCCCGCAGTCGACGCAGCGCAGGCCCTCGACGTGCTCGAGCAGTTCGGCGGCCTCGCGCTTGTCCGCGCGCGAGTTGCCGCACACCAGCACGTCCTGGTCCAGGGGGCTGTCGAGCTCGGCGAGCGAGGCCGCCGACACCGTGTGCAGCGCCGAGACGACGCGCACGCCCTCGGGGACGAGCTCGGCGGCCTGCTGCGCGGCCGAGCCCTGCCAGACGCCGAGCATCCGGGTCGCTTTCCCTCCGACCGCCGCCGCGAGCGGGACCGTCGCGTCGATCAGGAGCTTGCCCGGCTCGAGCGTGTGTTTGATCATGTCGATCGTCTCGCTCTGGCTGCGGAACGGGACGCTCAGCACCACGATCGGGGCCGAGGCCACGGCCTCCGCGTTCTCGCGGCCGCTGAACTCCCCCTCGGGCACGAGCTCGGCGGCTTTGAGCGCCGTCTCGCGGGCCCGCTCGGCATCGCGCGAGCCGATCTCGATCGGGATCCCGGCGCGCCCGAGGCGCAGCGCCAAGCCGAAGCCGAGCGCACCTGAGGCGCCGATGATGGCGACGGGATCGTGGCGGCTGGGCGGCACGGCGGCCGAGTATAGGCTTCCGCCGATGATGCTCGAGGACAGGGTTGCGCTCGTCACGGGCGGCGCGTCGGGAATCGGTGCGGCGACCGCGCGCCGCCTGGCCGCCGAGGGGGCGCGTGTCGCGGTCGCCGATGTGAACGAGCAGGGCGCGCGCACGATCGCCCAAGAGCTGGACGGCATGGCCTGCTTGATGGACGTCGCCGATCCGGCCTCGGTGCGGGCCGCCGTCGCGGCGGTGGAGGGCGAGCTCGGGGCCGTGGAGGTGCTCGTGAACAACGCGGGAACCGACCGCTTCGCGTTCTTCGTGAACACCGATGAGGAGCTCTGGGATCTCGTCCTCGGGGTGAACCTCCGCGGCGTGATGGCTGTCACCCACGCCGTGCTCGGCGGCATGCAGGAGCGCCGCGCGGGCGCGATCGTCAACGTGGCCAGCGAGGCGGGTCGCGTCGGCTCGCAGGGGTCGGTCGTCTACTCGGCGGCGAAGGCCGGGGTGATCGGGTTCACCAAGGCGATCGCGCGTGAGGCCGCCCGCTATCGCGTGCGCTGCAACGCCGTCGCGCCGGGGCCGATCGAGACACCGTTGCTGAACGCCGCGCCGGCGATGCTCGGTGAGCTCGGGGAGCGGCTGAAGCAGGGCATGGTGGACGCGACCGCGCTGGGGCGCAGTGGACAGCCCGAGGAGGTCGCAGACGCGATCGTCTTCTTGGCCTCTGAGCAGGCCTCCTACGTGACGGGGCAGACGCTGAACGTCAGCGGCGGGCTGTCGATGTGGTGAGCGCCGTTCGCATCCGCGAGGATCACCGGCACAGATAATCGAAAGCCGAACACAACCCAAGCCCAGCGATCGGGTCGTGTTCGGCCGTCGAGTCCGATTTGTACGTTTCCTAGCCCGCTAGCACAGCCCGGCGTCGCTACCCGCCGTATTCATTTCCACCGTTGTTTCCGTAACACCCACGTCGTGCCTACACGCCAGCCTGTTCGTGACCTTGTTTTCTTCGATACGGAACCACCCGTGATCGTACGGGGAGTCTTCTGAAACGAAATTGTTATCCGACACCGAAAGACGGCCGCCGACTTCGTTGGCAGCTGCCTGGATGATTGCATAATCATCGCCGGAGCGCCCGGTGTAGTCGAGCTCTAGGTTGTTGCTGTTGACGCTGAGATTGCCGCCCGTTTTTACGCGGGACGCCTCGATGGCGGGGAGGCTGGTCATGGCATTCGCGCTCAGCGTGTTTTTGTTGATGCGGACTTCACCGGCCACACTGGTCCCATCGACAACTAGCTGTGGTTGAGCGCTTGGTTCCTGAGATTCAACGTCGTTTTTGGTAACGAGCAGCCTTGAGCCGAGCGTCAGATCGTAAACTTCGATGCCTTGGTTTCCGTACCCCATGAACATCATTGCATTGTTCTCGATTCTCACCAAGCCATCGATGGAGCCCCCGCCAGTTAGCAGTACTCCCGCCGTCGTGTGTTCGATCACCACGCTTTTGCCGATGAGCGAAATGTAGACTTCAACGTGCGTCGCTCCGTGGCTCCAGAGATGGCCCCTTACGATGAGTCCGGGGCTGTCGTTGAGGCTTCC
Organism: uncultured Solirubrobacteraceae bacterium; assembly: GCA_963794635.1. Classification (GTDB taxonomy): domain Bacteria; phylum Actinomycetota; class Thermoleophilia; order Solirubrobacterales; family Solirubrobacteraceae; genus Palsa-744. Next base: position 11,176 of record CAWCET010000006.1, on the reverse strand, counting down.
GCCTTCGACCACGTTGACGTTGCCTTCGACGGTCGTGTTTTCCGCCAGATCGCAGCCGGCTTCAGCGGTCACGTTGGCGTCGATGACTCCCGGCCCAAGCGTGCCGCTACACGTGACCGTCGGCAGCGCGTGCGCCCACGACGGCGCAGCCATCAAAACGAACGACGCACACACGCCAACAACGACAAGACCTGCCCGTCGCACCATCCATGCAACCGACATGGGACCCCCATAGTCCGGAGTTCGCGGCGAAAACGCCAACCCGCGTGGCATCCCGCCACCGTCAAGGCTGGACTCTAACGGATACCCGCGGCTACGTGCTGACAACCCGTCTCGACCCAGCAGCGGGTCTTGGCGGTGATGATGGTGTCTGGTATGTCTGAACCCTTCTGGTTGGTGCTTCTGGAGAGGGTTCGTTGATGCCTCAAGGTATCGACCTCTCACCACGTTTTGAGGAAGCACTTCTAGGGTCCCGTGAGCCCGTGTACCTCTGTCGAAAAGCGCCGTAGGATCGAGAGCGGCAGCTAAATGTCAATCACCAAGCCGATCGCGCGCTAGGCGGCGCGCTACCGCGTGCGCCGCAACGCCGTCGCACCAGGCCCGATCGAGACGCCGCTGCTGAACGCTGCGCCGGCGACGCTGGGCGAGCTCGGGGAGCGGCTGAAGCAGGGCATGGTGGACGCGACCGCGTTGGGGCGCAGCGGCCAGCCCGAGGAGGTCGCAGACGCGATCGTCTTCTTGGCCTCTGAGCAGGCCTCCTACGTGACGGGGCAGACGCTGAACGTCAGCGGCGGGCTGTCGATGTGGTGAGCGACCCGGCGTAGGGGCGCTCGCGCCGGTAGGCCGTGCGCGCGGGTCCTAAAGTGCGGGACATGGCGAGTTTCCCGTCCACCGCCCGCATCCGTGAGGTCGGGCCCCGCGACGGCTTCCAGAACGAGCCCGAGGTGATCCCGACGGCGCAGAAGGTCGAGCTGATCGAGATGCTCGCGGGCACGGGGCTGCGCCGCCTGGAGGTGACGAGCTTCGTGCGAGCGGACGTGATCCCCCAGCTCGCGGACGCAGAGCAGGTGCTCGCGGCGATCGATGTTCCAGCAGACGTGAGCGTGACGGTGCTGATCCCGAACGAGCGCGGCCTCGACCGCGCCCTCGCGCTACGCGAGGGGGCGAGCGGCGACCGTCCCGCGTTCGACGAGGTCAACGTCTTCCTCTCGGCGTCGGAGACCCACAACCGGCACAACGTCAACCGGCCGATCGCAGACTCGCTCGCCGGCGTCGAGCGTGTCCTCGCCCGCGCGCGCGAGGAGGGGTTGCGCTGTGAGGGCGTGATCTCGACCTCGTTCGGCTGCCCCTACGAGGGCGATGTTCCTGCCGAGCGGGTCCTGGAGATCGCGGCCGCGCTGCGCGACGCCGGTGCCCAGGAGGTCGGCTTCGGGGACACGACCGGGATGGCGAACCCGCGCCAAGTGCGCGCGTTCTTCGAGCTCGCACGCGAGCGCCTCGGGGACCTCGAGCTGACCGCCCACTTCCACAACACACGCGGTCAGGGGCTCGCCAACGTGCTCGCTGCGTTGGAGGCCGGGGTGGACTCGTTCGAGTCGAGCTTCGGCGAGTTGGGCGGATGCCCGGTGCCGGCCGGGGCGACCGGCAACATCGCCACGGAGGACCTCGTTTCGATGCTCGAGGAGATGGGGATCGAGACGGGGGTTGACCTGCCCTCGCTGCTCGCGTGCTCAGAACGGGTGCAGGAGCTGCTCGGGCGGTCGCTGGGAAGCCACACGCTTGTGGCCGGGCCGGTCGAGTGGCATCGCTGAGCGCCGTCGCGGGCTACGTCTCCAACGGGCGCCACGTGGGTCTGGCGGGCAGCATCCTTGTCGCGGTGTCGGTGCTCGTGCGGGTCGGCTACATGCTCTGGCGCCGGAGCTCGCGCCGACGCCGTTAGCGGGACCGCCCGATTGCCGGGGGCGCTGCGGCCCGGGCGCCCGAGCGGGCTACCCCGCCATCGCCTGCTCGACCTCGCGCGCGCTCTCCCGCGCCGCCGCGACGCAGTACTCCTGGACTGCGACCTCCATCTCGAGCGTCTGGGCGAGCGCGGGGCGCGCTGAGGCGTCCATCACGCGCTTGGCGCGGCCGACCGCCACAGGGGAGTTGGCGAGCAGCTCGTCCACGAGCGCCTGCGTCGCCTGCTCGAGCTCCTCGGGCTCGACGACACGGTTGACGAGGCCGATGCGCTGGGCCTCCTCCGCGCCGATCAGGCGCGCGGTCATGATCAGCTCCTTGGCCCGGCCGAGGCCGACGACAGCGGGCAGGCGCGTCGAGCCGCCGACGTCGGGGATGATCCCAAACTTGACCTCCGGGAGCCCGAGCGAGGCGTCGCTGGAGGCGATCCGCAGGTCGCAGCCGAGCGCGACCTCGAGCGCCCCGCCCACACAGGTGCGGTGGATCTGGCAGACGACCGGCTTGGCCATCTCTTCGCAGAGGTTCGCGCACTCCAGGAACACGTTCCGGAACGGCCGCAGCATCCCCACCTGGCCGGTCGAGTCCATCAGCTCGTTCAGGTCCACGCCCGCGGAGAAGACCGGCCCGCTGCCGCGCAGCACGACGCAGTGGACCGACGGGTCGCCGGCGGCCTCGCGCAGCTCGGAACCGAGCGCTCGCAGCAGCTCCTGGTTCATCGCGTTGCGCTTCTCGGGACGGTTCAGGACGATGTGGCGGACTGCGCCCCGGTCCTCTCTCTCGACGATGCTCACGGCCTGCCTCCTCGTGTGCGGGTGGGCCTCAAGCGTACGCGAGCGCCCGCTGCGGGGCCCGAAGCGTGGACGGGTCGTGGCCCTCCGCTTCGAAGGGGCAGCGGCGCTCAGCTGAGGTCGAGCACCGTCGTCGGCGGCTGGATCGCCTCCTGCGAGCCCTCGCGCGGGATGATCGCCGTGCCGATCGCGAAGAACTCGATCGTGTGGCTGCCCCAGCCGTGGCTCTTCTCCTGCAGCTGCACGCCGACGATCCCCTCGGCGGACATCTGCTGGGCCTCGGCCTGCATGCGCTCCATCGCCAGCTCGCGTGCGTCGTAGATCGCCTGCGTGTAGTTGGCCAGCTCGACGTTGCGGCCGGTCTGCGCCATCGACTGGAGCATCCCCCGGTGCGCGACGTGGTAGACGCAGCTGCCCATCACCATGCCGACCGGCCGGTGTCCGGTGCGAAGCAGCGTCCAGAAGTCCTGACCGGAGAGGTCGCTGGTGAACGGGCGCCCGTTCGGGGCGCGGTGAAGGACGCCGTCGCGGTGCTTCACGGCGGTGCCGATCGCGATGAACTCGGCCATGTCCTGGCCCCATTCGTAGCGGCCGATGTCGAGGCGCACGCCGACCACGCCGTCGGCGCCGAGCTGGTCGGCCTCCTCCTCCATGCGCGTCATCGCGAGCTGCCGGGCTCCGTACATCGCTTCGGAGAGGACGGTCATCTCCTGGCTTTTCTTCCAGCCCGCCATCTGGATCCCGATGTGGTAGATCGAGCTGCCGACGACGAGGCCGAGCGGCTCGAAGCCGGCCTCCTTCACAAGCAGGAACTCGTTCACCGAGAGGTCGGAGGTGAACAGGCCCGCCTTGTTCTGGCGCAGCCGCTCGCGCCCCGCCTCGGGAACGCCCTCGAGGGATGCCGGGTCGTAGGTGCTCTCGCTCTCGCTCATCGTGTCCCGCTCGCTCTCAGTTGAGGTTGATGATCGTCTCGGGGGCAATGTCCTTCTCGGTACCCGTCTGGCGGATCGCCGTGCCGATCACGTCGAAGCTCATGATCAGGCCGTTCTGTCCGCCGGGGCGCACGGTGTGCGCGACCCTCATGCCGACGACCCCGCTCGCCCTCACGCTCGCGGCCTGCTCGGTCACGCGCCTCATCACGCTCTCGCGGGCCTCGTAGACGCCTTGGGTGTAGTCGCCGAGCTCCTGGTTTCGCATCATCCCGCCGAGCCCGCCGAACTGTGCGGCGCCCCAGGACTGGACGAAGAAGATCGAGGTCCAGGCGACGACGCCCAGCGTCTGAAAGCCGGCACGGTGGAGCTTGGCGTAGTCCGGTACCGAGAGCTCGGTCAAGACCGCGGCGCCCCGCTTGCCGGGCGCTGAGCCGGGCGCCGGCGAGCCGACGCGGATCGCGGTCCCGACGACGACGCACTCGAGCGCGCCTTCGGTGAACTCGCGTTGGCCCTTGCTGATCTGCACCCCGACGACGGCGTCCGCGCCAAGGTGCTCCGCCTCGATCGCCAGCCGCCGGAAAGCACGGTCGCGGGCCTCGTTCCAGGCTCCGGAGAGCGCGTCGAGCTCGTACATGAAGCCGCCCGCGTAAGCGCTCGGCAGCACCCCCGCATACCCGCCGACCTGGTAGATCGAGCTGCCCATCACCTGCGCGAGGGGCGTGAGCCCGAGTTCGTGGCACAGCGCGAACGAGCCCACCGACAGATCTGAGGTGAAGGCGCCCGCGCCTTCGCCGAGCTCGCGCAGCCGCCGCTCGGCTGCGAGCGGGATCCCGCCCGCTTCGACGCGCGCCTGCGACTCCTCCTGCTCGCGCTCCCGGGCCGCGTCGAGGTCGGAGCCGGGCGGCTGTCCCGCCGGGGTCATGCGAGCAGCCGTTCGAGTGCCAGCCGTGCGCCGGCGTCGCGCTCGGCCTCCTCGCGCAGCTCGTCGGTCAGCGCGGCGATCCACGCGTCCGCATCGAGCGCGTCGCGCCCGATCGCGATCCCGCCGCTGCGCCGCTCGCGCGAGCCTCGCAGGACCCCTCCGTCGAGCTCCAGGCGGTAGCTGCAGTCGCCGAGCTCGACCTGGATCGACCGAGCGGTGCGCGGTCCGCGGCCGAGCAGGCCGCCCCCGCGCCGCTCGATCCGAGTGCGGCCCGGCAGCGCCTGCTCGAGCTTGCCGGCGAGCGCCTGGAAGAACGCGGAGAGCTCGGTGCCGTCGGCGCGCAGCCCGGCGGCTGACAGATCGAACGACTCCCCTTGCTCCACGGGCGAAGGCTACCCGCATCCGAGCCGCCCGGCATCCGGTGCCGAGGAGGGGTGTAGGGCCCGTGCCGGGACGGCAGCGGCCGGGAACGGCGTGCAGATAGGCTCCGCGCCCGACAACGGCGGCGAGCGCGAGCGGAGGGTTCATGGCGGATATCAAGCAGGTAGGAGTTCTGGGAGCAGGCCTGATGGGCCATGGCATCGCCCAGGTGGCGGCGGAAGCCGGCTATGAGGTCGTCCTTCGCGAGGTCGACGACGCCGCCCTCGCGAAGGGGATCGGCAAGATCGAGAAGCAGCTCGCCCGCGCTGTCGAGAAGGGCAAGGCGAGCCAGGAGGACGCCGACGCGGTGCGCGGGCGCATCTCCGGCACGACCGACTACCAGCAGCTCGCCGGGTGCGATCTCGTGATCGAGGCGATCACCGAGAGCCTGCCGCTGAAGCTCGAGATGTGGGCGGCGGTGGATGCGATCGTCAAGCCCGAGGCCGTCTTCGCGACCAACACCTCGTCGCTGGCCGTGATCGACCAGGCGGCCGCGACGTCCCGTCCGGCTCAGTTCGTCGGTCTCCATTACTTCAACCCCGCGCAGGTGATGAAGCTCGTCGAGGTCGTCCGCTGCGTGACGACCGGCGACGCCGCGTTCGACACGGCGCTCGCGTTCGCCCGCTCGGAGGGCAAGCTCGCGATCCCGACCAAGGACAAGGCCGGCTTCATCGTGAACCGCCTGCTCGTGCCCTACATGCTCGACGCGATGCGCGCCTACGAAGAGGGCGTCGGGTCGGTGTCGGAGATCGACGACGCGATGAAGGCCGGGGCCGGGCATCCGATGGGTCCGCTCACGCTCGCCGACTTCGTCGGGCTCGACACGCTCGGCTCGATCTGCGACGTGCTGTTCGACGAGTTCCGCGAGCGGCGCTTCGCGCGCCCGCCGACGCTCCGCAAGATGCTCTCCGCGGGCTGGTACGGGCGCAAGTCCGGGATGGGCTTCTACGACTACTCGGGAGACGCTCCCCGGCAGAACCCCGGGATCTGAGGCGCGCTGGGCGAGCGCCCGCCGGCTCGGCGGGCGGAGCTCGAAAGCTCCCCGCGCACCCCGCGCGTGGCGCGCCGGGAGCTAGATTGCTGGGATGAGCGACGCAGCGAACCTGCGCGCCTCCGACGAGGATCGCGAGCGCTACGCCCAAAGCCTGCGCGAGCACTTCGCGGCGGGGCGGATCGGCGAGGACGAGCTGGCGGACCGCCTGGACGCGGTCTATGCGGCGCGCACCCTCGCCGAGCTCGACGGGGTCGTCCACGACCTCCCGGCGCTGCCCGTCACAGCGGCGGCGCGGCGCGCCGAGCTCGCCGAGCGGCGTGCCGAGCTGCGCCGGCACCTCGTCCAGCAGGCCGGAGGCGCGCTCACCCCGTTCGTGATCTGCAGCGTCGTGTGGCTCGCCTCGGGCGCCACGGGCCCGTTCTGGCCGGCGTTTCTGCTGATCTTCCCCGCGTTGTTCCTGTTCCGGAACGGCTGGCGCCTGTACGGGCCGGCGCCCGATCTCGACCGGGTGCACCTGGAGCTCGGCCGGGGGCCGCGCAGCGGTCCGAGGGGGCCCCGCGGTGGGCACGGACGCCACCGCCGCCATCACCGCGGGCATATGCGATGAGCGCCAGCGAGACCGAGATGGACAAGCCCGCACCGGGCGAGCCGGCGCTCGAGGGCGCCGTCGAGCGCGCGCTGCAGGGCGGCCCCGAGCGTCACCGCGGCAAGGCGCTCGAGCAGGGCAAGCTCCCTGTCCGCGAGCGCGTCGGGCTGCTGCTGGACGAGGGCTCGTTCTCCGAGGAGGCCCTGCTGGCGAACTGGCACGAGGACGGTCTCGGCGCGGACGGCGTCGTCACCGGCGTGGGCACGATCGACGGGCGGCCCGTGGCGCTGATGGCGAACGACCCCACGGTCAAGGCCGGCTCCTGGGGTCCGAAGACCGTCGAGAAGATTCTGCGCATCCAGGAACGCGCGCTGTCGCTCGAGATCCCGATGGTCTACCTCGTGGACTCCGCGGGGGCCCGGATCACCGACCAGGTGCAGATGTTCCCCGGACGCCGCGGGGCCGGGCGCATCTTCCACAACCAGGTCAAGCTCTCGGGCGTCGTGCCACAGGTGTGCGTGCTGTTCGGGCCGAGCGCCGCGGGCGGCGCCTACATCCCGGCCTTCTGCGACATCGTGATCATGCGGGAGGGCAACGCCTCGATGTACCTCGGCTCGCCGCGCATGGCCGAGATGGTGATCGGCGAGAAGGTCACGCTGGAGGAGATGGGGGGCGCCAAGATGCACACCGGCGTCTCCGGCTGCGGACATCAGCTCGTGCGGAGCGACGAGGAGGGAATCGCGATGGCGCGCGCCTACCTCTCCTACCTGCCCGGAAGCTGGCGCGAGCAGCCGCCTGCCGCGCCGCCCGCGCCGCCCTCCGGATCCTCGCCGCTCGGCGACCTGATCCCGGCGGATGAGAACAAGCCCTTCGACATCAAGGACCTGATCGACGGCCTCGTCGACGAGGGCTCGCTGCTGGAGATCCATCCCCGCTGGGCGAAGGAGCTGGTGGTGGGCTTCGCGCGCCTGGACGGCCGGGCGATCGGGATAGTCGCGAACCAGCCCAAGCACAAGGGCGGCGTGCTCTTCTCCGACTCCGCGGACAAGGCCGCGCGCTTCATCTGGTGCTGCAACGCCTTCAACGTGCCGCTCGTGTTCCTCGCCGACGTGCCCGGCTTCATGATCGGCACGCAGGTCGAGCGCGACGGGATCATCCGTCACGGCGCGAAGATGATCAGCGCGGTCAGCGAGGCGACGGTGCCGAAGATCTCCGTGATCGTGCGCAAGGCCTACGGCGCGGGTCTCTACGCGATGGCGGGACCCGCGTTCGAGCCGGACTGCTGCATCGCGCTGCCGAGCGCGTCGATCGCGGTGATGGGGCCGCAGGCGGCGATCAACGCCGTCTACTACAACCAGCTCCAGGCGATCTCCGACGAGCAGGAGCGCGCGGCCGAGACCGAGCGCCTGCGCGCGGAGTACGCGGCCGACATCGACATCCTTCACCTCGCCTCTGAGATGGTGATCGACGCGGTCGTCTCGCCCGAGCTCCTGCGCGAGGAGCTGGTCCGGCGCTTCGCCCACGCTGCCTCCAAGCAGCGCGACTGGCCCGCGAAGCACAACCCCGTCACGCCGGTCTAGATTTCCGGTCATGCAGCCGGTCGAGCTGGCATACGCGGGCATCGCCAGGCAGGCCGAGCTGATCGCTTCCGGGGAGGTCTCCTCACGTGAGCTCGTCGAGCTCTACCTCGCGCGGATCGGGCGCCACGAGCCGACGCTGAACGCCTACCGGGTGGTGTTCGGCGAACGCGCTCTGCTCGAAGCCGACCAGGCGGACAGCCGCCGCGCGGCGGGCGCGCTGCGCCCGCTGCTGGGCGTTCCGTTCGCGGTCAAGGACGACATCGACATGGCCGGGGAGCTGACCGCCTGGGGCACGAACGCGCGCGAGGAGCCGGCCGCGGCCGACGCCGAGGTCGTGCGCCGTTTGCGCGAGGCCGGGGCCGTGATCATCGGCAAGACCAACGTGCCCGAGATGACGCTGTGGCCGTTCACCGAGACCGCGACATACGGCGTGACCCGCAATCCCTGGGATCTGCAGCGCGCGCCCGGAGGCTCCAGCGGCGGAAGCGGCGCCGCGGTCGCGGCGGGCCTCGTCGGCGCCGCGCTCGGCTCCGACGGCGCCGGCTCGATCCGGATCCCGGCCGCCTGGTGCGGGCTCGTCGGGCTGAAGCCCCAGCGCGGGAGGGTCTCGCTCGCGCCGCGCCCGCGCGCATGGCACGGACTCTCCGTGGACGGTGTGCTGACCCGGCGGGTGGCGGACACCGCGCTCTTCCACGACGTCATCTCGGGCTCGACCGAGGTCGACCTCGACCGGCCCGACCCGCCCGCGGTCCCGTTCGGGCAATCAGCGGCGACTCCGCCCGGGCGGCTGCGGATCGCGTGGTCGACCAAGTTCCCCGGCGTCGTGCTGGCGAAGCTCGCCCCGGACGCCCGCCGCGCACTCGAGGAGACCGTCGAGCTGCTCCGGGCGCTCGGCCACGACGTGCAGGAGCGCGACCCGGACTACGGCAACGACGCGATCCCGAGCCTGATCGCGCGGTACATGCGCGGTGCGCACGACGACGTCGCAACGCTCGATCACCCCGAGCGCCTGGAACGGCGCACGCGCGTCTTCGCGAGGCTCGGAGGGCTCGTGACCGACGGCCTGCTCCGGCGCTCCCTCGACGGCGAGAGCGCGGTCACCGCACGCCTGAACGGCGTCTTCGACGACTTCGACTTCCTGATCACGCCCACCGTCGCCGCGCCGGCGCCGCCGATCGGCGCGCTGCAGGACCGAGGCGCGCTGATGACGCTCAACACCGTGTCGGGGTGGGTTCCCTACAACGGCGTGTGGAACCTGACCGGCCAGCCGGCGCTCGCGGTGCCCGCCGGGATATCGCCCGAGGGGCTGCCGCTGTCGGTGCAGATCGTCTCCCCGCCCGGCCGCGAGGGGCCGCTGCTGAGCCTCGCCGCGCAGCTGGAAGCGGAGCGGCCGTGGGCGGAGCGCCGTCCGCCCGGGTTCGATTGAGCGAGGAGCTCGCGGAGCTGGCTGCCGAGGCCGCCCGGCTTGCGGGCGGCCTGCTGCTCGACCGCGCCCGCGACGGCGCCGAGCATGGCGTCTGGAGCAAGAGCACGCCGACCGATCTCGTCAGCGAGGCCGATCTCGCCGCCCAGCGCGCGATCCGCGGGCTGCTCGAAGCCCGGCGCCCCGGCGACGGGTTTCTCGGGGAGGAGGGAGGCGACGAGGCGGGCACGAGCGGTCTGCGATGGATCGTGGACCCGCTCGACGGAACGGTCAACTTCCTGTTCGGGATCCCGCAGTGGTCGGTCAGCGTCGCCGTCGCCGACGCCCGGGGTGCCGTCGCGGGCGCGGTGTACGACCCCAACCGCGACGAGCTGTTCACCGCGACACGCGGCGGCGCGGCGCAGCTTCTGGCTCCGGGGGGACGATCTGACCTCCACGGCCGGGCCTCGGACCCCGGCGGTGGCGGCGGGCTCCTGAGCGCGATGGTCGCGACCGGGCTCGCCTACGACGCGAGCGTCCGCGAGCGCCAGGCGCAGGTGCTGGCTCGCCTCGCAGGGCGGGTGCGCGACATCCGCCGCCTCGGCAGCGCGGCGCTGGACCTGGTGTGGACGGCGGCCGGGCGCTACGACGCGTACTTCGAGCGCTCGGTCAAGCCGTGGGACATCGCCGCCGGGGAGCTGATCTGCCGCTGCGCCGGGCTCGAGGTGCGCGAGCTCGCCGAGCGGGACGGGCTCCCGGGGGGCATCCTCGTCGCGCCTTCGCACCTGCTCGAGGAGATCAACGAGATCGTCGCCTGATCCCCGCATGCGGCGGGTGGGAGTCGAACCCACACGCCCTTTCGGACAGGGCCTTTTGAGGGCCCCGCGTCTACCGTTCCGCCACCGCCGCGCGTGAGCGAGGATAGCCGCCGCTCAGGCGGGGTGGGGCGGGGGAGCGGCGTAACCTCCCTCGGCGGGTCCCGGCTCCGGGGGCTCGACGTAGGAGGGGTCACGCCGTTCGAGCTCGACGTTCCAACCCTGCTGGAAGCCGCGCATCGCGAACGCGACGAGCAGGATCTGCGCCGGGATGATCAGCAGCGTCAGCACCCCGAGGATGCCCGCGTCGATCGCCGGCTGTTCGAAGCCGGCCTTGTCGCGGGCGAACCATCCGGGAGCAGCGACGGCGGCGAAGATCATCAGCAGCACAGCGAGGGCCGCTGCGACCGGCAGCACGCCCCGGTTCCAGCGGTGGGCGTAGTAGGCGAGCAGGACGTAGACGAGGATGTAGGCGATCTCCACGGGTCTCATCCCCGACAGCGCGCTCCAGCCGCCGAAGGTCACGATCGCGACCAGCGCCGCGCTGACGAGCAGCAGCACGATCACGGTCGCGCGCGTCGCCTGGACCACCGCCTTGTCGCGGTTCGGGTGGGTGATGATCACGCCCGGCTTGCGCTCGGGCTCTGCGTTGAGCGACATCGCCTGCTGAAGATACCGGCTGCGGGGCCCGCGGTGGGCAAGCGGACGTGCGCGAAGGCTAGGCTCTCGGAAGCCAAGCGGGCGTGGTGGAACTGGTAGACACGCCGGCCTTAGGAGCCGG
>CAWCET010000005.1:0-1015277 GCA_963794635.1 uncultured Solirubrobacteraceae bacterium | reverse complement strand
ACGCCGGAATCGGCTCTACAAGGCCGATTCCGGCATCGTAGAGCGCCGACTCAGAGTTTCGCGTGGGTCCAATTTGGGGTCCAATTTTTCGCCGCAGCGCCGCTCACGGCTGGCGACGATTCCATCGGACGCCCGACGTAGCCTCGGCGCGAAACCTATCACGCGGCCCCCGTGCAGCGCGAACTGCCGGGGGCCCGGGCCGGAAAGGACGGGAACCTCCCATGCGCGAGCAGCGTACCCCCGCCCCGAGCCAGGAGGACGACACCACCGACCGCACGGTGATGCTGATCCTGCTCCACCGGGAGCAGCCCTGGCCCGCTCAATCGATGAGCTCGAGCGAGAACTCGGCAAAACAGCCACGGATAGTGTTGCCCGGCTTAGGAGCCGGGCCGCTCCCATCGATCGGTTTGTGTGGCCGACGCAAGCAGCCGTCCGGGGGAGCGACTCTGTCTCTGACTCGGCGTGCCGCGCGCGAGCCAGGCGACCGGGTTTTCGGACAGAGAACAGCCCCAGACCAGAAAGTCGGTTCCGAGCCGAAGAATTTGGATTGTCCTTGCCGAACTGCCGATATACTTAGAAATAAGTTCTAGTGCAAGGGACTTTCAGGCCTGGATATGACGCAACAAGGCATTCGGGCTCAGGGCGCCGGAGCTGGCGCTGGTCGCTGGCCGGCGACGGTCCATCACCCCGCCGACGTACCGCCGAACTCGGGTTGAGGCTCGGCTCGCGACGCGCAAGCTCGCGGCTTGGCCGAGCTGGGTGGCCGCGGCGCGTGCGGCGCGGGCTCTACATTCCTGTCCCCGTGGGCGCCGAGCATCCCGGCGCCTGGCTGGAGGATCCGCTCGCCCTCGCGAACGAGGTCTGGAGCCCCTCTACTTCACCGGCTGGACTGCAGCCGGCGCTGGGGGCTGACCGAGAGAGTTTCCGGACCGTCGTGCTCAAGACCACCGGACTGTCCGCCGGTCCTCCGAGCGACTCCTCGACTTCGACTACCGCTCGTCCACACCATCCCCGCCCTGCTGAAGTGGGGTTTCGAGGGCGTTCGGGAGGAAGACGTGCGCCTTCAATTCGCCCATCCTGCCCGCGTCGTCGTGGACGTCATGGACTTACTGCGCCTGCGGGCGGCATCGGCTCTGCGCCGAGGTCCTCGCCGCCGCACTGGAAGATCGCGACCGGGCGAACTATCACTACGGGGACCGTCCGGCAACCATGCCGTTTTCAAGCGGCTCGGCTACCTGCTCGAGACGCTCGGGCTCGCGATGAGACGCTGCTCGATGCTCTTGCCGGGCGCCCTTAGGCGAGGGTCGTCGCGCTCGGCCCGAGCGCTCCCGTCGGGCGGGCCGCGCGTGGGACGCTGGGGCCTGCGAGCCAACTGTCGCGCTCCGCGCGAGAGGACCCTCTTATCTCCAAAAGCAGGAGCTGCTGAGGCACGCGCCGAGTGGGAATCGACCTGGGCGTGATCGAAAAGGACTACGTGCTCGGCTGGACCCTGGCCGCGATCGCCGCCGAGCCCGCGCTCGCCGACAGCTGGATCTTCAAGGGCGGCACGTGCCTTCGCAAGTGCTGGTATGAGACCTTCCGCTTCTCGGAGGACCTTGACTTCACGATCGTCGAGGGCGGGCCGGATCGCACCCGAGGAGCTCCCGATCTTCGTGCTTTGCGCGACTGGCTACCGAGAATCGCGGCATCGAGCTCAGCATCGAGGACAACACCTTCCGCGCGCGCGAGAACCTGCCGCGGGCAACCCGACCGACGCAGGGTCGCATCGCCTACCACGGCCCGAATCCGAGCCGAGCGTCGCCGAAGTTCAAGCTCGACCTCACCGCCGACGAGGTGCTCGCCGCAGCGCCCGGCCCCGTTTCGCGGATCGGGCACCCCATACGGGGACCAGCCGCTACCGGTGCAGGGCGTGGCCAGCTACCGACTACCAGAGCTGGCCGGGGAGAAGACCCGCGCGCTTACGCAGCGCTGCTGCCCGCGCGACCTCTACGACGTCGTGCACCTAACCGCCACCCCGACCTGCTCGGCCGAGCCGCACACGTGCGCGAACTGCTGCAAGTCAAATGCGACACGTCAGCATCCGCGGTCCCCGACCTCGCCGCCGTCTACTCCTCGCCTACGCGACCGAGATCGAGGCCGAGTGGGAGAACATGCTCGGCCACCGACTCCCGCGTCCCCTGCCCGCCGTTCAGCCAGTTCTGGAACGCGTCCGAGACTTTCTTCGCCTGGCGGAGGCTCGCTCACCGCGGCGGCCTGCCGCGCGGCGCAGCTAGGGAACGAACCTCGACCTCCTGACCTGAGACGCCTCCCCGCGCGATCAGTCCTGGCGACGCGGATTACCTCTCGAGACTATCCGCTACGCCGGCGCCAACCGACTGAAGGTGGAGATCGACTACCGCCCTTGGACGGTCGCGTCGGGCCGCCGGTCGTGGAGCCTACGCCCTGCGGCGCACCACGCGAAGGCAACCTCGTCCTGTTCGTCGTCAACGACCGACGGCGGGCTTCGCAGCTACCGAGTACGACCGCATCGCCGGCATCCGTCCGACCACGCAGCCCTTCACGCCGCGCTGTACGCGGTTGAGTCGAGGTCCCTCGCTCGCAATGCGGATCCTCCTTCGGGCACCCCACCCCAACTCACATCGAGTGCTCATGGCGTCAGCCGTGGCGGAGCCTCGCCTTATCCAACTCGACCTGACCTGGGCCTCGAACCTCTCCTCGCTCGCGAACCGGCGTGACCTGCGCCCAGGAGTCGGCGACAGCGCGCTCGAAGAGCTCGACCTCGCGGGCGCGTTCCAGCCGATCGCGTTTGCCGCGGGCGGCAACCCGCCAAACGTCGTGGACGTCACACCGTACGAGGAGGCGATGACCTTCCGCGAGAAGAGAGGAGCCCGTGCGCCGATGGAGCGAGTACGCATGGGACTGCCACGGGCATCCGGAGGTGACGGCGATGTACTCGCCCTGGCAGCTGCTCTACCTCGACGACGTGCTCGACCGAGCCAGCGAGCGAGTGCCGCTGAGCCTGCTCGCTGGCCCCCCGGATGATCTCAGCGAATGGCTGGAAAGGCTGCGCGAGATCACCGACGGGCTTGCGGCCGCGTGGAGCCTCGTCCACGAGCGTTGGCAGCCACTGCTGAAGCTACTCGTCGCGCTCCAGAACCGCTACCTACCCGAAGCGTCGGGCCGGCTGAGCATGCCATTCGACGCCGCGGCCGGCGCTCGCGTCGACCCCTGGGAGCGCGAACGCCGAGAGTTCGTCGCAGCCGAGATGCTCGAACGCCTCGGCTGCTCGGCTGCTCAGGTGAAAGACGGGTACGAGTTCCTCGTCGAACGCGGGATCAGCCGCGAGCCGCGCGACGGCATGGAGCTTCCTTCGCCGCGCCCGGCCGCGCTCCGCGCACGCGGCCTGGCGCGGGCCCGCGCGGCACGTCGAAGATCACTTCGAGGCCGCGCAGATCCTCGCCTCTTCCTGATCGGGCTGCACGGAGAGCCGCCGGGACGTCCCGAGGCGTGGCCGCTCGACGGCCGCCAGCCGTTCCGCGCCTTCGTCTACGAGCGTGGGCCAGTCCCGATTGTGACCCGAGAGGAGATCCGCGGCGCGCTCCACGACGTTGAGCTCGACCCACACGCCGTTCACGTGATCGGCGAGGGCGCGTCCGAGGAGGAGTTCGTCAGGACGATCGCCGAAGCTCTGGCTGGCGCCGAGAAGGCTGCCCAGCTCGGCTTCAGCGACCTGAAAGGGAGCGGCTCGGCACCCCATCTCGCCACGATCGTGCGCAGCCTGGCGACCTACGTCGATCGCACAGTCGTGATCGTCGACGCCGAGGGCAACATGCACGAGCGCGCCGAAGAGCTGCGCCGCACGGGCGAGCTGCCGCCCCAGGACGTTCTGCTGTTCGCCCGCAACATCGAGGAGGACAACTTCTCCCCCGGCGAGCTCATCGACGTGCTCGCGCATCTCGCGGCCGAGCCCACGGACGGGCTTCCCCCCGTCGAACTCGAGATCTCCGTCGCGCAGCTTGAGGAGGCATATGAAGAGCGTTGTCGTGCAGCCCGCAATGAGCAACCCGGGAGGGCCGGGGTCCTGCTGACCATTGCTGAGAACCGTTCACCACCGGTACGCGTGAGCAAGCCCGACTTCGCCGTAGCCCTGGCGAAACGGCTGGTTGCGGAGATCGAAGCAACGCCGCATGACAGTGAGGAGGAGGGCGACGTGCTCGCCAGGCGGCCAATCTTGCGCTTCGTGTGCGAACAGATCATCCCGGCGCTCTTCGACCCCTACGCCTGACAACCCGGCACTTCCGCCGCCCCGGAATCTAACCGGCATACTCGCCCGGTCGTCGCGTCGCAAGCCCGACAGCGGGAACAAGGCCGCCCCGGCTTGTGCAACAGCGAACAATCTCGACGGACTAGATGCACGGGGGACCGTGCGGTACCCGATCGGTACCTCCTGACGCGGCCCAAGCGCCGCCCGGAACGCGGTCCAGGCACAGCGCTCGCACAGCGCCCCCAGGGCCGTGCATCTAGTCTGCTCAGGCATTTTGTGGAAGCGGCGCGGCGGCGCATGTGGCCTTGCTACGGCAATGGGTGCGTCGCTTTGAGTGGCTGTCTGCTGGCCGCGGGAGACGATGCGGAGTGGCGCGTCTGCGGCGGGGTCGCCGGCGTGAGTTGCGGGCCGACTGAGATCGGCTGCGGTCAAGAGCGGTATGGCCGGGGCCACCTCGACAGGCGCCACCCACCGGGCCGAGACGTCTCCCTCGGACCTGCTGACGGCCGAGGAGGTCGCGGTCCTCCTGCGCGTCTCGCCTGGGTGGGTCTACGAACAGTCGCGCCGGCACCGCATCCCGCACGTACGCCTCGGCCGCTACGTGCGCTTCCGTCGCGGCGCGCTCTCGAAGACTGGCTCAGGAGGGGGAGGCACTCAGCACAGTCCCGGCGCCACTGCGCGCCGCGGACAAAAGCAACCGCACTCGAGCCGTATAACGCCTCGATGGCCAAGCGCGGGTACGGAAGCGGCCAGCTCTACATCAAGCAGGGCGCCTGGTACGGCAGGTGGCGCGCCGCCGACGGCCGGCGCGGCCGAACCGCAAGCTCGAGCAGGTCCGCCCACCGGGGACCAGCGAAGGCCTCACTCGCCGCGAGGCCGAGCGCGCGTTCCGCAAGGCGATCGACGGAGAGGACCAAACGCCACGGACTCCCGCCGCCGCGCGCGTGACCGTGGACGATGTCGCGCGGTCGCTGCTGGCGCGGCTCGCGCTGGAAGAGGCTCGGCTCTCCTACCAGCAGAACTGCGAGTCGATGTATCGCGTGCACATCGCGGCTGAGCTCGCCGAGCGGCCGATCCAGAGGGTCACACGTCAGGAGATCGAAGCGCTCGCCGAACGCCTGCTGAGCACGGGACGCAGCGCGAAGACGACCCGTAACGTGCTCCGCGTTCCTACACCGGCTCTTCGAGCACGCGATCGACAACGACTGGTGCGCGCGGCAATCCGGTCAGGCGTGTTCCGCGCCCTCAGCCGGCCGCGCGTCCACGACAGCCAACCAGACATCCAGTTACCTGACAGCCCGAAGCAGCTCGATGCCGTGATCGAGAGCGATCCCCGACCAAGTAGCTCCGGGGCGCGCTCCCGCGCCGACCCGGAAGGGGCCGCCGCGGGGCCGGCGCCACCGCCACCGGCGGAAGCGCTCGGTCCTGTCCTGCGCGTAGTGATCCTGACCGCGGCGATGACGGGGCTGCGCCAGTCTGAGCTGCTCGGTCTGCGCTGGCGGGACATCGACATACCGATGAAGCCGGATTAGGGTTCGGAACAGCCTACACCCGTGGCGAGCATTCCTCGCGCGGCAAGTCCGAGCCTCTCCACCCCGCGGTCGGTCCCTGTCGCCGACAGAGCTCCTGGCCGAGCTCGCCCGCTGGGCAGGCAGCGCACTGGCCTACGACAGCCCGAGCGGCACCTCGTCTTCGCACACCCTCTGAATGCCGGCCCGTTGGATCGCTCGAAACTGACCAAGAACTTCAAGAAGGCGCTGGCCCGAGCCGAGGTCCGCGAGATCACCTTCCACGAGCTACGCCACACTTTCGGAACCACGATGGCCGCTGCCGGCGAGCCCCTGCGAAACATTCAGGAGTGGATGGCTCACGACGACATCGACACCACGCAGGTCTACATGCACTACGCGCCCGACGAGCAGGAGCTCGAGCTCGTCAACAACGCGTTCAGCTGAGCAGTCCCCGCTCGCAACCGGCGGCGCGTACTCTCGCCGGACCGGCGCCCGAGGGTCAGAGAGTGCTCAGTGGCACGCCGATGATCTCCAGGCGGCGCGTGAGGCCACCCAGGGCGAAATCGCGGATCGCCTCGCTCGCTGGCGCCGAGCGCGTCGAAGTCGCGGCTCGTGCCGGTGTCGGGCGGCGCGAGCGAGGCGGCGACGGAGGGCAGCAGGTCGCGCAGGGTCTCGCGGATCGTGTCGGCCGCTCCGCGGCTGTTGCGCTGACCGTTCTCTCGCAGGAACCAGACGCCATAGCCGATGTGGCGCGTCTCGTCGTGATGGATCTTCGAGTAGCCCTCTACGAAGCCGGGAAGCAGCGCCTCGCGGATGCAGGTAGTCGGTCGTGAACTTGAAGCTCGTCAGCCCGAGAGTCGCCTCGAGGATCAGGTGGTAGATCGTCACGAAGCGGACCTTCGTGGCGAGGTCGTCGGGCGCGGCCACGAGCTGTCGTGCGCCTGCGACCAACTGCTCGTCGAAGATGTGCCGGAAGGCGTCCGAGACCTGCCCGCGTGCCCGCTCGACGTGCGCGGCGATCGGTGTCGGGAGCGGCCACGACCTCGTCCTGGAAGCGCGCGTAGAACTGCATGTGGCGGGCCTCGTCGACCTGCTGGGTGGCGAGGAACGTCGCCTCCTCCTCGGTGCCGTACGCGCCGACGAGCCCAGAGAACTTGGTCGTGATCCGCTCCTCGGCGACCATCAGCGAGGACAGCACGTAGAAGATCAGGTCACGGTCCTCGCCGCCCATGCCCGGCCACTGCTCCTGGTCGGTGGACAGGTCGATCGCGAACGGCGACCACTGGTCTCCTCCCAGCGCCGGTAGAGCGTCTGCGGATCGTTGAGCTGGATCTCGCTGTCGCTCACGCGGCCGCGCCGGGCTTGCGGGCGCGGATGATCGCCGAGGCGGCGTGCTCGTGGACGCGGTGGGTCTCGCTGATCTCGATGTCGACGAGCCCGGCGTCGGCGAGCGCCTGCTCGAACTCCGCGCGGGTCAGCGCGCCGGCGATGCAGCCGGTCCACGGCCGCATGTCCGCGCGGGTCGCCTCGTCCATGTCCGGGTCGGCGATCACGTCGGAGACGGCGAAGCGCCCGCCGGGCTTGCAGCACCCGGGCGGCCTCGGCGAGCACCCTGCGGCTTGTCGCCGGAGAGGTTGATCACGCAGTTGGAGATGACGACGTCGACGGTCTCGGCGGGGAGCGGGATCTCCTCGATGTAGCCCTTGAGCAACTCGACGTTCTCGACGCCGGCCTTGCGCTGCGTTCGCGCGCGCGAGCGTCGAGCATCTCGTCGGTCATGTCCAGCCCGATAGCCTTGCCGGTCGGGCCGACGCGCCGGGCGGAGATCAGCACGTCGACGCCGGCGCCGGAGCCGAGGTCGAGCACCGTCTCGCCCTCGTGCAGCTCGGCCACCGCGGTCGGGTTGCCGCAGCCCAGCGAGGCCACGCCGCGGTGTCGGGCAGCCGTCGCTCGCGCTGCCGTAGAGGCCGGCGCCGAAGACGGCCGCTGCTCGTCGCGCGGACGGCATCGGCTCGCAGCACGGCCTCGCTCGGCGACCGAGGTGGCGGCCGCGGCGTAGCGTGCGCGCACCGCCTCGCGGATGTCCTCCGGCTGCTCGGTGGACGTGCCCGCCGAGCAGCCGCAGCTGCCCCGGCGGCGCTCGCCGCAGCAGGCGCCTTCTCGGCCGGCTCGCAGCAGTCGCCTGCGCCTCGGTCGCAACAGCAGGCCTCGCGTCGTCGCAGCGGTCTGGTCGGTCAGCTCAGCCATGCGGACAGCTCCTCCAGCGCGTCGGGGATCACGTAGTAGTAGGCCCACAGGCCCTGGCGCTCGGAGCCGACGATGCCGGCGTCGCGCAGCTTCTTGAGGTGATGGGAGACGGTCGGCTGGGAGAGGTCGAACAGCGGCACCAGCTCGCAGACGCAGACCTTGCCGGCGTGCTTGCGCAGCACGTCGACGAGCTGGAGGCGCACCGGGTCGCCGAGCGCCTTGGCGACCGTCGCCATGCGCTGCGCCTGCTCGCGCTCGACGTCGGGGTAGACGACCGGCTCGCAGCAGGGCTCGCCCGGCGGCCGCTTGGTCTTGGGGCTGCAGCTCCAGATCGACGTTCATCTATCCATATATATCTATTGAACTGGGACTTGTCAATGCGTAGGATCACATCGTCCCATGACGTCAGATCAGCGACGAGCGGGAGATGGCGCACTCGGCGCCCCGGCCGGCACCGTCCCCGCGAGCGTCGCGAGACAGCTCTCGACCCTGGACCGCTTCCTGCCGCTCTGGATCGGGGTGGCGATGGGCGCCGGGCTCGGGCTCGGCGCGCTGATCCCGCGCCTGGAGACGCGCTCTCACTCGGTGGCGATCGGCCGGCACGTCGCTGCCGATCGCGATCGGCCTGCTGCTGATGATGTATCCGGTGCTGGCGCGGGTGCGCTACGAGGAGCTCGGCCGGCTGCGCGGCGAGCGCGGCCTGTTCGTCTCCTCGCTGGTCCTCAACTGGGTGATCGGGCCGGCGCTGATGTTCGCGCTCGCCTGGCTGATGCTCCCGCACGAGCCCGCCTACCGGACCGGCCTGATCATCGTCGGGCTCGCCCGCTGCATCGCGATGGTCCTGATCTGGAGCGAGCTCGCCTGCGGCGACCGCGAGGCGACCGCGGTGCTCGTCGCGATCAACTCGCTCTTCCAGATCGTCGCCTACTCGCCTGCTCGGCTGGTTCTACCTCTCGGTGCTGCCGGGCTGGCTCGGGCTCGACACCGAAGGCTTCCCCGTCGGCATCTGGGAGGTCGCCCGCACCGTCCTGATCTTCCTCGGCATCCCGCTCGCCGCGGGCTACCTGACCCGGGTGATCGGCCTGCGCCGCAGAGGGCGCGACTGGTACGAGGGGACCTTCCTGCCGCGGATCGGCCCGATCACGCTCTACGGCCTGCTCTTCACGATCGTCCTGCTGTTCGCGCTGCAGGGCCACCAGATCACCGCGCCACCCGCTCGACGTGGTGCGGATCGCCCTGCCTCTGCTCGCCTACTTCGCGCTCGATGTTCGCCATCGCCTTCGCCTGGGGCATCGCGGCCTCAGGCTACGGCTACCCGCGCACCGCGACGCTCGCCCTCACCGCCGCCTCCAACAACTTCGAGCTGGCGATCGCCGTGGCGATCGGCGTCTTCGGCGCCACCTCCGGCGAGGCGCTGGCCGGCGTCGTCGGCCCGCTGATCGAGGTGCCGGTCCTCGTCGGCCTCGTCTACGTCTCGCTGTGGGCGCGCGGCCGCTGGTTCGGCGCCATCGCCCGCGGCGCCGGGCGCGCGCCGGGAGCAGCGGGCTGATGGCGACACGCCCTGTTCGTCTGCCTGCACAACGCCGGGCGCTCGCAGATGAGCCGCGCCCTCTTCGAGCGCGCGGCCGACGGACGGCACGGCGCCGAGGCGGCGGGCACCCAGCCCGCCGAGCGGCTCCATCCCGCCGTCGTCGAGGCGATGGCGGAGATCGGGATCGACCTCGCCGAGCGCCGCCGCAGCTGCTCACCCGCGAGATGGCCGAGCAGGCCGACGTCGTGGTGACGATGGGCTGCGGCGACGAATGCCCCTACATCCCCGGCAAGCGCTACATCGACTGGGACCTGGAGGATCCCGACGGACATGCCGATCGAGCAGGTCCGCGCGATGCGCGACGACATCGCCCGCCGGGTCCGGACGCTCTCCGTCGAACTGGACGATCCGGAAGCGGAGGCACGAGCATGACCCGCGTCGGCATCAACGGCTTCGGTCGGATGGGGCGCCTGGCGCTGCGCGCGGCCTGGGGCTGGCCCGAGCTCGAGTTCGCCCACGTCAACGAGATCGCAGGGGACGCCGCAGACCGCGCGCCCACCTGCTGAAGTTCGACTCGGTCCATGGCCGCTGGTCGGCCGAGACGTCGACGGTGACGGACGACGCGCTCAGCGTCGACGGGACACGAGCTCGGCTTCAGCCTGCGGCCGCCGAGCCCGGGCGATGTGCCTGGGGAGATCTCGGGCGTCGAGCTCGTGCTGGAGTGCTCGGGCAGGTTCCGCACCATCGACTCCCTCGCCCCTTATTTCGAGCAGGGCGTGCGCAAGGTCATCGTCGCCGCGCCGGTCAAGGAGCGAGCGCGCTGAACGTCGTGGTCGGCGTCAACGACGACCCGTCCGAGCCGGCCCGGCACGACATGCTCACCGCCGCCTCCTGCACCACGAACTGTCTGGCGCCGGTCGTGAAGGTGATCCACGAGGGCATCGGCATCCGGCACGGCCTGATCACCACCCTGCACGACATGACCAACACCCAGACGCTCGTCGACGCCCCCCACAAGGACCTGCGCCGGGCGCGGGCCTCGAGCCTCTCGCTGATCCCCACCACACCGGTCGGCCACGGCGATCGGGCTGATCTTCCCCGAGCTCCAGGGCAAGCTCAACGGCCTCGCCGTGCGGGTGCCGCTGCTCAACGCCTCGCTGACCGACTGCGTCTTCGAGGTCGCCCGGCCGACCACGGTCGAGGAGGTCAACGGCCTGCTCGCAGGCGGCGGCCGACGGCCCGCTCGCGGGCATCCTCGGCTATGAGACGACGGCCGCTGGTCTCGGTCGACTACAAGGACGACCCGCGCTCGGGCATCGTCGACGCGCCCTCGACGATGGTCGCGGACGAGACCCAGGTGAAGGTGCTCGCCTGGTACGACAACGAGTGGGGCTACGCGAACCGCCTGGTCGAGCTGGCACGCCGCGCGGTCCGGCCAGGGCGATCGCGGGACGCAGCGCGGCCGATGAGCGCACCGCGACGCCGCCGGCTCCGATCAGGCGCAGGGCGACCTGCGCAACTACGTCCTCGTCACCGGCGCCTACTGGGCGGACACGCTCGCCGACGGCGCGATCCGGATGCTCGTCCTCTTCTACTTCGACGAGCTCGGCTACTCGCCGTTCCAGTCGCCTCGCTGTTCATCTTCTACGAGATCTTCGGCATCGTCACGAACCTCGTCGGCGGCTGGCTCGGCGGCGCGCTTCGGGCTGCAGATCACGCTGCTTCATGGGCCTCGCGATCCAGGTCTTCGCCTCTGCATGCTCGGCCTCGCGCCCCGCGTCGCTGGCTGGTCGTCCCCTACGTGATGGCCTCGCAGGCGCTCTCCGGCATCGCCAAGGACCTGACCAAGATGAGCTCCAAGAGCGCCGTCAAGCTGGTCGTGCCCGAGGACGACCAGGGCTCGCTCTACCGCTGGGTCGCGGTCCTGACCGGCTCGAAGAACGCGCTGAAGGGAGTCGGCTTCTTCCTCGGCGGCGCGCTGCTGACGCTGCTCGGCTTCCAGGCCGTCGTGCTCGATCGCTCGCCGGTGCTCGTGCTCGATCGCGCTGTCATCGCCGTCGACGTCTGATGCGCGGCCACCTCGGCAGACCCGACACGAAGGCGAAGTTCAAGCACATGTTCTCCAACAACCGCGCGGTCAACATCCTCGCGGCCGCGCGGATCTTCCTGTTCGCCGCGCGCGACGTCTGGTTCGTGGTCGGCCTGCCGGTCTTCCTGGACACCGAGCTCGGCTGGAGCTTCTGGGCGATCGGCGGCTTCCTCGCCGTCTGGGTGATCGGCTACGGCGTCGTGCAGGCCGCCGCGCCGCGCTTCGTCCGCCGTCGCGGGCACGGGCCGACGGCGAGCCCGAGGGCCGGACCGCGACCTGGCTCGCCTTCGTCCTCGCGGTATTCCCGGCGGCGATCGCGTCGGCGCTGAACGCGGGCATCGACCCGACGGTCGTGATCGTCGTCGGCCTGATCGCGTTCGGCGTCGCCTTCGCCGATGAACTCGGCGGTCCACTCCTACCTGATCCTCGCCTACGCCGACAACGACAAGGTCGCGATGAACGTCGGCTTCTACTACATGGCCAACGCCGGCGGGCGCCTCGCCGGCACCGTCCTCTCGGGCCTGCTCTACCAGTGGCAGGCCTCGAAGCCTGCCTCTGGGCCTCGACCGCGTTCGTCCTCGCGGCCGCCTTGATCTCGCTGATGCTGCCCAGCACGCACACCCGACCAGTCGAGACCCGTCGACGCGCTGGCGCTGGCCGGCTGAGGAAGGAGTCCATGCGATACGTGCTGTTCATCTGCACCCAGAACGCGGGCCGCTCTCAGATGGCCGAGGCGTTCTTCAACAGCCTGGCGCCCCCGGACCTGCGCGCCGAGTCGGCCGGGCAGCTGCCCGGCCGAGGAGGTACATCCCGCGGTCGTCGAGGCGATGGCCGAGGTCGGCTTCGACCTCTCGGGCGCGTCCCGAAGAAGCTGACGGTCGAGATGCAGCTGCACGCCGACTGGGCGTCACGCTCGCCTGCAGCGGACCGTGCCCCTACGTGCCCTCGGCCGTCGAAGACTGGGACGTCGCCCGACCCGGCCGGCAAGCCCTCGAGGAGGTTCGCGAGATCCGTGACGATATCCGCGCGTCGCGTCGAGCAGCTCCTGGTCCACCACGCCGACGACATCCGCGCCGATCGCACCGCGCACGAAGAGCGGCTGGTGAGCCTGCTGCCACGCCTGGACCGCGAGTTCGGCGGCATGCGCACACGCGAGGAGATCCGCGCCTGCGCCGGATGCGGTCCTCAGCCGCTTCGACGACGTGCCGGTCCGGACCCCGTCCTCACCCTCGCCGAGCGCCGCGCGACCGCATGCCTGCGCGCGGACCTGTGTACGAGCTGGCCGAGGCGAAAGGCGAGCTTCGTCGGCTCCCCGTGTAGGGGTGCAACGCCGTTGCCCGGGACTCACGGTCGGGGTGCGCCCGGATATCGCCTACGCGGTGGCAGGACGGGTTCCGAGACACCAAAAGGGTCAATCCTGGCCCTTTTTGCGGGGTCCAATTTGGGGTCCAATTTGAGCCGAACTCAGCAACTCAGAGGCACTAGACCCAGTGGACACGGGCCTATCGCTGAGAGCCACCCCAACCCTCGGACTGGGGGCCGGGCGGTCGCAGGTTCAAATCCTGTCTCCCCGACTATCGACGGAGGATGCACCGAGCAGTAGAGCGATGCCGACGGTGCGTGTCGTGCCGGTGCCGTAGATGGTCAGCAGGAGGCCCGCAGGCATGGACGGCAGCGATATCGCGTAGTAGCAGTAGAGGAAGGCCCGTTCTCGCCTCGTGAGCGCAGCGAACGCCTCCTTCCGACGTTTCGCTCGTTCGCGCTTCCACTCTGCTCGCTCCCCGGGGCGGAGCTCCTTGGGCGGTGACGGCGGCAGTCTCCGATGGCATTGCGGCACGTCCGACGGCACGGTGTCTCGGCCCACCCGGCTGGCAGGCCCGTTCGGGCTGGAGCGGGTGGCGAGGTCATTATTGACGCCAGGGATATCCCCGTATATACTGACGACCCATGAAGGTCGTAAAGGTCCGCCGCGTCGGTAACAGCAACGTCATCTCGATACCCCGCGAGTTCGAGGCGCGAGGCTATGCCCTCGCCTCCTTAGTGGTGGAGGAACTGCCGGGCGGTGAGCTGCGGATCATGTCGACCGAGAAGCTCAGCGAGCACATCCGCGAGATCGGCGAGCGCCTGGTCGCCGA
Organism: uncultured Solirubrobacteraceae bacterium; assembly: GCA_963794635.1. Classification (GTDB taxonomy): domain Bacteria; phylum Actinomycetota; class Thermoleophilia; order Solirubrobacterales; family Solirubrobacteraceae; genus Palsa-744. The sequence continues at coordinate 1,001,500 of CAWCET010000005.1, read as the reverse complement.
GCACGGCGAGGCGCTGGACATCCTCGCCAATCACGACCCCGACGCCCCTCAGCGGTAGCCGGCGATGACCGACAGCGAGGCCGGCGGGGTCGAGCCGGTCTACCTAACGCTGGAGAACGTCCTCGACCTGTACGCGCTGATCGTGGGCACGACCAGGGCAGCGGCCGTCGACCAGTACGTAACCGCTCGGGCCTTGAGACGCGATCGCGCGCCCTGAGACCTACGCCCACTACGAGGATGCAGACCTCGCCTCCCAAGCGGCTGTGCTGGCTCATGGACTGCCGAGAGTCAATGCTTCCTCGACGGCAACAAGCGCGCGGCGCTGATCGCGATGCTCGCGTTCTTGGAGGTCAACGGTTGGCGCGTCGAGGCTTCGGACCCGGAGCTAGCCGATCGGATCCTGAGCTTCAGCGCAGGAACGGCGCCCGAGGAGGTCGCTGTGCGATCCGTGCGGCGATGCTGCCCGCCGGCTACGGCCACACGGCCCCGAAGACGCCGCCACGGCCCGGCGTGATCGGCTTCATAGAGCCAAGCACTTCCTGTCTCCCCGATTAGAAGCAAGGCATGTCCGCGCGGCGGGAGAACCTGGCCTCGATCGCCATCTTCGTGAGGCCGTCGGTCTCGGCGATCGTCACCGTGCGCCCGACGCCTGTCGGAGTACCTTCCGGCGCACATGGACGCAACGAACGTACCTCTGGGCCGAGCGAACGAGGCTGCGACCCTCGAGACGTTCCTCGGTGGCGCGGGGCCCGGCAGCGCGCTCGAGCTGAGCGGTAGCGCCGGGATCGGGAAGACGACGCTGTGGGAGTACGGACTCAGCGTCGCTCGGGAGCGCGGCCTGCGAACGCTCATCGCCCGCGCGAGCAGCGCCGAGGCTCAACCTGCCTTCGCCGCGCTCGTCGATCTGTTCGACGACGTCGGCGCCGGCGAGCTCGACGTGCTCGCGTCGCCGCAGCGCCGCGCGCTCGAGGTCGCGCTGCTGCGGCAGGACCCCGACAGCTCGCCGGTGGATCGCCATGCGGTCGCGCTTGCATGTCTGAACACGATGCGAGCGCTGTCCGCCGATGCTCCCCTGGTGATCGCGATCGACGACGTCCAGTGGATCGACGAGGCGTCCGCAGCCGCGATCGAGTTCGTCGGTCAGCGCATCGATCGGGCGCCGGTGACGATGCTGCTCGCCCGGCGCGAGGGCGAACGGTCACCGCTCGAGCGAAGCTTGCGCCACGACCGTTTGGTGCCGCTGCCGGTCGGCCCGCTGACGATCGGCGCGACGCGGCAGCTGCTCCACGAGCGCCTCGGGCTCACGGTCTCTCGCGCCGTGATGAGACGCATCGCGGATGTCACGCTCGGCAACCCGTTGTTCGCGATCGAGCTCGGGCGGGCGCTGCTGGCGCGCGAGCGCGAGCAAGACGATGAGATGCCGATCCCGGCGACGGTCGAGGAGGTCCTCGGCATCAGGGTCGCCGCATTGACGCCTGTCGTACGGCATGTGCTGGCGGCGCTTTCTCTCGGTGCCGATATGCGCGTCGGTCAGTTGACGCAGGCGCTCGACGCCGGAGCCGTCGACGATGCGGTCGAAGGAGGTGTAGCGGTGATCGACGGCGATCGCATCCGAGCCGCTCATCCGCTGCTGGCTGCCGCCGCGCACGCGGCGCTGTCGCGCAGCGAGCTGCGCGACCTGCACGCGTCGCTTGCCGAGGCGACCGCAGACGAAGCGCAACGCGCGGCGCATCAGGCGCTTGCGTCCTCCGGCTTCGACGAGGATCTGGCTGCCAGTGTGGCTGTAGCGGCGAAGCGGTGTGCGGTCCGCGGAGCGCGCGCTCAGTCGGTCGCCTTGGCCGAGCACGCACTGCGCCTCACGCCGCCCGCGTCTTCGGCCCGTAGCACGCGTGTTCTCGACCTCGCGGAGAGCCTCTCGACCGCCGGCGAGCTGGCTCGGATGACCGAGGTGCTCGAGATCGAGATCGACACGCTGCCGCAGGGAATGCCACGCGCTCGGGCTTGGTTGATGCTCTCCGAGGGGTCGGGTCCGCGCAGCCTCGACGACCAGGAGCGATACCGCGTACGGGCATTGGCCGAAGCCGGGCCGGACCCCGGGATCAGGGCGATGGTGCTCGCCAAGCGCGCCGCGAATACGGCGGCGAGCCGGATCGTCTCGATAGTGCAGTCCGAGGAGTGGGCGCTCGAAGCGCTCGACGCGGCTCGCGACGCCGGTCCAGCCGAGACGAGACGAGCGCTCTATGCACTCTCGTGGGCGCGCGCAATGCGCGGCAAGCCGATCGATGACCTGTGCGCGGCCTTCGAGGCCGCGTCGCCGGACCCCTCCTACGTCGCTGCGTCGCCGGCGCGAGTTGCCGCGCAGCGGATGGTGTGGCGGGGGGAGATCGCGCGTGCTCGCAGTGCGCTGCTTCCGTTGCTCACGCTCGCCGACGAGCGAGGTGAGCGCCAGTCCTACGCGCTGATGCGGCTGCACGTGTGCGAGCTGAGGCTGCGCGAAGGCGAATGGGAGAGCGCGCAGGCGTTGCTGGACGAGTGGGGTGAGTCCTCTGACCGGGACGTGATGTTCCGGCCCCAGTACGAGCGTTGCAGGGCGCTGCTCGCGGCCGGTCGCGGTCACCACGCCGACGCGGTGCGCTGGGGGTCCGAGGCGATCGAGCGAGCTGCTGCGGCGGCGAGCCACTGGGACGAGCTCGAGGCGCGGCACGCGCGGGGGTGCGCGCACCTTCTCGGTCGCGACCCGGCGGCAGCGGCGGAGACCTTGCGGCCGGCGTGGGAACGCCTGGTGCGGGAGGGCGTCGAGGAGCCAGGAGTCTTCCCGGTCGTCGCCGACTTCGTACAGGCGCTGGTCGAACTGGGTGAGCACGAGGAGGCGAGATCGTTGATCGACCGGCTCGCCCGCCTCGCGGAGGAACAGCAGCATCCCTGGGGTGAAGCGACGCGACTGGCCTGCTCCGCACTCCTCGCCTTCGCGACGAAGGCGGACCGCGAGCGTGCTGAAACGGACCTGACCGAGGCGGCGATCCGCTTCGAGCAGATGGGACTTCGCTTCGATGCGGCGCGGTGCTTGCTGTGGCTCGGTCGCGACCAAAGGCGCCTGCGCAAGTGGGGCGAGGCCCGCCGGAACCTCGGCCTGGCGACGTCCACGTTCGCGGAGATCGGCTCCGGCGGTTGGGTCACGTACGCCGGCGATGAGCTCGATCGGGTCAGTGCCCGCCGGCCGGCCCCCAGCGGCGAGCTGACGCCCGCGGAGCGCCGCGCCGCCGAGCTCGCCGCTGCGGGGCTCTCGAACAAGGAGATCGCGCGTCAGCTGGTCGTGACGATCCACACCGTCGAGGTGCATCTCTCGCGCGTCTACGCGAAGCTGGGCATCCGCTCGCGGTCGCAGCTGTCCGGCCGGCTTGCGGCCGCGCCGAAAGATTGAGGGTTTCCGATATTGAGGGCGGGCCTGTCCGCCCGTAGGTTCACGCTCATGGGTGAGTACCTGATCGAGCTCTACGTCTCGCGCGGGGATCAGCGGATGGCCGAGAGCGGACGCGCGAGTGCGTGCGCGGCGGCGGAGGCGCTGACTCGCCGTGGAAGGCGGGTCGAGTACCGACGTTCGATCCTGCTCGCCTCCGAAGAGACCTGCTTCTTGCTCTTCGACGCCGACACGATCGACGCCGTTCGCGAGATGGCAGAGCTGGCTGAGCTCGGCTCCGACCACGTGATCACCGTGAGCGACAGCAGCTGACATGAGACCGCGTCACACAGCCGTGCGTCGTGGCCGAATCGCCGCCCTCGCCGCCCTCGGCTCGCTCGTTGCGACCTCGAGCGCTGCGGGCGCAGGGGTGGGCTGCCGAGCAGGCCGGACCCTGTTTCGATCGCAGGGCGTGCGTGTGTTCTCGTTGGGCGCGGTCTTCGGCAACCCCAGCACCGAGGGCTCGCATTACAAGCGCTTCTACGTGTGCTCGCGCGGAGCTCGGCGCGCCTACCCGTTCTGGGGTTCCCCTTTCTCTCGAAACGAGTCGGTCAGCTCGATCCAACTGGTCGGGCGTCGCCTCGCGTTCATAGCCTTCTCGGAAGGCGTGTCGAATGGGGGAGGCAAGTCGATCGGATGGGTGCAGCTCCCGCACGGACCGATTCGGGAAAAAGGCATCTGGTCGACTGAATTCGATGCTGAAGAACCAGAACCGGAAGTCCCGGCCGAACGGCTGCGCTACGCGCTCGCCGGAGACGGCTCGATCGCACTCGCCGGCGAAGGCGTCGACCGCGGGGCCGAAGCCGAGCACCCCGGCGCCAAGCCTCCTGAGGAATGGGAGATCGCGCTGCTCACTTATCGAAACGGGCACCTGACGCCGCCGAAGCCGCTGCTGCACACGACGTCGCCTGAGGAAGCGCCGATGCTCAGCTCGCTGACGATCGACTCGCGGGAGGTGGTGTGGACGAATCGGGCCGGATCCACTGTGACGGCTGGGCGATGAATGGAAGGCGACGCACGGCGAGCGCGAGCGGGCCCGTGCCTGCGCTGCGCCGAAAATCAGATAACTCAACTCGTTGGGGGGAACTTGATGACTCGTACTGCGATGGTCGGCCGCTCGGTCGGCGTGCTCCTGTTTGGGCTGTTCGTCGTCGTCGCCGGCGGATGCGGATCCGGCGGCGGATCGACCTCGGGCTCGTCGTCGTCCGCGACGGCGACTGCCTCAACGGACACGGCGGATACGGCAGCCGCGACGACGACGACGGGAACGGGCGCCGACACGAAGGCGGGGACGAAGCTCGCGCTCGGCACGCCCGCGACCGTCTCCTACGAACCCGGCGACGCGGGTGCAAAGTACAAGCTGAAAGTGACGGCGATCAGCATCACGAAGGCTCCGAAGAGCGACTTCAACGGGGTCGAATTGGAAAAGGCGCAGCAGGAACAGACGCCCTACTACGTGAAGTTGAGCGTTCGCAACGAAGGTGAAGGGAACGCGGCTGCGGAAAGCGGGAATCCGACGACCGGGTTCACCGTGCTCGACGATCGTGGCCAGCCGGGCCAGGAACTGACGCTCCTTGGATCGTTCAAACCGTGCGATACGCCGTCGGTGCCGAAGCAGTTCACGAAGGGCGTGACCTACACGACCTGCAACGTGTACATGGTCGGAGGATCAGGCTCGATCAAGTCCGTGGCGTGGACGGGAAGCGGCGGCGACGAATACGGCGAACACCCGATCGTGTGGGGTGGCGAATGAGCGCCAAAGGGACGTTCCTCGAGCCTCGCGGGATGATCCGCTCGATCGTCGCAGGCACGGCCGGCCGCCAGCTGGGGGGGCCGGTCATCGGCGCCTCTGCGCAGTCGGCCGCGGAGCACGCTGCCGCCGGCAGCTCACCGATGAGAGCCGGGCAGATCGCCTACCTGGCGCTCGATGGCGATCGGCTCACGCTGTTCCGTGCCAAGCGGGGTGCGTTCAAGCCGAAGGTCACCGAGGAGGAGCTGGCAACGGCGGGCCGCTCGCAGGTGCTGTCAGCGAGCGTCGAGCGCGGTCGCGTCGCCGGCGTGCTCACCGTCGCCTTCGACGACGGCACCAGCTGGGCCTTCGATGTGCCGAAGGTTCATCTCGGCGGGGCAGAGAGGATCGCCTCGGCGCTCGGCCCGGAGGGAAACACGCCATGAGGCCACAACTCAAACCGGAGAAAAGGGAGCGATCGATGATCAGCAATCTCGTCACAGCCATGCGCAGGAACCTCGTCGCGTGGCTTGCTTTGTTCGTCGCGCTCGGCGGGACGAGTCTTGCGGCGTCGCATTACGTCATCAACTCGACCAAGCAGGTCAATCCGAAGGTGCTGAAGAAGCTCGAGGGCAGGGCCGGCCCGAAAGGCGCGACCGGGGCGCGGGGCGCGACCGGGGCGACGGGACCGCCCGGGAGCGTGAGCACCTCGAACTTCTTCACGAAGAGCGAAAGCGATGGGCGCTATCTCGCGGCGGGGGGCACGGCACTCGACTCGTCGAAGCTTGGTGGGCTCGCGGCGGATGAATACACGACCGGGCGGGGTGCGCAGGGTGGACGTTGGGAGGCGCTGATCGACAAACAGGAAGAAGCGAACTTCCTGTTCGTTCCGCAGGTCGGCGAGATCAGCGCGAACTGCTCTGTATCGGGTGCGAAGGTCGCCGGAATCAAGCTGACCCAGCACGCGGGGGGAGGCGTGTTCTTCACGTGGGCCACGTATCCGAGGGAAGCTGCGAACAAACTCGAAACCGGGCTCTTGCAGAACGACGACGATCACTTCGAACAGACGGTGACCTCGACCGAACACGGAGGCGGGCAGATGATCATCGGCGCCACGGCGATCGTCGCCGGGGCCGATGTGTTCTCGAACATCATCGTTTCGGTCGGGTTCGAAAACGGAGAGTGCCGTGTGCAGGTCAACTACACCGTCGCCGACCAGACGTGAGCGGCCGGACCAAAGGCTCGAGAAAGCCCCGGGCGAACTCGTCGCCCGGGGCTTTGCGGCCGCACCCGTCCAAACAGAGAGCGCGGCCGTTTGCGACCGCGTCATGAAACCGAAACGGAAACCATGAAACCGAGACGGAACCATCTCAGCTACGCGAACATCGTCGCGACTCTCGCGCTGGTGTTGGCTATGAGCGGTGGAGCACTCGCCGCCAATCAGTACCTGCTGACCTCGACGACGCAGATCAGCCCCAGAGTCCTGAAGTCGCTCACGGCCAGGAACAAGGCGCTGTTCAACAAGCTCGCGGCGACGGCGACGGTGGCGAAGGCGGGATCCGCGAACACCGCATCGAGTGCATCTACTGCGTCGTCGGCGACGAACGCCACGAACGCGACAAACGCCACGAACGCCACGAACGCGACCAACGCGGTGAACGCGACCAACGCGGCTCACGCCGGCGCCGCCACCACCGCAACGAACGCGCTCTCGCTGGGCGGGATCCCGGCCGGGAGCTTCCAGCAGAGCTGCACGACCGGAAGCGTCGCCGCGGTCGCCGAGTGGTACGGGGGAGGTCTGCCCACCGACGGGACGTACGTCGCTCCGGACAACTACGGCGGCGAGGGCGGCTTCGTGTGCGAAGGCACCGGGCTGACAGCTACACAGATCGCTCCGGGCTGGATCCGCGTGAAGATGAACGGGCTCGACGACGACCACCTCGTCGGCTTCGTGAACGCGGACACGCGCGGCGGGACGCCTCTGATGGCGTACGCGACCGGGCCTTATTCCGAAGGGATCTTCGACATCCGGGTGGCCGACAACACCAACAAAGCCACGACGCCCTATTACGTGGATCTGGAGCTCGTCGACGACTAGAGGGACGGGGGATGGCTTCCGATGTCGCGTCTCTCCGGCACGGCCCCGAGGCGTTCCGTTTGGCGGCGTCCCCCGCCATTCGCTGGATCGGCGACGATGCGCGGCAGGATCCTCGATCATCTCGCGGGATGAGATCGTCGCGACAGCGACGAGCAGCAAGAACAAGGTCGAAGTGCGCGTCACAACCTCCGGGGGCAAGAGCCCCGTGAAGGCTGCGGATAAGTTCGCGTACGTGAAGTCGCCCAAGCCGAAAGCCTGCACTCGCCTGGCTGTCTCCCCGACCAGCAGGGATCAGCCTTATCGAGCCGATCGCGAGTGTCAGAGGGATGCCGGGCGAGGCGGCTGGGGTCGAGGGTCCAGTTCCTCTCATCGGGCGCTGCGCGGTGCGCCGGCGGCGGATTCCCTTCTGCCGTCGCCCGCCTCGCGTGCAACCACCTGCCGGCAGGGCGAACGCGCGTAACTCGCCTCGCGATTCGCAGGGACTACGTGACAGCCGGCGTGTTCGGAGTGAGTCTCAAGCCCTCGCTGGTGATGATCGCGAGCATTCCGGCTTCGGGCTGCTCGGCGACCTCGGGCAGCAGGTTCGTCGAGCAGATCAAGACACGCGCCGAGGCGTCCGATTGGTTCGTGATCTGATGGGTGCCGCCGGGTCCCGGCGGGAATGCCAAGGTCTCGCCAGGCTCAAGGGTGCGCGAGCTGTTCAGATCCGTGCGGAGGGTTGGCGTTCCCGAGAGCACGAACAACAGCTCCTCATTCGCGTGGTGGAAGTGCAGGGGGGAGACGGTGGCGCCCGGTCCGATGTCATAGAGCGTTGCTGCAAGCGCCCGGGCGCCGGCGTGCTCTCCGACGCGGACGGCGCGGAGGATCGCGCCGCTGCCCGCGTCGATCTCGGCGTCCCAGTCAGGCTCGAACAGGTTCACGGGACTGACGATATCACTTGATATCATTCGCGATATGGCATCCGATGACAGCGCATTGTTCGTCCGGCTTCCCGCTTCGGAGGGGCGCCAGCTGGAGATGGCGGTGGCGGCGTCAGGGAAGACCAAGCGACAGCTCGTCAGCGAAGCGGTACGCGAGCACCTGAGCGACGACGGTCTCGTCGTTGGGCGTGCCTTCGTTCAGGAGGCAGGCGACGAGGTCATGACGGTGGGGGAAACGGCCGGCTTGCTCAAGCTGGACGAGCCGACGGTCTTGGCGGCCGCGGAGCGGCGGGACTTGCCGGGACGTCAGATCGCCGGCCATTGGCGCTTCTCGCGCAGTGCCGTGCTTGCCTGGCTCTCCGGCGATGGAGGCGATAGACCCTCGAGCAACCTGTCGGATACGGCCTAGCGGATGCTGTGTGGTCGCTCTCGACATCCTCGCAGCGATCGGGACGCGCAGCGTCCGGCAGCACGCAGCGTCCGGCAGCACGCACCGACTTGAGCCCATCGTGCGGCCGCGCCTACGCCAACGACGTAGACCGTCAGGCAGTCGACGCCTTCGTCGAATGCGCGGCTCCTCCCCGGCCTGCCGGGTGATCCGGGTGCGATGTACCGACGTATACGCCGGTACATCCAGCGAAGCAAAGGGAGCCACTCACATGAGCACGACCGAGAGCAAGGGCCTGAGCCGGGGCCAATTCCTACGCAACGCGGGCAAGGGCGGGATCGTCCTCGCGACGACCGGGGGCGTACTCGCCTCGGTGTCCAGCTCCGCGTTCGCCGACAGCCCGACGACCAGCGACATCGAAACCCTCCAGGCGGCATACACCGCCGAGAGCCTCGCCGTCGTGGTGTATTCGGCGATCATCAAGAACTTCCACGCCTTCAAGCACCCCAAACTCGAAAACAAAGACTATTTCGAAGCCGCCCTGAAGAACGAGAAGGATCACAAGGCGTTTCTTGCGAAGGCGCTGGGTGCAAAGACCCCGACCGGCTTGAAGTTCATGATCCCGGCGAGCGTGACGAAGACCGGCAAGTCGCTGCTTGCCACGGGCGTGGCGCTCGAGACGGCGTTTGTCGAGGCCTACCTCGGCGCCTCTGAAACGTTCAGCTCTCAGGAACTGCGGACGATCGCGGCGAAAGTCGCCGCCAACGAGGCGACTCATTTCAGCTTCTTCGACGCAGAAGCCGGAGGCCACGGGGTGCTGCCCTCGCTTCCCAGCAGCGACACGATCCCGAACACGGTCAAGAAGCTCAAGCCCTTCCTGGCATAGGCAATAGGAGCGCCGAGCTGCCCGAGCGCCCTGCCACCTCCCGGTCGAGTCGGATCCGGGTGCCCTCAGCCGAAAGGCGCCGGGTGCGCACCCACCTCGACGGGTCGGGTGCGCAGGGCGTCGGACAGCCGATCGCTCGCGCTAGGGGATGACTTCGGCGCCGAAGATGTCGTTGTCGATGCCGCTCTCGACCGCTTTGAATTCGATCGAGCGCGTCTGCGCACACGCGTGGCTGCTCGAGCTGGCTCTCAGTTTGCCGAGCGCCGTTCCTTCGATCGCGACCTCGATCGTCGCCGGGAATTCCCCGGTGAGCTTCTTGAATCGGTAGACACAGGGTCCGGGCTCCGTAATCGCGAACGGGGGGCTGAAGGTCATCGTCGCTTTGCCTGCGCCGGTCAGGACGACCTGCTTCAGGGCACCCGCGACCGCATACCCTTCTTCGAGGCATTCCGATTCTTCTGGGGGGCCGAAGGCCAGCTTGTCAGAGGGCCTGCCGTTGCTCAGAACTTCACCTTTGGATGCCTGAAGGCAGCCGCCGTCGAACTCGAGATGAAAGTCGAGCGCGTAGTCGCCCACCGCCACCGGTGCACCGTTCTCGCTCAGGATGAGATGCGGCGCCGCCGACGCCCCGGCTGCTGATAGCGCCGTCACCAATGCCGTGACGAGACCCGCAACCCCTAGCCTCCGCATAAGCCCCCTTTGCCGAAGATCGTCCCGCCCCGTGCGAACAATAGCTCGCCTGCAGACGCGGCGAATCGATCGCGGTCGCCGTCCTGCCGACGTGCCCGGCGCGATTGACGATCCTCGGCGCCGATCAGCCGGGCGGCCGAGCGGGATCAGACTCGAGCCTCCCTTTGGGACCCGAGACATCCTCGGCGCCGTCCCTCGCCAACCGTCCGCCGTTGCTCGTTTCATCCTGGTCGAGCGCGCGCTGGATGAGCCGGACCCCCAGGACCCCCGTCGACATGAACCCGAGAGCCGCCGCCGCAAGGAGCAGCCACGTGACCGTGCCGCCGCTCGATCCGAACAGTTCGGTCGTCTGCGCGGCGAATCCGAGCCCGAGGATCGCGACCCACAGCACCGCCAGAGCTGCGACACCCCGGTGAAGAGCCGGCTTTCGGGTGTCGGACATCAGCCGCCCGAACGATACAGCGACGCGGTCGACCGACTCGCGCCATCGTCGCGTCCCTCGCCGCTGTTCTGACAGCCTGCCGCTAGGGTCGCCGGATGTCCGTTCCGAGGTCGAGGCCGCACGTCGGGTTCCCGCCGGCGTGAGCTCACGCGCCGAGCGCAACGAAGCCGCCTGCTCCGATGCGGACTGAGGCGACTCGCTCGCGTCGGGGTGTGCGCGGGCGATACGGCCGCGCCTTCACGAGCCGTCCCGTCCTGCTGCTCGCGTTCGCCTTTGCCGTGATGGCAGACCCGGTTTCCTCGGTTGCCTATGCGATCGAGGCGGCGTTGCGCGCTCTGCACGGCGATCTCGGGCTGCTGCTGCCGACCATGGCTCTCGTGGTGGCGATCATCGCGCTGATCATCACCAACTACCACCAGTTGGTCGCACGCTTCCCGGAGGGTGGCGGCGCCGCGGCCGCGGCCGGCAGAGCGTTCGGAGAGGGCTGGGCATTCATCCCGATCGGTGCCCTGATCGTCGATTTCGTTCTCACGATCTCGATCAGCGCCGCAGCGGGTGCCTCCGCGTTGATCCAGTTCGTTCCGGGCCTGGCCTCCGCGCGGATCCCGCTGGCCCTAGCCCTGCTGGCGGCGGTCGCGGCGTTGACGTGGTTCGGGCATATCGGGCGTGTCATCTTCGCACTCATGACCGTCGGCTTCGTGGCCGCTGCCATCGCTGTGCTGACAGGTGGACTGCAGGCCCAGCCCGCCGACCTCGGGACGATCACGCAGACCCCGGGGCAGGCCGGCCTCGTTGCCGTCCTGCTGTCTTTCCCTGTCGCCATGGCGCTGGCCACAGGCGTCGAGGCGCCGTCGTCGGCGATCGCGCAGCTCGCGCAACTCGACGACGCCGGGCGCAGACGCTTCGGGCGGATTACCCTCTGGCTGACGCTGGCGATCGTCGGCACCCTCACGATCGGTCTCACCGCAATGGCGGTTCACCTGAGAGTCGGGGTGCCCGGCGCCGACAGTACCCAGATCGGCAACCTTGCCAGCGTGACGAGCAGCCACGGCGTGTACGTGTTCTTTCAGATCACGACCGCACTGCTGCTCCTTGCAGCCGCGAGCTCTTCCTTCCAAGCGGGACCGGGACTGCTCAAGGCACTCTCACGGCGGATCAGCTCAGAGGGGCGAGCGGTCGGGATCCTGCCCGAGTGGATGGGGCGCACGAACGCGCATCACACGCCCTATTGGGCAGTGGTGTTGTTCCTGATCGTCTCGGCTGTCGTGACGGGCGTCTCGGGTGCGAACGAACAGGTCCTCGTGCTCTATTACGCGGTGTCGGTCTTCATGAGCTTCCTCGTCGCGCTGCTGGCGATGGCGCGATTCTCTCGCCAGGAGCACAAGCACGCGTCCCTGATCATGAACGGTGTCGGCGCCCTGGTCGTCGCCTTCACGCTCGTCGTCGATCTCGGCCGCGGCCAGCCGATCGCTGCTGTAGCGGCCTCGCTGCTGATAGCCGCCCTTCTCTACGGCCAGTGGATCGGCGCGGGACGGCCACGGGGCATCGCCGGCGTCCTCTCGCAAGCCGAGGCGGCGGACTGACCGAGCGCGAATGCCGGCGTCGGCCTCCTCGAGGCCCTGACGGGCGACTCGGTGATCCGAGCAGCTAGGGCGCGGCCTTCTCCCGCTCGGCAGCATCCGGCGCACTCGAGACGACCTCGAATCCGCCCGCGGGGTTGCGGTCGACGATCCGTCCATCCCACTCCCTGAGCGGGTGGGCCTCGATTCGGGCAAGCCGGATACAGATCCGCCGCGTGAGCAGGTACACGACTGCCGGCACCGCGAAGAACAGCCCGCGAAAGACCCAGACCGCGCCTTCGTATCCGAAGCCGAACTGGAAGAACAGGCGGTCGGCCGAGCCCGCGGCGAAGACGACGATCACGAGCGAGAGCACGGCGGCGGCGAGCGCTGACCGCCGCGGGTTGTCGCGCGGGCGCTCCAGCAGGTCGTGGCGCCCGTAGTCCCGCGAGATGAAGCGTCGATCCAGCCACGGCAGCGCGTAGAGCAGCGTGAAGATGATCCCCGGGAAGAGAACTCCTCCGAAGAACGGGTTCGGCACCAGCGTGTGTCCGAACACGCTGATCTCGAGGTTCGGCATCAGGCGCAGGGCACCGATCAGCCAGCCGAGGTACCAGTCCGGCTGGGCGCCGTTGGTCCCGAGGTAGGGGTGGTATTGACCCCAGAGCCAGATCGGGTTGATCTGGATCAGTCCGCCCATCAGCACAAGGACCGCGGCGACCGCGGCGAACAGGCCCAGCGAGCGCAGGGCGTACCCGGGCCACATGGGAGTGCCGATGACGTTGTCCTCGCGGCGTCCCGGCCCGCGGAACTGGGAGTGGCGCTGTCTCATGATGATCGCCAGGTGTGCGGCGATCAGACCCGCGAGCAGCGCGGGGACGACGAAGACATGCGCGATGTAGAGGCGTGACTCGAATGCCGTCGAGCCCGGGAACCGCCCACCCCACAGGGCGAACGCGAGTGGGCCGCCGATGAGGGGCAGCGACATCGCGACGCCCCAGGCGATCGCCAGACCCATCCCGGAGAGCAGGTCATCCGGCAACGAGTAGCCGGCGAAGCCCTCGAGGATCGCCAGGATCAAAAGAGTCAAACCGATGAAGAAGTTGATGTCGCGGGGCTTGCGAAACGCACCGGTGAAGATGATTCGCAGCATGTGCAGCGTGATCGACGCGACGAACACCAGTGCCGCCCAGTGGTGGGTCTGTCGCATCAGCAGTCCGCCGGAGACGTTGAAGGAGAGGTTCAGCGCCGACGCGTAGGCGGCTGAGATCGTCTGTCCCTGCAGCGGCAGATAGCTGCCGTGGTAGACGGTCTGGCTCGTGCTGGGATCGAAGAAGAGCGCGAGGAACGTGCCGGACGCGACGAGGATGATGAACGAGTAGAGCGCGATCTCGCCGAGCAGAAAGCTCCAGTGATCGGGGAAGACGTAATCCAGAAGGAATCGCATCCCGCCCGCTGCGCCGAGACGTTCGTCGACGAAGCTGATCGCGTCGACGGCTCGGTCGTCGCCTTGCGGCTTGACCCTGCTCACCGGCTGTCCTCCCACCACGACGGACCTACCGGCCCGGACATCGGGCCGCCCGCGGTGAGGGCGCCGGACGCGTCGATCTGCAGCGGCAGTTGAGGCAGCGCGCGTCCCGCGGGACCGAACTCGACGCTGCCGCCGTCGAGCACGTCGAACGTCGAGTAGTGGCACGGGCAGACCAGCGCCGGGCCCCGGGATTGCGTGGTGGGGCTCAACGGCGAGCGGAACAGCGAGATCGCACAGGCCGCGTGCGTGCAGATCTTCGAGTAGGCGAGGATTCCTTCGGGCGCCCACGACGCCCGCTCGGCAGGCAGCGTGAGGGTGGAGGGGTCGACGCGCACGACGACGACCGGCGAGCCGAGATTGTCCTCTTCGGCGCCTCTGGGAAATGCGGTGAGGAAGCTCCCCTCGTTGACGTCGGCGGCCAGGATCGGGGCTCCTTCCTCGTCGACCAGCGCGCGTCCGGCGCGCCAAGGGGTGTCGCTCAGCTGCTCCTCGACCCCGGGGCCGAGGGCGACGACGGGGATCACGACCGCTGCGGCGATCCCGGCGCCCGCGATGCTCGCCGCCCCGCCGAGGAGCCTTCGCCGCGTGATCCCGTCGATACCCGTCTCGAGCTGCTCGGCGACGGCGGCGCTCGCCTCGCGATCGCCATAGATCGGTCGTTGCTCAACCGACGTCTGCTGGGGAACCAGGAACCTTCCGGCGAGGATCAGGGCGCAGGCGAGCAGCGCGAAGGCCGCCCCGAGGCAAAGCGCGAGCAGCTGAGTATCCGGGTCGAGGATGAACAGGAGGACGAAGCCGAGGCTCACCAGACCGCACAGCGCGAGCATGCCGGGGACCACGAGCTGAGCCCACTCGCTCGCGCCGCTCTCACGGCGCGAGGGGTCTCTCACGTCGGGCTCCGCCGGCTGCTCGCGGCGCCGGCGCAGCGCGCCGATCCGCCAGAGCGTCACCATCAGAATCGCCTCCCACAGGCGCCTCGGGATCCCGGCTCGGTGCGGGCGCTCGCTCATGTGAGCTCCCTCGTCTCGTTTTGAGGCTCGTTCGGGTGCGCCGGTGTGCGCTCCCCGATCGCCCGAGCGATCGCCAGCAGGGCTGCGATCGCCAGCAGCCACGCGACCATCCCCTCGGGGATCGGGCCGATCCGCCCGATGCCCCAGCCGCCGCGGTCATCGGGGGCCTGGAGGGTGTGTATGTAGCTCGCGATCGAATCGATGTCGGCTTCAGAGATCTCACCGGGCCCGAACCGCGGCATCACATAGGGGCCGATCCGGATCGCCTCGGCGATCTGGCGCGGCGTGGCGGCGCTCAGCGAAGGGACGACGGCCCCGGTCACGATCCCGCCCGACCCTTGGATCGTGTGGCAGCCGGCGCAGTTGAGCGCAAACAGGCCCTGTCCCTTCGAGGGCGAACCCTGTTTGACGTTGACGGTTGGGATCGCAGGTCCGCCGAAGGAGGCGACGTAGTCGATCAGCGATTGGATCTTCGCCTGGGAGAACGCCGGGCGTGTGCGCATCGGTTGGGCGCGAGGAGACGGCAGCGGCATCCGTCCCGTCTCCAGGTAGAAGTCGGCGGCGAGCGCGCCGACGCCGTGGAGGCTCGGGGCGCGCCCGGGGATCCCCTGGGCGTTCATGCCGTGGCAGGCCGCACACGAGGAGAGAAACAGCTCGTGTCCCCCGGCCACCGATGCTCTGCCCGGCCGGGGCGCCGAGCTCGTGAGGGTGTTGGAGACACGCGCCTGATCTTCGGCGTGCGCGACGAAGTCGAACAGGGACAGGCCGGCGAACACGACTGCCGTGAACAGGAGGACGCGGCGCCTCATGCGCTCGCCGGGTCCTCGGCGGCGGTTGGCAGCAGCTCGCTCGCACTCGCCCCTTCCGGGTACAGGTAGGAGTCGCGGCGAACCTGGCGACGCTCTTCACGGATCATCGCTTCCATCGAGACGACGATCGCCAGCAGGGCGATCGCGACGCCGCCTGCGAACAGCATGATCATCCCGGCGGCATGCTGGTCTGCGAGCGCCGATCTGTGCAGAGCTCTGGCGGGGGCGAGGTAAGCCGGGTAACGGACGTGCTCGCCCAAGATGAAGAGCGCCGCCGGAATCGACATCACGGTCATGGCCGCCATCAGCCAGGAGAACCGCGCGATCGCGCCGGGGGGGTGGGGGACCGGGTCCGCCGCTACCAGGGGGAGCAGGAAGATGATCCCGGACCAGAAGTAGGCGCCGTGCTCGAGGCTGTGCACGGTGTTGTTCCGCAGGGCCAGCTCGTAGATGCCACTCAGGTGAGTGCAGAGCACGACGATCGTGAACAGGGCGCACCCGAACGCCGGCTTGGTGAGGAACCTGACGCCGGGCCGGCGCAGAACCGATCCGATCTGGGCGCGGGCGGCAGGCGGGGAGGAGATCAGCGCCAGGCGGACCGGTGCTCCCCACAGCAGCAGTGTGGGCGCGACGAGGATCAACAGCAGGTGTTGGACGACGTGGACCGACAGCAGCTCGTCGGAGTAGGTGTCGATACCTGACAGCAGGGCGGTGATCAGCACGAGCAGGCCGGCGAGGAACGCGGCGCTGCGCGCGAGCGGCCAAGACCTGCCACACCGGAGGACCCCCCACCCGTAGAGCGCAGCCGATGCGGCGCATACACATAGCACCGCAGGTTCCAGCTGCCACTCGCCCAGCAGCCGTGCGAGCGTGGGGCCGGCCGCGTTCACCGTGGACTCCGTGCTCGCGCAGCTCGTCCGCGCGCCCGCTGCTCGCGGACGATGCCTCCGAGACCGAACGCTGTGACGCCCGCGCCGATCAGGATCAGCCACAGTCCGAAGCCCGCCCCGACCAGGGCGAGCGCGATGCCGGTGACGAACGCGCCGGTGGCGACCGAGCTGTCGGCGATCAGCCGCAGCCGCTCCTGCCCGCCGCGGCGCCTGTCGTAAGCCCACAGCGCCAGCGCCGTCGCAAGGCAAGCGCCGGACGCGGCTGCCGGGATTGCGAACTGGACGAGTTTCGGCGCGAAGATCGCCTGGACGGCCGTCAGCGCGCCGAGCCACAAGCCCCACGCAAGAGGCCAGAGCGCCGCCCGCTTCACGCCGGTGCCCCCTGCGGCGAGAGTGGGGCGTCACGGGATGGACCCGACTCGCGCGCCTCGCGCAGGTCCAGCAGCGGGGCGTAGGAGCGGATCGGCGGCAGGGCGGTGAAGTTGTGCCGCGGGGGCGGCGAGCTCGTCGCCCACTCGAGCGTGTGCGCCTCCCACGGGTCGTCCCCCGCGAGGCGACGGTCTCGTAGTGCGGCGACCACGTTGACGATGAACACCAGCACCGAGACCGCGATCACCACCGAGCCGGCGGTCGCGACGATGTTCAGTCCCTGCCAGCCGCTGGATGCGGGGTAGCGGGCGATCCTGCGAACCATGCCCTCGGCGCCGAGGAAGAACATCGGGAAGAACGTCAGGTTCGCGCCGATCACCGTGAGGACGAAGTGCAGCTTGCCGAGGCGCTCGCGGAGCATCAGCCCCGTCACCTTCGGAAACCAGTAGTAGATGCCGCCGAACAGGCCGAAGGCGCTACCGGCGAAGATCGTGTAGTGAAAGTGCGCCACCACGAAGTAGGACATGTTCAGCCCGTAATCCAGCGGCGGCGAGGCGAGGATGATCCCGGTCAGGCCTCCGATCAGGAACTGCACGAGGAAGCCGAGGGCGAACAGAAAGGCCGTGGTGAAGCGCAGCTTCCCGCGCCAGATCGTCCCGAGGAAGTCGAAGTACTCGATGCCGGCCGGTACGATCAGCGCCGTCGAGGTGAGCGCGAAGTACTTGTTCGACAGCACTCCGAACGTGAACATGTGGTGCGCCCACACCGTCATCGACAGGCCGGAAAAGACCAACAGGGCCACGATGAAGGCCGAATAGCCGAAGAAGCGCCGCGCGGAGAAGGTGGCGAGTATCTCCCCGACCATGCCGACGAACGGGAAGAACATCACGTACACGACCGGGTGCCCGTAGAACCAGAACAGCGCCTGGTAGTCCACCGCACCGGCCCCGCCGGTGAGCACCCCGCCGAGATACCTCTGCGCCCACAGCAGCCCGAGCGCGACGAGCAGGGCGGGGAACCCGAAGACCGTGAGCGTGGATGTCGCGACCATCGTCCATGTGAACACCGGCATCCGCATCAGCGTCATTCCGGGTGCGCGACCGCGCAACGCGGTGAGCAGGATGCAGCCCGCCCACAGGATCTGGCCGAGCGTCGCGAGCATCACTCCGAAGATCCACAGGTCCATCCCGCTGCCGGGAGTGTGGATCGATTCTGAGAGCGGGTCGAAACCCCACCACGACGCACTCGCGGCCCCGCCGCTGGTGAGGAAGCCCGACCACATGCAGACTCCGCCGAGCAGGTAGAACCAGAGGCCGGCCAGGACGACGCGTGGTCCGGAGATCTCCGCGGCGCCGACCTGCAACGGCACCAGGTACAACCCCGCGGCCAGCGCGACCGGCACGATCACGAGGTAGACCATGGTCGAGCCGTGCATCGTGAAAAGTTCGTTGTATGTCTGCTGGGAGACGACGCCGCCGTCTGCGGCGAGCTGGCCACGCATCAACAGGGCGAGGAGGCCGCCGGCGAGGAAGAAGACGAAGGCGATCACGCAGGCCGAGGCCGCGACGCGCTTGTGGTCGGTCGACGCCAGGGTGCGCAGCGACGGTGCACGGACGGGGATGGCGGCGCTGCTCACGAGCGCCCCACCCCGTCGTCACCCACCGATGCGGTGCGCGCCGCCGTTGCTTCGCGGGCGAGCCATTCGCGAAAGCCTGTGGGGCTCACCGCCTCGATGGCGAAGTGCATCTCGCTGTGATCCTCGCCGCAGAGGACGGAGCACTCCCCGGTGTAGAGGCCGCTCTTTTCGAAGGTCAGGTCGAAGTGGGTGGTGTAGCCAGGAAGTACCTGGCGCTGATAGTGGAGCGCCGGTACCCAGAAGCCATGGATCACGTCCTCGGAGGTGCCGCTGAATTCCACCTCGGTGCCGGTCGGCACGTACGCCGGCGCGGGATGCCAGGTGTCGATGTCGGCGACCTGCACGCCGTTTGAGTAGATGAACCGCCAACTCCACTGGGCAGCTATCACCTTGATGCGCAGGCCCGGATGTGCGACCAACCGGTCGATCGGCGTCTCCGCTCGAAAGGTGATCCACACGAGCACGGCTGCCACGCACGCCAACGCAATCGCGTACCCGGCCTCCAAGCGCGGTGCCTCAGAGCGCGTGCCGGGCCGCGAGCGACGGGAGCCGAGCGCGAGCAGGACGATGAGTGCGACGAGGACGATCGCGAACACGGCAATCGCAATCGGGAGGTAGATCCCCCAGACGTGTTCGTAGGCGTGCTTGGTGCTCGGCATGGAGGGCCCTATGGACGCGGGGCGGGAAAGGCGTGGCCGTGAGGGACGGTGACGGCGGCAACCGGCGCGCCGAGGCTGTCGCGAAGCTCTCTCATCGACGTCGCGATCCGCAGTACAGGCCGTAGCCGGAGAAGAGCGCCGCAGCCGCCGCACTCGCGAGTGCCGGGCGCGATAGCCGCGGCCGGCTTCGGGCCAGCAGGGCCATGCTCGTCGCGTGCAGCGCGTCGACCGCCGAGCCGACGAAGATCCGGAACGGGCTCGGGCGCGCCGCGATCAACGCAGCCTGGGCGAGCTGACGAGCCCCCAGGATCCGCATGACGATGTTCGCGGGACCTTCCGAGATCGGCCCGTCAGGGGTTCCGCCCGGCGCACCGCCGAGAAGCCACGAGCCCCACCCCGCCTCCAGTGAGAGGAGAACCCAGGGCGGTCCCTTGCGGACCTCGGAGGGCTGCCTGCCCGGCACCGATCACGCACCGCCAGCCGCGTGCTCGCCCTGGACGACCGCGCACTCGAGCAGCAGGGCGTGGACGAATGCCTGGGGGAGGTTGCCGCGCAGCTGTCGCTGCCGCACGTCGAACTCCTCCGAGCACAGGCCGGGTGGACCGCAGGCGGCCCGGCTACGCTCGAACCAGCGCGCCGCCTCGACGTGTTCGCCTCGCTGGCTGTGGGCGAGCGACATCAGGTAGCCGCACAGAAGGAAAGCCCCCTCGGCCTCGCCGAGGGGCCGCTCGTCCGGCCGGAAGCGGTAGCAGTAGCCGTCCTGCGTGAGTTCCGCGCGCACTGCCTGGAGAGTCGCCACCGACCGTGGGTCTTCGGCGTCGAGCGCTCCTCTGAGCGCCGGCAGCAGCAGGGCGGCGTCCACTCTCTGATCACCCGGCGAGCGCTGCCAGCGGCCCGATGGATGCAGTGCGTGGAGCGCTGTATCCGAGATGATCACGTCGGCCAGCGACGCCCAACGGGCCGCCGGCTCGCTCTCCGGCCGGCAGGCCGCGATTCTGCGCAGGCCGGCCGCGCAGATCAGCCGGCTGTGCGTCCAGGAGTCCGGCTCGAGCTCCCAGATGCCGGCGTCGACGTCCGGTTCGGCCCAGCGCTGCTCGATCGCCGCGACCGCGACCTCGGCTGCCCGCCAGCCCTCGACATCGAGATGGTCGTGCTCTGCCGCCGCCGCGAACAGGAGCAGCGCCTCCCCGAACGCATCGAGCTGAAACTGCTTGTTGACCCAGTTGCCGACGATGTCGGTTCCGCCGGGATAACCCGGCAGCGACAGTTTGTGTTCGTCCGGGACCTCGTCTCCGAGGACCGTGTAGGCGGGCTTGAGGTCAGGTCCGTCGGCGAGCAGCCTCGAGGCCACGAAGCGGACGGCGTCGTCCATCAGCGGATACGGCCCGGCGGCCGCAACCGCCTGGCCGGCGAATGCCTGGTCGCGGATCCAGGCATAGCGGTAGTCATAGCTGCGACCGGCCCGCGCCCGCTCGGGCAGCGAGGCCGTCGCGGCGGCGACCATGCCGCCGCTCGCTCCCGTCAGACCGGCCATCACCGCATAGGCGTGGCGGGCGTCGCGGTCTGCCACGACATGTTCGAACACCGGCACCCGCTCGTCCCAGCCCGCTTCGGTTCCCTGCCACGCTCGTCCTGGATCCGGGGCCTCGGGATCGGTGCCGTCGACGGCGATGCTCAGCACGAAGTCGTGGGCTTCGCCCTGCTCGAGCGAGAGAGGGAGGGCGAGGGCCCGGCCTCCGTGTCCGTCGGGGCCTTCCACCGCGCGCTGCGCGCCTGTCCAGCAGAAGCTGCTGTCGCCGACGGTGCCCGTCCAGGCACCGTCGTCGCGCAGCTTGAGCGAGCGCGGGCCTGTGCGCCCGAAATCGCCGCGTGGGTTCAGCTCGACGTCCAGACGTGCCGTGCCCCGGATCGCCTCGACCCGCCGCAGCACCACGGCTCGTCCCGGGCTGCTCGGCAGGGCGAGAGCTTCGCGACACTCGATGATCGCCTCCGAGGTCGCCCAGCGGCTGTGCCAGATCAGTCCCCCGGGCTCGTAGTAGCCGCCCCAGACGTGGCGTTCGGTGGGCGTGATCGCGTAGCCGCCGCGTCCGCCGATCAGCGAGGAGAACAGGCCGTCGGAGTCCCAGCGCGGGAAGCACATCCAGACGAAGTCGCCGTGCGGATCGACGAGGATCCCGCGCTCACCGTCGGCGAGCAGCGCATACTCGCGCAGGACGTGAGGGGCGCCCGCGGCGGCCGCGTCCGCGGCGGCCCTCATCGACGCGGCGGCGCTCATCGACCGAGCCGCGCGAGCGCGCTCCCGCCCACGGCTGCCGCCGCCGCCAGCGCCCCGCCGAGAAGCGGCCGGTGGGTCGCAGCCCACATCTGTGGGCTGCGTGACTTGGCCTGCGCGTCGAAGATGCCGTGGGTGGCAGCCTCGCGCTCCAACGGCTGGAAGAGATTGCCATCACGCTCTCCCTCGACCGGCATGCCCTCGACCTGCTGGCCCGAGAAGCCGGTCAGCGCGAGGTAGCGGTCGACGAGAAAGCTCGGCGCGAACTTGCTCCCGAGGATCGCCTGGACCGCGGGATAGCCGACCCAGAGCTCGCGACGCCGGTGGTGGGCAGCCCAGTAGACGGCCTCCGCGGGTATCTCCGGCTGGTAGATGGGAGGGACCGGTTTCGGGTGCTCGGGGAGCTTGGAGCGACACCAGTTGAACTGCGTCGTGTTGACACCCGGCAGCTGGACCATCGTGATCTGCACGGCACTGTGCTCGTGGAGCAACTCGGTGCGGATCGAGTCGGTGAATCCGCGGATCGCGAACTTCGCTCCGCAGTAGGCGGCCTGCAGCGGGATCGCGCGATAGGAGAGAGCGGATCCGACCTGCACGATCTTCCCCCGGTTGCGGGACCGCATCCGTCTGAGGGCGGCCATCGTGCCATGGACGGTCCCGAGATAGGTGACTTCGGTCGCCCTTCGGAACTCATCCGGCTCGGTGTCCGCAAAGCGGGCGAAGACGGTTGACATGGCGTCGTTCACCCACACGTCGATCTCTCCGAAGCGGGCTTCGACGGCTGCCGCCGCCGCCTCGACCTGCTCGTGATCGGCGACGTCCGTCGGCACGGCGAGCGCCTCGCCCCCGAGCGATCTGACCTCACGCTCGGCCTCCTGCAGGCCCTCGGTACCCCGGGCGAGCAGGCCGACGTGGGCCCCTCTGCTTGCGAAGGCGTGGGCGATCGCCCGCCCGACCCCACCGGATGCACCTGTCACGACGACTACCTCGGGGTGATTGTCTCTGCTCACACGGGCTCCTGACTTGGTCGTTGGTCGAACTGGGTCGGTCGGCTCGTCGGCGCGGAGGGCGCCGAGCGGCGACGGCCGAGCAGCGCCGAGCGCCGGCGGGACCGGGCTGTCACTCTCTTGCCGGCCAGCAGCTCGGCGAGCCGCGAGGAGAGCGCCATGATGGTGAGCGCGGGGTTCGCCGACCCCTGGGTCGGGCAGGCGCTGCCGTCGGCGACGAACAGGTTCTCCACGCCCCATACGCGATGGTCGGGCCCGACGACGCTGTCCTCGGGGCTCCTGCCCATCCGGGCGCCGCCGATCAGGTGCGCGTAGCGCTGAATGGTCAGAATGTCCTGGGCGCCTGCGGCTTCGAGGATCGTCCTGATGACGCGTCGCGAGTACTCCATGTTGAGGCGGTCGTTCTCGCAGCGCGAGTGGGTGAACCGCGCGACCGGCATGCCCCGCTCGTCCTTCTCCTCGGCGAGTCTCACCCGGTTCTCCGCCTGGGGCAGCAGCTCGTTGAGCACACCGACCGTGCTCCAGTGGTTGTAGTCGCGCATGTACTCGCGCAGCGCCCTGCCGGTGTGTCCCGCTGCGATCACGTGCTCCGCCCAGCCGATCGGCAGGGGCGAGACCGTCTGGATCGAGAAGCCGCGCGCGAACCCGCGCGCCGGGTCGGTCTCGTAGAACTGCTCGGAGGAGACCTCGGGGGGCGGGGCCTTGTACATCCGCTGTTCGTCGGGGAAGCGTCCAGCGCTCTGCGTCGCCCCCTGGACCATCACGTAGCGTCCGAGCTGATCGTCGTTGTTGCCGATCCCGTTCGGGAAGCGGGGCGAGCGGGAGTTGAGCAGCAGCCGGGGCGTCTCGATCGAGTAGCCAGCACACCGCCACCGCGCCCGCCGCGCTGGAAGCGCTCGAGCTGCTCGCCCGCGCGGACATAGGTGACTCCCGAGGCTCGACCGGCCTCGTCGAGCTCGACCCGCACCGCCATGCAGTCCGCGCGGATCTCCACGCCGTGGGCGAGCGCGTCGGGCAGATGGGTGACGTAGGGGCTGGCCTTCGCGTTGACCTTGCAGCCCTGCAGGCAGAACCCGCGGTAGATGCAGTGAGGGCGGTTGCCGAAGGTCCCGTTGACGATCCCGACCGGGCCCGCGCGCATCTCGATGCCGTTCTCGTGAGCCCCCCTCCAGAGAGTCTGCGCAGCGCCGCTGACGGGGTGTGGCGAGAAGGGGTAGGAGTGAGGCTCGCCCCACGGCCAGTCCTGCCCGGCGACGGGCAGCTCGCGCTCGAGCTCCTCGTAGTGGGGCTTCAGCTCCGCATAGCCGATCGGCCAGTCGGCGCCGACCCCGTCGCGGCTGAAGGTTTCGAAGTCCGAGGGGTGAAAGCGCGGGGTGTAGCCGGCGTAGTGGACCATCGAGCCGCCGACCCCGCGCCCAGAGTTGTTCTTGCCGAGCTCGATCGGGTCCTCACCGTCGATGATCCGCTTCTCGTTCCAGTAGATCCGGTGCGAGCCCGCCTCGTCGGAGACCCAGTCCTCGATCCGGGTTCCAGAACGGCCCGGCATCGAGGATCACGATCCGCCAGCCCCTGCGTGCGAGACGCTGGGCGAGCACCGAGCCTCCCGCGCCGGCTCCGACGATCAGCAGGTCGACCTCCTCGCCGTCCTGATAGCGGCGCATCGTCGCCTTGCCGGGCAGCTCGCGGCGGTGGACGTCGAGCAGGTAGCGGGAATCGTTCTCGGCCGGCCCGCGGGAGCCCTTGAGCAGATTGCTCATGCGGTGCCCCCGAGATGCTCCTCGGCACGCGCCGGATCCTCATCGGTCGCTCCGGGGCGCTCGTGCGGCTCGACCGTGCTCGTCGGACCGAGTCGCATGTAACCCTGCGGGTACGCCGGTCCGCCGAAGCCGATCTCGTTCCACGCCCACGGATGGGAATAGAAGGCCTCGAGCATCATGCGCGTGCACACCGACCACGCCCGCGAGACGTTCAGAGCTTCCCACGGTCCGCTCGAGAGGCGGCCCGCGGCGAGACCGTCGACGATTCCGCTGCGGTCCTCGACGGAGCACTCTGCGAACTGCTGCCGGCCGTGCCATTCAGCGGCCGTGTGGTCGAGGCCCGCGAGCGTCTGCCTCCAGGTCTCGCGGTCGTCGGGCATGTCGGCGTACTGGTAGCCGTCCAGGCGCCCGGCGGCGAGCTTCTCGTCGATCAGTGCGGCGACCGGGATCCGCGGCTCCTCGTCCTGGGCGAGGACCACATCGCAGAACGCGTGCAACGTGGGGAGCTCCTCGGGCTCGAAGAAGCGCGGCTGCTCATCGGGTTCCAGGCGCGCGAGCACGACGGCGCGCGTCGCCTCGTCCCAGTCGCCGGCGGAGGCCAAGACGTCGTAGTCGGGAAACCGGCCGACCATCTGCGGGGTCGTCCCCGCGCGCTGGCGCGGCAGCCAGTCAGGGCGGGGCGGCTCACCGCCGGTCCTGCGATTCGGCAGGTGGTCGGGGCGTCTCAGATCGCGCACGGCTCAGCCCTCCCGCCGCAGGAGCGCCGCCAGGACACCCATCGCGCCCACGATCGACATCAGGCCGGGCGCCATCACCGGCGGCCCCATCGGGATGTTGTAGGTCGCGTTCGAGAAGCCCCCGGGCCGTCGGGCTACGCCGCGGACGTGGTAGTACTCGCCGATCAGCCCGTCGAGCATGTAGACCATCGAGGCAACCGGCAACGCCGTCTTCGCCCAGCGCTTGCTGCGCACGCCCGCGAGGCCGGCGATGACGACCGGCGGCGTCACGACGATCGGGCTCCACATCATCTTGTTGCCGAAGCTCGCCCGGTAATGCTCTGCGTAGACCTCTGCGGTCGTCACGACCGCGGCGAACGCCGTCAGGCCCGAGAGGGACCGCTCGAAGCGGCCGTGTTCGATGTTCGCGACCCACCGGTCGATGCGGTGCTCCGCGGGTCTCGCCGCGACGGTGCTGCGCCACGCCCCGAGCCTCATCTCAGCGGCCCGGGATGAACTCGTGCACCTTGGTGCGGACCGACTCGACGGCGCCAGGGAGCCCGGCAGCCGGGTCGGCAAGCGTCGACTTCGCGAACTTCTCTGCCTGTTCGAAGGAGATATGCGGCGGGAGCGGCGCCTCGTTCGGATCGCTGTGCGCGTTGATGACGACCGGTCGGTCCGAGCTCAAAGCCTCCCGCCAGGCATCCTCCACTTCGCTCGAGCGCGTGAGCTCGATGCCCCTCAGGCCGATCAGCTCTGCGAACGCCGCGTAGTCGACGTCGGGGATCTCCTGCGATGCGGCGAATGCCGGGTCGCCCTCCATCACCCGCTGCTCCCAGGTGACCTGGTTGAGGTCCTCGTTGTTGAGCACGAGGACGACCAGCCTCGGGTCCGACCAGCTCTTGTAGTACTTCGCGGCGGTCAGCATCTCTGCCATCCCGCCCATCTGCATCGCGCCGTCACCGACCATCGCAATCGCCACGCGGTCGGGGAAGGCGAACTTGGCCGCGATCGCGTACGGCACGCCCGGGACCATCGTCGCGAGGTTGCCCGAGAGCATCGCCTTCATCCCGCGCCGGATCCGGATGTGCCGGGCGTACCAGTTGGCAGCGGACCCCGAATCACTCGAGAGGATCGCGTTGTCGGGCAGTTGACGGGAGAGGGAGCTGAACAGGCCCTGAGGGCGGATCCGGCCGTTGCGGTCGGCGGGCTCTCCGCGTTCGTCCATCAACCGCCACCAGTCCTGGACGTTCTCCTTGATCTTGCTCTGCCAAGAGCGCTCCTGCTTTCGCTCGAGCAGGGGCAGGAGCTCCTTCAGGCTCTCGCGGCTGTCGCCCTCCAGCGCGAGATCCATCGGATAGCGGATGCTCAGCATCCGCCCTGAGGCGTCGATCTGCACAGCTTTGACCTGCCCTTCGCGAGGCAGGAACTCCGAGTACGGAAAGCTCGAGCCGACCATCAGCAGCGTGTCGGCCTCCTGCATCATGTCCCAGCTCGGCTTGGTCCCCAGAAGCCCGATGCTCCCCGTGCAGAACGGGACGTCGTCGGGCACGGCGGCCTTGCCGAGCAGCGCCTTCGCGATTCCCGCCCCGAGCTGGTCGGCGACCGCGATCACCTCGTCGGTGGCGTGCAGGGCACCCTGTCCGACGAGCATCGCCACCCGCTCGCCGCGGTTCAGGATGTCCGCGGCTTGTTCGAGCTGATCGCGCGACGGTATGCGGCGGCCCGGCCAGTAGCCCGTGCCGGAGTGGACGGTGTGGGTCTTGTGCGGCTGCGCCTCGACAGCGTCCATGTCCTGCACGTCTGCGGGCACGATCACGCACGTGACGGTCCGCTCGCTCTTTGCGATTCGCATCGCCCGGTCGATCAGATGGCGGATGCTCGCGGGCTCGTTCGCCTGCTCGCAGAAGGCGGAGGCGACGTCGCTGTAGAGCTGCATCAGGTTGACCTCCTGTTGGAAGTCACCGCCGAGCGCTCTGACGAACGTCTGGCCGACTATGGCGACGACGGGCTGATGGTCGAGCTTCGCGTCGTAGAGCCCGTTCAACAGGTGAATCGCGCCAGGACCCGATGTCGCCATGCACACGCCGACCTCGCCTGTGAACTTGGCATGGCCGGATGCCATGAAAGCGGCCATCTCCTCATGGCGCGTCTGCACGAACCTCAAGTCATCCTGGTGACGCCGCAGGGCGCCGAGGATGCCGTTGATGCCATCGCCGGGAAAGCCGTAGATCGTCGTCACGTCCCACGCGATCAGTCGCTCACACAGATTGTCTGCTGCGGTCATCTCGACGCTCGCCACCTTTCGTATCTCCCTCCTCGGCGCACCCGAGAGGCTCTGAGCCGCGGCTACCCTGCGCGGCGGGCGATCGACCTGTCCGGTCAGCTAGCTGACATCGCGCGTTGGGGACCGGCGCGGGCGGGCACAGCTGCCCTGCAGAGACCCCCAGCGAGAGGCTCAGGTGTCCAGCTCCCCAGTCGTCGGACGCGTGGAAGTCGACGCATACACCGTTCCCACCGACCAGCCCGAGCAAGACGGCACGCTCGCCTGGGAGGACACGACGATCGTCGTCGTGCATGTGCATGCCGGCGAGCGCACCGGGCTCGGCTACACGTATGCGGACCCCGCGACGGCAAAGCTGATCGAGAGCAAGCTGGCCGGCGTGGTGAGCGGGCTCGACGCGTCCGCCCCTCGTCGCGCCTGGGGTGCGATGGTGAGGGCGATTCGCAACCTCGGCCGCCCCGGTATCGCCTCGATGGCGATCTCGGCGGTCGACGTCGCGCTCTGGGACCTCCACGCGCGGCTGCTGGATGCGCCGCTCTGCCAGCTGCTCGGCGACGCGCATGAGGCCGTTCCCGTGTACGGCTCAGGCGGGTTCACCAGCTACTCGGACCGGCGCTTGCAGGAGCAGCTCGCAGGGTGGGTCTCTGACGGCATACCGCGCGTCAAGATCAAGGTCGGGAGCAGCCCGTCGCAGGACCCTCGACGCGTCGCGCTGGCGCGGGAAGCGATCGGGCCCGAGGTGGAGCTGTTCGTCGACGCGAACGGGGCTTACACGCGTAAGCAGGCGCTCGCGCTCGGTCATCGGTTCCGTGAGGAGAGCGGTGTGAGCTGGTTCGAGGAGCCGGTCAGCTCCGACGACCTGACAGGTCTGCGCCTGCTCCGCGACCGCGGGCCGGGGGGGATGGCGATCGCGGCCGGGGAGTACGGCTATGACGGACCCTATTTCGAGCGGATGCTCGCCGCCGGGGCGGTCGACGTCATGCAGGCCGACGTGACGCGCTGCGGCGGAGTTACGGGGATGCTCGCCGTCGGCGCGATGTGCGAGGCGCGGAACGTCCCTCTGTCCTGTCACTGCGGCCCGGCCATCCACACGCATGTCGCGGCGGCACTGGCCAATCTGGTCCATGTCGAGTACTTCCATGACCATGCTCGCATCGAGAGGATGTTCTTCGACGGGCTGCCCGCGCTACACGACGGCGCGCTCTGGCCCGACCGAAGCCGGCCGGGAATGGGGCTCGAGCTCAGGCGCCGGGATGCCCAGGCGTATGCGCTCTGAACGCGCTCGCAGCCTGGGGTCAGCTCGAGCCTTCCGCGACCTCTCCCAGCTCTCCCGGCGGAGGTAGGTGCAACAGCCAGCCGTCGAGCGTGTGGGTGATACGCCCGGCCTGCTGCAGAGCGCCGAGTGCGGTCGTCACCGTGGGACGCCTGGCTGTCAACAACTCCGCCAGCACCGCGTGAGGCAGCTGTGCGGGAAGGAGCACGTGACCGTCTCGTAGCACCCCCCACCGGTCCGCCATGTGCCACAGCAGCATCAGCAGCCTGACATCCACCTTGGGCTGGTTGAGGATCGCGATCGTGACCGCCAGATTCCGCGACCGGCGAAGCGTCCGCGCCGTCAGCTGCCCCTGGATCTCGGGGAACGGGGCGATTCGCCTCGCGAAGTCGAGGTCGAGGATCGCGACGGCGCAATCGCGCAGGCAGCGCCAGCCCGAGGTCCGCGATACCGACGCCACCTCATCGTCCTCCTGCCACGGACGCAACAGGTCGCCCGGCCCCAGCAGCTCCGCCGCAAAGCGGCCTCCGAGCTGGATGCGCCTGATCAGCAGCCCGTCGAGAACCAGCAGACCGAGACCGGCGCGCACCTCCGCCGGCCATGAAGGCGGGCTCCATTCGCCGTCGGGGAGCGAGATCTTCAGTGCCCGCACGGTGGAAGACGCAGCCCTGAACTGCTCAGTCGTGAGCGTCTCTCCAAGCTCGGGATCGACGTCGAGCACTTTTACGACCTGCCCGGGCATATCGGATCACTCCCAGCTCAAGGGTCCGCGTCGACCTGCGAACGGCAGGAACCGAGGGTTGAGAATAGCATCGCGGTCCGGGGCGGGATCCGCTCGAACGGGGCTCCGCACCGCCCGAATCTGGCTGGAGAGGGCGCGATCTCGGCCTTGACGGAGCGCGCCGGCCGGGCATGCGCGAACACGGAAGCAGGGACCTGAGCCACGCTTCCGAGCGCCGGCCCGGCCCGCCGCCAAGCAGCCGCCCCTCGAACGTCACGGTGCTGACGCGTGGGCCGGCGAGCCGGGGATCCCGCCGCTATCCGTCTTCGGTAACGATCGAAAGGGGCCGGACAGATGAACCACGGTGCGCTGGTATCCAGCCCGCGCCGATCACGGGACGAGCCGCAGCCGGTCCCGCGCGGGTTCGGGCGTCGCCGCGGGCGCAGAAGCGCGCCGGCGACCGGGTTCGAGCTTCGGAGCGCCGCGCTTGGAGATCTCGGTCGCGTCCTGCGGATCGGCGGCGAGATCGATCTGGCATCAGGGGACGCCCTGGGCGCCGCGGTGCAGGAGACCTTGGCGACGAGCGTGGCATTCCTGATGTTCGACCTGAGCGACATCGACTTCATCGATGTCGCAGGGTTGCGCGCCCTCGGCGCGGGCGTCGCGCAATGCCGAGCCGCAGGGTGCGCACCTCTGCTGGTGCTGCGCCGCGACGGCCCGGTCCAGCGGCTCCATCTTCTACTCGAGCGAGCGGTGCAGCCCGGTTCGAGCCCGCTCGCCGACGTTCCGCTCCACTTCGCCTCCGAGGGTCGGTGAGACGCGCGTGCCGACCGTCTCCGGAACACGCCGTCTGGGTTCTTCGCCGCGGCCGCCCCGGGTTGCGGAAGGGCGTGTCCGGCGCGAGCGCGCGACAACTCATCGGCAGCCGCCGCGTACGCGGGCGTCGGGTCGCATCGGGCGCCACTTCGAGGCCGTGGTCCAGGCAGAGCTGCGCCGGCTTGCGGGCTCGAGTGAGACCAACGGGGCCTCTCAGGAGCGCGTCTTGCCGGCGCCGGCTCGACCGAGCCCCGCCGAAAGCCTGAGAACGGCGACGCAGGGCGGGTCGCCCTGCGCCTACTCGGAGGCCGCCGTCGCCCGGGCGGCGACCTCGTGCCCGGCGATGCCGAGCAGCCAGAGGTAGACGATTTCGCTCTCGATCTCGGGCAGTGAGCTGGTGCGGCCTTGGCGCACGTACTCGGTCGCCAGCTCGAGCACGGCGAGGATGCTCGCGCGCGGCACGATGTCGGGGACCGTCGGCAGGTTCGGCTGCTCTGTGGCGGCGCGCTCGGCGATCGCCCGGAACAGGCGCGCGAAGCTCCCGAGCGTACGTTCGCGCTGGGCGAGGGCCTTCTCGCCGGCCGCCATGACCTCGACGGTGCACGCGCGCGCCGCGTCGGGGCGCTCGCTCCAGAACCTCAGGTAGGCGTGGATACCGTCGCGCACCGCGTCGACGTAGCTTGCCTGGTTGGTCCCCACAGCCACGATTTCAGCCAGCAGTTCGCGCGTCACCGTGTCGTACGCGGCGATGAAGCACTCTTCCTTGTTTGCGAACTGTGCATAGAACGTGTCGCGCGAGACCCGCGCGAGGCGGCTGATGTCACCGATCGTCGTCGAGCCGTAGCCCTTTGTTCCGGCGGTGGCGATCACCGCCGAGAGAATGCGTTCGCGCTGGTGGCTCGCGACCTGCTCGCGCGAGAGCCGGTGGGGTCCACGAGGGAGCCGGTCGGAAGTGGCTTGCGCAGTGGTGGACACTCTGGTACCTTACTTCAAATTGGAGTACTGAGCAGTCCGCCACTGGCGGGCAGCGAGTGGCGGCGGGGATCATCCAGCGAGGGAGGGAATGGGTATGGGGACGGATTCTGTGGGTCGCAGACGTGACGGCCGCGACCGGAACAGGCGGTTCAAGAGGAGCCGTCTGGTTGCCCTGCTCGTGGTGGGCGCCGCGGCGATGTGCTTCCCCGCTTCTTCTCCGGCGGCGTCGTATCACGTGTCACTGACCAGGACGACCGGCGGCGTCGCGAACATCTCGGGCTCGAGCTTCGGCGACATCGGCTTCGGGGTCGGCTACGGACAGGCGCAGGACGGGATCTGCCTGCTCGCCCAGACGTTCCTCACTGTCGACGGCGAACGCTCTGCCTTCCTCGGCCCGGAAGCGACCTACGAGAACGAAGCCGAGGGCGATCTGGTGTTCACGAACCTGAACTCCGACATCTACTGGACCTCGCTCAAGAACAACCACACGGTGCAGAAGCTGCTGCGGCTCTCCCCTCCGCAGGGCCCCTCGACGGAATCGCGCGAAGTGGTGAAGGGCTACGCCGCCGGTTACGACGCCTACCTCAAGAGCATCGGCGGGGCGGCCGGCGTGACGAATCCCGCCTGCAAAGGGGCGGCCTGGGTGAGGCCGATCAAGCCGATCGACGTCTGGCGCCGCATCTACCAGATCGACGACCTCGCCGGGAACTCGGCCCTCGGTCCGGCGGCCGAGGCGAATCCAGCCTACGGTCCGCCCGCTCCGGCTGCGAAGAAGAGCGCGCACAAGGCCTCGGCGTCGCAGATGTCGCTCGCCGAAATGGCGCACATCGGGCACAGCCCGCTGCTGGGCTCGAACGGACTCGCCGTCGGCAGCGAAGATGCCACCAACGGCGGCGGCGTCGTGCTCTCCAACCCGCACTTCCCGTGGCACGGCTCGGAACGCTTCTGGGAGATGAACGTCGAAGTCCCCGGCCGCTACCACGCGACCGGAGCGGGGATCTGGGGCCTGCCCGGGATCAACATCGGCCACAACCAGAACGTCGCCTGGACCCACACCGTCTCGACGAACACGTCGGTCAAATTCTGGTACCTGCCCTCCGCGGGGACGGAAAGGTACCACTGGGGCGCCAAAGCGGTGAAAATCAAGAAGCACTCCGTGACGGTGCAGGCGCTGGAACACGGTGAAGAGGTGCCCCGGACGCGCACCCTCTACTACAGCAACTACGGACCGGTGTTCTGGGAGGGCTCGCTGCGGGTCGCGGTGACGGACGCGAACGCCGACAACCTTCGCGGTCCCGATCAGTGGTTCGCGATCAGCAAAGCCGAAAACGCCTCCCAGGTGATCGAATCAGAGCGTGAAATCCAGGGCGTGCCCTGGGTGAACACGATCGGTGCCGACTCCGAAGGGAACGCCTTCTATACGGAGATCGTCGTGGCCTCGAGCCTCACGAAGGCCTTCGTCGACTCCGGCTGCAACCTCGAGCCGGGCTCGCTTTCCGGCCCGTTCATCGCGAACGGCTCCTGCGCAGCGCCCGAAAGCCCGGGCGCGATCACGCCGGGCATCCTCGCGGGCAGCGAAGAGCCCGCGCTGGTCCGCAGGGACTACGTCGAGAACTCGAACAACTCGTTCTGGCTCGCGAACGCGAACGCGCCCCTCACCGGTTTCTCCCCCGCCCTCGGCGGCGAAGAACAAAACCCGGGGATGCGCGCCCAGACCGGGATCGACATGGTCGCCCAGCGCATGGGCACGAACAACAGCGGCGTCCCGACCGACGGACTTGGGGCGACGCCCGGATTCACGGCGCAGACGATGCAGGAATCGTGGACTAAGTTCCGCTCGCTGCCGGCTGAGCGCGCGCTGCCCGGTCTCCGCGAAATCTGCGCGAACGCAGTGAGTGAAGACGGCGGCGTGATCAACGGCGTGAACGTCAGCGGCGCATGCCCTGTGCTGGACTCCTACGGCGCGAGCGCCACGCTCGAAGACAGAGGCGCCTGGCTGTTCCAGGAATGGTACGGGCGCGCCTACACCCAGGCGGGCTTCTGGGTCCACCCCTGGACGGCGAGCGATCCGGTCTACACGCCGAACACGCTCAACACGTCGCTGCAGGGGAGCAAGGAAGCACTCGCGGCGGCCGTGAGCTCGATGGAAGCGCGCGGCATCCCGCTCGACGCCGACACGGGCGAAGTGCAGCACGCGCCTCAGGCCGGCTCGGCTCCGCTGCCCGGCTGCTCGGACGGCGGCGAATGCTTCGCGGCCATCGGAGGGATCTTCCCGACGCCCACCTCGAAACAGACCGAAGTGACGGGCGGGACGAGCCTCGTGATGTTCACGGAAGTGCTGGCCGGCCACGAACCGCTCTCGAAAGCGCTGCTGGCGTACTCGCAGTCGGAAGACCCGACGTCTCCCTACTACGAAGATCAGACCCAGCGCCTGTCCAAAAACGAATGGATCACGCTGCCGTGGACGCCGGAATCGGTCGCCGAAGACGCGATCGGGCCGACGCTCAACCTGAAGTAGGGGAGGGGCGGCGCCGGGCGGAGCTCTCCGCCCGGCGTCGTAAGCTCTCGGCATGAAAAGGGCAACCTTGGCTCTGCTCGCCGCGGTGGCGCTCGCCGCCCCGGCGTCGGCGAGCGCGAATCAGTGGTACCTGCAGGTCGGGTCGCACGGCGCGCGCCGCCGCCTCGCGCCGGGCGAATCGGCCGAAGTGGCGACGTTCGGGACGTGGTACCTCAAACTCAGGCTTGGCGAAAACGGTGACGCGAAAGCGACGTGCGCCGAGTCCGGGATCGAGCTGCTGACGAACCCGACCCGCGAAAAGGCGCTCGATTCGACGCTGGGCGTCAAACTCGCGTGCAACGACAAGGTCGTCGCGACGTCGGTGCTGCTGCCGTGGACGGGGGCCGTCGAATCGAACTGTCAGCCGTGCACGATCACCCGGCTGATGTCGTTCGAGATCGCGGTCGCGGGGGTGGATTACGGCGTGTTCACCGGGGATGTGCTCGGGCGCATCGGCGACTTCGACCCGCCGATCAGAGACGACATCGACCACGCGTACCGGTGGGAGGGCACGAATGGCGGGGTGATGACGAGCGAATCGGGCGCGACGCTCGCGATCGGCGGCGGGGAGACCTACGGCCTCTCCGGCGATGAGGCCGATGGCGAGCCGGACACGGGCGGCACGCTCGAAGAAGAAGGCATCACCGAGCGCCGCCGCAACGAAGCACGCAAGCGCGCCGGGCTCAAGGGCGACGGCGACGACAACCCCGGCGAATACGAAGCCGAAGAAGCCGGCAGCTGAGTGGCGCGCGAGCGCCCACGGGCCGAGGCCGCCTCGCCGGCTTGGAGCAGTCCTCGCAGGCGAGGCCCCGAGCTGAGCTCTCGTCTCTGACCTGTTCGTCGGCTCCGTCGATCGCCAGTCCCAAGCACCACAGCCGTGAGGCGAGGAGGAGTCGCGAGCGATCACCACGATCGACGGCCGGTGGCAGGGCTCAGCCCATGGCCCGACCACGCGGCGCCGATCACATCCTTCAGCCGGGAGACGCCCCTTTACGAGGGCGTCTCCCGGCATCAGGTGTCCTTCTAGACGCCGTAGCCTCCCGACAGTTTGTCGGTGCCCGAGACGGTCGCTTTGTGGTGCAGGACGTCTTCGAGTGCTCCGGAGCCTGCCCCGAACACGAGCGTGCTGCCGGACACTTCCGGCGTGAGCGTCCCCGAGTATTCATCGAGTTTGCCCGACACGCTGCACTTGATTTCGAGACGGATCGATTCGATTTCATCTCGCGTCGGAGTGCCCGAGGTCAGACGCGTCTGCCAGGGCAGCCCGAGCGGGATCACTTCGGTGGCCTGTTTCGGCGGGCACAGCGCCGACTTGCACTTGAGCACGAACGTCGTGATCCGGTCTTCGCCGTTGCCTGTCGCCGGGTTCCAGATTTCCTCGACGTCCTTCACCTTGCAGGCGACCGGCCCGCTTTCGGTGTTGATCGTCAGGGACCCGCTGGTCTTCACCGTCACGTGCGGACCGCCACGCGGCAGTTCGGCGCCTTTGTGGCTCCACACGACGCCGCCCGAGGGGAAGCTCCCCAGCGCGAGGCTGTGGAGGTTGCCGGCCGAGATCGCACTCGCGCCGCTCAGGTGTTCGCTGCAGGTCCCGACCGCGCAGACTGGCGTGGGTGTGTCTTTGGCGGCCACGGTGCCGTCGCCGACCTGCCCTGAGGCGTCCCCGCCCCAGGCAAGCACTTCGCCGGCGCTCTGCTCGAGAGCGAGCTCGTGCAGGGAGCCTCCCGCCAACGCGACGATGCCGCCGGCGACCGCTTCTGGCACCGCCCCGCACGGCGTCGAGGTGTAGGAGCAGGTGTCCGGCCCTGTGAAGGTCGTGTTCCCCTGCTCGCCTTCGACGTTGGTCCCCCACGCGAGGACTTCACCGGCACCGTTCAGCGCCAGGCTGTGGTCGCCGCCCGCCGCGACCGCGCTGACGGGTTCGAGGAACTGCGGGTATGCACACGGGTTGGCTCCCGCGACGAACCCAGGCACGCAGACGTGGACCGGGACCGAGCTGCACGGCGCGCCGCTTTCGCAGGCGGCGGGGCCGCCCGTGCCCGCCGCGAAGGACGGTTTCACCGCGAGCCCGTCGCCCAGCTGCCCTTCTTCGTTGTTTCCGAAGGACACGACCGCGTGGTTGGCGTGCTCTTCGATCCATTCATAGCCTTCTTCTTCCCACGTCTTCGGCGGTTCGATTTCTTTGCCTTTTTTGCCTTTTTTGCCTTCCTTGCCGGTGCCGCCGCCTTCCTGGGCCGGTTCGCCGTCGCGGCTGGCGCATCCTTTGCCTTCTTCGGGGCTGCGTTCGACCGTTTTTGCGGGGACGCGGACGCAGTAGACCCCGGAGAACTGCGCGATGTTGTGACGGTTGCCGAACGCGATCAGTTCGACGCCGGCCAGCCAGCGTCCGCTCGGGCATCGGGGTTCGTGGTTGTTGGAGACCTCGGCGACGGTGTAGGTGTATTCGACTTCGCACACGTGCCGCGGCGTGTCGTTGGAGATGTTCCAGTCGCCCTGGCCGAGCTGGCCGCGGCTGTTGACCCCCCAGGTGAGCAGTTCGCCGCCGGGCTGCATGATCGCGGCGTCGTGGTCCGGTGCGGCAGAGACTGCCGATACCCCGGTCAGGAAGTGTTCCTTGTATGGCGGCCCCGCGGTTTTGCTGCATTCGTCGGCGTACGGCATTTCCGGTTCGCAGACGTACTGCGGGACGTCGCTGTACCCGGGCGTCGGCGTGTGTGAGCCGTCGCCCATCTGCCCGTAGGCGTTGGTTCCCCACGTGACGACGTCCCCGCTTTTCAGCAGGGCGATATTGGAGTACGAGTCACCCGCGGAGATCGCCACGACTTCTTTCAGGCGTTCCGAGGCGGGGCAGGTTCCGGTGCCCGCGTATTCGGGCTTGCACACATAGACCGGCACCAGCTTGTCGGACGTTTCGCCGTCGCCGAGCGCGCCTTCGTTGCCGGCGCCCCAGGCCACGACTTCGCCGCTCGTGAGCAGTGCGAGGCTGTGCGAGCCGCCGGCCGAGATCGCCGTGACTTCTTTGAGGTGTTCCGAAGGGCTTGCTTTGCACGGCACGGGACCCGACCACAACGGCGCGCACGCGAAGACGGGCTTGTCCGTGTTGTTCGAGGCGCCTTTCAAGCCATCTCCGAGCTGACCGGCTTTGTTGTTGCCCCAGGAGACGACTTCCTGCCCGCTCGCCATCGCGCTGGCTGTCGCGAGCAGGCCGGCCGAGAGCGTCAACGCGAGGGCGGCTGCCACGAGTCCTGCGAGCCGGGCCCGCTGGCTCGCGGTTGCCGCGCCGCGACTCGCCGGATTGCTCCCGGCGTCGGGACACGTCCCGTTGCGTTGCGTGTACATCAGGTCTCCTCCGATCTCGATTCGGGACAGGTCGCCGCATATGTGCGCAGGCGCCCTCCCTCGTCCCCTGTTCGATCCTCCGGACGAGTCTCACCGATCGGATGGTCCGTTCGCCCCAGGGGAAACCCCAGTATCCTTTCTGACATGGAGCGCGGGGGTGGCGCTCGATGATGGCTGCCGGGGGGGAGCTGCTGGATCGAGAACGCGAGCTTGATTCGCTGGCGGGGGCCGTCGGCGCGATCTGCTCGGGCGCAGGGTCCGTGACGGTTCTCGAAGGCTCTGCCGGCATCGGCAAGTCGGCGCTTCTCGGCGCGGTTCGCGAGCTGGCGGACACGGCCGGAGCAACCGTTCTCCGGGCACGATGCGAGGAACTCGAGTCGGCCCTGCCCTGGTCGCTCGCCAGAGGACTGCTCGAACCGGCGCTGGCGGGCATGTCGCCGCAGCGCAGGAGGCGCACCCTCGAGCGCGCGGACGGAGCCGCTGCGGAGGCGCTCGCCGCGAGCCCCGAGCTGAGTCCCGAGACGCTGGATCAGGCGGGGGTGTTGCGGCGCGCCCACGCGCTGACGTGGGTCGTCTCGGACTTCGCAGCCGGAGCGCCCCTGGTGGTCGTCGTCGACGACCTCCATTGGGGCGATGAGCAGTCCCTGCACTTCATCGCGTACCTCGCGGCGCGCGCCGAGCAGCTGCCCGTGATGCTCGTGCTCGCGCGCCGGCCGAGGCCGCCGGGGGGCGACGCCGGTGTTCTGGAGCGCGCGACGGGACATCCGCACAGCCAGACGCTCGCGCTTCGCCCGCTCGGCCGGGCCGCCGTGGAGCGCCTTGTCGCCGCCGGGCTTGGCGGGGCGACGGACCCGGCGCTCGTCGCCGCCTGCCAGGAGGTGACCGGCGGCAACCCTTTCTACCTGCGCGAGCTGCTCAGAGACCTCGAAGGCGTCCAAGCGGAAGGACGCGATCTCGACGCGGCGCTCGCGCGTGCAGCCACGCCGGCGCGAGTGATCCGAAGCGTCTGCGTGCGCCTCGACGGCCTGGGCGCTCAGGCCCGGGCGCTCGCGGGTGCGGCGTCCGTGCTCGGCGGCGGCGCGGCCCTGCATCACGCCGCCCTGCTCGCAGAGCTCGGGCCGGACGAAGCCACAGGCGCGCTCGAAGCGCTCGCCGCCGTCGAGATCCTGATGCGCGAGGACCCCCTGCAGTTCGTGCATCCGCTCGTTGCCGCCGCGATCCTGGAGGACCTGGGCTCCACGCAGCGAGCCGAGTTGCACCTGCGCGCCGCCAAGCTGCTCGCCGCCGAGCGCGCCGAGCCGATCCGTGTCGGGCTGCACCTGCTCGCCGGGGCGCGCCACGGCGAGCCATGGGTCGTGGAGACGCTGCGCGACGCGGCGACACGCGCGCTGGCGAGCGGGGCGGGGGAGCTCGCGTGCGACTACCTCGAGAGAGCACTCGAGGAGCCACCGGCCGGGGAAGAGCGCGTCGGGCTGCTCTGCGAGCTCGGGCGGATCGAGGCGCTTCTCGGCAGAGCGGAGGCCCTCGAGCATCTGAGGTCGGCGCTCTCGCTGACGAGCGCGCCGGAAGAGCGGGCCGGCTGCCTCCTGGAGCTCGGCCGCGCGCTTGCCCTGGCCGGCGAGCACGAAGCCGCGGCGCGTGCCTTCGAGCAGGGCGCAGACGCGCTCGGTGACCCCGACTGCGAGCTCGCCCGCGAGCTGCAGGTAGGTCTCTGGCTTTCGGCGACCGTGGTGGGAGGGCCCGCGAGCGTCGCCGTTCCGGAGACCCCCGAGATCGGGGGTCCCGGCCATGGGCTCACCGGCGGCCAGCGGCAGTTGCTCGCGGCGCTCGCACAGCAGCGCGCGTTCGAAGGAGGGACGCCATCGGAGATACGGATGCTCGCCGAGCGTGCGTGGGGTGGCGGTGAGCTGCTGCGCAGCGAGGGTTGCGACGGGCGCGCCTGGACCCTGGTGACGGGCGCGCTGATGGTCGCGGACGATCTCGAGATGGAGTTCGACGTCTGCAACGCCGTCATCGGGGAGGCGAGGCTGCACGGGTCGCCGATGGCCTACGCGACCGCGAGCTACTGCCGCGCCTGGCCGCTGCTGCACCGCGGGCAGGTCGACGAGGCGGTGGCCGACCTTCAGAGCGCCCTCACGGCGCGCGCCGACGGATGGGGCGCCTTCGTGAGCGCAGCCGTGGGTGTGTTCGCTCTCGCGTGTATCGAGCGCGGAGCGATCCAGGACGGGAGGGCCGCCGCCGACCCGGCCCTCGCCGACCCTGCCCTGCGCGGGTCCGGGGAATACGTGCTGCTGGTGTGGGGCCACGCGCGCCTGCTGCTCGCCGAACGCAGGAACGACGAGGCGCTCGCAGCCCTGCTCGAGATGGGGGCCGGGATCGGCGGCACGGGCCTGGACCTGCCTCCCCTCTTTCCGTGGCGCGCGTACGCGTCTGTCGCGGCGAGCGCGCTGGGCGATCGCGATCAGGCCGACGAGCTCGCGGATGAGGCGCTTCTCGCTGCGCGCGAGACGGGGGTGCCCCGTGTGGTCGCCGAGGCTCACCGGCTTCGGGCGCGCGGCCTGCGGGGCGAGGAGGCGCTCGCCTTCCTGGACCGCGCCTTCGACGCCCTCCCGGCAGAGCCCGCGCGCCTGGAGCGCATCCGCGTGCTGGTCGACCGTGGTGCGGCTCTGCGTCGGCTCCAGCGTCGCAGCGAGGCGAGGGTGATGCTGAAAGAGGGCCACGACCTGGCGCGCGAGGGAGGCGCGCGGGCGCTCGCCGCGGTCGCGGCGGCGGAGCTTCGCGCGACGGGAGGCTCCGGCCTTGCGTCCGCGGCCGGCGACGCGCTGACGCCGAGCGAGCGCCGCGTGGCGGGGCTGGCGGCCGAGGGTCATTCCAACGGAGAGATCGCTCAGCTGCTGTTCATAACCGTGAAGACGGTCGAGTATCACCTGGGCAACGTCTTCCGCAAGCTGGGGATCAAGCGCCGCAGCCAGCTTGCGGTCGTGCTCGATCCAGAGGCACGGGAGACGGCCGGGGTGGCGCGTTGACGCGGGCCTGGGAGCGTGCCGAGCCTCACGGCCAGGCGGGCGCTCCGTCCGCGTCTGTCAGTTGCCCGGCCCCACCTCGCGACTCTCCGTGAACAGCTCTCCCTGCCCGGCTGCGGAACCTGCCGAGCCGCCACCGCGGCCCCGCAGGACGAACGCGATGAGGACGGCCGCAGCCGCGCCGGCGAGCGGACCCGCGACGTAGACCAGGTAATGCGAGAAGTCGCCGCCGACGAGATCGGGACCGAACGTGCGCGCGGGGTTCATCGAGGCGCCCGAGATCGGGCTGCCCCAGAGTCCGGCGAGTGCGATGTAGGCGCCGACCCCGAACGCGCCGAAGAGACCCACGTTCTGGGCGCCCGATGCGGTGCCGAGGATCACGCTGACTAGGCCGAGCGTGAGGATCAGCTCCATCCAGAACGCCGAGCTCGCCGAGTAGGAAGCGGCGGGGTAGTTGGATCCGTAGCTGGCAGAGACGTTGACGACCGCGTGAAGGAAGAGCGCGGCCAGCGTCGCCCCCGCAAGCTGGACGATCACGTATCCGGGTACGCGCCGCCAGGGGAAGTCACGCCGGAGAGCGAACGCGAAGCTGACTGCCGGATTCAGGTGCGCGCCGGACACGCGACCCATGAACAGGATGATCGCGAGCACCGTCAACCCCGGCGCGACGACGGCGTCGGTGTGGCTGATCGCACCGGGAAAGGCGTGACCCA
This sequence comes from uncultured Solirubrobacteraceae bacterium, assembly GCA_963794635.1. Taxonomy (GTDB): domain Bacteria; phylum Actinomycetota; class Thermoleophilia; order Solirubrobacterales; family Solirubrobacteraceae; genus Palsa-744. The sequence goes on along the minus strand of CAWCET010000005.1, from coordinate 960,974 downwards.
TCATGCCGGCGCCCGCCGCGGCGAGGACCAGGAAGAAGGTGCCGAGCAGCTCGGAGAAGAGGCGCCGCCACTCCTGGCGAGGATCGTTGAAATCGACGATCCGATCAGTGATCTGCCGCTCGTAGCGGGCGATCAGGCCCTCCGCCTGAACCCCCGGGGCAGGTGAGCTGGGACCAGTAGACACGAATACCCCCTGACGCGATGAGTTGGGCGCATACTTCCACAGCGCGAGCCCCGGCGATCGATGTCCGCCCGACCCGTCGATCGAGTAGGACGGACCTATGCCGCCGTGTCGCCGCCAGGGCCCGGATCGTCGCCGAGGCGCTTGGACATGTGGATCGAGGTCGGCTTGTAGCCTGCCCGCTCGTAGAGCCGGCGAGCGTAGTCGTTGCCGGCGAACACGTTCAGCGCGATCGACTCGAGACCGTGCTCGCACGCGACCTGTTCGAGTCCGTTCAGCAGCGCGCGGCCATAACCCTTGCCGCGATGCTCCTCGTCGATCGCGATGTCGTAGATCCACGCCGATGACACCTCGGGGCCCGCGAGCGCAAGCCATGCGTAGCCGACCGGGCCGACCTCGTCGGCGTCGGCCATCACGATGAACATTCCGTCGGTCGCCTTGCCGTCGGGAAGCAGCGCATCGGTCTGCTTCTCGGCGAGGACCGTCGCCCGCTCCTCGGGCCATTCGCCGGCGGCGACCTTTTCGATCGCGTAGTCGTGGACCACGCGGGCTCTGAACGCCGCGAACTCCGAGTCGCTCATCGGTCGAAGGCGAAGAGTGTCCACGGGCGCAGTCTGACACGCGTGTTGCCTCGTGCGGATGATCCCGGCCGCCAGACCAGGGGCCGCTGCGGCTCTCTATTCGTAGGTGAACTGGTCCGCCGCGGACTTCTTGCTCCTCTTCTTGGCGACCGCCGCGATCACGTCGACCGCACCCGCCTTCAGCGTCGGCGGGGCGACTGCCGTGCAGCTCGTCGATGACGAGCACTCGGCCGAGGTGGCAAGCGCCTTGCCGAACCAGATCGTCGTACCGGTGCCGGGCGCGAACCCGGTACCGCTGACAGCGACGCTCGAGCCGCCTTTCTTGGCTCCGCGTGACGGCGAGACCGCGGTGACCGTCGGGCTTTCGTACGTGAAGACGTCCTTCGTCGTGATCGGACTCGTCCCGTTGGGCGTCACGACGCGGATGTCGGTGCTGCCGGCTGTTCCGGGCGGCGCGACGGCCGTCATCGAGGCCGGGCTGTTCACCACGAACGAGGTGGCGGGCGTGGCCCCGAAGGTGACTTCGGTAACCCCCACGAGGCCGGTCCCCGTCAGCGCGACGGGTGTCCCGCCGGCCGCCGGCCCCTTCTTCGGGGCCGCCTTGACGATCGCGGGGACGGGACCCGCCGCGACGTACTGGAAGCGGTCGGCCGGTCCGGTCGAGCTCGTCCCGTTCGGCGTCGTGACCGTCACGTCGACGGTCCCCGAGCCGGATGGCGAGGCGGCCGTGATCGAGGTCGGCGAGTTCACGGTGAACCCCGTCGCGCTGGACGCCCCGAACTTCACGGCGCTCGCGCCGGCGAGTGCGGTCCCGGTGATCGCCACCGAGGTTCCTCCCGAGTCGAGTCCGGCAGAGGGGCTGACGCCTGTCACCCCGGGCACGGGCGGTTCGAGGTCGACCTGCAGGTTGGAGATTTCGTGGCGGTTGTCGAGTCCGCCGGTGCCCGCGCTGAAGCCGAGATAGGCGCTCGCGGGCAGCGCCAGTGCCTGGCTCACGAGCTGGACTCCGTCGACCGAGATCGTGATGTCGCCGCTCGCGGTCACGACCCTGACCCTGTTCGTGGCGCCCTGGATGGGGACGGCGAGGTTCCTCGCCGCCAGCCATTCGAGCACGTTGGGGTTGCTGGGCGAGACCGGCCCGCCGGTGAGACCGAGGAAGTTGTCCGACGGCGCGCCCGGATCCTGGAACTCGTCGAGCGCGACCGCGAAGCCGGGGATGCCGGAGAAGCCGAGCCCGCCGCCTTCGGTCCCGAGCGAGGCGGGCGTCGCGCCCCGGCTCGGGTCGGCGATCACCAGCGCAAGGCCGTCCGCGCCCGTGCCGCCCCCGACGGTCGCTTCGTATTCGACCGTCATGTTCTGCGGGTCGATCGCTTTCGGCCAGAATGCGCTTCCGCTCTGGAACTGGGTGGCCGTCGTCAGCACCAGCCCCGTCTCGGACATCGCCGAGCTCCCGTTCAGCTGCCAGCCCCCGGCGGTCGGATCGGGCACGCTCGTGGGCGGCGTGTAGGTGTTCGTGATCTGAAGCGTGTTGGCTCCCGCCACGAGCGCGAACGAGGGCACCGTCCACTGGCCAGCAGTGTCCGTGAGCGACACCGGCACCCCGCCGTTGACAGATGCCGTGGCGGTCCAGCCGCTCCCGGGCGGCGCACTCTCGGCGACGCTGCAGGCCGCTCCTTCGATCGCGTTCGTGAGCGTCGGCGAGGTGCTTCCGCCGGCACCGAGAGCACCGGCGCTGAAATCGGACGGGCAGCTGCCCGCGACCGTGAACGTCTGCCCCAGCTGTTCGGAGCCGGTCGGTGCATGCACGCCGACACGGACGCTGAGGCTAGCCGCAGGCGGTCGCGTGTAGGTGTTGGTGAACTGGACCGTGTTGAGGCCCGCGACGAGCGCGAACGCCGGGACTTCGTATTTCCCTTCGGATTCGGTGAGCGCGATCGGAGCGCCGCCGTTGACGGAAGCGGTGGCGCTCCAGCCGAGGGCTTTGGGGGCCGCCTCCGCGACGGTGCAGCCCGTGCCCGCATACGGGCCGGTGAGCGTCGCGGTCGCGGCTTCTTTGTCCCCGAGCGGCACAGTGCCGAAGCTCGACGGACATGCGCCGGAGACTACGAACTTCGTCTGCGACTGTTCGGGTTCGGCTTCGACCGTCACGCCGAGGTTCAGGGTCGAGGGCGCGGGGGTCGCGCCGCTGACAACGACATCCGAGACGGCGTGGCGGTTGTTCAGGGCGCCGGTGCCTGCACTGAAGCCGAGAAACGCGTCGGCCGGAAGCGCGAGGGGCTCGCTGAGCACCTGCGCGCCGTTGACGTAGACGGTTGTGATGCCGGCCGCGTTGACGACCTTCACGTGCGTGGAGGCGTTCTGTATCGGTGCTGGGAGGTTGGCGGTCGCAAGCCAGTGGAGCACGTTGGGTTCGCTTGCCGACACGGGGCCGTCGGTGATGCCGGCGAAGTCGTCGGAGGGCGCGCCGGCGCCCTGGTACTCGTCGAGCGCGATCGCGTCGCCGGGGATGCCGGAGAAGCCGAGCCCGCCGCCTTCGTCCCCGAGCGAGGCCGCACTCGCACCGCGACTCGCGTCGGCGAAGAAGAGCGTCAGCCCGTCGGCGCCGGTGCCGCTGCCGATCGAGGCGTCAAATTCGATCGTCATGTTCCGGGGGTCGGTTCTGGTGGGCCAGATCGCGTCGCCTCGCTGGAAGTTCGTTGCGCCGGTCAGAACGGCTTCGTTCCCGCTCAGCGCGGCCGAGCCGTTGAACGTCCAGCCGCCGGTCGCCGGTTCGGGGATTTCGGTCGGAGCCTGTTCGGGGCCGGCGACGTGGATGATCGGAGCGACCGACGGGACGCCCGCAGAGTTGACGATGAACAGCATGTAGTAGCCCGGCGGCGCGATGCTCGTATTCGCGGGCGCGGTGACCGTGAGGCTTCCGGTGCCGGCAGTGAACTGCACGGGCACGTAGCGCTGGCCCATGTTGTTCGAGTGGGTGACGGCGCCGAGTTTCACGAGCGCGACCTTGCTGATCGAGGCGGCGTCGGGGGTGGAGACGGTGAACTGCTTGCCCTCCGTGATCGGGCCGGGGGAGGGGCTGATGGTCGGGCGCGGCGCGAGTTCCCCCGACCCGTTCTTCTTGAACAGGTAGGGAGGGCTGAAGATTTCCGCGTTCTTGTTCAGATAGCCGACTTCGTCGCAGATCCCGCAGATCCCGCCGCCACCTGAGAGGACGCGTCCGTCGGGGAGCAGCAGCGCGGTCGAGTGGTACTGGCGCGTCACCTGCATGCTGGCCAGCGTCTTCCATTTTCCGGTCGCCGGATTCCAGAGTTCTGCGGGGTATACGCCGGCGTTCATGTCGACGAGTTCGGCGCCCGAGGAGTTGCCCCCGGTTCCGAGCACGCTGCCGTCGGCCAGCACCGTGAGGTTGTTCTGGCGGCGGCCGTATTCCATTTCACCGGTCGGCGTGACGGTCGGCGTCGCCCCGTTGAGATCGATCACATCGGCGGTTTTGGTCGACGGCCCACCACCGGCGACGAGGATCTTGCCGATGTCGTACATCGCGTGACTGCCGTAGGTGCGGTTGATCGGATCGCGTTCGCCGAACAGCTGCCACGAGCCTGTCCCGCTCGGGTTCAGCTCTCGCATCGTCTCGTCGGGGCCCGACTCGAATGCGCGACCGTTCGGGGCCACGTCCATCCAGGGGTACAGGGGAAGGGGGAGCGACGCGTGGGTGAGTTGGCGCAGCGTTCCGTCGTTCTGGCGGACCTCGGGGATCGGCGGCCCACCGGATGTGATGAGCATCTCGCCGTTGCCCATCTCCGTGACGGACGGGTACCAGCGCGGGTAGGACATGTTCAGGCCCTGCATCCAGGTGTCGTTCTCCCAGTCGAACGTCGCCGTCTGGACGATGCCTTCGAGCAGCTGGTTCTTGTTGCCGCCGGCGATGAAGAGGTTGCCTTCTTCCATCTCGGCCAGCCCGCTGCAGAAGATGTTGAAGCCGTCTTCGAGCGTGACGTTCGTCTGGTGGCCGGTGGCCGGATCCCAGAGGCTCGCTTCCGTTTTGTTCTGTTCGGCGAAGCTCTCGGTCGCTTTGTCGCCGACCGATGCGTATGCGACCACCTTCCCGTCGGGCAGCAGGGCGGCCCAGATCGGAACGACCGGCCATTCTTCGACGGGCCCCCATTGGCCGACTTCGCCGGGGTCCCCGGCCGTGTCGGCGCGGGCCCTGGCGGCGGCCCGTGCCGTCTTCGCCATCGACTCGTGCGACATCCGCGCTTCCGCGCTCGGCGTGAGTTCGACCGCGTCCTCGGCGGCGTGACCCTGCGGGGTTTCGACCGACTCCGCGGCCTGCGGAGTTTCCACTGCCGCTCCGGCGGCTCCGACCGGGCCGGTCACGAGTGAGATCGCGCACGCCGCACCGAGCCCTGCGAAGCAGCGTCCGAGCTTCGCGTTCATTTTGCTTCCCGCACCTGCATCCTCAGGCGCTCCCCCTACCGACGAACTGCTCGAACCCTATCCGAACTCGATTGCGGCGGCCGGGCGCGTCGCTCAAGCCGACGTCATGCATGAGCGACCCTCCTGGTGGGTGACGGACGGCAGCGATGAGGCGACGTTCGGTTCCACGCGCCTGACTTCGACAGGCCAGCCGCCGGTGTCGAAACGAGCGACGGTCCGGGAGTGCGCGAGCGCGGGGGTGACGATCGGGAAATCCTGCTGGGCGTCGTCGACGAGCATCTGCGGGGTGCTCACCACGTAGTTGACCGTGCGCCAGTTGTCCTCGAAGTCGCGGCGCTGGACTTTCGGGTCCTCGCCGACCTCCCAGTAGTACTGCGCGTCCTTGAAGGACGGATCGCCCGCTGGTGGCGCGTGGAGCGCGTTCCACAGGTAGTCGTCGATGATGATGCGGCTGCCCGGTGAGACGTCGTGCCGGATCCAGGTGACGGCCTCCGACTGTCCGGCCACCGGGTCGCCCGTCCAGAGCGCCCGTTCCGAGCGCTCGTACGCGACGAACAGGAGCACCAGCGCGGCTGCGACGGCGAGCCCCACGGCCGGCAGCGAGACCGGCCGGCCGAATCGCCTGGTGAGCGCAGTGCCGGATCTCGCGAGCACCACGGCGATGCTCAGAGCCAGCAGGGGCAGCAACGGCAGCAGATAGAAGGGCGAGACCGTCGCGCCGCGTCCGAGGAACAGCCACAGCGAGAGCACGGCGAGGCCGATCCCGGAGGCGATCGCGTCCCGTCGCAGCGCGATCACGGCGATCAGCGCTGCACCCGTGCCCCCGATCACGAGCAGCGGCTCGGCGTGAGCCCAGGCGAGGGTCGTGTGCCAGAACTCGCTGGAGGTGTCCAGCAACCCGCCGTTGTGGCCCCTGTTGCTCTGCCATTCGATCGAGCACTCGAGGCTCACGTGCGGGCTCGACCCCCCGAACAGGGTCCCGGGCTTGAACAGCTCGCCCTTCAGCGCCGCCAAGAGCGTGTACATCGAGCAGATGCTGAGCGACAGCGCGAGCCACCCGAACACCGCGAACAGCCTGCTCTCGCGCGGTGCTCTGCGCGCGGCGATCAGCAGCAGGGCCGGCATGACGGCCAGCGCGGTCTCCTTCGAGAGCACGGCGATCCCGATCGCGACGCCGCTCAGCCACATGCGTGTGAGGGTCGTCCGCGCGCTCACCAGGTAGAGGCTCACCAGGATCCAGAACGTCGCGATGTTGTCGAGCAGGATGCGCCGGTGGTAGTAGATCCCGTAGCTCGAGAGCGAGAACAGGCTCGCGGCGAGAACGCCCACCCAGATCTTGCCCGAGGCGCGCCGGCCGATCGCGAGCACCAAGACGGCGCTGCCCACCTGGTAGAGCAGCATCAGCACGCGTCCCGATGCGAGCCCCGTGCCGAGCCGTTCGAACGTGAGCATCTGCCAGATCGCGATCTGGATCCAGCCGAGCGGCGCGTGGTCGTAGATGTAGGTGTAGGGCGTGAGCTGGCCGAGGTGGAACACCGACCACGCCTGGGCGAGATACGTCCCCTCGTCGTCCTCCACGTAGGGGTAATGGAGCATGTTCACGCCTTGGGAGACCACGACCAGGACGACGACGAATGCGACGGCCCACCACAGGCGGGGGTCGCGTGGCAGGGCGTGACGGGTTCGAGGCCGGGCGAGTGGCGCGAGCGGGGCGGGGCTCTCGGCGACGGTGCCGGTGCTCAAGCCGTCTGCTCCTGCGAGGACTGCGTGGCTGCGAGGAGCGCCGGCTCGGAGGCGATGGCCGTCCTCGCGGGTGGCATCGTCTTCGCGGCCCGGTGGGCACCCCGGTGCTCGGTCTTCTCCCAGTCGGATCTGCCGCGGACCAGGCGTATGATCGCCCGCGCGGCGCTGTAGCCGATCAGCCACTGGCAGGCGAGGTAGGTGAACGGCATGCGCGCCACGAGGTGTAAGGGCACGCGCTCGCCGTAGAGGCGGCCGAACTCGATCAGGCCGAGCGTTCCGGCGAGCATCTGCAGCCCGACCACGTACAGCGGCGTGAGGGTGATCATCGCCGCCAGGACGGGAAGCTTCAGGTAGATCAGCGCGAACGGGATCAGCGGCACGAACGAGATCAGAAGCCCGTCGAGGATCGGCTGGCCGAACGTCGCCGCGGCGAGCGCGCGGCGGCGCTTTCCCTGGAGGCGTCGCCAGTCTCCTTTCGCGAAGATCTGCAGGAACCCCTGACACCAGCGGGTGCGCTGCTTGACCATCGCGTGCCGGCTGTGGGCCGTCTCCTCACGCGTGACCCAGCGGCTGTCATAGACGACCCGGATCGGCTCGCCGAGCGCGCTCAGGCGCACGCCGATGTCGGCGTCCTCGGTGAGGCAGGACTCATCCCAGCCGCCGACGCCTTCGACGAGCTCCCGGCGGATCGACACGGTGTTGCCACCCAGTGGAACCATGCCGATGCTCGCGTTGAAGTGGAGTCTGCTCCTGAAGTAGAAGAAGTACTCGACGCAGTTGAACGCCGAGAACCAATGGTCCTTGAAGTTCATCAGCTGCACACCGCCCTGCACGACGCCGGCGTCGTCGTCGAGCATGACGGTGTTCATCACGTTGAAGATGTCCGGATCGACGTCGTCCTCGGCGTCGAACACCGTGATCACCTCGCCGCCGCACGAGTCGAATCCCACGTTGAGCGCGTGCGGCTTGTTGAACGGCGCCTGGTCGTAGGCGACGAGTCGTGCGCGGCCTGGCCCCAGGCGTTCGATGTGCCTCTGGGCCGCGCCCATCGTCCGTGGGTCATCGCGTTGGCAGATCACGATGATCTCGAGCAGATCGCGCGGGTAGTTCGACGCCGCGATGCGGGCGATCGTCTCACCGATCACCGCCTCCTCCTCGCGCGCCGGGATCAGCACGGCGAAGCTGAGCTGAGGCTCTCTGAACCGCGTGGGTCCCGCTGTCGAGCGGAGGCGAGCGGGCCGGTCCCACGCGCTCAGCATGAGCCAGAGCGTGAAGAGCCCGTAGACGGTGAGCGACGCACCGAGGACGGACACGAGGACCGCGACGGCCGTCATCGGGGATCGTCTCGGCGGCTGTGCGGGCTTTTGGGCAGCGACGCCCCAGCCACGCGTGTTCGCGCGCCGTGCGCCTTCAAACCATCCATGTGCATTCTCCACACCTTCCGGCCGTCTTGACCAGGGTCCCCCATCGAGGTGCGTGACAGAACCTATCGAATAAATCGAATCCGCGACCGGTCGAGATCCCGCGTCGTTCACATTTCGGACAGGTGTGGAACAGTCGTGCTCGCGACTGCAACCGTCGTCCAAAACGCCGCCCTTTCGCGCAACGGCGCGTTCACTGGGCCGGCGTGACGCGTCCTATAGTTGTCGCGGTGATCGCTGGTCGAGCGGGTGCGGGAAGGAAGTGGGGGAGGTCAAGGCACGGCGGTGGCCGTCTCGCGTTGCCGCGCCGGTTTCGCGCCCGGGTGACGTTGCTAGCACTTGCGGTGCTGCTGGTCGGAGCGGTGAACGGCTCGGTCGCCGCGGCGCGCTCGGCAGCGGCGTCACACCGGATCCTGTTCGGGCTCGGGACCGAGGCGGAAGGAGCACGCAGCGGCACCCTCGCCAAATCGGCTCCGCTCGGCATGCTCAGCAGCTGGTACAACGGCCCGTCGGATCTCAGCTGGATGTCAGGGTGGGAAAACTCGGAGGTGCCGCACGACTACGCCGCCGGGTACGACATGCATCTCATCGTGTGGTCAGGAGAATCGCGAACGACCTTCTCGACGCCGTTCGGAATCGTCTGCGGGAAGGCATATCCCCTCTCGCAGGGGTTCCTCTCAGATATGGAACGGCTCGCGCGCATCTTCCGCCCGGCCGACGGACGCACGCTCTACGTCACGCTGTTCACGGAGTTCCAGACCTACGCGTGCGACGGCAACGAATGGTCGGGCAGTCCGCAGAGCACCGCTTACTACGAAGCGCTCAAGTCGCAATACACGGCCGCGATGGCCATCTTCCACCGCCTCGCGCCGGGAAGCCTCGTGTCCTTGGGCTGGGGCGGCTGGCAGGCGCGCTGGAACGGCCCCGCAACCGGCGCCGGGAGGTCGCTGTTCAAGCACTTCGCGGACGTGATGCGGACCTCGGACTTCGAGAGCTTCCAGATGCTGAGCTCGGAAACGGACACCAGCGACATCCTCGCGATGACGAAGGCGTTGAAGCGCTACGGCCCGGTGATGCTCGCCTACTACCGGCCACCCGAAGGCGGGACGGGCGTGACTCGCGAACACCTGAAAGCGGTGCTCGCGCCGGCCTTCCTGGAACGGCTCACCGGTCTTGGCCTGTTCGCGATGGGGTTCGTGAGCGAAGAATGGTTCGCCAAAGACCCCACGAGCCTCGGGCTGGTGCAGACCGCCATCAAGAACTTCGGCTGTCGTCCCTGCGCCAAGCCGGCCCGCCGCTGAGCGAGAACGTGCGCGGGATGCGCACAGGCGGGGCGCGAGCGGCGGATCAGGTCTCCCGGAGCCGGCCCTCCGGCCGGGAGAAGCCGCCGACGAGCACGCCGGCGCCGAGATGGGCGCCGAGGACGGGACCGACCTCGGTACAGAACAGCGGCCCGTGGCCGAACAGCTCCCGTCCCGCGTCCACGAGGCGTTCGGCGTCAGCGGGCGCTTGGGCATGCTGGACGATCCAGTCGCTCGCCCCGCGCTCATGCAGCTCGCGCAGCAGCTGCACCATCCGTTCCATCGCGCGGCCGTGCGTGCGGACACGCCCGACCGGCGCGATCTCGGTACCGAACGTGAGGATCGGCTTGATCCTCAGCGCCGTCCCGAACATCGTCTGGGCCGCGCCGATGCGCCCGCCGCGATGGAGCAGCTCGAGCGTGTCGAGGCAGAACCAGATGTCGAGCGCCTCGCGCGCTTCGCGCACGCCGCGCAGCACCTGCTCGGCATCGGCACCGCCGGCGGCCAGCTCCGCCGCTGTGAGAACCAGGCAGCCGAGGCCTCCGGCGCCGGTCTCTCCGTCATGAACGTGAACTGTTCCCGGATGGTCCTCTGCAGCGAGAGCCAGGGCGGCCTCGCGAGCGCTCTGGCAGGTCCCGGACAGCCCCTCGGCGATGTGTATCGAAACCACGTCGCGACCACTCGACACGAGCGGCCGGTAGACGTCGAGGAAGTCGCCTACCGACGGTTGCGAGGTCTTGGGCAGCTGCGGTGTCTCGCGCAGCCGCGAGTAGAAGGCATCGAGGTCGACGTACTCCCGCTCGGGCCGCAGGTCCCCCTCCCAGCCCACGTACAAGCTCACCGCCGCGATCGCATGCCGTTCGATCAGCTCGGGCGGAAGGTAGGTCGTGCTGTCAGTGACGACAGCAACGCCGGGGGTGGGGGAGATGGAGCGATCCGCGAGGTCCGACACGGGACGCGGCAGCATACGGGTTGTATCGAGGCGGACGCTCGGCTGCCGCTGTCAAGCGCCCGAGGCCGCCCGGAGAATACCGCGGGGCCGCCCGGGCGCGCCGGGCGCGGGGCGCACTCCCGGGCCGGCGGTGGGCTCCGCCGGCCCGGGCTGCGCTCTGCGGGCTTCGGCCCCAGCTCTCGCCGCTCGGCCGCGCTCTGGTGTTCGGCCGGCGCTCGGCGGGTGCCTCTACCGCAGCGAGGAGAACGCCGCGCGCATCTCCTGCGTGAACAGCGCCGGCTGTTCCCAGGCGGCGAAGTGCCCGCCGCGGTCGAGCCGGTTGTAGTGGACGAGGTTCCCCGGATAGGCGCGTTCGGCCCAGCTCTTCGGCGCCTGGTAGAGCTCGTGCGGGAACACGCTGATCGCGAACGGCAGCGTGATCGCCCGCGCGTCCCAGAACGGTGCCTTGTTCTCCCAGTACAGCCGCGCTGCTGACACGCCCGTGTTGGTCAGCCAGTAGAGCGTGATGTTGTCGAGCAGGTCGTCCCGCGTCAGGTCGCTCTTGGGGATGATCGGCTCGCGAGCGCCCTCCGACGACGCGCCGGCATCGCGCAGGACGCCTTCGACGAGACCTGGCTGACCCGTCCCGTCACCGTGGTCGAGCATGAACGCCGCGAGGTCGACGGGCGAGTCGGCGAGCCCGTAGAGCGTCTGGGGGCGCGTCGCCATGAAGAGGGCGTAGAACACATGCTTGGCGTTGAAGCTCGCCAGCGCTTCGTAGCCGCGGCGCTCTTCCTCGGAGAGGCCGTCCGGCGGCGGAGCCCCGATGTTGAGCTCCCTGACGACATCGGGCGGGACTGTGGCCGCCATGTTCGAGTGCACGCCGAGCAGGCCCGGAGGGGCCTGTTCACCCATCGTCTGCGTGACCGCCGCTCCCCAGTCGCCTCCCTGGGCGACGTACCGCTCGTAGCCGAGCCGGCTCATCAGCGCCGCCCACGCGCGCGCGATCCGGGGCGGGCCCCACCCCGTCGCCGCCGGCTTGGCGGAGAAGCCGTGGCCGGGCAGCGATGGGATCACGACGTGGAACGCGTCCGCCGCTGTGCCCCCATGGGCGGTCGGGTTAGTGAGCGGCTCGATGATCTTGAGCTGTTCGATAGGCGATCCGGGCCAGCCGTGGGTGATGATCAGCGGCAGGGCATCCTCGTGCTCGGAGCGCACGTGGATGAAGTGGATGTCCAAGCCGTCGATCTCGGTGATGAAGTTCGGCAGCGCGTTGAGCTGCGCCTCGCAGCGGCTCCAGTCGTACTCGCCGGCCCAGTAGCGCGCGAGGTCCTGCATGAGGTCGAGCGGCACGCCCTGAGAGTCGTCGGAGACGGTCTCGCGCTCGGGCCAGCGCGCCGCGCCGATACGCCGTTTCAGATCCGCGAGATCGGCGTCCGGGAACTCGACTGTGAAGGGGCGGATCGAGTCCTGCCCGCTGCTCGTCTGGGATGCGGCTTCGGTCGATGACACCTGCGCCTCTTTCCTCGTTGGGCTCGTGAGGCGAGACTCGCGCGGCCGGACGCCGCTCGCGCCCGAGTGTCACGGGTCTTACACACGGGTGAGCGCGTGCCCAGCCCCGGGGTCGCCGTCTGACGGCGCGCCGCGAGACGCGTCAGACGCCGTTGACCGGCTCGACGCGGAAACCCCTGTTCCCCTGGTAGAGGAACGTTGCCGTCTGGGTGTTCAGCGTCCAGTTCCGCGGCGGGATGCCGTTGGCGGCCAGGAAGCTCCGGAACCGGTTCACGACCTCGACGCAGCCGATGTCGCCGAGCGCGTAGAGGTAGTAGCGCCCGGCCGGCACTCGCAGCGAGTTGATGCGGTCGCTGTGGACGACCTGGAAGAAGCCGGGGCACGTGACCCCCACGGTGCGCCCGCCTCCGCCCGTGGCCGACCCAGCGACGATGACGCGGAATCCGACCCCAGTGCTGCGGGTGAACGTGGCGGTAGCCGCGTTCACCGTCCAGGGCGAAGGGAGGGGACTGCCGGAGCTGGCTTCGAGGAAGTTCGAGAGCTGCCGGTTCGCCGCGGTGCAGCTGAGTGCTGAGGAGCTGCTCAGGAGCTGGATCGCGTAGTTGCCGTTCTTGAGCGTCAGCGCTCCGATGCGGTCGGTGACCGTCACCGTGAAGGCCCCCGGACAGATCGCGCCGTACCCCGCCGGCGCGGGGATCGGCGCGGAGCGCGCGGGGGCGACGGTGAACGCGGCGTTGCTGCCCTGCTGGCGGAAGCCGCTTCCGCTGACCTTCCATCGATTGGGGAGGATCCCATCCCAGTCCTGCAGGAAGCGGTTGAACAGGGTTGCCGCCTGCGAGCAGCCGACGCCGCCGGCCGTCGTGATCGCGTAGGGGCCCGCGGGCAGTTTCAGCGAGCCGATCCGGTCGCTGTTGAGCACTTGGAAGGTGCCGGGGCAGCCCGCCGCGCTCGCTCCGGCGGCACCCCCAAGCGACGCGGCGAAGACCGCGCAGGCAACCAGGAACCCAACGAGAACTCTTCGCCCCCCCATCGCGCGGCGATCATATCGCCCGCGGCGGGAGCCACGGCCGGTTCGCTCGCCGGCAGACCTCCGGCTCTGCGCCTTGCGAGCGCTCGGTTCCCGCGCACCGGGGTGGCACCGAGCCGCGGTTGCCCTCTCAGGATCCGAGATGCGCGAGCACGAGACCGCGCATGAAGTCCTCGTCGGCGGGCCAGTGCACGCCCTGGCCGATTTCCGGCATCACGCTCTGGAGCGAGACGAACCCGTGCAACCCGGTCCAGAGCTGCAACGCGACGCCGAGCGGGTCGGGGTTCTCCGGGACGGCGTTCGCGGTGACCTCGACGAGCGCGAGGAGCGCGCGTTTGCCCGGGTCCTCCGCGGGCGGCCGGTCGCCACCGCCGAAGCTGCCAGGAGTGGCGAACAGCACCCTGTAGAGCGCAGGTCGCCGGCGGGCGAACCGGATATACGCCGCACCCATCGCCGCGAGCTGTCCGCGGGGATTGCCCACCTCGCTCGCCGCCGCCTCCTCGAGGAACACGATCAGTTCTTCGAACGCCTCGTCGCAGACGGCTCGCAGCAGCTCCTGCTTGTCGGCAAAGTGCAGGTAGAGCGCGGTGGGGGAGACGCCCGCGCGCGAGGTGACCGCTCGGATAGAGAGCTGCTCGGTGCTGCCGTGCTCGACCAGGAGCTCCACCGTCGCCTCCATCAGGGCAGCACGGAGACGCTCGCCCTCTCCCCGTGGGTTGCGCTTCCTCGGACCGGCTGCGGCGGCCATGGGGCACGATCCTAACAAATGACTTGACACCTGTACATCTACGCATGTATATGTACGAACGTCACATACCTCCAGTCCCTCTCGAGGAGCACGCCATGCTGCAGCGGATCGCCGACCTCGCCCTCGCCCACCCACGACGCCTCGCCGCCGCTCTGGCGCTCGCCTTCGCGCTCGTCGCGTTCATCGGTGGTGCAGCGAGCAAGACACTCGATGCGCGGCACGACTTCGCGGATCCGGGGTCGCGATCCTCGGCGGCGCGGGCGAAGGTCGAACGGGCCACCGGCGCACAGCCGGCGCCCGGCGTGCTCGCGCTCGTGAGGGGCGCCCCGAGCAGCGCCGCGGCGGCTCACGCCCTCGCCACGCTTCGATCCGACCCCGACGTCGCGGCCGTGGGCAGCCCGTTCGCCTCACGCGGCGTAAGCGACTCGATGATCACCGCGACGCTTCGCTCCTCGAGCGAAGAACGGGAGGCCGTCGACCGCATCAAGAGCGCGTTCGCGGGGGACCGGACTGTCACGCTGGGCGGGGCGTCCGTCGCCGGGCGGGAGGTCGATCTGCAGGCAACGAGCGACCTCGGCCTCGCCGAGGCGCTCGCGTTCCCGCTGCTGGCGATCCTCGCGTTCCTGATCTTCCGTGGCGTCGCGGCGCTGTTGCCCCTCGCAGTCGGCGGCGCAGGGGTGTTCTCGGCGTTCGCGGCGCTTCGGGCGGTGAACGTCGCGCTGCCGCTCTCGGTATTCGCGCTGAACCTCGTGATCGGCCTCGGCCTCGGGCTGGCGGTCGACTACAGCCTCTTCATGGTCTCGCGCTTCCGCGAGGAGCTCGGCGACGGGCGCGAGGTCCCCGAAGCCCTGAGGGCGACGATGCGCAGCGCGGGGCGCACGATCCTCTACAGCGCCGTGACCGTCGCGGTCGCGATGAGCTCGCTGACCGTGTTCCCGCTGCGCTTCCTGCAGTCGATGGGGATCGGCGGGGTGATCGTCGCGCTCACCGCCGCCGCGTCTGCGCTGACGATCCTGCCGGTGCTGTTCGTCCTGATGGGGGATCGCCTCGGGCGGGTGACGCCGGGCCAGCCGCGCGACGGCCGCTGGTATGCCCACGCGCAGCGCGTGCTGCGCCACCCGGGCATCGTGGCCGCGGTGACGACGGGAGCTCTCCTGCTCCTGGCGCTGCCCGCCCTGCGGACCCACTGGAGCGGGGTCGACGCGCGCGTCCTACCGGCCTCCTCCAGCGCGCGCGTCGTGGAAGAAGCGGCGGCCCGCGAGTTCCCGCAGGTCGCCGCCGCCCCCGGGTACGTCGCGATCGGCGCGGGGCCGGGTGCGGGGGCGAGGCTCTCCGTGTACGCGTCGAAGCTTCGGGCGGTTCCCGGCGTCTCCACGGTGACGCCGGCCCGCTACCTGGGCGCCCGCACGTGGGAGATCGGGGTCACCACTTCGGGTGAGGCGATCGGGCCGCAGGCACAGCGGGCGCTGGCGTCGCTCCGAGCCGTCGCCGCGCCGTTCGCCGCCGCAGTCGGCGGCTCGGGTGCTGAATTCGCCGATCAGCGCGCCGCGATCAGCGCGTCGCTGCCCCTGGCGCTCGCGATCCTGGTCATCGGCACCCTGCTCGTCCTCTGGCTGATGACCGATTCGGTCGTGCTGCCGGTGAAGGCGCTCGCGATGAACGCGCTGACCGTCGGGGCCGCGACCGGCCTGCTCGTCCTGATCTTCCAGGATGGCCGGCTACGCGGGCCGCTGTCGTTCTCGGCCCAGACCGGGATCTCACAGGGAAACTACCTGGTGCTCGCGGCGATCGCGTTCGCGCTCTCCACCGACTACGGGGTGTTCCTGCTGACGCGCATCAAAGAGGCGCGCGACGAAGGAGCTGCGAACAACGAGGCGGTGGCACTCGGGCTCCAGCGCACCGGACGGATCGTCACGGCCGCCGCCGTGCTGCTCGCCGTCGCGATCGGGGCGTTCGCGACCTCGCGCGTCGTCTTCCTGAAGGAGATCGGCGTGGGCGCGGTCGCCGCCGTGCTGATCGACGCGTTCGTCGTTCGCACGCTGCTGGTGCCGGCGCTGATGGGGCTGCTCGGCCGCTGGAACTGGTGGTCGCCGGGGTGGTTGCATCGCCTGCACCGCCGCGTCGGCCTCAGCGAGCCGTCGAGCGCGGTCAGGCCGGTGCCGTCCCCGCCCGGGCGCGTGCGCCCCGAAGGGGCCTAGGCCGGCCGCGAAGCGCGCATCAGCTCGCGGACCCCCCGCCCGTCGTCGAGCTCGGTCAACAGGAGCTGCAGCGCACCCGCACGCTCGGCCCCCAGCACCGGCTCGGCGAGCACGCGGAACTTCTCGGCGAGACGAGCGCCCTGGGCGTCCAGGTCGGCCTCGGGCGTGTTCACGTCGTGCGCGACCGAAAGCCGCTCCCCGTCGCGCAGGCGCACCTCGACGCGAGTCGGGGCGCCGGGCTCTCCGTCGTGCGTGAGCACAACCCGTGCGCGGAGTGCAACGGCCTCGGCGTCCCTCGCGGCCGCGTCGTCGATGCCGGCTGTCGAGCGGCCGAGGATCGTCATCGCGGCGAGGTGGGGGAGGCTGAACTTGACTTCGAGGCCGGTCGCGGGTTCGGGGATCACGCACGTCCCCATCTCGACGTCGCTGACGTGGATCTCCACCTCCTCGACGTCGGAGGCGTCGAACGGCCGGGTGCGCCTCAGCTCGAGCAGACCCTCGATCGTCGAGTGCGTGAAGAAGCACGAGGCGTGGTACTTGAAGAGGTTCTCGCGCAGGTGCCAGCCCGCGGCGAGGGCCGTCTCCACGTCGCAGCTTCCGCCGGAGACGGCGGCAAGCCCCTGGTCGGCCTCGATCGCGTTCGGGCTCGCCGTGAACCCTTGCGCCGCGAGGAGCGCTGCCAGGAGCCCGTTCTGGCACGCCTTCCCGGCGTGCAGCGACTTCGTCATCGTGCCGATGTTGCACTTCAGCCCCGCGGCCTCGCTTGCCGCGATCCCGAGCGCGTGCGCCGTGGTGCCGGCGTCCAGCCCGAGCAGGCGCGCGCACGCCGCTGCGGCCCCGAGCGTGCCGAGCGTGCCCGTCGCGTGAAAGCCGCGCAGGTAGGGCTCGGGACCGAGCGCCACGGCGAGGCGGCACGCGGTCTCGTATCCGCTCACGTAGGCGAGGAGAGCGTCTGAGACCGCGAGGTCCCGCTCCTCGCCCAGCGCCAGCACAGCGCCCAGCACTGCGACCGAGGCATGCCCGAGGAAGGCGACGTTGACGTCGTCGAAGTCCAGCCGGTGCGAGGAGGTCCCGTTCAGCAGCGCCGCATCGAGCGGGCTCAGCCGGATCTCGTGGCCGACGGCGGTGACCGACGCCGGGTCGGCGGGATCGCAGGCGGGGAGGACCTCGAGCAGTGCAGCGGGTGCGTCCTCGCGGCAGCCGCCGAGGGTCACCCCGAACCAATCGAGCAGCGATTGGCGTGCCTGCTCACGAATGTCGTCGGGAAGCTCGTCGAGCCCGGCGGCCCGGCCGGCGAGGGCCCGGGTCAGCTCGGTTGCGGCGGAGACGCTCATGCCGGTGGCGGCGTCAGGGCCGCGATGAAGGCCTCCGAGCGCGCGCGGTGATCCTGGAGCAGATTCAGCGCCGCGCGGCCCTCGCCGCTCTCGAGCGCGTCGAGGATGCGCCGGTGCTCGGTGAGGATCTCGCCCGGCAGCATCTCCTCCTCAGGCTGAAGCCACATGCGCCGATAGGACAGCACACGGTAGGGGTCGACCGCATCCCAGAGGCTCACGGACGTTCTCGGGCGCTGAGCGCGACGGGGAGCCTTCAGACCGCGGCGGACACCGCGCCCGAGAGAACCTCGACCGCCGGGTGCTCGGGCCAGCCGGGATCGCCGCTCTCCACGAAGCGCAACCATGCCCCGTGCACGCGGTCGGCCAGCTCCTGCGGAGCGCCGGAGGCGCCGAGGATGCGGTCATCCGCGCCCGCGTACTGCTCGTCGTTCACCGCGTCGAAGACGAACGGGACGTCGATCGCATGCGCCGCCCCCAGCCTTCCGCCCAGCGCCGGCGAGCGCCACGCGAAGCGGTAGCCAAACGTCCGGCGCCCACCGAGCGAGGCGTGGCGCTCTCGCAGCGCCCGCGTCGGCGCATGGAACGCCGCCTCCGAGATCGCCTGTGCGGCCAGCTTGCCTGTCGACGCGCCAGGTTCCGCGGCGCGCAGCTGCGCGAGCAGCGTCTCGGGCTCGGGCGAGAGCCTCGCCGCAAGAGCGTCCAGGGCCGCCGCCGGGAAGTCGTCGAAGCCCGGCGCTCCCGCCAGGTAGAGAAGCCCCTCCTCGCTCATGTCGCCGATCAGCAGATCGGCCGTGGCGCCGCTTCCGATCGCGCCGAGCGTGTCGTGCGCCACGACGTCGCCGTCGCGTACCGGGGCCACCCAGACCATGCCCCCGGTGGGGTCGCGGTCGTCCTCGGTGTCGAGGTCGATCTCGCCCGGCAGGATCGACTCCTGAAGGTCCACGATCTCCGCGATCGGGAGCTCTCTCATCGCGGCGGCCGTCGGCTCGACGCCCGCCCTTGCCGCGACCGCGCTCGCCACCCGAGATGCCTGCTCCGGCGAGTAGGTGAGCTCCACGCCCCCGCTCATGCTGATGGCGCGCTGGAAGAGCCCCTGCGAGCGCTCGCTGCCGAGCAGCCACCCGAGCGACATCGCGCCTGCGGACTGCCCCGCGAGGCACACCCGCCCCGGGTCTCCGCCGAACGCGGAGATCTCCTCCTGGACCCACTCGAGCGCCGCGAGCTGGTCGCGCAGCGCCACGTTCGTATCGCCTCCGGCGAAGTGCACGAAGCCCTCGATCCCGAGTCGGTAGCCGACCGTCACGAGCACGACGCCGTCGCGCATCCACGCTGCGCCGTCGTAGAGGTGCGGCGAGCCCGCGATGAAGGCGCCTCCGTGCAGCCAGACGAGCACCGGCAGCCCGCTCGCGCCCGGGTCCGGCGTCCACACGTTGAGCGTCAGCTGCGGGTCGCGGTCTTCGCGCCGGCCGAGCAGCGGCTCGCTGAGGATCCCCGGGAGCCGGCGCGCGGGCTGTGGCAGCGGCCTGCCGAGCACACCGGCCTCGCGGACCCCGTCCCAGCGGGGAGCGGGGGCGGGAGCGCGGTAGCGCAGCTCGCCGACGGGCGGGGCGGCGTAGGGGATCGCTCCGAAGAGCACGCCGGTCTCGCGCGTCGCGCCGCGCAGCGCGCCCCGGGAACTCCGCACGAACGCTCCGTCCACGGTCCGGACGCTATCCGAATCGTGGGGCTCGCTCGGCTACAGGAGCTCGCGCCTGACGAACGTCAGCTTGACGGCGGGGTGGCAGGCGACCGGCTCATAGCCCTGAGCGGCGAGCATGGCGAGGAGGGCACGCGCCCGCGCGACGCTCGCGACGTGGTGCAGCTGCGTCGCGAAGACCTCGACGCCGAGTGCTCGCAGGTCGAGCGCGGGGATCACGTCGTACTCGCCGCCCTCGATGTCGAGCTTCAGGAGCTGGGTGCGCGAGTCGCCGAGCTCCTCCATCAGCGACGGCAGCGTGCGCCCCTCGAGCACCACGTAGCTGTCCGTGTCGTAGAGGCCGACGGGGGAGACCGACTCGCTGTTCGGGTCGTGGGTGAGCTGCATCCGCACCGGCCCGTCGACGGTCGCGATCGCGACCTCGTGGGCGGTCAGCCGCTCGTCGCCGCCGGCATCCTTCAGCGCCCGCCGCACATAGTCGGCCACCGGGTCGATCGAGCGCACGGTCACCCCCCAGCGCCGGATCAGCTCCAGGTCGAAGCTGATGTCGCCCCCGGCGCCGACCGAGTAGCAGACCCAATCCGGGCGGATCAGGCCGCCGGGAATCACCCAGCCGCCGTATTCGGGGTCCCCGAGCGTCACCAGGCCGTTCATGCTGCGCAGAGGGATCCGTTCCATCTCGTGCTGGAACCAGCGCCGGCGGACTCCCGTGCGGATCTTGGCCGGGTGCAGCCTGCTCCGCGGACGGCGCGTCTGGTCGCGGGCGGCGGCGGGCTTGTCCCTGGTGACGGTGAGCATGCGTTTCGCGAAGCCCATAGCGGACGTCGCTGCGGGCACCATCGGTCGCTCGCCCCGGATCCATGAGCGCGGCGCCCACCAGCGACGAAAAAATCCTACCCGCGAACTCATGCCCGCATTCGGCACGCGGGCGTGCGAGGATCGGCGCGACCTTTTTCCGCCGATGGTGTCTCACGGGCATGAGCGCTGAACCGAACGAACTGCTCGACGCGGTGGCACGCGGCGAGAGCGACGCCTTCGCACGCCTGACCGGCGCGTATCGCGACGAGCTGCACTGCTTCGCCGTGCGCATGGTTGCAGGCGACGCCGGGCTCGCCGAGGACGTCGTACAGGAGGCAATGCTGCGCGCCTACCGGTCGATCTGCGGGGGCAGCCGGCCGGAGAACGTGCGCGCATGGCTCTACGCGATCGTTCGCAACACCGCGCTGAACGCGCTGCGCTCGCGGCGGGCCGCCGTGCCCCTGTCCGAGGCGGCCCACGCCGGCGAGCACGACGAGGCGACGCGGGAGGTGGAGGCGCGCGAGTGGATGGACTGGCTGATGGGCGCGATCGGCGCCTTGCCGCCGCGCCAGCGCGACGCCCTTGTGGCCTCCGCGTTCGAGGGCCGCAGCCAGCGCGAGATCGCGGCCGGCATGGGCACCTCGGTTCCGGCGGTGAAGACGCTGCTGCACCGGGCGCGGCGGACCCTCGAGGACGCACGGGGCGCGTGGGCCTCGCATCCGGCCGTGCTGCCGCTCGCGGCGTTCGCGCTCCTGCGCCGCGCCTGCGGCCACGCTCGCGGCGCGCTGGCGGCGAAACTCGGGACCAAGGGGGTCGCTGCCGCGGCATGGCAGACGCTTCTGGCGGCGACGGTCGCGACGGGCGTCGCGATCATCGCTCACGGCGGTGCGGGCACGCCGCCCGCGATCGCGCTGACCCCCCAGGGCCGCCCGGCGCTCGCGCCTGCCGCGCTGCACACGCGGACGCCACGCCGGGAAGCTCCCGAAGGCCCTGCCGCGCTCACGCCTGCGCGCATCCGCCACGAAGCCCGTCGGGCGGTGCACGAGTGCCTGTATGGGCACCGGCTGTCGCGGTCGCTGAGCGGCGACGCCCTGCTCTACGCCTCGCGCCACCTCTCCGAAGACTCGCGCGAGTACACCGAATGCGAACAGATCCTGCGCCACGCGCAGCTCGGCCGCCCGCTCGCCGGCTGACGCGGGGGCGTGAGCCGCCGCCAGGGCCTGATCTATTCTTCCTGCGGTTGCTGTCGTCGACGGGCGGCCCGGGGGCCGTAAAGGGGGAGCGGTGAGCAGGACTTGACTGGCGCGCTGTACTCACTCGCGCACGGCTGCGTGCGCCGCCGCTGGATCGTGCTCGCAGCGTGGCTCCTTGTCACCGCCGCGCTCGTCGTCGCGTCGAAGGGCTTGGGCGAACGGACCAACAACAACCTCTCCCTGCCGGGTACCGGCAGCAACACGGCGAAAGAAACCCTCAGCCACTCCTTCCCGGACCAGGCGAACGGCGCGAGCCCGATCGTGTTGCACGCGACCCATGGCAAGCTCACCGAAAAGCCGCTCTCCGAAGCCGTCGACGAGGCCGCGTCCGACCTCGCGAAGGCGGATCACGTCGCGAGCGTGGTGAACCCCCTCACGCCGCAGGGTGCGACGGCGCTGAGCAAGGACAAGGCGACGGGCTACCTGTCGGTCACGCTCAATGTCAGCCCCGGCGAACTCACCGAGGAAGAAGCCCAGGACATCATCGACACGGCGGCCAAGCCCGCTGAGGCGGCCGGGCTCACCGTGGAGACCGGGGGACAGCTCGGGGAAAAGGTCTCCAAGCCGAAGACCGAGTCGAGCGAGCTCGTCGGGATCATCGCTGCGTGCGTGATCCTCGCCTTCACGTTCGGCACGGTCGTCGCGATGCTGCTGCCGATCCTGACCGCGATCTGCGCCCTGCTCTCGACGCTCGCGATCATCCGCATTCTGGGCCACGCTGTCAGCGTCCCAACCGTCGCCCCGACGCTCGCCACGATGATCGGGCTGGGCGTCGGCATCGACTACTCGCTGTTCATCGTCACGCGCTACTTCCGATGGATCACGGAAGGCGTCGATCGCGACGAGGCGACCGCGCGCGCCGTGGCGACCTCCGGCGGCGCGGTGGTGTTCGCCGGCTCGACCGTGACGATCGCGCTCATCTCGCTCGCGGTGGCGAACATCCCGCTCGTGACGACGATGGGACTGATGGCCGCGATAGCGGTGGTCGTCGCGATGCTGGGAGCGGTCACGCTTCTGCCGGCTCTGCTGGGCGCCGTCGGCGGCCACGTCGAGGCGCTGCGGGTCCGGCGGCCCTACTCCGAAGAGGCCGCGAGGAAAGGTGTGTGGGCCAAAGTCGCCCACGAGATCTCCAAACGTCCGGCGCTCAGCGGGCTGCTCGCGCTGGCGATCCTGATCCCGCTGACGATTCCGCTGCTCTCGCTCAACCTCGGCCAGCAGGACACCGGCGCCCTCTCCACCTCGACAACGGCGCGCAGAGCGTATGACCTGCTCTCTGAGAACTTCGGCGCCGGGGTGAACGGGCCCCTGCTCGTCGCTGTCTCGCTCGGGACGCCCGCTCAGGCACCCTCGGCCTCGGAATCCTCGGGCCACTCCGGCAGCTCGGCACCCCCGAGCGGTGGCGGGGGCACGGGAGGCTCCGGCCAGAGCGGCTCCGGCGGCTCCAGCCAGAGTGCGTCCTCGGGCGCCCAGTCCGACCCTCGCGCCGAAGATCCGCGCCTTCGCACCCTGCAGAGCGACGTTGCGGCCAACCCCGATGTCGCCGCGGTCACCCCTGTGCAGATAGACAAGGCCGGAACCGTCGCCTTCTTCAACGCGATCGCCAAGCAGGGCCCATCCGAGAACGCGACGGCGAGCCTCGTGGAATCGCTTCGCAGCACCACGATTCCGAAGGCCGAAAGCGGTACCGACCTGCGTGCCTACGTGGGGGGCAGTACCGCCGGCAACGTCGACCTGGCGTCGAAGATCTCCGCGAAGCTGCCGCTCCAGATCGCCGTTGTGATCGTGCTCAGCCTGATCCTGCTGATGATCGCCTTCCGGACGGTGGTGGTGCCGCCGCAGGCTGCGCTCATGAATGTCCTCTCGATCGGAGCCGCCTACGGCGTGCTGACGGCGATCTTCCAGTACGGATGGGCAAGCGGCGCGATCGGGCTGAGCGAAGCGGTACCCATCGTCTCCTATGTGCCGCTGTTCATGTTCGCGATCCTGTTCGGGCTCTCGATGGACTACGAGGTGTTCCTCGTAAGTCAGATCGAGGAGCACGTCCAAGAGGGACAGGACAACCGAACATCGGTCGTCTCAGGTCTCGTCACGAGCGCGCGCGTGATAACAGCGGCGGCGCTGATCATGGTCTTCGTGTTCGGAAGCTTCCTGCTCAACGGCAACCCGACCGTCAAGCAGTTCGGTGTCGGCCTCGCGGTCGCCGTGCTCCTCGACGCGACCGTCGTGCGCTGCCTGCTCGTGCCGGCCCTGATGATCCTTGTCGGACGCTGGAACTGGTACATGCCTCACTGGCTCGAACGCTTTGTGCCCAGGCTCGAGATCGAGGGCGCGGAGTTCTTCGCCGAGCGCGACGCGGCGGCTTCGCGCGAGACGGCGGCTCCGGCGCCGGGATAAGCCCCTCAGAGCGCGGCGATCCCGAACGTCCTGTCCATGTAGGCGTCCGCGGCGGGCGCCGCCTGCTCGGGTGTCGAGCCTGCCATGCGCGCGTCCATGTAGGCGGCGTACCAGTCCCACCAGTTGTGAGGGGCGTGCGTCTTCTCGTAGCGGTCGTGGTGTTCGGAGGTCTCGTGCAGTAGGCCCGCCAGCTCGGATATCTCCATCGGCCTCATTCCCACACCCGCCCCGGTCGGCGCTCGGTGATCTCCTGGAGCATCCAGCCGTTGCCGTCGGGGTCGTCGAACGTGGCCCACGAGACGTAGGAGCCGCCGTCCGGGTCGCGCCCGCTCGCGCGAGGCCCGGGTGGATGGAGGAACCCCGCGCCGGGGCCGTGGAAGACCTCGCTCACCTCCGCGCCGCGAGCGAGCAGCGCGTCGCGGGCGGCTTCGATGTCCGACACCACGAGCAGAAGACCCTGCAGCGAGCCCGCCGCGAGGGTCGAGACGCCCGTCCCGAAGTTGATCGACGCGGCCGAGAGGGGCGGCGTCAGCTGCACCAGGCGAAACGTCTCGGTCGAGATGTCGGCGTCCAGGCGCCAGCCGAGGCCCGTGTAGAAGGCCTTTGCGCGGTCGGCGTCGGCCACCGGCAGCGTGATCGCCTCGAGGCTCATCGGCACCGTGACCGGCGGCGCACCGTCGTTGGGGGCGCCTGTGGCGACTTCGGTTCCGCTCATCCAGAGTCCTCCGATCGATCGTTGTCCCGCGAGCATCGCGGCGCGGTGCGTGCGTCGCGCCCGTGTGCCCACTGGTCGAAGGACTGGCCGGCGCTCATGCCCTCAACGGCTGAGGGGCGCTCTCCGGTGGCAGCGCCTGCGCCAGCTCCCGGCGCGAGGCGATCCCGAGCTTCACGAACACCTTCCGCAGGTGCCACTCGACGGTTCGCGGGCTGAGGAACAGACGGCTCCCGATCTCCGGGTTGGAGAGCCCGTCGCAGGCGAGAAGCGCGATCTGGCGCTCCTGCGGTGTGAGCTCGTCCCGCGCCTCGGCGGAGCGCCGGCGCACCTTCTCGCCGGTCGCGAGCAGCTCGATCTGGGCCCGATCGGCGAACGCCCTCATGCCGCAGGACGCGAGCAGCTCGTTGGCGGTGCGCAGCTCCACGCGCGCGTCGACGCGACGGCCCTCGCGGCGCAGCCACTGACCGTAGAGGAGGTGCGTTCGTCCGAGCTCCGGGCGCAGCCTGGTGCGGCCGAGCCGCTCGAGCGCCCCGCGAAACAGGTCCTCGGCGGCGGCACCCTCGCTCACGAGCGCGCGCGAGCGTGCCTCGACTCCGAGGCCCCAGTCGGTGGCGCTCGGCCGCGCGTGCGCGGAGAGACGCTCCAGGGCGTTCCGGGCGAGCTCGCGCTCACCGCTGCGAGCGGCGGCTTCGACCAGCTCCTCGAGCGCCCACGCGGAGACGAACAACTCCGGCGTGTCCTCGGCGGCGGCCTGTGCACTCGGCAGGGCCTCCGCGTAGCGGGCGGCGGCGTTCATGGTGGCCGCCCGGGCCCAGTGCGCGTACTGCACCGCGGTGCCCTGGCCGCCCGCGGTCGCCTTCGCGATCGTCTCGTCGATCAGGCCGGTCTGCTCGGCGCCGGTCACGGCGGCGAGCGCCAGCGCTCCGTACGGGGCGACGCGGGCACCTGTCGCCTCTCTCGCGCTGTCGGCCTCGGCGCAAAGCAGCTCGGCGCGCTTGCTCTCGCCCGCCAGCGCGACCGCCTGGGCCAGAACGTTCACTCCGACCGTGAGGTCAGCGAGGGCCCCTGTCTGCCGAGCCAGCGCGACCGCGCGGCCGGCGATCGAAAGACAGCCCTCGTGATCCCACACGGCCGCTGCGGCCGCGGTCGCGAGCCACCCCCAGCGCAGTAACTCCTCGGCGGGCGCATGCTCCTCTGCGAAAGCCGCCACGGCCCGCTGGATCGCCGGAGTCGCTGCCTCCCGTCCGTCCGTGAAGAGCGAGGTGAGACCGTCGAGCAGATCCTCTGAGGGCCTCGCTGGAGCGTCGGGGCGCGCTGATTCGCGCGCCTGGCTCGAAACCTCTCGCAGCCCGCCGTCATGCGCGAGCTCTCCGGCGAACAGCGCCGCCCCCCACGCGTCCAGGTAGGTCTCGCGCGCGAGACGCGGGTCGAGCGCCTCGAGCGCGCGCGCGGCGCTCAAGAGCTGCGACGGGGCGTCGCTGCCGCGGCCCTCCGCGAAGGCGACCTCCGCTCGAAGCAGTCCGACCTGGGCGCGCTGCAGCTCGTCCAGAGGGCCGGCTTCGGCCGCGGCCAGCACCCCGATCGCGGTGTCGAAGGCGCCCGCTCCGATGCTCGCGCGCGCCGCAGCGAGCGCTCGCTCGGCGCGCCGCCCGGGGTCTTGCGAGAGCGCCACCGAACGCTCCATGAACGCGGCGGCGGCCGCGAGCCCTCCGCGCGACTGTGCGCGCCCGGCCGAACGCTCGAGCTGCAGAGCGACCGCTTCGTCGGCGCCGTCGGCGGCGGCGGCGAGGTGCCATGCGCGGCGATCGGGGTCGACGCTCGCGTCCGTCGCCTCGCCCAGTGCCAGATGGGCGGCGCGGCGTGCTTGCGGGGAAGCCGAACGGTAGACCGCAGAACGCACCAGCGAATGACGGAACGTCACGACGCTCCCGACCGAGAGCAGGCCGTCCTGTTCGGCTGCGCTCGAGGCGGTCATCTCGATCCCGAGCCGGCCCGCGGCACGCCACAGCAGCAGCGGGTCACCGACGGGCTCGGCCGCGGCGAGCAGCAGCAGCGAGCGCGTGTCGGGCGGCAGCGCACCGAGCCTGGCCTCGAAGCTCTCCTCGACGCGTCCGGAGACGGCCGCGGGGCCGACGAGCCCGAAACCGCCCGCGAGCTGTGTCGCCGTCAGGCCGCGCGGCAGCTCGATCAGCGCGAGCGGGTTGCCGTGTGTCTCGGCGACGATCCGGTCGCGGACCGTGTCGTCGAGCGGGAACCTCAGCGCCGCCGAGAGCAGCGCACGGGCGTCGGTTTCGCCGAGGCCACCCACCTCCAGCACCGGCAGCGAGCGCAGCTCCTCGCCGGGCTCGCGCGCGGCGAAGACGAGCGCGACGGGCTCGGCGAGCAGCCGTCGCGCCACGAACGCGAGCGTTCTCGCCGACGCACGGTCCAGCCACTGCGAATCGTCGATGACGCAGAGCAGCGGCCCGTCCTCGGCGGTCTCGGAGATCAGACCGAGGACGGCGAGGCCCACGAGAAACGGGTTCGGGGCCGATGCGGCGCTGAGGCCGAACACGACCTCCAGCGCCTCGCGCTGGGGCGCGGGCACCCGTTCCAGCCGGTCGAGCATCGGCGCACAGAGCTGGTGGAGCCCGGCGAAGGGCAGCTCCATCTCAGACTCGACGCCGGCCGCCCTGACCAGGAGCATGTCGCCTCTCGTCGCGATCAGATGCTCGAGCAGGGCGCTCTTGCCGACGCCCGCCTCGCCCCGCACCAGCAGCGTCCTGCTCTCGCCGCTGCGGGCAGCCTCGACCACACCTTGAAGAAGCGCAGACTCCGCACTGCGCCCCCGCAGGCCACTTGTGCCTCCATCGAACGGAGGAAGGCCGGTCACCGCGCTTCGGATCGTAGAAGATCCCAAACCCGGGCGCACCGGTGAGGATTTCGGCTCCGCCTGTGTCTGCGCGGATGGCTCTTCTCAGGCCAGCAGCTGTTCGCCTCCGTCGATGTCGAACGTCGCGCCCGTCAGAGCCCCGTTGAGCATGATGTGGACGGCCAGAGCAGCTATGTCCCCGGGCTCGACCACCCGGCGGATCGGGAGCGTGGAGTGCAGCTCCTCCCGCCTGCGTTCGAGATCGGCACCGAGGATCGACGCCGACAGCCCGGTGTCCACGAACCCGGGGGCGATCACGTTGACCCGCACCGGCGCGATCTCCAGCGCAAGGCTGCGTGCGAGGGCGGGCGTCGCTGCTGTCACGGCGGATGCGATTGCGAGCCCCGCAGCCGCGCGCCGCGCGCCGGTGCCGCTCATCAGGGTCAGCGATCCGCCGGGCTGGACCTTCGCGCCCGCTTGGCGCGCGACTTCGAGCGCCAGCAGCGGATGCTCGGCGAGCGCCTGCCTGGCCTCCTCAGCGCCGATCTCCTCGAGGGTTCCGTACCGGGGGCGCCCCGCCGTGAGCATGATGTGATCCACCGGGCCGTCGAGGTTCGCGAAGAACCCTGCCAGCGCCTCGGGGTCGGCGGCGTCGAAGGCGGCGGTGCTTCTGGCCTGCAGCGAGCGGCCGGCGCGCTCGAGCGGGTCCGGGTTGCGCGCCGTCAGGATCACCTCAGCGCCTTCCGCGCGCGCCAGACGCGCGGTCTCGAAGCCCATGCCCGCGCTGCCGCCGAGCACCACCACCGTCCGCCCGGCAAGCCGGCCCTCGGAGAGCGCCCCGCTCCCGTCGCCCGCGCCCGCGGTCATCTCGAAGGGCTCGCGACCCCCGGGCGCGCGCCGGCGATCGCGCGCCGCAGGTCCTTCAGCGCTGCTTCGTAGATGTCCGAGAAGCTCGGGAACGGCTGGATCACGTCGCGCAGGATCTCCAGGGGCACGCGCGCGCGGATGGCGAGCGTCGCCTGCTGGAGCCACTCGCCCGCCTCTGGGCCGAGCGCGTACGCGCCGGTGAGGACCTCCCCGTCGCTGAGCAGCGTCAGGAACCCGTTCGAGTCGGCGTAGTCGTGTGTGTAGGTGGCGGTCTTCGAGACGCCGGACAGCGCGGCGGTGCCGGCGAAGTCTCCGTCCCCGGCACCGACGCCGGCCGCCTGCGGATCGGTGTAGGTCACCCGCGGCACGGCCTCGTAGTGGGCCTCGCGCGCCTCGCCGAGGATGTTCGAGGCCACGACGTCGCCCTGGTACTCACCGACGTGCGTCAGCTGCAGGATCCCGGTGACGTCGCCGATCGCCCACAGTCCGTCGGCGACACGCAGGCTCGCGTCGACCGCGATCCCGTGAGGGTTGGGCTCGACGCCGACGCTCTCGAGCCCGATTCCGTCCACGCGCGGGCGCCTGCCGGTGGCGACGAGCAGCCGATCGCCCTCGAGCGTGCGTCCGTCGTCGAGCTCCAGGCGGAACGTCCCGTCCTCCCGCCGCGCGGACAGCGCCGTGGTCGAGAGCGCCAGCTCGATCCCGTCCTTTCGCAGTTCCGCCCCGAGCGCCCTGCCGAGCGGTTCGGCCTCCCGTGAGAGCACTCGATCGGACATCTCGACGATCGTCACCTGGCCGCCGAACCGCCGCACGACCTGCGCCAGCTCGACGCCCGCGGCCCCTCCGCCGAGTACGAGCATGTGCCGCGGCACCTCCTTCATGCCCGTCGCCTCGCGCGTGCTCCAGATGCCCTCCAGCCCCCGCAGCCCGTCAACCGGCGGTACGAACGGGCTCGCCCCGGTCGCGATGACGATGTTCGGCGCGGTGTAGCGCACCCCGTCCACGTCGATCGCACCGGGGCCCGCGAGCTTGCCGGTCCCGCGCACGGTCGTGATCCCGCGGTCGCTCAGCCAGCGCGCTTCGCTGGCGTCCGAATAGTCGTTGACGATGTAATCGCGCCAGGCCAGAGCCGCCTTCACATCGACCTCGGCGTGCGCGCCGGCCGCGTTCGCGCCGGCCACAGCCTCGCCGGGGCGCAGCAGTGTCTTGGAGGGGATGCAGGCCCAGAAGGAGCACTCGCCCCCGAAGCGCTCGCGCTCGACCACCGCCACGCGCAGGCCGCCTTCGGCGATCGCGCCCGCGCAGTGCTCCCCCGGCGCGCCGCCACCGAAGACGATCGCGTCGAAGCTGGTGCCCGGGGCGTCGCTCATGCTCGTGCGGAGCATCGGAGACGGCCGCCCGCCTCGCGCCCGTGAGTGCCCTGGTCATCGACCCGGGCCGCGCGGCTAGGATGCGGCGCGGTGGCGGCGGAGCGAGACGGGTCCTGGGCCGTGGTCTTCGACCTCGACGGGATCCTGGTCGAGTCCGAGGGCGCGTGGGACGCGGCGCGGCGCGCGTTGGTGGCCGAAACCGGGGGCTCCTGGCGCGAGGGAGCGGCGCACGCGATGCTGGGGATGAGCGCGCCGGAATGGTCGCGGTACGTGCAGGAGGAGCTGGGCGTTCCGCTCCCGGCACAGGAGATCGACCGACGCGTGGTCGCGCGCGTGCTCGAGGAGTACCGGTCCTCTCTGCCGCTGCTGCCGGGGGCCACCGATGCGGTTCGCGCCCTCGCCGCGTCGTGGCCGCTCGGGCTCGCCTCCTCGTCGAACCGGGTCGTGATCGACGAGGTGCTGCGCCTGGCGGGGCTGGACGGCGAGTTCGCCGTCACTGTTTCCAGCGAAGAGGTCGCACGCGGCAAGCCGGCGCCGGATGTTTACGTGGCAGCGATCGAGGCGCTCGGCACGACGCCCCGGCAGGCGGTCGCGATCGAGGACTCCTCGAACGGACTGCGCTCGGCCGCGGCCGCCGGGATGCGTCTCGTCGCGGTACCGAACCGCGAGTTCCCGCCCGCTGCCGACGCGCTCGCCCTGGCCGACGTGGTGATCGCCTCGCTCACCGAGCTCACACCGGCGACGATCCACTCGATCCAGAGCGGATCGGCCTAGCCGGCGACGAGCTCGCGCACGTCGGCCCGCCCACCGCCCGCGCTCGGGTGGGGACGGTCTCTGAGGACCACCAGCGCGCCGCCGGCCGGGCTGAGCGTGATGCCCCGCCTGCGCGTGGGTTCCGGTCCGCCCGACGCCGAGACCACCTCGCAGCGCGAGAGAACCGCCCGCAGCACGATCCTCATCTCCAGCAGCGCGAAGCTCGCCCCGATGCAGCGCCGGCGCCCCCCGCCGAAGGGCAGCAGCGTGTAGGTGCCGGGAGCCTGCTCGAGGAAGCGCTCGGGCCGGAACGCATCCGGCTCGGGGTAGATGTCCGGGTCGTGGTGGACGAGGTAGGCGTTCGCCATCAGCACCACTCCCGGCTCGTAGCGCACTCCCCCGATCTCGACCGGCTTCTTGACGAGCCTGGGCTCGGCGTTGGGGAGCACGGGGTGCATGCGCATGACCTCGTTGATCGTCGCCGCCAGGTAATCCTCGCCCTCGCCCGCGTCGATCTCTGCGGTCAGGCGCCCGAGCGCCGCCGGCTCGCGCGCCAGCCGGGCGAAGGCCCACGCCAGCTGGGAAGCGGTGGTCTCGTGCCCGGCGACGAGCGCGGTGACGAGCTCGTCGCGCAGCTCCCGCGCCGACATCTCCGAGCCGTCGTCGTGTCGCGCGGCGAGGAGCATCCCCAGAACGTCCTCGGCGTCGCCGTCGCCCTCTTCGCGGCGCTCCTCGATGAGCCCGTAGATCTCCTCGTCGATCAGCGCCCCGGCCTCCTGGCGCCTGCCGACGGCCGCGATCGAACGGGTCAGCCGCGGCGGCAGGGGCGGCAGCATCGAAAGCGGGCTGTCGGCGAACGCGAGCAGCTCGGTGAGCAGCTCGCGCAGCCTGTCCAGCCGGGCGCCGCGGTCGAGCCCGAACACGGCGCGCAGGATCACCTCGAGGGTCAGCCGCTGTAGCCGTGGGTGGAGCGCGATCGTCTCGTCGCGGGGCCAGGATCCGACCTCGCGCTCGGCGAGCTCGGCCATCAGCCCGGACAGCTTCTGCATGCGCTCACCGTGGAACGCGGGAAGCAGCAGCTTGCGCTGCTCGAGGTGCGGGCCCTC
This sequence comes from uncultured Solirubrobacteraceae bacterium, assembly GCA_963794635.1. Taxonomy (GTDB): domain Bacteria; phylum Actinomycetota; class Thermoleophilia; order Solirubrobacterales; family Solirubrobacteraceae; genus Palsa-744. The sequence goes on along the minus strand of CAWCET010000005.1, from coordinate 929,757 downwards.
GTCGAGGAGGATCACCGAGTTCGGCCCGACGACCGGCTCGAGGATGCTCGCGCCCTCGCCGGGGTGGAGGACCTCGGGCGGCGCCTGGAAGATCTCCTTGATCTGATCGGGATCGGAGATCACGACGAAAACCGGCGCGCCGAGCAGCCGCATCGTGAAGGCGCTTCCGTAGCGGCGCCGGGCGCCTCGCAGGAAGGGGGTCGGCCGCTTCCAGTTGCCGAGCGTCTGAAGGACCGCGGGCATGCGTGGGCCGGGCGGGAGGGTCTCGTTCATGGCTGCTCCTCCGGGACGGGGTATATACTTAGGAGTATATCTACTTGTGAGTATATGAGTCGTGCCGCGCGGTGAGTTCGATCGCGGCGAGCGCAAGGCGCAGACGCGCGCGCGCCTGCTCGATGCCGCCGCCAGGGTCTACGCGCGTCGCGGCTTCGACGGCGCGACCCTCGATGAGGTCGCGGCCGAGGCGGGGTTCACCAAGGGGGCCGTCTACAGCCACTTCGGCAGCAAGGAGAACCTGTTGCTCGCGCTCTCTGAGCGGGAGCGCTCGGCGCAGCTCGCCGAGCAGCGCGAGCTGTTCGATCCCGCCCGCGTCAGCCGGGAGCGCCCGCGCGCCGGCAGCGACCGGTGGATGGAGATCCTGCGCGAGGAGCCCGACCGGTTCCGGCTCTTCGTCGAGCTGTGGGTGCGGGCGCAGCGCGACGAGCGCGTCCGCGAGATGCTCGCCGCGGGAGTCGAGGACCTCCGCGAGATGCTGGCGGGTTTCTCGCATGTCGCGGCGAGCGAGTCGGGGCTCGCGCCCGACCCTGCGGCCGAGCGCCAGACCGCGAACGTGTTCGTCGCGCTCACGATGGGGATGGGGTTGATCTCGCTGCTGGACGAGCAGGCCGTGCCGCCGTCGCTGCTGGGTGACGCGCTCGCGCTGTTCATCCGCGCGCTCGAGGAGCACCCGCACGCGCGGGAGACGCTCGCCGGGCGGGACCGCGCGCGCGCCTGAGGCGCCGCGCGCCTCTGAGCCGCTGCCCGACGCGGGCGTCTTCTCCGGGGCAGGAACCCGCTCGGCCTAGCCGAAACGGACTTGAGGAGGGGCGGATAGCGTGCAACAATTGACACAAGCCTGCGGATGAACCGGACCGCTCGTGCCGGGCCCTTCGCAGAGGGGCAAGGCAGGGCTCAGACGGAAGCCGTGGGTCGGACAGAGAAGGCGTGGCGCCGTGTCGCCGCGCCACCTACATAGACATGGAGGCAGCGATGAACGAGCCGGATCTCACGACAGACGAGATACGCGCTGCGACGTCGGCCTGGTGGTTGCTGGTGGTGATCGGCCTCGTCGGGATAGCAGCCGGCGTGATCGTGTTGCTGAAACCGGAAGACAGCCTGTCGACGCTGGCCGTGATCGCGGGCATCTTCATCCTCGCCAGCGGCATCTTCGACGTGGCGATCTCCTTCAGCCGTCGCACGCCCAACAGGGGCCTGGCGGCCGTCATGGGCGTGCTGAGCGCCGTGATCGGCATCCTGCTGATCCGCCACCCCGTCGGAGGCGTTCTGTTCGTGGCGCTGCTGATCGGGATCTGGCTGGTCGCGATCGGCGTCGTGCGCTTCTTCGAGGCGTTCGACAGCGATCGGCGCACGTGGGGGATCGTGGTGGCACTGCTCGAGATCGCCGCCGGCGTCGTGATCGTCGCGACGCCGCCGATCGGCTTCGCCACGCTGGCGCTGCTGACGGGGATCGCATTCATCGCGAACGGCATCGCGATCTTCGCGCTCGGCTGGATCATGCACTCGGTTCGCCATGAGGCCGGGGGCGCAGCCTTCCAGGCCGGCGCGCCCGCCTAGCCCACGCGCACAGGCGGCGGGCGCGAAAAACGCGCCGGGCTCCGGGACTCCTGCTCCGGAGCCCGGTGCCCATGCGCCGGTCAGCCCGCTTGCTCCACGACCTCCTCGAGCGTGCGACCGCTCAGCACCGAGCGCGGCTCTTCAGAGACGACGTCGGACCCGGAGCGGGCGAGCTCGTCGCGGCGCTTGACGAGCAGCCACTGCGGCTTGGCAGCACTCCCGGTGCGCTGCAGGGCGAAGCCGCCCTGCAGCTTCTCACCGTGGAGCACGAACACCGCGTGGCCGCGCTCGAGCGCCTCGGGCCAGGGCACGCGTCCGCCCTGCTCGTAGGGTCCGCGGTCCCAGACGATGACGCCGCCGTCCTTGCCGGACGGGCCTTCGAAATCGTTGTGAGACAGGTCGTGGTCCTCCACCTGAACGGCCAGCCGCTTGACCGCCGGATCCAGCGAGGGCCCCTTTGGGAGCGCCCAGGAGCGCATCTTGCCGTTCACCTCGAGGCGCAGGTCGAAGTGATGGGTGCTCGCCCGGTGCTCCTGCACCACGAAGACGCCGGCTGCGACGCCGCGGATCGCGAACTGCTCGTGGCCCTCGACGCGGGCCTCCTCAACGTCCACCTTCCCGACCGAGGCTCCGCGCGGGCCGCTGCGCAGGTACTCGAGCAGCCGCTCGACCGCGTTCGCCGGGCCCTCGGCGTGCACGGCCACGGCGCCATCGGCCTCGTTGCGCACCCAGCCGCGAACGCCGGCTTTCAGTGCCCTCCTGCGCGTTTCCTCGCGGAATCCGACGCCCTGGACGGTTCCGGCGACGCGCACACGCACCGCGCGCTCGGCGTCTGTGCGGGCCGCTGCTCGCCGGGGGGTCATGGTGCGGGCAAGCTAGCGCGACCCGGGCAGGAGCGCAGGCGTCGTCCTCGCGGGCCCCGGGCTCCCTACAGCGACTGCTCGGCGCGCTTGTAGGCGATCTGCAGCAGATCGGAGCCAAACAGCGCAGTGAGCGCCGTGGCGATCCAGCGCGTCGGCCGGGGTGCAACCACGAGTCCCGCGGCGAAGGCCGCGGCGATCCACATGCCGACGCAATACGGGCAGATCAAGAGCTCGCCGAGCGCGCGCCGGATGCCCCGGCCGCGCGCCTGCTCTTCGACCTCGCCGGGCCCGCCGTCGCCCTGGTAATCGGTGAACGGTCGGCGCAGCACGCTGGTCACGCGGTCCTTCGTGATCAGCCGCGAGAGCTTGTGGGTCGCGATGGTGATCAGTGCCAGGTCGGCGCCGCCGGCGCGCTCGGGCAGCTCCCGGCCGCTGCGCCGTATCCACTCGGCGAACGCCAGGCAGAGCCCGGCGAACAGCGCGGTCAGCGCCGCGTAGCCGCCGATCGGGCGCTCCGCCTCCTTCTGCGGGAGATCGGGGTCGGCGTCGTCATGGCCGTTGCGGCCCACGGCGCCGGGGATGTGCTCGGTACTCGCCATGCGCTCTGGACTACCCGCCGCGGGTCGCAGGCAAGCAGGACGGCCTGCGAGCCGCCCGGCGCATAACCTTCCGCGATGCCCGCCGAGCCGCAGCTCACCGACCTCCTGCATCTGGGCCGCCCCCATACGATCGGTTCCTGGCGGGTGGGCGAGGTGATCGTCGACCCCGGGCCCGCCTCGTGCCTGCCCGCGCTGCTGGGAGGGTTCGAGCAGGGTCCGCCACGCGCGCTCGCGCTCACCCACATCCACCTCGACCACGCGGGAGCCGCCGGCTCGCTGTGCGCGCGCTATCCGGACCTCGAGGTCTGGGTCCACGAGCGCGGCGCACCGCACCTCGCCGATCCGAGCAGGCTGCTCGCGAGCGCCGGGCGGCTCTACGGCGATCAGATGGACCGGCTCTGGGGCGAGGTGCTGCCGGTGCCCGAGGAGCGGATCCGGGTGCTGAGCGGCGGAGAGCGGCTTCCCGAGGGGCTCCGGGTCGCCTACACGCCCGGACACGCCTCCCATCACGTCGCCTATCTGCACGAGCCGACCGGATGGGCCTTCGCCGGCGACGTCGCCGGTGTCAGGATCGATGACGGCCCCACGCTCGCGCCGACGCCTCCGCCGGACATCGACGTGGAGGCCTGGCGCGAGTCGATCGAGACCGTCGCGGGGTGGCGGCCCGAGGCGCTCGCGATCACCCATTTCGGCGTCCACCGCGACGTCGACGCACAGCTGCAGCGGCTGCGCGAGTACCTGGATCGCGCCGTCCGCGACGCGGCGGAGATGGACGAGGACGCGTTCGCCGGCGCGTTCCGCGCGCGGGTGACCGCGGAGGCCGGCGGCGCGCTCGGCGCCACCTACGAGCAGGCGATGCCTCCGGCTCAGAGCTACGCGGGTCTTCGCCGCCACCTGCAACGAGCCTGAGCTCCCGCCGGCAGGGAAGCCGCAGGCGCGGCTGGGCTCAGGCCGCTCGTACGCCGCTCGCGTGTGCCGCGGCGACACGCATCACGAGGATCGCGATGTCGTCCCGGGCCCCCTGCGTGAGGTCCACCAGCCCGAGCAGCGCGGCGATCGCGTCCTGGGCGGACTCCGGTTCGGGCTCGGCGAGCGCCGCGATCAGCTCCTCCGGGCTCAGCAGCCTCGTCGGCGCCTGGGCCTCGGCGAGGCCATCGGTGTAGAGCGCGAGCGAGTCGCCCACACGCAGCACGGTGGAGTGCTCGCCGATGCGCGCGTCGGGGAAGATCCCGAGCAGCGTGCCGCCCGTCCCGAGCTCCTCGGTGGCGCCTCCGCGGCGGGAGACGAGCGCAGGGGGATGGCCTGCGGCGGCGACCGTCAGCGCCACCCCGTCGGGTGCGAAGTCGAGCCGTGCGAGGATCGCGGTCGCGAAGCGCCCGCCGAAGTCCTGCTCGAGCATCGCCTCATTGACGCGCTCCAGCACCCTCGCGGGGCGCTCGCCCTCGCGGGCATAGGCGACGGTCGTGTGGCGCAGGAACGCCGTCATCACCGCTGCCTCGGCCCCCTTGCCGCAGACGTCGCCGACGACGAGCCAGCAGCCGTCGCGGTCGGCGAAGACGTCGTAGAAGTCGCCGCCGACTTCGCTGCCCGCGCCCATCGGGCGGAAGAAGCAGTCGAGGTCGAGACCCGGGACCGCCGGGAGCGCTTCCGGCATGAGGCTCCGCCGCAGTGTCTGTGCGACGCGCGCACGCTCGGCGTAGAGGCGGGCGTTGTCGAAGGCGAGCGCGGCGCGGCCGGTGAGGTCCTCGAGCACGCGCAGCTGCCCGCGCTGGGGGCCGCCGGCGTGGACGAACGACATCACGCCCAGCAGCCGTCCGCGGGCGACCATCGGGACCACGGTCGCCGAACGTGACGCGGCGTCGCCACCCGGCAGCACGCTGGCGGTCGTGATCGCCTCGCCCGAGGCGGCGGCGGTGCCGCCGCCGACGTCTGCGACGACGTGGGAGGTGCGCTCCTGCAGCGCCCGCGCGACCGGCAGGCCGGCGAGGCGTTGCGGGCGCTCCTCCGGGCGCATCCGTTCGACCCGCGCCGCGGCCTCGGGATCGACGCCGGCCGCGACGGTCGTGGTGATCGTCCCGTCTTCGTCGACCAGGTCGATCACGCACAGCTCGGCGAGCTCTGGGAGCGCCATCGCGGCGATCCGCCGAAGCGTCTGCTGCGGTTCGAGCGAGGTGTCGAGCTTCGCGGTCGCGGCGATCAGCAGCTCGAGCCGCCGGCGGTCGGCGCGCATCCGTTCGAGCGCCAGGTTGACGGCGATGGTGGTGAGGAGCGCCAGTACCCCTCCGACGCAGGCGATCGCCGCGAAGTTCGTGCCGACGCTTTCGTAGGCGAGCGGGGCGAGGAACGCGATCAGCCCGATCACCGAGGTGATCACGAACTGCCGGCGCGGCTGGAACGCGGCCGCGTGCCCGATCGCGAAGAAGTAGAGCAGCGCGAACGGGCTCTCGGCGCCCCCGGTCGAGGCGCAGAGCACGACGATGATCGCGATTCCCCAGAGGTCCGCCGCCCAGGCGAGCCCGAGGCTCGCCCGCCCGCGCGAGATGAACCAGAGGAGTGCCAGCGCGGTGAGCATCGCGTCGCCGGCGACCGCGGCGGCGCCGGCCGGCGAGTTCACTTCCGGGAGCAGGAACGAGGTCGCGATCAGCAGCCCGCCGATCACGTACAGACCGGCGGCGCTCGCGACCGCAAGCCGCGTTTCGCCGCCCGGCCTCGCGCCTCCTTCGATTCGCCTCTCGGCCTTCACCCTCGTCCCAGTTCCCTCTCGGGCCGTCGCTTCCCCGCCGGCAGAGCCTGAACGGTTCCTCTCACCTCGAGGAGCCTAAAGCCACCGAGGCGATCCGGGGCTTGCTGAGAGCTTGCGCCCGGTGGCTCAGGCCCCGGCGGCGAGCCCGCTGAGGCCGTCGGCGGGCAGCTCGTAGGTTTCCGAAGCGGCGGGAGCCTGCACGGCCGGCTGGGGGCCGAAGCCGAAGTATTCCTCGGTGACCTTCGTTTCGAGGCGGCGGCCGTCCACCGCGAGCGGCATCGTCAGCGAGAAGCGCCGGATCAGCTTGTTGCTGTCCACCCAGGCCTGGACCGGGATCGTGCTCGTCCCGGTCGCCGCGACGATGCCGTCGATGGCCTGCTTCGCCGCCGGCGAGTCGGCGCCCGGCACCTTGCGCAGGTCGATCGTGCCGCTGTAGCGGGTGGTCTCGACGCCCCGCACCTGTTCGGTGCCGGTGACGAGCACGCTTCCGCCGCCCGCGCGCAGGTACTCGAGGAACTCGGCGGGGTTCGACTCGCCGCTGCTCAGGGCGCTCGGGTCGAGGCCGAGCTTCTTCTCCGCGGCTGCCAGATCGAGCTCGATCCAGCTCGCGCCCGCAGGCAGCTTTCCGGCGAAGGCCGAGGAGCTCATGAACATCTTGCCGCCGACGAACCGCTCGTCGATCGTGCCGCCTTCTCCGAGGCCACCGGCCGCGGCTCCCGGGAATCCGTTCAGCTGCATCGAGATCTCGCCTTCCTGGCTCTTGAACCGAACGTGGCCGCCGGCATCGATCGTGATCTGCTGCGGCAGCCCGGTGACGGTGACGGCGATCTGCATCGCGACGCTCGCCCCCTCGGTGTCGCTGGTCGTCTGGGCGGCGTTCGCCACGGGGTCGAGGACCACGGCCGGGCTGCCCGAGCCGCAGCCGCAGGCGAGCGCGCCAGCCGCGAGCGCGGCGCCGAGGGCGGGCACGAGTCTGAGCGCTGCGCGGAGCGTCATACCTACATGATCGTTCCACGCGGCGCAGGCCATTAGTCGCGTGCGAGCCTGCAAGACGAATATCCTCCCGGCATGGGTGTCCGCGCGCTCGCGTTGGCGGTTATGGCGGGGCTCGCGGTGTCTGCGCCGAGCGCGCAGGCGGCGCAGCCTGTCGAGCTGGCGGCGCCGTATGAGTACCTCGGCTGGGGAGCCCCGCAGCCGCCGGTCGAAGTGATGGCCGACAGCGGGGTGCAGGACATCACGCTCGCGTTCGTGCTCGCGTCGAAGGGCTGCAACCCGGCATGGGACGGCCGGCGGCCGCTGCTCGGCGGTGCGGACGCCGCCGCGATCGAATCGATACGGGCGGCGGGCGGGGAAGTGGACGTCTCGTTCGGGGGCTGGAGCGGGCGCAAGCTCGGCAGCGTCTGCAAGTCGACCGCGGCGCTGCAAGCGGCCTACCAGAAGGTGATCGACGCCTACTCGCTGCGCGCGATCGACATCGACATCGAGCACGGCGAGTACAAGAGCCGCAAGTCGCGCCAGCGCGTCGTCGGAGCCCTCGCCGGACTGCAGAGCGCCGACCCCGGCCTCGAGATCTCGATCACGATGGGAACCGAAGAAGCAGGGCCCGACCGCACTGGCCTGGCGATGATCGCCGAAGCGGCGGCGATCTCCCTGCGCCCGACGGCGTGGACGGTGATGCCGTTCGACTTCGGGGCGCCCGCGACCGACATGGGCCACGCCTCGATCCGGGCGCTCGAAGGGCTCGCCCGGGCTCTCTCCTCGGCCTACGGCATCTCGACCGCCGCCGCGTATCAGATGGCGGGCGTCTCATCGATGAACGGGCACACCGACGAAGCCTCGGAGACGGTGAGCCTCGAAGACTTCCAGACGATCGCGGCGTTCGCGCGCGAACACCATCTCGCGCGGCTGACCTTCTGGTCGGTCAATCGCGACCGGCCGTGTCCTGCCCCCGAAGGCGAATGCAGCGGCATCGCGCAGGCGCCGTTCGCGTTCAGCTCGGTCGTCGCCGGCTATCACGGCTGAGGCGGCTCAGGCGCGCGCGCTCGCCTGAGGATCGAGACGCGACAGCTTGACCGCCGCCTCGAGCGTCGAGGTCGCACCGCCCATGTAGAGGCCCTTGACCGGAGGCACGTCCGAGTAGAAGCGCCCGTGCCCGATCTTGACGTGCGTCTCACCGGTCAGCCGCCGGTTCGTCGGGTCGGCGCCGACCCAGACCGGCTCGCCCTTGGCGCCCGCGTCGGGAAGCAGAGCCTCGAGCCAGGCATGCGTGTCGACCTCCAGCGAGTCGACACCTTCGTCCTCGGGAGCGGCCCACAGATAGCCCGAGACGTAGCGCGCCGCGATCCCGCGGCGGCGCAGCAGCACCAGCGAGAGGTGGACGAAGTCCTGGCAGACGCCCGCGCCGGCGTCCAGGAGGTCTGACACCTGCGAGCCGACGTAGGTCGCTCCGGGCCGGTACTCGAAGCGGTCGGGGATGAGCTCGCAGAGCGTCTCCAGCGCGCGCAGCGGCGTCGCGCCGTCGACCTCCGCTTCGAGCTCGGAGAGCCCCGCGATCGGCGGGTGGTCCTGCCAGGGGAGGAGGAACTCGCCCGCCGCGTCGAGATAGCCGTGGCTCTCGAGGCTCTGCCAGCTGCCGTCGGGCGGCTCCGGCGGATCGGAGGTGACCACGCGTGCGAGCACGTCGATCGTGAGGTGGTCGTGGGCGGCGGGGATGCCGAACTCGATCACCTCGGTCCCGAAGTAGTCGAGGTGGCGGCTGACCCTCGCTTCGGGCTCGATCCGGGTGTGGAACTCGTCGCAGCGCTGCGTCGAGGTGGTCGCGGGGCGCACCCGCAGCGAGTTGAGGTTGTCGGTGACGGGGGCGTCGTAGCGGTACTCGGTCAGATAGCGGATTTCGAAGTGCACTGGGCTCCTATGCTCGCTCGGCCGTCGCTGCGCCGGCGAAGTATCGCTCGGCGACGTCCTGGTCGATCCGCGAGAGCTCCTGCTGGGTCTGTTGACAGATGCCCGTCAGCTCGGCCGCGTCGGGCAGCGCGCGGCGCTGGAAGTCGAGGTCCGCCGCGAGACGGCTGACGCGCAGCACGGGCTTCGAGTTGCGCGGGCCGGCGTCGGCGACCATGAAGACCTCGTGGAGCGAGTCGACGCAGGCGGCCACGCTGTCCGGATAGGCGCGCTCGAAGAGCAGGAAGCGTGCGACCGGGCGCGCGTTCGGGGGTGCGGTCACGGCCCTCAGATAGGCGTGGAAGCCGCCGACGGCCTGCAGCAGGATCAGGGCGTACGCGTCGGAGGGCTCGGCGCCGGGCGTCACCTCGGTGGAGGACGCGCGCGGCAGCGCCACCCGCAGCATCCTCAGCACCATGTCGGCTGTCTCGATCAGGCCCCCTGCGTCGAGGAACGACTTCGCCTCGTCGCGCAGCATCGAGCGCGCGGACACGCCCCAGATCAGCGCCGTGCGCTCCTTGACGTACTGGGCGGCCACCGCGGTATTGGTCGGCGCGGCCCACCCGGGCTGCGCGCCGCCGCGCAGGTTCAGGCTCGTCGTGTTGACCGCCTCCCACATCTCCGCGCTGATCACGTCGCGCAGCGTGCGCGCTCCCTCGCGGGCGCGCTCGATCGAGGCGAGCATCGAGCCCGGGCGCTCGGGGTCGAGCGCGAGCCGGTCGAGCGTGCGGCGTTCGGAGCTCGTCTCCGCGGCGTCGCCGAGCATCGTGAGCAGGCCCCCCGAGCCGAAGCTCACCCCGGGCAGCCCCTCGCTCGTGGCCTGCAGCTCGGACTGGAACACGGCGTCGACCGCGCGCGCGGTGAACTCGGCGCGTGCGAGGTTGCGCCCGAGCCAGTAGAGCTCGTGTGCGATGCGGGCGAGCATCAGGTCTCGGCGCGGGACTGTTGTTGCTGCTGCTGCTGCTGGCTGCTCCAGGTGCCGTAGCTGAGGTCGGGAAGCGCCGGGGGCTGGGTGTCGGCGACGGGGATCCCGTTCGGGCTGGTGCGCTCGAACTCGTCGGAGTCCTCGAGCACCCAGGTGTCCTTCGAGCCGCCGCCGCGCGATGAGTTCACGATCAGCGAGCCCTCCTCCAGGGCGACGCGGGTGAGCCCGCCCGGGACGATGTCGATGCGCTCGCCGAACACCGCGAACGGGCGCAGGTCGACGTGCCGCGGCGCGAGCGTGCCGTCCTCGCAGACGGTCGGCACCGTCGAGAGCCGCACGACCTCTTGGGCGATCCAGCCGTCGGGGTTGGCGACGATCACGCCGCGCATCCGCTCGATCTCCTGCTCGGAGGCGTGGGGTCCGATCATGACTCCCCGTCCTCCCGACTCCCCGGTCGGCTTGACGCACCAGCTCGTGCAGGCGCGAGAGCACGTGCTCGAGCTCCTCGGCCTCCGAGAGCAGGTAGGTGCGGACGTTCTCGAGGATCGGCTCCTCGCCGAGGTAGAAGCGGATCATCTCGGGCACGAAGCGGTAGATCGCCTTGTCGTCGGCCACGCCCGTGCCGAACGCGTTGGCGATCGCGACGCTGCCGGCGCGGTAGGCGCGCACGAGGCCCGGCACGCCCAGCAGCGAGTCCGCCCGGAACTCGAGCGGGTCCACGAAGTCGTCGTCGAGGCGCCGGTAGACGGCGTGCGCGCGCTCGAGCCCGCGGGTGGTGCGCATGTAGAGCACGTCGTCGCGCACCACGAGGTCGGACGCCTCGACGAGCTCGACGCCCATCTGCCGGGCCAGGAAGGCGTGCTCGAAGTAGGCGGGGTTGGCGGGGCCGGGCGTCCAGACCACGACCGTCGCCTCGCTCTCGGCCGAGGGCGCGACCGCGCGCAGCGCGCTCAGCAGCAGCTGCGGGTACTGCTCGACCGGGCGCACGCGGTAGGAGGCGAACAGCCCCGGCACGAGCCGGGCCATCGCGGCTCGGTTCTCGAGCACGTAGGAGATCCCGGACGGGATCCGCACGTTGTCCTCGATCACCTTCCAGGTGCCGTCGCTGTGCCGCACGAGATCGCAGCCGGCGACGTGCGTGTAGACGCCGCCGGGCGGGCGGATGCCATGGACGGCGCGCGCGAAGTGCGAGCAGGAGGCGACGAGCCGCCACGGGACGAGCCCCTCGCGCACGATCTCGCGTGCGTGGTAGACGTCGTCGACGAAGTGGTTCAGCGCGCGGATCCGCTGCGCGAGCCCGCGCTTGATCGAGCGCCATTCCTCCCCGGTGAGCACGCGTGGGACGAGGTCGAGCGGGAAGGGCCGTTCGTGCGGTGCCGGTCCGTCGCCGGCGGCTCCGGCACCGGTCTCGAAGGTGATGCCCTGCTGCATGAAGAGCGCGTCGCGGCGCCGGCCCGCCTCGGCCAGGCCCTCGGCTCCCAGGCGCCCGAGCTCTGCGATCAGCGCGGCGGCGCTGCCGCGCGGGCTGCCGTCGGCCTCGAAGAGCTCATCGAGGAACGGCGGCCGCGGGCTGTAGACGGCCGGCGACGGCGTCTCTGCAGGCGAGCTCACCTCGCGATTCTCCACCCCTCAGGACGCGGTTGCCTTCGACGGATGGAGAAACGGCTGCTCATCGACACGGGTCAGGTGTCGTAAGAGCCGCTCAATCCGGCCAGCGCCCGTGCCGGTCGAAGTGCTCGCGCGCAGCGTCCTCACGGTCGCGCTCCTGTTCGCCGGAGGCGCCGGCGCGGATGAGCCAGTTGATGAAGTAGATGGCGATTCCGGCGCTGACGATCCCCGCCCCGCCCTCGACGGCCGATTCGCCGCCGAGCGCCATCACGATGAGCCCGCCGATCACCACCACTGCGGGCAGCACGTAGCGCAGGAGGATCATCGGGGTGGAGGGAGGGGTTGGGTTGGGGGTGGGCGAATCGCTCATGCTCGCTCCTATTGTGGCGCGCTAGGCGGGCTGGGCCTCCGCCGCCAGCGATGCGGCCGCTCGCTTCGCGGCGCGCTGGGCGCGCGCGCCGGTGGAGGCTGCCCCGATCGCGAGCACCGCGGCTCCGCAGGCGGCGATCACCCACCAGGCCGGATGGCTGGCGCCGGCCAGGCCGTGACCGGCGGCTCCCGCCGCCGTCCCGACGATCGAGCCGATGATCGCGACGCCGAGCGTCTGGCCGACCTGGCGGCTGGTCGAGGCGACCGCGGCGGCGACACCCGCCTGGCTGTTGGGCATCCCGGAGACGGCGGTGTAGGTGATCGGCGGGTTCATGGCGCCGAAGCCCATCCCGTAGATCGCGTAGGCGACGAGCAGCAGCCCGAGCGGCGTGGTCGCGGAGAGCCCGGTCAGAAGGAGCGGCGCGATCGTCATGCAGACGCCGCCGAACAGCAGCACCGGGCGCGCGCCGCGGCTGCCGACGATGCGCCCGGAGATGGGCGCGAGCACGCCCGCGAGCACCGCCATCGGCAGCGTGCACAGGCCGGCCTCGAACGGCGAGTAGCCGCGGACGTCCTGCAGATAGAGCGTGTTGATGAGAAGGAAGCCGGCGAAGCCCGCAAACGCGCAGACGGCGATCATCGTCGCGCCGGCGAAGGGCGGGCTGCGGAAGAAGCGCGGCTCGATCAGGGGCTCGCGGCGGCGCAGCTCGTAGGCCACGAGCGACACGAGCGAAGCAGCCGAGATCGCGAACAGGGAGATCGTCTGCGCCGAGGCCCAACCGGCCTGCGGGGCGTCGATGATGCCGTAGGTGACCGACGCGAGCGTGACGATCACGAGCACCTGGCCGACCGGATCGAGCCGCCGCGGTCGCGCTGCCCTCGACTCGGGCACGTAGAGCGCGGCCAGCACCACGGCGGCGAGCGCGATCGGCACGTTGATCCAGAAGATCGCCCGCCAGTCGACGGCCTCCGTGAGGGCGCCGCCGACGATCGGGCCGAGCGCGAGGCTGATCCCGACCGTCGCGCCCCACGCGCCGATCGCCCGGCCGCGCTCGCGCGGGTCGGTGAAGACGTTGGTGATGATCGACATCGCGACCGGGTTGAGCATCGATCCGCCGACGCCCTGCACGGCGCGCGCCGCGATCAGCCAGCCGAGCGTCGGCGCGAGGCTGCACGCGAGCGACGCGCCGGCGAACACGCACAGCCCGGTCTGGAAGGTGCGCTTGCGCCCCAGGCGGTCGCCGGTCGATCCGGCCAGCATCAGGAAGCTCGCGATCGCGATCGTGTAGGCGTCGATCGTCCACTGCAGCCCGGAGAGCGAGGCGTGGAGATCGCGCCGGATCGAGGGCAGTGCCACGTTCACGATCGTGTTGTCCATCGCCACGATCAGCAGGCTCATGCAGCAGATCGCGAGGATCCCGAGGCGCCTGGCCCTGGTGAGCTCCTGTGTAGCGTTCACCCGATCTGTTCTAGCGCGAGGCCGCCGGGCGCCCGGCGGCGGAAGCGAGGAGGGCGAGGATGGCGAGCATCGACGAGATCGAGGTCGCGGACGAGCCGGAGCGCTGGGCCGCGCTCGGGTTCCGGCTCGACGGCGACGTGTGCAGGCTCGCCGGGGTGGAGGTGCGGCTGAGCGGCGCCCGGGAGGGGGAGGGGGTCGTGGGCTGGTCGCTGCGCGAGCTGTCCAGCGACGATCTCGACGGCCTGCGCACGGCGCGCTCGGATGCCCCGGAGCGCGATCCGGCGCCGGCCCACCCGAACGGCGTCATCGGGATCGACCACGTGGTCGCGTTCTCCGGAGACCTCGATCGCACGGTCGCGGTTCTTCAGGATGCCGGGCTCGACCTGCGGCGGATCCGCGAGGAGCCGACGCCGGCGGGCGCGCCGCGGCAGGCGTTCTTCCGGCTCGGACGGGAGATCCTCGAGGTCGTGCAGGTCCCCGAGCGGGCGCTCGAGCGCAGCGGGGGCGCGGGCGCTCCCGCGCGGCTGTGGGGGCTCGCGCTGCTCGCCGCAGACGTGGACGGGGCCGCGAAGTCGATCCCCGGAGCCGGACGGCCGCGCGACGCCGTCCAGCCGGGACGGCGCATCGTTACGCTGGGCCGTGACGCCGGGCTGTCGGTCCCGGTCGCGCTGATCAGCACGGAGGTGGCGGCATGAGCGAAGCGCTGTGGCAGGCAGTCGACGACTTCGTCGAGGCAGAGCTGATCGGTCGCGACGCCGTGCTCGAAGAGGCCGCGGCCGCAAGCGAGCGCGCGGGGCTGCCCCCGATCGCCGTGACGCCCAGCCAGGGCCGGTTCCTGAACCTGCTGCTGCGGATCCACGGAGCGCGCCGCGTGCTGGAGGTGGGCACGCTCGGCGGCTACAGCACGATCTGGCTCGGGCGCGCACTCCCGCCCGGAGGGCGCATCGTGACGCTCGAGCTCGACGCCGGCTACGCGGAGGTGGCGCGCGAGAACCTGCGCCGGGCGGGGCTGGCGGAGACGGCCGAGGTCCGGGTCGGCCCCGCGCTCGATTCGCTGGCCGAGCTCCGGCGCGGGGGAGAGGAGCCGTTCGACGCCGTCTTCATCGACGCCGACAAGGCGCGAACGCCCGAGTACTTCCTGGAGGCGCTGGAGCTGGTGCGCCCCGGCGCGCTGATCGTGGCTGACAACGTCGTGCGTGAGGGGGCGCTGGCCGACCCCGAGAGCGATGACGCGGGTGCGCGCGGAATGCGCCGGTTCATCGAGCTCGCGGGGGCGGAGCCCCGCGCCAGCGCGACGACGATCCAGACCGTCGGCGCGAAGGGCTACGACGGCTTCACCCTCGTGCTGGTCGACTCCTAGACGCGCGCTCAGGCGGCGAGGATGTTCGCGGCCGTGCGGTGGGCGAGCGACATGATCGAGATCATCGGGTTCACGCCCGGCGCCGTCGGGAACGCCGAGGCGTCGCCGATCCACACGCCCTCGGTGTCGTGGAGCTGGCCCAGGCCGTCGGCGACGGACTCCGCGGGGTCCGAGCCCATCCGGCAGGAGCCCATCTGGTGCGCCGTGAAGGCGGCGACGTCGTTGGCGGCCAGCGAGCCCTCCTCGATCTGGGCGAGGAACGCGTCGAAGTCCTCGCCCTCGCGCCAGCGGATCGACGGCCGCTGGAAGAAGGTGATGATCTCCTTCGCGCCCGCGGCGCGCTGCAGGCGGGCCAGCTCGGCGATCGCCCGGCGGAAGAGCTTCGCGTCCACGTCGTCGTCGAAGGACCAGCGCGTGACGGCGCGGCCGTGCCCGTCGATCACCACCTGTCCCTCGCCGTGGTCGCGCGCGACCGAGATGAACGGCGCGATGTTCGCGAGCTGCGACATCGTCTGCTTGTGCGAGCCGCCGTCCTCGAAGGGCAGCGACATCGCGACGATCGCGGGCGCCACCGTCGTCGCCTCGATCAGGAAGCCCCAGTCGCCCTCGGCGTCCTTGAACTGGTCTGAGAGGGCTGACTGGATCTGGCCGATCCAGCCCTCGATCGGCGTCTCGTAGACGCCGCCGACGAGCGCGGCCGGGTGCAGGCGCAGGTGGCGCCCGACGGCCGGCCCGCCGATCTTCGAGCGCAGCAGCAGAGCCGGGGACTCGATCGCGCCGGCCGCGACGACGACGGTGGGGGCGTTGACGGTCAGCTCGCCGGTCGAGCCGTCCTCGCGGGTGACCGTGGCGACGACCGCGCGGGCGCGGCCGCGGTGGGTCAGGATCCGCTCCGCGCGCGCGCCGACCACGAAATGCGCGCCCGCGTCGGCGGCGTCCTGCAGGAACGTCTTCATCGTGGACTGCTTGCAGCCCGTCTGGCAGCCGGCGTAGCAGTAGCCGCAGGTGCTCGGGTCCTCGCAGGAGGTGTCCGCGTTA
This sequence comes from uncultured Solirubrobacteraceae bacterium, assembly GCA_963794635.1. Classification (GTDB taxonomy): domain Bacteria; phylum Actinomycetota; class Thermoleophilia; order Solirubrobacterales; family Solirubrobacteraceae; genus Palsa-744. Next base: position 914,020 of record CAWCET010000005.1, on the reverse strand, counting down.
CGCGTGAGCGGGCGGTGCGGGTAGCCGAGCTCATCGCATGCCGCGATCAGCCGTTTGTGGGTGCGGTTCTGCGTCGTGGCGGTGTCGTTGACGCCGAGGCGCTTCCAGACCGCGTCGCTGTGCTCCTCGTAGGAGGGCTCGTCGATGCCCGCGATGCCCTGCGCGGCCCACTCCTCGCGGATCGCCTGCGGCGTGCGGATGCAGTTCATGTAGTTCACGACCGTGCCGCCGCCGAGCGTGGATCCCGCGAGGACGGCGATCGAGCCGTCCTCCGAGGCGGCGAGGCCGCCGCCCAGGTAGAGCTCGAACATCCCCGCCAGCTCGAGCTGGTGGAAGTCGGACTCGTTGCGGTAGGAGCCCATCTCGAGCACCACGACGGTGCGCCCGGCGCGGGCGAGCTCCGCGGCGATCACGCCGCCGCCGGCGCCGGAACCGATCACGCAGACGTCGGCGTCGAGCTCGGTCGTCTCGCCGTTCACCGCAAGCAGGGGGATCGTCTTCGGCGCCTGCAGCGGCGAGGGCGCGGCGGTGCGCGGGCCCGGATACCCGATCGCCTCCCAGTTCGGGTTGGGCTGGGATGGGGCGGCAAGGCCGTAGAAGAAAAGGAACGTCAACGCGCGAAGCTGGCGCAGGCCGAACTTGACCTCGGGCGAGGCGTCGGACATCGCGTGCAGCAGCGCGGTGCGCGTGTCGAGGTCGCCGGCGTCGAAGCCCTGCGCAGCGAGCGCATCCAGCAGCTGGCCGGTCGCCTCGATCTCCTCGGGCAGCGCGGTCTGCGCGAGCAGCACCTCGATCTGGCCGGCGACGCCGAGATCGGATGCCGCGCGTGCGTAGAAGGCGCGGCCGGCCTCGTCGCCGTCCGTCGTCTCGAGCGCCGGCGCGAACGTGTCGCACAGCGCGGTCAGCGTGGCGCGCCTCGTCTCCCCCAGAACCCCAACCGATACAGCCATCTCTCCTCCTCCGCTCGGGCTTGACAACTATAGTCCCGGCCCCATGGCCGGCACGCTGAAACTCGGGTTGAACACGGGCTACTGGGCGGGCGGGCCGCCGCCCGGCGTGGAGGAGTCGATCGCCGAGGCCGAGCGGCTCGGCTACGACTCGATCTGGACCGCCGAGGCGTACGGGTCGGACTGCCTCACGCCGCTCGCGTGGTGGGGCGCCAAGACCGAGCGCATCAAGCTCGGCACGGCGATCGTGCAGATGTCCGCGCGCCAGCCCGCCGCGACGGCGATGGCCGCGATGACGATGGACCACCTGTCGGGCGGGCGCTTCATCCTCGGGCTCGGGGTGTCGGGTCCGCAGGTCGTCGAGGGCTGGTACGGGATGCCCTTCGCGAAGCCTCTCGCTCGCACGCGCGAGTACATCGGCATCCTGCGCGACATCTGGGCGCGCAAGGGCCCGGTGGTCGCCGACGGCGAGCACTACAAGCTCCCGCTGCCCGGGGGAACCGGGCTCGCCAAGCCGCTGAAGTCCTCGATCCATCCGCTGCGCGAGGAGATCCCGATCTACCTCGGCGCCGAGGGGCCGAAGAACATCGCGCTGTGCGCCGAGCTCTGCGACGGCTGGCTCTCGATGCTCTTCGCGCCGGCCGAGCAGGAGCACTACGCGGGCTACCTGTCCGAAGGCTTCGAGCGCAGGGCGGGCGGGCCCAAAGCCGGACGCGGCTTCGAGGACTTCGACGTCAACGCGACGGTCCCGTTCATCGTCTCCGACGACGTCGACGCGGCGGCCGACGCCCTTCGGCCGTTCTACGCGCTGTACTTCGGCGGCATGGGGGCGAAAGGCACCAACTTCCATGCGAACGTCGCGATCCGGATGGGCTATGAGAAGGAGGTCGACGAGATCGCCTCGCTGTACCTCGAAGGCAAGAAGGACGAGGCCGGCGCGAAGGTGCCGCGCGAGCTGATCGAGCAGATGTCGCTGATCGGCTCGCCCGAGAAGATCCGTCACGACCTCGATGCGTGGCGGGAGTCGATCGTCACCACGCTGCTGGTCTCCGGCGACGCCGCCACCTTGCGCGCCGCCGCCGAGCTCGTGCTCGGCTGAGACAGCCACGTAGGCCCTGGCGATGGCCGACGCGGGAGCACACCTGAGCGGCGCGCCCGGCTCCGGCGCCGCGGGGATCATGTACTCGGCCTTCGGCGAGCGCTACATCGCCGAGGCGGCGCAGGCGGCGCGCTCCTCGCTGCGCCACAACGACGTCCCGCATGTGATCTTCTCCGCGGGGGAGGTGTCCGATCCGCCCCCCGGCGTCGCGGTCGTGTCCTTCGAGCAGGTCTCCGACGCGCCGTTCGTCGATCGCATCGCGAACATGCGGCGCTCGCCGTTCGAGCGGACCATCTACCTCGACACCGACACCTACGTCGTCGAGCCGATCCTCGACGTCTTCGAGCTGCTCGACCACTACGACCTCGCGCTCGCGCACGCGCCCGCCTACCGGGGGCTCGACGACCCCGAGGTCCCCGCCGCCTTCCCGGAGTTCAACTGCGGGTTCGTCGCGTGGCGCGCGAGCGAGCGGGTCAGCGAGTTCCTGGCGGCCTGGGAAGCCACCTACCGCGCGTGGCTCCAGAAGGACGTGCTCAGAGGCTCCTACGGCGGCGATCATCCGAGCCGCTCGCCGATCGGCGACCAGCCGGCATTCCGGCGCTGCGCCTGGCAGCACGGGATGAGGGTCGCGACGCTGCCGCCGGAGTACAACCTGCGCCTCGGCATCCAGACCACGGTCGTCGACCGGGTGCGCGTGATCCACGGCCACAGCGACAAATACGAGACGCTCGCCGAGCGCTTCAACCACCGGATCGCCCCGCGTACCTTCCCCGAGCCGCGGCCGATCAGGCGTGTCAGCAGGCAGGTCTATGACCGGCTGCGCCGCGCGCTGGGCTAGCAAGAGCGCTTACAGACAGACTGTCCATTTGTCCAGTCGGGCGGAGAGTGTTCCCTGCTGTGGTAGCAGCGGCCGATGTCCTCCCCCGAATGAGTGACTCGATCGCCCACGCCTTCCCGACGCCGGGATCCGTGCTGCCGCCGGTGGCCTCCGCCACTGATCAGGAGGCCCCCCGGAGCGGCCGTCCCGCCAGCCAGAGCGCGCCGGCCTCCTGGCTGATCAGCGACGCGATGGACCGCGAGCGGATGCTCGACATGGACCGGATGGTCGCGCCGGTGCGACGCAAGTCGTTCGTCGTGATGGCCGTCGCCCTTGCGCTCTCGGGGCCGTGGCTGGGCTGGTGGACGATCGTGCTGCTGGCCGTCGCGGGCGTGCTCTTCGCGCTGGCCGACAAAGCGATCGAGCGGGTACGCCGGCCCGAGTACCTGCTCTTCACCGCCTGGGCGGGCTCGCAGCTGTTGATCACCCTCGCCGCCGCGCTGACGGGTGGAGTGCACTCACCCGCGATGGCCTGGTTCGCGATCCCGATCGTGACGCTCAGCGCGCGGTTTCCGACGCGCGGAGTGATCCTCGGTCTCGCGGTGACCGTCCTGATGATGGCCGGCGTCGGCTTCGCGACCGGAGCGGACGCGATCATCGCCAACCCGCCCCTGCTGATCATGCCGCTCGCGCTGGTGACCGCGGTCGCGATCCTCTCGACGGCGCTGATGAGCTCGGACATCACGCACCGCAGCGAAGCCGTGATCGACCCGCTGACGGGCATGCTCAACCGCAACTCGCTGAAGGACCGCACTTTCGAGCTCGCGCAGGTCTCACGGCGCACCGGCCAGCCGGTCGGCCTAATCGTCGGCGACCTGGACCACTTCAAGGACGTCAACGACACCCACGGCCACGCGACCGGCGATGCCGTCCTCCAGGACGTCGCCTACGTGCTGCGCAAGCAGCTGCGTGCCTTCGACCTCGCCTACCGCATCGGTGGGGAGGAGTTCCTGGTGCTGCTCCCGGGTGCCAACCTCGAGCAGACCGCCGCGATGGCGGAGCGCCTGCGCGGCGGCGTGGAGGCCGACACAGTGGGCGGGGGGCTGCGCGTCACGATGAGCTTCGGCGTGGCCGCCTCGGCGCGCGACTGCGCGTTCGACTACCAGAGCGTGTGCGAAGAGGCCGACGCGGCGCTGTACGAGGCCAAGCGCCAGGGCCGCAACCGGGTCTGCTCGGGCGCCGTCGTGGCGCCCGCGCCCGTCGCCGCGCTCGTCTGAGCAGCCGCCCCCGGCTCCGCGCGAGCGGCCCTCCCGCCGGCGTGCTCGCTGAACGCGGCCCCGTCGCGCGCGTGCGGACGCTCAGCCCCGGCCGATGCCGATGCGGGCGGGTACCGTAGCCGCATGAGCCCCCGCAACCCGGCCTCGGTCAAGCGGCTCACACTGCTCGCGACGATCCTCGGCTCGGGGATCGTGCTTCTCGACGGCACGGTCGTGAACGTCGCGCTGCCGACGATCCAGCGGGGGCTGGGCGGCGGGCTGGCCGCGCAGCAGTGGATCGTCAACGGCTACCTGCTCACGCTCAGCTCGCTGATCCTGATCGGGGGCTCGCTCGGCGATCTGTACGGCGAGCGCAGGGTGTTCGCGATCGGCGTGGGGGCCTTCGGCGTGGCCTCCATCCTGTGCGCGATCTCGCCGAGCATCGGTTTCCTCGTGGCGGCGCGAGCCCTGCAGGGCATCGCCGGCGCGCTCCTGGTGCCGAGCTCGCTTGCGGTGATCGTCAACACGTTCGGGCCCGAAGAGCGTGGCGCTGCGATCGGGAGCTGGACGGCGTGGGGTGCGATCGCGACCGCGCTCGGGCCGCTGGCCGGGGGCGAGCTGCTGGCCGTCGCATCGTGGCGGTGGATCTTCGTGATCAACGTGCCCCTCGCGATCGGCTGTATGGCGCTGATCCTCACCGTGATCCCACCGCGGGCGCCGCGCGATGCCGATCCGACCCGGCCCGCGCGCAGGATCGACATTCCCGGGGCGCTCCTGTGCGCCGTCGGCCTCGCCGGTCCCGTGTTCGCGCTGATCGAGCAGCCGCGGCTCGGCTGGTCGAGCCCGGGGGTGATCGTGCCGCTCGTCGGCGGCGTGGCGGTGTTCGCCGGCTTCCTTCTCTACGAGTGGCGTGCGAGCGACCCGATGCTCCCGCTCGGGCTGTTCCGCCGGCGCAACTTCTCGGCAGGCAACGTCGAGACGTTCTCGATGTACGCCGGGCTCTCGATCCTGTTCTTCTTCCTCGTGCTCTTCCTGCAGCAGATCGGGGGCTACTCGCCGCTGCAGAGCGGCCTCGCGACCCTGCCTGTGACGATCGTGATGTTCCTGCTCTCACGCCGCTTCGGGGCGCTCGCCGACCGCTACGGGCCGCGCCTGTTCATGGGGGCCGGGCCGCTCGTGGCCGCCGCCGGCCTGCTCCTGTTCCAGACGACCGGCACGACGCCGGCCTATCTCCCCGAAGTGTTCCTGCCGCTGATCGTGTTCTCGCTCGGTCTGTCGATGACCGTGGCTCCGCTGACGGCCGCGGTGCTGGCCGGGGCCGAAAAGCAGGCGGGCATCGCCTCGGGGGTCAACAACGCGGTCTCGCGCGTCGCGGGGCTCCTCGGCACGGCCTCGGTCGGCGCGGCGATCTCGGCGTCGTTCGCCGCGACGTTCACCTCGCACCTCGGCTCGACACCGCTGACCGGGGCGGGCCGGGCCGCGGCGGCCGAAGCCAAGCGGCTGCCGCTCGGCAAGCCTTCCGTGCAGAGCGTGCTGCCCCGCCAGGCGCACGCGATCACCGCCGCCGCCGAAGCGGCGTCGCTGCACGCCTTCCACGAGGGCATGATGATCGCCGCGGTGCTGGTCGCGATCGGCGGGCTCGTCGGCTTCGCCTGGATCCGCAACCCGCGCCGCGCCGCGAGCGACGTCAAGGCCGGCGACTGCGGTGGCGGCCAGCTCATCGGCAGCCCCGCGGCCCAAGACGCGGCCGGCGCTCGCACGCCGGCGGGCGCAGGCGCGTCTTCCTGACAGGCGCCCGGCCGGAGCGCCGAGCGCCCGCACGGCGACGCGCCAACCCTCCCCTCCCAAAAAAAATGGCGCCGGGCTGGGCCCAGCGCCATCCTTTCGTTGCTCGGGAGGCGAAGCTATCCGGTTCGCGCGTACTCCCGCATCGCTTCGATCAGCGGGCCGAGCCTGCGCCCGCGGGCCGTCAGCCGGTACTCGACCGTCGGCGGGCTCGTGGGCAGTACGGTCCGCTCCACGAGCTCCGCCGCCTCGAGATCCCGCAGCCGCTCGGAGAGCATTCGCGGCGAGATCCCGGCGACCGCGTCAGCGAACTCGTTGAAGCGCAGCGCGCCGCTCAGCGCGGCGTACAGGATCGAGAGCTGCCAGCGCCGCTCGAGCAGGGAGGCTGTCTCCCTGATCTCGAGCGGCACCGGCTCGCATCTACGAGAGGGGCGCGACATCGCGTGCGGGCTCCAGGGCGGTGTCGAGGACCTCCCGGACCGTCATCACCGGGTGGAAGGTCATCTGGTTGCGGACCTCCTCCGGAATGTCGTCCAGGTCGCCCCGGTTGCGCTCCGGGAGGATCACGTCGGTCAACCCTGCCGCGTGCGCGGCGAGCACCTTCTGCTTCAGGCCTCCGATCGGCAGCACCCTTCCCTGCAGCGTGACCTCACCGGTCATGCCCACGGTGTGCTTGACCGGGCGCCCGGACAGCAGCGATGCCAGGGCCGTGACCATCGTCACGCCCGCGCTCGGGCCGTCCTTCGGGATCGCCCCGGCGGGGATGTGGACGTGGAACTCCTTGTTGTCGAACGAGTGCTCGTCGATCCCCAGCTCATCGGCGTGACCGCGGACGTAGGACAGAGCGATCCGTCCCGACTCCTTCATCACGTCGCCGAGCTGGCCCGTCAGCACCAGGCTGCCGTTCGAGGATCCGCCGTTCATGGCGGTCGACTCGATGAACAGCACGTCGCCTCCGGCGCCGGTCACGGCGAGCCCGGTCGCCACGCCTGGACTCGCGGTCCTGGCGGCCGACTCCTGGAAGAACTTCTGGCGGCCGAGCGCGTCGCGCACGGTCTCCAGGTCGATCTTCACGGGCATCTCGAGCTTCTCCTTCGCGGCCGCGGTCTCGGCGGTGCCGTTCTGCACCGGCTCGTCCTTGGCCAGGCCGGCCTGCGCCGATGCGATCTTCGTCGCGGTCTTGCGCAGGATCGTCCCGAGGTTGCGCTCCAGGTTACGGACGCCCGCCTCGCGGGTGTACTCGTTGATGACCGTCTTCAGGACCTCGTCGGAGACCTCGACCTCGTCCTCGCGCAGGCCGTTGCGGTCGCGCTGGCGCGGCCACAGGTAGCCCTTCGCGATCGCGAGCTTCTCCTCGGTCGTGTAGCCGTCGAAGCTGATCACCTCCATGCGGTCCAGCAGCGGACCGGGGATGGTGTCGGCCACGTTCGCCGTCGCCAGGAACATCACCTGGCTGAGGTCGAGCTCCACGTCGAGGTAGTGGTCGCGGAACGAGTGGTTCTGAGCCGGGTCGAGCACCTCGAGCAGGGCCGCCGACGGGTCGCCGCGCCAGTCGGCGCCGACCTTGTCGACCTCGTCGAGCAGGATCACCGGGTTCATCGTCCCGGCGTCGCGCAGGGCACGGACCAGCCGGCCGGGCAGCGCGCCGATGTAGGTGCGCCGGTGCCCGCGGATCTCCGCCTCGTCGCGGACGCCGCCCAGCGACATGCGGACGAACTCGCGCCCGGTCGCCTTCGCGATCGACTCGCCGATCGAGGTCTTGCCGGTTCCCGGGGGCCCGATCAGCGTCAGAATCGCGCCGGACTTGGGGTCCGCCTCGATCCCGCGCTCCTGGCGCAGCTTGCGCACCGCCAGGTACTCGGTCACACGGTCCTTGACGTCCTCGAGGCCGGCGTGATCGGCGTCGAGGACTTCCCGCGCCTCGACGGGGTCCAGCCGCTCCTCGGAGCGCTTGTTCCACGGCACGGCGATCAGCCAGTCCAGGTAGGTCCGGATCATGCTGGACTCACCCGTCTGGTCGCCCATCCGCTCGAGGCGAGCGAGCTCCTTCAGAGCCTGCTCGGATACCTCCTCGGGCATTTCGGCGTCCTCGATCTTCGTCCGGTACTCGTCGGCCACGGACGCGTCGTCCTCTCCGAGCTCCTTGCGGATCGAGTCCATCTGCTTGCGCAGGAAGTACTCGCGCTGCTGCTTCTCAGCACCCTCCTGCACGTCCTCGCGGATGCGCTTGCGGACCTGCAGCTCGGCCAGGCTCTCGCGCTGCAGCCTGACGGCCAGCTCGAGGCGGTCGGTCACGTCGAGCGTGCGGAGCAGCTCGACCTTCTGCTCGTAGCTGAGCGTGGGGGAGTAGCCGGCGGAATCCGCCAGCGATCCGGGCTCGACGATCGCGCGCAGGAACGCCGCGATGCGGCCGTCGTCGCCGCGCAGCTCGAGGATCTCCTCGACCGTCGCGCGGTACTCGCGCTCCAGCTCGCGGGTGCGCCCGTCCACGGCGACCTCGTCGGGACGCTCGTCGACCTGCACGCGCAGCTCGCCGCTCGGCCCGGTCTCCGCGGCGCCGATCAGCGCGCGGTGCTCGCCGCTCAGGGACACGGCGCGTCCTCCGCCGGGAAGGCGGATCTTCTCGGAGACCTCGGCGATCGTGCCGACCTCCAGGAACTCGTTCTCGTGGCGGGGGACGAGCACGACGCGCTCGTCGTCGCCGACGTCGATCGTCAGCGTGATCCCCATGTTGGGGAACACGACGGTGTCATCGAGGGGAATCAGGCGCAGCCGCTCACCGGTGGGCTCGGGCTGTGCTGGTGTCTCGTTGGGTGCTGTGGGTGTCATAAGGGTTCTCGCTCCATATGAGCTTACGAAAGTTTACTTAGTATAGCGCCGATGGTTGCGTAGTCAAGTACTTTGGGGCGATGCCGGAAAGGCGCATTCCAGAGCCAAAAAACGGAGGCGCCGCATGTTGGCGGGGCAAGGTCCGCATAATGCCTGCGACGCCTTTCATCGCCGATCGAAGAGGAGCCATCTGATGCCGAGCTACACCGTCGTGAACCTGCTTGAGCTGCCCGACAGCGTCGGCGATCGCTCGCCGAACATCGAAGGACGGTTCGGTCGCAGCGCGCTCGACTCGCGCGATCTCGGCGTGAGCCACTGGCGCTACACGCCCGGCCACCGCAGCGAGGTCGGCCATCGCCACGGCGAGCAGGAGGAGGCCTACGTCGTGGTCGCGGGCTCGGGACGCATCCTGCTCGACGGCGAGGTGCAGGAGCTCAGGCAATGGGACGTGGTGCGGGTCGCACCGGAGGTCGTGCGCGCCTTCGAGGCCGGCGAGGACGGGCTGGAGTTCATCGCCGTCGGCGGGCCGCGGCCCGAGGACGGGGACGGGGAGATGGGCGAGGCGGCTTGGCCCGAGGGGTGAGCTGAGCGCGAGCGCACGCCGGTCACACCCGGTTTCGCTCGTCGTTTGCGCCTACGGTGACTTCTTCCGATCTGCGCGAGAGCGACGCGGGCGCGGTGCTGGGCGCCACCCTGCAGCTAGCCAACACGCAGCTTCTCGCGCAGAGTCAGGACGAGGTCGGCGTCGATGGGCAGGCGATGGGGCTTCTCGGCTTCGGCGGTGCCGTGTTGGGTGTGAGTCTTGCCGCGATCTCAGTTCTGGGGGCAGTGTGGCTCGTGCCGATGGTCGCGGCCGTTTCGTCGACCGGGCTCTGTCTCGCGCTCCAGGTTGGGGCGCGTGGCGACGTCGGACCAGCGGCATCGCGGTTTTGCTCTCTGTACGGAAGAGGGCCGGGGGTGCCGGGATGCGAACAGCTTCTCTCGGAGCTGGACCGTTCGATTCACGCGAACGCGCGACGCATCCGTCTGAAGCGTCAAGGCGTGAGGCTGGCGCGGGGAATCCTTTTGGTCGGCCTCCTCTTCACTGGACTGGTGCTTGCAGCCGATCCACTTATTAGAATTGCAGCATGACCCCCGAGTCACCTAGACCCTCGATCGAAGAAGCGCCCCTCGAACTTCCCGCCCCGTCGGGGATCCCGCACATGAGCACCCAGGGCATCATCAAGCCAGGCGAACTCGAGTACTGGGACCGGCTCTGGCGCATCGCGAGCGCGATCCGGTCGGTGCTCCCTCACAGGCACGCGGCGGCACCGGCCGAGAACGACGCCTAGACCGAGCCCGGCCGACCGGATCTCCTCCGGGCTGGATGGCCCGTGGTCAGCTGCGCTGCGGCTCGTCGTCGAAGCTGACCTCGACGTTCTCCTGCTGCACCCGTTCCTCGATCTCCGCGGTGTCGGTGAGGGCGCGGCGGTCCGCGTCGAGTAACGGCGAGGAGAAGAAGCTCCGCGGCCATAGCCTCCGTGCTTTGACGACGTTGATCTCGGCGGCGAAGATCGTCAGCTGGGCCCCGAGGTAGAGCCAGGCGAGGAGCCCGAGCACGAGGGCGAAGACGCCATAGAGCGGCTGCGTCCGTTTCAGCGTGTGATCGATGTAGTAGCCACCCAAGTGCTGCAACAGCTGCCAGAACACCGTCGCCGTGACGACGCCCGGCGCCAGTTCGCGCCAGCTCGGGTCGGCTGAGGTCAGCAGCTTGAAGGCGACTCCGAACAGAACGAGGTTGAACGCGAAGGCGACGAGCACACCGCCGACCACGGTCGCCGCGCCGTGGCTTGCCGCTCCGACGAAACCGGCCGCGACCGTTGAGGCGACGGCGAGCGTTCCGAGCACCGCGAACATCGCGAGGCCGCGGAGTTTCGAGGTCAGGAAGTTCGAGCGTTCCTTGAACGGGACGGCCCATATCCGGTCCATCGCGTTGTGGGTCGCGCTCATGATCCCCAGGCCGGCGAGGAGCGCGCCGACGATCCCGATCGCCAGCGCGGCGGGACTGCCTTTGAGCGAGTGGAGCTTCAGCGAGTCGCTGAGCAGCGGGAACTGCCCGAGCGTGCCGTCGAGGATTTTCTTCTGCAGGTCGGGGTCGCCCTGCAGCACGAATCCGAGGACCGTCACGAACACGAGCAGCAGCGGGAACAGCGACACGAAGCCGTAGTAGGAGATCAACGCGGCGAGCTGCCCCGCCTGGTCGTCCCCGAACTTCTTGATCACGGCCGCGATGAAGCGGACCCCTCTGGTCTCCTGCTGGCGGTGATCGAGGTCCTGGAGGCGATCGGTGATGCTCATCGCGCCGTCCGGACGAATTGGGAGGGGGGGATGAGCGCTTCTGGCAACGACATCCAGATGTGTCTACCCGATTCGCAGGACGCTCGCCGCATGATGAGCGGCAGGTCGCGAACCCCTTCTCCCGCGACCCTGCCGAGGCGGTCGCGGCCGTCGCCGCGGCCAAGCGCGAGCTGCTGCTGCGCGTTCACCGGCACCGGCTGCGGCGCGAGGATCTCGAGGACGCCTACGCCCAGGCAAGCCTCGAGCTCGTGGTGCTGGCGCGCCGGGGCCGGCCTTTCGCGAGTCGCGCGCACGTCGCAAATTCTCTCGAGCAGCGTTTTCTCGCGCGCGTTCAGGACAGGCGGCGCGCCATCTCCGGCCGCAGTCCGATCGCTGCTGCGCTGGAGGGGGCCGTGCAGTTCGGCGGCGGCGAGGACGCGGTGGATCTTGCCGACGAGCGGTCCGACCCGCTGAGGGTTGCGATCGCTCGCGACGAGCTCGCGCGGGTTCGGGCACATCTCCCTTCGCTGAGCTCCGATCAGCGGCTCCTGCTCGAATCGCAGCTGGCGGATATCGACTGCGAGGAGGTGTGCGCCAGCCGGGGATGGACGCGCGAGAAGTACCGCAAGGTCGCGCAGCGCGCGCGGGCCCGCCTGCGGACCCTGATGGCCGACGAGGACGCTGTCCCGGTCGTGGCCGCCGGGTCGGAACAGGCGCCAGGAACGAGCCGATGACGATGACTCCCCCCACCCATCGGCCCGTTCCGGAGCCGCCGGCAGCCGGACTCATGCACGGCGCAGCCGGCGTGCTCCATCGAGGGACAGCGGCCGGCGCTCGGAGTACTGCCCACTCCGTGCGCCGGCCGCCCACGAGCGCGGCTCGGGGGCGAGATGAGCGCTCCCGAACGATCGCTCGCGGACGACCCCCTGGCGCAGGGGGCCGACTGGCGCGGGCTCGATGCGGATTCGCACGGGGACGGGGTGGATCGGCTCTTCGCCCCCGGCCTCGGTGACCTGGACCTCGATCGTCCCAGCGGCGCTGTCAGTCCGCGAGCGGCTGCCCGCCGGCGCCGCGCGCACGCGCTTTCCGCAATGGGGGCGGGTTTGGCGGTCGCGCTCGCGCTGCTGCTCCACGCGCTGGTTCAGCAGCCGGCTTCCGAAGAGGCTCGCCCGGGCTCGGTCACGCTGAGCGAGCCACGGCGCGTCGAGCCTCGCAGGCACGCCCCGCGCGGGAGATTCAGCCCTCTGGCTCGCGGCGATCGTCGCCCGAGCACCCGTCCTTCTCGCCTCTCTGCCGTTGCCCGCCCGGCGCCGACAGCCCCTCCTCACAGCGAGACGGTCGCAGCACCGGTGCTTCCCGCCTCCACGCCGCCCTCCGCGGAGTTCGGGTTCGAGCAGTGAACCCCCGCCGGCCGCAAGCTCGCGTCGAGATCCGCACGCATCCGATCTGGCGCCTCAGGCTCGGACGCGAGCTGCCTCGCTACGCGGTGATCGCGCTGGCCGTCTTCGGGGTGATAGCCAGCGCCCGGTTCGCGATCGCTCCCCCGCGTCCGGCAGGTGCGCGCGCGCAGGCGGCTGCGGCCCCCGTGTTCGACCAGGCCGCGGAGGGCTATGCGGCGCTGTTCGCGCGCCGCTACCTGACCTGGAGCGCATCGGAGCCGCAGCGCGACCAGCAGCAGCTCGAATCGTTCGTGGGCTCGCAACTGGCGCCGGACGCCGGGTTTCTTCCGCCTCCGACGGGAGCGCAGAGCGTCGAATGGGCCGAAGTCGTACAGACCCGGGAAGCCGCGCCGGGGCAACTCGTCTACACCGTCGCGGCCCAGACGCGTCCCGCCGGGCTCGTGTACCTCACCGTCGGGGTCACACGCGAGCCGGGTGGAGCTCTCGCGCTGACGGGATACCCGGCACTGGTCGGACCGCCGATCAGCACGCCCGCGACGACAGCTCAGCCGCTTCGACCCCTCGAAGATCCAGGACTCGAACTCGTCATCCGCCGGGGGCTCACGAACTACCTGGCGGGAGCAGGAACGGACCTTGCCGCGGACCTGACCGCCGGGGCCGCGGTCTCTGCGCCGACGGCTCCTCTCGAACTTGCGGGTGTGACCCGGGAGGGATGGGCGCTCGGAGGCGGGTCGGTCCTTGCAACCGTGCAGGCGGCGGACGAACGCGGCGCCCGCTACACGCTGACCTACGAACTCGACGTGACCAAAGCCCAGGGGCGCTGGGAGATCTCCGCGATCCAGACCGATCCCGATGCGTAGGGGCGTCACGAGCAGAGCGTCCGGGGCGATCGTCGTGTCGCTCTGTCTCCTCACCATGCTCCTCCTCGCGCCGGCTTCCGCAGCGGGCGCGGTCAAAGCGGGCTCCGGCAACGGTGTCTCACGGGCGGCCTCGCCCGAAGGCTCCGGGGCCGGCTCGCTCGAAAGCGCCGCGGCCAGGGCGGGGAGCACCGGCCGAGCGGTCGCCATGAGCCTGATCGGGCTTGCCCTCGCGGTCGCAGCGACCGTGCTGGCCTTCCGGCGGGACTTCAAGGAGGCGGCCGGGGTGTTCGCAGTCGGGATCGTCGCCATTCTGCTCGCCACCCCGACCGGGGTTGCGCTGCTCAAAGCCACGGTTGCGTCGCTGTTCGGCGGGCAGTGATGCAGATTCGCTCCTACCGCCGGGTCTTCGACCTCGAGCGGCGGATCTACAGCGTCGACCGCATGCGCCTGAACCCGTCGGGCGTGCCCGTGCGGGGGATCCTCTACCTGCTGGCAGCGATCACGGCCGCGATTCTCGCGGCCAGGCTGCCGCTGCTCGGAGCCCCGGTCGCAGCCCTGCCCTGGTTCGCGCGCGATGTCGTGGTCCCCGCCGCCGTGGCGGGCGCCCTGACGGTCGTGAGTGTCGACGGACGGGCTTTCCACCATACGGCGCGCTCGGCGCTCGTATATCTCGCTTCGCCGCGCCGGACGATCGCGCTTCGAGCCCGCTCGAGTACCGGCCGCGTCTGGCGGCCTGGGGAGATCCTGCTGCTCCCCGACGGCGCCGATCCGCGCGCGAGGCGCTTCAGGTACACGGGGCCGGGTACCGTGCTCGTGCTCGTCGCCCACCGGGAGGAGAGGGGCGACCGCCGGCGTCCCCCGCGAGGACGTGTCCGCTCTCACGTGCGCCTCGCGGCGAGGCGCGATGCCCGCCGTCTGGCACGCGGCAGGGTGATGGGGGTCGATCCCGGCGCGAGCCTGGTCGTGGCAGTGGACCGCCACCACGAGCTGCCGTGAGGCCGCCGCTCACCTTCACCTACGGGAACTGCGTGTTCGCGCAGGGGATCGGCGATCCGTGGGCGGCGTTCGCCGTCGCGCTCGGGTCCTACGCATGGCTCGACCGCGACGAGAAGCGTGCCCGGATGCTCGCGCTGGTGGGAGCGATCGAGGCCGCGGAGGCGGACGTCCAGATCCTGCGGATCGCCGGCCGGTGGGATCCCCGCGGCTACGGTGCCGACCTGGCCGCACCGGCGGACCGCGGTCCCGAGTGCCGCCGGTATGTCGAGGCGCAGCAGGCGGAGCTGCGCCGGCGCGCGTCGGTCGTGCCGTCCCTCTATCTGCTCGTCAGCCTCAACGAGCCCGAGCTCGACCTGGCGAGCTACCTGTCTGCGGCGGCATCTCGTCCCGCTGCCGATCTCCGCGCGCGGCTGCGCCGGACGGCTTCGCCGCTCGAGCGCCGGACGCTCCCCGCACGAGAGCTCGAACGTCTGAGGGTGAAGGCGGATCGAATCGAGAGGCGCTTGGGCGACTTCCTGACGGTGCGGGCAGCGCACGGCGCCGAGCTCCAGTGGCTGACCCGGCGCGCGTTCTGCCGCGGCCTCGGCGAGCCCGCGGTCGACGGGCTCCATAGCCCGAGGGCGCTCGCGTTCGAGCGCAACGGCGAGGCGGTGCTGGCACCGTTGGAGGGGGACGTGCTGCGCTGGCTCGATTGCGAGATCGAACAGCAGCTCAGGTCGTTGCGCGTGGAGTCAGAGCTGGGCGCCAGTTGGCAGTGCCAGCTCGTTCTCGGGGCCGTCCCCGAGCAGCTCGACTTCCCCAGCCCTCGCGCCGAGCTCCTGTTCGCCCCGCCTGAAAGCCTGCCCTTCGAGGTCGACATCGCCGTCACGGCGCGGTTCCTGCCGAACGACCTGGCGCTGCGGCTCGCACGGCGCAAGATCCAGGACGCGGACCAGATCCTTCGTGCGGAGGCCGTCGGCGAGCAGGGGGTCTCAGACCTCGGTTATGAGCGGACACAGGAGGCGAGGGACCTGCTCGCCTACCTGCAGGCCTCGAGTCGGCCGCCGCTGCTTCGAACGACCGTCGCGGTCGGGGTCGGCGCGCCCAGCGAGGCGGATCTCGAGTCCCGCGTGGAGTCGGTGCGGCGAGCGTACGGCGAGGTGCGCCTGCACCGGCCGTTGGGCGAGCAGCTCCAGCTCTTCGTCCAGCACCTACCGGGTCAGCGGACGCGGGTGGCGGGGTTCGACGACGTCTTCACGGCGGAGCAGCTCGCCGCGATGATGCCGACGGCGACCCACCGGACCGGGGCCCGGCGCGGGTTCTACCTCGGCTACACCCTGAGTGGCTCGCAGCGGCCGGTCCTCTTCAACCTGGGGGAGGGCTCCGAGGAGGACCGCAACGCGACGGTGCTGTCGGTCGGGGCGCTCGGGTCGGGAAAGACGACGCTCGCACAGAAGCTCCAGTACGAGGCGTTCCTTCAGGGCGCCCGCGTGATCGACTGCGACCCGAAGGGCGATCACCGCTTCCACCTGCTCGAGGATGTCGCGCCACATGTTGAACGTTTGACGCTCAGGCCAGACCGCGCGCTGCGCGGGATGCTCGACCCGCTGCGAATCGCGCCGCCCCACCTGCGTCAGGAAGCGGCGGTCTCGTTCCTGCGCGACCTCCTGCCGGGGCGGGCCGAGCCGGTATGGGAGACCGCGATCCTGGCTGCGGTCGATCGTGTGCTCGCGCGAGCTTCGACCCCGACCTGCGCGGAGGTCGTCAGGGCTCTGATGGACGGAGATCCGCTCGAACGCCAGGTCGGCTCGACGCTGGAGATCTACTCGCGCTCCGGGCTCACCCAGCTCGGGTTCGCAGATCCCGCCGCTCCGCCGCCGGCGGTCGGAGGGGCGCCCGTGACCTATCTCGCGATCCGCGACCTCCCGGGGCCTTCGCTCGGAACGAGCCGCGTCGAGTACTCGCAGGCCGAGCGGGTGGGCGAGCAGATCGTGCGTCTGATCGCGATGCTCGCGATGCACCTGGTGGCGTCCGAGCGGGCGCGCTTGAAGGTCTTCTCGTTCGACGAGGGATGGCGGCTGCTCGGCGACCCGATCGGGCGCATGCTGCTCGCGTCGCTGCAGCGGATCGGGCGCTCCGAGCGGGCCGTGCCAATCATCAGCACGCAACTCGTCGGCGACGCCCTGACCGGTGAGCGCCAGTCGCTCGAGAGCCTGATCGGCGCCACCTTCGTGTTCGGCGTCCGCTCTCAGAGCGAGGCAGCGCGAGCGCTCGCCCTGCTGGGGCTCGACCCCGAGGACCGCGAGATGAGGAACACGCTGCTCTCCTTCGAGGCGGGGCGCTGCCTGTTCCGTGACCACCGCGGCCGCATCGAGGCAGTGCAGGTTGACCTGGTTGTGCCTTCGCTTCTCAGGGATCTCGCGACGAGCCCATCTGCTCGTTGACGGGCGCGGAGCGAGCCGCGGCCGTGGCCGGTGTCGCATGCGCCGCGATGATCTGCGCGCCCGGGCCGGCACGCGGCGAGCCGTTGACGAGGCGTGTCCGCGCTGATGCGCCCGCGCGTTCCCCGGCGCTGGGCGGCGCGAACCGTGCCCCGGATGGGGGCTCGCTGGTGCAGCCCCTGTCCGTCTCGGAACCTGAACAGTCGGCTGGGTCAGCGCGCCCTCAGGCCGATCCTCTCGTAAGCAACGGCCTGGGCAGCCCGGCCTGCTCCTCGCCGCTCAGCGACGAACTGGGCGAGGGAAGCCGACGCGATTGCGAAACCTCCGGGTTCACAGCGGCGGGAGCGCCGACCGGCAACTTCGGCCTGGACGTTCACATCGACACGGGCCTGATCCCGCTCAGCGGCGCCAGTCTGCTCAGCACCGTCCAGGATCTCTTCGTCGCACCGATGTGGCTCGCGGTCGTATGGCTGGTCCACGTTCTGGTCGTGATGCTCGAATGGTCCTTCGGGCTCGATCTCAT
Source organism: uncultured Solirubrobacteraceae bacterium (assembly GCA_963794635.1). Classification (GTDB taxonomy): domain Bacteria; phylum Actinomycetota; class Thermoleophilia; order Solirubrobacterales; family Solirubrobacteraceae; genus Palsa-744. The sequence continues at coordinate 896,772 of CAWCET010000005.1, read as the reverse complement.
CGAGGGGGCCTCCTCGCAAAGCCTGCAGGCGACCCTGTCGCACGCAGGTCATGTCCTCACCGCGCCGTTGCTGGCGCTCGGGCTGTCGATCGCGGCTGCGCTCGTCGCCTACCACGGCCTCGTGCGCCGGGAGGTCGGACAGACGCTCGGGGAGGCGCTCGCCATGCTCGCGATGGTCGGAGGGGGGACGTGGCTGATGGTCGATCCGGCCGGGACCGTCGGCGCCCTCAGCGCCTGGAGCGGCGAAGCGGGGCTCGGCACGCTCGCGGCCGCGGCTGATGGCGCCCCGGCGGCGCCGGGTCGCGCCCTCGGGCAGGGCATGGGCGCAGTCTTCGCCGCCGCAGTCGAAGCTCCCTGGTGTTACCTGGAGTTCGGCAACGTCGCCTGGTGCCGCGAACCGGCACGCCTCGAACGAAGTCTGCACGCGGCCGGCCTGCGCCTGGCGGACCGCGAGCTCCGCGAAGCCGCCTGCGCCGGCTCGGACTGCCCCGGCGATTCGAGTCTCCGCAGCAGCGCGCGGCTGCTGCGCGAAGCGCAGACCAACGGCGACGAGTTCCTGGCGCTCCCGCCGAACGGACCCGCGCGCAACTCGATCAACGAAACCTCTTCGCTACTGCGAACGCTGTGCCGGTCGAGCGACGCGACCGCGTGCAACGGGCCTGGGGCGTCCGAGGCCGAGTTTCGCACCAACTCCGGGACCTGGCCACGGGTGGGAGGGCTGATGCTGATCGTCATCGGCGTGCTCGGGATGCTTCTGCTGCTCGGCTGGATCGGTCTTCGCCTGTTGCTCGCCGCGATCCTGAGCCTCTTCTATCTGCTCTTGACGCCCGGAATCGTGCTCGTTCCCGTCCTCGGCGAGGCGGGCCGCAGCGCGTTCCGGGGATGGGCCGTGAGGCTCTTCGGCGCGGTGCTCTCGAAGCTCGTCTACGCGTTCCTGCTGGGCGTAGTTCTTGCCGTGATGGCTGTTCTGGAGGGGTTGCGGGGGCTTGGGTGGGGGGCCGACTGGATGCTCTTGAGCGCGTTCTGGTGGGGCGCGTTCCTCAAGCGTCACGAGATCCTCGCGAGGGCGCCCAGTTCTGCGAGCCGGGCCGCGCCGACGGTCAAAGCTACGCGCGCGCTGACGCTGCGAAGAGAGCTGCGCCAGCTTCGCGACCGGGACGAGAGAGAGCGTCGCAACAGCGGCTCGGACGGGCGCGGCGCGGTCCTGCCGCAGCCGGCCGTCCCGCCCACGCCCCCAGGCGGAGGGCACTCCGAAGGAGTCCGGCCGCGAGCGGGCGCGCGACCCTCGCCGCAGCGCGATGAGCAGGCACGCCGCCTGTTGGCGTCCGCCCGTGACCCGAGCGCGTCGGTCCGCCGGGCGGCGCTCACAGCGGTATCCGCGAAGCGCGCCCAGCTCGGACGTGTCGGACGGGCGAAGTCGACTGCGGCCGCCGGGGGCGACGGACGGCGAGCCGCGCGCCTCGCGGTCCGCGAGAGCCGTCTCCAGCGCGAGTTGGCTGAGCAGGATGCGTTGCTGGCGCCCAGTGGCGCGGCATCGGGTGGAGGCGCACGGCGCCCTCCGGCCGTGGCGGCCGGCCTCACGTCGGTGATGCTGGACCGGCAGGCGGAGCTGCCGTCGTCCCTCGAGCGCGCCAGGGGCGAGCCCGCTCGCGACTATCCGGCTCTCGCCGGCCTCGCCGGCCTCACGCGAGAGCGCTATGCCGGTCTACCGTCCGCGAGCCAACGCAGAGCCCGCCTCGAGATCGATCGCGAGCTGAGCGCTCGCCGGATCGAGCGTGGCCTGCAAAGAGCGGCGGACGCGCCGGTGGTTGCACGCAGCGGCGCCCGGCCGGGCTCCGTTCAGGGCTCGGGCGACAGTCCCGCGGCGGCGGAACCGCGGCGGCCGGCGAGGCGTGAGCCGACGGTCTTGGAGGACGCGCGCGAGGTCGCCGAAGGGCGCAAAAAAGAACTCGGGTTCGGCAGGCCGTGAGGATGGCCGCGACGCTGAGCGCCACGAGGCTGGCCGTGATGGCGACCGGCGCTCTCGCGATGGCCTGGGCTGCCGTCGCCTGTCTCGCCTCGGTCGGTGGCGCCGCGACGCCATCCTTCGCCGGCGAGCAGCAGGCGTCCGCCGGCGCGGTCGCAGGCATCCCCGCCGCCTACCTGGCGCTGTATCGCGCCGCGGCGGCACGATACGGGATCGATTGGGCCGTGCTCGCGGGGATCGGGAAGGTGGAGTGCGACCACGGCCGGGATCCCGATCCGTCCTGTCTGCGTGAGGGCGCTGTCAACGCTGCCGGCGCGGGCGGGCCGATGCAGTTCCTCGCATCCACGTGGGCGGTCTACGGAGTGGACGGCGACGGCGACGGCCGACGCGATCGTTGGGACCCTGCCGACGCGATCTACGCCGCGGCCAACTACCTTCGCGCGGCCGGTGCGCCCAGGGACTACCGCGACGCGATCTTCGCCTACAACCACTCGTGGGCCTACGTGACAGCCGTCCTGGGCTGGGCCGAGAAGTATCGCGCGGCGGCGGCGCCCGGCGCATCTGAAACCGTCGCGATCGATGGCTGGGCGGAGACCGTTCAGCAGCGCACCTCCTCGCCTGTCGAGATGATCGAAGGCAGCGTCGCGCGGCTCGCCCCGGGCGACGGCCACGTCGCGATGATCCCCGCGGAGGCGCCGCCAGCGGTGCAGGCGATGTTGATCGCAGGCAACGAGCTGCAGGACCTTCCCTACGGACCGGACGGACATCCGGACCCGCGCGGGGCTCCGGACGAGGACTGTTCGAGCACGATCAACTACATCCTGTACCGCGCGGGCGTAAGACCGATCGGAGAAGTGATCCGGGAGAACCCTCTCGCTCAGGACTATGTGGGCTGGGGAGCCCCCGGGCCAGGGCGCTGGGTCACGATCTACGCGACCGACGCTCCGACTCCTCATGTCTTCGCGGTCATCGCCGGCCTCAGGCTGGACACCAGCCACGACGGCACCGACGTCGGTCCGAACCGCGACCAGGACGGCCCGCGCTGGCGGATCTTCGACCGGATACCGACCTGGGCCCATTGGTCGGTCAGGCATCCCCCCGGCCTGTAGGCGCGGCTTCGCCGCAGCGAGGGACGCCGATCCGGGTAGGGTCCACGCGATGCCCGATCGCGACGTGGACTACCTCCTGATCGGCGGCGGCCTGGCCGCCGGCAACTGCTCGCGCTGGCTGCGCGAGGAAGGCGCCGAGGGGTCGATCCTCCTGGTGGGTCGCGAGCCCGACCCTCCGTACAACCGGCCGGACTGCTCCAAGAGCTACCTGCGCGGCGAAAAAGAGCGAGCGGAGACCTTCTTCCGCCCCGACGAGTTCTGGGGCGAGCAGGACATCGAGCTGCTCACGCGCACGAGCGTCACCGCGCTGGACACGCACGAGCGGACCGTGAAGCTCTCGAGCAAGGAGGAGATCGCCTTCGGCAAGGCGCTGATCGCGACAGGCGCCAACGTGCGGCGGCTGAACGTCGAGGGCTGCGAGCTGGAGCAGATCCACTACCTGCGCACGCTCGGCAACTCCGACCACATCCGCGAGGGCGTCGCCGAGGCCGAGAAGGTCGTCCTCATCGGCGGGTCCTACATCGGCTGCGAGGTCGCGGCCTCGCTGACGATGCTCGGCAAGCGATGCACGATCCTGATGCAGGAGGAGGTTCCGCTCGAACGCGGCTTCGGCAAGACCGCCGGACGCTTCTTCGAAAGGCTGCTCACCGAACACGGCGTCGAGATCCACGGCCAGGACGAGTTGGAGCGCTTCGAGGGCGACGGGCACGTCCAGCGTGTCATCACGCGGGGCGGGCTGTCGCTCGAGGCGGATGCCGTCGTGATCGGGGCCGGCGTGACGCCCGACGTGACGCTCGCCGGCAAGGCGGGCATCGAGATCGGCGAGAAAGGCGGCGTGCGCTGCAGCTCGCGCCTTGAGTCCTCGATCCCGGGCATCTACGCCGCGGGGGACATCTGCGAATACGACTCGCCGCTGCACGGCGGCCAGCCGGTTCGCATCGAGCACTGGGACGTCGCCTTCAACCACGGCAAGACCGCCGCCCTGAACATGCTCGGCCGCGACGTGCCGCACGAGGTCGTGCCGTACTTCTTCTCGGACCTGGGGGACTGGGGCGGGCTCGAGTACGTGGGGCCGGCGTACGGGTGGGACGACGAGATCGTCCGCGGCTCGATCGAGGACGGGAGCTTCACCAACTTCTATCTGAAGGACGGAGCCGTGAAGGCGGCGCTCGCGGTCGGTCGCTCGGATGACCTCGAGGACGCCGGGCGCCTGCTCACCGAAGGGATGCGCCTCGGCGAGGAGGACCGTCGAGCACTTGCCGACACAGGCAGCGACCTGTCGGCCGTCGGCGCCTGACCGAGAGCGGCGTGCAGGGAGGGGGGGCGATGCTCGCAGTGACGACGTTCACCCGCGAAGCCGAGCACATGCTGCGGCACACCGGCCGGCTGGACTGGTCGACTGTCACGCTGCTCGCCCTCGTCGTCTACGTCTACGCGGTCGAGATCGAGCGGCGCAACTGGAGCGCGATCCTCGCCGGCCTGGCGTTCTGGTTCATGGATTGGGCGAACGAGCTGATCAATGCCCTCGTCCTGCATCTGAACGGAGACGCCGCGCTCTGGACCGTCACCGGCCGCAGCAGCTACGTGATCCTGATCGGGCTCACCGTCGAGATCTCGCTCTTCTTCGCGATCAACGGCGTCATCTTCACCAAGCTGCTGGCGCCTGACCGCCGGACGCGGATCCTCGGCGTGCCGAACCGCTGGGCGCTGGCGATCCCGCTCTCGCTCGTCTCCGTCGGCGTGGAGCTGCTCCTCCACGCCGACGGTGTCTTCCACTGGCACTACTGGTGGTGGAACGTCGCCAGCTTCCCTGTGATCGTCGTGTTCGGCTACCTGACGTTCTACGTCGTCTGCTTCTGGGTCTACGACATGGACGATCGCCGGCGCCAGATCACCGTGGTTGCGGCACTCGGCGCGCTTGATCTGCTTGCCGGCCTCGTGCTCGGGCCGGTGCTCGGCTGGATCTGAACCCAGCCGCCTAGGCCGCGCGGCGCTCCTGCTCCTGCTCCTCGTCGAGGCGGACCTGCTGCTCGACGAGCGACAGCCGCTGGACGCGGGCGGAGACGTGCGGGCGCAGCTTGCGGGGGCGGCTCATGGTCCATGCCAGCCCTGCCAGCAACGTCACGCAGAGGACGATGTTGAATGCGATCGCGATAGGGAGAGACATCGAGGGGGTCCTTTCCGTTGCTTTCCGTGTCGTGATGCAAGGTTCGGTGGTCGGCCTCAGCAACCCCTTGCCGTTCCCTGAGAGCTCGCTGAGACGGGGGTCGGGGGCGGGCCTCGGACCCCGTTACCCGTCTGGGCGCGCGCGCAGTGAAAGTCCTCTCACGGTGTTCTGGCCCTGACCGGATCGGCGCTCCCAGGGCCAACCGTGGGCTTCGCGTCCCAACGGACCCTGGTGCTCGTGGACCAGATCAGGGCCATTGATCCGAACCGGCTCGGCCGGTCGGTCGGTCGGCTCGACGCGCGAGAGCTGAGCGCCCTCGACGAGGCGCTCGCGCTCGTCCTCGGCCTCTAGTCAGGCCGCCTCCTCCCGCGCTCCGAAGCCGGTCTGCATCCGGTTCAACTCATGTGAGGAGATCACCCTGTCCACGAGCCCGTACTCGCGTGCCTGCTCAGCGGTGAAGTAGCGGTCGCGATCCATGTCCTCGTGGACGCGCTCGAGGGTCTGGCCGGTGTGGCGCGCATAGATCTCGTCGACGTGGCGGCGCAGCTCGAGCGTCTCGCGCGCATGGATCTCGATGTCCGAGGCCTGGCCCTGGAAGCCGCCCGAAGGCTGATGAATGAGGATGCGGCTGTTCGGGAGGGACATTCGCTTGCCCTTCGCCCCCCCGGCGAGCAGGAGCGAGCCCATGCTCATCGCGACGCCGAAGCAGATCGTCTGCACGTCGGGCTTGACGAACTGCATCGTGTCGTAGATCGCGAGGCCCGAGTAGACAACGCCGCCGGGGGAGTTGATGTAGAGCGAGATGTCCTTCTGGTCGTCCTGGCTCTCCAGGTGCAGAAGCTGGGCGACGACCAGGTTCGCGACCTGGTCGTCGACCGGCGTGCCGATGAAGACGATGCGCTCGTTGAGCAGGCGGGAGTAGATGTCGAACGAGCGCTCGCCTCGGGCGCTCTGCTCGACGACCATCGGGATCAGCGTCATGTTGGGCTATCCTTTCGACAACTAGACGGTTGTCGAATCTACGATAGCAACCAAACGGTTGTCATGGAGGAGACCGATGATGCTTTTCGAGCAGGAGTTGGGCGAGCCGGTAGGGGAGGGGGACGCACTGGACCGCCGCGTGCGGCGCGAGATCGAGGTCGAGGCCGCCCCGGAGGAGGTCTTCGAGGCTCTCGCGACCGAGGAGGGCCGCGAGCGCTGGCTGGATGAGCCCGACCGCGACATCTACGTCGAGTCCGTCGATGCGCCGAGCCGGCTGACGTGGTGGTGGGCCTCCGAGGACGAGCCGTTCACGCGCGTCGACTTCGAGATCGCCGCCCTGCCCGCCGACGGACGCGGGAACGTTCTGACCAGGATCACCGTGATCGAGACGGCGCCGCGCCTGCCGCTCGTCGCGATGGCCGCGAGCTTCGCGCTGGTGCCCGCTTGAGCGCGAGGGCTGCCCGGCGCGAATCCGCGAGGCTCGACGAGGTGTTCGGGGCCCTCGCAGACCCGACGAGAAGGGGGGTCGTCCAGACCCTGCTGCGCGAGGGCGCGACGAGCGTCCCTGCGCTGAGCGCGGAGTTGCCGATATCCAGGCAGGCGGTGGCCAAACACATCGCGACGCTGGAGCAGGCAGGGCTGCTGGAGCGGATTCCGGGCTCGGGCCGCGAGGTGCGCTATGGCCTGCGCGGCGAGGCCATAGCTCCCGCAGCGAGTTGGCTGAACGACGCCGGCCGGGCGTGGGAGACGAGGCTCGGGCGCCTCAAGGACGCCGTCGAGTCAGGCCCTCAGGCCCGGTAGGGCACGATGTGGATGTGCCGGCAGCCGACGAGCCGCCAGTGGCGGTTGCGGCGCAACAGGCGCATCACCAAGGTCTTCAGGCCCGGGCCGTTGCAGTGGACGGTGCCCCAGCCGTAGACGAGCGCGACGTGGTCGTCACCCGCGCCGGTCCAGATCTCGTCGTGGCCGTGGCTGGAGTAGATCCAGTCGGTGCCCGCGCCGCCGTGCAGCCAGTCGCGCTCGGTGGTGTGCTGGGACGATGGCTGATAGTCGCCCCAGATCACGTCTCCGTCGTCGCCCGCCCAGATCGTGTCGTTGCCGTAGCCGCCGAGCAGGAAGTTGTGGACTCCGTCGAGGCCGACCAGCGTGTGCGCCTGGCCGTAGGTGCCCTTGTCCATCTTCAGGCACTGAACCGATGGCCAACCGGTGTGGTCGGCCATCGCTGTCGCCGCGCGCGGGGCGTGCTCGGCCAGAGCCGCGGTCGAATCGCAATACGCGACGTACAGCCCGTCTTCGAAGTGGCCGTGGGGAGCGGGCCCTTCCCCAGGCGGGGGCTGGAGCTCGGGACCCGAGGACAGCGGTTCGTCGGCCGTGGGCGTTTCCGTGATCGGGTAGCCGAGGGTCGTGAACGCGCCGGTGAGGCCACGGGCGATGCCTCCGGCGTTTTCTGCGGCGACGCGCCAGACATAGACCGTCCCCATCTGCAATCCGCTCGCTTCGGCGCTCGCCTGCAGCAACCCTGGGCCGGGGCCGGGGAGCCTGCACGGAACGCTCGTTTCGAAATGAGGTGCGATGCCCCATTCGAACCAGCAGCCCCCGAACACCGATGCGCTTTCGATCGAGGCCGCGAGCGTCGCGGATGTGAGGCCCACTTCCGAGGCGCTGCCCGTGGTCACCGCCGGGGCGACTTCTGCGCGGGCGGCGGGGGCGCCAGCGCAGAGCGCCGCGACGCTCAGCGCGGCCGCGAGGACGTTCATGAGCGGCGCCCGCAGAGAAGCGCCCGATGCGATCACGCGAAGCAGTGAGGGCCTCCAGTCTCGCGTTGCCGAGCCGACGACCTTACGCTTCGGGCCGCGGCGGAGTTGAATTTCCTGTGAAGCCCCGGGCCTGGGTTAGACTTGCGCCCGTTCAAGGTCGGTGGTCGAGGGAAGCCGGTGTGATTCCGGCGCGGACCCGCCACTGTGACCGGGGAAGCCGTTCCGCGAGCGCCGTTGGGGCGCAAGCCACTGGACCGCCGCGAGCGGGCCGGGAAGGCGCGGAAGGGTAGCCCGGGAGCCAGGAGACCAGCCTCCGGCCGAAGCCCAAGAAGCCCTCGTGGAAAGGGGTTGGCTCCGATGCAAGATGCTCCATCCGTTCGCCGGACCGTTCCGGTCCTGGCCGTATTGCTGTGCCTGACCGCTGCCCTGGCGCTGCCGTCCGGCGCCCTGGCCGGACCCACCGTGAAGGTCAGGGTCGAGGCAGAAGGCGAAACCCTGCTTCCCCAGACGACCGTGACCCTCGGCTCGCCCGAGCCGGTCAGCAACTGCCCCGCGAACAGCGTCGCGGCGGCGATAAACCTCGCCGTCGCGGGCGACTGGGATCACGGCGAGGCCGGTGGCAGCGGCGGCGACTTCACCGAAACGATCCTCGGGCGCACCCAGCTCTTCGAAGACGAATCGAGCACGTGGGCGGAGTGGGTCGACTACAAATGGGGCGGCGGAATCTGCACCGACCTCCTCTCCGAAGGAGATGAAGTGCTGATGGTCGCCGACCGCGAGCCGCCGCCCTTTGCGCCGACGGTGCTCCCGCTGATCGTCTCCGAAGCGCCCGCCAGCGTCACGGTCGGGCAGCCCTTCACCGTCAGGGTCCAGGTCGTGCGGACCCCTGCCGGGACGTTCGCCGAACCCGGCCAGGGCACCCCTGAACCGGCGGAAGGCGCGACGATCTCCGGGGGCGGGGCCTCGGCGACGACGGGGTCCGGTGGCACGGCGAGCGTCACGCTCACCTCAGCCGGGAGCTTCGCCTTGAAGGCAGCCGGCCATGGCTTCGCCGCCTCTGTGCCCGTGACGGTGTGCGCGCACGTGCCAGGGGGTGCCTGCGGCTCGTCCGGGCCGGGAGGCACCACGACCGCGGCCGGCGTCAAAACCCCGCCGTACACCGGCCCGTACGCGCTCGTGGCGCACCTGTCGAGCGTCGCGAACGAGCGCCACTACTCGCGCCGCGACGCCCCGCGGGAGCTCACCGGTGTCATCAGCGCGCATACGACGGTGACGAGCGTCAGCCTGTCACTGCGGCGTGCGAGCAAGGGCCGCTGCTGGGCCTACGACGGGGTTCGCGAGCGTTTCGCCCGTGCCCGCTGCGGCACAGCGAAGCCGTTCAAGGTCGGCTCATCCGGCAGCTTCTCCTACCTGCTGCCCTCGGCGCTGGCGCCGGGCCGCTACGTGCTTGACGTGACGGGCACCGACGCGGCCGGGAACACGATCGCGCTGGCGCGCGGCACCTCGCGCGTCGTGTTCTATGTCGGCTGAGATGAGACGCGCGGGCTGCATCGCCGTCCTCGCGCTCGCCGTGCTGTGCCCCAGCGCGGCGAGCGCCCGTGCGAGCGCCGCTGCCGCCACCGTCCGTGTGATGGTCGTCGGTGCCGGCAACGTCGTGCTCTCCCCGTCGCGCTCGGTGAGCGCGACGGCGGCGAGCGTCACGGCGGGGGGGCGCACGTGCGGTGTCGCCTCCGGCACGCCGCTCGCGGCGCTCGCCGACCTGCACCTCGCGGGCGGTCCGGCCTTCGCGATCCGCGACTACGGGCACTGCACATCCTCGCCGGCCGCCTCCGGACAGCTCTTCGTCTATTCGCTGGACGGCGAGACCAACCATGGCCAGAACGGCTGGGAGTACAAGGTCGACAACGCCTCGGGCACGACCGGCGCAGGCGACCCGACCGGCCCGCAGGGCGACGGGCGGCTGCTGGCGCCCGGCGCCCAGGTGCTGTGGTTCTGGTGCCAGGCGTTCGCCGGCGGCTGCCAGCGCAACCTCGCGCTCTACGCGGCCTCCGCGGTGGCGCGGGGCGGCACGCTGAGGGTGCGCGTCACCGGATACGACAACTATGGGCGCGGGACGGCGATGGCAGGCGCGCGCGTGACGCTCGGCGGAGCATCGGCGAGCACCGGCAGCGCCGGAGTCGTGACGCTGCGGGCGCCCTCGCGCCCCGGCAGCTACCCGCTCTCCGCGTCGCGTCCCGGCTCGGTTCCCGCCTTCCCGCAGATGGTGACGGTGCGGTGAGAGGCGTTCCCGCGCTGGTGCTCGGGCTCGGCTGCATGCTCGCCGTCGCCGGCTGCGGGCTCGGCGCCGGCAGCACACCCGGAGCCGTGCGGCTCACGGTCACCCGCGACTTCGGCGATCGCGTGCTGCACGTCACGCCGCGCCCGCAGATCAGCGGCCAGGACACCGTCATGAGTCTGCTGCTGCGCAACTACAAGGTCGACACCCGCTACGGGGGCGGGTTCGTCGAGGGCATCGGCGGCGCTGAAGGCGGGGAAGCCGGCGGCAGGCCCTACGACTGGTTCTACTACGTCAACGGGGTCGAGGCGCAGAAGGGCGCCGCGGCCACAGACGTGCACGCCGGCGACAGGATCTGGTGGGACCTGCACGACTGGAGCGCGACGCAGGACGTCCCTGCGGTGATCGGCTCCTATCCGGAGCCGTTCCTCGACGGCATCGCCGGCAAGCGCCTGCCGGTACGCGTCGAATGCTCTCGGGAAGCCGGCGGCGCATGTCATTCCGTGGTCACGCGCCTGGAGCAGGCCGGCGTCCCCGCCGCGACGTCCGCGATCGGCGCTGGCGCCGGAGCGCAGGTGCTGCGGGTGCTCGTGGGCCCGTGGCGGGAACTGCGTGCCGAACGTCAGCTCGAGCCGCTGGAACGCGGCCCGCGCGCCAGCGGCGTCTACGCGACCCCGAATGCGGCCGGGACGAGCCTCACGCTCCTCGACCAGAACGGAACTGCCGTGCGCAGGCTCGGCGCCGGCGCCGGCCTCATCGCCGCAACCGCGGGGGAAGAACGTGTGCCGATCTGGGCGGTCACCGGCACGGACACCGCAGGCGTCGCGCTGGCCGCGAACGAGCTCAGCGAAAGCGCGCTGCTCGACCGCTTCGCTCTGGCCGTCACCGCGTCGGGGACGCAGCCGCTGCCTGTGATCGCGGGGTCCGGGCGGTGAGCGCGCTCGACGCAGCAGGACGCATCGCCTACCGCCGGCGGGCGAGCCCGCTCCACGCCGCGCGTGCGACGGTCGTCGCCGCCTACGGAGGCGCGCTCGCGCTCTCGGCCCTGCTGCTCGAAAACCCGATCATGCTCGCCGCCCTCCTTGCTGCGGTGCTGCTGGCCGCCTCGGCGGCCGGCGTCGGGCGCCAGCTCCTCGGGGCTGCGAGAGCGAGCGTGCTGCCCCTTCTCCTCGCAACCGTGCTGATCAACGTCCTCGTCAACCGCGGCGGTCTGACCGTGTTCGCGCGCCTCGGGGACTGGGGGGTGCTCGGGCAGGTCGACCTCACGCTGGAGGCCGTCGTCTACGGCCTCGTCTTCGGCCTTCGGCTGCTGGTCGTGGCGCTTGCCTGCCTGCTGATCGTCTGCGCGGCCGACCCCGACGAGCTGCTGCTGTCCCTGCGCCGCGTCTCGCCGCACTCGGCGCTGACCGCGGCGCTCGCGACGCGGATGGTCGGCGTTCTGGGGCAGGATGCGCGGCGGCTGGCCGAGGCGCAGCGCTGTCGCCCCGACGGCGGTGCCCGCGGTACCCGGGCGCGCATCGCGGTTCTGCGCGCGACCGTCCAGGGCGCGCTCGACCGTGCTCTCGACGTTGCGGCGGTGCTCGAGATGCGCGGCTACGGCGCGCGAGGCAGATCCGCGGTGGGCAGTGCGGAAAGAGCACGCTCGCGCCATGACATCGCGTTCGCATGCTCTGCCGTGGGGGTGCTCGCGATCGTCGCCGCCGCTGACGCGAGCGGCGCTGCCGGCTTCACGGCGTACCCGCTCGTCTCGGTGGCGAGCGGGCCCGCGACCGTTCTCGCCGCTCTCGCCCTGCCGGCGGTCGCGCTGGTGCCGTTCGCCGACCGGCGGGGGATCGAGCCGTGAGCGCGCTGCGCTTCGAGCACGTCGGCTACACCTACGCCGGCGCCGCCGCACCGGCGCTGCGTGACGTCAGCCTGACGATCGCGCCAGGCGAGTTCTGCGTGCTCGCCGGTCGCTCCGGGTCGGGCAAGTCGACGGTGCTGAGGGCCGCGGCGGGCCTCGTGCCGCACTTCCACGGTGGCTCTTTCTCCGGGCGCGTGACCGTCGCCGGCCTCGACACGCGTGAGGCGACGCCCGCCGAGGTGGGCGCGCTGGCGGGAACGCTGCTGCAGGACCCCGAGACACAGGTCGTGATGAGCACGGTGCGGGCCGAGCTCGCGCTCGCGGTCGAGAACCTCGGCCGGGGGGCGGGGGCGGTCGCGCGCGCCGTCGAGGAGGTCGCTCTGGCGCTCGGGATCGGCGAGCTGCTCGACCGCCCGACCACTGAGCTGTCGGGTGGTGAGCTTCAGCGCGTCGCGCTGGGTGCGGCGCTCGTCTCGAGGCCCCGGCTGGTCCTGCTCGATGAGCCGACATCGCAGCTCGACCCGGTCGCGGGCGACGAGCTGATCTGGCAGCTGCGCCGGCTCAACCAGGAGTCCGACACCGCTGTGCTGCTGATCGAGCACCGCCTCGAGCGCTGCCTCGGCGCCGCCGACCGCGTCGTCGCGCTCGACGCCGGAGCCGTCGTGTTCGACGGCGATCCGCGCGGGTTCCTGGAATGGTCGGCGCGCGAGGAGCGCTCCCTGCAGACGCCTGCCGCGCGGCTGATCGAGCTGACCGGCCTCACGCCGCCGCCCGCCGGCGTCAAGCAGGCGCGCGCGACGCTGCGCCGCCGCGGCCTGCTGCCGGCGCCGCCCGCCCCGGGTGAGGATCGCGCGCGTGCAGCGGCGCTCGCGCCGCGGGGGCGCCGGCGCCGCAGGCCGAAGGGGCCGGCGCCCGCGCTTGAGCTGCGCGGCGTCTGGCATGAGCTTCGCGACGGGCCTGCCATCCTGCGCGGCGCCGAGCTCTCGCTGCAGGCGGGGGAGACCGTTGTCCTGATGGGCCGCAACGGCGCCGGGAAGTCCACGCTCCTGCGCCACGCGGGGGGGCTGCTGGCGCCGACGCGCGGCACGGTCCGGGCTTCCGGGCGCGTCGCCCTGCTGCTGCAGAACCCGAACGACTACCTGCTCCACGAGCGTGTCTGCGAGGAGGCCTCGCCCGAGGCGCTCGAGTTGATGGGGCTCGCCGACCTCGCAGGGCGTCACCCGCGTGACCTCTCCGGCGGCGAGCGCCAGCGCCTCGCGCTCGCGGTCGTCTTGGGCGGGAGCTCACCTGTGGCGGTGCTGGCGCTCGATGAGCCGACGCGCGGGATGGACCGCGCCGCCAAGGCCGAGCTCGCAGACTGGCTGCGGGGCCGCGCGGAGGACGGGGCCGCCGTGCTGGTGGCCACGCACGACGCCGAGTTCGCCGCGACGTTCGCACGCCGCGCTGTGCTGATGGCCGACGGGCGGGTGATCGCGGACGGGCCGATCGAGGAGATCCTCGCCGGCGGCTGGTACTTCGCGACCGAGACCGCCCGCATCCTCGACGGAGCCGGTGGCGCGCTGCTGCCCGAGCAGGGCGCCGCCCTGCTGCGGGCCGCCCGCGAGGCGCCGGCGGTCCTGGAGGGGGTGCCGGTCCCCCGATGAGCTGGCAGCTCGCATCGTTCGGGCTCGTGCTCGGAGCGCTCGGCGCGGCGTTCTGGTGGTACGAGCGCAGCCGTCCGCCGGCGAAGCTGATCGCGGTCGTCGCCACGCTGGCCGCTCTGGCCGCGCTCGGTCGCGACGCGTTCGCGGCCGTCCCGGACGTGAAGCCGATCACCGCGATCGTCCTCGTAAGCGGGCTCGCGTTCGGCGCCGGACCCGGGTTCGCCGTCGGCGCGATCGGCGGGCTCGCCTCCAACATCCTGCTCGGCGAGGGGCCGTGGACGCCGTGGCAGATGCTCGGCTGGGGTCTCGTGGGGGTGCTCGGCGCGATGCTCGCGCGGCCGCTCTCGCTGCCCCGCGGGGGCAGGAGCGAGGCGCTCGCGCTGGCGCTCGCGTGCGCGGTCGGCGCTGAGATGTTCAACCTCGTGATGGACCTGTACACGTGGATCGGCAGCGGCACGCACAGCCTCGCCGCCTTCGGCGTCGTGCTTGGCGCCGCGCTCGTGTTCGATCTGACCCACGTCGGCGCCTCGTTCGCGTTCGGCTTCGCGTTCGGTCCGGGCCTGCGCAGGATCCTCACGAGGGTTCGCGGCCGGCTCGAGGTGCGCTGGGAGGACGCTCCGCCGCGCCCTGTGCGCGCGCTCGTGGGCCTTCCCCCCGCGTCGCTGCTGCTCGTGCTGTGCGTGCCGCTGCTGGCGCTCGGCCTGACGGCGTGCGCGAACGCGTCGAAGCCGGCGCCGCCCGCGCGCGACGCGCGTGTGGCGATCGCCGCGGAGCTCGGGTACCTGAAAGGGGCGCAGAACCCCGACGGCGGCTTCGGGGCCGTCCCGGGCCAGCCGAGCAGCGAGCTGTTCACCGCGTGGGCGGCGATGGGGCTGGCGGCGGCCGGGCGCAACCCTGCCGAGCTGAGCCGTGACGGCCACTCGGTGCTCGACGCCCTGCGCGGCGAAGCCGCGACGCTGCGCGGACCGGGCGACCTGGAGCGGACGATCCTCGCCCTGCACGCGTGCGGCGCGTCGGTTCACTCGCTCCCGAGCGGAGATCCCGTTCGCGCCCTGCTCTCGTTCCGTGCCGCGGACGGCTCGTTCTCACATCTCTCGAACCTCACCGCCTTCGCGATCCTCTCGCTGCGCGCGGCCGGCTACGGCGCGCGCTCGCCGCAGGTCGCCGCCGCCGCGCGCTGGCTCGCGCGACAGCAGGAAACAGACGGCAGCTTCGGCTACGCGATGCGCGGTGACGGCGGGGACATCGACGACACGGCGGCGGCGCTGCAGGCGCTCGACGGCGCCGGGGCGCGCTATGAGCCGGCGCTCGCGCGCGGCGCCTCGTTCCTGCGCGGCTCCCAGAACCTCGACGGCGGCTTTCCGCAGCAGCGCGGTGGCCCGTCGAACGCCCAGTCGACGGCGTGGGCGATCCAGGCCTTTGCCGCCGCGGGTGTGGCCGCCGGCAAGGTCACCCGCGCCGGCAGCCGCAGCCCGATCGCCTATCTCGAGACGCTCGTGGCGCCGGATGGAAGCGTGCGCTACTCGCGCATCGGCTTGCAGACCCCTGTCTGGGTGACGGCGCAGGCCCTCACGGCGTTCGCGGCGCGCCCGCTGCCGATCGCTCCGGTCTGAGCCGGTTTTCAGGGCCGCTTAAGCCTCATCTCTACGCTGGAGGCATGTCACAGCAGGCCGTGATCGACCGCCCGCGCGGTCTCTCGGAGCCCATCGTCTCCGAGCCGCGTAGCCCTGGGCCCCCGCTCGTAATCGCGGGGCTGCTCGTTCTCGCCATGGCGGCCGTGTGGGCTGTGTTCTCGCTCGTGCCGTCGATCCACTTCAAAGACGCGCTCGCCCTCTACGAATTCACGACGCTCGACACGACACGCGTCGAACCGGTGGCGAAATTCCTGCTGCACCTGCTCGACCCGGCGCTGTTCATCCTGTGGGGGATTGCGCTGATCGCCGTCGCGATGGCCGGAGACCGGCCGCGCACGGCGGTGGCGGTCGCGGCCGTGCTGACGCTCGCGCCGCTCAGCGCCGAGCAGCTCAAGCCGTTGGTGGCCCACAGCCACGACAGCGTCGGTTACGTGAGCATCAACGCTGCGTCATGGCCCAGCGGCCACGCGACCGCCGCGACGGCACTGGCGCTCTGCGCGGTGCTTGTCGCGCCCCGGCGCTGGCGTCCGGCAGTCGCGATCGTCGCCGGCGCCTACGTGCTGGCGGCGAGCGTCGCGCTCCTCGTGCTCGCGTGGCACATGCCGAGCGACGTGCTCGGCGGCATCCTGCTCGCCTCGCTCTGGATGGCGCTCGCGGTGGCCGGGTTGCGCGCCTCCGAACGCGCCTTCCCCCCGCAGACGTCCGGTTAGGCGCCGCCGGGCCGGGTCGGGGAGTCAGGCATGGCCGCCGGGGGCGTGCGCGCCGGGATGCTCGGGGCCTACGCCTGGCCGCCGGTGCCGTGCGCGCCGGGGTCCCAGAGCTGCTCCGCGCCGGACTCGTTCGCGGCTCGGCTCAGGATGAACAGCATGTCGGAGAGCCTGTTCAGGTAGCGGATGGCCTCTGGATTGGCGTCCTCGACGGCGATCGTGCGCCGCTCGGCGCGGCGGCAGACGGTGCGGCACACGTGGAGGTGCGCCGCAGCCGGGGTGCCGCCCGGGATCACGAACGAGCGCAGCGGGGGCAGCTTGTCGTTGACCTCGTCGCATGCGTGCTCGAGCCACCCGGTGTACTCGGGGGTCACCCGCAGGCGCTCGCGCGCCTCGTCCTCGGATGCGGGCACCGAGAGGTCCGCGCCGACGTCGAGCAGGTCGTTCTGGACTCGCGAGAGCCACTCGGCGAACCGTGCCGGCATGCCGTCGGCGAGCAGCGCGAGCCCGACCTGCGCGTTCAGCTCGTCGATCGTGCCGTAGGCCTCGACGCGAGGGTGCAGCTTCGAGACCCGGCTCATGTCGCCGAGGTGGGTCTCGCCGCCGTCGCCGAGCTTCGTGTAGATGCGCGTGAGGTTGACGGTCATGGGCCTTCGAAGATTCTAGATCGCGCCGCCGCGGCGTCAGATTGCGGACGCCGGAGGCGCAAATGTAAAGACCGGCCGTCGCCCTTCGTCCGGATCGGATAGCTTTCCCGCCTCTCAGATGGTCATCGGAGTCCCGAAGGAAACCGCCGCCGGCGAGCATCGTGTCGCGCTCGTGCCAGAGGTGGTCTCAAAGCTTCAGGCCAAGGGCCTCGATGTGCTCGTGCAGAGCGGCGCCGGCGAGGGCGCCCTCCTGAGCGACGAGCAGTTCACGCAGGCCGGCGCGAAGATCGCGACCGACCCCGGTGAGGTCTGGCGCAGCGACATCGTTGTCACGATCGCTCCGCCCGACCCGGAAACGATCCGCGGGCTCGGCCAGGGCTCGATCCTGATCGGCTTTCTGGCGCCGCTGACCGCGCCGCAGACGACCAAGGCGCTGGCGGATGCCGGAGCGACGGCTTTCGCGATGGAGGCGATCCCGCGCATCTCCCGCGCGCAGGCGATGGATGCACTGTCCTCGCAGAGCAACGTCTCGGGCTACAAGGCCGTGCTGCTCGCCTCCGAGGAGATTGGGCGCTTCTTCCCGATGCTGATGACTGCCGCCGGCACGATCCCGCCCGCCAAGGTGCTGGTGCTCGGCGTGGGCGTGGCGGGCCTGCAGGCGCTCGCGACGGCGAAGCGGCTCGGCGCGCGCACGACCGGCTACGACGTCCGTCCCGAGGTTGCCGAGCAGGTCGAATCGCTGGGCGCCATGTGGCTCGACCTCGGGCTCGAGGCGAGCGGCGAGGGCGGTTACGCGCGCGAGCTGACCGATGAGGAGCGGGCCTCCCAGCAGCAGGCGCTGACAGACGCGATCAAGGGCTTCGACGTGGTGATCACGACGGCGCTCGTGCCCGGACGCCCCGCGCCGAAGCTCGTCACAGCCGAGGCGATCGAAGGCATGAAGCCCGGCTCGGTGATCATCGACCTCGCGGGCGAGTCCGGCGGCAACGCCGCGTTGACCGAGCCCGGGCAGACCGTCATCAGGCACGACGTCAAGATCGTCTCGCCGCTGAACCTCCCGGCGGAGATGGCCGAGCACTCCTCGCAGCTCTTCGCCCGCAACGTCCAGGCGCTGTTGGACCTGTTCGTCGGCGAGGACGGCGCGCTCGCGCTCGACTGGGAGGACGAGATCGTGAAGGGAGCGTGCGTCGTGAAGGACGGCGCGATCGTCAACGAGGGCGCGAAAGCCACCGTGGAGGCCGCGGCCTGATGCTGGCGAGCGTGCTCACGACCAACCTCGCGATCCTCGTGCTCGCGGGCTTCATCGGCTTCGTCGTGATCTCGAAGGTGCCGAACACGCTGCACACGCCGCTCATGTCGGGCACCAACGCGATCCACGGGATCGTGATCCTCGGGGGGCTCCTGGTGATCGGGCTCTCGGGCAACGACGCCTTCAACAAGGTGATCCTCGTGATCGCGATCATGTTCGGCACGATCAACGTCGTCGGCGGCTTCCTGGTCACCGACCGGATGCTGGAGATGTTCAAGTCGCGGCCGAAGCCCAAGGAGAGCGAGCCGGCCGACGGCGAGGACGGAGCCGGCTCATGACACCGATGGCGACATCGTGGGTGCAGAGCGAAAGCTTCATCTACGTCCTCTACATCATCGCGTTCGCGCTGTTCATCCAGGGGCTGCGCGGGCTCGCCGGCCCGACGACAGCGGTGCGAGGCAACCGCATCGCGGCGGTCGGGATGGTCATCGCCGTCGTCGCGACGCTGCTGAACCCGAGCGAGGGGGAGTGGGGGCTGATCGTGCTCGGCGTCGCGCTGGGCGCGGCCGTCGGGGTGCCCGCGGCACGCCAGGTGAAGATGACGGCGATGCCGCAGATGGTGGCGCTCTTCAACGGCGTCGGCGGTGGGGCGGTCTTCCTGATCGCGTGGGCCGAGTTCCGCCGTCACGGCTCGACGTACGGCTCGCACACGGTCCACTTCGTCGGGCGCTTCGCGACGCTGACGATCAGCGGCGGCGCGGTCGCGACCTACATCGCGGTGTTCTCGGTGTTCGCGGCGATCGTCGGATCGATCTCCTTCTGGGGCTCGAACATCGCCTTCGGCAAGCTCCAGGAAATCCTGCCCGGTCGTCCGATCACGCTCGGCGCCGGCCAGCAGGTCGTGAACCTGGTGCTCCTCGTGCTGGCGCTCGCCGCCGGCGTCGACCTCTGCGCCGGCGCCCACTCCGAACTCCTCTTCATCGGAATGCTCGTCTGCGCCGCCCTGCTGGGCAACTTCCTGGTGCTGCCGATCGGCGGCGCCGACATGCCCGTCGTGATCTCGCTGTTGAACGCCTTCACCGGGCTCTCGGCGGCGGCGACCGGGGTCGCGCTCAACAACCCTGCGCTGATCGTCGCGGGCATGATCGTCGGCGCGTCCGGAACGATCCTCACGAACCTCATGGCCGTCGCGATGAACCGGTCGATTCCGGCGATCGTCGCGGGGGGCTTCGGCGGCGGCGGCGCCGTCGAGGGTGCCGAAGGGGCCGGCGAGCACGAGGGCTCCATCAAGTCGATCGGCGCGATGGACGCCGCGATCCAGCTCGCGTACGCCAGCAAGGTCGTGATCGTGCCCGGCTACGGGATGGCTGTCGCCCAGGCCCAGCACGCGGTCCGGGAGCTGACCCAGGAGCTGGAGAAACGCGGCATCGAGGTGACCTTCGCGATCCACCCGGTCGCGGGGCGCATGCCGGGCCACATGAACGTGCTGCTGGCGGAGGCGGACGTGCCCTACGACCAGCTGAAGGAGATGGAGGACGCCAACTCCGACTTCGTCCGGACCGACGTGTCGCTGGTCATCGGCGCGAATGACGTGACGAACCCGGCCGCGAAGAACACGCCGTCCTCGCCGATCTACGGCATGCCGATCCTCGAGGTCAATGAGAGCCGCTCGGTGATCGTGATCAAGCGCTCGATGAATCCGGGCTTCGCGGGGATCGAAAACGAGCTCTACTACGAGCCCGAGACCTCGATGCTGTTCGGCGACGCCAAATCGGCGGTCGCGGACATCACCGCCGAGCTCGGGAACATCTAGGCAGCATCCAGGGGAGCGGGGGCCGGATCGTCCGCGAGGCGGGCGTGTAGGTGCATGTCGTGCCAGCCATCCTCGTGGAGCACGGCGCCGCGCTTGACGCCCTCCGGTGCGAACCCTGCGCGCAACGCGGCGCGGCATGAGGCGAGGTTGGCGGTCGAGTGCTCCAGTTCGAGGCGGCGCAAGCCGGCGCCAAACAGCCAGCCGGCGAGTGCGCAGACCGCGCGCGCCGCGATGGCGCGGCCCCGGGCCTCGGGCAGCACCCAGTAACCGATCTCGCCACAGCCGTCGTGCAGGTCGAGCCCGCGCAGCGCGACGCGGCCCGCGTGTGCGCCTCTCTCGAGCACCGCCCAGTCGCCCCCCTTCTCGCCGCGCCACATCGCGTGGCGTTCCCGTACCCAGGCAAGGGCCTCGTGCTCGTCCAGCGTGCGGACGTGCCAGCGCCGGATCTCGGGGTCGGCGTACGCTCGCGCGAGCATCGGCGCGTCATCCGCCCGCCAAGGTCTCAGGACGAGCCTCTCGCGCTCGATTGTGGGCTGGGGCCGGGCGCCGAAGGTCCCGGCGGGGATCACGGGCGTGCGCAGCTCGGGCACGCAGCGCATGATGAACCAGCAATACGCTGATCCGATGGCAGAGCCGAGCGTCGTGTGGATGCCGGGCGGGGTCCGCACCGAGATCCACCTCACGGGCGCGGACACGGGGGGCGCCTTCTGCCTGCTCGCGGACGAGCTGCCGCCGGGCTGGGAGCTGCCGCCGCACAGGCACGCCGGAGCGGCCGAGACGATGCACGTGGTGAGCGGCGAGATGGCGGTCGAGATCGACGGCCAGGCGCGGATCGTGCGGGCGGGGGAGACCGCCCACGTGCCCACCGGGGTGCTGCACTCCGGGCGCAACGCCGCGCAGGAGCCGCTGCGCAGGATCGTGATCTTCAGCCCCGCGGGAATGGAGCGCTTCTTCCTCGAGGCCGGGGCGGACCGCGCGGGCGAGGTCGATGCGCGTCGCGCCCTTGACTCGGCGCTGAGACACGGCTGGGAGTTCGTCGCACCCCGCTGAACCGCCGGTCGCCTCTGCGAGACTGCCTGGCGTGATCGCCCGCGACCAGGCCCTCGCGGCACTCCAGAGCGACGAGTTCGACGTCGTCGTCGTCGGCGGCGGCATCACGGGCGCGGGCGTCGCCCTCGACGCCGCCTCGCGCGGATACAGCGTCGCGCTTCTCGAGCGCGCCGACTTCGCCTCGGGCACCTCCAGCCGCTCCTCGAAGCTGGTGCACGGGGGGCTGCGCTACCTGCAGAACTTCGACCTCGGGCTCGTCCGCGAGGCGCTGCTCGAGCGCCAGCTGATGGTCGCGCTCGCCCCGCATCTGGTGAAGCCGCTTCCGCTCGTGGTGCCGGCCTTCGACGGCGCGAAGCCCGACCGGCTCGTCGGCGTCGGGCTGAACCTCTACGACGTCATGGCGGTGGAGCGCGGACGGTTGCGCGGACGGCGCGCGCGGCGCAAGGGCGAGGCCCGCAATGCCGCCGAGCGAGCCGAGCTCGGCGAGCCCCCCGAGGCGGCAGATCCCGACGAGTCCTGGAGCCCGGCGCGCCACCGCGTGATCTCGGGAGAGGAGGTCGTCGAGCTGCTGCCCGCACTCGCCGGGCGCGAGCCGACCTCCGGGTATCTGTTCTACGACTGCCAGACCGACGACGCGCGGCTCGTGCTGACCGTGCTCGGCGAGGCGGAGCGGTTCGGCGCGGTGTGCGCGAACCGGCTCGATGTGACAGGACTGCTGGAGCAGGACGGCCGTGCCAGCGGCGTCCAGGTGCGCGATCTGGAGTCCGGCGCCGAGTTCGAGGTCAGGGCGCCCAACGTGGTGAACGCGACCGGCGTGTGGGCCGACCAGCTGCGCCCGCAGGAGCTGCACGTCGAGGCCGAGCTGCCCTCGATCCGCCCGAGCCGCGGCACGCACATCACGATCAAGCACTCCGACCTGCCGCTGGTGGGCGGCGCGATCGTCCCCGCCGGGAGCGGTCGCTCGATCTTCGCCCTGCCCTGGCTCGGGCATGCCCTGATCGGCACCACCGACAACGACTACGAGGGCCCGCTCGAGCACGTCGAGCCCTCCGAGGAGGACATCTCCTACCTCCTGGACGCCGTCAACTCCTTCTTCGGCACGGAGCTCGGCCCGGAGCAGCTGACCGGCTCCTTCGCCGGCGTGCGCCCGCTGATCTCCACAGGCGACCCCAAGAAGTCGGTCGACATCTCGCGCAAGGCCGAGCTGTACGAGACCTCCTCCGGGATGATCACCATCACGGGCGGCAAGCTCACGACCTGGCGGCGGATGGCGAAGATGACCGTCGACCGCCTGGTCGAGCGCGAAGCGCGCGAGGCGCCGTGCCGGACGCAGGAAATCCCGCTCGGGCAGGCGATCTCGCCGGAGGAGCTGCCGCGACTCGAGGGTGTCGCCGAGGACGCCTACCAGGCGCTCGCCTCCCGGTACGGGCACGCCGCGTTCCAGGTGCTCGAGATCGCCGGCGAGCGCGGCGAGCTGGCCCAGCCGATCGTCGCGGACTGCCCGGACCTGCTCGCCGAGGCCGCGCTCGCGGCGCGCAACGAGCAGGCGCGGAGCATCGGCGACGTTCTGCTGCGGCGCACGCGTCTCGGGCTGCTCGCCGCACGCGAGCTCGGCGCCGCTGAGGAGCCGGTCCGGCGGGTGGGGGAGGTGCTGGCCCGCGAGCTGGGCTGGGACGAGCCGCGCCTGGCGGCAGAGCTCGGCGCGTTCGAGGCGGAGTCCTCCGCGGAGGGGCTCACCCTCGATGCGCGCCCGCCGGAGCCCGCCCGTTGAACGCCCCGCGCCTGCGGCTGCTCGCGCGCGGGCTGGAGTTGGATTGGGACGCCGCCCGCCCGAAGCCGCTGCTGATGGGGATCGTCAACGCCTCGCCGGACTCGTTCAGCGACGGCGGGCTGCACCGCGGGCTCGACGCCCAGGTCGCGCTCGCCGAAAGCCTGCTCGCCGACGGCGCCGGCGTCCTCGACGTCGGCGGCGAGTCTGCCTCGACCGGGTCCCCGCCGGTCCGGGCCGAGGAGGAGATCGCGCTCGTGGCGCCGCTGATCGAGCGGCTCGCCGGCGAGCTCGGCGCGCTCGTCTCGGTGGATACCTACAAGCCTGCCGTGGCGCGCGCTGCGATCGATGCCGGCGCACGGATCGTCAACGACGTGAGCGGCCTGCGGGACCCGGAGCTCGCGAGCGTCTGCGCCGAGACCGGCGCCGCGCTGGTCCTGATGCACACCGCTGCGGCTCCGCGTGAACGCCGCCAGGACGCGGACCTCTACGAGGACGTCGTCGGCGAGGTGCTCTCCTTCCTGCGCGAGCGGATGGTGCTGGCCGAAGAGCGGGGCGTCGAGCGCGATCAGCTGATCGTCGACCCCGGGCCAGATTTCGCCAAGACGCCGGCGCAGACGGTCAGGCTGCTTGCTTCGGCCGGGCGCCTGCACGAGCTCGACCGCCCCGTCCTGATGGCGATCTCGCGCAAGGACTTCGTCGGCGCGCTGACCGGCCGCCCGCCGCGCGAGCGGCTCGCGGGGACGCTTGCGGCGCTCGCCCACGGCGTCGATCAGGGCGCTCACATCTTCCGTGTTCATGACGTGGCGGCCGCCGCCGACTACCTCGCGGTGCGCAGCGCCCTGGGGGGCGAGAGCGCGCCGGATGAGGCGTTGCAGCTCACCGAGGAGATCCGCTACAGCCGCTAGTCTGCTGGCTTCACGGGATGCCCGCCGCTGTCCAACGCGGCGGGATGCCAACCGCCCATCCAAAGAAAGAGAGAACGAAGATGGCAGTGCTCGACCGTTCCGAGCTGGAAGCGAGCCCGCTCGCCGACCTCCACGCGATCGCCGATCAGATCGGCCTCGACGGTTTCCGCAGGCTCCGCAAGGCGGACCTGATCGACGCGATCCTCGGCGAGTCAGGAGACGGCGCCGGTGCCGAGACCGAGGACAGCGAGGCTCCGCGCTCGCGCCGCCGGCGCACGCCGCGGTTGCGCCGCTCGCGCTCGGCCGAGGCCGGCGAGGAGGAGAAGGACGAGAAGGACGAGAAGGACGAGGAGAACGAACAGGAGCCGGCCGCCGAGGCCGAGCCCGAGGCGGGCTCCGACGGCGACAGCGAGCCGGAGAGTGCTCCTGCGCCGCGTTCGCGCTCGCGCCGTGGCGGGCGCTCGCGCGGAGAGGGCTCGCGCGGAGAGGGCTCGCGCGGAGAGGGCTCGCGCGGAGAGGGCTCGCGCGGAGGGGGATCGCGGCGCGGTGGGCGCGAGGAGAGCGATGACGAGGACAGCGCGCGGGTCGCCGAGGGTGTCGTCGAGGTCCTGGGCAACGGCTCAGCGTTCCTACGTGTCGACCCGCCCGAGCCCTCCGACGAGGACGTCTACATCTCGGCCGCGCAGGTGCGCCGCTGCGAGCTGGTCTCCGGCGACCGCGTCGCCGGGCCGGTCCGCACGCCGCGGCGCTCGGAGCGCTACCCGTCGCTGGTCAGGATCGACACGATCAACGGCGAGTCCGCCGACTCGGTCTCGGACGGCGCGCGCTACGAGGATCTGCCGGTCGCCTGGCCGGCCGATCGTCTCGCGCTCAGCTCAAAGGACAAGACGCTCGAGGCGATCGAGTGGCTCACGCCGCTCGGACGCGGCTCGCGCGCGACGATCACCGGGCCGCGGGGCGCCGGCAAGTCGGAGACGCTGCGGCGCCTCTACGAGGCACTGAAGGGGACCGTGGGCATCGAGCTGAGCGTCGTGCTGCTGGGCGTGCGCCCGGAGGAACTGGCCGACTGGCAGGCGGCGGAGGGCGAGGACGCCGCTCCGATCGCCGCGGCGATGACGTTCGCGGCCTCGGCCGACACCCAGGCGCAGGCACTGGAGCGTGCTCTTGACGCCGCGCGGCGCGTCGCCTCGCGCGGCGGCGACGCGGTCGTCCTGGTCGACGGCCTCGACGGCCTGCACCCTCACGCGGCGCGCCGCGCGATGGCCGCCGCGCGCAACCTGCGCGAGGCCGGCTCGGTGACCGTGATCGCGACGAGCCCCGCCCCGGTCGGCGGGGAGACGACGGTGATCGCACTCGACGCGGCCCTTGCCGCCTCGGGCGGCGAGCCGATGCTCGATCTGGGAGCCGGAGGCACGCTCCACGCCGAGCTGCTCGTCGGTGAGGATGGGGCGGAGGCGATCCGCAAGGCCCGCGAGGCCGCGCTGTCGTAAGGCGCCCTGGGGCGCCGGCGCCCTAAGCCGCGGCGTCGGAGCGGCGGTAGGCCACCCGGGTCCACGAGGGCTCGGGTGCCAGCTCGATCGGCTCGCCGGGGCCGGATGAGTTCGGCTGCACGTAGGCGAACGCGCCCGTCTCGCCGTCGAACGCGACGCTGAGCTCACCCTCCTTGACGCGCTGGTCGAGCCAGGCGCCGCGGAAGACCAGGCGGCGCAGCCAGTGCACCAGCGAGCGCTCGGCGGGGCCGACCAGCTCTGGCCAGCAGTCGTTGACGTGTTCGCCGAGGGCGGAGGCCGGGTCGATGATCTCGCCGTTGACCGCGAGGTTCACGAGGTCTTCCAGCTCCTCGGCGCCGAGACGGCCCCCGACGAAGCCGAGCTTGAGGGCGGCCTGCTCGCAGCGCTGCGAGAAATCGGCCTCGTTGAACGTGAAGCGCAGCTCGCCGTATTCGAGGACGAAGTCCTCGCCGGAGTCGTAGTTTTCGCGTCGCGCGGTTTCCATTGCGGCTCTCGAGTCGTTCCGGAGACCGAAAAAACGGCTCCTCGTCGGGATCATACGGCTGGTTCCTTCCGCGGCGACTGCGGTGCATGGGATGTTGCATGCACACGCCCCGGACGGACCTTTCGGCGCGGCCTGCGCAGGCGCCTGGCGCCGGGCGGCGCCGGTACGCTGCCGGGCGGTGGCTCGGCTCACCCAACACGGATTGCGCAGGGTGCTGGGCACCAGCGCGCTGTTCTCGACGGCCTACGGCAACGTCGGCTCCTCGATCTACTACGCACTGGGTCTCGTGGCCTCCTACGCGCTCGGGCTGACGCCGATCGTGTTCGTGATCACGGGCGGGATCTTCTATCTCACCGCCGCCACCTACGCGGAGGCGACCGCGATGTACCCGGAGGCCGGCGGCTCCTCCTCGTTCGCGCGGCACGCGTTCAACGAGCTGTGGTCGTTCTTCGCGGCGTGGGCGCAGATGCTCAACTACACGATCACGATCGCCATCTCGGCGTTCTTCGTGCCGCACTACCTCGGCGGCCTGTTCTGGCCGGCTCTGCAGCACTCGCCGGGGGACATCGTGTTCGGGATCGGCGTCGTCGGGGTGCTGTCGTTCGTGAACGTCGTCGGGGTCAAGGAGGCGGCGGGCCTGAACATCGTGCTCGCCGTCACCGACCTCGCTACGCAGCTGCTGCTCGTCGTGGCCGGCGTCGTGCTCGTGCTCTCGCCGCACGTGCTGGTCGAAAACGTCCACCTCGGCATCGCGCCGACGTGGAAAGACTTCCTGGTCGCGATCCCGGTCGGGATGATCGCCTATACGGGGATCGAGACGATCTCGAACATGGCCGAGGAGGCCGTGGACGAGACGCACACGATTCCGCGCGCGATCAAGGCCGTCGTCGCGGCCGTGTTCGCGATCTACGCCCTGCTCCCGATGGTCGCGCTGTCCGCGCTGCCGGTCACCAAACAGGCGAACGGCACCTACAAGACGCTGCTCGGTACGAGCGAGGCCGAAGGCGGCTACGCAGGCGACCCCGTGCTCGGGATCGTCAAGCACCTGCACCTCGGGGCGCTCCAGTCGATCGGCGAGGTCTATGTGGGGATCCTGGCCGCGACGATCCTGTTCATCGCCTCCAACGCGGGCATCATCGGCGCCTCGCGGCTCGTGTACTCGATGGGCCTGCACCGGCAGGTGCCGGATCGGTTGAGCCGATTGCACCCCCGCTTCTCGACGCCCTGGATCGGGATCCTGCTGTTCGGCACGATCGCGTGCCTGACGATCATCCCCGGGCAGGCCGAATTCCTCGGCAACATGTACGCGTTCGGGGCGATGCTCTCGTTCACGATCGCGCACGCCTCGGTGATCCGATTGCGGATCAAGGACCCCGATCGCGAGCGGCCGTACCGCGGGCCCGGGACGATCAGGATCAAAGGCCGCGAACTGCCCGTCTTCGCGATCCTCGGCGGCATCGGCACCGGGCTCGCGTTCGTCGTCGTCACGATCCTGCACCTGACCGTGGCGGCCTCGGGCGTGGGCTGGCTGATCCTCGGCATGATCATCTACGTCGTCTACCGCCGCCGCCAGGGCCTCGACCTCCGCACCACCTCGAAGGCGCCGCGGCGAGAGCGCCCGCCGCAGTTCACCGAGTTCGACTACCGCACCGCGCTGGTCCCGATCTTCGGCGGCGATGTGAGCGGGGCGGCGCTCGCCGCGGCGGCGAAGCTGATCGGCGAGGACGGCGTCGTCTACGCCGTGTTCGTACTGCCGGTGCCGAACCAGCTCTCGCTCGACGAGGGGCTCGTCGAGGAGGAAGCCGAAGGACGCTCGGCGCTCGAGAGCGCGCGCATCAAGGCGCGGCGCATGGGGATCAAGATCCACACCGCGCTGATCCGCACGCGCAACCCCGGCTCGGCGCTGGTCGAGCAGGCCGAACGCGTCGACGCCGAGGTCGTCTTCTGGTCGACGCTGCACGCCCCCGCGGGCGAGCAGCGGATCGGTCCCACCGCCACCTACCTGCTCGCGAAGCGTCCCTGCCGGATCATCATCGAGACGGAGAACCGCACAGCCGGGGAGCGTGAGGCCGCCGCGGTGCCGGCCTGAGGCACACTGGGTCCATGGGGACGCGTGCCCTGCCACAGATGCTGCTCCGCTCCGAGCGGCCTTCGCGCTCGCTCGGAGCGCTGGTCGCGCTCGCGTCGGTCGCCGTCACGACGCTGCTGCTGTACCCGCTGGCGCACATCGCGCCGGTGCAGACGCTCGGCGTCGTGTACCTCCTGCCCGTGCTCGTGGTCGCGATCTTCTGGGGTCTCGGCTTCGGCGTCGGGACGGCGATCCTCAGCGCGGCGGCGTTCAACTTCTTCCACCTGCCGCCGCTGGGGGACTTCACGCTGCGCCACGGGCGCGACTGGATCGGGCTTGCGGCGTTCATCGCGGTGGCGATCGTCGTGGGCCTCGTCGCGGAACTGGCGCGTGCGCGTGCGCAGGAGCTCGACGAGCGCCGCCGCGAGGCCGCGCTCGCGAGCGAGCTGGCGCAGCTGCTGCTCGGCGCCGAGCGCCTGCAGGACGCGCTCGGACCCGCGGCGGAGCGCCTCGCGCAGGCGCTCGGCTGCGCCTCGGCTCGCATCAGGCTCGGGGACGACCCGGCCGTCGAGGGGGCGGTCCAGCTGCCTCTCCGGGCCGGCGGCGAGACGATCGGCGCGCTCGAGCTGCCGGCCGGTGCCCCGGCGGCGCAGCGCGAGCGCGCGCGCGAGCGCCTCGTCCCGGCGCTGTCCTCGATCCTCGCCGCGGCGGTGCACCGCGAGACGCTCCGCGCTGAGGTGGTCGAGACGGCCGCCCTGCGGCGCTCGGACGAGATGAAGACGGCCGTGCTGCGCTCGGTCTCCCACGATCTGCGCACGCCCGTCACGGCGATCCTCACGGCCGCCGGCACGCTCGACCCGCGCGCCTCGGAGGGCGAGAACGTCGCCGAGGTGCGCGAGCTCGTGCTCGATGCCGGGACGCGCCTGTGGGTGCTGATCGAGAAGCTGCTGGACCTCTCGCTGCTGCAGTCCGGCAGCACCGCGCCTCACCTGGCGTCGTGCTCGCTGGAGGACGTGCTCCACGAGGCCGTCGAGATGACCGGTGCACCTGCTGAGTCCTTCCAGATCTCGATCGACCGCGAGCTGCCCCCGCTGCAGGCCGATCCGGGGCAGCTCGAGCGTGCCTTCGTCAACGTGCTCGAGAACGCAGTCCGCTACTCGGAGGGAAATCCGGTGTCGCTGCGGGCGCGAGCCGTCGGAGACCGGCTCCGCGTGCGCGTCGTCGACCAGGGTCCCGGCATCGCTCCCGCCGAGCAGGAGCGCGTCTTCCTGCCGTTCTACCGCGCAGGCGCCGGCAACGGCCACCAGGGCTCGGGGCTGGGCCTCGCGATCGCACGGGGGTTCGTCGAGGTCAACGGCGGGCGCATCGGAATCGAGTCCCAACCCGGTCAGGGCACGAGCTTCGTGATCGACTTCCCCTTCGGCTGATGGCCGGCGAGCGCATCCTCGTCTGCGACGACGACCCCCAGATCCAGCGCGCGCTGCGGCTGGTGCTGCGCGAGGCCGGCTACGAGGTGACGGTCACCGGGGCGGGGGAGGAGGCGCTGGACCGCGCAGCCGTGATCGGCCCGCACGCGGCGATCGTGGACCTGATGCTGCCCGACAGCGACGGCATCGAGGTCTGCCGGCGGCTGCGCGACTGGAGCGAGATGCCGATCATCGTGCTCTCGGCGCTGGGCGAGGAGGCCGTCAAGATCAAGGCGCTCGAGAGCGGGGCCGACGACTACGTCACGAAGCCGTTCGGCCCCGGCGAGCTCGTCGCGCGCGTCCAGGCCGCGTTGCGGCGTGCCGGACGCGGAACGAGCGAGCCTCGGATCGAGATCGATGGGCTCGTGATCGACCTTGCCGCGCACGCGGTCTGGCTCGATGGCGAGGAGGTGCGGCTGACGCCGATCGAGTTCTCGCTCCTGAGGACGCTCGCGCTGAACCGCGGCCTGCTGATGACCCACCGCCAGCTCCTGATCGAGGTGTGGGGACCCGAGCACGCAGACGCCACCCCGCTGCTGCGCACCCACATCGCCAACCTGCGCGGCAAGCTCGGCGGCAGCGGGCGCCGCTCGTTCATCCGCACCGACGCCGGCGTCGGCTACCGCTTCCGTGCGGCGGACTAGACGTGTCGCTTCCCGCCCACGCCACCCATGCCGCCTCCCGCCGCGGCACCCCGCAAGCGACCCACCCAACCCTTAACAAAATCGAGACGTCGGCAGCTCGTTTCTTGATGCGATCTTCATACGGGCGTATCTAGCGTCACTGGCATGGCGCGCCTCTCAGAGCACGGGCTGCGCAGATCGGTCGGGGTTCCGGGGCTGTTCGCGACGGCCTACGGCAACGTCGGCTCCTCCATCTACTACGCCCTCGGCCTGGTCGCCGCCCATGCCCTCGGGCTGACGCCGCTGGTCTTCATGTTCGCGGGCGGCCTCTTCGTGCTGACCGCGAAGACCTACGCCGAGGGCGCGGCGATGTTCCCCGAGGCCGGCGGTTCCTCCTCATTCGCCCGGCACGCCTTCAACGACGTCATCTCGTTCTTCGCCGGCTGGGCGCTCAGCCTCGACTACATCATCACGATCGCGATCTCGGCGTTCTTCGTGCCTCACTACCTGGGCGCCTTCTTCCCCGCGCTGACGCACAATCCCGGCGACATCATCGGCGGGCTCGTGACGATCGCGCTGCTCGCCGGGCTCAACATCCGCGGCCTCGGCGAGTCGGCGAAACTCAACCTCGTACTCGCCGTCACCGACCTCTGCACGCAGGTCCTGCTCGTCGTGCTCGGGGTCGTGCTGGTGCTCGACCCGAAGCTGCTGGTCGACCAGGTCCACCTCGGCGTCGCGCCGAGCTGGACCCAGCTGATCTTCGCGCTCTCGGTGGCGATGGTCGCCTACACCGGGATCGAGACGGTCTCGAACATGGCCGAGGAGGCCAAGGATCCCGGCCACGACGTGCCCAAGGCGGTGAACCTCGTGTTGATCGCCGTGCTCGGCGTCTATGCGGGGATCTCGGTCGTGGCGCTCTCCGCGCTGCCGGTCGTCCACCACGGCATCGGCTACTCCCCGGAGCTGAAAGAAAGCTTCCACCACGTCGGCTACGCGACCGCGCTCGGCGGCCACTACGAAAACGATCCCGTGCTCGGGATCATCGACAAGCTCGGCCTCAGCGGGGCCACGGCGACGATCGCGCGCGACTACGTCGGCGTGCTCGCCGCGACGATCCTCTTCATCGCCACCAACGCCGGGCTGATCGGGATCTCCCGGCTGTCATGGTCGCTCGCCGAGCACCGCCAGCTGCCCGCGATCTTCTCCCAGCTGCACCCTCGCTTCCGGACGCCGTGGTTCACGATCATCTTCTTCTCGCTGCTGGCGGCGTTGCTGATCCTGCCGGGGGAAACGACCCTGCTCGGCAACCTCTACTCGTTCGGCGCGATGCTCTCGTTCACGACCGCGCACGTCGCGGTGGTGGCCCTGCGCGTGAAGGACCCTGATCGAGCCCGGCCCTATCGGATGCCGTGGAACGTGCGCTTCCGCGGCGCGGACATCCCGCTCACCGCGGTGCTCGGCGGCATCGGCACGTTCGCGGCCTGGTGCTCGGTCGTCGTCCTGCACGGCGAGGCGCGAACGATCGGCCTGCCGTGGATGGTGTTCGGGATGCTGGGCTACTTCTACTACCGCCGCCGGCAGGGGCTGAGCCCGTGGAAGTCCTACAGGATCCCGCGTCCGGAACGGCCGCCGGACTTCGAGGAGCTCGAGTACCGCACCGCGCTCGTGCCGATCTTCGGCGAGGACGTCTCGGCCTCTGCCCTCCACGCCGCCGCGAAGCTGATCGGCGAAGATGGGATCGTCTACGCCGTCTACGTGCTGCCCGTTCCCAGCCAGCTGTCGCTGGAGTCGGGGCTCGAAGAGGAGGAGGCGCAGGGGCGCTCGGTGCTCGAGAGCGCGCGCGTTCAGGCGCGGCGGTCGGGGATCAAGATCCGCACCGGGCTGATCCGCACCCGCAATCCCGGCTCCGCGCTGGTAGAGGAAGCCGAACGCGTCGGCTCCGACGTCATCTACTGGTCGACGATCCACGCTCCCCGCGGCGAGCAGGGGATCGGGCCGACTGCCGCCTACCTGCTCAAGGTGCGCCCGTGCCGGGTGATCATCGAGACCGACAACAGCTCCAGAGCGGGCTCGGACGGTGCCTCCCCGACGGGCGAGGCGATGACCGCGAGCGCCTGAGCAGCGGGCCGGCGCTCAGCGCGCGAGCGCCGAGCGCAGTGCCTCGTCGAGCTCGGGGTGCCGGTAGGGGAAGGAGAGCATCAGCGGCTTGGCGGGCACCGCGCGGACCCCGCTTGTGACGATCTGGGCCATCTCTCCGTAGACAGCGCTCAGGGCGAAGCCCGGCACCGGCACGAGCGCAGGGCGGTGAAGCGCGCGTCCGAGGGCGTGGGAGAACTCGCGGTTGGAGACGGGCACGGGCGCGGTTGCGTTCACCGGTCCCGACCAGCGCTCGTCGCCGAGCGCCGCCACGAACATCCCGACGACGTCCTCCGCGTGGATCCAGGGCATGTACTGCCGTCCTCCCGCCACCGGCCCGCCGATCCCGAGCTGGAACGGCAGCAGCATCTTCGCGAGCGCCCCGCCGGTGCGATCGAGGACGACGCCGGTGCGGATCCGGACGACCCGCATCCCGAGCTCTTCGGCGCGCGCCGCCTGCGCCTCCCACGCGACGCAGACCTCGGCGAGGAAGTCACGCCCCGGGGATGCCTCCTCGTCGACCGGCTCGCTGCCGCGTGCGCCGTAGTAGCCGCTCGCCGAGGAGGAGACCAGCACCCCCGGCCGCGGCTCGGTCTCCCGCAGCGCGGCGAGCAGGTTCTCGGTCCCTGTCACGCGGCTGTCGCGGATCGCGCGCCTGACGGCCGGTGTCCAGCGCTGGGAGACCGGCTCCCCGGCGAGGTGGGCGACGGCGTCGCGGCCGGCCAGCGCCTGGACCGGCGCCCGTTCCTCGACCGGGTCCCAATGGTAGGTCTCGACCTCGCCGAGGGCGTGCTGGGCGCGGACCGGTTCGCGGCTGAGGATCGTCACCTCCCAGCCCTGGTGCTGCAGCTCGTGCACGAGGCGGCGGCCGATCATGCCGCTGGCACCCGAGACGGTGATCGCCGGCATCTAGATGATCGATCCCACGGCGGCGTGCCGTGGTCCGTGCAGCGTCGTGGAACCGGACATCTCGGACCGCTCCTCAGACGCGGCCGTCGGTTGCGCCGGCGGCACCCGGTGCGACGGTGTCGCCCTGCGCGTAGCCGACCTCGAGGCCGGCCTCCGCCAGGCCGGCCGCGCGCGCCTGCTCGCCGACGGCGGCGGCGACCGCCGGTGCCACGTCGCGGTTGAAGACCGAGGGGATGATGTAGTCCTCCCGCAGCTCCTCCTCGGGGACGATCGAGGCGATCCCCCGCGCGGCCGCCATCTTCATCTCCTCCGTGATCGCGCGGGCGCGCACATCCAGGGCGCCGCGGAAGATGCCCGGGAAGGCGAGCACGTTGTTGATCTGGTTGGGGAAGTCCGAGCGCCCGGTGGCCATGATCCGCACGTACGGCGCCGCCTCCTCGGGGTGCACCTCCGGGGTCGGGTTGGCCATCGCGAAGACCATCGCGTCCGGCGCCATGCGCGCAAGCGCTCCGGCGGGCATCACGCGCGCCCCGGAGAGCCCGACCAGCAGGTCCACGCCGTCGATCACGTCGGCGGGCGCGCCGGAGCGGCAGTCCGGGTTGGTGACCTCGGCGAACCAGCGCTTGACGGGGTTCATAGAGCCGTCGAGGTAGTCCTCGCGCTGCACGCTCAGCGCGCCCTGGGAGTCGGCGCCGACGATGCGCGTCACGCCCGCCGCGCGCAGGATCCGCGTGACGGCGATCCCGGCGGCGCCGAGGCCGATGATCAGGACGCTCAGATCCTCGAGGTTCCGCCCCGTCAGCTTGACCGCGTTCAGCACCGCCGCCATCACGACCACGGCGGTGCCGTGCTGGTCGTCGTGGAAGACGGGGATCTCGAGCTCCGAGATCAGCCGCTGCTCGATCTCGAAGCAGCGCGGCGCCGAGATGTCCTCGAGGTTGATCCCGCCGAGGCCGGGAGCCATCAGCTTGACGGCCTGGACGATCTCCTCGGTGTCGGTCGTGTCGAGGCAGATCGGGAACGCGTCGACGCCGGCGAACTCCTTGAACAGGCAGCACTTGCCCTCCATCACGGGCATCGCTGCCTTCGGCCCGATGTTGCCCAGGCCCAGCACCGCCGTGCCGTCGGACACCACGGCCACGGTGTTCCTCTTGATCGTGTACTGGAACGCCTTGTCTTCGTCCTCGGCGATCGCGAGGCACACCCGGGCCACGCCGGGCGTGTAGACCATCGAGAGGTCGTCGCGGGTCTTCAGCGGGTGCTTGTTGGACTGTTCGATCTTGCCGCCGACGTGCAGCAGGAAGGTGCGGTCGGTCGCATCGATGACCTCGGCGCCGTCGACGGCTCCGATCGCGGCGAGGATGCGGTCCCAGTGGTCGCTGTCGGCGCCGTCGACGACGATGTCCCGCAGCGCCCCGCCGGCGTCGCTCTCGACCACGTCGACGGCCGCGACAACGCCGCCGGCCTCCCCGATCGCGCTCGTGGCGCGGCCGAGCACGCCCGTGCTGTCGTCGAGCTTCACGCGGATGGTCAGGCGGTACTGCGCGCTCGGTGTGGCGCTCACTTCGTGCTCCCTCCTTGGCTGGCGGCACGGCATCTTCTCAAAGATCAGCCCGCACGTTGCGGCCAAATCGCGGCCGGGGTGCCGCACTCCGGGCAGAGACGTAGAGTGGGACGGGATGGCGGCCGCAGGCAAAGAGCGCGAGCGCGGGGCGGCGCCCGCGGGCGCGGAGGGCCGCCGGCTGTTCCTGATCGACGGCCCGAGCCTCGTCTACCGCGCGTTCTTCGCGCTGCCGGAGTCGATCGCGACATCGACCGGCGTGCCGACGAACGCGATCTTCGGGTTCGCCTCGATGTTGGTGAAGATCGTCACCGAGTACGGCGTGCAGCCGACCGTCGTGGCATGGGACGCCGGCACCTCAGGGCGCAACGAGCTGTTCGCCGACTACAAGGCTTCGCGGCGCTCGCGCCCGGATCTGCTGAAGCAGCAGTGGCCCGCGATGGCGCCGCTGGTCGAGGCCTTCGGGTACACCAACGTGCTCATCGAGGGATACGAGGCGGACGACGTGATCGCTTCGCTCGCCGAGCGCGCGCTGCGCGCCGATCCGCAGGTGCCGGTGATGATCGTGACCGGCGATCGCGATGTCTTCCAGCTGATCGACGAGGACGGGCTCGTCAAGGTGATGGCGACCTCGCGCGGGATCACCGAGACGAAGATCTATGACCGCCGCGCGGTGATCGACCGCTACGGCATCGGACCCGAGCTGATCCCCGACTTCTACGGGCTGAAGGGGGACACCTCCGACAACATCCCCGGCATCCCGGGGATCGGCGACAAGACCGCCAGCGAGCTGCTGCAGTCGTTCGGCACGCTCGAGGACGTGCTCGCCAACGTCGAGCAGGTGAAAGGCGCCAAGCGCAAAGAGAACCTCCTCGCGCACGCGGACGACGCCCGCATGTCGCGGGAGCTCGCGACGGTGCGGCGCGACCTGGACGTGGACCTCGACGTCGCGCTCCAGGCGGGTCTCGAGCCCGACCGCTCGCGGCTGCGCGAGTTCTTCCGCGAGTACGAGCTGCGCGATCCGCTGCGCCGGCTGGAGGAGGCGCTGGGGGACCCCGACGTCGCGGCTCCGGCGAGCGCGGCCGAGGTCACTCTGACCGCGTCGCTGCGTGCAGGCGGGCCTGCCGAGATCGCGAAGCTCGGCTCGGGCGGGTCCGAGATCTGCGTCGTCGTCGAGGAGATCGAGCCGCCGGAGGGAGAGCTGTTTGCCGACGGCGCCCCGTGGCGCTTCGCGGCCGCCGCCGGCGGGGAGGCGATCGCGGGCGACTGCGACGGGCCCGAGGAGGTGGTCGCCGGCTGCGATGCTCGCCCGGTCGTCACACACGACGCGAAGGCGCTGCGAACCGTTCCCCGCCACCTCGCTCACGACACGCTGCTCGGCGCCTATCTGCTCGACCCCGCCCGCCGCGGCTATCCGCTCGAGGAGCTGTGCGAGGAGCGCGGCCTCGGCAGCGATCTCGACGATGAGGTGGCGGCGCGCGCCGTGATGCTGGGCGCGCTGGCCGACTGGCAGCGCGAGCAGATCGCCGAGCGCGGGCTCGAGGCGGTGATGGCCGAGATCGAGCTGCCGCTCGTGCCGGTGCTGCGCGAGCTCGAGCTGCTCGGGGTGCGGCTGAACCTCGACCGCCTCGCGGAGATCACCGAGCGGGTTCGCGAGGAGATCGGCGGCCTGGAACGCGAGATCTTCGAGCTCGCGGGCGAGGAGTTCACGATCGGTTCCCCGCAGCAGCTCGGCGAGATCCTCTTCGAGCGCCTCGGGCTGTCGCGAAAGCGGCGCGGCAAGACCGGCTACTCGACCGACGCGCGGGTGCTGCAGGCGATCCGCTCAGAGCACGAGATCGTGCCCAGGATCGAGCGCTGGCGCGAGCTCTCGACGCTGATCAAGACCTACCTGGACGTGCTGCCCGAGCAGACCGATGCCGAGTCGCGGATCCACACGACCTTCCTGCAGGCCGTGGCGACGACCGGGCGCCTGTCGAGCACCAACCCGAACATGCAGAACGTCCCGATCCGCACCCCGCTGGGCCGCGAGATCCGCGGCTGCTTCGAGGCCGAGCCGGGCAAGGTGCTGATCTCCGCCGACTACTCGCAGATCGAGCTGCGGGTGCTCGCGCAGGCGGCGCAGGAGGACGTCCTGATGGAGATCTTCAAGCGCGGCGAGGACGTCCACACCGCGACCGCCTCGCGCGTGTTCGGCGTCACGCCGGAGGAGATCGACCCGGGCATGCGCTCGAAGGCGAAGATGATCAACTACGGCATCGTCTACGGGCTGTCCGACTACGGCCTCGCGGACCGCCTGAACATCCCGCGCGAGGAGGCCAAGGAGTTCATCGACGCCTACCTCGACCGCTTTCCCCGCGTCGCCGAGTTCATGGCGGCCACGATCGAGCGCGCCAAGGAGGAGGGCTACGTCAAGACGCTCTGGGGGCGGCGCCGGCAGATCCCGGAGCTGCGGGCCCGCAACTACCAGGTCCGCACGCTGGGCGAGCGCCTCGCGGTCAACACGGTCATCCAGGGCACCGCCGCGGACATCATCAAGCTCGCGATGGTGCGCACCCATGCGGCGCTCGAAGAGTCGGGCCTTGAGACGAAGCTCCTGCTGACGATCCACGACGAGCTGCTGTTCGAAGGCCCCCCCGAGGAGGCCGAGAAGGCGGGCGGCCTGGTCGAGCGCGAGATGGTCGCCGTCTGGGAGCCGAACGAGCCGCCGCTCGCGGTCGACATCGGCTCCGGGCAGAACTGGCTAGAGGCGAAGTGACCCGCAGCCTCGCGATCTTCCTCGGCGCGGGCGCCGGTGCGCTCGTCGGCATGCAGGCGCCGATCAACTCGCGCCTTGGAAAGACGGTGGGCGGCGTGCAGGCCGCGACGTTCTCGTTCCTCGTCGGCACGGCCGCGCTGGTGGCGATCAGCTTCGTCCTGCGGGGCGGGCTCAGCTCGCTCGGCGGCATCGGCAAGGTCCCGTGGTGGGCGCTCGTCGGCGGCCTGCTCGGCGCCGTCTACGTGTTCGTCGCCCTCGAAGCTGTGAGAACGCTCGGCGCGAGCGGGCTCACGGCCGTCGTGATCACGGGCCAGCTCACGATGTCGGTCGTGATCGACCGCCTCGGGCTGCTCGGCGTGGCGAAGACCCCGGTCAGCTTCCAGCGCGTGCTCGGGATCGCCCTGCTCGTCGCGGGCGTGGCGCTGGTCGTGCGCAAGTAGGGTCGCTCGCCCGCTCACCGCCCTGCCGCGGCCGGGCGCGCGCGGCCGAGCCCCGTTCTGTCAGGCGAAGACTGCGGGAAAGCCCTCCCGCCAGCTCCGGTGCGCGGGCGTCCACGCGAGCTCGCGCTTGGCGCGCTCGTTCGCCGCGCCCTGCGCCCGGGTCATGACGGCGACGCCGTACTCGCCGGCCGCGAGGCGCGCCAGGAACGCCGGGACCCGCATCGGGCGAGGGGCGCCGGCGGCCTGCGCGAGCGCCGGCAGCCATTCGGCGGCCGGGGCCGGCTCGTCATCCACGACGTTGTAGACGGCGGGGGCCGCGGCGAGCGCCGCGACCGTGGCGGCCGCAGCATCGTCGACGTGCACGAACGACCACACGCCCGCCCCCGAGCCGACGATCGGGAGGCGCCGGCGCCGGAGGTCGGCGACGATCGAGCCGTCGGGCGCGATCGCGCTGCCCGGCCCGTAGAAGTAGCCGTAGCGGAGCACCGTCCCGCCCGCCTCGAGAGTGCTCTGCTCGAGTGCCCTGACGGCGTTCGCCGTGCGGGCGAACGACGCGGGGGGATCGCGCACGAGCGGGTCCTCCTCGGAGTGGAGCCGCCCCCGCGGGCCGGCGTCGTACATGAACGCGATGCTCTGCGCGAGGAGTCGCCGGACGCCGGCGGCGCGCGCGGCGCCGGCAAGGATCCGCGACCCCTCGCTCCGCAGCCGGTCGTTGCGCTCGAAGTCCCGCTCGATCCGGCGCGGGTCGATCCGCTTCGGGAGCGCCGTGAGCTGGTTGACGACCGCATCCGGACGGGCACGTGCCACGGCCTGCGTCACGGCGCCGGGGTCGAGCGCGTCGGCGATCGCCGTCTCGGCCCCCGCGGCGCGTGCCTGCTCGGCACGCTCGGCGCTGCGGCACATCGCGGTCACGTCGTGTCCCGCGTCGAGCAGCGCCGGCACGAGGCGGCGGCCGATCACCCCGGTCGCGCCTGCGACGAGGACCCTCACGAGGCGACCGCGAGCCCGCCGGCCGGCGCCGTCGAGAGCTCGGGGGCCTCGCCGCCGGTGCCGGGCGCGCCGCCGGCCTCCGCGCCGGTCTCCATCCGTGCGCAGGCCATGCCCTCGCTGAAACCCGCGGCGCCGAGTCCGAACGCGCCGTTGAAGCGAGAGCGCAGGTTCTCGACCGCGATCAGGTGCACGAGCTCGACCAGCGCCGCGTCTCCGCCGAGCCGGTCTCGAAGCGCTTCGAGCAGCTCGGGCGCGACGACGACGGGGGTGCGCGTCATCGCGACAGCCAGGTCGAGCACGAGCCGCTCGGTCTCGTCGAAGCGATCGCTGTCGCGATACCGGTGCAGGTCCTCGAGCTGGCCGTCGTCGGCGCCCTTGGCGCGCGCCTCGTAGGAGCCGATGTCCCGGCACATCTCACAGCCCTGCATGACCGCGGACTTCAGGACGGCGAGCGCGCGCAGCCGCTCGGGCACAAGCGGGCGTCGCGCGACGCTCCTCTCGAGCTGGGCGTAGCCGAGCAGCTGGGCGAACCGGTGAGCGCGGACAGGGATGTCGGGCGTGAGCAGCGACTTCCCGGTCACGCGCCGCACTTCTCGGCGGGCGATCGCGTAGGTGAGGCGGATGAGGGGCCTGCGGCGCGCGGGAACGCCTTCGACGACGGTCATGCCGTGCTCCTTCCGGTGCGGGGGGTGGAGACCGAAGTTCGTGCGGGCGATGCGCCGGGGGCGCCGTCGGCGCCGCGCGGGCGCCCCGAGCGCGGGCCGCCCGACGCCCTGGTCTCGGCGCGCGCGGCGGAGCGCCACATCCAGGCAAGGAGCAAGGTGCCCGCGAGCAGCGAGGCGAAATCGAACCAGCCCGTCCACTGCGGATGGGCGGAGCTCGCGTCGAGAAGGTGGTTGACCGTGTGCAGGCCGAACTGGATCGTCGAGATCGCGAGCACGGGGGTGCGCCAGGAGGGCCGGCGGATCGCGACCAGCGCACCGACGCCCATCGAGGCGCTGTACGTCGCGATGTCGCGGATGTAGTGGCGGTTGAGCTCTTCGAAAGGACCGATCGAGGTGAAGAACGCGCGGGGCGCGACGGTCATGAAGACCGCGAGGAAGAGGTTGTAGGCGCCCAGCACGATCAGCCCCGCTTCCAGCACGACCGGCGGCTCGTCCGGCGCTCCGTCACGGCGGATGGGGGAGCGGTCCTCGCTGGCCTGCGCTGCCATGCCCGCGACGATATGGTCTGGCTGGTACATCGTAAAGGACCAATCAGAGGGTAGAAATGGGTACCAATAGCGATCTGGGAGACGGACGGCACGGCGCGCCGTCCCCTCCCGGCGCTCTCGCCGCCGATGCCGCGCGCGGCGAGGAGCTGCTGCTCGAGCTCGACCGGCTGGGGGGAACGCCGCTGCGTGCTCAGCTCGAGGACGGCCTGCGGGACGCGGTGCGCAGCGGACGCCTCGCGGCGCACGTGCGCCTGCCGGCGACCCGCGCCCTCGCCTCCGACCTCGGCATCTCGCGCCGGCTCGTCGTCGACGCGTACTCCCAGCTGCTCGCGGAGGGGTACCTCGTCGCGCGGCGCGGCGCGGGCACGTTCGTCGCCGGCGGCGCGGCGCCGCACGAGCCGCCGGCGGCGGAGCGCGCGACGCCCCCGCTTCGGTTCGACTTCTTCCCGGGCTATCCCGACCTGGCCGCGTTCCCCCGGCGATTGTGGCTGCGTGCCCTGCGCGAGACGCTGCGCGACGCGCCCGACCGGGCGCTCGGCTACCCCGACCCGCGCGGCGCCCCGGCCCTGCGCCGGGCCCTCGCGGGCCACCTGCGCCGTGTGCGGGGCGTCGTCGCAGACCCGGAGTCGATCGTCGTCTGCTCGGGCGCCGCTCAGGCGTTTGCGCTGATCGGGGCGGAGCTCGCCGACGGGACGATCGCCGTCGAGGATCCCGGGCTGCCCGCCCATCGCGCGATCCTCGCCGCGGCGGGCGCGCGGCCGCTGGCGCTGGAGGTCGACGGCGACGGCGCACGGGTCGAACGGCTGCGGGCGATCGCTCCCGACGCGGTGATCCTCACTCCCGCTCACCAGTCACCCACCGGCGTCGCGCTGTCGCCCTCGCGCCGCGCGGCACTGCTCGCGTGGGCGCGGGAGACGGGGACGCTCGTGATCGAGGACGACTACGACGCAGAGTTCCGCTACGACCGCGCCCCGCTCGGGGCCATGCAGGGCCTGGACCCCGAACGGGTCCTCTACACCGGCACCGTCAGCAAGACGCTCTCGCCCGCCCTGAGGCTCGGGTGGATGGTGCTGCCGGCGCGTCTGCGTGAGGCGATCGCCCAGCGAAAGCTGCTCGCCGACCACGGCTCGCCGACGCTCGACCAGCTCGCGCTCGCCAGGCTCCTGGAGAGCGGCGCCTACGACCGCCATCTGCGCGGGGCGCGACGGCGTTACCGAGCCCGCCGCGACGCGCTCGTCGCCGCCGTGGCGCGGCACCTCCCGGGGGCGTCCGTGACGGGTCTCGCCGCCGGGCTGCACGCCACGGTCCGCCTGCCGGCGGCGGTGGACGGGATCGCGCTCGCGCGCGCCGCGGCCGCAGAATCCGTGGGCGTGTACCCGCTCGGCCATGCCTACGTCAGTCCGCGCCTCCTGGACGACGGGCTCATCCTCGGCTACGCGAACCTGCCCGAGCCCGCGATCGAGGAGGGGGTCCGGCGGCTGGCGAGCGCGCTGGACGCGCTCGGCGCGGGCTGAGCAGGCAACTCGCTCTTGCGGCCTGCCCCGCGGCGCACCGGTTTCGCGCGCCGCGCCGGGAGTCGCCTCAGGCGCGGACGCCGGCGACCGGCGAGGCGATCGCGCGACCGGCGAGCCGGCCGGCCCTGCGCGGGCCCGCGCCGACGTATGACGGCGGCGCGATCGCGAGGTACTGGTCGAACGCCCAGCGCGCCAGGCGCCGCGACTCGAACGCGCGCACCAGGTGGGTCATCGCGCGGCTCGGCGTGACCTGGCCGATGGCCCGCTGCGCGTTCAGCAGCCAGCGGAACTTCCGCTCGTGGGCGTCCGAGAACGCCCCGTAGCCGAGCAGCGCCTGCTCGCGAGAGCGCTGGCCGGTCACGACGGCGCGCAGCTCGCGCCCGCAGGCGAGGCCGAAATACAGCGCCGTGCGAATCCCCTCAGCCGTCAGCGGAAGGCAGTGTCCCGCCGAGTCCCCGGCGAAGAACACGCCGTCCTCGGCGGCGCGGCGGAGCTGGTGGGGGATCCAGTTGCCCTGGTAGCCCTGCGGGGGCAGCCCGAGGTCGCCCGCGAGGCGGACGGTCGGCTCCTTGACGTGGTGTGAGGGCCAGAACGAGCCGACGCCGACCCGCAGCTCGTCGCGGGCGGGGAAGCTCCACGAGTACCCGGCGCGGACGTACTTCGGGTCGATCCACAGCTCCATCTCGCGCCCGGTCCCGGGCGGGTGCACCTCGAGACCGCGCGAGAGCTTCGCGTCCGGAGGCTGGATCGGGGTGCCGCTGGAGAGCACGCGCCGCCAGCCGAGTGCGTCCACGATCAGCGGCGCCCGCAGCTCGCCCCGGTCCGTCAGGACGGTGTCGCCGTACCGTCCGGTCACGGTCGCGGTCTCGAACTCGGCCTCTCCGGTCCGCTCGCGGAGCAGTGCGCAGAGCTCGCGGTAGTCGAACGTGGAGAACGACCACGGCAGCTCCCAGCGCGCTGTGCGCCAGGGCGTGTGAACCACCAGCTCGTCGAAGCTCTGGCGCTCGGAAGCGGTGAGGTCCATGGCACGCAGCCACTGCGTAGGGATCCCGCAGGCCGACGTCTGGCGCTCGCCGATCTCGTAGCGGTCGATCATCAGCACGTTCGCGCCGGCGCCCGCCAGCTCGCCGGCGACTGCGAGCCCGGCGAAGCTCGCGCCGCAGACGAGCACGTCGCAGTCTCTTCGGAGTGCCGTCCGCTCGGCCCCCCGCTTCGTCGCTCTCACAGGCATAGGCCCCGGCAATGATAAGGCTGCGCTACGCTTCGCCCGGTGCAGACTGTGATGGACAACCCGCAGGCGCGGGTCGTTGACGGCTCGAACGGGCTCCTACTGGAGATCGACGGACAGATCGTCCCCAATTACGACGCCACCTTCCGCGAGATCGAGGAGGGCGAGGTCGTCACCGGGCACGTCGTCCGGATCGACAAGGACGAGGTGCTCGTCGACATCGGCTACAAGTCCGAGGGCGTCATCCCGGCCAACGAGCTCTCGATCCGCAAGGCGGTCGATCCGGCCGACGAGGTCCACCTCGGCGAGGAGGTCGACGCGATCGTCCTCACGAAGGAGGACCAGGACGGTCGCCTGATCATGTCCAAGAAGCGTGCGCGCTTCGAGAAGGCGTGGCGCCGCATCGAAGCCGCCGCCGAGTCCGGCGAGCCCGTCGAGGGCACCGTGATCGAGGTCGTCAAGGGCGGGCTGATCATCGACCTCGGGGTGCGCGGCTTCCTGCCCGCCTCGCTCGTCGACATCCGCCGCGTGCCCAACCTCGATGAGTACATGGGCACCAAGATCGAGACCAAGGTCATCGAGCTGAACCGCTCGCGCAACAACGTCGTGCTCTCGCGCCGGGCCGTGCTCGAGGAGGAGCGCAAGGAGGTCCGCCAGCAGATCCTGGATCGCCTGCAGCCGGGGCTCGTCGTGGAAGGCCAGATCTCGAACATCGTCGACTTCGGAGCCTTCGTGGATCTCGACGGCATCGACGGCCTGATCCACATCTCCGAGCTCTCCTGGTCGCATGTCAACCACCCGAGCGAGATCCTCTCGATCGGCGACACCGTCAAGGTCAAGGTGCTCGACATCGACCGCGACCGCCAGCGCATCTCGCTGGGTCTCAAGCAGACCCAGGAGGACCCCTGGCAGCGGATCGTGGACACCTACAACGTCGGCGACGAGCTCGCGGGCAAGGTCACGAAGGTCGTCACGTTCGGCGCGTTCGTCGAGATCCTCGACGGCGTCGAGGGTCTCGTGCACATCTCTGAGCTCGCGCCGCACCACGTCGAGAGCCCGCGCGAGATCGTGCACCCCGGCGACGAGATCAGGGTCCGGATCCTCGAGATCGACTCCGAGCGCCGGCGCCTGTCCCTCTCCGCCAAGCGCGTGGAGGACCAGATCCTGCCGGTCGACCGCCCGGGCGGCGTCGACGAGCCGGATGAGGAGACCGACGCCCAGGACACGCCCGCTCTGGAGACCGCGCCGGACGCGCAGGCGGCCGCCGTGGACGCTCCGCCCGAGGCCCCCGCCGCAGAGGCGGCTGCCCGAGGCCGAGGCGCCCGCCGCAGATGCGGCTCCCGAGGCTGGGCAGGCCGCTCCCGAGACCGTCGAGCCCGCTCCGGAGCCGGTCGCCGAGGCGCCGGCAGAGGACGAGGAGCCCGCGGGTGAGAACGTCGCCGGGGACGCCGTGCCGCTCCCCGACGCGGCGATCGCCGAGGCCGAGGCCGCCGGCGGTCCCGAGCAGGGCTGACCCCGACCGGCTCGCGCCGGCCGGGCCGACCGAGAAGTTGGCGCAGCAGGTTCCCTTCGTCGGGCTGACGGGCGGGCTGGGCGCCGGCAAGTCGACCGCGCTGACGGAGCTGCGCGGGCTGGGGGCCGAGACGATCTCGAGCGACGAGGTCGTCCACGAGCTCTACGGCTCGCCCGAGCTCCGCGATGCCGTCGTGGCGAGGTGGGGCGCCGCCGTCGCGCCGGAGGGTGTCGTCGACCGCCCGGCCGTCGCGCGGCGGGTGTTCGCCGACCCGGCTGAGCGCCGCTGGCTGGAGCAGCTGCTCTGGCCGCTGGTCGGCGCGCGGGTGGCAGAGTGGCTCCGGGCGGCGCGCGAGCGCGTGCCGGCGCCCCCCGCTGCTGTCGTCGAGGTCCCGTTGCTGTTCGAGGCCGGTCTCCAGGACGCCTATG
Organism: uncultured Solirubrobacteraceae bacterium; assembly: GCA_963794635.1. Lineage (GTDB taxonomy): Bacteria > Actinomycetota > Thermoleophilia > Solirubrobacterales > Solirubrobacteraceae > Palsa-744. The sequence continues at coordinate 852,413 of CAWCET010000005.1, read as the reverse complement.
ACGCCACGATCGCCGTGCTCGCCGCCGAGGACGTACGCTCGGAGCGCGCCGGGGCGCGGGGTCACGAGCACGTGGGTGAGCGCGACGCGCGGCAGCTCAGCCAGGAGGAGAAGGCCGCGAAAGCGACCTATGTCGTCCGCAACGACGGCACGATCGAGGACCTGCGGGCGCAACTGTCGGACCTGCTTGGCAATCTAAGGGCATGAGCCACGTCGCCACCGGCGCGCACGTGACCCGTCAACGGCGCGGAACGGGCTGGGTGCTGGCGCTTGCCGCGGCGCTCCTCGTGGCCGTGATCGTCTACCCGCTGCTGAGCGGCGGCGTGCACCGCAACGGCCTGCCGCTGAGCGACGCGTCGATCATCCGCGAACAGGCGGCTGCGAAGCATCTGGACCCGGCGCTGATCGCCGGCGTGATCTACGCGGAGAGCAAATTCGAACCGCGCCAGTCTTCGGCCGGCGCGGAGGGCCTGATGCAGATCCTGCCCGAAACCGCCTATTACCTGGCGAAACTGTCCGGCGGCCGGCGCTTCACCGCGGCGGACCTCGCGACCCCGGCGATCAACGTCGCCTATGGCAGCTACTACCTGCGCTACCTGCTCAACCACTACGACGGCAACGAGATGCTGGCGATCGCCGCCTACAACGGCGGCCTGACCAACGTGGACCGCTGGGTCGCGAAAGCCCGCGAAGAAGGCGGCAGCCTCACGGTCGGCACGATCCCGTTCCCGGAGACGCGCGAATACGTGCAGCGCGTGCTCGCGGCGCAGCGCGAATACCGGGCGACCTACCCGCGCGAGCTGGGGATCGGCTGAGCCGCAGCGGGTAGGTGAGAGGCGCCTGCCGGGTCGCGACGGCGAACAGCGCCGGGCGCGGATCCCCGGCCGTCTCGCGATCGCGGACGGCCCCTGGCCGCAACCGTCGCTACCGTGGTCCGATGCCGCCCTTCAAGCTCGACAGCGTCTTCACCCCGACCGCCGATCAGCCGCGGGCGATCGAGTCGATGGCGGAGGGCATCGTCTCGGGGGAGCGCTTCCAGACCCTGCTCGGTGCCACCGGCACCGGCAAGACGATGACGATGGCCGGCGTGATCGAGGCCGTTCAGCGCCCGACGCTCGTGATCGCCCACAACAAGACGCTCGCCGCGCAGCTCTGCAACGAGTTCCGGACCTTCTTCCCCGAGAACGCCGTCGAGTACTTCGTCTCCTACTACGACTACTACCAGCCCGAGGCCTACGTCCCGAGTCGCGACCTCTACATCGAGAAGGACTCGGCGATCAACCAGGAGGTGGATCGCCTCCGCCACGCCGCGACGGCCGCGGTCTTCGCGCGGCGCGACGTGATCGTGGTCGCCTCGGTCTCGTGCATCTACGGTCTCGGCTCGCCCCAGACCTATGAGATGAACATGCAGATCCTCAAGCGCGGCGAGGAGATCGACCGCGACGCGCTGTTGCGAAAGCTCGTCTCGATCCAGTACAACCGCAACGACAGCGTGCTCTCGCGGGGCACCTTCCGCGTGCGCGGGGAGACGCTGGAGGTCTTCCCGGCCTACGCTGAGACGGCCTTCCGGGCGACGATGTTCGGCGACGAAGTGGAACGCCTGCAGCACTTCGACCCGCTGACCGGGGAGCTGATCGCGGACGACCTCGAGCACGTCGCGATCTGGCCGGCCACGCACTACAACGTCAAGGAAGGCACGATCGAGGCGGCGGTGGAGGCGATCGGCGCCGAACTGAACGAGCGCTGCGCCGAGCTGGAGTCCGAAGGCAAGCAGCTCGAGTCCCACCGGCTGCGCCAGCGCACGCAGTACGACATGGAGATGCTGCGGGAGGTCGGGTTCTGCTCGGGGATCGAGAACTACTCGCGGATCCTCGACGGGCGCGAGCCGGGTTCGCGGCCGTACTGCCTGATCGACTACTTCCCCAAGGACTTCGTCTGCTTCATAGACGAGTCCCACCAGACCGTCCCCCAGATCGGCGGCATGCACGAGGGCGACCGCTCGCGCAAGCAGACGCTCGTCGACTTCGGCTTCCGGCTGCCGAGCGCGCTCGACAACCGCCCCCAGACCTTCGAGGAGTACCTCTCGATCACCCCGCAGCTGATGTTCGTCTCCGCCACGCCGGGGGAGTACGAGCGCGCGCGCTCCACCCGCGTCGTCGAGCAGATCGTGCGCCCGACCGGCATCGTCGACCCGACGGTCGAGGTGCGCGAGACCAAGAACCAGATCGACGACCTGATGAACGAGGTTCGCGTCCGCGTCCAGAAGGACGAGCGCGTGCTTGTGACGACGCTGACCAAGAAGATGAGCGAGGACCTCTCGCAGTATCTGCTGGAGATGGGTTTCAAGACGCGCTACCTGCACTCCGAGGTGGACACGCTTGAACGGATCCAGATCATCCGCGACCTGCGCCTCGGCGAGTACGACGTGCTGGTCGGCGTGAACCTGCTCCGCGAGGGGCTCGACCTCCCCGAGGTGTCGCTGGTGGCGATCCTCGACGCGGACAAGGAGGGCTTCCTGCGTGGCGAGACATCGCTGATCCAGACGATCGGGCGCGCGGCCCGCAATGTAGAGGGCACGGTGCTGATGTACGCCGACAAGGAGACCAAGGCGATGCGCTCGGCGATCGACGAGACCGACCGCCGCCGCGAGATCCAGCTCGCCTACAACGAGGAGCACGGCATCACCGCCGCGACGATCGTGAAGGGGATCTCGGACATCGCCGAGTTCCTGCAGGCCGAGTCCAAGGTGCCGCGCGGGCGCAAAAGGCGCACGGCCAAGCGCGGCACCGCCGATGAGCTGCCGCAGCACGAGCTGGAGAAGATGATCGTCGAGCTCGAGGAGGAGATGCTCGCGGCGGCCGAGGACCTGCGCTTCGAGTACGCGGCACAGCTGCGCGACGAGCTGCGCGAGCTGCGGCGCGACCTGCAGGAGATCCGAGCCGAAGAGGCGCCGCTGCCCGCCCAGAAGGGTTCTGAGACTTCCGCCGGGGACATGCCTTAGGATCGGGCCGTGCCGCTCGACCGCCAGGCAATCGAACGCCGCGACTTCCCGATCGGCCGCCGCGGCTACGACGCGGCCGCGGTCGACGCCCACCTGCGGGCCCTGGCGGCGGAGTTCGAGGAGCTGCAGCGCGCCGCGACCACCGGCAAGCCCGACCTGTCGATGGCCTCCACGGCCGGGACGCAGGTCCAGAGCATCATCGAGGCCGCCGAGCAGGCAGCCGCCGAGATCGAGCGCAACGCGCAGGAGAGCGCCCGCCAGGCACGTGACGAGGCGGCCAGAGACGCCGAGCGCACGCGCGAGGAGGCGGTCGAGAAGATGCGCCTGCACGTCGGCGCCGTCGCACAGGTGACGGCGACGCTGCTCGAGCGCGTCGGCTCGATGGACGCGGAGGTCAACGCGCTGATCGGCAGCCTGCGCGCCGGAGCCGGGCGGCTCGCGGCGGACCTGACCGCGGTGGAGAGCGGCATGGCCGAGCTCTACGGTGCGGCTTCGGGCCGCGACGCGGCGGCCGAGGATGAGCCGGCCCCACAGGTCGAGCCCGTGCTCGCTGAGCCGCCGGCGCCCGTGGAGCAGCCGGCCGAGTCCCCGCAGCAGTCCCTCGGCGCCTTCGAGGCGGCGCTGGACTCCGCGCTCTCCGTTCCGGAGGGCGAAGCGCCCATGGCGGCGGAGCCGCAGATCCAGGCCGAAGCGGCGGGCGCCGGAGCCGACGTCGACGGGGCGCGTCTGATCGCGCTGAACATGGCATTGAACGGGGAGTCGCGAAGCGACACCGACCGCTACCTCGCCGAGAACTTCGAGCTGCCGGACCGGCTGAAGCTGATCGACGAGGTGTACGCGGCGATCGAAGGCTGAGGGCCGGGACGAGGCCCCCGCGCGCCGTCCGCCTCGCGGGCGGCGATGGCTCAGCCGCTGAGCGCCGTTTCCAGTGTGGGCCGCCCCGGGAGCTGTTCGGAGTCGAATGTCAGCGTGACGGTCGCCTGAAAGCCCGGTTCGGTGCACGCCTTCGACGGCTTCGCCTCGCCTGCGGCGCTCACCACGAGCAGGCCGGGGAGGGGGAACGTGCCCTGGAGTTTCGACGGCAGGCTGTACCAGCATTCCCCCTGGAGCTTGCGAGCAAAGGAGCGCGGCGGGGGTTCGAGGACCGGCGGTGGCGGGGGTGGGACGGGGTTCGGCGAGATCGCCAGCTGCTTGGTCGAGACGACAGCCGTGCCGCCGGCGGCGAGCTTCACGCCGCTGACCCGGCCTTCGACCTTCCACTGATAGCCCCCGGCGGCCGCCGCCATCGCCGTGAACCGGACGCTCTTGCCGGGGTTGGCCGTGAGTGGACCGCCGCCGGCGATCTGGCCGTCACCCGGACGCCCCTGCGGCTGGATCGTGCCGCTGAAGCCGACTTCGGTCCCGGCCGGAACCGCTTCTCCTGCTTCGGAGACGACCAGCGCCGGTCCCTTCGCCGCGAGCGCGGCCGGGGGGACGACGAGCACGGCGACTGCGATTCCCAGCATCCACGCTCGTCTCATCGGCCCCCTCCCATATCCGCAACGGCGGGTTCAACATACCCGACCGCGCCGCGGGTGTCATACGAACATCTGTTCGCCGTCATAGAATGGCCCGACGATGGCAACGGGCAACAAGATCGTCGTCTCCGGGGCGCGCGAGCACAACCTGAAAAACATCTCGCTGGAGCTGCCGCGCGACGCGCTGGTGGTGATCACGGGGCTGTCCGGATCGGGCAAGTCGAGCCTGGCTTTCGACACCGTCTACGCCGAGGGGCAGCGCCGCTATGTCGAGTCGCTCTCGGCGTACGCGCGCCAGTTCCTGGGCCAGATGGACAAGCCGGACGTCGACTCGATCGAGGGGCTCTCCCCGGCGATCTCGATCGACCAGAAGACGACCTCGCGCAACCCGCGCTCGACGGTCGGGACGGTGACCGAGATCTACGACTACCTGCGGCTGCTGTGGGCGCGCGTCGGCAAGCCGCACTGCCCGATCTGCGGCCGGCCGATCGTCGGCCAGTCGGCGGAGCAGATCATCGACCAGGTGATGGAGCTGGCCGACGGCACGCGCTTCATGGTGCTCGCGCCGGTCGTGAGGGGCCGCAAGGGCGAGTACGGCAAGCTGCTCGAGGAGATGCGCGCGGACGGCTTCGCGAGGGTGAAGATCGACGGGCGCATCCGCATGCTGGAGGAGTCGATCGTGCTCGACAAGCGCTACAAGCACGACGTCGCGGTGGTCGTGGACCGGCTCGTGATGCGCCACGACGTGCGCAAGCGGCTGGCGGACTCGATCGAGACGGCGGTCGGGCTGGCGGACGGGCTGGTGGAGATAGAGATTGTCGGGAGGGGCTCCAGCCAGACGGTCTCCGGCGAGGGCACGCCGAGCGACGCGACCGCGCATGCGACCGGCGCCAAGGGAGCGCGCGCGGCCGCGCTGTCGATCACGCCTGAGATGGAGCCCGACGAGGGCACGGTCTTCACCTTCTCCGAGCGCTTCGCCTGCCCCGAGCACGGGCCGTCGCTGGTCGAGCTCGAGCCGAGGATCTTCTCGTTCAACTCACCCCATGGCGCCTGCGACCGCTGCACCGGGCTCGGCTCGATGATGGAGATCGACCCGGAGCTGGTGGTCCCCGACCCGTCGCTGTCGATCAACGACGGCGCGCTGGCGCCCTGGGCGGGGAGCAGCTCCAACTACTACGAGCAGCTCACCGAGGCGATCGCCGAGGAGTACGGCGTCGACCTCGACACGCCCTGGGAGGATCTCGACCGCGAGGCACGCGACGTGTTCCTGCACGGGACCGGCGGCGAGGCGGTCAACATCACCTACCGCAACCGCTACGGGCGCCGGCGCTCCTACGCGACGCGCTTCGAGGGCATCATCGGCAACCTCGAACGCCGCTATCGCGAGACCGACTCCGAGTTCTCGCGGGAGAAGATCGAGGAGTTCATGTCGCTGCGCCCGTGCCCTGTCTGCGACGGGGCGCGGCTGCGGCCGGAGTCGCGAGCGGTGCTGGTGGCCGGGACGAGGATCGAGGACTTCACGGCGCTCTCGGCGCGGCGCGCGCTCGAGTGGCTCGCGGATGTCGAGCTCTCAGAGACCGACCGCCACGTCGCGCGCCTGATCCTGCGCGAGATCTCCGAGCGCCTCCAGTTCCTCGAGAACGTCGGGATCGGCTACCTCTCGATGAGCCGGGCGGCGGCGACCCTGTCGGGCGGCGAGGCGCAGAGGATCCGGCTTGCGACCCAGATCGGCAGCTCGCTGGTGGGCGTCCTCTACATCCTCGACGAGCCCTCGATCGGCCTGCACCAGCGCGACAACTCGAAGCTGATCGCGACGCTCGAGCGGCTGCGCGACCTCGGCAACACCGTGATCGTCGTCGAGCACGACGAGCAGACGATGCTCGCGGCAGATCACCTCGTCGACCTCGGCCCGGGCGCAGGCGAGCACGGCGGAGAGATCGTCGCGCAGGGCACGGCGGCCCAGGTGGAAAGGGTGAAGGGCTCGCTGACGGGCCAGTTCCTCTCCGGCGCCCGGCGCATCGAGGTCCCGGCCAAGCGGCGCACCCCGAGCGGCTACATCGAGATCACGGGCGCCTCGCAGAACAACCTGAGGGACATCGACGTCCATGTGCCGCTGGGCGTGCTGACCTGCGTCACGGGCGTCTCGGGGTCTGGAAAGTCGACGCTCGTCAACGACGTGCTGTTCAAGGCCGTCGCGAACCGCCTGCACCGGGCGCGTAAGCGCCCGGGCGCCCACCGTGCGATCCACGGCGTCGAGGAGCTCGACAAGATCATCCAGGTCGACCAGTCGCCGATCGGGCGCACCCCGCGCTCGAACCCGGCCACCTACACGGGCCTGTTCGACGTGATCCGCGACCTCTTCTCCAAGACCCAGGAGGCCCGGGCACGCGGCTACAAGCCGGGGCGATTCAGCTTCAACGTCAAGGGCGGGCGCTGTGAGGTGTGCCGTGGCGACGGGCAGATCAAGATCGAGATGCACTTCCTCCCCGATGTCTACGTGCCCTGCGAACAGTGTCACGGCAAGCGCTACAACCGCGAGACGCTCGAGATCCGCTTCAAGGGCAAGAGCATCGCCGACGTGCTCGACATGCCCGTCGAGGAGGCGCTGAAGTTCTTCGAGCACATCCCCAAGATCCGCCGCCGCCTCGAGACGCTCGAAGCGGTGGGGCTCGGCTACGTGCGCCTCGGCCAGCCCGCCACGACGCTCTCCGGCGGCGAGGCCCAGCGCGTCAAGCTCGCCACCGAGCTCTCGAAGATCGCTACCGGCCGCACGCTCTACATCCTCGACGAGCCCACGACCGGCCTGCACTTCGCGGACGTCCAGCGGCTCCTGGAGGTGCTGCAGCGACTGGTCGCCGCCGGCAACAGCGTCGTCGTGATCGAGCACAACCTCGACGTCATCAAGAGCGCCGACCGCATCATCGACATGGGCCCCGAGGGAGGAGAGGAGGGCGGCCTGGTGGTGGCGTCCGGGACGCCCGAGGAGGTCGCTGCCGAGCCGGGCTCCCACACCGGCCGATTCCTCGCCGAGCTCGTGGAGCCGGGCGCGCCCCGGGCGGTGCGCCCGGCGCGCAAACGGCGCGCGAAGCTCGCAGCCGCGGCCTAGCGATCGGGGCGCGGCTCAGCCGGTGGCGCCCCCGTGCCCGGCCTCGCCCCAGTCGCCGATGTCGGCGTTGGTCGACGGCGCGGCGTAGTAGACCGCGATCCCGAGCGAGATCGCGAACGTGATGTATCCGGAGAGCGCGGCCCCCGCGGTCGCCACGACGTATGGGAGCACGCCGAAGCGGTTGCGCTCGAGCACCCGCCGGCGGGTCTCCTCGCCGATCCCCTCGTGGAGCAGGTCCGGCCGGACCACGAGCACGTGCCTCTGCACGGCGATGAAGGCGAGCGACATCAGCAGCAGCGAGCCGCCGTAGATCGCCGCGGCGACCCGCTGGCCGCCGGAGGCCGTGAGGTAGTCGGCGAGCAGTGCCGTCGAGAACGGCAGCAGGCAGATGCTCATCAGCAGCAGGATGTTCAAGACCAGCGTCGTGTGGTCGACGCGGGCGATCCGGCGCAGCATCGCGTGATGGTTGATCCAGATGATGCCGATCGTCAGGAACGAGACCCCGAACGCGGCGAAGCTGGGCCAGTCCCGGCCGAGGGTCGCGGCGAGGTGGTGGGTCGTGCTCGAGTCGGGGATCGGCAGGTCGAGCGCGAGCAGCGTGATCGCGACCGCGATCACGCCGTCGGAGAAGGCCTCGACTCGGTTCTTGGGCATCATCGGATCTCGCCTCGGGCGCGCCCAATGATGGTGCTCGCAGCGGCGGCGCTCCGCCCCGATCGGCGCCGGCCACGCCTACGAGAACCGATCGCGCACGCGACGGCGCGTTCGGACGGGCGCGCCTGCGAAGCTGCGGCGATGGGCGAGCTGAAGCTCTGGCTGCAGAAGTGGCACTCCTATCAGCGCAACTCGCTGCCGTGGAATCGCGCCGCGATCCACCGGGAGCTGATGCGCCGCGGCGCGTTCGCACGCTGGCCGATCGAGGGCAACGTGCTCGAGGCCCTGCGCGAAGGGCGCCTGGAGGTGGGGGAGGGGGCCCTGTTCGAGCCGGGCGTCTGGATCACGGCACCGGCGCCCGCGCGGGTGAGGATCGGCCAGGGGACGTTCTTGAACCGCAACGTCATGGTCGCCTCGCAGGAGCTGGTCGAGATCGGCTCCCACTGCATGCTCGCCAACAGCTGCTTCGTCTCCGATGCGAGCCATCGCTTCGACGACCTCGAGCGCCCGATCACCTGGCAGGGCTTCGAGAGCAAGGGCCCGACGCGGATCGGCGACAACTGCTGGCTGGGCGTGGGGGTCGTCGTGACGAGCGGGGTGACGATCGGCGAGCGCTGCGTGGTCGGCGCCAACAGTGTCGTCACCCACGACATCCCGCCCTACTCGATCGCCGCCGGCGCCCCGGCGCGCGTGCTGCGCTCGATCGAGTACGGCCGCTCGATTCACGGTCCCGGCGCCCACGGCGAGCCGGTCGCTTGACCGGCCGCCCGCTCTAGGGCTCGCTGAGCGCCGAGCGCAGCTCTTCGAGCTCGCCCGCATCGATCTTGTATGTGTGCTCCGGGCCGGGGTAGCGGCGCGTGCGCACGTCCTCGGCATAGGCGGCGACGCCGTCGTTCATGTCCTGCTGGATGTTCGCGTAGCGCTTGACGAAGCGCGGGCCGAGGCCGTCGCGGATCCCGAGCAGGTCATGGAACACCAGCACCTGCCCGTCGGTCGCGGGGCCTGCCCCGATCCCGATCACCGGCACCTCGATCAGCGGCATGAGCTCCTCGGTGACAGCGCTGGGGATCGCCTCGAACACGATCGCGAAGCACCCGGCATCCTGCAGCGCGAGCGCCTCGTGGCCGATCCGCGCTGCCGCGCTCGCCGTGCGGCCCTGCGCCTTCCAGCCGCCGAGCGCCGTGGAGGTCTGGGGGGTGAGGCCGACGTGGCCCATCACCGGGATCCCGGCCGAGACGATCGCCCGCGCGCGGCTGACCGATGTCGGCCCTCCGCCCTCGAGCTTCACGCAGTCGCAGCCGGCCTCCTTGACCATCCGCATCGCTGTCGTCACCGCCTGCTCGTCGGAGACCTCGTAGGAGCCGAAGGGAAGGTCGCCGATCAGCAGCGGCGTGCGCAGCCCGCGCCTCACCGCGCGCGCGAGCACGAGCATGTCGGTCAGCTCGACGGGAGTCGTGGCGCTGAAGCCGAGCACGGTCGTGGCGGCGGAGTCGCCGACGAGCACGAGGTCGACGCCGGCGAACTCCGCGGCCCGCGCGCTCGGGTAGTCGTAGGCGGTCACCATCACGACCGGATCGCCGAGCCGCTTCTTCTCGTGCAGCCGCGGCAGCGTCATCGGCAGCCGTTCGGCCGGCGGGACGTGATCGCCGTGCGTGTGGACTTCGGGATGACTGGACATGGGTTCCTCTCTTGACATGGTTGACGCGCGGTCGGGGGCGGCCGGGCCGGCCTAGCTCAACAGCGTCGCCACCTCGTCGTCGATGGTGATGATGCGATTGGTCTTCGCCTGGACGTGGACGACCCTCGGCTCGTATCGCTCGAGGTCGGCCTCGTCGTAGGACGCATAGGAGATGACGATGATCGTGTCGCCGTGGTGGACGAGCCGGGCCGCGGCGCCGTTGACGCAGATCTCGCCCGAGCCGCGCCGGCCGGGGATGGTGTACGTCTCGAAGCGGGCGCCGTTGTCGACGTCCACGACGTGGACCTGCTCGTGCTCGAGGATGTCGGCGGCCTCCAGCAGGTCGGGGTCGATCGTGATCGAGCCGACGTAGTGCAGGTCGCTGTCGGTCACCGTGGCACGGTGGATCTTGGACTTGAGCATCACGCGCTGCACGTCTCGCTCGCCTTTCCGGTCGGGGTCGGGTCTTCCAGCGGCGCCGGGGCGCCGAGCACGACGTTGTCGATCAGGCGCACGTCGCCGACGCGCGCCGCGACCGCGAGCAGGGCTCTCTCCCCGGCGGCCGCGAGCGGCTCCAGCGTCTCGCTGTCGACCAGGGCCACGTACTCGGGCTCGACCTCGGCTCGCTCCAGCGCGGCGCGCACGGCGGCCAGCAGGGCGGGCGCGTCGCTCACGCCGCCCGCGAGGAGGCGCTCGGCGTCCTGGAGCCCGCCCGAGAGCGCGAGCGCGCGCTCGCGCTCGGCCGGCGAGAGCAGAGCGTTGCGGCTCGACATCGCCAGGCCGTCCGGCTCGCGCACCGTCGGCAGCGCGACGATCGTGACGGGAAGGTTGAGGTCGGCGGCGAGCCGGCGGATCACGACGACCTGCTGCGCGTCCTTCTGGCCGAAGTACGCCGTGTCCGGGAGCGCCATGCACAGCAGCTTCGTCACGACGGTCGTGACGCCCCGGAAGTGCCCCGGGCCTCGCGCTTGGCCCTCGAGCCGCTCGGTGACCCCGAGCACCTCGACGGCCGTCGCGAAGCCGTCGGGGTAGACCTCCTCGACCCCGGGCGCGAACAGCAGATCGGCACCCGCGTTCGCGGCAAGCTCGGCATCGCGCTGCTCATCGCGCGGGTAGCGGTCGAGATCGCCGCGCTCGTTGAACTGCGCGGGGTTCACGAACAGCGAGACCACGACCACGTCGCAGTCCTCCCGCGCCCGCTCGACCAGCGACAGGTGACCCTGGTGGAGCGCGCCCATCGTCGGCACGAGCCCGATCCGCGCCTCTTCGCGGCGGGCGGGCGCGAGGGCTTCGCGCAGCTCGGCGACGGTGCGCACCAGCCTCATGGGCGGGCAGGGGTCGTTTGCTTTGAGCTCATACTCGGTCCAGCTCCTGACGGAGTCCGGCGCGAAATGAAGAACGGGGTTCCTCTCGGGTCCATCCCGGGAATCGCCGGTGACGGCCTGCTCCCGATGATACAGACGGGTCCCGGTGACGCAAGTGCGTGAAGGGCCCGCGTATGTGATCATGGTCACAGACCTTGGTCGCCCTGATTCTCATCCTGTCCGTGATCGTCGTCGCCGTGCTCTCGGTGGGCCTCGGGCGATGGCTGCAGCGCAAGGGCAGCGCGATCGAACAGCATCGCGGGCGCGACGATCCGCCGGGGCCCTAGCGACGTGGGCTTCGAGGAGCACGTCGAGCTCACGGTCGTGAGCGAGGTGGGCACGGAAGGGGAGGCGGCGATGGTGATCGGGCGCCTCGAATCCGAAGGGGTCCGCGCCGTCGCCAACCCGCCGATCGGCACCCCGGGCGCCCGGGGCTGGATGCAGCGCGTGGTACTCGTGCGAACAGAGGACGCAACTCGCGCTCGCGAGGTCCTCGCGAGCGAGGCCTGAGCTCCTAGTCGCCCCCGCCGCGCTCCTGCGCTTCGCGTCCCGCCCGCTCGCTCAGCTCAGCGAGCTCCTCGTCGGTGAACTCAGGGTCTGCGTTCGCGAGCACCTCACGCGCGCGCTCGACCTCGGCCTCCTCGACGTAGATCGTGCGGCCGCCGGAGGAGCCGAACTCGGGGTTGCCGCTGGACAGCTGTGAGACGGCGGAGATGCCGGCGCCCGCGAGCCGCTGGACGATCAGCTCGGCCTCCGGTTCGTTCCTGGCTCCCGCCACCGGCCTCAGCACGCTCACCACGCGTCGACGTTCGGGCGCTTCTTGCCTGCGCGCATGCGCCAGTCCTGGGGCTCGGGATCGAAGAGGGTCGCGATCCAGCGCCGCGAGTCGGCCGGATCGATCACGTCGTCGATCTCGCCGTAAGCCGCCATGTTGACCCCGCGGCCGCGCTCGTATGCGGCTGCGACGGTCGCCTCGAAGGCCTTTTCGCGCTCCTGCTCGTCCTCGATCGCCTCGAGCTCGCGACGCATCCCGAGCCGCACCGCGCCCTCGAGCCCCATCGCACCGAACTCGCCGGTCGGCCAGGCGACGGTGAAGAGCGGCCTCTTGAAGCCGCCGCCGGCCATCGCCTGCGCGCCGAGGCCGTAGCCCTTGCGCAGGACGATCGTCCCGACCGGGACGGAAAGGCTTGCCCCGGTCAGGAACATGCGCGAGAAGTGGCGCACGGTCGCGGTGCGCTCGGCCTCGGGCCCGACCATGAACCCCGGCGTGTCGCAGAGCAGGAGCACGGGCAGCTCGAACGCGTCGCAGAGCTGAAGGAAGCGCGTCGCCTTGTCGGCACCGTCCGCGTCGATCGCCCCGCCGAGGTGCATGGGGTCGTTGGCGATGACCCCGAGCGCTCGTCCGTCCACGCGCGCCAGGGCCGTCACCATGCCGGCTCCGAAGCCGTCGCGAAGCTCGAGCACCGAGCCTTCGTCGAAGAGCGCCTCGATCACCCGGCGCACCTCGTAGACGCGCTTGCGCTGCTCGGGGATCAGATCACGCAAGAGCGTCTGATCGCCGACCGGGCCGGCCTGCGCGGGCCGCCCGGAGAAGTAGGACAGGTAGCGGCGCGCGAGCGCCACCGCCGCGGCGTCGTCGGCGGCGCGCAGGTCCACGACCCCGTTGGCGTGCTGGACGTCGATCGGCCCGACCTCCGCCGGGTGGAAGACGCCGAGGCCGCCGCCCTCGATCATCGCTGGGCCGCCCATCCCGATGCTGGCGTCCTCGGTCGCGATCACGACGTCGCAGCAGCCGAGCAGCGCGGCGTTTCCGGCGAAGCAGTAGCCGGAGGCGATGCCGACGAGCGGCACGAGCCCGCTCAGCTCCGCGAACAGCGCGAAGGCGCGACAGTCGAGGCCGGCGACGATCGGCATGTCCACGTCGCCGGGACGCCCGCCGCCGCCCTCGGCGAACAGCACGACCGGCAGCCGGCGGCGCTCGGCGACCTCGAACAGCCGGTCCTTCTTGGCGTGGTTGCGCATCCCCTGCGTGCCGGCGAGAACCGTGTAGTCGTAGGACATCGCGACGCACGGCTGGCCGTCCACGGACGCGACCCCCGCCACGAGCCCGTCGGCCGGCGTGCGCGCGATCAGCTCCTCGCGGCTTCGCCGCTGCTCCTGGGCCGCGAACAGAAGCGGCCCGTACTCGACGAAGCTGCCCTCGTCGACGAGGTCCTCGAGGTTCTCGCGCGCGGTGCGCCGGCCGTGCTCGTGGCGACGCGCGACGGCGTCGGCACGCGCCGCGTCGAGGCCGATCTCATGACGCTCGCGGACCGCCCGCAGGTCCGCGCGCTCGCCTGTCTGCACGGCGCCGGCCTGCTCGTCGCCGGACCCCGGCGTGGCCGGCGCCTCATGGGCACCGGGCTCGAGCCGCACGAGCAGCTGACCCTCCTCGACGGCATCGCCGATCGCGACGGCCAGCTCCGCGACGACGCCGCCCGTCTCGGCCAGCACCTCGTGCTCCATCTTCATCGCCTCCAGCACGGCAACGGGAGCCCCCGCGGAGATCCGCTCGCCGGGCTCGCGGCTCAGCGCGACGACGACTCCCGCGAAGGGCGCCTTCACCGCCAGCTGGTCTGTCGCCGCCATCCGCAGATCATCGCTCACGGGCGGTGATCGCGCCGCCTCCAACACAGGAACTAGCATGCGCCGATGAGCTCGACGTCGCCGCCGGCAGGCGCCCCGGAGCGCCGCGAGGCGCTCAAGTCGCTCCTCGCCGAGGCGCGCTCCTGCACGCGCTGCCCCGAGCTGGCCGCGACCCGCAGGTCCGTCGTGTTCGGGGCGGGCAACGCCGACGCGGATCTGATGTTCGTCGGAGAGGCCCCGGGCGCCAGCGAGGACGAGCAGGGGCTGCCGTTCGTCGGGCGCGCGGGGAAACTGCTCGGTCAGCTGCTGCAGGAGATCGGGCTCGACCGGGACGAGACCTTCGTCTGCAACGTTCTCAAGTGCAGGCCCCCGGGCAACCGGGATCCCCAGCCGCTCGAGATCGAGAACTGCCGCTCCTACCTGCTGAGCCAGGTGGAGCTGATCGAGCCGTCGATCATCTGCAGCCTCGGCAACTTCTCGACGAAGCTCCTGCGTGCCGACCCGACCGGGATCACGCGCCTGCACGGTCAACCGGAGGTGATCGAGCTGGGAGCGCGGGCAGTGCGCCTCTACCCGATCTACCACCCGGCGGCTGCGCTCTACACGCCGCGCATGCTCGAGACGCTGCGAGAGGACTTCGCCCGTCTGCCGGAGCTGCTGGCGATGGGCCCGCCCGAGCAGCCCGCCGCGGAACGGGTGCCCGAGCCCGAGCCGCCCGCCGCCATCCCTGCCGCGGGTTCCGGCGAGGAGGCGGCTGCGGACGCCGATCAGCTCGGGCTGTTCTAGCCGGCGTCCATCTCGCGTCCAGGATCCGTCCACCGGCCAGCGGTGCGAAAAACCCTGCAAGGAAGGGCCTTTTCTCGATCTGTCGAACAAAAGTGCCCAGGTCCTAAAGTCGTCAGCGGATGCTGCCGATGAAGGTCCTGTCTCCATCCCTCCAGGAGTAACGACCGGCCCGCGCACCATTCTCCCGCGGGCCGGTCTCTTTTTGCCCGGGACAGCCCCGCGGAGCAGTCTCTAGAGTCGGGGGATGGCCACGCGCAGCCTTCAGACGAGCGGTCCCGCCGAGACCGAAGCGCTCGGCGCGGAGCTTGCGGGGGCGCTTGCCGAGGGGGACGTGGTGCTCGTGCGCGGAGAGCTCGGAGCGGGCAAGACCACCTTCGTGCGGGGCGCCGCGCGGGCGCTCGGCGTCGAGCGATCCCGTCACCAGCCCCACGTTCTCGATCGGCCACCGGTATCGAACCCGCCCGCCGGGCGATCTCACCGTGTCGCACCTCGACCTCTACCGCCTGGCGGGGCTCGCAGACGAGGAGCCGGACATGCTCGCCGACTACCTCGGCCCCGGGCGGATCGCGTTCGTCGAGTGGCCGCCGGATGCCGAGCCTGAGCTCGGCGCGCCCCGGTTCGCGGTGACGCTCGCCCATGGCGGGGGTGAGAGCCGGCTGGTGGAGATCGAGGAGCTGCTCCTCGCGCCGGGCGTGGAGGCCTCGCGGTGATCGTCCTCGGGATCGACACGGCGACGAGCGCGACAGCGGTCGCTCTGCGCCTCGACGACGGGACGGTGAGCGAAGCCCGCGACGATCCCCCCGCGGGAGCCCACCCGGGGCACGCCACGAGGCTGCTTGCGATGGCCGCCGAGCTGCTCGACGCCGCGGGCATCCGGGCCCGCGGGCTCGACCGCATCGCGATCGGGTCGGGCCCCGGCGCGTTCACGGGCCTGAGGGTGGGCGTCGCGACGGCGCGGGGGCTGGCTCAGTCGCTGGAGGCCGAGCTCGTGTCCGTGTCGAGCCTCGCCGCCCTCGCTCAGACGGGTCCGCCCGGGCGCCCGGTGCTCGCAGTGATCGACGCCAGGCGCGGCGAGGTCTTCGCAGCGCCCTACGCGTCGGCGGCAGGGCCGCAGCTTGCTCCTGTCGCCGTGCTGTCCCCGGAGCGGATCGGCGAGCTCGCGGGGGAGGACGCGGCCGCCGTCGGCGACGGCGCCAGGCGCTACCGGGCCGAGCTCGAAGCGGCCGGCCTCGACGTGCCGCCGGACGACGCCCCCGAGCACCTCCTGCGTGCCGCCGCGATCTGCGAGCTGTCGCTCGGAGTCGACCCCGGCGAGCTCCAGCGCGTCGTGCCGGACTACCTGCGCCGCCCGGACGCGGAGCTCACGCTGCAGGCCGGAGGCGCGTCATGAGCGAGCGCTCGACCTACCCGCCCTCGGCCGATCGCCCGCCGCCGATCCAGATCCGGCCGCTCTCCTACCCGGATCTCCCGCAGGTGATCGCCGTCGAGCGACGCGTGTTCCCGACGCCGTGGTCGCTGGCGATGTTCGTGCTCGAGCTGTCCAAGCAGTCCGGGGTGTGCCTGGCCGCGTTCGACTCCGATCGCCTGGTCGCGTACCTGATCTGCTCCCGCTACGACACGGTCTGGCACATCATGAACATCGCCGTCGACCTCGACCACCAGCGCCAGGGCCTCGCGACGGCGCTGCTGCACGAGCTGTACGACCGCGTCGCCGACGTAGAGGCGCGCTACACGCTGGAGGTGCGGCGCTCGAACGGCGTGGCGATCCATCTCTACGAGCGCGAAGGGTTCCGCGCCGCCGGGATGCGCCGCCGCTACTACCAGGACAACGGCGAGGATGCGCTCGTGATGTGGCGCACGCCGGCGACGCTGGCGGGGACGCTCGACGACGTCCCCAACCCGGGGCGGGTGGACATCGATTGACGATCCTCGCGGTGGAGACGAGCTGCGACGACACCTGCGCAGCGGTGCTCGACAGCGACGGGATCGCGCTCTCGAACGTGATCTCCTCCCAGACCGAGCACGAGCGTTTCGGCGGCGTCGTGCCCGAGATCGCCTCACGCCACCACCTCGAGCTGGTCAACGCGATCGTCTCGGAGGCGCTCGAGGATGCGGGCCGGACATTGGACGAGATCGACCTCGTCGCGGCCACGCAGGGCCCCGGGCTGGTCGGCGCGCTGCTGGTCGGGCTGACGACCGGAAAGGCGATCGCGGCGGCGCGGGAGCTCCCGTTCGCGGCCGTCGACCACATCCAGGGCCACGTCGCTGCGAACTTCCTGGCGAACGGCTCAGCCCCGTTCGAGCCCCCGTTCCTCTGCCTGATCGCCAGCGGCGGCCACACGTTGCTCGCCCTCGTGTCCGAGCGGGACGGCTTCGAGGTCCTCGGCCGGACGCTCGACGACGCAGCCGGAGAGGCCTTCGACAAGGGGGCCCGGATGCTCGGCCTCGGCTTCCCCGGCGGCCCGGCTCTGTCGAAACTCGCCCAGGACGGAGACCCGGCCGCGTTCGCGTTTCCCGGCTCGCCGGGCGAAGCCTCGCGCGCCCGGCCGCGCAAGGCGTTCGGCGAAGGGCTCGACTTCTCGTTCGCCGGGCTCAAGACGGCGCTGCTCTACACCACCCGCGAGCTCGGCCCCGAGCAGACGCAGGCGCGCGCCGGCGACCTCGCGGCCTCCTATGAGGCGGCGATCGTGGAGAGCCTCGTCGTGCGGGCAGAGCGGGCACTGGAGCGGACCGGCATGGACCGCCTGGCGGTCGGGGGCGGGGTGGCGGCGAACCGCGAGCTGCGCCGCCGGCTCGGCGAGCTCGGCGCCGACGTCCACGTGCCGGAGCCGAAGCTCTGCACCGACAACGCCGCGATGATCGCGAGCGCGGCTCGCTACGGGCGCATCCTGCCCTATCCGCACTACCTCGCGCTCGACGCCTACGCGACGGGCGAGATCCCGCGCTAGGGGCGCGGTGGGCGTCTCGGATGGATCGGACCGCTCCGTTGCCCGTCGTCACGGTCTACTCCAAGCCCGACTGCCATCTCTGCGACGAGGCGATCGAGGTGTTGCGCCGCCTGCAGGGCGAGCTGAGCTTCGACCTGGCCGAGCGCGACATCACGCAGGACGAGCAGCTTCACCGTGCCTACTTCGAGCGAATCCCGGTGATCACGCTCGACGGTGAGGAGCTCTGCGAGTACTTCGTGCAGGAGGCGCTCCTGCGCGAGCGTCTAGAGTCACGGCGATGAGCTACGGCGAACCGACGGGGGCGGTCTCCTCGCCGCGCGAGGGCGCTGCGGGGTCGAGCGAGCGGCTCTCCCTGGGCGTGGCAGCGCGCCTTTCGCGCTACCTGCAGGTGCTCACGCAGGCCAAGAAGATGGGCAAGGAGACGATCTCCTCGCAGGAGCTCTCCGACTACACGCACGTCAACTCGACCCAGATCCGCCGCGACCTCTCGGGGTTCGGCAAGTTCGGAAAGCGCGGCGTCGGCTACAACGTCGAGGCGCTGGTCTCGCAGATCCGCAAGATCCTCCGCACGGCCGGTCAGCACAACATCGCCCTGATCGGAGCGGGGCACCTCGGCCGGGCGATCGCGGGCTCGGAAATCTTCGCCGATCACGGCTTCCGGGTGGTCGCGATCTTCGACAACGACCCCGCGAAGGTCGGGACCGCGGTCGGCCCGCAGAAGATCCGCGGCATCGACGAGCTGCGCCAGGTCGTCGAGGACGAGGACATCGTCGTCGGGGTTCTCGCGGTGCCGAACCAGGCCGCCCAGGGGCTCGCCGACGAGCTGGTCGACGCGGGCGTGAAGATCATCTTCAACTACTCCGAGTCGCTGCTGGATGTGCCACCCGAGGTGACGGTCCACACGTCGAGCCCCGCCGTCGATCTGCTCTACGCGCTGTACTTCTACCTGACCTGATCGGCCCCGCCGGCGCAGGCCGGCCGGGCCGGGCCGGCGGGCTCTTCACACATCGAGACACCATGGACATCGAGGATCTGGACAGGGCCGAGGAGCGTTTCGCCGCCGCCGAGGACTTCACGGTCGGCCTGGAGGAGGAGTTCTCGATCCTCGATCCGGAGACGCTCGAACTGGCTCCGCGCTACGAGGAGCTGCGCGCCGCCGCCGACGCAGAGCCCGGGCTGCACGAGGCGGTGGCCGGCGAGCTGATCTCTTCTGAGATCGAGGTGATCTCGGGTGCGGGCGCGAACCTCAACGACGCGATCGCGCGCCAGCGCGAGCGGCGCGGGCACATGTTCGCGCTGGTCGCGAGGCACGCCGCCGCGCTCGGAGCGACGGGCACCCACCCGTGGGCCGACTACCGCCGTCAGCAGATAATCGACACCGAGCACTACCGCCGCGTCGAGGACGGCCTGAAGTACGTCGCCTGGCGCAACAACACCTTCAGCCTGCACGTGCACGTCGGCGTCAACGGCATCGACCGCGCCGTCAAGGTGTGCGACCGTCTGCGCCCGGTGCTGCCGCTGCTGCTCGCGATCTCGGCCAACTCGCCCTACCTCGACGGACGCGACAGCGGCCTGCACTCCGCGCGGACCCAGAGCTTCACCAAGAGCTTCCCGCGCTGCGGCATCCCGGACCCGTTCGGCGGCTGGGACGCGTATCGCAGCTACATCGAGTTCCTGATCCGGACGCGCTCGATCGTGGAGTTCACGCAGGTCTGGTGGTCGGTGCGCCCGCACTTCAGCTTCGGCACCGTGGAGGTCCGGATCTGCGACGCCCAGGCGACCGCGCAGGAGTCCGAGGCGCTGGGCGCGCTGATGGTCGCGTGCATCGCGCAGGCGATGCGCGACGTGGACGACGGCGTGCCCTTCGAGCACCCGGCGCCGCGTCTGGTCGAGGAGAACATGTGGCGGGCGATCCGCCACGGCCTGGACGGGCGCATGATCGACCTGCCGGCCGCGCGCGAGTACCCCTCCCGCGAGGCGATCGACCGCCTGCTCGAGTGGACCGAGCCCGTGCGCGGCGAGCTCGGCTGCGAGCCGTCGTTCCCGGAGCGAAACGGAGCGCAGCGCCAGCGCGCGATGATCGCTGCCGGCGCGAGCCGCGAGGAGGTCTTCGCGGCGTCCGTCGCCGAGACGGCCAAGACCTACGCCGGGGGGGTGCGGGTGTGAGCGGGCCCGAGCCGCCGCCTCCTCCGGGCGCGCCGAGCGAAGAGGAGCTGCGCGCGGCCTACGAGGCCGAACTGGCGCGCATCACGGCGACCGACATGATCGCCCAGGCGGCGGTCTCGCTGCTGAACATCGGAGCGCGCCGGATGGGCCCCCCTCCGGCCCCGGAGGGTGCGCCGCCCGCCCCGGGCTCCGAGCGCGACCTCGACCAGGTGCGAGACTCGATCGACGCGGCGATGGCGCTGCTCGGAATCCTCGAGCGGCGCATCCCGGCCGATCAGCTGAACCCCTTGCGCGACGCGCTGTCGCGGCTGCAGATGGCCTACGCGGCCGAGGTCGGCGGCGCGGGCGGAGGCGAGGGCGGGCCGGACGAGGGTGATGAGGGCCCCGCCGGACCCGGCGGGGGCGACGGCGGGGAGGGTGGTCCCGGCGGGGGCGAGGTGGTCCGGCGGGGGCGAGGACGGTCCCGGCGGGAGTCCGGCTCCCGGCGCGGGCGGGCAGCAGAGGCCGGGCCCGGGCCCGGCGGAGTCCAGCGGCAGGCTCTGGGTGCCGGGAAGCTGACCCCCGCGCCGGTTCCGGCAATCGGGCTTGCGCGGGCCGCGCCAGCCAGCAAGCGACCGTCGCGCACGATAGACTGCGCCCGCGTTTGCGCCGGGTGCACGCTCGCCCCGAGTGAACCGGCCTACATACGTGCGCGCGACGGTCCTCGCGCGGCACTCCAATCAGACCGCGGAGGATTTCTGTTGAGCAGCTTTCTGACGAACCATGGGGTCGTCGTCGCCCTCGTTTGCGCCGCGTGCGCTGTGGCCTACGGCCTGGTCACCACGCGTTCCCTGTTGGCGCTCCCGCCGGGCAACGAGCGGATGCAGGGCATCTCGCGGGCGGTCCAGGAAGGCGCCCAGGCGTACCTCAATCGCCAGTACGCGACGATCGCCGCCGTCGGCGTGGTCCTCTTCATCGCGCTGATCTTCATCCAGAACATCGCGGTCGCCTGCGGCTTCTTGATCGGCGGGGTCCTGTCCGGGTCGACCGGCTACATCGGCATGAACGTGTCGGTGCGCTCGAACGCGCGCGTCGCCGAGGCGGCGCGGGGCGGCGTCACGCCGGCGCTGCGGGTGGCGTTCCGCGGCGGGGCGATCACCGGCATGCTCGTCGTCGGCCTGGCGCTGTTCGGCGTCGCCGGCTACTACGGCCTGCTGACCGCGGTCTTCAACGACAGCCCCAAGACCGCGGTGGACGCGCTCGTCGGCCTCGGCTTCGGCGGCTCGCTGATCTCGGTCTTCGCTCGACTCGGCGGCGGCATCTTCACGAAGGCGGCTGACGTCGGCGCCGACCTGGTCGGGAAGGTCGAGGCCGGCATTCCCGAGGACGACCCGCGCAACCCCGCCACGATCGCCGACAACGTGGGCGACAACGTCGGCGACTGCGCCGGCATGGCCGCTGACCTCTTCGAGACCTACGCGGTCACGGCGGTGGCCGTGATCCTGCTCGGGGTGCTGACCTTCCACGAGGCGACCAAAGTCGCGCTGTACCCGCTCGTGATCGGCGGCGCCGCGATCATCGCCTCGATCATCGGGACCTACGCGGTCCGCACGAAAACCGACAACGTCGAGCGCGCGCTCCTGCAGGGCCTGCTCGTCTCGGGCCTGATCGCCGCGGCGGCCTTCGCCCCGATCACGTACTGGCTGATGCGCGGGCTGACCTTCAGCCACGTCGGAAGCAGCGTCACCACGCCGTCGTGGGGCAAGTTCTACCTGTGCTCCCTGATCGGCATCGCCGTCACGGCGCTGCTGTTCGGACTGACGGAATACTACACCTCGACCCGTTTCAGCCCGGTCAAGAAGACCGCGAAAGCGTCGGTCACCGGCCACGCGACGAACATCATCCAGGGCTTCTCCTCGGGTCTGCAGGCGACGGCCCTGCCCGCGCTCGTGATCGTGCTCGGCGTCCTCGGCGCGTGGAAGCTCGCGGGCGGCGGCGTCACCGGCATCTACGGCATCGGCGTCGCCGTGATGGGCCTGCTGTCGCTGACCGGGCTGATCGTCGCGCTCGACGCCTTCGGGCCGATCACCGACAACGCCGGCGGGATCGCCGAGATGGCCGATCTGCCGGAGGACGTCCGCAAAGTCACCGATCGCCTCGACGCGGTCGGCAACACGACCAAGGCCGTCACCAAGGGTTACGCGATCGGCTCGGCCGTGCTAGCCGCGGTGGTGCTCTTCGCCGGCTTCCAGAAAGAACTCGAATCCAAGCTCGGACACGTGATCTCGTTCGGGATCAACGAACCGCCGGTCCTGATCGGGCTGCTGCTGGGCGGTCTGATGGTCTGCCTGTTCGCCTCGCTGTCGATCGAGGCCGTCGGCCGCGCCGGCGGCGCGGTCGTCGAGGAGGTGCGCCGCCAGTTCCGCGAGCACCCGGGGATCATGGACGAAACCGAAGAGCCCGACTACGCGCGCTGCGTGGACATCGTCACGCGCACGGCGCAGCGCGAGATGATCCTGCCGTCGCTGCTGCCGATCGGCCTGACGTTGATCGTGGGCCTGATCGACGAGCAGGCGCTCGGCGGGCTGCTGATCGGGGTGATCGTCGTGGGCTTCTTCTTCGCGGTGATGATGACCGCGGGCGGCGGCGCCTGGGACAACGCGAAGAAGCTGATCGAGGACGGCGCCTTCGGGGGCAAGGGCTCAGACGCCCACGCCGCCTCGGTCACGGGCGACACCGTCGGCGACCCGTTCAAGGACACCGCCGGCCCGGCGATCAACCCGATGATCAAGGTCGCGAACATCGTGGCGATCCTGATCATCCCGCTGATCACCTGATCGGATTTCCTTGGGGTTCCACCCGCCCCGCCCCCGCCCGCCGGCCCTCATGGGTTCGGCGGGCCGCATGCGGCCCTAAGCTCACGGTGAGATGAACGGGCAGGGAGCGCACCGCGGCGGGACCATGTTGCTGTCGTTCGCGATGCTCGCGATCGGCATCGTGCTGCTCGTTCAATCGCTCGCCGAGCACGCGAGCGCGCTCTCGGGGCGGCTGCTGATCTCGATCCTCTTCGTGGCGGCCGGGGCCGGCCGGCTCTGGGTCGAGGTGCGCAAGGGCAGGGGCACGTGAGCAGCGAGGGCGGCTCCCCCGACGGCGCGGGCGCGCCGGCGCCCGAAGTCAACGCCGAGGACGCGCATCACGACCACGAGCGGCGCACGGCCGAGCTGGCCGCCCGCTCGCGCGTGATCGCGAAACGCAGCATCGGCTCGCCGATCCTCTTCACGATCGTCTACTCCTCGCTGGCGAGCGCGATCTACTTCTCGCTCGGCGTGATCGCAGGCCACGCGCTCGGGCTCACCCCGCTGGTGTTCCTGATCGCCGCCGGGATGTTCGCGGTCACGGCGATGACCTACGTCGAGGGGGCCTCGCTGCACCAGGACCGCGGCGGCTCGACCGTGTTCGCGCGCTACGCGTTCAACGAGCTCGTCAGCTTCATCGCCGGCTGGGCGATCCTCCTGGACTACGTGATCCTGATCGCGATCACGGCGTACTCCGCGACCCAGTACCTGCAGGTCTTCTGGGGTCACCTCGGGGACGAGGGCGAGGCGCTCGGCCTGGCACTGATCTTCATCGCCGTCGTCGTGCTCAGCAACATCCGCGGCTTCGGCACGCGGCGCGCGCGACGCGTCGGGATCCTGCTCGCGGGCGACATCGCGCTGCAGGCGTTCATCGTCGTGCTCGGCCTGATCCTGTTCTTCGACCCGAAGGTCTGGCTCGACCCGATCCACCTCGGCAGCGCCCCGACCTGGTCGAGCCTGATCTTCGCGCTCACCGTGACGGTCGTCGCGTTCACGAGCCTCGAGTCGGCCTCCGGGCTGTCGGGCGAGGTGCGCATCAGCCGCATCGGGCTCAAGCGCCTGGTCTGGAGCACGACCGGGACGGTCGCGTTCCTCTACGTCGGCATCGCGCTGGTGGCGATCACCGCGCTGCCCGTCCACGGCTCGCACACCGCCCTTGGCGGGCGCTACGTGGACGCGCCGATGATCGGCGTCGTCTCGGCGGTCCATCCGCACTGGCTCGAGCAGACGCTGCGCTACCTGGTGGCGGGGATGGCGACCGTGACGCTGCTGGCGGCGGCCAACTCCGCGATGCTCGGGCTCTCGCGGCTCGCCTACTCGCTCTCGACGAACCGCCAGATCCCGAGCTCGCTGGGACGCCTGCACCCGGTGCGCTCGACCCCGTACGTGCTGATCATCATCGCCGGCCTGATCGCCGCGGGGCTCGTCGCCTCGGAGGATCTCGAGCTTCCTGATCGGCATCTACGCCTTCGGTGCGACCCTGGCGTTCACGATCGCCCACCTCTCGGTCATCAAGCTGCGCTTCACCGAGCCCGAACGCGATCGTCCCTACCGCGTCCCGGCGTCCGTTCGGGTCAAAGGCGCATCCGTGCCGCTGCCGGCGGTCGTCGGCGCGCTGGCCTCCGCCGCCGGCTGGGTGGCGGTGATGATCGTGCACGAGCCTGCGCGCTACGTCGGGCTCGGCTGGATGGTGTTCGGCCTCGCCCTGTACATCATCTACCGCCGCGCCGACGAAGCGCCGCTGCTCAAGCGCGTGACGGTCTCGCCCCAGGTCCTGCGTGCCGAACCATCCCGCGAGCGGGACTACGGCTCGGTGCTGGTGCCGCTGTTCGGCACCGACCTCGACGACGACATCGTGCAGACAGCCGCGCTGCTCGTCGCCGGCGAACAGACCGACGAGGCAGCGATCGACGCGGCGACGATCGAGGCGATCTGGATCTTCGTGATGCCGATGTCGCTGCCGCTCGACGCGAGCCTGCCCGAAGCCCAGCTCCAGCACGCGCGCCAGGTGCTCGCGCGCGCCAAGGCCGTCGGAGAGGAGTACACCGGCGTGCAGGTGGCGACCGCGACGGTCCGCACCCGCCGTGCCGGTTACGCGATCGTCGACGAGGCGCGGCGCCGCGGCGTCGAGGCGATCGTGCTCGGCGCGGAGGAACCGTCGACGATCCGCGGCGGGGCGCGGCTGGGCGGCCGGGGCGGCCTGGAGGGCTACGTCGGGGACATCACCAAGTACGTCGTGCGCAAGGCGAACTGCCGCGTGATCGTGACGGCCCCGGCGGCGAAGGACTCCGCCGTGGAGGTGGCCCGCCGGGCACATCGGACCGGCGCGCCCATCGTCTAATCTCCCGGCTATGGAGATCTCGACGACCAGATGTTCGTACTGATCGTGGGCGCCGGCCGTCTCGGGTCGGCCGTCGCGAAGTCGGCCCTCGCCGCCGGCAACGAAGTCTCCGTTCTCGACCAGGACCCTCTCTCCCATGAGCGGCTCGATGCCGGGCAGACCCAGAGCTGGGAGGACTCCGGCGGGCAGTTCACGGTTGGCACCGCGCTCGAGACCGACGCCCTGATCGAAGCCGGCATCGAGCGCGCCGACGCCTTCATCGCAGCCACCTCCGGCGACAACACGAACCTCGTGATCGCGCAGATCGCCCAGAAGCGCTTCGGCGTCGAGAAGACGATCGTGCGCGTGATGGACCCTGCGCGGGCCGACTGGTACGGCGAGCAGGGCATGCAGACGATCTCGCCGACCAAGCAGGCGATCCAGATGTTCGAAGCGACCCTGATCGGGGAGGAGGGCTAGGTGTACGCGATCATCGCCGGCGCCGGCAAGGTCGGCCGCAACCTGGCCCGCGAGCTGCTCGCCAAGGACCACGAGGTGACCGTGATCGAGAACTCGCGCCCGACCTACCTCGCCAACGAGGAAGAGTTCGAGCACGCCGTCCAGTACGGCGACGCGACCGAGCTGTGGGTCCTGGAGCGCGCCGGGATCCAGCGCGCGGACCTTGTGATCGCGGTGACCGGCGACGACGAGGACAACATCCTCGTCTGCCAGGTCGCCAAGGAGAAGTACCTCTGCGACCGCGTGATCGCGCGCGTCAACAACCCTCGCAACCACGACCACTTCCGCCTGCTCGGCATCATGCCGGCGGTCTCCGCCACGGACCTGATCCTGCGGCTGATCGAGCACGAGGTGCCGCGCTACGGCCTCGTGCACCTGCTCGCGCTCGAAGAGGAGCGCCTCGAGATCATCGAGCTCGAGGTCGCGGAGGACGCTCCGACCGTGGGCCAGCGCGTGGCCGAGATCAGCCTGCCGGAGGGCAGCCTGATCATCTCGGTCCTGCGCGGCGGCACCGGCTTCGTCCCCAAGCCCGACACGACGATCGAGGCCGGCGACGAGGTCCTGCTCGTGCTGGATCCGGGCCTCGAGGAGGCGATCACCGCCTACTTCGCCCCGAACGCCTACCCGGCTTCCCTCTAGCAACGGCGGCGACAGGCCGCTCGACTATCCTTGGGGGCCCTTCCGGGATGGTGTAATTGGCAACACGCGACACTCTGGATGTCGAATTTGGGGTTCGAGTCCCTGTCCCGGAGCTTCTCGGCGCCCCGTGTTCGCGGGGCGTTTCCGGTTCTCGTGGGCGCCCTGCGCGGCCCGTGCGCCGGTAGAGGGCTAGGCCCGTTCCCCGGCGAGCCGCTCGGCGGCCGCGCGGGCCTCGTCGACCTCGGAGGTCTCAAGGCGCGCGATCGTGTCCCCCGCGAAAAGGTAGACCCAGCCCTCGCGTTGGCGGACGCGGCCCTCGCTCCCGACCAGACGCCCGTCCTGGACCACGACCGCAAGCACGACTCCACCGCCGAGGTGACCGACCTCCTCGAGCCGGTAGTCCAGTTCGTCGTAGGCCTTGAACCATTCGTCGATGAAGCCGCGGATCGCCGCTCGGCCCTCGACGAGGTCGGCACGGCCGTCCAGGACCGCATCCTCGGCGACGCCGCTCATCACCCCGTCGAGGTCGCCGCGATCTGCAGCCTCGATCTGCTTGCGGACGAGCTCGACCGGGTCGAACGGCATGGACTCCTTCGACATCGACTGCCGAGTATCGCCGAGCCGTCCGATGTCTGACGTCCGCCGCCTGCGGACGCCCTCCGCGCGGGCGGTTTCGCGTTCTCGGGGCCCGTTGAGCCGGGAGGCCGGCCCGCCCCGGCAGGAAGGGAACTGCCATAGGCTGTGGCGATGGTCGACCAAGAGTGGCGCGCGGCGGTCGAGGACTCCTTGCGGCGGGAGTGCGGGGCCGAGCGGTGCGCGGGCCGCGAAGCGATCATCGACGCCCTGCGGGTCGTGCCGGAGTCCCCGGCCGCCTGGTGCGCGTGGAGGCGCATGCATCGCGATCCGCCCGAGCGGAGCTTCCTGTCGGTGCTCGCGGTGATCGAGGGCTCGGTTCTCGGCATCACCGCGCCATGCAGCCACCCGGCAGAGCGCGAGCCCGCCGAGGAGGAGACGAAACTCGAGGCTGAGGTGCGCGAGATCCCTCGCCTTCGTAACAAGGTCGTGGAAGTCGACGTGATCCGACGCGAAGGCGGCCCGCTCGGGCCCGGTCCGCGAACCGAAGTGGTGCGCAGGCTCGGCGTCGGATTCCGGTCGGACTTCGAACTCGTCCTGACCAGCGACGAGAAGACCAGCGCGACGCTGGCTGAGGAGTTCGATCGGCTGGCGCAGGCGCTCCTCTGGCGGCAGCTGCGGGCGCCCGGCTGGCTCAGGGACTAGCCGCTGGACCCTCCGCGGCGGCGCGACCGGACTCCGCGCCGCCCGCTCGCGACCCATGTGACACCCTTGCGCGATGCCGTGGGTTCCCGAGCTGTTCTCGGAGCCGGCGCTCGAGCGCTTCGAAGAGGCGACCCACGAACCGGCTCGCAACGTGCGGTTCTTCGCCGGCCTGCTCGCTGGTGAGCTCGATGCCCTGACCGGCTCCTTCTCCGGCGAGCCGGAGCTTCATCTCCCTGTTCGCGGTCGCGTGAAGGGCAAGCGCGCGTTCGCTCAGTACGTCGCCGACGTGACGGACTGGTTCCAGCGCCGCAACGCCGCTGTCGAGCCGGTCGCGCTGACGCTGGTGAAGGAGCGCGGCTGCGAGGAGGCGCTGCTGCGCCTGGACACCGAGCGCGGTCGCGTCGGGCTTCCGGTCGCGATCGTCTCCGAGCATCCCGACGGGACTCAGCTCGACGAGCTGCGGATGTACTTCAGCACCTGGTCGGTCATGGGCCGCCATCATCAGCGTCCGCCGCTGTTGCAGCATGACCCTGCGCTGCGGCTGGACGGGGTGCTCGGCTCCTACCAGCAAGCGCTTGCTGCGGGCGATGTCGACGGCGTCCTGGCCGCGTTCGAAGCCGACGGCTGTGCACGGGAGCCCGCCGGGGAGGAGCATCTGCACTGCGGGCACGAGGACCTGCGCGCCTTCTACTCGTCGCTGTTCTCCGACGGCGGGGGCATCCCGCTCGATCACTGCGCGGCGCTCGACGACGGCGGGACCTGTGCGCTGGAGTACAACGTGTCGCGGTGGGGCGCGCGTGAGCTGCCGCCACAGGCCGGCGTCGCGGTCTACGTGCGAGGCGAGCGCGGCAAGCTGGCGGCGGCGCGCATCTACGACGACGTGGGCGTGCCGCTCGAGCGCTGAGCGCCGCGGGGCCGCGCGCGCCCGGCAGCGTACGGCGCATTCCCGGCACAATCTCCTTGATGGGGGACCAGATCGTCTGCGGCGCCTGCGCGACGCCGAACCCTGCGGGCGCGTCGTTCTGCATGTCCTGCGGCTCGCCGCTCGTGAGGGCCTGCTCGGCGTGCGGGACGCAGGCTCCCGCGGGCGCGAACTTCTGCGGGGGCTGCGGCGCCGCGCTGGGCGGGGCCGGCGAACCCGCGGCGCAGAGCGCTCTCGCCGGCGCCGCGCCACCAGACGCCGAGGAGCGTCGCACGGTGACGGTTCTGTTCGCCGACCTCTCGGGGTTCACGTCGATCTCCGAGCGTCTGGACCACGAGACGGTGAAGGCGCTGGTCGAGCGCTGCCTGACCCGGCTCGCGGCCGAGGTGGACCGCTTCGGCGGGCGGGTCGACAAGTTCATCGGCGACAACGTGATGGCCGTGTTCGGCGCGCCGCAGGCCCACGAGGACGATCCGGCGCGCGCGGTGCGCGCCGCGCTCGGAATGCAGGCGGCGATGGCGGGTCTGCGCGAGGAGCTCGGCGCGCGCTTCGGGATGGAGCCCGAGCTGAGGGTGGGGGTCAACACCGGCGAGGTGCTCGCGGGGCGCATCGGTGGCGCCTACACCGTGGTCGGCGACGCGGTCAACGTGGCCGCGCGCCTGCAGGCGGCGGCGCCGGTCGGCGGGGTGCTCGTCGGCGAGCGCACACGCCGCCTCAGCGCCGGCGAGGTCGTCTACCGCGCGATCGAGCCGCTCGTCCTGAAGGGCAAGTCCGAGCCGGTGCCGGCCTGGGAGGCGGTCGAGCTCGGCGCCGATGCCCATTCCACGCAGGGCAAGGATCGCGGGACGCCGCTGATCGGACGAGAGGAGGAGCTTGCTCGGCTCGAGGGCGCGCTCGACCGGGTCGCGCGCGAGGACAGCGCGTACCTGCTGACCCTGGTCGGCCAGGCGGGCGTGGGCAAGTCCAGGCTGCTGCTGGAGTTCGAGCTGAGGCTCGAGGAGCGCGACACGTTGCCGCTGCTGCTGAGCGGACGCTGCACCGCCTTCGGCCAGAGCGGCTCCTACGGGCCGCTGATCGAGATGTTGATGGATGCCTGCTCGATCTCCGAGCAGGACGATCCTGCGACGGCGCGGGCGAAGCTCGCTGAGCGTTTGGCGCCGCTGCTCGCCGAGTCGGAAGAGGCGGAGCAGGTGGAGCGGCGCATCGCCCCGCTCGCGCGGCTCTTCGGCTCGGGCGAGGCGGCGCGCGATCCGGAGGAGGATCAGCAGAGCGCACGCGAGGGCTTCTTCGGTGCGGTGCGCGCGGTCGTGGAGGCGCTCGCGCGCGAACGCCCCGTGGTGCTCGCCTGGGAGGACATCCACTGGGCCGATGAGGGCTCGCTGGACCTGATCGAATATCTGGCGCACTGGCTACGCGCGCCTGTCATGCAGCTGTGCCTCGCGCGCGACGACCTGCTGGAGCGGCGCCCCGACTGGAGCGTCGTTCGGCGGACGGTGTCGACATCGTTCTTGGAACCCCTGCCGAGCGAGGACACCAGGCGGCTCGTCGAGTCGCTGCTCGCGGCGTCGGGAGCCGAAGCCGAGCGCCCGGGCGAGCTCGCCGAGCGCTCCGGTGGGAACCCGCTGTTCGCCGAGGCGATGGTGGCGCGCATCGCCGAGGACGGCGATGCCGGTGCCGAGCTTCCCGACACCGTCCAGGGGCTGCTCGCCGCTCGGCTCGATTCGCTCGACCCGCCCGAGCGCCAGCTCGTCGCCGACGCGGCCGTGCTCGGGCGCAGCTTCTCCGAGGCCGCGCTCGAGCCCCTCGCCGGCGTGACTCGCGCACAGCTCGACACCACGATCGCGGCGCTGGTCGAACGGGGGATCTTCGTGCCCGGCGACGCCGGCGAGGAGCGCGGCGGGCGGCGGCTCGCGTTCAAGCACGTGCTGATCCGCGACGTCGCCTACGAGATGCTCCCGAAGGCGGCCCGCGCCCGCCGCCACGCGGAGGTCGCCGCGTTCATCCTCGCCGGCCCGGGGGAGGGGGCGAGCGCGGTGGTGGCCGAGCACTACGCGCGCGCCGTGTCGTACTCGGCGCAGGCGCACCTGCCCGCCGAGGAGCAGGACGTGCTTCGGGCCAGCGCGCTGCGCTACGGGGAGGCGGCCGGGGACGCCGCCGCGTCGCTCTACTCCAACCACGACGCGCTCGGGCACTACGCCGCCGCCGCGGCGCTCGCCGTGGCCGACGAGGAGGCGACCCAGCGCATCGCCGAGAAGACCGGTGACATCGCGCTGCGCCTCGGGCGCGTCGAGCAGGCGATCGAGGCGTGGGAGCAGTGCCTGGAGTACCAGGGCCGCCAGGGCGATCCGGTCCACGTCGCCGAGCTGCATCGCAAGACCGGGGCGGCGTTCGCCCACAAGGGTGAGCGAAAGCGCGCGATCGAGCATCACCAGCAGGGCATCAACCTGATCAAGGACCGCGATCCGTCGCTTACGCTCGTGCGGCTCTACGAGGACGCCGCGTGGCTGTACGTGCAGGTCGGCGACAACATGCTTGCGATCTACGCGGCCGAGAAGGCCCTGCGGCTCGCGGAGGCACTGGGCGAGGCCCGCGCGGCGAGCCGTGCGCACGGGATCTTCGGTCGCGTGTTCGGGCGCATCGGCGACGCGGAGAAGGCCCGCGAGAACCTCGAGCGCGCGGTCACGCTGGCCCGCGAGTCCGACACAGCCGAGACGGTGCTCGCGCTCCAGGCGCTGGGTCACAACCTGGAGCACACCGAGGGCGACCACGAGGCCGCTCGCGCACGCT
Organism: uncultured Solirubrobacteraceae bacterium; assembly: GCA_963794635.1. Taxonomy (GTDB): domain Bacteria; phylum Actinomycetota; class Thermoleophilia; order Solirubrobacterales; family Solirubrobacteraceae; genus Palsa-744. Next base: position 821,270 of record CAWCET010000005.1, on the reverse strand, counting down.
ACGGCGAGGCGCTCGCGCTCGCCGAGCGGATCGGCGACGTCCCCGCGCAGATCGAGCTGCACGCCGCGCTCGGGCAGCTCGCGTTCGAGCGCGGCGAGTGGGAGGAGGCCGAGCGCGGCGCGGAGGCGAGCGCGGAGCTCGCCGAACGCGAGGGCCTCGTCGGCAAGCTCTGTCTCCCGAACGTGCTGCGCGGCCGGCTGCGGATGCACCGCGGCGACGTCGCAGCCGCGAGCGAGCTGTTCGAGTCCGCAGACCGGCTCGCCGAGCAGGCCGGCTGGTCGGAGGTCGCCGCCTCGGCCCTGATGGGCCTTGCGAGCGCGCAGGCGCAAGCCGGCGACGGTGTGGCTGAACGCGCGACGCTGCTGGAGGCGCTGCGCGTGTGCGAGCGCGCGGGACTGCTGCCGCAGTCCGTGCAGGCCAACGCGCGCCTGGCGGCGGCGTGGATGCGCGAGGGCGACAGCGCCGCGGCGCGCGCAGCCGCCGCCCGCGCCGTCGAGGACGCCGAGCGCGTGCACGACCCGGCCGCCGTGGCCGCCGCCGCGGATGCGCAGGCGGTGCTGGCGAGCGTTGATTGAGCCCCTGAAGGCCTCCAACAGGTCCTACCTATCCGCCGAGAAGGCCCTCAGAGTCCGAAGACCGACAGGTTGTGCCCGCAAATTGCGAACATTTCGTCCCTTCGTAACGACCAATTAGCGGTGCTTTGGGTAGCGATGTGCTTATCTGCCCACTTCTGAGGTACGACGGAACGTCATAGCTCTCCAGCAAGGGGCGCAGCGCTCGACAGTGGTCGAGCCGGGCGCCGGGAGGTCTAGTCCGGCATGATCGCCGCGCTGCTCACAGCACTTGTGCTGGTGCCGAATCTTTCGGTGTCCGGCAAAACCCTGAACTGGACGCCTGCAGGCTCGTCCGGCGTCTACAGGGTTCAGGAAACCGCCGAAGGCGAACGCTTCGGCAGCGTCCGCGTGGAAGGAACCTCCTTCACGCCCGAAGCGCGGCCCGGCGAGACCGTCGGCTATCGCGTGCGCCCCGTCGACGGCCGCGAATGGTCGAACGAAACCACGATCACGTTCCCCGGCAAAAAAACCGGCAAACAGGGCGAAGAACCTCCCAAGGAAGAACCGCCGAAGGAAGAACCGCCGACCGAAGAAAAAGCGAAAAAAGAACGCCCCAAAAAAGAAAAACCCGTTGAAGAACTTCCGCTAGAAGAACCGCCGCTGGAAGAAGGCGGCCTGCCTGAAGAACCGCCGGTCGAAGAAGGGAACGCCAGCTTCTTCACCGGGGTCAACGCGGGCTACTGGGGCGAAAGCGAACCCGGCGACGTCAAGCACCTCGGCTCTGTCGTCAGGCTCGACACGCCTCCCAAGCTGACACCGTGGGAATCGGTCGGCCTGAAAGTGATCGCCGACGAGTCCGGTCCGTACTCGAGCGAAGGCGTGAGCGGGCTCAACCACGGGGCGTACGTCGAAAAGGTCGTCAACTTCGTGAAAGCGAACCCGCACGTGTACGCGATCGAGGTGCTGAACGAGCCCGGCGGAAGCTGGTTCTGGGGCAACAACTCCGAATCGCAGGGCAACCGCGAAAGCTACGCGCGCCTGCTGATCGAAGTCCACGAAGCGCTGGTCGCCCACTTCGGCGCCGCGCGCCCGCTCGAGCTCGCCTCCTGGGACGGCGGGCACGACTCCTCGAATGCCTGGGGCGAAGCGTGGTCGAAGAACGCCACGGCGCTCGCCGACGTGGACGGGGTGACGAGCCACCCCTATGGCGGCACGGGTGCGCGTGCGAGCGCGATCCTGGGCAACCGGCGGCTGGTGGAAGCGGCGCACGCGGCCTCGAAGAAGCCGGTCTACGTCACCGAGCTCGGGTTCCCGACCAAGGGCCCGACCGGCGACTCGCTGCAATACACCGAAGTCGAACAGGCATGGGCGATCTTCCAGTTCGCGCTCTGGGCGCGCAGCACCGGCTACGTCGCCGGGGTGACGTTCTACGGCTACCGCGACGGGACCGAAGGCGGCGGCTACGGCGTCGAGACCCACGCCGGTGTGAAGAAGCTCGCCTACACCGCGCTCGAGGACATCAAGGAAAGCCTGCCCTGCACGATCTGCGGGGGCTGAGCGCAGCCGCCGCTCCGCAGGCGGCGCGCTCCGAGCGGGCCTAGGCGGCGCGCTCGGCGGACGGCTCGGAGGTGTCCGGCGGCTCCGGCGCGGCGGTGGAGTTTCGCTCCAGGAAGGCGAGCATGCGGTCGTCCTCGGCCGGCGAGAGCTGGCGCGCCGGCTCTGTCAGGTCGCGAACGAACTGCTGCCATTCACGGTCGCGGCGCGCCTGCGCACGCGAGATCCCACGCCTCCAGAACATCGCCCCTCCCGAATCGATGCCGTTCGCGCGAACCTATCCGGAAAGCGCCGTCCGGTGCAAGGGTCCGCATAGCCGCCGCGCCGGGGGGTAGATATATGGGCATGGGCGCACGAGCCGGCAGGGGCAGGGCGTGATCAGGCGCAGGGCGCAGCGTCGGCACGTCGTCCTGCACGGCGACCGCCTCGCCTACCGCGTCGCGGGGGAGGGGCCGCCGATCGTCCTCATCCATGGCATCACCTCCGACGCGGGCGTCTGGGAGCGTGTGATGCCGGGCCTCGCGCGCTCGAACACGGTGATCGCGCCGGACCTGCCGGGTCACGGCTCCTCGGACAAGCCGAAGGGCGACTACTCGCTGGGGGCGCACGCGTGCTGCGTGCGAGATCTGCTGCTCGAGCTCGGGTACGAGCGCGCGACGCTCGTCGGGCACTCGCTCGGCGGCGGTATCGCGATGCAGTTCTCCTACCAGTTCCCGGACATGTGCGAACGGCTGGTCCTCGTGGACAGCGGCGGCCTGGGCCGTGAGGTGAGCGTGCTGCTGCGTGCGGCCTCGCTGCCCGGCTCCGAGCTGGTGCTGCCGCTGCTCGCCGCCTCGCGCATCCTCGGCATCGGAGCGCGCGTCGGCGGCGTGCTGGATCGCGTCGGGCTGCGACTCGGGACCGACCTCGAGCAGATGGCGCGCGGCCACAACACCCTGTCCGACGCTGCGAGCCGCGCGGCGTTCCTGCATACGCTGCGCGCCGTCGTCGACCCCGCCGGGCAGCGCGTCGACGCGACCAACCGCCTGTATCTCGCCGAGCGCATGCCGCTGCTGCTGATCTGGGGGGAGCGGGACTCGATCATCCCCGTCGCCCACGGGCGGGCCGCGCACGAGCACATGCCGACGAGCAGGCTCGAGGTGCTCGAGCGCTCCGGGCACTTCCCGATGCTCGACGAGCCCGAGTGCTTCCTCGAGGTCCTGGTCGACTTCATCGCCGGGACAGAGCCGGCGCTCACCGAGTCGCTGGGCGCGACGGGCTAGCGGCGACCGGCAGCGAGCCGGCGCTCACCCGGGCACCGCGGGCCCGCGCGGCGCTACGCGGCGGCCTGGGTCGCCCAGTCGCGGTAGAGCTGGTAGTAGCGGCCTTCGGCGGCCAGCAGCTCCTCGTGGGTGCCCTGCTCGGCTATCCGGCCGTGCTCGAGCACCACGATGCGCCCCGCCTGCCGGATCGTCGAGAGGCGGTGAGCGATGACGATCGCGGTGCGCCCGGCGAGCAGGCGCCGCAGGCCCTTCTCGATCTTCGCCTCGGAGTGCAGGTCGACGTTGGAGGTCGCCTCGTCGAGCACGAGGATCCGGGGGTCGGCGATCAGCGCACGCGCGAACGCGATCAGCTGGCGCTGGCCGGCCGAGAGCTGCGCGCCGCGCTCGCCGACTTCGGTGTCGTAGCCGCGCGGGAGCTCGGAGATGAAGTCCTCCGCGCCGATCGTGGCCGCCGCCGCTCGGATCTGCTCGGCGGTGGCGTCGGGACGCCCGAACGCGATGTTCTCGGCGACCGTTCCGGAGAACAGGAACGCCTCCTGGGGCACGATCCCCATCTGCGAGCGCAGCGAGCGGCTCGAGACGTCGCGCAGATCGTGGCCGTCGACGAGCACCCGTCCGGAGGTCGGGTCGTAGAAGCGCGCGACGAGCTTTGCCATCGTGGACTTGCCGGCGCCGGTCGCGCCGACCAGCGCGACGGTCTGCCCGGGCGGGATGTCGAGGTCCACGTTCTCCAGCGCGAAGACGGGCGGCGCGTCCTCGTCGCCGCCGCGCCGGGCGTATGCGAAGGAGACGTCGTCGAAGGTCACCTCGCCCCGGATCTCGCCCAGCTCGATCGCGTCCTTGCGGTCGGTCAGCGTCGGGCGCACGTCGAGCAGCTGGAAGATCTTCTCGAGCGCGGCCATGCCGGACTGGTAGGTCGCATAGAGCTGGGAGAGCTGCTGGATCGGTTCGAACAGGAACGACAGCGCCGCCACGAAAGCGACCACCGTGCCGGTCGTGATGTGGCCTTCGATCGCCTGCAGCCCGCCGTAGACGACGATCAGCGCGACGGCGAGGCCCGAGAGCATTTCGACGCTCGGGAAGTAGGCGGCGTTCAGCTTGACCGTCACCATGTTCGCGTCCTCGTTGTCGCGGTTGAGGGTCTGGAAGCGCGTCTGATGTGCATCCTCCTGGGCGAAGCTGCGCACGATGCGCACGCCGGAGAGGCTCTCCTGCAGGTCCGCGGTGATCGCGCCGATCGTCTCCCGCGTGCGCCTGAACGCGCCCGCCGAGACGATCCGGAACCAGAGCGAGCCGGCGAGCAGCAGCGGCAGCGAGAGGAACGTGAGCAGCGCGAGTTTGACGTCGAGGTAGATGAGGATCCCGACCGTGCCGATCAGGGTCAGCCCCGACTGGAACAGCGTCACCACCGAGTCGGTGACGAGGCTGTCCAGCGCCTCGACGTCGTTGGTGATGCGTGAGATCAGGACTCCCGCCGGGCGGCTCTCGTAGAAGCCGATCGGGAGCGACTGCAGGTGCTCGAAGATCTTCAGGCGCAGGTCGGCGAGCGCGCGCTGTCCGACCCAGCCGACGAGGTAGGTCTGCAGGTAGGTCATCAGCCAGACGAGAAGGGCCGAGACGAGAAAGGCGATGACGACCACGAACAGGGTTTTGGAGTCGCCCTTTTCGATGCCTTTGTCGATCGCGGCTTTGGCCAGCAGCGGCGGCGTGAGCGTCGCGGCGGTACCGATCAGGAGCGCGACGAGCATCGCGAAGGCCTGTTTGCGGTAGGGCCGGATCAAGCGCAGCAGACCGCGCAGGCTGCGCGCACGAGAGCCGCGGCTCGCGCGAGCCCCGTCCCACTGCGACCCGGGTCCTCGTCCCACCATCGGGCTCACAGGCCGCTCCCCTGTGGCTCGAGCGGCTTGCGCGTCATGAACACCTGGTCCGGCAGGCCCTTCTCGACGATCTCGCGGTAGAGCTCGGAGGCGTCGAGCAGCTCGTCGTGGTCGCCGTGGGCGACGATCCGGCCATGGTCGAGGACCACGATCTCGTCTGCGAGCGAGATCGTCGAGAGCCGGTGGGCGATCACGAACGTCGTGCGCCCGGTCATCGCCTCGTCGAGCGCTCGCTTGATCTCCTGCTCGGTCGAGGCGTCGACCGAGCTCGTCGCGTCATCGAGGATCAGCACGCGCGGGTCGGCGACCAGCGCACGGGCGATCGCGATGCGCTGGCGCTGGCCTCCCGAGAGCGACAGGCCGCGCTCGCCGACGCGGGTGTCGTAGCCCTCGGGAAGCTCGGCGATGAAGCCGTCGGCCTGCGCTCGCCGCGCCGCCGATTCGACTTCCTCGCGCGAGGCCCCGGGTCGCCCGTAGGAGATGTTCTCGGCGACCGTTGCCGAGAACAGGAACGGATCGTCGCTGACGATCGCCACCGCCTGGCGCAGCGGGCGCAGCTCCAGGTCGCGCACGTCGGCGCCGTCGAGCAGCACCTCACCTTCGCTCGTGTCGTACAGCCGCGAGATCAGCGAGACGAGGCTCGACTTGCCCGAGCCGGTGCCGCCGACCAGGGCGACGGTCGTTCCCGCCTGCACGTCGAGGTCCACGTCGCAGAGCGCGGCGCGCGGGGGGGAGGGCGCGGTGCCGTTCGGAGAGGCTTCCAGCTGGATCGTGCCCTCGCGCCCGCCCGCGTGCACGGCCCCGAAGTCGTCGGCTTCGTCATAGCGCAGCGTCACGCCGCGCATCTGAACGTGTCCGTTGCCGGCCGGCAGCGGCGCCGCGTCAGGACGCTCGACGATCCGCGGCTCGCGGTCGAGCACCTGGAAGATGCGTGCGCCCGACGCGGTGGCGCGCTGCGCGAGCCCGAGCGTCACCCCCAGCGAGCGCATCGGTCCGATCAGCATGTTCAGGTAGAGGTAGAACTGGGTGAACTGCCCGAGGCTCAGGTGGGAGTGGATCACCGCTTCGCCTCCGATCAGCAGCACCGCAGCAAGCCCGAGCTGCGGCAGGAAGCCGATCACCGGGTTGTAGACCGCCTCCAGGCGCGTGGCGACCATGGACTGGTCGAAGACGCGCGAGACGCTGTGGCGGAAGCGCTTGAACTGATGCGACTCGCGCGCGAAGGACTTCACCACGCGCACGCCGGAGATGTTCTCCTCGGCGTCTGCGGTCAGCTCGGCGATCCGCTGCTGCACCTCCTGGACCGCGGGGCGCGCCGTGCGCCCGTAGCGCTGGGAGATCACGACCACGAACGGCACCGGGATCAGCGAGATCACCGCGAGCTTCGGTTCGATCAGGAGCATCGCGATGCCGGCCAGGATGATCGTGAGCCCTGCCTGCAGGATGAACACGAGGCCGTAGCCGAGAAAGAAGCGGACGGCCTGCAGGTCCACGGTCGCGCGCGACATCAGCTGGCCCGTCTGCTGGCGGTCGAAGAAGCCGAGCTCGAGGCGCTGCAGATGGCCGTAGAGCAGTTCGCGCAGGTCGAATTCGATCCCGAGCGAGACGCGCCCGGCGATCATCCGCCGCAGGTAGGTGAAGCCCCACCGCACGAGTACCGCGGCGACGATCACGATCGCGATCGTCTTCAGTTCGCTGCGGTCGTGGGAGCGCGCCGCGAGCTCGTGCAGGCGGCTGTGGGTGGCGCCGCGCTTGATCGCTTCGACCGCGAGCCCCGTCAGGTACGGGATCAGCACCGTCATGACCATCGCGAAGGACGCGAGCGCTGCGGAGACGGCGACGCCGCGCCGGTAGGGACGCAGGAAGCCGAGCAGTCGATAGAACGTGGTCATAGTTGTGCAGTCAACGATTATCGCACGGCAGCCGTGCTTGCGCCCGTAATCTGGATGCATGCCAGATCCGCAGCCATCTGAGCCCTCGGCCGGCATCGGCGCCGGGCTCTGCGACAGCTGCACCCATCAGCAGGTCGTGCGCAACACGCGCGGCTCCAGCTTCTCGCTGTGCCGTCGCTCCCGTCAGGATCCAGCGTATCCGCGCTACCCGCGGGTTCCGGTGCTCGCCTGCCCGGGCTATGAGGCCGCGGGCGGCGAGGGCGCGCCGTAGACGAGGAGACGGCGCTGCTCGACGAGCGGCATCAGCCGGCCGCCACCGCGGCCGGCTGCGCCTCGCCTTCGGGGCCGGGCTCTTGCTGTGAGGAGACGAAGTCGCGCGTGCGGATCAGCGCGAAGGCGGCGATCGCTCCGAGCAGCGCGATGGCCGAGGCCACCAGCAGGATCGTCGTCAGGGCTTCGGTGAAGCCGACCTGGTAGGCGTGCAGCAGCCCGGCACGGGCGGAGTGCGGGAGGTGTTCGGAGATCTGGCGCACGCCGCCCGAGACGAGGGCTTGGGAGAAGCCCGGGCTGGATGTGATCGCGTGTGCTGCGGGGGACGAGGCGATCGCGGCCGTCGTCTTGCTCGTGACCTGGTGCTGGAAGATCGCGCCGAGGCCTGCGACGCCGGTCGCGATCCCGACCTGCCTGAAGGTGTTGTTGATGCCCGAGGCCATGCCGCTGCGGGAGTGGTGCACGACGCCGACGGCGGTCGAGGCGAGCGGCGGGTTGATCATGCCGATGCCCGCGCCGGCGAGCAGGAAGCCGGGCACGAGGGTCGTCCAGCCGGAGGTCGCGTCGATCGCGGTCATGCTCAACAGGCCGCCGCTGACGAGCAGCAGGCCGAAGCCGATCAGCAGCCTGATCGGGACCGATACGGAGATTTTTCCCGAGATCGGCGCGACCACGAACGAGATCAGCGTGATCGGCAGGAAGCGCAGGCCGGCCTGCAGCGGGTCATAGCCGAGCACGTCCTGGATGTAGAGCGTGAGGTAGAGGAACATCGAGAACATCGATGAGGAGATCGCCAGCGCGACGAGGCTCGCGCCGGTGAACGCGGGCTTCTTGAACAGCGAGAGGTCGAGCATCGGCCGCTGCTGGCGTGTCTCGGCCACCAGGAAGATCGCGAGCAGGAGCACCGAGGCGACGAGCAGCGAGACGATCTCGGTCGAGCCCCAGCCCTTTTCGTTGCCCTTGATCAGGGCGAGCACGAACGTGAACAGGGCGCCGGAGAACGTGACGAGCCCTATCCAGTCGACGCCGCGCGCGTTCGGGTCGCGCGACTCCTGCACCTGGTTGAGCGTCAGAAAGACCGCGGCGATCCCGATCGGCACGTTGACGAAGAAGATCCATTCCCAGCCGATGCCCTGGGTGATCACGCCGCCGATCACCGGGCCGACCGCGACGGCCGCCCCGATCACGCCGCCGTAGACGCCGAACGCGAGGCCGCGCTCCGGGCCGTGGAAGGCCGATGCGATCAGCGCCAGCGAGGTCGCGAACATCATCGCCCCGCCGGTGCCCTGGACCGCTCTGAAGAGGTTCAGGGCGAGGGGCGAGCTCGACAGTCCGCACGCCGCCGAGGCGGCGGTGAAGACGATGAGGCCGAGCACGAACACGCGCCGGCGCCCGACGAGGTCGGCGAGCGAGCCGGCCGTCAGAAGGAAGGCCGCAAGCGTCAGCGAGTAGGCGTTCACGACCCACTGCAGGTCGCTGAAGCTCGAGTGCAGCGAGCGCTGGATGTCCGGCAGCGCGACGTTCACCACGGTGATGTCGAGCAGCAACATGAAAATCGCCACCGACACGGCGATCAACGTCCACCACTTGCGCTCCACGTGCACCTCCTTTGGGGTCCCGCCACCCCGCGACCGGCGGGCCCGGCGCTGGATGCGCCCCACTATATGAAGGCGGGCTGGCGCCCCTGGGACGGGCCCGGGCGGCGTTCCGCGAGCCGGGCACGCGGTTTCCCCGTCGTGAGGGGCCGGCCGGCGCTTCTAAGAAGGACGCAGGTGGCGCTCCAGGAACGGCACCACGTTCGCCCACAGCCGCGCCGCGGGCTCGGGGCGGTAGGAGGGCCGGTAGTCGGCGAAGAACGCGTGGCCGGCGCCCTCGTAGATCTCGACTTCGGCCTGCCGGCCGCTGCGGGCGGCGCCCTCTCTGAGCGGGGCGGCGAGCTCGGGCGAGGGGTTGTGGTCTTCGGCGCCGATCGCGGCGTAGAGCGGGCAGGAGAGCTGGGCGGCGAGCTCGAGCGGGGGAGTGGGGCGCAGCGGCGTCGAGATCTCCTCCGGCGTCGCCCTGTCGATGAAGCCGCCCCAGCAGTCCACGACCGCGTCCAGCTGCCGGCGCGCGGTCGCGAACAGGAGCGCGTAGCGCCCGCCCATGCAGAAGCCGATGCAGCCGACCTTGCCGGTCGAGTCCTCGCGGGCGCGGAGCAGATCGGCGGCGCCGTCGAGGTCGCCGAGCGCACGCTCGTCGGGCATCGCGAACAGCCGCGCGAACAGCGCGTCCATGTCGCCGGGCGGCGGCGGCCCGCCTTCGCGCGTGTAGAGGTCGACGCCGAGGGCCACGTAGCCGATGTTCGCGAAGCGGTTGACGACGTCGCGGATGTGATCGCCGAGGCCCCCGGCCTCGTGGATCACGACCATCCCGGCGCGGGCCTCTTCGTCCACGGGCCGTGCGAGGTAGCCGTTGACGCCGTCGCCCCCGTGGCCCGGGTAGACGAGGTCGTGGCCGAGGATCAGGGAGGGGTCGGTGACAGCCCCCGGCACGCCTTCGGGGCTCGGCTGCGGATGCGCCTCCTCGCTCATCTCGGCGCGAGCCTAACGGCTGGAGGGTCTGCCGGGGCCGGCTGCACGCGGCGGCCGGGCGTCGCTCAGGATGCTCGGTGCACCGGCTCGGGCGGGGGGAACGAGCCCTCGCGCTGCGCGTCGAGCTCGCGGAGCTTGCGGCGCACGCGCTTGCGCGTCTCGGTGAGCTCTTCCTGGAGCTTCGCGAGCTCGGCGGCACGGTGGCGCACGAGCATGAGCTGGCGGTCGATGTGCCCGCCGGCCTCGACGAGCAGCTCGCGGCGGCGAGACGGCGCGACGTCCTCGCGGCGCAGCTCGGCCCGCACCTCGGCGCGGGCCTCCTCGACGGCGAGCAGCTCCTTGAGCTCCTCCAGCGTCAGGCCGAGCAGCTCTTTCAGCCGCATCACCTCCTGCAGGCGGGCGACCTCGGCGTCGGTGTAGATGCGATGGCCTCCGGAGGGCCGCCCGCTCGCCTCGGGCAGGAGACCCATTTCCTCGTAGTAGCGGATCGTGCGCGGCGTGGTGCCGACCAGGCGCGCGACGTCGCCGATGCGGAGCGCGCCCTCCTCCTTCTTGCGCGCGGCCATCAGACGGCCACCGACTCGGCCGCGAGGGCTTCGTCCTCGGCGATGAGTTCCGCGCGCGGCTCCTCCTCGTCGTCGAGAGCTTCGGCGTGCGCGGGTCGCAGCAGGCAGACCCCGGCGCCGATCAGCGAGACGATCGAGAGTGCCCAGAGCGCGACGTGCATGTTGTGGATGAAGGGGTCCAGGCGCGCAGGGGAGAGACCTGTGGCCAGGCCCGAGAAGATCGCGAACAGGGTCGCTTTCGGGATCCCCGAGGTGACGATCGCCATCACGAACGCGATCGAGAGCACCGCGCCGGTGTTCTGCAGCAGCGTCCGCGCGCCGGCGGCGATGCCGCGCCGGTGCGCGGGCACGGTGCCCATCATCGCCGCGGTGTTCGGGCTGTTGAACATGCCCGAGCCGATCCCGACGAGCGCCAGCCACGTCGCGCTCTGCCAGTAGGGGCTTCCGGCCTCCAGGGTGGTCATCAGCCCGAGCCCCAGGGCGCTCACGACCATTCCGATCGCGGCCAGCGAGCGCGATCCGTGGCGGTCGGCGTAGATACCGGCCAGGGGGGAGGCGATCAGCATCCCGAGCGCCAGCGGGATCAGCTTGACGCCCGCGAGGACGGGATCGTCGCCCTGCGCCCCCTGGTAGTAGAAGACGAACACGAACATCAGCGCGAAGCGGGCCAGGCCGTTGATGAAGGCGGCGGCGCTCGCCGCCGCGAAGAGGCGGTTCTTGAAGATCGTGAGGTCGAGCATCGGCGCCCGCGAGCGTTTCTCGATCGCGACCCAGGTCGGGAGCAGCACCGCCGCCGCCGCGAGCCCGACGATCACGACCGTGTTGTCCCAGCCGGAGAGCCCGCCCTTGGAGACGCCCAGCACCAAGCCCGTGAGCCCGGCGATGAACGTCACGTTGCCCAGCACGTCAAAGCCGCGAACGGAGTCGGGTTTCGCCAGCTCGCGCAGCACGAGCGCGCCCCAGGCCGCCCCGGCGAGCGCGAAGGGCACGTTGAACCAGAAGACCCAGTGCCAGGAGATCGCGACAAGCGCGCCACCGAGCACCGGACCGAGCACGAGGCCGATCGCCGCGACCATCGTGTTGGCGCCCATCGCGAGGCCCAGTTCGCGCTTGGGGAAGGCGTCGGTGACGAGCGCCGCGGCGTTCGCGAACAGGAAGGCGGAGCCGATGCCCTGCAGCACGCGCCAGACGATCAGCTCGGTCGCGCCGGAGGAGAAGCCTGCGCCGAGCGAGGCCAGCGCGAACAGCACGAAGCCGCCCACGTAGGCGCGCTTGCGGCCGAACAGATCGCTCAGGCGTCCGGCCATCAGGACGAGCACGGTCGCGGCGATCAGGTAGGCGAGGATCACCCACACGAGCGCCAGGAGGCTCGCGTGCAGCGAGCGCTCGAGGTCGGGCAGCGCGATGATCAGCGTGCCCGAGTTGGTCGCCGCCAGCAGCATTCCGAGGCTCGTGCAGGACAGGGCCCACCAGCGATAGTTCTCGTGGTCGGCGCTGACCCCGATACGGCCCAGTCCGGTGCGCTTCGCGACGGTCTGCACTACGCGACCCCCCAACCCTTAAAAAGATCGAAACTTGACGTGAACGTAAGGATCACAATAGCACGCCTCGTGGGCCGTTCCGGGGGCTTGAACGCGCTGCTAGAACCTATGTATGGCTACTGACGAGAAGCGTGTCCTGAAGACCGATGAGGAGTGGCGCGAGGAGCTCACGCCCGAGCAGTACGAGGTGCTGCGGCGCGCCGGCACCGAGGCTCCCTTCACCGGCCAGTACACCTACAACAAGGACTCCGGCGACTACACGTGCGCCGGTTGCGGCGCCACGCTGTTCAGCGGCGAGACCAAGTTCGACTCGGGCACGGGCTGGCCCAGCTTCACCGAGCCCGCCGTCGCCGCGGCGGTCGAGCTGCGCCCCGACAACAGCCTCTTCATGCGCCGCACCGAGGTCCTCTGCCGCACCTGCGGCGGGCATCTCGGACACGTGTTCGACGACGGCCCCGGGCCGAACGGCCAGCGCTACTGCATCAACTCGGCGGCGCTGCAGTTCATGCCCGAGGACGCAGCCGCCGCGCAGGACGCGCCCGGCCAGGACGCTCCGGCGGCGAGCTGATCATCTAGCCTTCGGGCATGGTGATGCAGGAACAGGCGCGGCGGCTCTCGGAGCCGCTGCGCTGGGGGCGCCGCGAGAAGACCGTCATCGGGGTCTTCGTGGCGATTGTCGTGGCCGCCGCGATCGCGCTGATCGTCTTCGCGGCCTCGAGCGGCGCGCCCGCGCGCGCCGACTGCATCGACCTCGAGTTCCCGAGCACCCTCGGCGCCGCCGAGGTCAAAGGCTGCGGCGAACACGCCAGGCAGATCTGCGCCTCGGGCGCCTACAAGGGCCTGAGGGACGAGATGAAGGCCGCGTGCGAACGCGCGGGCTTCCCCTTCCGCAACCCTGAATAGGCCTCGCGCCCCCGCGATACGGGCCCTTCTCAGGCCGTATCGACAGTTGTCGAAAGCCAGGCGCGAACTCTTGGGCACGGTGGCCCTAGCGGGCCCGCGACGCTCACGATTGCATTCCCGGCACTGTCCACCGGTGCCCGGCTGCCCCGCGGCTTAGGCGCCTGTCCACCAAACACGTAGGAACGGAGGCATATGGGTACTTGGCTTGCATACCCACACTGGCTGAACGCCGGTGATAACGCGTGGCAGATGACTGCCGCCACTTTCGTGGGGCTGATGTCGCTGCCGGGCCTGGCGGTTCTGTATGGCGGTGTCATGCAGAAGCGCTGGTCGGTCAACAGCATGATGCTCACGTTTGTGGCTTTCGCGCTCGTCCTGATCGCATGGATGGGCTGGGGATTCAAGATGGGCTTCGGATCCCCGATCGGCCACGGGAAAGGGTTCTTCGACACCTTCTGGGGCAAGTCGGGAACCGTGCTGTCCGCGGGCGCCGAGGAGGGGCAAGCGATCATTCCGTCGATTTCGGAAGGTCCGCCGTTCCACTTCCCCATGGGGTCGCTCGTGTACTTCCAGTTCGTGTTCGCGGCGATCACGCCGATCCTGATGCTGGGATCGGTGCTCGGGCGGGTCAGCTTCAAGGCCTGGATCCCGTTCGTGCTGCTGTGGATCACGTTCGTCTACACCGTCAACGCGTTCCTGATCTGGGGCGGCGGTTTCTTCGCGGCCCACGGGGCACTGGACTACTCGGGTGGGTATGTGATCCATCTGGCGGCCGGAGTCTCAGGGTTCGTCGCGGCGGCTGTGATCGGACCGAGGTTGCAACGAGATCGCGAGATCGACGCGCCGAACAACCTGCTGATGGTGATGGCGGGGGCGGGTCTGCTGTGGCTCGGCTGGAACGGCTTCAACGGTGGTGACTCCTACTACGCAGGCGCCAACGCGTCGGCGGCCGTGATCAACACGAACCTCTGCACCGCCGTCGCGGTGCTCGTGTGGATCGCTTGGGACTACATCTTCCGCGACAAGCCGTCCCTGATCGGCTCGGTCAACGGCATGATCACCGGGCTCGTGGCGATCACGCCATGTGCCGGGTTCGTGACCGGCTGGGGCGCGCTGTGGGTCGGGATCATCGCTTCCACGGTGGTGTGGATGGCGATCCGCTTCCTGAGCAGGGCACCGGTGTTCCGAAGTGTGGATGACACCTTGGGGGTCATCTATACGCACGGGATCGCGGGACTGCTGGGAGGGTTGATGGTCGGCCTGTTCGCGAACCCAAAGCTGGTCGAGTACATCGGCGTCGGTGGCGCCGAAAACCTGCCGGGCAAGGAAAGCCTCTTCCACGGCGGCAGCTGGACGCTGCTGCGGTGGCAGGCCGAGGCCGGGTTGTGGGTGATCCTGTTCAGCGGGATCATGACCTTCATCCTGCTGAAGCTGGTCGGGATCTTCCTGCCGCTCCGCCTCTCCGACGAGGAGCTGGAGATCGGCGATCACGCGATCCACGGCAACGAGGTCTACCCCTCAGACGTGCCGACGCTCGGTGGGCCGCATGCGCCGGGCTGGCAGCCGGGCGGCGGTGCCGTCCAGCCGGCTGGAGCCGGAGCCTAGGGGGCGCGCCCGGGCAAAACGTTGGTCTGCGCTCCCGCCCTCGGGCGGGGCGCAGGGCAGCGAACGGTGGACAGTCGACGGCCCCGTCCTTGTGGCGGGGCCGTTGCTGTGTCCGTGCCGGACTGCCTCACCGGGCGGTTCGTGGGGGTAGACTGCCGACCTTCTAGCAACGGCCAGGGAGGGCGCAGGTGAAGGGTCTCATCGCATCGATCTCGGCGTTCGCCGTCCTGGCGGCCGCGGTCCCGGCCGGCGCCGTGGCGCCATCGCCCGCCGTGGTGAGCCCGGGCGGGAGGGTCGCCGGGAAGACCTACAGCCAGTGGCTCGTCTCAGAGTGGCAGTCGCTGCTCGCCCACGGGCACCTCGACACCGAAGCTCCGAAAGGCCCGCTCGGTTGCCTGACCCAGGGCCAGCCCGCAAAGGTCTGGTTCCTCCAGGACGCCTACGAAAACGACGCCCCGGCGACAGTGACGTGCACGATCCCGGCAGGCCGCTACCTGTTCCTCGAGGGCCCGGGCTTCGAGTGCTCGACGGTCGAGCCCGCGCCCTACTACGCCAAGCGCGCCCGTCTCGCGGCCTGTGCCGCGAGCTTCAAGCTGAAGGGCGACGAAGTGAGCCTCGACGGCGCGCCCGTGACGCCCGCCTCCTATGCGGTCGCGACCCCGGTGTTCCGCTTCACGATGCCCTCGCAGGGGAACGTGCTCAAAGTCACCGGGCACAGGCGCGGGTACAGCGCCGCCCACGGCGACGCGCTCATGCTGCGGCCGCTCGCGCCGGGCGCGCACACGATCGTCCAGGTCGAGCACTACGCGAGCGGGATCTCGACGCAGACGACCTGGCAGCTGACCGTCGGCTGACGAGGCTCGCCGCGGGCAGACCCCTGCACCGGCGCAGGCAACATCGCCGCGGCCGGTGCGAGGGTCGCTGAGCTCAGCTCGAGGGCGTTCCCGCGGCGGGAGCCTGCACGCCCAGCCCGATCGGGCAGGACACGCCCGTGGAGTGGTTCGGGCAGTAGCCGCCGGGGTTCTTCGCCAGGTACTGCTGGTGGTAGTCCTCGGCGTAGTAGAACGGGTGCGCGTCGTCGACCGGCGCGAGTTCTGTGGTGATGGTGCCGTAGCCCTCCGCGGAGAGCTTTTCCTGGTACATCGCGAGCGATGCTTCGGCGGCCGCCTTCTGGTCGGCGCCGTCCCACAGGATCAGCGAGCGGTACCCGGTGCCGACGTCCGCGCCCTGGCGCATGCCCTGGGTCGGATCGTGGTTCTCCCAGAACAGCTTCAGCATCTGCTCGTAGCTGGTCTTGGTGGTGTCGTAGGCGACGAGCACGACCTCGGCATGGCCCGTGCGCGCGCTGCAGACCTCCTCGTAGGTGGGGTTCGGAGTGGTGCCGCCCGCGTAGCCGACGGCGGTCGTGTAGACGCCCTCCGCTTCCCAGAAGATCTTCTCCGCGCCCCAGAAGCAGCCCATGCCGAAGATCGCGGTGCGGACGCCCTCCGGGAACGGTGGCTTCAGCGGCGTGCCGAGCACGAAATGGCGGTCGGGGACGGCGATCTCGCTCTCGCGGCCCGGCAGCGCGCTGGAGGGATCGATCAATATTGTCTTGTCACTGCCAAACAGTCTCATGCCTCCAGGCTAGCGCCTTGATTAACCCCCTGCAGGAGACCGTCGGCCACGTTCCCGGCGGCGGTCTGAGCCAGCCTGCGGAGCGCTAGCGCTGCTCGAGCGCGAAGACAGGGATGTCGTCGCGCCCGGCCTTGGCCCTGTACGCGTCGAACCCTCCGTAGAGGGAGTTCATCGCCTGCCAGAGGCGGTCGCGCTCCTCTCCCTCGGTCAGCCGTGCGCGCACCTGGCTGCGCTTCGGGCCGATCTCGATCTGGGCCTCCGGGTCGGCCTTGAGGTTCAACGACCAGGCGGGCTCGTGGTTGCCGGCGTTGGAGCCGATCACGATCACCTTCTCGCCGTCGCGGATGAACACGACGGGCGCTGTGCGCCGCCGGCCCGAGCGCCGGCCGGTGGTGGTGAGCAGCAGCACCGGTGCGCGCCCGACCTTGTTGCCGATGCGCCCGCGCGTGAGCCGGTAGATCGGGACGTTGAGCTTGCCGCTCGCGCGGACGGCCCACGCGGGGAACGCCATCGAGAAGCGCGAGAGCGTCTTGTCGCTCGGCATCGCGAGTGAGTATCCCGGATGTAGAGTCCGCGCAATGAGCGAGCGCCCTGCGGGCGGGGCGGAGGGGCCCGTCGAATACGAGGTGCGCGACCGCGTCGCCCGCATCACGCTGAACCGGCCCGAGCGAGGCAACGGCATCACGCGCGAGCTGGTCGAGTCGCTCGCGTCCTGCGTCGAGCGCGCCGACCTCGACCCGGCGGTGCACGTGATGCTGCTGTCGGGGAACGGGCCCGGCTTCTGCGGCGGCTATGACCTCGTGGAGAGCGCGGAGGGAATGGGTGCCGGCGAGCGCCGCGGCGAGGGCCCGCCCGCCGGCTCGCCGCTGGACCCGCGGGTGATGGCTTCAAACCACGACCCGCGTGGCACCTGGGACCCGATGGTCGACTACGCGATGATGAGCCGCAACGTCCGCGGCTTCATGAGCCTCTTCCACGCGGGCAAGCCGGTCGTCTGCATGGTGCACGGGTTCTGCGTCGCGGGCGGGACCGACATGGCGCTCTGCTCGGACCTGCTCGTGATCGAAGACGAGGCCAAGATCGGCTATCCGCCCGCCCGCGTCTGGGGTTCGCCGACGACCTCGCTGTGGGCGCACCGCGTAGGCGCCCAGCGCGCCAAGCGGCTGCTCTTCACCGGCGACTCGCTCTCGGGTACGGAGGCCGTCGAGTGGGGACTCGCGATCGAGGCGCCCGCCGCGGCCGAGTTGCGCGAGCGCACGGAGATCCTGGTGGAGCGCATCGCCCGGGTCCCGGTCAACCAGCTGATGCTGATGAAGCTGCTCGTCAACCAGACCCTCTACGCACAGGGGCTGCACAGCACCCAGGTGCTCGGCACCGTCTTCGACGGCATCACCCGGCACACGAGCGAGGGGTATGCCTTCCAGCAGAAAGCGGCGGCCGAGGGGTTCCGCGAGGCGGTGCGCGAGCGCGACGAGCCGTTCGGCGACCTCGGGCGCTCGACGTTCAAGGGGTAGCAGCCCGCCGCGCGGGGCGGGTGCGGTGGGCGGGGCGGGGTCTCCCACGCTTTGCGCCCCGTCCTGCTGAGGGCTAGAATGCCTGCTTCGCGCGGATGTAGCTCAGCTGGCTAGAGCGTCGCCTTGCCATGGCGAAGGTCGAGGGTTCGAATCCCTTCATCCGCTTCGTTGAAGTGCCCGCCGTTGCAGGCCCGAACGGCAGGGGGCAGGGGATGAGTGGCACGGTGATTGGCAGTCGCGCCCTCGAGCCCGACGCGATCGGCCCTTGGAGCGTCCTCATCGCCGAGGTGATCGACGGCGCGGCGGCCGTGCTCACGGCCCACGGCCCGATGCCTCGAGCGGGAGCCGAAGCGATGCTCGACGTACTCGAGCTCTGCGCCTACGACGACCCGCTCGAGCCCTTCTCCGTGAAGGTGAGCGAGCCAGACCTCACGACCCTCATGCGCGTGAGCTTCGGCGAGGGTGCGGTGCTCGACCTCCTCCGCGGCGACCGCGCCAACGAAGACGACCCGATGGACCGTTGGCAGAGGGCGCACGAGGAAGTCGGCGGTACGCTCCCCCTGTACCCGAAGGAGGCCAGATGACCGTGCTCGAACGAGTCGTTGCGAGGATGCCCGATGGTCGCACCGTGACCTTCGAGGACGGCGAGGTTACGGGTGACGCCGACTTGCTCGAGGCGCTCGAGGCGCAGACCGGCCCCTGCTCGCTCGTGATCGGCATGGACTACGACGCGGCGAGCTTCCGCGAGAGCGGGAACGCCTTCAAGGCGGCGGTGAAGACACTCGCCGAGTCGATCCCCTGCACCGAGGGCAACACGCGATGGGCGTACTTCCTCGAGAGCGAGGGCACCGAGCCGGTGCCGCCCGGCGACCTCATCCGCCCCGGTCCCGAACACGACGGTCAGATGGCGGAGTACCGGCGCGAGATGCGCGAGTGGCGAGCGCGGCGGCGTCGGCTCGCGGCGCAGCGATGACCGTCGAGTTCCCCGACTTCACCGTGACCCTCGACTTCGTGATGCCCGACGTCGAGAACGTCCGGCAGGCGGTCAACGACGGCGCCGTGACGATCGACGACGTGCCCGCCGCGGAGTTCCTCGCTCGTCTCGAAGCCGAGGCCGCCGAAGGCATCCATATGGGCGATGACAACACGATCATCGGCGACGTGACGCTGAGGAGCATGGGGAGCGGCAACACGATCGTCGGAGCGACCGACGACCGGGGCAACACGATCCTCAACCGCGGCGGCACGGCGATCGGCAGAGGCGCCCGAGCCGACTCGACCTCGATCGCGATCGGGGCGGGCGCAGGCGCGGGCAACGGCGCTCTCTTGACGCTCCTCGCCGAGCTCGAGAACGGCCTCCGAGCGGAGGGCGAGACTGAGGACGCTTGGCGCACGGTCGAGGTCTTCGACGCCGTGCGCTCGAATGACGCCTCGCGGGCCCGGCGAGTGTGGGGAGCGATCAAGGTCGCGGCGACGCTCGAGGAGCTCGCCGCGCTCGTCGCTCGGATTACGCCTCTCATTCATCACCTCTGAGCGAGCTAAGCTCGCCGCCGTGTCAGACGCCCCGGCCGACGTCTTCGAGCACGCGCGTCTTATCCTCGCCCGCCAGAGGGCGCTAGGAGTTCCGTTCTCGACCGCCTGGTCGACGACGCTCGAGATGCTCAGGGAGCCTCGAGGGCAGACCTACGCCTCTCGAGAACGAGCCGCGGCCATGACGGCGCTCGAAGCGACGGTCGAGGGATGGGAGCGCGCCTATGAGCGCCGACCGAGGCCACGGCGCCGCCCGACGCTCCTCGTCTCGCCGCGGCGCTAGTCCCTCGCTCGAGATAAATATCTCGCATCAGTCGCGCATTGTGAGACCTTGGGGGTGAGGACTCACTACGAAGAGCGAGGTGAAGAAGTGACCGCAGCAACCAAGACTCCTCCGATCGACGCGGAGAAGCTAGTGCTTCCACCCGGTGCCGCCGATTGGGAGATGCCGGGCTTCATACCGATGGACACGGGCATCGAGTGGCTCGACGGCTTTGGCGAGATTCACCTCGCGGCCGTCGCCGAGTACGCCGAGGCTGTCCACGCCGCCGACTCGCACGAAGACGTCGCGGCGGAAGCAATGCGGGCTTGGCGCCGAGCGGCTCGTGAAGCCGTCGCCGCCGGGAAAGCCATGCCGAAGAAGCCCGAGGTCGACGACTCCGAGGTGATGAAGGAGGTGCTCGTCGACGACGTGAACGTCGCTCGCGAGAAGCTCGCAGAGGTCGTGGTCGAGGTGCTCGATGGCATCCAGCGACCCGAGCGGCTGGTCGCTCTCCGCGATGTCGCACTCCCGGTCGCCTTCGCTCGCTCTCTGCGCATGGGCTTCTGCGGTCAGATCGACCTCGCTCGCGCAGCGGCCGAAGCTGAAGCCGTGAGGCTCACCTCGATCGCGACGGGCGGCGGGATCGTCGACGTGAGCACGACGGAGGAACCTATCGAGGAAATCGAGGTGGTCGCATGAAGGTCTTTCAGATGAGAGCCCGCGCCGAGGCCGTCGGCTACAAGACGCGAGCTCGAGGAGCGGACGGCGAGCCTCAGATGCTGAGCCGGATGGCGCACTTCGGCGAGGTCTTCGCCGTCGGTCCTGTCGAAGCCGCGGGGCTCCTCGCGACTGGCGGCGCCGTCCTCGCGCACATCTCCACGGAGGCGCTCGAAGGCGAGCGCGCGGCAAAGCTCGCGGCCTACCGAGCCGCACGCTCGGGGCACGCGGTCGCATGATCCAGATCGACTCACCGCGAGGCACGTTCAAGCTGACCGACGAGTGGGCCGCGCAGTTTGCAGGCGTGCCGGTTGGGACGCCCGAGCCGACCGTTGTCGCCCGCCTGAATGCTCGTCTGAAGGTGGCTCGTGCCACGCAAGACCCGAAGAGCGAGGAGGCGATCAACGCCTCGATCCAGCGCACGCTCTTTCCCGACTCCAGCCGACGTCCGATTCCCGAACCCGAGCTTGGCTCTGCGGAGGGGTCTAGCCCCCGACGCTGAGTTGAGGCCCGCCGCCCGCCGGGCGTCCATCCCGGTGCCGCTCTCCTCGACTGGCCTACGTCTTCTTCGGGGCGTAGGGGCGGCGGGCACCTCGCTCCGCCCGCCGGGTCTTCACCTACCCGGCGCCTTCGGGCTCGCGACCTCTGCACTCGTGTCGCGAGGGCGGGGCGGGGAACCTCGAAAAACAGTACCCGCGAAAACTTCACTGTTTGCAGGGCGTTTCGAACGCGATGCTAACACTTACAGTGAAAGACGACGTTGCGCTGAATATCAGTAGAAAACGGTGCCATAATTTGCCGCATGAGCCCCGTAGCCGAGAAACTCACGGAGCGGCTTGTCGTCTGCGTCCCGCCGTCCGTTGCGGCCGAGCTTGACGCCCTCGCCCGCGACCGAGACCAACCGCTTTCTCGCCTAGTGCGGGCGATCCTCGCCGAAGGCATCGAGCAGCGAAAGGCCGAGGCCGCGACCTAGCGCACAAAGCAAAGCGGGCGGCCACCCGAGAAAGTGAAACCGCCCGCAGAAAGTGAAGCGCCATGAGCATAGAGCAGGACGTAGCAAGGCAGCTTCCCTCGGTCGAGGAGGTCATCGAGGGGATCGACGATGGCCTCGAGGCGATGGAGGCCGAAGAAACGCTCGGGATGCGCGCAGGGCCGACCTTGGCCGAAACCCTCGCCGCGCTCGGACGCGAGGAACGCCGACTGCTCGACGAAGCCGCGATCGAGGCGGAGGTGCCAAATGACGAGTGGCTCGACCCCTTCGCCGCCCTCGACGCCGCGATCGAGCAGAAGTGGGGCGTCGCGCCCGAGTGGCGCTCGCTCTCTCAGCGCGAGCAGCGTCGGCAGGACTGGCGCGTCGCGCATCTCTGCACCGCGGTACGCCGTCGCCGAGTGTG
Source organism: uncultured Solirubrobacteraceae bacterium (assembly GCA_963794635.1). GTDB lineage: Bacteria > Actinomycetota > Thermoleophilia > Solirubrobacterales > Solirubrobacteraceae > Palsa-744. Next base: position 799,642 of record CAWCET010000005.1, on the reverse strand, counting down.
TGAAGGCCGCAGGGCCCGTGAGCGGCGCCCGAGGCCGTCCACGCGGGCCAGAGGGCGCACGCGGCGAGCCCGGCGCGCGGGCGCCTCTAGCCGCACGAGCAGCACAGACCCCGGCGGTGATGGCGAGCCGCCTGGTGAACGCCGGGCGGCGCATCGGCGAGGTCTAGCTCCGAGGGGGCGGCGATGACCGTCCGTTGGCTGAAGGGCGAGCCGATGGACCCGTTCGCGGTCCCGGCCGAGCCCATACCGCCTCTGCCCGGCACGACGCTGATCGCCCGCGGCGCCTCGACGCTCTTCAGCGGGCCGACGGGCACCGGGCGCTCGGCGCTCGTCGAGGCGCTCGTCTACGACGCCGCGCTCGCGGGCTCTCGCTGCGCCTACCTCGGGAGCGAGATAACGCTCGACGAGTTCAGCGCTCGCGCGGCTGTCATCGCCGAGCGGCGCGACGAGGAGCCCGACGCCGAGAAGCTCGCCGAGCACGCGCGATACCTCGATCTCGCGAGCACGCTCGTCGAGGCGTGGGGCGACCCGGGCGCGTGGGTCGAGGGCGTGGTCGAGTCCTACGACCTCATCGTGATCGACCCGCTCAGCGCGGCGGCCTCAGCGCTCGACGGCGACTTCGACACGAGCAACGCGGAGTACGTCCGCTTCTACGACCGCCTCCTACAGCCGCTCACGGCCCGCGGCGTCGCCGTCGTGCTCGTCGACAACATCGGCCACTCGCAGGACGCCCGCAAGCGAGCGAAGGGCGCCTCGGCGAAGGGCGACAAGGCGGACGTCACGATCGCCTGCCGAGCGCACGCGAGCCCGCGGGCGCTCGCGCTGCAAGCCGACAAGGTGCGCTCCGTGCTCGCCCCGTTTAGACCCGGCGAGGAATGGCTCTTCGCAGAGAGCACTCAGCGCGTCACGCGGTACGACGGAGCGGCGCCCGGCGAGAGCAAGCCCACGAGCTTCCGCCCGACGAACGTCATGGCGAAAGTGAGCGAGCTCGTGGCGCGCGACGAGGGGCTTGGCAAGAAAGCGATCCGCACCGCGATCGGGAGCAACAACCGCGTCGTCGACCTAGCGCTCGACCTCCTCATCTCGGAGGGCTTCGTCGAGGTTCGGCAGGAGGGCTCCAAGCACGGCCACTACCAGCTGAAGCCCTACGTCCAGGCAGAGGACGAGCCGGCCGTGCTCACCGTGCTCGAACCGTGCTCAGAGGGTGCTCAAAGCACGCTTCCCTCAACCGTGCTCAGCGTGCCCCTCCCCGAAGGGGGGCACGCGGCAGAGCACGGAGGGAATGGAACGACGTCAGAGGCCAATCGTGCTTCGGTCGGCTCGGGCTCGCCCTACGACCCGGCAGGACCGTTCGCATGAGCGTCACCGCGACTGTTCGATCGGTCGTCAACGGCGGCCCGAGCCTCACCCCCCTCAAAGCCAACGCCTCAGAACGCCTCGAGCGCCTCAAGGCTCAGGCAGCGCACCCGGTCTGTCGCTGCCACGACGGCGGAGCCTTCACCCTCGAGCGCGACCGCTGCGAGAGATGCTTCGGCTACCGCGGGCCCGAGACCGGCGATGAGGGGGAGAGGTCGTGAGCACGCCGAACCGCGCCGATCGCCCTCCGAGTTTCGAGAGCAACGGACTGGTGAAACGTGACGCGCCCCTCGCCCTTCGGCGCGAGCAGGCAGCGCAAGCGCTCTCGATCAGCGAGGAGAGCTTCGACCGCTACGTCCGGCCGAGCCTGCCGGTCGTGCGACTCGGGACGCTGCGCCTGTACCCGGTCGCGGCGATCGAGGCGTGGCTCGCCGCCGAGGCTGAGGCACCGATCGAGGGGATGACGGGATGAAGACCCTCGCCCCGCTGAAAACGTCAACAGTCACGGGCCCGATCCAGCGCGATTGGCAGTCGAGTGGCAGAACGCGAGGAGTGAGATGAAGAAGCGCAAGGGCCCCGCACGCGGGCAGGGAGGCGGAGGTCGGCGTCACCCGAACTCGCTCGCGAACCTCAGGCGGCCTCTCGCGGCGCCGGGCGGCAACACGAGGGCGATGACGCATGGCTTCCGCTCACAGGCGCTCGTGCGCGACGTCGAGGCGGAGGTCCGCGAGCTCATGGACGCGCTCGCCGAGGGGGCGCCGGTCCGTGAAGCCGACGGCTCGCTCCCGCTCTCCGACGTGGTGGCGGTCGAGGCGGCGGCTCGAGCGCTGAAGCGGTGGCGCTCGGTCTCGGGATGGTGCGACCTTCACGGCCGCCTCGACTCGAAGGGTGAAGTCCGGCAGGCGGCCCGCTACGAGGTGACGGCCGAGAACCAGCTACACCGCGCTCTCGACTCGCTCGGCATGAGCCCGATGGCTCGCTCGAAGCTCGGGCTCAACATCGCGAGGGCGGCCGGAAGCTTCGACCTCGCTCGCCAATGGGCGGAGGAGGACGGCGATGACTAGCCGACCCGCTCAGAACACGTGCGCGACGCCGAGCACCGCGACGATCAGCGAGACGAGCGCGACCGCGAGCGTGAGCCACGCCGCGAAGAGCAGGCGCCCGTTCTCCTCCCGCGCCTTCTCGTTCTCCTTCCGCAGCTTCTCAATCGCGGTCAGGAGCACGGCGGCCGACAACCTCTCGCTCCCTGGAAAGGGCGCGTCGTCGAGACGCTCGAGGATCGTGGCGGTGTCAAGCTCCGCCACCTCGCGGAAGCTCTCGACTTTCATCTCTCCGAGAGCTTGCTTCGTGGCCGAGTCCACGTCGGCAAGTCTCGACACGGAGCCGGACGGAGCCGCTCGTGCCTGACCTCACCCGCCTGCGCGACGACCTCCGCGCCTTCGCCGAGGCGTGCGGCTTCCCGATGGCCGAGTGGCAGGCCGACGCCCTGGTGCTCGACAAGCGCACGACCGTCCTCATCTCACCGCGCCAATGCGGGAAGAGCACGAGCCTCGCCCTGCTAGCTCTGCACCGCGCCTTCGCTCGCCCCGAGCAACTCGTGCTCGTCGTCTCGGCCTCCGACGAAGCCGCGAAGCGCCTGCTCGGGCTCGCCGCCGCGACCGCGACGCGCTCACGCCTTCTCAGCGGCTCGGTCGTTGACGAGTCGGCCTCGAAGATCGCCCTCTCCAACGGCTCGACGATCCTCTCGGTGCCTGCCTCCGAGCGGGCGATCCGCGGGCTCACGGTCGACCTGCTCCTCGTCGATGAGGCCGCCCGCGTCGACGACGAGCTCCTCCTCGGCGCCGCTCTCCCGACGACCGCGGCACGGCCGGACTCGCGAGTCGTGCTCGCCTCGAGCCCCGGCGCGTCCGCGGGCGCCTTCCACGCCTTCGCGACCGGCGACGCCGATGCCGTCGAGGTCTTCCGATGGCACCGCGAGGACGCGACTTGGATCACGCCCGAGGTCGTTGATGCCGCTCGCGAATCGTTGCCCGCCGCCTTGTTCGCGAGGGAGTTCGACGGCTTCTTCGCCGACGGCGCCGACGACCGCCTCATCGAGCGCCTCTGGATCGACGAAGCGATCGCCCGAACGCTAACGCCCTCGCATCCCCCCGTGCTCGGCGTCGACGTCGCGCGTCACGGCGGGGATGAGACGGTCTGCATGGAAGCTCGCGGCGGCGTCCTCCGCACGCTTTGGGCGCACCGCGGCGCCGACCTCGCCGCCACCGCCGCACGCCTCGAAGGCACGCTCGCCGAGTTCGACGCGCCAGAGGTGCCCGTCTGGATCGACGCGACCGGCATCGGTTGGGGGCTCATCGACCTCCTCGCCTCTCGCGGGCATGAGGACGTCGTGCCGTACACCGCGGGGGAACGCGCACCGCGCCCTGAGCGCTTCGCGAACCTCCGAGCCTCGACGCACTTCGAGCTCCGCGAAGGGCTGCGTCAAGGCGTGATCGACCTCGACCCGACCGACCGCGCCTTGCACGAGCAACTCGCCTCGCTGACCTACGGCATCGACCGCGCCGGGCGCATCTTGCTCGCCTCGAAGGCGACGATGAGCTCGAGCCCCGATCGCGCCGACGCGGCCGTGATCGCCTTCTACGCCGCCGGGCAGGCGATCGAGGCGAGCGCAATCGCCGACTACGCCCGACGCTCTGCGCTCGACGCCGCCCTCACCCGTGAGTCATCGGGCGAGGAGTGGGCGGCTGACTTCTACGACGGCGGCACCGAGGCATGGCTCACGCCGCCGCGCGAGCGCATCGTCGACAGCGACCTCCCGACCTTCCCCGGCGCATGAGCGACGAGCGAGCGTGCGAGGTCTGCGGAGCGTCCCTCGAAGGCCGTCGACGTCACGCGAGGACGTGCTCGCCCGCCTGTCGGCGCGAGAGGTGCCGAATCCGCAGAGTGCACGCCGGTCTCGGAGACGGGCCCTACCGAACGGAGGCCGACCTACTGGAGCGACGGAGAAAGCGTGCAAATCGCGCGGAAATCGGAGTAGACTCGCGGGACACAAACAAGTGCCCCCGCGCTGCGCAAACAGCCGGGGGCGTGACCCACGGAGGTGAAGCTCCATGAGTAGCGCGAACGCTAGCGCGACGCGATCCCCGCAGCACCAGTCGCAGGAGTCCACGCGACACCCCGGCATCTCGAAGGTCCACGCCCGCGGTTGCCGATGGCGCGAGGCCCGTTGCTCGTGCGGCGAGCGCCGCCGCTTCATGGCCTCCGTATGGTCGCCGCGCGACGGCAAGCGGCTCCGTCAGACGTTCAAGACCGAGACCGAGGCGAAGCTCTGGCAGGGCGAAAAGCGCTCGGCCGTGAGCAACGGCACGCTCCGCGCGACGACGAAGCAGACCGTCAAGGAGGCGGCCGACGAGCTTCTCGCCGGGATGGCCGACGGCTCGATCGTCGACCGCAAGGGCGCCCGCTACAAGCCCTCGACCGTGCGCACCTACGAGGGATCGCTGCGCCTCTTCGTTCTGCCCGAGCTTGGGCACCTCGCGCTCGGCAAGGTGACGCGAGAGCACGTCAACCGCCTCGTCGGCTCGTGGCGAGCGCAGGGGATCGCGGGCAAGACGATCGCGAACCGCCTCAACCCGCTTCAGGTCGTCTACCGGAAAGCGATCGAGGATGGCACGGTCCCGAGCGACCCGACGAGCGGCATCAAGGTCTTCGCGAAATGCGGGCGCCGCGAGCGCGTCGCCAACCCCGTCGAAGCCGTCACCCTCCTCGACGCTCTGCCCGCGTTCGAGCGAGCGCTTTGGGCGACCGCCATGTACGCCGGTCTCCGCTACGGCGAGATACGCGCCCTGCGATGGGCCGAGGTCGACTTCGACGAGGGCTTCATCGACGTCTGCCGCTCGTGGGATCAGAAGGACGGCCTCATCGACGTGAAGACTGACGCCGGGAACCGCAAGGTGCCGCTCCTTGGCAACCTCCGCCGCATCCTCGTCGAGCACAAGCTCGCGACCGGGCGCGGGGGAGACGACCTCGTCTTCGGTCGCGAGGCCGAGCTCGTCTTCACGCACTCGACGGTCTACAAACGAGCGCTGAAGGCGTGGAAGAAGGCGAAGCTCACGCCGATCGGACTCCACGAGTCGAGGCACACCTTCGCCTCGACGATGGTCGCCGCGGGCGCCAACATCAAGCAGATCAGCGTCTACATGGGACACACCGACGTCCGCACGACCATGAACATCTACGCCCACCTCTTCGACCACGGCGGCGAGCGATTCGTCGAGGGGATGGACGCCTACCTCGCAGCGGCGCAAGGCGCCCGATGAGCGCGTCCGCGTCGACGCCTACGGTCAACGCCGTGCCGCTCGCCGTTGCAGGAGAAGCCGAAGCCATCGCCCTCATATCGGCGGGCGCGACGGTACTCGCCGCGATCATCCTCGGCGGCATCGCGGCGTGGACGTCTGACCTGCGTCTCCGTAAGCAACTCAAAGCCGAGGAGGATCGACAGCGCGCCACCCTCAAGCACAACCGCGAGCTGTCCGAGGCCACGCTCGCCAACAACCGGGAGCTTGCCGACCTCGACGATCTGCGGTCGCTCTTTGACGAAGCCGCGGTGGCGCTCGACGCCACGGAGGACACGATGGTGACTGCCGAGACGTTCGTCCGGTTGGCTGACGACGCCGACGAAGTGAACTCGGAGGAGAAGGGAGCTACTTGACCAGCTAGGGGCACGCAAAGACTCGATGAGCCTCATGGGGGCCCGATTGCGCGTTCGCGTTGGCAACCGGCCGATCACCGCCGACTTTCTCAACGCGACGAACGGACTGCTCAAAATGAGTAGCGCAGTCCAAGACACGTACATCATCGCCCTCGAAGGGAAGGAGGTCTCGACGGCCTCCATTGCTCCCCACGCGAAGGAAGCGGCGGAAGCAGAAGAGACGTTCAAGGCCGGGCGCGAGGCGTTCTTCAGGGCCGCGGTCGACCTCGTAGGAACGCGGGGTGTGTGAGTGGCAGTTGATTGGCAGTCGGCGCCGGTCCCGAGCGATCCCGAGCGATCCCGTGCGGTCCTTGCGTATCCCGTGATCGGCTCTAGAATCCCGAGAACGGCTTTGCGAAGCCGATTCGGCCCGGAGGGTCCGAGGTTCGAATCCCTTCATCCGCTCTCACACTTACGCCCCGGCAGCGTTTTTACAGGGCCGCAGCCGGGGCGTTGGTGTGCCTGGGGGCGTGACGCGACAGCGGCGGGTGGTGAGCGCTCGGGCTTCGCGCGGGGCACGCGCGGCGAAGAAGATGTCCCGTCTAGGGAGCGGGCGTGCCCGTCCGCGGCGCGGGCGAAGTCCGCTTCGCGCCGCCGCGCCGAGCCCCGTTGCGCTTGGGCGCCCCGTGTTGCTGGCGCGGCCAGTCGCGCAGGAAGCGCTCGGCCGCGTCGGCTTCGAGCGGGCGCGCGAACAGGTACCCCTGGCCGCTGTCGCAGTCCTCCTCCTGCAGGAGCGCCAGCTCCCGGCTGTGCTCGATGCCCTCGGCGAGCGTCTCGATCGAGAGCGCCTTTCCGAGTTGCACCAGGGTGCGGATCAGCGTCTCGCCTTCCGGGTTCTCGGCGAGCTGGGAGAGGAACGATCGATCGATCTTCAGCGAGTCGACGGGGAAGCGCTGGAGGTGGGAGAGCGAGGAGTACCCCGTGCCGAAGTCGTCGATCGCGATACGCACGCCGAGCTCCTTGATCGCGCGCAGGCGCCTCGCGGTCTCGTGCGCGTTGCGCATCAGCGCCGTCTCGGTGATCTCGAGCGTCAGGCCGTGGGGGTCGATGCCGCTCGCCGCCAGCGCGCGCTCGACGACCTCCACGAACTCATCGCCGTCGAGCTGGCGGGCCGAGACGTTGACGGCGACGCCGACCGGGTGGCCGGCCTTCCGCCACATCGCGCCCTGCGCGCAGGCCCGTTCCAGGACCCAGCGCCCGACCGGGACGATCAGGCCGCTCTGCTCGAGCTGCGGGATGAAGTCGTTGGGCTGCACGAGGCCGCGGCTCGGGCTGCGCCAGCGGATCAGCGCCTCGACGCCCGTCGGGACCATGCCCCGCAGGTCGAAGGTCGGCTGGTAGACGAGGAAGAACTCCTCGCGCTCGATCGCCCAGCGCAGGTCCTGCTCGAGCGCGGCCTGGCGCTGGACGACGTCCTGCATCCCGGACTCGAACATCACCCAGCGGTCCCTGCCTTCGACCTTCGCGCGGTGCGCGGCGATCTCTGCGTCGCCGAGCAGCTCTTCGGCACTCGCCCGTGCTCCGGTCGCGACGCCGATGCTGGCGGTGATCGCAAGCTCGGTGCTCCCGAGTGAGAACGGGGTCCGCAGCGCTTCGAGCAGCCGCTCGGCGATCAGCTCGGCGCCGGCGTCCAGTGAGGCCTCCTCGGCGACCACCACGAAATCGTCCCCGCCGAGCCGGCCGAGCGCGTCCGTCTCGCGCACGAGCCCGTCGAGCCGCGCCGCCACGCCGCGGAGGAGTTCGTCGCCGGCGGTGTGGCCCAGCGTGTCGTTGATGACCGTGAACCCGTCCACGTTGACGTGCAGGGCGGCGACCGGGCCCCCGTTGCGCCGCGCGCGGCTCAGCGCCTGCTCGGTGCGGTCGAGGATCAGGGTGCGGTTCGGAAGGGCGGTGAGCTGGTCGTGCGTGGAGAGGTAGGCGAGCTGCTCACCGCGGCTGTCGAGCTCCTCCTCGACGCGGATGCGCTCCTGCTCGAAGACCTCGCACATGCGCACCAGCGTCACATCGAGCGTGGCCTGGGTCATCGCGAGCGCGCGGCGGCGGGCGCGGTCGGAGGCGCCGTGCCGCGCCGCGGCCTCGCGCAGCACGTCGCCCACGCTGTCGCGCCAGCGCAGGCAGCGCTTGGTCACCTGGTGCAACGGTGCCGCGCGGTGGGCGGCGAGCTGGCCGAAGAGCTCGAACGCTTCCTGTGCGGCGTCCATCCCGTCCTCGGGGCGCCCGCCTGACATCCAGTCGGCGACGGTCACCGTCGCGATCTTGCAGATCCGCTCGAGGCTCTCGTCGACCTGGGGGTCCAGCTCGCCGTGAGCCTCGGCCGTGCGCTCGACGACCAGCTCGAGGACGCGGCCCGCGCGCTCGCGGAGCGTGGACCCGATCAACCGGACCTCTTGCTCGAGGAGCTCTCTCTCATCGTTGTCGAAAGCGGGCACGGGTCTCACACCCCCCGCGCCACGCTGAGCTGATCCTTCATCTCCCAGCAAACGTCGGCCAAAGCCGAACGGCACTTGAGTCCTGCCCTCTCGGCCTCGACACCGGTGGCGAGGCGCTCGTCGCTTTGAGTCGCCCGCCGCGCGGTGTCTCGGGTCCCTTTCAGGCCCGTCTCTCCCGGGGGGCCGCCCGGCGCGGCGCAGCGTGGCGAAGGTCCAGCGCCGCGCGCAGGTCGGCCTCGCGAACACGCGCGCGAGCGTCCAGGTCGGCGATCGTGCGAGCGAGCGCAACCACCCGGTGCTCGCCCCGCGCCGAGAGCGTTCCGCTGCGCCGCGCCTCATCGAGCACCCGCTGGCCGCGACTGTCGAGGCGGGCCTGGCCGGCCAGCGCGCCGGGGTCGAGCGCGGCGTTGAGAGCGACGCCCCCCGGGGCGAGCCGAGCGTGCTGGCGCTCGCGCGCAGCGGTGACGGCGGCGCGCGCCTGAGCGCTTGTGATCGCGGGCGGTTCGCGCGCGAGCGCGCGGCGCGCGGGCTCGATGGCCACGCGCATGTCGATTCGGTCGAGCAGCGGCCCGCTGAGGCGGCGGGTGTGGAGCTCCAGCTCGCTCGGCGTGCAGCGGCAGGCGGGGCCCATGGCGCACGCGCACGGGTTCGTCGCGCAGACCAGCAGGAACGACGCCGGGACGTCGTGGCTGCGCCGGGCGCGAGCGATCCGGACCCGGCCCTCCTCCAGCGGCTGGCGCAGCGCCTCCAGCGCGCTACGGGAGAACTCGCTCAGCTCGTCCAGGAACAGCACGCCGCGATGGGCCATCGCGAGCTCGCCCACCCAGCCGTTCCCCGCCCCCCCGAGCAGCCCGGCGGCAGTGGTCGAGTGGTGCGGGGCGCGGAACGGAGGGCGGCGATCGAGCGCACGCGGCGCGTCGCCGGCGATGCCGTGGATGCGCGCCACCTCGACGGCCTCCTCGCTCCCCAGCGGCGGGAGGATGCCGGGCAGGCGCCGGGCGAGCATCGTCTTTCCCACCCCCGGCGGACCGCTGAGCAGAAGGCTGTGTCCGCCCGCGGCGGCGATCAGCAACGCACGGACGGCGGCAGCCGCGCCGTGGACGTCGGCGAGCTCGGGCGCGAGCGGACCGGGGGCGGCTGAGCGGCTCGCGCCCGCGTCTGCCTCGAAGCGCGGCGGCGGCCGGTCGGCGGCGCCTCCGCGAAGCAGGCGTGCGGCGCTCTGCAGCGAGCGCAGCGGAGCGATCTCGATCCCCTCGACGAGGGCCGCAGCATGGGCGGCGGGCACGGCCACCGCCAACTCGGCGAGGCGGCTGCGGCGCGCCTCCTCGGCGACCGCAAGCGTGCCGTGGGCGGGACGGATGCTCCCGTCCAGCCCGAGCTCGCCGAACATGCCGATCCGAGCGAGGCGTGCAGCCGGCACCTGGCCCGTGGCGGCGAGGATCGCGCACGCGAGCGCAAGATCGAGACCGGGCCCCGCCTTGCGCAGGTCGCCGGGCGCGAGGTTGGCTGTGATGCGCCGGCGCGGCCACTCGAAGCCGCTGTTGCGGATCGCGGTCTGGATCCGCTCCCTGCGCCTCGCGCACGGCGGCATCGGCGAGGCCCACGATCGTGAAGGCGGGCAGCCCGGCGCGCACGTCGAGCTCGACCACGACGTGGCGGGCGTTCGGCCCCTCGAGCGTGAAGGTGTGAGCCTTGGCGACCATCGCGGACCGCGCGCTGCGCGGCGGACGGTCGAGGCTCTCAGGCGCGTGCGACGGGACGCGCCGGCATGCGGGTCAGGGATGACCGGCCCGGGCCGGAGGGATCGGCCCGGGCCGTGCGGCCATCCATGGCAAGCCTGTTAGAGCCCGGCGGGGTGGCGTGCTACGAAGCCGGCGGTCGAGGTCATGCTGCCCGACCACCGGGTGCCCGTTTCCGCGAGCGCGACGGTGTCGAAGCGTTTGCCGTCGACAACCATGAACGCGTGTTCGGAGTTCGCGTAGATCGTGATGAACCGTCCCGGCCCGGGATCCCCGTAGGACTCCAGCCCGGTCGAGTCCTCGGGCGAGCTCAGCAGCCCGCCGCCGTGCAGCGCGTATGAGACCGAGCCCGAGCAGTCGTAGCCGTCGGAGACGAACGAGCCGTGGCCTCCGCCCCAGACGTAAGGACGGGTCGCGATTTCATCGCCTGCGGCGATCACCTCGTTCACTATCGACGATTCGCCGGACGTGCTGCTTTCCGCGCCGCCTTCGCTGGAGTGCAGCACGGCGTCGGAGGGCTTGAGTTCGCCCTCGCTGTGGATGCCGAGCACGGCCCACGTGTCAACGCCGACGACGCCGTCGACCGTGAGGCCATGGCGCGCCTGAAGCCGCCGGACGGCAGCCTCCGTTTCGGGGCCGAATTCGCCGTCGGGGCTGATCTTGAGCGCTTTCTGCAGCCTTTCGACCGCGTCGCCGCTCGCTTCGCCTTCGGCAGAGCCGGCGGCGGCAGCGACGGCCGCGTGATGATGGCTGTGGTGGACGGGGAGCGCGGAGGGGGGAGGGGTGAGTTCTTCCTCTCCGTGGATGCCGATCACTCCCCACGTCTCGGGTCCGACGACGCCGTCGACGGTGAGGCCGTGGCGCGCCTGAAGCCGCCGGACCGCGGCCTCGGTTTCGGGGCCGAAGTCACCGTCCACCGGCAGCTTCAGCGCGCTCTGGAGCCGCTCGACCGCGTTGCCGCCGGCGTGTCCGGTTTCGGTTTCCTGCACGGCGTCGCGCGTGCTGCCTTCGCCGGGCCCGACGCTCGCGACCGAGGCGGAGATGCCGCTCGAGCCTCGCAGCGCGGACCAGGTCTGCGGGCCGACGATGCCGTCGACGGTGAGCCCGTTGCGTTCCTGGAACTGCTTGACCGCAGCTTCGGTGGCAGGGCCGAAGATGCCGTCGACCGCCACCCCGCCGAGCGCCTGTTGAAGCATCTGGACCTGACGGCCTTCTGCTCCTTCGCTCAGCACGACCACGTTTTCGGTCGTCGTGGTCGGTTCGGGGCCGGTCGCAGCGGAGGCGCTCGCGCCGCCGGCGGCGATGCTCGCTGTCGGGCCGACCGTCAGGGCAGCGAGTGCCCCGAGCGAGACCCGCTTGGCGCGGGAGCTCGTGGGCACGAACTGCAGCGAGGCCGCCCGGCGACGGGCGCGGGAGCGGCCCAGCGAGAGCTGCCACGGCTCGTCGTCGGCGAGGTCGCGAAGCCTCGCGCGCCGTGTGTCGAGGAGGGTCGCGATCCCCGGTCCGCCGGGCGCGTGCGCGGTGGCGCGCCCTCCCTTCAGGGTGCGGCGGCGCCCGGCGCGTTCGCGGCGGGCGATTGAGCGTTCAAGCGAATTCGTCCAGGGCTCGAGATCTGCAAGATCACGCGGGCATCCCGACATGCGAGGCGTCCTTTCTCCATCTCCATTTGGCGCCTACGGGGTTAGCTGTCGGGCTCGCGTAACCGTCTACGCTACGCCACACTTGTGGCGATTCGCCCCCGCAGCCGAAGCTGCATTGGGTCCCCCGATCCTCCGCCCCGTGGGGAAGAGGACTCGGCACGAACGGGCGGCAAGCTAACACATTTCTCTGCAATTTGCGTTACAGGGGCAGGAGTGCACGATTCGTTGCCGACGAGGGCGGAAATCCGCACGTTGCGGGCGAACGCGACGAAACAGCCGAACGCTGCAGGCCGTTGCGCTCGCGTTCGCGGCGGCCCGCGCAGGGGGCGCGCGGCCCTCACGAGGGTGGTATTTTCGCCCGAGATGGCTTCCCCCCGGCCTCGTAGCAACGTCCGCTTGAGGATGCCCGCCGTGCTCGCGGCCGTGGCCGTGGCCGGTGTGCTTGCGAGCGGCTGTGGCTCCTCGAGCAAGAGCGGCACGCAGGGGAGCACGACGGCGTCGGGCGCGCCCGTGAACGCGAGCAAGTTCGAGTCCGCCGGGGTGCTCGAACCCGTGCGGCAGGCGCCGCCGCTGCAGCTGAAGAACTACCTCGGCCAGCCGGTCAACATCGACAGCTACCGCGGCAAAGCGGTGCTCGTCACGTTCGTCTACACGCACTGCCCCGACGTGTGCCCGCTGATGGTCGGAAATCTTCACAACGCGCAGGCCCTGCTCGGCAAGGAAGCCGCGAAAGCGCAGGTCATCGCGGTGTCGGTGGACCCCAAAGGCGACACGCCGAAGACCGTCGCGCGCTTCCTGGCCCTCCACGAGCAGACCGGCAAAATGCAGTACCTGATCGGCGACAAGAAAGAACTCGCCGCCGTCTGGAAGGCGTGGGGCGTGGGGGCAGAACGGGATGCGGGCAACCCCGACCTGGTCGAGCATTCGGGGCTCGTCTACGGCATCACCGGCTCCGGCAAGCGCCTGACGATCTACTCGGCGAACTTCAAGCCGGCGGAAATCGCCCACGACGTGCCGCTGCTGGCCGCGGACTAGGAGCCCAGGGATGAGCAGGGGGGTGCGCGTGGCCCTCACCGTGGTCCTCGGCTGCGTCGTGATCGCCGTACTCGCGATCTTCGGCTTCAAATCGAGCGGCAACTCGGCGAAGGGCAAACCGGCGCACGAACTGCCCGCCGAACACCTGTCGGGCGCCGCGGTCACGCTTGCGTCGCTGCTGCGGAGCGCGCACGGACGTCCGGCGCTGGTCGTGTTCTGGGCCAGCTGGTGCGGGCCGTGCAATCACGAGGCGCCGGCGCTCGAGCGCTTCTCGCGAAGCCCCGAAGGCCAGGGCAGGGTCGTCGGCGTGGACTGGAGCGATGAGCGCTCGGGAGCGACGGCGTTCATCCACCACTTCGGATGGACCTTCCCGAACGTCCGCGACGGGAACGGAGTTGTCGGCAACGACTACGAACTGACGTCGCTGCCGACCACGTTCGTGCTCGACTCCAGCGGTCGCATCCGCCGCACGCTGCACGGACCGCAGAACGAAGCCTCGTGGCGCCGGGCCCTACGAGCCGTCGAAGCCGCCTAGGTGGCAGGGCGCCCGCCGCGGGCAGGTAGTAGCGTTCGCCGCATGGGGGTGGATGCGGGAGAGCTCAGGCAGGTTCGCTTCCTCGAGCCGCTGAAGGACCGCGCGCTCAAGAACCTCGCCAAGGGCATGACCGAACGCAGTGTGGGCGCGGGGGAGGTCCTCGTCGGCGAGGGGGAGACGGGGGTCGCGTTCTTCGTCGTGCTCGAGGGCGAGCTCTCGGTTGACATCGCCGGCAAGCAGGTCCGCAGGCTCGGCCCCGGTGATCACTTCGGCGAGATCGCCCTGCTCGTCCCGGAGGCCCGCCGCACGGCGACCGTGCGGGCCCAGACGCCGGTGCGGGTCGGGGCCCTCAGCAAATGGAACTTCAAAGGGTTCGTCGGCGAACATCCCGAGACGCACTGGCCGCTGCTCGTCGGCCTCGCGCGGCAGGTCGCCGCGTCTGACTGACAGCGCTTCGCCGCGAGCCCAGCGGCGTCGGAGTGCGCCGGGAACGGGCTGCGACAGGGACCAAGGAGGCTCGCATGAACAGCGAAGAGACGGTGCTCGTGACTGGCGGCTCGGGCTTTCTGGGCGGCTGGTCGGTCGTGGAAGCTCTGCGGGCGGGCCATCGGGTGCGGACCACCGTGCGCGATCTCGGCCGCGAGGCCGAGGTGCGCGCGGAGATCGCGACGCAGCTCGACCCCGGCGATCGCCTCGAGGTGGTGCGGGCGGACCTCCTCGAGGACGGGGGGTGGGCAGAGGCGGTGGCAGGCTGCCGGTTCGTCCTGCACGTGGCTTCGCCGTTCCCGGAGGCGCAGCCGAAGGATCCCGATGAGCTGATCGTGCCTGCGCGCGACGGCGCGCTGCGAGTGCTGCGCGCGAGCCTCGACGCCGGCGCCGAGCGGGTCGTCATGACCTCCTCGGTCGCAGCGGTCCGCAACTCCCGCGACGGCGCGCTGGAAGGGCGTCGCGTGATGGACGAGCGCGACTGGAGCGAACCGGAGGACCCGCGGATGACGCCGTACGCGAAATCCAAGACGCTCGCCGAGCGGGCGGCCTGGGAGCTCGTGCGCGAGCGCGGGGTTCCCGAGCGGCTCGTGACGATCCAACCGGGTGCGATCGTCGGACCGCTGCTCGGCGAGGATCGCTCGTACTCGCTGCAGGCGATCGCGCGCCTGCTCGAAGGGGGCATGCCGGGCCTGCCGCGAATGGGCTTCTCGTTCATCGACGTGCGCGACGTCGCCCTCCTGCACGTCCTCGCGATGAGCGCGCCCGCGGCCGGCGGGCAGCGGCTGATCGCGGCGAGCGACTTCCTGTGGTTCTCGGATGTCGCGGAGATCCTGCGCGAGGAGCTCGGCGCGGACGCCGGCAAGGTGCCGACGCGCAAGATCCCCAACTTCGTCGTCCGCGGGATGGCCCTGCTCGACCCGGCGGTCAGGTCGGTCGCCAGCGAGCTCGGCCACGAATCGCGATTCTCGACCGAGAGCGCGCGCAGCCGGACGGGATGGGAGCCGCGCCCGGTCAGGGAGACGATCGTGGATTGCGCGCACAGCCTGCTCGCGCGCCCGGCCGGGACGCAGGCCGCGCGCTAGCGCCGGGACGCCGAGGCGCGACCTTCGCGGTTGCGGCGCGGAATACTGAGGGCTCATGCCTCGCGCTCCGGACCTGGCCGGATCCGCGCTGGACGGCCGCTACGAGCTCCTCGAGGTGCTCGGGGAAGGATCGTTCGGCCGGGTCTATCGCGGCCGCGACCTGCGCCTCGGCCGCGTCGTCGCGGTCAAGGTGATCAAGCCCTGGTGGGCCGAGGACGACGCCTGGGTCGGGCGCTTCCAGCGCGAGGCGCGGCTGCTGGCGCGCGTGAGCGATCCGGGGGTCGTGCGGATCTACGACTTCGGCGAGGCCGAGGAGGGTCCCTACTACGTCACCGAGCTGGTCGAGGGCGAGAGCCTGGCCGACCGCCTGCGGCGCGGGCCCCTGCCCCCCGAGGAGGCGCGCGGCGTCGCCGAGCAGCTCTGCGGGGCGCTTGCCGCGGCGCACCGGGAGGGGGTGCTGCATTGCGACGTGAAGCCGGCCAACGTCTTGTTGGGGGAGGATGGCAGGGTCAGGGTCGGCGACTTCGGCGTCGCGCGGCTCGCCCAGGGAACTTCGCAGGCGCCGGCGGCGACCGTGGCGGGCACGCCGCTGTACATGTCGCCCGAGCAGGCCAGGGGGCTGCCGACGAGCGCCGCCACGGACGTCTACAGCGCCGGCGTCGTGCTCTACGAGATGCTCGCCGGGAGCCCTCCGTTCACACACGGCTCGGTGGTCGAGCTCGGGCTGCGCCACCTGCAGGATCCGCCGCCGCCCCTGCCGGCCGCCGTGCCCGCCCCGATCCGGGCAGTCGTCGAGAGGGCGATGGCGAAGGAGCCTCGAGATCGTTACGCCGACGGAGGCGAGATGCAGCGCGCGCTGAGCGACGCCGCGGGAGAGGGCGCAGATACGCCCTCCGCGGCCCCGGTCCCGGCCGTGCCTGCGACCCCCGAGCGCAACGGTGGTGCCACCCGCGCGTTCGACCGCGCAGCTCTGGAGACCAAGGCGCTGGACCGCGGCGCGCAGCGTACGAGGGTGCTCGGCGGTGCCCCGCCGCCGGTGACGCCGAGGACCCCGAGGCGCAGCGGCGGTCCGCGCCGCAGACGCGCGCTGATCGCTCTGGCGCTCATCGCCGGAGCCGTGGCGCTCGTCGTCGTGCTGCTGGCGAGCGGCGGTGCGGCGCGGACGACGGTCCCCGATCTCCGGCGCCTGCCGCGCGGGGGGGTGCAGGCGCGCGCGAGCCGGCTGCACGTGCGGCCCGTCTTCTCCGAACGTCATTCCGAAACGCCCGCCGGGATCGCGATCGCTCAGGCTCCGTCGGCCGGGACACGCGTCGAAGAAGGCTCGCAGGTTCATGTCGTGATGAGCGCGGGGCCGCCGCCGGTGGCGGTGCCGAACGTCGTCGGCAAGGCGTCTTCGAGCCGCGGAGAGCGCCGTTGCCGGCGCCGGCCTGCGCTACTCGCTCTCGCATGTGCCGGCGCCCGGCACGATGCCCGGGACCGTCGTCCGCCAGGCCCCTGCGGCACCCGCCAGCGCCGCGCGGGGCTCGACGGTCGGGCTGTTCCTCGCCGAGACGCCCGAATGGCGCACGCTCACGAGCTTCTCCGGCACCGATGACGGCAAGTCGGTGCCGTTCCGGATCCTCGGCCAGCGCTGGCGCGTGGTCTACGACATGAGCTTCAAGGGGACGTGCCTGCTGCTGTTCATCTGCGAAGGGCCGAGCGCGCAGGCACGGGCGCTCAGCGGCGGCACCGGCGCGGGCAGCTTCGAACTGGGCAGCGGCGAAGAACAGACGCACGTGTTCACGAGCGGCCCGGGCGTCTATCAGCTGGTGCTCTCCGGCGGCCGCGACTCGGCGCATTGGTCGATGACGGTGCAGGACTACTACTGACGGCGCGGGGCCCAGGGGTGCGACGCTGCGCGGCCCGGCCGACTAGCTTCTTGCCCCGTGCACGATGAGGATGACCTCCTGCGCCGGCTGCGCGCCGGCGACGGCGACGCCTTCGCGGCGCTGATCGATCGCTATGACGGCCCGCTGCGACGTGTCGCCGTCTCGTTCGTGCGCACGCCGACGGCGGTCGAAGAAGTCGTCCAGGAAACCTGGCTCGCGCTCGTCAAGGGGATCGACGGCTTCGAAGGGCGCTCGGCGCTCGGCACCTGGCTGTTCAGGATCCTCGTCAACCGTGCTCGTACGAGGGGTGAGCGCGACTCGCGCCAGATCAACTTCTCGGCGCTCGAAGACGACGACCGGCCCGCGGTCGAGCCGGACGCCTTCGGCGAGGACGGCCGGTGGCGAAGCGCTCCGCCCCGACTCGAAACCGATCCGGCGGGCAGTCTGCTGAGGACCGAGCTCCGCGGGCAGCTGATCGCGGCGATCGACGCGCTGCCCGAGCAGCAGCGGGTCGTTGTAACACTTCGCGACGTGGTCGGTCTCACATCTAAAGAGGTGTGCGAGATGCTCGAGATAACCGAGGTCAACCAGCGTGTGCTGCTGCATCGCGGACGCGCGCGCTGCCAGGCGGCCCTGATCGGGGAGGACGGGTCATGAGGCTGTGGCCCGCCCGCAGGCAGCCGCTCGTCTGCCGCGAGTTCGTGGAGCTCGTCAGCGACTACCTCGAGGACCGCCTGCCGCGCCGCGAGCGAGCTCGTTTCGAGGCGCATCTCGCCGAGTGCGACGGCTGCACCGGCTACCTCGAGGACATGCGGGCGATGCTCGCGACGATGGGCACCGTGACGCTCCCCGCCGACCCGCACACGCGCGAGACGCTGCTCGACGCGTTCCGGGATCTGCGCGGATCCGGCTGAGGCTGTAACGCCCCCCGGCAAGCCGGGACGGAGGGGGGACCGAAGTCCCTCAGCCAAGGAGACACGATGACCAGAACCACTCGGCGCCTCGCGGGCTCGCTCGCGATGCTCGCCGTGACAGCCACGACCGCGGCGGCCTCGCCCGCACTGGCGGATTCCCATGGGCACGGCCCGTTCTTCCCGCCGCCCCAGCCCCCCAGCGCGGTGTTCGTGCAGACCGACGGGCTGGCCGCGAACCAGATCGCCGTCTACGACCGCGCAGCGAACGGCACGCTGACCCCCGCGGGCACCTACGCGACGGGAGGGCGAGGCGGACAGCTGACAGGCTCGGTCGTCGACCACACGGCCTCGCAGGGCTCGCTCCTCTACGACCGCGCCGATGGCCTGCTGCTCGCCGTGAACGCCGGCAGCAACACGGTCTCGGTCTTCGCGGTGTTCGGCGACCGGCTGCAGCTGCGCCAGGTCGTGAGCTCCTACGGCAGCTTCCCCGTCAGCCTGACCGCCAGTCACGGCGAGGCCTTCGTCTTGAACGCGGAAGGCGGAGGGTCGCTGCAGGGCTACGCCATCCTCGGTGGCAGGCTCGTCCCCGTGCCCTGGCTCCACCGCTCGCTCGGCCTGGCGACCGGCAACCCCGGTGAAGCCGAACAGTTCACGCACACCCCCGGGCAGGTGGCGTTCACGCCGGACGGCTCGAAGCTCGTCGTCACGACGAAGGCGGCCGGCCAGTCGGTCGAGGTCTTCAGGGTGCTCCCGTTCGGCGCGCTGTCGGGGACTCCCGTCGTCACGCCGGACCCGACGGTGCCGTTCGCCGTCTCGTTCGACCCGCAGGGACACCTGCTGCTCGCCGAGGCCGCAGGTGACTTCGCGAGCTTCGATGTCAACGGCGACGGCAGCCTCACGCAGCTCTCGTCGGTCGCGACCGAACAGGCCGCGACCTGCTGGGTGACACCCGCCGGCGGCTACTTCTACACCTCGAACGCCGGCAGTGCGACGCTGAGCGGGTTCCGTGACTCGTTCGGGTCGCTCACCCTGCTCGGCGACACCCCGACACATCCCGGCACGGTCGACGGGACCTCGGCGGGGCAGTACCTCTACGTCCAGGGTGGCAAGGAAGGCACGGTCGACGAGTTCGCCGTCACCCCCGGCGGGGGACTCTCGCCGGTCGGCTCGGTCCTCGTGCCGGGCGCAGCCGGAGGCGAGGGCATCGCCGCCGACTGAGCCGCGGATGGCTCGCCTGTGAACGTCGTGTGCCGCCGGCGCGTTTCAGCGCCGGCGGCGCGTGGCGCCAGGAGAGCACGCTGCACGGCGTGCCCCGGATCCGGGGGCGCGCGGCCGCGTAGACTCCCCGCCCATGCCGTCCTGGCGACGAAAGACAGCGCCGCTCCGCCACCAGTTCGTGGAGGGACGGGACGGGAACACCTCCACCGGCGCCGGCGGGCTCGCCGGGCGCTCGGCACGCCTGCCCGTGTCCTCGCGGTACTTCGCCCGGGGCTACCGCTTCGCCGAGTCGATAGCTGCTCCGAAGCCGACGAACGAGCCCGTCGCGCCCCCCGAGCCGAACCCGCTGGAGACGTTCTTCGAAAGCCACTCCGAGGGGCTGGGCCTCTGGAAGTGGCGCCACTACTTCGAGATCTACCACCGTCACCTGCAGCGCTTCCGCGGCCGGCCGGTGCGGATGGTGGAAGTCGGTGTCTTCGGCGGCGGCTCGCTGGGGATGTGGCGCGAGTACTTCGGGCCGGGCGCCCACATCTACGGGATCGACATCGACGAGACCTGCCGCGAGTTGGCGGGCCCGGGCGTGGAGATCTTCATCGGAGACCAGTCGGACCCCGCCTTCTGGCGGTCCTTCCTCGCAAGCGGCCCGGAGATCGACGTGGTCCTCGACGACGGCGGCCACACACCCGAGCAGCAGATGGTCACGCTGGAGTGCCTGCTGCCCGCGATCCGCCCCGGCGGGGTCTACCTGTGCGAGGACATCAACGGGGGCTGGCAGCCGTTCCACGCGTTCGTCGACGGGCTCACGCACCCTCTCAGCGCCGTCGGGCACAGCCGCGAGGAGCTGCCGCGCAGTCCCTTCCAGCAGCAGGTCGCCTCGGTGCACCGCTACCCGCTCGTGACGGTGATCGAGAAGCCGCCTGCGGACGCGCCGCCCTTCGAGAACGTCAAGCGCGGCACCGAGTGGCCCTCGCACCGGCGGGCGCGGCTCGCCGCGGAGGGCAAAAGCGGGAGCGAATCCGCGTAGAAGTGCTGGACGCGGGCTTCCCGCGGGAGAGGCGACGACCGGAATCGAACCGGTGTAGACGGCTTTGCAGGCCGCTGCGTAGCCACTCCGCCACGTCGCCTTGGGGGCATAAGGGTATCTGGCGGCCGCCGGAATCCGGCTGCCGGCGCAACGTTTTGCGCCGCTTGCCCCGCCTCGGGCGATGTCACGATCCTGACGCATTATTGACAGGTTTGCTGCATAATTGGTACGGTCCGCGGCGCGGAGGGGCCGTGATCGCTTGAGGGGGATCGCGCATGCCTGCGCGGATCGCCAGTGTTGGCGGTCCCTACGTTCATGACCCTGGAGGGGGTCGATGGCCGGGCGGAGCCCGGTCTCAACGACACGGAATGGAGTCAGACATGGGTGTAAGGCCCCGGAGGGCGATCAGCGCTGCAGTTGCGCTGCTGGCCGTCACGGCAATGGCAGCGATCGGCGCAGGGACCGCCGGCGCGGAAGTCGTCTACAACAACGTCCCCAGCCCACTACCGGGCAACTTCGCATCCCAGGGGCTTGCGGCCACCTCGTCGACCGAATTCGGCGGCGAGATCGAACTGGCCGGCACAGCGCGCTCGAAGCCGACGGTCACCGTCGTCATGAGCAGCTGGGCCTGCGAATCGGGCGGGGTGTACGAAGGCACCTGCAAAACCCTGAAGACGCGGGGCTTCAAAGTGCCGGTCACGATCAAGGTCTACAACGTCGGCGAACTCGAAGAAGGTCCGATCGCCGTCGCGACCCACAACGAGAAGATGTCCTACCGGCCCTCTTCGAACCCTGAAAAATGCAACACGGAAACGTGGTACGACGCGAACGACGGTCACTGCTACCACGGGTACGCGTTCCCGATCTCGATCAAACTGAACCACCTCAAGAAAATGCCTCGGCGCGCGGTGGTCACAGTCTCCTACCCGCACTCCAGCGGGCCGGCCGAGTCGCTGAACGTCGCGATCAGCGAACCGTCCGAAGGAACCCTCTCGTTCGGCGCTCAGCCGGTCGAAGAATGGTTCGTCAACTCGACGTGGAGCGGGATGTACTGCACGGGCACCGTCGGGAGCCTCGGCCCCGAGGGCGGCACGTGCTCCACCGAGGGTGAAGGCATCAACTACCAGCCGGTCTTCGCCGTCAGCGCCAACTAGGCAAGGCGAGTTCCGCAGAGGGGGCGCAGGAGGCCCCGTCCCGAAGATCGGGGCGGGGCCTTCCGCCTTTCCGGGGCCATCCGACCTCGCGGAGCGCAACCGCAACCCCTCGCCGGCCCGCGTGTCTATAGCCGTACCCGGCGCCCGGGTCCCATCGCGCGGCGCCACCGACCCGGCCCCCCGACCCGGAGAGGACGATGTTGCTCCGACGGAAGCTTCCGCTCGTACTGATCGCGGCCGCGCTCGCCGCATGCGTCTCCGGCGCCCCCGCAAGCGCCTCGCAGGGCCAGAGCACGTTCTTCGAGGCGCCCAACCTGCTGCTCAACCCGAGCACGCGTCCGGCGACGCTCGCGACCCTGACGCGGCTGGGAGTGCACTCGCTGCGCATCGAGCTGAGCTGGCATACGGTCGCGCCGGGCGCCAACAGCACGCACAGGCCCGCGTTCGATGCGACGAACCCGCTCGCCTACAACTGGTCGCTCTACGACCCCCTGATCGAAGCCGCGCGCAGCCGTGGCTGGCAGGTGCTCCTGACGGTGACCTCGCCGGTCCCGCGCTGGGCGCAGGCCAGCCCGCGGCCTCGCTCGCTGCTCTACCGGCCCAATGCAACCGAATTCGGTCGCTTCATGACCGCAGTCGGTCGCCACTACGGCGGTGAGGTGCAGATGTTCTCGATCTGGAACGAGCCCAACCACCACGAATTCCTCGAACCGCAGTTCAACCGCAACGGCAGCCCGGCGTCGCCGCGGATCTACCGCTCCCTCTACCAGGCGGGCTACGCCGGTCTGCAGGCCGCCGGGATCGCGAGCCCCAAGGTCCTGATCGGCGAAACGGCGCCGGAAGGGGAAACGCGCCCTCGCGTCCCGGTCAACGGCCCGAAGCACAACATGGCCCCGCTGCTGTTCATGCGCAACGTGCTCTGCCTGAGCGCCTCCTATCGCCGCGCCGGCTCGTGCGGGCGGCTGCAGGCGAGCGGTTGGGGGCTCCACCCGTACCGGAGCGGCGCGAGCCCGTATCTGGTGCCGAGCAACTCCGAAACGGTCACGATCGGGTCGCTCTCTCGCATGACGCGCGCCCTCGATGCGGCTGCGCGCGCGGGCGCGCTGCCCGGCGGCCTGCCGCTCTACATCACCGAGTTCGGGATCATGAGCAAGCCCAACCCCTATCAGGGCGTTCCCGTCGCGCAGCAGGCGGAGTACGACGCGATGGCCGAACAGATCGCCTACCGCAATCCACGGGTGGCGTCGTTCTCGCAGTACCTGCTCAAAGACGACCCCATGCGACGACGGAGCGTCGGCTTCCAGACCGGCCTGGAGTACTACAGCGGCAAAGGCAAGCCGCTGCTGAGCGCTTTCCCCGTGCCCATGACGGTGACCCGCGTCGGCTCGAGCTATCGGCTGTGGGGCTTCGTGCGACCGGCCGGCGAAGCGACGAGCGTGACCATCGAAGTGCGCCGGCGCGGGTCCAGCCGGTTCGGCGTGCTCTCCGAAGTCCACACCAACGCGCTCGGGTACTGGTCCTCGAGCTCGAACGTCGCCGGGACGGCTTGGCGGGTGCGCTGGACGAGCCCTGCGGGCACGCGCTACACGGGCCCGCCGATCCGGGCTTACCGGCCCGGCGGGCGTTGATACCCTTGGCTCCTTCCCAGGGCGATTAGCTCAGCTGGGAGAGCGCCGCCTCGACAAGGCGGAGGTCACTGGTTCGAGCCCAGTATCGCCCACTCACTAAAGCTCCGCAAATCGCAGCGTTTTGCGCTCTAGCGACGCCAACCTGACACCGTTCACGAGGGATCCTGCGTCGCGGTGCTGTCGTCTGGCGCTGGGCCGATCTCGGCCCTGCTCGATCCGCGCAAGCGCGTTGAGGGTGATGCCTGCGGGCTGAGCGACGTGTTCTTGGGTCTCGCCAGCGTCGGCGCGCAGCTGTTTCAAGACAGCCGCGAGGCGCGGGTGTGGCTTGGGGCGCCAGTTTCGAGTCAGGAGAGCGTGGCTGCGAACCGACGTGGCTCAGTGGACATCTCGCGCGCTCGCGGCGGCGAGCGGCTGCCGCAGGCCGCGCACGAGGGTGTCGACAGCGATCTTGTGCACGTCGCAGATCCGTCCGAGATGCAACAGCGAGTCGGTCTCCGCGGCGACCTCGCCGTCTCCGAGGCGAAGAACGAGCGGAATCCCGGGCGAGAGCTCGTCGGCAGCGAGCCCGACGGCCACGTTGACGAGGTCTGACGAGGTCACGGCGGCGATCGCGGCGCAGCTGCGAATCCCGGCTCGCTCGAGGATCTCCCGGTCGTCTCCGCGCCCGATCGCGACCGGGATCCGCGCCCTGCCTGCCAGCCGCAGGCAGGGCGCGTCGGGATCACGCTCGACGCCGAGCACTGCCACGCCGCGCTGCCGGAGCTGCTGCGCCAGTCGGAAGCCGACCTGGCCGAAGCCGATGAGCAACACGTGTCGTTTGGACGGCGCCGCGCGGGGGCCGAAGATCGTTGTGAGCCGCGGCCCGCTGAGGCGACGCACGAGAGCTGCGGTGAAGACCGCGACGAACAGGAGCGCGACGACCACGTCGGCCGCCGAGACCACCTTGAACCAGACCGGTGCACGGGTGGCCCCCGGCGCTCCGCCGACCGTCGCTACAGACCTCGTGCTGAAGTAGAAAGCGTCGACTGCTGACTCGTGCAGCGCGATCATGCCGATCGCCGCGTCGATCAGCAGCAACAACACCAGGATGGCGCCGGCCCGCACGAGTAGGCGGAGCGAGTCGTCTACCAGCCGGATCCCGCGCCACCCGCTTGCGGCGGCCTTGCCGGCGACCGCCATGCAATGCTGCGCCAGGTCGTTCGCGACGAGCTCGGTGGGCGAGATGACGTGTACGTCGGGGGCGACATGCTCGAGCTCGCGCGTGATTGTGCGGTCGAACATCGTCACCCACAGCGGCAGGTCGGGACGCAGGTGGGCGCTCAGCAGCGTCAGCCGCAGGGTCAGGACGTCATCCCGTGACAGGACGGCAACGGCCCGCCAGCTCCCCCCGCGGATCGCGGCCGAGACCTCGCTGTCGCTCAGGTCGACCGCCGCCCTGACCGGCACTCCTTCTTGTTCCAGCCTGCGGACGAGCGCCGCGGCAAGCCCGCCCGCCTCGCCCAGAATGAGCACCGCGCCAGGGCCCCCGGGGGAGTTCACATCAAGCCTGACGGTCGCCTAGCGTCCCAGCGCCGCGCACACCGCGAGGCCCTCGATCCGGCGCAGCGCGGGAAACCTCGCGGCGTTCACCGTCGGCGTGATCTGCGCGTTGACCGAGACCACAGTCGAGTCCCTGCCGTCCCCGCTGGCGGCCGCGAACTGGGTGTACCCCGCGGTGTTGCCGGTGTGGCCATAGACCGTTCCGCATCGGGTGCGGTAGCGGAAGATGCCCAGGCCCGCCGAGTTGGTGCCCGGTCCGGGCGGCTCGGAGCTGCCATCCACGAACCGCAGCTGCGCCGAGCGTGCGGATGCGTCGAGGCCGACGCCGCCGGCGTAGGCGCGGATGAACCGGTTCGCGTCTGCCGGGGTCGAGACGATCCCGCCGGATGCCCAGGTCCAGCCGGCTGCGAAGAATTCGGTGAGGTCCTCGGGCGGCTTCTCTGAGGCGAGACCGTAGCCGCGGATCGAGGGGGCGGGCAGTCGCGCGTCGCTGGGAAGGCTCGTCTGGGTGAGCCCGAGCGGGGTGAACACCTCTTCCTGGAGCGCGTGCTCGTAGGTGCCGCGGGTGGCGGCTTCGACCATCAGCCCGACGAGGATGTTGTCCGAGTTCGAGTAGTTGAAGCGGGTGCCCGGGGTGAATTCCGTTTTCTCCCCGCTCACGAACCCGACGAGGGCTTCGGGGGGCGGTGCCTGGAGCAGCGAGTCGCCGAGCGCTTCCTGAAACTTCGTGTTTTTGCTGAAGTCGGGGATGCCGCTGGTGTGCTGGAGCAGCTGGCGCAGCGTCACGCTCGACCACAGGGGCCCGACTCTGGGAAGCCACATGCCGATCGTGTCATCGAGGTGAAGAACGCCCTTCGATACGAGCGAGAGCGCCACGGCGCCGCTGAACGCCTTTGAGACGCTCGCGAGGCGCATGTGGTCGGACGCCTGTAGCGGGGCGCCCGTCGTCGTGTCGGCCACACCGGCGGTGTGAAAGGCCATCCGCGTTCTGTGCTCGACGACGACGGATATTCCCGGAGGAGCGCCGCCGCCTCCCTCGACGAACGCGCGCAACGCCGGGTCCAGTCGGCGGTCTGCGTGCTCGCCCGCAGCGGCGTCGCCGGACGCGAGCGCGCCGGCGGGCGTCACACACCAAGCGGCGAGCACCGCGATGTAGAGCAACCCGGCGAGTCCTCGTGGGAGCGATCGCATCGAGGCGATGAATCGTACGGCCGGGGTCCCCGGCTTGCGGCGCGGTAAGTGGCTCGCGCGTATCGCGCGAGGACGCTACGGGCTGCTGGTGCTGAGTCGGGCGACCAGTTCGAGCATTGCGTCGAGCGCGGCCTCTAGCGGCTCGGTGTCGCGTTTGATCTGCGTGAGGAGCAGGCCGCCCTGTAGGGCGGCTAGCAGCGCGAGGGCTAGGCTGTCCGGGTCGGTGTCGGGTGGTAGCTCGCCTCGTGCGTGCATCTCTCGCAGCCCGTTCTCGATGGTGGCTCCCCAGCGTTTGAAGCCCTCGGCGACGTGGGTTCTCGCGTCCGGATCGGTCTCGGCCAGCTGGCCTCCGAGAGAGCCGATCGGGCAGCCGCCGCTGCAATGTTGCTCGCGCTGGGCCGCGATCACGAAGTCGCGCCATGCTCGCAGGCCGTTCAGCGTGCTGAAGTCGAAGTTCTCCTGGCCGCCGACCATTGTGTCGGCCTGGTGGTCGACGACTGCCCGGACCAGTGCCGGCTTGTCGTCGAAGTAGTGGTAGAGCTGCGAGCTCGAGACGTCCGCTGCCGCGCGTACGTCCTCGATCGTCGTGTGCGCGACGCCTTGGCGGAAGATCAGGTCGGCTGCCGCGTCGACTATGCGCTGACGGGTCTCCTGGCCCTTACGAGTCAACGGGCGAGAGCTGGGGCTGGTCGCGTTCATACCGCAGATTCTACCAACAGAATGGATCGCGTAGTCCATTCTGTGTTAGAGTGGAACGCACGATCCATTTCAAGGGTCTCGACAACCACTCGAGGGAGCGCGCGATACATGTCATTTCAAGGCAAGACCGCCCTGATCACCGGCGGCACATCCGGAATCGGCTCCGCCACTGCACTGGCGATGGCCGAGAAGGGCGCGTCGGTGATCATCACCGGCCGCGATGAGACCCGCGGCGCGAGGACCGTGGAGGAGGTTCGGGCTGGTGGGCACGATGCGCAGTTCACCGTCGCCGATTTCTCACAGATGTCCGAGGTGACGCGCGTTGCCGACGCGGCAGGCGAGATCGACGTTCTGGTGAACTGTGCCGGCTTTGCCGCCCTCGCCTCGACGGCTGACACCGACGAGGCGGCGTTCGACGGGCTGTTCCAGATCAACGTCAAGGCGCCGTTCTTCCTGGTCGCCGCGCTCGCTCCGAAGATCGCGGCCCGCGGCGGCGGATCGATCATCAACGTCTCGACGATGGTCGCGAGCTACGGCCAGACGGGTCTGGCTGCCTACGGAGCCTCGCGCGCCGCGATCGAGCTGCTCACCAAGGCGTGGGCTGCCGAATACGGGCCACAGAACGTCCGCGTCAACGCGGTCGCTCCCGGTCCGACGTTGACGCCGGCGGTGGAGCCGAGGTTGGAGATGGCCGAGGAGTTTGCCAAGCAGATTCCGCTCCGCCGGGTCGCCGAAGTGCAGGAGCTGTCCGACGTCATCGCATTCCTCGCGACACCCGCGGCCGGCTACATCAACGGCGCAGTCATCCACGTCGACGGCGGCCGCACCGCGATCTGAGAGGAGCCGAGAACTCAATGCAAACCACCGCAGAAGAGACCGTGTTGATCACCGGCGCCAACGTCGGTATCGGGAAGGAGATCGCCCGGCAACTGGCAACGCGCCCCGAGATCGCCCGCATCTACCTGGCGTGTCGCAACCAAGACCGCGCGGCAACGGCAAAGGCCGAACTCGAAGCGGAGACCAGCCGGCGCATCTTCGAGGTCGTTCTCATGGACGTGTCGGATCCGCGCTCGGTCCGCGCCGGCCTGGCAGGCATCAACGGATCGATCGACGCGCTGGTCATGAACGCCGGTGGAATGGGCGGCAAGACGCCCATGGCCTTGACCGCCGACGGAGCCACTCACATGTTCGCGCAGAACGTTCTTGGCCACGTTGTTCTCCTCGAGGCGCTCTTGGCCGAGGGCCGACTTGGCGAGGTGGCGGTCTTCGCTGGAAGCGAGGCGGCCAGGGGAATCCCGAAAATGGGGTTCAAGCGGCCGTCGTTCGCCTCGAACTCTGCCGACGAGCTCGCCGGTGTCATCGACGGCAGCTATTTCGCCGGCGGCAAGCCCGACGTCAATCTGGCCTATGGGCAGGCCAAGTTGATCGGCATCCTGTGGATGGCCTACCTGGCCCGGGAACACCCCGATCGGCGATTCATCAGCGTGAGCCCTGGCAACACCACCGGCACCCAAGCACCCAACGACCTGGCATTACCGCTGCGTATGGCGGCCAAGTACGTCATGCCCCGCATTCCCGGTCTCTCCCACCGGCTTGACGTGGGCGCGAAGCGACTGGTCGACGGCGTCACCGACCCGACCCTGTCAAGCGGGGTGTTCTACGCCAGCGCGGCAAACACGCTCAAGGGTCCTGCGGTCGACCAGACAGAGATCTTCCCCGATCTCGCCGACCCGTCGTTTCAGGATCACGCGAACGAGGCCATCCACCGCTTCATCACGTAAAGGACATCACGTGATCTCATGCCGGCGGCAGTTCGTTCGGGACGGGCGACGGGTCCTTTCGCCCGGCTGAGTCGTGCCGCTGGCCGAGGAGAGTCGATCGGCCCGGGCTTCACCATTGCCGGCCAGCCCAACCGACGTCTCTCTGAGCTTAGGATGGCCCGGTGAGCGACACGGTCGTGTCGCGCGATCGGATCCACGTGCTGCCTCGCGGGCGCTCCCTCGGGTCGAGCGAGTATGGAATGCGCGACGGCAATCCGGTCATGTATTTCCACGGGATCCCCGGCTCACGTCTCGACGATCGCTTCGTAGCCGGCGCTGCCGCACAGGCCAACATGCGAATGGTCGCAGCGGACCGCCTAGGGTTCTGCCACTGAGCGCAGGAGCTACCCCTGAGCAGAGCCGGCAAACGAGGCCGCTCGATGCGTAGTGCGGCGGGCTATCGGGGCCGACGCCAGAAGCGCATCCGGGCGGCCGGCTTGCCGCCGGCGGACCTGTGCGGCCTGAGGTTTTTCGGACGGGTCATCACCCAAGCCAGCCCACCGATCAGCGCGAGCGCGAGCAAGATCAGGACTATCACTGCCGTGGTCAGGTCCATGGACCTTGTTTGCCCCGGCATGGGAGATACAAACCGCCGCTTGGCCGACCGATGAGCAGAGCCGGCAGCAGCGCCGCCGCGAACGCGAAGCCGCCCACCGCAAGAACGCAGCGTCGGGCTGCATCGACAACACAAGACTCGAGCAGGCGACCGCATCGACGATCGCATGGCCGTCTCCTCCTGTCCCCGTCCACTCAACCTGGACGACGGTCTCGGGGGTCCGGACGACGATCGACGGCTGGCAGGGTGAGCTGTCCTACGGAAGCGTCAACTCACAGCATTGTTCAGCGAACAGGCTGGCAACCGATCGCCCACGCCGTCTTCGGCTGTCCCACTCGACTAGATCTGGGCGCCCCTTCGATCGCCGGCGGCGACGTTCGAGGCACGCCGGACGGTCGAAGGCAATCCGCATACGTGGAGCCTCTATCCGGTTGCTGTGGGCTCCCCGACTGATCCGTCGCACGACGCAGGGCGTAGGAATGCCCGGTATCGCCCACGGAAGGGCGTGCCGTCGGCGAGTCCGCCGCGAGGGAACGGGTGTCTGGAACGCCTACCGGCCACTCGTTCCTTTCGCGGTCTCTCGGGCCGCCCATGCCGGGAAAGGCGAGAGCCATGCCACGTTCGCGAACGAGACTGAGGCAATCAAGGGTCGCTGGCGGCGCGAGCTGAGAGCGGCAGAGATAGATCGGACGTCAGGCGCCTCGGCTGCTACTCGGGATTTCTCGCCGCGACGATCCAGACGGAGGCGCGGCCGACGATCGAGCCGTCGGGCCTCTGCCAGCGCTGGTAATGCTCTCTCAGGGCGCTCGCGATCTCGCTCCTGCGCCGCTCGCCGCCCTCACCGTTCAGGCGGATCAGCTCGGCGCCCGGTCCGATCGCGAGCAGCGAGTCGATCGCCTCGTCCATGTCCGCGCCCATGGAGTAGTCGAAGTCGCGCTGGTGCAACTCGATCTGTTCGAACCCGGCGGCCTCGAGAATCCCACGGGTGGTCTCTGGGTTCCCGAGCGAGAAGGGCCCGGGCCCGCAGGTATCGGCCTCATATTCGTCAGGGCGCGAAAGGAACCGTTCGACGACCTGCTCGGTCTCGGCCCACAGCGGGCTGTCGGCCTTGCGACGCCAGCAGAGCTTCGCGAGGCGCCCGCCCGGCTTGAGCGCTTTGCGGACCGCGCGCATGGCGGGAACCGGGGCGGCGAAGAACTGCGTCCCCATCCGCGAGAAGGCGTAGTCGTAGATCGGCTCCCACCTGGCCGTCTGGGTGTCGGCGACCTCGAATGCGACGTTCTCGACACCCGTGCCGGCAGTCTCGCGGCGGGCGTCCTCGATGAACCGCACCGACGAATCGGTGCCGAGCGCGGCTCCCTGTGGTCCGACCATCTCGGCGAGCCGCCGCGTCGTCTCTCCGAACCCGCAGCCAATGTCGATGCAGTGCCCAGCCTTCGGCGGTGGAAAGAGCTCGAAGAGCTCACCGGTCACCCCTTCCAGCGCCCCGACGAACACCTCGCGGTTGGACTTCCAGCGCTCGTACAGAACCGTGTCCCACGCCCGCACGGCTTCCTCGTTGGCTACCGCAACCCCACCCTCAGCCTGTTCTTGCATGGCCTGCCGAGCGTACACCTCGGCGCGCCGCTCCGCTCGATTTGGCATGGGACGCAGCCGTCCCCTGATGAGCGCAACCGCCCGCTCTCAGACGGAGAGAATCAGGTCGCGCACTGCGGCAGGCTGGGAGAGGAAGGGATGGTGGCCGGCATCGAGCTCCACGACGGCGCCGGCCCGCTCGGCGTACTTGCGCTGCCTGGCGACCGGCGTCCCCCGGTCCTCTGTGCAGACGAGATAGGTCGAGGGCACGTGCTGCCAGGCCGCTGAGGCGACCGGCTGCTCGAGGACCGCGAGGCTCTGACGGGCAGTCTTCTCCAGGGCGCCTCGCTGGATCTCCGCGTCGCAGTCCTGCAGAAACGTGCCGGCCAGGGCGTTCGTGTCGACGGTGAACGTGCCGTCCTCCGCGTCGACGGTGAGGAACGGCGCGGGCTCCTCGCCGCCGAACGAGGAGAGGCTCTGGCCGGTCTCGGGCAGGTAGCTCGATACGAGCAGGAGGTGTCGCACCGCTCCGACGCCGGTCGCTGCCTCTGCGGCGACTATGCCGCCGTAGCTGTGGGCGACCACCACGGCAGGCTCGTCGCTCGCGCTGAGCACCCGGCGCACCGCGGCCACGTCCTCTGCCAGCCCTGGTCCTGCGGCGTCCACCCGCGCAGCCGTCTCGCCGCAGCTCGGCAGCGACGGTGCCTGGCTCTCGACACCTCGATCCGCCAGCAGCTCACCCGTGCGATGCCACCACCAGGAGCCGTCTTTTACGCAGGCCCCATGGACGAAGACGGTCCTCATTTACGACCTCCCGGCCATATCCCGGCGGCCCTCGATGACGCGCCGGACACGGCAGGCTACAGGCCGCCGGCCACGCGCCGCGGACCTGCCCCGACGCCGCCCGCGTCATCCATCTTCCGAGCGTGCCCGTGCACCGGGCTCGCCGGTTCCTCGACCGCGGTGCAGCGATGCCCCGGCGCCCTCGCGATCGTGGCGTAGGACCTGGAGCAGCTCGGCGTAAGGCCCGACCAGGAACGCCTCGTCACCGCGCGCGAGGAGCGTGTCACGCCGTGGCGGATGCTCCATTCGGGCGCTGCCCGCCCGGCTGATTGCAACGACCCGGATGCGGGCCGGGAGGTCTCGCATCGCCAGCCCGTCCAGCCCGCCGTCCTCGCTGATGCGAAGGCTCGCGAGCAGGAACGGATGGCTCCCGACGTAGAACGTGAGCAGGACGTCCATTCCGAGCACCGCGCCGACGAACCACGGTGCCGCCAGCGCGGATGTCGACCAAACGTGGTGGAAGCCGAAGCTCACCTCCAGCCGCCTGCCCATCTGCCGGTCGAACACCCTCAGCACCACGGGCACCTGGCTCCAGCGTCCCTCGAGCATGCTGCGTACTGCCAGCCCGGTCTCGATGTTCGTCAGGTCATCCGAGGTGAGGATCGCGACGGCGCCGGCGCGACCGAGGTTCGCGGCATCGAGCGTGGCGGACATCGTCGCGTCGCCGATCACGACCGGCACGTCTTTGTCGCGGGCCTGGCCGACGAACGGATTGCTCTCCGCCCGCTCGACGACGACGACATCGCGCCCGCGCGCCAGCAGTCCGTCGAGAACCTGCATCCCGACGGCGCCGAGACCGACGAGGACGACATGCCCGCGCATGCCGGGGATCCGCTCGCGTCCGAGCGCGAGCGCGATCCGCCGGCTGACGAGGGCGTTCGTGAGGAGCGCGAACATCGTCGTGACGAGGGTCGTGCCGGCGATGATCAGGAAGATCCCGAACGCCTCTATGCCCGTCGACTGCCCCGAGAAGGAGAAGTCGCCGAAGCCGACCGTTGCGACGGTCTCGACGGTGAAGTAGACGGCCTCGAGCACGGGGAAGCTCCCGGTCTGACCGCTTCGCTGGTAGCCGAAATGCAGGACGAGTGTCGAGGTGATCAGCAGGAGCAGCCCAAGTGCCAGCGCGATGCCCAAGCCGCCGTCGAGGAGTTCGCGAAGGGTGCTCGCGACTCGATGGGCGGCGCTGCGCGCGCGTGCCGTCGCGCGGTCGGCGCCCAGGCCCATCGCGGCGGGTCCGTCGATGCCGGCAGCGGCGAGTTCGGCGTGGGTGCCCAGCAGCGTCACGCGGTCGCCGGCGCGAACCGCCTCGTCGCGTCCCGGGCACGCGACGGGCTCCTCGTCGCCTTCGCTCATGATGCCGATCGGCGCGAGGCTCCCGTAGATCTCACGCAACGTGCCGCTCCTGCTCGCCTGGACCTCGGTCGCCACCAGCAGGCTCTCGCCGAGCCTGATGTCGCGGGCGCGCCTGCCCATGCAGACTTCGACGACCGAGGGCGCGAACAGCGCGGCTACGTCGAGCACCCCGACCGCCCCCATCACGTCCTCGACCGCCCGCGAGACCGAAGGGTTGTCGAGATCCGCGACGATGCGCACATCGGGACGCAGGTCCCTGATCAGCAGGACGGTCTCGAGGGTTCGCAGGTCGTCGCTCTCGGCGCAGACGACGGCGCCGGCGCCCGCCAGGCCGGCATCGAAGAGGGGCTCGGCCAGGTGAGCGCTGCGGCGCAGATAGGGGATGCTCCAGCCCCGCACGACGCTCGCGAGGCGCTCGTCGTGGTCGTCGTCGAGGACCACGACGCGAGCGCCGGCCAGATGCAGCTGCTCGACGGTGCGCAGGCCGACCGGGTTCAGCCCGCAGACGACGACATGGCCGGTCCAGTCGCGGCACGTCTGCTCGCTGGTTAGGACGGCTGCGGCCTCCATCGGTGCTCGTGGCAGCTTGACGGGCGGGCCGGGGCGGCTCATTGGCCGTTTGTCCAAATCGCCGGGTCTGCGAGTCGCGTTACGGCCAGCGGGACGCGATCAGCCGCAGGCGCTCATCGGCGTTCGTCTCGGGCATTGCGGCCTCGGCACACCCTCCGCACCTATGGCGTGGTCTCGGTCAGATGATTGACAGCCGCCGACGCCCGCGGATAGCATGACGGCTCTGCGAGCTGGGGGGCCGCTGAAGCTCGGGGAACGGATTCGCTTCGCTCTCAACGCGTCCCTCGCGACCTAAAAGGGGGGCAACATGACCCGCAGGCTTCTGGCCTCATTCCTTCCGCTGTTGGCTGCCGGCGCGTGTCTGGCAGCTCCGGTTGTCGCGCAGGCGGCGCCGCACTGGTATGTGAACAGCAAACTCCTGACCAAAAAAAAGAACGTCAAAACAGAAGCTGGGCTGACGATCGGTCCGATCCCTGGAACCACGATCACGGTCAGCTGTAAGTTCAAGGATGCCGAGACTCTCGAAAACCCGGCCTCGGGTGGTCCGGGCGTCGATGTGATGAAAGCGTTCAAAGCCATCAGCTGCGGACCGAATCCATGCCCTGCGAACTCCGCGGGCGTCCAAGGCGCCTTGAAAGTGAACTCTCTCGGGCTGCCCTGGGCGACGAAACTGGTCGAAGTGCCTCCGATCGCGGATGAAATCGCCGGAGTCACGCTGGAATTCACCTGCAAAAAAACGGGGCCGCTGTTCACGCTGACAGGGACCCTGTCGCCGTGGGTGAACGCGAACTCGCTCGAATTCACGTCGGGCACGGGAACTCTGAGCGGTGTGCCCGTCGTCGGCTTCGACAACTTCCTGCCGCCGAACATCGTGGAAGCCAAAAATCCCTAGCGGCGGGGCCGCCGGCCCCAGATCGTGACGTTCGAGCTCGTGTGGGGCCGGTCGCCCGGTCCCACACGAGGCCCGGCGTCTGTCGCGCCGATGATCGGCGTGGCATCTGCGCCGTGCTCGTCGGCGGCCACCGTCGTGCCTGCGCGGTCAGCGCAAGACCCGCGCGGATCTCGATCTCATCCATCTGCAGCGGCTCGGCCCGGCCCGCCGGCGTCTCTCGCGCCGGCTGGTAGCGGACAAGCGCCCGGACTGCCCTAGACTCGCGGACGCCAGCTGAGCGGGTCGGGCCGTCTCAGCGACATGAGGAGGGGACATGGTCAAGGACACGACGGCAGGAGGACCCCGTGAGCGCGCTCGCTGAGTCCCCCGTCGGTGCGCCCGCGCCGAGCGCGCGGCGCACCTCGTCGCCCGGGATCGTGCTCGCCGTCGCGGCGCTCGGGACGTTCGTGGCGTTCGTCGACGCGACGATCGTCAACATCGCGATCCCGAACATCCACGAGGACTTCGCCGGCTCCTCGCTGGCGAGCGTCTCATGGGTGCTCAACGCCTACAACATCGTCTTCGCGGCGTTCCTGGTCATCGGCGGCCAGCTCGCCGACCTGCTCGGCCGGCGGCGCATCTTCGGGCTCGCCCTGATCCTCTTCACGCTCGCCTCGGCCGCCTGCGCCGCGGCTCCGACGCTCGGCCTGCTCGTCGCCGCGCGGCTGCTCCAGGCGGCCGGTGCGGCGGCGCTCGTCCCCAGCTCGCTCGCGATCGTGCTCGAGGCCTACCCCGGCGGCAGGCGCACGCACGCCGTCTCCCTGTGGGCCGCGATCGCCGCGCTCGCGGCCGGGATCGGTCCCGGGCTGGGCGGGGTGCTGATCACGGCCTCCAGCTGGCGCCTGGTGTTCCTCGTCAACATCCCGGTCGGGATCGTCGCCTACGTGCTCGCCGGACGCGTGCTGGTCGAGAGCCGGGCCCCCGGTCGCCGGCGGGTGCCCGATGTCGGCGGCGCAGCGGTGCTCGCGCTCGCGATCGCCTCGCTCGTGCTGGCGATCGTCAAGGGCCAGGAATGGGGATGGGGCAGCCTTCGCACGGTCGTCGCGTTCGCGGTTGCCGTGCTCCTGGGCATCTACTTCGTGCGCCGCTCGAGCCGCCAGCGGGTGCCGGTGATCGATCTCACCTTGATGCGGATTCGAGCGTTCTCGCTGTCGAACGCCGTCACGGTCGTGATGGCCGGTGGGTTCTACGGCTACACGCTGTGCAACGTCCTGTTCCTGACGACGATCTGGAGGTACACGATCCTGAAAGCCGGCCTGTCGATGACGCCTGGGCCGGCGGTCGCGATCGCCGTGGCCGCGCCCGCGAGCAGGGCGGTGGGACGCTGGGGGCACCGCGCCGTCGCGGTGCCCGGCGCGCTCATCTGGGCCGCGGGCGTCGCGTTCTTCGCGACGCAGCTCGGCCTCAGCCCCGACTTCCTCGGCACGTGGCTGCCCGGGATGGTGATTCTCGGCATCGGCGCGGGCCTGACGTTCCCCACGCTCAGCGGCGCGGCCGTGGAGTCGGTGCCGGGCCCGCGCTTCGCCGTCGCCACCTCGCTGAACGCGGTCGCGAGACAGATCGGGGCGGCGCTCGGCGTCGCGGTGCTGGTCGCGATCGTGGGGAGCGGCGCGGCGCCGCAGGTCCCGAAGGGGCTGCCCGCGGGGCTCCTCGCCGCCATCGAGCACTCGGCCCTCTCGCACGCCCTCACCAGGTTCCAGAGCGGCTGGTTCTTCGCGTGCGGGTGCTTCCTGTTCGGGGCGCTGGCGTGTCTCGCCCTCCGCCTTGCGCCGGCCTCCGCGCCAGAGTCGAGGGCACCGGATGTCGGGCTGGAGTCGGGCACCGAGCCGGTGCAGGAGACCTACTGCCCGGAGCTGCCGAGCCTCGCGGAGTCCGACGGCGTGCACGCCGCCGTCGAG
The DNA here is from genome assembly GCA_963794635.1 of uncultured Solirubrobacteraceae bacterium. Classification (GTDB taxonomy): domain Bacteria; phylum Actinomycetota; class Thermoleophilia; order Solirubrobacterales; family Solirubrobacteraceae; genus Palsa-744. The sequence continues at coordinate 763,806 of CAWCET010000005.1, read as the reverse complement.
CCCGAGCCGCTGTCGGAGTTCCTGCGCAACGCGCCGGTCTTCGCGGACCTGCCGCGCGTCCTGCTCGATCGGGTCGCCTCGCTGGCGACGGAGCAGACCCTGCTCCGCGGCGAGTGGCTGTTCGGAGAGGGCGAGGCCGCCGACGCCGTGTACCTCGTCCGCGTCGGGCACCTCGAGGTGCTGCGCGCGGCGGACAGCGGCGACGCCGAGGAGCACGAGGCGATCAACACCGTCACGCGGGGCGCCGTCCTGGGGGAGCTGGCCCTGCTCAGCTCATCCACGCGAAGCGCTTCGGTGCGGGCGCTGCGCGACACGGAGCTCCTGCGCATCGACAAGTCCGACTTCGACGAGCTGCTGCAGACCGAGCCCGAGCTGGCGCTGAGCCTCACGCGTGTGCTGAGCGCGCAGCTACAGGCGAGCCGCGCGGTGCCGGTGGCTCGGCGCGCGAGGCCCGTGACGATCGCGCTCCGGGCCGCGAGCCCGGGCGTCCCGCTGCTCGACATCGCCGACGAGCTGAGCCGCGCGCTCTGTGCATGGGGGAAGGTTGCAGTGCTCCACCCGGCCGAGGGCGCGACGGGGTCGGACACTCCGCAATCGCCTGCCGAGGCCGCCGCTCGCTACGGACCGCTCACCGGGAGCTGCGAGCTCGAGCACGATCAGGTGATCATGGTCTGCGGCACCTCCTCCCAGCCCACCGGCTGGGAGGAGTTCTGCATCTCCCGCGCCGACAGGGTGCTCGCGGTGGTCTCGGGCCCCGCGCCGGCCGGTGAGGACAGCGGCTCCGAGGACCCCGGCGCGTGGACGGCGAGCCTTCGGGGAGCCGACCTCGTCGGCTTCGGGATCGAGGGCAGAGCCGGCGACCTCGAGCGCTGGATCGAGCTGCTGGCACCCGGGAGCGTCCACGTCATCAGGACGGGCCCGCGCATGCGCGGCGACGTGCAACGGACGGCGCGCCGCCTGTCCGGGCGTGCGCTCGGCGTCGTGCTGAGCGGCGGAGGAGCCCGTGCGTTCGCCCATCTGGGCGCGCTGGAGGTGCTGATGGGCGCCGGGATGCCAGTCGATCGCGTCGCGGGCGTGAGCATGGGCGCCTTCATCGCCGCGCAGCTCGCGATGGGCCGGGACATCGCCGAGATCGACGCCCGCTGCTACGAGGAGTGGGTCCGGCGCAACCCGATCAACGACTACACGATCCCGCGTGCCGGGCTGATCCGCGGTCACAAGGCGCGCGCGATGCTCGAGCGGGTGTTCGCGGACGCGCGCAGCGAGGAGCTGCCCCGCTCGTTCTACTGCGCCAGTGTGAACCTCCGTGGGAGCCGGCTCGTCATCAGCCGCGACGGGCTGCTGCTCGACACCGTCGGCGCGAGCCTCTCGCTGCCGCTCATCGCGCCGCCGCTGCGCCACGGGGACGCGCTGCTGATCGACGGCTCGCTGCTCGACAACTTGCCGCTCGAGCCGATGGCCGCGAGCGGGGAGGGGCCCGTGCTCGCGGTGGACATCAAGGGCGGCTCCGAGCGACCGGCACACGGCGGCGAGGCCCCCCGCGATCAGTCCGCTCGCCGCCTGCCCTCGCTACCGGAGACGCTCGGGAGGGTCGCCCTTCTCAGCAGCGCCAACACGGACGAGGCGGCGCGGCGCTTTGCGGACACGACGATCGGCGTGCGCGTGCCCGGTGTCGGCCTGTTCGAGTTTCACCAGATCGACCACGCGCGCGAGGCCGGGCGGCGTGCAGCGACGCAGGCGCTCGAAGGAACCGCACCGGACTGGTTGAGGCCCGCCGTGCCGGCGGCGTCGGATCTCACCGGCCGGCGCACCGTGCTGCGCGTCTGATCTCGCCCGGCGCCGCCGTGCCGCCCCGGCGGCGCCCCGCGCTCAGCGCCGCGTCTTCTTGATCGGCGTGAGCGCGTTCCCGGCTGCGATCTCCGCGCAGTCCTGCGGCGCGGTCAGCCCCGCGAAGCGTTCGGTCAGCCACGGCACGCTTTCCGCCAGCCACGGCACGGCGCCCTCGATGTGACCGAGGTGCTGATATTCGGTGAAGTGCACGGCGACGCCGTCGCCGCAGTACTGCCGGGCGAGGCTGCGCACGTCGCCGGCGATCATCACGCCGTCGCCGGGGCCGATCCCCGGCTTGTTTCCGGGGGTGCCTTCGAATTCTTCGCCGCCGTTGCCCTGCCCGATCAGCAGCGGGACGGTCGGGGCCCCTTCGCGGCCCATGATCAGCTTGTTCGCCGTCTTCACGTAGGAAGGGACGCTTTCCGGGGTGGCATATTCGGGCTTCGCGAGCTGCGCCCAGGTCAGGCCCGGGACTTCCTTGCGGTTCGTTATCGAGACGTGTTCGTCCTCGGCCAGCAGTTCCTTGCCGTATTCGCTCAGGTAGGGCGCGAGGTTCAGGTGAAACGCGCGCGCCAGGCCGTCGAGCGCCATCGGGACGATCGAGGCCCAGCTCGAGCTTCCTTCCACGTATTTGAGGTTGTGCGCCGGGTCGACCAGCACCCCGCCGAACGACGCGCCTACGAGGTCGGCGTTGATGTCGGGCGCGTAGGCCGGTGCCTCCTGCGCCGCCCACTCCGTGGCGATCGCCCCGCCGGAGTAGCCGGCGAGCGCGATCTTGGTGGTGCTCGACAGCCCCGTCGCGGGCGAGGCGAGCGCCGCGCGCAGCGAGTCGAGCGTGTTGTAGCCATAGACGGGCCCGGCGGCGAAGTCCGCTTCCTCGCCCTCGGTGTCCGGGACCACCACGGTCTCGCCGGCGAGCAGGGCGGGGGCGATCAGGACCGACTCGGCCTGCGGGATTTCACCTCCGGTGCCGGTGCCTCCCGAGATCGCGTAGGAGGGGTCGTCTTCGGCCGTGAGGCTGTCGTAGAAGGACTGGTAGGAGAGGACGGTGGGCGTGCCCGCTTTCAGCGGCGGGAGCAGCACGGATGTCACGTTGACGGCCGGCTTGCCGAGCTCCGAGGTCGAGCGGTACAGCAGCTGCACGGCTTTGACCGGGAGTTCGATGCCCTCGATGTGGTCCGAGACGGTGCGGGTCTTGATCACCGTTCCGGGGGCCATGTGCTTGAGCGCAGACTTCTTGCCTTCGAACTTGTAGAAGGGGTCTTCTTCGGGCTTCTGCGCAGCGCGGGCCGCAGGGGCGAGCACGACCGCCCACACGGCCAGCAGCGCGATAGCTGCGCTTGTTCCGGCGGCAAGGCCTCGCCGGCTCGTGGCGGCGTTCTCTGCTGGCGTTCCTGATGCCCTCATGGTCCTCGGCTTTCGCGATCGCCAGCCTGCGGTGCCGTGCCCCCGGACGCGGTCTGGCATTTGAGTACAGACGAAAGACGAGTACCCACACGCGTGTAAAGTCAAACACGCGCGGCTCGACGACGCTCAGCGCGACCCCGTGCGGGCGAAACGCGCGCTCAGGGCGCCTTGGCGAAGTAGCTGTGGCCGGCGTACACCGTCAGGTGACGGTGGGTCACGAGGTTCGTGACGAACACCCGGTGCAGCAGGACCTTGATCAGCGTCCCTCCGCAGAGGTCCTCGATCACCCAGCGGGTTCCGAGCGCGGCGCCGGTCGCGTAGTTGCCCTTCGTGGAGTACTTGCCGTGGCCTTCGGCCCAGAGTTTGCGGACCGGTTTGCGCGCGGCCGTGTAGGCCGTGCTCTTGTGCGCCCGGTGTGAGGACTTCGGGCAGGAAGCGAAGTCGCCGCCGAGGAGCGTCGCGAGGACGGTGCCGTCGTGAGCCTGGGTGAGCTTGAACTCGCCGTTGTAGAAGCTCTGGGTCTGGGTGCCGCCCGCGGCGCTCGCGGTCGTGATCGAGACCCTGCCGGCGGTCGCGTCCACCACCGTCCCGAAAGGCACCTGGATCGTCGTTCCGACCACCACGAAGTTCGGTGCGCCCGGGGTTTTTATGCGCACCCGGCCGGAGACCGGCAGCAGGTTGCCCGTCACCCCCAGTTTCGGCGCGGAGAAGGGCGCGGACTCGGTGATGCTGCTCAGCACTCCCCCTGAGGGAATCACCGTTTCCACGCGCGGCGTGCTGATGGGGGGCGCGTCGAAGGTGTATTCGGCGCCGCCGCTGGATGTGCCGTACAGGTCGCTCACGACGACCGGCACGCTGCCTGCGGCGTGCGCCGGGGTGACGGTGCGGATCTCGGTTTCGGAGATCACTTCGGCCGGGCTCGCCTCGCCGCCGATTTCGACCGAGGCGCCCGTGAGGAAGCCGGTACCGGTGATCGTCACCGCGGTGCCGCCTGAGACCGGTCCCGAGGAGGGGGCGATCTCGGTGATCGACGGGGCCGGCACCGGCGTGCCGAGGTAGGACCAGGCGATGCCGCTGTCTTCGTCGTCGTGCGGCGCGCCGACGAGCGCGACGGAGTCGTTGGCTGCGAGCGCGACCCGGAACGCGAACGAGCTCGCGGCGCCGGCCGCCGGAGGGACCACCTTGCCGCCCTGCTGGGACCAGACCTCGCCGGTGCGCTGGAAGGTCCACACGGCTCCGAGGGGATGGTCATCGCGCGGTCCCCCGATCAGCGCGAGGTTGCCGCTGGCCGCGAGCGCCGCGCTGAAGCCGAAGTTGCCGGCCCCCGCCTCGTCGTCAGGGGTGATCTTCGGCCCCTGCTGCGACCAGCCGGATTCGCCCTTGGTGAAGACCCAGGCGGCGCCCGCGCCTTCGTTGTCGCTGCGTGCGCCGATGAGCGCCGTGCGACCGTCCGCGGACAGCGCGGCGCTCGATCCGAACCGGGCCGCTCCGCTCTCCCCGCCCGCGAGGAGTTCCGTGCCGATGCGCGGCCATCCCGTGGCAGAGCGGGTGTACGCCCAGGCGGCACCGGCGTGTTCGCCGGCGCCGGGGCTGCCGATCAGCGCGGTGCTTCCGTCATCGGAGAGCGCGAGGGCATTGCCGAAGAACGCCGTGCCGGTCTTGGTCACCGCGACGAGCGCCGGGCCGTCGTGGGTGAAGCCCGCTCCGCTGCTCCGGAATGCCCACACCGCGCCCCGCTGTCCGTTGTCCCGAGGGGCGGCCACGAAGGCGGTACGGCCGTCCGCGGACAGCGCGACGGTCGCTCCGAACCGGCCCGCGCCCTGCTCTTCTTCGCCCGCGGTGAGCTGTTCGCGCAGGGTCCACACCGAGCCCGTACGGGTGAACACCCAGGCGGCGCCTCGTTCCCCGTGCTGGCGGGGCGCACCGACGAGGGCGGTGCTGCCGTCGGCAGAGAGCGCGACGGACGCGCCGATGCCGCATTCGCCCGGTTCGTCGAGGCAGAGCCCCGCTTCGGTGCCGGGTTCTTCCGGGACGGTCAGCTTCGCTCCCTGCTGGGCCCAGTTCGAGCCGCTGCGTGTGAAGACCCACACGGCGCCGACGAGCCCGCCGTCGCCCGGCGCGCCCACGAGCGCGGTCGTGCCGTCGGCGGAGACCGCGACGGAGCGGCCGAAGCGGCCTTCGCCTTCCTCGCCGGCGGGGATCAGCTGTTCGTTAGGTTCCAGGGCCGAGGTCGCCGGGAGCGGCACGCCCTGCGAGGCCTTCGCGTCGCGGCTCGCGAGCGCGAGGATCAGACCCGCCAGCAACAGCGCCCAGAACGCCAGGCGCCGAGCCGCGAGCGGCTCGGGCGAGGATCCGCCGTGCGCAGCGAAGCCAGCTCGCGCCCGCAGGCGGGCGCCCCGATCCAGTTGCGAAACCATGCCCCTTCATCGCCATCCGCGGGGGCTGGCGCATATTCGTGCGATCGAAGCCCGGCAGGCTGCCCCGGCAGCCTCGTCAAAGGCTAGACAGTTTGTCGTTTACGTGTCTCATCGCGACCAGGGCGACTGCCCGCCACGGCACTTGCCATAGACTCGCCGACCTGATCGTGGGGGTGGCGATTCGCAAATGCCGGGCGGGGCACGGACGCGAGGGAGCATCGCGATGAGCTGGTCCGCGCTCTTCGGGGTCTTCCTGCTCTCGCACCTGCTGGGCGACTTCCTGCTGCAGACCGACTGGCAGGCGACCACAAAGGCGCACGGGCTGATCGGAGGCAACCGGGAGAACCGCCGCGCGCTGCTGACGCACGGCCTCACCTACACCGCAGCCTTCATCCCCGCGCTCGTGTGGATCGCGTACGAATCGGGCGCCTGGGTCGCAGTCGGTGCGGCGGCGCTCGTGCTCGTCCCGCACCTGATCGTCGACGACGGGCTGCTCGTAGGTTGGTGGATCCGGAGCGTCAAGCACGTCGACGGGCCGCCGAGCACGGTCGTGCGCGTGGGTGTCGATCAGAGCACGCACGTTCTGGCGCTCGCCGCGGTCGTGCTCCTGGTGACCGGGGCCTAGACGTGCGCGGGACGCAGCGACGCCGGCGGATGCTGATCGTCGTGGCGCTGCTGGCCGCCGGCCTGGGCGTCGCGTCCTACGCCACGCACCTGCTGCGCCGCAGCGAGCTGCAGACGATCGACGCCCGGTTCGCGATCCGGGGCACCCGCAAGCCGCCGAAGGACATCGTGTTCGTCGCCGTTGACAACGCGACGCTCGACGAACTCGGACGCGCCGGCCACCGGTTTCCCTATCCGCGCCGCTATGACGCGCGTGTGATCGACCAGCTGCGCAGGGCGGGTGCTCGCACGATCGCGATCGACCTCGAGTTCACCGAACGCAGCGACGAACCCGACGATGTCGCGCTCGTCGAAGCGATCGAACGCGCGCACGGGAAAGTCGTGCTCGCGGCCGACCAGGTGGAACGCGGCGGGGCGGCGCGTGTGCTCTTCGGCGCGACCCCGTCGATCCTGCGAGAAATCGGCGCCCGCGCCGGCGACGTGAGGCTGAGACCGCACGTCGAGGTCGACAGCGACGGCGTGACGAGGAACGTCGGCTACTCCTACAACGGCCTGCGCAGCTTCCCCGTCGTAACCGCCGAAGTCACGACCGGCCATCCGATCCCGCCCGGCCTGTTCGACGGAGGGAAACTCCCGATCGACTTCAGCGGGCCACCCGAAACGATCGACTCGATCTCCTACTCGAAGGTCCTCGACGGTCATTTCGACCCGCAGGCGGTCAAGGGCAAGACCGTGATCGTCGGCGCCTCCGCGCCGATCCTCGGCGACATCCATGCGACGCCGACGACGAACGGCGGGCAGATGGCGGGACCGGAAATCTGGGCCAACGCGGTGGACACCGTGCTCCGCGGCGGGCCGCTGCGGTTCGCGGCGGGCTGGCTGAACATCCTGCTGATCTGCCTGTTCGGGGCGATCGTCCCGCTCGGGAGCCTCAAGGTGAGGGGCTGGCGCTCGCTGCTCGACGCGCTGGCGCTCGCGGCCCTGTTCACGATCGCGGTTCAGGTCGCGTTCAACAGCGGGCTGATCATCGCCTTCGTCTACCCGCTCCTCGCGCTGGCTCTGGGCACGCTCGGCACGCTCGCCGTGCTCTACATGAACGAAGCGCTCGAGCGTCAGCGCATCCGTGACGTGTTCTCGCGCTTCGTACCGGCGGATGTGGTCGACGAGGTCCTTGCCAGCGCGGATGAGAACCTCCGCCTGGGTGGAGTCGAGCGCGACTGCACGGTCCTCTTCTCCGATCTGCGGGGCTTCACGAGCTTCTCCGAGACGCAGCCGGCCGCGCAGGTGATCGAGGTCGTCAACTACTACCTGAACGAGATGACCGAGGCGATCCTCGGCGCGGGAGGCACCCTGATCGCCTACATGGGCGACGGCATCATGGCGGTCTTCGGTGCGCCGCTCGAGCAGACCGATCACGCCGACCGGGCGCTGCGGGCCGCACGCGAGATGATCGGACCGCGCCTGCAGCGCTTCAACGCGTGGCTCGGCGAGCAGGGGTTCGAGCACGACTTCGTGATGGGCGTCGGCCTGAACAGCGGCACGGTGATGGCCGGGAACGTCGGCTCGGAGGAGCGCGTCGAGTACACGGCGATCGGCGACACCACCAACACCGCCGCGCGGCTCGAGTCGATGACGAAGGGCAGCGGCACGATGCTGTTCGTCTCGGAATCCTCGCGCGAACGCATGCGCGAGGAGGCCGCGGGGCTCGTGTGGGTGGGGGAGTTCGACGTGCGCGGGCGCGAGGCGAAGATGCGCGTGTGGACTCTCGGCCGGGTCGCTCCGGACGGCGAGGGCGGCTCGCCCCCTGAGACGGCGGGCCGTCCCGCCGGCTGATTTCAAGCCCGCCGCCGTACCGCCCGGCGAAAACCCTCCCAAACAAAAAAAGAGAGCCGCCTTGCACGGTTCGCGCATCCTGCCGGGCGGGCCGACGTCTCCCACGATGCGGCCTCGCGCGTTGCCCTCGGTCTTCGTGCTGCTCGTACTCGTGCTCGCGGTGCCTTGCTCGCGAACGCGGACGCCTCCCACGTGGTGGCAGCGGGCGAGTCGCTCTTCTCCGCGGCGGCTGCGGACGGGCTCAGCGTGAGCCGGCTCGCGGCCGCCGACGGGTTCTCTTCACAAGCCGGACTCCTCGCGCGCGGACGGCGGCCAGAGGCGCTCGGGCGCCTCGTCCGGTCCTCTCAGGAGCCGTTGTTCGAGTACGCCTGGTAGGTCCGGCAGGGCTCGTTGCGCAGGCTCGGGCACGGCGGCAGCGGCGTCGGCACCGTCAGGCCGGGGATGACCGGAAGCGTGATGTTCGAGGGCATTCCGGGTCCGAAGGCGATCGAGACCTGGGCCGTGCCGCCTTCCGGCTGCGTTTTCGAGAACGACCAGATCGGCTGGTTGCCGTTCGGCGCCGAGATCGTGACCCTGATCCGCGAGCCGGCGCGGTACGCGTGGCCCTCGTAGTAGAGCGGGATCGTCACCGGCACGTATTCGCCCGCGGGCATCGGTTCCTCGTCGGAGGCGAGCTCCGTCGGGATCGGTTCCAGCGCCGTCGGTTCCTGCTTGAAGAGGTTTTCCGACGTGGTCGCGAGCTTGCGGCCGCTGGCCCTGATCCAGCCGTCCTGGACGAAGGTCTCTTTCCCGTCCGGGCGGACCTCGCTCACAACCGCTTGGAGGTCGACGTCGGGCGTCGAGGACTTCACCCAGAGGTTGACCGCGCCGGCACCGACCACGGTCGTGTCGCTGCTCAGCGGGGAGGAGACGTAGGAGACGGCATCGCCGGCCGTCGGCTGCGCCCAGTTCCATTCCCACCCGGAGGCCACGCCCCACAGCCCGCCGGGGCCCGTGTTGCTCGAGTAATCCGCCAGGGGCCCGGCGTTCGCGTCGGAGGTGTATGTGTCAGACCCAGGCGACGCGGCGGGTTCTTCACCGAGTTCGCCGCCGGGCGCGAGGTACCACGAGCGGGCCGTCGTGCCGGGAACCGGCAGCGAGGAGAAGGTCTTTTCGAAGGCCGGGTAGGGGTTGCCCGCGACCGTCGTGTGGCTCGGCGATTCGCCCGCCCCGTTGTCGAAGAGCACCCGCACCTCCGGCAGCGCTTCGAACGCGGTGAGCGCTTCCCGGTAGTGCGGCATTTCGGAGATCGGGTCCGCGGGCAGTTTCACTTCGTCGCCTTTCGGGAGCCCCATCGCCGCTTCGTAGACCTCGGGCGCCGCGAATTCGACCAGCCCTCGCTCCGTTTTCGGGGCTTGTCGTGCGACATACAACTCCAGGAAGTCGAACAGCCGCGTGAAGGTGTACGGATCGAGTGAGTCGATGTGGGCGCCGTTGGTGAAGGTGAACCACTTCTTGCTCGTGCCGGTGAAGTGCTGTACGAGGTCCGCGCAGTGCCCGCCGGTCTGCTCGTCCTCGAACTGGCATGCCAGGAAGGTCGGGACGTCGATGTTGTGGACGAAGGACACCGGGTCGAGCGGGTCCGCTACGGGCGCGTTGTACTTTTCGTTTTCTTCGGTTTCTTTGCGCAGGTTGGCGGCCTCTTCGTGCAGATCCTGGTTGGCGGCGCAGGTCGTGTCGCCTTTTTCGATCTGTTCGTAGGCCCAGTGCTCGCCCGTGGTGGGGCCCGCCGGCTCGGCCTGGAACTGGCGCCCTTCCGACCACGGCACGGCAAAGCCCGTGTTGAGGATCCCGCCGGGGTACAGCGTGGTTGCGGTGGCATCGATCACCGACAGCGGGGCGATCGCCGCGAGCGCGGGCGGTTTCAGCTGGGCGGCGAACAGCTGGCTGATGCCGCCGTAGGAGACGCCGAGCATCCCGACCTTGTGGTGCAGCACCCACGGCTGGTGGGCGATCGTCTCGATCACGTCATAGGCGTCGATGTTCTGCAGCGCTTCGAAGTAGTCGAACGCGCCGCCGGAGCAGCCGGTGCCGCGCATGTTCACGTCGACGACGGCGAAGCCCATCAGGTTGGCGACCTGGGCGATGCCGCTTTCGGGGCCGTTCGGGTTCGCGTACCCGTAGCCCGCGTATTCGATCAGCGTCGGGACCTGGCCGGGGTGGGTCCCGTGCCGAAGCGCTTCCAGCTTGGCCCGGATCTTCGGGCTCGCCTTCAGTTTGACCGCGGCCCCTTTCGGGAGCCCGGGCGGGTGGACGTCGATCGCGAGCTGGGTCCCGTCGCGTGTAGTCAGGTACCCGTAGCCGCTGCTCGGGATCGTCTGCTTGTAGATCGCGCTGTTCCAGGGCTTCGCGTTCTGAGCGTGGACAGTGAGCGGGCCTGCTTCTTCGGAGTTCGAGGTCAGCTTGACCCGGTAGCGCTTGCCTGGGGTGACGTGGCGGAACAGCAGGCCGCCGAGCTCATCCGCGTTCTGCGTGGCGACCGTTTCGCCCTTCGATCCGAGCAGCGACATCTGCGCGCCGGGTTCGAGGCCGGTCACGTAGACCTGTTCGACGCTCCCATGCGCGCTGAAAGCGGAAGCGCTCGCTGCCAGCACGAGAAGAAGGACGGGGACGACCAGTGCGACCGCGAGCACGCGGCCTCGCCGGACCGTGCCATGTGCAGCCGCAAGGAAGCGCTGCGCAGTGCCTCCTTGCGCTCTCCCCATGCCCGGATCCCTCATCCGTATCCCCACCTCCCGACGCATTAAACACTACGCGGGAAGCGCATGCTCCCTGGGCCGCCCGAGTCAGCGCATTGATCGCCTCGAGCTTTCCGTCGCGAGGCGTGATTCGCCGGCGTGCCGGAGCACTGGGTGCGGGCTGCGACGCTCAGCGGCTGCGCGGCGCGAGAGCGGTCCAGCTCGGAGGCAGGGCGCGAAGCGCCCGCAGTCGTCCTGCCAGGCCACGCGGGGCGAGCGCGCGGCGCAGCTGCCGGCGGCCTTCAGGACGCTCGCCGCTCCCGGAGATGTCCTCGAAGCGCCGTCGGGCGATCTCATTGACATAGCGGGCCGCGCGTCCGTGCCCTTCGCGCTCGAGGCCGGCCTGCAGGCGCGCGAGTGTGAGGCCGGGCTCCGCGCGTCCCAGGCTGAGGAGCGCGCGCCGAAGCTCGGCGAGCGCGGGATCGCCCTCGAGCTCCCGCTCTCGCCGTCGCCGGCGGCTGCGTGCCGCGGCGAACGCAGCACCCGCCAGTGCGAGCGCCCCGCCCAGCACGGCGAAGATCGCCGCGAGCGGCCATGCGGACCCGCCGTGGCCGGTGGAGCGTCGATGGGCGCCGTGGTGACTGGAGACGGCGGTGTGTCCCTGAGCGGGCGATGCGCCGCCGAGGACCGCCGTCCGTGACAGCGCCGTCGTTTCTTCGCCGGAGCCGGCCGCCGCCGCCGTCGCCGGCGTGGGGTCGAAGGAGACCCAGCCGATGCCGCTGAAGAAGACTTCCACCCATGCGTGCGCATCGGAGGCGCGGATCTCCCAGGTGCCGGCCCGGGGACCGCGGACGGAGGGCAGGAACCCGACGCCGATGCGGGCGGGGATCCCGTCCATCCGCAGCATCAGCGCCATCGCGCCCGAGAACTGCTGGCAGTAGCCGCGACGCTGGCTGAACAGGAAGGACTCCAGTGGGTAGCGCGTCAGCGCCACCGCGCGGTCGTAGCCGTAGGTGCTCTGCAGGTAGCGCTCGACGCGCTCGGCGACGTCGTACTCGGAGGCTGCGCCCCGGGCCAGCCCGCGCGCCAGCGCGAACATCGGTGCGTACGGCGAGGCTTCGATCAGCGCGCGCGTCGCCGGGTCGGACGCCGGGGTGCGCCCCGGGGCGCTCGGCCCGACCAGGCGCGCCCCCGCTGGTTCGCGGAGCGCCTCTTCGGACAGGTCGGGTGAGACGAGCGCGCTCGCGCCGGCAGCGGGGAGGTCGAACTGCGCGTAGGGGAGATAGGCGCGCGGATATGTGCGGGGGGCGCGACGCGCGACTTCCGGCGAGGGCTCCGGGTCGTAGGAGAGCACTTCGTAGGAGGCGCCGCTCGCCGCCGTCCCCGCCGTGACGGTCGTCTCGTCCGCGTCCACGGCGGGGTCGGGATCGAGATCGTCGAAGGCGCGGATCTGGATCGGCAGGCCGCCGCCGCTCGCGAGGACGCCCGAGCGCAGACCCCGCACTTCCACGACGGCGCGACGGCTCCAACGGGCCACCGAGGCGGCCGGCAGGTCGAAGCTCGGCGAGCCGGGCGGCGCGACCGAGCGCAGGAAGCGCAGCCCGTCGAAGCGGTCGAGAGAGGTCAGGCGCAGAAGCTGCGGCTGCGCCTCGGAGACGATCAGCATCGGGGCCTGCGTGCCCGCCGTGCGGTCCGGCCCGTAGAGCTGGTTCCACTGGAAGCTCACGCCGCTCGCGGTCGTCGCGGCCGCGGCGACCGGCTCGCGGTAGTGGATCCACGGGCCGTCCGTGCGGAGCGCCGCCTGCACGGCAAGGGCGGCGGCGGCGCTCGCCGCCAGCCAGCAGAGCGCCCGGCCCACATCTGAGGCGGCCGTCATCGGCGCCAGGAGCGTTGCGGCGAGGAGCACCATCAGCACGACGCCGTCGAAGGCCGGGATCGAGGCGGGCGCGTTGGCGGTGCCGATCACGAAGATCGCCAGCAGGGCGCCCAGCGCCAGCACGCGGCGGGCCGCGAGCAGCGTCCGCGAAGGCCAGAACCACGCGCACCCCGCCGCGAGCAGCACCGCCGGCACGGGCAGCAGGACGGCCGCCTGCGCCCACCGGTCCCCGCCGCGGTATGGCCAGAGCCATCCGCTCAACTCGCCCGCCCCGCTCGACAGCCTGTCCGCGAGCTGATTCCACTGGCCCGGGGCGAGCAGGTGCGCGGGGATGTGCAACGCGAGCATCGAGATCGCGAACGTGCCGGCGACGAGCACGATCCGCAACAGCGTCACCGCCGGTCCTCGGCGTGCGAGGTGCCCGGTGGCGGCGAGCAGACCGCAGCCGGCCGTCACGCACGCCGCGACGAGCACGGCCCGGCCCGCGGGCGGTGTGGCGATCAGCGCGGCGTAGCGCACGGCCGCGAACGCGGCGAGCCCGAAGAAGGCGAGCAGCGCCAGGCCGTCGTGCTCTCCCGCCGCCGGCGTGCGGGCGCTCGCGCGCAGGCCGACCGGGACGCTGCTCATGCGGCCTGGCCCGCCCACGCGCGTACGGCGGGCTGCACGGCGCAGCCGGCGACAGTGAACAGCACCTCGCCGCCCGCGTCCGGCGACGGCGAGACCGTGCATGTGACGGCGACGCCGGCGGGCGCTCGCGTCGCTGCGGGCGCGACGAGCACCACCCGGGGAGCGTCGCGGACGAGCTCCCACCGCGGCGCCATGCCGGGCTCGATCAGTGCGAGCAACTCGTGCAGCCGCGGCCAGGCGCCGAGACCGGGAGACAGGTCCTCCACACGCGAGCGGCCGGGAAGCAGCACGGCGCAGCCCTCAGCGCTCGCGAGCCCGAGGCAGAGCGACGCGGCGGCGCGGACCGCCATGTCGAGCGCGTCCGCGCTCGCGCCCGTGCACGTGTCGAGCACGACCGTGAACGGTCTGCGCTCCTCGCCGTCGCGCAGGCGACGCTCCATCGTCACGCCCTTGCGCGCGAGCGTCAGCCAGTGGATCCGCGACGCCGGCGAGTCGGGTAGGAGCTCACGAAGTCCGTCGAGCTCGATCCCTGCAGTCCGTGCCGGCGGCGGCTCGGGGAGAGCCGCGATCTGCTGTAGGTCACGCCGTCGCAGCCTCTGAACCCGCGGTAGCACGAGCAGCTCGCGGGCTTCGCTGGAGCGCTCACGCGAGCACAGCCGGAACGGATCCGCCCACCGGGCCGTGGCTCCTCCCACCGCGACGCGGCCGCGCCGCAGCGTGCGAAGGCTCTGCTCGCCCGAGCGCCGTCGCCAGTCCAGCGGAACGGGCGCCGCGCCCGGGATCACGCTGAGCGTGCCGCGGCAGGCCGGGGCCACGCCGCCGCGGACCCTGGCGGTGACCGTCACCTCCTCGCCCTCTTGGACGCGATCCGCCGTCAGCTCGAGCTCCACCCGTGCGCCGTGCGCGGCGGCCCACACGAGCCCGGCCGCCGCCAGCGCGACGAGCAGCAGGGTGATCCCCGGCACGTAGAGCGCGGAGACGGCGAAGGCGCCTGCGAACAGGCACATCGCCGCGCCGAGCAGGCCGACCTGCAGGCTCCGTCTCACAGGGCCGGCACCGACGCGAGGCCGTCCTCGACGATGTCGCGCCTGGCCGCCTCGGACACTCCCGGCGCCAGCAGCAGCCGGTGCCCGAGGACGAGGTGTGCGAGTGCCTGCACGTCGTCCGGGAGCACGTGGTCGCGACACTCCAGGGCTGCCTGCACGGTCGCGGCCCGCAGCAGCATCAACGCCGCGCGGGGGCTCGCGCCGAGCTGCGTGCGGGGATCCCGGCGCGTGGCGTCGGCGAGCGCCACGACGTAACGGCGCAGCGCCTCGCTGGCGTGGATCGCGGCCGTTGCGTCCTGCGCGGCGACGACCTCGGCGACCGTGCTTACCGGCGCGAGCTCCAGCACGCGGTCGCCACCGGCGTGCTCGGCGAGCATCGCAGCCTCTTCCTTGGCGGATGGGTAGCCCAGCGACAGGCGCACCATGAAGCGATCCAGCTGCGCCTGCGGCAGCGAGTAGGTGCCGTCGAACTCGATCGGGTTCTGCGTCGCGATCACCACGAAGGGCCGCGCCAGCTCGTGGGTCACGCCGTCGACGGTGACGCGGCGCTCCTGCATGCACTCCAGCAGCCCGGATTGCGTCTTGGGGGATGCCCGGTTGATCTCGTCGACGAGCACGATGTTCGAGAACACGGGCCCGGGGCGGAACTCGAAGCGCGCGTCGCGCTGGACGTAGATGTTGGCCCCGACGAGATCCGATGGGAGCATGTCCGCCGTGCACTGCACGCGCGCGCAATCGGCGTCGACCGACGCCGCGAGTGCGCGCGCGAGCGCCGTCTTGCCCACCCCGGGGAAGTCCTCGATCAGCACATGACCGCCGGCGAGCAGCGCGATCAGCATCGATCGGACCGCCTGCGGGGGGACGCGAACCGCGCTCGACACGTTCGCCGCCACCCGCGTTCCCAGCGCGGCGACGTCTGCTGGCCCGCGCTGGCCGACCACGTCCATGCCGAGGGGAATCGTAACTCCGCGACGCGTGCCGTACGCCGCACCTCGCGACGTTCGTCCGAGCCCGGCGTGCCGTCGTTCGGCGCGGCGGACGGCTGACCTCCCGCTGGCAGCCGCCTTGCAGCAGTTGACACAAGGGTCGGGCGGGCGCAAGGTGCAGACATGGGAGCGAGGGGTGTCGGCGCGGTGCTCGACCCGGTGCGGCGCGCGCCCTCCGAAGGGGGCTTCAGGGTTCGCCGGCGCCGCCCGCCGGGCGAGCTGTTCGGGGGCCCGCCCGCCGGCCCGCCCGCTTCCCCGTCCGCTCCCCGGCCCGCCGCCTCGCGGGCGGGCCCGCCTGCCCGCTCGCCAGGCGAGTCGGCGCTCTCGCTGCTCGAGGAGTTCGTGGCTGGCGATCTGATCGCCCAGGCGCCGAGCGGACGGATCCTCGCGAGTGTGCTGTTCACCGACATCGTCGATTCGACCGCCCGCGCCGCCGCACTGGGAGACGGGCTCTGGACGCAGGTGCTCGACCGCCACGACGCGATCGCCCGGAGCGCCATCAGCAGCTGCGGAGGGCGCTTCGTCAAGGAGACCGGTGACGGCGTGCTCGCCGTGTTCGACGCGCCGGCCCGCGGCATCGAATGCGCGAAACGGCTGCGCTCTGCGCTCTCGCACGCAGGCATCGCGATCAGGGCCGGCATCCACACGGGCGAAGTCGAGCTGCGCGGCGAGGACGTCTCCGGCATCGGAGTGCACATCGCCGCGCGTGTGGCCGCGCTGGCGGGCTCGGGCGAGCTGCTCGTCTCCCGCACGGTGAAGGACCTGGTCGCGGGCTCGGAGTACGCGTTCGCCACACGCGGCACGCACCGCCTGCGCGGCATCCCGGAACGCTGGGAGCTGTTGAGCGTCCACTGAGGAGTCGCCCGGCTGCGGGCGGCCCGCCAACCTTCGTGGCCTCGATGCGTTGGGTCTCCCCGGACAGGCACGCGCTCGTCCATTCGCTGACGCGCGTGCCGGCGCCCCCCTAGAATCACTCAGCTGACAGGGAGAGGTCGATGAGGGAAAAGCAGATCGCACGGACGGCGAGGGCGGCACGCATGCGAGGCTCCGCACGGCGCCTCGCCCTGGCAATGACGCTTGCGCTCACGGCGCTGGCGTTGACGGCAGCGGCCGCGCAGGCCGTGATCGTCACGGCCTCGGGCGAACGGATCAGCCTCGAACTGCTGGCGCGTCCCTCCTCGCGGGGCGGCGGCTCATCCGGGTCCGGATCGGGAGCGAAGCCTTCGGCGCAGAAGCCGGTCGTCTACCACACCGGAGGCGTCGTGATGCCCTCGAACACCAACTACGCGATCTTCTGGGACCCCTCCGGCGGCGCGGCGTTCCCGCCGGGCTTCCAGGCCGGCATCGACAGGTGGTTCGAAGACCTCGCCCACGACAGCGGCGGCGTGCAGAACACCGACTCGGTGCTCACGCAGTACTCCGACGAATTCGGCGACTCCGCCGCGTACGACTCACACTTCGCGGGCGCGTTGATCGACACGGACCCGTACCCCGCGAACGGCTGCGCCGCGGCTCCGATATGCCTCGATTCCGCGCAGATCCGCGGTGAGATCACGTCGTTCGTCGAGGGCCACTCGCTGCCGACGGACCTCGAACACATGTACTTCCTGCTGACGCCGAGCGAAGTCGAAAGCTGCACCGACGCAGCCGAAAAGGTCTGCTCGGCCGGCACCGGTCCGCACGCCGACTACTGCGCCTACCACAACTTCATCGAACTCCCGAAAGGCGTGATCATCTATGCCTACAACCCGTACGTCGCCGGCCTCGGATGCGGTGACGAAGCAAACCGGCCGAACGGCAACCCGTCCGACGAAGAGCTCGCCGGCGGGCTCGCCCACGAGCACAGCGAGGCGGTCACCGATCCTGAGCTGAACGCTTGGTATGACTCGAAGAAAGACGAGGTCGGCGACAAGTGCCGGGTTGCGAACGACCCCGAAGTCGAATTCGGTGCTCCCCTCGGCACAGCCCCGGACGGCTCCAAGTACAACCAGCTCATCGACGGCGACGAGTATTGGTACCAGCAGGAGTGGAGCAACGAAGCCGGCGAGTGCGCGCAACGCAAGGCGGCGGTCCCGACGATCAAGAAGATCGCGCCGAAGAACGGGCTAGAAACGGGGGGGACCGCGGTGAGGATCACCGGGACGGGCTTCACCAGCACGGCCACGGTCGACTTCGGCGGCGTGCCGGCCGAGAAGGTCACGTTCGAATCCTCGACGAGCATCACCGCGGTCTCACCTGCGCACGAAGCAGGGAGCGCCTTCGTCACCGTGACAACCGAAGGCGGAACCAGCGAAGCTGAAAGCAAGAAGGCCCGCTTCAAGTACAAGAAGGTGAAGACGCCGAAAGGGCGCTGAGCTCGCCCGCCGCCGGGCGGGATGCGCGGCGGGCCCGGGCTCGGGCGAGGCCAGGGCTAGGGCGCCGGCGCGCCTTCTTCGCCGGCCGCCTGTTCGGCTTCTTCCTGCTTGCGCTTGCGCTTTTCTTCGACCTTGCGTTTGTGGCGTTCCAGCTTTTCGGCGTGCTCTTCGGGCGTTTCGCGCGGGAATTTCGAGTGGCCTTCCGGCCCCCGTTCTTCGATCTTCAGTTTGCGGCGTTCGCGTTTTTCGGCCAGTTCCTGTTCGCTCGGCGGTTCCGAGCCCGTCTTCGGAGGTTTGGGAGCTTCGTGGGCGAGCTGGCGCTGTTCGGCCTCGCGTTCGTTGGATTCGCGGCGCAACCGCACCCGTTCGCGCGAGTCGAGGACCTTCGCTTCGCGTTCGCTCGCCGGGTTGCCGGCGCTTTCACGAATCGAGCGGCCCGGATGCTGCGAGCCCTGGCTCAGGTCGCCCGCGCCGCCGTGGGCGCCGGGGTCCTCGCCGCCCGCGCCGGCGGGTTTGCCGGCGTCTCCGCCGGGCAGGGCGGCACCGCCGTTCTCGACCACCGGCAGGCCGCTGTCCGTCGTCGCGTCACGGTGAGGGGAGGCCGCGTAGCGCTGCGGCCCGTCGATCCCGCCGGCAAACGACGGCAGCGTCGCGCTCCAGCCGTTGCCGCCGCCCGGTTCCTGCGCCGAGGCCAGCGCGCCGGCGGCCGCGGCCCCCGTCGTGCCATGCCCCTGTGAGGGGGACGGAGACTCGAGCGCCGAGACACCGACGCCTGCCCCGGCACCGAGACAGACCATTCCAGCGGCCACCTTGCACGCGAGCACTTTCATGCCGCCACCCGCGACCTCCGCCGCGGTGCCGGCTACGGATGCGCCGACGGCAGCGCCACCGGCGACCGTCGCGGGCTCGCCGGTGCCCGCGTTCACCGCTTCCTCGATGGCCCTGTACTTGAGCGCGAGCGACGGGGCGATCGGCATCAGGGCACCGAGCTGGCGGCGCTGCCGGGCCATGCCGTCAGCGAAGCGGCGGCACTCGGGGCACGAGCGCACGTGCCGGCGCAGCCTGCCCCGCAGCAGTGCGGCGCCGCGGGCGCTCGCGAGCTCTTCGCGGATCTCGTCGCAGTCGGCGTCGCGGGCGCGGCGGTCGGAGATCAGCTTGGAGCGCGCCTGGTAGACGTAGGCCTTGACCTGATCGGTGCGCACGCCGAGCACCCCGCCGATCTCCTGCTGGCTGAGCCCGTGCACCTCGGCGAGGACGAGCGCCGCACGCTGGTTCTCGGGCAGCTCGCGCAGCCCGGCAAAGACCTTGCGGACCTCTTCACGGACCTCGAGTTCGGCCACCGGGTCGGGACCGGGAGCGATCTCGCCGTTCAACTCGACGACGGGCCGGCGCCGCCGCAGGATCGTCAAGCAGTCGTTGCGCGCGATCGTGAAGAGCCAGGGCCTCAGGGTGATCTGCCGCGTGTCCGCCCGCAGCGCCCTGTAGGCGGAGGTGAAAGTCGCCTGGACGGCGTCCTCGGCGTCCTGGCGCGAGCCCAGCATGTACATGCAGAACGCGAGCAGTTCGCGCACGTGCCGGTCGTAGAGGGCTTCGAACGCAGCGGTGTCGCCGCGACGGACGCATCCCACCAGCCACTCATCGGATGCCAGCGCCAACCTGACCTTCGAGCCCGCCTTCACAACCCGACTGCGCTCGGCCACCCAGCACCTCCCTCGGCCCTCTCCAATGGGACCTTCTCCCTACCTAAAGCTACTCATCTCTACCCGGCGGCGCAACGTTCACACGCGTCGCCGGCAGGCACCACCTCCTCGACGCAAAGATCCTCGTAACGCGTGACGCGCAAGTGAGCGAAAGGTTGGAGGGGCGCGCAAAAAAATCTCACGCTTGGAGGCGGCCGGCCGGGGTAGGAACGGAGGGCGGGCCGGTGCGGATGCATCGGCCGCTTGCACCCCGGCCCCGATGCCGGCGAGAGAAGGAGGAGATGAGAGATGAGTGCACTGGCAATCGTGTTGATCGTCATCGCCGTCGTTCTGCTGATCGCGCTGCTCGCGCTGGCTCGAGCCCGCCGTCGCGACGTCCAGCGCAGGCAGGCGGGGGAGCTTCGCCGGGAGGCGAACCGGAGCGCCGTCCAGGCAGAAGGTCAGCGGGCGAGCGCCGAAGAGCAGGCCGCGCGCGCGGACCAGGCCGAGGCCGAAGCACGCGAGCGCGCTGCCGCCGCCCGCCGCCAGCGCGCCGCCGCGCAGCAGGACGCCGAACGGGCCGATGAGGCGATGGCGCAGGTCCGCCAGACCCACGACGAGGCCCGGGAGACCGATCCCGACCGCGCCGGCGCGGAGGCCGAAGCGCGCGCTCTCGACGAGGCGGGTCGCGAGGAAGCCGTGAGCTCCCGCGCGGCTCCGCGCCGCTGAGCGAGGCCTGAGCGGCTCGGAGGTCTTCTTCGCCGACACCGCCGCGCCGCGCACCGCCCCGGGCCCGGGGCGGTGCTGCGCCCGTTGTCCAAACCGCGCGCGTGGATGCTGGCCAGACGGCCGTGGCGGGGCCGGCGTCTCCCGGCGATCCTGCCCCTCATGCAATCGCTGGCAGTCATCTCACCCACAGCTCCGCGCATCATCGGGGGACCCACGCTGATTCCTGCTCCACGCGAGGGCGAGACCTACAGGTTCAAGGTGCAGGACGGCACCGCCGAAAAGCACGTCTACGTCCAGATCGCCGCCGCGCTTCACCCGGAGGCGTTCGAGGACCCGCTCCGTGCGGCGATCGAGACGAAGGGCGAGTCCGTGCTGCTCGTGCTGCTCGAGCGCGGCAACGTCCCGACGCGCATCAAGATCACCTCGGCCGGTCTCACCGAAGTCGGCGTGGACCGGCGCGCCCGTCCCTGCGAGGTCTGAGCCCCGAGCACGGCCGCTGCGCGCCGCGCTGCAATCCGGGCCGGCGCGCCGCGCGGCCCGAGCGCGAGGGCACCGAGAGAGAAATGCCCCCGCGCTCGGGGTCTAGCCGCGACAGGGGGACGGAGGCTGTCCCCCATTCACCCTGGATTTCGCCGGGCCCTCTCGAGAAAGGTCCGGAGGTCCAAGCACCGGTGTCGCTCCCGGAGTTCGTGCTTCAGTCTGTTGGTCATGGCGCTCGGAGTCCAATACGTCTTGCGCAAGCAGGCATAGGCGTGCCTTATCGGTGCAGTCAAACCTTCGGTATTGTTCACCGGCACGGCTGCGCCTAGGGAGGACGATGTCGTTCAGGCGGGGACACCTCGAGTACTTCGTCGCCGTGGCGGAGGAGGGACAGGTCACGAGCGCCGCGCGCAGGCTGGGCGTGGCCCAACCCGCCGTGTCTCAGGCGATTGCACAGCTCGAGTCCGAAACAGGGCTCCAGCTCCTGGAGCGCCACTCGCGCGGCGTGCGCCTGACGCCGGCCGGCGAGTCCTTCTACGCGAAGGCGCGACTCGCGGTGGCCGCGACCGGCGACGCGATGAGCACGGCCCGCTCGCTCGCCCGCGCGCAGCAGGGGACGATCGAGTTCGGGTTCCTGGGCGCCCCTCCGAGCATCGAAGGGCGTATCGAGATGGAAGGGTTCGCGATGGCCTATCCGGACATCGAGGTGCGCTACCGGGACCTGCCCTTCCCGCCGCGCTCCACATCGGCTTGGCTCGGCGAGGTGGATGTCGCCGCCTGCCACCTGCCGCCGCCCGACGAGTCCGTCTGGAGCAAAGTGATCCGCCGCGAGGCCCGCGTGGCGCTGATCCCGCGCGAGCACCCGCTCGGTGGGCGCGAGGAGCTGGAGGTCGCCGAGCTCCTCGACGAGACCTTCATCGGATTCGACCCGTCGGTGGATCCCGCCTGGGCCGGGTTCTGGTCCCTGGACGACCATCGCGGCGGCCCGCCCGCGCATCTCACCGGTGACCATGCCTGCAACCCGCAGGAGGTGCTCGCGGCGCTCGGAAGCGAGAACGCGATCACGATCGTCCCCCAGGCCGCCGCGAACGTGCTCTCGAACGTGCTCGCAGGCATCGCCGCCATCCCGCTCCGCGACGTGGAGCCGGCCCGTATCGCGCTCGTCGGGCATCGCGACCAGCGCAACCCGCTCGTCGCGGCGCTGATCTCCTACACCGACGTGCTGGCGAGCGCGGCGCGCGCCGAGCGCGAGCGCGAGCGCGGCGCGGCCGGGATCTAGCCTTCCGTCGGGTCCCGGACCTCTGGAGGCCGGCGCTCATCCGCGCCTGAATGGACAGGAGCAATGGCACGGGGTCTGGGGAACCCCTGTGCGCAGTGGCTCGAGCGCGGCTCCTGCGGTGGCTCATCGCGGCTCCGGGAGGGGCCGGGGGAGCCGGTAGCGGCGGCTGCGCGGGCAGCGTTCGAGCAGCCCGGTCTCCAGCAGCGTGAGCACGTATCGGTGCGTGGTGCTGGCGCTCAGCCCGAGCTCGCGGGCCAGCTCGAGGATTCCGCGCTCGGGCCGCGCCACCGTGAAGCACGAGAGGATCGCCAGGCCCCGCAGGAGCGAGCGCGACAGGCGCCGGTCGCAGTCATCGAACGGCGGCGCGCCGGCAGATGCGCTGCCGGCGGGCGGGTCGGAGAGCGCCGAGCTGATCAGCGAGGCGAGCGAGGAGGCGCTGTCGCTCGAGGCCGAGCGAAGAACCTCGTCCACTTGGGCCGGCGAGAGGGTGATGGAGATGGAGAGGTTCGCGTTCGTCGCCACGAGTCGATGCTCCCAGTCGCAGACAGCTGTCTGCAAGACGTGTTTCTGGCAGCGAGCGTCTCGGGCTGTGCTGCACCTTCCGCCGCTAACGGCCCAGCAGGTCGTGTTTGGCCTGGTCGAGGATGCCGACCACGCGATACAGGTCCGGGGTGTTGTGCCGCGTGCGGACGAGCGAGCCGACCGCGACCTCGACCCCGTCGGCGTTGACCTCCCGTTTCTGCAGTTCGACGATCGTGATCACGGTCCCGACGTGAAGGCTGTCGTCGTTGCCGAAGTCCCTTTCTAGGGCCTCCATCTGTTCGGAGGCGCATGTTCCGAGGATGGTGCTGTCGAGTGCCATCGATTCCTCCATGGGGGGTTGGGAGACGTGCGAGGCGGGACATTGCCGTGTTTCGTGCGGGGCGGCGTCGCGGTGGCGCAGGAGGATGGCGGGCGGCTCGCTCCGGGGGCCACCGATACCCTCCACGCGCGATGTCTTTGACCGTGACACTGCCCGACGGGACCGAGCTCGAGCTCGAGGATGGCGCGACCGGCGCGGACGCTGCGGCCGCGATCGGGCCGGGGCTCGCAAAGGCCGCGCTCGCCGTGGAGGTGACCGAGCCCGGCTCGCAGCCGGAGGTGCGCGACCTCGCCCGGCCGCTGCCCGGCGGGGCGGGCATCTCGATCCTGACCGAGCGCAGCGGCCCCGCGGCGCTCGAGCTGATCCGTCACGACGCGGCGCACCTGCTCGCGAGCGCCGTCCTGGATCTCTACGAGGGCGTGAAGATCTCGATCGGGCCGGCGATCGAGGACGGCTTCTACTACGACTTCGAGTTCCCGGAGGGCACCTCTGTCACCGAGGGCGACTTCCCGAAGATCGAAGAGCGCATGCGCGCGCACATCAAGGCCGCGGAGCCCTTCGTGCGCGAGGACGTCTCGGTCGGAGCCGCACGCGAGCGCTTCCTGGCCGAGCGCCAGGACTACAAGGTCGAGCTGATCGACGACCTCCTCGCGGCGTCGGAGACGGGTGCCGCCGGCGGGCACCCGACGCTCGAGAGCGTCTCGCTCTACACGAACGGCCCGTTCACCGACCTGTGCCGCGGTCCGCACGCCCCGAGCACCGCCGCCGTCAAGGCCTTCAAGCTGAGCTCGGTGGCGGGCGCCTACTGGCGCGGAGACTCGACGCGCACGATGCTGACTCGCATCTACGGCACGGCCTTCTTCTCCAAGGCGGCGCTCGAGGAGCACCTGGAGCGCCTGGAGCAGGCCCGGGCGCGCGACCACCGCAAGCTGGGTCCGGAGCTCGGGCTGTTCCGCTTCTCGGAGGTCTCGCCCGGCGCGGCCTTCTGGCTGCCGGCCGGGACGGGCGTCTTCAACTCGCTCGTCGCGCTGTCGCGGCGGATGGGCGCCGAGCGCGGCTATGACGAGGTCAAGACGCCGCTGATCTACGACTCCGAGCTGTGGAAGACATCCGGGCACTGGGAGAAGTACCGCGACGACATGTTCCTGCTGGAGGCCGTCGAGGGCCGGCAGATGGCCGTCAAGCCGATGAACTGTCCGGGCCACTGCCAGCTCTTCTCGATGACGCGCCACTCCTACCGGGATCTGCCGTTGCGCTACTCCGAGCCGGGACTGCTGCACCGCAACGAGGCCTCGGGCGTGCTTCACGGCCTGCTGCGGGTGCGGCACTTCGCGCAGGACGACGGACACGTCTTCTGCACCGAGGACCAGGTGCAGGAGGAGGTACGGGCCTGCCTGGAGATGGCGTTCGCGACCTACGAGCTGTTCGATTTCGACGTCCGGCTCGAGCTCTCGACCCGGCCCGAGCAGCGGATCGGCGACGACGAGCTGTGGGATCGCGCAGAGCTGAAGCTCACGCAGGCGCTTCAGGAGATGGGTCTGGAGTACGAGCTGAACCCCGGCGACGGTGCCTTCTACGGGCCGAAGATCGACATGCACATGACCGATTCGCTCGGGCGCTCCTGGCAGACCGGAACCGTGCAGCTCGACTACTCGATGCCGGCCCGGTTCGGTCTCACCTACACCGGCGCGGACAACGCCGAGCACACGCCGGTGATGATCCACCGGGCGATGTTCGGCTCATACGAGCGCTTCATCGGGATCCTGATCGAGCACTACGCGGGCGAGCTGCCGCTGTGGCTCGCGCCCGTGCAGGCGATCGTGCTCCCGGTGTCCGACCGCTTCAACGACTACGCGCTCGAGGTCGCCTCCGAGCTGCGCGAGGCGGGGCTGCGCATCGATGTCGACGAGCGATCTGAGTCGGTCGGGCGCAAGATCCGGGAGGCCGAGCTGCGCAAGGCGCCGTTCATGCTGATCGTCGGCGAGCGCGAGGAGCAGGAGGGCAACGTGTCCGTGCGCGCGCACCGCGACGGGGATCTCGGGCCGAGCACCGTCTCCGAGTTCGCCGAGAACCTAAAGGGACAGCTATACTCAGCGACGTTGACGTCCCGCAAAACCTCACAGCGCCCCGCATAGCGTTCGCTTGACGCGAGGCCACTACAGCTAGTGCCGGTCCCCCGCAGGTTCGACCGGCGCCCGCCCGAGCGGGACACGACGAGGATCAACGAGCGCATTCGCGTGCCCGAGGTGCGGGTGATCGACGAGGAGGGCAAGCAGGTCGGCGTGATGAAGACGCCCGATGCCCTGTCGATGGCCCAGGAACGCGATCTGGACCTGGTCGAGGTGGCGCCCGAGGCGCGCCCGCCCGTCACGCGGATCCTGGACTACTCCAAGTACAAGTACGAGCAGGCCCAGAAGGTCAAGCAGGCCCGCAAGCACCAGCAGCAGATCACGGTCCGCGAGATCAAGTTCCGTCCGAAGATCGCCGAGCACGACTACGACACCAAGAAGCACCACGTCGAGCGCTTCCTCAAGCACAAGGACAAGGTCAAGGTGACGATCATGTTCCGCGGCCGCGAGGTCACGCACCCCGAGCGGGGCACCGCGATCCTCGACCGTCTCGCCGAGGAACTCCAGGAGCTCGGCGTCGTCGAGCAGCGCCCCATGCAGGAAGGGCGCAACATGACGATGATGATGGCCCCCTCGAAAGCCGTGCTTGCCGGGCGCGTGGACGGCGAGGAGGCGACTGACGAGGGCGGCTCGCCGACGCCGCCGCCCGAGGTGGCCGGCGAGGCCAACCCCGAAGCCGCCGAGGTCGCTCAGAGCGTCGACCCCGCCGAGGTCCCCGGCGCAGAGCCCCCGGCCCCCGCGACGGACGCCGGCCCGGCCTCCGAGCAGCCCAGCGGCGAGGCCGCCTCGGCCGCCTGAGCCGGGCTCCGCGCAGCTCTCCGGAGCCTCCCACCGGGCTCGCGGCCCTTCCGTGCCATAATCATCCGCTCGCGATGCCGAAGATGAAGACACATTCGGGCGCCAAGAAGCGCTTCAAAGTGACAGCCAAGGGCAAGGTCCGGGGCCGTCACGCCTTCACGAGCCACATCCTCGAGAAGAAGTCGCCGAAGCACAAGCGCGCGCTCGGAGCCCCCGCGATCCTCTCCGACCACGACACCCCCCGTGTCAAGAAGCTGCTCGGGGTGGGCAAGTGACGCGCGTCAAGCGCTCCGTCGGCGCGCGCAAGAAGCGCCGCGCGACGCTCGAGCGGACCAAGGGCTTCCGCGGCGAGGCGCACTCGAACTACAGGCGCGCCAAGGAGGCGCTGCTGAAGGCGGACGCCTACGCCTACCGCGACCGTCGCAACCGCAAGCGCGACTTCAGGCGTCTCTGGATCACGCGCATCAACGCCGCGGCACGCCAGAACGGCATGAGCTACTCGCAGTTCATGCACGGCCTCTCGCTCGCCGGCATCCAGCTCGACCGCAAGATCCTCGCCGACATCGCCGTGCGCGACGCCGACTCCTTCCGACGTTTTGCCGAGCTCGCCCGCGAGGCGTCGGCTGCCTGACCAAGGACCGACACAGACAGCCTCCCGGGCGCCGCTCCTGACAAGGACGGCGCCCTTTTTGTTTCCCGCACCCGACACCAGCCATCGACATGACCGCCATCGCCTCCAGCTCCAACCCCCGCCTGAAGAACCTCCGGCGGCTGCAGACCAAGCGCGGTCGCTCCTCGAGCGGGCAGTTCGCCGCTGAGGGCGAGGACCTGCTCGCGGCCGCCGAGCGCGCCGGCGTCGCCCCGCTCGAAGGCCTCCGGCTCGCCGGCAGCGGGCTCGGCCCGGCGGCGTTCGCCGAGGTGGAGGGCTCCGCGCTCGCCGCGGCGTCGGTGCTCGGGTCGGGGACCCGCGTGGTCGGCGTCTTCGCCCAGCGCTGGGCCCCGCGCCCGGCCGGTCCCCTGTGCGTGTACCTGCACGGGGTTCGCGACCCCGGCAACATCGGCACGGTCCTGCGCTCGGCGGAGGCATTCGGGGCCTCCTGCGTCGCGCTCGGCCCGGGCTGCGCCGATCCCCATTCCCCGAAGGCCGTGAGGGCGAGCATGGGGGCGATCTTCGCGGTGCCGATCGCCCGTGCCGGGTCGGCGGACGAGCTCCCGGGCACAACGATCGCGCTCTCGGCGACCGCGCCGGGGACGCTGGGCGACGCGCTCGGGAGCGCGGGCGAGGAGATCACGCTGCTGATCGGCGGCGAGCGCGAGGGCCTGCCGGAGGGGCTGCTCGCCTCCTGCGAGCGCCAGGCGCGCATCCCGATCGCGACCGAGTCGCTGAACGCGGCGATGGCAGCGACCGTGGCGCTCTACGAGACGACCCGCAACTCATCTAGGGTCCCCGCGTCATGAGCGATCGGATCGCGGAGCTGCGGGGCGAGGCGGAGGCGGCGATCTCCGGCGCCCCGGACACGGTGGCGCTCGAGGAGCTGCGGGTGCGCTACCTCGGCCGCAAGGCGGAGCTCCCGCAGATGCTGCGCGAGGTCGCCTCGCTGGCGCCCGAGGAACGCGCGGCCGTCGGCAAGGCCGCAAACCAGGCGCGCCAGGCGCTGGAGGGACTGATCGAGGCGCGCTCGGCCGCGCTCGCCGGCGCTGAGCTCTCATCGCGGCTCGCGGAGGACCGCGTCGACGTGACGCTGCCGGGCGCGCCGCCGGCGCCGCTGGGCGCCCTTCACGTCCTCAGCCGCACGCGCCGCGAGCTCGAAGACATCTTCCTCGGCCTCGGCTTCACCGTGATGGAGGGCCCGGAGGTCGAGACCGTCCACTACAACTTCGATGCGCTCAACCACAGTCCGACGCACCCCGCGCGGGCGCGCACCGACACGTTCTACGTCTCTGAGGACGTGGTTCTGAGGACCCACACCTCCCCGATGCAGGTGCGCGCGATGGAGCAGCATCCGCCCCCGCTCTACGTCGTCGTCCCGGGTCGCGTCTACCGGCGCGACCTCGACGCCACCCACACCCCGCAGTTCCACCAGATCGAGGGGCTCGCGGTCGACGAGGACATCACGCTCGCGGACCTGAAGGGAACGCTGCTGCACTTCGCGCGCGCCTTCTTCGGCGATGAGCGCGACGTGCGGCTGCGCCCGCACTTCTTCCCTTTCACCGAGCCGTCGGTCGAGGTCGACATCTCGTGCTTTCACTGCGGCGGAAAGGGGTTCCTGCGCGACGGCTCGCGCTGCCCGCTCTGCAAGGGCGAGGGCTGGCTCGAGGTGCTCGGCGCGGGCGAGGTCGACCCCAACGTCTACGCGCACGTTCCGACGACGGCCGCGAACGCGCCGGGCTATGACCCCGAGAAGGTGCAGGGGTTCGCATGGGGGCTCGGCGTCGATCGCATGGCGATGCTCAAGCACGGCGTGCCGGACCTGCGGGTCATGTTCGAGAACGACCTGCGCTTCCTGGAGCAGTTCTGATGCGCGCCCCGCTGCCCTGGCTTCGCGAGTACTGCGACCCCGCCCTCGACGCGCAGGCGATCGAGGAGCGGTTGACGATGACCGGCACCAAGGTCGAGGCGATCCATCACGTCGGACCCGCGTCCGGGGAGGGCTTCGTCGTCGGGCGCGTGATCACCGCGGAGCAGCACCCGGACGCCGACCGGTTGAAGGTCTGCACGGTCGATCTGGGGGAGTCCGAGCCCGCCACGATCGTGTGCGGCGCGCCGAACGTCGCCGCCGGGCAGACGGTGGCGGTGGCGCGCCCCGGCGCGGTCATGCCGGCCGGCACCAAGCTCGGGAAGGCGAAGCTGCGCGGGATCGTCTCGGAAGGGATGATCCTCGCCGCATCCGAGCTCGAGCTCGAGCCGCAGGGCGATCGCAGCGCGGGGATCATCGTGCTCGATGAGCAGATGCTGGACGCCGAGTTCGCCGCCGGCACGCCGCTTGCCGAAGTGCTGCCGATCGTCACCGAGGTCCTCGAGCTCGAGATCACGCCGAACCGGCCCGACTGCCTCGGCATCTACGGAGTCGCCCGCGAGCTGCACGCCGCGACCGGAGCGCCGCTCTCTGAGACGCCGTGGGTGGAGGACCCCGGCTCCGCCGGTGCGCTCGAGTCCGCAGCCGTCGAGGTCCGCTGCCCTGAGCTCTGTCCGCGGTTCACCGCCCGCGTCTTCGAGAACGTCACGATCGGCCCATCTCCGCTTTGGCTGAAGGCGCGGCTGACGGCGGCGGGCCAGCGCCCGATCAACAACGTCGTCGACATCACCAACTACGTGATGCTCGCGACCGGTCAGCCGCTGCACGCCTTCGACCTCGACCGCGTCGCCGGCGCGCGTCTGGTGGTGCGCCGGGCAGCCGACGGCGAGAAGGTCGAGACCCTCGACGGCCAGACACGCGAGCTCGACGGCGAGATGGTCGTGATCGAGGACGATCAGGGTCCTACGTCGATCGCGGGGGTGATGGGCGGCGCACGCTCGGAGGTGGCGCCGGAGACAACCCGTGTGCTGCTCGAGGTCGCGACCTGGAACGGGCCGAACATCCACCGCACCTCGTGGACGCTCGGGCTGCGCAGCGAGGCCTCGGGTCGGTTCGAGAAGGGCCTGCAGCCTGAGCAGACGCTGCAGGCACAGGCGCTGGCGAGCAGGCTGATGATCGAGCTGTGCGGCGCGACGCTGCTGGACGGGACGATCGACGTCGGCGGCGAGGGCCCCGCCCTGCAGGCGATCGAGCTGCGCGAGCGCCGCGTCGAGGCGATCCTCGGCATCGGAGTCCCGGCGACCCGCCAGGCCGAGATCCTCGGTGCCCTGGATTTCGAGACCGAGCCGGCCGGCGAGGGGCTGATCGCGACGGTGCCGGCGCTGCGCCGCGACGACGTGACGCGCGAGATCGACCTGATCGAGGAGGTCGCGCGCATCGACGGGCTCGAGCGCCTTCCGGCGACGCTGCCCGCGCGCCGCGGCGCCGCCGGGCTGCTGACCCACCCGCAGCGCGTGCGGCGCTACGCCGAGGACGCGATGGCCGGGCGCGGGCTCTACGAGGTCGTCGGCTGGAGCTTCACCGAGCCCGGCCTGCTCGACCGGCTGCGCCTGCCCGAGGGCCATCCGCTGCGCGAGGTGGTCGCGATCGAGAACCCGCTCTCCGAGGAGCTCTCGATCATGCGCCCGACGCTCGCCGGCTCGCTGCTCGACGCCGCGCGCCACAACCTCGCCCACGGCGCGGGGGAGATCGCGATCTTCGAGTCCGGGACCGTCTACCGGTCCGGCCAGGGGCCGACCGGGGCAGAGGAGCACCAAGCGCTCGGCGTGCTGCTGAGCGGCGCGCTGACGCCCCGCTCGTGGCGCGGCGAGCGCACCGAGGCGGACTTCTTCTCGGCGAAGGCCCTGCTCGAGGGACTGCTGGACGGCCTGCACGTGAGCTGGTCGGTGGAGGCGGCCGACCCGGAGCGCTGGCCGTTCCTTCACCCCGGCCGCAGCGCGGTGGTCCTCGCCGGCTCCGAGACGCTCGGCTTCCTCGGCGAGCTGCACCCGCTCGTCGCGGCGGCATGGGACCTGCCGCGCGGTGCCGCGTTCGCGATCGACCTCGGCAAGCTCGCCGCGGCGGCGCCGGAGGCGGTCCTCTTCGCGCCCTTCGGGGCCTACCCCGAGCTGCGCCAGGACATCGCGGTTACGCTGCCCGAGGACGTGAGCGCCGAGCGGCTGCTCGACGCCGTGCGCTCCGCCGCGGGAACGACGCTCGGCGACGCGCGCGTGTTCGACGTCTACAGCGGCGAGCAGGTCGGCGCCGGGCGGCGCTCGCTGGCGCTCGCGCTGAGCTTCCGCTCGCTCGAGAGCACCCTCACCGACGAGGACGTGGCGCCGCTGCGCGAGCGGATCGTGGCTGCCGTGGCCGATCTCGGGGGTGAGCTGCGTGGCTGACGGGCGCGCTCAGCCCGGCGCCGGGACGGACGCGCCGCGCGTGATCGTGGCGGGCGCGACCGGCTTCGCGGGCGCTCTCGCGGCAGACCTGCTCTGGCGCCACCCGCGCTTCGAGCTGGTGGCCGTGACGGGCCGCTCGGAGGTCGGGCGCCCGCTCGGCGAGCTCTACCCGCGCTACCGCGTCCCGCTCGCGATCGAGCAGCTCGAGGACGTGATGTCGAGGACCGGCACCCGGCTCGGCGCGGCCGTCGTCGCCTACCCGCATGCCGCGGCCGCGCCGACCGTCGCGGCGCTCCGAGAGGCGGGAGCGAGGGTGGTCGACCTGAGCGCGGACTTCCGGCTCTCCTCGATCGACACCTACGAGCAGTGGTACGGGCCGCACCCTCGGCCGGAGCTGCTGGCCGACGCCGCCTACGGGCTGACCGAGCTGCACCGCGAGCGGATCGCCTCGGCGGGGATCGTCGCCAACCCCGGCTGCTACCCGACCGCGACGGTGCTCGCGCTCGCGCCGCTCGCCCGCTCGGGGCTGATCGCCGACGTGGTGGTCGACGCCAAGCAGGGGATCTCCGGCGCGGGGCGCGCCTTCGACGAGCAGACCCACCTGTCGATGGCGGGCGAGAACATCCTTCCCTACAAGGTCGCGGCGCACCGGCACACACCCGAGATCGAGGATCAGCTCGCGGCGCTCGGCTGCGATGTGCGGGTGCAGTTCCAGGCCTCCCTCGTGCCGCTCGACCAGGGCGAGATGGCCAGCTGCTATGTCACGCCGACGCGCGAGGTGGGCGCCGAGGAGCTGCGCGAGCTCTACGCCGACGCCTACGCGGAGGAGCCGTTCGTCGAGGTGGCGGCGACGGTGCCGGGCACCCGCGAGACGCTCGCGACCAACTACTGCCGCCTGTTCGCCGCCGCCGACCCTCACACCGGGAAGGTGCTGGTGTTCTCCTCACTGGACAACCTGTGGAAGGGGACCTCCTCCCAGGCGATCCAGAACCTGAACGTCATGTTCTCGTTTGGGGAGGGGGAGGGGATTTCGTGAGCGCGACAAGCACAGAGCCGTTCTTCCGCTCGCGCTGGGTGCCGCGACCCGCGCACGTCCGCGAGCTCGCCGCGGACTCGGGCCTGCCTGCCGGCTTCCGGGCGGGCGGGGTCGCAGCCGGGCTGAAGCCGAGCGGGCGCCCCGACGTGGGGCTGCTCGTGTGTGACGCCGAGCGTCCCGTCAGCGCAGCACGCTTCACGGCGTCGGGCGCGGCCGCGGCCCCGGTGCTGCTGAACCGCGAGCGCTGCCGCCTGGACCGGTTGCGGGCGGTGCTCGTCAACTCCGGCTGCGCGAACGCGGCGACCGGCCGCAGGGGCCTCGAAGATGCCGCCAAGACGCAGGGCGCGGCCGCGGCGGCGACCGGGGCGGCCGCGGAGGAGGTCGCGCTCGCCTCGACCGGAGGGATCAGCCAGTACCTCGACGTGGACGCCGTGCTGAAGGGCACCCTCGAGGCCTCAGGGCGGCTCCACCCCGGAGGGGACGCCGAGTTCCAGCAGGCGATCCAGACGACCGACGCCTTCGAGAAGCGCGCCAACCTCGAGGTGGAGCTCCCCTCGGGCACCGTGAGGCTGAACGCGCAGTGCAAGGGAGCCGGCATGATCTCGCCCCGCTTCGCGACGATGCTGTGCTTCGTGGAGACCGATGCCGAGCTCTCCGCCGAGACCGCGGAGCTACTGCTCGGCGTGACCGTCAAGCGCTCGTTCGACCGGGCGACGGTCGACGGCCAGCTCTCGACCAACGACACCGCCCTGCTGCTGTGCTCGGGGGCCTCCGGGGTGCCGGTGGCTCCGGAGAGCGAGGACGAGCTGCGCTTCGGCGAGGCGCTCGACGCGCTCCTGCGCCAGCTCGCGGTGATGATGGTGGTGGACGGCGAGGGAGCGGCTCGCGCAGCGCGCGTGATCGTGCGCGGCGGTCATGCCGAGGGCGTCGAGGCAGCGGCCCGGGCGGTGGCGAACTCGCCGCTGGTGAAAGCGGCGCTGCACGGCGGCGATCCCAACTGGGGGCGGATCGTCCAGGCGGTCGGCGGCGCGTTGATCGGCACGGCGCCGCTGCCCGTAGACGTCACGATCGAGGGCATGCAGGTCTGCTCGGCCGGCGCCGCGATCGGATACGACGAGGCCGAGCTCGACCGCCTCGTGCAGCGTGAGGAGGTCGAGTACGAGGTCGGCCTGCCCGGCGAGGGCGCCGAGACCGAGGTCTTCTTCTCCGACCTCTCCCAGGACTACGTCGAGTTCAACTCCGCCTACACGACATGAAGCGTGACGTCGCCACCCTCCTGGAGGCGCTCCCCTACATCAGGGAGTTCCACGGCAAGACGATCGTGATCAAGTACGGCGGCGCCGCGATGGAGGACGAGCAGTTGCGCGAGGAGTTCGCGCGGGATGTGGTGCTGCTCAAGTACGTTGGGCTGAACCCGATCGTCGTCCACGGAGGCGGTCCCGAGATCACCGCCTACATGGAGCGGCTCGGGCTCCCGGTCGAGTTCGTGGGCGGCCTGCGCGTATCAAGCGAGGACACCGTCGAGGTCGCCAAGATGGTGCTCGTCGGCAAGGTCAACAAGGAGATCGTCCTGCGCGTCCAGCGCCACGGCCAGCCGGCCGTCGGGCTGTGCGGCGATGACGGCTCGCTGTTCCGGGTCGGGCGCCGGAGCGGCCCGGATGGACAGGACATCGGCTTCGTCGGGCGCATCGAGCGCGTCGACGTCGGTGTGATCGAGCACGTCGCGAGCGACTACATCCCGGTGATCGCATCGGTCGGCGCCGACCGCGACGGCAACTCCTACAACGTGAACGCCGACGAGGCGGCGGGGGCGGTCGCGGGCGCCCTGGGCGCCTACAAGGTCGTCTTCCTCACCGACGTCGCCGGATGGCTCGCGGACCCCGCCGACCCCGAGAGCCTGATCTCGCACGCTTCCTCCGAGCGCGTGCGGAGCTCCCTCGGCGAGCTGGAGGGCGGCATGCGCCCGAAGCTCGAGGCCTGCCTGGAGGCGATCGACGCGGGCGTCAGCGCGGCGTACATCATCGACGGCAGGACGCCCCACTCGCTGTTGCTCGAGCTGTTCACCGATGCCGGGATCGGCACCAAGATCGAGGAAGGCCCATGACCCTCCTGGAGCGCCGGTGACCCTCGCTGAGCTGCAGCGGATCGAGTCCGAGCGGATGATCGGCACCTACGCCCGGCTGCCGGTGGAGTTCGTCCGGGGCGAGGGCCCGCTGCTCTGGGACGAGGACGGCAACGAGTACCTCGACTTCCTCTGCGGGATCTCGGTCACGAGCCTCGGGCACTGCCACCCCGCGGTCGTCGCCGCGGTCCGCGAGCAGGCCGGGCGCCTCATGCATGTGAGCAACCTGTTCTACACGGAGCCCGCGATGCGCCTCGCCGAGGAGCTCTCGGTGCGGAGCCTCGGCGGCAAGGTGTTCCTGTGCAACTCCGGAGCCGAGGCCAACGAGGCGGCGATCAAGCTCGCCCGCAAGGCGCGCTACGGCGGGGACGTCGTCGTCGTGCACGGTGGCTTCCACGGGCGCACCTACGGTGCGCTGTCGGCCACCCCGCAGGAGGCGAAGCAGGCCCCGTTCGCGCCTCTGGTGCCCGGCTTCCGCGCGGTCGAGCCGACGGCCGCGGCGGTCGGGGCCGCGGTCGACGGCGGCACCGCCGCGGTTCTCCTCGAGCCGATCCAGGGCGAGTCAGGGGTGCATGCGCTCGACGGAGATCTGCTCCGCGCGGCGCGCTCCGCATGCGACGAGCACGGCGCGGCCCTGATCTTCGACGAGATCCAGACCGGGATGGGGCGGACCGGGACTTTGTGGGCCTACCAGCAGGCAGGTGTCGTCCCGGACGCCATGACCGTCGCCAAGGCGCTCGGCGGCGGGATGCCGATCGGCGCGCTCGTGACCGGCGAGCGGCTGGCGGACGTGCTCGAGCCCGGCGATCACGGCTCGACGTTCGCGGGCGGCCCCGTTGCGTGCGTGGCTGCGCTCGCGGCGCTCGAGACGACGGACGACCCCGCGTTGCTCGCGCGCGTGCGCGAGCTGGGCGACGCGCTCGCCGAGCGCCTGCGCGAGCTGCCGCACGTCGTCTCCGTCCGCGGGCGCGGCCTCATGCTCGCCTGCCGGCTCGACGTCCCGGCCCCCGAGGTCGTGCGCCGGGCGCTGCTCGAGCAGCGGCTCGTGCTGAACGCGACCGGAGCCGACACGGTGCGCCTGCTCCCGCCGCTCACGATCGGCCGCGAGCACGTCGAGGACGCCGCCGCGCGGCTCGGTGCCGTGCTGAGCAGCGCGCTCGCGGAGCACGCGCGATGATCAGGCGGCTGCCCGGCGGCTTCGAGCTCGACGACGACCCGGGCCGCCTCGACGTGGACGCCATCCACGCGTTCATCAGCGAACGCTCCTACTGGGGGCGCGGCCGCAGCCGCGAGCGGGTCGTGGGCACGATCGAGGGCTCCCGCCGGATCGTCGGTCTCTATCTGGACGGCAGACAGGTCGGCTTCGCTCGCGCGATCTCCGACGGCGTCACGATGGCCTACCTCGCCGACGTCTATGTGACAGAGCCCCACCGCGGGCGCGGCCTCGGGATCGAGCTGGTCCGCGAGATGATCGAGGGGGAGGGCGCGCCGGATGTCCACTGGCTGCTCCACACGCGCGACGCGCAGGAGCTCTACAACCGGCTCGGCTTCCGGACCGGGCCGCTCCGCTACCCGCTGATGGAACGGCCGCGCCCGGCGCTGGCCGCGGGCGCGGGCTCCCCGGGCCCCGGGGCCGGGTAGCCTTCGCCGCCGTGAGCCGCGAGCAGCAGATCGACCATCACCGCACCGCCTCATACGAGGCCGACCCCGAGCAGGTCCATCGCGTGCTGCTGCTCTACTCGGGCGGGCTCGACACGAGCGTGATGCTCAAGTGGATCCAGGACCTCTATGGCGCCGAGGTCGTCTGCCTGACCGTCAATCTCGGGCAACCGGGCGAGGACTATGAGGTGATCGAGGGCAAGGCGCGGATGCTGGGCGCGCTCGAGACGCACGTCGTCGACGCGCGGGAGGAGTTCGCCCGCGAGTACCTGGTCCCCGCGATCAAGGCCAACGGGATCTACGGCGAGAGCTACCCGCTGTTCACCTCGCTCGGGCGCCCGCTGATCGCCAAGCTCGCCGTCGAGCAGGCGCGCGCGAGCGGCTGTGACACGATCGCGCACGGCTGCACCGGCAAGGGCAACGACCAGGTCCGGATCGAGGCGACGATCGCGACGCTTGCGCCCGAGCTGAAGGTGATCGCGCCGGTGCGCTCCTGGGCGATGGGCCGCGAGGAGGAGATCGCCTACGCCCGCGAGCACGGGATACCCGTGAAGGGCGGCACCGAGGTCGCTCCGTACTCGATCGACGACAACCTGTGGGGGCGCTCCTCGGAGGGCCGCTGGATCGAGGATCTCGGGCACGCTCCCGACGACGACGTGTTCCAGCTCGTCACCCGGCCGGAGCTCGCGCCCGAGGATGCCGAGACGCTGGAGCTGACCTTCGAGGGCGGCGTGCCGGTCGCGCTCGACGGCGTCGCGATGGGGCTGGTGGAGCTGATCGAAGCGACAGCGGACATCGCCGCCCGCCACGGCGTGGGGATCATCGACCACATCGAGGACCGCATCGTCGGGCTGAAGGTGCGCGACATCTACGAGGCGCCGGCGGCGACAGTGATCCTGGCCGCCCACAAGGAGCTCGAGCGCCTGGTCGGCACGATCCATCAGAACCAGTTCAAGCCCGACCTGGATCGCCAGTGGGCCTATCTGGTCTATGCGGGGCTCTGGTGGGAGCCCTTGCGCGGGGATCTCGACGCCTACATGGACCGCGTCAACGAGCGCGTGAGCGGCACCATCGGCCTGAAGCTCTACAAGGGCCACGTCCGCGTCGTCACGCGCTCCTCGCCGAACGCCGTCTACGACGCGTCGCTCGCCTCGTTCGCCGAGTCCGGCGGGCTGTTCTCGCAGACCGCCTCGCCGGGCTTCATCGAGATCTTCTCGCTGCAGTCGCGCATGGCCTGGCGGCTGCACAACGAGAAGCGCGGCGGCTAGGGGTGCGTTCCAAGGCGGGGCGCAGGCGGTGGTACGGCCGGCCCTCCAACGCGCGCGCGAGGCGCTACAGGCTCGCGGGCAGGCTGGCTTGGCGCGGCGCGCGCCAGGCGCGCCGCCATCGCTTCCTCGGCCTGCTCGCCTGGCGAGGCGCGCGCCTTTACCTGCGGCGCCGGCGTCTTGCCCTGCGGCTCTCCTTCCTGGCGGCCGTCACGGTCGGTGGCGCGATCCGGGCAGCCCGGAACGCGCGGCGGCGGCCGCTGCCCTAGCGAGCCCGCTCAGAGCGGGCTCGACATCACCGTGGTCTCCGTGCGGATCGTGGCCTGCTCCGCCGCCCTCATCGCGGCCGCGAACTCATCCACCTTGCGCGACGGGCCCGTCACCGTGAACGCGGCCTGGGTGTTCAACAGGTGCGGGTGCTCGACGATCTCGTACGTGACTCCCAGCTGGCCGGCCCACAGCTCGAGCGATTCCTCGAATTCCTGGCGCACCCAGCGCCCGAGCGTCACGACGTAGGTGTGGGTCACGGTCGCGTTCTCGGCGGCGATCGTCGCCGCCGGGCGCGCAGGGGGCGGCGCGTCCGGGTCGATCCATTCCTCCAGATCCTCGGACCACGCCCTCAGCGACAGGGCGACCGTGACCCCATCGGCCGACAGCGCCTGTTCGAGCTTGGCGCGCGCGTCCTCGATCGCCGCACGCGAGGCGGCGTAGGCGAAAAGGCGCGGCCCGTCGTGCGTGACGACGACATCGGCTCCGACCGCGTCGGCCGCGTCACCGGCGGCGTGCGCCTCCCGGCGACGGCCCACGAGCCCGTGCAGAGGGCCCCCGTCGGAGCCGGCCAGCTCGCCGCTCAGCCGCCAGTCTCGCTCGTCGGGGTCGATCGGCATGCAGGCGAGACTATCCTGCGCGGCCCGCCCGCGTCCGGCTCGGGGGGCGCCGTCCGCCGTTCGCAATACCTTGACCGCAGGGCGATGATCGAGGAGAGCGAGACACCGGGCACGGGCCCGCCGGGCAGGGTCGGGGACTCCGACTTCCTCGCGGAACGCCGGGCGCGGCGCGCCACCGAGAGCGGCGAGGCCGCGCTGCTGCGCCGGGCCGAGGCGGCCGAAGCCACCGTGCAGACGCTCGAAAGCCACGTCGCGAGCCTGCAGCAGCGCCTGCGCGACGCGGAGGAGGAACGGCGCCGGATCGGCGAGCTCCTCGACGCCGAGCGCGCCCACGGAGCCGACCGCGACAGCGAGCTGCGCCGCGTCAAGCAGCGCGAGTACGCCGAGCAGCAACTGCGAGTCGAGGCCGAGGATCGCCTTTCCGGACTGGAGCGCGAGACCCGCGAGCGCGACGAGCAGCTGACCCGGCGGGTGGCCGCGGGCGAGCAGGACAGCGGCGAGCTGGGACGCCGGATCGAGGAGCTGCGGCGAGAGCTCTCCGAGGCCGAGCAGAGCGCCGCCGCCGAACGCGCGGGACTGCGCCGCGCCGAAGCCGAGCTCGCCTCGCGCGTCGCCCAGCTCGAGCGGCGCGCGCAGGACATCGAGCGTGGCCTGCAAGCCGAGCGCGGAGCACGCGAGCGCGCCGAACGCGAGCTCGCGGCGATCAGGGAGGGGCACCGGCGCATGGAGGGCCTGCTCGGCGAGATCCGCGCGCTCGTCAAGCGCCTCGCGGCGATGCTCGGAGGCCTGCGCGGCACCGGCGAGGCCGCACAGCCCCCGCCTGTGGCCCCGGCCGCGGCGGCGGCGGCCTCGCCTGCGGGGCCACCTGCGCCGGCGGTGCCCGGATGGCGTCGCGAGGAGCCACCTGCACGGCCGGGCATCCCTGCCGGCCAGCAACGCGGGCTCGAGATGGCCGATGCGCTGGCGGCGGCGGTCGAGCGGCTGCGGGCGCGGGCGCTCAGCGCTCCGCCGCTGCCGGAGGACCCGGGCGAGCCCGGGCCGCCGCAGAGCGCTGCGAGCGCGACGCCGCTGCCGCTAGATCCCGAAGCCCCGCAGCCGCCCTCCTCCGCGCGGGCCCCACATCCGCCCGGCGGTCACGAGGACAGTCCCCCCGGGCCCGGCCAAGGGCCGCAGGCGCCCCGGGCGCAGGAGCCGACAGCGTCGCAGGAGCCCGCACGGTCGCAGGAGCCCGCAGCGTCGCAGGAGCCCGCGGCGTCGCAGGAGCCCGCGGCGTCGCAGGAGCCCGCGGCGTCGCAGGTGCCGGCGCCGTCGCAGGAGCCTGAACCCGCGCAGGAGCCCGAACCGTCGCAGGAGGTCCCGATCCCGGCGCCCGTGCAGCCGACGCCGGCGCCCGCCGCCGGTGTGCCCGCAGCGCGGCCTCGCCACAAGCACAGCCAGTCGCTGCTGCGGCGCATCCGCAATCGCCGCAAAGAGCGGCGAGGCGGCTGAACGGGCCCCGGCGGGCCGCGAGCCTCCGCCGCTCCGGCGCCTAGCATTGGGCCGACCGGTGAGCTCCTCCTGCGCCCATCTCCACGTCCACTCCGAGTACTCGCTGCTCGATGGCGCGTGCAAGATCGACGCGCTCGCGGAGCGCGCCGCGGCCTTCGAGCAGCCGGCGCTCGGGCTCACCGACCACGGCGTCATGAACGGCGCCGTCGAGCTCTACAAGGCGTGCCGCAAGCACGGCGTGAAGCCGATCGTCGGCTGCGAGATCTACTTCGTCGACGACCACGCCGCCAGGGGCCAGAACCGCGTCGAGCGCAACCACCTGACGCTGCTCGCGTCGAACGACACCGGCTACCGCAACCTCGTCAAGCTGTCCTCGGCGGGCTTTCTGGAAGGGCTGCAGCGGGGTAAGCCGACCGTCGACCTGGGCCAGATCGAGCGCCATTCCGAGGGCGTCATCGCGCTCACGGGATGCCTCGCCTCGCGCTTCTGCCAGCGTCTGCTGGAGGATCGCCCGCAGGAGGCGCGCGCGCACGCGGACGAGCTGCTGCGGGTGTTCGGGGCGGAGAACGTCTACTTCGAGGTGCAGAAGAACGGGCTCGCCGACCAGGACAAGTGCAACGAGGGCATCGTGCGGATCGCCCGCGAGGTGGGGGGGACCCTGGTTGGGACCGGCGACGTCCACTACCTGCGCCGGGAGGACTACGACCACCACACCGCGCTGCTGTGCGTGCAGACCAAGAGCACGCTCGCCGCGCCGAAGATGACCTTTGAAACCAACGAGTTCTACCTGCGCGACAGCGCCGAGATGCACAGTGCGTTCGCCGAGTGGCCCGAGGCCGTCGCCAGCACGCTGGAGATCGCCGAGCGCTGCAACATCGAGATCGAGCTCGGCAAGCAGCTGATCCCCAGCTACCCGACGCCCGACGGCCGCGACGAGAAGGCCTACCTGCACGAGCAGGTCGAGCTCGGCCTGCGCCTCCGCTACGGCGACCCCGTCCCGGCGGCCGCGCGCGAGCGGGCCGAGATGGAGCTCGGCGTGATCGACAAGATGGGTTTCAACGCGTACTTCCTGATCGTCTGGGACTTCGTCCGCTTCGCCAAGGAGAACGGCATCGCCGTGGGCCCGGGACGCGGATCGGCGGCCGGATCGATCATCGCCTACTGCCTGTCGATCACAGATGTGGACCCGCTCGAGTACGACCTGCTGTTCGAGCGCTTCCTGAACCCCGAGCGGGTCTCGATGCCGGACATCGACATCGACTTCTCGGTCCGGGGCCGGGAGCGCGTGATGCGTTATGTCACCGAGAAGTACGGCCGGGAGTCGGTCGCGCAGATCGTGACCTTCGGCAAGATGTTCCCCCGTGCGGCGACGCGCGACGCGGCGCGCGTGCTGGGTCTCGACTACGGCACCGGCGACCGCCTCGCGAAGCTGATCCCGGACCCGATCATGGGCCGCGCGCCCTCGTTCGAGGAATGCCTGAAGACGGGGCAGCCGCTGCGCAAGGCCTACGACGAGGAC
The DNA here is from genome assembly GCA_963794635.1 of uncultured Solirubrobacteraceae bacterium. Taxonomy (GTDB): domain Bacteria; phylum Actinomycetota; class Thermoleophilia; order Solirubrobacterales; family Solirubrobacteraceae; genus Palsa-744. The sequence continues at coordinate 723,203 of CAWCET010000005.1, read as the reverse complement.
GGGCAGGCGCGCCAGATCATCGACGTCGCGAAGGGCCTCGAGGGGATCGTCCGAAACTCCTCGATCCACGCGGCGGCGGTCGTGATCGCCGACCGGCCGTTGACCGACATCGTCCCGCTGCAGCTCGCCGATGCCGGGACCGACGAGAACGGCGAGAAGGTCTACCGCACCGTCACGCAGCTCTCGATGAAGCCGATCGAGGAGATCGGCCTGCTGAAGATGGACTTCCTCGGGCTGCGCAACCTGGATGTGATCGAGGACGCGCTGGACATCATCGAGCGCTCGACGGGTGAGCGTCCGGACATGACGACGCTCCCGCTCGACGATCCGACCACCTACGAGATGCTCTCCCGCGGGGACTCGACGGGGGTGTTCCAGTTCGAGTCCGAGGGCATGCGCGAGGCGCTTCGCAAGGTGCGGCCCACCGAGTTCGAGGATCTGATCGCGCTGAACGCGCTCTACCGCCCCGGGGCCATGGATCAGATCCCGGTGTACGCCAAGGGCAAGCAGAACCCGGGGGCGATCTCCTATCCGGACGAGCGCCTGCGGTCGATCCTCGAGTCCTCGAAGGGCGTGATCCTCTACCAAGAGCAGGCGATGCAGATCTCCAAGGAGCTCGCGGGCTTCTCGGGGGCCAAGGCCGACGATCTGCGCAAGGCGATCGGCAAGAAGAACCGCGCCGCGATGGCGGAGCTGAAGCCCGAGTTCGTGACCGGGTGCCGCGAGTCGGGCACCAGCGAGCAGGTGATCGAGTTCCTCTGGACGACCAACGAGCGCTCCGCCGACTACTCGTTCAACCGCTCCCACGCGGCGTGCTACGCGCTGATCGGGTACCGCACCGCCTGGCTGAAGGCCAACCACACCGCCGAGTACATGGCGGCGCTGATCTCCTCGGTGATGTCCACGAAGGACAAGGTCCCGTTCTTCGTCGCGCGCTGCGAGGAGATGGGCATCGAGATCCTGCCGCCGGACGTGAACCTCTCAGATCACGAGTTCACGGTCGTCGAAGGAAACATCCGTTTCGGGCTGGACGCCGTCAAGGGCGTCGGCTACCAGGCGGTCGAGGCGATCAAGCGGGCTCGCGAGACAGACCCCTTCACCTCGCTCTGGGACTTCTGCGAACGGGTCGACAACCGCACCGTCAACAAGAAGGCGATCGAGGCGCTGATCAAGTGCGGCGCGCTCGGCTCGACGGGAGCGACCCGGCGCGGGATGCTGGAGGTGCTCGAGAAGGCGCAGGCCAAAGGCCAGCAGGTCCAGCAGGACGCGATGATCGGCCAGGGCTCGATCTTCGACCTCGAAGAAAGCGAGGCCGGTCCCAGCGCGTCGGGCGGCACGCTCGCCCAGGCCCATCCTCCGATCGTCGGCGAGGAGTTCGAGCAGAAGGAGCTGCTGGCCGCCGAGAAGGAGGCGATCGGGCTGTTCATCTCCGAGCACCCGCTGAAGCCGTTGAAAGACGTGCTGCGCGCCCGCACCGACTGCGCGCTGTCCGCGCTGTCCGAACGCCGCGACAAGGACCAGGTCACGGTCGGCGGGATCATCACCGAGACGAAGCGCATCCGGACCCGCAGCGGCGACTACATGATGTTCGCGACGCTCGACGACCTCGCGGGTGCGGTCGAGATGCTCGTCTTCGGCAAGGCGCTCGGCGAGTACGAAACGGTGCTCGTTCCCGACGAGATCGTGCTCGTCAAGGGCCGCGTGGATCACAAGGAAGCGGGCAGCACCTGTCTGATCGTCGGTGAGGTGCAGCGCTTCGCCCCCTCCGCCGAGGAGATCGAGCGGGCGCGGGAGAAGGCCCGTGCGGCGGCGCGCACACGAGAGGCGGCCTCCCAGCCGCTCGACCTGCCTCCGGTCCGGGCGCAGGATCTCTCGCCGACGGTGATCGAGTCGCTCAAGCAGGTCTGCCAGGACTTCCCGGGCCCCGCCGACGTGCGGGTGATCGTCGAGCTCGAGGACGGGGCGCGCCGGCGGCTTCGCCTCGGCGACGAGTTCCGGGTCGAGAACTCGCCGACGCTGCGCGCGGAGCTGACGAGCATCCTTCCGAGCGCGCTCGCGTCAGGCGCCGCGGCCGCAGGCGCATCTGCCTCTGCCGCGCCCGCGGCGGCGGCCGGCATCGCCGTCTGAGGCTCAGCGGCGCCGCGCGGCGAGCCCGCGCTCGCGCAGGCGTCTGGTGAGCTCGATTTCCGCGGGCCCGGGCCCTTCCTTTTTCTCCCCGGGGGTCTCGAGCACGCACGGGAGCCGCTGGATCCCGGGAGCGGAGAGGAAGGCCGCGCAGCCCTTCTCGCCCAGCTCACCCGCGCCGACGTTCTCGTGCCGGTCGCGATTCGATCCGAGCGGGGTCTTGGAGTCGTTGAAGTGCAGCGAGCGGATCCGGCCCGCCCCGAGCTCGCGGCGTGCCTGGCGCAGCACCGTGTCGGCTCCGCGCGGCGTGCGGATGTCATAACCGGAGGCCAGCAGGTGGCAGGAGTCCAGGCACACCCCGAGCCGCTTGCCGGAGCCGGCCGCCTCCAGCAGCGCAGCCAGCTCGCCGAAGGACCGACCCAGCGTGCCCCCGGCGCCGGCCGTGTTCTCCAGGTGAAGCTCGCAGCCCTCGCTGTCCGCGAGCGCGGCCGCGATCGTCTTGCCGGCGCGCGCGATCGCCTCGCCGACGTGCCCCTTCAGCGCAGAGCCCGGGTGCAGGACGACGCCCGCCGCGCCGATCGCGTGGCCGACGCGCAGGGAGTGGGTCAGGGCCGTGAGCGACTTGGTGCGGATCTCGCGGTCCTCGCTGGCGCAGTTCACCAGGTAGACCGCATGGATCAGCACGGCCCGGACCGGGCTCCCGGCCATCGCCTCTGCGAATGCGGCGAAGTCCTCCTCGGTGTAGGCGGTCGGCCGCCACATGCGCGGGGACTGGTTGAAGATCTGGATCGCCTCGGCGCCGCGCTCCACACCGCGTTCGACCGCCTTGTAGAGACCGCCGGCGGGGGAGACGTGGGCACCGATCAGCATCGGCGGGATTATGCCCCGGCGTCCGCGGCCGGGGTGCCGAGACGCCACGGACGGCCCGCCCGGCGGTGCCTGCGCATCGCCCGCGGCCGCGCGCGCAAATGGCAGTAGGGTCGAGGGGGTGAAGGCACGCTTTGCCCCCTCGCCCACCGGCGCGCTGCACATCGGCGGCGCGCGCACCGCCCTCTTCAACTGGCTGCTCGCCCGCCACGCCGGCGGGGAGCTGGTGCTGCGGATCGAGGACACCGACCGCGAGCGCTCCACGCCCGAGAACATCGAGCAGATCATCGACGCGCTGCGCTGGCTCGAGATCGACTGGGACGAGGGGCCGATCATGCAGACGGCGCAGACCGAGCGCCACCAGGAGGCGCTTCAGGCCCTGCTCGAGAGCGATCGCGCCTACCGCTCCGAGGCGACGGCGCAGGACGTGAAGGCGTACAAGGAGCGCCACGGCGCCGAGCGCGGCTTCCGCGGCGAGCCGTCGGCGACGGGCGCCGTGCGCCTGCGCGTGCCCGACGACGGCGCCACGATCGTCCACGACGCCGTTCGTGGCGACACGCGCTTCGAGCACGTGCACATGGACGATCCGGTGATCGCGCGTGGCGACGGCTCGGTGCTCTACAACTTCGCGGTCGCGATCGACGACCTCGATGAGGGCATCACGCATGTGGTGCGCGGCGAGGATCACCTCTCCAACACGCCCAAGCAGCTGCTCGTGATCGAGGCCGCGCGCGCGGCGGGGATCCACTCCGACACCCCGCTGCCGCTGTACGCGCACCTGCCGCTGCTGCACGGCCCCGACGGCAAGAAGCTCTCAAAGCGCCACGGCGCGGCCTCGGTGCAGGAGCTGCGCGACGCCGGCTACCTCCCCGAGGCGGTCCGCAACTACCTCGCGCTGCTCGGCTGGGGCGCGGGCGACGACAGCACCGTGCTCTCCACGCCCGAGCTGGTCGAGCGCTTCACGCTGGACCGTGTCAGCCGCAACCCGGCGCGCTTCGACGAGACGAAGCTGGGGTGGATGAACGGCGTCTACATCCGCTCTCTGCCGGCGCCCGAGCTCGCGAGCCGCCTGGAACGCTTCTATGGCCGCGAGGGCCTCGAGCAGGCGGCTCGGATCAGCCAGGAGAAGATCCACACGCTCGCCGACTTCTGGCCGCTGGCCGGCCCGCTGCTGGATGAGCCGGTGGACGATCCGAAGGCCCGCGAACGCTGGCTGGACGAGAAAGGCCGCGGCCTGCTCGCACAGGCCCGGGTCGCCCTGGAGGGGGTCGATCCGTTCGAGGAGGCAGATATCGAGCGCGCTCTCGGTGGGCTGATCGAGCGCGAGGGCGCAAAGCCCCGCGACGTCTATCAGCCGCTGCGCGTCGCGATCACGGGCACGACGATCTCGCCGGGGATGTTCGAGAGCCTCAGCCTGCTCGGGCGCGACCGGGCGCTCGAGCGGATCGACGCGGCGCTCGCCGCGCCCGCGCCGAGCGCCTGAGGCACCGGCAGGCGAGCCGAAAGGGCCCGCAACTGCAGGCCTTTTCGCGAACTCTAAAGTTCGGTTCGCGCCATTGCCGATAGGGATCGGGAAGCGGATTGCCACCGGCCGGGATGGCCGGTGAACCCAAGGAAGGGGAAACAACCGAATGCAGGCGACGGCTGCGGCCAAGAAGGCCCCCAAGAAGACGGCGAACGTCCAGAACGTGCGCGCTGCCACGGCGGCGAAGCGCGCGAGCGCCCCTGCGCCGAGCACCGGCGAGCGCCACCAGAACGAGGGCCACGGGCGGCGGCTGACCCTGGCGTTCGAAGCCCTCGAGGCTTTCCCGGCGCTGGCGGAGTCCCGCAACCGGCTGCTGTCGGTCATCGCGAAGGAGAACGTCGCCACCGCCGATGTGGTGGCCGCGGTCGAGTCCGACGTCGCGCTGATCATCGCCGTGCTGCGGCTCGCCAACCGCGCCCAGAGCACGAACGGCAAGGTGGACACCGCCGTCGGTGCGGTCGACCTGCTCAGCCCTCAGACGGTCCACTCGGTCGCGAACCGGGTTCGCACCTTCGACTTCTTCGAGCGCGCGAGCGTGTGGGATGCCGCGCCGGAGCGCTTCCGGCTGCACGCCCTCGCCACCCAGCACGCGGCCGACCGGCTCGCCGCCGAGGTCGGCTATGAGAACCGCGACCGCCTGACGGTCACGAGCCTTCTGCACGACGTCGGCAAGCTGGTCCTTCTGCACGCCTACCCGGGCTACCCCTCCCAGGTCCACAAGGGGGCACGCACGCCCGAGGAACGCGTCCACGCAGAGCGCCGCGAGCTGGGCGTGGATCACGCGCTCGTCGGCGGGGTGCTGATCCGGCGCTGGGGCCTCCCCGCCTCACTGGCGACGCCGATCGAGCGCCACCACAACCCGGACGCCGAGGGCGAGGCCGCCTTCATCCGCCTGGCGGACATGCTCGCCCACTACGAGCAGGGGGGCCGCGTCAGCCCGAGCGAGCTGCTTCACACGGCCCGCGCCGTCGGCCTCGGCCCCCAGGAGCTGCGGCGCGTGATGTACGAACTGCCGAGCGCCAACGTCCAGCGCCAGCGCCACGTGGACCCGTGCCCGCTCTCCACGCGCGAGCTCGGGGTCCTGCAGCGCCTGGCCGAGGGCAAGGTCTACAAGCAGATCGCCCACGAGCTGACGCTCTCGACGAGCACGGTGCGCACCCACCTGCACAACATCTACGGCAAGCTCGGCGCCGTCGACCGGGCACAGGCCGTCCTCATCGCGACCGAGCGCGGCTGGCTCTGAGGCGGGTCCTGGGCGGCGCCGTGCGATCCTCGCTTCGCTCGTGTGCAGCCCAAGGCCCGCCTGAGGGCCGGCCGGCTCTCCTGCCATAACCCGAGCGCATCGCTCGGCGCCCCGCGCTTATGGCTTGTCTCCCCGCCGGGCTTGGGGAATAAGCAGAACCTATACAGACTGTCGAAATCCTATTGCTGGATTCCGTCCCGCGGGCAAGTTCGGATGTTAGGTTTGGCGCGCCCCATGGAGGGGCCCAGCAACGGACTGCCCGGGAGGGCACGTAAGGGGGTACGGAACATGAAGCGCATCGCGATGGTCGCGGTGGCGGTGATGCTTGGCGCCTTCGCGTCAACCGCATCGGCGTCGACGGGAGCGGTGAGCCACGCTCATCGCGCTCGGCCACCAGCAGGACGGGGTGGTCGGCGGAATACGACGCGACGGAATACTACGGCGCCGTGAAATGCACCGGGAAGACGATTGTCAACAAGAAGTTCCCGTTCGGCAAGGACGTAGAGAAGTGCGAAACGACCGAAGGCACGCTCAAGCGGATGAAAGCCGGCAAGGAACAGAAAGCGTTCGAAAACTCGGGCGGCGGAAGCGTCACCGAATGGGAATCGGACTCCGGCAGCGGCAAGAAGACGACGGACTTCTCGTTCAGCGTCAACAAGAAGCTCACGAAATTCAAGCTCGTCGCGATCTACTCATCGTGATCTGAGCACGGCCCCGGGCCCCTCGCCACACCCACGGGGGCGCCCGGAGCCGGACTCGGGGGCTCGCAGCCCGGGATGACCCCGGGCTGCGCGTCCTCCGGGCGCTTGCGTAGCATCGCGTGCGAGCGCGCGATGATCTCGATCACCACCAAGTCCCCTTACGCGGTCCTGGCGCTCGCCGAGCTCGGGCGCAGCAGCGGGCCGACCGGCGATCCGGTGCCGATCGGCGAGCTCGCACGCCGGCGCGAGGTGCCCGTGCAGTTCCTCGAGCAGCTGTTCGCCGTCCTGCGCCGTGCCGGCGTGATCAGCTCCCAACGCGGGGTGAAGGGCGGCTATCGCTTCGCGCGAGCGCCCGAGACGGTCACCGTGCTCGAGATCGTCGAGCTGCTCGACGGGCCTCTCGGCCGCGACTCCGAGGGCGTCTTCGCCGATGCCGCGGACGCGGCGCGCCGCGTGCTCGCGCAGACCTCGATCGCCGACGTGATCGAGCGCGAGACCCGCGAGGCGGGCGCGAGCATGTACCACATCTGAGAACGGGCCCTACGCTCGGGACCGCCGCCGTTAGGCTGGCGGTGTACGGAGCCGGTCACAGGGTGAAGGGGAGAGAGATGGGGAACGGCAAGCTCAGGGTCGTGCTCGCACTCGTGGCGGCGTCGCTCTGCTCCGCGGCGGGGGCGGCGAGCGCGAGCGCCGGTGCGAAACCGGTGCTGCACCTGGAAGCGGGGGGAACGGCGCTGGCGCCGGGCGCCCCGATCACGGTCTCGGGGACGAGCTTCACGCTCGCCACGTCGGCCGGGAAAGTGAGCTGCACAGACGACGAGCTGGATGGCTCGATGACGACGAACCTGTCGAAGAAGGATCTCGTGACGCTGGAAAGCGGGCTGTTCAGCGGCGAAGGCGAAGGGGGCTCGTGCACCTCGACCTACGCGTCGCCGCGCGACGAGGTCACTGTCGTTCCGGAGCTGCTGCCGTGGGAACTGCGGCTCGACTCCAAGGGCGCCGCAGAACTGAAGGCGCCGCCGACCAAGCTCAAGGGCGGCATCCTGCTGAGGCTCGAACCGCTGAACCCGCCGTCGGGCTCGCACGGTGCGATCGCGTGCCTCTACAACTCCGCGAAAGTGAAGGCGAGCTTCGCCACCGACGGGCAGCCGGTCGTCGTGAGCTTCGCGAACGTCACGTTCCACGAGGCCGCCGACAGCGCCCCGAACTGCGGCAAGGGAAACCCGAAGCCGACGGCGAGCGGCACCTTCGAGCTCAGCTCCGAAGGCCTGCCGGTCACGGCCACGCTCGGCCCGTGACGGGCCGAGCCCCGGCGGTGCTCTGAAGCCCTGCCGGTGAGTCGGGGGACGGGCGCGCCGGCCCGCTCTCGCCGCACACGAGGCCGCCCGCGTTTGCTACATTCGCGCGTGATTGGCTCATGGGCTCGAGGAGGGGGCTCCCAGGCCGCCAGGGAACGGGTGGAGGGGCTTCCGGGGCCCGGCTCCGGACCACAAAGGGAGGAACGATGAGAGGGAAGAGGGATGCGCGTCGCTCGACGGCGCGCGGAGGCGGGATGCTGGTCGCGCTGATGGCGCTCGTGGGGGCGCTCCTGTTCGCGCTGCCGGGCGCCGCGAACGCCGCGGGGATCAACTACGTCTCGATCGGCGACTCGTACACGTCGGCACCGGGCGTGCTGCCGTACGAAAGCAACGAAGCGGCTGAAAAATGTGGTCGCTCGACGAAAAACTACCCGCACCTCGTTGCGGCGGCCCTGAACCTGACCCTCACAGACGTCAGCTGCGGCGGAGCGACGACCTCGGATGAGACCGAAGAACAGATTCCGGGTGTGACGCCGCCCCAGGACGACGCGCTCAGCGCATCGACCGAAGTCGTGACGATCGGCATGGGCGGCAACGACGGCGGGCTGTTCGGCGACCTGCTCGAGGGATGCACCCAGACCGACGTGTACGAAACACACGCCACCAAGGCGCCGTGCGAGGAAAAATACGAGCAGTTCGTGACCGAAACCTTCGCGGCGGACAAACCGGCCCAGGAAGCCGCGCTCGTGCACATCAAAGAACTCGCCCCGAACGCGAAAGTGTTCGTCGTCGGGTACCCGGACATCACGCCGAAGAAAGGCACCTGCATCGCGTTCCCCTGGAAGGAAGGCGATCTGAAGTGGTTCCGCAAGGGCGTCCAGATGGTCGGCAACAAGTCGATCAAGGAAGCCGCCACCGCCCACGGCGCGATCTTCGTCGAAACGTTCAAGAAGAGCGAAGAACACAACGCGTGCAAGCCGGTCGGCACGCGCTGGATCGAACCGCTGGTGGGCTCCCTGACGGGGGTGCCGGTCCACCCGAACGCAACCGGTGAGGAAGAGGATGCGTACGACGTGGAGCTCGCGATGCTGAAAGCGAAAGTTCGCTAGAGCAGCTGCTCATGCGGGACGGGCGCGCCCAGGCGGGCGCGCCCGTCCTCAGCACCGCCGCCCGCCGGGCTCTCGGGGCGGTGCCGGCGCGTCCCGTCGCCGCGCGGTGGGATCCTCCTGACACCTTGAACGCGGTCCTCCGAAAATGAGCCCGCTCGCCCTCGTCGCGGCGCTCGGTCTCGCCCTCGCGCCGTCGGGGCTCGCCTACTCGAACGCCCCGGCAGGTGTCGTTCAACCGCAGCCGCCCGCGGGAAGCTGCCACGCGTCCGGCTCCGGGCTCGACGAGCTCCCCGACCGGCGGTGCACGCCCGGGGCCGTGAACCCCGCCGTGACGCAGGCGACGATCGCCACCACGATCTGCCGCGCCGGCTGGACGGCGAGCGTACGTCCCCCCGAGCGGGTCACCGAGCCGGAGAAGCTCGCGAGCCTGCGTGCCTACGGCGAGAGCGGACCGTCCGGCTATGAGTACGACCACCTCGTGCCGCTGGAGCTCGGCGGCGCCGTCAACGATCCGCGCAACCTCTGGCCCGAGCCGGACTACGGGACGCGCCAGGGCTTTGACCTGAACCCCAAGGACAAGCTCGAGCTCGCGCTGAAACGCCTGGTCTGCGACGGGCGCGTCTCGCTCGCAGCGGCACAGCGCCAGATCGCTTCGAACTGGGTCGCGGCGATGCGCCGCTACGGGCTTCAGGCTACGAGCTCGACGAGCTCGTAGTCGTCGAGCGCATCCTGGCTCGCAACCAGCGCGCGGCGGTAGGTCAGGGCCCAGCCGCCGCGCGGGCGCCGTTCCGGGGCGGACTCCCTGGCCCACGTCTCCCAGCGCCAGACGAACAGCCAGCGTTCGACCACGCGGCCCGGGCCGGTCGGGCCGCTCGGCTTCTCGAGCAGCCTCAGCGCGCGGCGCTTGCGCCGCCCGAGGGGGGTGGTTGAGCTGGACGCGTTCATGCCTCTCTCGTGCGCAGCATTGAGGAGGTTTCCCGGTTGCGAGCGACGCCACACCTCGCATTTCAGGTGCGTTCGCCGGGGCTCTCCCGCCACCTCCTCCGACCGGAACGCTCCCAACGGACCGTTTCGAGCGGGACGCCTGCGGTTAATATTGCCAACTCGACGCATTCCTGGTCAAACCTGCAATGCAATCTCCGCGCAAAAAGGCGGTTCCCCTGGCCCTCGCGGCGCTCGTGACGGGCGCGGTGGTGCCGGGTGCACCGGCTGCGCAGCAGCCCTCGGGACGCGGCTGCGTCGCGCCCGACGTCGTGGGCGTCAACCTCGCCATGGCGCGGCGGGCGCTGAGCTCATCCGGCTGCGGTGTGACCGTGCGCCAACTCCCCGCCCACGGCAGCTTCGTGACCCCCGCGAGCCCCGATGGCCGCCAGGTCGTGGCAGGTCAGTCGCCGGGGCGCGGTGGGCGCACGCGGGCGGTGACCGTGTTCGTGAAGCCGCTGTGCTCGCAGCCGGCGCTTCCCGGCCCGGCCCGGGCCGGCGTCGAACAGCGCCGCGGTCCGGCCGAGCTCATCGCCGGCATCTACGAGCAGGGCGGCCCGCTCGTGACCGGGCCCGAGTGCCGTCGCGCGCTCCCGCAGGCCGGCACGCTGACGGTCTCCACCCAGGCCGGCCTGCCCGTCGCAAGCCGCCGCGTGCGCGACGGGCACGTCGCGATCTTCCCGCTGGCCCCGGGCAGCTACGTGCTCGCCGGGACGTTCGCGAGCTCGCGCCATGGTGCTGCGGTCGGCGTGCCGCCGACCGCGTTCACGATCGTCGCGAGCCGCACGACGCGCGTGAACGCCGTCGCGATGGTGCCCTGAGCCGCAGGCGGGGCGGCGCGGGGCATCGCGTGGATGCCCTGCGCGCCGCCCGCGGCACGGGCTGCAGCCTCGGCGTCCGCGCCCGATGGGCCTCGTGCCCCTTGCGGGGCACAGACGGCTCATGCGCGTGAGCACCGAGACAGCCCTCCTTGCGGTCCCGTCCGTGGGCTCCTTGGGGACCTCCATCCCCGGCGGCGGAGTCTAGTCCCGGCCCGGACGGAAGAAGTCAGGCCCGACACCCCGGCTCGGCCGCGCGCAGCCGCCGCTCATGTCATGCTGGTGGCGTGCCGGCCTGCAGTCACCTCGACACGATCACCGTCACACAGCTTCCGGAAGAGGTGCCGGGCTGCGAGGACTGCCTGCGCGAAGGCACTGTCTGGCTGCACCTGCGGATCTGCCTGGAGTGCGGGCACGTCGGCTGCTGTGACGACTCGCCCATGAAACACGCCAGCAGGCACGCGGCGGCGCAGGAGCACCCCTTGATCCGCTCGCTGGAGCCGGGCGAGGAATGGTCGTGGTGCTTCGTGGACGAGATTGCGATGGTGCTCGAGCAGGTCCACGGCAGCACGCGCATCCCGCCGTCGCCGATGCTGAGCTGAGCGTGTCCGAGAACGGGCGCGAGCGTCACCCGGCGATCCTCGCCGTCGACGACGAGCCCGCGGTCCTGGCCGCGGTCGCGCGCGACCTGCGCCGGGGCTTCGGAGAGAGCTACCGGATCATGCGCGCGGGCTCCGGCGCGGAGGCGCTGGAGCTCCTGGGGCAGATGCACACGCGCGGGGACCGCGTCGCGATGCTCCTCGCCGACCAGCGCATGCCGGGGATGGACGGGACCGACTACCTCCTCAAGGCGCGGGTGATCTTCCCCGAAGCCAAGCGTGTGCTGCTGACCGCCTATGCCGACACCGACGCTGCGATCCAGGCGATCAACGAGGTCGCGCTCGATTACTACCTGCTGAAGCCGTGGGACCCACCCGAGGAGCAGCTCTACCCCGTCGTCGAGGACCTGCTGACGACGTGGGAGGCGGGAGCGGCTCTCGAGGCGGGCGGCGTGCGGGTGATCGGCCACCGCTTCTCGGCCGCCACGCACGAGCTGCGCGACTTCCTCGCGCGCAATCGCATCCCGGGCCGCTGGCTCGACGTCGAGCGCGACGCCGAGGCGCGCGAGCTGATCGCGGTCGCCGGCGTGAGCGAGGAGCGCCTGCCGGTCGCGCTGCTGGAGGACGGGACGGTCCTCGAGCAGCCGACGGTGCTCGAGCTGGCCGAGAAGATCGGCGTGGCCGGGCAGCCGGCGGCGGATCACTACGACCTCGTGATCGTGGGCGGCGGGCCGGCCGGCCTCGCCGCGGCGGTCTACGGGGCCTCAGAGGGCCTGCGCACCGTCATGGTCGAGCGTGAGGCGCCCGGCGGGCAGGCGGGCCAGTCGAGCCGGATCGAGAACTACCTCGGCTTCCCGGCCGGCCTCTCGGGCTCGGACCTCGCGCGGCGGGCGACCGACCAGGCGCGGCGCCTCGGCGCCGAGCTGCTGACGGTCAACGACGCCGCGGCGCTGCGGATCGAGGGGGCAGGGCGGACCGTCGAGCTGACCGGTGGCGGGGAGCTGAGCGCGAACTGCGTGCTGATCGCATCGGGCGTCTCCTACCGGCTGCTGGACGCGCCGGGCTTCGCCGAGCTGACCGGGGCGGGCGTCTACTACGGCGCGGCGCTGACCGAGGCACGCTCGTGCGCAGAACAGCACGTGGTCGTGATCGGCGGCGCCAACTCGGCCGGCCAGGCGGCCGTCTACTTCAGCGGCTACGCGAGCCGCGTGTCGATGCTCGTGCGCTCGTCGCTGGAGAAGTCGATGTCCCACTACCTGATCGAGCAGATCGCGGCGCTCGAGAACGTCGAGGTCCGCACCGGCACCCAGGCGGTTGCTGCACACGGCCAGGACGGCCGCCTCGAGAGCATCGACATCCGCGATCGCGACGGCAACGTCGTCACCGAGAAAGCGGACGCCTGCTTCATCTTCATCGGCGCGGCGCCGCGCACCGACTGGCTCGAGGGCGTCCTCGCCCGCGACGAGCGGGGCTTCATCCTTGCGGGCAACGAGGTGCGCGACCACGGCTGGCCGCTCGAGCGCGACCCCTATGTGCTCGAGACGAGCGTCCCGGGCGTGTTCGTCGCCGGGGATGTCCGCTCGCGCTCGATCAAGCGGGTTGCGAGCGCGGTCGGCGAGGGCTCGATGTCTGTGTCGCTGATACACGAATACCTGGCGAGCGCATGAGCCATCCGACCGTCGAGCAGCTGCGCCCGATCGAGCTGTTCGAGGGCCTCGACGACGAGGCCCTGCAGGAGATCGCCGACCAAGCCGAGCTGGTCGAGTGGCCCGCGGGCCAGCTGATCGCCCGCGAGGGGGCGACGGAGCGCCGCGTCTATCTCCTGTTCGAGGGGACGGCCGAGACCTTCCGCGAGCTCAACGGCGGGCAGGAGTCCTCCGGCGATCACGTCGCGCCGACCTATCTCGGCGCGATCGGGGCGCTGACCGGATCGGGTCTCGCCGTGCGCGTGCAGGCGAAGACCGACGTGCGGCTCGCGTTCATCGACGGCGACGAGTTCCTCGAGCTGGCGGTCAAGAACCGCGTGGTGATGCAGCGCGTCCTCGAGCGCGTCCGCCCGGTGGTCGGGCGGATCACGGCGATCGAGCAGAACCGAGAGCGCCTGGAGTCGCTCGGCACGATGGCGGCCGGCCTCGCCCACGAGCTGAACAACCCGGCCTCGGCGGCGAAGCGTGCCTCCTCCGATCTCGCCGACGCGCTGGACGTCTTGAGCTCGACCATCGGTGCGTTCGTGGAATCGGGCGTCGCGCGCGAGCAGGTCGAGCAGCTGGTGCAGGTCCAGCGCTCGGTGCTCGAGGCATGCCGAGCCCGTGCGTCGATCTCCCAGCTCGAGCTCGCCGACGCCGAAGACGAGCTGACGGGTGCGCTCGAAGATGCCGGCGTCGGCGACGCCTACCGGATCGTCGAGCCGCTCGCGCAGGCCGGCTTCGACGAGCGCCAGCTCGCGCGCGTCTCCGAGCTCGCCGGCCCCGCGACCGAAGCAGCAGTGCGCTGGATCGCGGCCTCGCTGCTGGCGCGGGAGCTGGCAGCCGAGCTGGCGGAGTCGACCGAGCGCATGAGCAAGCTCGTCGGCGCGGTGAAGATGTACGCCTACATGGACCGCGGCGGGCTCGTCGAGGTCGACGTCCGGGAGGGCCTTGACACGACGCTCACGATCCTCGGGCACAAGCTCAAGCACACGACGATCCAGATCGAGCGCGACATCGACGAGGACCTGCCGCGCTTCCAGGCATACGGCGCCGAGCTCAACCAGGTCTGGACGAACCTGCTCGACAACGCGATCGACGCCCTCGGGGAGGAGGGCACGATCACGATCTCGGCGCACCGCGACGGCGACTGCGTCGAGGTCGACATCGGCGACGACGGCCCCGGCGTGCCGGCCGAGGCGGCCGAGCGGATCTTCGACCCCTTCTTCACCACCAAGGAAGTCGGCAAGGGGACCGGCCTCGGGCTCGACACCGCGCGGCGGATCATCGTCGACCGCCACCACGGCAGCCTGACGCTGAGGACCGAACCGGGACGGACCGTGTTCCGGGTCCGTCTGCCCGTGCAGCAGCCTGCGGCGTGAGCGCCGCGCCGGCGGGCGTGCGGGTGCGCCCGGTCGGGGCGCCTGAGGGGCAGGCGCTGCGCATGGCGGTGCTCCGGCCGTGGCAGTCCCCGGGCGAGGCGATGTACGAGCGCGAGGGCGACCCCGCGACCGCCCACTACGCCGCGCTCGGCGGGCAGGACGAGGTGCTGGCCGTCGGCAGCGTGATGGAGGAGGTGAACCCGCGCGAGCCGCACGAGGGTGACTGGCGGGTTCGGGGGATGGCGACCGAGCCGGAGCTGCGCGGACGCGGCCTCGGAAAGCTGGTGCTCGGCGCGCTCGAGGAGCACGCGGCGAAGCGCGGCGGGCGGCGGCTGTGGTGCAACGCGCGGACGGGGGCGCGCGCCTTCTACGAGCGTGAGGGCTGGAGCGTCGAGGGCGAGGAGTTCGAGATCGCGGGGATCGGGCCGCACTTCATGATGGTCAAGACGCTGGGCTGAGCGTCCTGCCCGTCGCCCGCGGGCACGCTCCGCGCAGCACCTCGACTATTGTCGGGACGGATGTCCCGAATCCCGATCAACATTGCCGAGCTTGTGGGCGGGACGCCGATGGTCGAGCTGCCCGAGGCCCTCGGGCCCCGTGCGCCGGGGGCCCGGATCTTCGCCAAGCTCGAGGCGTACAACCCGGGCGGCAGCGTCAAGGACCGGATCGGCGTCGCGATGATCGAAGCGGCCGAGGCGGAAGGGCGGATCGAGCCGGGGCGCAGCACGATCGTCGAGGCGACGAGCGGCAACACCGGGATCGCACTCGCGTTCGTGTGCGCGGCGAAGGGCTACGACCTGGTCCTGACGCTCCCCCAGGGCATGAGCTCCGAGCGCGAGAGCCTGCTGCGCCTCTACGGCGCGCGCGTCGACATCACCGAGTCGCTCGGCGGCATGGAGGAGGCGGTCCAGGCAGCGCGGGCGCTCGCCCAGCGCGACGACGTGTTCCTGCCCGACCAGTTCACGAACCCCGCCAACCCCGAGGCGCATCGCCGCGGCACCGGCCCTGAGATCGCTGCCGCCCTCGACGACGACGTCGACGTGCTCGTCGCCGGCGTGGGCACGGGCGGCACGATCACGGGCGTGGGGGAGTACCTGCGCGGGAGCTGCAGCCCGAAGCTGAGGGTGGTGGCAGTCGAGCCGAAGGGCTCGGCGGTGCTCTCGGGCGGGCGCCTCGGGCCGCATCGCATCCAGGGCATCGGCGCGGGCTTCGTGCCACCGGTGCTCAACCGCGAGCTGCTCGACGAGGTCATCGCCGTCTCCGACGACGACGCGATCCAGACCGCGTGGCGCTGCGCGCGCACGGCCGGCGTCCTCGCAGGGATCTCCTGCGGCGCCGCGCTGTTCGCCGCGCTCGCAGTCGCCGCGCGGCCCGAGTCCAAGGACGCGCGGATCGTCGTCGTGATGCCCGACTCCGGCGAGCGCTACGTCTCTCAGCCGTTCTTCGCTCCGTAGGCGGCCGGCGCTCCGTGCGCGCGTGCGCCTGATCGCAGGAGCAGAAAGCCGCCCGCCCAGGGCCGTCGTCCGCCGCGACGCGGAGACCCTCCAAATCAAAAAAAGGTTGTAGGCGCAAGGATCGCCGCTACGCTTTCTCCATGGCCCGTTTTGGCGCGTTCGCCCGGGTGGCCGGCGAGGTCAAGCGCGACGTTCTCGCGGCGCGCGAGCGCGACCCCGCCGCCCGCGGCGTGCAGCCTGCCGAGATCGTCGCGACCTGGCCCGGGATCCACGCGTTGCTCGCCTATCGGGTCGCGCACGCCATGTTCACCGCCGGCGTGCCCCTCTTCCCGCGTCTGATCGCAACTCTCACGCGCATGTTCACCGGGATCGAGATACACCCCGCCGCCAGCATCGGCCAGGGCCTCTTCATCGACCACGGCACCGGTGTCGTGATCGGCGAGACCGCCGAGATCGGCGACAACGTCACGCTCTACCAGGGCGTCACCCTCGGCGGCACGGGATTCGCCACCGGCAAGCGCCACCCGACCGTGCAAGACAACGTCACGATCGGCTCGGGCGCCAAGCTCCTCGGCCCGATCACGATCGGCCACGGCGCGAAGATCGGCGCCAACAGCGTCGTGATCACCGACGTGCCCGCCAACTCGACGGTCGTCGGAAACCCCGGGCATCCCGTCCGCGTCGAAGGCCGCCGCGTCGAGGGCCCCGACGCCGACTGGATCCACCTCCCGGACCCGATCGCCGAGGCGATCCAGGCGCTCTCCGGGCGGATCGCCCAGCTCGAACGGATCCAGGCCGAGCTCTCCGACGAGCCGCCCCGGCCGATCGCCGACGTCAAACCTCTCAGGGAGGTACGGGGGCCGAACCCCGCCGGGGGGTAGGTCCCTGGCCCTCGAGCCCGAGGTCCGCGAGCGCCTGCTCGGCGTGCCGGCAGAGCACGGGATCGCCGGCGAGCCCGCGGAACTCGACGCCTTCGAAGTCGAGGCTCGCCCACGCGCGCTGGAACGTTGAACCGCCACCGCGGCTCGCGCCCGCCGGCTGCCGCGCCCACATCTATCCTCACTTAGATGGCCGCGAACCCCCACGCAGAGCACCTCGCCGAGCTCCTCGAGGACCTCAACGAGCCCCAGCGCGAGGCGGTCACCCACGGCGAGGGACCGCTGCTGATCCTGGCCGGCGCGGGCTCCGGCAAGACGCGCGTCCTGGCGCACCGGATCGCGTTCCTGATCTACACAGACCAGGCGCAGGCGGGCGAGATCCTCGCGATCACCTTCACCAACAAGGCCGCGAGCGAGATGCGCGAGCGAGTCGAACGGCTGCTCGGCCATGCCACCCGCGGCATGTGGCTGATGACGTTCCACTCGGCGTGCGCCCGGATCCTGCGCGCGGAGGCTGCGCGGCTCGGCTACACGCGCCAGTTCACGATCTACGACCAGGCCGACTCCCGCCGGCTGGCGAAGCGGAGCGCCGACGCCGTCGGCGTGGACCCCAAGCGCTACACGCCCGCGGCGGTGCTGAACCAGATCTCCGCGGCCAAGAACAAGCTGATCGACGTCGAGGAGTACCGGGCGCAGGCGGCCTCGCCGTTCGAGGAGATGATCGGCGAGGTCTATGACATCTACCAGCGCGACCTCGTGCGGATGAACGCGATGGACTTCGACGACCTGCTGTTCAGGACCGTGAACCTCCTGGAGCTGTTCGAGGATGTCCGCGACCGCTACCGCGACACGTTTCGCCACGTGCTCGTCGACGAGTACCAGGACACCAACCATGCCCAGTACCGGCTGCTGCAGCTGCTGGTGGGCGGCGGGCGCCCGCCCCAGCGCGGCGCGGAGCCCGACGACCGCCCGACCTATGCCGGGCCGGTCGGGCACCGGAACCTCGCGGTGGTCGGCGACGACGCGCAGTCGATCTACGGCTTCCGCCAGGCCGACATCCGGAACATCCTCGACTTCCAGGACGACTTCCCGGACGCCCGCGTGGTCAAGCTGGAGCAGAACTACCGCTCGACCGAGACGATCCTGGCCGCCGCCAACGCTGTGATCGCCAACAACCGCGGCCAGATCGCGAAGCGGCTGTGGAGCGAGCTGGGGCAGGGCGATCAGATCGAGGTGCGCGCCCTGCAGGACGAGCACGCCGAGGCGCGCTATGTCGTCGGCGAGATCCAGCGCTTGGTGGACGAGGGCGGCTCGCGCGCGGAGATCGCGGTGCTCTACCGCACGAACGCAATGTCGCGCGTGATCGAGGACGCGCTCGTGCGCAGCGAGATCGGCTACCAGGTGATCGGCGGGACCAAGTTCTACGAGCGGGCCGAGATCAAGGACGCGATCGCCTACCTGTCGCTGCTCGCGAACCCCTATGACGTGGTCAGCTTCACGCGCGTGGCCAACTCACCGCGGCGCGGGATCGGCGCGACGACGCTCGCGCGCGTGACCGCGCATGCGGCGGCGCTGGACGTCTCCGTGTGGGAGGCGGCCGCGTCCCCGCGCCGGGTGCCGGGACTCGGCGCGGCGGCGGTGAAGGCGCTCACTCGCTTCATGGCCACGATGGCTGAGCTGCGGGCGATGACGGGTGCCGCCCCATTGGGCGGAGAAGATGATTTTGAGGATGGGGTTTCGCAGCTCGATGCCGCCTCGACGCCCGCCCGGTCCGAGCGTGAGGGGGATTCCGTCCCGGTCGCCGAGCTCCTCGAGGCGGTGCTCGCCCAGAGCGGCTACGTCGAGGCGCTCGAAGCCGAGCGCTCGATCGAGGCGCAGGGGCGGATCGAGAACCTCGAGCAGCTCGTCGAGGTCGGGCGGGAGTTCGACGAGAGCGAGGGCGAGGACACACTCGAGCGCTTCCTGCAGGAGGTCGCGCTCGTCGCCGACGCGGACGGGCGAAGCGACGACGAAGGCCTAGTGACGCTGATGACCCTGCACAACGCGAAGGGGCTCGAGTACCCGACCGTGTTCATCACGGGCCTGGAGGACGGCGTCTTCCCGCACTCACGCGCGATCGACGAGGGCGGCCTCGAGGAGGAGCGGCGCCTCTTCTACGTCGGCGTCACCCGCGCGATGCGAAAGCTCTACCTGACCCACGCGCGGCGGCGAGCGGTGTTCGGCGCGCAGAGCTACGGGATGCCGAGCCGCTTCCTGGCCGAGATCCCCGGCGACCTGCTCGACGAGGGCGGGGACGCCGGCGGCTTCGCATCGGCATCCGCGTTCACGCCATCCCTGGCCCGGGGCGCCGAAACGAGCTGGCCCGCTCCCAGGGCGCGGCGCGAACCGCGAGCGGCAGATGAGATCCAGGCCTTCCGCCTCGGCGAGGACGTCGTGCACGCAGCCTTCGGCGACGGCGTCGTCACGGCGGTGGAGCCCGACGGCGTGATCGTCGTGCGCTTCGCGGGCGACGGCTCGGAACGCAAGCTGATGGCCGAGTACGCGCCGGTCTCGAAGCGCTGAGCGCACCGCTGCTCGCCGACCTCATAGCATCAGGGAAATGACCGCCACCCTCATCGACGGCCGGGCGATCGCGGCGCGCGTGCGCGCGGAGGTTGCCGAGGAGGTGGCGGCATTCACGGCGCAGCACGGGCGCGCTCCGGGCCTGGCAACGGTGCTCGTCGGCGACGACCCGGCCTCCGCGGTGTACGTGGGCGGCAAGCAGCGCGCCTCCGCCGAGGTCGGGATGGTGCCGGTGGACAAGCGGCTGCCCGCGGACGCGAGCGCCGAGCAGGTGCAAGCGGTGGTCCAGGCGCTGAACGAGGACCCGGCGGTGAACGGCATCCTCGTCCAGCTGCCGGTGCCCGCGCACCTCGACGGCCGCGCTCTGACCGAGCTCGTGCGGCCTGACAAGGACGTCGACGGCCTCACCACCTACAGCGCCGGGATGCTGGCGCTGGGCACCCCGCAGCTCGTCGGCGCCACACCGCTGGGGGTGATGGTGCTGCTCGAGGAGGCCGGCGTCGAGCTCCAGGGCGCCGAGGCCGTCGTCGTCGGACGCTCGAACCTGTTCGGCAAGCCGATGGCTCAGCTCCTGCTCGCGGCCAATGCCACGGTCACGGTCTGCCACTCGCGCACGCGGGACCTCGCAGCGGTCTGCCGCCGGGCCGATGTGCTCGTCGCCGCGATCGGCCGGCCGCGCATGCTGGGCGCCGACGCCGTCAAGCCGGGAGCGGTCGTGATCGACGTGGGCATGAACCGGATCAGCCCCGAGGAGGCCCAGAACAAGAGCGGGCTCGTCGGCGACGTCGACCACGCGGCCGTGCAGGAGATCGCCTCGGCGATCACGCCGGTCCCCGGCGGCGTGGGCCAGATGACCGTCGCGATGCTGCTGCGCAACACGCTGCAGGCGGCGCGGGCGCAGGCCGCGCACGCGCCGGCGGGGAGCGCGGCGTGAGGAAGCTCCGTGTGGGGGAGTGGACGGCCGTCGCGGGGATCGGCTGCCTGATCGCGGCTCTGTTCCTGCCCTGGTATGAAAGCCCGGTCGGCAACCTCGACTTCTGGGACACCTTCGGAGGCGCGGCGGTGCTGATGCTGGCTGCGCTCGCCGCCGCGTGCGCGATGGTGCTCTCGGCAGCGCTCGAGCGTGAGAGCCCGGCACTCCCGATCTCGACCGCCGTGTGGAGTGTCCTGATCGGCCTGATCGGCGCGATCGCCGCCGTCGTGCGCGTGCTCGAGCGCCCAGACCACGCGACCGGGCTCTGCGCCGGCGCCTGGTTCGGCCTCTCGGGCGCCCTGTTGATCCTGATCGGCTCCTGGCTCGTGATCCGCGACGAACGGCCCTCGCGCTACCACCCGGCCGAGGTCGAGCCGCGCCCGCCCGTACCGGGCAACGGCGTCCCGCCCGGCCGGCCGTAGACTGCCAGCCGTGATCGACCGCGACGAGGTCCTGCACGTTGCCCGTCTCGCCCGCCTCGCCCTCAGCGAGGAGGAGATCGAGCCGATGGCGCGCGAGCTCTCGGCGATCAGCGGCTACGTCGCCAAGATCGGCGAGCTCGACCTGGACGGCGTCGCTCCGACGTCGCACGTCGTCGAGGTGACCGGACGCCTGCGCGAGGACGTCCCCCACGAGTGCCTGCCGCGCGAGGTCGCCCTCGAACAGGCCCCGGACGCGAACGACGAGGGGTTCCTGGTTCCCTCCCCGCAGGCGTGAGCGCAGAGCTGCTTTCACTCACCGCCGCGCAGGCCGCCGAGCTCATCGCCGCGGGGGAGGTCTCCCCGGGGGAGCTGTTCTCCTTCTACCGCGAGCGCGCCGCGGCCGATCGCGCTGCGGCCGAGCGTGGGCTGAACTGCTTCACGTGGGTCGCGCCCGGCGAGGACGGGGGGTCCTCCGGGGAGGGATCGCTCGCGGGCGTGCCGATCGCTGTCAAGGACCTCTTCTGCACGAAGGGCGTCCCCAGCCAGTCGGGCTCGAAGATCCTCGAGGGCTACGAGCCGCCCTACACGGCGACCGCGGTCGACCGCCTGGAGCGCGCGGGCGCGAGGCTGCTGGCGAAGACCAACCAGGACGAGTTCGCGATGGGCTCCTCGAACGAGAACTCCGCCTACGGGCCCGTGCGCAACCCGTGGGACCGGACGCGCGTGCCCGGCGGCTCCTCCGGCGGCAGCGCCGCGGCCGTCGCGGCGGGGTTGGCGCCCTGGGCGCTCGGCACCGACACCGGCGGCTCGATCCGCCAGCCCGCGGCGCTGTGCGGGATCGTCGGCATGAAACCGACCTACGGGTCGGTCTCCCGCTACGGGATGATCGCCTTCGCCTCCTCGCTCGACCAGGCGGGCCCGCTGACCCGCGACGTGCGCGACGCCGCGCTGCTGCTGAGGGAGATGGTCGGGCAGGATCCCTGCGACGCCACCTCGCTGCAGCTCCCGCAGCCGATCGCGCTGCCGAGCGCGGAGCGCCTTGACGGGGTCCGGATCGGCGTGCCCGGCGAGCTGAGCGGCGAGGGCATCGAAGCCGGCGTCCTCGCGGCGTTCCGCGCCTCGCTTGAGACCGCCGTCGCACTCGGCGCCGAGGTCAAGGAGATCGCCCTGCCGCACGCCCCGCACGCGCTGTCGGCCTATTACGTGCTCGCTCCGGCCGAGGCCTCCTCGAACCTCGCACGCTACGACGGCGTGCGCTACGGCCTGCGCGCCCCCGACGCCCGCGACCTGCTCGACATGTACACCCGCACTCGTCACGACGGCTTCGGGCCCGAGGTCAAGCGCCGCGTGATGCTCGGCACCTACGCGCTCTCCTCCGGCTACTACGACGCCTATTACGGCCGCGCCCAGCGCGTGCGCACCAAGATCGCCGAGGACTTCGCGAAGGCCTTCGCAGGCGTGGAGCTGATCGCCACGCCGACCGCGCCGACGGTCGCGTTCGCGCTCGGCGAGAAGACGGGTGACCCGCTCTCGATGTACCTCAACGACTATTGCACGGTCCCGATGTCGCTCGCCGGCATCCCGGCGATCTCGATCCCGTGCGGGCTCTCGGACGGCCTGCCGGTGGGGCTGCAGCTCGCAGGGCCGGCGTTCAGCGAGAACGCGCTGCTCGACGCCTCCCATGCGCTCGAGCGGGCGCTCGGCTTCGACGGGAGCGCTCCCCGTGGCTGAGCTCGAGCCCGTCATCGGCCTTGAGATCCACATCCAGCTCGCGACGGCGACGAAGATGTTCTGTGCGTGCGCGGTCACGTTCGGCGATCCGCCCAACACGCACACGTGCCCGGTCTGCCTCGGGCTTCCGGGCAGCCTTCCCGTCGCGAACGAGCGCGCGGTGCACTTCGGGCTGATGATCGGCCTCGCCGTCGGCTCGGAGCTCGCCCCGCGCTCGATCTTCCACCGCAAGAACTACTTCTATCCCGACCTGCCGAAGGGCTACCAGATCTCCCAGTACGACGAGCCCCTGTGCCGCGGCGGGAACCTCGGCGAGGTTC
This sequence comes from uncultured Solirubrobacteraceae bacterium, assembly GCA_963794635.1. Taxonomy (GTDB): domain Bacteria; phylum Actinomycetota; class Thermoleophilia; order Solirubrobacterales; family Solirubrobacteraceae; genus Palsa-744. The sequence goes on along the minus strand of CAWCET010000005.1, from coordinate 700,531 downwards.
GCATCCATCGCGTGCACCTGGAGGAGGACGCGGCCAAGCTGACCCACCTCGGCGAGAGCGGGCGCATTCACGGCTCGGACGCCAGCATCGTCGACTTCAACCGCGGCGGGACGCCGCTTGCGGAGATCGTCACCGAGCCCGACCTGCGCTCCGCCGAGCAGGCCGGCGAGTGGCTGAGGCTGCTGCGAACGACGATGCGCACCCTGGGTGTGAGCGACGTGAACATGGAGGAGGGCTCGCTGCGCTGCGACGCGAACATCTCGCTGCGCCCGGCCGGCAGCGAGGAGCTCGGCGTCAAGACCGAGCTGAAGAACATGAACTCCTTCCGCTTCATCGAACGCGGGATCCGCGCCGAGATCGCGCGCCAGGAGAAGCTGATCGCCGCCGGCGGCACGATCGAACAGGAGACCCTGCACTTCGACCCCGACTCCGGGGCCATCACGTCGCTGCGCTCCAAGGAGGAGGCTCACGACTACCGCTACTTCCCCGAGCCGGATCTCGTCCCTGTCGCGATCAACGAGGGGATGCTCGAAGGCGCAAGGGCCGACATGGTCGAGCTTCCGGCCGAGCGCGCCGCGCGCTATGAGAGCGAGCTCGGGCTGAGCGCCGAAAGCGCGCGGCTGCTCGCCTTCCGCGGCGAGCTGGCGGCGTTCTTCGACGCCGCTTTTGCGGCGGGGCCGGACCTCCCCGCCCAGACGCTGGCCAACTGGGTGGGCGTGGAGCTGGCGAGCCGCCTTCAGGACGGCGCCGACCCCGCAGAGACGAAGGTCACGCCCGCCGCGCTCGCGAAACTGGCCGGGATGGTCTCCGAGAAGCAGGTCAGCGTCGGGGCGGGACGCCAGGTGCTGGAGCGCCTGCTCGCAGACGGGGGCGATCCGGCGGCGATCGTCGAGGCGGAGGGCCTCGCCGCGATGGACGGCGGCGATGAGCTGGCGGGAATCGTCGCGGCCGCGCTCGAGGCCAATCCCGACGCCGCCCAGCGCGTCCGCGAAGGCAACGCGAAGGCGATCGGCCCGATCGTGGGCCAGGTGATGCGGGAGACCCGCGGGCGCGCCGACGGCGCCGAGGTCTCGCGGCTCATCAACGAGCAGCTCGGGCTCTGACGCGCCGCGTCGAGGCCGCGGCCTCACATTTTGGACTCCCGGCCAAAGGCAGGGCGGCCGTGGCGCGCCAAGATGACGGCCATGAGTTCCTCATCCTCCTCAAGGACTTCACCGCCCAGGCGTTTCGTGCTGTTGCCCGAGGTGGTGTCCGACGCCGGCCGGCGGAGGGCGGGCGGGACCCGCATCCGCCGGTACCGGCTCACAAGTGTCGGGTCGGGGGCAGGTCGCACCCGCTCTGGCCAGCGCGGCGCGGACATCGCGACGGCACGGACGGCCCGCGATCTGGGTCCGCCTGGCCGCTTGAGCTGACCTCCCACCGACGCGGCGACGCGCGCTTCCCTCGGCGAGCGTCCGGCGTGCGGCCGGACAGGGAATCCCTCCCTGTCCGGCCGCATTGCCGTCCTGCGCAAGGGCATGGGGACCGGCCTCGGCCCCGTGGCCGCAGAATTGCCGTGGACGGGGCTCGCTTCGCGTAAAATGACCGGCGAGATGAACGAGTCCTCACACCGCTCCTCCTTCGGACGCACCGCCGTGGCGGTCCTGGTCCTGCTGGTCGTGGGATGGCTGCTGCTCGGCGTGATCGGGCACGTGCTGTCATTCCTGTTCAGCACGGTGCTCCTCGTGCTCGCGGTCGTCGCCGTGATCTGGGCGCTCCGCGTCCTGCTCTAGCGCGGGCGGGCGGAAAGGGCAGGCGGCACGCAGACATGGCCTATGTCGTGATCGCGGTCCTGTTCGGGATCTCCGGCGGAGTGATCGGGAAGATGAAGGGCAGCTCGTTCCTTCTCTGGTTCCTGATCTCGGGCCTCATACCGTTTCTCGGCCTGATGGCCGCCCTCGCCTACCGGGTCGAGCGCGACGAGTTCCGCCGCCGCTGCCCGAAATGCGGGAACGTGACCAAGATCTACGACGCGATCTGCATGCGTTGTGGCGAGGAGCTGGAGTTCCCGGACGTCGCCGTCCAGCCCGAATCCTGGCAGCGGACAGAGGCTCCCCCGACCTGATCCGGCTTCGGGTTGCCTAACCCGAGTCAGGGCCGCCTAAGCCGATCCGGCACGTAATGTGTGCCCAATGAGCACCGAGGTGAAGGCGGCACCGCGCCGGGGCGACTCGCTGATCGCAAGGATCATCCACCGCTTCGGCTTCGAGGACGAGCGGGACTTCCTGCTGCGTGTCGTGCAGCCCGGGCTGGTCGGGCTGATCGACGGCACGATCTCCTCGCTGGCGCCGATCTTCGCCGCGGCGATCACCTCGAGCTCGCACACCGCGTTCGTGGTCGGGCTCGGCGTCGCGCTCGGCGCGGGCGTCAGCATGGGCTGGTCGGAGGCGGGTTCGGACACAGGTGAGGAAACCGGCCGCGGCTCGGCGGCGGTGCGCGGGACCATCACCGGCGGCATGACCGTCCTCGGCAGCATCTTCCACACGCTGCCGTTCCTGATTCCGGACCTCAAAAAGGCGCTGATCGTCGCCGGTGCGGTGGTCGCGGCCGAGCTGTTCGCGATCGCCTGGATCCGTCACCGCTTCCTGCACATCCCGATACGCGCCTCGCTCGTGTTCGTCGGCATCGGCGGTCTGATCAGCCTCGCGATCGGCGTCGGGCTCGGCGTCTCCTGACGCCGGCGGCGCGGGCGCCACGGCTCGCGGGAGCGTGGCGCAATCCGTCCTCGCGACCCGAAAACCCGCTGGTAGACTGGCATTCAAGCGCGGGGATGCCTCCCCGCGATTCGTCGTTTCCGACCCTTTTGGAAGGAGGTCGAGATGCGTGCAGTCGATGCACTGATGGAATGTCTGAAGGCGGAGGGCGTCGACGTCGTCTTCGGCCTCCCCGGCGGCGCCAACCTGCCGACCTACGACGCGCTCGTCGACGGCGGAATCCGCCACATCCTGGTCCGCCACGAGGCGGGCGGCGGCCACGCCGCCGAGGGCTACGCAAAGGCCACCGGCAAGGTGGGCGTGGCGTTCGCGACCAGCGGCCCGGGTGCGACCAACCTGATCACCCCGATCACCGACGCGATGATGGACTCGGTCCCCTGCGTGTTCATCACGGGCCAGGTGCGCACCGAGCTGCTCGGCACCGACGGCTTCCAGGAGGCCGACACGATCGGCATCACGATGCCGATCGTCAAGCACTCCTTCATGATCCAGAGCCCCGAGGAGCTGCCGCGCGCGATCCACGAGGCGTTCCACGTCGCCCGCAGCGGACGTCCGGGGCCCGTCCTCGTCGACATCCCGATGGACCTCTCCCGCGCGGAGATCGACTACGAGCCGGTCACCGACGTGCGGCTGCCCGGCTACCAGCCGCGCGTCGAGGGCAACCAGAAGCAGATCCGCCAGGCCGCCAAGGCGCTCGCGGCCGCCCAGCGGCCCGTGATCTACGCGGGCGGCGGCGTCGTGAACGCCGAAGGCTCGGCGGAGCTGACCGAGTTCGCGCGCAGCGACCGCTTCCCGGTCACGTGCACGCTGATGGGGCTCGGAGCGTTCCCCGCACCCGACCCGCAGTGGCTCGGGATGCTCGGCATGCACGGCACCCGCGCCGCCAACTACGCGATGGACGAGGCGGATCTGATCTGCGCCGTCGGGGCGCGCTTCGACGACCGCATCACGGGCAAGCTCTCAGAGTTCGCCCCGCGCGCGAAGTTCATCCACATCGACGTCGACCCCGCGGAGATCTCAAAGAACGTCCCCGCGCACATCCCGATCGTCGGCGACGCCAAGCACGTGCTGGCGAAGCTGGTGATCGAGTACCGCGCGATCGGCGCCGACCCCGGCCGCCTCGACGCGTGGTGGAACCGGATCGACTCCTGGCGCGAGAAGTACCCGCTCGGCTACGAGGACAGCGCCGACAACGAGATCAAGCCGCAGTTCATGATCCAGGCGCTGTGGGAGGCGACGGACGGCCAGGCGATCGTGACAAGCGACGTCGGCCAGCACCAGATGTGGGCGGCGCAGTACTACGACTTCCCGGCTCCGCGCCGCTGGATCAACTCCGGCGGCCTCGGCACGATGGGCTTCGGCCTGCCGGCCGCGATGGGCGCCGCGGTCGCGTGTCCCGATCAGGTGGTCTGCTGCGTGGCGGGCGACGGTTCGGTGCAGATGAACGCGCAGGAGCTCGCAACGTGTGCGCAGAACAAGATCCCGATCAAGGTGTTCATCATGAACAACGGCTACCTCGGGATGGTGCGCCAGTGGCAGGAGCTGTTCTGGGACGGCAAATACAGCCAGGTCGACATGGGCGAGTTCCCCGACTTCGTCAAGCTGGCCGAGGCCTACGGCGTCACCGGGATGCGCCTCACCGACAAGACGACGCTGGTGCAGGACATGAAGCGCGCGATCGCGACCGACGGCCCGGTGCTGGTGGACGTGCGGGTGACGCGGGAGGAGAACACCTACCCGATGATCCCGGCCGGCAGCGCGGCAAGAGAGATGGTGGGGTGAGCGTCATGGGCGAACCAGGCACGAAGGAGCCGCTCTCGCTCGAGGAGCTCGACGCCGCGACGGGCCTGCGCACGGGGCGCAAGCACGTGCTGTCGATCCTCGTGGAAAACAAGTCCGGCGTCCTGACCCGCATCGCGGGACTGTTCGCGCGCCGGGGCTTCAACATCGACACGCTCACGGTCGGGCCGACCGAGGACGAGGAGATCTCACGCGTGACGCTGACGGTCGACGGTGCGCTGCACCCGATCGACCAGGTCACCAAGCAGTTGCACAAGCTCGTCAACGTCCTGAAGATCCGCGACCTCGAGCCCGGCGACACCGTCGCGCGAGAGCTCGCGCTCTTCAAGGTCACGGCCGACGGGCCGCAGCGCGGCGAGCTGATGCAGATCGCCGAGATCTTCCGCGGCAAGGTCGTCGACGTCACCAAGCGCGCCGTCATCATCGAGGTCACCGGGACGACCGACAAGATCGAGGCGTTCGAGACGATGGTGCGTCCGTTCGGGCTGATCGAGATGATGCGGACGGGCGAGATCGCCATCTCGCGCGGGCGCACCGAGACCTGACGGCTTGAGGACCACCACCGTGCAGCGGCCGCCCTTCGCGCTCGACGAGCGCGATCAGGGCCGTCTCGCCGCGCGGCTGCTGGAAGCATCGAAGCGTTCTCGGGCGCGGGGGCGGGCCACGCTCGCTGCCCTGACGGTGGCAATCGACGGCGACGCGGATCCATCGGCCGTCGCGTTCGCCTCCCGTCGCCGGGGCGAGCCCTGGTTCTGCATCGAGCAGCCCGACCGCGGCGGGCGCGCCCTCGCCGCGCTGGGGCAGGCCCTCGATCTGCGGGCGCAGGGGAGAGGGCGCTTCTCAGAGCTCGCCGGGGGCTGGCGCGAGCTGGCAGCCGACGCGCTCTCCGATCAGCCCGATGGCTCGCACGCGGCGGGCCCGGTCGCGGTCGGCGGCTTCAGCTTCGCCCCCGAGGGCGGGCAGGCGCCTCACTGGCGGGGGTTCGGGCCCGCGAGCGTCGTCGTGCCCGAGCTGAGCCTGGCGCGCGCCGACGGGCGTACGACGATGACGCTCGCGACGCTCGTAGAGCCCGACGACGATCCCGAGGGGCTGCGCGAGCGCCTCGCCCGGCGTGCGCAGGAGCTTCGCGAAGCGCCGCTGCCGCTGCTCGACCCCGCGCCGACCGGGCGCTTCGAGGTGCTGAGCGCGATGCCGCCCGAGCACTACGAGCAGGCAGTGGCGCGCGCCGTGGAGCTCATCAGGGAGGGGCGCATGGAGAAGATCGTGCTCGCTCGCGAGGTCCAGGTCCACGCGCCGCGCCCGTACGAGCCGGCGGCCGTCTTCGGAGTGCTGCGAGAGGAGTTCCCGTCGTGCTTCGTCTTCTGCGCGGGTCGCGGCGAGGATGCCCTGATCGCCGCGAGCCCCGAGCTGCTCGTGCGCCGCGAGGGCCAGCGCGCCTCGACGCTCGCGCTGGCGGCCTCGATGCGGCGCAGCGCCGATCCCGCGGTGGACGCGCACCTGGGCGAGCAGCTCCTGCGCGACCCGAGCTATCGCGAAGAGCACGCGATCGTCGCGCGGCGGATCGAGCGCACGCTGCGGGCGCACTCGGTATGGGTCACGGCCGCGCCCGAGCCCGGGCTCGCGCGGATCGCGAACATCCAGCACCTCGCGACGCCGATCCGCGCGCAGCTCGCCGAGCCCATCGACGCGCTGGAGCTGGCCGGGATCATGCACCCGACGCCGGCCGTGGGAGGCGAGCCGCTCGCGGCGGCGGCGCCGCTGATCCCCGCACTCGAGGGGCTCGACCGCGGCTGGTACCTCGGCCCGCTCGGCTGGACCGACGCCGCCGGCGACGGCGAGTTCTGTGTGACGCTGCGGTGCGCGCTGCTGAGCGGAGCGGTGGCCCGCTGCTACGCGGGCGGCGGGATCGTCCGCGACTCGGTGCCCGAGAAGGAGCTGGCCGAGACGGAGGTCAAGCTCCAGGCGCTGCTGCCGCTGCTCAGCGGCTGATCGCCCCGGCGACCGCGTCCCACATGCGGGCGTGGACCGCGACGTTGCGCTCGCGCTCGGAGGGCACCTCGATGATCCCGGAGCCGGGGCGCTCCAGGGCGCGCTGCAGAGCCGCACGGAAGCCCGATCCCGTCGTGACCTCCTCGTGGTCGAGCCCGTAGAGGCCGGCCGCGCGTGCGAAGTCCAGGCCCGTCGGCGTCGCCACGTGACGCGTGTAGAGATCCTCGCCGCCGCCGGGGGGCTCCCGCCGGGCCTGCGAAGCCCGCGAGATCGGCAGGAAGTCGAAGATCCCCCCGCCACCGTTGTCGATCAGGACGATCGTGAGCTTCAGGCCGAGGCGCGCGGAGGCGAGCAGGCCGCCGATGTCGTGGGCGAGCGCGACGTCGCCGATCAGCAGCACGACCTGTTCGCCCAGATCGGCATGCCGCGCCGCGGCGGCTGCGCCGAACGCCGAGGAGACGGTTCCGTCGATCCCGTTCGCACCGCGGTTGCAGAGCACCGGCGCCGGCGCGTCCAGCGCGGGCCATACGCTCTCGACGTCCCTGATCGGCATCGACGAGGCGACGAACAGGATCTCTTCTCCGTCTTTCAGGCAGGAGAGCTCGGCGGCGACACGGGGCTCGCTCAGCTCCTCGCCCCCCAGCACCTCTTCGAGCGCGGCTTCGGCACGATCGTCGGCCTCGCGCCACCCCGCCAGCCACCCCGCATCCGGGACCGCCGGCAGGGAGTTGACCGCGCGCTCGGGCTCCAGGTCGAGGCTTGCGCAGAGCACCGAGGCGGGGTCCTGCCACGCGGACTCGGGGTCGAGTGCGACCTGGGCGACGCCGTCGAGGCCGGCGAGCCACGTGCGCAGCGGCTTGGAGACCGGCAGATCGCCGACCCGCAGCACGAGATCCGGCCTCATGCCTCCGGCGAAGCCGGCGTCGCGCAGCAGCGCGTCGTAGTGAGCGACAGCCGCGGGCCCGCGACGCGCTCCCGACATCGGGTCGGCGAGCACCGGCCAGCCCTTCTGGGCCAGCTCCTGTGCGTAGGCCTGGATTCCGCCCCGCTCGCTGCGCCCGGCGACGATCAGCGGGCGCTGCGCCGCGCCCGTGAGCCGCTCCAGTCGCCGTTCGGCCCATCCTCCTTCTCTGGGCGACGCGAGCCGCTCGAGGAAGGGCGCGCGCGCTGGCCGTCCGCTGCTGTCCGGGGGCAGCTCGCTCTCCGGGATGAGCGGCTCGCGCAGCGGGAAGTTCAGGTGCACGGCGCCGGGACGCCCCTCGAGCGTCGTCGCGTAGGCGCGGCAGGCGAGCGTGCGGATCCAGCGCAGCGCCTCCGCGCCGGCTCGGGGCGGCAGCTCGACCTCGACGAACCACTTCACGGCGCCGCCGTACATCTTCACCTGGTCGACGGCCTGCCCGGCACCGTTCTCGCGCAGCTCGGCGGGCCGGTCGGCGGTCAGCAGCAGCAGCGGCACGCGGGCCTCTCTGGCCTCGATCGCCGCGGGGAGCAGCTCCGCGGCGGCCGTGCCGGAGGTGCAGGCCACGGCCGCCGGGACGCCGAGCCGCTTCGCCCAGCCGAGGGCGAAGAACCCGGCCGCGCGCTCGTCGACGTGGGAGTAGCAGGAGAGATGCTCCTCGCCGGCCAGCGCGAGCACGAGCGGAGTGCTGCGTGAGCCGGGCGAGGTACACGCCGCCCGCATGCCGCAGCGGGCGAGCTCATCGGCGAAAGCCCGCAGCAGGACGTGGGTGTCGGTGTTCGCGGTCATAGGATCGTCTCGTGCCAGAGACGCTCGTCCTGCTCCACGGCTTCGGCGGCACGCACCGCGCCTGGGACGGCGTGATCGAGCGTCTGGACCCGGAACGCTATCGCCCGCTCGCGCTCGACCTCCCGGGCCACGGCGCGGCTGCGGCACACCCGCCGCCGATCGGCTTCGAGCAGTGCGTGGACGCGGTCCTCGCCGCCGCGCCGGGGCGCTTCGCGCTCTGCGGGTACTCGCTCGGCGGGCGGGTGGCGCTGCACGTCGCTCTCGCCGCGCCGGAACGCGTGAGCCGGCTCTGCGTGATCGCCGCCAACCCCGGCATCGAGGATCCGCACGAGCGCGCGCGGCGGCGCGCCGCCGACGAGCAGCTCGCGGAGCGCCTGGAATCGGAGCCCTTCGAGGACTTCATCGAGGGCTGGCGCAGCCAGCCGCTCTTCGCGGGGGAGCCCTCCGCCGTCGGCGAGCTCGCGCGCGCCGATCAGCGGCGAAACGACCCGCGGGCACTCGCGGCCGCGATGCGCGGCCTCAGCGCCGGCGCGATGCCGCCCGTATGGGAGCAGCTCGGCCGGCTGCACATGCCGGTGACGCTTCTGGCGGGGGCGCGCGATGAGAAGTTCACGGCGTTGCTCGCGCGTGCGGAGCGCGCCCTGCCACAGGGACGTCTGACCGTGCTCGAAGGCGGGCACGCCCTCGCGCTCGAGGACCCCGCGGGAGTCGCCCGCGCGCTAGAAGAGCTGGCCGGCCTCGACGCCGAGCCCGGGAGCTGAGGGGAGCTCGATCGCGCCGCCGCGCGCGGGCAGCGGGTTCTCGATGTCCTCGAAGAGGGCGAGCGTCGCCAGGCCGCAGTGCGGCAGCGGGCCGCGCGAGGCCAGCGCAGAGGCGGCCTGCAGCGCCGCCGCGATGCCGAGCGGACCGTCGAGGGTCGAGGCGAGGTAGACCTCGGCGCCGGAGGCCCGTACGAGCGACGCGGCGGCGACCAGCGCTCCGATCCCCCCGCACCTGGAGATCTTCAGGCACACGGCGTCGGCGATCCCGCCCCCGAGGGCGCCGCGCTCGCCGGCGGTCTCGTCGATCGAGACGCGCACGGGTACGCGCTCGCGCACGGCCCGCATCTCCGCGAGGCCGTGGACCGGCTCCTCGACCAGCTCGAGCCCGGCAGGCGCGAGCGCCTCGATCGAGTGCACGGCCTGCTCGACGTCCCATGCCCCGTTGGCGTCGAGCCGCAGCCGTGCCTCGGGGCCGGCGGCCGCGCGCACCGCCGCGACGCGTCCCGCATCGTCGCCGGTGCCCACCTTGATCTTCAGGCACTCGAAGCCGTTCGCGACGGCCTCGGCGGCCTGTTCGGCGGCCGTCGCGCGATCCGTGCCTGTCAGCGTGGCGTTGACGGGCACCCGCGGTGCCGGGCGGTCGCTGAGCAGCGCCGCCACCGAACGGCCGGCGCGGCGCCCGGCCCGGTCCCAGAGCGCGAGGTCGATCGCCGCGAGCGCGGCCGGAACGTCGGCGCGAGTGCGGCATGCCTCCAGGAGGTGGTCGCCGCGGGCCTCGCCCGCCTCGTCCAGCGCGTCGGCGTAGCTCTCGAGGGCCGGCCAGACGACATCCATCCCGGGGCCGTCGTAGGAGGGCAGCGGCGCCGCCTCCCCGTATCCGGTGACGCCGTCCTCGCCGGTGAGCGCGGCGATCGCCAGCTCGCGCTCGCAGACGGCACCGTGGGCGGTCTGCAGCGGCTCGGCGAGCCGCACGGTGCGACGGCGGAGCTCGAGCTTCACGGCTGGATCCCGCCGGCGGCGAGGATCCCGGCCGAGTAGAGCAGGCAGAACAGGAGCTGCAGCATCCCGGTGCGAGCCAGCGCCCCGTTCAGCGAGGGCCCGTCCGCGCGGGTGCGCACGATCCGCACGAGACCGAGCGCGAGCGGCAGCGCTAGCCAGGGCAGCAGCAGCCAGGCGTTCATCGCGCCGAGCGGCCAGGGGAGAGGGGCGGTGATGAAGGCGCCCGCCAGCATCGCGGTGTAGAGCCCGCGCGTGCGCTCGCGCCCGAGCCGCACCGCAAGCGTGCGCTTGCCCGCCCGGCGGTCGGTCTCGATGTCGCGGACGTTGTTGACGACCAGGATCGCGCTCGCGAGCAGTCCGACCGGGACGGCGCACACGAAGGCCTCCCAGGGGAGCTGCTGCACCTGCACGAAGTAGGAGCCCGCGACGGCCACGATGCCAAAGAAGAGGAACACGAAGAGCTCGCCCAGCCCCTCGTATCCGTAGGGCCGGGGCCCGCCCGTGTAGAGCACGCCCGCGAGGATCGACGCGGCCCCGACGGCCAGCAGCTCCCATCCCGCCACCGCGATCAGGTAGATGCCGCACAGGACCGCCAGGCCGAAGGTCGCGTAGGTCGCGATCAGGACCTGGCTCGGGGGGACGAGGCCCCCGGCGGTGACCCGGACCGGGCCGAGGCGGTCCTCGCTGTCGGCCCCCCGCCGCGCGTCCGAGTAGTCGTTCGAGAGGTTCGTGCCGACCTGGATGAAGACGGCTCCGAGCAGCGCTGCCACGAACGTCAAGGGGTGGAACGTGCCGTTGCCGAGCGCCAGCGAGGTACCGACCAGCACCGGCGCGATCGCCGCGGGCAGCGTCCGCAGCCGCGCGGCCATCACCCAGATCCTCACCGCCGAGGGGCGCGAGCGCTCCAGGGTCGCCGGAGCGCCCATCAGGCGCGCCGGGGGAACTGCGAGAAGTCGGGCTTGCGCTTCTCCCTGTAGGCGTCGCGGCCCTCCTGCGCCTCGCTGCTTTCGTAGAAGAGCAGGTTGGCGTCGTGGGCGAGCTGCTGGATCCCGGACAGGCCGTCCTCGGCGGCGTTGAAGCTCGCCTTCAGCAGACGCAGGGCGAAGGGCGAGAGCGCGAGCATCTCCCGGCACCACTGCACGGTCTCCTCTTCGAGTCGCTCCAACGGCACCACCGTGTTGACGAGCCCCATCTCGAGCGCCTGAGCCGCGTCGTACTGGCGGCACAGGAACCAGATCTCCTTGGCCTTCTTCGGGCCGACGAGGTTCGCGAGCGCCCCCGCTCCGAAGCCGCCGTCGAACGACCCCACCTTGGGTCCGACCTGTCCGAAGCGGGCGTTGTCAGCGGCGATCGTCAGGTCGCAGACGACATGGAGGACATGGCCGCCGCCGATCGCGTACCCGGCGACCATCGCGACGATCGGCTTCGGCAGCCGCCGCATCTGGATGTGCAGGTCGGTGACGTGGAAGCGGCCCACCTTCGCGAGGCCGTCGCCCTCGTCCTGCAGGTAGCCGGTGTCGCCGCGCACGCGCTGGTCGCCGCCGGAGCAGAACGCGTCCGGGCCCTCGCCGGTCAGCACGATCACGCCGACCGTCTGATCCTCGCGAGCGAGATCGAGCGCTTCTGAGATCTCGATCACCGTTCGCGGGCGGAACGCGTTGCGGACCTCGGGGCGCGCGATCGTGATCTTCGCGATCCCGGCGTCCTCGCCGGTCGAGAGCTCATAGCGGATGTCGGTGAAGGAGCCTTCGCCGGGCTGCCAGACGGTGCTCATCGGCGCGAAGGCTAGCCTGTTGCGCGATGAGGACCGGCGCATGGCTCGAGCGGGCAGCGTCGCGGGCGCCGGCGCGCACCGCGATCGAGACCCCCGCCGGGTCCTGGACGTACGCCGAGCTGCTCGCCGGCGCGCGGGCCGGCGCGGCCCACCTCCACGAGCTGGGCGTCGGGCCGGGAGACCGGGTCGCGATCGCGCTGCCCGCGGGCCTCGAGTTCGTGCGGGCGCTCCACGCCTGCCTGCTCGTGGGCGCGGCGGTCGTCCCCGTCGACCTGCGGCTGGCCCCGGCAGAGCGCGAGGCGGTCGCAGCCGGGGTGGCCGTGCTCGTCGCGGAGCCGTTGCCGCCCGGCGGCGAGCGTTTCGCTCCCGCCGCGCTTCACGACCTCGACGCGACCGCCCTGGTCGTCCACACGTCGGGGACCACCGCCGCACCCAAGCCGGTCGAGCTGAGCTACGGCAACCTGCTGTGGAGCGCCCTCGGCTCGGGCGTGGCCCTCGGTACGGCCCCGGAGGAGCGCTGGCTGTGCGCACTGCCGCTCTCGCACGTGGGAGGGCTCTCGATCCTGATCCGTTCGGCGATCTACGCGACCACGGCCGTCGTGCACGAGCGCTTCGAGACGGACCGCGCGCTGCACGCGCTGCGCTCCGGCGGCGTGACCCTCGCGAGCCTCGTCGCGACGACGCTCGCGCGCCTGCTCGACGCGGGCCTGCAACGGCCGCCCGCGCTGCGCTGCGCGCTGACGGGAGGCGGCCCGGTGCCGCAGGGCCTGCGGGCTCGGGCCCTGGAGGCGGGGGTGCCCGTGGCGCTCACGTACGGCCTCACGGAGACCGCCTCGCAGGCGACTACCCTCCCCGCCGCGGCGCTCGACGACCCGGCGCACACGGCCGGCCCGCCGCTGTTCTGCACGCGCCTGCGGATCGCGGCGGACGGCGAGATCCTGCTGGCCGGGCCGACGGTCGCTCGCTCGGCCGAGCTGCACGACGGCTGGCTCGCGACAGGCGATCTCGGGCGCACGGACGAGCGCGGCTGGCTGCAGGTGCTCGGGCGCAAGGCGGACACCATCGTCACGGGTGGTGAGAACGTCGCGCCCGCCGAGGTCGAGGCCGTCCTCGAAGCGCACCCGCAGGTGCTCGAGGCCGGAGTCGTCGGACGCCCGCACGAGGAATGGGGGGAGATGGTCGCCGCGTGGATCGTCGCCTCCCCGGGCACAGCGGTCGATTGGGATGACCTCGTTGCGCACTGCCGCGCCCATCTGGCGCCGTACAAGATCCCCAAGCAGTTCGATCGCAGCGGCGAGCCGCTCCCCCGGACCGCGTCGGGGAAGCTCCTGAGGCGGGAGCTGGCATGAGCTTCGACGCCGAGGCCTACCGCGAGCGCAGCCTCAGCGGGTGGGAGGACGCCTCCGCGGGCTGGATCCGGCACCGCTCGGAGCTGCGGCGCTGGGGCGAGGACGTCTCGCAGGCGCTGGTCGGCGCGGTCGATCCTCAGCCCGGCGAGCGCGTGCTCGAGCTGGCGGCGGGGCTGGGGGACACCGGGCTGCTCGCGGCCGAGCTGGTGGCCCCCGTCGGCGGCGTCGTGATCTCAGACCAGGCCGAGGGGATGATCGAGGGGGCGCGGACGCGCGCGTCCGAGATGGGGATCGTGAACGCCGAGTTCCGCGTGCTGAACGCCGAATGGATCGATCTGCCGCTGGCCTCGGTGGACGTCGTGCTGTGCCGCTACGGGTTCATGCTGATGGCCGACCCGGGCGCGGCGCTCGCCGAGGCGCGCCGGGTCCTGCGCTCGGAAGGGCGGCTCGGCCTCGCGGTGTGGGACCGCATCGACGCCAACCCGTGGGCGGCCGTACCCGGCGGAGTGCTGGCCGGGCGGGGGCTCGTCGGCGGGCCGGGCGCCGGTGAGGGGCCGGGCCCGTTCACGCTCGGAGACGAGGACGCGCTGCGCGAGCTGCTGGCGGGTGCGGGCTTCGCCGAGATCGAGATCCGGCCCGTGGAGGTGACGCGCAGGCACCCGGACTTCGAGCAGTTCTGGGAGCTGACGCTCGACCTCTCGGCGAGCTTTCACGACGCGGTCATGTCCCAGCCGCAGGAGGCGATCGAGGAGATCCGGAGCGAGCTGCAGGAGCGGCTGGCCCCGTTCACGGCCGCGGACGGCGGCATCGCGCTGCCCTCTCGCACGCTGCTCGCCCGGGCGGAGGCCTGACGGCGGCGGCGCAGCCGCGGGCCTGCTCCGGATCGCGGCCGCGTCTCGGATACGCTGCCGCGCATGATCTACGACGACGACGCTGACCTCAAGCTCCTCGACGGCAAGACCGTCGCCATCATCGGCTATGGCTCGCAGGGCCACGCCCACGCGCTCAACCTCAAGGACTCGGGCGTCGACGTCGTCGTCGGGCTTCGTCCCGACTCGGCTTCGGTTGCGAAGGCGCGCGAGCAGGGCCTCGAGGTCCTGCCGATCGTCGAGGCCGCCAGCCGCGGCGACCTCGTGATGATCCTGCTGCCCGACGAGACGCACCACAAGGTCTGGGAGGAGGAGATCAAGGACGGGATCGCGGAGGGCAACATGATCCTGTTCGGGCACGGCTTCTCGATCCACTACGGCGAGGTCGACCCGCCCCCCGGCGTCGATGTGGGGATGGTCGCGCCGAAGGGCCCGGGCCACCTGGTCCGCCGCCAGTTCACCGAAGGCAGCGGCGTCCCCGGCCTGATCGCGATCCAGGACGCGACCGGAAACGCCCGCGCGCTCGCGCTGGCCTACGCGAAGGGCATCGGCTGCACGCGTGGCGGCGTGATCGAGACGAGCTTCAAGGACGAGACCGAGACGGACCTCTTCGGCGAGCAGGCGGTCCTCTGCGGAGGCGCCTCGGAGCTGGTGCAGGCGGGGTTCGAGACGCTCGTCAACGCCGGCTATGACCCGGAGATGGCGTACTTCGAGTGCCTGCACGAGCTGAAGCTGATCGCCGACCTGATGTACGAGAAGGGGTTGGCCGGGATGCGCTACTCGATCTCCAACACCGCCGAGTACGGCGACTACACGCGTGGCAAGCGCGTGATCACCGACGAGACGCGAGCCAGCATGAAGAAGATCCTCGAGGAGATCCAGTCCGGTGACTTCGCCCGCGAGTGGATCGCGGAGAACCGCGCCGGCCAGGAGAACTTCAAGCGCATGCGCGCCGAACAGGCCGACACCCAGATCGAGCACGTCGGCTCCGAGCTGCGCGAGCACATGGACTGGATCAAGCCGTCGTTCTGAGCGGCGCGGCCGTGCTTGCGTACGTCTTCTGGCACCGTGCGGCCGCGGGCGTGCACGCGGAGGACTACGAGCGCTCGCTCGTGCGCTTCCACCACTCGCTCGCGGAGAATCCGCCGGCCGGGTTCTGCTCCTCGCTGACGCTCCGGGCCGCAGAGCTCCCATGGCTGGCGGGGGAGGGGCTCGGCTACGAGGACTGGTACCTGGTCGAGAACTGGACCGCGCTGGGCGTGCTCGAAGCCGCCGCTGTCTCTCGCGGGCACGCCGGGGCCCACGAGAGCGTCGCGCGCGCCATGGGCCAGGGCGCGGGCGGCGTCTACCGGTTGCTCGAGGGCAGGCCTTCGCCGGCTGACACGGCCCTGGCGGTGTGGGTGTCGCGACCGGCGAGCAGCGGCGCACCTCAGATCGCCGAGCTGCTCGAGGACGGGTTCGACCCCGCGCGAAGCGCGCTGTTCCAGCGCTGCCTGGTGCTCGGACCCGCGCCTGAGCTGTGCCTGCTCACGGGCGAGACCGACACGGGTCCCGAGACCGGCGTCGGCCGCGCCCGTCTTCCGGCCGGCTGGAGCGCCGCGAGCGCCGCTCGCGAGCCGCTCGTCGGCTGAGCGATCCGGCGTCCGGCGAGCACGCGCGACCCCGAAAGCCCCACGCGCAGGGTTCGCTACACTCGCCACCTCGCCGCGACTGGCGCTCGGGTGGAGTCAACCACCGGGGAGCGGCGACGACTCATCTGCCGCGCGCCTGGGCACCCTTCACAGAAGCGACCGAACCCCGAGGTCCGAAGGAAGCGAGGAGCCCACATGACGACGAGCACCGAGGCCCAGACCCTGACGATCCCCGACGAGCTGAAGCCTCGAGACGGCCGCTTCGGCTGCGGCCCCTCGAAGGTGCGCCCCGAGGCGCTCGCCGCCCTGGCGGCCGAAGGGGCCGCCGTGATGGGGACCTCCCATCGCCAGAAGCCCGTCAAGGCGCTGGTCGGCCGCGTCCGGGCCGGTTTGCGCGATCTGTTCTCGCTGCCGGACGGCTACGAGATCGCGCTCGGCAACGGCGGCGCCACGGCCTTCTGGGACGCGGCCGCGTTCGGCCTCGTTCGCGAGCGCTCGGCGCACCTGACCTACGGCGAGTTCTCCTCGAAGTTCGCGGCGGTCACGAAGGGCGCCCCCTTCCTCGGCGAGCCCACGGTCCTGGCTGCCGAGCCGGGCGCGGCGCCCGACCCCGCGGCGATCGAGACGCAGGGCGCCGACCTCGTGGCGTGGGCGCACAACGAGACCTCGACCGGCGTGATGGTGCCGGTGCTGCGCCCGGCGGGCGCGGGCGATGCCCTGGTCGTGATCGACGCGACCTCGGGCGCGGGCGGGCTGCCGCTCGACGCCGGCCAGGCCGACGTCTACTACTTCGCCCCGCAGAAGGGGTTCGCCTCCGACGGCGGCCTGTGGCTCGCGCTGCTGAGCCCTGCGGCGCAGGAGCGGATCGGGGAGCTCCACGCCTCGGATCGCTGGATCCCCGAGTTCCTCTCGCTCAACACCGCGCTCGAGAACTCGGTCAAGGACCAGACCTACAACACCCCCGCCGTCGCAACGCTGTTCCTGACCGCCGACCAGGTCGAGTGGATGCTCGGCCTCGGCGGGCTCGACGCGTGCGTCGCGCGGACGACGGCGAGCTCGGAGGCGCTGTACGGCTGGGCGCAGGCGAGCAGTTACGCGACGCCGTTCGTGACCGAGCCCGCGAACCGCTCGCTGGTTGTCGGGACGATCGACTTCGACGAGGCCGTGGATGCGGCTGCCGTCGC
The DNA here is from genome assembly GCA_963794635.1 of uncultured Solirubrobacteraceae bacterium. Taxonomy (GTDB): domain Bacteria; phylum Actinomycetota; class Thermoleophilia; order Solirubrobacterales; family Solirubrobacteraceae; genus Palsa-744. The sequence goes on along the minus strand of CAWCET010000005.1, from coordinate 683,675 downwards.
GGCGACCCTGCGCGCGAACGGCATCCTCGACACCGAGCCCTACCGCAAGCTCGGGCGCAACCAGCTGCGGATCGGAATGTTCCCCGCCGTCGAGACCGCCGATGTGCAGGCGCTGACCGCCTGCATCGACTGGGTCGTGGAGAGGACGGGGCGATGAGCGCCGCGGCGACGGAGCAGACGGCGGCCGGGGACGCGGGCGCCCGTCCGCGGGTCCTCGTCAAGGAGAAGATCGGCGAGTCGGGGATCGACCTCCTGCGCGGTCACTTCGACGTCGATCTCGGGATCGACTGGGACGACGCCGAGCTGAGCGAGCGGATCGGCTCCTACGACGGGATCGTGATCCGCTCGGCGACCAAGATGACCGCCGAGTTGATCGAGAAGGCCGAGCGCCTGAAGGTGATCGGCCGCGCGGGCGTCGGGGTCGACAACGTCGACGTGCCGGCCGCGACGCGGCGCGGGATCGTCGTCGCCAACGCGCCGGAGTCGAACGTCGTCACCGCGGCTGAGCACACGATGGCGCTGCTGCTCGCGCTCGCGCGCAACATCCCCCGCGCCCACGCCTCCCTGATCGACGGCCGCTGGGAACGGTCGAAGCTCTCCGGCGTCGAGCTGTACGAGAAGACGCTCGGCGTGCTGGGCTTCGGGCGCATCGGCCAGCTCGTCGCGCAGCGCGCGCGCGGCTTCGGGATGCGCGTGCTCGCGTTCGATCCGTTCGTGAGCGCCGAGCGCTACCGCGAGCTGGGCGTGGACAAGGCCGAGAGCCCGGAGGACATCTACGCGCAGGCCGACTTCATCACCATCCACCTGCCGAAGACACCCGAGACCGAAGGGTTCCTCTCCGACGAGCAGTTCGCGGCGATGCGCGACGGCGTGCGGGTGCTCAACGTCGCGCGGGGAGGCCTGATCGACGAAGCCGCGCTGGAGCGCGCGCTCGACGCCGGCAAGGTCGCGGGCGCGGCGCTCGACGTCTTCCCGTCCGAGCCGATGACCGAGAGCCCGCTGTTCGGCCGCCCCGAGGTCGTGGTGACCCCGCACCTGGGCGCGTCGACCGCCGAGGCGACCGACCGCGCCGGCTACCAGAGCGCCGAGCAGGTCGTCGCGGCGCTCGACGGCGGCGTCGTCTCGACCGCTGTGAACATCCCGGCGATCGGGGCCGAGGACATGGAGGTGCTCGGGCCGTTCCTGCCGATGGCCACGCAGCTCGGGCGCATCGCGATGAGCCTCGCGGAGGGCAGCTCCGTCGAGCGGATCGAGGCCGCCTTCTTCGGGCGGATCGCCGACTTCGACACCCGCCTGCTCGGCCTGGCTGTGATCGTCGGGGCGCTCCAGGGCCGCACCGAGGAGCAGGTGAATCTCGTCAACGCGCCGACCATGGCCCAGCAGCGCGGGATCGTGTTCGAGGAGAAGGCCGTCTCCGAGGCGGAGGACTACAACGAGCTGATCCGCGTGACGGTCGTCGCGGGCGAGGAGCGCGTTGCGGTCGCGGGCACCGGGATCGGCCCGCACCAGGTCCCGCACCTCGTCGAGGTGCAGGGTCGCCGGCTGACCATCGAGCTCGAGCGTTACGTGACGGTGTTCCGCTACGAGGACCTCCCCGGCATGATCGGCCGGGTCGGCACGATCGTCGGAGCGCACGGGATCAACATCTCCTCGGCCGCAGTCGGCCACACGCCGGACTCGGCCGACGGCGATGAGCGCCGCTATGCCGCGATGGTCGTCACGACCGACGCGCCCGTGGGGCCGGACGTCGTGGGGGAGATCGTCGCCTCGGAGGGGTTCGTCGACGGCTGGTCGGTCGATCTCGGCTGAGGCGGCGCGGACCGCCGCGGCGCCTGGCGTGTGCGCGCGCTCACAGACCGGCGTGAACCCGGTCGGTTAGGCTCGCGCCGATGCATGCGGTCGTGATCACCAAGCACGGCGGGCCCGAGGTGCTCGAGGTCCAGGAGCGCCCCGACCCGGCGCTCGGCGCGGGCCGGCTCCGGATCGAGGTCGCCGCGTCCGGGATCAACTTCGCGGACGTGATGGCGCGGATGGGCCTCTACCGGGACGCGCCGAAGACCCCGTGCGTGGTCGGCTACGAGGTCGCGGGCACGATCCTCGAGGTGGGGGAGGGCGTCGATACGTTCGTGCCGGGCCAGCGCGTCCTCGCGGGCACGCAGTTCGGCGGCTATGCCTCGCAGGTGGTCGTCCCGGCCGACGACGCGGTCGAGCTGCCCGAGCGGCTGAGCTTCGAGCAGGGGGCTGCGATCCCGGTCAACTACGCCACCGCCTGGGCCGGCCTGATCGGCTACGGGAACCTGCAGGCGGGGGAGCGCGTGCTCGTGCACTCCGCCGGCGGCGGCGTCGGCATCGCGGCGACGCAGATCGCCAAGCGCTTCGGCGCAGAGGTCTACGGGACCGCTTCGCCCTCCAAGCACGAGCGCTGCCGCGAGATCGGCGTCGACCGCGCCCTGGACTACACGAGCCCCGGCTGGGAGAAGGGGATCGGGCGCTTCGACATCGTGCTCGACGCCGTCGGCGGCAAGAGCTTCCGCACGAGCTACGACCTGCTCGCGCCGGGCGGGCGGCTCGTCGCCTTCGGAGCCTCCTCGGTCGTCTCCGGCGAGCGCAAAAACGTCCCGGCGGCGCTCAAAGCCGTCCTGCGGATGCCGCGCTTCAACCTGATCAAGCAGATGCAGGACTCCAAGGCCGTGATCGGCCTGAACATGCTCACGCTCTGGAAGGACCGCGGCACGCTGCGCCCCTGGATCGAGCCGCTGACGGCGATGCTCGCGGACGGCACGATCGAGCCGGTCGTGGCTGGCACGTTCGGATTCCAGAAGGCGGGCGAGGCGCAGACGATGATCGTCGAGCGGCGAAACCTGGGCAAGGTCGTGCTGACGCCCTGAGGGCCCCGCGCGGGACGGCAGCCGCCGACCCGGGGAAGGGCGCTCAGAGCAGGGCTCGCCGGGCGCCGGGGGCCGAGCGGGCGGCGGCGCCCTCGCAGCGGCGGGGAAAACCCACGGCAGCCCTGCGGTCTTCCCACGATCTGCGAGGCACCTGCCCGGAGATACGTTGGCCTCGTGAAGCGGTTCACAGCCCTGGCCGCGCTGCTCCTTGCCCCGGCGCTGTTCGCGCCGCCGGCCGCGTCCGCGCGCTGGACCCGCCCGATCCCGATCGAATCGGGCCCCTCGTCCCCTTACGCCGCTCCGGCTGTCGCGGTCGCCGGCCGCGGCGATGCGGCGGTCGCCTGGGAGACGGTGCGCGGCGGCCGGCTGGCGCCCGCGCGCGAGAGGAGCTGCGCCTTCGCCGAGCCGCGCCCGGCCGGCTGCTGGCCGACCGTGACGATCAAGGTCGCGGTGTGGACCGCGAACCGCGAGAAGGTGATCCGGACGCTCTGGCGCCGGCGGGTCGACCCGACGATGCGCATCGCGGTCGCGACCACCCGCGGCGAAGTGACGGTCGCTTGGGCCGTCGAGGACCCGGGCGGCGCCTCCGAGAGCCTTCACGTCGCATACGGGCCGCTGAAAGGGCGCTGGCAGCCCTCGCGGGTGCTGGCCCGTTTCTCCGAGCAGTGGTTCACAGGTGGCAGCTTCGCGGCCTACCCGCAGCTCGCCGTCGCACCGGACGGCACCGTGGTGGCCTCGTGGAGCGCGTGCCGCAGCGTCAAAGCCTGCCCGCGTCCCGTCGGCGGGGTCGAGCTCGCGTGGCGCGCTCCGGGGCGCGGCTTCAGCGCCCCGCAGCTCGTCCGGGAAGCGCCCGAAGGCGCGCGGCCGGTGTTCGACGTGATCGGCAACGCCTATCTCTACAGCCCCTGCAGCGGGCGCATCCTGCTGGCCGCTCCGGGGAGCCGCCGGTTCACGCGAACGGTCACGCTCGCGCGCGGACCCGTCTCGGATCTCAGCGTGGGCACCTCGGGCGCCGGCGAAGGCCTCGTGACGTGGGCGGCGGCCGCATGCTCGACCGACCGGGCCGTCGGGAACCTGCCGGGTGCGGTGCTCGCGAGCTCCCTGAAGGGCGGGGTGTTCTCCGCGACTCAGGTGCTCACGCCACCTGGCGTCCTGGCATATGACGCGCAGAGCGCGGCCGCTCCCGGCGGCGGCATCGCGAGCTGGCGCACGACCGGTGAGGACGGCGTCGCCGTCCTCACCGTGAGGGTCCTCGGCACCCCGGGCCTGTTCGCACCGGTCCCCTCCGGCAGCGAACCAGTGGCGTCCACCCGAGGCGGCGACATCCTCTTCAGGCCGGCGCAGATCCGGCTTTCGGAAACGGCCGCTCCACTGGTTCTGCCGCGCCGCGGCGCGCCCGCCGAAACCGCCCCCGCGGCGTCGGGGGTGCTCGCGGCTGCGCCCTTCGCGCGGCTGGCCGCGATCGCCTTCTACGACCCGGGGCTGGCGCTCTCCGTCTGGCGCTCGGAACTGCTGCCGTGAAGCCCGCTCGCGCCGGCCAGGCGCCGACGAGCGTCGTCGAGCGGCTCGACAGGGTCGTGCTGAAGCCGTGAGCGCCGGGCGCAGGTCCGTGCTCTGACGCTCGCGCCCCGCGCCGTTTCCGCCGCGCCCCGACCGGGCATCACCGCAGCGACGGACAGGCCCCGGTCGCTCGGCGGAGGGGTGCCGCCCGGCGGCCACGGATGCGTTCCGAGGGGCTGCTCGCATCGATGTGAGACCGAGGATCGAAAGGAGCCGGATATGGATCGGTGGAGGAAGCTTGCGCTGACGCTGCTCGCGGCGGCGCTCTCGTGCGGGGTCATGGCCGGTGTCGCCGCCCAGGGGGCGGTGGCCGCCGAAGGCGAACACCCACGCGTGGAAGAAGCGGAAGAAATCAACCACGAAAAGCTCGAAGAAGCGAAAGAAAAGACCAAAGAAGAAAAAGCGGAAACCCACGAAGAAGACAAAGAACGAGGCGAACGACTCCACGAAAAGAACCAGGAACGCCTCGAACGCGACAAGGAACGCGGGGAAGCCCGTCTCGAACGGACGAAGGAAAAGAACGCCGCGCGGATCGTGAAGGCCGAAGAAAAGGAAAAGAAAGAAGCCGAACAGGCAGCGCGCAAGAAACTGAAGGAAGAAGAAAAGAAGAAACGCGAAGAAGAAAAAGCCAAAGAAGGAACGGGAGAAGAAGGCGGGGGCGAAGGGGCGTAGGCACCCGGCGGCCCTAGGGGACCGCGCCCGAGGGGGCGCGGTCCCCGGCTCTCACGGCCCGGGGCCGAGCGCGCCGCCTCCGGCCGTGCGGCCGATCCTGACGCCGGACATGGGCGCCTCGGCGGCGTCCGCGGCGGTGTGCGCGAGCTGCGCCGCCGAGCCCGCGAGTGCGACGGCGCCGGCGCGGATGCCCATCGCGCCCAGGCCGTCGCCGGTGCTAACCTGCGCCGTGAATGTCGCAGCAGTTCTCGCTTCTCGCCCTTCTCCTGCTCCCCCTCCGGGGGGAATAGCGCGTGGCGGCCGCGTAGCCGCATACCCACAGCAGAGAGGAACGGCAAGCGAGAAAGAGAAGGAGCACGAGCGACATGAGCACCCACACCGATGGACACGCGCAGCGCGACCCGGCGAACCGGGTCCTGATCTTCGACACGACCCTGCGGGACGGCGAGCAGTCGCCGGGGATCTCTCTCAACCGCCAGGAAAAGGTGGAGATCGCCCACCAGCTCGCGCGACTGGGCGTGGACGTGATCGAGGCCGGCTTCCCGATCACCTCCCCCGGCGACTTCGAGGCGGTCCAGACGATCGCGCGCGAGGTGCAGGGCCCCGTCATCTGCGGGCTGGCGCGCACGAGCAAGCAGGACGTCGAGGCCGCCTGGAACGCCGTGCGCGACGCCGAGCGCGCGCGCATACACACGTTCATCGCAACGAGCGATCTGCACATAGAGCGCAAGCTGCAGACCACGCGCGAGGACGTCATCGGGCAGGCCCGTGCGGCGGTCGCGCAGGCCAAGGAGTACCTCGACGACGTCGAGTTCTCACCCGAGGACGGCTCGCGCTCGGACATCGAATACATGGCCGAGGTGATCCAGGTGGCGATCGACGAGGGCGCCACCACGATCAACGTGCCCGACACCGTCGGTTACACGATGCCCGGCGAGTACAAGGCGATGTTCGAACGGCTCTATGAGCTGGTGCCGGACCTGCGCGGCGTGACCGTCTCTGTTCACTGCCACGACGACCTGGGGCTGGCGGTCGCGAACTCGCTCGCCGGGTTGGAAGCCGGCTGCCGGCAGGTCGAGGGCGCGATCAACGGCATCGGCGAGCGGGCCGGCAACGCGTCCCTGGAGGAGGTCGTGATGCTGCTGCGCACGCGCGAGCCCGCGCTCGGCCTCTGGACCGGGATCGACACGACCGAGATCGCTCGCACGAGCCGTCTGGTGTCGCGCATGACGGGTTACCCGGTGCAGCCGAACAAGGCGATCGTCGGGCGCAACGCGTTCGCCCACGAGGCCGGCATCCACCAGGACGGCGTGCTCAAGGAGCGCGCGACCTACGAGATCATGGACGCCACGACGGTGGGCCTGAGCAGCAACTCGATCGTGCTCGGCAAGCATTCCGGCCGCCACGCGCTGCGCAAAGCGCTCGAAGAGATGGGCTTCGACATCGACGGCCAGGCGCTGAACGTCGCGTTCAAGCGCTTCAAGGAGATCGCGGACCGCAAGAAGCAGGTGACCGCGATGGATCTGGAGGCGCTGGTCGCCGATGAGCTGCGCGAGGAGGTTCCGGGCTACACGCTGGAGTGGTTCGAGGTGGAGTCCTCCTCGCGGCGCTCGCCGCACGCCCGAGTCGGCGTTGGCGTTCCCGACGGCGGCGAGGTCACGGGCGACTTCGTCGGAGACGGCCCGATCGACGCCGTCTTCCAGGCGATCAACGCGGCGACGGCGACCGCCCCGGTGCTGAGCGAGTTCACGATCGGCGCCGTGACCGAGGGCCAGGACGCTCTCGGGGAGGCCTCGGTCGTGCTCGAGCTCGACGGCGCGACGGGCGCCGGGCAGGGGGTCTCCACGGACATCATCGATGCCGCCGCACGCGCCTACGTCCGGGCGCTGTCGGTCGCGCGCGCCCGCTCGATGGCCCCCGATGCGCTGGGGCTGCCCGAGCCGACGCCGTAGGCGGAGCGCAACTGCAGCGTCGATACGGGTAGTGCTCTACCGTGGCCCCAGGCACCCGACGGGAGGAGCACAGGTGAGCGCAGTTCAGAGGGCATCCAGAATCCGTGTTGCCGGCACCGCCGTCTGCGCCGCGATTGCTGTTGCGCTGCTCGCGCCGGCGCTTGCGTCGGCGGCGCCCCCGCGGCCGTCGGCCCACGGTGTCTCGGACAGCCGCGGCGCCACGTCAGAGCCGCATTGGGCCTGCGCTCATGCTCTGTGCGACGCGATCGTCGATCCTCGCGCCTCGACCCCGGCGGGCTTGCAGTCGAACGTCTTCGACAGCAAAAAACCGCAGGGCGGCGGCGAAGAAGGCGGCATCGACCCCGAAGAACTCCGTCAGGCCTACGCGATTCCCACGACGGGAGGCGCGAATCAGACGATCGCCGTCATCGAGGGCTTCTCCTACAAGCAGGCCGAAAAAGATCTCGCCAAATACCGCTCCCGCTACGGGATCGCTCCCTGCACGGTTGCTGGCGGCTGCCTGACGATCACCAACTCCGAAGGCAAGACGCCGGCCAACCACGGCTTCACCGAATGGGAACCCGAGGTCGCCCTGGACCTCGACATGGCTTCCGCGGCATGCCCCGAATGCCACATCATGCTGGTGAGCGCCGAAGAAGAAGACTGGAAGTCGCTCGGCGCCGCCGTGAACTACGCGGCCGCCCACGGCGCCACGGAGATCTCCAACAGCTACGGGCTCGCCGAAGAAACCTGCGGGTCGGAATGCGGCGAAGCGGAAGCCGACTGGAACCACCCGGGCATCTTCGTCTCGGTGTCCTCCGGGGACTACGGCTACGACAACGAATTCGTCGGAGACGCCTCGCCGAGCTTCCCGGCGGCGCTGCCGACCGTGACGGCGGTAGGAGGTACGGCACTCAAGAAGGCCGGCGGGTCGCGGGGCTTCAAAGAGAAGGTGTGGGGCGAACGCGGACTCGGGCTCGGAACCGGCAGCGGCTGCAGCGGCACCTGGGCGAAGCCGTCCTGGCAGAAGGACCCGAGCTGCGCCGGGCGCATGACCAACGACGTCTCCGCCGTCGGCGCCTGTGCGACGCCCGTGTCGGTGTACGACAGCACCGAAGGCGGCTGGATCGACCTCTGCGGGACGAGCGTGAGCTCGCCGCTCGTGGCCGGGATCGAGTCGCACGCGAGCTCCAGCTCGCGGTCGCTGCCGGGCGGCGAGGCCTTCTACGTCGAGGGAGCGCTGTTCGACGTCAAGGGCGGCACCAACGGCCGTTGCAGCGTCAAGTACTTCTGCCACGGCGTGGCGGGGTACGACGGGCCGACGGGCAACGGCAGCCCCGACGGTCCGCTGCCCTGAACGTTTGTCCGTGATAACGTACGCCGCCTGATGGCGAGCGTGAAAGAGCGGGGCACCAAGGCCGCCCCCGAGTCGGCAGCCGGAGTCGAGCCGGGTGCGGTCGGGGCGCGCGTGAAGGCCCTGCGTGAGGCGGAGGGGCTCTCGCTGCGCGACCTCGCCGAGCGCTCGGGCGTCTCGGCGCCGATGCTCTCGCAGGTCGAGCGTGGGGAGACGAGCCCGACGTTGACGGTCGCCGCCCGCATCGCCGCAGGTCTGAAGCTGAGGCTCTCCCAGCTGCTGCGCCTGGACGAGCAGGGCGCTGTGACCGTCGTGCGTGCCGGCGAGCGCCGGCGCGGAGGCGACGCGAGCCGCGGCCACCGCTTCGAGATCCTCACCTCTTCGCAGCCGGGGCAGCGTGCGGAGCTCTCCAGGCACACGCTCGACGCGGGCGGATCAACCGGCGCCCCGGACGGCGCGGGCGGGTCTCCTCTGCACGAGCCGGGCAGCCGCGAGACGGCGCTCGTCGACGACGGAAGCGTCGTGCTCGTCTGCGACGGCGCCCGCTACGAGCTGCACGAGGGCGACACGGTGACCTTCGACGCCGACCTGCCACACCACTTCGAGAACCCCACCGCGCGCGACGCGGCCTTCCTGGCCGTCGTCTCGGCGGGCCTGAGAAGGAGCTGAGCAGATGCCCAAGACGATGTACGACAAGATCTGGGAGGCCCACGAGATCGGGGGCGAGGGTGGCGGCCTGATGTACGTCGACCTGCACCTCATCCACGAGGTCACGAGCCCGCAGGCCTTCGACGGGCTGCGGCTGGCCGGCCGCAAGGTCCGGCGCCCGGACCGTACGCTCGCCACCGCCGACCACAACACGCCCACCGACGGAACCCCGATCGCCGCGCGGATCAAGGACGAGCTCTCGCGGGTGCAGGTCGAAACGCTCGAGCGCAACTGCGAGGAGTTCGGCGTCCCCGTCTACTCACTCGGCTCGCCGCGGCAGGGGATCGTGCACGTGATCGGGCCCGAGCTCGGCGTCACCCAGCCGGGCATGACGATCGTCTGCGGCGACTCGCACACCTCGACCCACGGCGCCTTCGGCGCGCTGGCGTTCGGGATCGGCACGAGCGAGGTCGAGCACGTGCTCGCGACGCAGTGCATGGTCCAGCACAAGGCGCGCTCGATGCGGATCCTCTACACGGGCGCGCTGGGCTTCGGCGTCTCCGCCAAGGACCTGATCCTGGGCACGCTCGGGCGCCTCGGCGTGGGCGGGATGACCGGCCACGTCGTGGAGTACGCCGGCGAGCCGATCCGGGCGCTGTCGATGGAGGGACGGATGACGGTGTGCAACATGACGATCGAGGGCGGCGGCCGCGCCGGGATGGTCGCGCCGGACGAGACGACATTCGAGTGGTTCAGGACGGTCGAGCGACCCGGCGCGCCGCAGGGCGCCGAGCTGGACCGCGCGACCGAGGCCTGGTCGCAGCTGCCGACCGAGGAGGGCGCCTTCTTCGACACGGAGATCGAGATCGACGCGGGCGCCATCTCTCCCCAGGTCAGCTGGGGCACCAACCCGGGGATGGTGCGATCGGTCACCGAGGCGATCCCGGCGCCGGAGGACTTCGAGGCTCCGGCAGACCGCGAGGAGACCGAACGGGCGCTGCACTACATGGCGCTCGAGCCAGGCACGCCGATCGAGGAGATCGCGCTCGACCGCGTCTTCATCGGCTCCTGCACCAACTCGCGGATCGGCGACCTGCGCGCCGCCGCCGAGATGGTGGCCGGCAAGAAGGTCGCCTCGTCGGTGAACGCGATGGTCGTCCCGGGCTCCCAGCAGGTACGAGCGCAGGCCGAAGCCGAGGGCCTCGACAAGGTCTTCCGCGATGCCGGCTTCGACTGGCGCGTCGCCGGCTGCTCGATGTGCCTCGGCATGAACCCCGACATCCTTCAGCCCGGCGAGCGCTGCGCGTCGACCTCGAACCGCAACTTCGAGGGCCGTCAGGGCCGCGGTGGCCGCACGCACCTCGTCTCGCCGCAGATGGCAGCCGCGGCCGCCATCGAGGGGCGCTTCGTGGACATCCGGGACTGGTCGTGAGCTCGCACGAGCATGGGGGTGCCTGGCAGGCCGCGAGCCTGGTCGACGATTTCCTGCGCGACCGCCAGCGGCTGCTGCCGCTGCTCGACGTGCAGGAAGCGCTGATGGAGACGGTGCTCCGCCGCCACGGCGGGCGGGTGCGGCGGTTCCTCGACATCGGGGCGGGGAACGGCGCGATGACGGCGCTGGTCCGCCGGGTGTCTCCCGACGCCGAGGCGGTGCTCCTCGACTACTCCGAGCCGATGCTGGCGCGTGCGGGAGAGCGTCTCGGTGAGCCCGCCGAGGCGAACTGGCAGGCGGTGCGCGGCGATCTGAGCGGCCCCGGCTGGTCCGAGGGGTTGCCGGCGGGGAGGTTCGACCTGGTCGTCTCCAGCTACGCCATCCACCATCTCTCCTCAGAGCGCAAGGCGGGGCTCTTCCGGGAGGTCTTCGAGCTGCTCGAGCCGGGGCGGCTCTTCCTGAACCTCGACGTCGTCCTGATCGGGCCGCCGCTCGCCGGCCTGTTCGACGAGCAGATGGCCGCCAACGCGGTGGTCCTGGAGCACGATCACGGGGGCTCGCGCAGCGACGAGGAGGTCGAGCGCGAGATCCTCGCCGACGACAGCGACGACAGGCCCGATACGGCCGAGGACCAGCTGCGATGGCTGCGCGACGCCGGCTTCGAACGAGTCGAACTGCACTTCAAATGGGCCGAGGCCGCGATCCTCGGCGCGATCAAGCCCTGAGAGGAGACGAGATGGAGAAGATCGAGACGATCACCGGCCAGGTCAGCTTCCTCGACCGCGCCAACGTCGACACCGACCAGATCATGCCCAAGCAGTTCCTCAAGCGCGTCGAGCGGACGGGCTTCGGTGAGTTCCTCTTCTACGACTGGGCGAAGGAGCCCGGCTGGGACCTCCCGGCCAACCCGATCCTCGTCGCCGGGGAGAACTTCGGGTGCGGCTCCTCACGCGAGCATGCGCCGTGGGGGTTGCAGGACTTCGGCTTCCAAGCGGTCATCGCGCCGAGCTTTGCCGACATCTTCTACTCCAACTGCACCAAGATCGGGCTTCTTCCCGTCGTGATGAGCGAAGAGGACTGCCGGGCGCTCGCGAACGCCGGGCACGGCCAGGTCGACCTGCGCGCCCAGGAGGTCCGTTTCGACGGTCGCGAGGTCGCCTTCGAGATCGACCACGAGATCCGGCGCAGGCTGCTGGACGGGCTCGACGACGTCGGTGTGACGCTGAGCTCCGAAGCGCAGATCGCCGACTACGAAGCGGAGCGGGCTGAAGGCGCCGCCTGGCAGCCGGTGCCCACGACGGCGCTGTGAGCGGGCCGCTTGCTGTCCCCCTCGCCGCCGGGCAGGCACAGGCGCTCGCGGAGGAGTGGGTCGCGGCGTGGAACGCGCACGACCTCGACGCGATCATGGCGCTGTACGCGCCCGGCATCGTCTTCCAGACCCCGACGATCATCGACACGCTCGGCATCGCCGACGGGACCGTCCGAGGAGCTGAGCGCCTGCGTGAGCACTTCGCACGCGGCCTCGAACGGCTGGAAGACCTGCGCTTCGAGCTCGACGGGGTCTACGCCGGCGTGAGCTCGCTCGCGATCACCTACCGGTGGGCGGACGGGACGCCCGTCTGCGAGCTGCACGAGTACGACGGCGATGGCTTGATCGAGCGCGTCCAGGCGCTCTACCGCGGGCTGTCCTGGTGAGCATGGTGGCCGCGTCGCCGGGCTGCTAGCGTCGCGCGCCGTGCCGCACCGCATCGTCACACTGCCCGGCGACGGGATCGGGCCCGAGATCATGGCTCCGACCCTCGAGCTGCTCGGCACGCTCGGCGACTTCGAGTTCGAGGAGCACGTCTTCGGCGGCGCCTCCATCGACGCGCACGGGACGGCGCTGACGGACGAGGTGCTCGACGCCTGCCGGGGCGCGGACGCCGTGCTGCTCGCGGCGGTCGGCGGCCCCAAGTGGGACACGACCGACCCCGACGCGCCTCGCCCCGAGCAGGGCCTCCTCGGCCTGCGCAAGGGCCTCGGCCTCTACGCGAACCTGCGACCGGTCAAGCCGCTGCCCGCCCTCTATGACGCCTCGCCGCTGCGACGCGAGCGGATCGAGGGCACCGACCTGCTGGTGGTGCGCGAGCTGACCGGCGGGATCTACTTCGGCGAGAAGCGCCGCGACGCCGAGCTGGCGAGCGACCTCTGCGCCTACACCGTGGAGGAGATCGAGCGGATCGCACGCGTCGGCTTCCGGGCCGCGCGCTCGCGCGTATCGAGCGTCGACAAGGCGAACGTCCTCGAGACCAGCAGGCTCTGGCGCGAGACGGTGATCCGGGTCCACTCCCAGGAGTTCCCCAACGTCGAGCTCGAGCACGTCCTGGTCGACAACGCGGCGATGCAGCTCGTCTCCGCGCCCCGGCACTTCGACGTGATCCTCACCGAGAACCTCTTCGGCGACATCCTCTCGGACGAGGCGGCGATGCTCACGGGCTCGATCGGCATGCTCCCGAGCGCGTCGCTCGGTGCCGAGGGCGACCCGGGCCTCTTCGAGCCCGTACACGGCTCGGCGCCCGACATCGCCGGCCGGGGAATCGCAAATCCGCTTGCGATGTTCCTGTCCGCGGCGCTGATGCTGCGGCACGGGCTGTCTTTGGAAAGCGAGGCGGCGGCTGTAGAATCGGCCGTGCAACGCGCACTGGACGGGGGCCTGCGCACCGCCGATCTGGGCGGGGAGGACGGAACGGCGCAGGCAACCCGAACGGTGCTCGACAACCTCGAATAGGAGCACGGAGAAAGTGGACCCCACCGACCTCATCTGGATGAACGGAGACTTCGTCGCCTGGGAGGACGCCAAGGTCCACGTCCTGACGCACGGCCTGCACTACGGGACGGGCGTCTTCGAGGGAGTCCGCTGCTATGAGACCGAGCTGGGTCCCGCGGTGTTCCGGAACGCCGAGCACGTCGAGCGCCTGCTGCGCTCCGCCGAGCTCTACTACATGCCGGTGCCCTACACGGCTGAGCAGATCCGCTCGGCGACGCTCGAGCTCATCGCTCGCAACGGGATGAGCTCCTGCTACATCCGCCCGATCATCTACCGCGGCTACGGGCAGATGGGTCTGAACCCGCTCGACTGCAACGTCGACGTCTCGATCGCCTGCTGGGAGTGGGCCGCCTACCTCGGCGAGGAGGGCAAGCTGAACGGCATCCGCGCCAAGGTCTCCTCCTGGCGGCGGATCAGCCCGGACTCGCTGATCCCGCACGCGAAGGCCTCCGGGCAGTACCTGAACAGCGTGCTCGCGAAGATCGAGTCGATGAAGGCGGGATACCAGGAGGCCATCCTGCTCGATGACCACGGCTACGTCTGCGAGGGCACGGGCGAGAACGTGTACCTCGTGCGCGACGGCGAGATCGTCACGCCCGGGCAGAGCAACTCGATCCTCGACGGCATCACGCGGCGGTCCGTGATCCAGATCGCCCGCGACCTCGGCTACACGGTCACCGAGCGCGACGTCGGGCGGGCCGAGCTCTATCTCGCCGACGAGGTGTTCATGACCGGCACTGCAGCCGAGCTGGTACCGGTCGTCGAGGTCGACGACCACGCCGTGGCGGGCGGCACGCCCGGTGAGATCACGAAGGTGCTCGGCGCCGCGTTCGACGACGCGATCCACGGTCGCACCGAGCGCTACCGCGAGTGGCTCGACATCGTGCACCCGCGCGACCTCGAGACACCCTCCGGGGACGCCTCGGGCGAGCGAATTACCGGGGCGACCGGCTAGGCGGTGACGCCGCGCGGCCGGTCGCAGCATCCCGTCCGCCGCCCGTCCCAAGCCTGAAAGGAACCCCAGAATGAGCAGCGAGCACACCCGCATCGAGCTGTATGACGCGACCTTGCGCGACGGCATGGGCGGCGGCGGCATGACGCTGACCGCGGCCGAGAAGCTGCGCGTCGTCCACGCGCTCGACGAGCTCGGCGTGCACATGATCGAGGCCGGCTTCCCGGCGTCCAACCCGAAGGAGCAGGAGCTGTTCTCGCTGCTCGCGGGGGAGCGGCTCGCGAACGCCGAGATCGTCGCGTTCGGGATGACGCGCCGCCGTGACACGCAGGCTTGCACCGACGAGGGGCTGAAGGTCCTGGCGGGGTCCTTCGCGCCCGTCTGCACGCTCGTCGGCAAGGCCTCCGTGCTGCACGTCGAGAAGGTCGTCCGCGTGAGCCGCGAGGAGAACCTCGCGATGATCGCCGACTCCGTCGCGTTCCTGGTCGGAGAGGGCAAGCGCGTGCTGCTCGACGCCGAGCACTTCTTCGACGGCTTCGCGCTCGACCCCGGCTACGCGCTGGACTGCCTGCGCGCGGCAGCCGACGCCGGCGCCGAGCGCCTCGTCCTGTGTGACACCAACGGCGGCAGCCTGCCGCCGCAGATCCGCACCGCGCTCGCGGTCGTGCGCGAAGCGCTCCCGGGCGCGCCGCTGGGCATCCACTGCCACGACGACTCGGGTTGCGCCGTGGCCAACTCGCTGACCGCGCTCGAATCCGGCGCGACCCAGGCGCAGGGGACGGTGAACGGGATCGGCGAGCGCACCGGCAATGCCAACCTGATGACGATCATCGCCGACCTGCAGCTGAAGATGGGGGTCGAGGTGCTCACGGGCGAGCAGCTTGCCCGCCTGACCGAGACGGCGCACTTCGTCGACGAGCTGCTGAACCGCGCCCCGAACCCCGCCCAGCCCTACGTCGGCAAGCATGCGTTCGCGCACAAGGCAGGGCTGCACGCGGCAGGCATCCAGGCGGATGAGAGCACGTTCGAGCACGTCGATCCCGCCGCCGTGGGCAACTCGCGCGACGTGCTCGTCTCCGAGCTCTCGGGCCGGGCCACGATCGCCGAGAAGGCGGCGGAGGCGGGGATCGGAGCCGCCTCCGAGCAATTCGCCCAGCGCGTGCTCGGCCGTGTCAAGGACCTCGAGCACGAGGGCTTCCAGTTCGAGGCGGCCGACGGCTCGCTCGAGCTTCTGATGCGCAAGGAGGCGGGCGAGTACGAGCCGCTGTTCCGCCTGGAGTCATGGCGGGTGCTGGTCGAGAAGCGCGCGGACGGCAAGGTCGCGACCGAGGCCACGATCAAGGTCTGGCTGGGCGGCGAGCGCTTCGTGCGCACCGCCGAGGGAAACGGCCCGGTCAATGCGCTTGACGCCGCCCTGCGCGACGCGATCGGCGAGTTGCACCCGCACCTGCGTGACATCGAGCTCGTGAACTTCAAGGTCCGGATCCTCGATGAGAGCCACGGCACGGGTGCCGTGACGCGCGTCTTGATCGACGCTACCGACGGACACGCGGTGTGGGGCTCGATCGGCGTCTCGGAGAACCTGATCGCGGCGTCGTGGGATGCGCTCGTCGACTCCCTCGAGTACGGCATGCAGCCCGGCCGCAGGCCGCAGGCCGGCGCCGGGGAGGGCGCGAGCGCCGTCCCGGCCGGTGGCGAGGCGCCGTGAGCGCCGCCCCGATCCCCCTCGCCAAACCGGTGCTGGGCGAGGCGGAGGAGCGGGCCGTCATCGAGGTGCTGCGCTCGGGTCAGCTCTCGCTCGGGCCGGCGCTCGGCGAGTTCGAGCGCCGCTTTGCCGAGTTCGCGGGCGCGGCCCACGCAAGTGCCGTCAGCAGCGGCACGGCCGGCCTGCACCTCGCCCTCCGCGCGGTCGGGGTCAAGGACGGCGACGAGGTCGTCACGAGCCCGTTCTCGTTCGTGGCCTCCGCCAACGCCGCCGTCTTCGAGCGCGCCCGCCCGGTGTTCGCGGACATCGATCCGGTGACGCTCGACCTCGACCCGCAGGCCGCCGCGGCCGCCGTGACGCCTCGCACGAGGGCGCTGCTGCCGGTGCACATCTTCGGCTACCCCGCCGACATGGACGCGTTCGAGGCGCTGGCTTCGCGCCATGATCTGGGGATCGTCGAGGACGCGTGCGAGGCGCTCGGCGGACGCTACGCCGACGGCACCGAGGTCGGCTCGCGGGAGGGCCCGGCGGTCTTCGCCTTCTACGCCAACAAGCAGATGACGACAGGCGAGGGCGGCATCGTCACCACCGGCTCGGCGGCCATGAAGCAGCGCATCGACTCCGAGCGCAACCAGGGTCGCGCGCCGGACATGGACTGGCTCGACCACGACCGTCTCGGCTTCAACTACCGCCTCTCCGACATCGCCTGCGCGCTCGGTGTCGCCCAGCTCGGCCGGCTGCAGGAGATGCTCGACGGGCGAAGGCGCGTCGCAGGGCTGTATCGCGAGGCGCTCGGGGACCTCGAGGGACTCACCCTGCCGTGCGAGGAGGAGGGCCGGCTGCGGCGCGGCTGGTTCGTGTTCGTGGTCCAGCTTCCCGGCGCCGTCGACCGCGACGAGACGGTTCGCGCGCTGGCGGCGCGCGGCATCCAGAGCAAGCCCTACCTTCCCGCGATCCACCTGATGAGCTACTACCGCGAGCGCTTCGGCCACCGCGAGGGTGAGTTCCCGGTGTGCGAGGACGTGGCCGCCCGCTCGCTCGCGCTGCCCTTCTTTCCCGAGATGGCGGAGGCCCAGGTCGAGCGGGTCGCAGCGGAGCTGCGCGCGGTCCTCGCGGGCGCGCCCGCATAGGATCCGCGCCGGTGTCGCGCTTCCACGAGCCCCAGGATCCGGACTTCGAGCGGCTTAACACCTCGCTGGGCTACGACCGCCGCCTCTGGCCGCAGGACCTGGCCCAGTCGCGCGCGCACGCCGAGATGCTCGCCTCGCGCGGCATCATCTCGGCCGAGGACCGCGACGGGCTGCTCGCCGGGCTCGCGAGCGTCGAGGCGGAGCTGCGCGAGGGCACCTTCCCGTTCTCCGAGGGCGACGAAGACATCCACATGGCGATCGAGCGGAGGCTGACCGAGATCGCCGGAGCGGTGGGAGGGCGCCTGCACACCGCGCGCTCGCGCAACGACCAGGTCGTCACGGACCTGGCGATGTTCACGCGCGAGGCCGCCGAGCGCGCCGAACGCGCCTGTACGGAGCTGATGGCCGTCCTGCTGGAGCGGGCGCGCGAGCACGCGGACTGGGCGATGCCCGGATACACCCATCTGCAGCGGGCCCAGCCGGTCTACCTCGGGCACCACCTGCTCGCGTACTTCTGGATGATCGAGCGCGATCGCCAGCGGTTCGCGTTCGCGCGCCGGCAGGCCGGCCGGCTGCCGCTCGGCTCGGGCGCGCTGGCAGGGGTCAACTTCGACACCGATCGGCGGATGCTGGCGGAGCGTCTGGGCTTCGAGGAGGTCGCGCCGAACTCGATCGACGCGGTGTCCGGCCGCGACTTCGTGCTCGACTACCTCGCCGCTGCGGCTACGTGTGCGACGCACCTCTCGCGCCTCGGAGCCGAGCTGGTGCTCTGGTCGAGCAGCGAGTTCGGCTTCTGCGAGCTGCCGGATGCGTGGAGCTCCGGCTCGTCGATCATGCCGCAGAAGAAGAACCCCGACGCGGCCGAGCTGCTTCGTGCCAAGGCCCCGCGGCTCGCTGCCCACCTGAGCGCGATGCACGGGGTGATCCACGCCCTGCCGCTGACCTACAACAAGGACCTGCAGGAGGACAAGGAGCACCTGTTCGACGCGGCCGACACGCTCGAGCTGATCCTCGCGGCCGCGCGCGGCATGGTCGCAGGGGCGCGGTTCGACCGCGAGCGGATGCGCGAGGCGGCCTCGGATGAGCTGATCGCGGCCACCGACATCGCCGACCTGCTGGTGCGGCTCGGGCTGCCCTTCCGCGAGGCGCACGGAGTCGTCGCCGGCCTCGTCAGGACAGCCGTGGACTCCGGGCGGTCGCTCTCGGAGCTGGGCACGGAGGATCTCGCCGCCCAGAGCGATCTGCTCGCCGCGCACGAGCAGGAGTTCCGCGGCGTGCTCTCCTCGGACTCCTGGCTCGAGTCGAAGGTGTCCGAGGGCGGTACCGCCTCGGCGCGGGTCGCCGAGCAGATCGAGCTTGCCGCGCAGGTCCTGGGTGGAGCCCCTCCCGCCTGAGTTCTACGCGCGGCCGGTGCTGACGGTCGCCCCCGAGCTCGTCGGCTGCACGGTCGTGCACGGAGAGACCGCTGGCGTGATCGTGGAGACCGAGGCCTACCACGAGGAAGAGCCGGCATGCCACGCCTACGTCGGGCGCACCGCACGGACGCAGGTCATCTTCGGGCCCCCCGGCGTCGCCTACATCTACCGCTCCTACGGGATCCACGCGCTGCTGAACGCGGTCTGCGAGCCCGAGGGCGCCGGTGCGGCGGTGCTGATCCGGGCGCTGGCACCCTCGGCCGGGATCGAGCTGATGCGCGAGCGCCGGGGCGTCGAGCCCGAAGCCGACCTCTGCTCGGGTCCGGGGCGGCTGACCCAGGCGCTCGGGATCGAGCTCGACCTGAACGGCAGCCCGCTCGACGGTGAGATCGCGATCCTCCCGCGCGAAGGCCCGGCGCCGGCCGTGCTCTCGACTCCGCGCATCGGGATCACGAAGGCGGTGGAGCTGCCGTGGCGCTTCTCGGCGACGGGCAACCGCAACGTGTCGCGGCCGTGGCCCTGGGCCGGGCGGCGGGGCGCCACGACGGGCAAGCCGGGCGGCGCCACGTGAGCGCGCGTCGCGTTCGCGCCGGGGAGGACCGGCGCGAGGAACGGGGCCCGGCTACCCGCTGGGGCTGACGCCGCCGGTCGGCGACGGGGAGGGCGTCGAGGGTTCGCTCGGGGGTGTCGCTTCATGGGTGGGTGCGGCCGGGGCGGGGGCTTCTTTCGCGGGCGCCGCCGGCGCGGCCGCGCCTTCGTTGCCCGAAGGCGTGGACGGAGCTTCGGTGTGGCCCGAGCTCGGTGCCGGCGTCGAGGATCGCGACGAGGAGTGAGAGCCTCCTCCTGAGGAGGAGGAGCTCGCTTCTTCGGAGGACGAGGAGCTCGTGGATTCGGCTTCTCCTTCGCCGCTGCTCTGGGCGCCGCCGGAGACCTTGCCCTTCGCCGAGGCTTCTTCGGAGCGGGTTTTGTCGATCTGCAGGGCGGAGGACATGAAGTCGTGCCAGATCAGCGCCGGGAAGGTGCCGCCGAGCACCGGGCCGCCGTCGAAGTCGTGTTCCATCGGGATCAGCTTGTTCGGGTAGCCGACCCACACCGCGACGGTGTACTTGGAGTCCCACCCGACGAACCAGGCGTCGCCGTAGTTGGACGTGGTCCCCGTCTTGCCCGCGGCGAACTGGCCGATCGCGGCCGCCTTTCCGGTGCCGTACTGGATCACCGTTTCCAGCATCGACGTCTCGGTCTGGGCCACGGAGGCCGGCAGCACCCGGTGCAGGTGCACGCTGTTGACTTCGCGGTGCGCGCCGCTCGGCAGCGTGTGGCTGCCGGCGTCCACTTCCTGGATGCCCACGGGTTCGCCCGCCGTTGCCATCGAGCCGCTGACGCGCTCGCCCTCGTGGGCGATCGTCTCGTAGGAGTGCGCCATGTCGATCGGCGTGACGCCGACCGTGAGCCCCCCGATCGTCATGGCGGGGTTGGTCGAGAGGGGGGTGGTGATCCCCATCCGGTGAGCGAGCAGCGCGATCTTGCGGGTCCCGACTTTGAGCCCGACTTCGGCGTAGATCGAGTTGTCCGAGAAGGCCGTGGCCCCGGTGAGCGTGTTCGATCCCGAGTAGGCGCCTTCGTCGTTGTGGACGACGAACTTTTCGGTGCCGTTGGTGTTCGGCACGATGAAGGTCTTCTCCTTGGACGTCCAGACGGAGTCCGGTGAGATCCCATCCTCGAGCGCGGCGGCGAGATCGAACGCCTTGAAGGAGGAGCCCGGCTGGCGCTCCCCCTCGGTCGCGATGTTGAAGCCGCTTTCGTTGTAGTTGCGCCCGCCGACCATCGCCCGGACCTCGCCGGTGGAGTTTTCGATCGCGACGAGCGAGGCGGTCGGCCCGCCCGGGTAGGCGAGGTAGTTGTCGACGGCCTGTTCCGCCGCGCGCTGCATGCCGAGATCGAGCGTGGTGCGTATCTTCAGCCCGCCCTCGAACGCGCGGGCGGCGCCGAAGCGTTCGAGCACCTGTTGGCCGACCCAGCTGTCGAAGTAGCCGGTGTCGACCCCTTCGACGGTCGGCACCTCCGGGGCCTGGACCTCGTGGGGGGAGGGGAGCCCCTGCTTGATGCTCTCCTCATAGACGGGGCGCGAGAGGTAGCCCTGCTCGTACATCTGGAGCAGCACCGTGTTGCGCCGTTCGAGCGCCGCCGCGGGGTGGGTCGTGGGGTCCCACGCGGTCGGGTTCTGAATGATCCCCGCCAGGAGCGCCGCCTCCCACGGCTGGAGCTGCTGCACGCACAGTTCATGCCCCGGCATGCCGCACCCTTCGTGGCCGGCCTCGTGGCCGAAGTAGGTCTGCGCCGCCGCCTCGATCCCGTATGCGCCGTTGCCGAAGTAGATCGTGTTGAGATAGGCGGTGACGATCTTGTCCTTCGACCACTTGTGGGCGAGCTGGTAGGCGAGCGCGGCCTCCTTGAGCTTCTCGAAGATCGTGCGGTGCGACTGGGCTTGCAGGAAGTTCTTGATCAGCTGCTGCTCGATCGTGGAGGCGCCCTGAACGCTGCCTTTGTGGAGCACGTCCTGGACGAAGGCACGGGCGATCCCGCGGACATCGACCCCGCTGTTGGTGTAGAAGCGCTTGTCCTCGATCGAGATCACCGCCTCCTTGACCATCTGCGGGATCTGCCCGGGGCTGAGGATCACGCGGTTCTGCTGGCTGAGGACGCCGATCGGGTGCCCGAGGTCGTCGAGCAGTTGGGAGCTCTGGGCGTCCTTGATCTGGGAGAAGCGTTCGAGCGAGGGAAGGTCGGAGGCGACCGACACGAACAGGCCGAACACGAACGAGACCAGCCCGAGAAGCGCGACGGCCAGGAGGATCGCGGCGAGCCGAAGCCGCTTGAGGCGGGGCTTGGGGGCGACCGCGGACTCGGCAGGGATGTCGGGGGTGACGGTGGCGCTCATCGGCAGCGTCTGGCGCGGGACCCCCTGAGCGCGGCCGGAGCACCCGGACGGCGTGCACTCGACGGCGCTCGGCCGAGGCGTGCGCACGGCATCGACGGCCCCTCGCGCCGGCGAAAGTTTAGCATTGCGCCTGATGCCCCATGACACCTCCGCGGCCTCGGAGCTCGCCGCCCGGCTGGCCGCGAACGCTGTCGACTCGCTGCCCGCGGGGGTGCTCGCCGACAAGCTCGCCGCCGCGGCGACCGAGGGCCGTCCGATGCGCGTGAAGCTCGGGATCGATCCGACCGCGCCCGACATCCACCTGGGCCACGCGGTGGTGCTCGAGAAGCTGCGCGAGTTCCAGGACGCCGGGCACTTGGTCGTGCTGATCATCGGCGACTACACGGCGAGGGTCGGCGATCCCTCGGGTCGCTCGACGCTGAGGCCGATGCTCAGCTCCGAGCAGATCGACGCGAACGCCGCGACCTTCCAGGAGCAGGCCATGCGGATCCTCGATGACGACCCGCGCCGCCTCGAAGTGCGCTTCAACCGCGAATGGCTGGACATGCCGATGACCGATCTGCTCGGCCTCGTCCGCACGACCACGGCCGCCCAGCTGCTGGAGCGGGAGGACTTCGCGAAACGCTGGGAGGCGAAGGAGCCGATCTCGCTGCTCGAGCTCCTCTACCCGCTGCTGCAGGGCTACGACTCGGTGGCCATCGACGCCGACGTCGAGCTGGGCGGCACCGATCAGAAGTTCAACCTGCTGCTCGGGCGCGACATCCAGCGCCACTACGGGCGCCCGCAACAGGCGGTCATGACGATGCCGATCCTCGTCGGGACCGACGGCACGCGCAAGATGTCGAAGTCGCTCGGCAACCAGATCGGCGTCACCGATCCCCCCGGCGAGATGTTCGGGAAGACGATGGCGATCCCCGACGAGGCGATGGACGAGTACTACCGGCTGCTCGTCGACCCGCGCTCGCCGCGCGGGCGCCCGCGAGGCCTGAAGGGCCTGGAGGGCAGCTCGGCGCGCGACGCCAAGCGCGCGCTCGCGCGGGAGATCGTCTCCTGGCTGCACTCGCCGGAGGCCGCCGAGGAGGCCGAGCGCGAATGGGACCGGGTGTTCGCGCAGCGTGAGCTGCCTGCCGAGATCGAGGACGCCGAGCTCCCCGCCGACGGCGCCGTGCACGTGCCGGCTCTGATCGCCGAGCAGTTCGGGATCTCGCGCTCGGAGGCCCGTCGCCTGCTCGAGCAGGGCGGCGTCTGGCTCGGCGAGCGCCAGCTTGGAGACGGCGACCAGGACCTCGACGTGGCCGCCGCCGACGGCGAGGTGCTCCGTGTCGGCCGTCGCCGCTTTCGCCGGCTGCGGCGCCCCTGATCGATTCCGCCTGGCCATGGGCTAGTCTGCGCCCAGCAGCAGGCACGCTCGCGCGGCCGGGTCCGCACGAGTAGCGGTGTCCCTAGCGCCGGAGTCTCTGCGCGCTATACTCCTTCGTCGGTCCGCAGCCGCCTCTGGGCGGAGGACCGGATCGGTTTCCTCAGAAGGACAACCCTTCGAGAAGGCTCGACGGTCTTTGAAAACTCAACAGCATGCGCATCTGCGATCCAAACGGATCGTGATGTGCGTCCAGGTTCGACCCGTCCGCGGGAGCGTCTTGAACGCTCGCGTGGGACGGCAAAGAGTCAAGTAGGGAAGTACCCCGTCATGGTTCGAGGCCACGTGTATAGGTCTCGGCAGCCGGCGTCGTCGTGCCCCATCCGGGGCGCAGGGGCGCAGGCACTCCATGACAGGCTTTCTGTGAAGTTCTTCACGGAGAGTTTGATCCTGGCTCAGGACGAACGCTGGCGGCGTGCTTAACACATGCAAGTGGAGCGACGAACCAGGGCTTGCCCTGGGGCAGAGCCGCGAACGGGTGAGTAACACGTGGGTTACCTGCCTCGATGACCGGGACAACCCGAGGAAACTCGGGCTAATACCGGATGTGCCCGCAAGGGGAAAGGAAGCTTCGGCCTCCGCATCGAGATGGGCCCGCGGCCCATTAGCTTGTTGGTGAGGTAACGGCTCACCAAGGCTTCGATGGGTAGCTGGTCTGAGAGGACGATCAGCCACACTGGGACTGAGACACGGCCCAGACTCCTACGGGAGGCAGCAGTGGGGAATCTTGCGCAATGCGCGAAAGCGTGACGCAGCAACGCCGCGTGGGGGAAGACGGCTTTCGGGTTGTAAACCCCTTTCAGTTGGGACGAAGCCTCGACGGTGAATAGCCGGCCGGGGTGACGGTACCTTCACAAGAAGCACCGGCTAACTACGTGCCAGCAGCCGCGGTAATACGTAGGGTGCAAGCGTTGTCCGGAATTATTGGGCGTAAAGAGCGTGTAGGCGGCCCGACCAGTCCGCTGTGAAAGTCCAGGGCTCAACCCTGGAATGCCGGTGGATACTGTCGGGCTAGAGTCCGGAAGGGGCGAGTGGAATTCCTGGTGTAGCGGTGAAATGCGCAGATATCAGGAGGAACACCAATGGCGAAGGCAGCTCGCTGGGACGTGACTGACGCTGAGACGCGAAAGCGTGGGGAGCAAACAGGATTAGATACCCTGGTAGTCCACGCTGTAAACGATGGCAACTAGATGTGGGGGGTGTCGACTCCCCCCGTGTCGAAGCTAACGCATTAAGTTGCCCGCCTGGGGAGTACGGCCGCAAGGCTAAAACTCAAAGGAATTGACGGGGGCCCGCACAAGCAGCGGAGCATGTGGTTTAATTCGACGCGACGCGAAGAACCTTACCTGGGCTTGACATGTGAGTGACCGGTGTGGAAACATGCCTTCCCTTCGGGGCACTTTCACAGGTGGTGCATGGCTGTCGTCAGCTCGTGTCGTGAGATGTTGGGTTAAGTCCCGCAACGAGCGCAACCCCCGTCGCATGTTGCCAGCATTTAGTTGGGGACTCATGCGAGACTGCCGGTGACAAACCGGAGGAAGGTGGGGATGACGTCAAGTCCTCATGCCCCTTATGTCCAGGGCTACACACGTGCTACATTGGCGCATACAGAGGGTTGCGATACCGCGAGGTGGAGCGAATCCCTTAAAGTGCGTCTCGGTTCGGATTGCAGGCTGAAATTCGCCTGCATGAAGGCGGAGTTGCTAGTAATCGCGGATCAGCATTGCCGCGGTGAATACGTTCCCGGGCCTTGTACACACCGCCCGTCACACCACGGGAGTGAGCAACACCCGAAGCCGGTGGCCTAACCCTTTTGGGAGGGAGCCGTCGAAGGTGGGGCTCGTGACTGGGGTGAAGTCGTAACAAGGTAGCCGTAGCGGAAGCTGCGGCTGGATCACCTCCTTTCTAGGGAGCACCTGACTGGTGCCCCGGCCAAAGCGGCCCCGGGCCCGAAGCGTCCTTGTGACGCGGGAGGCGCGGGGTGACAGAGCCGGCCGGGCCTAGCACGTCGACCGAACCTGGCTGGATCGCCGTCGGGCGCTCGAGCCCTCTCCTACTTGTGGGCGAGGCGAGCCGGCGGCACAAACGACGCCAGCATGCTGTTGAGTTTTGAGAGACCGGCGTCCGCCGGTCCGCGCTGGACGCGTCAGAGAGACGCGACCGACTGAAGCGCGGGGCGGCCGGCGTTACAAGCCTCTCCACGGTCCTTGAAAACTGCACAGAAGCCACATCAGCCGCCATCGATAAGCGGCGGCTGAAACGGGTATCACCGGGTCCGAACGGGCCGGCGAGCTCCTTCGGGGGCGGACCAGACCGGACGGGCCTGATCACCGTCAAGATAGTAAGGGCACACGGTGGATGCCTTGGCACCTAGAGTCGAAGAAGGGCGTGAACGGCTGCGATAAGCCACGGTTAGGCGCTGAATAGCCATTGACCCGTGGATGCCCGAATGGGGAAACCCAGCGCTGGTAATGCGGCGTTATCCCCGGTTGAACACATAGACCGGGCGAGGACAAGCGGGGGAAGTGAAACATCTCAGTACCCCGAGGAAAGTAAATCAACCGAGACTCCCTGAGTAGTGGCGAGCGAAAAGGGATCAGCCCAAACCCAGCAGGTGTAAGCGGACACGC
The DNA here is from genome assembly GCA_963794635.1 of uncultured Solirubrobacteraceae bacterium. Lineage (GTDB taxonomy): Bacteria > Actinomycetota > Thermoleophilia > Solirubrobacterales > Solirubrobacteraceae > Palsa-744. The sequence goes on along the minus strand of CAWCET010000005.1, from coordinate 658,176 downwards.
GTTGCCTGTCGGGGGTTGTAGGGCGTTTGTTCCGGGTCGTGTCCGACCCGGCAGGAGTTACAAAACCATGTGGTAGTCGAAGCGCGTGGAACCGCGCACCAAAGAGGGCAATCGTCCCGTAGACGAAACTGCATGGACTCCTGTCAGACGTTCCTGAGTAAGTCCGCACCCGTGAAACGCGGACTGAACCTGGGGGGACCACCCTCCAAGGCTAAGTACTCCTAGGTGACCGATAGCGGACTAGTACCGTGAGGGAAAGGTGAAAAGTACCCCGGAAGGGGAGTGAAATAGTACCTGAAACCGCGTGCCTACAAGCGGTGGGAGCAGACTTGTTCTGTGACCGCGTGCTTTTTGCATAACGAGCCGGCGAGTTACTCGTCTGCGGCAAGGTTAAGCGATGAGCGGAGCCGTAGCGAAAGCGAGTCCTAACAGGGCGACATAGTCGTAGGCGGTATACCCGAAACTGAGCGAGCTACCCATGGGCAGGCTGAAGCGGGGGTAAGACCTCGTGGAGGGCCGAACCGACCTAGGTTGAAAACTGGGCGGATGACCTGTGGGTCGGAGTGAAAGGCTAATCAAGCTCAGTGATATCTGGTTCTCTCCGAAATATATTTAGGTATAGCCTCGGATAAATTGCGTGTTGGCCGTAGAGCACTGTTTGGATTAGGGGCCCTACCAGGTTACCGACTTCAGGCAAACTCCGAAGACCAATCACGTTTACTCCGGGAGTCAGTTGCTGGGGGATAAACTTCAGCGTCAAAAGGGAAACAGCCCAGACCGCCAGCTAAGGTCCCTAAGTACTAGCTAAGTGGGAAACGATGTTCGAGTGCATAGACAACCAGGAGGTTGGCTTAGAGGCAGCCATCCTTGAAAGAGTGCGTAACAGCTCACTGGTCAAGTGTTCGAGCGCGGACAATTCAACGGGGCTCAAGCTAGTCACCGAAGCTGCGGGTGTGTGAGGCCTTCGGGCCGATCACGCGGTAGGAGAGCGTTCCCATGCCAGTAAAGCGGCGGCGTAAGCCAGCCGTGGAGGCTTGGGAAGTGAGAATGCCGGCATAAGTAACGAAAGAGGGGTGAGAATCCCCTCCGCCGATTGCCCAAGGATTCCTGAGTAAAGTTCGTCTGCTCAGGGTTAGTCGGGACCTAAGGCGAGGCCGAAAGGCGTAGTCGATGGCCAACAGGTTGATATTCCTGTACCACGTCGCTTCCGTTTGACCGATGGGGGGACGAGGAAGGCTAAGGGAACCCAGGCGATGGTTGCCCTGGGGTAAGCATGTAGGGGTGGTCCTTGTCAAATGCGGGACCGCATAACCTGAGGTGCGATGCCAGCTGGCTCTAAGCCGGCGAGTCCCCGACGCCATACCTCCGAGAAAATCCTCTAGGGAGGAAGCGCGTGCCCGTACCAAAACCGACACAGGTGGGCAAGTAGAGAATACTAAGGTGATCGAGATAACCCTCGTTAAGGAACTCGGCAAAATCGCCCCGTAACTTCGGGATAAGGGGCGCCCCAGTAAGGTGAAACCCCTCGCGGGTGAAGCCTGAGAGGGCCGCAGTGAATAGGCTGAAGCGACTGTTTACCAAAAACACAGGTCTCTGCTAAGTCGAAAGACGACGTATAGGGGCTGACGCCTGCCCGGTGCCGGAAGGTTACGTGGAGTTGTTAGGGCTTGACCCGAAGCAGCGAAGCTAAGCCCCGGTAAACGGCGGCCGTAACTATAACGGTCCTAAGGTGAATCGCCGCCCTCCGCACGGGTAACCGTGCGGTGAGCATTTGGCTATATGCTGGAAAGCCTGAGAATCCCACGCTACGAGTTTCGTCCCATGCGGGCGATACCGTGACAATGTGTTGGGTGCAGGAAATCAGCAGGAAAGACTGGTTCAACTCGGCTGGGTTACCGGCTTTGTAGACGGAGAGGGTTGCTTCTCCATCGGGTTCGTCCGGCAGCAATGTCGGGGGGACCGCAGAGGCTACAAAGCTGGGTACCAAGTCTCGCATCGGTTTGTCGTGACGCAGAGCGTCGGCAGCCGGTCTGCACTGGAGGAGCTCAGAAGCTTCTTCGGCGTTGGCCGCGTCTACGTTCACAAGCGCCAGGACAACCATCGTGAGGACTTGGGCCAGTTCATCGTGAATCGCAGGGAAGACCTCGTGGGGACGGTAGTTCCGTTCTTCGAGGCCAACCCCCTCCGTACGACCAAGCAGCGTGACTTTGAGAAGTTCGCGCGCTGCATGCGCTTGATATCGGACGGCCGGCATCTTGATGTCGACGGTCTGATCGAGATCGCTGAGATCGTCGAAACGATGAACCGGAGAACTCCCAGGCATGAGTTGATCAGAATCCTCAGAGGCCATACGCCAAAGGTCCAGGACACTGGATCATGAGATGGTCCCATCTGCATGGCGACATGCAGGGACGACACGCGTGCACAGGACGTGTTGTCCGTATTCGGAGCAAGTGCGACGGATATAAGGTTAAGAGCGAAATTCCTTGTCGGGTAAGTTCCGACCTGCACGAATGGCGTAACGACTTCAGCGCTGTCTCAACGAGGAGCTCGGTGAAATTGCAGTCTCGGTGAAGATGCCGAGTACCCGCGGCTAGACGGAAAGACCCCGTGAACCTTTACTACAACTTGGTATTGGGATTCGGTGCATTTCGCTCAGGATAGGTGGGAGGCTTTGAAGCGCAGGTTGCGGCCGGCGTGGAGCCAACCTTGAGATACCACCCTTGATGTATTGGATTTCTAACAGCGCACCGTGAATCCGGGCGCTGGACAGTTCCAGGCGGGTAGTTTGACTGGGGCGGTCGCCTCCCAAAATGTAACGGAGGCGCACAAAGGTTCCCTCATCACGGTTGGAAATCGTGTGTAGAGCGCAAAGGTAGCAAGGGAGCTTGACTGCGAGACTGACAAGTCGAGCAGGTGCGAAAGCAGGTCTTAGTGATCCGGCGGTAGCAAGTGGAAGTGCCGTCGCTCAACGGATAAAAGGTACTCCGGGGATAACAGGCTTATCGGGCCCAAGAGTCCACATCGACGGCCCGGTTTGGCACCTCGATGTCGGCTCGTCGCATCCTGGGGGTGGAGTTGCTCCCAAGGGTTGGGCTGTTCGCCCATTAAAGCGGTACGCGAGCTGGGTTCAGAACGTCGTGAGACAGTTCGGTCCCTATCTGCCGTGGGCGTTGGAGAGTTGAGAGGATTTGTCCCTAGTACGAGAGGACCGGGATGAACGCACCTCTGGTGTATCTGTTGTCCTGCCAAGGGCATAGCAGGCTAGCTACGTGTGGATCGGATAACCGCTGAAAGCATCTAAGCGGGAAGCCGGCCTCAAGATGAGCTCTCCCATCCCCTAGAGGGAGTAAGACCCCTGGTAGACCACCAGGTTGATAGGCCGGATCTGGAAGGGTGGTAACACCTGAAGGAGACCGGTACTAATGGGTCGAGGGCTTGACGGATTTTTTGTTCCGTCCCCCATGCAGGGGACGAGTGATACCCGGTGGCTTCTGGTGCAGTTTTCAAGGCCCGTGGGGGGTCTTGGCCTCTCACCGGTTTCCGGTGGTTTTAGCGAGGGGGAAACACCTCTTCCCATTCCGAACAGAGCAGTTAAGCCCCTCAGCGCCGATGGTACTTGGCCCGCAAGGGCCTGGGAGAGTAGGACGCCGCCGGTTTATTTGAACGATCGAGCCGCCCGCGCAGCATTGCGCCGGCGGCTCGTCGTCGTTGTGGGGCTAGCCGCCGAGTCGTACACAGCCATCGCCGGCGACAGTCCAGTGGGGGTTGTGCGCCACCTCCCACGGGTGCCCGTCGGGATCTACGAACAGCCCGGAGTAACCGCCCCAGAACGTCTCAGCGGGCTCGCGGCCGATGCGGGCGCCCGCAGCACGCGCCTCCTCGATCACCGCATCCACCTCCTCGCGCCCGCGCGCGTTGTACGCCAGCGTCACCCCTCCGTAGCCGCCGGTGTCGGCGACCGTGCTGTCCGCGGTGAGCTGCTCGCGGCCCCAGAGGCCGAAGACCATGCCGCCTGCCTGGAAGAAGACGACGTCATCCGCCGGCTGAGCGCCGGTTCGCCAGCCGAGCGCTTCGTAGAACCTCCGCGCCCTGGCCAGATCCTCCACGCCCAGCGTGACCAGGCTGACTCGCTGCTCCATCGCGCTACCTCCTCGAGGGCTGAGGCCGCACGCTAGCGGAGGCTGCTGCCCACGCTACGCGCCGCTTGCGGCGCGATCTCTGCGCGCGGACCTGCACCGGGGCGAGTCCAACGGAGCTGCCCGCCACTGCCTCAGGCGATCCTGCCACCGCCGCCGCCCCGCCGGCAATCCGAGCCGGCAGGGCGGGCGTGGCGCCGGCAGTTCGCGCGCGTCTCCGTGCGCGCGGCCTGCCACCCACGGCGTGCCGGGATCTGATCCCGGCGATCGGCCCCTGCGTTCCCTCCTTGCGCAAGGGGCCGGCCGTAGAAGGTGGGGGAGATGCACTCCTGCGGCGCGGGCTCCGAAGAGCCCGGGCGCCGCGGCGGGCGCCGCGTGCGCAGCGGCGCCCGGTGCGGATGGACCGGCTGAGAGTGCTCGCTCCGGTCGACCTCCCAGTCGACGTGCGTGTCGTCCTCGAGCAAGAGGAACGAGCGGGCCAGGTCCAGCGCTCCGAGCGTCCGCTGGGCAATGGGCGATGTCCGCAGTGAAGAGAACATGTGTTCGTACGGTAGGAATGCGGTCGGACGGAAGGTGTGCGAACATGTGTACGCACCGGCGGTGTCGCGGGAAACGGCTCTGGAAAGCCGATCGCGGGGTCGCCCCGTGCAACGGAAGTTGCAGCCGGCGGGTACCGGCACCCAGACCTCGGCGCCCGCCGCCCCCGAAACCGGCCGTGCAGGTACCCGGCCGCCCGGCGCGAACTTGACACTTCAGATGGCTGTTACCCTCTCCGAACGCCGCCGCTTCGGCCCCATCGTGGCCCGTTCGCGGCGCCGCAAGCTCATGGAGAAGTTCGTGATCGAAGGCGGTGCGCCGCTCTCCGGCACCATGGTGCCGGCTGGGAACAAGAACGGCGCGCTCCCGATCCTGGCGTCCTGCGTCCTCACCGACGAGCCCGTGCTCGTCCGTAACGTGCCACGCATCCGCGACGTCGACGCGATGCTCGAGATCCTGCACGGGATCGGCGTCGAGGTCTCCTGGCGCGGGCCCAACGAGGTCAACCTCTGCGCCGCGAACGTCCGCGACGCCGAGATCGACCGCGAGCTCGCCGAGCAGATCCGCGCCTCGTTCCTGCTCGCGGGCCCCCTTCTGGCCCGCTTCCACCGCGCCGTCATTCCTCCGCCCGGAGGCGATGTGATCGGCCGCCGTCGCCTCGACCCCCACCTCGACGCATTCCGCGCGATGGGCGCGAGCGTCGAGGCAAACGGCGGGGTCGTGCTGAGCGCGCCGAAGGGGCTGCGGCCGACCGATGTCTTCATGGACGAGCCTTCGGTCATGGCGACGGAGAACGCGCTGATGGCCGCCGCGCTGACGCCGGGCACGACCGTGATCGGCAACGCGGCGTCCGAGCCGCACGTGCAGGACCTCGCGCGCATGCTCGTGAAGATGGGAGCCGACATCCAGGGCATCGGCTCGAACCTGATCACCGTCAACGGCGCCGCGCGCCTGCACGGCTGCGAGCACGACGTCGCGCCCGACCACATCGAGATCGGCAGCTTCATGGCGCTGGCGGGAGTGACCGGCGGCGAGCTGCGCATCAAGGACACGGTCCCCGACGACCTGCGCATGATCAGGCTCGTCTTCGAAAGGCTCGGCCTGCGCTCTGAGCTGCACGGCAACGACCTCTTCGTACCGGGCGGGCAGAAGCTCGTCGTGCAGGCCGACGTCGGGGAGTACAAGAGCAAGATCCAGGACGGTCCGTGGCCCGCGTTCCCCGCAGACCTCACCTCGATCGCGGTCGCCCTCGCAACCCAGGCCGAGGGCTCGATCCTGATCCACGAGTGGATGTTCGAGAACCGCCTGATCTTCGCCGACAAGCTGATCCTGATGGGTGCCGACATCGTGATGTGCGACCCGCACCGCGCGATCGTCACCGGCCCGCGGCGCCTGCGGGGAGAGCGCGTCGAGTCGCCGGACATCCGCGCCGGCATGGCGATGCTGCTCGCCGCTCTCTGCGCCGAGGGCCGCAGCGAGATCGGCAACATCCGCCAGATCGACCGCGGGTATGAGCGCATCGACGAGCGCCTGCGCGATCTCGGCGCTCACATCGAGCGCGTCGCGACCGAGCCTGTCCACGCGTAGCGGGTGTGTCCGGCAGGTGCTCCATGCCGGCCTCAGGGCCGGTCTCGGCGGGCCCTGAGTAACCTCGGGTCGGCATGATCCACCCGATTCCCAGCGGCACCCGCGACGTCCTGCCGGACGAGACGCGCGAGGCCCGCGCGATCACCGACGCTCTGCGAGCCGTCTTCGAGGCGCACGGCTACGGCGAGGTGTACACGCCCGCGCTCGAGTACGAGTCCGTGCTCGCCCGCGCCGCCCTCGCCGAAGCCCAGCCCGCCTACCGCGTCTTCGACGAGAACGGCGCCGTGCTCGTGCTGCGCTCGGACATGACGGTCCCGATCGCCCGCGTCGTCGCGAGCCGCTACGCGAGCGCCGAGCCGCCGCTGCGCTTCTGCTACTTCGCGCACTGCTATCGCGGCGTCTCGCCGGCGCGCGGGCAGCCGCGAGAGCTGCTCCAGGCCGGCATCGAGCTGATCGGCTCGCCTGCGCCCGAGGGGACCGCCGAGGCGCTCACGGTCCTGTGCCGCGCGCTCGACGCGACCGGGCTGAAGGACTACCGGCTGGGGCTGGGAGACGCGTCGCTGTTCCCGGCGCTGATGGCCAGCCTCGACGTGCCCGTCGAGGCGCGCGACAGCCTGCTGGAGGCGCTCGTGCTGCGCGACTTCGTCGAGCTCGAGCGCCGCATCGGCGAGTCGGGCGTCGCCGGCGAGGCCGCGGAGCTGCTGCTCGACGTCCCGCAGCGGCGCGGAGGCGCCGAGCAGCTCGGCGATGCGCCGGCCGAGGCCGCCGCGGCCACGACCGGTCTGCGCCAGGTGCTCGAGCTGCTCGCCCCAGACATCGCCGCGAGGGTGATCGTCGACCTCGGGCTCGTGCGCAACATCGGCTACTACACCGGCGCGGTCTTCGATGTCTACGACCCGGCCCTCGGCGCGCCGCTCGGTGGGGGCGGCCGCTACGACGATCTGCTCGGGCGCTTCGGCAGGCGGCTCCCCGCGGTCGGCTTCGCACTCGGCGTCGACCGGCTGCACCTCGCCCTGGCCGGCGAGGAGCGCGGCACGGGTGCCCTCCTTGCGAGCGCGCTCGGCGACGGCCTCACGCGCGACGCCTCCGGCGCGCAGCCGGCCCCAGCGGGCGAGGCCGCGCCGTGAGCTCGCTCGGCGGCCTCACGATCGCCGTTCCGCGCGGCTCCCTGTTCGACGGGACCGTCGAGCTGCTGAGCGCGCTCGGCCTCGAAACCGCCGAGCTGCGCTCGAACGACCGCAAGCTGCTCTTCGAGGAGATCGGCGTCATCACCATGAGGCCCTCCGACGTGCCGACCTACGTCGAGGCGGGTGCCGCGGATCTCGGGATCACGGGCAAGGACGTGCTGCTCGAGCAGACGGCGCAGCAGCCCGGCGAGGACGGCCGCAAGGTCTACGAGCTGCTCGACCTCGGCTACGGCCGCTGCACGATGGTGCTCGCCGGCAAGGCCGGCCCCGACCCCGCCGCGGAGGCGCTGCGCCGTCTCGGCGTGATGCGCGTGGCGACCAAGTACCCCCGGATCGCCAGGCGGCACCTGGAAGAGACCGGCCGTCAGGCCGAGATCGTCGAGGTCAAGGGCTCGGTCGAGCTCGCACCCCTGACAGGGATCGTCGAGGCGATCGTCGACCTCACCGCAACGGGCACGACGCTGCGCGAGAACAACCTCGTGATCCGCGAGGAGATCGTCGAGTGCACCGCCCGGCTGATCGCGAACCCGGTCAGCTACAAGATGAAGGCGGCGGAGATCGACGAGCTGCGCCGCCGGCTGCGCACGCTGCCGGTGCCGAGCGAGGGTTGAGCGTGGAGCTCCTGCGCCTCAGCGCGGCCGAGGTGGCCGGGCTCGGCGGGCCCGTCGGCGCCGCGCAGCGCCTGCGCGAGCTCGTCCCCGCCGGCGAGTCGGTCGCCGAGCAGGTGGCGGAGATCCTCGCGGCGGTCCGCGCCCGCGGCGACGCGGCGGTCCAGGAGCTGACGGCCCGCTTCGACACGGGCGGGCGCGAGCCCGCAGCGCTGCTCGTAGAGCCCCAGCAGCTCGACGATGCGATCCGCCGGATGCCGCTCGAGCTCGTCGCCGGCCTGCAGGTGGCGATCGCGAACGTCGCCCAGGTGGCCGACGCCGGCGCGGGGCTGGACGCCACGCTCGAGCTCGCGCAGGGACAGCGCCTGCGCCTGCGCGAGATCCCGGTCGGCTCGGCCGCCGTGTACGTGCCCGGCGGGCGCGCGCCCTACCCCAGCACCGTCGTGATGGGCGTCGTGACCGCGCGTGCCGCCGGCGTGATCGACGTCGCCGTCTGCGCCCCGCCGGGGCCCGACGGCGAGATCGACCCGGCGGTCCTCGGCACCTGCCGCCTCTGCGGCGTCGAGCGCGTCTACAGGATGGGCGGCGCACAGGCGGTCGCCGCGCTCGCCTACGGGACCGAGACCGTCGCCGCCGTCGACGTGATCGTGGGGCCCGGCAACCTCTACGTGCAGGAGGCGAAGCGCCAGCTCTCCGGCCTCGTCGGGATCGACGGCTTCGCGGGCCCTTCGGATCTGCTGATCGCCCTCGGAGCCGCCTGCGGCGAGCGCGAGATCTCGCTCGCCGCGCTCGACATGCTCGCCCAGGCCGAGCATGGCAGCGGCAGCCTCGTCGCCGCCGTCTCGCCCTCGGCGGAGCACCTCGCGCGCCTGGCGTCCGAGCTGGAGCGCCGCATCGTGGAGCAGCCGACGGTCGGCGACGCCGCCTTCGCCGTCGTGGAGGTGGCCGGCCCGGCCGAGGCGATCGCACTCGCCAACGCGTTCGCCGCCGAGCACCTGGAGCTGATCGGAGACGACCTCGAGGCGCTCGCGGGCGCCGTCAGCGCTGCGGGTTGCCTGTTCGTCGGCGCGGAGAGCGCCACCGCGTTCGGCGACTACGTCGCAGGCTCCAACCACATCCTCCCGACCGCGGGTGCGGCGCGCTTCGCCTCCGGGCTCACGCCGCGCCACTTCCGCCGCCGCATGACGGAGCTTCGCGTCGGCGCGGCGGCGGCCAAGCTCGCCGCGGCGGGCGCCCCGATCGCGCGCGCGGAGGGCTTCGAGGTCCACGCCGCTTCGATGGAGGCGCGCATCGTGGAGAATCCAGCGCCATGACGAGAACCGCGAGCATCGAGCGCAAGACGGGGGAGACCGACGTGCGGCTGTGGCTCTCCCTGGAAGGGACCGGCGAGGGCGCGCGGAGCACCGGCGTGGGCTTCCTCGACCACATGCTCGATCTGCTCGCGCGCCACGGCCGGCTCGACCTCGACGTAGAGGTGAACGGCGACCTGGAGACCGGCTCTCACCACACTGCCGAGGACACCGCGATCGTTCTCGGCCAGGCGCTGGACAGCGCGCTCGGGGACCGCACGGGCATCGTCCGCTACGGGTCTGCGACCGTGCCGATGGACGAGGCGCGGGCGAGCTGCGCGATCGACATCTCGGGCCGCCCGCTCACGGTGTTCGAGGCCGAGTTGCCCCCCGGATCGACCGGCGGCTTCGAGCACGAGCTGACCGAGGAGTTCTTTCGCGCGCTGGCGAACTCGGCGAAGCTGACGCTGCACCTGCGCGTCGAAGTGGGCACCAACGCCCACCACATGATCGAGGCGGCGTTCAAGGCCTTTGCCCGCGCCCTGCGCGAGGCCGTCGCGATCGACCCGACCGAGAGCGGTGTGCCGAGCACGAAGGGGACACTCACCTAGATGGATTCGACGCTGGTCTCCGAGCCGGTCGAGATCGGCATCGTCGACTACGGCATGGGAAACCGCCGCTCGGTCGAGAAGGCGCTCGCGCACGTCGGTGCGCGCCCGCTGCTCAGCTCGGACCCGGACCGCCTGGCCGCCGCTCCCGGCCTCGTGCTGCCCGGGGTGGGCGCGTTCCCGAAGGCGATGGAGAGCCTGCGCCGGCTCGGGCTCGACGAGATGCTGCGCGAGCGTGTGCGCGCCGGGACGCCCGTGCTCGGCGTGTGCCTCGGCATGCAGCTCGCGTTCGACTCCTCCCAGGAGCTGGGCGGAGCCGAGGGCCTCGGCCTGCTCGGAGGCGAGGTGCGCCCGCTGCGCGCCGACGGGTTGAAGCTCCCGCACATCGGCTGGAACGAGGTCGAGCTGCGGGCGGCCGGCTCGCCGCTCGTGCGCGACCTGCCGCTGCGCTGCGCCTTCTACCACGTGCATTCGCTCGCGCCGGTGCTCGAGGATCCCGAGGACCTGCTGGGCACCGCCGTCTACGGCGAGACGTTCGTCACGGCGGTCCAGCACGGCTCGTTCTTCGGCGTGCAGTTCCACCCCGAGAAGTCATCGGCGGCGGGCCTGCGGATGCTCGCGAACTTCGCGACGTTCTGCATCGAGGGCGTCGCGCTGCCGCGGTGAACCTCTACCCGGCGATCGACATCCTCGGCGGCAGCGCGGTGCGCCTGGCGAGGGGCGACTTCGACGCGCGCACCGTCTATGACGCGGACCCCGTGGCCGCGGCGGCGGGCTGGGTCGACGCGGGTGCCGAACGCCTGCACGTCGTCGACCTCGACGGCGCGAAGCAGGGCGCGCCGGTCAACCTCGAGCGGCTGCGCGCGATCGCCGAGGAGACCGGGGTCCCGGTCCAGTACGGCGGCGGCCTGCGCTCGGCGGGTGCGATCGGCGCCGCTCTGCAGGCCGGCGCCGCGCGGGTCGTGATCGGCACGGCCGCGATGACCGACCCGGAGCTCGTGCGCGAGGCGCTGGCCGAGCACGGGCCGGAGAGGGTGCTCGTGGGCGTGGACGTGCGCGAAGGCGCCGTCGCGACGCACGGCTGGCTGCAGGCCTCGCAGGTGTCCGCGGCCGAAGCGCTGGCGGAGCTGCACGCGGGCGGGGTGCAGCGCTTCGCGTTCACCGACATCGATCACGACGGCATGCTCGACGGGCCCGACCTCGGCGCGGTCGGAGAGGCGGCGCGGGCCGTCGGCGACGGCGAGCTGATCGTCTCGGGCGGGATCGGCACGCTCGAGCACCTGCGTGCGCTGGCGGCGTTCCGCGCCGAGCACGGGCTGGACTCGATCGAGGGGGTGATCGTGGGCAAGGCCCTCTATGAGCGGCGCTTCACGGTCGCAGAGGCGAAGGCGGCGCTCGGGGCCTGAGCCCACTACCTTGAGCGCGTGCACTACAAGCGCGTGATCCCATGCCTGGACGTCGATGCGGGACGTGTCGTGAAGGGCGTCGAATTCGTCGACATCCGCGACGCGGGCGACCCGGTCGAGCTGGCCTCCCACTATGACCGCGAGGGCGCCGACGAGCTGGTCTTCCTCGACATCACGGCGACGCACGAGAAGCGCGACACGATCGCGCGCCTGGCGCGCAGCACCGCGGACGAGGTGTTCGTGCCGTTCACGATCGGGGGCGGGGTGCGCTCGATCGCGGACGCGCAGGCGGTGCTGGACGCGGGCGCGGACAAGGTGTCGGTGAACTCGGCGGCGCTGGCGAGACCGGAGCTCCTCGACGAGCTCGCGGCGACGTTCGGGTCACAGTGCGTGGTGCTCGCGATCGACGCGAAGCGCCGGACGGAGGGAGATCTTTTGGATGGGGAGGATCGGTGGGATGCGTATGTCGCCGGGGGTCGCAAGCCGGCAGGCCGGGATGCCGTGGAGTGGGTTCGCGAGGGCGTCGAGCGCGGCGCCGGGGAGATCCTGCTCACGAGCATGGACCGCGACGGCACCAGCGACGGCTACGACCTCGAGCTGACGGCGGCCGTGAGCGGGGCGGTGGGGGTGCCGGTGATCGCCTCCGGCGGCGCGGGGACGCTCGATCACCTCGTCGACGCGCTGCACGCGGGGGCGGACGCGGTGCTCTGCGCGTCGATCTTCCACTACGGGACGTTCACGATCGCCCAGGCGAAGAAGCACCTCGCGGCAGCGGGGATCCCGGTCCGGGAGCCGGCTTGAGCGCGGTGCACCCCCTGCAGAGCGCCGAGCGGGTGCTCCACCGCCTGACCGGGCTGCCCGGCGGCCCCGAGCTGCTCGCGCAGGCGCGCAGGCGCGAGGACGTCGCGCTGGTCGGCGGAGCGGTCCGCGACATCCTGCTGGGCCACTGGCCGCGCGAGCTGGACGTGACGGTGGCGGCTGATGCGGCGGGGCTCGCGCACGAGCTGGCCGCCTCGGTCTCGCCGAGCGAGAGGGCCTACGGCGAGGCGGTCGAGCCCGTGCTGCACGAGCGCTTCGGAACGGCCTCGGTGCTCTGGCGCTACGGGCGCATCGACATCGCCGAGCGGCGCGCCGAGAGCTACGGGGCCCCGGGAGCGCTGCCGGATGTGAGGCCGGGCAGCTTCGAGGAAGACCTCAGACGCCGCGACTTCACGGTGAACGCGATCGCGCTGCCCCTGCACGGCGCCCAGAGCGAGGGCATCGTCTCGGTCGAGGGCGCGCTCGAGGACCTGCGCGCGGGACGGCTGCGCGTCCTTCACGACGGCAGCTTCGTCGACGACCCCACGCGGATCCTGCGTCTCGCGCGGTACTCCGCGCGTCTGGGGTTCGAGATCGAGCCGCACACGCTCGGGCTGGCGCGAAGCGCGGTGGCGCAAGGGGCGCTTGACACCGTCTCCGGTGCGCGTGTCGGCGCGGAGCTGTGGCTGCTCGCCAGGGAAGCCGGCGGGCGCGCGGCGCTCGCTGTCCTCGATGAGCTCGGAGTGCTCCGGGCGTTCGGGCTGTCCCCCTTCGACGACCCGCTCGCCGCCGAGGCCGCGGGCTACCTCGCGGCCGACGGGCGCGGCGAGGTGCTGCTGATGGCGGTCGCGTTGCGCCTGCCGGCTCCGAGCGAGGGGGCCGACGGGCCGCTCGCCGCCGAGAGGCTCGAGCTGATGCGGCGCCTGGACTTCCCGCGCGAGGAGCGCGAAGGCGTGCTTGCGGCCGCGGTCGACGGCCCCGGCCGGGCGCGCGAGCTGACCGAAGGCCCGAAGCCTGCGGCCGCGTCGCTGCTCCTCGACGGGCTGCCGCTGGAGGGCGTGGCGCTCGCCGGCGCGCTGGCGGCCCGCGAGTCCAAGGATGCGGCCGCGCTCGTGCGGGAGTGGCTCGACGTCCAGCGGCACGTCACGCTCGCGATCGACGGCAACGACCTCATCGCGGCCGGGGTGCCCGAGGGCCCCGAGGTCGGCCGCCGCCTCGTGCTCGCGCTGATGCGAAAGCGCGAAGGCGAAGCGAACGGCCGGGCCGAGGAGCTTCGAGCGGCGCTCGAAGCCGAGCTCGGAGCCGGCCCGCCGAGACCGCGCTGGAGAGCAAGCCGTGAGCTCCGCGGACCTGACAGCCGAGCTGCGGGGCGCGCGCGTGCGCTTCACCGACCGCTCGGACGGGAACATGTCGACCGTCGCCGGCGACCGCGCCGGCGCGGAGAGCCAGGCCCGCCTGCGGGCGAGCCTCGGGCTGGCCGGGATCGCGCGCGGCTACCAGGTGCACGGAACCCGCGTGCTGATCGCATCGACGGGAACCGACGGGCGTGCACAGGATGAGCTCGAAGGGGCCGACGGGCAGGCGACCGCGGCCTCCTCGCTCGGCGTCATGGTGCTGGCCGCCGACTGCCTGCCGGTCGCGCTGGTGGCGCCGGGCGCGGTCGCGATGGTGCACGCGGGCTGGCGCGGGCTCGGCGCCGGAGTGCTCGAGGCGGGGGTCGGCGCGCTGCGAACGCTGGCGGACGGCCCCGTGCAGGCCGTGCTCGGACCCTGCGCCGGTCCGTGCTGCTACGAGGTCGGTCCCGAGGTCCACGCGGCGCTCGGGAGCGGGATCTCCGCTCGCGGGAACGTCGATCTGCGCCTGATCGCCCGCGCCCGCCTGCACACGGCCGGTGTCGAGACGGTCCGCTCGACGGGCGGCTGCACGATCTGCGACGAGCGCTTCTTCTCCCACCGCCGCGAAGGCGCGGGCGCCGGGCGCCAGGCGGGGGTCGCGTGGTTGAGCTGATCCGCGGGCTCGACCCCGCGCGCATCGCCGCCCGCCTGGAGCGCGTCCGCGCCGAGCTGGACGAGGCGGCGGACGGCCGTCCGGTCCGGGTCCTCGCCGCGACCAAGTACGTGCCCGACGAGGAGCTTCCGGCGCTCGCGCAAGCGGGAGTCGAGCTGGTCGGGGAGAACCGCGCGCAGGACCTGCAGCGCAAGGTGGCCTCCCACGGCGATCTGTTCGAGTGGCACTTCATCGGGCAGCTGCAGAGCCGGCGTGTGAAGGCGATCGTCCCTCACGTCACCATGATCCACTCGCTCGCGTCGCGGTCGGCGCTGGAGCAGCTGCGCACCCACCTCGACGCCGCCCGCCCCGGCCTGCGCGTGCTGCTGGAGGTCGACGTGGCCGGGGAGGAGGGCAAGGCGGGGATCGCGCCCGCGGAGATCGCCGGCTACATCGCGTCCTGCCCGGTCCCGGTCGCGGGTCTGATGACGATGCCGCCGTTCACGAACGACCCTGAGCAGAGCCGGCCGTGGTTCCGCGCGCTGCGCGAGCTGGCCGCCGAGCACGGCCTCCAGGAGCTCTCGATGGGCACCTCGCAGGACTTCCGCGTCGCCGCGCAGGAGGGCGCGACGATCGTGCGGATCGGCACGATTCTGTACGATCAGTGACCGCCTCGGCCGACCGGAGTCCCTAGCATCAGAAGGGAAACCGCCTCAACGGGCGAACAACCGACAAGAGATGAGCTTCAGGGACTCCTGGCACAGCGCGCTCGTGTACTTCGGCCTTGCCGAGGAGTACCACGACGACGACTACGAGGATGAGCCGCCCGCTGCTGCGGAGGCGGATCTCGAGGATCGCTATCGCGACCGTCCGAACGTGCGCCGGCTGCGCAAACGCCGCGACGAGTACGACGACATCTTCGCCGAGGACGATCCGGACGCCGGCGGCGGCTCCGCACGCGGGCGCGGGCGCACCGCGGTGCTGAAACCGGTCGCCTCCCGCACCAACGGGGACGTGCGTGTGCACCTGGTCGTCCCCAAGTCCTTCAACGACGCGCAGCAGATCGCCGACAAGTTCAAGGACTCGGTCCCGGTGATCCTCAACCTCCAGAGCTCGGAGACGGACCTCTCCAAACGCCTGATCGACTTCGCCTCGGGCCTCACCTACGCGCTGGACGGCGGCATGCAGCGGATCGCCGACAAGGTCTTCATGCTCACCCCGCGCAACGTCGAGATCTCGGCGGAGGAGCGGGCGCGGCTGATCGAGAAGGGCTTCTTCAACCAGTCCTGAGGCGCGATGGCCGGCGCCTCGCGGCGTCCTCGGTCGCTTGTGTGCGGAGCACACGGCGCTCCCTGCGTCCTTGCGAGGCTTGGCCCTCGCACCTCAGGACCCGTGGCGCGCCGAACGCGCGTTGATTTCGGCGACAGATTCGGTGGATAGGCTGACCCGACCATGAACATCGGCCTGATCGGAAGCGGCAACATGGCGCGCGCGATGGCGCGGGGGTGGGGGCGGCCCGTGGTCTGCGCCGACCCGGTGGGAGGGCGCGCGCAGGCGCTCGTCGAGGAGGTCGGCGGCGAGGCGCTGCAGAGCAACGCGGAGGTCGCGCAGCGCGCGGATCTCGTCGTGCTCTGCCACAAGCCCGCCCAGCTCGCGGCGGTCGCCGGGGAGGTCGCGCCGCACGCCAGGGCGGTGGCCTCGATCCTCGCCGCGACACCGCTCGCGGCGCTGAAGGAGGCCTATCCGGGCAAGCCGGTCTACCGCTTCATCCCCTCCTTGCCCGTCGAGGTGCGCCAGGGCGCCGTGGTGCAGGCGGACGGCCCCGAGCAGGACCCGGACACCGACAGGGCCGTCTCCGAGCTGTTCGCCGAGCTCGGCACGCTCGTGGTGCTCCCGGATGGGCTCGTCGACGTGGCGATGGGCCTGATGTCCTGCGCGCCGGCCTACGTCGCGCTCGTCGCCGAGGCCCAGATCGACGCCGGCGTGCGCAAGGGCATCCCGGCCGCCCAGGGCGCCGAGCTGGTGGTCCAGACGCTTGCCGGGACCGCGGAGCTGCTGCGCCGCCGCGGCAACGACACGATGGCGATCCGTCGCGAGGTCGCATCGCCGGGCGGCCTCACCGCGCGGGGCCTGGACGCCCTGGAGCGCGGGGGGATCAGGGCCGCGTTCAGCGACGCGCTGGACGCCGTGCTCGAGAAACGCTGATGCTGCTCGCGACGGCTCGCACCGAGATCGCCGGAGTGCTCTCGACGATCATCTACGTCTACATCATCGTGATCCTGGTCCACATCGTGGTCCAGATCCTGTTCGCGGCCGGCCTGCGGCCCCCGTACTCGCGGACGAGCGACGCGGTGCTGAAGTTCCTGCGCGACACGGTGGAACCGTTCTTGAGCATCTTCAGGCGACTGCTGCCGAGCTTCGGCGCGTTCGACTTCAGCCCGATCCTCGCGATCATCACGCTCGAGATCATCAACGCGCTCGTCGTTCAGGACCTCATCCACGGCTGAGCCGGCCGGCGATGTCGCCCGAGAACATCGAGATCGTGTGTGTCCTGCTCGACGCCCGGGGCGACGGCGCGACGATCTTCGCGCCCGCCGGCGGCCGCGTCGCGAAGGTGACGGCGAGCGTCGACAGGGCCGGCGTGCCGGCCGGGCTCGGCCTGAGTGGCTAGCGCGGGGGAGGACCGAAGCGCTCCCGCCGTGCGCGCCTGCGTCTACGCGGGCGGGGTGGCCCTGCTGGTCGTCGTGCTCGACCAGCTCACCAAGCACCTCGTCCGCAGCGACATCGTGCCCGGCGAAGAACACCGCTTCCTGCCCGGCATCGAGCTCGTCAACACGCGCAACCGGGGGGTCGCGTTCGGCTTCCTGCCCGGGAGCCACGTAGCGGTCACGGTCCTGATCGCCGTCGCGCTGCTGGTGCTGCTCGTCTACTTCGCCCGTCATCTGCAGACGCCCTGGATCTGGCTGCCGACGGGAATGCTGGTCGGAGGCGCGCTCGGCAACGTGATCGACCGGATCAGGGGCGGCTCGGTCACCGACTTCGTGAAGCTGCCGCTGGGCTGGCCGCCGTTCAACCTCGCCGACGCGTCGATCACGCTGGGGATCCTCGCGCTCGTGATCGTCGTCGATCGCCGCCGCGCGACCGAGCAGGCGGAGGACGGGCCGTGAGCTTCCAGATCGTCCACGAGGACGAGCACCTGATCGTGATCGACAAGGGCCCGGGCCTCGTCGTGCACCCGGGCCGCGGGCACCGCGAGGACACGCTCTCGCAGCTGCTCTCCGAGAAGCTCGCCGGCGGCGAGCCAGAGCGCGCGGGCATCGTCCATCGCCTGGATCGGGACACCTCCGGCCTGATGGTCGTCGCGCGCAGCGAGGAGGCTCACAGACGCCTGCAGGCGGAGCTCGCCGCACGCCGGATCGAACGCGAATACCTCGCCCTCGTGGAGGGCCGCCCGCCTTCGCGAACGGGCACCGTCGACGCTCCCGTCGGGCGCGATGCTCGCGTGCGCACCCGCATGGCCGTCGGCGGTGCCGGCGCGCGCGAGGCACGCACGCGCTTCACGCTCGAGCGCGCCCTCGCGAGCACCTCGCTGCTCAGCCTCCTGCTGGAGACCGGCCGCACGCACCAGATCCGCGTGCACCTGCAGGCGATCGGGCACCCGGTCGCCGGGGACCCCGAGTACGGCCACGCCGGCCTGCTCGGCCTGGAGCGCCAGTTCCTGCACGCCACCCGGCTCGCCTTCGAGCACCCGATCGAACGGCGGGCGCCTCGAGCTGCGCTCGCCGCTGCCCGAGGACCTGAAAGCCGCGCTGGAGCGCGCCGAGCAGATATCCTGAGTCGTTCTCAGCAACCGACCCGTGCGAAGCATGGATCGCGGCCCTGCCCGGAGCGGGTTTCTCACGCTCAGCCTCCGGGTCCGCGACCTACGCACGGCCCATCCAAACAAAAACAAAAGGGAGTGGCATCGTGGCCGAAGTAGGCATCGCGGAGCTGCTGGAGGCCGGCGTTCACTTCGGTCACCAGACGCGCCGCTGGAACCCCAAGATGCGCCGCTTCATCTTCGGAGAGCGCGGCGGCATCTACATCATCGACCTTCTCAAGACGCAGGCGCTGCTCGCGCAGGCGCAGGAGTTCGCCGGCGCGCTCTCGCACCGCGGCGGCACCGTCCTGTTCGTCGGCACCAAGAAGCAGGCGCGCGACACGATCAAGGACGTCGCCGAGGCGGCTGACATGCCCTACGTCAACCACCGCTGGCTCGGCGGCCTGCTGACCAACTTCCAGACCATCAACCAGCGCATCCGGCGCCTGCACGACCTCGAGCGCTACGAGACCGAGGGCCAGCTCGCCCTCCTGCCGACGCGCGAGCGGATGTCCGCCCAGGCCGACCTCGCGAAGCTGCGCGCCAACCTCGGCGGCGTCAAGAACATGCAGCGCGTCCCCGACGCGATGTTCGTGATCGACCTCAAAACCGAGGCCATCGCGGTCAAAGAGGCCCAGCGGCTGCGGATTCCGATCATCGGCCTGGTCGACACCAACTGCGACCCCGACGGGATCGACTTCATCGTCCCCGGCAACGACGACGCGATCCGCTCCTGCGCGCTGATCACGCAGGCGATCGGCCAGGTCGTGGCCGAGGGCCACTCCGTGTTCCGCGCCGAGGAGGAACGCGCCCGCAAGGAGGCCGAAGAGAAAGCCAGGCCGAGGCCGAAGCACGCGCCAAGCGCGAGGCCGAGGAACAGGCCAAGCGCGAGGCCGAAGAAGCCGCCAAGAAAGAGGCCGAGGACAAAGCCGCGGCCGAACGCGCCGCTGCCGCAGCGGCCGCCGCCGCCCCGGCAGCCGAGTCTCAGCCGGTGCAGCCCCCCGCGGACCCCGCGACGCTCGAGGAGGGCAGCGAGTCGGTCACTCCGATGAACGCCTCACCGGACGCGCGCCAGCCGGCCAAGGAGACCTCCGCTGCCCCCGAGACGGTCGCCGAAAGCGCCGAGGGGGCCGGGGCCGAGCCCGCGCCGCCGCAGGCACCCGCGCCCGCCGAGGCGCCGGCGCCCGAGGCTGCGGCGGCCGACGCACCCGCGCCCGCCGAGGCTGCGGAGCCGGTCGCCGTCGCAGAGACAAACGAGAACGCGCAGGCCGCCGAGCCCGCCGAGGAGCAGAAATGAGCACCACCGAGATCTCAGCCAAGGACGTGAAGGCCCTGCGCGACCGCACCGGCGCGGGGATGATGGATTGCAAGAAAGCCCTCAGCGAGGCCGCCGGCGACGTCGAGAAGGCGATCGAGATCCTGCGCGTCAAGCAGGGCAAGAAGGTGCAGGACCTCGGCGAGCGCGTGGCCACCGAGGGCACCGTGCAGTCCTACGTGCACGCGGGCTCCAAGGTCGGCGTGCTGATCGAGGTCGACTGCAACACCGACTTCGTGGCCAAGAACGACGACTTCACGGGCTTCGCCCGCGAGGTCGCGATGCAGATCGCCGCATCGCCCACGGTCCGCTACGTCAGCCGCGATGACGTGCCGCAGGACGCGCGCGACGCCGAGTCGCGGATCTACGAGCAGGAAGCCGCCGACAAGCCCGAGAACGTGCGGGAGAAAATCGTCTCCGGCAAGCTCGACTCGTGGCTGCAGACGATCGTCCTGCTCGAGCAGGAGATGCACAACCCCAAGCACGAGGGCAAGACCGTCCAGCAGCTCCGCGACGAGCTGGCGGCGACGACGGGCGAGAACGTCGTGATCAGGCGCTTCGTGCGCTACGAGATCGGGTCCTAGCGACCCGCGAGCCGTCGATCGCTCGGCCGGGCGCGCTCCTGACGGGCGCGCTCGCGCCGGCGCCGCCGGCGCCGTGGCCGCGCATGACCGCGCGCGGCGCCAGCGACTAGGCTCCACAGCGCTCATGGCCCCCGCCTTTCAACGCATCCTGCTGAAGCTCTCCGGCGAGGCCCTGATGGGCGAGCTGGACTACGGCACCGACCCCGAGCGGGTGGCCGCGGTCGCGCGCCAGGTCGCCGACGTCCAGGAGCAGGGCGTCGAGGTGGCGATCGTCGTCGGCGCGGGCAACATCTACCGCGGCATGAAGGGTGCCGCCGCCGGCATGGACCGCGCGACCGCCGACTACATGGGGATGCTCGCGACGGTGCTGAACGCGCTGCCGCTCCAGGACGCGCTGGAGCACCTGGGCACCCACACGCGCGTCCAGTCCGCGCTCGCGATCTCCGAGGTCGCCGAGCCCTACATCCGCCGGCGCGCGATGCGCCACCTCGAGAAGGGGCGGGTCGTGATCTTCGCCGCCGGCACCGGCAACCCGTTCTTCACCACCGACACCGCCGCCGCGCTCCGCGCCGCCGAGATCCACGCCGAGATCATCCTCATGGCCAAGAACGGCGTGGACGGCGTGTTCACCGCCGACCCGGCGCTGGACCCGGAGGCGACCTTCATCCCGGAGATCACCCACCTGGAGGCGATCGAGCGGCGCCTGCGGGTGATGGACGCGACCGCGCTCGCGCTCTGCATGGACAACGGCATGCCGATCAACGTCTTCAACATGGACGACGACACGAGCCTGCCGCGGATAATCTCGGGCGTGCGCGTCGGCACGCTGGTATCTACCCCCGGAGGAGAGCAGGATGGCTGAGAACCTGATCGACGAACTGCTCGAGGACGCCAAGGAGCGGATGCACAAGTCCGTCGAGTCGGCCCAGCACGAGTTCTCGACCGTCCGCACGGGACGCGCCAGCCCCGCGCTGCTGGATCGAATCGTCGTCGACTACTACGGCGCGATGACGCCTCTGAACCAGCTCTCGACGATCTCCGCGCCCGAGGCGCGGCTCCTCACCGTCCAGCCTTACGACAAGTCCTCGATCAAGGCGATCGAGAAGGCGATCAACGAGTCCGACATCGGCCTCACGCCCTCCAACGACGGCAACGTGGTGCGCCTGGTCGTGCCCGAGCTGACCGAAGAGCGGCGCAAGGAGCTCGTCAAGGTCGTTCGCAACCTCGCCGAGGAGGGGCGCGTGGCGATCCGCAACGTGCGCCGCGACACGATGCACCAGCTCCGAGAACTGAAGTCCGAAGGCGAAGCGTCCTCCGATGACGAGCACCGCGCCGAGGTCGAGCTCCAGAAGCTCACCGACGCGCGCGTCGGCGAGCTGGAGAACGTGCTGAAGATCAAGGAAGAGGAGATCCTGGCGGTCTGATGGTGCCCGCCGGGCAGCCGTCCTCGGCGGCCGGCGCGAGCGCGTCCGGCGGCAACGCGACCGCCGGTGAGGGGCGTGCGCGCTACGTCGCGATCATCACCGACGGCAACGGGCGCTGGGCGAGCGCGCGCGGGCTGCCGGTCAACGCGGGCCACGACGCGGGCGCCGACACCGTCAAGGCGCGCCTTCGCGACGCGGCGGAGCTGGGCGTCGAGGAGCTGACGGTCTACTCGTTCTCGACCGAGAACTGGTCGCGGCCCCGCGTCGAGGTGGACGGGCTGATGGAGATGTTCTCCCGGCGCATCGGAGGCGAAACCCCCGAGCTCGACCGGGAAGGGGTCCGGATGCGCTTCATCGGGCGCCGCGAGGGGGTCGCTCCCGGTCTCGTCCAGCAGATGGAGTGGGCCGAAGGCGTGACCGCCGCTAACACGCGCATCACGCTCTACGTCGCCTTCAACTACGGCGGGCGCGCCGAGATCCTCGACGCGATCGGGCGTTTGAACGGCGCCGCGCCGACCGAAGAGGCGCTGCGGGCCTGCATGTACGCGCCCGAGATGCACGACCCCGACCTGATCATCCGCACCAGCGGCGAGCGCCGGCTCTCGAACTACCTGCTCTGGCAGTCCGCCTACTCCGAGCTGGTGTTCCGCGACGAGCTGTGGCCGGACTTCAGCCGCCGGGCGCTCGAGGAGTCCCTTGCCGAGTACGCCGCGCGCAGGCGCCGCTTCGGTGGCCGGTGAGGCGCCGCTGATGGCCGAGGAGACCGGCGCACCGTCCCGCCGCGCGGGGCGCAGCAGACGCGCGGGCCGGGCGCCGGCGGCGGGAGGGCCGCGGACCGCGGCCGCCCGCAGCGAGCCCGGACGCCGGCGCGCGGAGCGCTCGCGGCGCAAGCGACGGCGCCGGGAGCGCTCCGACCTCTCCGCGCGGGTCCTGGTCGCGATCCCCGCGATCGCGGTGGCGCTGTTCCTCGTGCTCGAAGGCGGGCTCGTCTTCACGATCGGCCTGATCGTGCTCGGGGGCATCTGCATGCACGAGCTCTACGCGATGTACGGGCGCGCGCACCCGGTGCGCCTGGCGGGCTTCATCGCCCTCGCCGCCCTGCTGCTCGCCGCCCAGTACGGGGACCAGTTCCAGGTTCTGCTGGTGGCCGCCCTGGCGCTGCCGATGCTGTTCGGGCTGACGCTCCTCTCCCCGCACCCGAGCGTCGGCGGCATGGCGCTGACGCTGCTGGGCATCTACTGGATCGGCTTCGCCCTGGCGCACGCCGTGCTGCTGCGAGGGCTGCCGCACGGCGAAGCGATCGTGATCGACGTGCTGGTCGGCACCTTCCTGGGCGACACCGGCGCCTACCTGGGCGGGCGCATGTTCGGGAAACGGCCGCTCGCGCCCACGATCTCCCCGAACAAGACGGTCGAGGGCCTGTTGATCGGGATGGTCTTCGCCGTGATCGGCGTGTGGATCGCCGGGCGCTACGAGGAATGGCTGCCGGGCACGCACGCGCTCGTGATCGGCGCCGCGCGTCGCCGTCGCAGCCCCGGTCGGCGACCTCTTCGAGTCCTTCGTCAAGCGCGACGCCAACATCAAGGACTCCGGGGGGCTGTTCGGCGCGCACGGCGGCGCGCTGGACCGGCTGGACGCGGTCCTGTTCACCGCGGTGGCCGGGTACTACGTGTGGGCGGCGTACGTGCACTAGCGACAGGGCGGCGGGCGCCCGGCGCGAGGCGTGTTCGAGCAGCCGTCGGAGCACGCGCTCGGATCGTTGGACAGCGGGCCAGTGAAGCTCCCCCGGCGAGACGCCAACATGGGTCGTGCAATTGGAGCCGCATGGCTCCGCTCCTTGTTGGTGTGACCTCAGCTTGGTGGGCCGTCACGACTTGCTCGTGGCGGCCTGCTGAGGCGCTTGCACGGGCCGCGATGGCGAGGACGGCGGCCCCTCGGCGCCGGCTCCGTGCCTCGTGAAAAGGCGGCCCCCCGAGAGCCGAACGGCCTCGCGCGCGGGACGGTCTTGCAGGCGCCGTGCGGCGGGACTAGATTTGGCGTCATGGCACCCGAGTACGACCATCTGAGCGAGGCGCTGGACGAGGCCACGGTGCCGATCGTCGCGGAGCTGCGCACGAGGCTCGAGGTCACGCCCTCGGAGAAGGACTGGATCGCGATCGACACGGCGCTGGCGAAGGCGGCCGTGATCGGCGTCAAGCGCGGGGCGCGCGAGCTCTCCGAGCAGGTGGACGAGGCGATCCCCGAGGACCGCGAGCTGACCTTCGAGCTCGAGCTCGACTGCGAGGATCGCTGGGCCAGGCGATACGGCCGGCGCTAGTAGGCCGCCTCGACCGGCCGTTCGGCCGGATGGCGGTCGATCTCGAACCAGATCCGGCTGAGATCCTCGCCGCCGGGCTCGAGCTGCCAGCGGTCTGCCAGCTCGTCCAGGAGCAGCTCGGCGTATTCCGCCTGGTCGGCGTGGCTGCGGATCGTCACGTCGAGCTCCTCGAGGGCGCCGATCATCTCCACTCGCACGACGTCTTGCGGCATCCACACCCGCAGCTCGACCGTCCCGCCGGGCGCCCGTTCGACGGCCTGCGTGACGACCTCGCTGCAGAGCAGCATCACGACGTCGCGCAGGTCGGGGGAGGGGTGGTCGACCTGCGCCACGACATGACGCGCCGAGCGTGGCGTGTGGGTGTCGAGCGGCATCACGACCGCGAGGTCGGGCCGTCGTGGATCGCACGGCATCGCTCCATCGAGTGCCCGATTTCCCCTCATTTCATTCAGGCCCGGCCGCATCTCGGCGTCATTTGCCGCAGTCCGCCCTCTGACGCCGTTTGTGTGCGTTTGCAGCGAAAACACCGTACGATCACCGGCAAGCCCCGTGGAGGGGGAACTGGGAGATGGAGGGAACCATGGGACGGACCGTCCGGGCCGCGCTGGCCTGTGCCGTGCTCGCCGTATGCCTGGCTGCGGCCGGGCCGGCGTTCGCGAAGAAGAGCGTGTGCAGCAGCGGCTGCACCTACAGCACGATCCAGTCGGCGATCAACGCCGCGAGCGAAGGCGCCACGATCTCGATCGCGAAGGGCACCTACGTCGAAAACGTCGTCGTGGACAAGCCGGTCACGCTGAGCGGCTCGGGCAAAGGGACGGTGATCGAGCCTGCGAGCTCGAACCCGGTGTGCGAAGGCGGATCGCTGTGCGGCGGGGCCGCCAGCAGCGTGATCCTCGTCGAAGCGAACAACGTCACGATCTCCAAGCTGAAGGTCGAGGGCGACAACCCCGCCCTGACGAGCGGCGTGGTCGTGGGCGGGAAGGACATCGACGCTCGCAACGGCATCATCACCAACCACCTGGCGGGCACCTACAACGGGCTGACGGTCTCCAAGGTGACGGTCGCCGACGTCTACCTGCGGGGCATCTACGCCTCCTCGGGCGGCACGTTCGACTTCAACCACGACACGGTTGAAAACGTCCAGGCCGAAGAACAGTCGATCGCGATGTTCGCCTTCGAAGGCTCGGGTGTGATGGAAGACAACAAGGTCACGGCCGCGAACGACGCGATCTCGGCCAACTGGTCGAAGGGCACCTCGTTCATCGGCAACAAGATCACCAGGTCGGGAAGCGGCATCCACACCGACAACAACGGCGGCTCCGGCGGCAGCGCGCGATCAGATCAAGGGCAACCAGGTCTCCGAATGCAAGACGAACGGCTACGGCATCTTCGTCTTCGCGCCCTACGTGTCGGCGACCGTCGAAGGCAACAAGATCAGCGGCTGCGCGGTCGGTCTCGCCGCATACGGAAGCCAGGTCTCCGGCCAGGGTCCGGCGTTCGTGGAAAACACGGTCGACGGCAGCGGCGCGAGCGTGACCGAAGGGCAGACGGAGGGCGCCTACATCACGACCGACCTGCTCGGGTTCGAATACGGCGACGTGAACGCGACGCTGTTGAGGAACTCGATCGAGCACTTCGGCACCGGCGTGCTCGTCACGCAGACCAGCCCGACGGCCGGGGACCAAGCGGGCGGCCAGGCGACGGTGAGCGGCACGGACAACGTGATCAAGGACAACGGCACCGGCGCGACCGGCGAACCGGGCACGTCCGTGAACCTCGCGAACAACTGGTGGGGCTGCAAGCAGGGGCCGAGCAGCGCGAAATGCGACAGCGCGACCGGGACGGTCGCCTACACGCCCTGGCTGACGGCGAACCCGTAGGCCTGGGACTCCGAACGAGCGGCGGGGGAGCCATCGCGGCTCCCCCGCCGGCTCGCACCGGAGCGCTCACGGGCATCGGCCCGCGAAGCGGCCCGGCAGGCCGCCACGGCGAGAACCGCGGCGACCAGCCAGAGGAGGGGGAGGGTGAGGAGGATGAGGGGGACCATCACTCTGTCCGACAGGTTGCACCCGCTCGCTCAAGAGACCCTGAGCGGTTCCTGAAACCCAGCTAAAACCTCGCCCCGTATGATCGGAAGCGATGTCCAGGGTGCGTGAACCAGACGGCGCAGGGCGGGCACGGTGACGCCCCGCAAGCGGCTCCTGATCCTCGGCTCGACCGGCTCGATCGGCCGCCAGGCACTGGACGTATGCGAGCGCAGCGGCGAGTTCGAGCTGATCGGGCTCTCCGCCGAGAGCTCCTGGGAGCCGCTGCTCGAGCAGGCGCGCGCCCACGGTGTGCACCGGATCGCCCTCGCGGACCCGGATGCCGCCGCCCGCGCCGCCGAGAGCTGGACCGAGGGGCAGGTGCTCGCGGGGGCCGAAGGGCTCGTGCGGCTGGTCGTGGAGTCGGGCGCCGACCTGGTCCTGAACTCGCTCGTGGGCTCGGCCGGCCTCGCACCCACGGTGGCCACGCTGGGAGAGGGCATCGACCTCGCGCTGGCCAACAAGGAGTCGCTGGTGGTGGGCGGCGAGCTGGTGACTGCGCTGGCGGAAGCCACCGGCGCGCGCATCCTGCCGATCGACTCCGAGCACACCGCCCTGCACCAGCTGATCGCCGGACAGCCGCCCGGATCGGTGGCCGGCCTCACGATCACCGCCAGCGGCGGGCCGTTCCGCGGCCGCACCCGCGCCGAGCTCGCCGACGTGACCATCGAGGAGGCGCTCGCGCACCCGACGTGGGCGATGGGGGGCAAGATCACGATCGACTCCGCCACGCTGATGAACAAGGGCCTCGAGGTGATGGAGGCCCACCACCTGTTCGGCACCCCGTACGAGCGGATCGCGGTCGTGGTGCACCCGCAGTCGCTGATCCACGGGCTCATCGAGCTGACCGACGGCGCGATGCTCGCCCACATGGGACCGCCCGACATGCGGATCGCGATCTCCTACGCCCTGCACGGCGGCGAGAGCGCCGGGCTGCCGATCGAGCCGCTCGACCTGGCGGCGGTCGGCCAGCTGACGTTCGAGCCGGTCGACCTCGACGCGTTCCCGTGTCTTCGGCTGGCCCGTGAGGCCGCCTCCGCGGGCGGAACGGCGCCGTGCATCCTGAACGCCGCGAACGAGGTCGCCGTGCACGCGTTCTTGCAGGGCGGGCTGAGGTTCCTGGGGATCCCCGAGGTGATCGAGAGCACGCTGGAGGCGCTCGGCAGCCGCCCGGTGCTCGACTTCGAGTCGCTGTACGAGGCGGACCGCCGCGCGCGCGAGCTGGCCGGGGAGACGGTCGCGGCGCTGCGCTGAGGCGATTTTTTTTGGGGAGGGAGGGTGGGCTTGGCCGGCGTCGAAGCTTGGGCCGGCGGGGCCGCACCGTTGGACGAACCGGCAGGAGCCCGGTGAGCGCCGTGCCACACTGAGCCGAGCGCCATGACCTGGGTCCTGACCATCCTCGGCATCGTGATGCTCGTGGTGCTCCACGAGCTCGGCCACTTCACGGCCGCGAAGCTCGTCGGGATGCGCGTCGAGCGATTCTCGCTGTTCTTCCCGCCGACGCTGCTGAAGATCAAGCGCGGCGAGACCGAGTACGCGATCGGCGCCCTGCCCTTCGGCGGGTACGTGAAGATCACCGGCATGAACCCCGAAGAAATCGGGGACCTCGACCCTGACGCCTCGCGCCGGGCGTACTACAACCAGCCGACCTGGAAGCGCGTCGTCGTGATCCTCGCCGGGCCGGCCGTCAACGTCCTGATCGCGTTCGTGCTGTTCACCGGCGTCCTGCTGGTCGGCAACCTCAACGGCGCCGTCGTGATCTCGAACCTGAGCGGCATCCCCACCACCACGATCACGAACAAGGTCGCGGCCACGGACAAGGGCTCCCCGGCACAGAAGGCGCTGAAGCCCGGCGACCGGCTCGTGGCGGTCGGCGGCGTCACGGCATCTGCGGAACGCATCAAAGAAGCGACGGCCCAGCATCGCTGCGCGGGCGCCCAGGTCGAAGGCTGCCGCGCGGCGACGCCCGTCCAGCTGACGGTCGAACGCGACGGCAGGCAACGCAAGGTCGCGATCTACCCCCGCTACAACGCGAAGGTGAAACGCCCCCTGCTCGGCCTCGAATTCGGCGCGAAGCCCAAACCGGTCGGGCTCGCCGGCGCGAGCGCCGGCGCCATCGCGGCGATGTGGGGGATCTCCGAGGAAACGCTCGCCGGTCTCGGCCGCGCCCTGACGAGCGAAAAGGCGCGCAAGCAGGTCCACAGCGTGATCGGCATCACCGAGTACGCGCAGGAATCGGTCGCGGCCGGAGCCGGCTTCGGGCTGGTGTTCCTGGGCTTCTTCTCGCTCGCGCTCGCGGTGCTGAACCTGCTTCCGTTCCTGCCGCTCGACGGCGGGCACATCGTCTGGGCGCTGGCCGAGAAGCTGCGTGGCAAGCGGATCTCCGTCGGCGCGATGTACCGCTACAGCTCGGTCGGGATCCTGCTGATGCTGTTCCTCGTGATCAACGGCGTCAGCAACGACATCGGCCACCTCGGCGGCTGACGCCGCCGCGTCAGCCCTCCGGGGCCCGCACGGACACCCAGCTCTTGACGAGCCCGAGGACGCGCTCCGGGCGCGCCGGTCCGAACAGGGCTTCCAGCTCCGCCCGCGAGAGGAGCGCGATCTCCTCCCACTCGCCGGCCGCCCCGAGCCGCCAGTAGCGCCGCCGCAGCGACACCGGGAGCCAGTGCGCGCCGGGGAGCAGGGAGTGCGGCTCGACCGGGAACGAGCGCGCCGGGGTCTGCACCATCCAACCGCGCCCGACGCGGCGCGCCTCGGCTGCGAAGGCGGCGCGGCGGGCAGGGGGGACGTGCTCGATCACGCTCGAGCAGTAGACGAGCTCGAACTCGCCGTCGGCGAACGGGAGCCCCTCCGCCGCGTCGGCCTGCACGAACGGGCCCGGGTAGGCGCCCTGCGGGGCGATGTCGACGCCCGTGATGTCCAGGCCGGGCTCCAGGGCGCGCAGGCCGAGCGCGCCGCAGCCCAGGTCGAGCACGCGCGCGCCGGCGCCGAGCGCGGGAAAGAAGGCGGCGTGGCGGCGCGCGCGGGCGCGCGCCGCGAGCGGCCCCGCGAAGCGCGCCAGCGGGCCGCGAGCGGTGGCGTAGACGTCGGACACGCCGCGCGAGCATAGCCACGGGGCGCGCGGGCACCGATAGTGTCGGCGTCATGTTCGACCACATCACGATCCGCGCCGCGGATCTGGCCGCCTCCGAGCGCTTCTACCGCACCGTGCTCGCACCGCTCGGCCTCGAGCCCGACAGCGCGAGCGAGCAGCTCGTGCGCTGGCAGGAGTTCATGGTCGCGGCGCCGAGCGAGGAGCGCCCGCCGACGCGCGGCCTTCACACCGGCTTCCTCGCGCCCTCCCGCGAGCACGTCGACGCGTTCTGGCGGGCCGGGACCGAGGCCGGCTACGCGGACGACGGCGCTCCCGGGGAGCGCTCGCAGTACCACGAGGACTACTACGGAGCCTTCCTGCGCGACCCCGATGGCAACAGCGTCGAGGCCGTCCACCACGGCGACACGCGCCGCGGCGGCTGCGTCGACCACCTCTGGATCGGCGTGCGCGACCTGACGGCCGCGGAGGCCTTCTACGACACGATCGCCCGCTACACGGGGCTGCGCCCGGGGCGCAGCTGGGATGCCGGGGTGCAGTTCCGCGGCGCCCGGGCGAGCTTCTCGCTGGTGGCGGACGGGCGGGCGCCGACCGAGAACCTCCACCTGGCGTTCCCGGCACCGGACCGCGAGACCGTCGACGCCTTCCACGCGGCTGCCGTCGCGGCGGGCTACGAGAGCAACGGCGAGCCCGGCCCGCGAGCGCGATACGGCCCGGGCTACTACGGCGCCTTCGTGCTGGATCCCGACGGCAACAACATCGAGAGCGTGCTCGGAGGCCTCGCGGGCTCCCCGTAGGCGGCGCGGCGCCAACTACAATCTCCCCGTGGCCTCAGAACGCCAGATCCTGGTCGGCTCGGTGCCGGTCGGCGGCGGTGCCCCCGTCGCGGTTCAGACGATGACCAAGACGGAGACCGCCAACCTCCAGGCGACCATGCGCCAGATCCGCACCGTCGCGGAGGCCGGCGCGGACATCGTGAGGGTCGCGGTTCCGCGCGAACCGGATGCGGAGGCGCTGAAGACGATCGTCGCCGAATCGCCGATCCCGGTGATCGCCGACATCCACTTCAACCACACGCTGGCGCTGAAGGCGATCGAAGCGGGCGCCCATTGCGTGCGGCTGAACCCCGGCAACATCGGCGGCCCCGAGAAGGTCGCCGAGGTGACGGCGCTCGCCAGCCGGAAGGGCACGCCGCTCAGGGTGGGGGTCAACTCCGGCTCGCTGCCCAAGCACCTGCGCCAGCTCGAGTACGACAACCCTGTCGAGGCGCTTGTGACCGCGGCCGTCGAGACCGTCGAGCTGATGGAGCGCCTGGACTTCAAGAACTTCAAGGTCTCGATGAAGTCGACGTCGGTGCCGAACACGATCGCCTCGAACCGGCTGCTCTCAGAGCGCATCCCCTACCCGCTGCACCTCGGCGTGACCGAGGCGGGAACGAAGTGGTCGGGCTCGCTGAAGTCGGCCGTCGGGCTGGGGACGCTGCTCGCAGACGGCATCGGCGACACGATCCGGATCTCGCTGTCGACCTTCCACGCCGAGGAAGAGGTCAAGGTCGCCTGGGAGATCCTGAAGGCGCTGAAGCTGCGCGAGAAGGGCCCCGTGCTGATCGCCTGCCCGACCTGCGGGCGCCTGCAGTTCGACATGGACACGGTGGTGGCCGAAGTCGAGCAGCGCCTGGAAGCCTACGAGGACCCGATCGAGGTCTCGGTGCTCGGGTGCGCTGTGAACGGCATCGGCGAGGCCCGCCACGCGGACTTCGGGATCACCGGGGCGAAGGACATGGGGATGATCTACTCCAAGGGCGAGCCGCTGAAGAAGGTCCCGACCGCGCAGCTCGTCGACGAGCTCTTCAAGGAGATCGACCGCTACTACGCGTCCGGGAAGACCGTCCAGCGCGACGAGGCCGAGGCCGCCGCGGCGCGCGCATGGCTGGCCGAGAACGAGGACGACACCGCGATGACGCCCGAGCGCATCGCGGCGATGGAGGCGGCCGCCGCCGAGAACGACGAAGCGGCCGCGCAGGTCCTCGAGGAGATGCTTGAGCCCGCCGGCGCGCCCGGCAACGGCTCGAGCTTCGCCGAGGACGCGAGCGTCGTGCTCGACGAGGACGCCTCGCCGGTCGCAGGTCGCCGCTTCTCTCGCGGCTGAGCCGCTGCGTCGGGGCGCCGTCGGCCCGGGCCGCCGCCGCAGACCTGCCGCGCTAGCGCGCTTCGACCTCGTCCAGGAAGCCGAGCAGCAGCCGTCTGAACGCGAGCGGCTGCTCGAGCGGTGCGAGGTGCCCCGCGCGCGGGATCTTCGCCAGGCGCCCGCCGGGCAGCGCGCCGGCCATCCGCGCGGCGCCCTCGGTGAAGTCGGGCTTGTCGCGCGTGCCGGCGGCGCACAGGGCGGGCATCCGCAGCTCGCCGAGGCGCTCCAGGCGCTCGTCGAGCGGGTCCTCGCCGAGGTCGGCGTCGGGCGTCGCGGCCTGCAGCAGGAACGCCCGGCGCTGCATCGCGGCGATCCGCTCGCGCAGCTCCTCGGAGGCTCCGGGGAGCGTCCAGCCGTCGACGATCGCGCCGACGGCGCCCTCGACGTCGCCCGCTTCCAGCGCGGCCTCCTCGGCCTCCCAGACCGCCGCGAGCTCCTCGGAGGGTTCCTCGTCTGCTCCGGGCGCGGGTGCTGAGATCAGCGTGAGCGAGGAGACCGCCGCGGGCGCGACGGCGGCGATGCGCAGGGCGATCGCGCCGCCGTAGGAGTTGCCGAGGAGGGCGACCGGGCCGCTCTCGAGCACCCGGAGCGTCTGCAGCACGTCCTCCC
This sequence comes from uncultured Solirubrobacteraceae bacterium, assembly GCA_963794635.1. Taxonomy (GTDB): domain Bacteria; phylum Actinomycetota; class Thermoleophilia; order Solirubrobacterales; family Solirubrobacteraceae; genus Palsa-744. The sequence continues at coordinate 626,558 of CAWCET010000005.1, read as the reverse complement.
ACGGCGACTGGGGCCCGGGCTCGAGGCCCGCCTCTCCGAAGCCCGGCAGGTCGAGAGCCAGAGCGCGGCGCGAGGAATCCGCGATCGGCGCGAGGTGCTCGCGCCACATCGTGCGGTCGGCGATCCCGGCGTGCAACAGCACGACAGCCGGGCCCTCGCCGACCGCGTCGAAGGGCAGGATCACCCGCGCGCGTCCTTCCCCCGCCCAAGGGCGCGGGCCCCAGGCACGCGGAGAACCACGGCGGAGCCGGCCCTGCCGGCGGAGCCCCCCATCCCTCTTCTAACCCGCGGCCTCGAAGCGCTCGGCGATGCGGCTCCAGTCGACCACGTTCCACCACGCGTCGATGTAGTCCGGGCGCCGGTTCTGGTACTTCAGGTAGTAGGCGTGCTCCCACACGTCCACGCCGAGCAGCGGCGTCTTGCCGTCGGAGATCGGGGAGTCCTGGTTGGCGGAGCCCACGATCGCCAGGCCCGAGCCGTCGTGCACCAGCCAGGACCAGCCCGAGCCGAACTGGTTGACGCCGGTTTCCTTGAGCTTGGCCTGGAAGTCCGAGAACGAGCCGAAGGTCGAGGCGATCGCGTCCGCGAGCGCGCCGGAGGGCTCGCCGCCCCCGTCCGGGCTCATGCTCTCCCAGAACAGCGAGTGGTTGTAGTGGCCGCCGCCGTTGTTTTTGACGGGCCCCTTCTTCTCGCCGAGGCTGTCGAGGTTCTGCAGCACCTCCTCGATCGGCTTGTCCGCCCACTCGGTGCCCTCGAGCGCCGCGTTGACCTTGTCCACGTAGGCCTGGTGGTGCTTGTCGTGGTGGAATTCCATCGTCGCCTTGTCGATGCTCGGTTCGAGCGCGTCGTAGGCGTAGGGCAGCGGTGGGACTGAGTAAGCCATGGGGCTCCCTTCATCGGGGGTCAGCTCGCGGATCCTGCTCTGGGCGCTGTTCTATCAGAGGCGCCGCGGCCGCCAACCGCGCTCGCGGCGGGCCGCGAGCGGCGACGTTTAGGCTTGGTGGATGCCCGCAGCGCGACCAGGCGTCGAAGGTGCCCGTCCCGGCCGTCCCGCAGCCGCTTCCGTCGAGGACGCCCTCGCCCTCGCGCGCGCCCGCTTCCTCGCCGGCGAACGGATCGACGTGCAGGCGATCGCGCGCGAGCTGGGCCTCGCGCGCGCCACGATGCACCGCTGGTTCAGGACCCGCGAGCTGCTGCTGGGCGAGGTGATGGCGGAGGTCGGCGAGGAGCGGCTCGCGGTGCTCCGCGGGCGCGTCGGCGGGCACGGCGCGCAGGCGCTGCTCGACAGCTTCGACGCCTTCAACCGCGAGCTCGCGGCCGCAGAGGGGCTGAGGGCGCTGCTCGTCTCCGAGCACGAACTTGCGCTGCGCGTCCTGACGTCGGGCACCGGCGTCGTGCAGCCGCGCATGGTCGCCGCGGTCCAGCGCCTGATCGAAGCCGAGATGCGCGCCGGCTTTCGCACGTCGCTCGAGCCGGACGTGCTGGCCTACGCGATCGTGCGCCTGGCCGAGGCGTTCCTCTACAACGACGCCGTGGCGGGGTTCACCGGGGACACCGAACGGCTGCGCCAGATCGAGGCGGCCCTGCTCGGGCTCGATCCATGAGAGCGGCAGGCATTTGAGTCTTTTGCGGAGATATGACTAGAATACGGCGGTAACCGCGGTGGGGATGCCGAGGCCGCGTAAATCAAGGAGAGGGGATCAGGATGGGAGAGAAGGAGAGGGTCGGCGCACGCCGTGGGACCTTCGCTGTCGCGCTCGTCGCCGCGCTGGCCGTGGCGCTCGCGCTCGCCGGTGTGGCGTCCGCGAAGACGGCCAAGACGGTCTGGCTGTGCAAGCCGAACAACAAGTCCAACCCGTGCCTCACGAGCCGCGCCGACACCGTCGTCACCTATGAAGGCGAAACGCGCCACGAAACCGTCGTGCCGCAGGCCAAGACGCGCAAGCCCCCGATCGACTGCTTCTACGTCTACCCGACCGTCTCCGAACAGGAAGGCCCGAACGCCAACCTCGAAATCGAACCGCAGGAGACGCAGATCGCGATCGACCAGGCCTCACGCTTCTCCCAGGACTGCCGCGTGTACGCGCCGATGTACCGCCAGCTCACGCTGAACGCGATCAAAGGACCGGTCACCCAGCAGGAGCAGGTGACCGCGTTCGAAGGCGTCTATGCGGCGTTCCACGAATACCTCACCAAGTTCAACAAGGGCCGTCCGTTCGTGCTGATCGGCCACTCCCAGGGCTCGGCGATGCTCGAGGCCCTGATCTCCGCGGCGATCGACCAGAACGCAGCGGTGCGCAGCAAAATGGTCTCGGCGATCCTTCTCGGCGGCCAGGTGCTCGTGCCCGAAGGGAAAGGCGTCGGTGGCACCTTCCAGAACGTCCCCGCGTGCACGGCGGCGACAGACACCGGGTGCGTGATCGCCTACTCGTCGTTCCTGAAAGAACCGCCCGAAAACTCTTTCTTCGGACGGCCCAACAGCGCGCTGTTCGGCGGCTCGGTGCCCCCGGGCTCCGAAGTGCTGTGTGTGAACCCGGCGCTCTATGAGCAGACCGGCGGCGTCGGCACGCTGATCCCGGAGGCGCCCACGACGCCGTTCCCGGGCTCGATCGGGGCGGGCTCCCCGACGCCCAGCGCCTCGACCCCGTGGGTCCAGACGACGAACCTGGTCACGGCGCAGTGCAAGCACGAAAACGGCGCGACGTGGCTGAACATCGCCTTCAAAGAAGGCGTCAGCCAGGGCGTCCAGGAAAGCCTCGCGGAACACAACGAAGCCGCAGAGGAACTGATCGGGCCCGAATGGGGCCTGCACCTCTACGACGTCAACATCGCGCTGGGCAACCTGGTCAACACGGTCGCGATCCAGTCTCAGGTCTACGAGCTCGAACACTAGAGCCCGTCCAGAGCAGGCCTGAGTAGGGCAACACCCCAGAGCCGCCCGGTCCCTCCCCGGGCGGCTCCGGGCTGCCCGCGTGGCCGCTCCCGGGGCTGCGCCCGGCTCACGGGCTCCGTCCCGGGCCCGGCCGCCCGGGCACCGTCAGATACGCTCGCGGCGATGACGCGCCTGAGCTCCTACCTGCTGCCGACCGAGAAGGAGGCCCCGGCCGACGCCGAGGCGATCTCGCACAAGCTGATGGTGCGCGCGGGCCTGATCCGCCAGCTCGGCACGGGCATCTGGACGTGGCTGCCGGCCGGCTGGCGCTCGCACCAGCGCGCGGTGGGGATCATCCGCGAGGAGATCGACGCGATCGGCGGCCAGGAGATGCTGATGCCGGTGCTGCAGCCCGCCGAGGCGTGGCGCAGGACCGGGCGCTACGAGATCGACGCCCTCTTCAAGCTGCAGGACCGCAAAGGCGCGGACCTGGTGCTCGCGATGACCCACGAGGAGGCCGTCACCACCCACATCGCGGCCATCGTGCGCAGCTACCGCGACCTGCCGCTCATCCTCTACCACGCCCAGGTCAAGGAGCGCGACGAGCCGCGTCCGAGGGCCGGCGTGCTGCGCACGCGCGAGTTCATCATGAAGGACTCCTACACCTTCGATCGCGACGCCGCCGGGCTCGATGAGCGCTACCAGCTGCACGTCGGCGCCTATGACCGGATCATGGAGCGCAGCGGGCTGCGCTGGTACCGGGTCGAGGCGGACGTCGGCATGATGGGCGGCTCCGGCGCGCACGAGTACATGGCGCCGTGCGCCGCCGGTGAGAACGACGTCGTGCTGGCCGAGGGCTACGCCGCGAACATCGAGGTCGCGAGCGCCGAGCCGGCCCCCGTGACGCTCCCCGAGGCGCCGCCCGCGCCCGACCCCGTCTCCACGCCGGGGCTGACCACGGTGCGCGACGTGGCGGCTCATCTGGGGCTCGCCGAGGGGGCGCTGCTCAAGGCCTTCCCGGTGATCGCGGCGCCCGCCGGCGGCGATGAGCGGCTCGTGCTCGTGGTGCTGCGGGGCGACCACCACGTCAACGAGATCAAGCTCGCCACGGCACTGGGCGCGAGCGTCAGGCCCGCGCGCGCCGAGGAGATCGAGGCGAGCGTCGGGCCGCCCGGCTTCATCGGACCCGTCGAGCCGGCCGAGGACGTCGAGATCGTGCTCGACAGCGCGGTTGCGGGCGGCGCGCCCGGGGCCTACGTGACGGGGGCGAACCGCCCGGACGAGCATCTGCGCGGGGTCGTGCCCGGGCGCGACTTCGCCTTCCGCGAGGCCGACGTTCGCACGGTGCAGGACGGCGACACGATCGGCGGCGCAGCGATCGCGATCGAGCCCGCGATCGAGATCGGCAACATCTTCAAGCTCGGCACGCGCTACTCGGTGCCGCTCGGCGCGAGCTATCTCGACGAGTCGGGCGCCGAGCAGCCGATCTGGATGGGCTCCTACGGGATCGGGCCGGCGCGGATCGTCGCGGCGGCAGTCGAGCAGTACGCCGACGAGCACGGCATCTCCTGGCCGCGCTCGCTGGCGCCGTTCGACGTGCACCTGGTGGGCCTGGGCAAGGCGGACAGCCCCGAGCGCGAGGCGGCCGACCGCGTCTACGAGGTGCTCCGGGGCGGCGAGCTCGATGTCCTCTACGACGACCGCGACCTCGGCCCGGGCGAGAAGTTCGCCGACGCGGAGCTGCTCGGCTGCCCGCTGCGGCTGACGGTGGGGCGCAAGTCGCTCGAGTCGGGCGAGATCGAGGTCCAGATCCGCCGCGGCCGCGAGCAGGCCGAGCCGCTGCGCCTCGACGCCGAGCCGGAGGCGCTGCGCGCCGCCGTCCAGACGCTGTGGCGGAGCCTCCCCTAGAGCAGCCGCCCGCCGCCGCGGGCGAGCCTCAGGCGCCCGCGCAGGTGCGCGCCCGCTGGCGCCCGCCGCGGCTGACGTTCCGGCGCCTGTCAGGGCTCGACCGCTCGGGGCCTGCGCCGCCCCAGACGGAGGCGGGCGCGCCGCTGAACCCGTGGACGATCCCGAACGCGATCGGCTTCGTGCGCCTGGCGCTGATCCCGGTCTTCCTCGTCGTCGCGCTCTCGAGCGAAGACGGCCAGGACGCACTCGCCGCCGTGCTCTTCGCCGTGATCGGCTGGGGCGACTACGCCGACGGGATCGCGGCACGCGTGACCCGCCAGTACAGCCGTCTCGGCGCGCTGATGGATCCGGTCACCGACCGCCTGCTCGTCGTCTCGGGCGTGGTGGTGTGCTGGAAGTTCGAGCTGCTGCCGCGCTGGGCGCTGGGCGTGCTCGCGGCGCGCGAGGTGCTGATGCTCCTGCTCGGCCGCTACGCGCAGAAGCGCGGCGTCGAGCTGCGGATCAACTGGCCGGGGCGGCTCGCCGTCGCGCCGGTGATGGCCGGCCTCTTCTTCCCGATGACCGGGCTGGTGAAACTGGGGGAGGTGCTGCTCTATGTGGGGCTGGCGCTTGCGCTCGTCGCGACCGGGCTCTACATGCGCGACGGGGCCAGACAGCTGCGCGAGTCGGGGCGCGCCTGAGCGCCCCGACTCTCAAGCTCAGCCTTACCCTCCTGGTCTATACTCCTCGCTCCGCCGCAAGCCGCATCCCGACCGGGAGGCGCGGCCCGGCCTCGAGAGGAGACACCACGAGATGGATGAGACCTTTCCGGACCTCGGCTCGCTGACGGACGTCGAACTGAAAGACGTGATCCGCCAGCTCACCGAGGAGGAGACCGAGATCTCCTACCGGCGGCGGATCCTGCACGGCAAGATCGACATCCTGCGGGCGGAGCTCGTCAACCGGCTGCGCAACAAACACGACGACGGCGACATCGCGATCACCGGAGAGGACGTCCAGAAGCTCACCGACATCCTCGCCCAGCGCCAGCCCGAGGACGCGGAGTGAGGCGACTCGGCTCTCGCCCCGCGGCGTAGGCGGCGCGCCTTGGCGCTCCACTGCACCGAGTGCGGCTTCCTCAACAGCGAGGGAGCCAACTACTGCCAGCGCTGCGGCGCCCTGCTGGGCGGCACGGCGGAGGGAGCCGCGGCCGGCGCCGAACCGACCACGGCGACCTACCGGATCGACGACACGGGCGAGCTCGTACCCGTGGAGATCGGCGAGGTCACGGCGCGCGGCCCCGCACTCGTGATCCGCGCGGGCGGCGGGCGCGAGGGCGAGAGCTTCCCCGTGGAGGGCGAGCGGCTGAGCATCGGGCGCCGGCCGGACTCCTCGGTGTTCCTCGACGACGTCACCGTCTCGCGCGACCACGCGCTCCTGATCCGCCGCGGCGAGGACTGGTACCTCGACGACTGCGGCTCGCTCAACGGCACGTACGTCAACCGCTCGCGGATCGAGTCGCAGCGCCTCGAGGAGGGCGACGAGTTGCAGATCGGCAAGTACAAGCTGACGTTCCACGCCCGCTGATGCCCTCTCAGGCGCGCACAGGCGAGACCGAGCAGCTCGAAGACGAGCCGGCCGCCGGCTCCTCGGAGGCGGGCGCGCGGCCGAAATCGCTCACGATCGGCGCCGTCTGCAAGGCGCTCGCGCAGGAGTTCCCGGACATCTCGATCTCCAAGATCCGCTACCTCGAGGACCAGAAGCTCCTGAACCCGCGCCGGACGCCCGGGGGCTATCGCCTGTACACGCCGGGCGACGTCGCGCGGCTGCGCACGATCCTGCGCATGCAGCGCGATGAGTTCCTGCCCCTGCGCGTGATCCGCCAGGAGCTGGCCGCCGGGCGCTCCGGCGAGACCGCCCTGGAGGAGGGCGCGCCCGGCGGGCGCCCGATCAACCGCGACGGCGGTGCCCGCGCCTGGCGCCCGAGCGTGAGCGTGCGCGAGGCGACCGGCGCGCTGTACTCCCTCGACGACGTGCTCGAGGAGACCAAGGCCGAGGCCAAGCTCGTCAAGGAGCTCGAAGAGTACGGCGTCGTGAAGGGGGAGATGCGGAGCGGCGTGCGCTACTTCGACGAGACCGAGCGCGAGATCATCGCCGCCGTCGCCGAGCTGGCGCGCTACGGCGTCGGCGGTCGCAACCTGCGCGTGTTCCGCTCCTCCGCCGACCGTGAGGCCAACCTGCTCCAGCAGATCCTCGCCCCGGCCCTGCGCTCCCGCAACCCCGAGCGCCGCAAGGAGGCCGTCGACGCGCTGGAGAACCTGGCGGCGGTCGCCACGCACCTCAAGCACCTGCTCCTGATCAGGGACCTGCGCAAGATCGTCCGGTGAGCGATCCGCCGCCCCGCGACCCGCTCTCACAGCACGGCGAGTCCTCGCGCGAGCCGCCGGCGCGGCTGCGGGCGCTGATCCGGGACATCCCCGACTTCCCGACGCCGGGCATCCTCTTCAAGGACCTCACGCCGCTGATGGCCGACCCGGACGCCCTGCGGCTCGCCGTCGGCGAGCTCGCCGCCCAGGCGCAGGAGCTGCGCCCGGACCTCGTGGTGGCCGCGGAGGCCCGCGGCTTTTTGCTCGGACCGGCGCTCGCGCTCGAGCTCGGCGCCGGGTTCGTGCTCGCGCGCAAGCCCGGCAAGCTCCCCTACGAGACGGTGAGCGCCGAATACGAGCTCGAGTACGGCGCGAACGCGCTCGAGCTGCACAGCGACGCCATCGCCGGCGGCGCGCGCGTGCTGGTCCACGACGACCTGCTCGCCACCGGCGGAACCGCGCAGGCCCTGTGCGAGCTCGTCGAGCGGCTCGGGGGCGAGGTCGTGGGATGCAGCTTCCTGATGGAGCTCGCGTTCCTGGGCGGGCGGGAGCGGCTCCCCGGGCGCCCCGTCCACGCGCTCCTCGAATACGACTCCTGAGCGCTGCGTGCGGGCCCCGCGGAGCGCGCTGGCCCTAAGCTTGGCCGCGATGCCGACCGCCCGCGCCAGCCGCCGCATCGCCGCGCCGGCCGATCAGCTGTGGAGCATCGTCAGCGACCCGTATCACCTGCCCCGCTGGTGGCCGCGGGTCGAGCGGGTCGAGGACGTCGACGGCGGCGCCTTCACGGAGGTGATGAAGACGCGCGCCGGCAAGACGGTGCGCGCCGACTTCGCGGTCGTCCAGGAGGAGCCGGTCTCCGGCACGCTCGTCTGGCGCCAGCAGCTCGAGGGCACCCCGTTCGCGGGCGTGCTGTCGCATTCGGAGACCGAGCTGCACGTCGTCGCGCTGGAGGGCGCCGATCGCTCGTGCGAGGTGACGATCGAGCTGCGACAGGAGCTCAGCGGTCGTGCGCCCGTCGAGCCCGAGACGCAGGCGCCGCGGCGCCGGCGCACGCCGAGCCTGGGGGGCTGGATGCTGCGCCGGGCGGCCTCCCGGCAGATCGAGGGCGCGCTGGACGGATTGGAGCAGATCAGTGGCTGAGACGGCGGGGGTGCCCGAGATGCGCTGGTGGGGCTGGGGGGAGGACTCGCACGCCGGGGCGCTGCCCGCGCACGCCCGCGCGTTCCTCGACGAGCACGTCGGCACGGCCGGCGAGCCGCGCCCGCCGGTCGCGCTCGAGGCGGTCCGGATCGAGCCCTCCGCGCTGCCCGCGGAGGATCGCGACGCGCTTGCCGCGATCGTGGGGGCAGAGCACGCGCGCGAGGACCACGCCGAACGTGTGCGGCACGCGGCCGGGAAGGGGTACCCGGACCTCGTGCGGCTGCGCGCCGGCCTGCCGGAGGGGGCACCCGACGCCGTTGTGCTGCCGGCTTCGCACGAGGAGATCCGCGCGGTGCTCGAGCAGTGCGCGAGCCGCTCGCTCGCGGTCGTCCCGTTCGGCGGCGGCACGAGCGTCGTCGGCGGCGTCGCCCCGTTGCGGGGCTCGCACCGGGCCGTGATCGCGCTCGACACCCGCCGCCTCTCCTCGATCATCTCGCTCGACCCCGGCTCGATGACCGTCACCGTCGGCGGCGGCATGCGCGCACCCGCTCTGGAGCGGGAGCTCGCGCCGAACGGGCTCACGCTCGGGCACTACCCGCAGTCCTTCGAGTACGTCTCCCTCGGCGGTTGCGCCGCGACCCGCTCGGCGGGCCAGGCGTCGACCGGATACGGCGCGATCGAGAAGATGGTGCTCGGTCTGAGGCTGGCGGCACCCGCCGCGGAGATCGCCCTGCCGGCGCTGCCCGCGTCGGCCGCCGGCCCCGGCCTGCGCCAGCTGCTCGTCGGCTCCGAGGGCACCTTCGGGGTGATCAGCGAGGTCTCGCTGCGCGTGCGCCCCGCCCCCGCGAGCCACGCGTATGAGGGCGTCTTCTTCGAGGACTTCGCGAGCGGCTGGCAGGCGTTGCGGACGCTGGCGCGCGCGCACGCGCTGCCGGACGTCGCCCGCCTCTCCGACGAGGCCGAGACGCGGATGTCGCTCGCGCTCGCGGGGGAGGGGGGCCTGAAGGGAAAGCTCGGACGCCGCTACCTGGGCCTGCGCGGGTATGCCGGCGGCTGCATCGCGATCGTCGGCTTCGAGGGCGGTGGCTCGGAGGTGGCCGCACGCCGCCGGCGCACGCTGCACCTGCTGCGCCGCGCAGGAGGGCTGCCGGTCGGCTCCTCGCCGGGCAGGGCGTGGAGCGAGGGCCGGTTCGCGGCGCCCTACCTGCGCGACGAGCTCCTCGGGCTCGGGGTGATGGTCGAGACGCTCGAGACCGCCACCCAGTGGTCGAACCTGCCCCGCCTGCACGCGGAGGTCACGGGCGCGATCTCCGCGGCGCTCGCGGCGCAGGGAACGCCGGGCCTCGTGATGTGCCACGTCTCGCACGTCTATGAGAGCGGAGCGTCGCTCTACTTCACGTTCATCGCCCGCCAGCGCGAGGGCGCCGAGCTCGAGCAGTGGTGGGAGGCCAAGCGTGCCGCCTCCGATGCGATCGCCGCGGGCGGCGGCACGATCACCCATCACCACGCGGTCGGACGCGACCATGCGCCCTGGATGGAGCGCGAGATCGGTGCGCAGGGGCTGGACGTCCTCGCCGCGGTCAAGGAGCGGCTCGACCCGGCGGGCATCATGAACCCGGGCAAGCTGCTGCCCGCGCGCGGCTAGCCCCTCGACTCCGCAGCGGCCCAGCGGCGCGCCGGAGCCGGCCGCCTAGAGGCCGAGGATCCCGTGCAGCACCACGGGCCCCGGCCTGGAGGGCCGCGTGCTGGTCTCGCGGGTCAGCAGGATTTCGCGGTAGTCGGCGGCGTTGTCCGGCAGCAGCGCCGCGCCTGAGAGCTTGTGGGTCGACCCCACGTGCGGAGCCTTGCTGAGCGCGAGCGCGCTGGTCGGCGAGTTGTAGAGCCAGATCGCGTAGAACTCCTTGCCCTGGTTCGCCGGGATGTGTTCGGCCTGGATCAAGAACGCTTTCTTGCCGCTTTCGGAGAGGATCTGGACGACCCCGGTGCTCTGGCTCGACGCTTCCGGCGGATGAAGCGTGATCCGCCCTTCGGGTTTCACCTTCGAGGCGGCCGTGGTTTTCGTCGTGCTCGTCGTCTTGTGCGAAGAGGAGCCGCCGTCGGTGACGACCACGATCACGATCACCACGGCCGCGACTATCGCGGCGAGCAGTATCGCCCCGCCGACCCGCGAGCTGGGCCGGGCATGCTCCGCGTCCGGCGGCGGGGATGCGGCCGGCGCCGAGGCGGCCTCCGAGAGCGGGTAGCCGCCGGCGGGCGCCGGGGCGCTCTGAGCACCCGCGGCCTCGCCGGTGTCACCGCCGGCACCGGTCCCGGCTGCCCCCGGGATCTCGGGCACGGCATCCGGGGCGAGAGTCTCGAGCTGTGGCGCCAGCGCGCGGGCCCAGTCTCCCGCCGCTGGCGAGCTCGCCAGCAGCGTGCGTGTGCGCAGGCGCTCGCCCGCGTCGCGCTGCTGGCCCAGCAGGTACTCGCCGATCTCCTCGCGCTGGGCTGCGTCGAGGCCGCGGGCCTGCCCCGGTGCGAGCACCGCCAGCGCCGCGTGGGCACGGTCGTGGACCGCCTGCGGCGGGATCCCCAGCATGCCGGCGACCTCGGCGTGCGTCTTGCCCTGGCGCAGCAGGACGGTCAGCGCGGCGCGTTGGTCGGGAGGAAGCTCTTGGATGCTGCTCATCTGCGATCTGCGAGCGGTCGGCGGGGTCGGGCCGAGCTGCCCGTGGGAAGGCCGTAGGCTATCGTGGCGGCGCGATGGCCACGCCGGGAGCCGAGCAACTGAGCGAGGCGGTCAGGGGTTTCGACCGTCTCTACGGGCTCGAGCTTCTCACCGTCTCCGACACAGAGGTCACCGCCCGCGTGGCGGTGCGTGAGGAGATCAAGCAGCCCGCGGGGCTCGTCCACGGCGGCGTCTATGCCTCGATCGCGGAGTCGCTCGCCTCGCTGGCGACCCACGTCGCGGTCGCCGGGCAGGGCGAGATGGCGATGGGGCTGTCCAACGCCACCAGCTTCCTGCGGCCGATCACAGCGGGCACGATCCACGCGAGTGCGACGCGCCTGCACCGGGGCCGGACCACGTGGGTGTGGGACGTGCGCTTCCGCGACGACGAAGACCACCTCTGCGCGATCACGCGCATGACGATCGCCGTTCGTCCCGTCCCGGTCGCCTAGCGCCCTCAACCGACGGGCCGCGCCGTCGCGGGGCGCTGCGAGGGCAGGGGGGTCGAGCCGAAGCCGGTGTCCGGGAGTCGAGCGGGCAGCGTTCCGCCGGGATCTTCGGGCCGGTTGATCGCGACGATCTGCTGCGCCGCGGCCCGAGCCAGCGCGGGGTCGCGGGCGAAGACGCCGACGACCACGCCGCCGGTCGGGATCGTGATCACGCGCCCCGCTTCGGTGCTCCGGGCGGGAACGCCGCGGATCACCGCGGCGGTGGCGGGCGCTTCGCCCCCCGGCAGGAAGCTGTTGTCGGGGTTCGTGACGACTCGCAGCGGCGGCGTGCAGGTGCCCTGGCCGCCCTGCAGGCAGTTGCCGTACTGGACCGTGAACGCGCCTCCCGGGTCGGCGCTGACTTCGCTGATCTGCAGACCCTTGAAGGAGCCGCCGGCCCAGTAGACCGGGAACGGCGCGACCACCAGCTGCTCGAGCTGGTTGTGGGGGATCGCGCTCGCCTGGATCGTGTCGCCGCACCCTGCCAGCGCGCCGCCCGCCGCGAGCAGGGCGAGCAGCGTCGCGCCCGCGCCGAGCGCGGCGGAGCGCCGCACGTGGCGGCGAGAAGCGGCGACGGCGCGTCTCACCCGCGATATGCGTTCGTGATCGGCATGCGGCGGTCGCGCCCGAAGGCCCGCGTCGAGATCTTGATCCCGGGAGGCGCCTGGCGGCGCTTGTACTCGGCCAGGTCCACGAGCCGGATCACGCGGTCGACGTCGCTTTCGGGCAGGCCCTGGTCGATCAGCTGCTCGCGGCTGCGGTCGAGCTCGACATAGCCCTCGAGGATGCGGTCGAGGGTCGCGTAGAGGGGCAGCGAATCCTCGTCGCGCTGGTCGGGGCGCAGCTCCGCGGACGGGGCCCGCGAGATGATCGTGGCCGGGATCGGTGCGGCGGCGCGCGCCGCCTCCCCCTCGGGGACCGCGGCGCCCGCGGGCGAGTTGCGCCACTCGCACAGGCGGTAGACGAGCGTCTTGGGCACGTCCTTGATGACGGCGAAGCCGCCCGCGAGATCTCCGTAGAGCGTCGTGTACCCGACCGACATCTCGGACTTGTTGCCGGTCGCGAGCACGAGCCACCCGAACTTGTTCGAGAGCGCCATGAGGAGGTTGCCCCTGATGCGCGCCTGGAGGTTCTCCTCGGTGATGTCCGGCGCGCGGCCCGCGAAGGGCTCGGCGAGGTCCCGTTCGTATCCCTGCATGATCTCTGCGATCGGAAGCTCGAAGCGCTCCACGCCGAGCGCGTCGGCGAGCTCGCGCGCGTCGCGCTGCGTCTCCTCGGAGGAGTAGGGGGAGGGCATGATCGTGACCGCGACGCGATCCGGCCCCAGGGCGTCGGCCGCGATGCACGCCACGAGCGCCGAGTCGATCCCGCCCGAGAGGCCGAGCACCACGCGCCGGAAGCCGTTCTTCTCCACGTAGTCGCGCAGGCCGAGACAGAGCGCGGCGTGCACCTCCGCCTCGACGGGCGCCAGCAGCTCGGCGATCGGGCCGCCCACCGCGCGGGATGTCTCCTTCGCCGGCGCGGATGCCGGCGCCAGATCGGCCAGGCGCGCGACGTTGCCGCTCGTCCGGCGCGCCGCAGGGCGCATGCTCGGATCGCGCAGGCGGGCTGCCCCCGCCGCGTCGAGATCGACGTCGCACACCAGCAGCTCCTCGCGGAACTGGCGGCCGCGCGCGATCGTCGCGCCGGTGTGGTCGATCACGACCGAGTGCCCGTCGAACACCAGCTCGTCCTGACCCCCGACGAGGCCGCAGAAGGCGACGCAGGCGAGGTTGTCGCGAGCGCGCTGCGCGAGCATCTGCTCGCGCTCGATGCCCTTGCCGGCGTGGTAGGGGGAGGCCGAGATGTTGACGATCAGCGTCGCACCGGCCTGCGCCTCCTCGCTGGCGGGGGGCCCCGGCTCCCAGATGTCCTCGCACACGGTGAGCCCGAGCGTGAAGCCCTCGACCCCGATCACCGCCCCGCCGCGCCCGGACTGGAAGTAGCGCTGCTCGTCGAAGACGCCGTAGTTGGGGAGGTAGACCTTGCGGTAGATCGCGCGCACGCGCCCGTCGGCGAGCACCGCCGCCGCGTTGAAGACGTCCTCGGCGCGCTCCGGGAACCCCACCACCGCGACGATGCCGCCGACCTCGCGCGCCAGCTCCTCCAGGGCACGGCGCGCGTCCGCCAGGAAATGCTCCCTGAGCAGCAGGTCCTCCGGCGGGTAGCCGGTCAGCGCGAGCTCGGGGAACAGCGCCAGCTCGGCGCCCTCGGCGCCGGCGCGCCGCAGGTCGGCCGCGATCCGTTCGGCGTTGCCCGCGATGTCGCCCACCGTGGCGTTCATCTGGGAGAGGGCGAGACGCAACCTAGGCGTTCTCCGGAAAGGGCGTGGCGCGCCGGTTCACGGCCGTATCCTCGCAGCAAGCCCCGCGCGTAGACGGGGCAGGAGCGCGCTCAGCTTGCGCTGGCGGGGTTCCGCGCCGAGGAGCGGCGCGCGGAGGTCCCCTGCGCCTGCTTCTTCGCGGCGGCTTTGCGTTTTCCCGTCGCGCCCGCGGGGGCGAGCCCGGCGGCGCGGTAGAGCGAGGCGATCGCCCATTTCAGATCGTCGGCGATCGCGTTCAGCTCCGGCAGGGCGTCGTAGTCGCCGAGCAGGCCGAAGCCGAGGTGGCCGTTGTAGCTCATGACCGCGATCCCGAGCGCCTGGCGCGCGGCCAGCGGCACGACGGGGTAGAGGTTGCGAAGCTCGCGTCCCAGCAGGTAGAGCGGGAACTGCGGGCCGGGCACGTTCGTGACGACGAGGTTGAAGAACTGCTGGCGGGCCTGCAGCCGGGCCGCCTGGCTGAGGATCGTCGGCGGCGCGAAGCCCGCGAGGTTGGTCAGCACCTGGGCCCCGACGGCCTGGCCCGAGTTCTTCAGGTCCTCCATCGCGGCGGCGACGGTCCTCAGGGCCTCGGCCGGCGCCGTGATCCCGACCGGCAGCGGCGCCCACATCGCAGCGACCTGGTTGCCGAGCGCCCCGCGCTGGGACTTCGTGCGCACCGAGACCGGGACCATCGCCTTCAGCACGAGTCCCATCGGTGTCGGTCCCTTCGCGGCGCAGGTAGCGGCCGAGGGCCAGCGTCACGGACGTCAGCACCGCGTCGTTGAGCGTCCCGCCGAGCGAGTCCTTGATCGCTTTGAAGCGCTCGAGGTCGGCGTCGACGAACGTGTAACGGCGGTGGGGCCCGATCTCGACGTTGAAAGGGCTTGCGGGCGCGGGTGAGCGCACACCGGCGAGCGTCGTCGCGCCGACGTTGACCAGTCCCTCGCGCACCTGTGAGACCGCCCGGCGCGGCGCTCGCAGCAGCGCCCTCGCGCCGCGCATCATCTCGTTGGGGACGGTGCCGCGCTCGATCAGCGCCTCGCCCAGCAGCTTCGCCGGGCCCGGCAGCGGCTGCGCGCTCCACGGCTCGGCGGGTGCGACCGGGGCGGGTTCCCGCGCGGTGTCGAACAGCACCGTCGTGATGTCCACGCCCGAGATCCCGTCGACGAGCGCGTGGTGGGTCTTCGCGATCACCGCGAAGCGGTTGCCCGAGAGGTTCTGCACGAGCCAGATCTCCCACAGCGGCTTGTGCCGGTCCAGGCGCTGCGAGAACAGCCGCCCGGCGAGCCGCTTGAGCGCGGCGTCGTCCGCCGGCTTCGGCAGCGCGGTGTGGCGGATGTGGTAGTAGGGATTGAAGTGCGGGTCGTCCGTCCAGACGGGGCGGCCCTGGTCGAGCGGCACGTAGGCGAGGCGCTGGCGGTAGCGCGGGACCAGGTGCAGCCTCGACTCGACGTGCTCGACGAACTCGGCGTGCGTCGGCGCCGAGCCTTCGAACACCATCACCATCGCGACGTGCATGTGCGCCGTCGAGTGGTCCTCGAGGTGCAGGAAGGTGGTGTCGAGCGCCGTCAGGCGGTCGGGGTTTGCCATCGAAGCGATTGTCGCTGATTCCGCCGTCGCGGGCAACGTCCCCGCAAAGCGCTCCCGGACGGGCCCTCGAGCGGTCCCGGCTCGCACCGTCGAGGCATTGTCATAACCCCGCCGGAGCGCCTGGCGCTGCAAACAAAACCCCTGCAAACGGGGGATTTCGTGGCGGCTGCCACTTGGGCGTTGTGTGACGAGGCTCACACAAGGAACGGGGTTCGGCCTCCTAGCATCGCCGAACAACTGTTCGACTCGCCGAATCGCCTTCGTGGATGAGGGCGAACGGGGGAACCACTGCCGGCGCCGCCTTCGGGCAGGCACCGGATGGGGCGAATCCGCTGCCTCTGCGGCGGTAACGCCCGGAGGGCACGCGACCTGTAGTCGCGCGCCTCCCGGCCGTGAGCCCGACAGCTAACCCCGCAGGCGGACCACAAGGAGGTCTCAAAATCCCCGCTTTCGTCCCAGCGACGCCCACTACCCCTGCGCCTGCTCTGGTGCCGGTCGGCGTCGAAGCCGCGGCTCCCGTGCTCTTCCCGGCGCCGCTGCCGACCTCGCTGAAGGTCCGGCGCGAGGAGCTCAACGTCCTCGCCGGGCACCCCGGGTCCGTCGCGGGCACGCTGCTCGAAGACCGACACCCCGCCGAGGCGGGGCGCGTCGTCTCGCTGCAGGTGCTCCTCGGCCGCGGCTGGCACACGATGTCGCTGGCCCGTACCGGCGCACGCGGGCGCTTCCGCTTCAGCTTCCGTCCCCAGCGCCTGGGCAGCAGGCTGCTGCGACTGCGCTTCAAGGGCGACTCGACGGCGCGTTCCTCGCACCGGCGCCTCGGGCGGCTGAACGTCTACCACCTCGCCGGCGCGTCCTGGTACGGCGGCGGGGGCGGGCTGGCCTGCGGCGGCGAGCTCACGAGCTCGACGCTCGGCGTCGCCAACAAGACGCTTCCGTGCGGGACGATCGTCACGCTGCACTACGGCGACCGCACGATCCGCGTCCCGGTCGTCGACCGCGGCCCGTACGTCGCCGGTCGCGAATACGACCTCACCGAAGCCACGAAGCGCGCGCTCGGCTTCGGCGACACGGGCGACGTCTGGAGCACGGACTAGCGCGCGCCCGGCCGCGTGCGCAGGGCGGATAGGACGTCCGTCGTGCGCACGTGCGCTGGGAGGCTTCGTGCAGGGGTTGGGTTTCCGCACAGCGGTCCGTTCAATCACCTGGATGTCTCCCTCTGACGGCAGCCAGACGTGGCTGGAGAACCTCGGCGACTGGGCGTGGCCCGGGCTCGGCTCGAACGCCGCGGCCGCCGAGGCGCTTCCGCCCTCCTGGGTCCCGGCGCGCCCGCCGCTGCCGGCACAGGGCGCCGCGCCCGCGCCGCTCCCGGCTCGGTGGCTGCGCCTACGGCGGCTGCTGATCGTCGCGCTGCTGATCGCGCTGGCGGCCGTCGCGAGCGCGCTCGCGCTCGAGGGCCGGCTCGGCCTTGGCGGGCACGACGCCGTCGCGCCCGCCCGCTACGCCGAAGTGGGACCGCCGAGCCTGCTGCCGGCCCCGGTGCTGCGGCGGGTCAGCTCCGACGCCGCCGGGAGCGAGATCGCGCACGTGCTCTACCCGTCCGCGTCGCTGCGGCGCCAGGGGTCCTTCTACGTCTACCTGCCGCCGGCGATGCGCGCAGGCGCCAACGCCACGGCGCGCTACCCGGTCCTGTACCTCCTGCACGGCAACAGCCAGCACGCCACCGCGTTCCTGGAAGCCGGCCTGCAGGAACAGCTCGACGCGCTGATCGGATCGCATGCGATCCCGCCGCTGATCGCCGTCATGATCCAGGGCGGGGGAGGGGCGAACAACTGGCGCAACCTCAACGGCCAGTACTACGAAAGCTACGTGCTCGAAGTCCAGGAGATCGTCGACCACATGCTGCCGACGATCGCCGACCGCGGCGGGCGCGCGATCGCCGGGGTCTCGATGGGCGGTTACGGCGCGATGGAGCTGGCGCTCGACAACCCGACCCGCTTCGGGGTCGTCGAGAGCTGGCTGGGCTTCTTCAACGGTCTCGAAGACCAGCTCGCGGTCGATCGGCCCACGATCCGCAAGCTCGGCCTCAGCGCCTTCGTCTACGGGGGCGAGCAGGACAAGATCGCCAACCCGAGCGAGGACGCACCGTTCGCCGCGGCACTGCGCGCAGCCGGTGCCGACGCCCACAGCGCGCTCTATCCCGGCGAACACAACATGGAAACGGTCCAGGAACACCTTCCCGCGATGCTCACCTTCGCCGGCCGCGCCCTCGCCAAGAGCGAGCCCGTGGCCACAGGCGGGCATGGCGCGCGCTGAGCGGCGCCGGCGTACCGCGCCGGCCCGCCTGTCCGGGCGAGCGGTCGTGCGCCCCGGCAGCGCGCTCGCGGGTGCCGGTGGCGGGGCGTTCGCGTTCGGCGCGCTCGCCGGCGGCGCGGTCGCGCTCGGAGCCGTCGCGATAGGGCGGCTCGCGATCGGCAGGCTGGCCGTGGGCCGCGTCTCACTCGGCGGTGCCCGCGGCGGGGCGATCGTGCTCGACTCGCTCGAAGTCGGCGCCCTGAAGGTCGGCACCCTCACCGTGGAGCGGATCGACGGGCCAGACTGGCTGCGCAGCCAGTAACATCGTCGGGGCGTTCGGCGAAACGATCCGGAGGTCCCGATGGCAACGGTCGACAGCGACATCCGCAACATCGAAATCACCGACGAGGAGCTGTGGCGCGACGGCCCGCCGCACGCGGCGTTCAAGCGCCTGCGGTCGGAGTGCCCGGTGCACTGGACCGAGAAGATCCCCGAGTTCCCGGCCGAGGCCGGGTTCTGGTCTGTCACGACGGCCGACGACGTCCACGCCGTCAGCCGCGACTTCCGGACCTACTCATCCGAACTCGGCGGCATCACCGCTGCGGGGGTGATACCGCTCGAGCTGACGCGCGCGATGTTCATCGGCATGGACCCGCCGAAGCACGATCGCGTCAAGGCCCTGTTCCAGGCCGGGTTCACGCCGAAGCGGATCGCCGATCACGAGGAGCAGATCCGTCAGATCACGCTCGAGGTGCTCGACCGCCTCGAGGGCCGCGAGGGCTGTGATCTCGTCGCCGACGTGGCGCAGCCGGTCGTCGCGCGGGTGATCGGCAGCTTCATGGGGATCACGCCCGAGGAAGACGCGATCTGGGCCGAGCTGATGAACGCCACGCTCGGCGGGGGCGACGAGGACCTCAACCCGGACGGGATCGACGCGATCATGGGCAAGCTCGTGCCCCAGATCTTCGAGCGCTGCGGCAGGCTGATCGCCGAGCGCCGCGAGAACCCGACCGACGACCTGACGAGCGTGCTCGTGCACTCCGAGGTCGACGGGGAGAAACTCGAGGAACACGAGATCGTGATGGGCTTCTTCCTGCTGATGGCCGCGGGCAACGACTCGACGAAGGCCACCTACTGCAGCGGGATGCGCGCGATCATGTCGGACCCCGAGCAGCGCGCGCTCCTGATCGAGGACCCCTCGCTGGTTCCGGATGCAGTCGAGGAGGCGCTGCGCATGTTCCCCGCGTTCGCCCACTTCCGGCGCACGGCGACCGTGGACACCGAGCTGCACGGGCAGCAGATCAAAGAGGGCGAGAAGGTCGTGATGTGGTACGTGTCCTCGAACCGGGACGAGAGCCGCTATGAGGACCCCGACACCTTCGACCTCAGGCGCAGGGCCGAGCACCAGGCGTTCGGCGCAGGCGGGCGGCACTTCTGTCTCGGAACCGCGCTCGCGCGACTCGAGCTCAGGATCCTGATCGAGGAGACGCTGAAGCGGTTCCCGAACGTCGCGATCGACGCGGAGGCCGGCGGCATCACGTTCGTGGAATCGCCGTTCATCAACCAGCTCAAGACGCTCCCGGTCAAGCTCAACGGCTAGGCCGGGCGATGCCGGGCAGCCGCGACGGTCCGGAGCTGAGGACCGAGCGGCTCGTGCTGCGCCGCTGGCGGGCGTCCGACCGCGAGCCCTTCGCCCGGCTCAACGCCGATCCCGCCGTGATGGAGTTCTTCACGGGCCTGCAGTCGCCGGAGATCAGCTCCGAGATGATCGACGACTTCGAGCGGGAGTTCCGGGCCGTGGGGTTTGGGCCGTGGGTGGTCGAGCTCCCCGGCGAGCTGCCTTTCGGAGGCTTCGTCGGACTGATGCGCGTCGGGTCGGACATCCCGTGCGCCCCAGCGGTCGAGGTCGGTTGGCGGCTGACGCCGCGCGCGTGGGGGAGAGGCATCGCCTTCGAGGCTGCGACAGCGGCGCTCCGCTTCGGCTTCGAGCAGGCCGGGCTCGACGAGATCGTCGCCTACACCTCCGCCCTGAACGTCCGCTCGCGCCGGCTGATGGAGCGGCTCGGGATGCGCCGTGACCCCGCCGAGGACTTCGAGCACCCGCGCATCGAGAGCGGCCACTGGCTGGCTGCGCACGTGCTCTATCGGCTGCAAGCGCCGACCGCGGGGCGAGGCTCGGGCGGCGGCGTCCACGCAGCGCACGACACACCGGCGCGGGGTTGACAGTCATGCGAACATATGTTCGCATGACACCGAGGCCGTGGAGACCGGCTGCGGAGCTGGAGAAGGCCCTGGAGAGAGGGGACCTGCGCCATGCTGTCGCGCTGGCAGAGGAACTGCGCGTCGAGCGGGGCAGGCCGATCGAGCTCGGGACGGCCGCGCGCTTTCTGCCGCTGATCGCGGCTGCGAGCCCCGGCGAGTACGACGCCTACGCGCTGCGCTGGCTCGGACGCTGGGCGGCCGAGACCGGCACCGCCACGATCGAGAAGGCTGCGGAGGTGGCGGCCTCGCTGGCGGACCTGCCGGTGGAGCCGCGCATGCTCGACGCGATCACGGAGGCGCTGTAGGGGAGGGGTTCGCCCGGGGCTCCTGGCTCACCCCGGCGGGCCCGGACCTGGCGGGCGGCCGCGGCACCGGGCCGCCCCTATTGTGATGGCCATGTGCGGGCGCTACACGAACACGGCGGGACCGGAAGAGCTGAACGACCGCTTCCATGCCGCGATCGTGGGGGCCGAGGGCACGCACCGATACAACGTCGCGCCCACCGAAGAGGTGCTGGCGGTGGTGCTGGACGAGTCGGCGGCCTCCGGGCGCCGCGCGGAGCTGATGCGCTGGGGGCTCGTGCCCTCGTGGTCGACCGAGATCAAGGGGCCGCTGCTGATCAACGCACGGATGGAGACCGTCACCGAGAAGCCCGCATACCGGCGGCTCGTGCCTCGCGCGGCGCGCCGCGCGCTGCAGCTCGCCGACGGCTACTACGAGTGGCTCAAACCAGAGCGTCGCGGCGAGCGGCGCCAGCCCTTCCACTTCAAGGTCGACGGCGGCGTGCCGTTCGCATTCGCCTCGCTGTGGACGCCGGCGAAGGTCGAAGGGGACTGGCTCCACAGCGTCACGCTGCTCACGTGCGACTCCGCGCCCAACCGCGTCGCCGCCTCGATCCACGATCGCATGCCGGTGATCCTCGCCGACGAGGACGCGCAGAACGCCTGGCTGGACCCGTCGGTGGGCGCCGAGGAAGCGCTTGCGCTGTGCGGCCCGCTGCCGGAAGCGCGGCTCTCCGCCCACGCGGCCAACCCGGCGGTGAACAAGGTCGGGGACGACGTGGCGGAAGGGCCTGAGCTGCTGGTGGCGCCGGCGGGGGCGTAGGGCCCCCCTCGACGCGTGCCGCTCGCCGTTCCAAGCGGGGAGGAGGAACTACTCCCCGACCAGCCAGCGCCTCGGGTTGTCCACGAAGATCGTCTCGAACACCGCGTCGTCCATCACGCCCATCTCGCGCAGCGCCGGAACGACCTCCTCGAAGACGAGCGTCATCGACCAATTGCGGATCGCGCCCTGGCTTTCGAACACCTCGGCGGCCTCGGGCGGGAACCAGTCGATCGAAGCGCAGAAGTCCTGCGAGATGATCAGCCGCTCCGCGTGCCCGCGACGCAGCAGCTCCGCGGCGGTCGCGTTGCGCTTGTCGATCGGCAGGTACATCTCCAGGCCGTAGCGGTCGAGCCCGACATAGACGCCCTTGGCGAGCAGCCCCTCGATGTAGCCGACGTCCTCGCTGTCGCCGCAGTGGGCGATCTGGACCCGGTTGAGGGGAACGCCCTCCTCCTCGAAGATCTCGACCTGCCGCGGGCCCGTCCCGACGGCGGGCATCGAGTGAGCCATGATCGGGGCGCCGGTCTGGATGCTCGCGCGCGCGCACGCGCGGTGGATCTTCTCGACGTGCTCGGTGACGCCGGCGGCGTCGGCCGCGCACTTCAGGAACGCCGCGCGGATCTCGGTGCCCTGACAGCCGCGTTCGATGTCCTCGACGAAGTGGTCGGCCATCACGTCGACGTCGCGGTTCTCGAAGTAGTGGGGCAGATAGTCGTAGCTGTAGATGCCGGTGCAGGCGACGATCTTCACGCCGGTCTCGTCCGCGACACGCTTCATGAAGCGCACGTCGCGCCCACCGAACATCGCGGTTGCGTCGACGATCGTGCCGACCCCCTGCTCGGCGGCACCCCGCACGGCGACGAGCGCCGCGTCCAGCTCCAGCGCGTCGTCGTAGCGGCCCGGCCACTGCTCGGCGACGGCCTCGTCGCGGAAACGAACGTGCTCGTGGCCGAGCACGATTCCCAGCTCACCGGCGTCGACCGGCCCCTGCACCGTCTGCACCTGCGCCACGCCTGCCTCCTCTGTAGTTGTGTCCGAACCGCGCTGTCTCTCTCAGCGCAGTGGTGTGTCCCATTGGGTTTGGTCGCGTAGTTGTTTCTTGAGTAGCTTGCCGCCGGGGTTGCGTGGGAGTGGGTCTTGGCGTGTGGTGATGTATTGGGGGATCTTGAAGTCGGCGAGGTGTTGGCGGCAGTGGGTGATGACGGCGTCGATGTCGAGTTGGGTGTTGGGGGTGGGGACGATGACGGCGCCGACCTTCTCGCCCATCATCTCGTCGGGTACTGCGATGACGGCGGCCTCGCCTACGCCTGGTGCGCCTGCGAGTGCGTTTTCGACCTCGATGGAGTAGACGTTCTCGCCGCCGCGGTTGATCATGTCCTTCTTGCGGTCGACGATGTAGAGCAGCCCGTCGTCATCGATGCGTGCGAGGTCGCCTGTGTGTAGCCATCCGTCGATGAATGTTTCGGCGGTGGCGTCGGGCTTGTTCCAGTAGCCCTGTACGACGTTGGGGCCGCGGACGAGCAGCTCACCGACGCCGGTCTCTTGGTCGGGGTCTTCGATTGCGAGGTCGACGACGGGCATCGCGAATCCGACGGAGTCGGCGTGGGCTTCGGCCTCCTCGTCGGGTAGGAAGGTGCTCAGCGAGGAGGTCTCGGTGAGCCCGAACCCGTTCCCGACTCTGGCGTTCGGGAATGCTTGCTTGATGCGGTGTACGAGGCTCTCGGCGATCGGTGCGCCGCCGTAGGAGATCCAGCGCACCCTGCTGACGTCGAGCTCGGCGAAGCGGGGGTGGTTCACGAGCGCGTGGTAGATCGCTGGGACCGAGACGATCTGGTTGACGCCGTGCTCGCCGACGGCGGTGAAGAACCCGTCGAAGTCCAAGGGGCCGGAGAGGATCTCCACGCGTCCGCCGAGCTCCAGCAGCGGGATCAGCTGGCTGTTACAGCCCGTGACATGGAACAGCGGCACCGAGACCAGCGTCGAGATCTCCGGGCCTTCCGAGCGGTCGATCGGGTTGCACCGCAACGCGTTCTCGCTGTTGGTCATGAAGTTCCCATGCGAGGTCATCGCACCCTTCGGAAACCCCGTCGTCCCACTCGTATAAAAAATCGCCGCCAGATCCTCGCGGGAGCAGATGCCCGCGCTCGACCGCGGGCGCCCGCCGGGCAGCGTCATCGCCGGGCTCGAACGTGTACTTCGCGCCCGAGTCGCCCACCACGTAGGCCACCTCCTCCTCGGTGAACCGCGTGTTCACCGGCACCACCACACCACCCAACATCTGCACACCGAAGAACGCCAACACCCAATCGATCCCATTCGCCAACCGCAGAGCAACCCGATCGCCGCGCGCGACCCCCCGCTCGCGCAGACCGCCGGCGACCCGCGCAGAACGCTCCCACAGCTCCCCGTAGGAGACCTTCTCGCCGCCGACCTCGAGCACGGCGGTCGCCGCCTCGTCGCGTTCCACGCTGGCCGCGAGCATCGAGACGAGCGAATCCGGGCGTCCGGTGTATCGCGAGCGGCCGTGCTCGTCGCGCTCCACTCCGGAATCCTCGAACGGGTTGCGCCCCCGTGGCAGCGGCTCAGGCACGGCTGTCTCCTCCCTCGGTTTGCGATGCCCAGCCTACATCGGAGTGAGCCTCATGCACCGAAGTGTCTCGTCGCGATCTGCTCTACGGTTCCCGCCGTCCGGACCGTCGCCGCTCCGAGCGCGCGCTCGAGCGCCTTCATGTCCAGCGCGGAGTCGCTCACGCCCGCTGCGGGCAGCCAGAACAGCTCGCGCGTCCCGAACGCGAGGGCATCCTCCTCGCCGGCCAGCCCGAGCGCCTCGCGGCGGGCTGCCGCCGCCGGCTTCGCCCGCAGCAGCATCACCTGCGTCTTGCCGTGCAGCCGCGCGCGCGTGGCCGCGTCGAAGGGTTCGGCGGCGGCGATCTCCCGAAGCTCGGATGCCGTGCGAACGAACGTCGCGACAGGGTAGCCCAGGAGGCTCTCCAGCTCTCCTTCGATCAGCTCGGCGAGGGCGCCCTCGCCGCGGCCGCCGGGGTCGGCGAAGACGACGTTTCCGCTGGCGCGGAACGTGGCGACGTCGGTCAGTCCGATCGCCTCGAAGTGGCCGCGCAGCTCCTCGTTCGTGAGCCGGCGGCTGCCGAGGTTCATGCCTTTGAGGAACGCGGCGTGCGATGGCATGCCGTTGAACCTAGCCCGCCGGCGCGGGCACCATGCCGCACCGCGCCCGGAACGCTCGCGCCGGAGCAGTCGCGCTCAGCGTGTCAGGCAGCCGTCGAGGCGCCGACGCGGTCGGCCAGGATCCCGGCGAGCCGCGCGCGGTGGCGCTTGGCGCCGCCCAGCAGCGCGGCGTCGATCTGCGCACGCTTGTACAGCCAGTGCACGTCCGCCTCCCATGTGAAGCCGATCCCGCCGTGCATCTGGATCGCCGAAGCGGTCACCTCGCGTCCCGCGGCGGAGGCGAGCGCCTTCGCCATCGCGGCCGCCTCGGCGAGCGACTCGGGCTCGGCGTCCGCCGTCCAAGCCGCGAAGGCGGCGGTCGAGCGGGCTTTCTCGGTGTCGAGCAGCATCTGCGCGCAGCGGTGCGAGACGGCCTGGTAGGAGCCGACCGGCACGCCGAACTGCTTGCGGTCCTTGACGTACTCGACGGTCATGTGAACGGCTCGGTCGCATACGCCGACGAGCTCGGAGCTGACCGAGACGAGCGCGCGGCCGAGGCCGGCGCATGCGGAGCCGTCGCCGATCGCCTCGCCCGGGCCTGGGACGACACGCGCCGTAGAGCGCGTCGGGTCGACGGAGTCGACGGGCGTCACCTCGGCTTCCTCGGCGCTCACGATCCGGCCGCTGCCGTCCTCCTCGATCAACACGAAGACGCCGGCCTCACGGGCGCCGATCACGAGCTCGGCGACGCCGTCGCGCAGCTCGCCCAGGGCACCTACGGTCTCGCCTGAGGCGAGTCCTCCCAGCCAGCGCTCGCGCTGCTCGGGAGAGCCGTCCTGCTGGATGACGGTCGCGGCGATCACGCTCGGCAGGAACGGGACGGGCGCCAGGGAGCGGCCGAGCTCCTCGCAGAGGATCGACAGCTCGACCTGTCCGAGACCCTGGCCGCCGTACTCCTCGGCGATCGCGATCCCGGGCCAGCCGAGCTCGCGCAGCTCGCCCCACAGGGCCTCGTCGGTCGTGCCGGCTTCGGCGTGCTCGCGCACGCGCTCAGGCTTCGCGCGGTCTGCCAGCAGGTCGCGTGCGGTCCGCTGGATCTCGCGCTGGTCGTCGGAGAGGCCGAAGTCCATCAGGCCGCGACCTTCAGTCGTGGGAGGCCGAGCACGCGCTCGGCGACGATGTTCTTGAGCACCTCGGTCGTGCCACCCTCGATCGTGTTGCCGCGGGCACGCAGGAACTCATAGCTCCAGGTCGTGCCCGAGGTGAGCGCGGCCGGGCCGACGATGTCGACAGCGAGCTGGGTGAGGCGCTGGTTGGTGTCCGACCAGAGCCACTTCACGAGCGAGCCCTCGGGGCCCGGCTGGCCGTAGCGCTCCACATCGGTGAGGCCCTTCCAGGCGAGCAGCCGGATCGACTCGCAGCGCATGTGCAGCTCTGCGAGCTCGTCCGCGTACAGCGGGTCCTCGAGCAGCCCGCGCTCCGCCGCCACCGCGATCGTGTCGTCGAGCAGCTGACGCAGGCGGATCTGCAGCGCGAAGCCGAGCCCGGCACGCTCGTTCATCAGCGTCGTGAGCGCGACCTTCCAGCCGTTGCCGACGCCCCCGACCACGTTCGCGTCGGGGATGCGCGCATCCTCGATGAACAGCTCGTTGAACTCCGCCTCGCCGGTGATCTGGCGCAGGGGACGCACCTGCACTGCGTCCTGCTCCATGTCCATCAGGAAGTAGGTGAGCCCCTTGTGCTTGGGCACGTCGCTGTCGGTGCGGGCGACGAGCATGCACCACTTCGAGTACTGCGCGCCGCTCGTCCACACCTTCTGGCCGTTGATGACCCATTCGTCGCCGTCTTTGACGGCGCGGGTTTTGAGCGCGGCGAGATCAGAGCCCGCCTCGGGCTCGGAGAAGCCCTGGCACCAGATCTCCTCGGCGCTGAGAATGGGGGAGAGGTAGCGCTCCTTCTGCTCGTCGGTGCCCCACACCATCAGCGTCGGGCCCCCCAGCAGCAGCCCGAGGACGTTCGCCGGCAGCGGCACGCGCGCACGGCCGATCTCCTCGAAGTAGATCGCCGACTCCGTCAGCGAGGCGCCGCGGCCGCCGTACTCGGTCGGCCATGCGGGCGCTGCCCAGCCCGCGTCGTAGAGCCGGCGCTGCCAGTCGCGCCGCCAGCCGTACTGCGCGTCCTCGCCGCCGTCTGTGGGCTCGGCCTCGGGCCGGTTCTCGGCAAGCCAGCCGCGCAGCTCGTCGCGGAACGCGATCTCCTCGGTGCTGAAGGTCAGGTCCATCGGGCGCAACAGCCTACCCGGGTGAGACATCCGGCGCGCTGTGACCCACCGGCTGGGGCTCTCAGGTGATGTCGATCGGGGTTCCGAGCCCGATCAGTCCGAAGAGCCGGGCGACGTCCGCGTCGCGCATCCGGACACATCCGTGCGAGGGGCGGCCGGGGATCAGCTGCGGTTCGTTCGTGCCGTGGATCCCGACCACGCCGCCGCCCGGCCATTCGCTCAGCGTCGGCGCGTAGGCGCTGGTCCCCAGCGCGTAGGGCCCGTAGATCGGATTTCCGACCGCGCGCAGCTTCTCGAGCACGTAGAAGTTCCCCGTGGGCGTGACGGTGCTGGGCTTGCCGACGCCGACGCGGGCGTGGAAGATCGCCTTTCCTTCGCGGAAGAGCGTCGCGGTCAGCGTGTTCTGATCGACGAGCAGATAGCTCTTGACGATGTGAAGCGACCCGAGCGCTTCGCGCGGGACCCAGCCCAGGCGCCCGTTCGGGCGCGCCGGGACCTCGATCTGAATCCAGGTCGGCCCGCCGCGCCGGTGCGCCGAGGCCAGGACGACGTACAGCTCGGCCTGTTCGTCGGGGCTGAGGAAGCGCAGCCGCCCGACCGCGGGGGCATGCGGCGAGGGCGAGGCCCGGATCACGCTTTCGGCCGTCGGGTAGGCCCAGCGGCTCAGGTTGCGCAGGTTCGAGAGGCGCGCCACGACCAGGGGGGCGGCGGAGGACGCGCCTGTCTGGGCGGAGGCCGTACCGCCCAGCGCGAGCAGAGCGCAGGCTGCGACGCTCGGCAGCCAGGCGAGCCGCCGGCGGGACCGATCCAGGATCGCCGCGACCATGTTCTCCAAGTTACCCCGTGAAGCGCGGGGTCACGACAGCAGAATGGCAGCGCACGACGGTCAGCGAGCGCGAGGCTTTGGCCGCTTTGCCGCCGGCGCTGACGGGCTTCATCGTGATCGTCGCCTTCACGTGGTGCGCTCCGACCTTCAGCTTCGAGACGTCGATGTAGACCGAAAGCAGCCCTTTGCGGGAGTTGGCGGGCCCGAGCGTGCGCATGTGGTGGCCGTCGAGGTAGAAGGCCGCGGTTTTGACGCCGGCCGACTTGACGCTCGCAGTGAAACCGCTGCGCACGCAGCCCTGAGGCCCGCGCAGGGACGGCACGGTGGCGGAGGCGAACCCGAGCACGCCCGATTTGCTCGACGAGGTGGAGCTGGAGCCCGAGGTCCCGAGGACGCCGGATTTGGGCGTGTTGTTGCCGTTGGCGGGCGGGTTTTCGCCGCCGCCTTTCGGCTGTTCGGGTTCTTTTTCTTTTTCTTTTTCTTTTTCGCCTTCTTCTTCTTTCGGGGTGACCACGACTTCGTTCGATTTGTGTTCGACGGAGGTGCCTTCGCCTTCTTCGGGCGTTCCCGTCAGCCCCGCGATGTTGACCAGCGTGCCGGCGGTCACATCGGCCGCGGTGATCTTGTGCGCGCACACGATCGTGAAGGTTTCGAGCGGTTCAACCGGCACGATCGGCACGCCCGCGATCGTGCCCGGGTCGCACACGCCATCCTTGAAGTTGCTGAAGGTCAGCGGCGTGTTGCCGGTGTTCGTCACGAGCATCTCGTAGAGCACCGTCTGGCCGACGGTCCCCGTCAGCGGTTCGCTCGTGAACGGCCCGCCGAGCGACTGGAGCTTCTGGATTTCGAATTTGGGATTCGGCGGGCACTTCACCGATTCGTGGATGTCGAAGCCGCCTTTGTTCCCGTTCGTGTTCCAGCGAGAGCGCAGGTCCACGCTCGAGGGTCCGACGGGCGCGGCGATCGGGATCACGTCGGTCGCTTCGGCGCCTTCGAAGGTGAAGGTTTTGGTCGGGAAGACGATGTGCAGCCCGGATGAGCCGCGCTTCATTTCGACGATCTGGATCACCGAGTTGGGTGAGCCCTCGACCGATTTGAAGCCGAAGTAGTGCACCGTGATGCTTTCGCAGTCGATCGCGACTTCGGCGTTTTCGTCCGTTTTGTGGCCGAGCGGAGCGGCGGCATGCCTCGAGCGCCGGGCTTCGGCGCGGGCTTTCTGTTCGGCCACGCGCTCCTCGCGGCGCGCCCTCGATTCCGCGCGCTGTTTGACGGCCGCCTGGCGGCGCGCCTGGCGTTCGGCCTGCGCGCTCTCGCGGCGGGCCGCGCGCTGTTCGGCGCCGCCGCCTTCGGGCGGCGTTTCGCTGACGCTCGCGAGCCCGGCGGGAGCCAGCACCGCGAGCCCGAGGAGCGCGAGGATCGCCAGGCCCAGCAGGCGGTTTCGCTTGATGCGAGCCGTCGCTCGCCATGTGCTCCGACGGGCATGCTGACGCCCCGGTCGGCGAGGGGGAAGTCGAGAGCCCGAACTCATTCCGTGATGCCTATCCAGTCCCGCTCCATGGGTCGTTGCCCCCTATCGGCGTTGCCACATTCATCCCGTGCCTTGTCCCCGCACGTCCCCCCTCTTGGAGATGCGGCTTCGCCGTTTCAGTGTCCCGCTCGAATCGTGCTTATTGATCCCCTTTCGGGGGGGATCTTCAGGGGATGCGAAGGGTGATGAAACGGGTGATGCACAGATCACCCGTAAATCGCTCCCGACGATATGATCCCCGGATGGGGGACGCCGAGAACATCACGGTCGCCGTCGGGCGTTTCGATGATCTGATCGCCCGCGGGCTGCGCGGCCTGATCGACGACGACGAGCGCCTCGAGCTGATCGCCGAGGACGTCACGCCCGCCCAGCTGCCCATGATGCTCCGCAGCCGCGCCCCGGATGTTGCGATCCTGGATTCCGGGCGCCTGCGCAGCCCGGCGGAGGTGCGCTCGCTCGCGACGCGCCACCCGGCCACGCACCTGCTGCTCCTCGCCGAGCGCCCGACGAGCGTCGAGTCGGCGCAGCTGCTGGCTTTCGGCGCCTCCGCGTGCCTTGCCAAGGCGACGCAGTCGCGCGACGTGCTGAACGCGATCCACCTCGCCTCCCGTGGCCTGCAGCTCACGCCCCGCGACGGCGACGGGTTCGGCCGGGGCGCGGGCCTGCTCACCGCGCGCGAGGTCGACGTGCTGGGCGGGCTGCAGCGACGGCGCTCGAACGCGCAGATCGCCGCCGAGCTGCATGTGAGCGTCGAGACCGTGCGCACCCACGCGCGCCACATCTACCGCAAGCTCGGGGTGTCCTCGCGGCGGGAGCTGCTGGCGCCCTCCACGCTCGGCGGCGACGGCCGACACCGGCGCTAGATTTCACGGGTGTCGAGCCCGCTCCGCGTTGCCCATCTGGACGCCGACGCCTTCTATGTCTCGATCGAGCTGGGACGCCGCCCTGAGCTGCGCGGCCTCCCCGTCGTAGTCGCGGGCACCGGTCCCCGCGCCGTCGTCACGACCGCGAGCTATGAGGCTCGGCGCTTCGGCGTCGGCTCGGCGATGCCCGCCGCCCGCGCGCGGCGGCTGTGCCCGCAGGCCGTGTTCCTGGCTCCGGACTTCCCCGCCTACCGCGATGTCTCGGCACGGATGATGGCGATCGTCCGGCGCCAGGTCGAGCGCGTCGAGGTGGTCGGGCTCGACGAGGCATATCTGGACCTCGAGGGGCTGTTCTCGCCCCGCGCGGCGATGCGCCGGCTCGTGGCCGAG
This sequence comes from uncultured Solirubrobacteraceae bacterium, assembly GCA_963794635.1. Taxonomy (GTDB): domain Bacteria; phylum Actinomycetota; class Thermoleophilia; order Solirubrobacterales; family Solirubrobacteraceae; genus Palsa-744. The sequence goes on along the minus strand of CAWCET010000005.1, from coordinate 596,456 downwards.
ATCGGCTCGGTGCTCGGCGTGAGGTGCTCGGTGGGGATCGGCCCGAACAAGCTGGTCGCGAAGGTGGCCTCGGACGCCGAGAAGCCCGCCGGCTTCGTCGTGCTGAGCCGCGAGGAGGCGTGCGAGCGGTTCGCCGCCTCCCGGCCCGGGCTGGTGCCGGGGATCGGCCCCAAGACCGCTGCCAAGCTCGAGGCGATGGGGCTGACGAGCCTCGGCGCGCTCGCTGCGGCCGACGAGCGCGCGCTCGTCGAGCGCTTCGGGCCGAACCTGGGGCGCGAGCTGCAGCGGCGCGCGCGCTTCGAGCACGAGGGGGCGGTCTCGAGCGCGCGCAAGGTCGTCTCGGAGTCGCGGGAGCGCACCTTCGACACGGACGTCTCCGACGACGGCGAGATGCGCACGGTGCTGCGCGAGATGGCGCTGTCCCTCTGCGAGAGCCTGGCGCGCAACGGCCGCAGCGGGCGCACGATCGGGATCAAGGTCCGACTCGACGACTGGACGACGGTGACGCGCGCCCACACGCTCGGAGCTCCGACCCGCGACGGCGAGCTCGTCGCCGCGGAGGCGCTCCGCCTGCTCGCCGCCTACGCGCCGCCGCGCCCGGTGCGACTGCTCGGCGTGCGTGTGGCCGGCCTGCATCGCGACGGCGAGGCGGCATCCGCGGGCGGCGAGACCGGCGGCGCACCGCAGCTCGCGCTCCCGGTCTGAGGCTGGCCCGCGCCGGATAGGATCATCCGATGGCAGCGGTCGAGATCGCCACGGGCACGCTCGACGTCGAACGCAGCGGCGTGACGGGCGCACCGCCGCTGCTGCTGATCATGGGGATGAGCGGGACCGCGCTCCACTGGGGCGAGCCGTTCCTGGATGAGCTGCGCCGGGACTTCGACGTGATCGCCTTCGATCATCGCGGCGTCGGCGCGAGCAGCCGCCTGGACGGCGGGATCACGATCGCGGAGATGGCCGCCGACGCCGGCGCGCTGCTCGACGCGCTCGGGATCTCCTCCGCGCACGTGCTCGGCATCTCGATGGGAGGGATGATCGCCCAGGAGCTGGCGCTCGCCCGCCCGGAGCTGATCCGCACGCTGACCCTCGGCTGCACCTACTGCGGCGGCCCGCAGGCAGAGCTGACCGCCCCCGGCGTCCTGCAACGTCTCAGCGAGGCGATGTCCAGCGGCGATCGCGCGCGCGCGATCCGCACCGGCTGGGAGGTGAACGTCTCGCCCTCCTTCGCCGCCGATGAGGAGGCCTGGGAGCGCTTCCGGGACGTCGCGAGCCGCCGCGCGGTGGCGGTGCCGGTCGTGCTCGCCCAGATGCAGGCCTGCGCGGCCCACGACACCCACGCGCGGCTCGGCGGCATCGAGCTGCCGACGCTGGTGGTGCACGGCTCGCTGGACGAGATGCTCCCCGCCGGGAACGGCCGCCAGATCGCCGCGCTCGTCCCAGGTTCCGAGCTCGAGATCCTGGACGGCATCGGGCACCTGTTCTTCTGGGAGCTGCCCGAGCGCTCGGCGGAGCTCCTGCGCGCCCACGCGGCCGTTCACGCCTGAACGACGTGACAGGCGAGCAGCCCGAGCCGATCCTCGTCTCCGCGGACGGGACGGCGCTGAGCGGCGAGCTGAGCGGCGAGGGGTCCGGCGTCGCCCTGCTTCACGGGCTCACCGCGACCCGCCGTTACGTGGTGATGGGTTCCCGGACGCTCCCGCGCTCCGGCCACCGCGTCCTCGCGTATGACGCGCGCGGGCACGGCGCGTCCGCCCCCGCCGCGGACGGCGACTACGGCTACGAGCGCCTGGCCGCCGACCTCGGCGCGGCCCTCGACGCCGCAGGTTTCGAGCGCGCCGTGCTCGCCGGCGCGTCGATGGGCGCGCACACCGCCGTGCGCTATGCGCTGGATCAGCCCTCGCGCGTCGCGGGCCTCGTGCTGATCACGCCCTCCTTCGACCCGCTCACCGCGCGCTCGCCCGCCGAGCTGGAACGCTGGGACGCGCTCGCCCGCGGGCTGAGGGAGGGAGGCGTCGAGGGCTTCGTCGCCGCCTATGACCTCGACACCGTCGCCGAGCCCATGCGTGCGACTGTCGAGACCGTCCTGCGCCAGCGGCTCGCCGCGCACGAGCACCCGGGAGCGCTCGCCGACGCGCTCGAAGCGGTGCCGCGATCGGCGCCCTTCGAGGATCCCGCGGAGCTGGAGCGCCTGTCCGTGCCCGTGCTGGTCGTCGCCAGCCGCGACGAGCCCGACCCCGGGCATCCCCTGGCCGTCGCCGAGCGATGGGCCGAGTGGATCGCGGACGCGCGGCTCGTGGTCGAGGACCCGGGCGCCTCGCCGATCGCGTGGCAGGGCGGCCGGCTCTCCCGGTTGATCGGCGAGCTGGCAGACGGCTGTATGTGATAGCGTACGGCCGATGCCTGTCCGCCAGTGGGATGGATCGAGCTACGACCGGATCTCCGGGGTCATGCACTCGCTCGGGCTGGAAGTCCTCGAGCGCCTCGAGCTGGACGGCGATGAGACCGTCATCGACGCGGGTTGCGGGTCCGGGCGTGTCACAGAAGCGCTCCTGGAGCGCCTCCCGCGTGGCCGCGTGATCGGCGTCGACGAGTCCGCTTCGATGATCGCCTCCGCGCGCGAGCGTCTCGGCGAGCGCGCCCAGCTGATCGTGGCCGACCTGCTCGAGCTCGAACTCGAGGAGCCCGCCGACGCGATCCTCTCGACCGCGACCTTCCATTGGATCGGCGACCACGAGCGCCTGTTCGCGCGGCTGCGCTCGTGTCTGCGCGCCGGCGGGAACCTCGTCGCCCAGTGCGGGGGAGAGGGCAACATCGTCGAGCTGCGGCGCCGGGCCATGCTGGTCGGCGAGCGCGAGCCGTTCGGTGAGCACCTGAGCGGGTTCCGCCCGCCCTGGAACTACGCCGGGCCCGAGCAGACGCGCGAGCGGCTGCTCGCTGCGGGCTTCGCGAGCGCTGAGTGCTGGCTGACGCCGGCACCGCAACAGCCCGAGCACCCGCGGGAGTTCCTGCAGACGATCGTGCTCCAGCCCCATGTCCAGGCCCTGCCGCCCGAGCTGCGCGAGCGCTTCATGGACGAGGTCCTCCAGGAGCTCGGCGAGCCGGTGATCGTCGACTACGTGCGGCTCAACATCGACGCAACCGCCTGACGCGAGCGCCTCGCCGCGCCTCTAGACTCGGGCGCCGATGAAGTCCCGGTGGCTGATCGCAGCGTGCGCCGCGGTGGCGTTGCTCGGCTCCGCGCCGGCAGCCGGCGCCGCTCCGGCCGTGCTCGGCGTGAACGACACCGCCGACCTCTCGCTCACCGAACATCCCGAGCTCTGCGGTCGCGAAAAAGGCCCGCTGGAACACCTCTGTACGCTCCGCGCCGCGCTGGAAGCCGCACAGTCCCTCGACGGGAGCCCCTCAGGCGCCGAAGGCGTCCTCGTCTCGCTCCCGGCCGGCCGCTACGCCCTCGAAAGCCGCCGCCCTCTGCAGGCGGGCGACCAGCTCGCGGAAGCGTGCCGCGGCGACGGTGGCACGAAGGTGCTCTGCCCGCTGACGGTTCAGGGCGCGGGCGCCGGGGCCAGCGTCGTCGATGGCGAAGGCGCGCCGGGCCTGCTGCGGATCGTGAAGGGCGCCGGCCCCGTCACCCTCGCGGGGCTGACGCTGGCGGGCTCGGGGCCGGGCGCCGCCGCGATCGAAGACGACGAAGGCCCGTCCGCGACCCTGCGCGACAGCAGCCTGCAGCAGAACCTCGGGGGCGCGATCCTGCTCGAACGCGCCGCGATGACGCTCTCCGGCAGCGCGATCGAAGCCAACAGCACCCCGACCGGAGACGCGGTGCAGGCCCGCGGCGGCAGCCTGACGCTCGAGCGCGCGAGCCTCACGGGCAACGCGGCCCCGGGCGCAGCCCTGGCCGCCTCCGAAGGCGCGAGCGTCGCGCTGGTTGACACGACGCTCGCGGCCAACGCGACGCCCGCTGCGCTCGGCGCGAGCGCCGGCTCCTCGCTCGACGTGCTCTATTCGACCGTCGACGGCGGCGCCGCTACCGGGCTCGGCGCAGCCGGCGGCACGCAGCTCTCACTCGAAGGCTCGATCGTGACGGGAGCGACGGCGCTCGCCTGCGAAGGAGGGGGGACGGTCGCGATGCCGGGGCCGAACCTCCTCGACGGCGCGAGCCCGGGCTGCACCATGGCCGGCATCGCGCCGGCGAGCGGCGCCCCGGCGCTCGGCGCCCCCGTACGGGACGGGCTGGTCACGGTCCTGCCGCTGCTGCGCGGGAGCCCGGCACTCAACGCCGGCGGAGCGGCATGCCCCGGGAGCGCCGCCGAAGGCAGTCTCCTCGACGAGCGCGGCGTGGCCCGCCCGCAGGGATCCGGATGCGACCTCGGGGCCTTCGAGAGCGCGGCCGACGCAGCGGTCTCGCTGTCCGCCAAGCCCGCGACCGCGGGCGCGGCATCCGCCCTGAGCGCGACGGTCGCCAGCGCCGGGCGCGACGGGTTGAGCGGGGTCAGCGTGACGATCACGCTCCCCGAACTCGCGAACCTCGTCGCCTCTCCGAGCGGCTGCGCGGCCTCCTACGGTCTCGCCACGGTCGTCACCTGCTCGCTGGGCGCGCTGGCGCCGGGTGCTTCTCATACGGTGACGCTGCAGGTTCAGCCGCTTGCGGTGCAGGCGCTCGAGCTCAGCGCGAGCGCGCAGGCCCAGCAGGCCGACTACGCCCCGGCGAACGACAGTGCATCGCTCTCGGTTCCCGTGGCGAGCCCGCTCCCGGGACGGCCGTTCGCGACGCTCCTGTCCAAGAGCCTGCGGGTCGACCGCCACGGCAACGCGCCCGTACGGCTGCGCTGCGTCGCGAGCGCCGCCGGCACGCCCTGCGCGACGAGCCTCGCCCTGTACGCGGCCCACGGCGCGATCGCCGGTCGTGTGGCGCCGCCCGCGCGGCGGCTCGCCGCAACCGCGACCATCTTCGGCGCCGGGCGCACGGTGACCGTGCTCGTCCATCTCTCCAAGCGCTCGTTGCGCGCCATCCACCTGCGCAGCAGCGCGCGGGCGCGACTGGTCCTCGCGACCGGGGCGGCTCCCGTCAGGCGCACCGTGCAGAACGTGACGCTCGTGCGGACGCGCTAGAAGCCGGAAGCCCTCAGACAGCCGCGAGCGGCTCGTCCTCGGCGCCTGTGGCGCCGGCCGAGAGCGCGGCGTAGCGCCCACCCGTCGCGAGCAGCTCCTCATGGGTGCCGCGTTCGACGATCCGCCCGCCGTCGAGGACGAGGATCTGGTCGGCGTCGCGGATCGTCGAGAGGCGGTGGGCGATCGCGATCGTGGTGCGCCCGCGTGCCAGCTCGTCGAGCGCCTGCTGCACGGCGCGCTCGGTCTCGGTGTCCAGTGCCGACGTCGCCTCGTCGAGGATCAGCACGGGGGGGTTGCGCAGCACAGTGCGCGCGATCGCGATGCGCTGCTTCTCGCCGCCGGAGAAGCGATAGCCGCGCTCGCCGACGGGCGTGTCGTACCCCTCGGGGAGCGAGGCGATCAGATCGTGGATCTGAGCGGCGCGCGCGGCCTCTTCGATCTGCTCGTCGCCGGCCTCGGGGCAGGCAAAGCGGAGGTTCTCGCGGATCGAGGCGTGGAACAGGTAGGTCTCCTGGGAGACGAGCCCGACGGTCGCGGCCAGCGACTGCAGCGTCATGTCGCGGATGTCGACGCCGTCGATGCTCACAGCTCCCCTGTCGGGCTCGTAGAGGCGGGCGACGAGGTAGGCCAGCGTGGTCTTGCCCGACCCGGTCTCGCCGACCAGCGCCGTGGTGGTGCCGGGCGGAACCTCCGCGTCGATCTCCGAGAGCGTCCAGGGGCCGTCCGGCGCGTAGCGGAACCAGACGTCCTGCAGGCGGACGTCGCCGCGGACGTCGCTCGGCGCCCTCGCGTCGGGGCGCTCGACGATGTCGATCGGCAGGTCGAGGTACTCGAAGATGCGCCCGAACAGCGCGAGCGAGGTCTGCACTTCAAGGCCCACCGAGAGCAGCGACTGGATCGGGAACAAGAGCCGTGTCTGCAGCGTCGTGAAGGCGACAACCGTGCCGACCGAGATCGCGGGCCCGCCCGCGAATTCGATCCCGCCGAACAGGTAGACGAGCGCCGGCATGATCGCGAAGCTCATCTGGACGGTCGCCATCCGCCAGCGGCCTGCCATGCGAGCCCGCACCTCCAGGTCGGCCAGTTCCCCGGACTCGTCGCTGAAGCGCCTCACGAGCTCCGGCGAGCGGCCCATCGTCTTGCCGAGCAGGATGCCCGACACCGACAGCGACTCCTCCACGAGGCTCGACATGTCGGCCAGACGGCTCTGGCGCACGGACTGGATCCGCCGGCGCTCCTCGCCGACGCGGCGGGTCAGCCAGACGAAGAACGGCAGCAGGATCAGCGAGAAGACCGCCAGGCGCCAGTCGAGCAGGAACATCGCCACGACGGTCGCGACCACGGTCGTCACGTTCTGGACGATCGAGGTCGCCGTCGAGGTGACGACGCTGTCGATGCCGCCGATGTCGTTGGCGATCCGCGACTGGACCTCGCCCGTGCGCGTGCGCGTGAAGAACGCCAGCGACATCCGCTGCAGGTGCGCGTAGACGGCCGCCCGCAGGTCGTGCATGACGCGCTGGCCGACCTGGTTGGAGATCCACGTCTGCGCGACGCCGATCACGCTCGTGAGGATCGACAGCGCGATCATTCCCGCGACGAGCTCGACGAGCAGCGTCGTGTCGTGCTGCGGGTAGGCCGTGTTGATGATTTCCCGCAGCAGGAACGGGCTGATCACCCCGAGACCCGCCGCCAGGAAGATCAGGCTCAGCAGCAGGCCGAGCCGACGGCGGTACGGACCGAACAGGCGCGCGATCCGGCGCAGGGAGACGGGCGGGGCGGGGGTATCCTCGGGGCGCGGCTCCGGCAGCTGCCGGCGTCCTTCCCCCGAACGCCCCTGCGAGAAAGGCTGGGCGCTCACCGTTTTGACTGTAGCGGGGGGCGGCCGGCACTCGGGCGGGCGCCGGCCCAGCGGAGCGCCGGCGACCCTCCGCCGTCCGGTGAGCAGCGCTCCGGACCGTTGTCACAGTCGCGGAGAGAAGTTGACCTTAGGGTGGGCCGAAAGGGGCTGGCCGGGGCGGACCCCGTGCTCGGTCGCGCCCTCAAATGAAGCGCGGGGCCCTCACGGCGCATCGCGCAGCTAGGGGGTAGTGAGGATGAGACGTCTCCTGCTGGTGGGCATCGCGCTCGTCGCAATGCTCGTGATCGCGGTGCCGGCCGCTTCGGCCGAACCCGCCACGTATTGCGTGAAGGCGACGAAGGTCAAACCGCCGAAGCCCGGGAAGACGCACTACACGGGCGCGTACAACGACAAGAACTGCACGCTCGCGAACGCGGCCGGGGAAGGCAAATACGACGAGGTCAGACCGTCGAGCTTCTCAGAAGCCGAAGAAAGCGAACTGAAGGCTCTTCTGAAAGGCAAGAACCGGCTCGACTGGAAGGGCAAGTGGAGCGCCGGGACGACCTACGCCAAGGACGACGCCGTCCGCTGGGAGGGCAGCTCCTACATCTCGACCGAAGAAGAAAACACGGGAAACGAACCACAAGGGGAAGCGTCCACCGGCTGGGAACTGCTGGCCGGGGCGGGTGCGCAGGGCGCCGAAGGCAAGGAAGGCAAAGAAGGGAAGGAAGGCGCGGAAGGAAAGGAAGGGAAGGAAGGCAAACAGGGCCCGGCCGGCGCCAAAGGTGAAACCGGCGCGCAGGGAGCGGAAGGGAAAGCCGGCGCGAAGGGCGAAACCGGCGCGAGCGGACCGCAAGGAAAAGAAGGTCCCGAAGGCAAAAATGCGTTCGCGGGAAGCGAACTGTCGTTGTTCAAAACCCTCGGCCAGCACCTGAGCTTCGTCGAACACGGGCCGGGCGTGTTCACGAAGGCCACCTTCAAGCTCCTCGGGGCGAACCTCCAGATCTTCTCCGGAACTCGCGAGGGCGAAGCGAGCGATGCTGGCCTGGGCAACCTCATCATTGGGGAAGACGAATCCCCCCGGGCGCAGACCGGGTCGGACAACCTCGTACTCGGAAACGCCAAACAGGAATTCACGAGTTTCGGAGGCATCGTCGGAGGGCTCGACAACGCGATCACCGCACCATATGCGTTCGCGGTGGGTGACTCTAACGCCGCTTCGGGCGACGCTTCGTCAGTTGCCGGCGGCTCCGAAAACCAAGCTACGGGCGACTTCAGCGCCGTCTCGGGGGGCCTCCAGAACATCGCCTCCGGCGACTGGTCGTCCATCGCGGGAGGCCTGGACGGCATCGCGTCGGCCTCTGCTGCGTTCGCGCCGACCCAGCTCACATCGACCCAAGCCAGCCTCGTAAGCAGCCTGTCACAACACCTGAGCTACAACGCGACCGGAATCGCGTCGAAGCCCACGTTCAAGTTCACCGGTGCCAATGTGCAGATCGCTTCGGGCGCGAGCGAGACCGAAACCAACGGGCTCGGCAATCTCGTCGTGGGCCTCGACGAAACGCCCGCGAAACAGACAGGGTCCAACAACCTGGTGCTCGGTACCCCGGGGCAGGAATTCACAAGCTACGGCGGTCTGGTCGGCGGTCTCGAAGCTCACGTGACCGCGCCGTACGCAGCCGTCTCGGGTGGCCAAGGCAACCGTGCGACGAACACGGCGGCTTCGGTCTCCGGCGGACAGGGCGACACCGCCAGCGGGGAAGCATCGGCGGTCAGCGGAGGCAGCGGTGCGAAGGCGGAAGGCACGTCGTCCTCGGTGTCCGGCGGCAGCGGCAACGTCGCCGGCGGTGAAGCGTCGTCGGTCAGCGGTGGCGGCGGGAACAAAGCCAGCGGCAAAGTCGCATCGATCAGCGGCGGGGAAGCGAACACCGCGAGCGGGCCGGTCTCGTCCGTGGCCGGCGGCACAGAAGGCAAAGCGATCTCATTCGCCTCGGCGATTCTCGGCGGGATCGGGAACGCCGCCGAAAACGAATACACAGCGCTCGTCGGCGGGACGCACAACGTTGCCACCGGGCTGCTCTCGTTCGTGATGGGCGGCAGCCACAACACGGCCAGCGGCGAAGCCGCGTCGGTGTTCGGCGGCGGCGGCAACGTCGCGAGCGGGAAAGTGGCAGCGATCGCAGGAGGCGAAGGCGACCTGGCCGGAGGCGTCGTCGCGTTCGTCGCCGGCGGCAAAGAAGACAAGGCCAAAGGCAACTACTCGGCGATCCTCGGCGGGAAACTGCAGGAAGTGACCACCGAATTCGGCCATCTGCCGTAGATCCGGACGATCGGCGCATGACATGAGGCCCGGCCGGCCCCGAACGGGGCCGGCCGGGGGAGAAACGGCGACCGGCCGCCGCGCCGTTGCTGCGCGCGGCGGCCGACCTTGGCGGCCTCTGCCTTGATCGCGCTCGGCGTCATGTCGGGCGTGCCGACGATCTTCTCGATCTTCTGTTAGGCGAGGCTGCCGACCTCCCGTGCCGCTGAAGCGAACCTGCGGCTTAACCCGCATCGGGGCGGGAGTCCCGGCGCCACTCTTAGAATCAGGAGCGCATGCACGTCCCATCCTTCGACCTCTCCGCGGAGCAGATCCGCGTGCTCGGCTGCCTGCTGGAGAAGCAGCGCACGACGCCGGACGCCTATCCGCTCTCGCTCAACGCGCTGCGCCTTGCCTGCAACCAGTCGACGAACCGCGACCCGGTGGTCGATTACGACGAGGCCACGCTCCGGGATGCGCTCCACCGGCTCGAGCGCCGCGGTCTCGTGCGCCTCGCGAGTGGCGCCGGCAGCCGCGCCGCCAAGTACCGGCACCTGCTGGCCGAAGCGCTTCCGATGGATCCCGGCGAGCAGGCGGTGATGTGCGTGCTGATGCTGCGCGGCCCGCAGACGCCGGGCGAGCTCAAGCAGCGCGGCGAGCGCATGCACCCGTTCGCGGATCTCGCAGATGTGCAGGCGACGCTCGAGCGGCTGATCGAGCGGGGCCTGGCGCAGCGCCTGCCGCGCCGCCCCGGCCAGAAGGAGGAGCGCTACCGCGAGCTGCTCGGCGCAGAGCCGGACCCCGCCCGCCCCACGGGCGACGCCGGCCACGAGCCGGCGCCGCGGGCGCCGCTCCAAGCGCCGGCGCAGAACGGCTTCGCGGAGCGCGAGCCTCTGGAGGAGCGCGTCGCGCGCCTGGAGCGCGAGGTCGCCGAGCTGCGCCTGCTGCTCGCGAGCGGGGAGCGGGCATGACCCACCTGCTGCTGGCCGCCTCGGCCTCGGACACCGCAACGGGGGTGGGCATCCCGGTCGCCGTCGCCGCCGGGCTCGTCTCGTTCCTCTCCCCGTGCGTGCTGCCGCTCGTCCCCGGCTATCTCTCGACCGTGATCGGGGTCACGCCGCACGACCTGCAGGAGGGCGTGGGGGTCAGGAGGGTGCTGGTCCCGAGCCTGCTGTTCATCGCGAGCTTCTCGGCAATCTTCATCCTGCTGGGGCTCAGCGCGACCGTGATCGGGCACTCGCTGAACTCGCACAAAGCGACGCTCGAGAAGATCGGCGGCTACCTGATCATCGCGATGGGGCTCGTGTTCCTGGCGACGCCGTTCATCTCGATGCTGAACCGCGAGTGGCACTCCGAGAAGCTGCTGCGGGCGGCCGGGCGGGGCGGTCCGCTCGTGGCCGGCGCGGCCTTCGCGATCGCCTGGACGCCGTGCACGAGCATCACGCTGGGGGCGATCCTCACCCAGGCGGCGATCTCCAGTTCCGCCGCCCACGGCGCGCTCCTGCTCGCGTTCTACTCGCTCGGCCTGGCGATCCCGTTCCTGCTGATCGCGGTCGCCTTCGATCGCATGACCAACGCGCTGGCGATCGTCAAGCGCCATTTCCCGGTGATCATCGGCATCGGCGGCGCGGTGATGATCGTGCTCGGCCTGCTGATCGTGACCGGCGAGTTCACGACGCTCAACAACCACGCCCAGGAACTGACGAACGAACTCGGGCTGCCGAGCACGAACGTCTGAGCGCGGGCGCTGTGGCCGCGGGCCCGCTCAGCCGGCGGAGGCGCCTGCCGCCTCGCGCGCGTTGCGCCGCTCGCGGAAGCGCGCTTCCCAGGCTTCCTGGTTGCGCTTGGCGTCGAGCACGAACGGCGAGTAGCCGATCGCTTTGACGATCCCCTCGTTGATGGCGGCGTCGGGAGAGGGGAGAGGCCGCATCACGTCGACGAACAGCACCACGCGCGTTTCGTCGGTGTCGTTCCAGACCTCGTGGTTGAAGGTGTCGTCGAACATCATCGACTTCCCCTCCTCCCAGTGGCGGTAGTCCTCGCCGACGCGGATGCGGCAGCTCTCCGCGTCCTGCGGGACGATCAGGCCGAGGTGGTAGCGCAGCACGCCCTTGTACGGGCCGCGGTGGTCGAGGATGTGCTTGCGCGGGCTGAGAATGGAGATCATCGCGGTCTTCATGCCGGGGATCTCGCGCATCAGCTGCGCGGTGCGGGGGCACATCTCGACGCCGAGCTTCGCCTCGAAGCCGTAGCCGTAGATGAAGAATGTCTTCCAGCGGTCGTCGTCGGTGATCTCGATCTGATCCTTGGAGATGTCCTGGAAGTTTGCGAGCGCGGCGTGGTCCTCCAGCAACGCGGCGGCCTCGTCCCGGATCACCTCCCAGTTGGCCTCGATGTGCTCGACCCACGGGAAGCGCTCGAGCGGGAAGAAGGTCGCGTCTCCGACCAGCGAGCGCCTGCCGATGAAGCGCTCGATCGGCGCGAGGATCTGTTCACCCACCTTGATCGTCAGATCGACGACCCGGTCCCACAGCGTCTTGTGCTCCATCTTGGGCACCTCCCGCCCCCGGACGGTTGACCGCCCCAGCTTAGTGGCGATCCGGACCGAAAACGCCCTCGCGGCGCCGCCCCGCCGCCCGCCTGCACCCGGGGATCGTGTTCCTCGCCGGTCCCGCGAGGAGTAGCCTCGCTGGCGCCCCCGGCGAAGGAGGATCGATGAGACGTGGCTTTCTGCTGGGCGTTGCGGGAGCGTTCGCGGCGCGCGCCCTCATGCACCGCCTGCTGCTCGCCCGGTTCAACCGCGACCTCGCGGCCCTGAACTCCGGCGACTACCGGCCGCTGCTCTCCAACTACGCCGAGGACGCGGTGCTGCACTTCAACGACGGCCCGCACCGCTGGGCGGGCGAGCACCGCGGCAGGGCGGCGATCGAGCGCTTCCTGCAGGAGTTCGTCGGCGCCGGGCTGAAGGGCGAGATCCGCGGGCTCTGGACGGGCGGCCCGCCCTGGGCGATGACGATGGCGGTGCGCTTCGACGACGAAGCGAGCGCAGGCGGGGAGCTCCTCTACGAGAACCGCGTGGCGATGGTGCTGCGCACGCGCTGGGGGAAGATCGTCGAGCAGCACGACTACTACGAGGACAGCGAGCGGATCCCGGCGCTGGAGCGGGCGCTGGGCGAACGCGGCATCGAGCCCGTCGCCGACCGCTCGCACGCGGGCGCGCTCTGACGCCGGCGGCCCGCCCGCCCGACGCTCGCCGGCGTGTCAGCACGCGGACACCGCAGGAAGCCCCGTTGGGTTGACACTTCGAGCAGTTGGATCTAGCCTGCCGCGCCGAGGGGTGCGTGCGCAGGCCGCACTGGAGCGCGCACGGGGCGCGCGGAGACAACAAGGAGGGAATCGATGTTGAAGCGGAGACTTCGTGCCCTGCCGTGTGCTGTGGTCGTGGCGCTGCTTGCGCTCGCGGTCCCGGCGACGGCGAGCGCGTCCGGATCGTGGGTTTCGAGCTCGGCGCCCGTCGGCGCCAACAAGAGCTGTGCGAGCCCGGGGTTCAACAGCGTGCAGGCAGCGCTCGAATCCGGTGAAGCCAAGATCAACGTCTGCGGCGGCACCTACGTCGAACAGATACAGATCACCAAACCGGCCAAGATCTCGCTCGTGAGCGGGTCGGGCACCGCCAAGCTGGTGCTGCCGAGCACGCCCGCGGAATCCACCACGAGCTGCGACACGGCGGTACCGGGCGGCCAGACCGACGAGGTCTCGGTCTGCACCGCGGGCAAGGTGACCATCACCGGCCTGACGATCGAAGCGCTCGCTCCGATCACGACGTGCGTCGGCGCGCTCAACGGGATCAACGTGGGCGGCGGCGCGGAACTCAAGGCGAGCAACGACACGATCATCGGCGCGAGCACGACGCTCGACGCATACAAGGGCTGCCAGAAGGGCATCGCGGTGCTCGTCGGCTCGCACAAAGCGGCAGTCGTCGGCCACGCGGTCCTGAAGAACGACACCGTCAGCGACTACCAGAAGAACGGCCCGACGGTGGTCGGCTCGGGCTCGACGATGAAGGTCATCAACACCACGGTCACCGGCGAAGGGCCGAGCCCGTGGACCGCGCAGAACGGGATCGAGGTCGCCTTCGGCGGCCAGGGCACCGTCAAGGGATCGACGATCTCCGGCAACGAGTGCGAACTCGCGGGCATCTGCAGCTCGAGCGACCTGGAAAACCAGGCCGACGGGGTGCTCTTCTACGCCGCCGCAGCGAAATCCAGCGTGACCGGATCGAGCGTGTCGGACAACGACCTCGGCGTGTACTACTCGTCGGGGAGCGCGACCGAGCCGAGCTCGCCCCAGGTCAAAATCGCCGGCAACAGGCTCACCGACAACCGCTACGAGGGAATCCTGCTCGAAGAAGGCAGGGCTTCGATCTCGAGCGACACGATCGGCGGCACCGGGGAACTGGGGATCGCGATCCTGCAGGCCTCCTACCAGGAATCGGCGAGTGACTCGACGGCCAACAAGTCCACGATCGAAGGCATGAGCGTGGCGGCGGTCGGGGTCCTGGAGGAAGGCACGGGCCCGGCCGGGACGTTCACGATCAAGAACAGCTCGATCTCGAAAAACGCGGCTGAAGTGAGCAACCCGAGCTCGAACTTCACCGTCGTCAAGAAGAACGACAGCTAGGAGCGGGGGAAGGGGGTCCGCGGACGTGCGGACTCCCTCACTCCCCTTGGGGGGGGTCCGCACATGTGCGGACCCCTGGGCCGGCACATGTGCCGGCCCACGGTGGGGCGCATGCGCCCCACCGCCGGTCGGTGCATGCACCGACCGGAACAGCAACTCGTCCATCTGTCCAGGCCCGCGCCTGAGGGCTCAAGCACGGGAGTAGCGTGAGCCTCGGTGAGAGGTGGAACGCTGGCGGTTCTCGCGGTCGCATCCGCCGCGCTGCTCCCGACGGGGTCGGCCGGAGGCGCGGCGCGGAGGCCCCTTCGCGCCGCCCAGAGCTCGTGCGCGAGCCTCGGCGCGCTCACCGCCTACGAAGTGTTCGTCGCCGGCAAGATCGACGTGACGAACAACCAGCTGCTGGGGGCGGCCGCGGCCGCTCGAAACATCCGCATGAGCAGCTACGGGGTCAGCGCCGGCCTCGCCGCGGACCCCGCCCGTCTCGACCTGATCGCCGGGGGAGACCTCGACGTCTCGAACGCGCATTCCAACGGCAGCGTGCGCTACGGCGGCACCCTGACGGGGAGCATCACCGTCCCGCCCGGGGGCAGCGTGGCCCACGGCCCCTATCCCTTCAGCTTCGCCGAAGAAGCAGAACGGATGCAGCTGCTCTCGAGCGCCTGGGGAGAGCTCGCGGGCATCGAAGTCAAAAAGCCCGCGGGCGAAGTCCTCGCCCTGAAGGGGGAAGCCGCCGGGCTCAACGTCTTCCACGTCACGAGCGCGGTCCTGCAGAGCGTGAGGAGCATCACGATCAGCGTGCCGGCCGGCGCCTCGGCGCTCATCGATGTGAGCGGTCCGGCCTTCGCGACGAGCGTCGCCGGCGCCTACGGGGCCGGGAACGCCTCGGTGCCGGCGATCTGGAACTTCACGCAGGCCACGAGCGTCCAGATCAGCGGTCTCGACTTCTACGGGACGGTGCTGGCACCGAACGCGGCGGTCACGGCCTCCAACGGCCAGATCCACGGCGCTGTCTGGGCACACGACTGGGAAGGATCGGGCACGGTCCTGCACGGCTCGCTCCCCGGCTGCATGCCGCCGCTGCCGGCTCCGGCGCTCGAGCTCGCCTCCCTCTGCGTCGATCCGCAGACCGACCAGCTGGCGATGCGGCTGCGCAACAGCGGCCAAGCCGAGAGGACCGTCTCCTGGCACGACGAAGAAAGCGCCCAGTCCGGGACGATCGACGCCAGGGCGGGAACCGACAACTACTTCCACGTCGATGAAGGCTCCAAGCCCCACCTGATCGTCGCGAGCTCCGGGGGTGAGACGGTACGCGCGCAGGGCACGACCGCGGCGTGCCAGGGCACGATCCGCGTCCACAAGAGCATCAGCGGGACGGGAACGCCGCCGCCCGGCCCCTGGAGGATCACGGTGAGCGGCACGAGCGGCTACTCCAGCTCGCAGGACGTGACGGCGGGCGGGAGCGTCGACTTCACGGTGCCCGGCACCTACGAAGCCGGCAGCGCGCCGATCGGCTCGGATCCCGGGGGATACGACTACACCGTCACCGAGGAGGACCCGCGTGGCGCCGTCGCGACCGTCGAACCCGAGCTCGTCACGATCACCAACGGCCAGAGCGCCGCCGCCACCGTCGAGAACCGCTACGAGCCCGACGAACCAGACGTCGAACCGGGTCCGGCACCCGAACCGCCGGCGCCGCTCCCCGACGAACCGCCGCTCCCGCCGATCTCCCCGGCCGGCGGGGCGCAGGGCGCGGACCTTGCCATCACCCAGCAGCTCTCGCCGTCGCGTGTGCAGCTCGGGGCGCAGGTCCTGGCGACCGTTCACATCCGCAACCTCGGGACGCTGCCCGCGACCGGAGTCCTAGCGAGCGAGCTGCCGCAGGCCAACCCGCTGCATCCGGACCGGGTCGCGGGCGTGCTGTCGGTCAGCGCGCTCGCGGGGAGCTGCACCCGCGTGCGTCCGGTGACCTGCCGCCTCGGGACGCTGCAGCCCGGCGCGGACATCGTCGTGCGCGCCCGGGTCAAGCCGCTGATCACCGGCCCGCTCACGAGCATCGTGCGCGTGACCTCGCAGACCCCGGACCTCAATACGACGAACAACATCGCCGCGGCCGGCCTGGTCGTCGTGCGGGCCTCGACGAGGCTCAGCGTCACCGTGAGCGCACCTGCGCGCAGCGCTGCCGGCGCGCCGTTCTCCTACCGCGTCGGGGTACGCGTGGGACATGCTGCGGCGGCGCGCGAGGTGCGCCTCTGCCAGCGTCCTACCGCCGGGCTGCTCATCGCCTCGGCGCCCGGCACGTTCCGGTGGCACGGCAGCATCTGCCGCGACTTCCACCGCATCCGCGGCGGGGCCTCGGCCGGCTTCACGGTGAGCGCCGTCGCCGAGGCCCGCGCGGCCGGTCGCACGCTCGCGCTGCCCGCTGCGGCGACGGCTCCTGGGCTGGCGGGCGCGCGCGGCCGTGACACCGTCGCGATCGTCGACGCGCACTTCAAGGGCAACGGCTGACCCTCGCGCGCTGGAGCCTCGAGCCCGGAATGCGCCGATGCCTTCAGCGGCAGGCGCCGGGGGGCGCGTACGGGATCGCTGAGCGGGAGGTCCCGCCGGTTAAAGCGCCGGCCCCCGGCAGCTTTCGCGTACCGGGGGCCGGGGCCGATCAGGAGGGAGTGAGTGCTTGGCTACGCGGCCTCGCGGAGCGCCGCGAGCTCAGGGCTCTCGGCGAGCTTCTTGAGCGCACGCTGCTCGAGCTGGGAGGCCCGCTCGGCAGAGAAGCCGAGCCGCTTGCCGATCGCCGTCAGCGTCTGGGGCTCCTCGCGACCCGTGCCGAAGCGCAGGGTCAGGACCTTCCGCTCGGTTTCGGGCAGCTGGGAGATCGCACGGTGGACGATCTGCTCGCGCTCGTGCTCCCAGGCGGTCTCCTCCGGCGCCTCGGCGTCCGAGGGGAGCAGGTCGCCGAGGGCGGTGTCGCCGTCCTCGCCGATCTGCTGATCGAGGCTGACGAGCGCCGCACGCTGGTGGCGCACCTCCTCGACCTGGTCGACGGGAAGGCCGGTCTCGGCTGCGAGCTCCTCGAGGGTGGGCTCGCGGCCCAGGCGCACCGACAGCTCGCGCTCGACACGCCCCACCTTGCGGGAGCGCTGCGCGACGTGGACGGGCAGGCGGATCGTGCGGCCGGAGTTCTCCAGCCCGCGCTGGATCGCCTGGCGGATCCACAGCGTCGCGTAGGTCGAGAAGCGAAAGCCCTTGCGCCAGTCGAACTTCTCGCTCGCCCTGATCAGGCCGAGCATGCCCTCCTGGACCAGATCGGCCAGGGGCAGGCCCTGGTTCTGGTAGCGGCGGGCGTTCGAGGCGACGAGGCGCAGGTTCGAGTTCACGAGCAGTTCCTTGGCGTGCAGGTCGCCGCGCTCGATCCGCTTGGCCAGGTCGATCTCCTGGGCGGGGGTGAGCAGCGGGTAGCGGCGCGAATGCGCCAGCAGCTGGTCGACTGACTCGGGGATGAACGTGTCGGGCGTCCCTGCCGTGTCAACGACGCGCTCGATCGGGCTGTCCAGACGGCCCGGGGCCGCCGGAGCCTCGGCCTCGGGCGTCGCCGAGACCTCCTCGGCGGGGGCCGTGGGCTCGAGCTCGATTGTGGTGTTGGTGGGGGAGTTAGGCATAAGGCGTCCTTCTAATCCGATGCTTGGAGTCGGAATTATACGCCGAGGTAGTTGTCTTGTCAATTATCCTACGTGGAGTCGTTGGGATAGCTCGTTCGACGTCGAGCACAGCCTCCCCTTCCTGCGCCATCCAACCTAAAATGCCCGCCCAAACGTGGGATAAAACCCTGCACAGGGCCCAAAAGAGCGCTCTGAGCCCGGGTATTGCGGGATATCGGCAGCCCATTGCCGGCGCAATGAGCCGCTCGGGATAAGCTCAGCGGATGGACGTGGCCGATCTCAGCGGGCGTGTCGTTGCGATCACGGGCGCCTCGTCGGGCATCGGCGAGGCGACCGCGCTCGCCTGCGCGCAGGCCGGAGCCGCAGTGTCGCTCGCCGCCAGGCGCACCGAGCGCATCGAGGCGCTCGCGGAGCGCATCGAGCAGAGCGGCGGCCGGGCGCTCGCGATCACCGCCGATGTCGGCGAGGAGGAGCAGGCGCGTGCGTTCGTGGAGCGCACGGGCTCCGAGCTGGGCCGGCTCGACGTCCTCGTCAACAACGCGGGCGTGATGCTGCTCGGACCGATCGACGGGGCGCCCACCGAGGAGTGGCGGCGCATGGTCCACGTCAACGTGTTCGGCGTCCTGTACTGCACCCATGCGGCGCTGCCGGTGATGAAAGGGCAGGGCGCAGGGCACATCGTGACGGTCAGCTCCGTCGCCGGGCGCTTCGCGCGGCCCGGCTCCGGCGTCTACAACCTCACGAAGTTCGGCGTCGGCGCCTTCTCGGAGGCGCTGCGCCAGGAAGTCGCCCTGGAGCGCATCCGCGTGACGCTGATCGAGCCGGGTTTCGTCGCCACCGAGCTCCAGGGCCACAACCGCCCGGAGATCCAGGAGGCGATCCGCAACATCGTCAACAACGAAGACCCCCTGCGGGCGCAGGACATCGCCGACGGCATCCTCTACGCGATCGCCTCGCCGCCGAACGTCGCGGTCAACGAGGTCCTGATCCGGCCCGCCGGACAGGTCCGCTAGCGCTGCGCGCTCAGGCGCCGTCGTGAGGCGCCGCCGGAGCGATCTCCAGCAGCTCGGCCCCGGCGTGGTCGACCTGCAGCGTCGTGTGGTCGACGCCGAAGCGCTCGTGGAGCATCGCCTCCATCTCCCGCCGCGCGCGGTGGCAGTCGGACTCGCGGCCTACGAGCACGTGCGCTGAGAGCGCGGGAAAGCCGCTCGATACCTCCCAGACGTGCAGGTCGTGGACCTCCACGACCTCGGGGAGGTCCACGAGCGCGCGGCCGACGCGCTCCGGGTCGACCTCGGCCGGCGCCGCCTCGAGGAAGATGCGCCCGGTCGCCCACACGAGTCGCCAGCCTGAGCGGATCATGAGCGCGGCGATCGCCAGCGAGGCGATCGGGTCCGCGCGCTGGAAGCCGAAGATCAGGATCACCCCGGCCGCGAGCGCGGTGCCGAGGAACCCGTAGAGGTCGGTCAGCACGTGCTGGAAGCTGCCCTCGACGTTGAGGTTCGAGCGGTCCGCGCGCGCGAGCTGCCAGGCCGCGGCGACGTTCAGGACCGCGCCCGCGACGGCGACGCCGAGCACGAGCCCGGCGCGTACCTGGGGCGGATCCACGAGCCTGTGGATCGCCTCGAAGACGATGAAGGCGGCGACGACCAGCAGCGTGACGCCGTTGGCCTGTGCGGAGAGGATCTCCAGACGCCTGAAGCCGAACGTGAGCGCGCCCTGGGCGGGCCGCGCCGCCAGTTTGATCGCGAGCAGCGAGAAGCCGAGCGCGCCCGCGTCTGTGAGCATGTGGCCCGCGTCGGAGAGCAGCGCGAGCGAATCCGCGATCACGCCGGCGGCGATCTCGCCCGCCATCACGAGCAGGATTAGTGCGAGCGCCCGCCACAGCCGGGTCGCGTCGTGCGGCGCTCCGTGCGCGTGGAGGCCGTGATCGTGGGGCACGGGCCCAAGATACGGGAGGGCCCGGCTCTAGGCTGCCCCAGATGGCGAACCCCCGGAACGGCACGCCCGCGGACGGCGCGCGCCGCACGACGCTCGTCTCGATCGGTGTCGCCGCGATCCTGGTCGCCCTGAAGCTCGGCGCCGGCCTCGCGACGAACAGCCTCGGGCTGATCTCCGCCGGGATCGAGTCCAGCGGCGACGTGCTCGCGGCCGTGCTCACCTTCTTCGCCGTGCGCCTGGCGGGGCGTCCCGCGGATTTCGGTCACCCCTACGGCCACCGGCGCGCTGAGAACCTCGGCGCGATCGGCGAGGCCGGGATCCTGATCGCCGGTGCAGTGCTCGTCGCGACGGACGCGATCAAACACCTGATCGAAGGCGGCCCGGCGCCCACGATCCGCTGGTACCAGTTCGCGGTCATCGGCGTGGCACTCGTCCTCGATGTGAGCCGCACCACGGTCTCGCTGCTCGCCTCGCGCCGCTACGAGAGCCCCGCGCTCGGCTCGAACGCCTGGCACTTCGCGGCCGACGGCATCGGCTCGGCCGCGGTGCTCGCTGGACTGCTCGCCGCCAATGCCGGCGTCCAGCAGGCGGACTCGGTCGCGGCGCTCGTCGTCGCGGGGATCATCCTCACCGCCGCCGGGCGGTTGATCGGGGTCAACGCCAACGTGCTGATGGACCGCACCCCCGACGAGGCGCGCTCGGAGGCCGAGCGCGCGATCGAGGCCCTCGGCGGCGACATCGAGCTCAGCCGCCTGCGGCTGCGTGAGTCCGCGGGCCGGTTCTTCGCCGACGTCGTCGTCAGCGTGCCCGCCGGGCGGCCGGTGGCCGAAGGGCACGAGGCAGCGGACCGCGTCGAGCAGGCGGTCGAGCGTGCGCTGCCCGGCAGCGACGTGGTCGTGCACGTCGAGCCGCGCCGCAGCGGCCTGGACCTCCGCGACCGCGTGCTCGCGATCGCGCTCTCCGAGCCGCAGGTCAAGGAGGCCCACGACATCACCGTCTACGAGGACGGCGATCGCGCGAGCGTCTCGCTGCACCTGAAGTTCCCCGACGAGCTCGACCTGCGGACCGCCCACGAGGTCTCCGAGCGCGTCGAGGCCGCGATCCGCGAGCGCCCGGGGGTCGAGGACGTGCAGACACATCTCGAGCCACTCGAGCGCCCGCTGCGCGCGCGCCCGTCCGATCTGAACTCGGGCGAGAGCGAGATCCGCGCGGCGTCGGAGGTCGTCCTCGAGCGGACGGGGCGCGAGCCCGAGCGCGTCCGCATGATCGCGACCGATGCCGGACCGGTCCTGTTCCTGACGCTCGCCGGCCGCCGGGGGGAGTCGCTCGCCGCCGCGCACCGGCTGGCCAGCGAGCTCGAGGACGAGCTGCGCGCCCGCGCGGCCGGCCTCGCCGACGTCGTGATCCACACCGAGCCATGAGCGCGCGGGAAGTTTTCGCGCGCTTCGGCATCTGAACCGGTGCCAACCAAAGCGAACCCGGAGGTGGCGGCAGTGCATCCCAGAAGCAGGTTCTCCAAGGGCCGCCGGCTGCCGGCCGGGCTCGCGGCGGTGGTTGCGGTGGTTGCGGTGGTCGCGTTCGGCGTGTCCGGCGCCGCACTCGCCGGCGCGCCGGCGACCGTGAAGACGAGCGCCAACGCGAAGCTGAAACAGACCGTCGTCGTCAACCCGGCGGGGCGGACGCTCTACGCGCTCAGCCCGGAGACGACCCACCATCTGCTCTGCCGCGAAGCGTATTGCCTGGAAATCTGGCCCCCGCTGCTCCTGACCCACGGCGCCAAGCTCGTCGCTGCCAAGGGCGTGCAGGGCAAGCTCGGCCTGCTCCGGCGCCCGGGCGGCAGGATGCAGGTGACCCTGCGCGGCAAACCGCTCTACCTCTTCACCGAAGACCACAGGTCCGGCGAAGCCCGCGGCGAAGGGCTGGAATCGTTCGGCGGGACGTGGCACGCCGTCACGGCCTCGGCGACCACCACGCCGGCGCCCGCCGCACCGACGAGCCCCGCGCCCACGCCGTCGGCGAGCACGCCGGCGAACCCTGCGCCCGCGCCCGCCCCGTCCCCATACGGCTATTGACCGCCATGCGCCGGCGGGAGGTCGTCTCGCACCGTGCCGGCCCGCGCGCGTGCCGCCCGCGCCGGGCGTAGCATGGGCCGCGCGACGCCCGGGCCCGTGGGAAGGTTCGCTCGTTCTGCGGTGTCCTTGAAAGCGATACCCCCAAGACTGGAGGACAGATCGTGAGCACCAACGCACCAGCACAGGCCAGGACGCGACGCCCGCCGCGGCGCCTGCTCGCGCTCCCGGCGCTGATCGGCCTCGTGGCGCTCGCCGGCTGCGGCAGCAGCAACTCCTCCACGACGACGAAAGAATCGACGCCCGCGACGACGCCTGCGACCACCGCTTCGACCTCTACGAGCACCACCGCGCCGGCGACGGGATCCAGCAAGCTCAGCCTTTCGGCGAACCCGAGCGGCCAGCTCGAATACAACACGAAGACGCTCACGGCCAAGGCCGGCAAGGTCTCGATCGCCTTCACCAACATGGCGCCGCTGATGCACAACGTGACGATCGAATCCGCCTCGGGTCAGAACATCGGCGCGACGCCGACGTTCAGCGGCGGCACCAAGACGCTCAGCCTCGACCTGAAACCGGGGACCTACAAGTTCTTCTGCAGCGTGCCCGGCCACAGGCAGGCCGGCATGGAAGGCACCCTGACGGTCCAGTAGCCCCGCTCAGAGCGGGGTGCTCGCCGGCTGCGCCGCCACGGCGGCGCGCCGGCCGGCCTTGTCGCGATACAGATCCTCGTCGGCCGCGCGGATCAGCTCGGCGACGGTGGTGTGCACCCCCGAGGCGACGCCGACGCTGAGCGCGATCCCGCCCTCGATACCGATCTGGCTGAGGTCGGCCTCGGCTGCTGCGCCACGCAGCCGCTCGGCCGCCGCGGTCCCCGCCTGCGCTTCGGGATCGGTCAACGCGACCATGAACTCGTCGCCGCCGAAACGGCCGTAGAGATCCTCCGCGCGCAGGGACTCGCGCATGCAGTCGGCAAAGGCCTTGAGCACGACGTCGCCGGCCTCGTGGCCGCGCTCGTCGTTGACCTGCTTGAAACGGTCGAGGTCGACCATCAGGATCGTCAGCGGCTCCTCGCGCCGGCGGGAGCGGCCGGCGATGCGCACGAGCCCCTCCTCGATCCCGCGCCGGTTGAGCAGCCCTGTGAGCGTGTCGGTGCGCGCGCGATCGGCGAGCTCGCCGGAGAGCTCGGTCAGCCGCGCGCGGTCGCCGAGCACGCGCGCGACGAGGACCAGCAGCACGACAGCCAGCAGGGCGAGCAGCGCGACCGCGAGCCACGGCACGATCACCGCGAGGCCGGAGACCGACGCGTAGAGGCCGGAGTCCGGTACGTCGATCGTCAGACGCCAGTTCGTGCCCGGGACGGGTGCGGTCACGTAGGTGCGGGCGGCCGACCGCTCGTGCAGCGAGCCGGCGGCCGGGGCCGCCTGGAGCGCGAGGGAGAGCTTGGGGTTCGCGTCAGCGAGGACGCCCCGCGCCGAGCGCGGGCTGGCGGCGATCAGATTGCCGTCCCTGTCGGTGAGGTAGACCTCGTGGCCGGGCACGGTGCTCGTGCGGTCCACGAGCGCCTGCAGTTCGCCGCCGGCGACGGGGTAGACGGCCGCGAACACGCGGCGGCCTGCCATCGAGGGAAACGGCACGAGCACGCCGACGACGCGTCCCGTCAGGCCGGCGACCGGCAGCACGCCCGAGACAGTGGTGCGGCCTTCGAGTGCTTCGCGGCCCGCGCGCGATTCGTAGCCGATGTCGCGGCCGACCACCGAGGGGGAGTAGGGCGAGCTCACGATCGCTGCGCCCCGCGCGTTCAGCAGCACGGCCGTGTTGGCGCCGAACGCCGCCGAGATCGCGGCGAAGCGCCGCGGGGTGGGGTGCGCATCGGAGAGCAGGAGCCGTCCCGAGCGTTCCTGGCGGCGCTCCTGCTGTGTGAGGTAGGTGCTGACGAGTTGCGAGGAGGCCGCGGCGCGCAGCGCGAGGTTGGCCCGCAGGTGCTCGCGCGATTCCTGCTGGGAGCGCACGACGAGCGCCGCCACCGCGCCGAGCGAGAGCAGCAGCGCTGCTCCCGCGGCGATCAGGATGCCGGCGCCCCGGCCTTTCCAACGGGCGACCACCGGATCTAGATCGGAAACGCCGGCGCGTACTTGAGTCCTGCGTTATGGGTCTGACCACTTGCCGGGCCGGCGCGAGAGCGCGTGCGCGGCCAGGGCCGTCGCCGCCGAGAGCCCGAACGCGAGTCCGAGGGCCGCGGCGATCGAGACCCTCAGCGCGAGCAGCGCGCCTGCGAGCGCGCCGAGCAGCATCGCAAGCACGGAGGCGACGCGGCGCAGACGCAGCACCGACGGAGCGCCGTCGCCCGCGAGCCCGGCGAGCGTCCGCGTGAGGACGGTCGTGGTCAGCTCCGGCACGGCGAGCCGCTGCGCGGCGGCGTTCTGGATCCCCATCGCGACGGCGAGCACGGCCGTGATCGCGTAGCGCGCGCCCTCGGCGGGCGGCGTGCCCGCGACGAGCGCCGTCACGAGCGCCACGGCCACCAGGACGGACTGGACCGCGCCCGCCCCGCGCAGGACGTGCCCGCGGTGCGCCCCGAGCCGCGCCCCGATCGCGCCCCCCGTCCGCGCGCCGGCGAGGAACGCGGCGAGGGCGATCACCGAGCTGACGACCGACAGCCCGGGCGCGCCGGCGATCGCGAACCCGATGAACACGACGTTGCCCGTCATGTTCGCGACGAAGACGTGGCCGAGCTTCAAATAGCTCGCCGCGTCCACGACGCCGGTGAGCAGCGTCAGGACGATCAGAGTCGGCACGAGCGGGCCGTGGCGGTCCCCGGGCGGCGGCAGCACCGCCGCCAGCGCTGCCGGACGCGTCATCAGTCGAGCTCGAAGACGTAGTCCTCGACCGGGGCGCGATCCGGGACGCGTTGCTCCTGGACGGGCTCGCCGAGGTAGAGCAGCCCGACGGAGGTCTCGCTCGGCTGGATCCCGAGCAGCGCCCGCGCGCGCGGGTCCTCCAGCAGCGGCACCGTTCGCCAGTACGCGGCAAGGCCGCGGGCATGGGCGCCCAGCAGCACGATGTAGGCGGCGACCGCGGTGGCGAGCAGGTCCTCGCGGTCCTGGGCCTCGTCGCCGCTCTTCAGCGCGGTGACCGCGACGAGCGTCGGCGCGCGACGGAGCTTGACCGCCGCACCCGGAGACTCGGACTCCGCGAGCTCCATCAGCTCTCGACGGGAGCGCGGGCCGAGCACGCGGAAGCGCCACGGGTTCGTGACGTGGTGGTTGGGGGCCCAGCGCGCAAGCTCCAAGAGCTCGCGCAGCTCCTCCGCCGGGACGGGCTCCGGCCCGTAGGCCTTATGGGTCCGGCGCGTGCGGATAGCCTTCTCGACGTCCACGCCCACTCACCCTAGAGGCAAGCCGATGACGACCGCGACCCGCGCCCCGCGCCCGACAGCCAGCCGGACTTGAGCCTCGCCGAAGTCGTCTGCATCGCGCTGGCGGGCATGGCCGCCGGCACGATCAACACGGTCGTGGGAAGCGGCACGCTGATCACGTTCCCCGTCCTGCTCGCCTTCGGCTACGCGCCGATCACCGCGAACGTCTCGAACACGATCGGCCTCGTCCCGGGTTCGGTCTCGGGCGCGATCGGCTACCGCACGGAGCTCGCCGGCCAGCGCTCGCGGGCGCTGCGGCTGGGGACGATGTCGGTCCTCGGCGGCGCGACCGGCGCGGTGCTGCTGCTCGTGCTGCCCTCCTCGGCGTTCAAGGAGATCGTGCCGGTCTTCATCGCGATCGCGCTCGTGTTGACAGTGCTGCAGCCGCGCATCAACGCCTGGCTCGCCAGACGGCAGGGCGGACCGCACCGCGCGCACCGCCCGCTAACCGCGGCGGCTGTCTACCTGACGGGCATCTACGGGGGCTACTTCGGCGCAGCGCAGGGGATCCTGCTCCTGGCGATCCTCGGCATCGCGCTCGACCAGAGCCTTCAGCGCACGAACGCGCTGAAGAACGTCCTGGCCGGCCTCGTCAACGGCGTCGCGGGCGTGTACTTCATCTTCGCCGCCCCGCACGTGGCGTGGGGCCCGGCGGCCCTGATCGCCGGCGGCTCTATCGCGGGCGCCCAGCTCGGCGCCCGCTACGGCCGGCGGCTCTCGCCGGATGCGCTGCGGGTGCTGATCGTGATCGTCGGGATCTCGGCGATCCTGCAGCTCGTGCTCTAGAGCAGCTGCTGTGTGAGCAGGAAGACGTTCAGGCCCGTGATCGTCAGCGCGCACAGCCAGGCGAGCGCGCGGATCACGGGCGGGTTCGCGTGGGCCCCCATCACGTCGCGGCGCGAGGTCAGCAAGACGAGCGGGACGACCGCGAACGGGATCCCGAACGAGAGCACGACCTGGCTGAGCACGAGCGCGCTGGTCGGATTGACGCCGACGGCGAGCAGGATCAGAGCCGGGACCATCGTGACCGCCCTGCGCACGAAGACCGGGATGCGGATGTCGATGAAGCCCGCCATCACGACCTGCCCGGCGAAGGTCCCGACGCTCGATGAGGATGCTCCGGAGCTGAGCAGCGCGACGGCGAACGCAAGCGCGGCACCGCCGCCCACGAGGTGGCCCAGCTGGGCGTGAGCGGCCTGAATGGTGTCGAGGCCCGACAACGCGGAGTTGTGGAACAGCTTCGCGGCTCCGGCAAGCATCGCCATGTTCACGATTCCGGCGAGCCCGAGTGCGATGAGGACGTCCGTGCGCTGGAAGCGGAGCACGCGCCGGCGCTCGTCCTCGTTGCGCACCGGCATGCGCCCGTTCGTCAGCGCGGAGTGCAGGTAGACGACGTGCGGCATGACCGTGGCGCCGATGATCCCCACGGCGAGATAGATCGACCCGACCCCGTCGAGATGCGGGATCAGGCCTTCGAGCGAGCCGCTCGCAGACGGGCCGATACGCAGCGTCTGGTAGACGAACCCGGCAAGGATCAGCCCGAGCAGGGCCGTGATCGCGAGCTCGAAGCGGCGGTGGCCATGGCGCTGCAGCGCCAGCAACGCGAAGGCGATCACGCCGGTGATCAGGCCGGCCGGCAGGAGCGGCACGCCGAACAGCAGATTCAGCCCGATCGCCGCGCCCAGGAACTCCGCGATGTCGGTCGCCATCGCCATGACCTCGGCCTGGACCCACATCCCCCACGTGACCGCCCGTGGATAGCGGGCGCGCACGTTCTCGGCGAGGTTGTGCTCGGTGACGATGCCGAGCTTCGCCGAGAGGTACTGGATCAGCATCGCCATCAGGTTGGCGAGCAGCACCACCCACAGCAGCATGTACCCGTACTTGGCACCGCCCTGGATGTTGGTCGCGAAGTTCCCCGGGTCGACATAGGCGACCGCGGCCACGAACGCCGGCCCCAGCATCGCCAGCGTCGCCCGCAACCTGCCCTTCGCCAGCAGCTGCTCCAGCGCGCTCGGGTGCGGCGGGTCGAGCGCGACGGCCGTGCCGTCGCCGCCCTCGAGCACCAGCGGGCGTGGGGGAGGAGTCAAGCGGCGCCCCCGGGGAGCTCGATCCGCATCGCGCGGGTGAGGCCGTCCCCCAGGGCGAGCGTGCGCTCGCCGAAGCGCACGAACAGCGGCCCGCCGAAGGGCTGGCGCTCGATCACCTCGAGATCCTCGCCCAGCGAGACGCCCTGCTCGGCGAGGTAGCGCAGCATCTCGGGATCGGAGTCCGAAACCCGCACGAACCGCCCGAGCGCTCCGATCGGCAGCTCGTCGAGCCCGACGGTCTCGCCCTCGTCGAGGTCGAACTCGACGGTCGGGATCGGGTCGCCGTGGGGGTCGATCGTCGGGTGGCCGAGCTTTGCGTCGATCAGCGCCTCGAGATCGTCCGAGAGCACGTGCTCGAGCACCTCGGCCTCGTCGTGGACGCGATCCCAGGGCATGCCCAGAACGTCTGCGAGGTAGCTCTCCAGCAGGCGGTGATGGCGGATTACCTCGAGCGCGATGCGCCGTCCCGCCGGCGTCAGCCGCACACCGCGGTAGGGGACGTGCGTGATCAGTCCGAGCTCGTCGAGGCGCTTGAGCATCGCCGAGACCGATCCGGGCGTTATGCCCAGCCGCTCCGCGAGCGTCTTCGTCGAGACCGCTTCTTCACGGCGCGATTCCAGCGAGAAGATCGCCTTCGTGTAGTCCTCGACGGCAGGTGTCCGCACCATCTCGTTGGTAGCCATGGACATAGGATAAGGCATGCCAAACTTCTCTTCAAGGCGTGACTGGACATGGCATGCATCGCCCCGCCGGGCTCGCTCCTTGAGCCCGGCGGGGAGTGCGCCGATTCGGGGGCCGGACTCAGGCCGTCAGAACAGGCTCGCGCGCGAACGCGGAGATCAGCTCGGCGGTGCGCGCCGGCTGGTCGATCGAGACGAAGGTGTAGCTGCCCTCGATCCGCTCCAGGCGCGCGTTCGGGATCTCACGCGCCAGCCGTTCGGCGTTCGCCGGCTTGAAGAACCGGTCTTCGGACGCCCACGCGATCAGGACCGGGATCTCGAGGTCCTTGAAGTGCGAGGCGGCCTCCATCGTGTGGCGCGAATCGAAGCCGGAGAGGATCTTCGCCACCCCGGCGCGGACCTGCGGGTTCTCCCGCACCGGCGCAACCCACGCACGGCAGCGCTCGTCGTCGAACTCGCGCATCAGCCACCCGTAGGCGAGCGGCGAGCGGCGCAGCGCCGCGAAGCGCATCGATTCCCCGATGCCCGCGAGCACGGCCTTCGAGCGCCCGGCGAGCACGAGCGGCTTGAACGCGGGCGGAGGGAAGTCCTCGAAGCAGTCACACGGGGTCAGCACGAGCCGGGCGAGACGCTGCGGATCACGTGTGGCAACGATCTGGCAGATCGCACCGCCGGTGTCGTTGCCCACGAGCGTGACCCGCTCGAGCTCCAGCGCCTCCAGCAGCTCGACCACGATGCGGGCAAGGCCGGGAGGGGAGAGGTCTGCGCCGGGTGCGAACGGCTCGCGCTCGGAGCCGAGCGGCAGGTCGGGCACGATCACGCGGAAGTCGGCCTCCAGGCGTGCGGCGACGTCTCTCCACAGTTCTCCGTCGACGAGCAGGCCGTGAACGAAAACGATCGGGTCTCCCGACCCGCCTTCGCGAAAGCGCACGGGTCCATCTTTCAGCTGTACACGGCTTTCCTTCATCTTCATCTCCTCCTTCTGGGAGCGGGGGGTTCGATCTCCGGGCCGGTCGCGTCTGCAGGGGCAGGCCCCGGCGAAAGCGACATACAGACTGTATGTATCTATCATAATCCCGGCATGAGCGCCGAGGAGGAAGACACCGCGGGGGGGAGAGGGAACGCCGAGCGCTCGCAGGCGACGCGCGCGGCGCTGATCGCGACCGCGCGGACGCTGTTCGCCGAGCGCGGCTACGCCGGCGTGGGCACCGAGGAGATCGTGCGCGCGGCCGGGGTGACCCGCGGGGCGCTCTACCACCATTTCGACGGCAAGCTCGAGCTCTTCGCCGCGGTCTACGAGCAGGTGGAGTCCGAGCTCGTGCAGGGCATCGCTGCGGCGGTCGACACGCCGGATGTGCAGCCGCTCGAGGTGCTCCGCGCCGGCTCCCAGGCGTTCCTGGATGCATGCGAGAGCGACCTCGCGGTTCAGCGCATCGCCCTGCTCGACGCACCGTCGGTGCTGGGCTGGGAGCGATGGCGCGAGATCGGGATGCGCTACGGCCTCGGGCTCGTGCGCGGCACGATCGAGGCGGCGATCGAGGCGGGGCAGATCGAGCCGCAGCCGCCCGACCCGCTGGCCCATCTCCTGCTCGGCGCGATCGACGAGGGAGCGATGCTGATCGCCCGCGCAGATGACGATGGCGCGACGCGCAGGCAGGTCGGCGCGTCACTCGAACGCGTCCTCGCGGCCCTCACCGCCTGAGGCGCCGTCAGGGCGCGGTGCTCGTGCCCGTGCCGGACTGCGCGGAGTGCCGCCCGGTGTGGGTCCAGGAGAGCAGCCGCGAGATGCGGGTGCGCAGCACCGTCAGCCGGGCCGTCTCGGCGCTCTTGCTGAGCTGGTGCGCGGCGACCCGCGCGTCGAGCTTGCTCTTGAACGTGCCGAGAAGCACTTCGCTCAGGCCGGCGGAGGACTTGCCGGGGGTCGAGTCGGCCACCTGTGCAAGCGTCTTGCCCGACTTGAGCTGCTGGAGCAGCTGATGGCGTGTCAGCCCGAGGTAGGAGAGCGCGGCCGCGCGAAGCGCGCCGTGGCGGCCTGAACCGAGGCGAGCGTGGCGCCTGGCCTCCGTGCGCGGCGTGCGGTTCACGATCGCCTTCACGCGAGTTTCGAGGTCCGCCGGGGCCGAGGGGAGCTTGGCCTTGACTGCTTCGGTGATCGCGGCGACCAGCCCGGCTTCTGACTTGCCGGGAGTGGCGGCTGCGATCGTCGCGAGGGACTTGCCCTGGCGAAGCTGTTCGGCGAGCTGTGTGGGGGTAAGGCCGAGGTAGGAGCTTGCGGCGGCGATGATCCCCGCCCGCCTCGCGCCTCTGGCATGCGTGTGTGCGCGCCGCGCCGCGCGGGTGTGTGTGGGCGTCGAGGTCGCTCCGAGCGCCACGGCAGTACCGCCCGCGAGCACCGCGGCCAGCGCCACGATCAGGGCCACGCGTCGTCTCAGGATCCGTCCCATCGTCGGCTGAGTGTGCCGCATCGGGTTAAAGGCCCGGTGAGGGAGAGCTAAGGAGGCGCAACCCGATCTAGCGGATCGCCTCGGGCGGGATCCTTGCTTCGCCCATCACCACGCGGCTGCCCCGAATCGGCACGTCCTCGGAGAGCAGGCGCGCGCGCTGGTCGGCGCCCTTGGGCCAGCTTCCGTCGCTGCGCACGACGCGCCACCACGGCACCCCCTCCGGTCCCTGCGCGAGCGCCCGGCCCGCATGCCGGGGAGCCCCGGGAGACAGGTCTCCATAAGTCGTGACGAAGCCCGCCGGGACCCGTCGCACGCGCTCGTAGATGATCTCGTAGGGGAGGGTCACGCGCCGAGGCTATCCGCCCGGCAGGGCGCGCCCCGGGCGCCGAACGGGCGTAGCGTCCGGGCGCGGGGAATGCAGTGTCGATCTCCGCGCCCACCGTTCGTCTCAGCGACGACGAGAGACACCGGGCCGCCCGCGGCCCCCGAACCCAGGAGCGACCATGACCGGATCTTCCAACGAGGGAATCAAGACCGTTCTTCACCCCGTCTCTGACCTCGAGGCCGCCAAGCCGGTCTATGCGGCGCTGATCGGGATCCAGCCCCAGACGGACTCCCCGTACTACGTCGGCTTCGATGCCGAGGGCCAGCACATCGGGCTCGTACCCGCCGGCGGTCCGCAGGGCATGACCTCGCCGGTCGCGTTCTGGCACGTCTCGGACATCGAGGGCAAGCTGGCGGAGGCGGTCGCCGCCGGCGCCGCTGTGAAGGAAGCGCCGCACGAGGTCGGCGGAGGCCGCCTGGTCGCGACGCTGGCCGACCCCGACGGGAACGTGCTCGGCCTCGTCCAGGACACGTGAGCCGGTGAGGCGCGCGGCCGGCGCTACTTCTTGCGCCGGCCGCTCTGGTTCAGGGCGACGGCGGCCGAGACGAGCGCCTTCAGCGCCTTCTCGTCGATCTTCTCGCCCTCGGCGATGTCGATCGCGCGACGCGTGTTGCCCTCGAGGCTCGAGTTGAACAGGCGCTTGGGGTCATCCAGAGCGGCACCCTTCGCGAAGGTGAGCTTGACCACGCTCTTGTAGGTCTCTCCGGTGCAGATGATGCCGTCGTGCGACCACACCGGCGTACCGCGCCATTTCCATTCCTCGACGGCCTCCGGGTCGGCCTCTTTGATCAGGGCGCGCATGCGCGCGAGCATGTCGCCCCGCCAGTCCCCGAGCTCCGCGATGCGGGCGTCGATCAGCTCGGCGGGTGAGTTCTGCTCGTTCTCTGCAGTCACGGTTGCGTGCACCTCGTCTGGGTCGCGGGCTCGATCTGAGTATCCCCGGTTGCCGGAGATCTTCTAGGAGACGTCCGGACCCGGCTCAGATCGACGCCGGGCGGCATCCGGCCCGTGGCGCCGGAACACGACGATGCCGCTC
This sequence comes from uncultured Solirubrobacteraceae bacterium, assembly GCA_963794635.1. Lineage (GTDB taxonomy): Bacteria > Actinomycetota > Thermoleophilia > Solirubrobacterales > Solirubrobacteraceae > Palsa-744. The sequence continues at coordinate 564,815 of CAWCET010000005.1, read as the reverse complement.
GCCTCGTCCAGCAGCCCGCGCAGGGCGTGATGGCGCATGTCCTTGGGTGAGCGGATGCGGACGTGCCGGGTTCGCACACCCTCGCTCTCGGTGACGATCTCGACAATGATCGCCGCGTCTGCGACTTTGGCGGTCTCATCACCGTCGAAGTCCTCATGGATGGCGTACGACAGTTCGTCGACTGTGTCGGTGAGTCGCGTCAGGTCAAGGGTCATTCGGGTGGGTTACCCGGGAACGTGAAGGCCGCACTTCGTACTCCGGCGCATCCTGACGCGCCGTGCTGCTTGCGCCCGTCGAAATCGACGGTCGAAGGACGCATATAGACTCGGTCGATGGACGCACCGGGGGAAATTGAGCGACTCGAAGACGAAAACACGCGGCTGCGCTCGGCGGCCGAACAGGCGCTGATGGCGGTCGGGACCATGCTCGAGCACGTGCCCGCGACAGACCGCCTAGAGCTCCAGGCGACGGTGGCGTCGATCAACGAACTGATGGAGCCTCCCGAGCGGGACTAGGTCCCGCATCGGCAAGGTCTGTATCGGCACAACCGCAAGCAGGCCCGGCCCAGGCTCGCGGCCACGCTCCGTGGTTTGCCAACTCAGCGCAGCGGGTCAGCGCTTGCGCCAAACCCAGAAGTACCAGCGCAACAAGAGGCCCAGCGCCAGCACCGCGATAACCCAGACGATGCGGAGCGTGCTCGTCGCGATGATTGACACGCGGGTTGACTACCCGCGGAGCGGGCTACGGAGCCGTCCTCTTCCACGCTCGATGATCGATGGTCGGTTGAAGGCTTCGCCTAACCTCACCCGATGCGCGGCGTATGGGCCTACCGGCTTCGGGCGGAGACGACGAGGGGACCAGTCGAGGGCGTTCTCTGGGCGGACGGCGAGCTAGCGATAGGTCCGCTCGAAGTCGAACGAAAAGGGGTGTTTGGACCGGACACCCTGGCGCACGCCCTCAAGGCAGTCGGCGTTCCCGACGGAGAGGCTCGCACCGTTGCTCAGGTGCTCTGGGAGGGCAGGCCCGAGGGCTTCCGCAACGAACAGGAGCGCAACGAGTGACCCAGCCCCGCTCACACGCTCGATAATCGACGGTCGGTCGAGGTCTCGTCTGCAGCGGTGGATGACCTTTTCGGTGGAGGCTGGTGGCGATAGCTATGCAATGAGTCGGACAGCCACGGCGGAACCAATACCGAGCGCGCCGCAAAGGAGGCCGAACCGAGCGCCGCGACGACGTGCGACTAACGCAGGGCGGCTCGGGTCCCTGTGCGTCGCGATCCACACGAAACCGATGGCGAACCATGCGACCAGCGCGGCCAGAGCCAGGAGCGACCTGCCCACAAACTGTGGTGACGCGACCGGTAGGTGCAGGACTGTCAACCATCGGCCCAGGAGCCGCATCGGTTGAGACTCATTGGTTCCGCTCGATAATCGATGTTATGTGAACCCAGAGCAGTGTCGCGCCCAAGCGCCGCGCCCCTCTGAGACTCTCTCCGGGTGGCCCTGAAGCTGCGCGACACCCTCGTCTCGGACCTTCCGGACGTGCTGGCGATCGAGGCCGAACCGGATGTCGCGCGCTGGGTCTCCGGCTGGCCGGCCGACCGCCACCGGCGAGCGATCTCCGACCCGGACGAGGCGCACATGGTGTTCTGCAGGCGCGGCGCGGTTGTCGGCTATCTGCTTCTGGCGGGACTCAGCTCCGCCGCGCAATCTCTCGAGCTGCGCCGCATCGCGTTGCGCACGCGCGACGAAGGCCTCGGCGCAGACGCGCTGGAGCTGGCGCTCGGCTATGGGTTCGACGTCCTGGGCGCCGATCGTGTCTGGCTCGACGTTCTCGAGGACAACGCGCGCGCGAGGCGTCTCTACGACCGTGCCGGGTTCACGGACGACGGTCTTGCGGGCGGCCCGCACCTCCTCCCCGACGGCACCGCCGTCCCTCTGCGGCTTATGTCAATCCGTCAGGAGCGGTGGCGCGAGCTCCCAGCTCGTAGCATCACGCCCCAACCCGAACCCTGAGGAGGCGTACTGGATGGCTAACACTCTGTACACGGCTGAAGCGCATGTGACGGGCGGACGCGCCAACGGGCACGGACGCACGGGAGACGGCCGTCTCGAGGTCGACCTGCGACTGCCCAAGGAGATGGGCGGACAGGGCGACGGCACCAACCCGGAGGAGCTGTTCGCAGTCGGATACGCCGCCTGCTTCGAGGGCGCGCTCGGCGTCGCCGGGCGGCGCTCGAAGGTCGAGACGGGTGACGTCGCGATCGACTCGAAGGTCTCGCTGAGCCCGAACGGCGAGGGCGGGTTCGATCTCGGCGTCGCACTCGACGTGTCGCTGCCGAGCGTCGAGGACCCGGAGACCGCCAAGGAGGTAGTGCGTCTCGCGCACAAGGTCTGCCCCTACTCCAACGCGACGCGCGGGAACATCGAGGTCGCGGTCACGGCGAACGGGGAGCCGATCGACTGACCCGGGCGCGCTCCGATGCGCGTGCTCAGCTGGAACCTCTTCCATGGCCGCTCGGTGCCGGGCACGCGAAGCGACCTCCTGGATCACTTCGCCGCGCTGCTCTCCTCCTGGAGCTGGGATGTCGCCCTGCTCCAGGAGGTGCCACCCTGGTGGCCTGACGTCCTGGCCCGCGAAGCCGGGGCCGAGCCGCGAACGGCTCGCACCTCGCGCAACATCGGGCTCCCGCTGCGGAGAGCCCTAGCGCGCCGAGACCCTGAGCTGATGAAGTCGAACGGAGGTGGCAGCAATGCGATCCTCGCGCGGGTGCCGATCGCCGAGTACCGCGCCGTGAGGCTGCGCCTGCGGCCGGAGCGCCGCGTGGCCCAGATCGCCAAGCTGCGCGACGGCACCGTCGTCGCGAACTTCCATGGGAGCGTGCGCGTGGCGCTTGCGCAGGTCGAGCTCGGGCGGCTGCGCGCGCACGTGCTGAGGGCGGCGGGGACTCCGGCGGGGCCTGTCGTTCTCGGCGGGGATCTCAACCTGCGCGAGCCGCGGGTGCCGGGCATGGATCACGTCGCGGCGCGCGACGTCGACCACATCTTCGCCGCGGGACTGCGCTCGCTCGGCAGCGAGGTGCTGACAGCGCAGGTGCGCGCCGGCGGTCAGAGCGTGACGCTTTCCGATCATCCGCCGTTGGTGGCGGATCTGAGCGCTACCTGACCGTTCAGCGGCCGAATGTCCGCAGCAGCCGGCGGGCGGCGTCGGGCACGGGCGCGATACGCGAGCGGGTCTCGGAGATGCCGTCGCGCAGCTCCCTGTCCCCCACCTCGACCGGGAGCATGGTGTCCTGCAGCGCGCCGAGCTCCTCGTCCGCCCCGGCGGTTTCGAGGACGACGTCCTCCAGCAGCCCGTGCAGGCCGTGACCGGGCGCCGCCTCTGGCGGGGGCGGGAACTCGACCGTCTCCAGGCCGTGGCGGGCGGCAAACTCGGTGTGCGTGCGGCGCAGCCGGCCGTAGGCGTGCTGGACCGGGCCGAAGAGCTCGTCCTCGAGCTGCTCCGCCGCGCGTTCGTCGAGTAGCTCGTAAGCGGCTCCGAGCAGCCCGAGCGCGGCGTTCAGGCGCGCGGCTGCCGCCGCGAGCACGTCGAGGATCTGGCGGCGGGCATCGATGGTCGACTGGGCCACGTCACGAACGCTACCCGGCGCGAGCGCTGCTACCCGCCGGAGCGCGATATTGCGACGGCCCTTGCAAGAACCGCGTCGAGCATCTCCGGAGTCAGCTTGCCGGTGAACGTGTTCTGCTGGCTCGGGTGAAAGCAGCCGAGCAGCGGCCAGGGCTCGCCGGGCGCCTCGGCGCCGTGCCCGAAGCGAGGACGCGGTCGTTCGGCAGGGGCGTCCGGGCCGTTCAGCGCCCGGCGCAGCCGCAGCCCGGCGTCCCACGCGAACGCGCCTAGGCAGACCACCACCGCCACGTCCCCGAGCAGTTGCAGCTCGCGCACGCTCCAGGGCAGGCATTCGTCGCGCTCCTGCGGCGTCGGCCGGTTCGCGGGCGGTGCGCACCGCACGCCGGCGGTGATCCTCACCCCGTGCAGCTCGAGGCCGTCCCCGATCCGCGTGGAATCGGGCTGGCTGGCCAGCCCGGCGCGCCAGAGGGCGGCGTAGAGGAAATCCCCCGAGCGGTCTCCGGTGAACATCCGCCCCGTGCGATTGGCACCGTGGGCCGCGGGCGCCAGGCCGAGCAGGACGATCCGCGCGCGCTCGTCGCCGAAGCCCGGCAGCGGGCGTCCCCAATAGGTCTCATCCGCGTAAGCGGCGCGGCGCTCGCGCGCCACCTGCTCGCGCCAGGCGACCAGCCGCGGGCAGCGGCGGCACCTGCTCACGGCGCCGTCCAGCTCGGCGATCGTCCTGGCGGGCTCCACTCGCACGAGGCAGTAGTACCATCGCGGGCAGGATGCAGACTTGGATGTGGATCGTTCTGCTCGCTGGGCTGATCAAGCTGCCGATCGCCGCGCTCATGCTCTGGATCCCCTTCCGCTACGACGAAGCGAACCAGGCACAGGACGTGCCGGATTCCAACGAAGAGGACGGGGGCTCGAAGGCTCTGCCGGCCGGCCCGCTCAACCCGCACCCGCGTAGCCCGCTCCCGCGCAACCCGCGCAGGGGCCCGCACGGCTCTCCCTCCCCCTCACCGCCGCCGCGGGTCCGCAAGCGGCTGCGCGTCGCCGGCCCGGTGCGCGTCGGGCGCCGCTAGCGGTTCTTCTTGCGCTGCCGGCGCGCCGCCTTGGCTTTGGCGCGCCGCTTGCGATGACGGGCAGCCGGGTCGTCTCCGCGCTTGCCGTCCACGAGGTCCTCGGCCCCGGCAGGCGCCACCCGTCGTGCGTCACGGACGATCACGAACCCGATCCCAGCCAGGAGCACGATCGCGGCGCCCGCGGCGATCAGGATCGTTTTGCTCGAGTTGTGCGCTTCTGATTCTTCGGTTTTCGTCGTCGAGGTCGTTTCCGCAGGCGTCGTTTCCTGCTCGGCCTTTTCGGAGAGTTCGTTGAACGAGTTCCGGCCTTCGAGCGATTCGGCTGCCGACGCGGCGGCCGGCAGGAGCAGCCCGCCGCAGGCGAGCGCGAGCGATGCGAGCAGGGCCGCGCAACGGCGAGATCGGTGGACGGCCGTCATCGCGGCGAGGATACCTGCTGGCGCCCGGCGCGAGCAGGATCCCCCTCGGCAGCGCCATGCCCCGGCGGCGCCGCCTAGAATGGCCGCCGATGGCACCCAAACAGCGTCAGGTCAGGATGGAGCAGCGCGGCAGCCTGGAGGCGATCCAGGCTCTCGAGCAGCGCTCCGACGAGGAGCTCGAGCACGAGACCAAATACAAGGCCGCGGCTCTTGCGATCCTCGGCGCGCGTGCCTCGGAGCGCTTCGACGCCGACGCGGCGCGCGGCTACTTCCAGCGCGCGATCGCAGCGGCACGGCCCCAGGAACGCATGCAGCTGCGGCGCATGGCGGACGCGTCCCTGGCGCTCGCGGAACGTCGCGCCGGCGATCTGAAGCAGGCGGTCGAGCGGCTCGGCCAGGAGGCTCCGAGCGGGCGCCAGATGCTGGCGCTCCGCGCGATGGGGCTGCTGCTGCCGCCGGCCTCTGCGGGCATCCTCGCCCGCATCCGCGGGGTGGTCCTGATCATCCTGCTGATCGCCGTGCTGCTCGTGATCGGGGGCGCCATCGTCGAGCTGATCTCGCTGCCTTTCGGCGGGCTGGGGATCGCCCCCGCCATCCTGCTCGGGCTGTTCCTCGTGATCGCCGTGATCGCCATCGTCGCGGCCGTCGGCAGGCGGCGCCGCGATCGCGCCCGGGCCTCGTCGGGCTGAGCTGCGGGCGGCCACTAGGCTTGCCCCCGTGCCTGCCGCTGTCTGCCTGATCGTCAACCCGTCCGCCGGCGGCGGGCGCGCCGCGCGGATCGCGCCTGAGGTCGAGGGCGAGCTCCGCTCGCGTGGGCTGACCGTCCGTTGCGTTCAGACACGCGATCTCAACCACGCGCGGGAGCTCGCGAGGGAGGCCGCGGCGAACGGCGAAACGGTGGCGGCGCTGAGCGGCGACGGCCTTGTCGGCGTGCTCGCGGAGACCGTGCGAGACGTCCCCGGCGCGGTGCTCGGCGTGTTGCCGGGTGGGCGCGGGAACGATCTCGCGCGAGTCCTCGAGATCCCCACCGATCCCGCCGGCGCCTGCGCTGTCGTCGCCGGCGGTGCGGTCCGCGCGCTCGACCTCGGGCTCGTGGAACCGGTGCACGACGGTCCGCCGCGCGCGTTCGTGGGCATTGCGTCGGTCGGCTTCGACAGCGATGCCAACCGGATCGCGAACGAGGCGCCCTCCTGGCTGGGCGGGCTGGTCTACGCATACGGGGCGCTGCGCGCGCTGATCTCCTGGCGACCGGCGCGCTTCGAGCTGGAGCTCGACGGCGGCGAGCGGCATTCGTTCAGCGGCTACTCCGTCGCGGCTGCCAACTCCCGCGCCTACGGAGGCGGCATGTACGCCGCACCCGACGCGATGCTGGACGACGGGATGCTCGATGTCGTCGCGATCGAACGGGTGAGCCGGCTGCGCTTCCTCGCGAACCTTCCCCGGGTCTTCAAAGGCACGCACGTCACGCTGCAGAGCGTCAAGGTCTTTCGCTCTTCGCAGGTGAAGATCACCTCCGACCGCCCCTTCCAGATGTACGCCGACGGCGACCCGGTGGGCGCCCTGCCGGTCCGCGTGCGCGCGCTGCACGGAGCGGTGAGCGTCCTGACCCCGGTGGGCGGCGCCGCCGCGCTCTCCCCCGCTTCTCGCGGCAACGGCGCCGGCGACTGATGCTGCTCGGCGCGAAGCTCGCCGTGGCGCGGGGCGCCGGGGCGCTCGCCAGGCTGCGGGGAGGGGGCGCCACGAGCCTTCCGGGGCGCGTCCTGATGGCGCTCGAACCGGAGGCGATCGGAACGCTGGGGGCACGCCTGCCCCAGGGTGCAGCGGTGATCTCGGCGACCAACGGCAAGACCACCACCGCCGCGATGGCCGCGGGGATGCTCACGGGGGCGGGTATCCCGCTGGTGCACAACCGTGCGGGGGCGAACATGGCGGGAGGTGTCGCCACGACGCTGCTGGAGGCCTCGCACGGTGACCGGATCGACGGGGAGCTCGGCCTGTTCGAGGTCGACGAGCTGTGGCTCGCCTCGGTCGTCGCTGCGCTCTCCCCGCGCGCGATCGTGCTCGGGAACCTGTTCCGCGACCAGCTCGACCGCTTCGGCGAGCTGGAGGCGATCGCGGACAGCTGGCACGAGCTGCTCGCATCCTCGCCGGCGCGCGCGATCCTGAACGCCGACGACCCGCTGCTCGCGGACCTCGGTCGCGAGCGCGAGACGAGCACCGTCGTCTACTTCGGAGTCGACGACGACACGCTCGCGCTCGGAGGCCTCGCCCACGCGGCCGACGCCAAGCACTGCCGGCGCTGCGGAAGCCCCTACGTCTTCGACGCCGTGTACCTCGGCCACCTCGGCCACTATCACTGCCCGTCCTGCGGCGCCGGGCGCCCCGCGCCCCAGCTGGTGGCGAGCGAGGTCGTCCTGAACGGCGTGCGCAGCGCCGAGTTCACGCTCACCACGCCGGCGGGCAGCGCGCGCGTGACGCTCGGCCTGCCCGGTCTCTACAACGTCTACAACGCGCTTGCGGCCGCGGCGCTCGGCTTTGCTCTGGAGGTTCCTCTTGGGGCGATCGTGGCGGGCCTCGAGGCGACCCGCCCGGCATTCGGCCGCGCAGAGACGCTGCGGGTCGCGACGCCCGCCGCGAACGGGACCGGCGGGCCCGCTGAGCGCGAGCTCGCGATCCTGCTCGTGAAGAACCCGGCGGGAGCCAACGAGGTGCTGCGCACGCTCGCGCTGGAGCCCGGGCGCCACCACCTGCTCGGGGTGCTCAACGACCGGATCGCCGACGGGCGCGACGTGTCCTGGATCTGGGACGCCGACTTCGAGCTGCTCGCCGATCGGATCGCGAGCGCCACCTGCAGCGGCAGCCGCGCTGCGGACCTTGCGGCCCGGCTCAAGTACGCGGGCGTCGAGCCCGGGCGCATCGTGATCGAGCCGGACCTGCCCCGTGCGCTCGACGGCGCACTGGGCACCGGCGAGCGCACCCAACCGCTGTACGCGCTCCCGACCTACACCGCGATGCTCGCGCTGCGTGAACTGCTCGTCGCGCGCGGCGCGGCGGCGAGCCACTGGGCATGACCGCGCAGGCGCCGCCCGAGGAGGTCATCTGGCACGAGGTCGAGTGCGGCCGGTATCGCGCCGACCTGCCGCTCTGGCGGGAGCTCGCCGCCGCCGCGGCGCCACCCGGCGGGCAGGCGCGCGTGCTCGATCTCGGAGCCGGAATCGGGAGGGTGACGCTCGACCTTGCCGCCGCGGGGCACAGCGTCACCGCGGTCGATCTCTCCCCGGCGCTCTGCGAGGAGCTCGCGCTTCGTGCGGGGGAGCTGCCGGTCCGCGCCGTGGCCGGCGACATGCGCCGGCTCGCCCTCGACGAGCGCGGCTTCGACCTCTGCCTGGTGCCGATGCAGACGCTGCAGCTCCTGCGCGACGCGGGCGAGCGCCGCACCGCGTTTGCGGGCATGGCCGCCCACGTTCGCCCGGGCGCGCTCGTCGCCTGCGCGATCGTCACCCAGGCGGACGAGTTCGACGCGCTCGCGGGGCAGCTCGGGCCCTCCCCCGACCGGATGGCCCTTGGTGAGCGCGTCTACTTCTCGCGGCCTCTGAGCGTGCGCGTCCTGGACGGAGCGATCCGGATCGAACGCGAGCGCGTGGCGCTGCCGGCGGACAGCGCGAGCGGCGAGCGCTGGCGGGGCGAGGGCGCTCGCGACGTCGTCGAGCTGGCCGTGGTGAGCGAGGAGCAGCTCTGGGACGAGGCCGCCGCCGCGGGCCTCGGCCGCGAGCCCACGCGCGTGATCGCGGAAACCGAGGAACACACCGCCAGCGAGGTGGTGATGCTCCGTGCCTGACCTTCGGCCCCTGCGGGTGTGCGCGCTCTATCCCGACCTGATGAACATCTACGCGGACCGCGGCAACCTGATCGTGCTCGAGCGGCGCTGCGCCTGGCGCGGGATCGGTTTCGAGCTTGCGGCGTCGAGCCTCGGCGAGCCGCTCGACGGCGCCGGCCACGATCTCTACTACATCGGTGGCGGGCAGGATCGCGACCAGCGCCTGTGCGCCGAGGACCTCCTTGCTCTGAAGGCGGACGCTCTGCGGCAGGCCGCCGAGCGCGACGCGATCGTGCTCGGCGTCTGCGGCGGCTACCAGCTGCTCGGGAGCTCCTACAGCCTCGACGAGGAGCGCATCGAAGGCGTCGGGCTGCTGGACGTCGAGACGGTGCGCGGCGCGGGCGAGCGCCTGATCGGGAACGTCGCGATCGAGCCGCTCGGGTTCGGCGGCGAGCTGCTCGCGGGGTTCGAGAACCACGGCGGGCGCACGACGCTGGGCGCCGGGCAGGAACCGCTGGGACGCGTGGTCGAGGGCCACGGCAACGACGGCCGTAGCGGCTACGAGGGCGCGCGCACCGGCAACACGATCGGGACCTACCTCCACGGCCCGCTGCTGCCGAAGAACGTGTGGTTCGCCGACTGGCTGATCGCGCAGGGGCTGGGTGTGCCCGTGCAGGAGCTCTCGCCGCTGGCCGACGAGATCGAGGGCAGCACCCACACGGCCGCCATCCGCGCAGCGGGGGTTTGAGCGCTCAGGCGCGCTGACGCAGCGCGGGCGTGAAGGCGATCGCGAGGAACTCGACCTGCATCGGCCCGCTCAGGAGGCGACCGCGAAGCGCGCGAAGCGCTCCGCCAGCCGCGCGGGCACGAGCGCACGGACGCGCACGCCCTCGGCGGTGTCCTCGCGGCTGACCTCGCCGGCCAGCTCGTGCAGCTCGGCGAGGCTGCCTCCGTCGGCGTAGGGGACCAGGAGGTCGAGGCTTCGCAGCGTGTGCGCGAGCTCCGCCTCGATGCGCTCACAGAGCTCGTCGAGCCCCTCCCCCGTCGCGGCGCTCACGAGCGTCGCGTCCGGGTAGGCGTGGCGCAGCTCCTCGCGCTCGTCGGCGTCCAGCAGGTCCGCCTTGTTGAGCACCAGCAGCCGTGGCTGCTCGCCGGCGCCGATCTCCTCGAGCGTCTGCTCGACAGCGTGCCGGTTCTCGGCCGCGTGCTCCTCACCGGCGGAGGCGTCGAGCACATGCAGGAGCAGGTCGGCGCGCTGGGTCTCCTCGAGTGTCGCGGCGAAGGATTCGACGAGCTGGTGGGGCAGCTTCTTGATGAAGCCGACGGTGTCGGTGAGCAGGTAGGCGCGTCCGGCGATGCGCAGCGTGCGGGTCGTCGGGTCGAGAGTGTGGAAGAGACGGTCGCGGACGCCCACCTCGGCGCCCGTGAGCGCGTTCAGCAGCGTCGACTTGCCGGCGTTCGTGTAGCCGACGAGGGAGATCGTCGGCACGGCCGCGCGCTCGCGCTCGGCGCGCTGCACCGCACGCGTGCCCTTTACGTGCTCCAGGCGCTTTCTCAAGACGGAGATGCGGTTGCGGGCGAGCCGCCGGTCGGTCTCGATCTGGGTCTCGCCGGGGCCCCTCGTGCCGATGCCGCCGCCGAGCCGTTCGAGGTGGCTCCACAGCCCGCGCATGCGGGCCATGTTGTATTCGAGCTGCGCCAGCTCGACCTGGAGCTTGCCCTCCGAGCTGTTCGCGTGCGAGGCGAAGATGTCGAGGATCACGCTCGTGCGGTCGATGACCGGCAGGCCGATCCCCTCTTCGAGGTTGCGCTCCTGGCGCGGCGTGAGCTCGTCGTCGCAGGCGATCAGGTTCGCGTCGCATTCGCGTGCGAGCGCCTTCGCCTCGGCGACCTTGCCCGGTCCGAGGTAGGTGTTGGGGTGCGGACGCTCGCGCCGCTGCGCGAGCTCTCCGACGACCGCGACACCGGCGGTGCGCAGCAGCTCTCCGAGCTCGGCGAGGTCATCGCCCTGCTCCAGTGCCCCAACGCACAGCGCGCGCTGTGCTGCGCGCGGCTCCGTTCCGTTGCTCGACGTGCTCTGCGTGTTACGGCCGCTGCGGCTCCTGTCCATCCGACATCCAGTCTAGGGCCTCATGTGGGCGCTCCGTGACGACTCCGGCATCGGCAGGGGCGCCGCAGGGCCGTACTAGGCGCGCAGCTTGCCCAGCCGCTGCACCGCCTCGACGAGCCGCTCGTCGGGTGTCGTGAGCGAGATCCGGAACCAGCCCTCGCCGGCGGGCCCGTAGATCGCGCCGGGCGAGATCACCACTCCGGCCTCCTCGAGCACGTGCTCGGCGTACGCGGCGGAGCTGTCGAAGCCCTCGGGCACGGGTGCCCACACGTAGATCGTCGCGTGGGGGCGCTGGACCCGCACGCCGATCTCTTCGAGCGCGTCGCAGACGAGGTCGCGGCGGCGCTTGTAGAGCTCGACCATCGAGGCCACCTCGGCGTCCACGTCGGGCGACATCGCCGCCACGCCCGCGAGCTGGGTCGCCTCGAACAGGCCGGAGTCGATGTTCGTCTTCAGGCGCCAGTAGGTCTGCAGCGCATCGGCGTTGCCGAGCACCATCGCGCAGCGCCAGCCCGTCATGTTGAAGCCCTTGGAGAACGAATAGACCTCGATCCCCACGTCCTTCGCGCCCGGCGTGGCCAGGAACGAGGGCGCCTCGTAGCCGTCGAAGACGATCTCCGAGTAGGCCATGTCGTGCACGACCAGGATGTCGTTGGAGCGCGCGAAGCCGACGACCTCCTCGAAGAAGCCGTCGGGCACCACGGCACCAGTGGGGTTGTTGGGGTAGTTGAGGTACATCAGCTTCGCCTTGCGCAGCACCTCGTCGTCGATCGCGCCGAGGTCCGGCACGAAGCCGCGCTCGGGCTCGAGCGCCATCAGCACCGGCTCGGCGCCCGCGAGCCAGGGGCCGCCGGTGTAGACCGGGTAGCCCGGGTCGGCCGCGAGCGCGTAATCGCCCGGGTCCAGGAAGGCGAGGTTGAGGTTGAAGATCGCCTCCTTCGCGCCGATCGCGGGGATGATCTCGCTGTCCGGATCGAGATCGACGTCGAAGCGGCGCAGGTAGAAGTCGTGCACTGCCTCGCGGAAGTCCTGACGGCCGCGATTGGAGGGGTACTGGTGCGTTTCGGGCTCGCTGACCGCCTCCTGCATCGCCTCGACGATCAGCGGCGGCGTCGGCCGGTCCGGGTCGCCGATCCCGAGGCTGATCACGTCGACGCCCGCGGCGCGCTTGTCCGCGATCTTGCGCTCGAGCTGGGCGAAGGCGTACGGCGGGATCTTCTCGAGGCGGCTACTCGGTTTCATGCAGCTCCTTTTCGAACTCGTCGCTGACCGCGCCGGCGAACACCGGCCGCGCCCAGCCTGTCAGGTGGACGTGCAGATCTGAGGCGACCTCGACGGTCAGCTCGCCGCCGTCGAGGACGACCGTCACGGCGGGCGGGCGTGCCCCCGCGGCGATGCCCTGCAGGTAGGCGACGGCGGCGCCGGTGGCTCCGGTCCCCGAGGAGAGCGTCTCCCCCACCCCGCGCTCGAAGATCCGCGCGCGGATCCTCGCGGGCTCGAGCTCCGCGTACCAGGAGACGTTGGTGCGGTTCGGGAACAGCTCGGACGCTTCGATCGCAGGGCCGGCAGCGCCGAGGTCGATGCCCTCGAGCTCGGCGGCGCTCGCGACCGCGATCGCGCACTGCGGGTTGCCGATCGAGACGTGGCGGAACTCCCAGTCGAGCCCGGCGCTCGCCACCGTGCCGCGACCGTCCGGAGGGCCGCCGGGGAAGTCGCCGGATGCCAGAGACGCATGGCCCATGTCGACGCGGCAGGTGTCCGGGCCGGTGATCGCCGGTCGGATCGTCCCCGCGGCCGTCGAGATCGCGAACTCGTCGCGGTCGGTCCAGCCGCGCCGGCGCAGATAGAGGATCGCCTCGCGCGCGCCGTTGCCCGACAGCTCGGCCTCCGAGCCGTCCGGGTTGAAGATCCGCAGGTCGGCGACGTGGCGCGGCTGCGACGGCGGCGAGAGCAGCAGGACGCCGTCGGCGAAGAGGCCGAAGTGCGGCTCGCAGAGCCGGCGCACGCGGGCGGGTGTCAGCTCGAACGGCAGCTCGTCGCTCTCGACGATCAGGTAGTCGTTGCCGAGGGCCTGCCACTTCTCGAAGCGCATCGTCATCGGGCGTCGGAGTCTAGGATCTCGCCCGCCACCGCCGCCGGGTCGCGCCCGGTGACGTCGATCGCGTGCACCCCGGCGAGCTTGCGCATCCACGTGAGCTGACGGCGCGCGTAGTTGCGGGTACGGCGCTTCATCCGCTCGACGTCGCCGGCGAGCAGGTCCTCGAAGCCGAGCGCCTTGGAGGCCGTCTCCGAGACGCCCGCGGCGGCGGCGCGAAGCACCTCCTCACGAGCTCCCGAGGCCACCATCTCATCGACGCGCTCGTCGATCGCGGCGTAGAGGCGCTCACGATCCATCGTCAGACCCGCGAGCAGCGTCGGGTGGCGCAGCTCCTCGTTCCAAAGCTGCGAGGGCCCCTCGGGCGGCTCGAGCTCGCCGAGCTCGAGCAGCTCGAGCGCGCGCACCACGCGCCGGCGGTCGTTCGGCTCGATCCCCTCCGCGGCCCACGGCGCGCGGTCGGCGAGTCGTGCGTGGAGCGCCTGCGGGCCGACGCGTTCCAGCTCGGCCGTCAGCCGTTCGCGAAGCCCCTCCGGCGGCGCCGGGCGGAGGTTCAGATCGGTCAGAGCCGCGCGCAGGTAGAGGCCGGTGCCGCCGACGACGATCGGGCGGCGGCCCTGCGCGAGGAGCTCGTCGATCTGCGCGTGGGCGAGCTGCGAGTACTCGCCGACGCTGAAGGACGCGTCGACGGGCAGAAAGGAAACGAGCCTGTGCTCGAGCTGCGTCTGCTCGGCCGGGGTCGCGACGCCCGTGAGCGTCTCCAGGCCCGTGTAGACCTGCAGTGCGTCGGCTGAGACCGCGACGGGCTCCTCGCCACGTTCTCGCAACATGCTTGCGAGCGCGATCGCGACGGCGGTCTTGCCGACGCCGGTGGGGCCGAACAGCGCGATGATCCTCATGCGGATAGGCTCACAGCTCGGTGCAGATCTCCGGGTCGACAGTGCTCTTGACGGGCGCCACGGGGGGCATCGGCCAGGCGATCGCACGTACGCTCGCCGGCCGGGGCGCGAAGCTGATCCTGACGGGTCGGCGCCTGGACGTGCTCGAGCCGCTGGCAGCCGAGCTCGGCGCCCGCGCGCTGGCGGTGGATCTGGCAGAGCGATCGGAGGTCGCGCGGCTGCTCGGCGAAGCGGGCGACGTGGACATCCTCGTCGCGAACGCTGCGCTCCCCGGGTCCGGCCGCGTCGAGGACTACGCCGTCGGGGAGGTCGACCGGGTGCTCGACGTCAACCTGCGCGCGCCGATCGTGCTCGCCCAGGGCCTGCTGCCACGCCTGATCGAGCGCCGCGGCGGCCAGCTCGTGTTCATCTCCTCCCTCTCCGGCAAGGCCGCGACGCCCAACACCTCGCTCTACAACGCGACCAAGTTCGGGCTGCGCGGATTCGCCGCCGCGCTGCGCGCCGACCTGCACGGCAGCGGCGTGGGCGTCACGACCGTCTTCCCGGGCTTCATCAGCGACGCCGGCATGTTCGCCGACGCGGAAGTGACGCTGCCCCCCGGCATCGGCACGCGCACACCCCAGCAGGTGGCCGACGCGGTGGTGAGCGGGATCGAGCGCAACCGCGGCGAGATCGACGTCGCCCCGCTGCCGCTGCGCATCAGCACCGTCTTCGCGAACCTCGCGCCGGAGTCGGCGGGACGCTTCGCCCGGCGCATGGGCTCGAATGACATCTCGCGCCAGATGGCCGCCGGGCAGACCGACAAACGCTGAGCGCTCCTCTCAGAACAGCGCCTGCTGGCCGCTGAGCGCGGCGACCCGCTCGGCAGCGGAGCGCTCCGGCGGATGGCCCGTGTCGCTCATCCCCCGTCCTTCAAGGCCGCGGTTGCGCCAGAAGGCGCCGGGCCGCTCGCCCCGCCTCGTCATCCGCGCGAGACGCTCACGTTCGGGCTGGGGCGCGTAGGCGCGGCGTCGGTAGAGCTCTTCGTAGCGGGTTACGAGCTCAGGCCTCGCGTCGCGCATCCATCCCATGAAGACGTCTTTGACCTCGCCGCGAAGGTGCAGGGCGATCCCGGCGACGTTCGTCGCGCCCGCGTCCGCGATCGCGTCCAGCAGCGGCTCCACCTGCTCGGGCGCGTCGTTGATCCCCGGCATCAGCGGCGCCACCAGGACACCCGTCGGGACGCCCGCGCGGTTCAGCTCGGCGACCGCCTCCAGACGGGCGCGCGGGTTCGGCGTGCGGGGCTCGGTTTCCCGCCATACCTTCTGGTCGAGCGTCGGGATCGACAGGCATGCCGTCAGCCCGACCTTCTCGGCCAGCTCCTTCAGCAGCGCGATGTCGCGCAGCAGAAGCGGCGACTTGGTGAGGATCGAGCACGGGTTGCGCGCGTCGAGCAGCGTCTGCCAGATCCCCTCCATCAGCTTGTAGCGGCCCTCGACCCATTGGTAGGGGTCGGTGTTGGTTCCGAGCGCGACGTGTTCGCCCTTCCACGACGGCCGGGCCAGCTCCGCGCGCAGCAGCTCGGGCGCGTTGACCTTGACGACGATCTCGCGCTCGAAGTCGCGGCCCGCGTCGAAGCCGAGGAAGGTGTGGGTGGGCCTCGCGAAGCAGTTGTGGCTCACGACCCCGTTGGCGATGAAGTCTTCGCTGCCCGTGGTGATGTCGTACATGCGCATCGCCATCCCCAGCGGGCGGATCGAGACGACGCGCAGGCCCGATCTGCACTCCAGCGCTCCGCCCAGGATCGAGCGCTTGCGCGTGATCGCGGGATCCGTGCCGAGGAAGAAGCGCATCTGCTCGGCGAGTCCGCCGCGGATGCGGACGTTCTTCACGGCCGTGTTCGGAACCGGCTCGATCTCGTGGTCGAAGCCCATGAGGCCGAGCCCGCAGGCCACCCGCTCGATGATCTCCGGGTCTGCGTTGGCGATCGTGATCGTCTCGCCACCCGCGCCCTCCGCGTCGAACATGCCGGCCAGGAAGCCCTTGGTCCATGAGACCGACGCAGGCAACGGCCATTCGATCAGCTCGCGGATGCGCTCGACCCCCAATCGACGCTGCGTGCGAACAGCCGTGACCTCACGATGGCGAGCCGATGCCGCGGAGAACACGAAGCGGTCTGTCTCCACCTCGAAGTCGTCCAGGTAGCTCTGCGAGCGGAGCAGTGCCTCGCCGTCCTCGAGCGCCAGCCGAAAGCGACGCTCTTCTCCCGAGCGCCGCCCGGGGCGAGGGTAGCTGTGGCTGGCAAGCGTCCCGTCCCCGCGGATCATCCCGGTCAGATAGCCGCGCTTGTACTCGCGGTCGTGCACCGGTGCCTCGACACAGCCGCCGGGACCGAGCAGCCTGCTGTTCTCGGTCAGGTGGGCGCGCTGCTCCGCGCCGCATTCCGCGCCCTCGACGTGCTTCCAGCCGCGGTTGCTGAGAAAGCGGTGATCGCCGCTCGCGATCAGCTTCGTCCCGTCCGCGAGCGCAACCTCCCAGGCGGGCTTGATGCTCGACCACTTCGCGAGCACCTCCGTCTCCACGAATCGCCGACAGGACGCTTCGCGGCGTGTGCCGAGGATGCGATCCCCGACGAGCAGATCTTCGAGCTTGCGGTTGCGCCCGTCGGCCATCAGCACGAGGGTTCCACCCCAGCTGCAATAGGTGCACGCATGTGAGCACCCCCTGTACGGGTTCACCGTCCAGCGGAACGGCATCTGGGAAGCCGGTGGCACTTTGTTGAGCACCGATTTCGCCCGCACCTCGTAGAAGCGCGTGTCGAGCGCCTCCGGCGCGTCGAAACGGCGCACGGCGGCGGGATCGCGGTAGCCCGGCAGCAGCCGCTGCGCCTCGTCCTCGACCTTCAGATTGTCCCAGCGCACGAACGTATGTTCGCATACCCTCCGGGCGGCGTCCTTGCGGGTTGAGTCCCGTGCGGGCGGCGCGCTGTAGCTTTCCCGCGTGTCCTCGCCCGCCAAGGCCCTCGCCCGCCGGCTCCTGCCCCACTCGGTCTACCGCTCCTACCGCCGGCGGAAGGTCGCCTCGCAGATCGCCTCCTACGAGCCCCACGAGGTCACGCACTCCTACGGCGGCCTGGAGCTGCGGGTGCTGCTCGCCGACCCGCTCGGCGAGGGCTGGTACGACCACGACTGGGAGGAGCCGACCGCGCTCGGCTTCCTGCGCGAGCAGGGCGTCCTCGCGCCCGGCGCCACCGTGTTCGACCTCGGCGCGCACCAGGGGGTGATCGCGCTGATGATCGCCGCCAAAGTGCGGCCGGGACGGGTCCTCGCCGTCGAGGCGGAGCCCCACAACGCCGATGTCGCGCGCAGGAACGCGGAGCTCAACGACGCCGAGAACCTGCTTGTCGTCCACGCCGCAGGGGCGGAGCGCACGGGCACCCTCTCGTTCGGAGAGGGCCTCAACGGGAGCGTCGACGAGCGCGCCTCCACCGGCACGGTCGAGGTGCCTGCCGTGACGGTCGACCAGCTCGTCGCCGAACACGGCGAGCCCGCGCTCGTGATGATCGACGTGGAGGGCTACGAGGCACGCGTCCTCGACGGCGCGCGCGAGACGCTCGGCAACGGCCGCACCAGCTTCCTCGTCGAGATCCACGAGGAGCTCGCCGAGTTCGGCGGTCGTCCCGAGGAGGTCATCGCTCGCTTCGAGGGCTTCCGGCGCTTCGTCGCGGTCGAAGACGACGACCCGCTCCTCCCGCTGGACGGCAGCCCGCCGGCGGGACGCTTCTTCCTGCTGGCGCTGGCGCCCGCGACCGGCGCCTGAGCGCGCTCAGCAGCCTCTCAGCAAGCGCCCCGCATCCTCCCGGCGAGGTCTGAGGCTGCCCTCAGCCGCGCGCTCCAGCATCGAGGCATGACTCCAACCGACCCCAGGAGATGCCTGCCATGTTGATCTCGAAACTCCTCGCGGCGACCATGATCGCGGGGGCTCCCGCAACGCCAACCCATCCCAATCCAAAAAAATCAGAGAGCGGATCCTCGCCGGCCTCCGTGCGGCACGCTCTCAGAGCTCGAGCACCGAGCGGATTCCGTCCTGTGCCTCCATCAGCTCGAAGCCGCGGTTGACCTCCGCCAGCGGCATCCGGTGGGAGATGAAGGGGTCGACGTCGATGTCGCCGGCCATGTAGCGCCCGATCAGCGCCGGCACGTCTTCGCGCCCCTTCAGCCCGCCGAACGACGAGCCGCACACGCGCCGGCCCGTGATCAGCAGCCGCGGCACGACGTCCAGCGTCTCCCCCTTTCCGGCTACGCCGCACACCGTGCACAGGCCCCAGCCCATCCTCGCCGCCTCGACCGCCTGGCGCATCACCGCAACGTTGCCGGTCGCCTCGAAGGTGTAGTCGGCGCCGAAGCCGCCGGTCATCGCGAGGATCGCCTCCACCGCGTCCGGTCCCCCTTCCATCAGGTCGGTCGCCCCCTGCCCGCGCGCCAGCTCGAGGCGCTCAGGCGAGAGATCGACGCAGACGATCCGCTCCGCGCCCTGCAGGCGGCAGCCGGCCACCGCCCCGAGGCCGACCATCCCCGCCCCGAACACGACGCAGGTGGAGCCCGGCCTGACGGCCGCCGTGCGCATCGCCGCGCCCAGCCCCGTCGAGAGCCCGCACGCGAACAGGCAGGCGCGGTCGAGCGGCGCATCGGGATCGATCTTCGCCAGCGCGATCTGGGGCATCACCGTGTACTCGGCGAACGTCGACGTGCCCATGAAGTGGCGCAGCGGCTCGCCGTCGATCGACAGGCGCGTGGTGCCGTCGGGGAGGTAGCCCTTGTTCTGCTGCTCGCGGATCGCCAGGCACAGGTTCGTGAGCGGGCTGCGACAGTGGATGCACTCCCCGCACTGGGGCGAGAACAGCGTCACGACGTGATCGCCCTCGCTCACGAGGCTCACGCCCTCGCCGACGCGCTCCACGACGCCCGCTCCCTCGTGGCCGAGCACCGTCGGCGCATAACCCGACGGGTCCACCCCCGAGGCGGTGTAGAGGTCGGTGTGGCAGACCCCGCAGGCCACCAGCCGCACCAGCACCTCTCCGGGCCCGGGCTCGGCGAGGTCGACCTCGCGCACGGCGAGCGGCTTGGCGAACTCCTCGAGGACTGCGGCGCGGATCTTCATCGGTCTCCTCCGGGCTGGCTTGGCGCCGATCCTAGTGGCGTGCAGCCCGCGCGGCTCGCGCGCCGGGCCGAAGGCGTCGCCGCAGCTGCGGCGGCGAGGGCGCCTTCACGCCGCCCGCCGCCGCCAGCGGCTACATGAAGGTGCGCAGCTCGATCTTTTCTTCGTTCGTCTGCGCGCCGGTGGCAGAGAGCCCCGACAGCGTCGCCGCACTGCCGCCGATCGACGTTTCCGGCTCTTCGCCGGGCTCGCACGGTTCGCCGCATTCCGGGTCCTGAGTGCCGGCCTTGTAGGTCCGGAGCTTCTCGGGTTCCGAGCTCGACATCCTGTCGTCGCGGACCGCGTGCAGCATCGACGCCGTGATCGTCACTTCGGTGCCGGCGCATTCGAAGCTCGCGAGGGTGTCGCCCAGGACCGGGGACCACCGCACGAGGGCTTCGCCCTGTTCGGTCGAGCGCTCCACGTTGGGCGTCCCTTCCAGCGGGAGGAAGGCGACTTCGCCCGTGGCCGCCCCGGCGGACTGGCAGTCTGCGGCGGCCATCTTGCAGCCCGTGAGGATCAGGTCGAGGCTCTCGCCGCCCGTCCCGGTGAATTCTCCGGAGTCCTTGGAGGCACTGCACTGGATCGTCGCAGCGACGCGCTTGGCGCCGGGCGCATAGAGCGTCAGCCCGACGCTCCCGGTCGTTCCTTTGAAGCCGGCTTTTGCGCCGGGCCCCGCGGACCACAGGTACCTCGCCCCGCTCGCGACGGGCGTGGTGCAGCCGCTGTTGGAATACCCCGCGGCGGTTTCGCCCTTCGGCGCCTTCACGCAGCGGCCGAATTCCGGCGCGATCCGTTCCGCGCCCGCGGGCGCCGCCGCCGCAAGCGCCGACACCGCGACCAGCGCGGCGATGATCCCTCCGTGTCTCATGTCTGGCCCCTCTCTCGCGCCGCTCTCCCCCAGGGACGGCTGGCTGCGACGGCAGTCCCGCCGCGCGGGACAACATAGCCGGGCGGGTTCCCGGCGGTCAACCCCCCGGATCGCCGCCGGAGCCGGCGCGGGCGAGCAGCTCCTCCTCGCCCGTCAGCGTCTGGCTCGTCGCCGCGTCGATCCGCACTGGCGTGATCTCGCCGGGCGCCGCGAGGCCGGTGAAGTTCACGACCTTGTTGTGCGTCGTGCGCCCGCGAAGGCGGTCGGGATCGTTGCGCGAGGGGCCTTCGACGAGCACGTCGAGCGTGCGCCCGACGAAGCGCTGCGAGCGCTCGCGCGCGCCGCGCTGGACCAGCTCGACCAGCCGCTCCATACGCGCGACCTTGACCGGATGCGGGACGGCACCGTCGAGGTTCGCCGCCTCGGTGCCGCGGCGCGGCGAGAAGACGAACGTGAACGCGCTGTCGTAGCCGACCTGCTCGACGACCTCGAGCGTCTGCTCGAAGTCCTCCTCGGTCTCGCCGGGGAAGCCGACGATGATGTCCGTGCTCAGCGCCACGTCCGGCAGGTGCTCGCGGATCATCGCCACACGGTCGAGGTAGCGCCCGCGGTCGTAGGTCCGGCGCATCGCCTTGAGGATGCGGCTGGAGCCCGACTGCAGCGGGAGATGGATGTGCCGGCAGACGCTCGGCAGCTCGGCGTGCGCGCGGATCACGTCTTCGCGCATGTCCTTTGGGTGGGGAGAGGTGTAGCGAATGCGCTCGATCCCATCGACGCCGTCGAGCAGCCTCAGAAGCCGAGCGAAGGTCGGCTTGCCACCACCGCTCGGCGGCAGGTCACGCCCGTAGGAGTTGACGTTCTGCCCGAGCAGGGTCACCTCCTTGACGCCGTCGGCTGCCATCGCCGCGACCTCCTCGACGAGCTCGCGAACCGGACGGCTGACCTCGCGCCCGCGCGTGGAGGGCACGATGCAGTACGAGCAGCGGCAGTTGCAGCCCACGCTGATCTGCACCCAGCCCTGGAACGGCCGCGCCCGGCGGGCGGGCAGGTGGCCCGTGAAGCCCTCGAACTCGAAGAAGCCCTGCGCCGTCAGGGAGTCGCTGGTGAGGAACTCGGCCAGCTTGTGCACCTGCCCCGGCCCGAACGCGACGTCAACGAACGGGAAGCGCTCGAAGACCTCGTCCTTGACCGACTGCGCCCAGCAGCCGCCCACGCCGACCACGCGGTCCGGCTGTTCGCGCTTCAGCCGCTTGGCCTCGCCGAGGTGGGTGATGAAGCGGCTGTCCGCCGTCTCGCGGATCGAGCACGTGTTGAAGAGGATCAGATCCGCCTCGGCGCGCTCCGCCGCCTCGCGGTAGCCGAGCGAGTCGAGCATGCCCTTCATGCGCTCGGAGTCGTGCTCGTTCATCTGGCAGCCGAACGTGGTCAGGTGGTAGGTCTTGGGCATCGGCTGGAACGGTAGCTGTTGTCGTGGCAGGGCTGGAGATCGTCCCGGGGATGCCAACGGCTTCGTCGTCGCCGAGGTGTGGGAGACCCAGGAGCAGCACGACACCTGGTTCGAGGCCAACGTGAAGCCGAACATCCCGGTCGAGATCACGCAAGAGGTGATCGACGTTCACAACCTCGCCACGACGTAGGGGCGCTCGCGCGGCCCGGGCGTCACGGCAGCACGCAGCCCGGCGGTCCGGCTCTCTCGCAGCCTCACGACCGGCTTCGCGCCGGCCCCGTGCTACCCCGCCGGAACGAACCGCCCCAGGAAGTCCAGCGCGATCTGCGCGACCTCCCGCCAGCCGCTGTCGATCGTCAGCGAGTGCCCGCGGCCGGGGATCTCGACGAACTCGGTCACGCCGGGGTTGCGCTGCTGCTTCTTGTAGGAGGCCTCCGAGATCGCTCCCGGCACCTGATGGTCCTTCTCGCCGGAGGTGATCAGCAGCGGGCCGCGATCGGGGTTCTCGAGGTCGACTTTCGCGTCGGTGTGCGGGTCGAAGTTCGCCGTCGCGGCCTGGAAGATCGGGGCACCCGGCCCCGGCACCGAGTACTCCTCGTAGAGCTTCTTGGCCTCGTCCTCGCTGACGGCGTTGGCGAAGCCGTAGCGGAACTGCTCGAGGGTGAGCGGGACGGCACGGTGACGGTTGGCAGGGTTTTTGAGGACCCCGGAAGAGGCCTTCAGCGCCGAGAACGGCAGCGGGAGCACGCCGCGGAACGGCGCCGGGTCGACCGCGACGGTCGCCGCCGAGACACCGCGCCCGGCCAGGACCTGGACCAAAAGGCCGCCGAAGGAGTGCCCGACGAGGGCCGGCTTCTTGTGCAGTTCGCCGGCGATCGCGGCGTAGTGGTCGGCGACCTGCCCGATCTTCTTGTTGGCGAACACGTCTGGGTTCGCCTTCGCCTCCTCGACATCGGCGGGGTCATCCGGCCAGCCCGGCTGGAGCGTGGCGTAGCCCGCAGCGCGGAACAGCTCGGCCCAGTTGTCCCAGCTCGAGCCGAGCAGCCACAGGCCGTGGACGAAGATCACCGGCTGGCCGCCGTCGGCGTTCGCCGCGTCTATTTCCTGGCGCTCCCAGTCGGCGACGTTCGCGGCGCCCTGCTCCTGCGTGCTCATCTGACAGCTCCTCTCTGCTCCCCGTGGGAGCGGCGGCGTTTGCGTGCGGCGGACAGCTCCTTGGACACTATGCCCCCCGCGCGGCGAGGAGTAGTGTCAGCCCGGTGATCGCGCCCGCACGCCACGACGGGCTCCCTCCGGGTCCCCGCACCCCTGCACCGCTCAACATGCTGCGCTTCATGACGCGGCCGATCGAGACGCTGCTCGGCTGGCAGGCCCGCTACGGCAACGTGTTCACGGTCCGCTACACCGGCTTCGGCACCGGCGTCTACGTGGCCGAACCGGAGGCGATCCGCGAGCTGTTCACCGGCGATCAGTCAGACCTCCTGGCGGGCGAGGCGAACTCGTTCATGGAGCCGGTGCTGGGGCCGCACTCGGTGCTGGTCCTGGACGGGCGCGAGCACCTGCGCCAGCGAAAGCTCCTGCTCCCGCCGTTCCAGGGCTCGCGCGTGGCCGCCTTCCGAGAGGTGATCCGCGAGGTTGCCGGGCGCGAGCTCGAGGGCTGGCGGCCCGGGCGACGGCTGACGATCCGCGAGCGGATGCGGGTGCTGACCTTCGAGGTGATCTGCCGCGCGGTGTTCGGCGTGGATGACCGCGCGATGCAGGAGCGCCTGCGGACGACGGTCGCCGCGGTCGTAGACGGCAGCCCGCTCTTCATGCTCTCCGGCGCGGCGCGTGCCGATCTCGGGCCGCTCAGCCCGGGCGGGCGCTTCGTCCGGCGCCTGCGCGCCGCCGACGCCGTGCTCGCCGAGGAGATCGAGCGCCGCCGACGCGCCCCGGACCTCGAGGAGCGGACCGACGTGCTCTCGCTGCTGTTGCGCGCGCGCGACGAGGACGGCGAGGAGATGACGACGGCCGAGCTCCGCGACGAGCTCTTCACGATGCTCGCGGCGGGCCACGAGACGACCTCGACCGGCCTCGCGTTCGCATTCGAGCTGCTCCTGCGCAACCCCGCGGTGCTCGGCCGGCTGCGCGAGGAGATCGCCGCCGGCGAGGGCGACGAGTACCTCGACGCGGTCGTCAAGGAGTCCCTGCGCCTGCGCCCCGTGATCGACGGCGCCGAGCGCACCCTCACGAGGCCTCGCACCCTGGGCGGGTGGGCGCTGCCGCCCGGCGTGAAGGTCTACCCGGGGATCCTCTTGACCCAGATGCGAGGCGACCTCTATCCCGAGCCCGAGCGCTTCCGCCCGGAGCGGTTCTTGGACGAGGGCGCCGAGTCCTACTCCTGGCTCCCGTTCGGGGGCGGCATCCGGCGCTGTCTCGGCGCGGCCCTCGCGCAGGCCGAGATGGCGGAGGTGCTGCGGGTCATCGTCCCGGCGGTGGAGCTGCGGCCCGTGCGCGGCGAGCCGGACCCCGTCGTGATGCGGGGCATAACGCTCGCGCCCAAGCACGGCGTGCAGGTGACAGTCGAGAGGCGTCTCGGGGACGCGCAGCCAAGGCGCGCCCTTGCCGCCGCCGCCTGAGGAGATGGACGAGGCGCGCGCGACAGATCCGTTCGGCGGCGAGCAGCCGGGCTCTCCCCAGCCGGGGCCGCCCGAGGAGCGCGTGGAGAGCGAGCCGCTCCCCGAGGAACGAGCCGGGACAGAGCTGTTCGGGCTGCCGATGATGCTGTTCGTGTTCGCCCTGATCGCGGTGGTAAAAGGGCTGATCACCGACAACAGCGGCTTCACGCTCATCGGGGCGATCGTGGCCGGCGGGATCTTCCTCGCGATCGGCTTCTCCATGACGGTCGCGAAGCGCGAGTAGGCCGCCGCGAGCCGGGGCTAGGATCGGGTCATGCAGAAGAAGCGCTACAGCGAGATGGGCGGCGCCGCCAAAGCGGCGGTGCTCCTGCTCACCGCCGTCAGCCTCCTGATCGTGGGGACGGCCGAGCGTGACATAGCTCGGCGGGATGCAGACGAGGTCCGTGGCAGCCGGGCGATCTGGCGGCTGGTCAGCCTGAACGCGCTCGGGGCGATCGCCTACCTGGGCTTCGGCCGGCGCGGCTAGCAGCCGGCCGGCGCGGATCCCCGAGCGAGACGGCCGCTCGCCGCTCCGGCGAGGACGGCGGCGAGGGCCCGCGCCCGCTCAGTTGATGACCAGCGTCAGCGTCCGTGTCGCGCTGTGTTTCGGCCTCGCGCTGTCCTTGACCTCGACGACGACTTCGTAGCTGCCCGCCGCCAGCCTCACGCTCGGCGTGCCGCTCAGCAGTCCTTCTTTGCTGAGTTTGAGGCCTTTCGGCAGTCTCCCCACCTTTTTCCATTTGTACGGCTGGGTGCCGTTCGCGGCAGCGAGCTGGTAGCTGTAGGGCTGCCCGCGCGTCGCTTCCGGCAGTGAGGCCGTCGTGACTTCCAGCGGCGCCGGGATGCACGCCGCCGATGAGGTCGAGCCGGTCGTCGCCGTGGTCTGACCGGCCGGGCACGCCACCTCCGCGCTCGCCCCGGTCGTTTCGACGTAGTAGCCCACCTGTGCCTGGAGGCACGAGGCCTGGCCGGCTGCGGGCTGGTAGCTGCCGGGCGCACAGGGCGTCTGGGCGGCCTGGCCGGTCGAGGAGACGAAGTTGCCCGGTGAGGCGGCCGTGCAAGCCGTGGCCGCCGGGGCGGGTGCGTATGTGCCGGCCGCGCACGGCGTCTGCGCGCTCTGCGCGGGCCCGGCCACGTAATCGCCTTCGCTCGCGGCGATGCAGGAGCTCTGACCCGGTGACGGCTGGTAGTAGCCGGCGGCGCAGGCCACCTGTGCCACCTGGGCTGCGAGCCCGACGTAGTACCCCGGCGTCGCCAGCAGGCACGAGCTCGTCCCGGCGGCCGGCTGATAGGAGCCCGGCGCACAGGCCGCCTGCGACGCCTGCCCGGCTGTGGCCACGTAGTGTCCGGCGCTCGCCGCCACACAGGCTATGGCTTCAGGTTTGGGCTGGTAGGTCCCCGCCAGACAGGCGAACTGGCTGGGGGATGCCGAGCTCGGGACATAGTGCCCAGGTTCGGCGGCCTCGCAGTATGCGGAGCCGGACCCCGGCGCGTAGCTGCCGGCGTGGCACGGCGTCGGTGCCGTCTGTCCCCACGAAGGGACGTAGTACCCCGGCGAGGCGATCAGGCACCCGGTCGCGCCGGTGTAGGGGTTGTATTCGCCGAACATGCACGGGAGCTGCATCGTGGCGCCCGTCGTCGCGACGTAGTAGCCGGGGCTCGCTGCCGTGCACGGTGCCGATCCGCTCGAGGAGTAGTAGCCGGGGCTGCACGGTTCGTCGGCGGCCGCCGTGCCCGCGCCGGCCGTCGCAAGCAGCGCCACGCTCAGCGCGGCTCCGCAGATCAGCAGCCTCAGCCGCGCGGGCAAGTTCGCATGTGCGCTCATCGTCCCTCCATGTCGGCTGTCGGGACCGCCTCAGCAGGGCTGGAGGCGTGACCCCCCTTGCCGGGAGGAGCCCCCCTCCACCCGGCCTGTCAAGCCTATGCGGGACGTCGCCCGCGCGTCAAGCGGGGCCGCTACGCCGCGGCCACCGCCGGTTCCGAGGCGATCGGCGCCGGGACGTCCTTGTCGCGCTCGATCGGCGTCACGGCCTCGCGGCCGATGTTCAGCGCCTCCCAGACCTTGCCTTCGATCTCCTTCGCCGTCTCGGGGTTGGCGTCGAGATGTGCCTTGGCGTTGCCGCGGCCCTGCCCGAGCCGTTCGTCGCCGTAGGAGAAGAACGAGCCGGACTTGGACACGATGTTGTGCTCGAGCCCCAGGTCGATCAGACAGCCCGAGGTGGAGATCCCCTTGCCGAACTCGATGTCGAACTCGGCCTGGCGGAACGGCGCCGCGACCTTGTTCTTGACGACCTTCACGCGCACCCGGTTCCCGACGGCCTCGGTGCCGTCCTTGAGCGTCTCGATGCGGCGGATGTCCAGGCGCTGGGAGGCGTAGAACTTCAGCGCGCGCCCACCCGGCTGGGTCTCCGGCGAGCCGAACATGACCCCGACCTTTTCGCGGATCTGGTTCGTGAGGATGCACAGCGTGTTCGTGCGGTTCAGGTTGCCCGCGAGCTTGCGCATCGCCTGCGACATCATGCGCGCCTGGGCGCCGACCGTCTGGTCGCCCATCTGGCCCTCCAGCTCGACGCGCGGCGTCAGCGCCGCCACGGAGTCGACCGCCACCACGTCGACCGCCCCCGAGCGCACGAGCATGTCGGCGATCTCGAGCGCCTGCTCGCCGTAGTCGGGCTGCGAGACCAGGAGCTCGTCGATGTCCACCCCGATCTCCTTCGCGTACAGGGGATCCATCGCGTGCTCGGCGTCGATGAACGCGCACACGCCGCCCAGCTTCTGGGCCTCGGCGAGCACGTGGTAGATCAGCGTCGTCTTCCCGGAGGACTCAGGTCCGTAGAGCTCGACGATCCTGCCTCGCGGCACGCCGCCGATCCCGAGCGCGAGGTCGAGCGACAGCGCCCCGGTGGGAATCACGTCGCAGCGCACCTGCGCGCCCTCGTCGCCCATGCGCATGACCGTGCCCTTGCCGAACTCGCGCTCGATCTGCGTCAGCGCCCCCTGCAGCGCGGCGTCGCGCGCCTTCGCGGCCTTCTCCTGCTCGGTCACGGACATGGTGAAGCTCCTCCGGGTCGGGATGAGCAGAGAAAGCTACGCCGCGGCGCGGACGGAACAAATGTTCGTCTCGGGCGGACATCGGGTGGGCCCGGCGGCCGCACACGCAGGACTAACGAGCCGGCGCACGAACCATTGCGCAAGCGCCCAGCACAGCCCGCCGTTCGTCCATTCGGCCACCGCCGGGGTCCTCCGCACCGGCCGCCGCGACGATGGATGCGGGCCGGATCGGAGACTCGATGGATACACGCATCCCCAACCGCCCACGCTCCCACCGCCCGCGGCCCGCCCTCGCGCTGCTGGCGCTGCTGCTGGCCCTGCTCGTGGTCTCCGCCTGTCTCGCCGGCGGGGCGGGCGCCCGACCCGCGCGCACCCGCCATACGTCCTGCTCGGGCTCACGCCGCGCCAAGCACCCATCCGCCAGGCACTGCTCGAAACGCAGAGCCGCCAAGACCGTCCACAAGGCCAAGAAGCCGGCGCCCAAGGCCGCGCCCACGGTGAAGCTGGCGCCCGCGACCTGCGAAGACGGGACGGTGCCCGCCCACACCGCCGGCGGCGCATACACCTGCGAAGACGGCTCGGAACCGGCCTGCCAGAACGGCTCGGAACCGATCCGTCCCAGCGCCTCCTCGGCGCCGATGTGCCACGTCTCGCACGAAGCCCCGGGCTGCGCGCCCGGTGCCGGGTCGGAATGCAGCCAGGAATTCGCGTGCGAAGAAGAAGTCACCGAAGGCCCGCAGGGCTGCGAACGCGGCTCGGCCTTCGAAGAAGAAGAACTCGAAGCCTGAGCGACGCCGGCCCTGCGGCGCCCTACCCGGGCCTGCGGCTCAGCGCGGCGCGTGCGAGCGCCTCGTACCGCGCCCCGGACGGATCCAGGCGCGAGCGGTAGAGCACGGCCTCCCCGACCCGGAATCCCAGTTGCGGGGTCGCCGGCAGCTCCGCGCCGCGCCGTGGCGCCGCCCGGCTGCGGGCGACCGTCACATGCGCCCGGAAGCGCCGTGGGGGCCGCGGGGCGGGCGGGTCCATCGCCTCGCAGAGCGCCCGGGCCACCCCCGCCTGCAGCGCGGCGAGCTGCCCGTGCGGGTCGTGCACCTCCACGGCGAGCGCACGCGGGCGCCGCGGCGGCAGCCACAGCGGCGCACCGGTCTCCAGATCGCATTCCGCCGCGTCACGCGCCGCTTCGGAGAGCGCCGTCGCCAGCGCGTCGATCTCCTCGACGGGCCGCTCCCCGAGGAACAGCAGCGTGACGTGAAGCGAGTCCGGCTCGAGGATCCTGAGCGCGGGCGCAGGGCCGTCGCGTCCGGCCCGCCCGGCCGAGCGCGCCCAGCGCACCAGCTCCTGCGCCACCTCCGGCGGCGGGTCGACGGCTGCAAACAGCCGTGCCGTCGAGCCCCCGGACATGCCCTCCGTCAGGCGCCCTCGCCGAGCAGCGCGCGGCGCACCAGGTGCAGCGCAACCGTCGTCGCGCGATCACGGATGTCGGCGCGCCCGCCCGGCAGGTTCACCGACCGGGTGAGCAGGACCGGATCCGCCCCGTCCGCGCCGGCCAGGGCGACGCTCAGCCACACGAGCCCGACCGGCTTCTCGGCCGTCCCGCCGCCGGGTCCCGCGACGCCGGTGATGCCCACGCCCACCCCGGCGCCCAGACGCACGGTCGCGCCGCGTGCCAGCGCCTCTGCGACCTCCTGGGAGACCGCGCCGTGGCGCTCGATCAGCTCGGCGGGAACTCCGGCCGCCGCGGTCTTGACGTCGTTGGAATACGCGACGATCGCGCCCAGCACGTACTCGGAGGATCCGGGCAGCTCGGTCAGCCGGGCCGCGAGCAGCCCGCCGGTGCACGACTCGGCCGTCGCGATCGTGAGGCCGGCGTCGCGCAGGAGGCCGGCCACGATCTGATCGACGGTGCGCCCGTCCTCGGAGAACAGCGTCTCGGCGTGGCGCTCGCGCACGACCTCCGCGAAGTCCCGGTAGGCGCCCTCCCCGGCGGGCTGGTAGCGAGTGACGACCTCGACCTCCCCCCTTTTCAGGCAGGTCGTGACCTCGAGCGCCGACAGCTCGACCCCGTCGCGCTCGGCGACACGGAGCGTCTCGGCGATCTCCGACTCGGGGATCCCGAACAGCCGCAGCGTCTCCTCCCGGTACTCGCCGGCCTTGGCGATCACCGCGCGCACCGCGGCGCTCTCGAGCGCCGTGCCCCACATCGGCTGGAGCTCGCGCGGCGGCCCGGGCAGCACCACGACGATCGGGCTCGCGGCGTGCTTCGGCGCCACGACGACGCCCGGAGCGGTTCCCACCGGCTCGAGCACCTCGGCGCCCTCCGGGACCGTCGCCTGCTTGCGGTTGGCCTCCGCGACGGCCGCCGGGTCGATGTTCGGCCAGCGTTTCATCAGCGGGGCGACGATCGCGGCGATGCGCTCCGAGAGAGGCTCGTCCAAGACCATGTCGCGCCCCTGGAAGCCACCGACGACCTCGGTGGTGAGATCGTCGGCCGTGGGCCCGAGGCCTCCGCTGGTCACGATCAGGTCGAGGCGCTCCGCGGCCATGAACTCGAGGGCGGCGCGCATGTCCTCGGGACGGTCGCCGACGATCGCGATGTAGGCCGCGTCGATCCCCAGCCCGCGCAGCCGTTCCGCCAGCCAGGGCCCGTTGCGATCGGTGACCCGCCCGCTCAGCACCTCGGTGCCGGTGACGACGATGCCCGCGCGGGCGCTCACTGGCAGGTCGGCTGTTGCGCCGCCGGCAGCGTGCGGCGGCCGTGCGCCTTGGTGATCGAGTAGCCGATCGCCGAGCTGGATGCCGGCACAGGGCGCACTTTGCCGTCCACGAAGAGTTCGACGGCGTTGTTGCCGAGGGTGACCTCGAAGCGCTTGGCGTGGTAGGTCATGGTGCTCTTGCCCGGGTGCAGTTCGACGCCCGGGATCAGCTTGCGCCCGCCGTCGCCGAGCAGGCAGACGTAGACGGCGGCGGTCGGGGTGATCGAGAGGCTGACGACGTCGCTCGTGGACTGCCTGGCGGGCCCGGACGCCCCCGCTTTGTGGTGCTTGGCCCCCACCGCTTTCGCGCTTGTCGTGGACACGGTCTTCTCGGGTTTGTTGGAGGAGCTGCTGGTCACGAGCAGGATTATGAGGATGATGATGACGGCCACGATGCTCCCCACGGCGATCATGTAGCCGCGGGAGGCCCCCTCCTGCGGACGGCGGTCGCGGCCGCGTTTGCGCTGCTGCGGAGAGGAGACGATCGGCTCCATCCCCTCACTGGGACGCTCCTCGTGCAGGCGGTACTCCTCGACGAGCGCCTTCCCGTCCAGCCCCAGCGCCGTCGCGTAGGTGCGCAGGAAGCTCTTGACGAACGTGGGGCCCGGAAGCAAGCCCCACTCTTCGTTCTCCAGCGCGCGCAGGTACTTCGCGCGGATCTTGGTCTGAGCCTCGATCTCGGACACGTCGATCCGCTCGCGCATCCGCGCCTCCCGCAGCGTTGCTCCGATCTCGGGCATGCTCTGAGGTTAGGGGTCCCCGACCGCCCCGAGCGCGGCGCGTTCGTGCCTGATCGTTCGCACGGGCGCGGATTCTAACGTCGCAAATTGCGAGGAACCGCCGCTGAACCGTGTCTGTCAGATGACGCGAGCGCGAACCGGCGCGCAAACGGCCGCCGCGCGCCTCACTCCGCGACCGGCGCGGCGTCCTGCGGAGCTGCCTGCAGGGCGGCCAGAATGCGCGGAAGATCGGCCTCGGTGATGAGCACCTGACGGGGCTTCGAGCCTTCGTAGCCGGAGATCACGCCGCGGCGCTCGAGCATGTCGATCATCCGCCCCGCGCGGGTGTAGCCGAGCCGCAGGCGCCGCTGGAGCATCGAGGTCGAGGCCGTCTGCATTTCCGCGACGAGCCGGATCGCGTCGGAGAGCAGGGGGTCCTCGTCCGGGTCGAGATCGCCATCGCCTCCTCCCCCTCGGGCTCCTCCGGCTCGACCTCCTCGAGCAGCTCCTCGCGCAGCTCCGGCTCGCCCTGTTTGCGCCACAGCTCGGTCAGCTTCGCGATCTGCGCCTCGTCGATGTAGGCACCCTGGATGCGCTGCAGGCGCGAGCTGCCGACCGGGCTGAACAGCATGTCCCCCTGGCCGAGCAGGGACTCGGCACCGTTCTGGTCGAGGATCACGCGCGAGTCGGTCTGGGAGGAGACCGCGAAGGCGATCCGCGAGGGGACGTTGGCCTTGATCATGCCGGTGATCACGTCCACCCGCGGGGACTGAGTCGCGAGCACCAGGTGGATGCCGACGGCGCGCGCCTTCTGCGCCAGCCGGATGATCGAGTCCTCGACGTCGGCGGGCGCGACCATCATGAGGTCCGCGAGCTCGTCGATCACGCAGAGGATGTAGGGCAGCGCCGGTTCGCCGCGCCGCGCGCGGGCGACGTTGAGCTCGATCAGCCCGCGCGTGCGGGCGAGCGACATGATCCCGTAGCGCTGCTCCATCTCCTTGACCAGGTTCTGCAGCGCGTTCGCCGCCATCCGCGGGCTGGTGATCACCGGCGTGAGCAGGTGCGGGATCGACTCGTAGTGGTTGAGCTCCACCTGCTTGGGGTCGACGAGCACGAGCCGCACCTCGTGCGGGCTCGCGCGCAGCAGGATGCTGGAGAGCATCGCGTTGATCGCGCCGGACTTGCCGGCGCCCGTGGTGCCCGCCACGAGGATGTGCGGCATCTTCGCGAGGTCCGCCCCGATCGCCTTGCCGGCCACGTCCTTGCCGAGCCACACGGTCAGCGGCGACCAGTCCTTCGGCGGCGCCTGGAAGACGTCGCCGAGGCGGACGATCCGGCGGTGTGCGTTCGGAACCTCGACGCCGACCGCCTGCTTGCCCGGGATCGGAGCGAGGATGCGGACGTCGGTCGCGGCGAGCGCGTACGCGAGATCGTCCTTGAGCTGGGCGACCTTGCCGACCTTGATGCCGGGTGCAAGGCGCAGCTCGTAACGGGTGATGTGGGGACCGGCGACGGTGCCGATCAGCTTCGCCTGGACGCCGAAGTGCCCCAGCGCCTCGACCAGGGCCGTCGCGGTGCGCTCCTGTCCGGCGGTGTCGGGCCGCGTCTGCTCGCTCGTAGAGCGCGTCAGCAGCCGGCTCGCGTCCGGGAGCTCCCAGACGAACTCGGGATCGTCGGTGACGGCGCCGCGCAGCCTGCCCTGCGGCGTCAGGTCGGCCGGATCGGCGTGCGCGACTCCCGCGATCTGCTCGTCCGCCTCCTCCGGATCCGCGCCGGGCGCGGCCTCGGACGCAGCGGGGGCCTCGGGCTCGGGCTCCTCCATCGGCGGCTCGGAGCCGGCCTCGGCGTCCCCGGGCTCGGGCTCGTCCATCCAGTCGCGCGAGGGAGCCTCGACGTGCGTCGCGCGCACGATCAGCTCAGCCTGCTCGGGCTCGGGCGGGTGCAGCGATCCCTCCGCGCCGAGATCGCGCAGCAGTTCGCGGCGGGGGCCGGCGCCGCCGGCCTTCGGCGCAGCTCCGATCCGTCGCACCATCCGCGTGGTGTCGCGCAGCCCGTGACCGGTCGCGCGCAGCAGCGCGGCCAGCGAGGCGCCGGTGAGCAGGATCACTCCGGCGAGCACCAGGAACGTCACGATCACGGCGATCCCAAGGCCCTGAACGAGCGGGTCGAACAGCCGGTAGAGGGCTTCGCCGAGCAGACCGCCGTGCGTCTGGAGGTGCTCAGAGCTCCAGGGTTCGCCGCTGCCGGGCGCCGGGGACAGACCGAGCGCCCCGGCCGCGAGCGCGAGCGTCACGCCCGCGAACACGCACGCCGCGCCGGTGCGCAGCGGACGCACCGCCGGCAGCACCGGACGCAGGAGCAGGGCGCCGCCGCCGATGACGAGCGCGACCGGCGCCAGCACCCGGGCGCGGCCGAGCGCCCAGCCGGAGCCGACCGACAGGGCGTGGCCCGCACGCCCGCCGGGCGCGGGCGACGCCGCGCTGTACAGGACGAAGCCCAGGAACACCCCCAGGGCGATCACGGCCAGGCCGAGGATGTCGCGCTGGCGCTGCTCGAGGACCGGCAGGCGCGGCAGCCCGCCGCCGAAGATCGTGCCGAGGCCGCCACCGCCGCGCGAGGAGCGCGAGCGCCGGCGCGTGCCTGCGGTCTTGCGAGCGGGGGCCTTCCGGCGCGCCGGAGCGCGTTTTGATGCGGGTGCCATGACGCGCAACTTCGACGCCGGGGCTGCGGAACCTGCCCGTGCGTCTTACCATCGCTTTAGCGGCGGAGGTTTAGATAAAGACCATGAACGACTTCAATCGCACCGCACGCGTCCTGGTGGTCGAGGACGACGAGGACATCGCACTGGCGTTGCAGCGCTCGCTGCGCATGGAGGGCTACGAGGTCAGGACGGCCGCTGACGGCGAGGCGGCGCTCGAGGAGGGCCGCGCCTTCGCGCCCGATCTCGTCATCCTCGACCTCGGGCTGCCGAAGATCGACGGCATAGACGTGGCGCGCTCGCTGCGCTCCGACGACGATGTGCCGATCCTGATCCTGACCGCACGCGACGCGCTCGAGTCGCGCGTGGAAGGCCTCGACTCCGGCGCCGACGACTATCTCGTCAAGCCGTTCGAGCGCCAGGAGCTGCTCGCCAGGATGCGCGCGCTGCTGCGTCGCCGCCCGCCGCGCGGGTCCGCTCCGCTGCGCGTCGCCGACCTGATGCTCAACGCGGACACCCACGAGGTGCAGCGCGGCGATCGCACCGTCGAGCTCACCCAGCGGGAGTTCGAGCTGCTCGAGTACATGATGCGCAACGAGCGGATCGTGATCTCGCGCCAGCGGCTGCTCGACGAGGTGTGGGGCTATGACCCCTTCTCGACGACCAACACGATCGAGGTCTTCGTCTCGAACCTGCGCCGCAAGCTGGAGGCCGAGGGCGAGCCCCGGCTCCTGCACACGATCCGGGGGGCCGGCTACGTCCTTCGCGCGTAGCGCCCGGCGGGCCGTCGCGGGCGTTCGCCCGCCGTCGCGGCTGTCGGTCGCATTCGACCGCCTGCCGATCCGCGTCCGCCTCGCGGGCGTCTCCGCGCTGCTGACGTTCGTGATCCTCTGCGCGTTCGCGGTCGCGATCGGCTCGCTCACCGTCCACCGCATCCGCTCGGACTTCAACCGGCAGGTCGCCGACAGCGCGCGCGAGCTCCCGAACCAGCTGCGGATCGCGATCGACCCGCTGCGCATTCAGACGCCGCTCACCGACTTCACCTCCAACGGCGCGGTGGTGAAGGTGATGAGCCTCGGCGACAGCCTGATCGCCGAGCAGCCCTCGAACGCTCCGAACCTCGGGACGCCCACCACATCGGCGAAAACGATCCACGGCTACCGCGTGATCAGCCAGGACGCGATCGTGACGCTGGCATCCACGGGCGAGCCGGTCGGCCGCGTGATCATCACCTACGCGCGCCCTGTCGGGCCGACCGAGAAAACCGTCAAGCGCGTCGAGCTGTTCCTCGTGCTCGGCGTGATCGCCGGCAGCCTCCTCGCCGCCTGGGCCGGCTGGCTGATCGCTCGCCGCGCGATGAGCCCGATCGCGGCGCTCACGAGCACCGCGGCCGAGATCGCGCGCACGCGCGACCCGTCGCGCAGCATGCCCCAGCCTCTCGCCGACGACGAGGTCGCCGAGCTGACGCGCACCCTGGAGGGGATGCTCAGACAGCTCGACGCCGCGCGTGGTGAGACGGAGTCGATGCTCGCCCGCCAGCGTCAGTTCGTCGCGGACGCCTCGCACGAGCTTCGCACCCCGCTGACCAGCGTGCTCGCGAACCTCGAGCTCCTGGCCGACTCACTGGATGGCGACCAGGGCGAGGCGGCCCGCTCGGCGCTGCGCTCCTCGCAGCGCATGCGACGGCTCGTGGCCGACCTGCTGCTGCTCGCACGGACCGACGCCGCACGCACCCAGCCCCGCGAGCAGGTCAACCTCGCGACCGTCGTCGTCGAGGCCGCCGGCGAGCTGGGCGCCGTGATCGGCGAGCACGACATCTCGCTGGAGGTCCACGCGGCGCCGATGCTCGGGGTCCGCGACGAGCTGCACCGCCTCACGATCAACCTGATCGAGAACGCGCTGCGCCACACCCCGCCCGGGACCGAGATCCGCGTCAGCACGAACACGCTCGCGGACGGCGAGGTCGAGCTCGTGGTCGCGGACAACGGCCCCGGCGTGCCCCCCGAGCTCGCGCCGACGCTGTTCGAGCGCTTCGTCCGCGGCGCGGGCGACCGCGGCGGCTCCTTCGGTCTCGGCCTCGCGATCGTGATGGCCGTCGCGACCTCGCACGGCGGCACCGTGAGGCTGGAGGACCCGGAGCCCTTCGCACCGGGCGAGCCGGCCCGCGGAGCCCGCTTCGTGGTGCGCATGCCGGGCAACCCGGAGCCCGAGCCCGCGACCGAGCAGCAGCCGGTGCTGGCCGAGCGGGCGGTGTAGGTCCGGCCCCGGCGCCCGGCGGCGCGAGGGCCAAGTCAGCCAAGGACGCAGTGAGCGCGGCGTGCTTGGCACGCAAGCGAGCGAGGACGCCGGCTGACGCCGGCCGTCGTGCCGCTAGACCTCGACGACGACGGGCAGGACCATGGGCCGGCGCTTGAGCCGGTCATAGACGAGCTTCGCCAGGTCGTCGTGGAGCATGTCTGTGAGCACGTCGACCTCGCGGACCACCTCGCCGGCGGCTCGCGAGAGCGTCTCCTCGACCGTCAGGCGGATCTCCTCGTCGAGCTCGTCGGCCTCGTCGAGGAACGGGACGCCGCGGAAGATCACCTCGGGGTCGGCCACCGACGAGCCGTCCTGCTCGGCGATCGTCACCACGACCACGAAGATGCCGTCGGCCGAGAGCATGCGACGGTCGCGCAGCGCGACGTCGGCCATCTCGCCCAGCTCGACGCCGTCGACGAAGATCATCCCGGACTGCTCGGCCGCGCCGAAGCGCGCGCCGCGTTTGTCGATGTCGAGGGGCAGGCCGTTGTCGCCCTGGAAGATGCTCTCGGGCGGAACGCCAACGGCTTCCGCGAGCTGCGCGTGCAGGCGCAGGCGCTTGAAGTCGCCGTGGAAGGGCATCACGTACCGCGGCTTGACGAGGTTGAGCATCAGCTTGACCTCCTCGGCGTAGCCGTGGCCCGACGCGTGGACGGGAGCGTCCCGCGGCGTGATCACGTCACAACCGATGTGGTAGAGGCGGTCGATCGTCTCGTTGACGGCGCGCTCGTTGCCGGGGATCGGCGTCGCGCTGAAGACAACCGTGTCGCCCTCCTTCAGCTCGACCTGCCTGTGGTCTCGGTAGGCCATTCGCCGCAGCGCCGAGAGCGGCTCTCCCTGCGAGCCCGTCGAGATCACGACGACGCGCTCGTCGGGGAGGTCGGTGATCTCCCTCGGTCCGATCAGCATCCCCTCGGGGATCTCCAGATGCCCGAGGTTGCGGCCGATACCGACGTTCTTGCGCATCGAACGCCCGACCAGCGCGACCTTGCGGCCGAGCGCCTCGGCGGCGTCGACGACCTGCTGGACGCGATGGATGTTCGACGCGAAGCTCGTCACGACGATGCGCCCGCGGCAGCGGGCGAACACCTCCTCCAGGTGCGGCCCGACCACCGACTCCGAAGGCGAGAAGCCGTCGCGGTCGACGTTGGTCGAGTCGCCGCAGAGCAGGAGCACGCCCTCGCGTCCCAGCTCGGCCAGGCGCGATACGTCGGCGGGTTCGCCGTCCACGGGCGTCTGGTCGAACTTGTAGTCGCCTGTGATCAGGACCGTCCCGAGGTCCGTCCCGAGCGCGACGGCGCTCGAGTCGGGGATCGAGTGGGTCATGTGGACGAGCTCCAGAGAGAACGGGCCGAGCTCGATCACCTCGCCGGATTCGACCTCGCTGAGGTTCACGTCGCGCAGCTTGTGCTCGTCGAGCTTCGAGCGGGCCATGGCAGCGGTCAGCGGGCCGGCGTAGACGGGCGCCTCGAAGCCGTCGAGCTCGCGCAGCACCCACGGGAGGGCGCCGAGGTGGTCCTCGTGGCCGTGTGTCACGACGATCGCCTCGATGTCGCGCACGCGGTCGCGCAGGTACGCGAAGTCCGGGAGCACGAGGTCGATGCCGACCATCTCGGGGGTCGGGAAGCGCAGACCGACATCGACGACGACGATCCGGCCGTCGTGTTCGACGACGGTCATGTTCTTGCCGATCTCGCCGAGGCCGCCGAGCGGGAGTACGCGCAGATCAGCCACGGGCCTGCCCCCTTCCGTCCGCGCCGCTGAGGCCGGCGCCCGCCTTCGCCACGCCCAGCCTCACGCGGGGGTGCCGGCGAGCAGGCCGTGGCGTTCGAGCATCTCGCGGATCGCCGCCGTCTCCTCGGAGCTCGCCTCGACGAGCGGCAGCCGCAGCCCGCCCGCGTCATAGCCGAGCAGGTTCAGGGCGGCCTTGGTGCACGTCGGGTTCGAGGTCAGGAACAGCGTCGTGTAGACGTCCTGGAGCGACGCGTCGATCTCGACCCGGTTCTCGGGCTCATCGACCATCCGGCGCATCTCGTCGCCCACGATGTGGCTCGCGACGCTGATCACCCCGGCCCCTTCCAGCTCGAGCGTGCGCAGGAAGGTCGGATCGTCCCCCGCATAGAGGTCGAGTCCGTCGATCTGCTGCAGCTCGTCGGGGTTGGCCTGCTTGACGCCGGCGACGTTGTCGATCTCGGCGAGCTCGGCCAGCAGGTCCGGCGGCATGTTCGTCCCCGTGCGAGAGGGGATGTTGTAGAGGATCAGCGGTTTGTCGGTGGCCGATGCAACCGCCTGGTAATGGCGCACGAGCCCCCTGCGACTCGGGCGGTTGTAGTACGGCGTCACGACGAGCACCGCGTCGGCGCCCAGCTCCGTCGCGCGTTCGGTCAGGTGCACCGCGTGACGGGTGTCGTTGGTGCCGGTCCCGGCGATGATCGTCTTGCCCTCGGGGCACTCGGCGACGGCGAGACCGATCAGGCCGAGCTGCTCCTCGTCGGTGAGGGTCGATGCCTCGCCGGTCGTGCCGGCCACGACGAAGCCGTCCGAGCCGTGATCGGCCAGATGGCGCAGGAGCGCCACGAAGGACTCCTCGTTGACGCGATTGCGCTCGTCGAACGGCGTCACGAGCGCTGTGATGACTGTGCCGAGGTCGGCCATGGGGCTCAGTATCTCACGCTTCGCGGGCGCGTCGCGGGTCGCGCCGCCCGGTTCGGAGTCCTCGCTCGCGCCCTAGACCGAGGCGCCCTCGGCGCGTATCGCCTCGAGCGCCGCGTCGCGGCTCGCGAACGCGCGGAAGCGCACACGCCTGCCGTCGCGGATCGTCCACACGGCCGCCAGCTCCCGCTCGAGGCCGGCATCGCTGTTGCGCAGCCGGGCGTGCTCCCGGAAGACCACGATCACCTCGTCGCCCTCCTCGATCATCTCCGCGACGTCCTGCGAGTAGTCGTTCCACAGCGACCAGTACTTCGCTACGTGGGCGACGAACTCGTTGCGCCCGCTGCCCGTCTGCGGGAAGCCGGCGACCGGATAGCCCGAGATGTCCCACCCGATGTCCGGATCGAGCGTCTCGATCCAGTCCGATATCCGGCCCGTCGTCCGCGCCTCGTGGCCGCGCTCCACGACCTGCTTGTTCTGATCGGCCATCTCCTTCCCCTTCCCTCGATCGGCCGATCCAGTATCCCGCACCGTCAAGGGTGCCGGGGCTCCGACGGGCTAGCCGCCGAACAGCAGGCTCTCGAGCCCGATCGTCAGCGGCTCCGGCAGCTCCGCCACCCGCCTGACGGCGAGCAGGACACCGGGCATGAAGCTCTCCCGCCCGATCGTGTCGTGGCGGATCGTGAGCGTCTGCGCGAGATCGCCCAGGATCACCTCCTGGTGGGCGACGAGCCCCGGCAGCCGGACCGAGTGCACCGGCGGCTGCGGCCCGCCCGTCGCCTCGGCCATCAGCTCGGCCGTGCGTTTCGCGGTGCCGGAGGGCGCGTCGATCTTCGCGTCGTGGTGCAGCTCGATGATCTCGGCCTTCGCCATGTGCGGCGCGGCCTGCGCGGCGAAGCGCATCATCAGCACGGCGCCGATCGCGAAGTTCGGCGCGAGCAGCACGTTGCGTCCCGCCTCGCGGGCGGCCGCCGCGAGCGGCTCGGGGTCGAACCCGGTGGTCCCCATCACGACGTGGACCCCCGCCCGCAGAGCCGCGAGGGCGTTCTCGAGCGCCGTGTCGGGCTGCGTGAAGTCGACGAGGACGTCGGCCCCGGCGAGAGCGTCGGCGAGCGCGGTGCCGAGTGCCGGGTCCGCACGGCCGCTCAGCTCCATGCCCTCGGCGCCTTCGACCGCGCGGCAGACCGTCTCCCCCATGCGCCCGGCCGCGCCGGACACCGCGACGCGGATCACGCAGCCTCCCGCAGCGCCGCGGAGGCGCGCGCGAAGACGGAGGCGTCGGCGCCCACCCCCGCGATCGACATCCGCTCCGGCGCGAACAGCTCGGCGGCGAGCTCGCGCAGGTCCTCGATCCGCACGGCGTCGATGCGCGCGATCACCTCGTCGGTCGAGAGCACCGGCATGTCGCTGAGCAGAGCGCCGCCGAGGCGGCCCATGCGGGCGGAGGTCGACTCGAGCGCCAGCACCATCCTGCCCTTGAGGTTCTCACGCGAGCGCACCAGCTCCTCCTCGCTCGCGGGGTCCTCGACGCAGCGGCGCAGCTCGCGGGCGAGGATCTCCAGCGCGGAATCGAGGTTGTCGGGCCTCGTGCCCACGTAGACGCCGACTTCGCCGCTGGCGGCGTAGAGGTTCGACCAGCAGAAGACCGAGTAGGCGAGGCCGCGCCGCTCGCGGATCTCCTGAAACAGGCGCGATGAGGAGGTTCCGCCGAGGATCCCTTCGAGCACGCGCAGCGCGAAGCGGCGCTCGTCGTCGCGCGCGAGGCCGGAGCCGCCGACGCACACGTGGTACTGCTCGGTCTCTTTCTCCAGGAACTCGACGCGCGGCTCGAATGCCGGCGCCTCGAGCTCCGGGCGCGGAGCGGCGCCGCTGCCCTGCGGCGGCTCGGCGGCGCGGACGAGCTCGACGAGCGCGTCGTGCTCGACCGA
Organism: uncultured Solirubrobacteraceae bacterium; assembly: GCA_963794635.1. GTDB lineage: Bacteria > Actinomycetota > Thermoleophilia > Solirubrobacterales > Solirubrobacteraceae > Palsa-744. Next base: position 524,532 of record CAWCET010000005.1, on the reverse strand, counting down.
GCCCGCGGCCGCGATCACGATCGAGCCGGGCCGGTAGCGCTCGTCGTGGTAGCCGGCAAGTCGGTCGCGGTCGATCGCCGACACCGCCGCGGCGGTGCCGATCACCGGACGCCCGAGCGGGTGGGCGCCGAAGATCGCGCGGCCCTCGAGGTCGAAGACCCGGTCCTGCGGGTCGTCCTCGTACATCGCGATCTCCTCGAGGACCACGTCCTTCTCCGCCTCGAGCTCCCCGAAGCGCGGGCGCCAGATCATGTCGGCCATGACGTCGAACGCGCGCTCCATGTGGCCGTCGAGCACGCGCGTGTAGAGGGTCGTGGACTCCTTGTCGGTGCCGGCGTTGATCTCGGCGCCCATCGCGTCGAAGAGCTGGTCGATCTCCTCCGAGGCGTAGCGCTCGGTGCCGCGGAACAGCATGTGCTCGAGCAGGTGCGAGATGCCCGCCTGCTCGGGTTGCTCGACGACCGAGCCGGTGTCCATGAGGAAGCCGAGGGCCACCGAGCGCACGCCGGGCACGCGCTCTGTGATCACACGGACGCCGGAGTCCAGCGTCGTAAGGCTGTGATCGGGCCGGCCCGAGGAGCCGGCCCGATCGCCTGAGTCAGTCGCGGTCGCGGCCATGCCGCGGGCGGCCGGAGCCCCGATCGCCCTCGCGGCGCCGCGAGGGCGCGCCGTCCCTGCCGCGGTCGCGGTCGCGGCCGTTCGAGGACGGCCTGCCGCGGTCGCGGGGCGGGCGGGAGCCGCCGCCACCGCCGCCGCCGCCGGTGCCGACGCCCGCCAGCTCTTCGACGGTCTTGCCCGCGATGTCCGGGTCGTCGGCGAGGCGCAGGCCGATACGGCCGCGCTCGCGGTCGACCTCGACCACGCGCACTTTGACCTCGTCGCCCTTGTTGAGGACGTCCTCGACGGTCTCGACGCGCTCGCCGGGCGAGACGTTGGAGATGTGCAGCAGGCCGTCGGTGCCCTTGGCCAGCTCGATGAAGGCGCCGAACGTGGTCGTCTTGACGACCTTGCCGTCGTACTCGTCGCCGACCTCGACCTCCTTCATCATCATCCGGATCCGCTCGACCAGCGCGTCGCCGAGCTCGCCGTTGGCGGAGTAGATCAGCACCTGGCCGTCGTCGTTGACGTCGATCTGCGATTCGAACTCGTCGGCCAGGCCGCGGATCGTTTCGCCGCCCTTGCCGATCAGCAGCCCGATCTGCGACGGGTCGATCTGGATGGTCTGGATGCGCGGCGCGAACTGCGAGAGCTGCTCGCGCGGCCCCGAGATCGTGTCGTGCATCTTGCCGAGGATGAACGTGCGCGCCTCCTTCGCCTGGGCGAGCGCGTCGCGCAGGATGTCGAAGGTGACGCCCGTGATCTTGATGTCCATCTGCAGGGCGGTGATGCCGCGATCGGTGCCGGCGACCTTGAAGTCCATGTCGCCGAGGTGGTCCTCGACGCCGGCGATGTCGGTCAGGACGATGTAGTCGTCGCCCTCTTTGATCAGGCCCATCGCGATCCCCGCGACCGGGCGCTTGATCGGCACGCCCGCGTCCATCAGCGACAGCGAGGAGCCGCAGACCGACGCCATCGAGGAGGAGCCGTTGGACTCGAGGATGTCGGACACCACTCGGATCGAGTACGGGAACTCCTCGATCGAGGGGATCATCGGCGCCAGTGCGCGCTCGGCGAGCGCGCCGTGGCCGATGTCGCGGCGCTTGACGCCGCCCATCCGGCCCGCCTCCCCGACCGAGAACGGCGGGAAGTTGTAGTGGTGCCAGTAGTACTTTTTCGTCTCCAGGCCGAGCGTGTCGAGGCGCATCTCCTCCTTGAGCGTGCCCATCGCGACCACGCTGAGAGCCTGGGTCTGCCCGCGGGTGAACAGCGCGGAGCCGTGGGCGCGGGGCAGCACGCCGACTTCGATCGAGATGTCGCGGATCTCGTTCTCCGAGCGGCCGTCCGGGCGCTTCTTCTGGACGGCGATGCGCTCGCGGATGATCTGCTTCTCGAGCTTGTCGAAGACGAGCTGGGCAGCCTGGCGGCGCTCCTTGGCGGCGAGCAGCTGGTCCTCGCTCGCGCCCTCGGGCGCGGCCGGACCGTACTCGGCGAGGATTTCCGCCTCGACCGCCTTCGTGGCGTCCTGGCGCTCGAGCTTGTCCTCGACCTGCGTGGCCGCGTCGAGCTTGGCGCCATGGGAGCCGCGGACCTTCTCGAGCAGCTCGGGATCGGCCTGGATCGGCACGAACTCTTTCTTGGCCTTGCCGACTTTGGCGGCGAGGTCGCGCTGCAGCGCGCACAGCTTCTTGATCTCGGCGTGCGCGATGTCGAGCGCGTCGAGGATCTCGGCCTCGGGGATCTCGTTCGCGCCGGCCTCGACCATCAGGATCGCGTCCTCGGTGCCGGCCACGATCAGGTCCAGCTCCGAGGGCGTCTCGGCGTCCGCGAGCAGGTCGGGCTCGGGCGGGTTCACGACGAAGTCGCCCTCGATCTTGCCGATTCGCACCGCACCGACCGGCGTCGGCAGCGGGATGTCGGAGATCATCAGCGCGGCCGAGGCGCCGTTCATCGCGAGGATGTCGTAGGGGTTGACGTGGTCGATCGAGATCGGGATCGCCACGAGCTGCGTGTCGAAGCGCCAGTCTTTGGGGAAGAGAGGCCGGATCGGCCGGTCGATCATGCGCGCGGTCAGCGTGCCCTTCTCACCGGGGCGACCCTCGCGCTTGAAGAATGAGCCGGGGATTTTCCCGGCGGAGTACATGCGCTCCTCGACGTCGACCGTCAGGGGCATGAAGTCGGTGTCGCGGACGCCTCCCGCGACTGCGGTGCAGAGGACCATCGTGTCCCCCTGCTTGACGACGACGGCGCCGGATGCCTGCTTGGCCATCCGCCCCGTCTCGAACGAGATCTCGCTACCGGCGATCTCCACGGAGACCCGTGTAACGGCGTCACTGCTCATATTCACTGCCTTCCTGGCCGCCCTTCGGTCGGCGACCCAAATCACTTATCTCATTTTCCGAACCCCGGCAGCTTAGCGAACTCGCATCCGCGCTCGGCCCGCAGGGGCCGGTTCGGGCGGGGTCTCTCAGGCGCCCAGAGGCTTGCCGCTCGGCACCACGAGCACCGAGCCGCGAGAGGCGTCGAGGGCGGTGCGCGCCGCGCCGCTGAGGGCCACGCGGCCGGCCGGCGCCCCGGGCTGGGAGCCGACGACGATCAGGTCGGCCTTGGCGCCGTCGAGGCCGACGAGCTCCCCGCCGCGCTCAGCCGCGATCGCTTCCGCCGAGCGCAGGGCGGTGTCGTCGCCGTCGGGCGAGACCACGGCGATCGTGGCGATCGACGCGGGCACATCGGCGCGCAGGCCCGAGGCCGCGACGGCGATCGCGGTGCCCCCGATCTCCAGCAGGCGCTGGGCCGAGTTCGGCGGCTCGGCGTGTCCGGTCTGCGTCCGGTAATCCGAGCCGAACACGACGATCGAGGCGCCTTCGGCGCCGGCAAGCTCTTCGAGCGCCCCGCCCGTGGAGGCCCCGAAGACGACGTGCTGCGGGATCTCGGGACGGCCGAGCATCTCCGCGCCCTGCGCGAGGCGCCGCTCGGCGTCGTGCTGGGCGATCTTCTCGCGCTGCGGATCCAGCTCCGGGGAGTGGCGGATGTAGGCGAGCGCGAGGTCCCCGGGGTCCGCCAGCAGCTTGCCGAGCGCGAGCGCGTCGTCGTCGTTCTCCGTGCCGTCGTAGGAGATGATCACTTTCGCCATCGGCAGCGATCGTCTGCGAGCGCGAGCCTCCGCGCATCGGCCAGGTGGCCAGCGATCGGGCTCGGCGTTTGGGCAGGAGGCGGAACGGCCCTCCTCAGGCGGCGCTCGCGAGCGCCGCCGCGGCGCTCGCCGGGAAGTCGGCCGCCTGCATCCGCCAGCGCACCTCGCGGCCCGTTTCTCCCGGAGCCCCGGCGGGCGCGCGCGGGAACGTGCCGACCCGCGTGAAGCCGAGCGCGGCCGGGACACCGCCGCTCGCGACGTTCGCCTCGTCGTGATGGATCTCCACCCGCTCGAGGGCCGGCAGCGCGAAGGCAGTTGCGGTCAGCAGCGCGCTCGCCCGGCTCGCAATGCCCTGGCGCGTGTGCCTCTCCCCCACCCAGTACCCGATCTCGAGGCCTCCGGGCCCGAGGCGCGCCATCAGCCCCGCGCTGCCCAGCAGCACCCGCTCCGCCGAGAAGATGCCGTACTCGAAGCGCTCGCCGCTGCTCCAGGCTTCGGCGCTGGCGCCCAGGAACGACGCAACGGCTCCGGGCGACTCGTCGCTCGCCCATGCCAGCCACGGCTTGAGGTGACTCCTGCTGGCATTCACCGCCGCCTGCAGCTCGGCGCGGTCGGCTGCCCGCCAGCGCGCGAGCACGAGACCGGCGCCCCTCAGGGACTCGGGCGGGCGGCGGGCGCCCGGCATCGACTCAGCCCGGGAACGCCGCCGCGACGCCCTGCGCGAGCAGGTCCGCGCCCGGCAGCTCGCCCGGCGAGGCGGCCTCGTAGCTCCAGCGCACGACACCCTCGCTGTCGGTCATCACCAGCGCGCGCTGCGAGAAGCCGCCCGGGTGCAGCACGCCGAAGGCGGCGCTTGCCGCGCCCTTGGGCTCGAAGTCCGAGAGCTGCTCGCTGGAGACGCCCAGCTTCTCGCGGAACGCCGTCTGGGCCCATGTGGAGTCGCAGGAGACCCCGTAGAGATAGACGTCGCGCGCCGCGAGCTCCTCCAGCAGCCCGTCGTAGAGCTGCAGCTGGTCGGTGCACACCGGGCTGAAGGCGAACGGGTAGAAGACCAGGACCGACCCGTGCCCCTCGAGATCCCCCCGCGTGAAGCTCTCGCCGTCTGCGCGGGCGAGGCTGAACTCCGGGGCCGGCGTGCCTGGCGCGAGGACGGCCATCAGAACCGCTCCGTGCCGTTCAGGCGCCAGTGGACCGAGCGATCCGCGGACGCAGGGCGCGCGGCGCACACCGTACGCAGGCGACCGAGGACAAAGGAGCGCGAAGCGTCCACGGCCGCCGGAGCCTACTTGCGGAGGCCGAGCTCCTGAATCAGCTCGCGGTAGCCCTCGAGATCGTCGCGCTGCAGGTAGTCGAGGAAGCGGCGGCGGCGCCCGACGAGCATCAGCAGCCCGCGGCGCGAGTGGTGGTCCTTCTGCTGCGTGCGCAGGTGCTCGGTGAGGTGGTTGATCCGCTCGGTGAGCAGCGCGACCTGGACCCGGGTGTTGCCGGTGTCCTGCTCGTTCGCGCCGAACTTCGCGGTGATCTCCCGCTTGCGCTCGCTGGTGAGTGCCGTCATCGCCGTGGGACGGTAGCAGACAGAGGGCGCCCTTCAGGCCGCTGCCGCGGCGATCTCGCGCGTGCGTACCACGTCAGCCTGCATCTGCTCCACGAGCGCCTCGGCGCTCTCGAAGCGCCGCTCGCCACGCAGGCGCTCCAGGAACTCCAGCGTCAGCGTCTGGTCGTACAGGTCGCCGTCGAAATCGAGGATGTAGGCCTCGATCAGCTCGCCTCGGCCGGTGTCGAACGTCGGGCGCACCCCGATCGAGACGGCGGCCGGGCGGCCGTCGGCCAGACAGGCGTAGACGCCGTGGCCGGGATGCGCCAGCGCCTCGTCGGGGACGAGGTTCGCGGTCGGGTAGCCGAGCTCGCGCCCGCGCTCGTCGCCGTGCGCGACGACCCCCGCGAGCTGGAAGGTCGAACCGAGCATGCGGTTGGCCTCGGCGACGTCGCCGGCCTGGAGCAGGCCGCGGATGTGGCTGGAGGAGACGACCTCGCCGTCCAGTTCGAGCAACGGGTGCACGACCGTGCCGAAGCGCTCATCGGCGCCGAGCAGGGCGGGGTCGCCCTTCGCGCGGTTGCCGAACCGGAAGTTCTCCCCCACCGACACCTGCGTCGCGCCGAGCGCGCCGACGAGGACGTCGTCGATGAACTGCTCGGCGGTCCGCTGCGCGAACCCGGCGTCGAACGGGATCACGATCATCTCCTGCACCCCGAGCGCGGCGACCAGCTCCGCCTTGCGCTCGGGGGTCGTCAGCAGCTTCGGGGTGTGCTGCGGGGCGACCACCGAGACGGGGTGCGGGTCGAAGGTCAGGACGCTGTCCGAGCCCGCGATCACCTCGCGATGTCCCAGGTGCACGCCGTCGAACGTGCCGACGGCGACGCTCCGCGCGGATGCTCGCTGCACGTCGGGCAGGCGCGTGACCTTCACGGCGTCACAGGTTATTGACGCGCCACCGCGAGGGCCGTCTCGAGGCCCAGGAGCGCGGGGGCGCCGGGCGGCTGCTCGGCCCAGCTCTCGCCGCGGGACGGAGGGGCGATCGCGTCGGACACCTCGAACGGACCGATCCCGGTGCGCCGCAGAGCGAGGCAGTAGGCGTCGCCCAGGTCTGCGATCAGCGAGCGCACGTAGGTGCCCGACCCGCATTCGATCTCATACCCGGCTTCCGGGCCCTGCTCGCCCTCGCGGCGCCACAGCTCGCGGAAGGAGCTCACGGTGACGATCCGCTCGGGCATCTGAAAGCTCTCGCCACGCCGTGCGCGCTTGTACGCCCGCTCGCCGCCGATCTTCACCGCCGAGTGCGCCGGCGGGCGCTGGCGCAGCTCGCCCGTCGGCAGCTCGGAGCCCGGCGGCGGGATCCGGCCCGTGACGAGGATCTCCCCCTCGGGGTCGCCGGTGCTCGAGGTGGCGCCGAGCCTCGCGGTCGTCTCGTAGCGCTTGGGCAGGCCCATCACCTCCTGCTGGGATTTGGTCGCGCGTCCGAGCAGCACGACCAGCAGGCCGGTGGCGAAGGGGTCGAGCGTTCCGGCGTGACCCACCCGCGGCGCCGCTCCCTTGCCGCCGAAGGCGCGGCGCACGGCAGCGACGACGTCGTGCGATGTGACGCCGGCCGGCTTGTCGATCAGGAGCACCGCGTCCAACGGCGCGGCGCTCAGACGGGCGTGGCCGCCGGGGTCCCGTCGGCAGACGGGTGCAGCTGCGCCGCGATCGCCTCGCGCAGGAAGGCGACCAGTTCCTCGTCGGTCATCGGGGTGGTGAAGCCGGCGGCGCGGCGGTGTCCGCCGCCGCCCTGGGCGCGGGCGATCACCGAGACGTCGACGTCGTCGTCGGTGGCGCGCAGCGAGACTTTGTGCTGGCCGGCGCGCTCCCCGGTGGAGAGCTCGCGTACGAGCGCGGCGACCTTCGCCCCTTCCAGGGCGCGGAGCTGGTCGATGATGCCCTCGGAGTAGCTGTCTTCGGCCTGCGCCTCGCGGAAGTCCTCGGCGCTGAGCGTGGCCATCGTGAGCTCTCCGCCGTCGAACCGGCGCATCGCTGCGAGCGCGGTGCCGAGCAGCGTGAGCTTGCCGGCGGGCATGCCCTCGTAGAGGCGCCGGTAGACGAGGGGGACGTCAACTCCGGCCTCGATCAGCGCCGCCGCCATGCGGTGTGCGCGAGGGGTCGTGTTCTCGTACATGAAGCGCCCGGTGTCGGTGATCAGGCCGATGTAGAGCGCTTCGGCGACGGCCGGCCACGGCGCGACGCCGAGGCCGTCCATCAGGCACCACACGATCTCCGCCGTGCAGGAGGCGTGCGGATCGACCAGGTTCAGCTCGCCGAAGGAGGTGTTGTCGTGGTGATGATCGATGTTCAGGAGGGTCGCGCCGTCGCGAAGCACGCTGGCCGAGTTGCGGTCGATGTTGCCGCAGTCGAGGAAGACGACCGTGCGCGCGGCGATGTCCGCCGGGGGCTCGGAGATCAGCCCGTCCAGCGGGAACATGCGGTACTCGCGCGGGAGCGGCAGGTCGCTGGGGGCGATGAACATCTCAGAGCGTTTGCCCAGCGAGCTCAGCAGGCCCTGCATCGCGACCAGCGAGCCGAGGGCGTCGCCGTCGGGGTGCTCGTGCGTGGCGAGCACGAAGTCCGCGTCCTCGCGCAGGCGGGCGAGGACCTGCTCGCGCACCACGGCCGTCTCCGCCGGGGCGTCGCCGTTCGCGCTCACTGCTCCATCTCCCGGTCGATCAGCTCTTCCAGGCGCATCGCGCGGTCGGTCGTGTCGTCGTAGACGAACTCCAGCTCCGGCGTGCGCTTCAGTCGCAGCTCGCCGGCGAGGCGGGCCTGCAGGAAGCCGTGGGCGCTGCGCAGGCCGGCGAGGCTGTCCTCGCGCTCCTGCGGCTCCGACGGCGCGCCGGCGGCGCCGAGCACGCTGACGTACACGCGCGCGTGCCTGAGGTCGGGGCTTGTTCTCACGTCCGTAACGGTCACGAATCCAACTCTGGGGTCCTTCAGCTCAGATGACACAGCGTCTCCGATGACCTGGCGAACCGCCTCGTCGACCCGACGCATGCGTCCCGTGGCCACCTGTCTCTCCAATTCCGCGCCGAACCCGGCGTCCCTTCTTGCTGGCTGTCAGCTCAGCTCGCGCTCGACCTGCCGGGTCTCGTAAGCCTCCAGCAGGTCGCCCTCCTTGACGTCCTGGAAGTTCGCGAGCACGATCCCGCACTCGAACCCCGACGTCACCTCTCTGACGTCGTCGTTGAAGCGCTTGAGACTCTCGATCGTCGTGTCGTAGATCACGGTGCCCTCGCGCACCAGGCGCACGCGGGCGCCGCGGGTGATCTTGCCCTCGGTGACCTGGCATCCGGCGATCGTGCCGATCCGCGAGGCTTTGAAGAGCTGGCGCACCTCGGCCTGGCCCAGCGGCGTCTCCACCTCCTCGGGGGCGAGCATCCCCTGCATCGCGGCGCGCAGCTCCTCGATCGCGCGGTAGATCACCGCGTAGGAGCGGATCTCGACGCCCTCGCGCTCGGCCACCGCGCGGGCATCGCCCACGGGCCTCACGTTGAAGGCGAGCACGACGCCCTCCGAGGCCGCCGCCAGCATCACGTCGGACTCGTTGACGCCGCCGACGCCGCGGTGCACGACGTTGACCGTGACCTCGTCCTGCGGGAGCTTTGCGATCTCGTCCTCGAGCGCCTCCAGAGACCCGGCCACGTCGGCCTTGACGACGAGCGCCAGCTCCTGGACGGTGCCGTCCTGGGCGAGCTTGAAGACGTCTTCGAGCGAGACCTTGCGCCCCGAGCGGCGCGCCAGCGCCTCGGTCTTCAGGCGGTTCGCGCGCTCGCCCGCGAGCTGGCGGGCACGGCGCTCGTTCTCGACCACGCGCACGTGCTCGCCCGCCTCGGGGACGCCGTCGAAGCCGAGCACCTCGACCGGCTGGCCGGGCGTCGCGCGCTTCACTTTCTGGCCGTTGAAGTCGTGCATGGCGCGCACGCGCCCGAAGTGGGCGCCCGCCACCAGCGCGTCGCCGACGCGCAGCGTGCCGCGCTGGATCAGCACGGTCACGACCGGCCCGCGGCCCGGGTCGAGCTTGGACTCGACGACGGCCCCGGACGCCTCGGCGCCGGCGTTCGCCTTGAGCTCCTCGAGGTCGGTGACGATCTGGATCGTGTCGAGCAGCGAGTCGAGCCCCTGATGGGTCTTCGCGCTCACGTCCACGAACTCCGTCTCCCCGCCCCAGTCGGAGGGCTGCAGGCCGTGCTGGGTCATCTCGGTGCGGACGCGCTCGGGCTGCGCGCCCTCCTTGTCGACCTTGTTGACGGCGACGACGATCGGCACCTCCGCCGCCCTGGCGTGGTCGATCGCCTCCTCGGTCTGCGGTTTGACTCCGTCGTCGGCCGCGACCACGATCACCGCGAGGTCGGTGACGCTCGCGCCGCGGGCGCGCATCGCGGTGAAGGCCTCGTGGCCGGGGGTGTCGAGGAACGTGATCTCTTTGCCGGCGTGGCGTACCTGGTAGGCGCCGATGTGCTGTGTGATGCCGCCGGCCTCGCCCGCGGCGACCTCGGTCTCCCGGATCGCATCCAGCAGCGAGGTCTTGCCGTGGTCGACGTGGCCCATGATCGTCACGACCGGCGGCCGGGCGATCAGGTCCTCCGCGTCGTCCTCGTAGACCGGCTCGACCTCGACGTCGTCGGCGGCGTGGACGATCTCGATCGTCTTCTCGAACTCGTCGGCGATCACCTGGATCGCGTCATCCGACAGCGTCTGCGTGAGCGTGGCCATCTCGCCGAGCGACATCAGCTTCTTGATCACCTCGGGGACCGGGACGCCCAGGTACTCGGCGATGTCCTTGACCGTCGAGCCCGAGTTGACGCGGATCGTGTCCGTCGCCTCCATCGCGGCCGTGTCGATCGGGGCGATCGTGTCGTCGTAGGTGCCGCGGCGGCGGCGCCCGCGGCGCGGACGGCGCTGCGGCTGGTTCGACGGGCCGCCCTGCTGGCGGCGCGAGGCCTGCGAGTCGATCACGACGCGGCGGCGCCCGCCGGGTCCGATATCGCCGGGCGTGCGCTCACCGGTGCGGGAGTCGCGGGTCGGGCGAACTCGATCGCCGCCCGCCGGAGCTCCGGGTTGCGCCGGGGCCGCGGGCTGGGCCTGGCCGGCGGGCTGCGCCGGGGCCGCGGGCTGCGCCTGGGCCGGAGCCGCCTGAGCCGGAGCCGCCTGGGCCGGCGCGGCCGGGGCAGAGGCTTGCGGCGGCGTCGCGGGCTTCGCCGGCGCGGGCGCCGGCGCCTTGGGCTGCGGGGGCGCTGCGGCCGGCTGCCGGGCGGGCGCGGCCTGCTGCGTCGCTGCCGGCGCCGTCGGGGCCTCCTTCGCGGGCGGAGCCGTCGCGGCGCCGTTGGCGGAGCCGTTGCTGGCGCCGTCGAGGCCGAGCGCCTGCAGAGCGGCGGACTCCTCGACCGAGGAGGCGGCCGCCTTCGCCTGCACGCCGGCGGCAGCCAGCTTCTCAAGCAGCTCCTTGCTCGTCAGGCCGTGCTCCTTGGCGATCTCGTGTACGCGCTTCTTGCTCATCGGCTCATCGATTCTACGAGCTTGGGATCGAGCGTCACGCTCGCGCGCAGCGTGCGTCCCACGCTGCGGCGGCGGATCGCTCGCTGCAGGCAATCCGCGCGCGGCCCCGCGCCGTCCGGATCGCGGCACAGGTAGGCGCCGCGGCCGCCGAGGCGCCCGTCACGGTCGATGACCGCGATGCGCGCCGGGCGGCCGTCCTGCCGGCCGGGCGCGGCGAGTGCCAGGCGCACGAGCTCGTGTTTCGGCGCGCGGCGTCCGCACCCGACGCAGGTGCGCTGAGGCGGTGTCTGCCGCGTCCCTGCGGCTCTACGACTGTTGTTCTGGGCGGGTCGGAGTCCCGACTGAGCAGCTATGTCGCAGACTCCTCGGCGGCGTCCTCGGACGCCTCCGCGAGCGCTTCCTCGGGGCCGGCGCCGGCCTCCTGCTCCTCGAGCTTCTCAGCGAGCTCGGCTTCGGCTTCGGCGGGGGCCTCCTCGGGACCGGGCGCGATCACAGCGGCCTCGGTCTCGCCGAGCGGCGCAGCCTCCTCGGAGACGTCGACGACCTCGACCGCGTCGGGCGCGTCGCTCCGGCTGCTCGGCGAGCAGCACGGCGCCGCTCTCCTGGACCGCTTCGGCCTCTGAGCCCTCGACCTGCAGGTCCTCGATGTTGTCGCCCTCGATCTGCGCCAGCGCCTGATGGGTCTCCAACCCGCAGTAGCGCGAGCCGGGGAGCGCGGCGTTCGGGCAGCGACGGCCGTTGGAGAGGATCGCGGCGCAGCGTCCTGCGACCTCCTCCTCCTCGTAGCCGTGCTCGGCCTCCTCGGCTGCGAACTCGGTCTCCGAGCGGATGTCCACGCGCCAGCCGGTCAGGCGCGCTGCGAGTCGTGCGTTCTGACCCTCGCGGCCGATCGCGAGCGAGAGCTGGTCGTCGGGCACGATCACCGTGGCCTGCTTGGCATCGTCGTCGACCAGCACCTCGCGCACGCGCGCGGGTGACAGCGCCTTGGCGACGAAGCGGGCGGGCTCGTCGTTGAAGGGGATGATGTCGATCTTCTCGCCGCGCAGCTCGGAGACGACCATGCGCACGCGCGAGCCACGCGGGCCGACGCAGGCGCCGACCGGGTCGACGCCGTCGGTGTGCGAGACGACTGCGATCTTCGAGCGGTAGCCGGGCTCGCGGGCGACGTTCGCGATCTCGACGAGGCCGTCGGCGATCTCCGGCACCTCGAGCTCGAAGAGCTTCTTGATGAGCTCCGGGTCGCGGCGCGAGACGATGATCGCCGGTCCCTTCGTCGAGGGCGAGACCTCCTTGATGACGGCCTTGATGCGCTGCGAGTGGTCGTAGCGCTCGCCGTCGACCTGCTCGGACTTCGGGAGCAGCGCCTCGACGCGTTCGCGCAGCTGCACGAGCGTGTAGCGCGAGTCCGACTGCTGCACGATGCCGGTGATCAGCTCGCCCACGCGATCGCGGTATTCCTCATACATCATGTCGCGCTCGGCCTCGCGGATGCGCTGCAGGATCACCTGCTTGGCGGTCTGCGCGGCGATCCGCCCGAAGTCGTCGGGGGTGACGTCTTCCTCGTCGATCTGGTCGCGGTATTCGGCGAACTTCGCGGGGTCGATTTCCGGGTCCTCGGGCTCGCGCATCTCACCCGTCTCGGGGTCGACGGTGGTGCCCTCGTCGATCGTCTCGACGATCAGGTGCGCCTCCAGGCGCTCCGGGATTTTCAGTTCGATCACGCGGAAGTCGGCCGTCTCGCGGTCCATTTCGACGCGGGCGTACTTGGCCGAGCCGGGCTGCTTCTTGTAAGCGGAGAGCAGCGCGTCCTCGAGCGCGATCATGAGCTTCTCGGGCTCGATGCCCTTCTCGCGGGCGAGCGCGTGCATTGCCTCAAGGATCTCGCGTGACATGGGCTGGTTCTCTACTCCTCGATCAGGTTCGAACGACGAATCTCCGAGTACGGGATGGCGATCACGCCGCCGTCGGCCGCGAGCGTCACCTCGTTCTCGGAAGCCCCCACCAACTCTCCTGTGAAGCTGCGTGCAGAGCGAGCCTCGCCGTGCACGTCGCCGCGTTCCACCGGCCGCGGATGACGCACGCGAACGCGCGCTCGCCGGCCGACGAAGCGGCGGAAGTGCGCCGGCTTGGTCAGCGGGCGCTCGGTGCCCGGAGAGGAGACCTCCAGGGAGTAGCGCTCGCGCAGGTCGTTGAGCAGCATCGTCACCCGCTCGCACATCCCCAGGTCGACCCCGTCCGGGTGGTCGATGAAGACACGCAGGCAGCGACCGCCGAGCACCTCGGCGAGGAGCACCTCGACGTCGGGCTCGTTGTGCGCGAGCCGCTTCTCGATCTCTGTCTGGATGGTGTTCATCTCGATACTGGTCCTTACGCAAAAAGAGCGGGCGGGCGCCCACTCTCGGTACTGCTGCCGACGCTCGCACGACGACACGAAAGCTGTGCGTCGAGGATAGCACCGGCGCCCCGCGCGCTTACAACGCTCGGGAGCGGGTTCGCGCGCGCTCCGTGCCGTTCGCGAACGTCAGCGGCAGGCACTTCGAGCCGGCTTCAGCTCCGTTCGGCTTCCCGCCGGGCGCGGTCCCGGTAGAGCCTGTAGTCCTGGCGCTCGGGGCGCAGGGAGCACGCCAGCGCGAGCGGCTGGCACGCCTCGCGGTGGCGGCCGAGCTGCTGCATCGAGCGCCCGAGGCAGAACAGCGCGTAGTCGTTGGTCGGCGCGCTCGCGGCGACCGCCTGGAACTCCTCGGCGGCGCCTTCGTAGCGCTGGGCGTGGAACAGCGCGCGGCCCAGCGCCTCCCGGATCGAGGCCTTGTCGGGCTCGAGGTCGCGCGCCCTGCTGAGCGGCACGATCGCCGCCTGGTGATCGCCGTGCTCGAGCAGCTCACAGCCGCGCCGGTAGAGCTCATAGACGCTGTCCATCGCCTTAATCTAGTCGCCGGTTCGCAGCCTCTCGACCATGTCGAGGATCGCCTCCGCGACGCGCTCCTTGGAGGCCTGGGGGACGTGCTCCGAGGCGACCGCGCCGGCGCCGTTGCTCGTGGTGAGGATCGTGACCTCGTTCTCCGCTGAGTCGAAGCCGATCTCCGCGCGCGAGATGTCGTTGAAGACGACCGCGTCGAGGCCCTTGGCCGCGAGCTTGCCGCGCGCGTGCTCGAGACCGTCCGCGCCGTGCTCGGCCGCGAAGCCGACGAGCGTCTGCCCCGGGCGGCGCGCACCCGAGAGCGCGCTCAGCACATCCGGGGTCGGCTCGAGCACGAGCTCGAGGCGCTCGCGCCCGCCCTTCTTGATCTTGCCCTCGGCCGCGACCGGGGCGAAGTCGGCCACGGCCGCCGCCATCAGCAGCACCTCGCTGGTCGCGAACTCGCGCTCGGCGGCCTCTTTGAGCTCGGCCGCCGTCGCCACCTCGACCACCCGCACGCCGGCCGGCGCCGGAAGCGAGACATTGGCCGCGATCAGGGTCACCAGCGCCCCCCGCTCGGCCGCGGCCTGCGCCAGCGCGTAGCCCATCCGCCCGGAAGAGCTGTTGCCGACGAAGCGCACGCTGTCTATCGGCTCGCGCGTGCCACCGGCGGTCACGAGCACCGGCACGCGATCGAGCGCCCCGCCCACGGCTGACGGGACCCCACGCGCCAACCCATCCCAATCAAAAAGATCCCCCTGCGTTGCGCGCTCCGCGACGGCACGCTCGCACGCGCGCAGCAGCTCCGGCGGCTCCGCCAGGCGCCCTACCCCCTCCTCGCCCTTGGATGCAAGCCGCCCCGTCCCCGGCTCCACGATCCTCGTGCCGCGCGCCCGCAGCGTCGCCAGGTTGTGCTGCGTCGCCGGGTGCTCGTACATGCGGTTGTTCATCGCCGGCGCGACCACGAGCGGGCACTCGGCCGCCAGGGCGCAGCTCGTCAGCAGGTTCTCCGCCATGCCGGCCGCGAGCTTTGCGATCGTGTTCGCCGACGCCGGTGCGACCAGGAACACGTCAGCGTTCGCGACCAGCTCCAGGTGCCCGATCGGCTCGTGGTCCGGCCGGCCCTGCCCCGGGAACGACCCTCGCAACGGGTCGCGCGCGAACTCGCTGACGAGCACCGGCGCGCCACTCAGCGCCGCGAACGACGCCTCGCCGACGAAGCGGCGGCTGTTCGGCGTCTGGATCACCCTCACCGCGTGGCCCGCAGCCGTCGCGAGGCGGATGAGCTCCAGCGACTTGTAGGCGGCGATCCCGCCGCTCACGCCCAGCAGGATGCGTGACATACCTTCAGATTGTCGGCTTCGGGCGCGCTGCCCGCAAGCTGTGGCGCCCGATTGTCAACCTGCCTCCGCGGCAGCCGGCCTCCGACCGAGCGGATCACGGCGCGGTAGTGCCCCGCGCGCCGAGCTCCCCGAGCTCAGCGGTAGTGGTACTTCATCTTCCCGGCAGCTACCTCCTCGAGGGCGATCGTGAGGTAGTTTTTCGAGGCCGTGTCGACCATCGGCGGGGGAAACTCGTCGAAGGTGCCCTCGCCGAGGTTGTGGTAGTAGCTGTTGATCTGGCGCGCGCGCTTGGCGGCGACGATCACGCTGGCGTAGTTCGAGTCGACCTGCTCGAGCAGACGGTCGATGCGGGGGGAGATCATGGGGTTCGGTCGGCCTCTCTTAGGGGACGCTGGGCAATCGGATTGTAGCTGCGTCCCACCGCGCGGCCTTCGGGGGGCCCGCCCAGCGGGAACGCCGCGCGCCGCGCTATGCGCTCAATCCAGGTTCGCACCGACCACGCCGGCAAGGCTCTCGAGCGCGTCCTGGAGCCGGTCGTTGACGACGACGTGGCCGAACTCGCTCTGGGCCTCGAGCTCCTCCTCGGCGACCCGAAGGCGGCGCTCGACCTCCTCCCGGTCGTCGGTTCCACGGCCCACCAGCCGGGTCCGGAGCGCCTCGAGCGACGGCGGCGCGATGAAGACCTGCACCGCCTCGGGCATCGCCTCGCGCACCTGACGCGCACCCTGCACCTCGATCTCCAGCACGACCGGGACGCCCGCCCCGACGCGGCGGTCGAGCTCGGATCGCAGCGTGCCGTAACGGCGGCCGGCGTAGTCGGCGTGCTCGACGAAGTCGCCGGCCTCGATGCGGCGGTCGAACTCCTCGGGCGAGAGGAAGTGGTAGTCGGCGCCGTCCTGCTCCCCCGGGCGGGGCGAGCGGGTCGTGGCGGAGACCGACAGCTCGAGCTCCGGAATCCGCTCCATCAGCCCTCTGATCAGCGTTCCCTTGCCGACTCCGGAAGGGCCTGTGATGACGAACACGCGTGCCACGGAGCGCGGAGACTAGAGCGACGCGCGGTCGGCTGGGGACCGGGGACGCGGGGCCCTAGCGGAGCGCGCGGCCGAAGCGGCCCGGCGGCGTGAACGGCCGCGTGCCGCAGCGGAAGAAGAAGGGCAGCTGGCTTTTGAGCGCCGCGACCGTCGCTTCGAGCGGTCCCTGCTCTTCCAGCCCCGTTTCCGGATCGCGCCAGCATCCTTCGGGGAAATAGACCGGGCGCTGGCGCTTGCCGTTTTCGACCACCGGTGCGACCAGCACGTCCGGGCCGAGCATCCACTCCTGTTCCTGAAGGGCGGCGCGGGGGTCTTCGGGATATTCCAGATAGAGGGGACGCGTCGGCGGAACCCCCGTGGTCTGCGCTTCCTTCCACAGCGAGAGGATCAGGGGCTCAGCGGCGACATGCAGCCGTGCGAGCTGGCGGTACAGCGCGGTCAGATTCAGATGCGCCGCCCACGGGACGTGCTCCTGGCGGATCGCTCCGTGCAGGCGGAAGACCGGAGAGAGCGCCGCCCACTCGGTCCAGCGCGCGAGCAGCTGCTTGGTGGTCGGCGGCGTATAGAGGTCGTAGTAGCCGCCGATGTCGGTCCCGTAGCCGTATGCGCCGCCGATCGCGCGGTTGAGCATGTCGGGGGTCAGCGACGCGAGCCCGGAGGCGTGGCTCCAGTCGGTGGTCTCGTCACCCGGGAAGTTGAAGCTCTCGTACGCGGCCGATCCCGGTTCGCCTTCGAAGCCGCTGTAGCCGCTGCGCGTGAAGAACACGATGTGGCGACCGGGATGCTGTTGTTCGTATTCGTCGGTGATCGCCCTGGTCACCCGCTGGACGAGGACCGGGTACTCGTTGTGCATCTGCGCGCCGGTGCGCCCGTCGTGGAAGCGCATGCCCGGAAGAACCTGCTCGCCGAAGTCGAGCATGAACCCTTCGGCGCCGAGGTCGAGCGCGCGGTCGATCCGCTGCCGCCACCAGGAGACCGCCGCCGGGTCGGTGAGATCGATGACGGCCCCGGGCGCCCCCTCGAAGTTGTCGCGGAAGATGTAGGGCGACCCTTCGGCGTTCGTCGCGACGTAGCCGTCTTCGACGGCGGTCGCGTATTCGGAGGCGTATTCGGTGCCGATCGCCTCCTCGCCCACGAACGGGCGGAAGTAGAGCAGCGGCTTCACGCCGAGCGCTTTGAGCTGGGCGATCGCGTGTTCCAAGAAGGACGGCGCGACGAAGCCGAAGCCCTCGATCCGGTAGGCGCTCGGGAGCACCTTCCGGGCCGCCATTTCGTGGATGTCGCTCTCGACGCTCTGTTCGTAGACCGACGCGGCCGGCAGGAGTTCGACCTCGCGGTCGATCATCGGCCCCAGCGCCCACTGCGGCGGCACGCGCTGGCGGCCGTCAAGGGCGGTGAGGGTCCCGACCGCCGTCTTCATCGAGCCCGGGGCGACGACGTAGTCGATCGCGGGCGCGGCGTCCTCGACCTGCCACGCATCGGAGCGTTCGGAGTCCAGTCGCCACTGGGAGAGCTCGCCGCGGTCGAGCAGGAAGCCATAGCCCGCGTTGGAGACGAAGGAGGATTGGACGTAGTACGCAGCCTCGGGCCCGTTCGGGATCAGTTCGGTCGAGGCCGGTGCGATGGCTTCGCCGGTTTCCTCGTCGATGTTCTCCTGGTCGACCCAGTTCGCGAACTGATGCCCGCGCTGGTCCAGCGAGTCGTGGCGCCCGCCGAAGCCGTGGAAGGCCTCGCCGGCCGGCGAGCCGAAGGAGTCGGCCATGGCGGCGACGCCGCCGGGTTCCGACGGGCGCGCGTGGACGGCGATGGCGCCGGCCCCGTCCGGCACGACTTCGACCGAGAGCGTCCGCCCGGAGGGATCGTCGGTCGCGAGCTCCAGCTCGACCCCTTCGCCCTGCGCCCGTGCTTCGATCACGTTCTGAGCCGAGTACTCGGTGCCGTGTTCAGGGTCTTCTTCGAGATCCCCCACGTCGCCGAATTCGCGCAGCGTCTCTTCAGGGCGCAGGCCGAACGCGACCGGTTCGTCGCTCCCCACGAGGAAGGCCAGGGGTGCATACAGCCCGGGGCCCGACGGCTGTCCGGCCGCGCCGGTCCCGGCACCTTCCGGGAGCGTGAGAGGCCCTTCGCCGCCGGCGAGCTCCGAGAGCACCGTGTGGCCGGCCCCGTCGCGGAAGGAGATACCGAACGGCTGGCGCTCGATCACGGCGCTTGCTTGTGAGCCTTCAACGACGATCTGCGTGGGGCCGATCGTCACCTCGGCCTGGGCCTCGGAGGAGCTCGCGCCGAGTGCCGCCGCGAGGAGCAGCAGACACAGCACGTGCGCACCCAGCGGTCTGCGGCTGCGCGCGCCGCTCCCCTCCCCTCTCATCGGCCCAGCCTATCCATGCTGTAACACACTGTCAAACAGTCTGTTACATCCGCTAGCATCGCTGTCGTGAGCGATTCAGGCGGAGCGGCCGCAGCTGTTCCACGGGGCGCCCCGTCGGATGCGATCGCGCGGCGGCGCGACCGCGAAGCCCTGCTGTTGGACACCACGCGCCGCCTGTTCGACGAACGCGGCATGCAGGACGCTCCGGTGGACGAGATCGCGCGAGCCGCCGGGATCAACCGCGCGCTGATCTACCGCTGTTTCCCCTCGCGCGAGGAGCTCCACGTGCGCACCGTGATCCGCTATCTCGATGAGATCACAGCGCAGGGCCTGCAGCGGATCGACGCGGCCGCTCCGGCCCGCGAGCAGCTGCGGTCGGCATGGACCAGCTTCGTCGAGTACTGCCTGGCCCATCCCGCCTTCGTGGACTGTGCGACCGCGCTCATGCGGCGACCCGCCGAGCACCTGCAGGCCGAGCTGAGCGAGAGGACCTGGGTCGAGCTGGGAGCGGCGATGGCGAGGAGCCTCGAAGTGACGGCCGGGATCATCCGCGAAGGCGTCGCCCAGGGGTCCTTCTCGTGCGACGATCCCCAGCTCACGACGAACCTCCTGTACGCCCAGACGCTCGGTCTGCTTCACAGCGCGCGGGTCGGGATCGGCGTCAGCATCGACCCTGACGGGGCGCCGACGACGTTTCCGATCGCCGAGACGCAGGTGCGCGAGGCGTGCGTCGCGGCCGCTCTCGCGGCGGTCGGCGGCGGCCCGACGACCCGCTAGGGCCCCGGGAGCCCGCCTCAGCGGGGCCGCACCCCTGCGAGCAGCGCGAGCTCGCGCCACTTCCAGTGGCAGTCCACATCCTCGAGACCGAGCTCCCGCAGCAAGCCCAGCTGCGTCTCGACATCGAGCAGGCGGTCCGAGGGGTCCTCGCACTCCAGCGGCTCTTCGATCGCGGCGAAGAACGCGAGGTGCAGCGCTCGGCTCGGCGAGGCGACGTGCTCCAGGTTCGCGAACGTCCCGCCCGGTGCGAGCGCCGCGCACGCCTCTGCGTAGAGCGAGCGCTTGCGCTCGTGCTCGAGGTGATGGATCGCCATACAGGAGATCACCGCATCGAAGAGCCCGAGATCCGGCAGTGACCCTCCGAGGTCGTGCTCGACCAGCTCGAAGCGCCCGTCGCCCGCAAACCGCTCGGCGGCGGCCGCGAGCATGATCTCTGAGTTGTCGATCCCGACTCCCTCGAGCGCCGGGAGGGCCCCGGCGAGCAGCGCCAGCAGCCGCCCGTCGCCGGTTCCCAGATCCAGCACCCTGCGGGTGCCGGGCGGGAGCAGTTCGAGCAGGGTGCGATCCCCCTCTGCGAGCCGGCCCTCTCCCCCGGCCCTCGTCAGGTAGTGGCGCACGTGCGCCTCATCCGACCACTCGCTCATGGGCGGATTATCTGCGCCGCGGCGGCTGCGATCGCGCCGCAGAGCCCCGCGGGCGCTAGTGGTGCAGGAGGTTGATGAGCTCCGAGCGCTGACGCTCGGAGAGCCCGCCGATCGTCTTGCTGGGGGCGATGCGGCAGTGGACGAGCAGCTTGTTCACCTTGACGCGGCCGTACTTCGGGACCGCGAGCAGCATGTCGAAGACCTTCGCGGTCTCGACGTACTCGGGCGGATCGAGCAGCAGGGAGTGGATCGAACGGCGCCCTGCCTTCAGGTCGCGCTTCAGCTGCGCGCGCTTGATGCGGATCTCGTTGGCCCTCGCAAGGGCATCCATTCTCTGGTTGAGCGAACGCTCTGGGGCAGTGGACGTATTTGACGTCGGGCCGGTCGCCGTCACCATGGGCGGCGAGTCTACACACACCGAGGCCGCGATCAAGAAAATACGCCCAATTCACCTCGACCTCAGGCTGAGATTGACAGGGATCGAGGCTGCTGGACGGTCCGGCCCAGTGTTTGCAGGCGTTTTTACCCCCCGGGAACAAGCCCGGCGGCGATCCGGGCCCCCGCAGCGGGATCGCGGAAGCTCTCGGTACCGACTGCGACGAGCGACGCGCCCACGTCGAGCAGCTCGCGGGCGTGTTCGGGGCGCTGAACGCCCCCCATCCCGATCACGGGAACTTCGACCGCAGAGGCGACCGCGGCCACCTGCGCGAGGGCGACGGGGCGGATCGCCGGGCCTGACAGGCCCCCGGTCCCGCCTCCGAGCCACGGGCGCGAGGAGCCTCCGGGCGCCAACGCGGCCGCCCGCAGGGTGTTGATCAGCGAAACGGCGTCCGCACCGCCCGCCTCGGCGCCCAGCGCGCAGGCGGGCACATCGGCGGCGTTCGGGGTCAGCTTCACGATCAGCGGCTTGACGGTGCGAGGGCGCACGGCACCGAGGACACGCTCGAGCTCGACCGGGTCCGCGCCGATGTCCAGCCCGGTGGCGACGTTCGGGCAGGAGACGTTCAGCTCGATCGCGGCGATCTCCTCACGCGCGTCGCACGCCTCCACCAGCCGGGCGAGCTCCTCGGCGGTCGATCCCATCACGTTGGTGATCACCGGCACCGGCAGCGACTCGAAGCCCGCTGCCGGGTCGCTGCGGAAGCCGGCGATCAGCGGCAGGTCCTCGGCCAGGTAGCCGTCGAGGCCCTTGTTGGGGAGGCCGATCGAGTTGATCATGCCCGCGGGCGCCTCCCACAGCCGTGGCGGCGGGTTGCCGCTCCGCGGGTTCAGCGTGATCGTCTTGGACACGTAGGCGGAGAACGGGAACGCGTCGCGCAGCGGCTGGCCGAAGGCGCGCAGCGCCGCGATCGCATCGAAGGTCCCCGAGCCGTTGACGATCGGGTGCGCCAGGCGCAGCCCGCAGAGCTCGACGCTCACTCGTGCGCCCCGGCGTGCTCCTCGACCCGCTCGAGCAGCGCTGCATCGATCACCGGCCCGTCCACGCAGACGCGGAGGTAGCCGCCGTCGCGCGTGGGCACGACACAGCCGTAGCAGGCGCCGAACCCGCAGGCCATGCCGGACTCGAGCGCCAGCTGGGCGGGCACGCCGGCGCGCTCGCAGATCGCTCGCACGCCCTCGAGCATCCCCGCGGGACCGCACGCGTAGACGGTCGCGGACTGGTCGCTTTCCAGCTCTCTCTCCAGGAGCGCGGTGACGAGCCCGTGGTGGCCCGCCGAGCCGTCATCGGTGGCGATCTCCGCGCCGCGCAGCAGTTGCGCGCCGGGCACCCGGGGGCCGTCGCGAAAGCCGAGCAGGACGGTGGCGGTGAGCCCGGCGCGCTCGAGCTCGTCCTGCAGGATCGCCAAGGGCGCGATGCCGACGCCGCCTCCCACGAGGATCGCCCGCCGGGGGCCGGTGCGATCGGCCGCCGGCGGGCGGAAGGGGCGACCGAACGGGCCCGCCAGCCAGAGCTGCTCGCCAGCGGCCAGCTCGCACAGCCGGCGCGTGCCGGGCCCCACATCCTCGAGCAGGAACTGGGAGCACCCCCGGTCGTGGCGGGCGACCGAGAACGCGCGCGCGAGGAACGGTCGCTCGTCGCGCCCTCCCCCCCAGCGCTCGGCGGCGGCGAGCATCGCGAACTGGCCCGGGGCGGGCGCCGGCGCGCCTGGATCGGCGACGCTGATCACCCTGTAGACGCCGAGCGCGCTCACCTCGACGATCTCCGCAAGGCGGCGGCCCAGCGGCGCCTGCGCCGCCGCGGGCAGCCCGCTCACGCCACCCCGGCGCCGCCGCCCGCCGCAGCGGGCTCGGCGTCGTCCGCCGGCTCCCCGGCCCGTGCGTCGGAGGCGCCGCGCGTGACGCGCGCGCCCGCGCCCTTGGCGGAGTCCTCTGCGCCGGGCTGCTGCTCCGCGGCGGGCGCGGCACGGCCGATCCCGTGGAGATCCTGCAGGCAGATCACCTCGGGCTCTCCGTCGATGCTCGCGCGCGAGATCGCGCGGGCGGCCGACATGCCCGCGGAGAGCGTCGTCAGGCAGGGCACGCCATGGGTGACAGCGGCGCGGCGGATCTCGTGCCCGTCGGTGCGGGCTCCCACACCCGTGGGGGTGTTGATGACGAGATCCACGTCGCCGCGTTCGATCCAGTCGACGACGTGCGGTGAGCCTTCGCCGATCTTGTTCAGCCGCTCCACCGGGACGCCCATGCGACCGATCGCCTCGGCGGTTCCTCGCGTCGCGACGATCCGGAAGCCCGCGTCGTGGAGCGACTGCGCGATCCCCACACCGCCGGCCTTGTCTTCGTCGGTGACCGTGATGAACACGGTGCCTTCGGTCGGGAGCGGGACACCGGCCGCGGCCTGCGCCTTGGCGAAGGCGGTCGGGAAGTCGCGCGCGACGCCCATGACCTCGCCGGTCGAGCGCATCTCGGGTCCGAGCACGGCGTCGGAGTTCTCGAAGCGATCGAAGGGGAGCACCGCCTCCTTGACGGAGATGTGATCCCCGTAGCCGAGACCCTGGCGCTCCTGGGGCAGATCCATCTCCGCGAGGCGCTCGCCGAGCATCACCCGGCATGCGAGCTTGGCGAGCGGAACGCCCACGGCCTTCGAGACGAAGGGCACGGTGCGCGAGGCGCGCGGGTTCGCCTCGATCACGTAGAGCTCACCGGCGTGGATCGCGTACTGGACGTTGATCAGCCCGACGACGCCGATCTCCAGCGCGATGTCGCAGGTGGCGCGTCGCAGCTGCTCGAGCATCTCCCCTCCGAGCGAGTGCGGCGGCAGCACGCAGGCGCTGTCGCCCGAGTGCACGCCGGCCTCCTCGACGTGCTGCATGATGCCGCCGATCCAGACGTCGGTGCCGTCGCAGAGCGCGTCGACGTCGACCTCGAGCGAGTCCTCGAGGAAGCGGTCGAGGTAGATCTCGCCGCCTTCACCGGCCTCGCGGCGCAGGTAGTCGGCGAGATCGTCGTGTGAGTAGACGATCTCCATCGCGCGCCCGCCGAGGACGTAGGACGGCCGCACCAGCAGCGGGAAGCCGACCTCGCCCGCGCAGCGCAGCGCCTGCTCGACCGAGCGCGCCGTCGCGTAGGGCGGGGCTTTGTAGCCCAGGCGTGCGAGCAGCGCGCCGAAGCGGCCCCGGTCCTCGGCGAGGTCGATGGACTCCACGCTCGTGCCGAGCAGCGGCACGCCGGCCTCAGCGAGCCCGGCGGCGAGCTTCAAGGGCGTCTGGCCGCCGAACTGAACGATCACGCCCTTCAGCGGGGCGGTGTCGCTCTCGACCGCGACGACCGCGAGCACGTCGTCCATCGTCAGCGGCTCGAAGTAGAGCCGGTCGGAGGTGTCGTAGTCGGTCGAGACCGTCTCCGGGTTGCAGTTGACCATGACCGCGTCGCGCCCGGACTCGCGGACCGTCATCGCCGCATGCACGCAGCAGTAGTCGAACTCGATGCCCTGGCCGATGCGGTTGGGTCCCGCGCCCAGGATCACCACGGACTCGCGCTCCCCGCGCTCCACCTCGCTCGTGCCGTCCGCGTCCCAGCCCGAGTAGTAGTAGGGCGTTCGCGCGGGGAACTCGGCGGCGCAGGTGTCCACCGAGCGGAACGAGCGCTCGCCCGCGAAGGGAGACTCGGGATCCTCCGCAATGGCGGCCAGCTCGCGAAGGAACCACAGGTCGATCGACGTCACATCGTTGATCTCCTCGACCGAGACGCCGCGCGCGAGCAGCTCGAGGATCGTCTCGTAGCGCGTCGGGCGCGGTTCGGCAAGGCTCTCGAACAGCTCCTCGGAGGGCGTGTCGCCGAGGCTGGGCGGCTTGTCGAGCTCGCGCGAGCGCAGCGCCTTCGCGAACGCCTGCCCGAAAGTGCGCCCGATCGCCATCGCCTCGCCGACCGACTTCATGTGCGTGGAGAGCGTGGCCGAGGCCTCGGGGAACTTCTCGAACGCGAAGCGCGGCCACTTCACCACGACGTAGTCGATCGTCGGCTCGAAGCACGCCGGGGTCACCCCGGTGATGTCGTTGTCGATCTCGTCGAGCGTGTATCCGACGGCCAGCCTGGCAGCGATCTTGGCGATCGGAAAGCCCGTCGCCTTGGAGGCCAGCGCGGAGGAGCGCGACACCCGCGGGTTCATCTCGATCACGAGGATCTCCTCGGTCTCGGGGTTGACCGCGAACTGGACGTTGGAGCCGCCGGTCTCGACGCCGACGGCGCGGATCACCGTGATCGCCTGGTCGCGCAGGCGCTGGTAGAGGCGGTCTGTGAGCGTCTGCTGCGGGGCGACCGTCACGGAGTCCCCTGTGTGGACGCCCATCGGGTCGATGTTCTCGATCGAGCAGACGATCACGACGTTGTCGGCGCGGTCGCGCATCACCTCGAGCTCGAACTCGCCCCACCCGATGACCGACTCGTCGAGCAGCACCTGGCCGATCGGAGAAGCCTCCAGGCCGAGCGCGACGATGCGCTCGAAGTCCTGCTCGGTGCGCGCGATGCCGCCGCCCCGTCCCCCGAGCGTGAACGCCGGCCTGACGATCGTGGGCAGCCCCAGCTCCGGCAGCGCCGCGCGCGCCTGCTCGATCGACGTGGCGATTGCGCTGCGGGGCATGCGCAGGCCCGCCTGTTCCATCGTGGTGCGGAAGATCTCGCGATCCTCGGCGCAGGCGATCGCGTCCTGGTTGGCGCCGATCAGCTCCACCCCGAGGCGCTCCAGCGTGCCTTCCTCGTACAGGCTCATCGCCAGGTTGAGCGCCGTCTGGCCCCCGAGCGTGCCGAGCAGGGCGTCAGGGCGCTCGCGTTCGATCACCTTGCGGACGGGCCCCGGCAGCAGCGGCTCGACATAGGTCGCGTCGGCGAACTCCGGGTCGGTCATGATCGTCGCCGGGTTCGAGTTCACCAGCACGACCTCGTAGCCCTCTTCGCGCAGGACCTTGCACGCCTGCACGCCGGAGTAGTCGAACTCCGCGGCCTGCCCGATCACGATCGGCCCGGAGCCGAGGATCAGGATCTTCTCGATGTCGGTGCGCCTGGGCATCAGATGGCGGCCTCGATGCGCTGCAGGAAGCGGTCGAACAGGTACAGCGAGTCGTGCGGTCCCGGGCCGGCCTCGGGGTGGTACTGGACGGTGCCGCCGGGGACGTCGAGCAGCTCGAGTCCCTCGACCGTGCGGTCGTAGAGGTTGACGTGGGAGAGCGCCGCGGCCCCGAAGTCGGTCTCCCAGCGAACCGGCTCGTCGCTGTCGATCGTGCGCTGCCCACCCGGTCCGAGCGCCGCGAAGCCGTGGTTCTGAGAGGTGATCTCGACACGCCCGGTGGCGAGATCGCGCACGGGATGGTTGGCGCCCCGGTGCCCGAAGGGCAGCTTGAAGGTCTCTAGGCCCACCGCGCGGCAGAGCAGCTGGTGTCCCAGGCAGATCCCCCACACGGGCTTGCGCCCGACGATCTCCTTGACCGTGTCCACCACGTAGGAGAGCGCGGCCGGGTCGCCCGGGCCGTTCGCGAGGAACACCGCGTCTGGATCCGAGGCGAGCAGCTCCTGCGGCGAGCTGGTGCACGGGTGCAGCTCGACGCGCGCGCCGCGTTCGACGAGCTCGCGCACCATCGAGGCCTTGATCCCGGTGTCGATCACCGCGATCAGCGGGCCGTCACCGGAGCCGTGGCTGCTCACGGCCCGCGGCGTGACGACGCGCGCGAGGTCCTGGCCGGCCATCGAGGGCTCGGCCGCGATCAGCGCGCTCGCGCTGTCCGGCGCGATCGAGCCCGGGAAGACGCCGCCGCGCATCGCGCCCGCATCGCGGATGTGCCGCACGAGCGCCCGCGTGTCGATCCCGCTGATCGCCTGGACACCGCAGTCGGCGAGCCAGTCGAGCCAGCCCCGCTCGGCGCTCGGCGCATCCTCGCTGTTGCGCGCGTCGCGCATGATCGCGGCACGAGCCCACGGCCGCTCGGACTCCATCGCCTCCGAGCTGGCCCCGTAGTTGCCGATGTGGGGGTAGGTGAACGCGATCAGCTGCCCGGCGAAGGAGGGGTCGGTCATCGACTCCTGATAGCCGGACATGCCGGTGGTGAAGACCACCTCGCCGACGGCATGGCCTTCCGCGCCGCAGACGACGCCGTCGAAGCGGGTGCCGTCCTCGAGCAGGACGTAGCCGGGCTCGGTCACTTGATCAGAGCCTGCACTTGCTTGAACTCCGGCGTCCCGGCGCGGCCGAGCAGCTCGAAGAGAACCGACTCGACGGTGCTCACCACCGCGCCCGCGCGGTCGAGGCGCTCGAGCCCCCAGCGGTAGTCGCGCTCGTGGCGGGAGCCGACGGCGTCGGCCGGGACATGCACCTCGATGCCGCGTTGCAGCAGGTCGTGCGCGGTCTGGCTCACGCAGACGTGGGTCTCGATCCCGCAGATCACGACCTGATCGCGGCCGTTCAGGCCGAACCCCTCCGCGCGCACCGCCGAGAAGACGGTCTTCTCGATCACCGGCTCTCCGTCGAGCCCCAGCTCGGGCACGCTGTGGCCGAGCCCCTTCGGGTACTGCTCGCTCACGATCCGGGGCACGTCGAGGATCCGGGCCGCCTCGATCAGCTTCGCGCAGGAGCGCGCGACATCGTCGAATGTGTCGTAGGCGCGGAAGCCCTCCTGGACGTCCACGACGATCAGCGAGGTGCGCTGCCGGGAGAGGAGCCCCATCAGGCCTCCACCAGCGCGAGCGCGCGGTCCCGATGGACAAGGACCCCGGCGGCAAGCGTCGCGAGGATGCGTCCCTGCATTCCGCGGCCGGCGAAGCAGCAGTTCTCGGAGCGGCTCTCCCAGCCGTGCTCGCCCGCGACCCAGCGCGCGTCGAGGTCGGCGATCGCGATGCTCGCCCGCTCGCCGGTGGCGACTCGTGCCAGCGGCAGCCCGAAGAGCGCCGCGCCGGCGGTCATGCGCTCGACCAGCGTCGCGAGCGCCAGCTCGCCCCCGAGCACAAGGCCGGTGTGCAAGGCGGCGAAGGCCGTCTCCAGCCCGGTCGTCCCCATCGGAGCCTGCTCGAACGGGACCTCCTTCTCGTCGCGCGCGTGAGGCGCGTGGTCGGTCGCGACGCAGTCGATCGTGCCGTCGCGCAGCCCCTCGATCAGGGCCCGGCGGTCGGTCTCCTCCGTCAGCGGCGGGTGCATCTTCATGCGTGTATCGAGCGTGCGGACGTCCTCGTGTGTCAGGAGCAGGTGGTGGGGGCTGACCTCTGCGCTCGCTCGCACCCCGCGGCGCTTGGCCTCGGCGACGGCCTGGACCGACCCGGCGCTCGAGAGGTGCATGAAGTGCACGCGCCCGTCCTCGTAGCCGGCGAGCATGGCGTCGCGCGCGACCATCGTCGACTCGGCGACGGCCGGGATCCCGGCGATCCCGAGCGCGGCGCTCACGGCGCCTTCGTGCATCGCGCCCCCGCGCGAGAGCGTGGGGTCCTCCTCGTGAAGCGCCAGCACGCCCCCGCACAGCCGCTGATACTGCAGCGCCTTGCGCAGCATGCCGGCGCTGGCGACGGGCCTGCCGTCGTCGGTGAACCCGAGCGCTCCGTGCTCGCTCAGCTCGGCCATCTCGGTGAGCTGCTCGCCGCCGAGGCCTTTGGTGATGGCGGCGAGGAACCCGACCGGGATCCGGGCCTGGCGGCTCGCGGCCTCGCGCACCGCGCCGAGCAGCGGCGCCGAGTCGAGCACCGGATCGGTGTTGGGCATCGCGATCACGCCGGCGTAGCCTCCCGCCGCCGCCGCGCGCGTGCCGGTCTCGAGATCCTCCTTGTGCTCCTGGCCGGGCGTCCTCAGGTGGACGTGGGGATCGAAGAACGCAGGCATCGCGATCAGGCGCCCGTGGCCCTCGATGGTCTCCTGCGAGGAGGCGGGCTCCAGCGCCCCGGGCTCGCCCAGCTCGGCGATGCGCCCCTCGCGCACGCTGATGTCGCGGCGCGCGTCGAGGCCCTCGCGCGGGTCCAGCGCCCGGACGTCGCGCAGCAGGACGTTCGCGGGGTCCCCGGTCCCGCCGACGAGCGGCTCGGGATGGCTCACGCTTGCCTGCCCTGACGTGCTGCGAGGAACTCGCGGGACGCCTCGACCGCGTGCTCGGGCGCCGCGCTCGCGGACGAGGCGCTCTCGGCGTCCCGCGCGCCGGCGGAGCCGGCGAGGAGCTCGTACAGCACCGCCATCCGCACGACGACCCCCGCCTCGACCTGCGCGGTTATGACCGCCTGGGGCGAGTCGACAACCTCGCCGGAGAGCTCGACGCCGCGGTTGACCGGGCCCGGGTGCATCAGGATCTGCCCGGCGCGCAGGCGGCGTCCGTTGATCTGGTACCAGGCGGCGTACTCGCGCAGCGACGGCACCCACGTCTCGCTCATGCGCTCGCGCTGCATCCGCAGCGCGTAGACGACGTCGGCGCGCTCCAGCTCATCGAGCGTGTAGCGAACCTCGCACCCGAGCTGCTCGATCCCGCGCGGGATCAGCGTCGGGGGCCCGGCGACCGTGACGCGCGCCCCCATGCGCTGGAAGGCGAGGATGTCCGAGCGAGCCACGCGCGAGTGCGCGACGTCGCCGACGATCCAGATCTCGGCGCCGTCGATCCGCCCGAGCCGGCGTTTGAGCGTGTAGACGTCGAGCAGCGCCTGCGTGGGGTGCTCGTGCTTGCCGTCGCCGGCGTTGACGATCGCCGCCGGGCACCAGCGCGAGACGAGCTCGGCGGCGCCGGCCCAGGGCGTGCGCAGGACGATCGCGTCGGGCTTGTGCGCGCTGAGCGTGAGCACCGTGTCCTTCAGCGACTCGCCCTTCTCGACGCTCGAGCCGCTCGCGGCGAAGTTGACGACGTCGGCGGAGAGACGCTTGGCGGCCAGCTCGAAGGAGCTGCGGGTGCGCGTGGAGGCCTCGTAGAAGAGGTTCAGGACCATGCGCCCGCGAAGCGCCGGGACCTTCTTGATCTCGCGGTCGGAGACCTCGGCGAAACGCTCGGCCTGGGAGACGATGCGCTCGATCGCCGCGCGGTCGAGGTCCTCGATCGACAGCAGGTGGTTCACCTCAGCCCTCCGAGGTCCGGAACGACGGCCCGCCCCACGATCGCGACCTCGTCCTCGCCGTCGAGCTCGCGTACTCGCACCTGCACGTGCTCGTCGCGGGCGGTCGGGAGGTTCTTGCCGACGTAGTCCGGGCGGATCGGCAGCTCGCGGTGGCCCCGGTCAGCGAGCACGGCGAGCTGCACGCGGGCAGGGCGGCCGTAGTCGAACAGCGCCTCGATCGCGGCGCGAACGGTGCGGCCGGTGAACAGCACGTCGTCGACGATCACGACCGTCAGCCCGGCGATGTCGAAGTCGATGTGGGAGGCGTGAAGGACCGGCGCCTCGGGACGTGTCGCGACGTCGTCGCGGTAGAAGCCGATATCGAGGTCCCCGAGCGGGACCGCGACGTCGAGGTGCTCGGCGAGGAGGACCCTGAGCCGCCTTGCCAGGAACGCGCCGCGGCGATGGATGCCGACGAGGGCCGGCGCGGGATCACCGGGGTTGCGCTCCAGGATCTCATGCGCGATCCGCGTCAGCGCCCGGCGCACATCGTCCTCACCGAGGACGACCTTCTCATTGGCTTGCATCACGTTCCTTCCTGGCCTCTCGGGACCGGGTTAAAGGATCGCGGGGAATGTATCAGGGGGAGGTGACCGTCTCGGTCTGCGGCTGGTGCGGGCGCTCGGCGCCCTGCTTGTTGGACTCGGCCTGCGCGCGTTCGCGCGCCTGGCGGTCCGCCCAGCGCAGGAGCGTCGCGGCGCCGCGCTCTCCGAACGGCACCTCGATCGTGTCGAAGTCGCGGGGCGCAACGGTGTTCGGGAAGCTCGCGCGCGCCTCGTCGCGGATCTCCGCGCCGCCGTAGCGGCTGGAGAGGTGCGTGAGCGCGAGCAGCCTCACGTCGGCTCCCCGCGCGAGCTCGGCGGCCTGCCGGGCGGTGCTGTGGCTGGTCTCCCTCGCGCGCTCGGCCTCGGCGTCGAGGAACGTCGCCTCGTGGACGAGGACGTCGGCTTCGTGCGCGGCGATCGCCAGCGCCTCGCAGGGCGCGGTGTCGCCCGAGATCACGATCTTGCGGCCTTCGCGCTCCGGGCCCAGCACCTGCTCGGGGGTGACGCCGCCGACCGCTTCGCCGCGCTGCAGGCGCCCGAAGTCCGGCCCGGGGCTGACGCCGAGCTGCTGCGCGACGACCGGGTCGAGATGCCCCGGACGCGGATCCTCGACCAGGACGTAGCCGTAGGAGGAGGCGCCCTTGTGCTCGACGGGGACGGCGGCGATCCGGTAGCCGTCGCCTTCCACCGCCTCGGCGGGGCGCAACTCGACGAGCGAGAGCTTGAACGGCAGGCGCCCGAAGGCCGGCTTCATGCCCGCGATCAGCTCGCCGAGACCGGGCGGCCCGTAGACGGTGAGCGGATGGTTTCGCTCCCGCAGCGCGAGCGACTTGAGCATCCCCGGGAGGCCCAGCCAGTGGTCCGCGTGGAAGTGGGTGATGTAGACCGCGTCGAGGTCGAGCAGTCCGATCGAGCGAAGGAGCTGGCGCTGCGTGCCTTCACCGCAGTCGAAGAGCAGCTTCTCGCCGCCCCGGCGCACGAGCAGAGCCGGAAGGCCGCGGCGCGCGCTCGGCGTCGACCCGGCCGTCCCGGCGAAGAAGATCGAGAGGTCCATCAGGGCTACGGTACCGGCGCCGTGGTGCGCGTGGTCGGCGCTCGCGTGGCGCTTTCGCCCCCGGGCCCGTAGCGGCGAGCGGGGCGCCGCGCGGTCCGTGACGGCACCTACGCATTTTCTTCACATCGACCAGGCGGATCGGTTAGGGTCAGATTGCTGACCCACCAGCATCCGGGGGGATGACGCCGACGGGCGGATTCGCGGTCGAAGTGCTCCGCAAGGCATCGGTTGCGCCGCGGGCGCCGCGCACATGCGCGGGACGGCCGCACGCGTTCTCCTCCCGGTCCATGAGAGGAGGAGGAGATGTTCCGACGCACCTTGTTCCTGGCCTTCTTCGTGGCGGCGTTCGCCGCGACGACGGCAGCCGCGCAGGCGGCTGGGCCGCACTGGATCTGGGGCCCCAAAAAAACCGAAGAAATCCCGGCGGGCAAAGCGGTTCCGATCACGACGGGAGGGACCCTGACCTTCACCGTGACGCCGGTCTCCGGTAAACCGCTGAAAGCGAAATGCAACGTCGAAGACCGCGAGCTGATCGAAAACCCGATCGGCGGGGGCCCGGGGCTCGACACGATGACCTCGTTCGTGATCTCAGGCTGCACGGGCAAAGCCGCCTGCTCCACCGGAGCGCTGATCGCCTTCCAGGCGACCGGCCTGGCGTGGGCATCGGAACTGCTCGCCGGGCCGCCGATCCGCGACGAAATCAAAGGCGTGGAAATCCAGGAGCAGTGCAACGGCCTGGCGCTCTCGACCTACACGGGCACATGGACGCCCGAAGTCAAAGGCACCAACCTCAAATTCGGGGCTGGGTCGGGGACGCTCGAAGACGCGTTCAAAAACAAACTCAACATCGCCGGCACCGACAAAATGACCGGGCCGCCGCCGAAAACGAAAATCGGCGCCGTCTAGGAGCCGTCCGGCTCGGGGGGCGCCCGCGCGACCCGAGATCCTCCGTGGCATGGCCCGTCTCCGCGGCGGGCCATGCCACGGGCACTAGACTCAGGCGCTCAAAGCGCCCGTAGCTCAGTGGATAGAGCGCTCGCCTCCGGAGCGAGAGGTCGCAGGTTCAAATCCTGCCGGGCGCGCTGAGCCGGTCGCCGTCGCCGCGACCCCGGTGCTCTCACCCGATGGTCGTCCCGTCCCACCCGTCCTTGGGCCCCAGGGGACCGATGAACCGAAGTCCGCTGACTTCGAGCCCGGCTTTGGTGGGACAGTCGATGTTGGATTCGGTCTTGAGCAACTTCAGGCTCGCGGCTTTGAAGTTGAGACGCACCGAATCCGCAGCGAAGTCTTCGAAGTTGGCGTTGAGGTTTTCGATCGTGCCCTTCAGCGTCTTCATCGCGTAGTAGCAAACCGACTCGGTCTGGGGGAAATACGTCTGGAATTTGACGCCCCCGGGGAAGATGAAGGCGGTCTTCCCTTTGGCTGCCAGCGTGATTTCGGCGTGCCCGGGAGCCAGGTTCTGAAAGCCGACGTAGGAGGCTGCGCCGAGCTGGGATGTGCTCGGGCAGCTTTCCGTCGCCCCGAGGTCTCCGTGGCCCCCCGGGATTTCTACCGCGTCGGTGGGCAGGTTGTTCGAGAGGTCTCTAGCTTCGAAATAGCCTTCGTTGGTTACGGGGCATTCGACATTGCCGAGCTTCGTGCTCACGACGAACTTGCCAAGCGAGAGTTCTGCGACAGCGCCGGGTTTGATCTGCGTCCTGCCCGGGCCTTCGGTGAGATTGAGCGTCGACTTGGCCACGGCCGAGGCCGCGTGCGCGCCCACCAGCGTGAGCATCGACAGAGCTACAGTCCCCCAACGTCGCATCGGTCCCCCCCGATCTGGTTTTCAGCATCATAGACCCGCAAAAAGTGGGGCAGCGGGCGAGGATCTCGAGGATTGCCTGAGCAGGCGGGCTCTTCGCTCGCGACCGCGTGGCCCCTCTTTGGCCGGACAGACCGGGTTCTCCCGGCGCGCCTTCGAAGCGAGAGTTCGCGGGTTCAAATCCTGCCGGGCGCGCTCGACGGATTCATCGTGCGCCGTCCTTCGCCACGCGCCGACCCCACCTCCTCGCATCTATCCAGAACAGTCCGATTCTCTGGCGTGTTCTGATTCGCCCCATATATCCTCGATCGCCATGGACAGGAACGGAGCCGACGGGCGCCGCAGCGCACTGCTGCGATCTCGACCGACCCGATTCCGTTGGACGTGGCGAGCCGGAGCTGTGCTCTTGCTCGTATCGGCGGCTGGGGGCAGCCACGCGCCGCCGGCAGCTGCGTCGAGCCCGGACGCCGTAGCCACCCACGATTACCTCGTCGCCCAGTACAGGGTCGGCAAAGCGCTGTTGCGAGATGCCGCCCTCGACCGCGAGCCGGAGCGTGTCGCGGCTGCGCAGATCGCCGGAGAATGCCCCGGGGCGGTCTCCGGAATACCGGGAGAATCGTCCTTGGGGTCGCCTTCGGCGGCGTCGCCTCGTCTGAAGGGCGAAAACGCACGCCTGACACAACAGACGCAGACGGTCGAGGAGGAGCTCACCGCCGACGTTGACGAGCCGGACAAGAGATCTGACCAACCGGCCGAGGAAGCCTTCGCGGCCGAAGTACGCTCGCTGGTCTGGAGCAACCCTGCGATCGCGTCGTCGGTACGGGCCGGAATCGAAGCGAGGCTCGACGCAGAGTCCGCCGCTGCTCCGGCGTTCTGCGCCGACGCGCGGGCGTGGGCACAGAGTGGCTTTCGCGCCCTGCCGGCGCACAGCCGGGAATTTCAGGCGTCTCAGGAAGCGCGAAGGTCCGAGCAGGGGGCCGAACTTGCGCTCGGGACACTGCTGCGGCCGTTCGAGAACGCGCCGGATCGAGCGCTCATCCGCAAGACGGAAGCGATGGAAGCCCGACTGTTTGCGAGCGCTGCCGCCTCCGTGCAGATGGTGTTCAGACTGGCTCGGCTTGTCGGGTTCCCGCGCGTCCCCGAAGAACCCAAGCAGACCACGCTCGGCCACGGGCGAACCGCCGCAGGCACCCGCTTCGAAGTGAGCTCAGGGTCCGGCGTGCTGGGCGGTCTGGGCTGCCACCGCGCCGCGACCGTCGCGTACGGCAGGCCGGGCGCCCCTGAAACCTTGATCGTGAGCGGCCCCAACAATCCGATCTGCCTCTCCTCTCCCCGGTACCGTCACCCCGAGCAGTTCTGCGAAGCGGGCCTCGAGACGATCCAGACGGCGGTACCGGGCTCGGTGCGCTCGGCCAGGCTGGTGCTCGCCGACGGACGGGACATCCGATCTCGCATCGTGGGCGTTCCGGCGCACGATGGCGGACCTGCCGGCATATACGCCCAGCAGATCCGTGGCAGCACGAGCCATGCCGTCTCTCTGGTCGAGCTGGATGCCAGCCGAAGCGTCGTGCTGACCGTGCCGCTGAGCCGGTACCGCTGCGTCAAACCGCGCCACGAACAGGGAGTGCTTCCGACGCTCACAGTGCTCGCCGGCGGTCACACCCCGGAGGGGCAGGCCTTCACGATCAGCACCCTCGGCAGCATCAACGGAGAGCCCTTCCTGAGTGTGGACGCCGGTCTCGACCCGCAGCTCGGCGAACCGGCGAGCGGGCTCACGAAAGGCAAGGCGTTCGCCTGGTCGCTGAAGCTCAGCTGCGCGCCTCACCCATACGCGATCCTCTACGGGTTCCTCCTGTCACCAGGCGAGTCGGTGGTTGCGCGAACCCCGGAGGGTGCGATCGCGCTGAACGTCGTCCCGGTCGAACCGCGCGTACGCGCCAAAGGTCCGCTCGTCTTCGGCGTGTTCGGCGCACTGCCCTCGGAACTCACCGTTCTCGGCGCGAACGGCTCGACCGTCTACGCCGAAAACCTGCAGAGCGAGGCGACCGAAGCGGCGCAGTTCTGCGAAGGCTACGCGGAACCGTGAGAGGCGCGGCGCCTTCGCACGCCTCTTCGGGGCGGCACGCCTGACCCCTGGCTCAGGCGGCCGCGGTCCAGAGCGCGTCGTCGGCCAGCGGCTCGCGCCGCACCTTGCCGAGGGCTGCGAGCTCGATCAGCGCCTGCTCTGTCGCGTCGGTGTCCGGCGCGACGTTGTTGGGCGCCATCACCGCCGCCACCTCCTGGGTGACGAGACCGGCCGGGAACGCCTGCAGCGCCTGCAGCGGGTCCTCTGCCGGGCCGCGGCGGTCGAGTGTCGTATCGAGATTCGCGATCAGCACGTCGTATGCCTCCAGCGGCTGGAAGCCGCCGGCCTCCAGGCGCCGTCCGTCGGACGCGGAGAAGATCAGCGAGGGCGCCGAGTAGCGGACCGGGCCGTCGGTCTGACGCGCCTTGCCCTGGAACTCCGTCGCGCTGCCCTCAGCCTGGCGCGTCTGCTCCTTGTCGCGCTCGTACTCGGCGATCACCTCGGGGTCGTCGATCGCCGCGGTGACGGCCGCCACGTCCACGCCGTCGAGCCGCGAGAGCGCATCCGCGATGGCCTCGTCTTCGTCCATCAGCAGCGTGGTCGTGAACCAGCCGAACTGGAGCGCCCGAAGCGCCTCCTCCTCCCGGCCGGGATACATCCTGCGCGTGGCCACGATCGCGCGGCAGGCACGCGCGGTGCCGACGACGCGGGCCCGGGGCTCGGCGAGCAGCGGCATGCCGTAGCGGCCGAACCGCAGGCGGTTGCCGGCGGCCATGCGCGCCGGTGTGTAGCCGGCGTCTACGTAGCGCTGCGGCGACTCGGTGAGCCCGATCGTGACGAGCCGCCAGTCGATCTGCTCGCCGTAGCGCCAGTGCAGGACGGCCAGCGAAGGCGTGGCCGAGTAGGCGAAGGGACAGCCGGGGTCGGTGAAGTGGGTGACGGTGATGCGGGCCATCGCGCCCCATGTAAGCACGGACCGCGGTCCGTTCCGGGGTCGGGGCGGGCAGCGGCGCCTTCGCACGGCGCGAAGCCGCCCACTCGCTCGTCGCGGCCGGCGGCTAGGTGACCCGGTAGGTGATGTGGGTCACGCCCGGCGAGCCGACGACCTCGACGGGCTCCAGACGAGGATCCCCTGAGTTCTCGAGCAGTCGCTCGCCGCCGCCCAGGAGCACCGGGACGATGTGCAGCTGCAGCTCGTCGAGCTGGCCGGCGGCGAGGACCTGCTGCACTGCGCTCGCACCGCCGGAGACCGCCACGTCGCGCTCGCCCGCGGCCTCGCGCGCCTGCGCGAGAGCCGACTCGATGCCGTCGGTGACGAATGTGAAGGTCGTCCCTCCCGCCATCTTCAGCGGCTCGCGCGCGTGATGGGTGAGCACGAACACCGGCACGTGGAACGGCGGCTCCTCCCCCCACCACCCCGTCCAGGACTCGTCCCACGGCCCCTCGCCGCCTCCGAACATCTTGCGGCCCATGATGCAGGCGCCGATGCCTTCGGTCGCCCGCGTCATGAAATCGCTGTCGACGCCGTCCTCCCCGCCCTCCTGCCCGTGCGCGGCGCGCCACCCCCGCGTCGCGAACACCCAATCGTGCAAGCGCATGCCGCCGATCCCGATCGGGTTCTCGGGGCTCTGCTCCGGTCCCGCGACATAGCCGTCGAGCGAAACCGAGATCTGACATCTGACTGAGCCCATGGCCGGAACCTACCCGGTGTGAGCCGCGGGCAGGGCCAGGCTAGGGCGAGAGACGCTCGACGACCCACTCCCCGCCGTCGCGGCGAAAGCGCAGCCGGTCGTGCAGCCGGTCCGCGCGGCCCTGCCAGAACTCGACCGTCTCCGGAACGACGCGGAACCCGCTCCAGTGCTCGGGACGCGGCACGGGGCCCGGAGCCGGCCAGCGCGCTTCGAGCTCGGCCTGCTCGCGCTCCAGCACCTCGCGGCCGGCGATCACGCTCGACTGCCGGCTCGCGTTGGCACCGATCCGGGAGCCGTAGGGCCGGCTCGCGAAGTAGGCGTCGGCCCGCGCGGGATCCACCGGCTCGACGGCGCCGACCACGACGACCTGGCGCTGAAGCTCATACCAGGGAAAGAGCAGCGAGGCACGCGGGTTCACGGTCAGCTCGGACCCCTTGCGCGAGCCGAGGTTCGTGAAGAACTCGAAGCCCGCCTCCGCGACGCCCTTCAGCAGCACCGTCCTGGCTGAGGGCTGCCCGGCCGCCGAGGCGGTCCCGAGCACCATCGCGGTCGCCTCGTGCGCGCCGGCGGCCGCGAACTCGGCGTGCCAGCGCTCGAACTGCTCGAGCCACGTCTTCGCGAGCCCGGACTCCTCGAGTGTGCGCTCCACGGAACTGCTTTCTGCGCGTTTCCCGGCAACCCTGCCGGTCGCCCGGCGCCTCAGGGGGAGGTGACCGACCAGGTGCCGGCCGCTTCGGCCGGTTCTTCGGTTTTCGATTCCGTTTCGACGACCTTCCACCGCGTGCCGAACCCGAAGCGCCCGCTGCGTCCGGGCGCTGGGACTTCTTCGAAGGACTCCGGGTCATACGCCCGCTGGAACGTGAGGTTCGGGGAGACCGAGCGCGTGTAGATGCACAGCCATCCGCGTGCGGCCCTCCCCGGGCCGAGGCAGTTCGTGGCGGGCGTCGCCACCGGCGTCACTTCGACCTGTTTTTCGATCGCCGCCGTGAGCGGGATCGGGAACGTCGCGACGCCTTCCACGGATTCGCCGACGGCGACTTTGCCCGGCGCCGAGACCGAGAACTCACCGCTCTCGGTCGAGCCTTTCGGCAGAAGCGCGAGCGCGGAGAAGCCCGGGACCCCCTGTTCCCCGCGGACGCCGCGTTTGCCTTCAGGGCCCTGGATGCCCTGTGGGCCCACGCCGCCGGTCGGCCCGAGCGCCCCGCGGGCGCCTTTGGCGCCGTGGAGCTTCTTCAGGACCTTGGGGTTGATCTGCTTGGTCGAGTTGATCAAGTAGTGGTTCGCAGCCAGGGCGCCCCCGCTCATCGCCAGCACGAGAGCGAGCGTCGCTGTCACGTTCGCGTACGTGAGCTTGCCCCGGACGATCCCTTTGCGCATCCACAGAGCCTACGCACATGGGCGCGTCGGACGCGCCGCCTCGGGCCGGGCTTCGCAGCTCAGATCGCGCGGTCGTCGGCCGCGCCCTCGCGGCCGAGCTTGCGAAGCAGCCCCTCGAGCGCATCGCGAGCGGGTGCTTGCGGCGCCTCGTCGCCCGCGCGGGAGCGCTTGTGCTCGCGTTCGGGTCCGGCGACCGTGTAGAGGCACCAGAACGACCACGCCATCGCGACCACGGCGACGCCGTAGAGCGCGAGCGCGAGGACCCGGACCCCGGCCACGCGGGCCAGGACGCCGGCGGCGAAGAAGCAGATCGCATAGATCCGCAGCGCGTTGACACACGCCATGCGCGCAGTCGCCTCGGCGCCGTTCTCCTCGAGAGCGGTCTCGAAGCGGGGGTTGCTCGTCCTGTGCAGCCGGAGGACGATCGGACCGAGAACGCGGCGCTCGGGGCTGTTCAGGTACGCCAAGGGGCTCTGCTCGTCGCTCACCGCGGAGGTATCGGCGCGTCAGCATGCCTGCTTTAGCTCCCTGAACGAGCGAGGGCCGCGTCCCCCCCGGAACGCGGCCCCTTCGCCCTGCGCTCATGCCCCTTTCAGGGGGCTACAGCGTCATTCTGGTGCGTGACCGGTGAATTCGATCACCTGCTGGAAGGTCGAACGGTTGGTCCAGGACATCGTGACCGGTTCGACTTTGTTGGTCTTCTTGTTGAATTTGCTGAGGATCCCGGGCTGGAATTCGATGCGGACCTTGGCTGCGCGCCAGTCCTTCATCGGGTGCCCTTCGTTTTCGGCCGACAGTTTTTCGGCCGCCCCCTGCAGCGCTCCCCACAGCGAGTTGCGGCACATTTCGAGGTTGCCGTTCCCGCAGTAGCCACGGCTGTTGGGCTGCGCCACCGGGTCACCGAGCACTTCGCGCAGCGACTTGTAGACATAGCCGTACCAGCCGGACCCGTAGGAGGAGCCGCCCGAGTTCTCGCCGTTGTTGATCCCGATGGCGCCCTGCAGTTCGTTGGTCAGCGCTTCACCGAGCACGGGCTTCATCACCGCTTCGGCCATCGGCGTCCACGCCGCGTCGAGAACCGCTGCCGCCGCCGCCTTCGGGCCTTCCTTGCCGAAGCGGCTCGCGCCCTTGGCAACCCACTTGGCGATCGTCTTGCGCGCTTCCTTGGCCAGCGCGCTCGGTTCGTCACCGGGCGTGTTGAGGACTTCTTCGATCGTCGGCCAGATTTCAACCGCGCGAAGGTCCTGCGTGGCGGCCTTGTTCATGATCGACGCGTCATCCGCCTCGGTCATGCCTTCTTTGAATCCCTTGAACAGCTGGACGCGGTGGATCGGCCCCTCGCCCCATTCGTCTGAGGCGGCGCCCCATTCCGGAGCCGGCTTGTTGTTCCAGTTGGTCAGGTAGCCGCTTGCCGGGTCGATTTCGTGCGGGTGTTCTTCGAGTCCGAGGAACCCTTTCCAGTCGTATTCGCCCGTGCCCAGAGTCGGCAGGCTCGGGTTCGTGCCCGGAGCGGTGATCGGCAGACGGCCCGTCGAGAAGAAGGCGATGTGTTCGCTGTCCTCGTAGGCCATGTTGAACGTCGTCTCGAGGTTGTTGGCCGCTTCGAAGAACTGCTGCGGGTTGTGCACCTGGTCGGAGTCCAGCTCGCTGAAGGCGACCTCGCCCGCGGGCTCGCGGCCGCGCGTCGCGCGGTCGATCGAGATCGCGTACGGCTGCCCGCCGACCATGACGGTGC
The DNA here is from genome assembly GCA_963794635.1 of uncultured Solirubrobacteraceae bacterium. GTDB lineage: Bacteria > Actinomycetota > Thermoleophilia > Solirubrobacterales > Solirubrobacteraceae > Palsa-744. The sequence goes on along the minus strand of CAWCET010000005.1, from coordinate 484,857 downwards.
CGGTGATCGGCCCGTGGACGGATTCTTTGAAGTACACCTCGTGGGCCGGTTCTGCGCCCTTCGGGCCGATTTCACCGGCGTCGAAGGTGTGGAACGGAATGCATTCCCCGTCGTAGAGGTAGTGCGTCGATTCCCTCGTCGGGGCGCTTTCGTCCGGGTTGCAGAGTTTCTCGAGGAACGTCTGCGTGTTCTCGGCGTCCTCGGAGGTCAGCGACCATGCGAAGTCGCGGCCGCGGCCGATGAACACGTACGGCGAGATCGGAGCCACGACGCCCTGCGCGTCGATGCCCGGCCCGTGCAGGTCGGCCTGGAAGACGATCTCCGGGTAGTAGTAGCCCAGCTGCGGGCCCATGACCGCCTTCGGGTGTCCGTTCGCGGCGTCTTTGGAGCCGACGAGCAGGAAGTTGGACATCCGCCGCCGTGAGGCTTTCAGCGCTTCGGTGGCCTTCTTGGCAGCGGGGCTCGCCGAACCCGGTTCGACCAGCAGCGCGCCCGGAGTCGGGCCCGTCGGTTCCTTGTCGTACGGGAACGCGGTTTTGCCGGTTGTCGGCGCTTCGGGGTCGTTGACCCGGCGCAGGTCGGCGAAGATTTCCTTGCCGGCCGTTTCGCCGAATTTGCCCTCGAGTTTCGCGAGGTATTCGCTGTCGAACACTTCGTTGCCGCCGCCGTTGCCGAAGATCGAGCCGATGAAGGCGAAGCCTGCGATGGCGTCGGACATTTTGAATTTCGGCAGGCCGGTGCCCGGGTGGGCGGTGACGTAGGCGTTGACGCCTTCGACCCATGCTTCGAGGTCCGAGATCACGCGCATCCCTTCCGGACCCTTTTCTTCGAGCACTTTCTTCTGGCCTTCGACGTAGGCGATCGCTTCGGCGCTCGGCTTGAAGGAGCGCTGTTCGAGCAGCAGCCCGAACGCGTTGACACCGGGGACGCCCAGGGCCGCCGTGTAGGCGGGGCCGATGCCGAGCGAGAGCAGCAGCCCGCGGTCCTTGGCCGCCACCCAGCCCGAGCCGTACATCACATCAGCGCGGGTGGTGCCGTAGATGTGAGGGATGTCGTGCTTGTCGCGCACGATTTCCACGCCGGACTTCGGCGTTTCGGTACGCAGCACGCCGCCGCCGGCGTTGTCGCCGAATTTCTCCGGCAGGTAGTCCTTTTCGATCAGTTCCTGGGTGACGTTTCCACCCTTCGGCGTGAGCTTTTCGTACAGCTTCGCCTGGTCTGTCGAGTACTTGCCGATGGTCTCTTCGCCTTCGGCACCGGGGGGCAGGATCTGGTAGGCCCCTCCCGAGAAGTCTTCGAGTTCGGTCGCTCCCGCCGGCACCGCCCACAGCGCGAGCAACGCCATGCACGCCACCGCCAGCCCCGCGATTACGAGCGCGCGCGACCGCAGCGGACGAACAATCCTTGTTCCCAAACGCCTCATGTTCCCTCCCAGCTGCCCGTGCCGCCCCTCAGCGGCAGGGCAATAGACCCCTCGGACCGGCGGATCGTAGCACCTGCCGTCCGGCCGCTTGGCGGAGCTCCGGCGATCGGCGAGGGCGTCCGCCCGCGGCGCGCTCAGGGCGATCGGCGCGGACGTCCGCGCTCGGGCGCGCTCAGATCTCGAGGTAGCGCAGCACGACGCGCCCGACCACGATCACGTCGCCGTCGCTCAGGTCGGCCTGCTGGACGCGGCGCCCGTTCACGAACGTCCCGTTGGAACTGCGGTCGTCGAGCACCCGCGCTCCTGACACGCGCGGGACGAGGATCGCGTGGCGGCGTGAGACCGAGCTCTCGTCGAGGCGCAGGTCGGCGGAGAGCCCGCGTCCGATGTGGATCACGTCGCTGCCGACCGGCAGCAGCAGCGTGCGCCCGGCGCCCTGGACCTCGAGGTAGCGCCCCGGTCCCGGGGTCCCGGTCTCGCTGGCCTGGCTGAGCGTGCGCTCGTCCAGGCAGGAGATGGGATCGACCCGTTCGGTGATCCCGTCTGCGGGCGGGCGGCTGAGGGTTCGGGGGGAGGTTCCCATTGCCCAGACCATGGTACCCCCGGGTGAGGGTCCGCTAGTCAAGGAAACCTAAAAATAGGCGCTTTCTTAGCCGATCTGAACAACTCTCCGGGCGGTGCGCGGGCATGCGCCCCGGCCCCTTCGCGTACCCTGGGGTCCCGATGGCGCCGTCACCGCTCGCAACCGAGTCGGCCGATCTCGTGACCGCCGTCCTGGTGGTCGGCCCGCTGCTCCTGCTCGCCCTCGCCTATGCACGCCGCGTGCGCCACCTCGGCGGGCGGGGGGGCGGGCACGCAGTCCCTCGCTGGCGCCAGGCGTGTTTCTACTCCGGCTTCGTCGTGATCGGCGCGGCCGTCGCGGGTCTGGGCCCCCTCAGCCAGGAACTCCTCTACGTCCACATGATCGAGCACCTGCTGCTCGGCGAAATCGGCGCGCTGCTGATCGTGCTCGGCCTGACAGGGCCGCTGATCGCCCCGATCCTGACCTTCCGCGTCTTCGGGGTGCGGATCTTCGACCGCCTGCGGGTGCTGGCGCATCCGCTCGTCGCGTTCCCGCTCTGGGCGATCGATCTCTACGCCTGGCACCTGCCGGTGCTCTACGAAGCCGCGCTGCGTCATCCCGGCGTGCACGTGCTCCAGCACGCGATGTTCCTCGGCTTCGGCATCAACATGTGGATGTGCCTGTTCGGCCCGCTGCCGATGCCCTCCTGGTTCGGCAATCTCGGCAAGCTGATCTACATCGTCGCCGTGCGCCTCACCGGTGCGGTGCTCGGGAACATCTTCCTCTGGTCAGGGACCGTCTTCTACTCCTACTACCTGCACGGAGACGCGGTCTACAACATCTCCCCTCTGGCCGACCAGAGCATCGCGGGCGCCGTGATGATGGTCGAGGAGTCGCTGCTCACCCTCGGGCTGTTCTGCTGGTTGTTCCTGCGTGCCGCGCGCGAGGGCGAGGAGCGCCAGGAGCTGCTCGACTTCGCCCACCTCAACGGGCTCGAGCTGAGCGACGAGCGCGCCGCACGCGCCGTCGCGGCCGGCCGGGGCGCCGAGATGCGCAGGCGGCTGGAGTCCCAGCTCGGCCGGCCTGCTGCCGAGACGGCCACCGAGACGGAGCTCCACTCCCCGAACGGCGCATCGGCGCCCGCGGGGGAGCTATTCTGAGCTCATGTGCGCAGGCTGCGCGATGGCGGCCGCCTCGGCGGCGACGGGCTTTCGGAGCTGGATGCAGATACACGCGCCGGGCTGGGCGACACCGAAGCGGATGCGCCGGCTGACGGTCGCCGCGATGGTCGCGGCCGGGATCGTCTCGACGGTCGGCTTCAGCGGCTCGACGGTCGCCCCGGCGCATGCGAGCGCCCCCGCGCACGTCGCCGCGGCGCATACGCGCTAGGCGCGCGACCCGCCGGATTGCGAGAGGCCGTGCGCGCCCCAGCCGGCTCGCGACCGGGAGCTAACCGCCGGCGACGGCCGGCAGGATCGTCAGCTCGGAGCCGTCCTTGACGGGCGTCGAGAGTCCGTCGAGGAAGCGGATGTCTTCACCGGCGAGATACACGTTGACGAACCTCCGCAGCGAGCCGTCCTCATCGGAGATCCGCTCGCGCAGCTCGCCGTGACGCTCGAACAGGCCGTTCAGCACCTCCTGGACGGTCTGCCCCTCGACCTCGGCCTGCGACTCGCCGCCCGCCGCGGCTCTCAGCTGCGTCGGGATCTTGACGACGACGCTCATCAGACGGTCAGCGGTTCGGCGACCTGAGCCTCGAAGTCCGCGACCGTCGGCTCGATCGTGTGGGCCTCGAAGCTGCCGCGCACCGCGTCGAGCGTCTTCAGGCCCTCGCCGGTGATGACCAGCACGACACGCTCCTCGGGGTCGATCTCGCCGCGCTCGGCGAGCTTCGCGAGCACCGCCGTCGTCACGCCGCCGGCGGTCTCGGTGAAGACGCCGGTCGTCTCGGCCAGGAGCCTGATCCCGTCCCTGATCTCCTGGTCGGTGACCGCGTCGATCGAGCCGCCGGTGCGGCGGGCAAGATCGAGGGCATAGGGGCCGTCGGCGGGGTTCCCGATCGCCAGCGACTTCGCGATCGTGCTCGGCTTCACGGGCCGGCAGACGTCCTGGCCCGCCTCGAACGCGCTCGCGACGGGCGAGCAGCCGGCGGCCTGGGCGCCGCTCATCTTCGGAAGCTCGCCGTCGAGCAGACCGGCCTCGCGCCACTCGTCGAAGCCGCGTGCGATTTTCGTGAACAGCGAGCCCGAGGCGATCGGGACCACGCAGCGGTCGGGCAGCTCCCAGCCGAGCTGCTCGGCGATCTCGAACGCGAGCGTCTTGGAGCCCTCGGCGTAGTAGGGGCGCAGGTTGATGTTCACGAACGCCCAGTCTCGTTCGGCGCACAGCTCGGTGCAGAGGCGGTTGACGTCGTCGTAGTTGCCCTTCACGCCGACGAGGTTGGTGCCGTAGACGCCGGTCGCGAGCACCTTCTGCTCCTCGAGGTCGGCGGGGATGAACACGTAGGAGTCGAGGCCGAGCGCAGCGCCGTGGGCGGCGACCGAGTTGGCCAGGTTGCCCGTCGAGGCGCATGCGATCGTCTCGAAGCCGAGCTCGCGCGCGCGCGCCGTGGCGACCGAGACGACACGGTCCTTGAACGAATGGGTGGGGTTGGCGGCGTCGTTCTTGACCCAGACCTCGCGCAGTCCGAGGCGAGCCGCCAGACGGTCGGCCTTGATCAGCGGTGTGCAGCCGGCGGGCAGCCCGGCGCGGGAGTTGGCGCGGCCCGACGGTCCCGGGGGGGCCGCGACGGGCAGGAAGTCGGCGTAGCGCCAGATGTTCTGCGGCCCGGCTTGGATGCGGCGGCGGCGCTCGGCGACGCTCAGCTCGGCGCTCGCACGCCCGTAGGCGACCTCGAGCGGCCCGAAGCAACGCTCGCATACATAGAGAGCCTCGAGCGGGTACTCGCTCTTGCACTCCCGGCACTGCAGATGACTGGCAGCCATTGGAACCCCTTTCGCTCTATCGCCTTGCCACTGTGCGATGAGCCGGGGCTCGCCACACATCTCTCTGGAATTGGCACCTTCCGCGCGTGGCTGTTGCGTGGTTGCCGGGGTTTCACTGGGCCAGTCCCTCCACCCCTCTGGATGTGTCCTATGTGCGCTGCAATTTAGCAAAGGTATCGGCAGATACGTCCGCCGACATCAGCTCCGGGCAGGGTAACGCCCCCGCCCGGCCGGTGTAGCCCAAGGCGTGAGCGGCACCGCGAGAACCCGCGAGGGCGAGGAGACAGGCGAGCGCACGGGCAGCGCCGGCGAGCCCTTCCGGTTCGCCAATCCCGCCACCAAGCGGCGCATGCTGGTGATCGTCAACCCCTACGCCAGCACCGTCTCGGACCGTCTGCGCCATCTCGTCGTCTACGCCCTGCAGGGGCGCTTCGAGGTCGACGCGGTCGACACCGAGGCTCGCGGGCACGCGACCGAGCTCTGCCGCGAGGCCGCGCACGAGGGCTACGACGTCGTGGTCGCCTTCGGCGGCGACGGCACCGTCAACGAAGCCGCCAACGGATTGCTGGGCTCCCCCACTCCGCTCTCCTGCCTGCCAGGCGGCTCGGCCAACGTCTTCGGGAAGATGCTGGGGATCCCCGGTGACCCGGTCGACGCGACCGAGCACCTGCTGCGGATGGCCGACGACTGGCAGCCGCGCAAGGTCGACCTCGGCGTGGTCAACGGCCGCTGCTTCACGTTCGCCTCAGGCCTCGGCCTCGACGCGAGCGTCGTCGAGCGCGTGGACGCCAACCCGCGCCTGAAGTCGCGCTTCGGCCCGTGGTTCTTCACCTGGGTCGCGGTGAGCACGTTCATGCGCCGCTACCTCCTCCGCCCGCCGCGCCTGACCGTCCACACCGAGGACGGCGAGGAGCTCGCGGGCGTGACAGCCATCGTCCAGAACGGGACGCCCTTCACGTACTTCCAGAACCGCCCGATCGACATCGCCGAAGGCGCCTCGCTGCAGTCGGGCACGCTCGCGGGCGGGGTGCTGCACCGCGCGACTCCGCTGACCGGCGCGTCGATCGCCTACCGGGCTCTCTCACGCAATGCGCGCGTGAGCCGCAACCGGCGCATCACCGGCCTCCCCGATGCGAGCACGATCAGCGTGACGAGCGCGGACGATCGCCCGCTGCCCCTGCAGGTCGACGGCGACTACCTCGGCGAGGTCGCCGAAGCGCGCTTCTCGGTCATGCCCGAGGCGCTCAACGTCGTCGCCTAGCCGCTCGCCGGCGCCGCGCCATGGTGCGTCCTCGCTCGCTCGCGTGCGGAGCACGCTTCGCTCCCTGCGTCCTTGCCTGGTTTGGCCGGCGAGCGGCTGAGCGTCCGGCCTAGTCGTCGGCCGCGCCGGGCGTCACCCGGTAGGCGTCGAACACCGACTCGATGTTGCGCAGGCGCGTCACGGCGCCTTTCAGCGTGTGGGTGTCGGCGAGCTCGACGACGAAGCGGTTCTTGACCATCGGCCCCATCGACAGGCAACGGGCTTCGAGGATGTTCGCGCCCGACTCCGAGAACGCCCGCGAGAGATCCTCGAGCAGGCGGTGACGGTCCCACGCGTCGATCTGGATCTCGACGATGAAGCCGGTCGACTGCTCGCCGTCCCAGGAGACGTTCGTGAAGCGGTCGGGGTTCTTGCGCAGCGACGCCGTGTTCGGGCAGTCCGTGCGGTGGATCGTGATCCCCCGCCCCAGCGAGATGTAGCCGACGATGTCGTCGCCCGGCACCGGCCGGCAGCACTTCGCGAGGCGCAGCATGACGTCGTCCACGCCTTCGACGCGGATCCCGTACTGCCCTGAGGACTTGTTGGGACGGCGCTTTGGCCGTCCGACGCGCAGCAGGTCGGCACCGCCCTCCTCGCCGTCGGCGGCCTCGCCCTGCTTGAGGCGCTGCATGACCTTGTTGACGACGAGCTTCGGCGAGATCTTCGCGGCGCCGAGCGCGATGTAGAAGTCGTCGGCCTTGCGGTAGCCGACCTCGCGGATCACGTCGGCGAGCAGCGCCGAGCCGGTGATCTTCTGCGCCGGCAGCCCGGCTTTGCGCAGCTGCTCCTGGAGCAGCTCGCGTCCGGCGTGCTCGGTGTCAACGCGCGACTCGGCCTTGAACCAGGCCTTGATCTTGTTGCGGGCGCGGGTCGTCTTGACGGTCGCGAGCCAGTCGCGCGAGGGGCCCCGGTCGCGCTTGGCCGTGAGGATCTCGACGATGTCCCCCGAGCGCAGCTCGTAGTGCAGCGGCACGATTTTGCCGTTCACGCGCGCTCCCACGCAGCGGTGCCCGATCTCCGTGTGGACCTCGTAGGCGAAGTCCAGCGGCGTCGCGCCGGCGGCGAGCGACTTGACTTCGCCCTTGGGCGTGAAGACGTAGACCTCCTCCTCGAAGAGGTCGGTGCGCAGGGTCTCCATGAACTCCTGCGGGTCGGACATGTCCTTCTGCCAGTCGAGCATCGAGCGCAGCCACTTCAGCTTCGCGTCCTCGCTGGGCAGGCCGGGGGCGGTGCCGGCCTCGTCCTCGGCCTGCGCCTTGTAGACCCAGTGGGCGGCGACGCCGAACTCGGCCATCTCGTGCATCTCGTGGGTGCGGATCTGGATCTCCAGCGGCCGCCCCTCGGGTCCGATCACCGTGGTGTGCAGCGACTGGTACATGTTGAACTTGGGCATCGCGATGAAGTCCTTGAAACGCCCGGGCAGCGGCTTCCACAGCGAGTGGATCACGCCGACCGTGCCGTAGCAGTCCTTCACCGAGTCGACGATCACGCGCATCGCGGTGAGGTCGTAGATCTCGTTGAACTCGCGGCCCTTCTTGGTCATCTTCGAGTAGATCGAGTAGAAGTGCTTGGCACGGCCCGCGATCTGTGCGTCGATCCCGACATCGCGGAGCTCCGAGCAGAGGTACTCGCCCGCCTCCGCGACGTAGTGTTCGCGGTCGTCGCGCTGCTGGGCGACCAAGGACTTGATCTCCTGGTACTTGCGGGGGTGCAGCGTCGCGAACGCGAGGTCCTCGAGCTCCCACTTGATCGCGTGGATGCCGAGGCGGTGGGCGAGCGGCGCGTAGATGTCGAGCGTCTCGCGCGCCTTCTCGATCTGCTTCTGCTTGGGCATCGCGTCGATCGTTCGCATGTTGTGCAGGCGGTCGGCGAGCTTGATCAGGATGACCCGCACATCGGTGGCCATCGCGACCATCATCTTGCGGTAGTTGCTGGCCTGCGCCTCGTCGCGCGACTGGAACGTGATCCCCTTCAGCTTCGTGACGCCGTCGACGACGGCGGCGATGTCCTCGCCGAAGCGCTCGCGCACCTCCTCGATCGATGCCGAGGTGTCCTCCACCGTGTCGTGCAGGAGCGCTGCACAGAGCGTCTCGGTGTCGAGGCGCATGGAAGCGCAGATCCGCGCCACGCCGACCGGGTGCACGATGAACTCCTCGCCGGACTTGCGCCGCTGCTCGGCGTGGTGCTCGCAGGCGAACACGAAGGCGTCCTGGACGCGGGCGCGGTCGATGTCGACGGCCGAGTCGGCGGCGTGCTCTGAGACGATCGCGAACAGGTCGCTCAGCAGCCGTCGCTCGGAGGCGCTCAGGCCGGCCGGCTGCGGAAGCTCGGCAGGCTGCGCGAGCTCGGCCGGCGGCGGGGACAGCTGGACACCGTGTGTCTTCTGTGGATCCTCGGTCGCTGCCATGCCTTAAGGGTAGGGGACGGGCTGGCCGGACCCAAGCGCTCTACCCCCGAACCCTCGGGCACACTCGCACTGCCCTGACCCTCCAGGGCGTCGCGGTGCGAATCCGCACGCGAGGGGCGAGCAGGCGCGGCGCGCCGGAGCGCCGCGCCCGGCCCCCGCGGCGCGGTCAGCCGCTGGCGCTCGCGCCGCGGTAGACGACCGAGAACGTCAGGCGGATCGACGTCGGGACGTCGGCTCCATGCAGGTTGCACGTGAAGTTCGTTCGTTCGCCGCGCACGACGACGCCGCAGTTGTAGCCCTGGGTCTTGTACGGGCGCTGATAGCCGCCGTTCACGCCCTTGCGGACCACCTTGGCGACCGTCGCCTGGCTCCACCATTCCCTGACCTTCGCTTCGGGCGCGCTGACGACCGCCTTCGCCTTCACGTTCGTGCCTCTGGCGAGCGCGAGTTTGTTGACGCTGACGTTGTAGTTGTAGGTGACGGTTTTCGCCGTGGCGGCCAGGCCGGCCGCCGGCAGCGCGGCGGAAACGGCCGCGACGCCCGCGGCGAGGATCGCGCCCGAGACTCGGCGCGCGCCCACCGCCCGGCGGTTGCTCATGCGTGACATGTCAGCTCCCTTCCTTTTCTGTTGTGAGATCGCACGGCCGCTACAGGAGCGCCAGCTGCCCGCCGGCCTCCTGCGCGCTTCCCGCCGCAGCGGGATTCTCCTCCGCGCGCGATCGCGAGGACGCGTCCGCAGGCGCCCCGCCGTCGTCCGCGACGGCGTCAACGACCTCGAGCGCCTCTGCGTGACGCAGCCGCAGCCGCGGCTCGACCACGCCGTTCCATTCGTTGATCTCCAGCGCGAACGTCGCGCGCGCGGGCTCGCCTTCTGCGACCGGGAGCGTGGCCCCCTCGCCGAAGCGCACGCAGCGCGCGCGGGCGCCGCCGGACTCGATGGTGAAGCGCAGGTGGCGCCCTTCGCCCATCGGGCGGGGATCGCGCAGGCGAGCCCCTTCGATCATCAGGCAGACCGGCGGGTTCGCGCGGCCGAACGGCGCGAGCCTGCCCAGCTCCTCGGCCAGCTCGAGCCCCAGCTCGCCGCACTCCACGACGGCATCGACGCGCTCCAGGACTCGCGGGTGCGCGTCGCCGATCGCGGCGCGCGCGTGCTCGGCGAGCGCCGCGGCGAACGCGTCGAGGCTCGCGCGGTCCAGCTCGACCCCGGCGGCCGCGCGGTGCCCTCCGAAGCGCGCCAGGTGCTCGGCGCAGTGCTGCAGGCCGCCCAGCAGGTCGAAGCCGTCGATGCTGCGTCCGGAGCCGCGGCCGCGCTCGCCGTCGAACGCGACCATCACCACAGGGCGCCCACTCTGCTCGACGAGCCGCGAGGCCACGATCCCGATCACGCCGGGATGCCAGCTCTCGCCCGCCAGCACGTAGGCGTCGCGCGGGCCGAGCTCGGCCATCTGTGCTTCGGCCTCGAAGCGGATCCGGCGCTCGATCTGGCGCCGCTCGGAGTTGGCCGCGTCCAGCTCGCGAGCGATCTGCTCCGCACGCACCGGGTCCTCCGTCAGCAGCAGCTCGAGGCCGGCATCGGCGCGGTAGAGGCGCCCGGCGGCGTTCAGGCGCGGCGCGAGACCGAAGCCGATCGCCCGCTCGCCCACTCGCCCGGCGTCGATGCCGGCAACCGCCATCAGCGCACGCAGGCCCGGCTTCGCGCTCGCGGCGAGCGCGCGCAGCCCGCGGCGCACGAGCGCCCGGTTCTCGCCGAGCAGCGGCACGACGTCAGCGACGGTCGCGAGCGCCACCAGGTCGAGGTCGCGCGTCAGCCGCGCCAGCCGCGGGGCGTCGGCGCCGCTCGCTTCGAGCAGCGCCTGAGCGAGCTTGTAGGCGACCGCCGTCGCGCAGAGCTCGGGGCACGGGTAATCGCACAGCGCCGGATGCACGATCGGCGCCGCGGGCAGCACGCCGTCGGCCCGTGGGGTGTGATGGTCGGTCACCACGACCGCCACACCGAGATCGAGGGCGGCCTGAACCTCCTCGACGGCCGTGATCGCGCAGTCGACGGTGATCAGCAGCCGCGTTCCGCGCGCGGCGAGCAGCTCCACCGTCTCGCGCAGCAGCCCGTAGCCCGCGGCGCGGTCGGGGATGAAGGTGTCGACGTCGGCGCCCAGCTCGCGCAGCGTCCTGACGAGCACGGCGGTGGAGCAGATGCCGTCGACGTCGTAGTCGCCGTGCACCGTGATCCGCTCGCCGGAGCCGGCGCTCGCGAGGATCGCCCGAACGGCGTCGTCGATCCCCCGGAAGTCGCTCGGCGGATGCTCCTCTGAGGCCTCCAGGAAGCCGCGCGCGGCCGGCGGGTCGCCGAGGCCGCGCCGAACGAGCACCTGCGCCATCGCAGCGCTCACGCCCAGCTCGCGGCGGAGCGCCTCGGCATCCGAGGGCGGGCACGGCGGGATCTCGAAGCTCACGCTCTGCACGACCGAGCGAGGGTACGCACGTCCTTGGACGGAACCGCTCGGGACGCGCGCCGCCGTTCGGCGCGCGCGCCTCTAGATGTGCTCGGGCGGCGCCTGGTGGCCGGTCTTTTCGCGGCGCATCCCGATCAGGTACACGAGCCCCATGCCGATGATCGCGCCGGGCACCGCGTACAGGACCACGGCGATGTCGGTCGCCTTTTCGCCCGGGATCCCCAGCGAGGAGGTCTTCGCCGAGAAGATGATGAGGCCGACGACGATCGAGCCCAGCAGCGAGCCGATGAAGGCACCCACGATGCCGCCCCAGAAGCGGTCCGGGAGCCACACGGTGAAGTGCCAGAGCGCGAGGCCCATCATCACCCAGCCGAGCATGCCCATCTAGCGCGACCTCCCGTGGCGACGGTTTTTCGGCCGTTTCTGGCGCGGCTTCGGCTTGTCCTTCAGGACGAGGTCCTCGGGCGTCAGGTCCGCGGAGGGGTCGCGTTGCACCTCGGGGGCGGGTTCCGGATCGGGCTCGGGCTCGGGCTGCGGCGGCGCCTTGGTGGCGACCGGCGCGCGGCCCTTGCCGGTCTCGTCCCCGATGTCGGCGACCAGCTCCTGGAATTCCTCCCGGGAGACCCGCTGTTCGGGATCCTCGGGGGCGGTCAGGCGCCCGCGCCGGCGGCGCTTGCGCTGTTCGGGCTCGACGTCCTCGGGCGCACCGCTCGCGGTCGTCGCGTACGCCGGCACGAGGCCGCCGGTTTCGCGCTCGAGCCTGGCGCGCCGCGCCCGGTAGGCGGGCTCGCGCTCCTTCCAGTGCGTGAGCACCGGCGAGGCGATGAAGATCGACGAGTAGGCGCCGGAGGCGATCCCGACCAAGAGCGCGAACGCGAAGTCCTTCAGGGTCTCGCCTCCGAAGATCAGCAGCGAGAGCACCGGCAGCAGCGTGCAGAAGCTCGTCGCGAGCGACCTGGTCAGCACCTCGGACATGGAGCGGTTGACGATCTGGGAGAAGGCGGCGCGCGGCATGCGCGGGACGTTCTCCCGCACGCGGTCGAACACGATGATCGTGTCGTACAAGGAGTACCCCAGGATCGTCAGCAGAGCGGCGACCGTGGCCGTCGTGACTTCCCTCCCCGTGAGCGAGTAGACCCCTGCCGTTATCAGCAGGTCGTGCATCAACGCGATCAGCACCGGCACCGCGTACTTCCATTCGAAGCGCAGCGCGATGTAAGCGGAGATCACAAGGAGCGAGGCGATGATCGCGATCACCGCGCTCTTGGCGATCGTTTTCCCGAACGTGGGCCCGATCGAGGTGGACGAGAAGTGCTCCGGTTCGAACTGCGCGAGGCCTTTTTCGATTTCGTTGACCTTCGCCGGGCGCAGGGTCTTGGTCGAGATCTGGAAGCCGTTGTGGCCGACGCTCGAGTTGGTGTATTTCTGGACCTCGGCGTTCGGGAAGCCGAGCTTCGACATCTCGTTGGCGACCTGCGCCTCGCTGACGTGCTTGACGAAGCCAGTCTGGATGCGGGTGCCCGACTTGAAGTCGATGCCGAAGTTCAGGCCTTTGCCGCCGATCGCGAGCGCGCCGACGAGCAGGATCACGCCCGAGAGCGAGAAGAACCACCGCGAGGCGCCCATGAAGTCGAAGGTCCATTTGCGGCCCTTGCCGTCGGCGCCTAGTGCCGCGGGGTGCGTGACGAGCTTGGAGCGCCCCATCGCCCCCAGCACGGCCTGCGTGGCCAGCACCGCCGTGAACAGCGACACCAGCACGCCGATGCCCAGCGTGAACGCGAAGCCCTTCACTTCGGCGGTCGCGAGCGCGAACAGGATGAAGGCCGTCATGAAGGTGACGACGTTGGCGTCGACGATCGCCGCGAAGCCGCGTTTGTAGCCCGTCGCGATCCCCGACATCACCGATCTGCCGCCGCGTATCTCCTCCTTTACGCGCTCGAAGATCACGATGTTCGCGTCCGCGCAGACTCCGATCGTGAGGATCAGGCCGGCGATCCCCGGCAGCGTCAGCGTGATCGGGATCAGCTTGATCAGCGCGAAGAAATAGACGCCGTAGATGATCAGGCCGCCGACCGCGATCAGGCCGAGGATGCGGTAGAAGGCGACGAGGAACACGCACACGAGCAGGAAGCCGACGAGCAGCGCGAGCAGCCCCTGGTTGAGCGCCTGTTTGCCGAGCGTCGCGGAGACCTGCGAGCGCGAGATCAGGCTCAGCTTGATCGGCAGCGCGCCCGACTGGAGCTCTTCCGCGAGTTCCTGCGCCGAGCTGATCGTGAAGCCGCCGGAGATCTCAGAGCCGTTGGTGGAGTCGATCCCTTCGGGGTACTTGGTGTAGTCGATCGAGGGGGTCGTGATCAGCTGGCCGTCGAGCCCGACCGCGAAGTGCTGTTCGGCGTTCGCCTTCGGGACCCCCGGAAGCTGCGCTTCCTGGCCGCGGTGGGCGATTTCCTTCGTGACCTGTTCGAAGACCGACTTGCCGTGGCTGGTGAAGCCGAAGTTGACGTTCGGCTGCCCGTTGCCGCCCGCGCCTTCGTCGAAGCCCTGCTGGGGGTTCGTGACGTCGGCGCCCGTCAGGACCGGGTCGTCCTTGAGGACGAAGAACGAGTTCGGGCTGTGGTTGACGACTTTGCCCGCCGAGGATTCGGTCGGGCGCGCCTGGATCAGGATCGTGCCGGGGTTGACGCGAACGGCCTTGGGCTTTGCGTCCTTGGGCATCTTGCCCTTGCTGATCAGCTGTTTTTCGGTTTCCCGGACCTCCTTTTCGCTTTCGGCGGGGCCGCAGGTCGCCTGCGTTTCGCCGTGCGGCCCGAGCGGGCACAGCATCTGTTCGTTCTTTTCGTCGATCAGGTACCAGCTGCCGTAGAGGCAGCCGTTCTCCTGCGCCGGGGTGCAGTTGGTATGCCAGTCCCAGGTCGTGTCGTTGTGGCGCAGTTCGGCCGGGCGTTTCAGGGCGCGCTGGACGGCCTTGTACTCGGTCAGCCCGAAGGACGAGCCACCGGCTTCGCGCCCGCCGGTGACGGAGCTCTCCGTCGGCGCGGGGACCCCTTCGGGGCCGATCACGTTCGGCTCCCAGTCGTAGAACTGCAGCTGCGCGGTCTTGCCGACCTGGCGTTCGGCCTTTTCGATGTTCGTCACTTCCGGGAGCTGGACGACGATTTCCTTTTCGCCCGAGCGCTGGATTTCCGGCGAGGCGACGCCGAGCGCGTCGACCCGCTTGCGCATGATGTCGATCGCGCGGTTCAGCGATTCTGAGTCGACCTTCGCCGCGCCGGTCGGGCGGCCCTCATAGACGAGCTGGACGCCACCCTTCAGGTCGAGCCCGAGGCGCGTCTTTTTGGCGATGATCGTGGCGGTGGCGAGCCCGAACAGGATCGCGACCAGCAGCAGGATCACGGAGTTGCGGCGGCGGTCGGTCATCTCTCTGCAAGCAGGTTACTTGTCAGGCGTGAGCACGAGCAACAGCCCACCGTCGTCGTCGTAGGCCGGGAAGATGTCGGCTTTGGCGCCGGCGGGGACGTCGCGTTCGCCCGCGACGCTGACCGGGACCTCCAGCGCCCGGACGCCCCACTCGAGGACCGTTCCGAGCGGGTCGTCGCCGTTGTTGAAGCTCAGCCCGAGCACCTGTGCCACCGGCTGGCCGATGACCTCCTCCTCCTCCAGCCCCGTGAACGCGAAGGCGTTGCGCCCGCAGCCGATCACGCGGGCCTCCCCGTCGCAGACGAAGAACGCCGCGTCGGGTGCCGGGAAGTAGTCGTCGAGCAGCTCGAACAGGAACGCGAACCCGCACTTCGCGCAGCCCTTGCGCTGGCGCGTGAAGCCGATGTTCCGATCGACCTCGGTCGTGCGATGACCGCAGTTGGGGCAGATGAACGGGTGCGCCATGTCCGCACAGACTACGAAAGCACCTTTAAGGAGAGGCCAAGCCTGGTCGTCTCATGGGTCGGTACGAGTGGACCCGGCGCTCAGAACAGGGCCGGATCCGGCGCCGGCACCGACAGACCCAGGTGCGAGAACGCGGCGGGCGTGGCGGCGCGCCCGCGTGGCGTCCGCTTGATCAGTCCCTGCTGGAGGAGATAGGGCTCGTAGACGTCCTCGATCGTGTCCTGCTCCTCGCCCACGGCCACCGCGAGCGTCGAGAGCCCCACGGGGCCGCCGGCGAATTTCTCGCAGATCGCGCCCAGGATCTCGCGGTCGAGCCGGTCGAGCCCCATGTGGTCGACCTCCAGGAGCTCCAGCGCCCCCTCCGCCGCCTCCGCCGTCACGACGCCCTCCATGCGCACCTCCGCGTAGTCGCGGACACGCTTGAGCAGCCGGTTCGCGACGCGCGGCGTGCCGCGGCTGCGCGCGGCGATCGCGGCGGCCCCGCGCCCGTCGAGCTCGACATCGAGGATCCCGGCGGAGCGCCGCACGATCACCGCGAGCTGATCGGCCGAGTAGGGCTCGAGCCGCGCCTGGATCCCGAAGCGGTCCCGGAGCGGCGTGGTCAACAGGCCCGTGCGCGTGGTCGCGCCCACGAGCGTGAACGGAGGCAAGTCGAGCGTGACGACGCGGGCGCCCGCGCCCTGGCCGACGGTGATGGGCAGCCGGCGGTCCTCCATCGCTGGGTAGAAGGTCTCCTCCAGCGTGCGCGCCAGGCGATGGATCTCGTCGACGAAGAAGACGCTGCGCGGCTCCAGCGCGGTGAGGAACGCCGCGATGTCCCCCTTTCGCTCCAGCGCGGGGCCGGCCGTCTGGACGAACGGCACGTCCAGCTCGGCGGCCACGATCTGCGCAAGCGATGTCTTGCCGAGCCCCGGGGGCCCGGCGAGCAGCAGGTGGTCGAGCGCCTCGCCGCGGGCGGCACTCGCCTCGATCGCGACGGCGAGCTGCTCGCGCAGCGTGTCCTGGCCGACGAAGTCGTCGAGCGTGCGCGGACGCAGCGAGCGGTCGAGCTCGTCCTCGGCGACGAGATAGGGCGTCTGGATCCTCCCGGCGGGCTCGTCGTAGCTCATGTCCTCACCCCGCGCTCCGCGCCAGTCGCAGCGCCGCGGCGATCAGCTCCTCGGGGGTCTCCCCCTCGGCCTCCCGCAGCAGCTCGTCCACCTCGGCCGGCGCGTAGCCGAGCTCGACCAGCCCTTCGCGGGCCAGCGACCGGCCCCCGTCGGCGCCGGACCCTTCGCCGCGGCGCGCGAGGATCTCCGGCTCGCCCGGCTCGACGCCGTCGGGGACGACCTTCTCGCGCAGCTCGACGATGATCCGCTCGGCGGTGCGCTTGCCGATCCCGGGCACCGCCTGGAAGCGCGCGGAATCGCCCGCGGCGAGCGCGGCGATCAGATCGCGCGTGTGACCCGCGGAGAGCACCGCGAGCGCGACCTTCGGACCGACGGCCTGGACCGAAAGCAGCATCAGGAACAGCTCGCGCTCCTGCTCGGAGTGGAAGCCGTAGAGCGCCAGCGCGTCGTCGCGCACGATCAGGTGCGTGTGCAACGTGACCTCCTCGCCCACCGGCGGCACGTGGCGCAGCGTCTCGGCCGAGACGGCCACGCGGTAGCCGACCGCATCGCACAGGACCACGACGTGATCGGAGCGGCGCACCGCGACCTCGCCTCGCAGCAGCGCGATCACGTGCGCCCCGCCACGGGATGCGCCGAGGCCCCCGCCATCGCGGCGGCCAGCGGCGCCCGGTTCAGGTGGCAGACGGCAACGGCGAGGGCGTCGGCGGCGTGATCCGGGCGCGGCGGCTCGGGCAGCGCGAGCAGCACCGCGACCATGCGCGCGACCTGGTCCTTGCCGGCGCGACCGGACCCGCACACGGCGCCCTTGACCTGCTGGGGGGTGTAGCCCTCGCACGGCACCCCGCGCCGGCCCGCGGCGAGCATCACCACGCCCCGCGCCTGCCCGACGGCGAACGCGCTGCCGGCGTTCTGCCCGAAGTAGAGCTCCTCGAGCGCGACGGCATCCGGCTCGTGCTCCTCCATCAGAGCCTCGATCGCAGCATGGATCTCCGCGAGCCGGCGCTCTGGGGCGAGGGCCGGAGAGGTCTCGATCACGCCGCCGTCCAGGGCGACGGCCCGCCCCCCGCGGCGGGACACCACGCCGTAGCCGGTGTTCGCAAAGCCGGGGTCGACGCCGAGGACGATCACGACCCGTGATTCTCCGCGCGGCGGCGGACGCCTGCTTGGCGCGGGGCTAGGCTACCCGGGCGTGGACGCCGGCAGCGAGATCGACTTCGAGGCCGAGGGGCTCCTCGACGGCCTGGAGGGTGAGCAGCGAGCCGAGCGGCTCGCGCTGCTGCGCGAGCTGGCGGCGGACGGCGTGCCGCTGGCCGACCTGCGCCGCACGACAGCCTCGGGCACCGTCATGTTCCTGCCCGCCGACCGCATGATCGTCAGCGACGCGCGCTACACCGCGGCGCAGATCGCCGAGCTGTCCGGGATCGAGCCGGAGATGCTGAACGCGCTCAGCCGGGCGATGGGCCTGCCGATCGTCGAGACCGACGAACCGCTCTACACCGAGCTCGAGCTCGATGCGGCGCGACGGCTCCAGGCCGGGCGGGCGCTGGGGATCCCCGACGAGGAGACGCTGGCCCTGCTGCGGGTGCTCGGGCGCAGCCTCTCCCAGGCGGCCGAGAGCCTGCGCGCGATCCCGCTGAAGATGGTGATCGAGCCGGGGCTGAGCGAGGCCGAGCTCGCCAAACGGTACGCCGCGGCGGTCGAGCAGATGTACCCCCTCGTGGATCCGATGATCACGAGCATCCTCACGATGCACCTGCGCCACGCGACGCAGGCCGAGGTCGTCAACGCGCTGGAGCGAAGCGGCGGGGAGCTGCCCGGAGCGCGGGAGGTCGCGGTCGCGTTCGCGGACCTGGTCGGGTTCACGCGGCTCGGCGAGGAAGTCCCGCCCGACGAGCTCGGGCGTCTCGCCGGGCGCCTGGAAGCGCTGGCGGGCGGGGTCGCCGAGCCGCCCGTGCGCCTGGTCAAGACGATCGGCGACGCCGCGATGCTCGCCTCGCCGGAGCCCGACGCGCTGCTGGGCGCGGCGCTCGGCCTCCTCGAAGCGGCCGACGCCGAGGGCGAGCAGTTCCCGCAGCTTCGCGCCGGGGCGGCGTTCGGCCCGGCGCTGCCGAGGGCCGGCGACTGGTTCGGGCGGCCCGTGAACCTCGCGAGCCGGATCACCTCGGTCGCGCGGCCGGGGAGTCTGCTCGCAGACGAGGCCCTGCACGACACAGCCGCCGCCGCTTACCGCTGGTCCTACGCCGGGCAGCGCCGCCTGAAGGGCCTGCGCGAGCCCGTGAAGCTATTCCGCGCGCGCCGCCAGGAGATCTGAGGCGGCACCTGCCGGATCCCACACGCGCCACGGCGGCGCCCCGGAGGCCCAGAGGTCGTTGAGCGCCACCGCGTCCTTGTAGGTGTCCATGCACTCCCAGAAGCCCTCGTGGCGATGGGCGCGGAGCTGCCCGTCGCGCGCGAGGCCCTCCAGCGGTGCGCGCTCCAGGACGGCCTCGTCGCCACCGGCCGCGATGTAGTCGATCGCCGCCGCCTGGAAGCAGAAGAAGCCGCCGTTGATCCAGTGCTCCGAGCGCGGCTTCTCCCGGAAGCCGGTGACGCGGCCCTCGCCGTCCAGCTCGGTCACGCCGAACTGCAGCTCGGGGCGCACCACGGTCATCGTCGCGAGCGCGCCGTGGCCGGCGTGGAAGTCGAGCAATGCCCCGAGGTCGATGTCGGCGACGCCGTCCGCGTAGGTCGCGCAGAACATCTCCTCATCCAAAAAAAACTCGGCGAGACGGGCGATACGGCCTGCGGTCTGGGTCTCCAGCCCGGTATCCACGCACTCGACCGTCACCCCGTCCGGCCACGGGTGCTCCGCCGCAAAGCGCTTGATCAGCTCGCCCTTGTAGCCGGTTGCCAGCACGAAGCGCCTGAAGCCCTGCGAGGCGTAGAGCTGCACGACGTGCCACACGATCGGCAGCCCGCCGATCTCCACCAGCGGCTTCGGGATCTCCTGCGTGCGCTCCTGCAGCCGCGTCCCGCGCCCGCCGCAGAGGATCGCGACGATCGGGGCGGGCGGGACCCTATCCCGCGACACGTTCGAGCACGTCGGCCGACACGTCGAAGTTCGCGTGCACCGCGCTCACGTCGTCCAGGTCTTCCAGCGACTCGATCAGCCGCATCAGCTTCCCGGCCGTGTCCTCCTCCACCGGCACGAGGCTCGAGGCGCGGTAGGAGAGCTCGGCGGTGTCCATCTCGACGCCGGCCTCTTCCAGCGCGGCACGCACCGCCGCGAAGTCGGCGAGCGAGGTGACCACCTCGAACACGTCGTCGTCGGTCGAGATGTCCTCCGCGCCCGCCTCGACCGCCGCCATCAGGTCGTCTTCGGTGTAACGCGTCCCGTCGACGACGATCGTGCCCTTCTTGTCGAAGAGGTAGGCGACCGAGCCGGGCTCGCCGAGGCTTCCGTTCTGCTTGGAGAAGGAGTGTTTGATCTCGGCGCTCGTGCGGTTGCGGTTGTCGGTGAGCGCCTCGACCAGCACCGCCACGCCGCCCGGCCCGTAGCCCTCGTAGAGGACCGATTCGATCGCCTCGGCTTCGCCGCCCTCGCCGGTCCCCTTCGCGATCGCGCGTTCGATGTTGTCCTTCGGCATCGACGCCTCGCGGGCCTTGCGGATCGCGAGATCGAGCGCCGGGTTGCCGACGGGATCGCCGCCGCCGTCGCGCGCCGCGACCGTGATCGCGCGCGTCAGCTTGGAGAAGTGCGCGCCGCGGCGGGAGTCGACGATCGCCTTCTTGTGCTTGATCGAGGCCCACTTGGAATGTCCGGACATGGCTTTAAGTCTACGAGCCGTGGACCGGAGAGGCCGGGACGGCGGCCCGCTGCGGCCCGCGCGGGCCGCGCGGAGAGCGCGGGTCATAGGATGCGGGACCGATGAGCTCCCAGGCGCTGCCCGACATCTTCAAGGCCTACGACATCCGCGGCATCTTCGGCGAGCAGATCGGCGGCGGCCTCGCCGAGCGGATCGGACGCGCGTTCCCGGTCGTGCTGGCCGGGCTCGCGGGAAAGCCGGTCGGCGAGCTGCGGATCGGGCTCGGCCGCGACATGCGCCTGAGCGCGCCCGAGCTGGCCGCCCGTTACCGCGACGGGATGCTCGCGTCGGGCGCGAACGTGATCGACGCGGGGATGGTCGGCTCGGAGATGCTCTATTGGCTGGTCGGCTCCCGCGGCCTCGACGGCGGGCTGATGTGCACCGCCTCGCACAACCCGAAGGCCTACACGGGCGCGAAGCTCGTCCGCGAGGGCGCGATCGCGCTCTCCGGGGACTCCGGCATCCAGGACATCCGCCGCCTGGTCGAAGCCGGCAGCGCCGAAGCGGCAGCCGAGCCCGGGCAGCTCGAGGAGGTCGACGTCTACGAGCCCTTCCAGAAGGCCGCGCTGGGGTTCATCGACGCCGACGCCGTGCGCTCGGCCCCGCGCCCGCTGAAAGTCGTCGTGGACGGCGGCAACGGCATGGCCGGTCCGATGGTGGGGCCGCTGCTCGAGAGCCTCGAGCTCGAGCTGATCGAGAGCTACTGGCGGCCGGACGGGGAGTTCCCGGGACACGAGCCCAACCCGCTCCTCCCCGAGAACCGCTCCTTCATCATCGAGAAGGTCCGCGAGAGCGGCGCGGACCTCGGGATCGCATGGGACGGCGACGCCGATCGCTGCTTCTTCATCGACGAGACCGGGCGCTTCGTCGACGGCGACTTCCTGACGGCGCTGCTGGCCGAGTCGCTGCTCTCCAAAACGAGATCTGACCCCGCCCACCCCGAGGCGATCCTCTACGACGTGCGCGCCTCGCGCGCCGTGGCCGACACGGTCGAGCGCGCGGGCGGCGTCGCGTATGTCAACCGCGTTGGGCACGCGTTCTTCAAGACCCGTATGCACAAGGAGGGCTCGCTGTTCGGAGGCGAGGTCTCGGGCCACTACTACTTCCGCGACTTCTACTGCGCGGACTCGGGCACGATCCCGGCGCTGCTCGTCCTGGAGATGCTCGCCACGGGCGAGCGCACGATGTCCGAGCGTCTCGCCCCCTACCGCGAGAACTACTTCATCTCCGGCGAGATCAACTCGGAGGTCGCAGACCAGCAGGCGAAGATGGACGAGATCGCGGAGCGCTACTCCGACGCCGAGCAGAAACATCTCGACGGCATCTCGATCGACTACGAGGACTGGCACTTCAACGTGCGCCCCTCGAACACCGAGCCGCTGCTGCGGCTGTGCCTGGAGTCGCTCGTCTCCGTCGAGGACATGGAACGGCGCCGCGACGAGGTGCTGGCGCTGATCCGCTCGTGAGCGCGGGCGGCGACGGCGCGGCCCCGCCGGAGGAGTCCGCCGAGCAGCGCGCGGCGCGCGAAGCCGAGCAGGAGCACGCGAACCTCCAGGCAGCGGCCGAGGCCGGCATCCACCGGCTCGCGGTCCCGACCCCGTTCATGGTCGGGCGCGTGAACGCCTACCTGATCGAGGACTCGCCGCTGACGCTCGTCGACTCGGGCCCCAACTCGGCGAAGGCGCTCGACGAGCTCGAGCAGGCGCTGGCGCGCCGGGGCCACCGCATCGAGGACATCGAGCTGCTGGTGATCAGCCACCAGCACATGGATCACTTCGGGCTGGCCTCGATCCTCGCGCGACGCTCGGGCGCGGAGGTCGCCGCGATCGGCCCGCTCGCCCCCTACCTCGCCAACTACGGCAAAGAGACCGACCTCGACGACGCGTTCGCCGAGAACATCATGCTGCGGCACGGCATCCCGCCCGAAATCGTCACGGCGCTGCGGGCGGTCTCGGCGGGCTTCCGCGCGTGGGGCTCATCGGTGGAGGTCACGCGTCCGTTGGGCGACGGCGAGGAGCTCGTGCTGCGCGACCGCAGGCTGCGGGTGCTGCAGCGTCCCGGTCACAGCCCGTCGGACACGGTGTTCCTCGACGAAGCGCGCAAGCAGATGCTGGCGGCCGACCACCTGATCGCCCACATCTCGTCGAACCCGCTGCTGGCGCGGCCGCTCGGGGGCGAGCCGGATCCGACGGGGCCCCGCCCCCAGGCGCTCTTGACCTACATGCGCTCGCTCGAAGCGACACGCGAGCTGGACCTGGACCTCGTGCTGCCTGGACACGGGCGTCCGATCACCGATCACGTCGCGCTGATCGACGAGCGCTTCCGCATGCACCGGCGCCGCGCGGAGAAGATCCTGGGGCTGATCACCGAACAGCCCCGCAGCGCGCACGAGATCGCGCAGGAGCTGTGGGGCAATGTCGCTGTCACGCAGGCGTACCTCACGCTGTCGGAGGTGCTCGGCCATGTCGATCTGCTGCTGGAAGACGGGCGCGCGGTGGAACAGGAGCGCGACGGAGTAGTGAGGTTTGCCGCTGTGGGGTCTGGATGATCGGAAAACCACGCGTGCCTCGGGACGGGGTCCTGGTGGCCCCCGTGATGCGCCGCGGCCGGCCGCGCTAGCCGGACTCGATCTCGACGGCGTCGCCGAGCGCGACCTCGCCGGGCTCCAGCACCGCGCAATGCACGCCGATCGCCAGCGGCTCGGTCGTCTCGGCATCTCCGCGCAGCTCGCGCAGCAACTCGAGCGTCGGCAGGTCCACCTCGCCGCTGTCGGGGTCGAGCGTCGTGACGGTGCAGCGGCCGACGTGCCCCATCGGCCGCAGCCTCGCGGTGCCGATCCGCAGCTCGCGCCCGATCCAGCGGTCTTCCGCGAACGGCTCGCATCCGTCCAGCTCGATCGTCATCCGGAAGCGGCGCGTGTCGATGCTCTCGCGCCCGGCGGCCGCCGCGATCGCGTCCGCGGAGGAGCGGCACAGGATCGTCGCCGCACCCTGGGCGCCGCGGTCGACCGACGAGCGGCCCGGGTCGAAAGCGACCAGCCGCAGCGGCAGCCCGGCGTGCTCGGAGAGCGCCTCCGAGAAGGGGCCCTCGATCGCGACCGCCGGGCGCATCTTGGAGTAGAAGCGGACCTCGACGCTCTCGCCGGCGCTCGGCGCGCCCGCGACACGGCGACCGTCGGGGAACGCGAGCGAGAGCTCGCCGTCCGCGCCGAGCTCCGCGACGACCTGGTTCAACGCGGCGCTGCGCTTGCCGTTGACCATCCGGCCGCGGTCATCGACGAGGAAGAACGCGCGGTCGCCCTGTGCCCCGCCGCGGTCGAGCAGCACGCGCTCGCGGCGCAGGATGCGCAGCGCCTTGACGGGCGTGGTGGACAGTGCGGCGACGTGGGGCTCGGCGGCGATGCCCCTTTCTAGCGCAGGGCCCCGCCCGCAGCGCCTATCGCCTCGCGAGGCGCCCCGCGAACAGCTCCAGCCCGCCGTGCCATCCGCCGGGCGATCCGACCGAGTCGCGCATGCCCTCCCAGCCCTCGCCGTGACGCTCGAGGTGACGGTGCTCCAGCTCGATGAGAGTGCGCTCGGCGCCCTCTGGCGTGAACCGGACCTCGATCTCGCTCGTCTTCGAGGGGTCGGGCTCGAACTGCCACCGCAGGCTGATGTCCCAGCTGATCACGAACCGGCGCGGAGGGTCGTAGGCCAGCACGCGAGCCCAGCGGCACTCTTTGCCGTCGGTCGCCCGATCGATCACGTGCCCGCCCACGCGCGGCTCGAAGATCATCTCGGCGAGCTCTCCTTCGAGGATGTGGTGGTCGGGGTTCCACCAGCTGCCGATGTCCTCCGTGAAGACGTCGAACGCTTCCGGCGCGGGCGCATCGACGACGATCGAGGCGCGAACCGCGGTCACGGCGGCGTGCGAGGGTGCTGAGCTCATCTGTCGGTCTCCTTGAATTTCTGCTCGGCCGCGACCTTGAAGGAGGCGAGCGATCGGTTCCAGAACTGGTCCAGGTAGGCGCGGAGCTCACTGACCCCGGCCGGGTCGACCTGGTAGATGCGGCGGGCGCCGTCCGGGCGATCGGTCACGAGACCGGCCCCCTTGAGCACGCCGAGATGCTGCGAGACGGCCGGCCGGCTGACAGGCAGCTGCCTGGCGAGCTCTCCGACGGCCTGCGGGCGCTCGGCGAGGCGCTCGAAGATCTCGCGCCGGGTCGGATCGCCGAGGGCATCGAACGCCTGCGCTTGGTAAGCCATCACTAACGGTAAGTTAACGCTTACGGCAGTCGGCGTCAAGCCGGCGCTCGGGCAGCCTCTCCGGCGAGTTCCAGGAAGCGGCGGTGCAGGCGGTCGTCCTCGCCGAGCTCGGCGTGGAACGCGACCGCGACGATCCGCTCCTGGCTCGCGGCCACCGGGTGTCCGTCGACCGTCGCCAGGATCTCCACGTCCGGCCCATATTCCGCGATCCACGGCGCTCTGATGAAGATCGCGCGCATCGGCGGCCCCGCGATCCCCGCGATGTCGAGGTCGGCCTCGAAGCTCGCGACCTGGCGCCCGAATGCGTTGCGGCGGGCGGCGATGTCCATGACCCCCAGGTGCTCGCGGTCGAGCATGATCAGCCCCGCGCAGGATCCGAGCACGGGGCGCCGGCTCCGGGCAAAGGCGCGCAGCGGCTCCCGAAGTCCCTCGCGCTCGATTCCAAGGGTCATCGTCGTCGACTCCCCTCCCGGGATCACGAGCCCGCCCAGCCCCTCCAGGTCCGCCGGCACGCGCACCTCGCGCGTCTCGGCGCCGAGCCGGGAGAGCATCCGCTCGTGCGCCTCGAAGCCGCCCTGCAGTGCCAGGACGCCGATCAGCGGGCGCGGGGACAGCCCCGGGCCGGTCATCTGCGTCTCGCCGTCCACCCCCGGCATGCTAGGCGGGCGCCGGCCCGCGGACCGTGCCGGCGCTACCAGCCGCGTTGGGCCAGGAGCTGCTCGTCCTCGAGCTTCGAGGTCTCGAGGCTGACCATCGGGGTGCCGAGGCCGCGGGAGGCGTCGGCGACGCGCTGGGGGTCCTGCCAGTGGGTCGTCGCCTCCACGATCGCGCGCGCGCGAGTCGCGGGGTCCTCGGACTTGAAGATGCCCGAGCCGACGAACACGCCCTCGGCGCCGAGCGCCATCATCAGGGCCGCGTCGGCGGGGGTCGCGATGCCGCCGGCGCAGAACAGGACGACCGGCAGGCGCCCGTCGCGAGCTACGCCCCGGACGATGTCCAGCGGCGCGGCCAGCTCCTTTGCCGCCGTCGCGAGCTCGTCGTCGCCGAGCATCGTCAGGCGGCGGATCTCGCCGATGATCTGGCGCATGTGACGGACGGCCTCGACGATGTCGCCCGTGCCGGCCTCGCCCTTCGAGCGGATCATCGCGGCGCCCTCGCCGATGCGGCGCAGCGCCTCGCCGAGGTTCGTCGCGCCGCAGACGAACGGCACCTTGAACTCCCACTTGTCGATGTGGTTGCGCTCGTCCGCCGGGGTGAGCACCTCCGACTCGTCGATGTAGTCGACCTCGAGCGCCTCCAGCACGCGCGCCTCCATGAAGTGGCCGATGCGGGCCTTTGCCATCACCGGGATCGTCACCGCCTGCTGGATGCCGGCGATCATCTCCGGGTCGGACATGCGCGCGACCCCTCCGTCGCGCCGGATGTCCGCAGGCACGCGCTCGAGCGCCATCACGGCGGCCGCGCCGGCGTCCTCGGCGACCTTCGCCTGCTCGGGCGTGACGACATCCATGATGACGCCGCCCTTGAGCATCTCCGCAAGGCCCGTCTTGACCCGGAATGTCGCCTCGTCGCGCATTGCTCGCAGTTTATCCGCGCACGCCCGCCCACCCCCGCGGGCGGTTGCGGCGCGCGGGGCTCCTCAGCCCACGGCCTGTTCAGCGCGACGCCGGTCGCGCTCCTGGTGCTCCCGGGCGGCTCTGTCGATGGCCTCGCCCAGGTCCGGCATCCGCTCGCGCACTTCGTGGAAGGAGTGCGAGGTCAGGCTGAGCGCCCGCAGCCGCGAAGCAGCCGTCACGCTCGCGGTGCGCCTGCCACCCGGGTCGACCAGCGCCAGCTCGCCGACGAGCTCCCCGGCCCCCACGGTGTTGATGAGCTGACCGTCCCGGCGCACCTCGGCCGTCCCGTCCTCGATGAAGATCGCCTCGTGCCCGTAGGCGCCCTCGTCCATCAGGACCTCTCCGGGTTCGGCGACGAGCTCGTCGACGACGCGCGCGAGCATGCGCCTCTGCCCCTCGCTGAGGCCGGAGAAGAACTCGACCGCCCCGAGCCTCTCGGGGCCGTCGCTGCCCACCAGTCTGCGCTGCATCGCGCGGGCATCCTTGCAGACCGGGCGCCGCGAGGTCCGGGCCCCCCGCAAGCCCGATCGCGATGCTGCGACGGGGCGCGCGGATCGAGCCCCGGTCAAGCGATCGGTCGCCTGAACACCAGCCGTGTCCCGGCGCTCGGCGAGTACCCCTCCACCTCCTCGACCGAGAAGCCGAGCGCTTCGTGGAACGCGCGCGAGCCCTCGTTCTCCGGCCCCGTGATCGCCTTCAGGCCGCGTGCGCCCCGCGCGCGCACGAGCTCCTCGAAGCGGGCGTACATGGCTCGGGCGAGCCCCTCCCCGCGAGCCTCCCCGCGCACCGCGACGGCGTGGATGTAGCCGGTGCCGTCCTGGCTGAGGAAGCCGAGCAGGTAGCCGAGCACGCGCGAGTCGCGCTCGGCGAGCACCGAGGTCTCCCCGAACTCGTGGACGTAGAGCGCCTGGTGCAGGAACGCCATGTCCCGACCCGGCGCCCAGAAGTCCTCGAGCTCGGCGAGGATCGCGCGGAGGTCTCCGATCGTGACGTGGCGCAGCTCGACGTGCCCGACCGCTCGCGAGGGGTCGGCGGCCACGCGCGAGGCTAGCCGCGCGTTGCGGAGACGTTCAGGCGCACGTAGTCCAGCGGCAGCCGCACCCGCTCCATCACCGCGGCCACGAACGGATCGTGCTGCTCGGCGGGCAGGTGCTCGAGGTGCGCCGCGAGGACCGACGTGCGGACGAACGCCTCGGTTTCTTCAGGGAAGGCGGGCTCGTCGGCGAGCCAGCACTTGATCCCGGTGAAGCCCGCGTCCCGCAGCCTGCGCTCGGTGTCCTCGGGGCTCGCGAACGTCCACGGGTCGAAGCCGTCGAGATCGGCACCGACCGACGCCGCGGCTTCGTCGATCACGGTGCGCACCTGCTCGATGTTGCCCTCTCCCCCGCACTGGACCTCGAGTCTGCCGCCCGGCTTGAGCGCCCGCGCGAGCACCGGCCAGAGCGCGTCGTGATCGGTGACCCAGTGCAGGGTCGCGGTCGAGAACACGACGTCCACCTCCCCGTCGAGGTCGAGCTCGAGCACGTCGCAGCGGCTCACCTCGGCGCGGTCCCCGAGCCGCTCGCGCGCGAGCGCGACCATGTCCTCGGACGCGTCGATCGCGAGCACCCTCCCGGCGGGGAAGAGACGCGCGAGGTGCTCGGTCACGCGCCCCGTGCCGCAGCCGACATCGAGCACGGTCGCGTCGCGCTCGACCCCGACCACCCGCGAGATCACCTCGTTCGCCCAGCGCTGCTGGGGCTTGCTCGTTCGGTCGTACGTCTCGGCGTCCCAAGGCGTTCCCATCGGGATCGAGGCTACCTGAGCCGCGCGCCTACCTGGCGCTCGCCGAGAACGAGATCGTCGCCGGGCCGCATTTCGAGTTGACGCCGGCGCCCTTCACGACCTGAGAGAAGGTGATGGCGCCCGAGACCTTCTTGGGGGTGGAGAACGAGCCGCTGATCGTCATCGTCGTGCTCGTCTTCTGCCCGGCGACGGTGTAGCCGGAGAGCGCCTTGTCGGAGAACTTCCCGTTCGCGGCGACCTTCAGCCTGCCCGCGTCGATCAGCGACTCGCCCGTGTAGGGGTTCACGTTCGGGCGGAAGCCTCCGACACCGAAACACCCGAACGAGCCGAACGTGAAGTTGGAGAGCGACGCCGAGTCGGGGGCGACCTTGAACTTCACGGGCGCGCGGAAGCCCTCGACGGGGGGCGTGCTGGTGTGACCGGCGAACTGCGCGTTCTTCTTCGGCTTGGCGGCAAGCGCGACGGCCGCGAGCAGAAGGGCAGAGGCGAGGACGAGAGCCGCGAGCAGAGCGATCCGGCCGCGGACGGCGGTGCGAGTCATGTCAATTCCCCCTTCGAGGCCGGCACGGAGCACCGGCCGAGCTGTTACCGGCGGCAGTCCCCCCGCCTGCCGATGCAGGCGCGAGCATACCTCCGCAGGGGGCTACTTCAGCCGGAACGCCTTGATGCGGTCGTCGTACTGCGCGGTGTCGCGCGCGTAGACGCCGTAGGCGAGCGCCTGGATGATGCTGAGCAGAGCCGCGTGCGAGCGCACGTAGGCCGGGCTGTTGGAGGAGTAGTAGAGCTTGATCTGCGCGAGCTTGGCGATCTCCGAGAGCGTGGCGTCGGTGATCGCGGCCGTTCGTGCCTGGCGATGGCGCGCGAGCTTCATCGCGCGCACCACGAGCGGGTGCGGGCGCCCCGCCGAGAGGCCGATCACGAGCGTCTGGGCATCGATCCGCCCCAGCCGGCTGAGCGCCTCCTGCGAGGGGCTCGCGACGACGTCCACGCGCAGGTCGAGCAGCATCAGCAGGTGTCGCAGGTAGCTCGCGAAGAACGCCATCTGGTCGGTCCCCGCGACCAGCACCTTCTCCGCTTCGACGATCGCGCCGATCAGGGCCTCGACGTCGGAGCGTGAGACCTTGCGCGCGGTCTCCTCCACGTTGAGGTGGTCGGCCGCGAGCGCGGACTCGAACTCGTTCTGATCGAGCGAGAACAGCGGTGTGGAGCCGTTTGACGCACCCTCTTTGGCGGTCTTGGCGTGCACGCGACGGTATTCCTCGCGCGCGGCGGCCTGCAGCTCGGGGAAGCCCTCGAAGCCGAGCGCCTGGGAGAAGCGCACGACCGTCGAGCTCGACGTGTTCGCGCGCCGCGCAAGCTCCTCGGCGGTCTGAAAGGCGGCCTCGTCGAGATGGTCGACGATGTACTGCGCGACGTCCTTCTGGGAGCGCGAGCACTCGTCGAAGCGGGCCTGGATGTACTTGGAGAGACTCTGATGCTCGGAGGTGCCGTTGACCGGCGCCGCCTCGGGTGTCTTGGTCGCAGTGCGCTTCACGGCGGTCTGATTCGACGCCCCGGCATCGCAATCCTCCCCGCGCGCGCGATGATCCGGCTGACGAGCGGGCACGTAGAGGTACAGCGATGAGATCGATAGAGCGCGCAGAGCGGGGCCGGCGGTGAGGATCGCGATCGTCGGCGCGGGCGTATCGGGGCTCGTCGCGGCGCATCTGCTGCACGAGCGGCACGAGATCGTGGTGTACGAGGCCGGCTCCTACGCGGGCGGGCACACCAACACGATCCGCGTGGACACCGAGCACGAGACCCATCACGTCGACACCGGCTTCATCGTGATGAACGACCGCAACTACCCGTCGTTCACGCGACTGCTCGACCGGCTCGGGGTCGCTCGCCAGCAGACGCGCATGAGCTTCGCCGTCAAGGGCGAGAACGAGGACTTCGAATACTCCGGAACGCCCCACGGTCTCTTCTGCCAGCCGCGCAACCTCGTGAGCCCCCGCTTTCAGCGGATGATCCTCGAGCTGCTGCGCTTCAACCGCGAGCTGCGCCGCGTGCTCGAGGGCGGGAGCGTGGGCGAGGCCGACTCGCTGGCGGAATTCCTCGCGCGACACCGCTTCTCGCGCCACTTCGTCGAGCGGCTGATCGTCCCGCAGGCCTCCGCCGTCTGGTCCGCCGATCCCGCCCAGATGCACAGCTTCCCGGTCCGCTTCCTGGCCGAGTTCTTCGCCAACCACGGCATGCTCGGCTTCCGCGACAGGCCCCGCTGGTCGACGATCGCCGGCGGCTCGGCCCGCTACGTGGAGGCGCTCACCGCGCCGTTCCGCGAGCACATCCGGCTGGCGACGCCCGTGCGCTCGATCGCGCGCAGCCCCGAGCACGTGACGGTCGTCGCCGAGGGCCGCGCCGGGCGCGAGAGCCGGCGCTTCGACCAGGTCGTGATCGCGACGCACTCCGACCAGGCGCTCGCGATGCTCGCGGACCCGAGCGAGCCCGAGCGACGGCTGCTCGGCGCGATCCCCTACCAGCGCAACGAGGCCGTCCTCCACACCGACGAGCGGCTGCTGCCGCGCAGGCGCTGGGCGCGGGCGGCGTGGAACTTCCATCTCCTCGCCGAGCCGAAGCCCGTGTCGACCGTGACCTACTGGATGAACCACCTGCAGCGGCTGCGTGCCGACCGCGACTTCTGCGTGACGCTCAACCGCACCGAGGCGATCGACCCCGAGCGCGTGATCCGCACGATCTCCTACTCCCACCCCGTGTTCACGCCCGCGGGCGTCGCGGCGCAGGCGCGCCATGGCGAGATCAGCAGCGTCGCGCAGCGCACCCACTACTGCGGCGCCTACTGGGGCTGGGGCTTCCACGAGGATGGCGTGCGCAGCGCGCTCGCTGCGTGCGCGCCGTTCGGGGTGGAGCTGTGAGGAGCGCCCTCTACGAGGGTGCCGTGCGTCACCGCCGCCTGGAGGCGGACCCGAAATACGAGTTCCGCCACCCGCTGTTCATGGCCTACCTCGATCTCGACGAGCTGCCGGGCGCGCTGGACGGCGGGCTGCTGTTCTCCGCGCGACGGCCCGCGCTGGCCTGGTTTCGCCGCGCCGATCATCTCGGCGAGTCCCAGCACGACCTCGCCGAATCGGTGCGCGAGCTCGTGGCGGAGCGCACCGGCCGGCGC
Source organism: uncultured Solirubrobacteraceae bacterium (assembly GCA_963794635.1). Taxonomy (GTDB): domain Bacteria; phylum Actinomycetota; class Thermoleophilia; order Solirubrobacterales; family Solirubrobacteraceae; genus Palsa-744. The sequence goes on along the minus strand of CAWCET010000005.1, from coordinate 454,081 downwards.
CCCGGCGGCCCGGTCGGGCTGCTGACGCACCTGCGCTGCTTCGGGCACAACTTCAACCCGGTGAGCTTCTACTGGTGCTTCGGGCGCGACTCGGGGCGGGTCGAGGCGGTCGTCGCGCACGTCACCAACACGCCGTGGGGCGAGAGCCACTCCTACGTGCTCGACGCCACGGGCGAGGAGGGCTCTCGCGGGAGCACCACGCTCGCGAGCGGGAGCTTCGCCAAGGAGCTGCACGTATCGCCCCTGATGGGGATGGAACAGACCTACGATCTGAGTGTGACCGAGCCCGGCGAGCGCATCTCGGTGCACATCGCCTCGACCGCCTCCGACGGGCGGACGGTCTTCGACGCCACGCTCTCGCTCGCCCGCCGCGAGCTCTCGCGGGGCGCGCTGGCGGCGCTGCTCGTCCGCTATCCGCTGCAGACCGTCGCGATCGTGGGCCGGATCTACGCCCATGCGCTCCGGCTGCGCCTGCGCGGGGCCAGCTACCACCCGCACCCGAGGGGGGCGAGCCCGCACGCCGTCGCGGCGGGGCCCGCCCCGCGGGGAGCCGGCGAGTGAGCGCCGCGCAGGGCCCGGCGGCCGCGAGCGCGATCGTCCGCAGGGACGCCGGCCCGCCTTCGCCGGTGCGCGGCGAGCGCGAGGGCGCCCTGTCGCGGCGCTTGGTCCTGCGCGCCCTTCGGAACATCGACGGCGGCGAGCTCGAGCTGCGCGAGGGCGGGCGGCGGGTCGTGCTCGGGCGCGCCGACTCCCAGGGCGATCTGCGCGCGGTGATCGAGGTGCGCTCGCCGCTCTTCTACCGCGAACTGCTGCGCGGCAGCCTCGGCTTCGCCGAGTCCTACCTCGCCGGGCATTGGGAGTGCAGCGACCTCGTCGCGCTGACCCGGATCGCGGCGCGCAACGTCGGTCGCCTGGACCGTCTGCGCCGGGTCGCCTCGCCGCTGCTCGGGCCCGCGCAGCGGGCCGCGCGCTGGGTCGAGCGCAACACGCCGCGGCGCTCGCGCCGCCGGATCGCGGCCCACTACGACCTGGGCAACGACCTCTTCGAGCTCTTCCTCGATGAGACGATGATGTACTCCTGCGCCGTCTTCGAGCACCCCGGCGCGACCCTCCGGGAGGCCTCGCTCGCCAAGCTCGACCGCATCTGCGCCCGCCTGCGGCTCGGCCCGTCCGACCACGTGCTGGAGATCGGGACCGGTTGGGGCGGGTTCGCCGTGCACGCCGCCGCTCGCTACGGCTGCCGCGTGACGACCACGACGATCTCGCGCGAGCAGCACGACTACGCCAGCCGTCGCGTCGCCGAGGCGGGCCTCGCCGATCGCGTGACCGTGCTCGAGCAGGACTACCGCGAGCTGGACGGCAGCTACGACCGGCTCGTCTCGATCGAGATGATCGAGGCCGTCGGCTGGGAGTACCTGCCGACGTTCTTCCGGCGCTGCTCGCGCCTGTTGCGCGACGACGGGGCGATGCTGCTGCAGGCGATCGTGATCGAGGACAGCGCATACGAGGTCGAGAAGGCCTCGCGCTCCTTCATCAACACGCACGTGTTCCCCGGCGGCTGCCTGCCCTCGCTCGAGGTGATCGGCCGCCAGGTGTCCCGCGTCACCGACATGCGGATGGCCCACCTCGACGACATCACGAGCCACTACACCCGCACCCTCGCCGAGTGGCGCGAGCGCTTCCTCGCCGCGCGCGAGCGGGTCGCCGAGCTGGGCTACGACGAGCGTTTCAGGCGCCTCTGGGAGCTCTACCTGTGCTGGTGTGAGGGCGGGTTCGCCGAGCGGCGCATCCGCGACGTCCAGCTCCTGCTCGCCAAGCCGGGATTCCGCGTCGAGCCGCCGGCCGCCGAACCCGTCTGAGCCCGCTCCGCGGGGCGGCGAACCGCCGCCGGCTCCGGTCAGGCAAGATGCCCGCTGATGCGCCGCGCGCTCTACGAGGATCTGCACGAAGACTTCCGGGCGAGCTTCCGCACGTTCCTCGAGAGGAAGGTCGTCCCGAACTACATGGACTGGGAGCGCGAGGGGATCGTCCCGCGCGAGCTGTACGCGGAAGCGGGCCGTGGCGGGTTCCTGGCGATGGCGGTGCCGGAGGCCGACGGCGGGGCAGGCGCGGATGACTTCCGCCTGAACATGGTGATCGGCGAAGAGTGCCAGCGCGAGGGGGTCGCGAGCTTCGGGCTCGGCATCACGCTCCACAACGACATCTGCCTCCCCTACTTCCTCTCCTACTGCAACCCCGAACAGCGCGAGCGCTGGCTGCCGGGAATCGTCTCGGGCGAGCTGATCACCGCGCTCGCGATGACCGAGCCCGGCATCGGCTCGGACCTCGCCGGGATGACGAGCACCGCGCGCCGCGAGGACGACCACTACGTCGTCAACGGCTCCAAGACGTTCATCACGAACGGGATCAACGCCGACCTCGTGATCACGGCTGTCAAGACCGACCCGTCGCAGAAGCACCGCGGCATATCCCTCGTCGTGATCGAGCGCGGCATGGAGGGATTCGAGCGTGGGCGCAACCTCGAGAAGGTCGGCCAGCACGCCCAGGACACGGCCGAGCTGTCCTTCGACGACGTGCACGTCCCCGCGTCGAACCTCCTCGGCGAGGAGGGCCAGGGCTTCCTGTACCTCGTGTCGAACCTGCCCCAGGAGCGGCTCTCGATCGCCGCCAGCGCCGTCGCCGCCGCGGAGGCGATGCTCGGCTGGACGCTCGACTACGTGCGCGAGCGCACCGCATTCGGGCAGGCGATCGGCTCCTTCCAGAACAGCCGCTTCGAGCTCGCCGAGCTCCACGGCGAAGCCCAGATCGCCCGCACCTTCATCGACCGCTGCGCTGTGGCGCTGGACTCCGGCGAGCTGACCCCCGAGGAGGCCGCGACGGCGAAGTGGTGGTGCACCGACCTGCAGGGCCGCGTGGCCGACCGCTGCCTGCAGCTCTTCGGCGGCTACGGCTACATGGTCGAGTACCCGATCGCCCGCGCCTGGGCGGACGCGCGCGTGACGCGCATCTACGGCGGCGCGAACGAGATCATGAAGGAGATCGTCGGGCGCTCGCTGGGCCTCTGAGCGCTCCGCTCCGGATCAGCCGGAGGCGCCGGCCGCAGCGGCCGGGCGGACCTTGATCTCCTTCGCCAGCTCCACGAAGTAGTCCAGCGCCGTCGGGTCCGCGAGCGATTCCCTGCTCGCCGCCTGCGCGGGCGGCGTGCCCATCAGGATCCGCTTCACCGGCACCTCGAGCACCTTGCCCGAGAGCGTGCGCGGCACCTGCGCGATCTGGCGCACCTCGTTGGGTACGTGGCGCGGCGAGCAGTCGTCGCGGATCGCGGTCTTGATCTGCCGTTCAAGGCCCTCGTCGAGGGTGACCCCATCGCGCAACACGACGAACAGGATCATCCGCAGTTCCTCACCGACGCCGTCCTGCCCGGCCACGGGCACATCGACGACCAGCGAGTCGAGCACCTCCTGCACCCTGCCCGCCGCCCGGTAGATCTCGCTCGTCCCCATCCGCACGCCCTGGCGGTTGATGGTCGAGTCCGAGCGTCCGTAGATCACGGCGCCGCCGCGCGGGGTGATGCGGATCCAGTCACCGTGGCGCCAGATCCCCGGGTACATCGCGAAGTAGCTTTCGCGCAGCCGCTCGCCGGACTCGTCTCCCCAGAGAAAGAGCGGCATCGAGGGCATCGGCTCGGTCACGACGAGCTCGCCGACCTCGTCGACGAGCGAGCGCCCGTCCTCGTCCCAGGCCTCGACCTTGCAGCCGAGCGCGCGGCACTGCAGTTCGCCCTCGTAGACCGGGAGCATCGGGCAGCCGGCGACGAAAGCCGTGCAGACGTCCGTGCCCCCGCTGGTCGAGAACAGCCAGATGTCGGGGTTCACATGCTCGTAGACCCAGTGGAAGGACTCCGGCGAGAGCGGGGACCCTGTGGCGCCAAGCGCGCGCAGCTCTTTCAGGTCCGCTTCGCGCGCCGGCTCGATGCCGGCCTTCTCACAGGTCGCGAGGAGCCCCGGGCTCACACCCATGCACGTGATGCCCGCCCGCTCGGCGAGCCGCCAGAGGGCGCCGGGATCCGGGTGCGCAGGGCTGCCGTCGTAGAGGACGATCGCGGCCTCGCTGTGAAGGCAGCCGACGAGGAAGTTCCACATCATCCAGCCCGTCGTGGTGAACCAGAAGACGCGGTCGCCCGGCCGCAGATCGAGGTGCAGGCGCTTCTTGAGCTGCTCGAGCAGGATCCCGCCGTGCCCTTGCACGATCGCCTTCGGAAGGCCGGTCGTGCCCGAGGAGTAGAGGACCCACAGCGGGTGGTCGAAGGGGACCTGCTCGAAGCGCATGTCCGTGCCGGGCTCGCCGTGTGCGGTCAGCTCCGCCCAGCCGAGCGCCCGGTCCCCCAGCACGGCGGGGTCGGCCTCGGCATCCAGGTATCCGAGCAGCACGGCGTGCTCGACGCTCGGAAGCTCGGCGAGGATGCCCGCCGCGACCGCGCTGCGGTCGAAGTCCTTGCCGCCGTGGCGGTAGCCGTCCACGGTGAGGAACACCTTCGGCTCGATCTGCGCGAAGCGGTCGATCACCGAGCGGGCACCGAACTCCGGCGCGGCGCTCGACCAGATCGCCCCCAGCGAGGCGGTCGCGAGAAACGCGACGAGCGTCTCCGGGATGTTCGGCATGTAGGCGACGACGCGGTCGCCGCGCCCGACGCCGAGCGCCGCGAGGCCCGCCGCCGCGGCAGCGACCTGCCCCCGCAGCTCGCCCCAGCTCAGCTCCTGCAGATCGCGCAGCTCCGAGCAGTGCAGGACGGCCGTTTCGCCGTCCTCGTGGCCACTGAGCAGGTTCTCGGCGTAGTTCAGCTCGGCGCCCTCGAACCAGCGCGTGCCCGGCATCTCGTGCGAGGCGAGCACCCGCTCGTAGGGCTTCGAGGCGAGCACGCCGGTGAACTCCCAGACGTCGGCCCAGAACTGATCGAGCTCGTCCACCGACCACTGCCAGAGCCCCTCGTAGCCGTCGATCTCGAGGCCGTGACGCTCGGCGGCCCAACCCATGAAACGCGCCATCTCGGTCGCCTGCACGCGCTCGGGTGAGGGGATCCACATCGGCTGCTGGCGATCGACGCTGGCCATGGGGCTATTCTCGCCGATCGTGGACCCGTCCGGACTGCGCAGCGAGTTCCCCGTGCTCGCGGACATCGCCTACCTGAACGCCGGCACCGACGGGCCGCTGCCGAGACGGGCCGCCGAGGCCGCGCGGGCGGAGCTCGAGCGCGAGCTCGCCGAGGGCCGGGCGATGGCGCATTTCGAACGGCGCGCCGAGCTCGGCAGGGCGCTGCGTGCGGCCTATGCCCGGGCGCTGCGCGCGCACGAGGCGGACGTGGCGCTGACGACGAGCACGACCGAAGGGATGGGCCAGGTCGTGATGGGCATGGACCTGCGCCCCGGCGATGAGATCCTCACGAGCGACGAGGAGCACCCCGGCCTGCAGGGCGCGCTCGCCGCGGCGCGGGACATCCTCGGCGCGAGCATCCGCGAGGTGCCGTTCGCGCTGGTGGCCGAGGAGGTCGGGCCCGCCACGCGGCTGGTGGCCTGCTCGCACGTGAGCTGGGCGACGGGGGCGCTCGCGCCCGCGGAGCTGGCCGACGTCGACGTGCCGGTGCTCCTCGACGGCGCGCAGGGCCTCGGCGCGATCGACGTTGACGTGAGCAGCCTGGGATGCGACGCGTACGCCGGCGCCGGCCAGAAGTGGCTCTGCGGCCCCGACGGGTCCGGGGCGCTGTGGGTCGCGCCGGAGTTCCGGGGCACCCTCGCGGTGTCACGGCGCGGCTACGGCAACCTGCAGGAAGCGAACGCCGGCCTCCAGGCGGTCGTGCACGAGGACGCGCGGCGCTTCGACGCACCCTCGCTGAGTGCAGAGGCGCTCGCGTGCTCGCTGGCCTCCGCCGAGCTGCTCGAGGCGTTCGGCTGGCCCGCCGTCTGGGAGCGCGCCCGCACGCTTGCGGCACGGCTCGCCGACATGCTCGCCGAGCGCGGACGCGAGCCGCTGCCGCGAGGCGCCAGCACGCTCGTCTCGTTCCACAGCCCCGACGCCGAGGCGGAGCGGGCAGAGCTCGCCGAGCAGGGCGTGCTGATACGCAACATCCCCGGCCGCGGCTGCCTGCGCGCCTCGGTGGGCGCCTGGAACGACGAGGGCGACCTCGAGCGCCTGCTCGGGGCGCTCCGCCCGTGAGCGGCGCCGCGTCCGAGCCCCTCGCGGCCCCACCTGCCCCGGCCGCGACGACGGGCGCGAGGAGCGAGCGCCTGCGCGAGCGGCTGCGGAGCCCCGAAGGCGCGATGCGCCTCGCGGGGCTCGGGGTCGTGATCGCGACCGCGGCCGTGATGAACACGGTGCGGCTCTCGCAGAACGGCTACGGCAACATCTTCTACTCGGCGGGCGTGCGCTCGATGCTGCGCTCCTGGCACAACTTCTTCTTCGTCGCCTCCGACCCCGCGGGCCTCGTGACGATCGACAAGCCGCCGCTCGGGCTGTGGCTGCAGGCGGCCAGCGCGAAGATCTTCGGCTTCCACCCCCTGAGCCTGCTGCTGCCCGAGGCGCTTGCCGGCGTCGCGATCGCGGCCGTTCTCTACGTGGTCGTGGGCAAGCGCTTCGGCACGCTCGCGGCGCTCACGGCCGGGCTCGTGTGCGCGTTCTTCCCCTCGTTCGTCGCAGTCTCGCGCACGAACAACGTCGACGCGCCGCTGATCCTGCTGATGCTGCTCGCGTGCGTCTTCGCGATCCGCGCCTGCGAATCCGGGCGCTGGCGCACGCTGCTGGCCTCGGGGGTGCTGATCGGGCTCGCGTTCAACACGAAGACGCTCGCCGCCTATCTCGCGGTGCCCGGGATCGCGTTCGCCTATCTGGTCTGCGCCCCGGTGAGCGTGCGCCGGCGGATCCTCCAGCTGCTCGCGGCCGGTGTTCTCGCGGGCGCGGTCTCGTTCGCCTGGATCGCGGCCGTGGAAGCCACGCCGGCCTCGAAGCGCCCCTACGTCGGCAGCTCGACCGACAACACGGAGCTGGGCCTGACGTTCAGCTACAACGGCTTCGGGCGCGTCGAAGGCCAGGCCGGCGGGCCGGGTGCCACGCACGGGAAGGAAGGCGCCCGCGTGCCGATCACGCTCGCGCGGCGCATCGACGCGCAGCGAGCTCGCGAACACCACCCGCGGCCCTTCCCGCCCGAACCGGCGGCGGGGCCGTCCCCCAACACCGGGCGCTACCCGAAACCGATCCCGTTCGGCGGCTCGCCGAGCCCGCTGCGGCTGTTCGGGGTGGGCCTGGGCGACCAGGCCGGCTGGATGCTGCCGTTCTCGTTCTTCGGGCTGATCGCGGCGCTCGTGCTGCTGTGGCTCGAGCGCGGCGGCCCGCAGGCCGCGGAGGGCGAGCAGGACGGCGCAGGCGAGGCGCCCGGATCGCAGGACGGTGGCGCCCGCCGCTCCTCGCTCGACGCCGAGGGACCCGGCACTGAGCGGGTGCTCGCGCCCGTCGGGCGGCGCGACCCGCGTCTCGCGGTGGTGCTCGTGCTGGGCGGGTGGTTCGCGGTCGAGGGGATCGTGCTCAGCCTCTCAAAGGGCATCGTCCACCCCTATTACGTCTCGGCCCTGGCGCCCGGGGCCGCGGCGATGGCCGGCATCGGGCTCTACTCGCTCCTGCGGCTCTGCCGCCGACGGGGCGCGGGCCTCATCGCGGGGCTCGTGCTGAGCGCCGCGGCCGTGCTGAGCACGGTCGGCGCGGAGATCGTGCTCATGCACCGTTACGAATACCTGCGCTGGTTCGTCCCGGTGCTCGCCGTCGCGGCCCTCGCCTGCCTCGTCGCGCTGCTCGCGGCGACGCTGCTGCGGCGCAGGCACGCCGCCGCGGCTGCTGCGGTCGCGGCGATCGCGGTGCTGCTCGTCGCGCCCGCCGGCTACGCCTCGACGACCTGGCTGGCGCCGGTGCAGTCGACCTTCCCGGCAGCCGGCCCCAAGCAGTACGCCGGCTGGGGCGGGGTCGGCGTGGACGCTCGCGCGCTGGCGATCGACCGCGCGCTGCTCGGCTACGCCCGCAGCCACGGCGCCACCAAGCGTTACGAACTGCTGACCGTCTCGATGCCGACGGCGGACCCGTTCGTCCTGATGGGCGCGAACGTCTCAGGTCTGGCCGGCTACAGCGGCGTCGACCCCGTGCTCGACGGCAAGGGCCTGGCGAAGCTCGTCGAACGCGGCGAAGCGCGATACGTCGTGCTGGGCGGCGAGTACTCCACGCGCGGCGGCAACGGGGCGACGAGGGCCGCGCTCGCCGTATGCCGCGAGCTGGCCCCGTTCGAATGGAACAGCCCGAACGCGTACCCGAACGGCCTCACCCTGTTCGACTGCCGCGGGCGCGAACGGCAGCTCGCGGCCCAGGGCTAGCGGCTAGGCAGCGACCGACAGCTCGCGATGAAACGCGCGGGCGAACAGCTCGCCCTCGCGCCCGGCGGCCCAGCGCGGAACGGCCGGGTCGCCCTCCGCGATCAGCCGCAGCCGCACCGAGCCGTTCTCGAGGTCGATGTCGGTGTCCCGGACGAGCTGGTCGCGCGAGCGCTCGAGATCCTCGGCCAGGCGCAGAAGCGCGGCGCAGCGATCCAGGCGCTCCTCGTCGCCGGGGCCGAACAGCGCCGACATCGGCCCGGGGCTCGGCATGCCCTTGCGGTGGTATCGAGCGGCCTGGGCGATGATCGCCGTCTCGACCGGCGCGAAGCCGGGCAGCCCGCCGTTGAGGATCAGATAGCGCGAGTGCTTGTGATGGTCGTCGTAGTCGATCGACATCCCGATGTCGTGCAGCATGCACGCGGCCCACAGCAGCTCGCGCTCGCGAGGGTCGCCTTCGTGGAGCCCGAGACGCGCGAGCTCGTCGAACATGCCGAGGGCGAGCGCGGCGACGTGGCGGGTGTGGGGCCCGTCGACGCGATACTGCGCCGCCATGTTCAGGACGCTGGCGCGGCGGACATCGTCGAACAGCGGCTCGTCCGCATCCGCGATCAGACGCTCGAAGAACACGCCCTCGCGCAGGCCGGCCTCCGTGGTCTCGATCGCCTCCGCCCCGGCCGCCCGCAGCGCCTCGCGAACGACGACGGCGCCGCCGAGGATCAGATCGGCCCGCGCCGGCTTGATGCCGGGCACGTCGGCCCGCTCGGCCGCCGGCAGCGCCGCCAGGCGCTCGATCAGCTCTTCGAGCGCCTCGACGCCGATCACCATCCCCTGCACGCCGTTGCTCGGCAGGCCCGCCGCGCGCTGCGCCGCGGCCGCGAGGTTGCGCAACGTGCCGCCGATGCCGACCAGCCGCACGGGCGCGTGCTCGCGCTGCGCGGCGAGCCAGGCGACGGTGCCGAGCTCGGCGCGGATGTGCTCGCGCAACTCGTTCAGCTGGCGGCGCTTGGCGGGCCCGTTGGGGGGCAGGAAGCGCTCGCTCATCCGCACCGTGCCGAGCGGCCAGGAGCCCGAGTCGCGCTCGAGCCGTCCCGTCACGCGCACGAGCTGCATCGACCCGCCGCCGAGGTCCAGCACGCAGCCGTCGGCGAGCGTCGTCGAGTTGACGGCCGCCAGGTAGCCGTACCGCGCCTCCTCCTCGCGGCTCAACACGCGCACGCGAAACGGGAAGCGCTCGCGAGCGCGCTCGAGGAACGCCGCCGCGTTCTCGGCATCGCGGATCGCGCTGGTCGCGACGGCGTCGACCTCCTCGGAGGTCAGGCCGCTCGCGTGGCAGAAATGCGCGAAGACATCGAGCGTCGCCAGGGCGCGGTCGATCGGCTCCTCTCCGAGCCGGCCGGTGGCCATCAGCCCCTGGCCGATCCTCACCGGCTCATAGATCTCGTCGGTGCGCCGCCACCATCCGTCGCCCGACTCGAAGACGACGAGGCGAAACGAGTTCGAGCCGAGATCGATCACGGCCAGCCGCGTCCTTGGCGCCATCGGCAGCAGCGTATTGACCGATCCGGCGCCCTCCGGGCAGTGCTCGGGCGCGCCGCCCGGGTGCTCAGGCCTTCGCGCGCTTGGCGGCGTTCAGCGCCCGCTCGGCGTCGACCAGCACCTGCCGCAGCTCGGGGCTGCGCTGGTGGACGAGCGTGAAGCCGATGCTCGCGCTCGGGTGCACGACGCCGAGGCCGGCGTCGACGCTGCAGGCGGGGATCACGCGCTCGAGGCCCTCGACGACGACCGCGAGGCCCTCCTCGTCAGCGTGCGGAAGCAGCACGGCGAACTCGTCGCCGCCGAGCCGTCCGATCAGGTCGGTTTCGCGCAGCCGGCGCGTGAGCGCGCGGGCGACGGACTTCAGCGTCTCGTCACCGACCGCGCTGCCGAACTGCCGGTTGAGCTCGCGGAAGCCGTCGATGTCGATCACCATCAGCCCCGCCGTCTCGCCGTAGCGATGGCAGCGGCCGAGCTGCAGGCGCAGGTCGTGTTCGAACAGGCGGCGGTTGCGAAGCCCCGTGAGCGGGTCGTGGTCGGCCAGGTTGAGGAGCTGCTCCTCGAGCTCCTTGCGGGCGGAGATGTCCTGGAGCTGGGCGATGTAGTGCAGCGGCTGGCCCTCGCGGTCGCGCACGAGCGACATCGAGAGGATCGCCGAGACGGTCTCGCCGGCCGCGTCGAAGTAACGCTTCTCGACCTGGTAGGCGGCGATGTCGCCGTCCTGCAGGCGCTGGCGGTCGGCCGCGTCGTTGGCCGCGTCCTCGGGATGCATGATCGCGTCGAAGCGCTTGCCGACGAGCTCGTCGGAGGTGTAGCCCGTGATCTCGCAGAGGGCGCGGTTCACCAGCAGCCAGCGCCCTTCGTTGTCGATCAGCCCGGTGCCGATCGGGGCGTGCTCGAAGACCTCCTCGAAGCCTTCGGTGCGGCGCGGCGCCATCAGGTCGGCGCGCCGGCGAGCTGTGATGTCCAGCACGACCGCGACGCCGCCGTCGACGTTCGAGCAGTCGGAGTTGGCGGGGCCGCCGTCGCTGCAGAGCGGCCCGGCGTCGACCATCAGGCAGTGTCGCTCCTCGGCGGTCCAGATCTCGCGGGTGCGCGTCTCGCCTTCCAGCGCGGAGCTGAACAGGGGCTCGAAGCGCTCCCAGAACTCCGCGGGGAAGGCGTCCGCGACGAAGTTGCCCGCGCCGCAGATCTCGGGGTCGCCCATGCGCTCGATCGCCTGCCCGGCGGTGAGCACGAAGCGCAGCCGGCGGTCGAAGACGATCACGAGCGCCTCCGGCAGCTCGTGCAGCGCGGCGGACGCGGCGTGATCGGCGCTCGCGAGGAGCTGGCCGTTGGGAGGGCTCACGCGCCTTACATCGGCCGGGGCGGGCCACAGCTTGACTGCGAATGCGCAGGTTTCAGCCGGGTGATCGTTTCGGCCGGATGGTCGGTCCCGCGCCGGTGCGGGATCGACCGCCTAGGGCCGGATGAACGTGTCCGGGTCCGGGCCGGTCCGCTCGCCGCGATCGAGCGCTGCGATCGCGTCCATCTCGGCGTCGTCCAGCTCGAAGGAGAAGACGTCGAAGTTCTCGGCGATCCGCTCCGGCGTCACCGACTTCGGGATCACGACGTTGCCGACCTGCAGGTGCCAGCGGATCACGACCTGTCCGGGTGTGCGCCCGTGGTGCCCGGCGATCTCGACGATCGTCTCCTCGGTCAGCGCGAGCCCCTGGGCGAGCGGGCTCCAGGCCTCGGTCACGATCCCCAGCTCCTCGTGTTCGGCGCGCAGCCCGTGCTGCTGGAAGAGCGGGTGCAGCTCGATCTGGTTGACCGCGGGCGTCTCGCCGGTCTCCTCGATCAGCCGACGCAGGTGCGGCGCCTGGAAGTTGGACACGCCGATCGTGCGCACCAGGCCCTCGTCGCGCGCCTCGATGAACGCCTTCCACGTCTCGACGTAGCGGTCGTGCGCGGGCACCGGCCAGTGGATCAGGTAGAGGTCGAGGTAGTCGGTCTCCAGGCGCCCGAGGCTCTTGTCGAGCGCGCGGCGGGCCTCCTCATAGCCCTGGTTCTCGTTCCAGCACTTCGTCGTTATGTAGACCTCGCCACGGCCGAGGCCGCTGTCGCGGACGGCCGTCCCGACCGCGGCCTCGTTGCGGTAGGCGGCGGCCGTGTCGATGTGCCGGTAGCCCGTTTCCAGTGCCCGCAGGGCGACTTCGGTCGTCTCCTCCGGCGGCACCTGGAACACGCCGAAGCCCAGCTGGGGGATCGCGCCGCCGCCCCGTGTGGGCAGCGAGGGGACCTGTCCTGTCTGCGAGCTCATGTCAGTTCGTCTGCCCGTCGGCCACTGAGACTAAACGAGGCGGGCCCTCCGCAGGGGCGCCGGGCGTACGCTTCGCTCATGGCCAGGCACGGACGGAGCGCGCTGACGCGCTGGGCTCAGCGCTCATTCGCCGCCCACGAGCGGGCGGCGCGGGCAGGAGTGCCGGTCGAGGAGCTCGGCGAGGAGCGCCGGGACGGGCTGACGCGCCGCGAGCTCGTCGGCGGCGGAGCGGCCCTGGCCGCCGGCGCGGCGCTCGCGGCGCCTGTTCCCAGCGCGCTCGCGCGGCTGGCGGGGCGGAACGGCACCCGGGGCGCGCCGCGGGTCGCGATCGTGGGCTCCGGGCTCGCCGGCCTGCGCTGCGCGCACCTGCTCTGGACGGGCCCGGGCCCTCCGATCGCCTCGACGGTCTATGAGGCGAACCCCGATCGCGCGGGCGGGCGGTGCTGGACGCTGCGGGGGTTCTTCGCCGGGGGCCTCGAAACAGAGCACGGCGGCTCGTTCCTGAACTCGAACCAGCTCGCCGTGCGCTCGCTCGCCGCCGAGCTGGGCATCGCCGAAGAGGTGGTCAACGGGGGCGATCTGCTGACCGGCGAGGAGGTGTTCTTCATCGGCGGCGCGCGGTACTCGCTCGCCGAAGCACAGGCTGACTGGCAGGCGTTCGGCTACGAGGCCTTCCGTGCCGCCGCACGGCGAGCCCGCAAAGCGGGTGGCGAAGCGCACCTCGATGCGATGTCGGTGCCGGAGTGGCTCGACAGCACGACGATCGGAGCCGGCAGCCGGTTCGGGCGGCTGATGCAGGCCAACACGGTCACCGAGAACGGCGGCGACCCGGCAGACCAGTCGGCGCTCGACCTGATCGAACTGGTCTCCGGCAACCCGCGCTCCTCGCTGCTGCCGCTGCCCGGCGACGACGAGCGCTACCACCTGATCGGCGGCAACGACCAGCTCGTCAGCCGCATGATCGCTGCGCTGCCGCCCGGGACGGTCCAGCAGGGCCGGGCGCTGGCCGCGATCCGCGAACGATCGGACCGCTCGCTGACGCTGAGCTTCGAATGTGGCGGGACGACCGAAGACGTGGTCGCGGACTGGGTCGTGCTGGCACTGCCCTTCAGCACCCTGCGAGACGTGGATCTCTCCCAATCGGGCCTCAGCGCCCAGAAGCGCAACGTGATCGCGACGATGGGCATGGGGACGAACGCGAAGGTCCACCTCGAACTGTCCCACAAGACCTGGCCGGCGCTCGGGTACTCGGGGGCGATCTACGGGGAATGGCAGCGCCTCGCCTGCGGCTGGGACGACTCCGTCCCGCTCGGCGCCGGCGGAGAACCGGCGCTCTACCTCGCGTTTCCCGGCGCCGGCGCGGGTGCCGAAGGTCTCACCGGCGCCGCCCACGGCCCGGCTCCGGAAGCCGACGTGGCGTCGATGCTCGGAGAGATCGAGCACCTCTTCGCGGGCACGACCGCCGCGTTCACAGGTCGCGCCTATGAGGATCACTGGGCCGAGGACCCCTTCGTCCACGGCGCCTACTCCTACTACCGGGTCGGCCAGGCGGCCGGCTACGGCGCAATCGCCGCCCGCACCGAGGGACGGATGCTGTTCGCGGGCGAGCACACCTCGGTGGCCAACATCGGATTCCTCGACGGCGCGGTCGAAACCGGCGAACGCGCCGCGCGGCGGCTCGCCCACCGCCTCGCGCACCGGGCGGGCGCGGTCGCGGTTTGACGCCCGGCCCGCGATGCCCTAGCTTGAATCAGTGGTTCGTGCAGGAGGGCACAAACCGCCGAGGTTCAAGGAGGGACGGAGATGGAGGATTCGAGGGGGTCGCGGCTGCGGATGCTGCCGCATGTGCTGGCCGCGCTTGCGCTGGGCGACATCGCCTACCGGCTGCTCGCGCGTGAGCCGCTGCGCAGGGCGCTCGGGATCGAGACCTCGCAGGCCTGACTGACGGGGTGACGGGCAGGCGCCCGCGGGTCGCGCCATGCGACCTTGCGGCGCTTGCCCAGAGCCTGCGCCCGAGCTCTGGAACGGCACCCACCCCGAGGTGAGGAGGGCCGGATCGGGCTCCCGGCTGCCTGCGTTCGGGGCTCGGCGCCGTCCAGATCGCCCGTGCGCGGCTTAAAGGAACCTGCTGAGCGCCGATACCACCCTGTGCGGGCTGAAGCGAAATCCGAGGTGCTCGACCTGCCGGCGATGCGGATGCGCGAAGCAACGGTCGCCGCCGCGGTCCCGCTGACCATCGGTGTCGGCCTGCTCGGATGCCTGTATGTGGCGCTCACCTGGAGCCAGCCGCACCGCCTGTTCCTGCTGATGCTCTTCCTCGTCAGCTCGCTGGCCTCGCTCGCCGTCTACGGCGTGCGCCAGGAGATGGTGCGCAGCCCGCACCGCGAGCTGCTGTTCCTCGCCTGGACGATGAGCGACTTCGCGCTGATCATCGCCGGAACCGTCGTCGACGGCGGCACGAGCTGCCCGCTCGTGATCGTCCTGTTCCTGCCGGTCGTGTTCTCGGCGATGTCCTACCCCGTCAGCTCCGTGGCGATCGTCGGCGCGACGAGCGTGCTGACCTACCTGGGGCTGGCCCTCAGCGAGGGCGGCGCGAACCTCGCCTACACCGTCTCCTTCGCGTTCATCCTGCTCTGCGCCGGGGTGCTCAGCAGCTGGCAGGCCCAGAACCAGAACCGCCAGCACCGCGCGCTCGCGAAGGCTTCGCGCACCGACCCTTTGACGGGCTGTCTGAACCGGCGCGGCTTCGAAGAGCGGGCGAACGCCGAGCTTGCGTCGATGCGCCGCAGCGAGCGCAGCGGCGCGATCGTCGTCCTCGACGTGGACAAGTTCAAGCCGGTCAACGACGTGTTCGGCCACGCCGCCGGCGACGAGCTGCTCTGCTGGGTCGTCACGACGCTGCACAGCACCGTGCGCTCGAGCGACGCGATCGGCCGCCTGGGCGGGGACGAGTTCGCGATCGTCCTGCCCGAGATCGGAGCCGACGAGGCGAGAAGCCTGACGACGCGGATCGGCGACGCCCTCGCCGAACGTGCGCCGTGCTCGCTGGGCGTCGCGTCCTTCCCCGACGACGGCGAGGACCTTGAGACGCTCACGCGGCGCGCGGACAGCCGCCTCTACGGCAGCCGCCGCGGGCGCTACGAACGCGAGCAGGCGGCAGGCTCTCAGGGCAGCCTCGAGCCCGCACCGGAGGAGAGCGACCGCGAGCGCGCCGGCTTCGGAGCCATCGACCTGTGGCGCGCCGCGCTCGACGCGATGCCCTCGCGCGCCGGCCGGGGAGAGCGCGAGGAACCGGAGCAGAGCGTGCAGTCGATGCTGCTCGACCAGATCGACGCGTCGGTGATCGTCACCGACATGACGGGCGTCGTGATCAGCTGGAACCACGGGGCGGAAACGCTGTACGGGTGGAGCAGCGAGGAGGCGGTCGGGCGCAGCGCGCGCGAGCTCATCGTGCCGGAGGACGCAGCCGAGGCCGAACGGCTGATGATGGAGCTGAGCCGCGACGGGCGCTGGGACGGGGAGCTGCTCGTCAGGCACAAGGACCGCGGGGTCTTCGCGACCTATGTCCGCAACCGCCTGGTGCTCGACGACATGGGCATGCCCACCGCGGTCGTCGGCGTGGCGATGGACATCTCGGCGCGTGTGGCGGCCGAGACCGAGCTGCGCGACTCGCGCAACTACGCGCAGGCCGTCACCGAGTGCATGGGCGAGGGGCTCTTCACGCTCGACCGCGAGGGACGGATCACATACATCAACCGCGTCGCCGAGCAGCTGCTCGGGCGCGGACAGGGCGAGCTGATGGGCTGCGACGTGGGCGCGATGGTCTACGCCGCGTGCGCGGACGGAAGCGCGCTGCCCTTCGAGCGCTGCGCGATCGCGCGCGCGGCCCGCGGCGAGGAGACCGTGCGCGTGGAGGACGACGCGTTCGCGACCGGGGACGGCGGCGAGCTGCCGGTCGCCTATACCGCGACTCCGTTCTCCACCGGCGAGGGACCGCGGGGGTGCGTCGTGATCTTCCAGGACATCTCCGAGCGCAAGGCTCGCGAGGAGGCAAGCCGGCGAAACGCCGAGACGCTCGCGGTGATCGAGCGGGTCGAGCGCGCCCTGGTTAACGAGAGCTTCGTCCTGCACTCCCAGCCGATCGTCGACCTGGGGACGGGTGCGATCGTCCAGCACGAGCTCCTGATCCGAATGGTCGAACCCGACGGCAGCATCGTCGCCCCCGGCGAGTTCCTGCCCGTCTGCGAGCAGTACTCGATGATCGGCGAGATCGACTGGTGGGTGATCAAGCAGGCGGCGCGCCTGGCGGGCGAGGGCTACCCGGTGCAGGCGAACATATCGGCGCGCTCGGTGGGCGATCCCGACGTGCTCGAGCACATCGAACGCTGCATAGAGCAGCACGAGGTCGCGCCCGGAACGCTGGTCTTCGAGATCACCGAGACCGCCGTCGTCGTGGACGAGGCGGCGGCCCGCATGTTCGCCGAGCGGCTCCGCCGCCTCGGCTGCAAGATCGCACTGGACGATTTCGGCACCGGCTACGCGAGCCTCGCCTACCTCAAGCAGATGCCGGTCGACTTCCTGAAGCTCGACATCGAGTTCGTCCGCGACCTGAGCGTCAACGACGCGAGCCGCCACGTCGTGCAGGCGCTGGTCGCGCTTGCTCACGACTTCGAGCTGCAGACGGTCGGCGAGGGCGTCGAGGACGCCGCGACGCTCGAGCTGCTCAGGGAGCTCGGCGTCGACTTCGCGCAGGGTTTTCACATCGCGCGCCCCGCGCCCTTCGGAGCCGGTCCCGGCGACAGGGCTCCCGCGCAGGAGGAGGCCGTCGCACGCACTACTCCCCCACGCCCGGTCCAGCCGCGTACCCGGGTCAGGCTGCCCGCCCGCGCGAGTCGCGTCTAGCTCAGAGCGACCCGTCGAGCACCGGCTCAACCGGGCGTGCGCACCGGAAACGGATGGCGCTCAGTAGAGCGCCGTGGCAAGACGTGCGCGGGTGCTGCGGGCGAGCGGATCGGCGGGGCCGAGCGCGTCGAGCTCGCCGATCACGACGCGGCGGATGTCGTCGCGACGCTCCTCCGCGCCGGGCAGAGCGGCGAGCAGCGCATCGAGCGCATCCTCGAGCCGCCCGTCGTCCAGCGCCGCGAACGCCTCTTCGAGCAGTCCCTCGTCCTCGAGCTTGATGCGGGCCACGAGGCCGTCCGCCTGGAAGGAGCCGGCGACGCGTTCGAGGACTTCGCGCGCCTCGTCTCGCTCGCCGCGAGCGAGCAGGATCTTCGCAAGTGGCAGCGCAGCGTCACCCCTTCCCGGTTGAAGCTCGAGAGCCCGCCGCAGATCCCCCTCCTCCCCGCTCTCGGTCAGCAGGTCGGCCTCGGACGGGAGCAGTCCGTCGAAGAAGCGCTCGACCTCGGCAGCGGGAACGACCCCGACGAACTCGTCCGCGAGGCGGCGGTCTCGAAACGCCTTGACGGCGGGGATGCCCTGGATGCGGAAGGCCTGCGCCAGCTGCTGGTTGGAGTCCGTGTCGAGCTTCGCGAGCACGACCTTGCCCTCCCGCTCTGCCGCCGCGCGCTCGAGCAGAGGCCCGAGCTGCCGGCAGGGCCCGCACCACTCCGCCCAGAAGTCGACGACCACCGGCAGCTCCGCGGAGCGCTCCACGACCTCCTGCTCGAAGTCGGCTTCGGTCACGTCGATGACGGTCATGGCCTAGAGAGTAGAGCGGTCCGCCTCGCGCCCCGGACTGCCTGCGCGTAGAGTCGGTGGCTCCCGAGAGCAAGGAGCGTCATGTCGAGCATCAGGCAGGTCGGGCGCGTGATGGTGCCCGTCTCAGATCAGGATCGCGCGATCGAGTTCTACACCGGCAAGCTGGGCTTCAGCGTGGCGACCGACGTCCCGTTCGGCAACGGCGAACGATGGGTCGAGGTGATGCCTCCGGGCGGGAGCGCTTCGCTCGCCCTGGTGCCCCCGCAGGGAGAGTTCCGGGTCGGGCGCATGACCGGGATCGGCTTCGAGACCGCAGACGCCGGGGCTCTGCGCGAGGAGCTGGCCGCCGCGGGCGTCGACGTCGACGGAGCCCTGATGGGCGGCTCAGGCGGCGTCCCGGCGATGTTCTTCATGCGCGACCAGGACGAGAACTCGCTGCTCGTCGCGCAGGTGCCGTAGGCGCTGCGCCGGCAATGTCGCAGGAGAACGTGGAGGTCGTCCGGCACGCCCTCGCGGCGTTCAACAGCGGCGAGGTGGAGCAGGTGCTGGCCGTGGTCCAGCCCGACTTCGAGGCCCGCATCGCGCCCGAGCTCTCGGCCGAACCCGACACCTACCGTGGCAGCGCGGGGCTTCAGCGGTACTTCGACTCGTTCCGGGAGGCCTTCGAGGAGATCCGCTTCGAGGTCGAGGACCTCACCGACGCGGGCGACTCTGTCGTCGTCGGCCTGCGCATGACCGCGGTGGGGAAGGTGACGAAGATCGCGGTCGAGCAGCGCAATGCCGGCGTCTGGACGATCGCCGGCGGGAAGCTGGCCCGGATCGATACCTATGCGTCGCTCGAGGAGGCTCTGCGGGCAGCGGGCCTGGGAGTGCGTCGATTTTGAAGCTGGTGTTCGCGATCCGCCGCCGCGCGGACGTCGCGCCCGATGAGTTCCACCGCTACTGGCTGGAGGAGTTCGTGTCCGCGTCGGGATCGCAGGAGGGACGGCGCGCCGGGGCGATCCTGAGGGTGGATGAGGCGCGCTTCATCGACTTCGAGCGCTCGTCGCTGTTCGTGGCCGAGGAGCACGAGATCTTCGAGGCCCCCGGCGGCTAGCGCCGCCTGCGCTATTTGCGCGGCAGGACGCGGTCGAGCTCGACCAGCGCCTCCGAGCCGTCGTCCGGGAACACGACGATCACGGTCGGGGGACCGCCGAACCAGTCGTTCGTCTCCCCCTGGCCGACGAACTCGGCGGCGCGCCTGCCGCCGCCCGGGCCGACGACCCATACATCCTCGCCCTTCTTGAACGGGCCGTCGTCGAGATGCCTCACGGAGCGGATTCTCCCGTCTGCAGCCGGTGGGCGTCCTCACCCGGTGCGGGTGAAAGCGAGCACGGGCGCCTGCAAGCTCGGGGGCGGCGAATAGGACGGCCGGCCGCGGGTAATGCGCCACGAATGACGACGGTGAGCGAGCTCGACGCCGACATCAACGCACGGCTGGCAGCGGCCGAGCGGCTCCTCGCGTCCTCCGCGACGGTCTCCGACGCCGCCGAGCATCGCTTCTGGCGCATGTCGCGCGACCTGTGGGTCGAGGGGACGGTTCGGGCTCTGACGCCGAAGCTGAACGTGGGCTTCGCCGGCACCTTCAAAAGCACGGTCGTGCCGCCCACCGGCGAGGGAACGATCACCGAGGACCTGCCCGTCGAGCTCGAAGGGGTGCGGCGCGGGATGGCGATGCTGATCGGGCTGCGTTCGCAGACGCCCCGCGCCGTGGGGGCCCAGCCGGGCGAGCGCCGCGCGCCCCGGATCGGCCCCTGAGGGGTCGACGAGAGGCTCGGAGGCAGACGAGCGGGCGGACGATCGGGCGCGCGGGCGCCGATCACACGAGCGCCGGGATCACCTCGCCCGCCAGGCGCTCGAGCTGGCGCCGGTCGTCCACCAGCGTGTTGAGCAGGATCAGCTCGGCACCGGCGTCCGCGACCGCGCGGATCCCCGCCACGCACTCCTCGGCGGGGCCCGCGAGCATGTGCTCGGACCAGTCACCGCCGCCGTAGTGCTGCCTGAGCGCGTCCTCCAAGCGACGGCGCGCGACGGTCGGATCGTCCTCCACGTGCACATAGACACGCTTGCCGATCCGGAAGCCCTCGGGATCGCGCTCCAGCGCGGCCAGCTCCTCCCTGACGGTCGCGACCTGCTCGGCGAATTTGGCCGTGGTCTGTGATCCGGCGCCCATGAACCCGTCGGCGTGCCGCGCCGCGCGGCGCATCCCGGCGGGGACGCTCCCGCCGAACCACACGGGCGGGTGCGGCTTCTGCACGGGCTTCGGCTCCATCGTCGCGCCCTGGAGCTTCCACAGTTCGCCGTCGAAGTCGATCTGGGGATCGGTCCAGCACGCCTTCATCAGCGCGAGCGCCTCGTTGAAGCGGGCGACCGGCTTGTCAGGGTCCACGCCGAAGGCGGCGAACGGGCGCTGGGCCCCTCCCGTCGCGAGCCCGACCTCGACGCGCCCGTGGCTGAGGCAGTCCAGCGAGCTGATCGCCTTCGCCAGGTGAAGGGGGTTGTGCAGCGGCAGGATGAAGACCGCGCATCCAAGGCGCAGCTGTTCGGTGCAGGCGGCGGCGTAGCTGAGCGTCTGAAGCGGCGCGAGCGTCCCCGACGCGCCGATCACCTGCTCCTGCACCCAACCGCTCTCGAACACGCCGAGCTCCTCGATGCGGCTGAGGTGCGAGCGGAAGCCCGCCGCATCGAAGCGGCCCTCGCGGGCGTACTGCGGGATCGAGATCGCGAAACGCACGGGCGCGTTGAGCTTATTGCGCTGCGGGCGCGGCGGCCAGGAGCGCGGCCTCGAGGGGGCCGGGCCGTCTGGGAGACTGCGGGCCGTGTGGGGCCGCGACGAGGAGGCAGCGAGCCGGCACGGGAGGGTGAGCTGATGCCCTCAGAAGCCGTCTCGCTGGCGCTCGCCGCCTCGATCTACCCGCCGGCGCTGGCGGCGATCATCGCGCTGGGAAGAGGATCCGAGGTACGCCTGAGGGTGATCCTGTTCGTGCTCGCCGCCTACTGCACGACGTTCGTGACGGGAGCGCTGATGCTGCTCCTCTTCGGCGAGGCCGGGGCGAGCAGCAATGCCCTCATCAAGCCGAGCGCGGCGCTGTTCGCGATCGCCGGGGTCGTGCTGCTCGTGCTCGCGGTGCGCCTGCACCGCACGCCGCGGCGGGACCGCCCGGCTGAGAGCACGTCGCGGATCGACCGCTATCTCGCCAGCCGGCGTCTGGTCCTCGCGCTCGGCGTGGTGCTCTACGTGGTGCCGTCACCGATCTTCGCCGGCGCCGTGAAGGCGATCGACGACGCCCACGCGAGCACGCCGCAGCAGCTGGCGTGGCTCGCGCAGATGCTGCTGCTGATGCTGTGGCTGATCGAGCTGCCGATGCTGGTGCTCGTCGTCTTCCCGGAGAAGGGACTGGCGGCGCTGGTGGCGGTCAACGGCTGGTTCGCCAGGCACGGGCGGGGACTGCTGGTCGGGCTCTGCGGGGTCGCGGGCGTCTACCTGCTCGGGGTGGGGCTCGTGGAAGGACTGTCGTGAGGGGGCGCTGATCGCGGGCACCGACTCTGCGGCCCCTCCGTCCCGGATGAGCGGGCGGTGGTGTCGCCCGGCCCACGAGGCGTTCGCGAGAGTGGCCACTTCCTCTCGGTCCGGGGATGGTCGCGGTGACGGCGACGAGCGCCGAAAGGTGGATGGCAGGTCAGCGAGCAGGTCCGGGTCGGGGGGATGCCCCTTCGAGCAACTCGCCGCAGGCAGGACATAGGAGATGACGGCGCCCCGACGACCCGGCCCGCGAGGGGCCGGGTCGCCTGAGATTTTTGTCAGATTCGTTTACGGGATCGCTGCGAAGTTAGTGGCGGTTTTGTTCTGCTTGCCGCCGAAGATCGAGGCGGCCAGACCTCGTTCCGTTGGAGACCTTGCGAAGACATCGTTTTCCAGGCCCCCGCCGATCCATGAATCCACCGCGCTGGCGGTGTTGACTTCGCCGCCGCTGACCGAGGCCGTTTCGCCGCTGGCGGTGTTTTCGTAGCCGCCGCTGACCGAGGCCGATGTTTCGCTGGCGGTGTTGTGTTCTCCGCCGGTCACGGTCGCGAACGGCGCTTTGATGTTGTTGTGGGACCCCATGACCATGCCGCCGTAGCTGGTGAATTCCTGGGCGTTGCCGCCGACTACGAGGTTGTTCGAGCCGGTCTGCGCAAATGGTTCTTCGTCGAGCCCAACGACGATGTTGCCCTTGCCGTTGGTTTCGGCCTCGCTCGGCCCCGAGGCCACCTGCAGATTCGCGCCGGTGAGCTTCACCGTCGGCTGGCCGCCGACGCCCGAGGACTCGACCGTCATGTATTTCAACAGCGCCTTCAGCTGCGTTTCTTCGGATTCCGAGAAGTCAGCCAGTTTTTCGTATTTGCCTTCGTGGGTGGCGCTGGTTTCCGTACAACTCTTGTCGGTCCAGCCGCCTGTGTAGTGTTTTTTTGGCGTCAGGACCTTAGTGGCCTTGACGCACGTCGTTGCCGGTTCAGCGAAGGCGCTGTCAGCGCCCAGCGCCATGACGGTGACTGCCACCAACCCGCCGAGCACGATCGCCCGCAGACCGACTCTTCCCAGAGACATAAACCCTCCGACGTCGCCATCTGTCGCGGCGTAAGTCCATATCGCAGGCCCCCTGGGTCGCAGTGGTCCGTACCGCGCTTATTGGAACGGGAGCATAAACCGGCTCATTACAGTGATGGCCCCCGCGAGACGAGCGCCCCGCGGGTGCTCGTCGTCGGTTAGGGTCGCCTCGCGCGATCCGAATCGTTGGGCGGCGAACAAGGGGTGGGATATGGGACGCATCAGCGACGTGACTCTCGCCGTCGGGACGCTGGGGGTGAGAGGTACGTCCGACGGCTCGACATCGGCGAGCACGAGCCTCAAGACGAGCGGCGAAGGCACTCCCGGCAAAGAGGGTGACCCGGCCTAGCTCGCGATGACACCGAAGCGAGGAACCGCCGGGCGCGTGATCGCGGAGGTCTCGCACAACGACGCGCTGACGCGCCTCCTGCTCGCATACCTGCTGCTGATCGCTGCGGAGTTCGGCGAGTGGCTCGCGCTGATCATCTACGCGTACGCCCGCGGCGGGGCGTCGGCGGCGGGGTTCGTGGCGATCGTGCAACTCGCCCCGTCGATGCTGCTGGCGCCGATGATCACGGCGCGACTGTCGCGCATCGGAGCCTCGCGCCTCTTGACCCTCGCATACGCCCTCACGGCGGTGGCGCTTGGGTGCTGCGGCGCGGCGATCCTCGTGGAAGCGTCCGTGGTTCTGGTGTACGCCGCGGCGATCGTCTTCTCCCTCGCGGTCAGCGTGGTCCGCTCGATGCACCCCGTGCTGCTGCCGCTGGTCGTCCGTCACCCCGACGAGCTCACCGCGTCGAACGTGGCGACGAGTTGGTGTGAAGGGATCGGCACGCTCACTGGTCCGGCGCTCGTCGGGGTGCTCGTCACGGTCGAAGGACCGGGGCTCGCGTGTTCGGTGTTCGCCGCGGGGCTGTGCGCGACACCGTTGCTGGCGAACGTTCGCCTACTCCGCGCGGGCGCCGGTGACGATGATGAGGAACGGGGGGCGCTTTCCGAACTCAGGATGGCCGCGCGCGTGATCGCGTCTCGGCCGAACACCCGGGCGCTGATCGCGTTCCCGGTCAGCGCCGCGGTGACCGAGGGAGCGATCGACCTGCTCGTCGTGGTGCTGGCCGTACATGTGCTTGCCGTCGGAGCGGGCGCAGCCGGCTACCTGAGCGCGGCGTTCGGCGCGGGCGGCCTGCTCGGCGGGGTGGCAGCGCTGGTGCTGGTCGGTCGTCGGCTGGCCGTGCCGTTGGTGGTGGCGGCTCTGCTCGGCGCGCTTGCGCTCGGTGCGCTTGCGGCGGCGTCGACCGCCCTCGCGGCCGTACTCCTGCTCGCGCTGGTCGGAAGCTCGCGCGCAGTCCAAGCGGTCGCAGCGCAGACCCTGCTGCAGCGCTCGACGCCGCTCGAGGTCATGGTGTGCGCCTTTTCCCTGGTGGAGGCGATGCGCGACGCGGGCTTGGCCCTCGGAGCGCTGTTGGTACCGCTGCTGATCGGCATCGGCGGTACGAGCTTCACGTTCGTCGGCCTTGCGTGCCTGGCCCCGCTGGTCGTGCTCGTCACCGCACGGCGTATCCGCCGTATCGACTCCGAAGCGTCGATCCCGGTTGTCGAGATAGGCGTGCTGCGTCAACTCGACATCTTCAGCGCGCTGCCTGCCGCATCGATCGAAACGCTCGCGCGCGAGGCACACTATGAGCGCTTTGAGGCGGGCGCCGCGATCGTGAGCGAGGGTGAGGTCGGTGACAGCTACCTCGCGATCACACACGGCGAGGTTCTCGTCACCAGAGAGGAACAGGAGATCAGGCACCTGGGAATCGGGGACGGCTTCGGCGAGATCGCTCTGCTGCACGCCGTGACGCGCACGGCCACAGTGCGAGCGACCGACGAGACGACCGTCCTCAGTGTCGGACGCGAGCCGTTCCTCACCGCCATGCGCGCGCATGCACCGACCCACGCGACGGCCCAGCGGATCGCCGCGGAAATGCTCGGAGAGATGAGCTGATCGATGCGGCCCCCGCCGGCGACAGTGCGGCAGTGTGCTCGCCGGCTCACGGCGCGGGGCTGCGGGCGGGGCTGGGACTGTGCTCAGCCCTCTCGGCGGAGCTGAGACCCGTATCACGCGAAGGCACGAGCGCCCCAGGACGGCGTAGAGTCGTGGCTCTAGCCGGTCAAAGTGATGCACGGGGGTTGTAGGTGGCGGAGTCTGTCGAGCTTGCGACGATCCTGCTGACCGATCTGGTCGGCTCGACGCGGCTTGCGAACTCGGTGGGTCCCGTGCGGGCAGACGAGCTGCGCGAGGAGCATTTCGAGCTGTTGCGCGGCGCGATAGCTTCCTTCGGGGGACGCGAGGTCAAGAACACCGGCGACGGGCTGATGGTGGCGTTCGCCTCGGCGTCCGCGGCCGTTGAGTGCGCGGTGGCGATGCAGCAGCGCTTTGAGCGCCGCTACCGCCAGGCCGAGCAGGCGTTGCACGTGCGGATCGGCCTTGGCGCGGGCGAGGCAACAGTCAAGGACGGAGATTAC
Source organism: uncultured Solirubrobacteraceae bacterium (assembly GCA_963794635.1). Taxonomy (GTDB): domain Bacteria; phylum Actinomycetota; class Thermoleophilia; order Solirubrobacterales; family Solirubrobacteraceae; genus Palsa-744. The sequence continues at coordinate 429,003 of CAWCET010000005.1, read as the reverse complement.
TTCGGCATGCCCTCGATCGAAGCTGCGCGATTGTGCGCGCAGACGCAGTCAGACGGCATCCTCGTATCCGGCGCGGTGAAGATGCTCGCTGGGCGCTGCGACGGCGTCGACTTCTCCTCCATCGGCCAGCTCGAGCTGAAGGGCTTTGACGAGCCCGTCGAGGCGTTCTCGGTGTCCTGGGCCCCGCTCGAGGAGGAGACCGGCGCCTCCAGCCGCTGGCCGCTGCCCGCGATACTGCGGTCGGTCCCCTCGGTGAAGTACGTGGGGCGGGTCGCGGAGCGCGCGGCGTTTGAAAAGGCGACGAGGCTTGCCCGCGGGGGGCAGCGACAGGTGGTGCTCTTGAGTGGGGAGCCGGGGATCGGCAAGACGCGCCTTGCAAGCTACGGCGCCCGTGACGCCCATGCCGATGGCTTCGCCGTTGGGTGGGGTGCTTGCACCGAGGAGCTCGCGGTTCCCTATGAGCCCTGGATCGGCGTCTGTGCCCAGCTTGTCGAGAGCGCGCCGGACGACCTGCTCACACGTCACGTCGAGCGCCACCAGGGCGAGCTCTCACGGCTCGCGCGCAACCTCGAGGTACGGGTGTCCGCCCTGGCTGAGCCGCAGCCCTCTGACCCCGAGACCGAGCGCTACCTGCTGTTCAATGCCGTAGCAGGACTGTTGAGCGAGGTGGCGGAGGCCGTGCCGCTGTGCGTCGTGCTCGATGATCTGCATTGGGCTGATGCGCAGTCGCTGGCGCTGCTGAAGCACGTGCTGCGCGGGACCGGTCGGGGCGCGCTCCAGGTGATCGTCACCTACCGCGACTCGGACCTCGGCAAGGACCACCCGCTCACGGCGGTGCTGGCCGACCTGCGCTCGCTCCAAGGAGTGCAACGCATTGGCCTGCGCGGCCTCGGCGCGGACGAGGTCGCGGAGATCATGAGCGCGGCCGCGGGACATGAGCTCGAACCGGATGGGGTCCGGCTGGCTGCTCAGATCGCGACCGAGACCGACGGCAACCCGTTCTTCGTGGCGGAGATCCTCAGGGGCCTCTCTGAGTCCGGGGCGATGACCTTCGATGAAGCCACCGAACGTTGGAGCATCGACGGCTCAGCGGCGATCACCCTGCCTGAAAGCGTGCGGGAGGTGATCGAGCGTCGCGTCGAGCGACTCGGTGCCGGGGCCTTGGAGGCTCTGCGCTTCGCGGCGGTGATCGGCCGCGAGTTCGAGCTCGAGCTGTTGTCGGCGGTGCTCGAGATGGACGAGGTGCTTCTGCTCGACCATCTCGAGGCGGCCGTGGCCGCCTCCCTCCTGGCCGAATCCTCCGACCATCTGGGGCGCTTCCGTTTTGCGCATGCACTCGTCAACCAGACCTTGTACACGGGACTCGGCGTGACCCGCAGGGCGCGCATGCATCAGCGCGTCGCCCAGGCGCTGGAGGAGCTCTATGGGGCCGATCCGGTGGAGCACCTGGCGGAGTTCGCGCTGCACTGGCGGCTGGCCGCCCTTTCGGTGGATAAGGCGAGGGCTGCCGACTACGCTTTCAAAGCCGCACAGCAGGCTCTCGCGGGGCTCGCACCGGCGGAGGCCCTGAAGCTCTTCGATGACGCCGTAGAGCTCATCGGCGACGCCGACAGCCGTGAGCGTTGCGAGGCGCTGATCGGCGTCGGCGAGGCTCAGCGCCAGACCGGCGATCCCGCCTACCGCGAGACGCTGCTCGACGCCGGGCGGATAGCCTCCAACCTCCGCGATGCCGAGCTTGCCGCGCAAGCGGTCTTCGCGAACGGCCGAGTCCAGCAGAGCGTGATCGGACAGCTCGACGACGAGCGGCTATCGGCGATCGAGCGCGCGATCGAGCTGGACGATCCTCCAAACCCGGCGCGCCGCGCGCGCCTCCTCGCACTGAAGGCCGTGGAACTGACCTGGGGGCCCGACTTCGGGCAGCGGAGAACGCTCGCCCACCAAGCGATCGCTCTCGCGCGCGAAGCCGGCGATGAGCGTACGCTGGCGGAGGTTCTCGAGCATGCCTCCTTCGGCATCTGGACGCCCGAGACGTTGGAACAGCGGACCTCTTTTTCGGACGAGCTGTCCAGGATCGCGACAGCGCTGGGCGATCCGGCGCTTCGCTTTTGGGCGTACGAGATAGAGCACAATGTTCAGATCGAGGCTGGAGACTTTGCTCGAGCGCAGATCGCGCGTGAGCACAAGCGACGCATCGCAGCGGAACTCGGTCAACCCCTGCTGGAGTGGATCGACGCTTTTTCCGTCACCGCTTGGGAGACGATGCGTGGCGACATGGGCCTCGGCGAGCGCATGGCAGAGCGCGCGTTTCAGATCGGCCAGGAAGCTGGACAGTCGGACGCAGTGCTCGTCTACGGCGGCCAACTGGCAGCTGTCCGGTTCTACGAAGGTCGCGCCCCCGAGGTCATCGAGATGCTCAAGCAGAGCGTCGAGGCGTATCCCGCGATAGCGGCTTGGCGCGCTGCGCTGGCCGAGTGGCTGTGCTGGCTCGAGCGCCCAGAAGAGGCAGCGGCCCTGCTTGCCGAGTCGGCGAGTGACGGCTTCGAGCACGTAATCGCCGGTCCGGCAAAGCTGTCGACGTTGCACAGCTACGCCTGCGCAGCGGCCATGACGTCCAGCTCCGGCCCCGCCTCGATTCTGTACGAGCTGATCGAGCCGTGCGCCAACCAGGTCGTGTGGAACACCGTCACCGGCTATGGGCATGCGCGCTTGTCCCTCGGCCTGCTCGCTTCGGTCCTCGGCCGGCATCGGCAGGCTGACGAGCATCTGGCCCTCGCCTGCGAGTTCCACGAAGCCAACGACATGCCACTGTGGGCCGCTCGCGGCCATCTCGGGTGGGCGGAGGCACTCGTTGTTCGTGACGATTCCTGCGGCGCACGCGAGCACGCTGCGCGGGCGCTCGAGCTGTCTCGCGAGTGGGGCTACGGCGCCATCGAGAAGCGAGCAGCTGAACTCGTCTCGACGGAGTCCGCGGCAGGGGCCTGACGCAGGCCGGCATGAGCAGGTCGCTCGCTGCTGCGTCGCGCGAGACTCAGCAGTTACCTCTTATCCCCCGACGCGATACGTTGTGCCTCGGCGTTCAGCCGCTGCGGGGGTGCTGATGGCAGAGTCGATTGAGCTCGCGACGATACTCCTGACCGATCTCGTCGGTTCGACGCGGCTGGCTAACTCCGTGGGGCCGGCCCGCGCGGACGAGCTGCGCGACGAGCACTTTGAGCTGCTCCGCGACGCGATCGGGTCCTACGGGGGCACGGAGTTCAAGAACACCGGCGACGGCCTGATGGCCGCGTTCTCGTCGCCCTCGGCCGCAGTGCATTGCGCCGTGACGATGCAGCAGCTCTTCGAGCGCCGCTACCGGTACACCGAGCAGGCTCTACATGTGCGGATCGGTCTCGCTGCCGGCGAGTCGACGGTAAGCGAAGGCGACTACTTCGGCTCGCCGTCGATCGAAGCCGCGCGTCTGTGCGCCGCGGCGAGAGGCGACGGGATCGTTCTCTCTGCCACGACGCGTGCGCTGGCAGGCCGTTGCGAGGGGATCGAGTTCTCATCGTTGGGAGGCTTGGAGCTGAAGGGCTTCCCCGACCCTGTCGAGGCGTTCGCGGCCCTCTGGTCGCCGCTGGATGAGGAGAGCGCTGAGGCGCCCGCTCGCTGGCCCCTACCTGAGAGGCTGCGCTCGGTACCGCCGGTCAGGTTCGTCGGCCGCTCGCAGGAGCGTTCGGCGCTCCGGCAACGAACAGGGCTTGCCCAGGCGGGACAGCGCCAAGCGATCTTCCTGAGCGGCCAGCCCGGAATCGGCAAGACCCGCCTCGCCGGCTATGCCGCGCATCAGGCGAACTCGCAGGGCTTCGTCGTCGCATGGGGCGGATGCAGCGAGGAGCTCGCGGTGCCGTACGAGCCTTGGATCGCCGCCTGCTCTCACCTCGTGGAGCACGCCCCGGCAGAGTTGCTGCAGACATACGCGCAAGTGCACGGAGGCGAGCTCGCGCGGCTCGCCGGCAACCTTCCGGGACGGGTCCCGGGGCTGCCCGAACCCCGGGCCTCCGACCCAGAGACAGAGCGCTACCTGCTCTTCAGCTCCGTCGCGGGCCTGCTGGAGCACGTGGCGCAGACCGCTCCGGTGTGCCTGGTGCTCGATGACCTGCAGTGGGCCGACACCCAGTCCCTCGCGCTGCTGAAGCACGTGCTGCACGGCGCGGAGCAGTCATCGGTGATCGTCATCGTCACCTACCGCGACTCGGACCTCGGCAAGGATCACCCGCTCACCGGCCTGTTGGCTGACGCGCACCGACTCCAAGGGGTCCAGCGGATCGCGCTGCGCGGCCTGGCTGCAGCTGACGTCGCAGAGCTCATGAGCGCGGCCACAGGTCACGACCTCCCGCCCCACGGGCTGGAGCTTGCGGACAGGATCACCGCCGAGACGGACGGCAACCCGTTCTTCGTCGGGGAGATCCTGCGCGGCCTGTCCGAGTCGGGAAGCCTCGCCTTCGGCGCCGGAGCGACCGGTTGGGAGGTCGACTCCACGGACGCGATCAGATTGCCGGAGAGCGTGCGCGAGGTGATCGAGCGCCGCGCGGAGCGCCTGGGGGGCCGCTCGCAACAGGCGCTTCGGCTCGCCTCCGTGATCGGCCGCGAGTTCGATCTGAGGCTGCTTGCCGCCGCGGTGGAACTGGATGAGGAGCCCCTGCTCGATGAGCTCGAAGTGGCCGTCTCCGCCTCGCTCCTCACCGAATCGTCCGAGACGGCCGGGCGCTTTCGCTTCGCCCACGCCCTCATCAACCAGACTCTCTATGAAGGCATCGGGGCAACCCGCAGGGCACGCATGCACCAGCGGGTCGCGGAGGCCCTCGAGGAGCTCTATGGAGAGGACCCGGGCGAGCATCTGGCGGAGCTGGCGTTGCACTGGCGCCTCGCCTCGGTGTCCGTGAACAAAGCCAAGTCAGCGGACTACGCGCTGAAAGCCGGTCGACATGCGCTGAGGCAACTCGCTCCGGACGAGGCGGTCAAGTACTTCCACGATGCACTCGAGCTCGGGGGCGACGAGGACTCCCGCGAGCGCTTGCAGGCGCTCATCGGGCTCGGCCGCGCACAGCGGCAGACCGGAGACCCTGCGTTCCGCGGGTCTCTGCTGGAGGCCTCGCGGGTCGCGTCGACTCTGGGCGATGCGGAGCTCGCAGCCCAGGCGGCGATCGCCAACAGCAGGGGGTTCACCAGCGCCATCGGTCGCGAGGACAAGAAGCGGCTTGGCGCCATCGCACGGGCGATCGAGCTGGATGAGCCGAGCGACCCGCTGCGTCGTGCGCAACTGCTCGCTGCGCAGGCCATGGAGCTCAACTACAGCGCGGACCGCTCGCAACGCCAAGGCATCGCGCAGCAGGCAATCGCGCTCGCGCGTGGCGCCAGAGATCTCCGCACGCTGGCGATAGTGCTCTCACGCGCTTTCTACGCCACGTGGTCCCCGGAGACGCTCGCTCTGCGATGCGACATCGCCGCGGAGTTCGCCGGTCACGCAGCCGCGTTGAAGGATCCGGCTCTCGGGTTCTCCGCGCAGCTCATGCTGCTTCAGTCCCTCGTGGAAAGCGGTGAGCTCTCCGGTGCCCGAGAGGCGAGCGAGCGTGCCCACGCGATAGCCGACCGACTCGGCCAACCCACGCTGTGCTGGTTCGCCGTCTACCACCGCGCCGCACTGGAGCTGCTCCACGGCGACCTGCTCGCCGGCGAGGCGCTGGCCGAGCAGGCATTCCAGCTCGGACAGTCCGCAGGGCAGCCCGACGCCGCGGTGATCTACGGTGGCCAGATCTACCATATCCGCGCGTATCAGGGCCGCGGTGAGGAGACCGTCGAGATGCTGCGCCAGAGCGCGGCCGCCTTGCCCGGCGTGCCCTCGATCAGCGCAGGCCTCGCCACCACCCTTTGCTGGGCGGATCGCTTCGACGAGGCGCGGGAGATCGTCGCGCGAGGCGTCGGCGATGAATTCTCCCAACTGAGTGCGGCGAACTCGGACGTGGACACGCTGGGAGCTCTCGTGCTGTATGCCGACGCCGCGGTCATGACGGCCGACGTCCGCGCCGCGGCGCTTCTCTTCGATCGACTCGAGCCGCTAGGCGAGCAGGTCGCCTGGAACAGCGTGAACGGCTACGGTCATGTCCGCCAGTACCTGGGGCTGCTCGCCGGCGTCCTCGGAGACGCTCCCCGGGCAACCGAGCACCTCGAGTTCGCCTTGCGGTTTCACGAGGCCAACGGCATGCCGATCTGGACGGCCAGGTGCCACCTGGGCCTGGCCGAGTCGCTCGCCTCCTGGGGTGATGAGGCGGGCATGCGCGAACATGCCCAGCAGACGCTCGCAATCTCGCGCGAGCACGGCTACGGCGCCTTCGCGAGCCGGGCGGAGACCCTGCTTGACAGAGGCAGCGCCGGAGGACGGGCGGGCGCAGGCCGTGCTCTGCAGTGAGCTGCTTCATGGTCCTCAACGCGTCGGCGTCCGGCTGATCGCACCGGAACCAGACCTCGTGGCAGTCCTGGGGTGTGCGACGAGCCCTCCGGCACGCTCGCGGCGAGAACCGAGACGCCTGGAGACGGACTCGTCGGTCTGGAGGAATGGGCCCGGCTGGACTCGAACCAGCGACCTACCGATTATGAGTCGGCAGCTCTGACCAACTGAGCTACGGGCCCGACGCGCCGCGCGTGCCGCCGGTGCCCCGCGGGGCACGGCCCGGGCGGGCTGGCCAGACGCTACCAGCGCACCCGGGCATGGCCTCGCGGCCGATCAGCCGGTGGCGACGCGGCTCTCGGCGCCGATGAAGTCGATCAGCGCCTTGTTGACCTGCATCACGTGCGTCCACGCGATCGCGTGCGGTCCGCCTTCGATCGTGACGAGTTCCACGTCGTCGAGCAGGGCCGGCAGCCGCGCGCCGGTCTTCTCGTAGGGCAGGATGCGATCGGCGTCGCCCTGGATCACGAGCATCGGCACGTCGATCTTGGCGACGTCGGCGCGGAAGTCGGTCAGCCAGGTCTCGACGCAGGCGACGGTGGCGATCGCCGAGGAACCCACGGCGATGTTCCAGCTCGCCTGGAAGGCCTGCTCGCTCACGAGCGTGCCTTTGTAGTCGTCGTAGTTGTAGAAGTTTTCGAGAAAGCCCTTCATCCAGACGTTGGCGTCTGCCTTCGCTTCCTTTTCGAAGCCGTCGAAGAGGCTCCGGGGCAGCCCGTCCGGGTTGTCGTCGGTCTGCTTCAGGAAGGGCGGGATCGGCGAGATCAGCACGCCGCGCTCGACGCGAGAGGAGCCATGGGTGCCGAGGTAGCGCGTCACCTCACCGGTGCCCATGGAGTGCCCGGCGATGACGGCGTTGCTCAGGTCGAGCTCGTCCATCAGCGTCGCGAGATCCTGGGTGAACGTGTCGTAGTCGTAGCCGCCGGCGGGCTGGCTGGATCTGCCGAAGCCGCGGCGGTCGTAGGTGATGACCCGCCTGCCTGCTTCCAGCAGCAGGGGGAGCTGCTTGTCCCAGGCACGGCCGCTCAGCGGGTAGCCGTGGATGAGGACGACGGGGTCACCCGAGCCGTGGTCCTCGTAGTAGAGCTTGATCGGGGCGGAGTTCTCCTGGCCGACGGTGAGGTAGGGCATGACGCTCCTTCGGGTTGAGAGTCCCGGTCCGGCGCGTGTGACCGAACCGCTCAGTCCGGCGCGAGTCCCCTCGCCACGTCAGCCCGTCATCCCGTCGGAGGTCGGCCGACGGACGACGGGGGCTCGTCGGCCCATACTGCCACGCCCGCTGCCGCGGCGTGTGAACATCCTCACCGGTCAGGGGTAGCTGACGTCCAGCTTCCCGGCTCCGAGCAGTTCACCCGTGTCTTCGCCATAGTCGACCTCGCCGACGTAGCAGACGACTTCCGTCGGGTTCTTGGTCCGTTCGGCTTCGGGGCAGACCCCGGCCTTGAAGGTCGTTTCGAAGCGCCCCTTGGCGCTGGTCGTGACTTCCTCGGCGTTGGCTTCCAGGCACGGATCGGAGGGGGCGAGCCAGAACGTCTTGCCGCACTCGAGCAGCTGGATCGTCTTGTTCGGCGGGAAGTGCTTGCCCTTCAGGGTGACCGTGGTGTTGACCATCACCCGCTTCGGGGTGACCTTGATCTTCGGGCTGCCCGAGCCCGTCGCGTATGCCGGCGCGGCTGCTGCGAGCGCCGCTGCTGCGGCGCAGACGACGAGCGTGCCGCGGGACCTTCTGGAGAGGAACATCATGAACCCTCGCTTCCTCGACGACGTCGAGCTTCGAGTCTAACTCCGGCCTGTGGGCCGCGTCCAGATATGCTCCCGCCGCCCCGCTCACGACGGGCGGCGCGTTGGCTCGGCTCACGACAGGAGGGGTGGCACATGGCGGCAGAGAAGGCAGCGATCGTGACGGGCGCGTCGAGCGGGATCGGGCTCGCGATCGCGAAGGTCCTCGGCGAGGAGGGGTACGCGCTGACGGTCGCCTCACGGCGCCCGGAGAAGCTCGAGGGGGCCGTCGCCGAACTGCGCGACGCGGGCCACGAGGTCGAGTCGCTGGCGGCGAACGTCGCCGACGAGGAGCAGATCAAGCAGGTGGTCGCCAAGCATCGCGAGCGCTACGGGCGCCTGGACGTGCTCGTCAACAACGCCGGCGTGGGCGTCGGCGCGCCGGTCGGCGAGATCCAGACCAAGCACATCGACATGCAGCTCGCGATCAACCTGCGCCAGATCTTCATCTTCTACCGCGAGTGCGTGCCGATGCTGCGCGAGGCCGCGGCGCAGCACAAGAACGCGCTGGTGGTCAACACGTCCTCGATCTCCGGCAAGCACGGCGAGGGGTGGCTGTCGGTCTACTCCGCCACCAAGCACGGCGTCGTGGGATGGACCGAAGCCATGAACAAGGAACTCGGGCCCGACGGCATCAAGTCGACCGCGCTGTGCCCCGCCTTCGTCGACACGCCGATGACCGACTTCGTCAAGGAGCACGTGCCGGCCGAGGAGATGATCCGCCCGGAGGACATCGCCGAGTCCGTGCGGTTCCTGCTGCGCGTGTCCCCTGCCTGCGTGGTTCCCGAGATCATGTTCGTGCGCCCGGGCGAGGGGATCTAGCCTCGCGGAGCTGACGTTTCGCCGCCCGCCTCGGGGGAAACCTCGAAGCAGGCGTGGATCCTGTAACGGTCATCTTCGTAGGAGTGCTCGTGGTGTTGCTCCTCGCCGGGGTGACGGCCGCTGTCATGGACCTCTCGAAGATCGGTGCGCAGGCGATCGACCGTCGCCGCGCTCTGCGGGAGTGCTCGCGCGGCTGGGACTGGCAGGCCTTCGAACGCGAGCTCGCGAGCTATGCGGCGCGCGGGCGCCGCACCGGCGCCGGCGGCGCCGACTAGGCCGGAAGTGCTACGCGGCCCGGCCGATGCGCGGAGCGCCGCCGCGCGGGCGTGAGCCGCCGCGCGCGGATCTCCCCGCGCGGGTCGTGCTGGTCCTCGCGAGGCCGGCGGCGCTTGGACTCCGCCACGAGCGCGTGATGCTCGGCGATCGCCCGGTCGAGCTCGGCGCCGTCCGCGTCGGCGAGGCTCGCTTCGAGCTGGGCGATGAGGATCCTGGTCTCACGCCCGGTGGCCGGCCGGCTGGCTGCGCCGCACCGCGCGAAGCGGTCCCACGCCCTGGCGAAGGAGATGAAGTCGGTGCGCCCGCCGGCGCGGTGCGCGGCGAGCATCGGGCAGACGCCGCCGTCGCCGTCGGTGTAAGCGCCGACCAGGATCCGCTCGGCGGCGATCACGCCCGCGAGCATCGCCTCGCGCGTGGCGAGCGGCATGCAGTCGATCGCGAGGCGCAGGAGCTCGATCGGGCTGCTTGAGGAACGGCGCTTTCGCATAGTCTGTGCCCCGCTCGAGGCGCTCGGGCCGTCGCTGGAGGGGCGCGGCCAAGACTAGGCTCCCGCCTCTCCGCCGGCAAGGAAATCCCTGCAGCTGAAAGGAAACCTGCATGAAGCTCGGCATCCACATCGGTTACTGGGGCCTCGGCCTGACCTCCGAGGACCAGTTGCAGATCGTCCAGGAGGCCGAGCGGCTCGGCTACGACTCGGTGTGGGCCGCGGAGGCCTACGGCTCCGACACCGCCACGGTGCTGGCCTGGCTCGCCGGGCAGACGAGCAAGATCCGGCTCGGCGCGGGGATCTTCCAGATGCCCGCGCGGTCGGCCGCGATGACCGCGATGACCGCCGCCACGATCGACCAGCTCTCCGACGGGCGCATGATCATCGGCATCGGGTCCTCCGGCCCGCAGGTCGCCGAGGGCTGGCACGGGCAGCGCTTCGCCAAACAGCTCCAGCGCACGCGCGAGTACGTGGCGGTGATGCGGATGGCGCTGGCACGCGAACGGGTCGAATTCAAGGGCGAGACGCTCGAGCTTCCCCTGCCCGACGGTCCCGGCAAGGCGCTCAAGCTGACGATCTCGACGGTCCAGGAGCAGATCCCGATCTACCTGGCCGCGATCGGCCCGAAGAACACCGAACTCGCCGGTGAGATCGCCGACGGCTGGATCCCCACGCTGTTCTCCCCCGAGCACGTCGCGGATCTGCGCAAGCTGCTCGAAGACGGCGCGGCGCGCAGCGGCAAAAGCCTCGACGGGTTCGACATCGCGCCCACCGTCAGCCTGTGCATCTCCGACGACCTGGAGGCGGCACGCAACACGATGCGTGCGTTCATCGCCCTGTACGTCGGCGGCATGGGCTCGCGCAAGCAGAACTTCTACAACCAGCTGGTGAGCCGCTACGGCTACGAGGCCGAGGCGAAGACGATCCAGGACCTCTACCTGGACGGCAAGCGCGAGGAGGCGATGGCCGCGATCCCCGACGAGCTGATCGACACGGTCTCGCTCTGCGGGCCGAAGGACGTGGTCCGCGACCGCCTCGCGGCCTACCGCGACGCGGGCGTCGGCACGCTCGGGATCACGCCGACGGCATTCGGGCGCGACGAGCGCGTGGAGCAGATGCGGATGCTCGCCGAGCTCGCCGGCTGAGCGGGAGCCGCCCGCTGGCCGGCCGCCGGATCCTCCTGGGCGCCTTCGGCGACCCGGGTCACGCGTTCCCGATGATCGCGCTAGGGCGGGCGCTGGCGGCGCGCGGGAACGAGGTGACGCTCCAGACCTGGCGGCGCTGGCAGTCCCACGTGGAGGCGGAAGGGATGGCGTTCGCGCCCGCGCCCGAGTACCAGGTCTTCCCGCAGGGTCCCGAGCCGCTCGACTTCTACGAGGCGGTGGTGCACGCCGCGCAGGACACGCTGCCGCTGGTGCGCGAGCTCGAGCCGGACGCGGTCGTCGCCGACATCCTCACGCTCGCCCCGGCTCTCGCCGCCGAGATGGACGGACGGCGCTGGGCGACGCTGATCCCCCACGTTCATCCGCACGGCAGGCCGGAGCACCCGATCTACTCACTCGGCGCGCGGATGCCGCGGACGGCGGCGGGGCGGGCGGCCTGGCGCCGGGCGCAGCCGGTCGTCCAGCGCGGGCTCGAGCGCGGGCGCCGCGAGCTCAACCAGACGCGGGAGCGCCTGGGACTGCCCGCGCTCGCACACGTGCACGGCGGGATCAGCACCGAGCTGGCGATCGTCGCGACATTCCCTCAGCTCGAGTACCCGCGGGCGTGGCCGGCGCACGTCCACGTCGTCGGGCCGCTGATGTGGGAGCCGCCCGCGGAGCAGGACCCGCTCGCCGGCCTGGAGGCCGATGTCGAATCGCACGATGAGCGCCCGCTCGTGCTGGTCGCACCGTCCACCGCGCAGGACGCCGAGCACCGGCTGCTCCACGCCTCGCTGCGCGGCCTCGCCGACGCCCCGGTGCGTGTGCTCGCGACCTGGAACCGGCGGCTGCCCTCAAGGCCGCTCCCGGTTCCCGGCAACGCGCGCGTGGTGGACTGGGTCGTCTACACGCGCGAGATGCCGCGGTGCGCGGTCGTCGTGTGCCACGCGGGGCACGGGACGCTCGTGCGGGCGCTCTCGTGCGGGTGCGCTGTCGTCGCCTGTCCCGCTGTCGGCGACATGAACGAGAACGCCGCGCGGGTCGACTGGGCGGGGGCCGGCGTGCGCCTGCCGCGGCGGTTCATCTCCCCGCGAACGGTGCGGATGGCGGTCGAACGGGCGATCGACGAGCCCTCGATCCGTGCACGCGCGCGCGAGCTCGCGAGGTGGAACACCGAACACGATCCGGGGGGCGCCGCCGCGGAGCTCGTCGAGCAGTTCTGCGAGAGCGCAATACTGCACTGATGGACGATGCCGTCTCGCGCTACTGCGCCGCGGTGGAAGCCGGTGACATGGCGGCGCTCGCGGCCACGCTCGCCCCGGATGTGGAGCTGCCCTCGCCGGTGGTCGGGAGTGCCGTCTTTCGGGGGCGCGAGGACGTCACGACCCTCCTCACGGCTGTCTACGGGATGCTCGGCAAAGTCCGCTGGGAGCCGCCGGTGGGCGACGGGGTCCAGCGGCTCGCCGTCGCGGAGGCAACCGTCGGGCCACTGCGGATTGATGACGCGATGGTGTTCGAGCTCGACGGCGAGGGGCGGATCGCGCGCATCCGCCCGCATCTGCGGCCGCTGCTGGCGCTGATGCTGTTCTTCGTGATGATCGGGCCGCGGATCGCACGGTTCCCGGGGATCGTGCTGCGGGCGCTGCGGCGCTAGCGGCGCGCCCGCGGAGAGCAACGTGCAGCGCCAGGCGAGATCCACGCGCAAACCACCGTCGGCCTCGGTGGATCATGCCGAAGTCGAGCAGTGGATCTCGCGGGTGATGCCGGAGCTGAACCCGATCGTCCAGTCGTTGGATGAGCAGATCCGCGAGAGCATCCCCGGACTGCGGTACGCGGTGAAGTGGAAGAGGCCCTTCTACGGGTTGCCGAATCTCGGCTGGATCATCGAACTGGCGGCCTATGACGTCTCGGTGAACGTCGTCTTCTTCGGCGGCGCTGATTTTGGCTCCCCGCCTCCGCTCGGAGACACGGGCCGGAGCCGCTACGTCAAGGTCAGAACGCTCGAAGAGGCCCAAGCGCCAGAGATGGCGGCATGGATCGAGCAGGCGACACGGGCACCGGGTTGGAAGTAGCGCGGTGCACCCGCCCCGCGCAAGGCGCCGCATGAAAGCTCCGGGGGTGGGACTCGAACCCACAACCGTCCGGTTAACAGCCGGATACTCTGCCAATTGAGCTACCCCGGACAGTCAATGTCCACCTATGTCTCATGTCTGCCGCCGAACCTCTACTGCCGGGTCCGAGCTCGCACGCTCCTCGACTTCGGCATGGCAATTAGAGCACAGAAGCACGCACTTGCGAGCCTCGGCACGGAGCGTATCGAGGGCGAGGGCGACGCCCTTGGCGTTCAGCTCGAATCGCTTCTCGGGCAGGATCGAGATGGTGGAAGTGCAACGCGCCCTGGCGGCCGTTGTATCCACAGCCCTGCGACAGCGCCCCCCGCCTCGGTCACGAGGATCTCCTTCATCTTGCGGCGCCTGCGCGAAACGGCCTCGGCCCGGCATTGACGGCAGCGGTAGTAGCCGCGCCCATCGAGGACGAATGCTGTCGCGCCATGCCGGGCGCCGGCATTCGCTGACCCACGTCGCGACGCCCTCCTCGCGTGCGGCGAGCAGCGCGGGTGCATTTCCGGCCCCGGCGGTTCTGGGTCCGCAGGCCATGGCGCGAAGCCAATGTCTGACCGTTGCCTTGCTCCGATCGACGCGTTGCCGCGATCTCCGCGATCGACATCCCTGCGTTGACCATCGGCTCCAACTGCTCCCGCGTCAGCCCGCCGCGCGCCGCGTGCTTCTCCGCGTTGACGGCACGCAGGCCGCGGGCCCGTAACTGGTCCGCGACGGTCGATTCGTGGACACCGAGGAGTCGCCCCATCGCCGCGAGCGACAGTCCTTCGGCGAGCATCTCTTCGAGCGCGGAAGGGTCCATGCCCCGATCTTCACGCCATTTCGCCTGCAAACAAAGGGTTTCGGCGCGATGTTCACGCGCCTGAAACGCGAGTTTGCAGGCGTGTCACCCATGCGCGCTCCGAGACACAGACGGAGAGCGCGGACCCTCCGCTAGCGCTCCCTGTCCCCCGTCTCGTCGAGCACCTTCGCGTAGGCCCGGTCGAACTCGAGCTTCAACTCCGCCCGCCGGTGCGCCAACCCGCTGACGTCGGACTCCTCGCGGCCACGCGCCTGCTGGATGCCCCGCTCGGCGCTCGCGAGCTCCAGCTGCAGGCGCTGCACCTCGAGCATGCCGGGGTTCGCCTCCTCTCCGGCAGCCTGGACGACCAGCTCGGCCAGCAGCGCGAGCAGCTCCGGCTGCTCGCCGAGCGCGGGCTCGCCCGGCCGGTCGGCCATCGGGGCGCTCAGATCGCCGTCGCGCAACCACTGTGCTGCGCGCACGAGCAGACCGCTCGAGAACTCCCGCTCGACGTCGAGACCGCGCAGCGCCTGCGCCCCCTCCTCCGGCGAGGCGATGCAGAGCGCGAGGAACGATCGCTCGGGATCGCCGCGACGCGCCGCGGGCGCGCGCTGGGAGCCGCGCCAGCCCTCGCCGGCCTCGGCACCGGCCGGGCGCTCCGGAGCCGGTGAGCGAGCCGCACGGCGCTGCTCGCCCAGCAGCTGCTCGGCCAGGCTCTCCGGCAGCGCGAGGCGGCTGCTCACCATCCGCATCAGCTCCAGGCGCATCGCGCTCGGCGGGAGCGTCGCGAAGACCGGGCGCAGCGCGTCGAGGATCCTGTCGCGCCCCTCCGGGCTGCGCACGTCCCCGGACTCGAGCTCCCGCTCCACGCGGAAGCGCACGAACGGCACCGCCCGCGACACCGCGCCCGCGATCGCCTCGGCCCCCTCGCGCTGGACCAGCTCAGCCGGATCTGCGCCGGCGGGAAGCGGCACCACGCGCAGCTCGAGCTTCCTCTTCGCCGCGAGCGTCGAAGCCCGCAGCATCGCCTCTTGGCCGGCGGTGTCGGCGTCGAGCGCGAGCAGCACCGTCTGGGCCATGCGGGAGAGCTCGCCCACCTGCTCGCCGGTCAGAGCCGTGCCCATCAGCCCGACGGCGTTGCGCATCCCGGCCTGGTGCAACGCGATCACATCGGTGTACCCCTCGCACAGGATCACCTCGCCCGCGCGCGTCGCGTGCGCCCGGGCGAGGTCGGCGCCGTAGAGGTGCATGCCCTTGTGGTAGACGTCGTTGTCAGAGGTGTTCAGGTACTTCGGGCGGCGCCGGCCGCTCGCGTCCTGGGGCGCGGACTCGTCGTGGTCGAGCGCCCGCGCACCGAAGCCGAGCACGCGCCCGCGCGTGTCGGCGAGCGGGAACATGATCCGCGAGCGAAAGCGGTCGTACACGCGCCCGTTCTCGCGCGATCGCTGCGCGAGCCCCACCTCGTACAGCTCTTTCGCGGAGAACCCTCCTCGATGCGAAGCCTTCAGCACCGTGTCCCACGCGCTCGGCGAGTAGCCCACGCGGAACTCGCGCAGGATCTCCTCCCCCAGCCCCCTGCCCTCCAGGTACTCGCGCGCATGGGCTGACTCCTTCGCCTCCCACAGGTAGCGCTGGTAGTAGTCGGTCGTCCGGCTCAGCAGCTCGAGCAGCCGGTCGCGCTCGCGACGTCGCTCGGCATCGCGCGGGTCCTCCTGCTCGCGCTGCAGCTCGATCCCGTAGCGCTCGGCGAGCAGCTCCAGCGCCCCGCGGAAGTCGACGCCCTCGCTCTCCTGGACGAAGGTGAACACGTCGCCGGAGGCCTGGCACCCGAAGCAGTAGTAGACCTTCTGCGCCGGGTCGATCCCGAACGAGGGCGTCCGCTCGTCGTGGAACGGGCACAGCCCCTCATAGCGGGCGGGCCCCGCCCTGCGCAGCTCCGTGCGCGCGCCGACCAGCTCGACGAAGTCGACCGCATCGCGGACCTTGTCCCGCGACTCGCGCGTGTAGAGGGCCATCGAGAGAACCTATCTCGCGAACGCCCGCGGCACCTGAAGCTCGGTGTACTCCCTGATGCAGTAGCGGTCGGTCATCCCCGCGAGGTAGTCGGTCACCCGCTGGGCGAGCCCCTCCTCCCCGCCCGCCGGGACCGGCAGCAGCTCGGGATGCGCCACGTAGTGCTCGAACAGCCTCCTGAGCACCGCCTCGATCTTCTCGCGCTCGGCCCGCACGGCGGGCCCCAGGTAGACCCGCTCGAACATGAAGTCGCGAAGCTGGGCCATCGCCGGCCCGGCCTCCGGCCCCTGCACGATGTCCCCGGCCCGCTCCGAGTGCTCGACCATGTCGTGGACGAGCGCGTCGATCCTCGCCGAGCCCGAGTGGCCGAGCACCTCCAGCGGCTCTGAAGGCAGCTCTCCCTCGCTCAGCAGTCCCGCGCGCACCGCGTCGTCGATGTCGTGGTTGATGTAGGCCACGCGGTCGATCAGCCGCACGATCCGGCCCTCGAGCGTCGCGGGCAGCTCCGCCCGGCTCGAATGCCGCGCGATCCCGTCGCGCACCTGCTCTGTCAGGTTGAGCCCGGCCGCCGACACGCCGGCCAGCGAGCTGGGGGCCGGCTCCAGGCGCTCGACGATCCGCAGCGAGTGCTCGTAGTGGCGGAAGCTCAGCGAGAACCGCTCTCGCAGGCACTCGTCGAGGACCTCCTCGCCGATGTGGCCGAACGGCGGATGCCCGAGATCGTGCCCGAGGCCGATCGCCTCGACCAGGTCCTCGTTCAGGCGCAGCGCGCGCGCCACCGTCCGCGAGATCGTGGTCACCTCGAGCGTGTGGGTGAGCCTCGTGCGGTAGTGGTCCCCGCGCGGGGAGACGAACACCTGCGTCTTGTGCGTCAGCCGGCGGAACGCCTTGGAGTGCACGATCCGGTCGCGATCGCGCTGGAACGGCGTGCGCAGCGAGCAGTCCTCCTCGGCGTGCTCGCGCAGCGCCGGGTAGGAGCGCGCCGCCGCCGGCGAGAGCAGGCGCTGCTCCTGCTCTGAGATCCGCTCGGCGAACTCCTCAGCGACGCTCCGTGCTCCTGTCGGGCTCACTCCCCGATTCTCGCAGCGAACGCGGCTGGGGCCCGTCAGCGATCAGCTTTCCAGTCGCCGCGCAGCAGGCCCTTGTGGACCCAGTGGTGCCAGCCCTTCATCTCGCCCGGGTCATCCTCGAACACCGGCGCCCCGCCCCCCGGGGCGGGCAGCTCTGCGACCTCGGCCGAGCTGATCCGAAGGTCGACCCCGCGTTCATGCAGGGAAGCCACGTCCTCGGCCGGCACGAATCTGGCGCCCAGCCGTTTGGAGGCCAGCACGACGCCGTGGAAGATGTCCTGGTTGGACGCGGCCACGACGTGATCGACCGTGCCGACCTCGTCTCCGTCGCTGCTGAGCACGGGCACGCCGCGCTCGAGCACGCGGTAGGCGATCGGAAGACCCTCGTCCACGGCCGCCAGCCTAGCGGCTACGCGGCGGCGACGGCCGGCATCAGGCGCACGTGCGCATGATGCTCGAGCGTCGCGGCGATCGCCCGTTCTGCCTGGGAGAGCGCCTGATCGCCCGCAGCCGGGGCCTCGCTGAGCGGCCGCCCGAGCGCCCCGGCCATGAACTCGTGCGCCTGCGCCCCGAACGCGAACGAGCCCGCCTCGCATGCCCCGCAGACCACCCCGCCGGCAGCGCCCGAGAAACCCACCAGGTGATCGGTCTCGCCGCAGCCGGCGCACGCGCCGAGCTGCGGCGCGAGCCCCGCGGCCAGCATCAGCTTCAGGCGGAAGCTGAGCGAACCCGCCCGGCTCGCCGCGGCGATGTCCCCGGCACCGGCGCCCGCGGACACGCCCGCGCCGGCGGCGAGCGCCTCGTGAGGCAGCCCCGCCTGCTCGTCCAGCAGCGCGAGCTGGCGGCAGAGCAGGTTGAACACGCCCGGATGCGGCTCGCCGGTCTCGAACAGCCGCCCGACCGCATCGCACGCACGCGACGCCGCGTCGATCGAGCGCGCGTCCCCGCGCAGGCGCGGATGCGCGTCGACCGTCTGCGCGCCCGTCACGGTGAGCAGCTCGCCGCGCCCTTCGTGCAGCTCGGCCTGGATCCGGAAGAACGGCTCCAGGCGCCCGCCGAAGCGGCTGCGCGCGCGCCGCACCCCCTTCGCGATCGCTCCCACCCGGCCGCGCGCGGGGGTGTAGAGGTGCAGGATGCGGTCGGCCTCGCCGTAGCGCATCGTGCGCAGCACCACCGCCTCGGTCTTGACCGGTCCCGGCATCGCAACGAGTCTAGGCTCGCGCTGGACGCCCACTCCCGTCACCGCGCCTGGCGGCACCCCGCCGCGTGCGCCAGCCACGCTGCGAGCCCCCTTTTCCGACCCTCAACCCCGAGCTATACTTTGTGAAGTAATGGCTACCGTCACCGTCTACACCACAGATCCCTGCTCCTTCTGCGCGCGCGCGAAGGGCATGCTCGCCTCGCGCGGCGTCGAGTTCGAGGAGGTCAACCTCTCCAAGGACCCCGAGGGGCGTCTCGAGCTCGTCGCCAAGACCGGCATGATGAGCTTCCCTCAGATCGTCGTCGACGACCGCCTGATCGGCGGCTTCAGCGAGCTGCTCGCCGCCGAGGAGTCCGGCCGGCTGGACGAGCTGCTGGCGGCCTGACCGCCCGCCGGCGCGGCCGCGGCTGGCACGTCGGGCACACGTAGGTTCCCCTTCCCGCCGCGACGATCTTCACGATCTCGTCGCCGCAGCGCGGGCATGGCTCCCCCGCGCGCAGGTGCACCAGGAACCGGTCCTGGAACGAGCCCTTGACCCCGTCGATGTGCCGGAAGTCGTCGATGCTCGCCCCGCGCGCATCGATCCCGGCCTGTAGCGACTCGACGATGCCCTCGCGCAAAGCCTCCGCCTGCGCCCGCGTCAGCGTCCCCGCCGCCCGCAGCGGGTGGATCCCCGCCCGGAACAGCGCCTCGTCGGCATAGATGTTGCCCACGCCGGCGATCCGGCGCTGGTCCAGCAGCATCGCCTTGATCGGCGCGCGGCGCCCGCGCAGCGCCTCGCGCAGATGCTCGGCCGTGAACCCCTCGTCGAACGGCTCGAGGCCCAGCCGCTCGTCCAGGAACCGCTCGAGCTCATCCGAGCCCAGCAGCAGCTCGCCGGTGCCGAAGCGCCGCGGATCTGCGATCACGAGCCGCGCGCCGGCCTTGCCCGCCCTGCGGCGGCCCGCCCCGCCGGCCTCTCGCGGCCCGAGCTCGATCCGCACACGCGCGTGCGCGGGCTCCTCCCCGGGATCGGCCAGCACCGAACCGGTCATCCGCAGGTGCTGGGCGAGGTGGACGTCGCCCTCCAGGTGCCACAGCAGGTACTTGCCCCGCCGGTCGAGACGCTCGACGAGTCGCCCGCGCAGCGCGTCCTCGAGCTCCGCCGGCGCCAGCGGCCGCGACCAGCGCGGATCGTCGATGTCGATCTGCTCGATGCGCCGCCCCTCCACGACGGGGGCGAGCTGGCGGACGATCGTCTCGACCTCGGGAAGCTCGGGCATGCCGACTCAGCTTAGGAACGAGGAGCCCGGGAGCTCGGGCGCCTCGCCCCCCGTCAGCCACCGCAGCACGCTCGCCCCCACGTCGGCCATCGCGCCGTCGTGGCGAAAGCCGCCCCGCGGGCGCCGCGCGGCCATCTCTCCGGTCAGCGCCAGCAGCGGCACGCTCTCGCGCGTGTGGTCGGTGCCCGGGTGCAGCGGGTCTACGCCGTGGTCGCCCGTGAGGACCAGCAGATCGCCCTCGCGCAGCGTCCCGGTGAGCTCCCCCACACGCGCGTCGATCTCCTCGAGCGCTCGCGCGAAGCCCGGCACATCCTTGCGATGTCCATAGCGCTGGTCGGTCTCGATCAGGTTCGCGAAGGCGAGCCCCGCCGGCATGGACCGCGCCAGCTCGGCCACCGAGTCGAGCGCCTCGGCATTCGACGCACCCGGCATCGAGCTCGTGACGCCCCGCCCCGCGAACAGGTCGCGGATCTTCCCCACGCCGGTCACGGGCAGACCCGCCCGCTCGATCTCATCGAGATAGCTCCGCGCCGGCGGCTCGAGCGACAGGTCGCGCCTGCCGGGCGTGCGCTCATACGCGCCGGGAGGACCGGAGAACGGCCGGGCGATCACCCGCCCCACCCCGTCGGGCCCCCTCAGCACCTCTCGCGCCCTCGCACACAGCTCGTAGAGCTCCGCTTCGCTCACCACATCCACGTGAGCGGCGATCTGGGCGACCGAGTCCTGTGAGGTGTAGAGGATCAGCGCCCCGCTCCGCTGGTGCTCGGGGCCGAACTGCTCGATCGCGGCCAGGCCGTTGTCGGGGCGATTGCAGAGGACCTCGGCGCCCATCGCCTGCACGAGCCTTGCGACCAGCTCGTCCGGGAAGCCGCGCGGGTAGCTCGGCAGTGGCGCCGCGAGCGTCACGCCCATCAGCTCCCAGTGCCCGGTGATCGAGTCCTTGCCGGGACCGAGCGGCGCCAGGCGCCCGTACACCGCCGGATCCGGGCTCGGCGGCACCCCCTCGATCTCGGTGATCGCGCCGAGCCCGAGCGCGCCCATCACCGGCAGCCGCAGCCCACCCGCGGCGGCGGCCAGGTGGCTGAGCGTGTTGGTCCCCTCGTCGCCGTAGTCCGCCGCGTCCGGGAGCGCGCCGGCGCCGCATGCGTCGATCACGAGCACGAAGGCTCGCCTTGCGGACGCGGGGCTCATCGCCGGAACCCTAGGAGTCGGGAGCCGCGCTGAGCGGTGAGGCTGGGGGCCCCGTCGCTCCATTGCGTCCCGGGGGCGCCGGAGCAGGCGCGCCGGCCGGTCGGGCCGTCGCCCGCGGGTGCGCACCGAAGTAGGCGTCCTTCAGCCGCTCGGCCGAGAGATGGGTGTAGACCTGCGTCGTGGCGAGGTCGGCGTGCCCGAGCATCTCCTGCAGCGAGCGCAGGTCGCACCCGCCCGCAAGCAGGTGCGTGGCGAAGCTGTGGCGCAGCGTGTGCGGGCTCATCCGCTGCTCGAGACCCGCAGCGCGCGCATGCCCCTGCACGATCTTGTAGAGCCCCTGACGGGTCAGGGCGCCGCCGCGGTGGTTGACGAGCAGCCGCGACTGCGGCCGGTTCCCGACGAGCTCCGGACGGCCGCTTCTCAGGTAGACCGAGAGCGCGGCCAGCGCCTGGCGCCCCACCGGCACGATGCGCTCCTTCGACCCCTTCCCGCGCGTGCGCAGCAGCCCCTCCTCGAGGTCGAGGTCGCCCAGCTCCAGGGACACCGCCTCCGATGCCCTGAGGCCGCACGCGTACATCACCTCGAGCAGGGCGCGGTCGCGCTGCGCGAGCGGGCTTGCCCCCCGCGGCTGCTCGAGCAGCCGCCGCACCTCCTCCCGAGTCAGGACCTGGGGCAGCCGCTTGGGCTTGCGCGGTCCGTGCAGGTCCGCGGTCGGGTCGTGATCGATCAGCTCTTCGCGGCGCAGGTGGCGGTAGAAGGAGCGCAGGCACGCGACCTTGCGCCCAAGCGTCGTCGGGGCCACCGGCGCACGCCCCTCCCCGCCCTCGGCCAGCCCGTCCAGAAAGGCCGCGAGGTCGCCGTGGGTCGCCGCCTCGACGTTCAGCCCATGCCGGTCGAGGTAGGCACACAGCTGCTGCAGGTCCGAGCGGTACGCGTCGAGCGTGTTGCGCGACAGCCCGCGCTCGAGCTCCAGGTAGGCCAGGAAGTCTCCGACGAGTCGCTCGGAGGCCCCCGGCGCGGCCGCGCGCGCGTCGTCCTGCGCGCGTGCGCGGCCTTCCGCGCTGAGGGCATCGGCATCGATCGTCTCTGGCTGTGCCACACCGAAAGCTTCGCGCCACGCGCCGGCGCTCCTCGGGGTGCAATCAGGCGTTCAGGCGCCGGGCGAGCCAGTACAGGGCGATCAGCGTCTTGGCGTCGCGGCACTCGGCGATCGCGGCGTCCAGCATCGCCAGCGGCCATCGCACCACCTCGATCCGCTCCTGCTCGCCGCTGTCGGCGTGCGCCGCCGAGAGCTCCGTCGCCGCGAAGAGATGGACTCGCTCGTCCGTGAACCCGACGCCGGTGTAGTACGTCACGATCGGCTCCCAGCGCGCGGCCGCGCGACCGATCTCCTCGGCCAGCTCCCGCTTCGCGGCGGCCAGCGGCGCCTCTCCCTCCTTGTCCAGCCGCCCGGCCGGGATCTCGAGCAGGTCCGGCTCGCCGACGGCCTCGCGAGGCTGTCGCACGAGCCAGACATCGCGCTCGTCATAGGCGAGCATGCCGACCGCGCCGGCATGGCGGACGATCTCGCGCGTCACCTCTTCCCCGTCCGCATGGCGGAAGTGCTCGACGCGGACATCCACCAGCCGGCCGTCGTAGACGGTCTCGCCGCCCAGCGCCTGGAAGGCGCGCGGCGAGCTCAAGCCGCCTCGCCGCCGCCGTCGCCCGGGCCGGCATGGAGCGCCTGCCCGGGGCGGGCGGGCTCCGGCTCCTCGTGCGGCGCGAGCTCGGCGAGCGCCGCGCCCCCCGCGAGCGCCGCCCCGAAGAACAGCGGGTCCTCGGCGAGGCTGCGGCCCATCGTCTCCGACGGCAGCCCGCTCGCGGCGTAGGCCGGCAGGTCGACCTCGGCGCGCCGCCAGTCGTGGCGGGTGATCCGCACCGGGCGCTCGACCTCGAGGGCCGGCGCGGGTCGCGCGGCGGACGCCCCGCCGAACACCGCGCCGAGCCCGGCTCGGAGGTCCGATCCCACCGGGGATCGCATCCCGGCCGGCAGCGCGACCGTCACGGGCTCCAGCAGCAGCTCGAGCACGGTCAGCGTGTGGTGGGAGAAGCCACGATGGCGCTCGCGGCTGTCGCCCGAGGACATGCGGGCGACGAGCAGCGTCCGGCAGCCGAGCGCGAGCGCGACGTGGGCGCTGTCGAGCGCCGCCATGCCGCCGTGGCCGAGCCGGGAGCTGGAGCCCACGATCCCCGGGCCGGGGCCGACCACCGCGGCGTCCCAGCCCAGCACGCCGATCCCGTGATGCAGGGCTCCCGCCACGCTGATCGCCTCGAGCTCGCCGCCGTAGGCGGCCCCCGCCGTCACATGCCCGGCGAGGAGCCCCTCGCGGCGCAGGGCCGCGACGGTCCGCGAGTGCGCGCCCGGAAGGGCGCCGCCTCCCGTCTGCACGTAGCCCAGCCTCGCGCCGGGATTGGCCTGCGCGTAGGCCCACGCCACCGGTGCGAGCTGACCGTGGAGGCAGAGCACGGCGACGGCGCGGCCCAGCGGCAGCTCGAGCGCCTGCGCGCCCACCGTCTCGACCGGCTCGACCGTGTGCTGGAGGCTCGTGTAGTTGAGCTTCATGACGTTGCGCGAGCCCGCCCCCGGGGCCTGCAGGCCCCGGGTGAGGTTGGCGTGCACGACGTCGAAGCCCCCCGAGCCGAGGCCGAGGTCCAGCGCCTCGACGTTCACGATCACCTCGTCGCCGGGATGGGACGGACCGACGAGGGCGATGTCGGCGATCGCATCCCGGCGCGCCGGGGGGGCGCCCGTGCTCGGGGCGGCGGCGCCCGGGGCGCGGTCCTGGCCGGCGCCGCCTGGGGACGCCGCCCCGCTGCCGGCATCGGCCAGCTCCACCGTCAAGCGCTGCTCCCCGGTCTTCGCGCCGGTGGGCGGGGAGGCGTCGATCACGGTGGCGCGGCGCAGCTTCAGCATCTGGGCTGGACGCTAGCGGGCCGGGTCCGGGGCAAGCGCTGCGACCTGTCCGACGAGCGCCAGAGCGACCGCGAGCATCTCCTGCAGGGCCAGCTCGGAGACCCGCTCGCCCGGCTCGTGGTTGCGTTCGGTGCCGTTGGCGAGGTTCACGGTCGGAAAGCCCTTGGCGATCAGCGCGTTGGCGTCCGAGCCGCCGCCGCTGGAGATCCGCACCGGCTCGTGCCCGCAGGCCCGCAGGGCGGCCTCGGCCGCGCGCACCGGCGGAGCGGAAGGCGCGAGCCGGTAGCCCGCGAATGTGCGCTGCACCGCGACGTCGACGTCGCAGTCGCAGTCGGGCCGGTTCGCGGCCTCGTGGATGCGATCGACCACCTCGGCGACGAGCGCCTCTCCCCGCTGGTCGTCGAGGCCCCGCACCTCGCCGCTGAGCTCGCAGCGTTCCGGCACGACGTTGATCGCCCCGCCGCCCGCGATCGTGCCGATGTTGACGGTGCCCTCTCCCTCGATCCGCCCGTGGCGGAGCGAGGCCACGGCCCGGCTCGCCGCCACGATCGCGCTGCGGCCGTCCTCGGGCCGGATCCCGGCGTGTGCGGCCGCCCCGCGGAACGTGGCCGCGATGCGGAAGTGGCAGGGCGAGTCCATGATCACCTCTCCGATCGGCGAGGCATGGTCGAAGACGTAGCCGTAGTCGCTGCTCAGCACCCCGGGGTCGAACTCGGCCGCGCCGGCCAGGGCGATCTCCTCCCCGACCGTGAACAGCAGCTCGATGTCGACGGGCGCCTGTTCCTGGCGCACCTGCCGCGCAAGGGCCAGGAGCACCGCGATCGCGGCCTTGTTGTCGGCGCCCAGGATCCCCTCGTTCGCGTTCTCCCAGAAGCCCTCGCGAAGCACCGGCTCGACGGGAGCCTGAAGCGGCACCGTGTCGAGGTGGGCGCAGAGCAGCACCGAACGTCGCTCCCCCGCCTCCCCGTCCGCCTGACCGGGAAGCCGCGCGAGCAGGTTGCCGCAGTCGGCGCCGATCGCCTCACCTGCGCGGTCCTCGACCGTCTCGAGACCGATGGCCCGCAGCTCGGCGCTGACGCGCTCGCCGCATGCCCGCTCGCTGAGCGAAGGGCTGGGAATCGCGCACAGCTCCGCGAAGATCGTGCTCAGGTAGCGGTGCTGTAGAGCCGCTCTGGCCGCCGCAGCGCCGGCGCTCACGACCGCCCGGCGGCGTCGCCGGCGTGCTCGGCGGCGCCGGTGCGCGCGTCCTTGACCGTCAGCTCCGGGTCCTCTGCCCGGTTGCCGGCCTTGGCGAGCGAGGCCTTCACGAACTCGCGGAAGAGGGGCGCGGGGCGCTCCGGGCGCGACTTGAACTCGGGGTGGAACTGCGAGGCGACGTAGAACGGGTGCCCTGGCAGCTCGACGACCTCGACCAGCCGCTCGTCCGGGGAGGTGCCGGAGATGCCCAGCCCCGCGCTCTGCATGCGCTTGCGGAGAAGGTTGTTGACCTCGTAGCGGTGACGATGGCGCTCGTAGATCACGGCCTCGCCGTAGATCTCGCGCACGCGGGTGCCGTCGTGCAGCTTGATCGGGTCGGCTCCGAGCCGCATCGTGCCGCCGAGGTCTGCGACCTCCTTCTGCTCCGGGAGCAGGTCGATCACGGGGTGCGGCGTCTCGGGGTCCATCTCGGTCGAGTTCGCCCCCTCGAGGCCGGCCACGTTGCGTGCGAACTCGCTGACGGCGACGTGCATTCCCAGGCAGATCCCGAGGTAGGGGATCTCGCGCTCTCGCGCGACCTGCGCTGCGTGGATCTTGCCCTCCCAGCCACGGCCGCCGAAGCCGCCCGGGATCAGGATCCCGTCGACGCCCTCCAGCCGCTCGGCGGCCTGCCCGGGGTCCAGCAGCTGCTCGGAGTCGATCCAGTCGATCTCGACGCGGCTGTCCTGGAGCGATGCCGCGTGACGCAGCGCTTCCGAGACGGACAGGTAGGCGTCCTCGAGCTGGATGTACTTGCCGACAAGCCCGATCTTGACCGTCCGCGTAGCTCGCGCAGAGCGCTCGATCGGCTCCTTCCAGCGCTCCAGATCCGGCTCGGGCGCCTCGATGCCGAAGTGCTCGAGGATGAACTCGTCGACGCCCTGCTCGCGGAAGGTGAGCGGCACCTTGTAGATGTTGTCCACGTCGCACGCGGAGACGATCGCCTCGGACCCGAGCGAGGCGAACAGCGCGATCTTGCGCCGGATCTCCATCGAGAGCGAGCTCTCCGAGCGGCACATCAGCATGTCCGGGGCGATACCGATGCGGCGAAGCTCGTTGACGGAGTGCTGCGTGGGCTTGGTCTTGAGCTCGCCCGCGTGACCGATGTAGGGCACGAGCGTGAGGTGGATGAACATGCACCGCCGCCGCCCGACGTCGACGGGGAACTGGCGGATCGCCTCGAGGAACGGAAGCGACTCGATGTCGCCGACCGTGCCGCCGATCTCCGTGATCACGAAGTCGACGTCGCTGGACTCGGCGATCAGCGAGATGCGCTGCTTGATCTCGTCGGTGATGTGCGGGACCACCTGCACGGTGCCGCCGAGGTAGTCGCCGCGGCGCTCGCGCCGGATCACCGTGTCGTAGATGCCGCCGGCCGTCACGTTGGAGGCGCGGCTCGTGTTCGAGTCGGTGAAGCGCTCGTAGTGGCCGAGGTCGAGGTCGGTCTCGGCGCCGTCCTCGGTCACGAACACCTCACCGTGCTGGTAGGGCGACATCGTCCCGGGGTCGATGTTGATGTAGGGGTCGAACTTCTGCAGCCCGACCGTCAGGCCCCTCGAGACGAGCAGCCGGCCGATCGATGCCGCGGCGATCCCCTTGCCGAGCGAGGACACCACGCCGCCGGTCACGAAGATGAACCGGGTCTTGCTGGGCGGCTGCGCGTGGCGGTCGGAGGAGGCGGTCATGAGGGCCTGCCCAGGGAGTCTAGTTCCCGCAGCCCCGGAGTCCGTTCGATCAGCGCAGAGATCGAACGCAGCTCGCCGTAGACGGTGATCGCGAGCAGCAATCCGAGCGCGATCAGCTGCCCCGTCTGCGACAGCGTCAGCACGAGCAGGAGTCCCGCGAGCGCGCCCACGAGGTTCGAGCCGGTGTCGCCCAGCATCGCGCGCTCGCGCAGGTCATAGGCGCCCGCGACGACGGCCGGTCCCGCGAAGAGCCCGACGGTCCAGAGCGGGCGCAGTTCCCCTGCGCCGATCACGACGCCGGCCGTGAGCAGGACGAACGCCTTCAGCGTGCGCCCCGGGCGCAGGTCCAGGAGGTTGAAGACGTTGGTGGCGAGGACGAGCACCGCGGCGGCCAGGATCCAGCGCCCGTCGGAGAGCCCGAGCCCGTCCATCGCCAGCAGAGCGAGCCCGAGCGCCCCGAGTGCCTTCAGCGCGCCCGTCGAGAGCTCGCCCCGCAGCACGGCCGCCCCATGACCCCGCCAGCCGCGTGCCGGGCGCTGGTGGGCCGGTGCCGCATCCCTCTCGCCGAGCGTGTCGTCGATCAGCCCCAGCAGCGCCACGCCGAGCGCATAGAGCGCGACCGGCGCGATCTCGGGACTGAACAGCGAGGCCGGCGCGAGCCGCGCGATGAGCATCAGGGGCACCAGTGCGAGCGCCGCGGCGAGAGGAGCGAGCACTCCCGCCGGGTAGGGAAGCCTGCGCCCCCGGTAGTTCGCGTGGAGCTGCCCGCGCTCGGTCATCGCCCTCAGCAGCGCCGGTGCGAGCGCCAGCGCGATCAGCGTGGCGAACACCAGGGGAAGGGCGTGCATCGGCCTGAAGCTAGCGGCGGCGGCGGACGCCCGCCCGGCGCCCTGCGGGGCGCGCCTGTCGAGCCCGGGACGGGCCCGCCGGGCGCCGCCCCCCGGTGTCGCCGTCGCGCTTCAGGGCGTGGGGCTGGTGCCCGAGTTGACCGCCGGCAGCAGCGAGTCGGCGGTCGCCTTGACCCCGAAGCTGCCGGCGTACCCGGCGAGCGCGTAGAGCAGCGCCGCCTGCCCCGCGGGCGCATCCAGGTCGTCGACGCTCGAGACCTTGCGGCCCTTGAACCACGGGATCTGCGAGGGCTGCGTGCTCGTCAGCTCGACCCCGACCGGGCGCACGCCCGCGGCCGACACGCCGGCCATCAGCCCCTGTTCGAAGCGGGTGTCGGCTTCGGATTGTTCGGCGCTGATCCCGGCCGGAGCGGCGCTGCGTGCCACGACCAGGCCTTCGAGGTGGGTGAGCTGGCCGTCGAAGGCGCTCAGCAGGCCTCCGCGCACCCGGCTCAGCAGCTCCTGGTCCACGAGCGGCCCGCCGCTGACGAGCTGGCGTCCGATCAGCTGGCCGAAGTGTTCGAGCAGCGCCGGCGATTCGTCGAGCGCCGCGTAGTGCGTGCCGGCGGCCTCGTGGGCGATGCTCGTGAGGTTGAGGGGCTCGCGCACGGCGACGACGGTGGCGAGCGTGCCGTCGCCGGCGCTCACGGCCGTCTTGACGAGCGAGTTGATTTCGTTGGAGGCTTCACCAAGGAACACGAGCCCGACGCTGCGACCGTTCAGGAGTTCGTGCACGGCGAGCGGGTACAGCCCGTGCGAGAACGCTTCCTCGGCGGTGAGGCGGTCCTGGAGGGTTTCGGCCTGCTGTCGCGCTTCGCCCACTTCCGCGTTCAGGTTGTGGACGATCCCGCTCTTGGCCGAGGAGACGAGGTTGGTGTCGCCGATCGCGACGCCGATCAAGACGCCGAGGGCCAGCGCGAACAGGACCGCGGCGAGCGACAGGGCGTGGTAGCGGTAATCGAACATCGTCCGTGGAGGGGCCGGGGGCGGCGCTCGGGCAGACGCGCTACAGCGCCTGCAGTTTCAGCCAGACCAGTTCAGCCACGTCGTGCAGCGCGGGCGTCGCCCAGATCACCGCGATCATCGCGATCAGGCCCGCTGCGATCACGACCAGCAGGGGCGCGATGCCGGGTCGCGGCTGGTACAGGCGGCTCACGCCCTTCGCGTCGACGAGGATCTCCCCCACCCGCAAGCGCGTGAGGAAGGTCGAGGACATGCCTTTGCGGTTGCGGTCCAGGAACTCGACGAGGTTGAACTGCGAGCCCACCGAGACGATCAGGCGCGCTCCCTTCTCGGCGGCGATCAGCATCGCGACGTCCTGACTCGTCCCCGGCGCCGGGACGAGCTTGAACGGCAGGCCCAGCTCCTCCAGGCGCTCTCGCCCCGGTGCTCGGCCGTCGGGATAGGCGTGCACGACCAGCTCGGCGCCGCAGCGCAGCGCGGCGGTCCCGGCGGAGTCCATGTCACCGACGATCATGTCCGGCGTCAAACCGGCCTCGAGAACCGCCTCGGCGCCGCCGTCGACGGCGACGATCAGCGGCCGCTTGTCGCGGATGAACGGCTTCAGCGCCCGCAGGTCGCGCTGGTGCTCGACCCCTCGCACGACCAGCAGCGTCGAGCGGTCGCGGAAGTCTGTCTGAAAGCGCGGCAGCGCAATCCGGCCCGTCAGCAGTTCGCCCTCGTCGCGCATGTGCTCGATCGTGTTGTTGGCAAAGCGCTCGAGCGCCTCGCCCACCTCCCGGCGGCGCGCCTCGGTGTCGGTGCGCACACGGGCGAGGTCGAGGACCTGGCCGCGCCCGAGCGCCTCCCGGCGGCGCAGCACCTCGGCCTCCATGCGAGGCGGGAACACGGCGCCGTCCGCGCGTGGGAGCTCGCGCGGCTGCAGGACCAGCGGGTCGCCGTCGGATACGAGGTCGAACAGCCCGTCGTCGGGCATGTCGACGAGCAGGATCCCGGCTTCCACGAGCAGCAGCGGCCCGAGGTTGGGATAGGTGCCCCCGGAGGAGGGCCGGCAGTTGATCACCGCGACGACCTCGGCGGCGATCAGCTCCTCGGCGGAGACGCGGTCGATGTCGAGATGGTCGATCAGCGCGATGTCGCCCGGGACGAGATGCTTGACGAGCAGCTTGGTGCGCCGTCCCGGGCGCACGGCGCCCGACACCTCCGAGAGCGCGGGCACGCCCGGAAGCTGCAGCTCCGGCGCGAGCGCGCGCCCCGCCTCGCGGGGCTCTGCCGCGGGCACCCGGGAGCCAAAACCCCCCGTGGCACGGCTGGGTCTCGTCGCAGCCATTCCAGCCGAGGGTAACGCGCCCGGCGCCGTCAGGCGGCGTTCGGGCGGGCCCTCGCGCGACGGTGCGAGACCGGCGCGGGCCGGCCAAACGGGCGCCACCGGGCGCGAGCCGGGGTTCAGGCCGCTTTTCGCAGGTCGTGCGCGTGGCGGCGCGCCGCGCTGTCATCGCCGTCCGCGCCGAGCATCCGCACCAGCTCGCTCACGACCGCCGGCTCGTCCAGCTCGAGCACCGACGCACGCGTCGGATCGGCCCCCGTGTCCTTGACGATCGAGAAGTGCCTGGCGCCGAGCGAGGCGATCTGCGGCAGATGGGTGATGCAGAGGACCTGCCCTCGCTCGCCCAGCTCGCGCAGCCGCGCGCCGACCGCGTTGGCGGTGCGCCCGCCGATGCCCGCGTCCACCTCGTCGAACACGAGCGTCGCCTGGGGCGCCGCCGCACTGCCGGCGCTCATGATCGCGAGCATCACACGCGAGAGCTCGCCGCCCGAGGCGATCTCGCGCAGGGGACCCGGGGGCACGCCCGGATTCGGCGCGATCATGAACTCGACGGCGTCCGCCCCGCGCGGGCCCGGCTCGGCCTCGGCCAGCTCGACCGCGAAGTTCGCGTCCTCCATCGCGAGCGAGCGCAGCTGCTCGATGACGGCCTTCGCGAAGCGGGGGGCGGCCTTGCGCCGCGCGGCCCGCAGGGCGGCGAGATGCCCATCGAGCTGCTCGCGCGCGCGTGCCAGCTCGCCCGCGGCGTTCTCGATCGCTGTCTCGGCCCCGGCCAGCTCCTCGTGGCGGGCCCGCGCCGTGGCGGCGAACTCGAGCACGGACCCGACGCTCCCGCCGTGCTTGCGCAGAACGCGCTCGAGCGCCTGCAGGCGCGCTTCGACGGACTCGAGCGTCGGCTCGACTCCGGGCACGTCGAGATCCTGCGCGCCGGGCGGGCGGGCTCCGTACTCCCGCAGCTCGCCCGACAGCTCCTGCACCTCGATCGCCGCTCCCCGCAGCCGCTCTGCCAGCCGGTCGAGCGCCGCGTCGGCGCCGGCCACGCCGTCGAGGGCCGCGACCGCCCCCGCCAGCAGCTCGGCCGCCCCGCGCTCCTCGCCCTCCTCGCCGCCGAGCGCCCGGCCGGCCGCGGCCGCGGCCCCCTGCAGCGCGTCGGAGTGGCGCAGTCGCTCGCGAGCGGCCAGCAGCCGCTCGTGCTCGGCGGCATCCGGGGCGAGCTCGTCGACCTCGCCGAGCTCGAACTCGAGCAGCCCCAGCTCGCGCTCGCGGTGAGCGGCGAGCTCGCGCAGCTCCGCCAGCCGCCCTTCCAGCTGACGGGTCCGGGCGTATGCCTGCGCACAGGAGTCGAGCCTCTGCCGGTGCGACGCTCCGCACAGCGCGTCGAGGATCTGCAGCTGGGCGGCGGCGAGCGTGAGCTTGCGGTGCTCGTGCTGCCCGTAGAAGGAGAGCAGCAGGCCGCCCGCGTCGCGCAGGTCGCCGACGTTCGCAGCGCGGCCGTTGACGTAGGCGCGCGTGCGCCCGTCCGTGCCCAGGCGCCGCGCGAGCACGATCTCCTCCTCACCGCCGCCCAGGCGCTCGGCGAGCTCCGCGGGGAGGCGGGAGCGCAGATCGTCCGGAAGGTCGAAGATGCCCTCGACGTAGGCCTCCTCGGCGCCGGGGCGCACGATCCCGGCGCGCGCGCGGCCACCGAGCAGCAGGTCGAGCGCGTGCGCGAGCACGGTCTTGCCCGCTCCGGTCTCACCCGTGATCACGTTCAGACCCGGGCCCAGGCGCAGACGCGCCCGGTCGATCAGGAGCAGGTTCTCGACTGTCAGCTCTTGCAGCACTAGAGGCCAGGTCTAGCAACGGCGGCCGACGGATCGCGCGGAGAAAGCAGATCCGGTATCCGATGTGGCCCGAAGCTGTGTGGCGTTCGGCTCGAACCCTGGTCATAGGCCGCTGCCGGGTGCATAATCTCGTCAGGCCGGTACGGATGCCGGCCGCCCGTACACTGCGGACGAAGATGAGGGCATGGCTGCCGGCGAGGACACTTCGAGCTTCGAGCACGCGCCACTGAAGGGCGCGGTCGCGGACGCTTTCGACTGGCCGGGGCCGGTCGAGCTGGACGAGCGGCTGCTCGAGGAGATCGGGCGCGCCGAACGGCACGGCACGCAGCTGAGCTGCCTGCTGGTCGTCGTCGACAACCTCGAGGAGATGGCCGGCGAGCACGGTGGCGAGCTGCGCGAGCAGACGATGGCCTACATCGCGGGAGCGCTGCGACGCGAACTCCGCCGCTTCGACCGGGTCGGGCTGCCGAGCGGTCACGAGCTGCTGATCGTGCTCCCCGGGGCCGACGGGCCGCGCGGCGAGATGGTCGCGCGCCGGGTGCTCGACCGCGTGCGCGCGATCAAGGTCGAAGCGCGCGGACGGCGCGAGCCGCTGCGGATCTCCGTCGGTCTCGTGGCGTGGACCGCCAACGCGACGCCGGCGACGCTCCTGGCCCGCGCAAGGGGGGCTGCAGAGCGCTCGCTGAACGGCGAGAACGGCGCCGTGGCGGCGGCGGCGGAGCTCCGCGAGGAGACGCTCGGGCAGGAGCCGCCCTTGCCGCCTTCATAATCAACCTCGGTGCTTACCGGATCAGAGCTTTGGCTGCTTCGGCTGATGGCGGACCGCGGTCTTGCCCTGCTCGATGCGAGCAACATGCTGTTGCTGATCGAGGAGAAGGGTGAGTTGCGCGTGGCCGGGGCGAGCGGAGGCTCGGTGCGTCTGCGCATCGCGCCGGTGCAGGGCAGCGCGCTCGGAGCCATCTACCAGCAGGGCGAGTCGGTCGCCATCGACAAACCGCGCGGCCAGGAGGCGGCGTTCCTGCACGAACTGGGGCTCGAGGCCCGCGGGGTCCTGATCGAGCCGTTCTCGATGGAGGGCCAGGGCGGCGGGCTCGCAATCGCGCTGCGTCGCGACGGCTCCTTCCGCCGCCCCGACCGGGAGGCGCTCAAGGCCTTCGCGGACAGCGTCTCGGTCCGCCTTGCGGCCGAGCGCTCGGTCGAGATCGAACGCCTGCGCTACGGGATGGAAGCGCGAGAGCGCGAGCGAACGCGCTGGGCCCGCGAGATCCACGACGAGTCGATCCAGGGCATCGGGGCCCTGCGCATGCGGCTCGCGAACGCGCGAGACATCGACGACAAGGAGGCGCTGGCCGCCGCCGTCGAGGAGGCCCTCGAGGGGCTCGGCACCGAGATCGACGGCCTGCGGCACCTGATCACCGAGCTCCGCCCCGCGGCGCTGGACGACCTCGGCCTCGCTGCCGCGCTAGAGGCGCTCGCCCGGCGGGCGCAGGCGATCGACGGGCTCGACGTGATCACGGAGATCGAGGCCGGGCGCGACGAAGACCTGCATCCGGGCGAGGCCCACAACGGCGGCGGCAGGCTCGACCCCGAGCTCGAGTCCACGATCTACAGGGTCGTCCAGGAGGCGCTCACCAACGTCAGCCGGCACGCCGAAGCGACCCAGGCGGTGATCCGTCTCACCGGCGACGAGCGCCAGGTCGTCGCGAGCGTCACCGACGACGGCAAGGGCATGCCCGACGCGACGCGTCTCGGCCCGCGCGAGGATGGCGGCGGGTTCGGGACCGGCGGGATGCGCGAGCGCGCAGAGCTCGTCGGCGGCGAGCTCGAATGGGTGCCCGCCCCCGGGAAAGGCACGACCGTGAGGCTCACCGTGCCGCTGGCGGGTCGTCCGCGGGGCGCCCGTGCCGCGGGCGCCGAGCCCGGCTACTAGGCGAGCCCGTCAGTCCTCGGGCTCGGGCTCGTCCTCGCTGCCGCGCGGCTTTCGCAGCCAGTCGGCGAGCTGCTGCCCGGCCCCGCCGATCGACTCGCCCGCACCGCTGAAGGCGTCCCGGATGCGCTCCGCGTAGAACGACACCGCCTCGCCGCCCTCCGCGCGCGCGTCCACCGGGTCGTCGCGG
This sequence comes from uncultured Solirubrobacteraceae bacterium, assembly GCA_963794635.1. Classification (GTDB taxonomy): domain Bacteria; phylum Actinomycetota; class Thermoleophilia; order Solirubrobacterales; family Solirubrobacteraceae; genus Palsa-744. The sequence continues at coordinate 395,390 of CAWCET010000005.1, read as the reverse complement.
CGCGGGTACTCGCCGGAGCCGACGATGCGGTCGAACTCGCCCGAGCGCACCCAGGCCATCAGCTCGTGGGTTCGCTTGACGGGCAGCGGGTGGGTGACGCCCAGCTCGAGTGTGAGCCGCGTGAAGCGCTCGAGGATGCCGGGCTGCTCGCTGTAGTCGAGACCCTGCTTCATGAACACGTCGAGGTCGAGCTCGGAGACCATCGCGCCAGCAGCGATCGACATCAGCGTGCGGCAGACGGCGAGCGGATCGCGAGTCACCAGCGCGGCCGCGCGATCGGCGCTCAGCTCGGTGGCCCTCCCCCACTCGAGCAATGCGGTCCGCACAGGCATCAGCGGAAGCGGCAGCCGCGCGGAGCGACCGAGCAGGACGAGGATCACGAGCCCGGTGCGGTAGAGCATGTGGCCGGAGAGGATGTGGGCTGCCTCGTGCGCGAAGACGGCCCGGCGCTGCGGCGGATCGAGCAGGCGCACGAGCTCGGACTGGACCACGACCATCGGTTTGTTGGAGCCGATCGCCATCGCGTTGGGGCTCGGGTACTGGGTCAGGTAGAGGTCCGGGACATCGGCCATGTCGAGCGTCGCGTAGGCGATCGCGTGCTCGCGCCAGACGTCGCCGAGCTGTTCCTCGGAGAGCTTCACGGCGGAGCCGAGGTAGCTCTGTCGCAGCGCGCGCTCGTAGCCCAGCTCGATGACCTTGCCGACCACCTGGTCGAGGTAGGGGATCGAAGCGAGGGCGCTGGTCGCGGCGCGGTCGGCGGGGTGCTGGAAGGCGCGCGGGGAGATGCCCTCGAGCTTGTGGCCGGGGACCGGCAGCGGGGCGCTCGGCATGCGTTGAGCCTACGCCGTCACGGCCATCGCGGTCGATGCTCCGTCAACGCGGAGCCGGTACACGCTGCTGCTCGACGGCCATGCGGTCGCGCGGGCGACCCTCCGCCGTTGACCGCTAGTCCGCCAGCCCCACCTTGCGCACGTAGGCCGTGATCTCCGCCCGCGTTGAGAAGCCGAGCTTCTCGATCGCGCGCGCGCGGTAGGTCTTCACGGTCCGCTCGGCGACGTTCAGCTTGTCCGCGATCTCCGGGTTCGTGTACCCGTTCGCGATCAGCCGCACCACCTCGCGCTCGCGGTCGGAGAGCACCACGCTGTCCCCGCCGGACTCCTCGCCGGCGGCCATCAGCGCGCCGAGGCGCGGGTGAAGGTAGTTGCCGCCCGCCACCGCGAGGCGGAAGGCCTGCAGCAGCTCGGCGGGCTCGGCCTCCTTGAGCACGTAGGAGCGGGCCCCGGCGCGCAGCGCCTGGCGCGCGTACTCGGGGTCCTCGCGCATCGTGAGGATCGCGACCGCCATCGTGGGGTGCGCGATGAAGCAGGACGGGAGGGCGCCGAGGCTGGAACCACCCGGCATCGTCAGATCGAGCGTCAGCAGATCGGGCTTGAGCTCGCGCACGAGCCTGACCATCGAGGGGATGTCCGCAGCTTCGGCGACGACCTCGTACTCCCCGCCCTCGCGCTCGAGCACGGCGCGGATGCCATCGCGGACGACGGTGTGGTCGTCGGCGATGATCACGGTCGTGGGCGTCGCAGGGCTGTCGGGCTGAGGGAGGGCCATTCAGGGGACCTATCGGCAGCACGCGATCGAAATGTGAGGGTTGCGCCGGTTTGGGGTGCAACCCTCACGCTTCGGCCCGCCGAGCCGCCCGGAGCTGCAAGCTGCACCCGGCTCGTGCCGCCTGCGAGCGGGCCGTGCGAAGGGCACTGCAACGGTCGACAGACCTCCTCGCCAGACGGTACGGTCGCGACCCGTGAGGGCCGTCCTGGCAAACCCGCGCCTGCGCCGCATCGTGCTGGCGTACGGCATCAACCGCCTCGGGACGTGGTTCGGCACGATCGCGCTCGCTCTCGCGGTCTACGACCACACGCACAGCGCCATCGACGTGGCGGCGGTCCTGATCGCCGCACAGGTTCTCCCGGCGTTCGTCGTGCCCGCCGTGATCGCGCGGGTGGAGGCCTCGAAAGGGCGCCACGAGCTGAGCGCGCTGCTCTACATCGAGGCGGTCGCGATCGGCGCCGTGGCGATCCTGCTCTCGCACTTCTGGCTGCCCGCGATCCTGCTTCTGGTCGCGGTGGACGGCACGGCGGCCCTCGCCGCCAACGCGCTGCTGCGCACCGAGCTCGCAGCCGCTGCCAAGCGCGAGATCGACGACGAGAACGATCCCAACGCGGCCGAACAGCATGCGAACGCCGCCCTGAACGTCGTCTTCTCGGTGACCTTCGTGCTCGGCCCGGTCCTCGCCGGGCTGCTCGTCGCCTCGGCCGGTGCGCCGGCGGCCCTCTTCGTCGACGTCGCCTCCTTCGCGATCTCGGGCACGATGCTGCTCGACCTTCACCCGCACGTCGATGAGGCGGGGGGCGAGTCGGTCCGCGCCCGCGTGCGGGCGGCCTGGCGCTTCGTGCGCGGCGAGCGCGCCCTGCTGATCCTGCTGATCGCCCAGGGCATCGGCCTGATCTTCTTCGAGTCGGCCGTGCCGATCGAGGTCGCCTACATGAAGAAGACGCTCGACGCCGGGGACGGCGGGTACGGGCTGCTGGTGACCTGCTGGGGAGTCGGCGTCGTGCTCGGCAGCGTCGTCTTCGCACGCGCGGGCACGCGCAGCCTGACGGTCATGCTCGTGGGCGGAACGCTCGCGATCGGCTGCGGGTACCTCGGCTTCGCGATCGCTCCGACGCTCCTCGTGGCGACTTTGGCCGCCGTTGTCGGGGGGATCGGGAACGGTGTGCAGTACGCGCCCGTGATCAGCGGCCTGCAGCGCCTCACGCCTCCCTCCCTGCAGGGGCGCGTGATGGGCCTGCTGGAATCGATCAGCGCGATCACGCCCGCGATGGGACTCGCGCTCGGTGGCGCGCTCGTCGCGCTCGGCTCGCCGCGGTTCGCCTTCGTCGTGGTGGGCAGCGGGGCGGCGCTCACCGCCGTGATCTTCGCCCAGGTGCACTTCGGCGACCCGGTGCCCGAGAACGCCGGCGTGGCTGAGCCGGCTCCCTAGGCGAGCGCTCCGGAGCCGGCACGGGCGAGGAGACCGGCCGCACGGCCGCGTCGTCCCTTCCGGCCGACGCCCGAAATCCCCCGAATGCGGGGGCTTGCAATCGATTTGCCCCTTTAGACCGACGCGCCGTCGGCCGTTAAGGACCACAGAGGCATGGAATCCTCCGCTCTCATTCGAAGGGTCTGGTGGGCAGTCGAGCTCGCCCTGCTGCTGATCTCGCTCGCGGGCGCGGCCTGGATGTCCTCGCTCGCCGAATGGCAGCCGCTTCTGCTGGTCGTGATCCTCGGCGCGGTCTACCTGGCGGGCGATCAGCTCGGTTCGGCGATCGGCGACGGGATCCTGACCCCGGCCCACAGCGCCATGGTGCTCGCGATGTGCCTGCTCGGCCCGGCGCCGTCGGTGGCATTCGGCCTGACCTCGGCGGTCGCGCGCTCGGCTCCGCGGCGCCTGCCGCCGTCGCAGTGGCTCGCGAACCTGTCCTCCTTCACCTTCTACGCCTTCGCCGGCAGCATGATCGTCCGACTCGTCGTCGGCGACGTCCACACCAACCAGTCGGCGACGAAGGGGGCGACGTTCGGGCTGCTCGTGTTCGCCGTCTCGGTGATCACGATCCTCATCAACTTCCTGATGGTCGCGACCGACATCTACGTCGAAGACGGCCGCTCGCTGCGCCGCCAGTTCCGCGACGCCTTCGTCCCGCTGATCCCGGGCCACCTCACCTCGGCGGTGCTCGCGGCTCTGCTGGCCGTCGCGTACACCAACCTCGGCATGCTCGTGCTGCTGTGCGCCGTGCTGGTGCTGGGCATCTTCCACTACCTGATCGGCGCCCTGCTGCGCTCGGAGGAGCGCGCGGAAAAACTCGAAGCCCGGAGCATCCACCTCGCGAACATGCAGCTCGGCGTCCTCTCCATGCTGCTGGACGCACTCGCCCTGCGCGATGCCGAGACCAGCCGCCACGCGACCGCGGTCGCCCGCTACGCGCGCGCGCTGGCGATCGACCTCGACTGCGACGAGGAGGAGCGCGAGGTCGTCCAGACCGCCGCGCTGCTGCACGACATCGGCAAGTTCACCTGGTCGGACCGCATCCTGCACCCCGAGCAGCTGACCGACGGGGACTGGGAGGTGATCCGCCGACACCCGCAGGACGGCGCCACGCTCGTCGGCAAGCTCGACGGCTACGGCCCGGTCGCCGACGCGATCCTCTACCACCACGAGCGCGTGGACGGCGGCGGCTACCCCGCCGGTCTGATCGCCGGCGAGATCCCACTCGCCTCGCGCATCATCGCGATCTGCTCGACGTTCGACACGATGACCTCGCGCGAAACGAACGGCCCCCGCATGTCGGTCCCGGACGCGCTCGCGGAGCTGGGCAACATCGCCGGGCACCAGCTCGACGCCGAGCTGGTCGACCGGTTCGTCGCCCTCGTCGAACGGGAGGGCGCGGCGCTGCTGGAGGCTCCGGCCAGCGATGCCGCAGACGAGCTCGAACTCGCGGCGCGCGTGCGCAAAATGGTCGCGCACGAAGGCTGACGGGCGTTAAATAACGGGGACGTCCCGCGTGCGGCTGGCGCCACCTGCTGAGGACGTCCCCGGGGGGCCGACTAAGCGACCCGAACGTTTACTAACGGCCGTACTGTTCCACAGCTTTCCTCCTATGTCTCCGGCCGTTGCGCGCACCGGGGATTCCGGCTGTCTCCCTCCATGGCTTCAGCCCCTACAGATGAGTAGGTTTCGTGAGGGTAGCGCAGGGATAGGCGAAATGTCCAGCTTTCCGACCTTTGTGCAGGATTGGTTGCAGATGCACCGACTCCGTCTCTGAGCGGTCCGGCCGGCCCCCGTTCGGCTCCAGGCCGCCGATCGCAGGGTCACGGCGGCCGCCGGCGCCGACCGCCGAGGCGGGGCCCGAGAAGGAGACCCGCGCCCGTTGCCGACGGCTCCGCGCAGGCCCTCGCCAACACGGCGCTTCCCGTCGCGGGGCGAGGAAAACGTCCACAAAGCTCATCGCCGCTCAAGTTCGCGGAGCGATCTGACGAAACAGAGGCCAACGGACGGCATCCCAAGCCGCCCCCGACGAGACGATCGAGGCCCACATGCCCACCACCTCCCCCACCGACCGCCGGCTCGTCTTCACGAGCTCACAGGCCGCTCTGTACCTCGGCGTGTCGCTCGCGACGATCCGCCGCTGGACGGACGCCGGACACATCGCCTGCTATCGCACGCCGGGGGGCCAGCGCCGCTTCTCGCGTGCCCAGCTCGACACCTTCATCACGTCGATGAGCGAAGGCCCCGGCACCGAGGACGTCCGCGCGAGCAGCGACGACGCGCGCGTCGCCTGAGCTCTCAGCTCGCCAGCCGGCCGAACTTCTCGCGCAGGCGCCGGTAGAACGAGGTGCCGGGCAGCTGGGCCAGCGTGCCCAGGTCCCTGACGAACCGGGCGTGGATGATCGCGCCCGGCGCGACGGCGCCGGCGGGACGCCCGTCGACCGCGACGTCGAGCGGCTGCCGCGTCCCGGTGCGGATGCTGATGCCGTCGCCCGGCGCGACCACGAGCGCCCGCGCGGTCATCGAGTGTGGCGCAATGAACGAGACCACGAGCCCTTCCACCCCCCACGCCATCACCGGGCCGCCGTTGGCGAGGTTGTATCCGGTCGAGCCTGCGGGCGTGGCGACGACGAGGCCGTCGCAGCGCACGCTGCCGGCCTCCTCGCCGTCCAGCGAGTAGGACAGCTCGGCGACACGGTCGCCGACTTTGCGGGTGATCGCGAGGTCGTTCATCGCGTGCAGCGGCCCGTCGTCGGGCAGCTCGACGGTGATCGCGGGCAGGTGCAGCAACTCGAACTCGCCGCGCAGCGCGCGCCCGACGTGGGCGTGCAGGTCGTCGGGCTCGACGGTCGCCAGGAACCCGACCTCGCCGTAGTTGATCGCGAAGACCGGCACTCCGGTGCCCGCGTAGTGGTGCAGCCCGCGCAGGATCGTGCCATCGCCGCCGAGCGCGACGCAAAGCTCGACCTCGGGCTCGATCGGCGCGTCCAGCACGAGTCCCTCCGCGGGCTGCAGACCCAGCTTCGCGGTCTCTTCGGGGTCGAAACGCAGCGCGACGCCGACCTCGGAGGCCTGCGAGATCAGCTCGCTGAGCGCCGCGGCGATGTCCTCGGGGTCGCGGTGGGTGAGGACGGTGATCTGCCTCACGGCTCGACCTGTCTCGCCAGCTCCTCGAGCGCCTGCGGATCGCGACTTCCGGACGCGCGATCGCCCTCGCCCAGCCAGATGAAGGTCTCCTGGTTGCCCTTCGGGCCCGGGAGGCCCGAGGAGTGATAGCCGAGCACGGACTCGCCGAGCGCGAGCGCCGCCACCCCCACCGCGACCAGTGCGTCCCGGCGCGCCGCCGGGTCGCGCACGACCCCGCCCTTGCCGACCCGCTCGCGCCCGACCTCGAACTGCGGCTTGACCAGGGCGAGGACGTCGTGGGCGGGGCTCAGGCACGAGATCACCGGGGCGAGCACCTTCTCGAGCGATATGAAGGAGACGTCGATCACCGCCAGGGACGGCGGCTCGTCCGGTCCGCTGCGGGGCGCCGGCAGCTCCTCCGGCGTCAGACCGCGCGCGTTCGTGCGCTCCAGGACCTGGACGCGGTGATCGCCGCGCAGCGAGTACTCGAGCACGCCGTACCCGACGTCGACCGCGATCACCTCACGCGCGCCGCGCTGGAGCAGGCAATCGGTGAAGCCGCCTGTGGAGGCCCCGGCATCCAGCGCGCGGCGCCCCTGGACCTCGACGCCCGTGGCATCCAGGGCGTTGGCGAGCTTGATGCCGCCTCGCGAGACGTAAGCGGGGCGCTCGGCGACCTCCAGCAGCTCCTCGGCGTCGACCATCTCGCCCGGCTTCTCCGCTCGTCTCCCACCACGCCCGACGCGAACCTCGCCCGCCATCACCGAGGCCGCCGCCCGGGTCCGCGACGAGAAGAGGCCGCGTTCGGCCAGCAGTGTGTCCAGGCGCCGCTTGACCATCACCGGAGAACCCTTGCACACGGCGGTTTCGGGGGGCAGGGCTGCACCGCGACTGGCGCGGGCGCCTGGACCTCCGTCGCGGGCGCCTGGACCTCCGTCGCAGGCGCCGGCGAGCGGACGGCTCAGGCGCGGCCGCGCGTGCGCACCGGCCCAGCCAACGCGAAAACGGCACAGCAGAGCCAGATTCCGGCTCCGGCCAGGTAGAACGCCGCACCGAACCCGCTCAGCGCCATGAGCACGGCGCCGAGCGTGACCGGGAAAGCGACCGGGGCAAGGCGGGCATCGGGCCGGCCGGCGAGGCCGAGGCGGTGAGCGGCAAGACGAAGGGCTTCGCTGAAATCCATTCGGCCTCGGTACCCGTCCGAGGGCCGTCTAAGCGACCTGCGCGAATTTTTTCGCCACGTCTGGCCCGCTCAGGGGATACTGGATGGGCGGTGTCGCAGCAGAACGTGCAGCGCGTGCGGGAGGCCTACGAGTTCGTGAATGAAAACCACGAACCTGATTTCGAGCTGCTCGATGTCGACATCCAGTGGCATACCCGCGCCGATCTGCCGGACAGCGCCACCTATCGAGGGCATCAGGGCGTCACGGCGCTCATGGACGAGTGGTTCCGCGGGGCGTTCGAGGACGTCCGCGTGGACGTCGAGGAGCTGATCGATGCCGGCGATCGCGTGGTCGTGGTGCTGCTGATGCACGGGCAGCTGCGCGGCAGCAGCCGCATGGTCGAGATGCCCGAGACGCACGTCCTGACGATGCGCGACGGCAAGACGACCGAGATCCACGAGTACCAGACGAAGGCGGAAGCGCTGGAGGCGGTGGGATTCGCGGGCTAGAACCCTCCCGGCGAGCCCGTATCGCCTGCCACTGTGAGCGATGTCACACAGACAGAGCGATTGCATGGGCAACATTGATCTTGATCCTGAGAGTGCAGCGTTTCAGCAGCATCTCTCCTGAATCCCTCCTCCCCGAGACGGCCGGCTCTCCCCGGCAGGCCATCTCTCCGAAACGGCCCGCTTCCCCGGCGGGCCGTTTCAGTTAAGGCCTGCGAGCCCGGCGCTCCCGCGCCGCCGTGCACGGCGCCGTGGCCGCCCGCGCCGTCGTGCTGCCATCGCGCGGCTCAGGCGTCCCGCAGCTCTGCGTGAACCCGTCGAGAGGAACGGCAGGCTCAGGCGGCCGAGCCGCGCGAGCCGATGATCGTGCCGCTGCCGGCGGGGGCCTCGCCCAGACCGACGGCCGCGGCGACGCGCTCGGCGATCCGCTCGCCGGTGTAGCCGATCTCCTCGTGCAGGAGCGCCGGCTTGCCGTGCGTCACGAAGCGGTCCGGGAGGCCGACGCGCATGATGCGCGGCATCGGCGTCCCTGCCTCGTTCAAGGTCTCCCAGACAGCCGAGCCGAAGCCGCCGGCGAGAACGCCCTCCTCGACGGTCACCAGCAGGTCGTGCTCGGCCGCGAGCTGCGCGACGAGGCCGGCGTCGATCGGCTTGGCGAAGCGGGCATCGGCGACTGTCGCGGTGAGACCGAGCTCGCCCAGGCGCTCGGCTGCTTCGAGCGCCTTGCCGACGCCGCTGCCGTAGCCGATCAGCGCGACGCGGCGGCCGGGCTCGGCCGTGGCGGGATCGGCGGGAACCAGGATCTCACCCGAGCCGATGCGGATCGGCTCAGCGTGCGCGGGCAGCGGCACCCCGAAGCCCTCCCCTCGCGGGTAGCGCAGGCCGACGGGCCCGTCGTGGTCGATCGCCGTGCGCAGCATGCGCGTGAGCATCGCCTCGTCGCGGGGCGCCATCAGGACGATGTTGGGCAGGCAGCGCATGTAGGCGATGTCGAAGGCGCCGTGGTGGGTCGGCCCGTCGTCGCCGACCAGCCCGGCCCGATCCATCGCGAACACGACATCGAGGTTCTGGAGGCATACGTCGTGGACGATCTGGTCGTAAGCGCGCTGTAGGAAGGTGGAGTAGACGGCGACCACCGGCTTGATCCCCTGCAGCGCCAGGCCGCTCGCGAAGAGGACCGCCTGCTGCTCGGCGATGCCGACGTCGAAGTAGCGATCGGGCATCGCCTTCTGGAGGATGCTGAGGCCCGTGCCGGAGTTCATGGCGGCGGTGATCCCGACAACGCGCTCGTCGCGCTCGCATTCGCGCACGAGCGCATCCCCGAAGACCTGGGTGTACTGCGGCGGCGGGGCCTTGGTCGCGCCGTTGCCGCTGGCTGGACGCGTCGGCGAGCCGTTGAGGATCGACTTCGGCTTCGCCGCGTGCCACTTCTCCATCCCCTCGAGGCCGCCTTCCTCGGCGGGCGCGAAGCCCTTGCCCTTGACGGTCGCGATGTGCACGACCACCGGGCGCTGCGCCTCGAGCGCCTCGCGCAGCGCCTCGCGCAGCGCTTTGACGTCGTGCCCGTCGATCACGCCCATGTAGGCCCAGTCGAGCTCCTCCCACCAAAGGCCCGGCGCCCAGAACGCCTTGATCGACTCCTTCAGGTGAGGCCCGAGGCGCTCGAAGGCGGCGCCGATCCCGATCGGCAGCTTCGTCAGCCCGCTCTCGATGTCCGAGCGGGTGTGCCAGAGCTTCGGGTTCAGGCGGATGCGGTTGAAGTAGCGCGACAGCGCGCCGACGTTCGGCGCGATCGACATGCCGTTGTCGTTGAGCACGACGACGATCGGCGTGCCCTGCCCGCCCGCCTGGCCGATGGCCTCGAACGCGACGCCGCCCGTCATCGCCCCGTCGCCGATCACCGCGACCACCTTGCCGTCCTCGCCCCCGCCGAGGCGCATGCCCTCCTTCAGGCCGACGGCGTAGCCGATCGACGTCGAGGCGTGGCCCGCGCCCATGATGTCGTGCTCGGACTCGGCGATCGAGCAGAAGGGTGCCAGGCCGCCGTACTGGCGGATGGTCGAGAGCGCGTCACGGCGTCCTGTCAGGACCTTGTGGGGGTAGGCCTGGTGGCCGACGTCCCAGAGGATCTTGTCGCGGGGGGATTCGAGCAGCGAGTGCAGCGCGACGGCGAGCTCGCACGTGCCGAGGTTCGCGCCGAAGTGCCCGCCGATCTCGCCGACGGTGTCGATGATGTGCTCGCGGACCTCCTGGGCGAGCGTCGCGAGCTCCTGATCGGAGAGCTCGTGCAGGTCCTCGGGCCGGTTGATGTTCTCCAGCTGGCTCATGAGGTGCGCGTGTAGATGAAGTCCGCGATGTCCTCGAGCTCGCCGGTCGCACCCTCGGGCGCGCCGTCCACGGCCGGCAGTTCGGACAGCGCCTCTCGCGCGGTCCGGTGGGACTCTGCTGCCAGCTCTCGTGCCCTGTCGATCCCGAACTCGCTCACGTACGTTCGCTTTCCGTGACGCTCATCGCTTCCCTGTGGCTTCCCGAGCGCCTGATCTGTTCCGATCACGTCGAGTATGTCGTCGACGATCTGAAAGAGCACACCCAGCTCGGCGGCGAAGCGCCGGAAGGGAGCGCTCTCAGGAGCGTCGGCGGTCCCCGTCAACAGTAGTACGCAGAGCACCGAGGCGCCGATCAGCCGTCCTGTCTTCAGCTCGTGCAGGCGGCGCAGCGCGGCTGCGTCGTCGGGTGCCGGGGCGCTGATGTCGGCGTACTGGCCCCCCACCATCCCGTTCACCCCCGTCGCCGCCGCCAGCTCGGCAGCGGCGGCCAGAACGAGCTCCGGCGCGGAGCGCTGGTGCGTGAGCAGGTGGCGAAAGGCCTCGGCGTAGAGGCCGTCGCCCGCCAGGATCGCCACCCCCTCCCCGAACTTCACGTGACAGGTGGGCTGCCCGCGCCTGAGGTCGTCGTCGTCCATCGCCGGCAGGTCGTCGTGGATCAGCGAGTAGGTGTGGATCAGCTCGATCGCGCCCGCCAGCGGCAGCACATCGCGCTGCTCGAGGCCCACGGCCCGAGCCGTCGCCAGGCTGAGCACGGGCCTGATCCTCTTGCCCCCGGCGAGCAGCGAGTAGCGCATCGCCTCCTCCAGGCCGGCCGTCATCGGCTCTTCGGAGAAGCTCAGCGCCTGCAGGTAGCGCTCGACCTCCTCGCGGAGGTGCTCGGGGTAGCTCGGGCTCACGGAAGGATGGGGCCCCTGGCTGCCCCGCCCGGCCGCGCACGGCCGCGCACTACAGCAGGCTGTCCTGGCCGGGCGCGAGATTCGAGTCCCGGCCACCGACCTCGGCGCGCGTGAGCTGCTCCAGCTCCACGGCGGCCTGCGAGGCGAGCGCGGCACAGTCCTCGACCATCGTCGCCGCGGCGTCCGGCGAGAGCTCGCCGGAACGCAGCTGCTCGGCGGCGCGGCCCAGCTGGGAGATGAGGTCGTCGAGGCGCTCGATGCTCACGGGATGCTCGCATTCTCGCGTACCTCGCGGAGGACTGCCGCGAGCACGCCGTTCACGAAGCCGGGCGCGTCGGCCCCGCAGAAGGTCTTCGCGCTTTCCACGGCCTCCTCGATCGCCCCCTCGGGCGGGATCGGCTTGTCCGCCGGGGCGGCGTCCGGGTGGAGCATCTCGATCAGCGCGACGCGCATGATGCTGCGCTCCAGCGGCTGAATGCGCTCCGCGCTCCAGCCGTGCGCGTGACGATCGATGATCTCGTCGAGCTCCTCGGAACGGTCGGCCGCCGCATGCGCGAGGGCCCGCGCGAACAGCGAGGCGTCACGAGGCAGCGTGTCGGCCAGCGGACGGCCGGTGAGGTCGTGCTGGTAGAGCGCCACGACGGCGGCCCGGCGCTGATCGGTGCGGCGCATCTACACCATCTAAGCGCGGGCGACGTACTCGCCGGAGCGGGTGTCGACGCGGATCTTCTGGCCCGGCTCCACGAACAGCGGAACCTGGATGACCGCCCCGGTCTCGAGCGTCGCGGGCTTCGTGCCCCCGCCGGAGACCGAGTCGCCCCGAAGCCCCGGGTCGGCCTGGGTGACCTCGAGCTCTACGGCGCTCGGCAACTGGACATCGGAGGGGTCGCCGTCGATGAACAGCACGTCCACCTCGCTCGAAGGCGCCAGCCAGCGGAGCGGATCCGCCAGAGTCGACTCCGGCACCGCGAGCTGCTCGAAGGACTCGCTGTCCATGAAGTGGGCGTCCGAGCCGTCGGCGTAGAGGAACTGCATCTTGCGAGCCTCGGTTCGGACGTCGCGGAACTTCTCGCCCGCCCTGAAGGTCTTGTCGATCACGTTGCCGTCGGAGGCGCGGCGCAGCTTCGTGCGCACGAACGCCCCGCCCTTGCCGGGCTTGACGTGCTGGAACTCGAGGATCTTGTAGATCGTCCCGTCGACCTCGATGTGGTTTCCGTTTTTGAACTGGTTGGTGGAGATCAGGGCGAATCAGTCCTTCCGGAGCCAAAGATCAAACGTGGTTGCCGCTGCTCGGCGGCACAGCGGCCGCCGACCGAGATGACCCCCGGCCGAGCATCATAGGAGGATCGTGCGTCCACCCGGGCGCGCCGCGGCGTCGGGTCTCGCCGGCCGCGGTGCCGGCAGAATCGTCTCGGCCGCTCACGGGTTCGCCCATCGGCGGCTGAGCCCATAGCCTCACTCGACGATGCTTGGGACCGCGAAGCCCATCAGGGCTGTGCTCTTCGACTTCGCCGGGACGTTGTTCGCACGCCAACGGGCGGACCGAGAGGTCGGCCTCGCAGCCCGCGCGCTCGGTCTGAGCCTAAGCCGCGCCGAGTGCGAACAGCTCGGCGATCGGTTCCTCGCGGCCGGAATGCCCGGCGGCCCCTATCCAGATGTCGTTCCCGACGACCTCGCGGCGGCTTACGCCGAGCGCGACCTCTCCGCCGATCGGCACCGAGCGGCGTACCTCGGGCTGCTGAGCCGCGTCACGGCCCCCGAGCACTTGGCTGCAGCGGTCTACGAGCGCGTGCTGACGGCCGAGGGCTGGATCGCCTATAGCGACACGCACGAGACGGTTCGTGCATTGACCGACAACGACATCGCCGTCGGCCTGGTGAGCAACGTCGGATTCGACCTTCGCCCGATCCTGGTCGCCAACGATCTGGAGCAGCTCGCCCGGCACGCGACCCTGTCGTTCGAGCTGGGAGTCACCAAGCCCTCTCCGGCGATCTTCGCGCACGCGCTGGCGAGCCTCGATGCCCTCCCGGATGAGACGCTGATGGTCGGCGACCACCCGATCGCCGACGGAGGCGCCGCGGATGTCGGACTCCCGACGTTGATCCTGCCGATGTCCGCACCGGGCACCCGGCACGGCCTCGAGCGAGTCCTGAGTCTGGTGCTCGCCACGCGTTGAATCAGACCCAGCCGGCCAGGGTGCGGATCGAGTACGCGACTGCCTCCCTCCCCACGGCCGCGTGGTCAGGCACGGGCTCGGCCTGCCGTTGCGGGAGTCGGCGCGCCGGCACGCTGAAGCGCTCCTCTGACAGCGCGGGCGGCGCCGGTTGCCGAGACGGGGCACGCGGGTAATGGCAGTGACGTGGCACCCGCCGACCGCCTCCAGCTCGCACGTGAGCTCTACGGCGCCTACGTCTCCGGCGACCGGCAGATCGTCGAGGCGATGCTCGCTGCGGACTTTGAGTTCTTCAGCCCGGCCGACCCGGGGATCGGGCGCGAGCGCTATTTCGAGCGCTGCTGGCCCAACTCGGAGCTGATCGACGGCTTCGAGTTCGTGCGGCTCGCGGAAGTCGGCGACGAGGTGCTCGTCACCTACGAGGGCACGAGGAGCGATGGCAGCTCGTTTCGCAACACCGAGGTCCTGACCTTCGGCGGCGAGAAGCTCACTCGCGCCGAGGTCTACTTCGGCTGGGATCTCTGACCCGCGCCCAACCCGGCGCGCCCCGACCTACTCATCTGCCCAGGGCGCGCCCGGCGAGCGCGGGGGCCGTATCTCACACCACGAAGACCCCTGTCGGCAACGCATGTCTCTGATTCAGCGCGTGCACCGCCTATCCCCCGGCCACCGGCAGAACGGGCGTGCAGGCGGCCAGCCAGGGGTTGCTTCGGATCCAGCGCGTCCACCACCTCGGCGTCGGCGATGTGGTCGTACGGCATCGAGAGGTACTCGCCCTGGTCGAGCGCGCACTGCTGCTGGAGCAGGATGTTCGTGACACGCCTGCCCGACATGAAGGCCGAGGTGTAGGGCGTGACGACCTCCTCGTTCTCGGGCTCGCCGATCGGATCTCCGCGAATCCGGGTAAGGGCGCGGCATGAGCGCCGGAAGCCCGCATGCCTTCTCCGCCACCACGGCCGGGCCGGATTCGGGTCGTGCGCGGCACAGCGGGCTCCCCACGGCGACCCTCGCCGTGCTCGCCACCGTGGCGGGGGCCGTCGTCGTCGCGCCTCTGCTCGCCGACAAACACCACTACGCCGCCAAGCATCTGTCAGGTCGCATCGCGGGCGGCGCCCTGCTCTGGCTCCTCGTCTCGGCACTGATCTTCGGCGCGCTGCTCGGCGTCGCGTGGCTGACCCGCGAGCTGCGCAGCCGCGGCCACACGCGTCTGCTCGCCGAACCCGCTTCATGGATCGCGTGCCTGGCGCTGGGGATCGCTGTCTCGGGGGTCCTCTACGCCACGCGCACCCATTTCCACTACTCCCAGGTCGGCCCGCGCATCACCTCGGCGATCGTGCTCGCTGTCCTCTTCGCGCTGGGGCTGCGGCTGGCGCTCCTGCTCGGCGCGTTCGTGCTGCGAGCGGACCGCACCCGCGGCCCGTTCGGCGCCTGACGCCCCTCAGGCCGCGGCCGCGATGTCGGCGAGATCGATCCCGATCACCTTCAGGCGCCGGCTGAGCGCGTTGAAGGCGAAGGTGTTGACCTCCTCGGTCGCGTAGTCGAGGATCGCGAACGGGCTGCCGTCGGCTCGCGAGGGCACGAGCACGTCCGAGGCCAGCGGGATCAGCTCGGCCAGGCGGGCGGCGATGCGCCCGCGCAGTCCCGGGTCGCGCGCCTTCTCGCGCAGCAGCCACGTCCCGTAGGCGACGTGGCGATGCTCGTCCTGCGAGATCAGCCGGAAGCCGTGGACCCAGCCCGCGAGGATGCCCTTGCGCTCCATGAAGTCCGTGAGGAACCACTGCCCGGTCAGGGCCAGCGTGCCCTCGATGATCATGTGGTAGAGCGTCACGAAGTCGACCTTCGCCTCGACGTCCGAGGGGTCGGCGACGAGCCTGCTCCCCCACTCTGTGAGCACCCCGTCGAACAGCTCGACGAACGCCGGGCTCACCTGGCGGCGCGCCGCGGCCAGGCGGTCCTCGAAGGTCCCCTCGAGCCCGAGCACCTGCTCGTAGAAGCGGTTGAAGTGCTGGGTGTGGCGCGCCTCGTCGACCTGCTGCGTGGTGAGAAAGGCCTCCTCGCTCTGGCTCTCATAAGCCATCACGAGCCCGGAGAACTGCGTGGTCACGCGCTCCTCGCCGATGAAGAAGCCCGACAGGTTCCACGCCAGGCGGCTGCGCAGGTCGGCGTCGAGCGACTGCCAGTCGCGCTTGTCCTGCTCGAAGTCGATCGAGTGCGAGGACCAGTTCTGCCGCTCCCACAGCTCGTAGAGCTGCTGGGGCGTCATCAGGGTGACCGACGAGAGCTTCGACTCGTCCGCGATCGTCCCGACGTCGCCCTGGCTTGTCAGGTCGAGGAGCGAGGGCATCGGTTGCGGGCCTCCTGTCGGTCGGCGCGGGCGCCCGAGGCGGGCCGGCTGGCGCGTTCGCCCGGGCGATGACGGTGCTGCGGCGACGATAGCCACTGCGGTGCGCTCAAGTCGTGACCGTCCCGGGTCGATGCGAATCCATGCGGCGAGCGCTCCGCGAGAACGCCCCGTGCGCACTGCTCGCTCTGGCGGGGTGCGCGACGCTGGCCTGGCTCGGCCTCTACGGCTTCACCTGGAGCGACTACGAAGTGGAGACCCAGCCGTCACTGGAAGCGCTCGTCCACGGACACGTCGCCCGCTTCCTGGAACTCGCGCCGGTGTACGGCGGATCGCTGATCGAGCGCGCGCCGTTCGCCCTCCTGCCCGGGCTCTGGGGGGGCGGCGCGCTCGCCGTCTACCGCGCCGTCGCCGTCCCGTGCCTGCTCGCCTCAGCCGTGATCGCGGTCGTGCTCGTTGCCGGGATGCGCTCGGAAGGCAGGCCGCGGCTCGCGCGCGGGCTCGTGCTCGGGCTGCTCGTCGCGAACCCGATCTCGCTGCTGGCGCTCGAAACGGGTCACCCGGAGGAACTGCTGGGCGCCGGGCTCTGTCTCGGCGCGATCCTGCTGGCGGCCGCCGGGGAGGCCTCGCGCCGGCGCGCGCTGCTCGCAGGCCTGCTGCTGGGGCTCGCGATCGCGAACAAGCAGTGGGCGATCGTCGCCGCCGGCCCCGTTCTGCTCGCGCTGCCCGCATCGCGGCGGGTCATCTGCGGCGCCGCCGCAATCGCCGTCGCGGCGGTGATCGAGGCGCCGCTGCTGATCGCGGCCGGCTCCACCTACGTCCACGCGAGCACCACCGCGGCCGCGCCCACGTCCGGCATCTTCCAGCCGTGGCAGGTGTGGTGGTTCCTGGGTCACCACGGCGCGCTCGTGCACGGCCTGTTCGGCGCGGCCAAGCCCGGCTACCGGATCGAGCCGGGCTGGACGAGCACGGTGAGCCACCCACTCGTGATCTTTTTTGGGTTGGGTATCCCGGCCCTGCTGTGGCTGTGGCGTCGTCCCGAGCGCCTCGCCGCGCCGGCGGCGCTTGCCACCTTCGCGCTCGTGATGGTGCTCCGCTGCCTGCTGGACACCTGGGACATCGGCTACTACATGGTCCCCGCCCTGTTCGCGATCACGGCCTGGGAGGCGCGCACGCCGAGCGATGCGCCGCCCGCGCTCGCCCTCCTCGTGACGGCGCTCGCCTGGCTGAGCTTCAGCTGGCTCCCCGGCAGGGTCTCCCCCGACGTCCAGTCGGCGACCTTCCTCGCCTGGTCGCTGCCGCTCGTCGCACTGCTGGCCTGGCGCCTGCCGGCGCTCGTGCCGGCTCGCGTCTCGGATCAAGGCCCGCAGGCGGAGTCCCCGTCTGAGCTCCTGCAACGCCGGGCGCTCGGGCTCCCCGTTCAGGAGACGACGGCGAGGCCCTTCGGCAGCGCGGTCAGCACCTCACAGCCGTCCTCGCGCACGACGACGAGGTCCTCGATGCGCACGCCGAGCACCTCGGGCAGATAGACACCGGGCTCGACGGTCACGACGCTGCCGGCCATCAGCGGCTGCTCGGGGGCGGTCCGCGACAGCCGGGGCGCCTCGTGGATCTCCAGCCCGACGCCGTGGCCGAGCCCGTGACCGAAGTTCTCCCCCTGACCCGCACCGTCGATCACGGCGCGCGAGACGGCATCCACGTCACGACCGCTCAGGCCCGCGCGCAGGGCCTCGAGGCCGCTCTGCTGCGCGCTCAGCACGAGCTCATAGACCTCGCGCGCCTGTCCGGAGATGCCCTCGCCGGTCGCGTAGGTGCGGGTGCAGTCCGAGCAGTAGCCCTCGTGCACGGCGCCCCAGTCGATGGTGACGAGCACGTCGCGAGGGATCTCCACATCGCGCGGCTGCGCGTGGGGCAGCGCGCCGTGTGCGCCGGCGGCGACTATCGAGGGAAAGCTCGGCTGCTCGGCGCCGAGCCGGCGCATGCGCGTCTCCAGCGCGAGGGCGACCGCGCTCTCGGTGCGCCCCGGGAGCCCTTCTTCGAGCACCCCTCGCAGCGCCTCGTCCGCGAGCTCGGCGGCGGCGGCGATCGCGGCGATCTCCGCCGGTTCCTTGACGACCCGCTCCTCGGCCACCAGCCCGTCGGCCGGGACGAGCTCCCACGCCGAGCCGAGCAGCTCTCCCAGCCGCGCGTGGCCGCGCACCGTCACCTTCGTTGCGTCGAAGCCGAGCCGGCCCCCGCCGCCGCCGAGCAGCGACGGCAGGGAGTCGCGCAGCTCGCCGGTCACGGTCGCGCGCTCGTAGAGCGCCGGCACCTCGGCGGCCGACTGCTCGGTGTAGCGGAAATCCGTGAGGAAGTTCGGCGCGGGCTCGTCCGCCGGGCGCAGAAGGGCGAGCCCGTTGCTGCCGGTGTAGCCGCTCACGTAACGGAGATCCGCCGCCTCCTCGACGAGCAGCGCGTCGAGCTTGCGGTCGGCGATCCGCGTGCCGATCCGCTCCAGCCGCGCCGCGATCCCCTCGGTCGCGCTCATGCGCCCGCTCCCAGATGCTCGCGCAGCAGCGCCAGCGCCTCGCGGTAGCCGTCCGGGCCGCGCCCGCGCACGGACTCGAAGCAGAGACCGTCGAGAACGGTGCGGTGGCGCCACTGCTCGCGCGCCGTCGGGTCGGAGAGGTGGACCTCGACCGCCGGGAGGGCGGCGATCTCGAGCGCGTCCCGGATCGCCCAGGAGTAGTGCGTCCAGGCGCCGGGGTTCAGGATCAGCCCGGCCGCCTCGCCGCGCGCGGCGTGCAGGCGCTCCACGTAGGCCCCCTCGTGATTGGTCTGAAAACAGCGCACGTCGAGACCGAGGGCGTGCCCCTCCTGCTCGGCGAGCCCGTCAAGCTCTGCGAGCGTCAACGTCCCGTACACGGCCGGATCGCGGTGGCCGAGCTGGTCGAGGTTGACGCCATTGAGCACTTCTATCAGCGGGCGCTCGCTCACGAGGCCAGCTCCGCGACCGCGGCGCGCAGATCCGCGGCCGCCACCGGATGCCCCTCGCTGACCGACCCGGGCGCCTGCACGAGCACGAACGGCACCTCAGAGCCCAGGCGCTTCTTGTCGCGCCCGACCGCATCCAGCACGGCCTCCACGTCCACGCCTTCCAGGCGCACGGGCAGGCCCCGCTCCGAAAGCAGCGCGCGCGTCTGCGCGCGCAGGGCGTCCTGGCCGGAGAGCCGCAGCGCGGCGAGGAGCCCGAGCCCGACCGCCTCGCCGTGCCGGTGCACGCCGTACCCGCCCGCCGTCTCGATCGCATGCCCGACCGTGTGGCCGAGGTTCAGCACCTGACGGCGGCCGCCGTCGCGCTCGTCCGCGGCGACCACGGCGAGCTTCGTGCGCGCGCACGCAAAGACGATGCCGGCGTCCACCTCCTCGCCGGCCGCAACCCGCTCCCACAGCTCGCCGCCTGCGATCAGCGCCGTCTTCAGGACCTCGACCCAGCCGGCGGCCAGCTCCTGCGGGGGCAGCGTTCGCAGCGCGAGCGGGTCCACGAGCACGCCCGCGGGCTGGTGGTAGGCGCCGACGTAGTTCTTCGCGGCCGGCAGGTCCACGCCGGTCTTGCCGCCATAGGCCGAATCCACCTGGGCGACGAGCGTCGTCGGCACCTGGACGACCGGCACGCCGCGCTGGTAGGTGGCCGCGCAGAAGCCCGCGAGATCCCCGACCACGCCCCCGCCGAGGGCGAGCAGGTGATCGGCGCGCGTCATCCCGGCGCCCGCCAGCGCCGTCCAGACGCGATCGGCCGAGGACAGGTTCTTGCTCTGCTCGCCGGGCGCGATCGTGATCGTGAGCGCAGTCTCGCCGGCGGCCTCGCCCCACTGCGCGGCGACGTTGCCGTCGGTCACGCAGAACGCGCGCGAGACGCTCCGATCGAGCGGCCACTCCTCGAGGACGCGCTCGCCCAGCAGGCCCTCGCCCACGAGCACCGGGTAGTCGCCGGAGGCAGAGCTGGCCCACAGCATCCGCACGCCGGGCCCGAGACGCGACAGCAGCGCGAGCGTCGGCGCCGCGGCGGCGAGCGCGCCCGGCGCGACGGGGCCGATCACCGCCGTCGCGAGACGGTCATAGAGCGGCGCGCGCTCGGCGTGCAGCCGCGCGAAGGCATCCCGGTCCGCGGCGAGCGGCCGCGCGGGGCCCGAGCCGTTGCCCGAGACGCGCTCCCAGGCGGTCGCCTCGTCGACCTCCAGGAACACGGTCGATTGACCCTCCAGCGCCTGCTGCACGCGCTCGGAGAGCACGCTGCCCCCGCCAAGGGCGATCACGTCGCCGTCCCCGGCGCGCGCGAGAAGCTCGCAGACGAGCCGCTCCTCCGCCTCCCTGAACGCGTCCTCCCCGCCCCGTGCGAACTCCTCGGCGACGGAGTGACCGAACTGCTCGGCGAGGAGCTCGTCGCTGTCGAGAACCGGCTGCCCGAGCTCCGCACCCAGCTCGCGGGCCGCCGTCGACTTCCCGGCGCCCATGAAGCCGATCAGGACGATGGCCAACCGATCCGCTCCCGGTAGGAGGCCAGGGCCCCGAGCACGTCGTCGATGTGGTCGCCACCGAACTTGCTGCGGTAGGAGCCGGCCAGCACGAAGGCGACCATCGCCTCGCCCACGACCCCGGCGGCCGGGATCGTCGCCGAATCGGTCCGCTCCCGCAGCGCCTGCGCGGGCTCGTGGGTGTCGGTGTCCACCGAGCGCAGCGGCTTGGTCAGGGTCGGCAGCGGCTTCATCGCGCCCCTCACGACCAGCGGCAGGCCGTTGGTCATCCCGCCCTCGAGACCGCCCGCGCGGTTGGTCTCGCGGTAGTAGCCCTGCTCGCCGTCGTAGAAGATCTCGTCGTGCGCCGCGGAGCCCGGGACGCCCGCGACCGCGAACGCGTCGCCGATCGAGACGCCCTTGATCGCCTGGATCGAGCAGATCGCCTGCGCGAGGCGCCCGTCGAGGCGCTCCTCCCAGGAGACGTGCGAGCCGAGGCCCGGAACGAGGCCGAAGGCCTGGACCTCGAAGACGCCGCCGAGCGACTCGTTCGCGCGGCGCAGGTCGTTGATCTCGGCGACCATCGCCTTCGCGGCCTCCGGGTCCAGGCAGCGGACCGGCGAGGCGTCGACCTCCGCGAAGTCGGCGGCCGTGAGCGCCTCGGCCGGCGGCGGAGCGACCACGGAGGCGATCTGGACGACATGCGAGTAGACCTCGACGCCGAGCGCGCGCAGGTAGGCCTTGCAGACGGCGCCGCCGGCGACGCGGGCCGCCGTCTCGCGGGCGGATGCGCGCTCGAGGATGTTGCGCACGTCGCTCTGCTTGTACTTCTGGACGCCGACGAGATCGGCGTGCCCGGGACGGGGCAGGTGGACCTCGGCGATCTCCTCCTCGACCGGCCACGGGTTCATCCGGTCCTCCCAGTTGGCGTAGTCGCGATTGCGCACCTGCAGCGCGATCGGCCCGCCCAGCGTGCGGCCGTGCCGAACGCCCGCGGTCACCTCCGCGGCGTCCTTCTCGATCTTCATGCGGCCGCCACGGCCGTGCCCCAGCTGGCGCCGGGCCATGTCGGCGTTGATCGCCTCCTCGGAGAGCTCGAGCCCCGCGGGCAGGCCCTCGACGATGCAGGTCAGACCGGGGCCGTGCGACTCGCCGGCCGTGATGAGACGGAGCTCCACGGCCCCAAGCTTATTTGCTGGGGTTCGCGCTTCAGCCCTGCGGGCCCTGCGCGTGTGTCTGCTTCGGCTTCGGCTTGGAGAAGACGAGCACCCCGGGCTGGGATGAGTAGCGCAGGAACGGCATCGCCACGAGGCCCGCCTTGCGCAGCAGTTCCTGACCGACTCGCGAGACGCCCCACTCCTCGCGGTCGGGACGGCGGCTGGCGGCGGACGCCTTGGCGCTCGCGGTCTTGGCCTTGCCGGCTTCGATGCTGAGCACGCGCAGTTCGTAGGTCACCGGCAGGCCGTTTTCCTGGACGGCGAACTGCTCGGTCTCGCCCGGCTTGAGGTCGACCGCTTCGCACTGCACCGGGCTCGGCAGACATGCGCCGGCGCCGGTCGGGATCGCTTCGCTGACCAGGGTGAAGGTCGCGCTCTTGCCTTTCGCGGTCACGCCGCGGAAGACGACGAGGTGGGTCTCGGCCGAGGGCAGCGGCTCCTGGAGCTTGAGGCTCTTGTATTCGTGGAGGTTCGCCGTTTCGGGCGTGATCCCGAGCGGGAGCGTGCCGAACTTGACCGTGACGTCGTAGACGGTCTTAGCCTTGGGCTTGCTCTGGCTGCCGCTGTTCGAGGACCCCGAGGATTCGGTCGACGCGGAGCCGCCGGAGCCACTCGATGTCGATTCGCCGCTCGAGCTCGTTGAGGTGCTCGGGCTCGTCGGAAGCGGCGACGGGCTGCTGGTCGAAGCACTCACCGTGGCGGCCGTGGTGGTCGCGCCCGATCCCGGCAGGGGCGCGAACGGGTTTCGCGCCAGCCCCTTGGTCTGATCGGCTGTCCCGTCGGTGGTCTCGGCGACCGCCTTCGTCGTCGTAACGCTCGTCACCGCGATGCCCGTCGTTGGTGCCACGGACTGAACCGGCGGCACGGTCGGGGGTGCGCTGGAGGAGCCGCCGCCGAGCAGCGCGTAGGCGATGGCTGCCACGAGCAGCGCGCATGCGACGGCCACGATGGGCACGAGTCGCCGGTCGGTGAGGTCCGCCTTCAGGGATGCGAGGAACTCGTTCACGGCGTCACCTTGGCCACGGCCGGGGTTGTCGGAGAGGTTGTGGCGCTCGACCCGGAGGCGGCGCCGGCGGGCGCGCTCGGAGTGGCGCCGTTTGCGACGGTCTGGCCGGCGGGCAGCACGTAAGCGGTCGCGGTCACCGTGCCGCTCAGGAGCTGGGTGTGGCCCGGGCCGGCTTCGGGCGACAGCTTGACGCCCTGGATCGTGAGCAGACGGCCGCTGACCCGCAGCCCGTTCGGGCTTTGGTGGGTCGTGAAAGCGGTCAGCTGCCTGAAGAGATGTTCGAGCGCGAAGAAGCCGCCGCTGAACTCAAAAGTGAACGGCAGCTGCGTAAAACCGCTGCTGGCCGCCGTCGTCGTCGCCGACGTCGGGGAGCTCGTGGTCGGCGAGCTGCCGGAGCCGCCCGATGTGATCGAGTTGAAGCTCACGTGGCGAAGGTTGGAAGCGTCTTCGAGCTGGTAGAGCAGCGAGGCCACTTCCTGGCTCGGCGGAACCGCTTTGCCGAGGTTCACGACCGCCGCGTAGGAGGTCGCGTACTGGGACTGGGCGGCGCGCGCGTCGGCGAGCTGGCTTTCGGCCTTCGAGGCTTCGCTCTGTGCGCTGCTGACCTTGGATTCGACGCTCTTTGCTTCCTTGCGCTTCGGCGAGACGATCAGCATCCAGCCGCCGGCGATCAGGAGCAGCACGGCGATGACGATCACTACGATGCGGTCACGGCCGGTCATTGATCGTTACCTCCGGCTGAGGGCGTGGAAGGGGTTGTGGAGCTGCTCGTCGCGGCGACGGTCTTCGAGCCCGCGGCGGCAGCCGCTTCGGTCGCGCTGGGCAGCGGTTCGTAGGTGATCGTCATGTTGAACACCGGAGCACTCGCCGGACACGACCCGCCGCTCGACGCTGCGCCTGCTCCGGCGCTCGCCTTGGTGGAGCTCTGGAGCGTCACTTCCTTGACGCCGTCCATGAGACGAAGCCGCTGGAGCGTCTGCGCGACGGCCGTCTGGCTCGTGGCGCAGCCGGTGAGCGTGAAGGTCGGGACGCTGCCCGCCGGCGTCGCTGAGGACACAGTCGCGGCGGACGCGGTGGTGGGCGTGGACGGCGTGGACGGCGTGGAGGTTCCGGTTGTCGCGCCGACCTGGCCGCTCAGAGATGAGATCGAGGTCTGGTTGCTGAGCACTCGCCCCAGTTCGTGGAAGGCGTGCGCCCAGTCGAAGCGGGTGTCGACCAGCTCGGTGACCGCCGCTTCGCGCTGCTGGCGCAGCGAGACGAAGCTGGTGTACGGGGCGAGCGCTTCGGCCGCCGCTTTCTCCTGCTGCGCATGTGCGGTCAACGCAGCGGCCTTCGACTGGTCGGAGGAGATGGTGCGGCTGGCTTTCCCGTAGGCGACCGCGAGCACGGCGAAGCCGATCATCAGCACGAGCACCGCGTAGGCGGCGCCGCCCGAACGCCCCGCACCGACAGAGCCTCCGGAGCGCTGGTCGCTCGGGATCAGGTTGACGGCTCTCATTGCGGAGCCTCCGCGGCGGCAAGGCCGGTCGCGACCGCGAGCCGGTGCGGCGAGACGCCGTCAGCGGCGTTGTGGGCGACGCTGAGGATCGCGGGGCGTACCTCGACCCCGAGGGAGAGCTGGAGGGCCTCGGCGAACCCGGGGATGTCCTGGGCGGCGCCGCTGAGGACGACGTGTGCGACCTCGCCGCCGCCGTCCTGCGAGCGGTGGAAGTCGAGCGAGTTGCGGACCTCGCCGGAGATCTCGCGGACCCCGTTCTCGAGCACCGTCAGCACGTCGGCGTCGCTCGCTTCGGGCGCCTTGTCCGGCGCCACAGGCGCCGCGGCGAGCTCCTCGAAGCTCATTTCGCGCTCGCGAGCCTCGTGCTCCTCGGCCGAGGGCAGCCCCTGCGCTTCGGCGGCCAGGTCGACGGGCTCCGGCTCGGGAATCTCATCGTGCCCGGACGCCGGCTGCTCCTCGCGCTCGGGCTCGGCTGCAACGGGCTCCGGGTTCTCGACCGGCGCGGGCTGCGGGGAGACTGTCAGGTCGCCTTCGGCCAGCCGCGCGCGGGCGTCGGCCAGGGCGATGCCGCGCCGCTCGGCGAGCTCGACGGCCATGCCCTCGAGACCGCTGCCGACGACGCGGGTGAAGCGACATACGGTGCCCTCGGCGATCGCCAGGTTGGAGAGGCCGTCCACGTTCAGGTAGAGCACCCGGCCGGTCTGGTCCGGTTCCTGGCGGTAGAGAGAGCGGATCAGGGCGAAGGCGGAGAGGTCGACGCCCTCGGCGGTGAGGCCGGCCTGGCGCACGGCCGAGAGCAGCCTTTCCACCATGTCGCGCTGTGCCGCCACGAGCACGACCCGCTGGCGCGGGCCGGCGGGCGTGTCGATGATGCCGAGCGCGTGGAAGTCGAGGACGGCGTTGCCGAGCGGCATCGGGACCTGGTCCTGAGCCTGGAAGGAGACGGCCGCCGCAAGCTCCTTCTGGTCGGTGACCGGCGGCAGCTCGAGGGTGCGCAGCACGGTGCGCTGGTTGGCGACGCCGACGCGGACACGCTTGCCGAACCCGTGGGCTCCGAAGAGCTCCTTGAGAGCGTCGGCGAGGGCCGTCTCGTCCACCACTTCGCCGTCGCGCATCGTGTCGGCAGCGAGCGGGACGCCGGCGGCGCGTTCGGCGACGATCGAGCCGTTCACGCTGGCGCGCACGGCGGCGACGAAGCCGGGCTGGATGTCCAGGCCGACGACATCGGCGCCGGAGCGGCGTCCGAGGTTGAGTCCGAGCTTCAGGTTTGGAGAGGGGAGGCTGGAAGGAAGTCTCATGTGTGGAGGCCGCTTGGGCAGGGTGCGGATGGCCCGCAGGTCGGGTATCGGCGGCACACCTCGCGCCCTTTAGTGGATGAAGTGATTGACGTAGACATCGATGAGCGGGTGGCCCGCGAAGACGCCTACGACGGCTCCCAGTGCCAGGAAGGGGCCGAACGGGACGGCGGTCTTGCGGCCGGCGGCGGCGCCCTTGCGGGCGATGATCACAACGCCGACAGCGGTCCCTGAGATGAGCGCGACGAGCAGGGCGGGGGCCACCGCGGCGCCGAGGAACAGCCCCATCATCCCCGCGAGCTTCACGTCGCCCATTCCCATGCCGCCCGGGTACGCGAGCGCGGCGATCAGCAAAAAGCCGCCTGCGGCGGCGCCCGCGATAAGCCGGCCCGCCTCGCCGCTCGGGTCGAGCGCCGTTCCCAGCACGATCGCGACGACCGCGCCCAAGAGCGTCAAGCGGTTCGGGATGATGCGGTGCTCGAGGTCGATCAGCGCGATCGGGACGACCAGGAGGATGAGGCTGACGCCGAGCGCGACGTCCGCCCAGGTTTCGCCGGCCACCACGGCGCCGATGCAGAGCAGCCCGGTGGCGAGCTCGACCAGCGGGTAGCGGACTGAGATCGACTCACCGCAGCTGCGGCAGTGCCCGCGCAGCAGCAGCCATGAGAGCACCGGGATGTTGTCGTAGGGCTTGACCGGCGTTCCGCATCTGGGACAGTGCGAAGCGGGCGTGACGAGCGACTCTCGTCGCGGCAGCCTGTAGACGACGACGTTCAGGAACGATCCGAGGATCGCGCCGAGGACGCCCGCGAAGGTTGCTGCCTCCATGTGGTCCCATCGGCCGCAGACGCAGCCTGCTTGAACGCGCCCGCGCGCCTCACCAGCTGCCGCTGGAACAGCCGCCGGGGTTGTTCCCGGTCTTCACCACGCAGGAGCGGGTGACCGAGCCGTTGGCGGACTTGGTCCAGGTGAAGGTGTCGCCGCTCGCCGCCGTGCCGACGATCAGGAACCCCTGGCCCCCTTCGATTCCTTCGGCCACGCTGATGTACGCGTTGTTGTTGCCTTCTTCGATCTGCAGTGCTTTCTCGTAGCTCTGCAGCACCGGCTTGCTCAGTCCCGTGTAGGAGCCGCTGTGATCGGTGGCGTAGGTCTCGGCGGCCTCGGCGCCCGAGCGGGCGACTTCGCGCCCGGCGGCGTCGATCGCCTTCCCTTTCTGGTTGAGGAACACGGGGATCGCGATCGCGGCGAGGATCCCGATGATGAGGATCACGACAAGGAGCTCGATCAGGGTGAATCCGTTCTCTCGCGTCGCCGATCGTGTCCTCGTGACATTCATCAAATGCTCATCGGCCGCTGCCGAGACGTCCTTTACACAAGCGATCCGCAGCGGGCAGAACAACGACGAAGGGCGGCCCGTGGGCCGCCCTTCGCAAGGACCTGCTGTCTTCAGCTCAGGTGTTACCAGCTACCCTGCTGACAACCGCCGCCGCTCGAGCCGGTGAGACCCGCCGGTTCGCAGCTCCGGACGTTGCCGGATTCGCTGTGTTTGATTGCGAATTTGTGGCCGCTCGTGGATTCAGCGATCACTTCGTAGCCCGTGGCGCTCAGGTTGGCCGTTTCCTTCAGGCACGCTTCGTTCACTGATGCCGCGGTCGACGCAGTGCAGACCTTGATTGTTTTCTCGTATTCGTTGAGAACCGCCGCCGTGGCACCCGTGTAGTTGCCGTTGTGGTCCGTGGCGTAGGTCTCCATCGTGGTCTGGGCCGTGCGAGCGAGCTCCTTGGCGGACGAGTCCGTGGCCTTGCTCTTCTGGCTCAGGAACGACGGAATGGCGATCGCGGCAAGGATGCCGATGATCAGGATGACAACCAGAAGCTCGATCAGGGTGAAACCACCCTCATCGCCCGAGCGCTGGCGCAGTCGATACAGCATTCGATCCTCCTTGGGATCCGGTTACAGGGCGCCAGCCCTCGGTAGTCGCCTCAATCGGCGATGCGCCTCCCCCTTATGTGAGAGCCGCCGGCTTTGCTACGCACACTCGGTGCTCTGCCCTGGCACCTTGGCACTGGCTTCTTTTCAGCCGGTGCATCGACGGCTCCTGAACTCACCTTTATACGTGCATGGAAGCGTGGACGGATGGACTCACCATCGCGCCCCCGCGGCGGGGCTGCTCAGCTGCTCTCGGCGTTCCCCGCTGCCTGCTCGGACCGGCTGCCCTCGGCGCCCTCGCGCGGCCCCCAGTGCGCCTGCGCATCGATCTCGCTCGAGCGCAGGCCGCTTCCGTCGCACCAGGGGCAGGAGACCGTGCTCGGCGAGCCCCCGAGGTTCGAGATCACCCGGCCCGTGCCGCGGCAGGCCATACACTCCCGCGGCTCATGTGTCGCCTCGGTGGAATCCTGTTTCTGCTCGCCTTCGCCTGCCACGAGCCGATGAGACTAGCGGTCAGCGCATGAGAGGCCTCGGACGGCGAGGCCAGTGGGCGGTGGTGGGCGCGCTCACGCTGCTCGCAGCCGCCCTGCGCCTGTGGCAGATCGGGAAAGTCCCGCCGGACCCGTTCTACGACGCCGCCGTGCGCAGCATGACGCTGTCGTGGCACAACTTCTTCTTCGGCGCCTTCGAGCCCGGCGCGAGCGTCTCGATCGACAAGCCGCCCGTCGACCTCTGGCTCCAGGTCGCGAGCGTGAAGGCGCTCGGCTTCAGCTCGACGACGCTGAAGCTGCCCGAGGCGCTGGCCGGGATCGTCTCGGTCCCGCTGATCTACGAAGCGGTGAGGCGGCTCTGGAGCGCCACCGCAGGGATCGCCGCGGCTGCGGGCCTCGCGGTGCTGCCGATCGAGGTCATCACCGCCCGCAGCGACACGATGGACGCCGTGATGATGGCGCTGCTGGTGCTGGCGCTGCTGCTGATCGCGCGCGCCATCGAGACCGGCCGCGCCGGCTGGCTGCTGGGCGGCGCCGCGGCGCTGGGCGTGGCCTTCGACGTGAAGCTCCTCGAGTCGCTCGTCGCGCTGCCCGGCCTCGCCGTGCTGGCGGCGCTGGGGATGCCGGGCACCCTCCCCAAGCGCGCGATGCAGCTCGCTGCCGCGGGCGCGGTCTACGTCGTGGTCGCGCTCGCGTGGCTCACCGCGACGCTGCTCGTCCCGGCCCACGACCGCCCCTACGCGATCGGCTCGACCAACGGCAGCGCGTGGAACGCGGCGTTCATCTTCAACGGCAAGGACCGCGTGAGCGGCAAATCGCCCGAACCGCAGGGCACGGTCTACGAACCGGGCCACGTCTACCCGACCGCGACCCAGGCAGAGCGCGATCACATCCCGATCCTCCCGCCCTCGGTCACACGCCTGCTCGCCCGGATCGGGCCCCTGTCCGGACAGCGCCTGGGCATGGAGATCCTGATCGGCCTGATCCTCGGCATCCCGGCGCTCCTGCTGGGCATACGAGGACCGCCCGCGGCGGCGGGCAGGAGCCGTCGCCGCGCCGTTGCCGCGGGGCCTGCGCCCGACAGCGGCCCGACGCCCGCGGGCAGCGAGGCGGTCCTCGCGTCTGCACCAGCCGGCAATCCGATTCCCCAGCCGGGCGACAGCACGGCCACGGCAACCCCCCTCCCAAACAGCCCGAACCGGGGCACCGCGACCCCGCCCGTACTTCCCGGCGAGCCCGAGACCCCCCTGCGAACGCGCCGCGCCGCTGCGGCGGGGATCGGCGTGTGGATGCTCACGGGCCTCGCCCTCTTCAGCCACATGGCCCGACTTCACCCGCGCTACGTCGAGGGCTTCACGCCCGCCGTCGCCGCGCTCCTCGGCATCGGTCTCGCCTGGGCGACGGCGCCGCGCGGGCGCCTGCGGCTCGCAGCGCTCGCGGTGGCGATGATCGTCACGGTCTACTACGCCGAGCGGCTGCTGTACGGGACGGAGGCGGCCTGGTGGTTCACCCTGCTCGGCGCGATTGCGGCCGTGGGCTGCGCGCTCCTCGCGCGGTGGGCCGGAGCCTCGCGCGCGGCCGGCTGGCTGTGGGCCGGGACGCTCGCGGGCGCGCTGGTCGCCGTGCTCTCCGTCGGGTTCAAAGCGGACATCAGGGCGATCCGCGACAAGGTCAGCGCCGCCGGCTTCGTCGGGCAGATCCCGGGCGAAACACAGCGCAGGCTCAGCACCTACCTGCACGCCCACGACCACGGCGCGCGCTACGAGGTGGCGGCCGAGTCCGCGACCCAGATCGGCTCGCTGATCGTCCAGGACGCCAAGCCGATCGCCGTACTGACGACCTACAACGCGCGCGTCTACACCTCAGTTGCCAAGCTGAAGCACATGATCGCCGCCGGCCAGGTGCGCTACGCCTACCTCAGCAGCTTCTGCGGGCACAAAGCCTCCTCGGTGAACGCGGCCTGCTCGGCGCCCGTCGTGTGGATCCGCGAACACGGCACCGACGTCTCCAAACAGGCGGGCATGCCCGAGGACCGGACCCTCTACCTGCTGCCCGGGGCCAAGCCGTGAGCGCAGGCGAGCGGCGTCGCAGGGCCGGCTCGGGACGCGCTCCCGCCGCTCAGGCGGCGGCAGGGGCGACCGAGCTGATCGAACGGGCAAGCGCCGCCGGGTGTCTCGCGCTCGACACGGAGTTCATGGGCGAGGGGCGCTACCGCACGCTGCTCTGCCTCGTCCAGCTCGCCGCGCCGCAGCAGGACGACGGCGGCGAGTCGATCGCGCTGGTCGATCCGCTGCGCGAGGACGTCGAACTCGAGCCGCTGGCCCGGGCGCTCGCGGACCCGGAGGTGCGGATCGTCGTCCACGCGGGGCGCCAGGACGTCGCGCTGCTGCGCCGCGAGCTGCGCTGCGAGGTGACCAACATCTTCGACACCCAGATCGCCGCGGGCTTCTCGGGGCTCGCGGCGCAGGCCTCCTATGACTCGCTGCTCGCCGACGTCCTCGGGCTGCGAGTGGCCAAGACGGCGAGCTTCACGCGCTGGGACGCCCGGCCCCTCTCGGCCGAGCAGCTCGCCTACGCCCGCGAGGACGTCGTGCACCTGCTCGAGCTGGCAGACGAGCTCGAAGGCCGCCTGGAGGAGCTGGGCAGGCTCGGCTGGGCGCTCGAGGAGTGCCGCGCGCTCAGCGGCGTCAGCGACGAGCGCGACCCGCAGACGATCTTCGAACGGCTGCCCCGGGTCGGCGGCCTGAACGCCTCCGCGCGCGCCGTCGCACGCGAGCTCGTCGAATGGCGCGAGCGGACGGCCGCGCACCAGAACCGGCCGGTCCAGAGCGTGCTGAGCGACGCGGGCCTGGTCGAGGTCGCACGCCGGCGCCCCGCCTCGGTCGAGGACCTCGGCAAGATCCGCGGCGTCGGGGGCAGCGCGCAGGGTCGCCGCGGGCGAGAGCTGCTCGACGCCGTCGCGCGCGCCCGGCACCGCTCTCCCGACCCCGCGCCCCAGGGCACGCGCCCGCCCGCTCCGAAGCCGGAGGACCTGCCGCTGGTGGCGCTCGCCGAGTCGCTCGCACGCACCCGCGCTCGCGAAGCGGGGCTCGCCTACGAGCTCGTGGCCGCGCGCGCGGACCTGCAGGCGATCGTGACAGCCGTGCGCACCGGCGCCGAGCTGCCGGACGTGCGCACGCTGCGGGGGTGGCGCGCCCAACTCGCCGGCGAGGAACTGCTCGAGCTGCTCGAGGGCCGCATCTCGCTGTCGGTCGGGCGCGACGGCCAGACGCGGCGCATCGACGCCGAGCGGCTCGGCGACTGACCGAGGCCGCGGCGCCGGCGCGCCGGCCGCCCGGCGGGCGCGCGGCGACGGTCCCGGCGCGCCGTGAGCAGGCGACGCCGGCGAGGCGGCGCCCGGCGCGGCGGGGGCTAGGCGGCAGCCGGCGCCGGCGCGGCCGTGGCGTCCTTCTGGTCGAGCGCGCCGTATTCCTCGAGCAGCTCGCGCTCGCGCTCCATGCGCGGGAAGCGCAGTGCGACCAGGGCGGCGCCGAGCAGGACCGCGATGATGCCGGCGAGGTAGGCCCACTGATCGCCTTTGAGGAACGCGGTCTTGGCGGCGGCGATGATCTGCGAGCTGTAGTGGGGATACTGCTTGGCGATCGCCTGGGCGCCGGCGAAGGACTTCGTGAGCTGGTTTTCGACGCTGCTCGTGATGTGGGCGCTGGACGCGCTCAGATCGCTCGACGCCGCCGCGGCGTAGCCCGCCGTGAGCAGCGCCCCGAAGATCGACTGCATGATCGCTCCGCCGAGGTCGCGCTGCAGGTCGGCGGTGCCCGAGGCCATCCCCGCGCGGCGCACCGGGACGCTGCCGGTCAGCGAGTGGGACGCAGGCGTCCCTGCGAGCCCCACACCGATGCCCACCAGGGCGTAGGCCAGGCCGACCTCCCAGTAGGGCGTCCC
This sequence comes from uncultured Solirubrobacteraceae bacterium, assembly GCA_963794635.1. GTDB lineage: Bacteria > Actinomycetota > Thermoleophilia > Solirubrobacterales > Solirubrobacteraceae > Palsa-744. The sequence continues at coordinate 363,908 of CAWCET010000005.1, read as the reverse complement.
GTCCTTCCACAGCAGCAGCATCGTGAGGAAGCCGAGCAGCACGAACACGTAGCCCAGCAGCAGCGTGAAGCGGGCGCCGCGCGCCTCGACGAGCTTCGCCGAGCGCGGGGCGACCAGAACCATGCAGAACGCCGCGGGCAGGATCGACAGGCCCGCGTCGAGCGTGGAGTAGGCGAGCACGTTCTGCAGGTACTGCTGGCCGATGAACATCGCCCCCATCAGCGAGCCGAACACGATCAGCCCGGCGCAGGCGGCGACCCAGAACGGCGGGCGCTTGGCGACGTCGAGGTCGTACAGCGGGTTGGGGGCGCGGCGCTGGCGCCAGAAGAACGTGATCAGCGCGACCACCGCGACACCGGCGAGCACGAGCGTCAGCGTCGTCTTGTTGGGGACCGGCGCGAAGTTGATCGAGAGGATCAGGGCCCCGACGAGAACGAGCGAGAGGATCCCGCCGAGGTTGTCCACGGGCTCGTCGCCCTCATTGACGTGGGCGGGCACGTACTTCTGGGCCATCCAGATCGCGACCACGGCGAGCGGCAGGGTGAGCAGGAACACCGAGCCCCATTCGAAATGCTCGAGCAGGAAGCCCGAGCAGAGCGGCCCGAGCGCGGCGATCGCGCCGCCGACCCCCGACCACAGTGCGATCGAGCGTGTTCTGTCCTCCCCGGGCGGCCAGATCGCCGTGATCAGCGCGAGCGTCGTCGGGTAGGCCATGCCGGCCGCAAGGCCGCCACCGAGCCGGGCGAGCGCGAGCACCGTGTCCGACGGCGCGAAGGCCGCGAGCAGCGACATCGGGATCGCGAGCGACGTCCCCGCGATCAGCATCGCCTTGCGCCCGTAGCGGTCGCCGAGCGCTCCCAGCCACAGCACCGAGCACGCGAGACCCAGCGAGTAGCCGACGGCGATCAGGTCGAGCGTCGTCTGGCTGGAGTCGAAGTGCGCCCCGATCGAGGGCAGCGCGACGTTCGCGACCGACAGGTTGAGGTTCGCGACCGCCGCGACGAGGATCAGGCTCGTCAGGACGAGCCCGCCGGAGGCGGGCTTGCGCGTGCCGCTGTCCGCGTCCACGCTCAGTAGCCCGTCCCCGTCTTGACCCGCCGGCGCTCGGTCTCGTGCACGGGGCCCTTCTTGTCGAGCGTGTCGAGCGCCTTCGTCATGTCGTTGTGGAGCGCTTCGATCAGAGGCTGGCCGAGCGTCTCCTTGCAGAGCACGCGCAGGATCGTGACGTGGTCGGCGTTGGGCGGAAGCGAGTACGCCGGCACCATCCAGCCCCGCTCGGCCGCGAGCTGGAACGAGACGTCGAACTCGTTGTAGGCCCGCTCCTCAGCGAGTTTGAAGGCCACCAGCGGGAGCTGATCGTGGCCGTGCGGCCCGACGAGTTCGAAGTGATCGCCGTCTTCGACTTTGCGCGCGAGCAGCTCGGCGTTGTGCTGCATCGTGCGCATGATCTCGGTGTATCCCTCGCGCCCGTAACGGGCGAAGTTGTAGTACTGGGCCAGCACCATCGCCGCTCCGGTCGAGAAGTTCAGCGTGAAGGTCGCGTCGCGCTCGCCGAGGTAGTTCTCGTAGAAGACGAGGTCCTCCGGCAGATCGGACTTCTCCCTGAACACGAGCCAGCCGATGCCCGGGTAGACGAGCCCGTACTTGTGCCCCGAGACGTTGATCGAGCGGACCTGCTCGAGCCGGAAGTCCCAGAGCGTGTCGGGGAAGAGGAACGGCCAGACGAAGCCGCCGCTCGCGCCGTCGACGTGCAGCGGGATGTCGAGGCCCTGCTTGTCCTTGATCTCGAGCAGCATGTTGTTGATGCCCTCGATGTCGTCGGCGTGGCCGGTGAACGTCGTTCCGAGCACGGCGCCGACCCCGATCGTGTTCTCGTCGAGATGGGGATGGACGTCCTCGGGACCGATCGTCAGCTTGTCGGGCTGCAACGGGATGATCCGCGGCTCGACGTCGAAGTAGCGGCAGAACTTGTCCCAGACGACGTGGACGTCGCCGCCGAAGACGAGGTTGGGCTTGTCGGTGGGCCTACCCGCCTTCTCCTGGCGCTCACGCCACTTCCACTTCAGCGACAGCGCGCCGAGCATGATCGCCTCGGAGGAGCCCTGCGTGCGCGTGCCGGTCGTCTCCCCGGGGGCGTTGAACAGGTCGGCCATCATGCGGATGCAGCGCTGCTCGATCTCCGCGGTCTGCGGGTACTCGGCGTGGTCGATGTAGTTGCGGTGCAGGTTTTCGGCGATCACGCGCTGCGCCTCGGGCTCCATCCACGTGGTCACGAAGGTCGCGAGGTTCCGCATCGGGATCCCGTCGAGCACGAGGTCCTCTCCGAGCAGGCGCATCGCATCGACGGCGGGCATGCCGTGGTCGGGCAGTTTGCCGTCCGGCGGCTTGTGCCGCAGGATCTTCGTCCCGTAGCGATCGCTGTAGCCGGAGTCCGTTGTGGCCATCGGTGGTCCTCCTCGGAAGGGTGGGGGCAGCCAGCATCGCGCCGAAACCGGCGCCGCGGCATCCTCCCATCAGGATGATCGGGCGGGAAGCCCGGCCTCGGGGCGCGACGTTGCAAGCGTCGCCAGGGCGCACGCGAGAAAGCACGCCGCGCCGAGCGAGGTGTTCCAGTTCGCGGCGGCGAGATCGACGATCGAGCCGCTGGACGGCACGACGTACCCGGCGATCGCCGAGATGCCGAAGAAGATGCAGCCGAGCAGGTTCACGCCCGGCTGCCACCACCCCGTGCCCGAGCGCTCGGGCAGCCACCCCCGGCGCGCAGAGGCGGCGTAGGCGATGTACCCCGAGACCAGGAAGCAGACCGATCCGAACGCGTCCGGGCGCCAGACCAGCCGGTTGTAGTCGGGGTTGTTGATCGCCGTTTCAAGCGCCCTGAACGTCGTGACGTTGAAGAACAGCGTCCCGGCGGATTGGACGATCGCGCTCCTCCACGCAGCCCGTCCGTCGCCTGCGCTCGCGCGCCCGGGCCATGCGCCGGCGCTCTGGAGCGCGCCGCCGAGCGTGAAGAGGATCGAGCCGACGAAGAACGTGATCGCATCCGCTTCGGCCCCGACCAGCTCCGCGTAGCCCGGGAACGGGCCGACCAGGAAGCACGCCGAGCCGACGGCGAACGACGCCGCCATCCACCGTTCGCGGCTCACCGCCCTCGCCTCGCTTCGATCATCGTGAGTGCCATCGGCCCGCAGCCTCGCGCCTTCGGCGGCGGACACGTCATCCTGAACGGAGGACGGGCCTGTGCGGCGGACCTGTACGCTGGCGAGCCGGGAAAGGAGAGAGTGTGGGCAAGAAAATCCTCGAGCTGGTGCTGTGCGTGCTGCACCCGATCGCTGTGGTGCTGATCTGGTTCCACCTCGCGTTCAGGCGCGACGACTGGGCGTTCACGAGGCTCGCGTGGGCGGCCGTGGTGATCATCCCGCTGGTGCCGTTCATCTTCGTGCTCACCGGCAACGACTTCTTTGGAGACGAGCGGGGCTCGGGCACGCGCGCCGAGTGAGCCTCTGACGCACGCGGGCGGCGCGCCCGTCCGCACCCGCAAGGACGACGCGGGCCGGCGAAAGGGCGCGATGTCCCGCTGGAGGTGCCCGCGGAGCACTCCCGGACGCGAGGCGGGAAGCCTATGAGAGCGCGGCGCCCCTCAGGGGGTCTGTTCGCGCTCCGCGACCAGTTCTCGCAACTGGTCGCCGATCTCGCTGGAGATCCGCTTCAGATCCCATTTGCTGAGGGTGATCAGATGCATCGGGGAGGTCGCGACGACGTCGGCCGTGCGCTTGCCGCCGGAGAGCATGCCGATCTCCCCGAAGACATCGCCCGGGCCGAGCGAGCCGATCACCTCGCCGCCCTTGATCACGTCGGCGGTGCCCGACTCGATCACGATCAGGTCGTAGGAATAGTCGCCTTCGTGGACGAGTCGCTTGCCGGCCGAGACCGAGGTCTCGCTCGAGAACACGCTGAGTGTGTCCAGCGCCTTCTCGGACAGCGACGAGAACAGCGGAATTGTCTTCAGTCGATCGCGATCCATGCTCTCCCCCTTTCGCGGTGGCGTGCAAACCGACCGGCGCCGCCTCGAAAGACCGGCGCCGACCAGGTGCACCCTACAGCGGCGCCCCAACGCCGCCAACGCCGGGGACCGGCAAGCGCCGCGCCGGCGCCCGCCATCCGCCGTTCGTCCGTCGGCCGGGGAACCGGCTCAAGCTAGCCCGCCGCCTGCCAATATCAATCCTGCCGGAGCGGAGATCGGCACCGCACCCGTGGAGCCCCGAGGTCGCTGTCAGGCCCTCGGGGCGCCGCCGTTCCGCTCCCTGCATCACGCCTCGCCCTCGTCCGGGCCGAGGTCGGCGAGGGCACGGTCGAGGTCCCCGTCGCCGGCCCGACGGACGTCCACGCAGCGCCCAGTCTTGCGCGCGACACCGGAGCCGGCGCAGCCTCCGGCCGTACTCGTGCTCTACTCGCGTATCGCACGGTCAGTGCCCGCAGGAGCCTGCTGCGCATCGCCGATCGATGCCCCTCGGCAGGCTGCCGCGACTACCGTCGCGACAGCCGCCCAGAGACTGATGAGAGGGATCATCAAGGGGAGCATCATGCAGACCCTGTCCTTCACGACCCATGGTGGCGTGCGGGCCACCCGGCCCCGTCAGCCAGCGGTCCAAAGGTTCGGAGGCGAATGTCTGCCGATTGGCCCTTTGGGGGCCGTTCTTGGCTCTGTAGAGCCGTCAGCGCCGTCTGAGCGCTATTCGATGTGGTTGTAGACTTCGAACAGCGGCAGGTACATCGAGATCACGATGAACCCGACGATCCCGCCGATCACGATGATCATGATCGGCTCGAGGATCGAGGTCAGCGCCTTCACCGACGCTTCAACCTGTTCCTCGTAGAATTCCGCGATCCTGTCGAGCATCGAGTCGAGGGCGCCCGTCTCCTCGCCGACGCCGACCATGTGGGTCACCATCTCGGGGAAGATCGGCGCCTGCGCGAGCGGGGCGGCGATCGTGCCACCGCGCTTGACCGAGGCGATCACGCCGTCCATCGCTTCTTCGACCGCCACGTTGCCGCCGGTGCGGCCCGTGATCTCGAGCGCCTGCAGGAGCGGCACGCCCGCGCTCGTCAGCGAGGCGAGCGTGCGCGACCAGCGCGCGACCGCCACCTGCTGGACGATCGTGCCGATCTTCATCGGCACGTGCAGCCGGAAGTGATCCCACTGCTTGCGGCCCCAGGTCGAGCTCTTCCAGCGCAGGAAGGCGACCAGGACGGCGACCGTCCCTCCGATGATCAGCCACCAGTAGCCGGTGACCGCTTCGGACATGAACACCGAGACCTTCGTGAGTGCCGGCAGTTCCCCGCCGAACTGCTTGAAGACGCCGACGAAGACGGGCACGAGGAAGGCGACCAGGGCCATCATGACGGCGACGGCGAAGATGATCACCATCGTCGGGTAGACCATCGCCGCTTTGATCTGGCGGCGCAGCGCCGCGTCCTTCTGCAGCTGGTCGGCGACGCGCATCAAGGAGGACTCGAGCACACCGCCCATCTCCCCCGCCTGCGTCATCGCGACGAACAGCTGGCTGAAGACCTTGGGGTGACGGGACATCGCATCGCTCAGCGAGAGCCCCGCCTCCACGTCCTTGCGTACGGCGACGATCGTCTCTTTCAGGAACTTGCTCTCGGTCTGCTCCTCGAGCACGTAGAGCGAGCGCAGGATGCTCATCCCCGAGGAGATCATCGTCGAGAGCTGGCGGGAGAAGATCGCGAGCTCGTTCGCCTTCACCCGCTTCATGAACGCGAACTCGATCTCCTTGGAGCCGCGCTTGTCGCTGATGTCGAGGACGATCAGCCCGCGCGACTTGAGCTGGTCCGAGACCGCCTGCTTGGAATCCGCCTCGACCTCACCGCGGGCTTTGCCGCCGGCGAGGTCCATCGCCTTGAAGACGTAAGTGCTCATCGGATCTCCTCGCCGGACCGGTCCATCAGGCAGCCGCCAGGGACGGAGCCCCGAGCAGCCGGCGGAGCTCCTCGGGGGTCGCGGAGCGGGCTTCGGCCAGCTTCTGGCTGATCTGGCCCGCGCGCACGAGCTGCGCGAGGGAGGCGTCCATCGTCTGCATGCCCGACGAGGAGCCGGTCTGCAGCACCGAGTAGATCTGGTGGGTCTTGCCCTCGCGGATCAGGTTGCGGACTGCGGGGGTCGGGACGAGGATCTCGGTCGCGACGACGCGGCCGGAGCCATCGGCGTTCGGGAGCAGCTGCTGGGTCATGATGCCCTGGAGGGCGACCGACAGCTGCACCCGCACCTGGCCCTGCTGGTGGGCGGGGAACACGTCGATGATGCGGTCGATCGTCTGCGCGGTGTCCTGTGTGTGGAGGGTCGCGAAGACGAGGTGGCCGGTCTCGGCCGCGGTCAGCGCCGTCGAGATGGTCTCGAGGTCGCGCATCTCGCCGACCAGGATCACGTCGGGGTCCTGGCGCAGCGCGGCCTTCAGCGCATCGCCGAAGCTCTGGGCGTCGGAGCCGAGCTCGCGCTGGTTGACGAGGCACTTCTTGTGCCCGTGCAGGAACTCGATCGGGTCCTCGATCGTCATGATGTGCTCCTCGCGCGTCGCGTTGATCTCATCGATCATCGCCGCGAGCGAGGTGGACTTCCCGGAGCCCGTGGGCCCCGTGACGAGGATGAAGCCGCGCGGCTTGCGGATGAACTCGTGGACCGTGGCCGGGAGGCCGAGGTCGTCGATCGTGGTCAGCCCGAAGGGAATCAGGCGGAATGCCGCGCCGAGCGCACCGCGCTGGTAGTAGGCGTTGACACGGAAGCGGGCGTGCCCAGGGATCGAGTAGGCGAAGTCGAGCTGCCAGTTGGTCTCCAGGCGCTGGCGCTGATCGCCGGTGAGGATCGAGTACACGATCTCGCGCGTGTCGGCGCTCGAGAGCTTCGGGTATTCCTCCAGCGGCGTGAGCCGGCCGCGCACGCGGACGGTGGGGTGGGCGCCGGAGCTGAGGTGCAGATCGGACGCACGGCGGTTGACGACCTCCATCAGGAGATCAGCGAAATCGATGTCCATGTGGGCCTATCGGCTCGAAATCGAGTTTTCAGGAGGGCGCGGGCGCGCCTGGACGAAAAATTGACGCCGCATCCCTCACGGGCGAGCCCTAGTTGCTGCCGATCACGCGTGCGATCTCGGCCATCGAGGTGCGGCCCATCCGCACCTTCAGCAGCCCGTCGTCGCGTAGCCGCGTCATCCCCTGGGCGATCGCGACGTCGCGGATCTCCTCGGCCGGACGTCTTTCGAGCGCAAGCGACTGGACCTCCGGGGAGATCCTCATCACCTCGTACAGCCCGATGCGGCCGCGATAGCCGCTGCCGCCGCAGCGGCGGCAGCCGGCCGGCTCGTAGGCCTCGAGCTCCATGTTCGCCCGGTAGCCGTTCTCTTTCAGGACCTTGGCGGGGATGATGATGCGGCGCTTGCAGGACGGGCAGAGCTGGCGCGCGAGCCGCTGCGCGACGATGCACTCGATCGCGGAGGCGACCAGGAACGGCTCGATTCCCATCTCGACGAGGCGCGTGATCGCCGACGGCGCGTCGTTGGTGTGCAGCGTCGAGAGCACCAGGTGACCGGTGAGGGCGGACTCGATCGCGATCTGCGCGGTCTCGCGGTCGCGGATCTCGCCGACCATGATCACGTCGGGGTCGGCGCGGACCATCGCCCGCAGGCCGGCCGCGAACGTGAGCCCGGTCTTGTTGGAGACCTGCACCTGGGTGAGCCCGGACATTTCGTACTCGACCGGGTCCTCCACGGTGATGATGTTCTTCTCCGGCGTGTTGAGCAGTTGCAGGGCGGCGTAGAGGGTCGTCGACTTGCCGGAGCCGGTCGGGCCGGTCACGAGCACGGCGCCGTGGGTCTCCTTGCACGACTTCTCGAAGGTCGCGCGCGACTCGTCGGACATGCCCAGTTTGTCGAGGTCGACGACCACGTTGCTCTTGTCGAGGACGCGCATCACGATGCCCTCGCCGTTGACGCTCGGCAGGGTCACGACGCGCAGGTCGACGTGGCGGCCGTCGACGACGAGGCCGATGCGGCCATCCTGGGGCAGGCGCTTCTCGGCGATGTCGAGTTCGGCCATGATCTTCACGCGCGAGACGACGCCGGCCGCCATCTTCCGCGGCACGGTGGTGATGTCCTGCAGCACGCCGTCGATGCGGAAGCGAACGCGGACTTCCCTGCCGTCCGGGGCGAAGTGGATGTCGGAGGCGCCGCGCTCGACCGCCTGGCCGACGACCTGGTTGACGAGCTTGATGACCGGCGCGTCTTCATCGGACTCGTGGAGCGCGACGACCTCGCCGCCGTCCTCCTCTTCGGCCAGGTCCTCCGGCGCTCCGACGACATCTTCGAGCCGGTCGAGCCGCGAGATCAGCGAGATCACATCGTCGGGCGGCGCGACCGCCACGCGGACCTCGTGACCGGTCATGATCGCGATGTCGTCGACCGCGAGCACGTTCGAAGGGTCCGCCATCGCGACGAGCAGCGTGCGCTTGTCTGCGAAGGCGACCGGGACCGCCTGGTAGCGCTTGGCGACCGTCGTCGAGATCAGGTTCGCCGCCGACATGTCGACCTGGAAGACGCCGAGGTCGAGGTGGTCCAGCCCGTAGCGCTCGGCGAGTGCGCGCGCGAGCCCGTCCGGGGTGATCGCACCCTGGTCGAGCAGGATCCGCTCGGGTGAGATGCCGGCGGTGCGCGAGGTCTCGATCGCGTCGGTGACCTGACGCTCGCTCGCGAGCTGCATCTCGACGATCACGTCGGTCAGGAAGCGCGACGAGGAGCCGCGCCTCGTGGGCTTGGTGATTCCGGTCCAGCCGGCCTCGCCGTCGTCGGAAGGGGGTTGCTCGGCCGCCCGCGCCGCGGGTTCCTCGGTCGTCCAGTCGGCCTCGCCGGTCCTCGCCGCGTCGAGGTCGATCTCGACGGCGGGCGCGACTTCCGGGGCGAAAGGATCGAAATCCGCCGACGGCCCCTCGGCGCCATCCGGGCGATCCAGCGAGATCGCGCCATCGGCCCCCTGCTCTCCGTCGATCCCGAAGATCGCGTGCAGGTCCGGCTCCACGGGCTGTGAGGCCTCGCTCACGAGACCGCTCCCTCTCGGTGCGCCTGCGGGGCTCGGCCCGAGCCGCGCCCGGCGCCCGTCGCGGCGGTCGAAGGCCGCTCAGCCGTCCTCTGTGCGGGCCGCGCGGCGCATGACATCCAGCGGCGCCTCGCGCCCGGTCCACAGCTCGAGGCTGAGCGCGCCCTGGGCGACGAGGACTTCCAGACCGTCGGTCGTGCGCGCCCCGCGGGCCGCGGCGGCGACAAGCAACGGGGTGGATGGTGAGCGGTAGACGAGATCTGCGACATGGGAGTACTCGCCGATCTGATCGCCGCCCAGACCCAGTTGGTTGAGGCCACCGTCCTCAGCGGACGAGGGTTCTACGCTCAGGCCCACGGCGGTGCAGTTGACCAGCAGATCGGCCGTTCGCGGGCGATCGACGGCCTGCGCGCCCAGTTCCTCAGCGAGACGCCGGGCCCGGGCGCTCGTGCGATTCCACACGAACACCTCGGCCGCCCCCGCATCTAGGAGCGCCCAGACGGCCGCTCGCGCACTTCCGCCCGCGCCGAGCACCTGCGCGCTAAGCCCCTCGATCTCGATCCCGAGCGCGGCGAGCAGGCCCGGGGCATCCGTGTTCGAGGCCGTCACGGAGCCGTCCGCGCCGAAGCTCAGCGTGTTGGCCGCCCCGATCGCGCGCGCCGTTTCGCTGGCCTCGTCGGCCAGCTCGAGAGCCGCCTCCTTGTGCGGGATCGTGACGTTCGCCCCGGCGAAGCCGGCCGCGCCCAGCGCCCGCGCCGTCTCGGCGAACAGCGCCGGCGGGACCGGTAGCCGCTGGTAGTGCCAGTCGCTGAGCCCGAGCGCGGCGAGGGCGGCATTCTGTATCGCCGGCGAGCGGCTGTGGGCGACCGGCCAGCCGAGCACGCCGAGGCGCGGCATCAGTGGTGCTTGCAGGCCGGCAGGTGACCGCCGTTGGCGCGCTTGGCGGCTTCGTAGGCGGCTACGTCTTCGTTGAACTTCGCTTCGGTGGTCGAGAACACCTGCTCGCCGCAGCCGTCGGCGCCGGCCACGTAGTACAGGTAGGAGGCGTGCGCCGGATGGGCCGCGGCCTGAATCGAGGCCACCCCCGGGTTCGAGATCGGCGTCGGCGGCAGCCCTTTGTGGGTGCGGGTGTTGTAGGCCGAGTCGATCTGCAGATCGGAGGCGGAGAGTTCCTTCGTGTAGGTGGGGATGTTGCGAGCGTTCTCGATCGCGTAGTAGATCGCCGCGTCGATCCCGATGGGAATCCCCGCTTTCAGGCGGTTGTAGATCACCGCCGCGATCTTGGCGCGGTCCGAGGGCACCTGCGCCTCGCGCTCGATCATCGATGCGACGGTCAGCAGTTCATAGGAGGTCAGCCCGAGCGCCTTCGCACGGCTCGCGTATTCGGCCGAGAAGTTTTCCTGGAAGGCCGTCAGCTGCGCTTCGACGAGCCGCTGTGCCGGCGCCCCCTTGTCCATGTCGTAGGTGGCGGGGAAGAGGAATCCTTCAAGCGTCTTGGTCCCCTTCGGCGCCCCGTACTGCGTGGGGTTCAGCAGCGGCGAACTGCGCGCCGCCACCCGGTAGCTCCCGGTGAGCCCGGCGGCCGAGGCGATCTGGGCGATCTGAAGCCGCGTCTTGCCCTCGGGGATCAAGACCTTGATTTCGGGCGGCGCTTTCGCGGTCGGATGGCTCGAGGAGCCTTTCAGCGAGTAGAGGAGCACGGCGACGACGATCCCGATCACGAGCAGCGCGAGCACGGCGATCCAGCGCGAGCGGTGACGCCCGCCCGGAGCCGAGCGCCCGTCGCTGACCAGCGCCGCTGCACCGGTGCCCGGCGGCGTGTCGCCGGCCCGCCGGAACGCGCGCCTCATCGGGGTGGGCGCGGCGGCGCGCACCCGCCTCGGCGGGTCCGGAAGACCCTCGCGCTCCTCAGGGCCGGGCGGCTCGGGCAGGCCCGGGATCGGGTGACCCGGACGCTGCTCCTCGGGCATCGCGTCGTGCTCGGCACCGGCTGCCGGCAGGTCGCTCCCAGCCTCCTCCGGCGGGTGCGGGCCGGGCTCGCTCGCCCCGGCCCGGGAGTCGGGCTCCCCGCTCGCCGCCGGCTCGCCGTGCGTGTAGGGCTCGGACTCCGGCTGGAGCGGCGCGGCGTCCGTCGCGCCCGGGACCGTCTCAGGGACCTGCGGATCCTCGGCGACGGGCGATGATTGCGGCCCGGCCGGCGCGACGGGATCGGCGGCGCCGGACGGCTGCTCCTCTGCGCCTTCGATGGGCACCTCGGCGGCATGAGCCGCGACGCCGGAGTCGTCCGCTTCGAAATCGACCGGCGGCGGGTCCATCGCCTCCGGCGGGTCGAGCGGAGCCCGGCCGGGTTCGGCCTCGACGAGCGGCGGCGCCGTTGTCGGCTCGGGCGGCAGCCGGGGCGGCTCGGCCGGCTCGGGCGGCGCGATCGGGATCAGGTCGGGGTCGTCGTCCGACGGCGCGACGGCCTCAGGGTCGGGCGCGACCGGCGCGGCGGCCTCGGGCTCGTGCTCCCCCGGCGGGGGCACCGACTGGAACTCTTCCTCGACGGGCGCCTGCTCGACGTATGCGCCCTCGGGCGGCGGAAACTCCTCCCGCGCAGGTGCAGCACCGGGGTCGCCCTCGAGCGCCGGAAGATCCTCCGGCGCCGGTGCAGCACCGGGGTCGCTCTCGAGCGGCGGCGGTTCGTCCGCCGCGAGCGCAGCGAGATCGCCCTCGGGCGGCGGAAGCTCCTCCGGCGTGGGCGCAGCACCGGGATCGCTCTCGAGCGGCGGCGGCTCGGGGGGAACTGGAAGCCCGGCGCGTTCGGCGCGCCGGCGTTCACGCTCGGCTCGCGCCTGTTCGCGGTCCTCGCGCGTCCTTTCGGAGCTTGATCGGTCGCCTCGGGCCAAGACGTGGACCCTAACGCGAGTGCCCGCTGTCCGAGCCGTCGCCGCCGTGCGCCTCGCGTGCCGCCAGCCAGCTCTCCAGCATGTGCGCCGCCGCTCGCGAGTCCTCGCTGAATCGCCCGGCGCCCGCGTCACGCGCGGAGCGCTGGGCGAGACGTGTCGTGAAGCGCTCGTCGTGCAGCTCGACGGGGATCCGCTCTCCGAGCGCGGCCGCGAGGCGCGCTGCGAACGCGCGCGTCTCGCGCGTCTGGTCGCTGTCACCGCCGTCGAGCGACAGCGGCAGCCCGACGACCACGACCTCGACCTCGCGCTCCTGCACGAGATCGAGCAGGCGGCCCAGGCCACGCCTCGTACCCGGTCGCTCGACCGGCTCGATCGGGGTCACGATCGTCCCGCTCGGATCGCTGAGCGCACAGCCGCAGCGTGCGCTCCCGTAGTCGAGCGCGAGAGCTCTCATCGCCCGAGTCCTCGAGCGAGACGCCGCGACACTAGCCGGCGAGCGCCGCCTCGATCGCCGCGCGGCCGGCAGCGACCGCCTCGTCGAGCTTCTCGGGGTCGCGGCCCCCGGCCTGCGCCATCGTGTCGCGCCCGCCCCCGCCCCCGCCGACAGCCTCGGCTGCCACCTTGACGACGGCTCCCGCTTTCACGCCTCGCTTGACGAGCTCGGGCGCGACGCTCGCGACCAGATGGACGCGGCCGCCGGCCGCCGCGCCGAGCAGTATCGCCGCATCTCCCAGGCGGCCCTTCAGGCGATCGGCGAGCTCCAACAGAGCCTTTGCGTCCGGAACCTCCGCGCGCGCGGTGAGAACCTTCGCGCCCTCGACGTCCGCGGCCTGCGCGGCGAGGCCGTCGAGGTCCGCGCCCACGCCGCCGCCTCCGGAAGGACCTTCCTTCAGCGCCTTCTCCAGCTTCCGGCGCTCCTGCGCGAGCGCCCTCACCGCCTCGGCGACGGTCTCCGGGCGCGTGCGCAGCTCCGAGGCCGCCTCCTCGAGCACGTCGTCGCGGGAGCGGAGCTGCTCGACCGCGACCGGCCCGGTGATCGCTTCGATGCGGCGCACGTTCGCGGAGCTGGACGTCTCGGAGATGATGCGGAACGGCCCGATCTCGCCCGTGCTGTGCACGTGGGTGCCGCCGCAGAGCTCGCGCGAGTAGTCGCCCTCCCCCACCTCGACCATCCTCACGATCTCGCCGTACTTCTCGCCGAAGAGCGCCATCGCACCCAGCGAGCGCGCCTCATCCAGCGTCGTGCTCAGCGCGCGGACCGGATCGTTGCGGGCGATCCAGTCGTTCACGCGGCCCTCGACGTCGCGCAGCTCCTCGCGGCTGAGCGACGAGCCGTGGCTGAAGTCGAAGCGCAGCTTGTCGGGCCCGACGTAGGAGCCGGCCTGGCGGATGTGGGTCCCGAGCCGATCGCGCAACGCGGCCTGGAGCAGGTGTGTCGCCGTGTGGTTGGCCTCGGTGGCGTGGCGCGCGCGGCGGTCGACGCGCGCGGTGACGGGCTCGCCCTCGCGCAGGGTCCCGCGCTCGAGCTCGACCTCCAACGCCTGGTCGTCCCCGATCCTGAAGACGTCGCGCACGCGCGCGACGCAGTCGCCGTCCTCGCATTCGATCGTCCCCTCGTCGGCGACCTGGCCGCCTCCGGGCGCGTAGAAGGGCGACTCGGCGAGCTTCACCAGATAGCGCTCGCCCTCGCCGTTCTCCGAGAACTGCCGCACCGCGCCGACGGTCGTCTGCTGCTGCTCTGCTTCATAGCCGGTGAAGTCGCGTCTCGAAGCCGCTCTCCCCCGCGAACACGCTCGCGATCTCGCGCGTCGCGCCCACGCCGCCGGGGTTGCCGGCCCGAGCATGCGCGCGCCCGCGCTCGCGCTGCTCGTCCATCAGCTGCTCGAAGTCGCCCGCGATCTCCAGGGCCTCCTCGTCGAGCAGCTCGCGCGTCATCTCGTACGGGAAGCCGTAGGTGTCGTGCAGGCGGAAGACCTCCTCTGCGGGGATCGTCTCGAGGCCCTCTGCACGGGCGCGCGCGATCAGCTCGCCCAGCGTCGTCATGCCCTGAGCGATCGTGTGGCCGAAGCTCTCCTCCTCGGCCGCGAGCCACATATCGGTGACCTCGGACTGCTCGCCGAGCTCCGGATAGGTGCCGCCCATCAGCTCTCGTACCAGCGCCGAGTAGCGGGTCAGGAAGCCCGGCTCCAGCTCGAGCGCGAGCCCCTGCTGGATCGCGCGGCGCATCACGCGACGCAGCACGTAGCCCCGGTCCTCGTTCGACGGGACGACGCCGTCAGCGGTCAGGAACGTCATCGCACGCGAGTGGTCGGCGAGGATGCGAAGCGCGCGGTCGGTCTCGTGGCCGTCGCCGTAGCGCCGGCCCGAGAGCTCCTCGCCGAGCTCCACCAGAGGCGCGAACTGGTCGGTCTCGAACACCGACTCCTTGCCCTGCAGGATCGCCGCCATGCGGTTCAGGCCGAGGCCCGTGTCGATGTTGTTCGCGGGCAGCGGCGCGAGCTCGGTACCGGCCCCGCCGGGCGCGGAACGCTGGTCGTACTGCATGAAGACGAGGTTCCAGTACTCCAGAAAGCGTTCGTTCTCGCCCCCGGGCAGGTCCTCGGGCGAGCCATGCTCGACGCCCCGGTCCACGTACAGCTCCGAGCAGGGACCGCAGGGACCGGTCGGGCCGGCCTGCCAGAAGTTCTCCGATCGGGGACATTCGACGATCCGATCGCGGCTGACGCCGATCTCGAGCCAGCGGTCGATCGCCTCTACGTCCGCGCCGAGACCGAGCTCTCCGTCGCCTTCGAACACCGTCACCCAGATATCGCCGGGATCGAAGCCGAACACATCTAGCGACAGGCGCCAGGCGAACTCGATCGCCTCGTTCTTGAAGTAGTCGCCGAACGAGAAGTTGCCGAGCATCTCGAAGAAGGTGAGGTGGCGGTTGGTGTTGCCGACGTTGTCGATGTCGACGGTCCGGAAGACCTTCTGGCAGTCGGTCAGACGCGACGCCGGAGGCGTTTCCTGGCCGAGGAAGTAGGGCTTCAGCGGGTGCATTCCCGCGACCGTCAACAGCGCCGAGGGATCGTGCGCGGACGGAACCAGGGAGGCGGAAGGGATGCGGCGGTGCCCGCGCTCCTCGAAGAACTCCAGGTAGCGCTCGCGGATCTCATCGGAAGTCATGGCGGTCATCAGGAGAGTGATGTTAAGGCGCCGGCTCGCGCCGGCGGCTATCGCACGATCGTGCCGTGCCCGACGACCAGCTCGCCGGAGTACAGGCACGCGAGCTGCCCGGGGGCGGTGCGCTCCGCCTCGGCGAGCAGCTCGACCTCGGTGCCCGGGTGCCGACCCGCGTCGAGGGGCTCTGCGATCCGGCAGTCGATGCGCCGGCCATGCGCGCGTACGCGCACGCCGTCGACCGCGCGGCCGGCGCGGTGAAGCACCACATCGCGCACGGCGATCCGCTCGGCGCGGAGCTCCTCGCGCGCGCCGACGACGACCGCGTTCGTGCCGGCGTCCGTCTCGAGGACGTAGAGCGGCGTACCGGTAGCCACGCCCAAGCCGTGGCGCTGCCCGACGGTGTAGAGGTGCGCGCCGGAGTGCTCGCCGAGCACCCGCCCGTCACGGGTGCGGATCGGGCCGGGCCGCCGCGCCAGTCCGCCGTGACGCTCGAGGAACGCTTCGCGCCCGGTGCCGGCAAGGAAGCAGAGGTCTTGGGAATCGCGGCGCCCCGCGACAGCCAGCCCGGCGCGGCTCGCGAGCTCACGGACCTCGGGCTTGTGCAGGTCGCCGAGCGGGAAGCGAAGGCGCGCGAGCGACTCGGGCGAGAGACCCGAGAGCACATAGCTCTGGTCCTTCGCCGCGTCGGCGGCGGTGCGCAGCAGCGGCTCCGCCCCGTCGTGCTCGACGCGCGCGTAGTGCCCCGTC
The DNA here is from genome assembly GCA_963794635.1 of uncultured Solirubrobacteraceae bacterium. GTDB lineage: Bacteria > Actinomycetota > Thermoleophilia > Solirubrobacterales > Solirubrobacteraceae > Palsa-744. The sequence continues at coordinate 348,009 of CAWCET010000005.1, read as the reverse complement.
GCGAGCGCGTCCGCTCCGAGCCGGCCCGCGAGCTCGATCATCGCATCGAGCCGCACGCTGCCGTTGCAGCGGATGCACGGATTGGGGGTCAGCCCGGCGGCGTGGCCTTCGAGCCAGCCGTCCACGACGCCGGCGCGGAACTCCTCACGCAGGTCGATCGAGAGGTGGGGCATGCCGAGACGATGCGCCAGCTCCCGCGCCCCGCGCACAGCCTCCGCAGAGCAGCAGCTCGACTCGCCGTCGTTCTCGGGATCGGACCACAGCTCGAGCGTGCACGCGACGGCCTCCCCTTGCTCAGCCACGAGCAGCCCCGCCACGGCGCTGTCCACCCCGCCGCTCATCGCGACGAGCGTGCGGCCCGCGGCCGCGGGCAGCGAGCTGTGGCGCGCAGCCGCTCCGAGCGCGCGGTGAAGCGCGTCGGCCGCGAGCTGTGAAGCGTGCCGCTTTGAGGGGATCAGTGAGCCCAGCTCGGCATCGATCTCCCGCCAGCCGATGCGGGCGGCGTCCAGCAGCCCCCGCCCGCGCACAAGAGCGACGGTCGCGCTTCCCGCGGCGATCGCTGCGCCGCAGCCGCTCGCGTCGAAGCCGGCGCCGGCGATCGCCGTCCCGTCCTCGTCGAGCGAGACCGTCACCCGGACGAGATCGCCGCAGGCGGCGCCGCCCGCGGCGCCGGTGAAGCCGGCGTCGGGCACGTGGCCGCGCCCCTGCGGGTGCTCGAGGTGATACCGAAGCTGTTCCTCGCTCATCCGAGCGAGTGTACGGCTAGTGCTTCTTGGATTCCTCGATCGTCTGGGCGATCGTGAAGCTGCTCTGCAGGCCTGTGAGGGTGGTGACCTGGCCCTTCTTGTTCACGACCAGCAGCGTCGGCGTCCCGTAGACCTGGACGCCGCGCGTGATCGTGCCGAACGTCGTGACGGCGTTCGCGTTGGCCCGGTCGATCGCGATGTGCAGGTTGTGAGGCAGCCTGCCGAGTTCGGCGTTCACGGCCCGGTCGTCGGAGCCCTTGGGGTTCCAGAAGAAGATCAGGACGGTCTTGCCCTGGGCGAGCTGCGCTTCGACCGCGTGCTGGCGGAGGGCGACGGCCGCTCGGACGGTCCCCTTCGCAGAGGAGGTGCTCGTGGACGGCGCTTTGGTGACGGCCGGCGCGCTCGCGGTGGTGCTCGGTGCGGCGCTCTTCGCGGGGGTCGCGGGCGCCGGCGTGGCCGCTGTGGAGGCGGGCGTGGAGGAGGCCGGCGCCGACGCGGAGGACGCCTGAGCCGATTTGCGTTCGAGTTCCTGCGTGTTGTGCTGGGTGGTGGTGGCTGCACCCCGGGCCTTTTCGATGGCGTGGCCGAATGCGCCGAGGCTCGAGGCGGAGCCGTGGCCGGTGGCCTTGCCGGCGGTGCCTTCCGCGTGAGCTTTCGGAGCCGTGGTAGGCGCCTGCACCGTGTGTGTCGCGGTCGCGGGCGGCTGTGAGGAGCCGGAGCCGCTGGGGCTGGTGTGGTGCCCCTGGAACAGGAGGAGCCAGGCGGCCGCGAGCAGCGCCACGGCCAGGAGGCCGATCTGGTAGGGACGTGAGAGCTGCGCCATTGAGCCCTCATTCGGCAACTCGAGCGCAGAAGTTGAATGGCGCCATATGGCTTGGACAGTTCGCGCCGCTACGTTCAATGCAGGAGATGAGCGATTCCGATGGGGATCAGAGGCCGCGCGAGCGGCCCGGACGGCGGCGCCTCTGGGCCCTGATCGTCGTCCTGGCGGCATGTGTGGCCGCGTTCGCGGTCGTGAGCGTCACGAGGTCGGGCTCATCGGTGCGCCAGAGCGCCTCCCGCTGCATCGCAGGCGCGTCGATCCCCGAAGTGCAGCTCGTCGCGCCGAAGGCGGTCGGCGCTCTGCGCGAAGACGTCGCTCGTGCGCTGCCTCAGCGTGTCGGGCGCCTTTACGAAGAAGGCACGGTGCGCTCCTCGGTCGCCTGGAGCGATGAAGAACCTGCGCCTCCGGCGACCTCCCCGCAGGCTCGGCGGCCCGCCGGCTACGAGATGCGCTGGTGGGCTCCCAACGGCGACGACGTCGTCGCCGACGTGCTGGTCTTCGCGTCCGACGCCCAGGCTCGGCGCTACCTTCTGCTCGCGTCGAGCGCGCACTGCCGCGAACAGGCCTCGCACGGCCTCGCGGCGCACCCGCCGCTCGCCCGCAACCTCTCGTGGCTGAACCCTGACGGCGCGCTGCAGGCAGACGTCTTCTTCGCCCGCGGCTCGCGCGTCTACCGGGTCGCCGACGCTCCAGCCGGAGGCTCGCCACAGGCGGTGCGCGCCCGCGGGGGACTCAGCCACGCCGTGGCGACGATCGACGTGCTCGCGTGCCTTCTGCCCTCCGCGCACTGCGTAGCCGCGCCCAAGGGGACGACGGCGTGACGCGACGGACGCTGATCGGGTTGGCTGTGCTCGCAGCGTTCCTCGCCGTGGGCTGCGGGAAGTCGGACCTCGCGACGACGACCACGGCCCCGGCGCCGGTCGTCACCCTCGCGAAAGCGCCGCCGGGCGCACCGGCCACACCGCCGACGGGCAGCACGGGAACGACGCCGGGCAGCACGGGGACCACGCCGCCGGGCAGCACGAGGACCCCGGCACCGGAAATCGCCACGACACCGTCGCCCGGCGCGACGACGCCGCCGGCACGCACACCGAAGGTCCCGGCGTCACCGCCGGTCGCCGTCCCGCTAGCGCTGACGCCCGCGCGCGCCGCGGCGTTCGCGCACGCGGTCGAGCTCACCACCGCCGACGTCCCGGGAGCACACGAAACCGCTCGCTCGGCGACCCCTCCCTCGCGCGAACGCGAAGCAGCCCAGTGCGGCGGGCGGGCCGCCCCCACGATCGGCACCGGGCGCTCGCCGGAGCTGGAGCGCGGCCACGGCCTCGAACGCGAAACGATCTCCTCGAGCGTGGAGGTGCTCCACAACGCGCACAGCGTCGAACGTGACCTCTCCCCTTCCCAGACCGGAGGCGGGATCAAGTGCTACGAACGCGTCCTCGCCCAGAGCCTCGAGTCGGAAGCCGATCCCAACATCAAGCTCCTGGGGGTGCAGGTCGCGCCGCTCCAGGTCTCGGTCGCGGGCGCGGGTCGCGCCGAAGGGATCCGGATCCTCGCGCGCGTGGGCGTGCCCGGGGCACGCGTGGTCGTGAAGCTGTTCGTCGACGCCCTCACGCTGCCCTACGGACCGGCCGAGATCGACTTCTTCGGCACCAGCTTCGTGCAGCCGGTAGCGGGGCGCACCGAGCAGGAGCTGCTCGCGTTGCTTCACCAGCGTGCGCTGGCGCATCGGCTCTAGCCGCTCAGAGTGCGTGGTGGCTGCGCAGCACGGCGTGGACGACCGTGTCGGCCGGAAGTGTCTCCTGGCCGCCGCCCTGCACGTCCCTGAGGGCGGTGTCCTCCCGCCCCACGATCGCGATGAAGCGGGCGCCGAGCGCGGAGGCCTGGTTGAGCTGGCCTTTCAGCGCGCGGCCCCCAAGCTCCATCTGCGCGGCGAGGCCCGCCGAACGGGCCTCGGCGAGGAGCGCGAACGCGGCACGGCGCACCTCCGGCTCATCCTCGCCGAGCGCCACGTAGAGCTCGACGAGGGGCGCCGGCGCGGGCTGCGGCTCGCCCGCCAGCAGGATCCGCTCGATCCCGGCCGCCCAGCCCATCCCCGGGGTCGGCGGGCCGCCGAGCTGCTGGACGAGACGGTCGTATCGCCCGCCGCCTGCGACGCCGCTCTGCGCCCCCAGCGCCTGTGAGGTGAACTCGAACACGGTGCGCGTGTAGTAGTCGAGCCCGCGCACGAGAGTCGGGTCGATCTCGTAGGCGACGCCGCCGGCGTCGAGAAGCGCCTTGACCCGCTCGAAGTGCTCGCGGTCGTCGCTGTCGAGCTGGTCGAGCAGAAGCGGTGCGCTCGCCATCACCTCGCGCGTGCCCGGATGGTCGGTGTCGAACGCGCGCAGCGGGTTCAGGTCGATGCGCCCGCGCACCTCCTCGGAGAGGCGGTCTTCGTTCGCCCGCAGGTGAGACTGCAGGCGCTCGCGGTACTCGCCGCGCGTCTCGGGGCTGCCCAGGCTCGACAGCCGCAGCCGCGTCTCGCGCACGCCGAGATCGGCGAGCAGGGCGGCCAGCAGCGAGATCGCCTCCGCGTCGACGGCCGGGTCGTCGGATCCGAGGGCCTCCGCGCCGACCTGCCAGAACTCGCGATAGCGCCCGGCCTGTGCGCGCTCGTGGCGGAAGAAGCAGGAGAGGTACCAGAGCTTCACCGGCTGGCGGCGCTTGTGCATGCCGTGTTCGATGTAGGCGCGGCAGACGGGCGCGGTCCCCTCGGGACGAAGCGTGAGGGAGCGCCCGCCGCCGTCCTCGAAGGTGAACATCTCCTTGCTGACGATGTCGGTGGAGGCACCGACCCCGCGCGCGAACAGCTCGGTCGACTCGAAGACGGGAGTCTCGATGCGCTCGTAGCCGGCGGCACCGAGGATCGCCCGGGCGCGCGCCTCCAGTGCCTGCCTGACGACGGCCTGCTCGCCGAGCACGTCGAACGTGCCGCGCGGGGCTTTGAGCTTGGACTCGCTCAACGCGCGGCGTGGGGTGGCGGCGCGCTGGCCGCCACCGGCTGCTCGGCAGCGAGCCGCGCGCGTATCTCGGTCAGGAACGGGTTCGTTGCAAGCTCGCGCTCGAGCGTGGTGACCCCCATGTGCCCGGGGTACACGATCGTCTCGCCGGGGAAGCGGCGAACGAGCTGCTCGATCGAGGCTTCGAGCGTCGCCCAGTCGCCGCCGGGAAGATCGACGCGGCCCACCGAGCCCTGGAAGAGCACGTCGCCCGAGAGCAGCGCGCCGCCGGTCGCGTAGGTGAGGTGCCCGGGACTGTGACCCGGGGTGAAGAGCACCTCGATGTCCATCCCCGCGAGGTCCAGACGCTCGCCGCCTTCCAGCACGTGATCGGCCTCGTAGTTCTCGAACGGTCCGAAACCCGGCGGGACCCACCGCATCACATCCGAGAGCAGCGGCAGCTCGATCTTCGGGCAGTAGACCGGCGCGCCGGTCGCGCGCGCGACCGGCGCGACGGCGCCGATGTGGTCGAAGTGGCAGTGGGTGAGAAGGATCGCCTCGATCTCGACGCCCAGGGACTGCGCGGCCTCCAGCAGGCGCTCGGGCTCCTCACCCGGATCGACGATCACAGCGCGCGTGGACTTCTCGTCCGCCCGCACGATGAGGCAGTTCTCCTGGACCGGCCCGACCGAATAGGAGCGGACGTCGGGCGTGCTCACCGCGTCTGCGCCTTGCCCTTTTCGAGGGCCTTCTTGCGCTGGCGGCGCTCGTAGACCCACTTGTCGGTGTAGTAGCTGACGACCGTGTAGAGGCCGAGCACGATCGGGAACAACGCGATCGCGCCCGAGGAGCCCTTCAGGAAGACCAGGATCACGAACAGCAGCAGCACCGTCGCGACCATCGCCTTCAGGAACGCGGCCCGCCATGTCGGCGGTCGATCGCGCTTGTCGACCTCGCGTTTGCGGGCCGCCGCCGAGCTCGTCGCGGTGCCGGTCTTCTCGGCGGTGGTGGGCTTGCGCCCGGTACGCCCGCGCGATTCGACCACGCCGGCGGCGTTGCCGCGGTGCTTGGTCTGCCGTTTGCGTCGAGTCTGCGCCATCAACCAGAGCCTAATGCGTTCTCGATCAGGTGGCGGCGGGGGTCGAACCCGGGGACCGGCAGCTCAGCCGGAAAGCCCTCGAAAGCGGCCGCCGGGGCGAGCCCTACGAGCTCGGCGCGCGCGAGCGGCGCGTGCATCGCCAGGATGCGGACGACCTCGGCGAGCGGAAGCTCCAGCGGGCGCTCGACGTTCATCGAGACCTGGCCGGTGTCTCCACGCAGCGCCACGCCGATCGCACGCAGGCCCGGCAGGCCATGCTCTCCCCCGTCTCTCACCAATGCCGCGATGCGCCTCGCGTCCTCGACCGTCGCGGGCGGCGCCAGCTCGACGTTGAAGGCGACGAGAGGCTGGCGCGCGGCCACCAGCGTCGCGCCAAGCTCGGGGCGCATCTGTCGCGGACCGAAGTCCGGGCGTAGCGCCTGCTCGTCCTCTTGCGGCGCCGCCATCCGTTCGGCCAGCCGCCCGGAACCGCCGCGGCGTAGCTCTGCGCGTGTACGGGCCGGCCTCTCCTCGCACTGCGTCAGCTCGCCGTAGAGGAACACCGGAATGTCCGCCTCCTCGCCCAGGCGCTCGGCGAGGAGGAGCGCCTCGGCGCAGGCGGCGCCGCGAGCGGAGTCGTCGAGGTAGACGATCGGCGCGACGTCGAGCACGCCGATGTGCGGATGCTGGCCGCTGCGGCCGGGGCTCGTGAGGCTGATCCTCTCCACGGCCTCGCGCGCCAGGCGGAGCGTTGCGGCTGACAGCTCACCGGGGCCGCCCGCGAACGTGAACACCGAGCGGCCATGGTCGGCATCAGAGTGGGCGTCGAGAAACCGTATGCCGGCTTCGCCAGGCTCGGCGCTGCGGACGGCGCGGGCCAGGGCCGCGATCGTGTCGGCGTCTTCTCCCTCGGAGACGTTGGGGACGGCGAGGAGGGTCGGTGGCATCGGACGAGGCTGGCCTGCGCGACCGACCTGGCCGGAGGCGGCGCCCGTCGAGGGTAACGCGCCCGGCGGCCCGATTTGGACGGCCGGCCCTCGATCGCCGGAGGCGAGGCGGCGCCCGTCAGTTGTGCAGGTGCTGGGCGATCTGGTTGGCGAGCGGTGAGCCGAGCCCGGATGCGAGGTCATAGCCGGGGGCGGCGGTGCAGCAGGAGACGCCACCGAAGATCGAGTTGCCTCCGGTGGTGATGTCGATGAACGATCCAGGGCCGTCGTGGGCGATCGAGTAGAGCAGGGGCGGCACGAATCCGGGGTTTGGCAGGCCGCTCTGTTTGGCTTGTTGGTCCCAGAGCGCGATCATGCCTGCGACCAGCGGGGTGGCCGCGCTCGTACCGCCGACGAACGAGATCGTCTGGCCGGCCGAGGGTCCGCAGCCCTGGACTTCGTGCGAGCAGATGATCGCGTAGCCGGGGCTGGGGTCCGCGAACGCGGCAACGTCGGGGACCATTCTGTATGTGGTCTGCGACGGGATCGCGGGCTGCCACCAGGGACGCTTTTCGAGCGCGCTGACGCCGCCGCCGCCCGCGGCGGCCTGCTGGTAGGGGGACGGGTACTCGGTGTCGTTCCAGACGCCCGTGGATTGGATCGTGTTCGAGGGCGTCAGGCTGAGGTTCGTGCCGCCGACGGCGAGCACCCATGGCGAGGTCGCGGGCCAGGACGCCGACTGCTGCTCATCGAAGCCCGTGAGCTGCGAGGTGGGCACCCCATGCGCGCAGGAGGACGAGCCGGCGTCGCCTGCCGCGACGACGATCGTTATCCCGAGCGCCGCGGTCGCGGCGGCCTGCCGGTTGAACAAGGTGCGGGCGGCCGTGTATGGCGCGACGCTCGCCTCGCAGACGCCGTAGGAGACCGAGATCACGTTCGGCAGCGGAACGTTGTTCTTGGTTGCCTGCAGCGGTTCGGCGAGCAGCTTCAGGGCACCAAGCGGGTCCGACTGCCCGAGCGTCTTGACCCACAGGTCCAAGCGCGAGAGTTTCGGCGCGACCATCGCGACCGTCATCGCGTCCAGGGAGCTCTCGAGGATCGGCGCGATCCCCGACGCGCCGTGAATCTGCAGTGCCGTCCCGGGGAAGCCGAAGCAGTTGCGATAGGCGGTCACGTCGTTGACCGGAGTCGGCGCTTCGCCCAGGATCGCCAGGCGCGCGCCCTGCCCCTGCAGCCCCGCCGCCTGCAGCTGCGCGACACCGTACGCGCTAAGGATCTCGTTCGGGAAAAGCCCGGCGCTCGACGCCACGGCCCCCGGGTAGCTGCTGCTCGCGCACCCGGGGTCGATGGTTCCGGTGCGAGTGGGCGTCCCGCCCGCGAACGAAGCCGTACGAGCCCGTGATACCGACGAGCTCGCCGACGCGCCCTGGGTGACGTACAGCCCGAGACCCGCCACGGTGTCTACGTTCCCGTTCAGACCCGAACCCAGCTTCGGTGTGTTTACGGGAAGCGCGACAGCCTGGTTCGGTTGCCCGGCCGCATACAGATCCCACTTCGTGCCGAACAGCTTCTGCGCGTTCTTGATGCTGATGGTCGCACCGACCCGCAGATGTGTCACGTCGACCGTTGCCGTGACACCGTAGGGCTTGAAGGCGCCGACAACCGCGTTGCGCCGCGAGGAGGAGGCGCCGTATTTGCTCTGCAACGAGGACAGCGTGAGATACTTCCCATAGCTCGAAGAGGATGGGTTGCTCGCCGCCTTCACCGCGTTGCGGATACCTTCTTGGTTGGCGATCATCCCCAGCTGCAGCGACAGCTTCAGCCCTCCCGAAGCCGGCCCCAGGCTCTTCAAGCCCTTGTGGGAGATATCCCCGAAATCGACCTTCGTCGAGGACGCGAACGCCGAACCCCCGCCCGCACCCAGCACGAGGAACGTGACTCCCAGCGCCATCAGGCGACCAGCAGAGCGAGACATGGCGCGACGCTAGTGCCCCCGCGAGCCGCACACTTCATCTGAATCGAATGAGTCATCCGACGGTGCGTTCGACGAGGATCTGCCAAGGCGGGCAACGCGGGACGCGCAGCTCGCGAAACTACCCGTAGGGAGGCCCCATGCCTTCGACCCGACGTGCTTCATCGAGCGCGCAGCGATCGACCCGGGCAGCCAAGGACGATGGAGGGTCCGGCTCGAGACGAGCCGCGAGGAACGGCAGCGTGCCGGTCGTGCACCTGACCCCGGCTGAGCGCATGGCACACGGCAAGGCGGCCCGCACCGAGGTGCCACGCTCGAGCCACGCCGTCTTCGAGCCGGCGCCGCACCGCCCTGACCCGATCTCGCTGCTCGAACGGCAGGCCGAGACCCGCGTGCCTGAGCTCGTGCCGATCCGCTACGGACGAATGCTCGTCTCGCCCTTCACGTTCTATCGGGGAGCGGCGCTGATCATGGCGAGCGATCTGGCCACCACGCCGCGGTCGGGCCTGACGGTCCAGTGCTGCGGGGACGCCCACCTTTCGAACTTCGGGGTGTTCGCATCGCCCGAGCGACGGTTGGTGTTCGACCTCAACGACTTCGACGAGACGCTCCCGGGACCGTGGGAGTGGGACGTGAAGCGACTCGCGGTGAGCATGATGATCGCCGCGCGCAACAACGGCTTCGCGCTCAAGGCACAGGACGAGGTCGTTCTGGGCACCGTCGAGGCCTACCGGAGTGCGATGGAGGGCTTCGCATCGATGAAGAACCTCGAGCTCTGGTACGCCCACCTCGAGATCGAAGGCGCGCTTGCGGAACTCGGCTCTCAGGTGAAGCCCAAGGCGGTGGCGAAGACCAAGAAGGCGCTCGCGAAGGCGCGTACAAAGGACAGCATGGCGGCGTTCTCCAAACTGACCCGCATGGTGGACGGAGAACCGCGTATCGCGGCCGAACCGCCGCTGATCGTGCCGATCGACGACCTCCTGGAGGGCGCCGAGCACGATCAGGTGCTCGATTGGCTGCACGAGTTGCTGCGCTCCTACCGCTCGACGCTCGAGTCCGACCGGCGCGTGCTGCTCGAGGAGTTTCGGCTGACCGACTTCGCGCGCAAGGTGGTCGGCGTGGGAAGCGTCGGCACCCGCGCCTGGATCGCGCTGATGCTCGGCCGAGACGGCAAAGATCCCCTGTTCCTGCAGATGAAGGAGGCCGAGTCCTCGGTGCTCGAGGAGTTCCTTGCACCGAGCGAGTTCGACAACCACGGTCAGCGAGTCGTCGCCGGACAGCGGCTGATGCAGGCCACGAGCGACATCTTCCTCGGTTGGGTACGCGTCGAGTCCGGCATCGACGGCAAGGAGCGCGACTTCTACGGGCGACAGCTGAAGGACTGGAAGGGGTCGGCCGAAATCGAGCAGATGGTCCCCAGCGGCATGGCCGCCTACGGCCGTCTGTGCGGCTGGACGCTCGCTCGCGCCCATGCCCGCAGCGGCGACAGGATCGCAATCGCCGGCTACCTCGGCAAAGGCAGCGCCTTCGGAGAGGCGATCGTCGAGTTCTCACGCGCCTACGCCGAGCAGAACGAACTCGACTACAAAGCGCTCGCCGAGGCGGTGAAGTCGGGGCGCATCAAGGCCGAGACGGGACTCTGAGCGCGACGTCCCCGCGTTCGCTGGCCGTCCAAATAGAATCATCGCGTCCCGGCCGGAGTAGCTCAGCTGGTTAGAGCAGCGGAATCATAATCCGCGTGTCGGGGGTTCGAGTCCCTCCTCCGGCATCGCAGCGTTAGAGCCGGATCCCGCACCACAGAGCCGATAGGCGGGGTTTCGTGGAAGAAGACGGAGCGTCAACGAACGTCTACGAACGGCCCAGAGGCTCGCAGACGTGTCCAACCTCGCGCATCCCGAACCTGCTCGCGGTCGTGCGCGGTGCAAACGGAGTGCTGAGGTTGGTGATCCGCTGCCTCCCGCCGATAACCGTCGGCGCTTGGCCGCGTCAGCCCGGCGGTCCGCGAAGGCTCAAGAGCTCCGCGACCGATACGACGAACAGCACGCTGGCGACTCCGACCAGTCCATAACGGGCGGCGGGAAGCGGTAGGCGGCTGCCGATACCGACCAGGAACAGAACGGCGGCGAGGAAGACCGTGAGCCTCACATACTTGTCCGCGGTTCCCGCCGCGGACTGACCGCGGTTGAAGTACGCATCAGCCTTTGCGTTGAAGGCTTTGGCCTGCGCCTGTTGTGGTATCCGGTATTGCGGCATGTCGGAGGGGTCCGCTGGCGCGTTTGGGTTCGTGAGTGGTTTTGTGGCCCGCCATGCTTCCACGGCCGCGAGTGCGCTCGGGCGCAGCCGCTTGAGCGCGACGCGGAAGAGCAGGGGATTGTGCGAGGCGTAGGCAGTGATCGCGGCATTGAAGTCCACCGAGTCCAGCGTGCGGACCTGCGTCGCTTCGATGGCGGCTTGATTGGCTTTCGTCCGTGTGGAGGAGGCTTTCGCGAGCGAAAGCGAGGAGTCGGTGCCCCACTTGGCCGCTGCGTATCCAGACCATGCGGCCATGATCGCCACGAGCGAGAGCAGTAGCGCCTCGGCGATCGACACATAGCGGTCACGCCGGGTGTGGGCGTTTGCGTGCTCGCTGTGCTCGGCGATCTCCTTGCCCACCTCGCTCGCCGACAGCCCCTCAGGCATCCCGGCCACGATCCTCTAAGGCCGAGCGGGACAAAGTCACGCTGCTGCAGCCGTCCGGGTTGCGGCGGCGGTCTCTGGCTGGGGGGCGGGCTCTTTGGAGGAACCCGGCGGCTCGGTGGGTATTCGTCGGCTGAATGCCAGTCCGATCAACGCGAAGATGGCGAGTATCGAGAGCGCCTCGCGCAGCCCGTCGAGGCGCGCTTTCGCGTTTTCTTCGACGATCGCATCTGTGGCCCTCGGTGGCACATGGGCCTTGTTGAGCCCCTCCTTCAATTGCTTGTCGGAGACGAAGGGGACACCTCCGGCGAGCTGAGTCGTCGCCTGCGATTTGACCCGCGCGGGAACAGCGGAGTTCTGCTGCACCCCAGTCAGGAACGAAGTGCTCAGCGCGGCGATTACGATCGCACCTGTCAGGGCGGTGCCCATGGAGATGCCGAGGTTGCTGATCGTGTTCTGCAGCCCGCCGACCGCGCTGCTCTGCTCATCGGGAACGGACGAGACTGTCACGGCCCCGAGCTGCGAGGACGAGCGCTCCGATCCCCAGGCCGACGAGGAGCATCGGCCCGGTCGTGATCTCCGGTCCGGCGCCTTCTTGGAGCGCGGCGACCAGGATCACGAGGCCGGCAAACAGTCGCGATGAAACCGAGCCGGACCACCCGGCGTGGCGAGGCTTTGGGAAACAGCTTCGGGATGCCCGGCTGCCGTGAGGATCAGGGCGATCGACAGCGGCAGGAACCTCACCCCCGTTTCGATCGCGGAGAGGCCAAGTGCGACCGAGAGGAACAGCGGCACGGCGAAGGCCAGCCCCGCTCTGCACGAAGATACTGGAAGAAGAACGAGTTCAGGCCGCCGCGCAGCACGCTGGACCCGCAGGATCTTGGGGTCGATGAGCGGCTCGCCGCCGCGCGCAAGCACCGCGATCCTCCCACTCGATGAACAGGTAGATGACCAAGCCCCCGGCGAGCATCAGCCAGATCACAGGCGAGAGTCCGATCCATTCGCGGAGCCCCCGGCTTGGGCTTGACAAAGCCCCACACGCCCGAGCGCAGGATCACCGAAGACGATCAGCCCGAGCCCGCTAGCCGAGAGCGCCGTGCCCACCAGGTCCAGCGTGCCCCCTCCTTCTCGCGTGGCGCGTCCTCGGGTATCCGGCGGGCGAGCGACAAGGATCGCCAGTACGAGCGCGACCTCGCCCGCGAACACCCAGCGCCATGAGAGGTAGGTGGTGAACAGGCCGCCGATCGATCGGGCCGACCCCGATGGCGATCGCGGTCGCGGCGGCGATCAGCCCGTATGCGCGCGGCCGTTCGTCGGCGGCGTAGTTGGACGCCACCAGCGCGACGATCGACGGGCAGGATCAGCGCCGCCCCTATGCCCTCCAGGCAGGACCATCCGAACAGCAGCACGCGCGAGGCTCGTGCGAGATCGCCGTGATGAACGAGCCGCAGCCGTAGATCACGCAGCCGATCGCGAAGGCGCGCTTGCGCCCGATGATCTGCCCGATCTTCCCGCCGGTGATCATCAACGACGGCCATCACCAGCGTGTAGAGCGTGATCGCCGTCTGGATCCCGGTGACGGTCGTGCCGACGTCCTTCGCGACCGTCGCGATCGACACGTTCATCACCGAGCTGTCGAGCATCATCAGGAACTGACCCGGCGCACAGCGTCAGCAGAACGCCGCCAGCCACCGCCGCCGTTGCTTTACTCGACATGGATCACCGAGCTTTCACGAGCTACGCCGCTGTGTCCGGCCGGCTAGCCAAACGCGCTGTCCTGGAAGGACTCGGGAAAGGCCGGCCCGACCGAGACGAGCGATCCGATGGCGCCCCACGACGGTCCACCTCGACGTGTCGACTACTGCCTGTTTACCGCGCGTTCGGCCATTCCGGCGTTCTCCGCGATGAGGTACACGAAGACGCCAAGAAACGGCAAAACGATCACGAAAACGATCCATAGGACCTTGGTCCAGCCGGACTCGTCGTGGCGGCGGAAGATGTCGGCCAGGACGCTGAACAGGATCCAGATCCAGGCCACGAGGGCGAAGAAGATGAGCATCGTCCACAGGATTTCGAGGAACGGGTAGCCGGTCGCGATGAGCATGTGTCGTCCTATCTATCGAGGGGGAACGGAGGAGCGCAGGTGGGCTGAGCGTAGCTCTCGGGCGCTTTGGTGTCAACTTTCCTGCATTCGCAGGGCAGGAACTCACGGTTCAGTCAGCCGGTGGCACAGCTGACCGAACGCGTCAGCGCCTCGCCCGCCGGCGCGAGCGCCTCCGCACGCCGCAGACCGACACGGCGCTGAGCGGCCGGCCGATCGGGTCGATGAACAGTGAGCAAGGGCCGGTCGTGTTCGGCATGGTGCCTTCGAGCACGTCCACGTTGTAGGTGAGCGTCTCGCCGTCCAAGCTCGGGTTCGTGAGCATCACCACCACGTCCTCGGGCGTCTCGTCCTGGGAGGCCAGGAACGAGAGCACAGCGTTCGGGGGATCCTCGAGGAAGCTGTTGTCCCCGTCTCCCCAGCCTTCCACGAACTGTGCGGAGGTGAGATGGCCGACGATCCGCTCGGGACGGTCGGAGAACATCAGCGTGGAGGGCGCAAGCCCCTGCAGCGTCATCGAGCCGTTGCTGCTCGTAATCCCCTGCGCACTCTGAACATAGAGCGCCTCGAACTCGTCCGTCTGGATTGTTGGTTCTGACGACACTGGATCTCCTTCTATTGTCACTTTTCCGGCCAGGCCCTCGAGCTTGGTCTGTCCGGCTTGTACCTCGAACTCGGGTGTTGCCGCCCTCGGACTCTCACTCAGTAGTGCCGCGGGGGGTGCTTGGATCACCCACGGCGTCAGAGCCCCGTCTCGGCGGTGATCCTGCCCGATTCGACCGCGTCGGTCAGAGCCTTGTAGTCGCGCTCGTTCTGCTCGGCGTAGGCGTGGGAGAACTCGAGGATCGCGCGGTCGAAGCGTGGCGCTCTTGCCGAGGTAGGCGGCGATCGCGATCCGGTCGCCGCTGCGGGCGTGGGCGCGGGCGAGCGTCCAGCCGCACAGCCGGCCGTACGTCGCCATGCCCTTGGGGACCATCTGCTCGATCTCCGCCGAGCCCTTCCAGTCCTTGAGCTGGCGGCCGTAGAAGTCGCGCGGCTTGCCGTCGAGCCCTGACGTCGACGTGCAGCCAGCCGAGGAAGATGTCGCTGCTCGGCCTGCATCAGCCGCTGGCCGGTGACGACCCGCTCGCCGTGGTTGGTCGAACTCGCTCGGGCCGAGGAACTCCTCGAGCACCGACGCCTCGGCCTCCTTCATCTGCAGGAACAGCGGGTCCTGGCCGTCGCGGCCGAGCAGCAGCGCGATCCACGCGCGGGTGCCGACGCTGCCGACGCCGACCACCTTGCGGGCGAAGTCGACGAGCTCGAACTGCTCGAGCAGCACGCGCCGGTCGAACTCGAGCGTGGCGCGGTAGGCAGCGCAGCAGCTCGTGCAGCGCCGTCGAACATCTCGTCGCGCTCCATGCCCGGCGCGAGTTCGTCGATCGGGACGATCAGCGGCGACTCGGTCGACGATCCGGCCTGGCCGTCGACCATCTCGCGTCAGCTTGGAGAACGCCGACATGCTGTCCTTGCGTGCGCGCCTTCGCGAGCGCCTTCTCGGTTCGCTTGACCATCTTCGGGCTTGAACTGCGAGCCGAGCTCCGCGAGCGCGGCCTCGATGTCGAGGTGGGCGTACCAGACGTCGAGGTTCTTCATGCCCGGCGAAGCGTCGCCATCGCCGTGCGGTAGTGCCGCGACCGTGTCGAGGACGATCCGCTCTTGGTCCTTGACCGGGAAGCCGTTGTTGACTGCGCGGCGATCAGCATGCTCGCCGCGAGGCGCTTGACGTCCCACTCCCACGGCCCGGGCAGCGTCTCGTCGAAGTCGTTGAGGTCGAACACGAGCCGGCGCTCCGGCGAGGCGAACACGCCGAAGTTCGACAGGTGGGCGTCGCCGCAGCACTGGACCGTGAAGCCCCGACCGCGGCGTCGCGGCGAGGTCGCTGGCCATGATCAGCGCCGCGCCGCGATAGAACGTGAACGGCGAGACGAGCATCCGGCCGTAGCGGATCGGGACCAGCTCCGGGACGCGCGTCGTGGCCTGGCTGCTCGAGCAGCGTCGAGCGGATCGGGGCGGTCGCCGCGGCGGCTGATAGTCGGCGTGGCTGGCGCGCGGCACCTCGGCCCGCGCGGCCTTGCCGCGGGCCACACGCTCGGCGACGGTCAGGTGCGGTACCGCCTTGACCACACCGTTCCCTTTTGTTGTGGCTGAGCCACGAATCGGGCCGGGCCCACTTGACGACAGGACTGTTGAAGGAGACATCTACGCCTAGCCGTTGTTTGAGGTCTTGGATAGGACGATGGGCGAGGTGCGGCCAGGCCGATAGGGACGCAAACAAAAGTGATGGCCGCAATCGTCCGCGTTCCGTGCTCGAGACCGTCCCGGGATGACTGTCATGGGCGATGTCCCCGCGGCGCTTCGGGCTCGTCCTCGCGGAGTGCGTGGTTCGGCTCATATCCGAGCGCGAGCGCAAGCTTCGGCGCGGCTGAGCTGGTCCGAACGATGCCGGCCGAGGGGAGGACCGCGACGAGAGTGTCGACGATTTCTGCGTCCGATGCGCCCGCGGCCTGGGCCGCCTGTACGGTCGCGACATAGGACGGGATAGCTCCCTCGATACCGATGAGCACAGCTAGCTTGACGAGCTCACACGTGCGTTGGTCGAGCTCACAGTCGAGCTCAGCTCCCTCGCCGCCAGACCTGCTCAAGGATTGGATGAAGCCCTCGTCCCTGAGCGCAATTCTCAACAGCGTGTCTTCGGTCGTAGCCACTGCTCCATTCCAGCGACGGCGCGCGGGGCGAGCATCGGCCATATGGGTTGAAATCGCACGAAGACAGAGTTCAGCGATCTGGGCTGGTCGCCAGGGCGTGCCGCCACCTGCCGCCGCCACTCCACGGTACGTAGTTTCCCGCGGGATCGCGCGGAGAAGTTCGCTAGACGGGGGCGGCCGGCTCCGCAACTCTGCTTGAGAGCGGATGTAATGCCGAGTCACAAGGGGGCACAGACGATCTCCGTTTCGGGGCTAAGTGACAGGGTGGGTGCGCCGCAGCCGGACGTTCAGGTGCCAGTGCGGATCACTTCAGGGGGACCAAGGCTCCATCCGGACTTGATCCCGCGGACTGCGCTACTGCGGCGATTGGCCCACCAAGCGGAGCCCGTAGTGGCGATCTTCGCGCCGGCGGGATACGGAAAGACGACCCTGCTCGCGCAAGCGTCGGAGTTAGATGGCCGGCGCTTCGGGTGGATCTCGCTCGAGGACGCCGACAATGATCCCGTCGTCCTTGCGACCCATCTCGCACAGGCTCTTAGTTGGGCCAGCAGCGGTGATCCGACGACCGTCGACGCCGTTAGCAACCCGCCTCACGCGCTTTGGTCGACGACGCTCCCGCGGCTTCGAGCGGCCTTCATGTCGATCGAGCATCCGGTGGTGGTGGTGCTCGACGACGTGCATGTGCTTTGCGAGCGCGACGCCTGCGACGTTCTCACCGCGTTCTGCGACTGCATCCCGGCGGGCTCTCAGCTTATGTTCGCGGGCCGCCACGAGCCGCAGTGTTTTCTTGCTCGTGTCCGAGCTGAGCGTCGTGTTGCTGACCTGCAGGTCGCTGACCTTGCTCTGGACGTGGTCGAGGCGGGGTCTCTGCTTCGCGCCGCTGGGGTCGCTCTCACCGAACAGGAGGTCGCAGAGCTGACGGCCCGTACCGAGGGATGGGCCGTCAGTATCTATCTCACAGCGCTCTCCTTGCGTGAGACCGGCACTCGCGATCGGTATGCCGGATCCGCGACCGTCGGAACACCGCGTGAGATCGCGGACTATGTTCAGCTTGAGATCCTGTCAGGCTTACCGGCCGATCAGGCCGAGTTCTTGACGCGGACCGCGGTGCTGGACCGGATGTGCGGACCGCTGTGCGACGCCGTGCTCAAGCAGACGGGGAGCGCAGCGATCCTTGAGTCGCTGCAGCGGTCAAACCGCTTGCTCGTGGCGCTCGACCGGCACGGTGTGTGGTACCGCTACCACCACCTCTTCCGTGATCTGCTCGCCCGCGAACTCAACGTCCGCGAGCCAGATCTGATCCCGACGCTCAACCGCCGCGCAGCTGACTGGAGCGAGAATAATGGTGCGCGGGAGGCGGCGATCGCGTACGCGTTCGCGGGCGACGACGTCGAGCGCGCCGCGACCCTGGTGGCGGTTTGCGCGATCCCCGCGCACCAGGGTGGACGGCTCGAAACGGTACGAAAATGGATCGAGCGTCTATCCGAACGTGCAGCCCCACGACAATATCCGGCGGTCGCGGTCCTGGGAGCCTGGTGCGAGGGGCTGTCAGGCCATCCTGTCGAAGCGGAACGTTGGGCAATGGAGGCCAAACAATGTGACACCGACGAGCCGGCGCCGGATGGAGGCGCGACGATCGAGCCGTGGGTGAGGTGCCTTGAAGCGGCCATGTGCCGCCACGGCGTCGACCGTATGAGGGTCGACGCCGAGCGGACGCTTGAGCTGTCCCCCGCCTGGAGTTTGCAGCGACCGGTGGCGTCGAACATGCTCGGCATCGCATTGCTTCTCGCAGGTGACAGCGACCAGGCGGATCAGGTCTTTAGCGACAACTCGCAGGCGGCGAAGGAACTCGACATGCCCAGCAACGCCTCGGTCGCTCTCGCTCAGCGCTCGCTGCTGGCGGCGGCGGATGGCGACCTCGACACGGCCGAAAAACTCGCAAAGGAAGCGGAGCGATGCGTGCTCGAAGGAGGGTTCGAGGCGTATCTGCCGAGTGCGACAACCTTCGCCGCGCTGGGCAGCGTCGCGCTACACAGGGGGGACCTCCAACAGGCGCAAACGCATCTCGCTGGGGCAGACCGCCTGAGACCGCTGCTGACGTACTTCATGCCGTTCAACGGCGTGCAGGTTCGTCTCGAGCTGGTGCGCGCCCGTATCGCTTTGGGCGACGCCGCGGGTGCAATGGTCTTGCAAAGGGAGATCGACCAGCTGTTAAGGCGGGTCCCCGACCTCGGCGTGCTCGTCGGGCAGTCCGGTGAACTCCGTGATCGGGTCAACGCGATGCACGCCCTGACCGGTGACTGGACCCCCCTGCTCACCGAGGCTGAGCTGCAAGTGCTACCGCTGTTGGCGACCCATCTCACCATCGCTGAGATCGCTGAGCGGCGATATGTCTCACGAGCCACGATCAAGACACAGGCTGTGTCTATCTATCGCAAGTTGGAGGTCACGAAGCGCGGCGAGGCGATCGAGCGCGCGGAAAAGCTCGGTTTGATCGACTCCCCAGCCGTGACCCGTTCTCGCGACTTCGCCCGATCTAGCTGAGGAAGTCGGGAGCATCCGACGGGCCTCGGCCAGCTCATCAAATTTCAACCTATTTGGTCGATGCAGCCCGCCTGCGGCCTTGCTCAAATGTCAAACACCACCAAGAACAGGAGAACGAGATGAGCGACAATCCGGTTTTTATCTACGCCGCGACGTACGCGGATGCCGCCGGCGCTGAGGGGGACTACGACATCCTTCTCGAACTGCATGCGGCGAAGCTCGTGGGCACCTATGACGTCGCGTTGGTCACCAAGGACGCCGACGGCAAGGTCCGGGTCGAGAAGCACGAGAAGCCGACGCAGCACGGCACATGGGGCGGCATCGCCGTCGGAGCGGCAGTTGGGGTCGTGGCCGCGCCGGCCGTGATCCCCGCGGCGTTGCTTGGCGGTGTCATCGGCGGCCTTGGCGGACACTTCAAAAAGGGCATCTCGAGCTCCGACGCCAAGGAACTGGGTGACCTGATCGAAGCAGGAGAGGCAACGCTGCTCGTGATCGGCGAATCACGCCTCGAAGAACAGCTCGACGAGGTCCTCACCCGCGCAGAAAAGACGATCGAGAAGGAAATCGACGTCGACAGCAAGGAGTTCAAGCGCGAACTCGATAAGGCCGAGAAGGAGTACGCGACTGCATAGCTGACCGGACACGGCCGTGGCCCCGTCTCGGCCGCAGCCGACGGACAAGGCCATCGACTGAACAGCGCTGCTGTGGATCTCCCCGGATCCGATGGTTCACCGGGGTGGGCCGCGCGACGGCCGCGGGGGTCCCCGCGACACAACACCCCAACACACCAGGCCGAAAGACCCGAAAGGATCAAGATGACCATTGCCTCTGATACCCCCGTACTGGACACGCTCGCCGCGATCACCGCCGAGTCGGTCGAGCGCAGCGGACTGGACGACAACTCGCTGCTCGCGGCGCGCATCGCTGCTCTCGTGGCCGTCGATGCACCGGCTGCGTCATATCTCGTGCACATCGGGCCTGCGGCGGATGCCGGCGTCACGCTCGAGCAGCTTCAAGGCATCCTGATTGCGGTCGCGCCGATCGTCGGCACCCCCCGAACGATGTCCGCCGCCGCAAAGATCACCAAGGCGCTCGGGATCGCGATTGTCGCCGTCGAGGCCGAGCTCGACGCCGAGCAGACGGAATCGGAATACGAGTAGCCACCCGCGAACTGCAGGACGAGGAGGTCGGATTGTGTCTAGGTTTGACGAAGAGCAGGGTGCGCTCGCGCAGCTTTGGTGGCTGGTGACGCTGTTCGGTGCAGTGGTGTTCTGCGTAGGCGTTTTCTTCGTTGTCTCGCCACACGAAACGCTGAGCACGTTCACGGTGATCGCCGGGATCTTTCTGCTCGTCGACGGAGTGCTGGCGATTGGCACGTCGATCTTCGCCAAGGGCGAAGGGCGCGGCATGCTGGCATTGATCGGCGCACTCAGCGCGATCGCGGGCCTGGTCCTGATCAAGAAACCCTTCGGCACGCTCGTCGTCTTCGTGCTCGTCATCGGGGTGTGGTTCATCGTGGCCGGCGTGGTGCGCTTGGTCGCTGCCTTCGGCGAACCCGAGGGGCGTGCGACGAACGTCGCGGTCGCGATCCTCGACACGATCGCCGGCATCGTCATCTTGTCCTGGCCCGGGATCGGTCTGGCCACGCTCGCGGTGGTGATCGGCATCGTTCTGATCGTGCGCGGCGCCCTGTTCTTCATGGCCGGCTGGGAGATGCGCAGACTCGGGCATGAAACCAGCGGCGCACCGAGGGCGCATCCGGTGACCTGACTTCCGAACGCGTGAGGTCGTGGCCCAAAGCTTCGATGCCGCCCGATGCAGTGGGCCCGGCGCAGGTGGCCCACCAACGCTGACAATCAACTTCGTTCAAAACCGTGGAGGAGAACCGATGTTCAACACCCTCAGCAGACCGGCAGTCCTAGCGGCGATTCTGCTTCTCCCGATAGGGCTGGCCGCTTGTGGCGAATCATCCGAAGAAAAGGCGACAGCGCACGTCTGCTCCTCGACCAAGGAAATCCAGGCCCAGCTCGCCAAACTGTCCAGCCTGTCGATCTCCAAGCAGGCACCGGAAGAAATCAAGACCGCTGCCGAAGTGATGAAAAAGGAAGCAGCCGTGATCAACGAATCCGTCTCCGACCTTCCGGCGTCGAGCAAGAGTCAAGTGGAAACCGCGCAGAAGGCGCTCTCCGCCGAGCTCGCGACACTCGCGAAGACAGCGGCGTCTACGGCAAAAGCCGGGGGTAACGTCGAAGCTGTGCTCAAGGAATCCGAGCCTGCGGCGAAGGCCGCGGTCGCCGGGCTTGCGGCGAGCTACAAGCAGGCGTACGAGTCGCTCAAATGCTCCTAGTTCGGAGTCCAGGGAACCTGCGGTAGTCGGGGAGCGTCCCACGATGAGTCCAACCGCCGAAAGCGGGGGCCCGCGAGCCGGCCGCGATCTAGGACCCCCGGCGCTATAGGACTCCGCATGTCCCCCGGCGAAGACCTCCCGCGCGAGCGGCGATCGCTCAGCACTACGCGCATGGAAGCGTTCAGCGACGGCGTGTTCTCGATCGCGGCCACGCTGCTCGTGCTGGATATCGCGATTCATCCGCCGGGCACGGCACTGGAACAGGTGCTTCGCGCTTGGCCGTTCTACCTCGCGTATGTCGTCAGTTTCATCACGATCGGCGCAGCGTGGCTCGGGCATACGCAGCTCACCGACGGGCTCACGCGCACGGATCCGCTGCTGCTCCGGATCAACTTGCTGGTGTTGCTCGTGGTCGCGTTCCTGCCGTTCCCGACGAAACTGGTCGCGGACGCACTGCACTCCCATGCGAGCGAGCGTGTGTTCGTCACGATGTACGGGCTCACCCTGCTGGCCATCCGCCTCCTCGGCTTCGCCCTGGACGCCTATGCGCGACGCGAGCACCTCTACTCACCCCAGCAAGCGGGCGAACCGCGCCAGGACGAACCGCGCGAACTGCTCCCAGTGCTCGGCGGTTACGTGATCGCGGTCCTCGTCGGTCTCGTCGTACCCGGGGTGGCCATGGCTGTCTATTTCGCGGTGGCGCTCTACATGATCCTCTTCCGGGGGCTTCCACGCCACCCGTCCCGTGCCCACCGGTCGGGCCGGTGAGCGACGTACAGCAGGCCTGACTGTTCTGGGCCGGCTCGGTGCTCAGGCCTGTGCGGTGCGCTGGCTGCCATGCAGCGCGTTCGCCCCCCGGGCCCGGTGCTCGTGCGCCGGCCTGCTCTCCATCGCAGGAGGACGCGTGCCTGTCGCGGCGCGATACCAGCCGGCGTAACGCCTGACCAGCGGCGCTGCGGAGAGTCCGTGGAGCAGGACCGAGAGACCAACGGTCAGGTAGGTGGCTGTGAGCAATGTGTCTCCGTGGGCTTGATGTGTGTCCTCGACGATCACAGCGAAGACGATCGATGCGAGCCCGCGTGGACCGAACCAGCCGATGAAGGCGACAGTCGGCGGCCGTGCGTGTGTGCCCGCCAGGCAGAGGGCCACGGGCAGCATGCGCACGACCGTCAGGCTCAGCAGGGCGTAGAGCACGATCTGCCAGCTCACATGCTCGAGAGCCGGGCCGAGCAGCACGGCGCCGAAGAGCAGGAAGGTTGTCGTGTCGAGCAGCGACCCCGCCTCCTCGGTGAACCACATCGTCGGGGCGATATCGCCGGCGACGAGCAGGCCGAACAGCCCGCCCGCTGTGAACGCGGCGATGAAGCCCGACCCGCCGAGAGCCTCTGCGATACCGAACGCGAGCACGGCGGCTGCGACCGGGATGATCTGCCGCCATGCATCATCGATCAGGCTCCTCTTGCCCGCCGCGATCACGATCCACGCGGCAAATGCCCCGGCGACGATGCCTCCGAGGAGCCCGTAGCCGATCTCTTCGCCGACCACCTGCGCTGGGTGGGTAGGCCCCCCCGCGCCGGATGCCGTCGCGAGAACGATCAACAGGATCGGGACGCAGATCCCGTCGTTCAGCCCGCTCTCGACGTTGAGCGACTGCCGCACCCGTTGCGGAAGGCTCGGGTCCGTCACGACCGCGCTGCCGAGTCCGGCATCGGTCGGCGCGAGGATCACACCGAGGATCAGGGCCTCACTCAGCGAGAACGAACCGAAGAGGGCGAGGGCGGCCAGCGAGCCCAGGACGATCGTCAGCGGCAGGCCAACGCCGAGCAATCGCAAGGGCATGGCGGATTCACGGCGGACGGCCCGCAGGTCGATGCGCGAAGCGTCCGAGAACAGCACCACCGCGAGCGTCGCTTCGGCGAGCTTCCGCACCGTCGAACTCGTCGGCCCCACAGTGAGCCCGTCGAACACCAGCGGGCCCACGAGCACCCCGATGGCAACCACCAACATCGCCGGCGTGATCGGGGTGTCGGACAGCCGTCGCGAGACCGCCGCGACCAGCAACAGTGCGAGTCCGACTGTGGCGAGCCCCCAATCCACCGCTTCCAAGATACCGGTGACCCGCGATCGAACTCGCCTCGGAAGCCCGCGCCTCAGGGCGCCAGCCCGTCCACCCCCCTCCACGACTTCGTACATCGCGAAGCGCCTGGATCAGTGCGAGGGACGTCTCCGGCGATTGTGTCCAACGACGTGTCCAACGGGCCGCGTAGAGCCCGATGTTTATTGGCCCTATCGCTCGATCACGCCGGGAATCATAATCCGCGTGTCGGGGGTTCGAGTCCCTCCTCCGGCATCGCTGTTTTGGCTCTGGAATGCCGGTTTCCGGCATCGCGTCGTCGGCCGGCGTGGCGAAGTTTTTAGCGGGTACAGGCTTCGCTACGACGGGCGGCGGGGAGACGGGACAGGGGGCGGACAAGTTGGGGGCGGGATGCCGGGTTTCAACCCGAGACGGAGCACCCACGGACCAGCCTGTCACCCGAACTCGAGCACGTACGTGAGTGCGGGTGGCGAGTGTGCTGGTGCTGGACCGCGAGCCTGGTACCCGGCACGGGTGAGGACGCGCTGAGATGCCTTGTTGTCGAGATCGCATATCGCGGTGATCGCTCGTAATCCGAGTCCAGCTGCGCCCCATCCCGAGATGAGTGCGACTGCGCGGGACGCGACACCGCGACCTCGCGCCCCGGCGATCACCCAGTACCCGACCTCGGCGGTTCGCGTGTCTGAGTGGATCTCGAAGAGGGAGATTGCACCGAGCAACGCGTCCTCATCGGCGGCGTCGGCGATCAGCAACCGGATCGCCGTGCCGGCAGCCATCTCCGCCGGGATCTCTGCGAGGCGGCGACGCTGTGCCTCGGCGTCAGCGGCGGTCAGGTGGCTCCAGCGCTGGATCGCCGGGTCTCTTATGGCCTTCGCGAGGTCAACGAGATCGGCAGCCCGCCAAGGCCTGAGCATCACGACATCGTCGTGTAGCGGCGGACTCGGGTAGGACACGGGCGGCACGATCGATCGGAGCCAGGATAGGCGTGCAACGAAAC
Organism: uncultured Solirubrobacteraceae bacterium; assembly: GCA_963794635.1. Taxonomy (GTDB): domain Bacteria; phylum Actinomycetota; class Thermoleophilia; order Solirubrobacterales; family Solirubrobacteraceae; genus Palsa-744. Next base: position 323,982 of record CAWCET010000005.1, on the reverse strand, counting down.
TGCGATCTTGCTCGATCCCCTCGCCGCGACTCGCGGGGTCGCCACCGCGATCGTGCTGGGGGTTTCGAAGCGACCGCTAATGCGGCGCGGTCCTGCTCCCGGCGCTGTCGACGTCGCTGGCTCGCCGGGCATCGACATTGCGATCTTCGTCCAAGAGCCGCGTCTCGAGTTCCGCGAGTGCCCGGGCGATCGTGGTGAAGATGTCGCTGCTCAGCCGGGCCAGTGCGTGCGGGAAGATCGTGCCCGCCTCCTCGGCGGCGCTGGAGATCGGCATGACCTCTTCTCTGATGCGCGTGACTTCCGCTTCGTGGCTCTCCCGCAGACGGCGCACGAGCGCGATCTGATCATCGCGGGGAAGAGCGTCGGCGAAGAAGAGTCGCACCAGCCGCTCGTCGCGGACCTGCGGCGGCTCATCGTGCGGATCGCGCAGCCAGTCGAGTAGCGCCTCGTCTCCCCCGTCGGTGATCGTGTAGGCGCGCCTGGCGCGCGCCCCGTGCGGATCATCGCGGCCCGTGATCAGGCCGGCCTCCTCGAGCCGGGCGAGCTCGGGATAGACCTGCGCCAGAGACATCGGCCAGAAGTGCTTGGTCGAACGGTCCGCACCCCGCTTTATCTCGTAGCCGGATCGCAGGCCGATCCGCAGCATCCCCAGCACCAGATATGAAGGCGCCCTCAGCTTCACGCCGGTCCTCCCCGATCGGTCGGCGCAGACCGGTCGCGCGAACCCCATTGCCTTCGCACCGCGGATGCCTTTGGATGCATCAGTCGTGTTATATCGGGACCGACAGGTAGCTCGTCAGGTCTTGCCGGCGGCCGACGGCGGGCGCAGCAATGGTTAGAGCTCTCACCGAACGCGTCCGAGGCTCCGGCCAAGGACTGTTCCAGGAGCTCGGGGACATGATGATCCTCACGGGCAAGACCATCTGGTCTGCCCTGCGGCCGCCGTACCCGTATGGCGGCGAGTTCGTGTCCCAGTTCCTGTTCGCGCTGCGGTTGTGCTGGTTCCCGCTGCTGATCTCGACGGTCTGCATCTGTTACGCCGCGCCGGGGCTGCAGGCGGCGAACTTCCTGACGATCTTCGGTGCGCTGGACCGCCTCGGTGGCTTCTTCGTGCTCGGCGCGGTGCGCGAGATCGGCCCGAGCGTGACAGCGATCGTCGTGGCGGGGGTAGCGGGCACCGCGATCACGGCCGATCTCGGCGCGCGCAAGGTTCGCGAGGAGCTCGACGCGCTGCAGGTGCTCGGCGTGGACCCCGTCAAGAACCTCGTCGTGCCGCGCTTTCTGGCGCTGATGCTCGTGACCGGGCTGTTCGACATCTACGCGCTGCTGTTCGGGATCTTCGGCGGCATCATCGCCGAGCTCGTCAACGGCCAGCCGCTCGGCCCGTTCTGGGCCACGCTGTTCGCGAACGCCTCCACGACCGACCTGTGGGGCTCGGTGCTGAAGACCACGATCTACGGCGCGATCATCGCGATCGTCTGCTGCTACAAGGGCATGGCCGCCTCCGGCGGCGCCGAGGGCGTCGGGCGCGCCGTCAACGAAGCAGTCGTCATCGCCATCACCGGCATCTTCGCCTTCGACTACGTCTTCACCCAGACGCTGCTCGCCACACACCCGCAGATCCTCATCATCAAGTGAGGCGCGCCCGAGATCCATCGGGATTCGTCCGCTGCACCGCGCCGGGGTCAAGCTATACAGCGACCCTGCCGATGCAGCGAGCAGGTCGACTGTGACCGGGGAGCCATTCCCCTCCTATCGCGGTGCTCGCGCCGCAGTCAGGAGACGCCCATGTATCGAGGCGTCCCGTCGAAGCAACCGTCGCTCACGAGCGACTCTCTCGCAGTTCGTCGTCCCGGACTGAACCCCGGCGCCGGAAAGCTTCGCGTCGGAATCTTCCTCGTCGCCCTACTCGCCACGCTGGCGGTTTCCGCGACGGCGTCGGCCGCGACCGCCCCTGTCGGCTTGGGCGCCGCCACCAGCTTCTCGGTGCTGGCAGGCTCGACCGTCACCAACACCGGCCCGACAACGATGTTCGGAGACCTCGGACTCAGTCCGGGCTCGTCTGTCACGGGCGCGCCGCAGGTCCTCGGTCAGACGCACGTGGACGACGCCGTCGCGATCGAAGCGAAGAATGCCCTGACGACCGCCTTCAACGACGCCGCGTCCCGCCCGACGAACGGGTCGGCCGGAACCGATCTCGCCGGGCAGACGTTCACCGCCGGCGTCCGCACCGCAAGCAGTTCGCTGTTGCTCTCCTCAGGGAGCGTCACGCTCGACGCACAGGGCGATCCGAACGCGGTCTTCATCTTCCAGGTCGGGACGACGTTGACAACGGGCTCCAATACGAGCGTCGCGCTCGTCAACGGCGCCCAGGCCTGCAACGTCTTCTGGCAGATCGGCTCCTCGGCGACGCTCGGCACGGGAACCAGCTTCGTCGGGACCGTGATGGCAGGCGCCACGATCACAGCAGGCACCGCCGCGACGATCCACGGCAGGCTGCTGGCACAGACGGGCGCCGTCAACCTGGACACGAACACCATCACCAGCTCCACGTGCGCCGCCGGGAGCGGCGAAACCGCCCCCGCTTCCGAAACCATCGCGCTCACGGAAGCAGCCAGGAAAGCTGAAACCTCCGTCGCCAACGCCCCGGGAGCGCCCGCCACCACCTCGGCCGGCGTGGCTAGGCGCGCCGCCGAAAAGCGCGCGAACGCCAGACGAGTCGCAGCCAGGCGCGCGGCCCTGAGACGCCGCCACCACCGCGAAGCACTGCGTCGCGCGCGGCCGCCGCGCCCGGGGCGCCACGGGTCCTTCACCGGCTGAGCCGCCATGGAGGGCCGATGATCAGCGCGAGGATCCTGCGCCCGCGGGCGCACGCCGCGGGCGCAGTTGCAACCGCCCGCACGGCGATCCTCGCCGCGCTGCTGCTCGTCTGCGCTCTGGCCGCAACGCCCGGCGCGGCCCGCGGCTTCTCGCATGCATCAGCGGTCCCGGCCAGCCAGCGGTTGGCGCTCCTGTTCACCGACCACCGGGTCCATCGACGCCCGTGGGAGTCGTCCACCCGCTTCGCGGAGGTCGCGGACCTCAGGCCGATCACAGGCGAGCGAACGGCCCTGCCGGTGATCGGCGTCTCGACGGACTCAAACGGAGTGCGCTGGCTCCGCGTGATGCTCCCAGGTCGGCCGAACGGATCGACCGGCTGGATCGCGCACAAGGGCACACGCGAAGCGACTACTCCTTGGCGCTTGGTCGTCAAGCTGGGTCTCCGGCGCGTCCTCGTCTACCGCGCCGGACGGCTCGTGGCGCGGTTCGCCGCCGTGATCGGCAAGCCCTCGACACCGACGCCCAACGGCTCCTACTTCGTCGAGGAGACCGTCGCGCTTGGCTCGCTCGAACCGGGCGGTCCGTTCGCCCTCGCCCTCAGCGCGCGTTCGAATGCGCTGCAGGAATTCGACGGCGGCCCCGGCCAGATCGCTCTCCACGGCCGCGACGGCCTGGGCGGGACGCTCGGAACAGCCGTCTCGCACGGATGCATCCGCCTGTCCTCCCGGAGCATCCAGTGGCTCGCAGAACGCGTGGGGCCCGGCGTGCCGGTGAGGATCGAGCGCAGCTGATCTGCGCCCGCTGAGCCGACCGGTACAAACCCCGCTCAGGAAGCGAGCAACCGACTCGAATGGCGCTCGCGCAGGGCGAGCGCACGGCGTTCGGCGGCCTGCGCTCGTGACAGTGCGTCCTCGGCCCGGCGCCGTGCCGCGATCGCGCGTGCGGCCGCCGCCGCGGCACGGTTCGCGGCACGGGCCTGCCGCTGTGCCTCCGTCTGGGGCGCGTCGGCCAAGGGCTGATCGATATCGTGCTGCTGGTCGTCCAGGAGCTCCTGCACGTCGTCCGCGCCGATCTGTGTGTGGCTGGTCTGTGCCTGCCTTGCGTCGCTGCGTGCCTGACGACTCGTGACCTGGGACTGACGCCGAGCGAGATCGCCCGCGGATGATGTCTCCGCCGCAGCCAGTGAGCGATCGACATCGTTCTGCTCCGCGTCGATTGCATGCTGCTCGCGGTCGACGATTGCCTGTTCCCGATCGGTGACGCTCTGATCGAGGTCCCCGATGGCCTGCTCCTGCTCGAGTTGGCGCTGCGCTTCGTTTGAGTCGGTCATGGCCTTATCCGTTCGCTGAAGAGAGGACGCCGGTCATCGGAACCTCGACCGGCCCGGGGTGGGTCGCTGGGTGGGTGAGACGGGCGGGCCTCGCGATTTGGAATCCCTGGGCCATGTCGACACCGAGGTCGCGCACGGTGCTGAGCGTGCGCGCGTCCTCGACGCCCTCGGCGACAGTGAGCAGATCGAATGCCCGCGCCAGCGCGACCACCGCTACGACCACGTGACGGCTGGCAGCGCTGGAGCTCAGGTCTCGGACGAACTCGCAGTCGATCTTCAGCATGTCGACCGGCAGTCGCTTCAGATAGGTGAAGCCGCCGTAACCGGTGCCGAAGTCGTCGAGCGCGAGCTTGCAGCCGAGTCCGTGGATGCGGACGGCGAAGTCTTTGGCGAGAACCTCGTCCGCGATCAGTGCCGTCTCGGTGATCTCGAAGATCATCGACGAGGGATCGGCGCCCGTCCTCTCGATGCAACGCTCGATCCAGTCGACGATCGTCGGGTCCTCGAGCGAACGCGCCGAGAGGTTGATGTGCACCGCGCCGATCTCCGCAGCGATCTCACACGCGCGTCCGATCACCCAGCGGTCGATGTCGGCGACCAAGCCGTACTGCTCGGCGATCGGGAGATAGACGGCGGGCCCGATGACACCGCCGTCCGGTTCGGACAGGCGCAGCAGCAGCTCGCGCTGGACGATCGTTCCGGAGCGCAGGTCCACGATCGGCTGGGCGAACAGCTCGAAGCGGTTCTGCGTCAGCGCCTCCTTGATGCGCCGGATCCACGAGAGCGTGTCCACGTCTCGCTCCATTGCAGCCTCTCGCGCCTTGCGCTCCGTCGCGTCGGCGAAGACGACCGCGCAACCCTCGACGCCATCAGCCGTGACGAACGGGGCGGCCGTGTAGGTGACCGGCAGCAGGGATCCGTCGCGTCGCGCGAACTGATCGTCCTCGCCGCGGACCGTGACGCCGTCCCTCGCGGCGCGCGCGATGGCGCATCGTCCGGCCGAATCCGCGGTCGCGCCGCAGCTCTCGTGCAGGAGACAGTGCCTCTGGTGTCCCGCCGGGAGGTCCCCGTCCCAGCCCAGGAGGGTTCGGGCCGCGCGGTTCATGTACACGATCAGACCATGCGGGTCGGTGGTGCAGAGCCCCTCCCCCATCCCGTCGGTTACGGCACCGAGATAGTTCCGGGCTCCCAGCAGTTCCTGAGTTGCCAGCTGCTGCTCGGTGACGTCCTGGGTGGTCCCCCGCACGGAGGTCAGGCGGCCGTCTTCGTCGCGCACGGCGCGTGAGCGCGTCTCCAGCCAGGCGTTGCCGTCGGGGAGCTCATAGCAGCAGCGTCGCGTGGATTCCTCGCGCCGGCCGGCTGTCATCTCCGCGAGGTCCTGGCGCGCCACCCGTCGATCATCCGGGGACATAGCGCCAAGCAGTCCGTCAAGCGGCAGAGCCGAGCCGGGCAAGGCGCCCGCCGCGGGGAGCGCCTGGAAGACGACGACCTCGTCGGTATCCGGCAGCCACTCCCAACTCGAGAGACGAGCGACCTCGTGGGCTTCTCGGAGCCGGTCCTGTGTCGCGAGCAGCTCCCGGTGCTCACGATTGCCATGACGCTCCCGGTGGGCCGTCGCTAGATGCACGGGCGCAGCCTCACTCGGCTCGACGCCGCGGCGGCCCGATGAACCCGGCACGCCCCGCCGCCCCGGAGCGGCGCCATGAGCGTTGCCTGAACCTGCACGGCGTCGGCTCCCGTTAGAGGCCCTCGCAGCGGATGCCGCAGGTAGGCCTCCGTTCGTGTCGACCCATCTGCACGGCTACTTGAGCCTCGCGGGTCAACCCAGCCCAACGGGTAGCCGGCCGATCTGTGTGGAACCCCCACCCCAGGCGTGCCGGGTCGGTTTCCGGCGCGCGCGGGAGCGATCCGACGGGACTACCGGACGCGCCGGGCGGCGCAGAACTCGCCGGCGAGCGACCGCGCAATTCTGGAGAGAGGCGGGCGCTCCTCGACGGCGACCCGACGCGACTCCATCGCCTCCCCGTGGATCGGCGGGGGAAGCACGACCGAGCCGCCGGCGTGAGCATCAGTGAACTCCTGGCCGAGGAATCTGCTCTGGGCGGCGACAAGGACCGCGTAGGCCATGGCCGAGAGATCTCGGAGCGGTTGGTGGCGGTTCTGACGGACCCCGAGGTCGACCTGCGCCATGCCGGAGAGGCCCACCTCGCGCCACACGTCGATCAGCATCGCGATCTCAACGCCGTAACCGGCGGGGAAGGCCACGCGCTCGAGCAGCTCGCGCCGGGCGGCGATCTCGCCGGCGAGCGGCTGATCGAACACGGCCAGCTCCGGCGCGTGAAGGTTCAGCAGCGGGCGCGCCATCAGCTCTGTGACGCGGCCTCCGCCTTCGAGGCTGACGTGCGTGCCGCTGCGAAACGGACGGCGAAACGTCCCCTTGACGAACTGGACGTCCGGCTCGCTCAACAGCGGGCCGATCAGACCGAGTAGGAAGCCCGCGTGGAAATCCTCGGTGTCGGTGTCGGCATAGACGACGATCTCGCTCTGGCTCGCGGCCAGGCCGCGCCACATCGCATCACCCTTGCCGCGAGCAGGCCCGAACTGGGCGAGCAGCTCGCTCTCCTGCTCGACGCGCGCGCCTGCTCGTCGGGCGATCTCGGCCGTACCGTCCTCCGAGCCGGCGTCGATGACGATCGCCTCATCGAGCAGCCCGGCGTCTTTGAGGCGTGCTGCGGTCTCGACGACATGCCCGACCGTCGCGGCGACTTCCCGCGCCGGCAGCACCAGCCCGATGCTCGCGCGCTTGATGGAGAGCAGATAGTCGAGTGTGAACCGCTCGGCGCCATAGGTGCGCCGCGCACGCCAGTCTGCCCGCGCGAGATCCCTCGCCAGACCGCGTGGCGCGCGACCGCTCAACCTCGCGGACGTTCTCACACGCACGCGGCCGCTGCGGTGGATCGCGACCCCCTGGCTCACGAGTGCCTCCTCCAGCGCCTCGTCCTCCAGGGCCGCGCGGACGGGCAGCCCTCCGCAGCGGGCGTACGCGGTGGCGGTCAAGGCCAGCGAGGCACCGCTGAACTGGTGATGCTCGACCAGCTCGGGCGCAACGGCATGACGCAGCGCGCGCTCGGTCCTCTTCCCCGCGGCATGCTCGCGTGCACTCACCGCTTCGGGCGCGAGGGCCGCGAGCTCGTCCTCGTGCAGTTCAATGCGGCCGCCGATCGCCTCGGCACCCGCGCCGAGGAGCTCGAGCTGAACGGCGAGCCAATCCGGCGCGACGACGCTGTCGGCGTCGGTGCTGGCGATCAGCCCATCTCCGCGGCCGAGGCTGAGCAGACGCTCGCATGCGAGATCCATGCCCAGCCGCCGTGTCCGGCCCACCCCGCCCGAAGTCGCGAGCGACACCTGGTGCATACGCAGTTCCGGAGCAGCGAGCGCCGCCTGCTCGGCAACGGCCGCCGTGCCGTCGGTGCAGCCGTCCAGGACCAGGATCACCTCGTACTCGTCCGCGGCGACGCCGCGCTGGGCGGCAAGCGCCGCGACGCACGCGGCAATCCTCTCCTGCTCGTCGCGCGCTGGGATGACGACCGCTGCGCGTAGCGAGGGCTCGGGCGCTGCCAGCAGGTCTAGCAGGTCGGCGAGATCGGCGATCACGGTCGCGCAGCCTCCTGGCGGATCAGCTCCCGGCCCCGTTCATAGTCCTCGTCGCGATCGTGGCTCAGCACGCCGACGAGCACGTCCGAGCGCGTGTACCAGACGGTGAACGCGCCGTCGCCGTGGGTGACCAGCTCACAGGAGTCATAGCCGTCGCCCCAGGCCGCGTGCTTGAGGGTGTGCTCGCCTATCGTCGACCAGAAGCCGGGTACCGTCGCCCACTCCTCGTCCGGCCCCGCGAGCGTCCTGCCCGCGATCCGGCCGTGCTCCAGCGCGTCCCCCCAGTGTTCGACACGCAGGCGCCGGTGAGCGCTGACGTTATGCGCGAACGCGACGTCGCCAACCGCGAGCAGCCGCTCGCCGGCGCGCATCCTTGCGTCGACGAGCACCGCCCCGTCCTCGACCGCACACCCCGCCGCCTCGGCCAGCTCGCCGCGCGGAGCTGCACCGGTGCCGAGCAGGATCCACTCTGCCTCGAGGCGCCGCCCGTCGTCCAGCAGCGCCGCACGCCCTTCTTCGATCGAGCGCACCTCGACGCTCGTGAACAGCTCGACGCCGAGCTCCCGGAGCCAGTCGCCGATGCGCCGGGCCGCGCCCGGCCCCAGACGCTCCTGTTGCGGCGCCTCTTCCTGGGAGACCAGGGCGATGCGGGCGCCGATCTGGGCGAGCGAGGCGGCGATCTCACAGCCGATGAACCCGCTGCCGATCACGAGCGCGTGGCTGCCCGCCTTCACGCGCTCTGAGATGTGCCGGCTGTCGGCCAGCTCGCGGACACTCAGCACCCGGGCGTGCTCGATGCCCGCCAGCCTTGGGCGCACGGGGGCTGAGCCTGTGGCGAGCACGATCTTCGCGCCCTGCAGAGTCTCCGCTCCGCAGCGGACCTGGCCGGTGCGCGGCTCGATGGCGGTGATCTCACAGCCCAGTCGCAGCTCGACGTCTTGCTCGTCGTACCAGCTGCGCTCCTCCAGGCCGAGCTCCGTTTCGGCGAGCTCGCCCCGCAGGAACTCCTTGGTGAGCGGTGGCCGTTCGTAGGGCAGGTGGGGCTCGCGCCCGAGGATGCTCACCGGAGCTGCGCCGCCGCACTCTCGGTAGGAGCGCGCTGTGGCGACGCCGGCGGGACCCGCCCCGACGATCAGGATGCGCTCGTCGCTCATCGTCGCTGGAAGCGGTCCAGGCGGTAGCCGTCGCGCCTGGCGTCGAGCGAGTGCCACGGCGCGAGCTCGCGTGCGAGCCGATCGTGAACCTCGTCCCCGAGGAACGGCTCGTCGGTGCCCTGTCCGCGCCAGCTGACGGCCAGCACGCAGGCGCCGTCGCGCACCTGCGTGGTGAGCCACGCAATCGCCCGTGTCAGGGAGTCCGCCGCAAGGTAGTAGAGGAGCTCCGAGCAGACGACGAGCTCCCACGGACCCGCGGGAGCCTGCTCGGGAAAGCGGGCCTGCCGCACTTCGACATTCGGCACACCCGTGAGCCGTGAACGAGCCAGCTCGATCGCGCGACTGGAGAAGTCGACCGCCACCACGTGCTCGCACCGCTCGGCGAGCTGGGCCGTGAACACCCCGATCGAGCATCCGACCTCGAGCGCACGGTGGATCGGGACGGGCGGTATCGCCGCGAGCGTGCTCTCGTACTTCTCCCGCTCGTAGTCACTGCTCTGATAGCCCCAGGGATCCCTGCTCTGCTCATAGAGGGCGTCGAAGCGCTCCTTTGGGTCGGTGTGGGCGCTCATCCGGAATGAGCCTCGAGGGACCCGCGACCCAGAGCGGTGATCTTCGGGTCGAGCCGATGCTGAAGCAGGAACAGGTCGAGGTCGCGGCGAGCGCGCTCGAGCGCGCCTCCGCTCGTGAGGGCGCGTGAGCCGCACACGGTCGCCCCCAGCGAGGCCATCTCGCGAGCGGCCTCGCTGATCGCGATACGGCACAGGGCGGCAAGCTCTGCGGCCTGGTCGCCGCGCGGAGCAGGCTCGCTGCCGAGCCGAGCCGCAGCATGCCCTATCCACCGCTCGATCGTGGCGTGGGCGACGCGCATGCGTCCGACGCCGTGGACCTGGACCTCGCCGGCACGCTCAGGATCGGTCGCTTCCAGCGTGGCGCGCAGGATGGTGTCCGCCAATCCCACCCAGGTCGCCGAGGTGCGCACGGCGTCGCGAGAGAACCAGGGCTCCTGCGATAGCTCGCCGGGCTCGCCGAGCAGTGCGATCACCGGCGTCTCGTGGAACTCGACGCGATGGCTCTCGGATGAGCGAAGGCCCGAAGCCTGGTACCAGTCGCGGTCGATCTCGATCGCCTCGCTCGTGTCGAGATACGCGAGACGCCGGGCGCCCTGCTCGTCGGAGACCACGACGAGGGCGCGCTGAACGCCGCCGGCGCCCGAGCAGAAGGTCTTCACGCCACGCAGATGCAGCTGATCGCCGTGGCGAATCAGGCGCGCCGGCGGGCCCTCCCCGGGGGCAGGGTCGGCTCCCCAGACGCCGAGCAGCAGCCGGCCCTCTCGGATCGCTCGCAGCTCACGCTCGCGCGTCGGCCCGATCGCGCCACGAGAGAGCCGCTCGACTCCGTTCAGGTGCCCGTCGAGAATCCTCGCCGTCGAGGCGTCGACGGCGGCGACGGCGCGGACGAGCGCGATCTCGCCACCGAGCTGGCCGGGGCGCTCTGCGGCCGACTGCAGCACGTTCGCGGCGAGCAGGTCATCGAAGTTCTCTCGCGGAAAGCGGGGGCGTCTGTCGTGGTCGCGGGCGCGGGCGGCGATCCGCTCGAGCGCCTCGCCCAATGTCATCTGCCCGGGCGTGTCCGCGACGGGAGCGCTCATCTCGCACCCGCGGGCGCCATTGCGGGGACCGGCTGCGGATCGAGGCCGAGCTCACGGCTGGAAACGGTGAGGCCGTCGAGGAGCGCGACGGTGTTCTCGCATCCGGAGCGCCTCGACCCGGGGCCGAGTGCGTCGTGCATCAACAGCGAGCCGCCGGCGTGTAGGTCGGGCGCCGCTGCTGCGACCATCGTCTCGGGCGGATCCCCGCGCCAGTCGTGGGTGTCGATCGACCAACGGTGCAGCTGCAGCCCGAGCGATCTTGCGATGCGCTCGCTCGCGACGGTGGTGACGCCCCACGGTGCGCGCCACAGTGCCGGCGTCACGCCGGCCTTCGACAGAGCCTCGAGCGCGCGCTCCGTGTCGAGGCGCAGCTGGGATTCCGTGAGCTTGTCGTGGCGGATGTGGCGGTGACAGTGCAACTGGATCTCGTGCCCGGCGTCCAGGCCCGCCCGGAGGACCTCCGGGTGCCGCAGTGCACGGACACCCGTGACGAAGAAGGTCGCGCGCACGTCGAGGCGCTCCAACTCCGAGTGCACGTGCGGAGTCCAGACGGGGTCGGGCCCATCGTCGAAGGTGAAGCTCACGCGCTGCGTCATCGTCGGCTTCGGCGCCCGCGGCTAGGCCGCGCCGTCCTCGTACTCGCGCAGGAACCCCTCGAACAGCCGGCGATGGCCCTCCTCGTCCCGCAGGATCGCGATCACCATGTCGTTCGTGACGGGATCGCTCTCGTCGGTCGCCTGGATGATCTCGTTGTAGAAGTCGATCGCGCCGGTCTCCGCTGCTATCACGCCTTCGATCACGTGCACGATGTCGCTCTGGCGCTCGGGCGGCTGCAGGTAGTCCTGCTCGGCGGAGAACTCCAGCGAGCCCGGCACGACGCCGTAGAGCTCCTTGATCCTGGTGGCGAACCGCAGCGCGTGACCCAGCTCCTCCTGGATGTCCTCTCGCAGCGAGGCGATCACCTCTTGGGCGCGCACCCCGTCGGGGTTGGTCGAGTTCGCGATGTAGCTCATCACGGTCTCGAGCTCCATCCAGTAGGCCCTGGAGAGCATCGTGACTATCCGCTCGCGCTCCTCGCTCTTGTCCTCGGCGAGTATCCCGCCGCTCGACTTGGTTGCCGGCATCGATTCTCCTTTCAGCTGCGTCGGATCTCACAGCGGTGAGCGTCCACCGCCTGGTTCTCGTTACCCCGCGGGCAGGAGGCGTATTCTGCTCGGGCGTAGGGTCTCGACCGAGGACAGCGGTCCTCGGTGCTCCGTCTGCCGGCAGGCAGCCCTGCCGGAGGCGTTGCGTTCAGGAGGTATGCGAGCCGAGAGGAAGCGACACGCCCGACAGCCAGGGGACGTCCTCGAGCTTCTGATAGACGCTTGCAGCACGGCGGCCGAGGACCTTCATCGGAGCAGGCGTCGGACTCATCTCCGCCTCGGCGGAGGATTCCGCCGGGCGGCGCCGGCGCACGAGATGCACAGAGCGCTGTCCGGCCTCGCCTTCAGGCGCGCCGGCGAGATCGGCGCACCACAGGCGTCGCAGCGGCCGTAGCTCCCGTCGCCGAGCTTTGCCAGTGCCCGTTCCGTGCGCTCGAGGCTCGCCTCGAGCGATTCGCCGACGCCGATCTCCGTGAGCCGGCTGATCGCCTCGACGGTGCCGTCGCCGATCCGCTTGCCGAAGCCCTGCGCGCTGCCGAGCTCCGGACTCTCCGCAAGGGCGCCGATCCGCTCGCGCGTCCTGTCCCGCCGCAGCTCGAGATCGGCGCGGAGGAGCTCCAGGTCGAGCCTGTCCGTGCTCATGACGCCCAGCTACCCGAATCGGATGGCGGCGCACCGCCGGCGAGCTCAGGCGGGCTCGGCCTCATCGCAGCCGTAGAGGTGTTCGCGAAGCTGGTCGCAGCTCTCGGCCGACCACCGTCCGCTCGCCTCCAGGGACTCGACCAGCTCCTCGGCAGAGCGAAGGCGGTGGCGGTTCTCGGGCTCCTCGAACAGCAGGGCGTCAGCCGCTTCGAGCAGCTGCTCGCGCTCCGCCGGGTGAAGCCCCGCAGAACCGGCTCGTTCGATCGTCTCGAGCAGAGAGCTGTAATGGGCGCCCCGTCTGCTCATCGCCTCGGAAACGGACATGTACCTACGTTAGCTCTCGAGCGGCGCGGGCTCGCATTGTGCGGTCGCGGCTGGTTCGAGACCGTTCTCAGACACGGCACTTCTGGCTCTGGAATGCGTGATCGCGGCATCGCGCCGACGGGAGTCGCCCGTCTGTCACCCGATGAGCAGCTGACCCGGAGTCCGCCTCGGCGGTTCGCCCGGACGCACAAGCGGCAGCGAACGGCCGTCCACGCTGCTCGGCGCCTCCTCCGCCAGCCGCACCCCTCTCTACAGTACGTGCCCCGCCGCCCGCCAACCTGGAGGAAGCCTTGCTCGCACGCACCCGCCTGTTCGTCGTGACCCTGCTCACCCTCGCCGCGGCCGCGACCACGGCCTCGGCGGCAGCCGCCGAAGAAGTCAACGTGACCGGCACCTGGCAGGCGGTCTACCACTGCAGCGTCGGCAAATGTGCCGGCACTGAAACGAGCGGCGTCTTCGTGCTCACGCAGAGCGCCGGATCCAGTGCCGTCAGCGGGACGCTCAACATCACCGGCGGAGAAGAAGCGCCCGTCACCGGCACCTTGAGCGGGAACACGCTCTCCCTCGAAGGCAAAGGCTCGAAAGGGTACGTCGGCTCCGGGGTCGAGACGATCTCCTCCGACGGCCTGTCCTGGAGCGGCTCCTACAAAGACAACGCGGGGACGAGCGGGACCCTCACGGCGACGCGCGCTTCGCTGCCGGTGCTCGGCGGCGCGGCGCTGCGGCCCTCCGCGATCCAGGTGCTCTGCAACTACGAGGTCGCACCCGCCAACTTCACCTGCACGGCATCGGTCGGGGACGCCAGCGGAGCGACGCCGGCGAAGATCCCGACCGGCACCGTCTCCTTCACCGCGCCCTCGGGCGGGTTCACCCCGACTGCCGCGTGCGCGCTCGTGGCGACGCCCGGCTCGCCCAACACCGCGAGCTGCTCGGTCGTCTACACGCCGGCTTCGAAAATCCCGACAGGCACTCCGGCGCCCGTGACCGGCGCCTACTCAGGCGATGCCACGTTCGACCCGAGCGCAGCGAAATCGGGGGCGGGCGCCGTCGTCTCCCCGATCGTCGGCGCGGCGAAATCGACGGGGGAAGGCGCGACGACGACCGTGAGCTGCCCCACCGGCTCCTCGGGCTGCCCGGTCGTCGTGAGCCTCTCGGTCGAAGAATCCGCCGGCGGCGCCATCAGCGCCCGCAACGCCAAGCGGCGCACCATCACGATCGGCCGCACGGCGCTCACGCTCAAAGCGGGCCAGAAGCGGGCCGTGACCGTCAAGCTCAACCACGCGGGCAAGGGGCTGCTCGCCAGGCACAAACGCCTCACGGCGCTCTTGAAGGTGACCTCTGACGGCACGACGATCAAGAGTCAGAAGGTGGCGGTCAAGCTGAAGCACAAGTAGGCGCCGGGCCCGGCGCGTCCCACCTGGCCGGCGGCGAGCCTCGGGACAGCCGCCGGGCCCGCTCGCCGGGCAGCAGGGCGATCGTGGAGCACACGAGCCTCGCCGGTACGCTGGGCGCGTGACCGCAGGCGAACCCGTCGCCGCTCGATGAGCGTCCTGGTCGGCCTCGACGTCGGCACCTCCGGCGTGAAGGGCATCGCCCTCGGAGAGGACGGAGCGGTGCTCGCCCGCGCCGAGCGCGGCTACGCGCTCGCGACGCCACGCGCCGGCTGGGCCGAGCAGGATCCGGAGGCCTGGTGGGGTGCCAGCGAGGCGGCCCTCGCCGAGCTGGGCGCCGCCACCGGCGAGAGACCGGCCGCGCTCGGGCTGAGCGGTCAGATGCACGGCCTCGTCGCGCTCGACGAGAGTGACCGGCCGCTGCGCCCCGCGATCCTCTGGAACGACCAGCGCACCTCCGAGGAGACCGCCGAGATCGAGGACCTGGTCGGTGCCCCGCGACTACTGGAGCTGACCGGCAACCGCGCGCAGACCGGTTTCACCGCGCCGAAGCTGCTCTGGCTGCGCCGCCACGAGCCCCACGTCTACGAGCGCATCCGCTCCATCCTGCTTCCGAAGGACTACGTGCGACTGCGGCTCACCGGTGAGCGCGCGACCGACGTCTCCGACGCGAGCGGGACGCTGCTGTTCGACGTCGGGGCGCGCCGGTGGAGCGAGGAGGTCTGCACCGCGCTCAGCGTCGATCCCGCGGTCCTCCCTCCCGCTCTGGAGTCACCGCAGCGATCGAGCGTCACCACGGACGGGGTGCCGGTCGCCGCCGGAGCCGGCGACCAGGCCGCCGGGGCCCTCGGCGCAGGCGTGATCGACGAGAGCAGCCCCGCCTCGGTGGTGCTTGGATCCTCCGGTGTCGTCTTTCGTGCGCTCGACGGCTATCCGTCGGAAGCGAGCGCCGGCGCCCACACCTTCTGCCACGCAACTCCGCAACGCTGGCACGCGATGGGGGTGGTGCTGAGCGCTGCTGCTTCGCTGCGCTGGCTGCGTGAAGTCACCGCTCCGGACACCGGCTACGAGCGGCTGCTCGGCGAGGCCGAGCGCTGGCCGCCCGGCGTGGAGGGACTGACGTTCCTGCCGTATCTGGCGGGAGAGCGCACGCCGCACGCCGACCCCGCCGCCCGGGGCTCGTTCACCGGGCTCTCGTTGCGCCACGACCGCGGCGCGCTCGTCCGCGCCGTGCTGGAGGGGGTCGCGTTTGCCCTGCGCGACTGCCTGGAGGTGCTGCCGGCGCACGCCCGCATCTCCCGCGGCCGCGCGGGCGGCGGCGGCGCCCGCAGCGAGCTGTGGCTTCGCATCCTGGCCTCTGTGCTCGCGTTGCCCCTCGAGCGCACCGCCGCCGACGAGGGCGCGGCGTTCGGGGCTGCTCTGCTCGGCGGACTGGCGGCCGGTGTCTGGAGCGACCCGGCGCAGGCCGTCGCGACTACCGTGCGCACGACGGGGCAGATAGAACCCGACCCCGAGTGGACGGAACGCTACGCCGAGCTCCGCGAGCGGTTTCGCGCCCTCTACCCAGCGATCCGAAAGGCAGAGCAGTGACCGATCTGGAGCCTCGGCCAGAGCACAGGTTCACCTTCGGCCTGTGGACGGTCGGCAACCCCGGCCGCGACCCGTTCGGCGAGCCCACGCGCGCGCCGCTCGACCCCGCCGACACCGTGCGGCGCCTCGCCGAGCTCGGCGCACACGGCGTGAGCCTGCACGACAACGACCTGGTGCCGTGGGGCACGACGGCGGGCGAGCACGACCGCATCCTCGCGCGCTTCCGGGCGGCTCTGGACGAGACCGGCATGAAGGTCGCGATGGCGACCACGAACCTGTTCGGCCACCCCGCGTTCAAGGACGGCGCGTTCACCTCGAACGACCGTCGCGTCCGGCGTGCCGCGATCGGCAAGGCGATGAGCTCGATCGATCTCGCCGCCGAGCTGGCGGCGCCCGTCTACGTCTTCTGGGGCGGGCGCGAGGGCACAGAGGCCGGCGCCGCAAAGGACCCGCGCGACGCGCTGGAGCGCTACCGCGAAGCGATCGACGTGCTCTGCGACTACGTCGTGGAGCAGGGCTACGGGATGCGCTTCGCGGTCGAGCCGAAGCCGAACGAGCCGCGCGGCGACATCTTCCTGCCGACCGTGGGTCACGCCCTGCACTTCATCACCACGCTGCAGCGCCCCGACATGGTCGGCGTGAACCCCGAGGTGGCGCACGAGACGATGGCGGGGCTCAGCTTCCACCACGGGGTCGCCCAGGCACTGTGGGCCGGGAAGCTGTTCCACATCGATCTGAACGGGCAGCGGATCGGCCGCTACGACCAGGATTTCCGCTTCGGCGCCGAGGACCTCAAGGAGGCGTTCCTGCTCGTGCGCCTGCTCGAGCGGGCAGGCTATGGCGGGGCACGGCACTTCGACGCCCACGCGTACCGCAACGAGGACGCGGCAGGGGTCTGGGACTTCGCGCGCGGGTGCATGCGCACCTACCTCGCCCTCGCCGAGAGGGCGCGCCACTTCGACTCGCTGCCCGAGGCCGCCGAGGCGCTCGCGGCCGCCTCGGCCGACGAGCTCGCCGAGCCGACGGCGCCGGGCGGCGCCGCCGAGGCCGACGGGCTGAAGGCGGAGGCCGAGCTGCTCGACGAGCTGGCGGGACGCGGCTTCTACAACGAGGCCCTCGACCAGCTGCTCGTCGAGGTGCTCTTGGGCGTGCGCTGAGGGCGCCGGCCCGCGAGCGCTTCGCCCGGCCAGACCGCCGACCCTGGACGGCGCTGGACCTCTAGCCCCCGTTCATCGTCGCCGTGTCGATCACGAACCGGTAGCGCACGTCGGAGTTCACGACCCGCTCCCAGGCCTCGTTGATCTCCCCGGCGCCGATCCGCTCGATCTCGGGCACGACCCCGTGCTCGGCGCAGAAGTCGAGCATCTCCTGGGTCTCGGCGATCCCGCCGATGGCCGACCCCGCGAAGGTCCGGCGGCCCGCGATCAGCGAGAAGACCGGTACCGACAGCGGCTCGGGCGGTGCGCCGACGTTCACGAACGCGCCGTCGGTCTTCAGCAGGCCCAGGAACCGCCCCATCGGCAGCGGCGCGCTGACGGTGTTGATGATCAGGTCGAAGTGCCGCGCGAGCTGCTTGAACGTCTCGCGGTCGCTGGTCGCGTAGTACTCATCGGCCCCCAGCCGCAGCCCGTCCTCCTGCTTGGCGAGGCTCTGCGAGAGCACGGTGACGTGTGCGCCCATCGCCTTGGCGAGCTTGACGGCCACGTGCCCCAGCCCGCCGAAGCCGACCACGGCGACCTGCTTGCCCGGTCCCGCCTGCCAGTGACGCAGCGGCGAGTAGGTCGTGATCCCGGCGCAGAGGAGCGGGGCGGCCTCATCCAGCTCGATCTCGTCGGGCACGCGCACCACGAAGTGCTCGTCGACGACGACGTGTGTGGAATAGCCACCTTTGGTGACCGTCCCGTCGCGATCGACCGAGCCGTAGGTCTGGGTGTTGCCGGGGATGCAGTACTGCTCTTCGCCCTTCAGGCAGTTCTCGCACTCGCCGCAAGAGTTGACCATGCAGCCGACGCCGACGCGATCCCCGCCGGTGTACGCCGTCACCTCGGCCCCGACGTCTGCGACGACTCCCGCGATCTCGTGCCCCGGAACGGCGGGATAGGGCACCTCGCCCCACTCGCCGCGCGTGAAGTGGATGTCCGAGTGGCAGATGCCACAGAACTTGATCTCGATCAGGACGTCCTTGGGGCCGAGCTCTCGCCGCTCGACGGTCATCGGCACGACAGGATCGGAGGCGCCATGGGCGCCGTAGGCGTGGACGGTGCTCATCTGCGCTCTCCTCGGCTCGGGGTGGCGGGCATCGGGACGGGCCCAGCCTACGACGCTCGGCCGGTGGTCCCGGAGCTCAGCGCGGTTCGAAGAGGCGGGTGTCCAGCTTCACACCGATCGCTTCCGAGACCTCTTCCGGCAGGTTCCCGCCTTCTTCGAGCGGCGGTTCTTCATGGCCGTTCAGGTCGAGTTGGACGCCGCCGCACGGAACGAGGCTGTCGCGGATCACCGCGACAGGCTTGGCCCGCCGATCCCGGTAGAAGGCGAGACGGAGCACGACTCCCCGCGGCGCCGGGCACGAGCGGACGCCGCTCAGCGGCTGGGCGAGCGGGAGCGCGTTGACGATCGTGACGACCCGTTCGATCCGGCTGCGGCTCGTGATCGACAGCGGCCGCTGGTTCGTGTGCGCCCCGGCCCGCCCGAACGGATACGGGAGCACGCTGATCTTGAGCAGCCTGCCGGCGGGTGGAACTGCCTCCGTCGAGGCTCGCGGCGTCAGCCAGAACGCCGTCGCGCCGACTTCGAGCGCTGTCGCGCCACTCGACAGCTTCGTCGCACTGGCCACCAGACGAACTGAGCCGCGCGCACGCGGCACGCCCGGCCATTCGAACCCCACATCTGTCGGGAGGGTCGGAATCCCCGGCCGCGGCGGGCTGCCTTCGAAGTTCCCCCTGAACACCTCGCTCGAGCCCGCGGGAGCGTGCTGCGCCACGTAGGCGATCGCCTGCCCCGGCGTGCCGTTGAGGACCCACCAGCCCCGCACCGCGACGACGTTGGCGCCGTCCTCGGTGGGCACCCCCGGGGGTTCCACCGCGCCGGATGGCCCGGTCGCCGAGGCGAGGGCGCCCGGAGGCGGCACGAACGCCGCGAAGGCACGTTGGGCAGCGTCCTGCGCGAGGACGCGGCTTTCCGCTTCGCTCAGCTGCGGCGGCACGCCGGCCGCGTTCACAGCGGTTGTCGACGCCATGATCGACGACACGCACAGCAGGACGAGCACCCCACGCCTCTTCACGTACTGGATCCTAACCCGCGCCGTTCCAAAAGTTGGGATCAGACCGCGGCTCCGCGAGCGCGCATGGCCTCGGTCGCGGGCCCCGAACGGCCGGCATCCCCCGGCGGGCGCCCGGCCCGACGCCCGCTATCGCCTGCGGCCGGAACCGAACGGGTCGTAGGACTCGTCGGCCGCATCGCCCCGCCCCGCCTGCGCCGTTGCGGCGCCTTCGCGCCGCTCGCGCTCGCGCCGCCAGGCGGTCTCGTCCACGGGCGCTTCGTCCATCACCTCGGGCTCGGCATAGGCGATCGTTCGCCCGCGCGCGGTCGAGGTCAGCCCGTGGCCGCCCGACGCGCCGGCACCCCACAACGGAACCCCGCCGACCAGCGCGAGCGCGACCACGACCGCGCCCACGAAGCCGACGATCTGCACGGCGCCGGAGCCGGCGAGAGCCGCCACGACGAACGCCGCGAGGGCGAGCACTGCGACGACCCCCGCCCCGCTCAGCCTCACCCTCAGGCGCCTCATCCGCGAAAGCCTACCTGTCGGAATCGCGGCCCCGCGGCCGTCCTGGTCGACCCGCCCGGTTACGATCACTCGCGGCCGATCGAAAGGGAGGGAGCAGTGCCGTCGAGCCGCATCGCGATCACCGGGGGTCACGTGCTCTCGATCGACCCCGGAATCGGCGAGCTCGAGCGCGGCGAGGTGCTGATCGAGGACGAGCGCATCGTCGCCGTCGAGCCGAGCCTGGGGGACGTCGACGCCGAGCGCATCGATGCCTCCGGCGCCGTCGTGATGCCGGGCTTCGTCGACACGCACCGCCACACCTGGCAGACCGCGCTGCGCGGCATCTGCGCCGACTGGAGCCTGCTCGACTACTTCCTCGGCATGCGCTCGACGCTCTCCCCGCGCTACACCGCGGAGGACGTCGGCGTCGGCAACGAGGCCGGCGCTCTGGAGGCGCTCGACGCGGGCGTGACGACGATCCTCGACTTCTCGCACTGCAACAACACGCCGGAGCACGCCGACGCGGCGGTCGACGGCCTGGCCGGCGCCGGAATCCGTGCCGTGTTCGCCTATGGCTACTACGCGCCCCCGCGCGCCGAGCCGCACTTCGCCTCGCACGCCGCGCGCCTCGCGGACTCCCGACGCGTGAGCGACGCCCTCGCAGGCCGTCCCGGCGGCCTGCTCAGCATGGGCATCTCGCTGACCGAGCCCGGGCTGATCCCTTTCACCGACACCTGCAAGGAGGTCGAGAACGCGCGCGAGCTGGGCGCCGTGATCGCCACCCACACCGGCTGCATCTGGGGGCTGCCGAGCGGCCTCGATCAGTTCGCCGCATGCGGGCTGCTGGGGCCGGACATCGTCCACGTCCACTGCAACGCGTGCACCGAGCGCGACTGGACGCTGCTGGCGCGCTCGGACGGGAAGATCTCGGTGACGCCGGAGACAGAGCTGCAGATGGGAATGGGTCACCCGCCGATCGAGCGGGCGCTGCAGGCAGGGCTCGTGCTCAGCCTGAGCTGCGACGTCGTCTCCTCGAACTCGGGCGACATGTTCACCCAGATGCGGATCGGCCTGCAGGACGCGCGTGCGCGCGTCAACGACCGCGCCCATGCGCAGCGCACGGACCCGACAGACCTCGCCTTCACGACGCGGGACGCCCTCGGGTGGGCGACGATGGGCGGCGCGAGGGCGCTCGGCATGGAGGACCGGATCGGCTCGCTGACGCCCGGCAAGCAGGCCGACGTGATCGTCGTCGGCCCCGGCGGGGACCGTCTGAACATGCTCGCCCCCGTCGACGCGGCGGGCGCGGTGGTTCAGCAGGCCAACGCGTCAAACGTCCGCCACGTGCTGGTGGCGGGCAGGCCCGTCAAGCGCGACGGCCGCCTGCTCGGCGTCGACTTCACGACTCTTGCACGCCGCGTCGAGGCATCGCGCGACGGGATCCTCGAGCGCACGCTCGCCGACGGCCCGATCCTTCCCGACCCGAAGCCGAGCTTCGACGACATCGCCGGGCTGCTGCTGCCCAACCTGAACGTGCCCGCGCCCGCCTAGCCTGCGGATCGGAGGGCCACGCCGCCAAGCGCGCGACGCCGCAGCGCGAGCAGCAGCGTCGCGCAGACCTCGCCTGTGCGTCTCAGAGCGCGAGCAGGAACTCGCGCAGGGGCCCGTTCACCTGCTCGGGGTGCGTGAGGTTCGACGCGTGCGGGGCGCCCTCGATTCGCACGACGCCCGCGCAGCCGGACAGCCCCGAGCAGAGCTGCTCGGCGAGCTCCATCTCGATCGACTTGTCGGCAGTGCCGTGGAAGACGATCGCCGGGGCGCCGATCTCGCCGAGGCGGTCGGTGATGTCATCGCGTTCGAACAGGCAGTTGCACGGCTCGCTCATCGCCTCGCGCGGCAGCTTGTGCCACTTCTCGATCCAGACCGCGTTGAGCTCCGGTTCGCCGATGATCAGGTCGGCGATGGCCTGCGCGAGCTGATCGACCGGCCCGACCTGCAGCCAGGTCTCCTGCATCTGCTGATAGGCCGGCAGGCGCTCCGCGCTCTCGACACCGGCCTGCGTGTCGATCAGGACGAGCGCCCGCACCCGCTCGGGGGCGAGCAGCGCGGTGCGCAGCGAGAGGAACCCGCCCTGCGACATGCCTCCGACGACCGCCTGCTCGATGCCGAGATGGTCCAGGAGCGCGAGGCAGTCACGCGCGGAGTCCCAGTAGGTGAAGGGCTTCCCGTCGAACTGCGTCTCGCCGAAGCCCCGCTCGTCCCAGGTGATGACGCGGAACTCGTCGCGCAGCGCGGCGACCTGGGGGGCGAACATATCCCGGTCCATCAGGAAGCCGTGCGCGAGGATCACGGGCGGGCCCTCGCCGCCGCTGTCCTCGAAGCGGATCCGCTGGCCGTTGACCTCGGCGTAGGGCACGCGGCGAGTCTACGACCCGGCCGGTCGCGGCGGCGCGCCGCTCGGCCGCCGCATTGAACTCCGAGCAGTCGGCCACGGTCGCGCGCCGCTCGAGGCGCCCGCCTACTCCCGCCCCGAGCCGATCCCGAGCGACCCGTCGGCGGGCGCCGCCGGAACCTCCGCGGGCGAGGAACCCGCTCCGAGCGTGCCCGGATCGTCGAGCCATGCCGCGCTGGGCACGAAGAACAGCGTCCCCGTCACCGCCGTCGAGAAGTCGAGGATGCGATCGTAGTTGCCGGGCGGGTCGCCGATGAACATGTTGCGCAGCATCTGCTCGGTCACCTCGGGCCGGCTCGCGTAGCCGATGAAGTAGGTGCCCTTCTCCGCCTCGGGCGAGCCGACGCGCCCGAACGGCATGTTCAGCCGGAAGATCTGGCGCTCCTCGCCGTCCTCGCCGACGATCGTGTTCAGCGCCACGTGGGAGTTCGCGGGCTTCACCTCGTCGGCGAGCTCGAGATCGTCGAGCTTCGTGCGCCCGATCGCGCGCTCCTGCTCCTCGACCGAGATCGCACTCCACTTGTCGAGGTCGTGCAGGTACTTCTGGACGATCACGTAGCTGCCCCCGGCGAACAGGGGATCCTCCTCGCCGATCAGCACCGCCGCCTCGGCCTCCCCCGGTTCGGGGTTCTCGGTGCCGTCGACGAAGCCGAGCAGGTCGCGCTCGTCGAAGCTGCGAAAGCCGTGCACCTCGTCCACGACGCGGGCGGCTCCCGCGAGGCTGTCGACGATCCGCGTCGCGAGCTCGAAGCAGAGATCGAAGCGGTGGGCGCGGATGTGGAACAGCAGGTCGCCCGGCGTCGAGACGGCTGTGTGCACCTCGCCCTCGAGGACGGCGAGCGGGTGCAGGGCGCGCGGGCGGGGCGCTCCGTAGAGCCGGTCCCAGCACGAGGAGCCGATGCCGACCACGCAGCTCAGCTCGCCCTCGGGGATCCGGAAGCCGACGGAGCGCTTCAGCGCGCTGACCTCGGTGAGGGCGTCCGCAACCGGCGCCTCCGCGCCCTCGTCGACCGTCATCACGAGGAAGATGGCCGACTCGGTGATCGGATCGAGGATCGGCTGCGGTCGGCTCGGCTCCACGATGCCGTCAGGGTACGCGTTCAGCCGAGGCCCGTGATCGCGTCGCCGGTCGGCTTCGAGCCGGCGATCGGCCGGAGCACGACCATGATCGTGGCATTCGCGCGCGCGAGCCACTCGAGGCAGCTGCGCGAGCTCAGCCTCACCGGCGTGCCCCGCGCGGTCCGAGGCGCACCGCGGCGCGCGCAGCCGCGCTACCAGGGAACCGACGCGCTCGTTTCGTGCAGCAGCCCCGGCCCGATGTCTGACTCCTGGTGGACGTGGCGAGGCGGCGTGTAGTAGGTCGCGTAGGGGCGCAGGCGCAGCGCGACGCGGTTCTCGACGCGGGCGCCCTCTTCGACCATCGGGCGAACGTCCTCGGAGACGGGCCGGCCGGCCATCACGCCCGCGATCTGCATCATCGAGTCGACGACGCGCTCGAAGTCCGTGTCGATCTCGGCGTCGCAGTAGACCTGGACGTAGCTCGGCGGCCACTGCTCGTCGAGCACGCAGAGCGAGACCTTGGGGCTGCGCGCGACAGCCTTGGCCTTGGCGCGCTCAGCCATCGTGGAGACGAGGATCTCCTCGGGCGTGGCGGCGTAGAAGACGATCGACATCGCGGGCCCGTCCTTGGCGCGGTTGTAGCCGAAGATGGCGGTCCTGTGATCGAGCACGAACTGACGTCGCTCTGCGGGGTTCATGGTTCTCTCTTTTTTGTTTGGAGGGGTTTGCGCAGCGCGCTCAGGCGCGAATCGGGTTGGACAGCGCGCCGATCCCGTCGATCTCGACCGCGACCGTCTCGCCGGCGCGCAGGAAGCGCCCTTTGGCGGCGCCGACGCCGGCGGGCGTTCCGGTGGCGATGATGTCGCCGGGGCGCAGGGTGATCGTGCGCGAGAGCCACGCGACCAGCTCGGCGGGACCGAAGATCAGGTTGCCGGTGTTGCCTTCCTGGACGGTCTCACCGTCGATCCGCGTGCGCAGCGTCAGCGCACCGAGGTCGCCGGCCTCCTCCAGGGTCACGAGGGCCGGGCCGCAGGGCGCGAAGCCGTCGATCGCCTTGCCGCTCGTCCAGAGCGGGTTCTGGATCTGCAGGTCGCGCGCGCTGACGTCGTTGAACGGCATCACGCCGGCGACGTGCGCGAGCGCGCCGGACTCGGGGACCTCGTAGGCCTCGGAGCCGATCACGAGCGCCAGCTCGGCCTCGTAGTCGACGTAGTCGGGGTGGGCCTTGGGCAGGACGATCGACCTCGCCGTCGCCGCGCAGCGAGTTCGCGAACTTGGCGAACCACATCGGCGCTGCCGGGATCTCCTGCCCGCTCTCTTCCGCGTGGTCGCGGTAGTTGAGGCCTATGCAGATGATCTTCTCGGGGTCGGGCACGGGCGCAGAAAGCTGGACGTCGGCGATCGCCACGCGCTCCGTCGCACCGGCGGCCTGCTCGGCGAGCGCGCGCAGGCCGTCCGCGTCCAGCTCCTCGAGCACCGCGCGGACGGTTGCGCCCGGCGGGCGCTCGAGCGAGGAGAGCGGCACGATCTCATCGCCCAGCAGGACACCGGCCGCCGGCGACCCGTCGTGGCGGTAGCTGACGAGGCGCATCAGCCCTGCCCCGGGATCTCGATCGGCGCCTCGTCCGGACTCAGCTCGCCCGCCATCGCGCGGCGGTGGATCAGCTCGAGCGGCTCGCCCGCCCGGGCGGCCTGCGCCACCCGCGCGGGGTCGACGAACACGCCGATCGGGTTGGCCTCGAAGTCCGGGCTCGTCCGCATCCACTGCTTCGACGCCGCCCAGTCCCCGAACACGTCGATCTGCAGCTCCACGAAGTTCCCATCCGGATCGCGGTAGTAGTAGGAGAGCGTCATCCCGTGGTCGATGCACAGCTCGGGCTCGATGCCCGCCTCGCGCAGGCGCAGGTAGCTGTCGTTCAGCTCCGCGAACGCGCCGTACTCGAACGCGCTGTGGTGCAAGCCGGTGCGGGTCTCCTTCTCCGGATCGTCGACGAAGCCGGGGAAGGCCAGCAGCGCGATGCGGTGATTGGCCGCGTCGTTGGTGAGCCAGGCGCCGGTGGCGTCCTGGAACGTCACCTCCGAGCCGACCACGGTCGCGTACCAGTCGATCATCTCCTGCAGCCGCGTCGTCTTCAGGTTGAAATGGTGAAACGCGGGTTTGATCGTGCTCATGTTGCGAGTCCCTCCTCGATTCGTTCCGTGTTGGTGAGAGCTTGGAGCAGCCGGGCCACGAGCGCATGCGTCCCGGCTTCGTCGCCGGCGGTTCCGAACACGTAGAAGTCCGGCCGCACGAGCGCGGCCGCGCAGTCGTGCTCGGCGAACCAGTCGCTGTACGGGTGATCCTCGACGATCACCACGCTGCCGCCGAGCCGCGCGAGCGCCTCCGCGCTCTGCGCGTCGACGAGCTCCGGCGCGAGCGCGTAGAGCGCGAAGCCGGCCTCGAACGTGTCTTCGGCCAGGCGCCCCCCGACGCGGCCCTGCGGGAACAGCGAGCCGGCCGCGCCGGTGGAGTCGTGGGTTCCGGGACCGAGGTTCGCCGGCGGCGGCTCCACGGGCGGCATGCTCGGGTCGGCCGCGACGCTGAGCAGCACCTCGTCGCGGGCGGCGGCCTCCGCCTCGTCGGCGATGCAGATCACCTTCCCGAGCTCCACCGAGACGGCGATCGCGTGCTGCAGATGCCCGCGCCGCTCGCTCGTGTAGGCGTCGAGCGTGCGCTCGTCCGCATCCCCTCTCAGCACCATGTCCAGGTGCCAGTCGAGCGTGACGGCGTCCCTGATCCCCGAGCACATGCCCTGCCCGGCGAAGGGCGGCATCTGGTGCGCGGCATCGCCCGCGAGGAGCATCCTCCCCTCGCGCCAGCGCTCGGCCCACCGCGCGCGGAACGTGTAGACGATGAAGCGCTCGAGCTTGACCTGTTCGGGCCCGACGCCGGACTCGGCGAGCATCCGCCACACGAACTCGGCGTTCTCGACGTCGGCGCGCGTCTCGGAGGGCAGGAGCATCCACTCCCAGCGGCGGCGCCCGGGGCCGCCCGAGACCAGCGTGGTGGGGCGGCGCGGGTCGCAGCGCTGGAGGTTGACGCCGGCGAGCAGCCCGGGGTCGTGGGGAATCGTGTCGGCGATCAGCCAGTCGTAGGCGAAGCCGAGGTCCTCGACCGGGGTGCCCATCCGCGCCCGCACGAGGCTGTTCGCCCCGTCGCAGCCGATCACGTAGCGCGCGCTCAGGACCCGCTCCTCCCCGCTCGGCTGAAAGCGACCGTCGCTCTCCTCGCCGCGCCACACGTCAAGGCGCACCTCCGGCCCTGTGTCCACGACGTCGGCGACCTCCCAGCCCTGGTGGACCTCGACGCTCGGAACGGCCTTCACGGCCCGGTCGAGCACGCTCTCGAGAGCCGGCTGGCTGAACATGTTCGCCGCGGGCCAGCCCGAGCGGCCCGGCGCCGTCTGGTCGAGCAGCAACAGGGTCTCCCCCGTCGCGTTCTGCCACTCGTAGGCGGTGGCGGGCTCGGTGATCTCCGCGAGCTCCTCGGCGATGCCGAGCCGCTGGAACACGCGCGCGATCTCGTCGTCGTAGTGAACCGCGCGCGGACGCGGGTAGAGCCCCGGCCAGCGCTCGAACACGCCGACGCGCCACCCGCGGCGGCCGAGCAGCGCGGCAGCCGTCTGACCGACGGGCCCGTAACCGACGATCGCGACGTCGTAGTCGCTCATCACGCCGCCACCGGCTCCTCGACGGACCGTGCCAGCACCGCGCCGAGCGCGCCCGCCAGCTCGCGGCGGGGCTCCTCGCTCGCGCCGAGGCTGCGCCATGCGACGTAGCGGTCCGGGCGCACGAGGATCGCGCCCTCGGGGCCGATCTCGCGACGGCGCAGCCAGGTGCAGCGCGGATCGAACAGGTCGCCGTCGAGATGCCCGATCCGGACGACGTCCAGCGGCAGCTCGCGCGCGAGCTCCCGCGCTGCGGCGCACCAGTCATCGCCCTGCTCTCCGGCGATCAGCAGGAAGCGGCCCGGCGCGAGGAGATCCTTGATCGCCCGGCGCGAGCCGTCCTCGTCCTCGATCCAGGCGTGCGGCAGCGGCGAGCCCGGGCGCGTCGAGGGCTCATAGATCCGCACGGCATCGGGGCAGGGCCGCTCGGGGCTCCCGTCCGAGACGACGGCGGCGGATTCATAGCTGTAGCCGAGCTCGACGTTGTGCTCGCAGAACTCCATCGACTGGGCGCGCATCTCCCGCAGCACCGCGCGAGCGGTGCGCCGCGTCCTGCGGCGTGGGGCTGAGAAGGCGGCGCAGCACGGCGATGTTCTGCTCCTCGCTGTTCTCGTGCGAGAGCCCGACCGCGTTCGCGATCGTGAGGTGGTTGATCGCGTTCTCGAGCGAGCGCTGCGCGTTCTGCTCGTCGCAGGGACGGCGCTCGGGCTCGTAGGTGGCGAGCAGCTCGGGTCCCGCATGCCCGTCGAGCACCGCCGCGAGCTTCCAGCAGAGGTTGTTCACGTCGTGGATCGCGCTGTTCAACCCGAGGCCGCCGGTCGGCGGGTGCCGGTGCGCTGCGTCGCCGACGAGATGGACGCGCCCGGCGCTGAAGGCCGAGGCCATCACGGCGTCCACCGCCCAGCGCGTGATCTTGTGGATCCGCATCGCGTGATCGCCGATCCCCATCGCCTCGCGCGCTGCGACCTGCACCTGCTCCTCGGACTCCCAGCCGGGCGCGCCCAGGGGAGCGTTCAGGTGGATCACCCACTCCTCGGACTCCGGCCCCCACCGCTCGGGGCCCATCGGGACCATGACCACACCGACGCCGCTCTGCGGCGAGAGGATCCAGCGGATCAGCACGTCGGGATCCCGCGCCCAGCGCGAGAAGTCGGCGCTCACGTGCAGTGTCGCCGTCTGGCTGACCACGCCGAGCCCCTCGTAGGTGACGCCGATCTCGGACGCCACGCGCCGGCCGCCGTCCGCGCCGATCACGTACTGCGATCGCACCTCGTAGTCCTCGCCCGCGCCGTGGTCGCGGATGACGGCGCTCACGCCGTCGGAGTCCTGCGTGAGGGAGAGCAGCTCGTGGTGGAAGCGAACCCGCCCCGGCGAGCACGCTTCGGCGTGTGCGCGCAGGATCGGCTCGAGGCGGATCTGGGGCAGGTTCTGCTGCACCCAGGGGCTCGCGGCCCGCCAGTTCTCGTCCTCGCCGCCCGCGCCCCAGCACTCCAGGCGCGAGATCATCTGCCCGTACTCCTCGCCCGGCCCGGCGAACCCGGCGTAGAAGGCGGTCGCCGCCATGTTGGGCGCCGGCGTCCCGCGCCGCGCGATCTCATCGGCGACGCCGGCGTCCTCGAGGATCTCCATCGCCCGCTGGTTGAGCACGTGAGCCTTCGGCAGCTCGGAGGTCCCGGCCCGCGCGCTGACGAGCAGGTGCTCCTGCCCGAGCCGCGCGAGCAGCATCGAAGCGGTCAGGCCGGCGCCGCCGCCGCCGGCGATCAGAACGGGTGTCTCCTCGCGTCTCATCGATCCCTCTCCCCTCGGTTGCGAGCCGACCCTAACACGAAATGAATTGTGATTCAACTTTGATGATATATTCAAGTCATGGCTGTGGAGAATCCTCCGATGGCCCCGGTCGAAGGGCGCGTCGAGCGCCGTAAGGCGCGCACGCGCGCGGCGCTGCTGGCGGCTGCGCGAAGCCTCTTCGCGAGCCAGGGCATGGAGCAGACCGCGATCGCCGAGATCGCCGAGCAGGCGGACGTCGCGACGGGG
The DNA here is from genome assembly GCA_963794635.1 of uncultured Solirubrobacteraceae bacterium. Lineage (GTDB taxonomy): Bacteria > Actinomycetota > Thermoleophilia > Solirubrobacterales > Solirubrobacteraceae > Palsa-744. The sequence continues at coordinate 295,263 of CAWCET010000005.1, read as the reverse complement.
TCCTTCTACAACTACTTCGCCGGCAAGGAACAGCTGCTGGAGGCACTGCTGGAAGAGGAGCTCTCCCATCAGCGCGAGCTGCTGCGTGTCCGCCAGGACCAGGTCGAGGACCCCGCCGAGAAGATCAGCATCGCCCATCGCCACCTCGTGCGGGTCGGCAGGACCGATCCCGACTGGGGCTGGCTGATCCTGCGCCTCGACGTCCCCTACCGCGTGGCGTGGACGACGCTCGGGCAGGCCGCCGAAGAGGACCTGAGCGCGGGCCTGGAGGCCGGACGCTTCGAGCTCGCAAACCCCGAGCTCGCCCTGACGGCCAGCGGTGGCGCGCTGTTCGCGGTGATCCACGAGCAGCTCGCGGGCGCCGGCAGCCCCGAGGCGGACTCCGAGCACGCCGAGGGCGTCCTGCGCAGCTTCGGGATCGCGCCCGCGGAGGCGGCCGAGATCGCGCGGCGCCCGCTGCCGGAGCTCGACGGCTGAGCTGCGGGTCGGCCGCCGCGCCTGCCTACGGGCGCGCCGCGGGCACGCCCACCGCTACTCCTCGAGCCCGGCCGCCTGAAGCGCCTCGGACGGGTCGCTGAACCACTGGAAGCGCACGGCGCGGCCGTCGCGGACCGTCCAGACGTATCCCTGGCGCCATTCGGCTCGGACCCCGCTCGCCGTCGTCCCCCGCGCCATCCCTATGACGACGACGTCCTCGCCGGCGTCCCGGTACTCCTCGGGCTCGAAGCGGAAGTCCGGGTACACATCGCGGATCGCGGACAGGGTCCTGCGACCGCGCTTGACCCCGGACTCGACCGCATACGGGGGGTTCACGTACTCCATGTCGGGGGCGATCAGCTCGCGCGCCGACTCGCCCGTGTCCCAACACGCGTAGATGCGGCGGATCAGATCGAGGCTCTCCTCTGACACCCGTTCCTAGGGTAGGGTCGCCGCGTGACGCCTGCGACGAGCCCCCGAGCCGACGACTGGCGTGCGAAAGGCGAATACCTCTCCTGGCGCCCCGCGGCGGGCGAGGCCGCGCCCGTAGAGATCTTCCACGTCGAGCTCGGCGACCCGGACGCTCCCGTGCTGGCGCTCGTCCACGGCTTCCCGACGTGCAGCATCGACTGGTTCGAGGTCGCGGAGCGCTTTGCCACGCGCTTTCGCGTCTGCGCCCTGGACTTCCCGGGCTACGGCTTCTCCGACAAGCCGCTCGGCTGGGGCTACACCCTGAAGCGCGACGCCGAGCTGCTCGATCACTACCTCGCGGACATCGTGGGCGCCCGCTCGGCCGTGATGGTGGCCCACGATCGCGGCGACAGCGTCGCGCTCGTCCACGCCGCAAACGCCGCCGGGGGGCAGGCCCGCGTCGCGCTGGAGCATCTGGTGCTCTCGAACGCGAACATCTTCCTCCCGCTGTCCAACCTGACCGACGCGCAGCGGCTGATGCTCCACAACCCGGAGCTGCTGGCCCAGCTGACGCCCGAGTTGCTCGCCGCGGGCATGGGCATGGCCGCGTTCACGCCCCCGCGCTCTCCCGAGGACCCGGACGTGCTGGCGCTCGCCGCCACCTTCGCGCACCAGGACGGCCCGCGCGTCCTGAACGACACGATCCAGTACCTCCTCGAGCGCTCGGTCGACGAGGAGTCGTGGTTGCGCTCGCTCGCCGCCACGCCGGTCCCGACCACGCTCGTCTGGGGTGTCTACGACGCGATCTCCCCCGTGCGCGTCGCCAACCACGTCTGGGAGCAGCACCTGATGTTCAAGCCGGGCCGCAACGCCTACTACCTGATCCCGGGTGCGAACCACTACGTCCAATGCGACCGCCCCGACGCCTACGTCCAAGCCCTCCTGCACGCGCTCGACTCCCCCGAAGATGCAGCTCCAGGGGCGCTCGACGCTGCCGTCGACGCGCCCCTGCTGGTCGACCGCTCGCGCACCGAGCTCCCGGAAGCAGCGGCGCTCGTCGCCCGGCGCGCGCCGCTCCCGGACGGCGCCTAGCTCGGCGTAGAGCCCACGAGGCGCAGACGCAGCGTCATCGTCACTCCCGCGGGTGGCGAGCTCGCACTCTGGGAGCCGAAGCGCTGACGCTCACAGCTCTGTCGCCCCGCCAGGAGCGAGGATGCGGACCTCACTCGCGGGTTCGAGCTCCGCCACGTGTGCGGCGAACTCGCGCGCCGGCCGGTCGCCGAGCGTGAGGCCGCGCTCGCTGCGCCCGATCGGCCGGAACGTGCCCCAGTGGATCGGGATCGCGATCCGCGGGCGCAGGAGGCGCGTCGCGCGTGCCGCGTCGAGCGGATCCATGTGGCCCGGCCCCAGCGTGCGCCCCCATCCGGCGACGGGGAGCAGCGCGACGTCGAGCGTGCCGGCCAGCTCGGCCATGCGCTCGAACACTCCTGTGTCGCCCGCGAAGTAGACGGTGCGCGAGCCGCGCACGAGGTAGCCGACGCTGGCCGAGCGGGGGCCGAGCGGGTAGCGGCGCCCTTCGTGATCGGCGGGCACCGCCACGACGGTCAGCGCGCCGAGCGGCGCCTCCTCGCCCTCCGCCAGCTCGGTCACCTCCGAGAAGCCCCGCTTTCCCAGCCACGAGCCCGCGCCGGGCGGGACGAACATCGGGACCTCGCGGCCGAGCGCGCGCAGCGAGGGGAGGTCGAGGTGGTCCTGATGGGCGTGGGAGAGCAGCACGGCGGAGGCGCGCGGCTCGCCCGGCGGCTCGGCGTAGCGGCGCAGGTGAGCGACGCGCTCGCGCAGCAGCGGATCGGTCAGCAGCGACTCGCCGTCGAGCTCGATCTGCACCGTCGAGTGACCCAGGAAGGCGATACGGTCCCGCCGGGAGCGCCTGTCATCGACCATCGAGCCCAAGCTAACCACCGGCGCCACGCGTCGTGTCGCTCCCTCGCACCGGGGTGAGCGCCCGGGCGCGTCATCTCGCGGGCCTGCTGACCCGCTGGCTCGTCCTGCTCGGCGTCGAGGCCCTCGTGCTGGCCGTGCTCTCAGACGTGCTCGGCGGCGTCGAGCAGATCTCGTTCGGCGAAGCGCTTCTGATCGTGCTCGCGATCTCGCTCGTGAACGCGTTCATCTGGCCGGTCGTGATCCGTCTCGCCCTGCCGCTGACGCTGATCACCTTCGGCCTCGCCTCGCTGGTGATGAGCGCCGGCGTCGTCGCGCTCTCGTTCTGGTGGGCCACGGGCAGCGCGCCCTCGTTCGGAACCGACCTTCTGATCGCGGCGGTGCTCGCCCTCGTCTCGACGACGCTCGTCTCGCTGCTGGACTTCGACGGCGACGCGCGCAGCCTGCGGGTCGTGCGCAGGCGCTCGCGCCACGCGCGCGCCGAGAACCGCAGCGAGGTGCCCGGCGTGATCCTGTTCGAGATCGACGGGCTCGGCGAGCAGGTGCTGCGCTCGGCGATCTCCGACGGGCACGCGCCGACGATCGCGCGCTGGATCGAGGAAGGCAGCCACAAGCTGATCGGCTGGGAGTGCGACCTCTCGAGTCAGACCGGGGCGAGCCAGGCCGGGCTGCTGCTCGGCAGCAACTGGGACATGCCCGCGTTCCGCTGGCACGAGAAGGAGACGGGGCGCACGCTCGTCTCGAACCATCCGCGCGACGCAGCCGAGATCGAGCGCCGCCTCTCCACCGGCGCCGGCCTGCTCGCGCACGGCGGCACCAGCCGGGGCAACATGTTCTCCGGCGACGCGCCGCGCTGCACGATCACGATGAGCGCGATCGGTGACCGCAGCCGCTCGCACGCCTCGGATCTGTTCGCCTACTTCGCCGACCCGTACGGCTTCCTGCGCACGATCTGGCTGTCGCTCGGCGACGTGGCGCGCGAGCGCTGGGCGGCGTGGCGCCAGCGCCGCGAAGGCGTCCCGCACATACACCGCGGCTGGGTCTACTCGCTGATCCGCGCCTCGATCACGGTGGTGATGCGCGACCTGAACGTCGCGATGCTGGCGGCCGACATCGTCGAGGGGGTGCCCGTCAGCTACGCGACGTTCGTCGGCTACGACGAGGTCGCGCACCACTCGGGGATCCTGGCGCCCGACGCGCTCACCGTGCTTCGCCAGCACGACCGTCAGCTGGCGCGGCTCGAGCGCGCCGCGCGGCAGGCGCCGCGCCCCTACCACCTCGTCGTGCTCTCCGACCACGGCCAGACGCAGGGAGCCCCGTTCCGCCAGCGCTTCGGCCAGACGCTCGACGAGCTCGTGCTCGAAGCGCTCGACAGCGGCGGTGTGCGTGCGCCGGCCGCCGTCGACGAGGCCTGGGGCGATCTCGGCGCGGCGCTCTCCGACGCGCGCCAGGAGCCCTCGGTGGGCGGCAGAGCGCTCGCAGCCGCGACCCGCAGCCGAGCCGTCGAGGGGACGGTCGCCCTCGGGCCCGCCCGCGAAGCGATCTCCGACGCCGAGCCCCGGCAGGACGGCAGCGAGGCGGTCGTCCTCGTCTCCGGCTGCCTCGGGCTGGTCTACCTCACGGCGAGCAAGGAGCGCGTGACGCTGGAGCAGATCGAGGAGATCCATCCGCGCCTCGTCGAGGCGCTCGCCTCCCATCCGGGGATCTCGTTCGTGATGGTCCGCTCCGCCGAGCACGGCGCGCTCGTGATCTCCTCGGGCGGCCGGCGCCGTCTGGAGGACGGCACCGTCGAGGGCGAGGACCCGCTGGCCGGATTCGGCGAGACCGCGGCCGCGCACCTGCGCCGCCACGACAGCTTCCCCCACTGCCCCGACATCCTCGTCAACGGCGTCTATGACCCCGACGCCGGGGAGATCGCCCCCTTCGAGGAGTTCATGGGCTCGCACGGCGGGCTGGGCGGCCCTCAGATGCACCCGTTCGCCGTGATCCCGGCCGGTTGGAGCGACCCGGCGGCTCCGATCGTCGGCGTCGAAAAGATGCACGCCGAGCTGACGCGCTGGCTGTCGAGCCGGCGCTCGGAGGAGGCGATGGTCGAGCGCTGATCGCGGCTGCCACCACCCAGCACCTGCCGGGCGTCCTTCACAGCCTGGAACCGACGCTCGACCGCTACGGCTATCTCGCCGTGCTCGGACTGGTGCTGATCGAGGACTTCGGCGTCCCGGTGCCCGGGGAGACGATCCTGACGCTCGCCGCGGTCTACGCGGGCACGGGCCGGCTCAACGTCCTACTCGTCGCGCTGCTCGGCTTCTGCGGGGCGGTGCTCGGCGACAACATCGGGTTCGCGATCGGCCATTTCGGCGGCCACGCGCTCGTCGAGCGCTACGGGCGCTACATCCTGCTGACCCCCGCGAGGCTCGACAAGGCCACGGAGTTCTTCGAACGCCACGGCGGCAAGATCATCATCGCGGCGCGCTTCATCGAGGGGCTGCGCCAGGCGAACGGCATCATCGCCGGCACCACGGGGATGCACTGGAAGCGGTTCCTGATCTTCAACATGATCGGCGCCGCGCTGTGGGTCGGCGTCTGGGTGAGCTTCGGCTACTTCTCAGGCAGCCACATCGACGCGATCTACTCAACCGCCACCCGCTACAGCACCTACCTCGCGATCGCGGCCGGGCTCGTGATCGTGGCGGTGATCGGGCGCCAGATCTGGCGCGCGCGGGGAAGGTCCGGGTGAGCGCCCCGGCGCCGCTGTGCAGAGTCGCGGCTACGGCGTGAGCGCGACCGCCGCCTCCGGCGTCGCGACGCGGAAGCTGAAGCTCTCCTGCAGGTAGAGCCGCACCACGTCGGTGTCGTGGGAGTCATAGCCGACCGACAGGTCCTGCCCGGACTCGAACAGGAAGTCCCCGCCGCGCAGGCTCACCACGACGGCGCCCTCGACGCCCGGCGTCCACACGATCGGCCCCTCGACGATCTTCCGGAGGTGCTCGAGCAGCGGGTAGCCGCCCCCCTCCGCCGTCTCGACCACGCGGCGGTACTGCTCGCGCCCGAGGGCGAGTCCGTAGGGCCCGCCAACGCCCGCGCACAGGAGTTTCTCCACCGCCCCCGCGACCGGACGCGGGTAGCCGTCGGCGGATTTGCCCAGCGCGACCGGCTTGTGGGGGGAGCGCTCGCCGATCCCTGCGACCGCTCCGGCCCAGCCGTGGAAGACGGCGACGTTCTCCGCCATCGCGATCTCGCTCGCTGCCTCGTCGAGCGCACCGAGGTCGGCGTCCGGCGCGCCACGGTCGGCGTCGCGCAGCTCATCGCGCGAGAGCGCGAAGTCAGCGCGCAGCTCGAGGAGCGGCAGCACCTCGCGCTGCAGGCCTGAGACGGCTTTCGACGGGCCGCCGCGCAGCTTCCTGACCCTGCCCAGCGCGCTTGCCGAGTGCCCCCACCCGTGCGGTCCGGAGAAGTCGACGAGCTTGCGCGCGCCGAGCGCGGGCGTCAGACGGTCGCGGGCCTCGTCGTCCAGCAGCTGCCAGCCGGCGTCGCTGATCGGGGCGACACCACGCAGAAGATGGTTCATGCTCACGCCCCCCTCAGGCTGCCGATGCCCAGTGAGGAGTCGGCATAGCCACCACCGGCGCCCGCGCCGCCGCCGTCGAAGGCCTCCGACTCCGCCTGCTCCCCGTGCTCGACCACGTCGCCGGGCTGGAACAGGATCCCCTGGGCGACCTCGCGCCACGGCGGGGTCCGGCGCAGCAGCAGCTCGAGGTCCATGGCGAAGTGCTTGAACTCCTCCCCCTGCGCGTCGCTCATCACCGCGATCGCTTCGGGGTCGCTCTCCACCGCGAGCCGTTGCTGGTACCAGCCGATCGCCTCGGCCTCCTCGGTCAGCGAGGCACACAGCCGCGCGAAGGTTCGCGTCGCTGCGGGAAGCTCCTCGGGTGGCTCGTGGTACTGGTCGAAGCCCATCGTCGTCTCCTTGCGCTCGTCGGGACCCGGCGGCGCATGCCTCCCGTCCCGGAGGTGTGCCGGCCGCGCCGCTCAGCATCGCACCATCCGGGAGAACGCGCATGCGCGCGCTAGACCTTGGGGTGGCGCCAGGGTGGCACCCGCGCCGGCCGCCCCCACCGCAGAACGGCGTGGAAAGCCGGCAGACCCACCAATTGCCGGCATCAGAGCGCCGGCCGACCACAAGCAGATCACCCCCCCAAAAAAAGGAGGCCCGGCATGCGCTCGGACATCGTCCCCGGCAGCACATTCCCTGACTACGAGCTCCCCGACCACGAGAAAGCGAGCAGGCGGCTCAGCGAGATCCAGGGCGAGGAGCCCATGATCCTCACGCTCGCGCGCGGCAACTACTGCCCGAAGGAGCACCAGCAGCACCTCGAACTCGCTGCCAACTACCCGAAGATCGCCGTCTCCTACACGACGATCGCGACCATCTCCACCGACCCCGACCACCAGAGCAAAGAGCTGCGCGCGTCGGTCGGCGCCCAGTGGCCGTTCCTGTCCGATCCCGAGCGCGTCGTGCAGAAGGATCTCGACATCCAGGAGTACACCGACCCCGAGAACGATCCGATGATCCCCCATACGCTCGTCCTCGCGCCCGGCCTCGTCGTCCACCGCATCTACAACGGCTACTGGTTCTGGGGACGGCCCTCCTTCGCCGAGCTCTGGCAGGACCTTCGGGAGCTGGGCAGCGAGTCCCGCCCCGACTGGGACCTGGCCGCCCCCGGACTGCGAGAGGCCTGGGACGCCGGCGAGCGCGGCCCTTTCCACGGCTTCTGAGGCGGGGAACGCCGCTCGCGCAGCCTGATGCTCGCGCCCCGGCGCGGGCACCCGGCGGCCCGAGCCGGCCCGCGGCCTGCGAAGGTGGCGGGATGAGCGGCGAGATGCCACACCCGACCCTGACGCTCGCGTACCGCCTGCAAGCCACCGTCGGCGCGCCGCACGACCTCGGCGAGACCCATGCCGGGCGCCGTCGCGTCGTGCCTCTCACCGGGGGGACCTTCAGCGGTCCGGGGCTCTCCGGCGAGTTGCTCCCGGGCGCGAGCGCCGACTGGCAACTGCTGCTCGCCGACGGCGTCGCGATCGCCGACATCCGCTACACCCTCCGCTGCGAGACCGGTGCGCTGCTGTACGCGCGATCGCGCGGGATCCGCCACGGGCCGCCCGCGGTGCTCGCGCGGATCGTCGCCGGCGAGGACGTGGCTCCGGGCGAGTACACCTACCGGCTCTCGACGCTGATCGAGACGGCCGCGCCCGAGCTCGACTGGATGAACAAAGGCGTCTTCGTCGCCGTCGGCGCGCGCCGGCCGGACGCCGTCGTCTACGAGACCTATCTCGTCGCCTGAGCGCCGCCGGCACCGCGGCCGGGCCCGTCGCGAGCCGCAGCCGGCCCGGCCGTCCCCGAATCCGCCGCGGCCGGGCCCCGCGGCACGGCTGCGGGAAACCACCGATCGACTCGGCGGCGCATAGCGGACGACGCACGCGGGCGCAGGCGATTGACTCGTCTCGAGCAACGCAAAGCGACCGGAGGTGATCGGCTATGCCGACTGTGGACCCCACCCGCGAGACCGAAGAGCACGATCAGGCCGACTTCGATGCGGCCGTGAACCGAGACGGGAAGATCGTGCTCTCATGGCTCGGCGGCATCGGCATCGTCCTCGCCCTGCTCCTGTCGATCCTGGCACTGACCAAGAGCGCGGACCGCAACACCGTGACGATCACCAGCGGCGCCGCCCCGCCCGCGACGACCTCGGTCCCCTCCGGGACCGCTGGGACCGTGCCGACCAAGACGATCAGCCTCGAGGTCATCCCGGGCGGCAAGCTCGGCCCGGACGGCATCAAGCACGATTACTTCACGAAGACCAACTTCGAAGGCAAGGTCGGCCAGAAGATCGACCTGAAGATCGACAACACCGACGAAGGCGAACACAGCATCACCTCGCCGGAGATCGGCGTCAACATCATCGTCAAACCGGGAATCCACACCTACGAGATCGTGGTCAAAGAAAAGGGCCGCTTCTCATGGTTCTGCGTGATCCCGTGCGACGACCAGGCGAACGGCTGGGCGATGCAGCACGCCGGCTACATGAGCGGCTACATCACGGCCACCTGAGCGCGCGCAGCGGCGTGAGCGCGCGGACGCCCGGGCCTGGCTCGCGCCGGCCTCGGGGTGTCCCGGCCAACCGCCCCCTACACTCCGCCCTCACCGACCCCGAGGAACGGAGCGCACCGTGATCATCGCCACGATGAACGACCTGCCCGGCTATCGGATCGACGAGGTGCTCGGCGAGGTGTTCGGGCTCACCGTGCGCTCCCGCAACCTCGGCTCCCAGATCGGCGCCGGCCTGAAGTCGATCGTCGGCGGCGAGCTGAAGGGCATGACCAAGATGCTCGCCGAAGGTCGCGTGCACGCCCAGGAACGGCTCGAAGAGGAGGCCGGCTCGCGCGGAGCCGACGCGATCGTTGCCTTCCGCTTCGACACCTCCGAGCTCGGCGGGAACTGGACCGAGATCTGCGCCTACGGAACCGCCGTGAAGGCGACCCGCCTCTAGACGGCTCGCCCTCGACCCGGCCCTTCAGTCGCCCCGCCCGCCCAGCGCGGCTTTCAACGCCTCGAGATCCGGGGCTCCGAACACCACCCTGTCGCGGGTGGCGATGTACACGAGGTCGAGGTTCACGCCCGCGCCGGCGATCTCGCGTGCGAGGTCGGCGAGCACTCCCGGCCGGTCCTCGACCTCGACCACGACCACCTCGCGCTCGCGGCTGATCGCCAGATGGGAGGTTGCCAGCGCGTGACGCACGGGCTCCGGGTGCGGCACGAGGATGTGCAGCTCGGCGCTCGCACCGTTGCCGATGCAGGTCGCCGCGGCGAGGTTGACGCCGGCATCCGAGACGGCCGCCGCGACCTGCGCGAGCGCGCCCGGCGTGTTCTCGACGTCGATGACCAGATCGAACGCCATCAGGCACCCTCCACACTAGCCGCAGCGGCGCGTGGCATGCTGCCCGGCGCCGCCCGGCCGCTACCGTCGAGGCGTGGGCGGCGCCTTGGAAGTCATCTGGCATGGCATCAGGGACGCCCTCCTCATGGGCTGGGAGGTGTGGTGGGCGCTCGTGCTCGGGTTCGCGATCAGCGCGATCGTGCAGGCCTGGGTCCCGCGCGAGCGGATCGAGGCCTCGATGTCCGGCTCGGGCGCGCGCCCGGTGGGGCTCGCGACCGCGCTCGGGGCGGCGTCGAGCTCGTGCTCCTACGCGGCGATCGCGATCGCCAAGAGCCTCTTTCAGAAGGGAGCCTCCGCCGCCACGGCGCTCGCCTTCCAGTTCGCCTCCACCAACCTCGTCTGGGAGCTGGGCCTGGTGCTCTGGGTGCTGATCGGGTGGCAGTTCACCGTCGCCGAGTACCTCGGGGGCCTCGTGATGATCGTGTTGATGACCGTGATGCTCAGGGCGTTCGTCTCGCGGCGCCTGGAGGCAGAGGCCCGCGAGCACGCCCGGCAGGCGGACAGCGGCCACCAGCACCACGCGGCGGGCGGGCAGATGAGCGTGCGCGAGCGCCTGAGCTCGGCCGCGGCCTGGTCGGACGTCGCCCACAACTTCCGCGGCGACTGGCAGATGCTCTGGCGCGAGATCGCGCTGGGGTTCCTGCTCGCCGGCTTCGTGGCCCAGCTCGGCAACAGCTTCTTCAACGGTCTGTTCCTGACCGGAACCGGCGGCGCGCTCGCGACGATCGAGAACGCGCTCGTCGGGCCCCTGATCGCGGTGCTCTCGTTCGTGTGCTCGGTCGGCAACGTCCCGCTCGCGGCCGTGCTCTGGTCTGGCGGGATCGGCTTCGCCGGAGTGCTCGCGTTCCTCTTCGCGGACCTGATCGTGCTGCCGATCGTGCTCGCCTACCGCAAGTACTACGGCTGGCCGTTCACGATCCGGATCGTCGCGCTCATGTACCTGACGATGGTGCTGGCGGCGCTCGCGGTGGACGGGGTCTTCAGCGCCCTCGGCCTGATCCCGTCCGGCCCGCGCCCCTCGCGGAGCAGCGTCTTCGGTGGCATCGCGGTCGACTACAAGCTGTTCCTGAACCTCCTCGGAGTCGTCGTCTTCGCCGCACTCTTCTCGCTGACGCGCAACCGCGGCGCGACCGATCCGGTCTGCGGCATGCGGGTCGACCGCGAGAAAGCGCTGCGCCGCCGCGAGGGCACGCGCACGATGTACTTCTGCTCGGAGCACTGCCTGCACGAGTTCGAGCGCGGCGCATCCGCGCGCGGCAGGAGCCCTGCCGGCGACGTCCTAACGTGAAGGGATGGCCAAGACATGGGTGCTCGACACCGAGACGAAGGGCACAGGCGCCCAGGTGGTGCCGATCGAGAAGAAGCGCGCGCCGGAGCGCGAGCGCGATCTCGCGCTCGTCGACCTCGGGGGACCTGCACGGCCGGAGCCGCCCCACAGCGAACCGGCGCCTGCGCTCTTCAAGGTCGTCGACGTGCTCGGCGCCCGGACGCTCGCCGAGAACGTCGGCTTGCGCGAGGCGGTGCGCGCGCTCGGGGAGTTGCAAAGCGTGCTGGATGCCCGCATCTCGGTGTGGTCGCCGGAGCGCGGCCGCTGGCGCCTGCTGACGCTGCAGGAGGCAAAGGCGCTGTGGGCGTTCCGGGGCAGGGCCTGAGCCAGCCGGCGCTCCGCCGGGTCCCGCGGCGTTCGGGCGCCCTCGCCACGGCCTCGCGCCCACGCGCCCACTCGAGGACCGCGGGTCAGGCGGCGATGCGCGCGGCGGCGAGCTCGAGCTGGTCGTCGCCGTAGAAGATCGAGGAGCCCACGGCGATGCTCGGCACGCCGCGCACACCCGCCTCCCATGCCGAGTCGGTCCGCGCTCGGAGCTCCTGCTTGATCTCCGGGCGCCCGACGGCGTCCGCGAGCTGCCCGGCCGGGAGCCCCGCCTGCAGGGCGCAGGCCTCGAGGACGGCGCCGTCGGCGATGTCGGCCCCCTGGGTGAACTGCGCGCGCAGCACGGCCCCGGCGAAGGCGCGCAGCCGGCCTTCGCCCTCGGCCCACACCGCCGCGCGCATCGCCGCGAGCCCGTCGGCGGGCCAGCCCTCGGGCCAGAGCAGGGGCCCCAGCCCGTAGCGCGCCGCGCGCGCCTCGATCTCCGCTACGCGCGAGGCGCGTGCCGGGGTCTCAGACCACGACCCGAAGCCACGCCGCGCGAACACCGCGCCGAGGAGGACCGGCCGCAGCCCCGGCTCCACCCCGAGCACCGCGGGCGCGCGCTGGAAGGCGAGATAGGCGTACGGGGAGCCGAGGTCGAAGTAGAGGAGTGGCTGCGGGCTCACGGTCGGCATGCGACTAACTAGTCACTCGACAAGCTATCAACTTGTCAGATGACAAGCTAGGATCGGCGCGATGCCCCGGAGCAGCTCCAACCGGCGCCGCCCGCGGCAAGTGCCCGCGCCGATCCGCGACGCCGGGCGCAGCAGGGCCGCGATCCTGGCCGCTGCCACGGATCGCTTCGCCGCCCGGGGATACGAGGGCACGAGCCTGGCAGCGATCGGAGCCGCCGCCGGGCTCTCTCGCGCGGCGCCCGGGTACTTCTTCGGCTCCAAGGCGAAGCTCTACGAGCGCGTGCTGGGCGACGCGTTCGCCCGGCGCCAGGACGCGACGGCGGACGCGTTCGCGCCGGTGCGCGCCTGGCGCGAAGGGGCGCGGGCGGCGAGCGCGCTGGCCCCGGCCCTGCGGGACGCGGCGGCAGGCTACATGCGCCACCTCCACCGCCACCCGGAGTTCACGGCACTCGTGATGCGCGAGGAGCTGGCGGGCGGCCGGCGCCTGCACAGCGCCAGCGGGGCCTCCACGGCGATGAGCGAGGCCTTCGCGGCCGTCCGTTCCGCCGGGCGGCGCCGCGGCATCGCCGACTTCGAGGTGGAGGAGGCCGTCCTGCTCTTCGTCTCGCTCACGTTCGCCCCGTTCTCCTACAGGCACACCCTGCTGCGCGGACTCGGCCGCGAGCTCGCCTCCGAGTCCGGCCGCGCCCGCCAGGCGGATACGACCGCGCGCCAGCTGATGACGCTGCTCGCTTCACCTCGTTCAGGTGATCGCCCTGCGGCCCGCCCCAACTAGCATCGGCGCAGCATGGGATCGCCCGACGGCTGGTCAGGCCTCTTCTCCACGGCGTTCGCGCAGTCGCGCAACGCGATGGTCCTGCTCGACAGCGAGCGCCGCCACCGAGACGCGAACGGCGCGTACCTGCGGCTGCTCGGGTACCGCCGCGACCAGCTCCTCGGGCGCCCGGTCTGGGAGATCGTGCAGGGCGGGCCGGCGATCACCCAGGATGAATGGCGCCTGCTCCTCGGGGAGCACCGCTTCGACGGCGACGCGACGATGATCGCCGCCGATTCGACCACCGTCAAGGTCCACTGGGGCGCGACGGTCGAGGTCTGCACCGGCCAGCGGTTCGTGCTGTTCGTGGCGCTCAGCACCTCGCTCGCGGGTGCCCACTTCCGCCGCACCCCCACACCCGACGATGCGCTCGCGCCGCTGTCCGACCGCGAGCGCGAGGTCCTCTACCTGATCGCGCTCGGGCACACGAGCCCGGAGATCGCGGACATGCTCCACATCACGCACAACACCGTCCGCACCCACGCACGCAACGCGATGGAGAAGACGGGGGCCCGCTCGCGCGCGCACCTGGTCGCCAAGGCGCTCGGCGACGGCGCCGCCTTCGCGAGCTGGAACTGATCGCGCATCGGTGCGATATCGCCCGCCGGCCCGGCACGGCAGGCTGCTCCGAGATGGGACCCGACGATCAGCCCGAGGGTGCAGTCATGCCGAGCCACCGGCTCGGCCTGGTCCTGGAAGACCTCGACAGCCAGGACCCGTCCGAGCTCGAAGCGCTCCTGATCGCGCTCACGACCGCCGCCTGGCCGACCCCCTCGGCGCTCGACCAGTGAGGCGACGGCAGGCCGGCTGCGCCGGCCTGCCCCCCGGACGGCGGCTCTGAGCGCCGCCCGGAAGCGGGCGCCCAGCGCTCAACCTGCGCGGCCCCCGCGGCCGATAGGACCAGCGATGAGGTTCCGGATCACCCGCCACGCCGGCCACGACGCCCCGCCGGACGCAATCGCCCGGCTGCTCGGGAGGCTCTCCGAGCGGCGCGGCAGGGCGCGCTTCAACCTACGCGGCTCCGAGATCCGGGTCACCTGGGGCAGCGACGACGGCGGCTGGGACCGCCCCGAACGACAGGAACTCGAGCGCGAGCAGCTGCTCGAGCTGCTCAGCGAGACATGCCGCGCCGAGCCCGGGCTCAGCCTGGACTGGTACGCGGTCGGCCCGCTCGACTAGGGCCCGCACCAGGGGCGGAGTCGCGCGCGGGCTCTCCGGCACCGGCCCCGGACCGCGCGCCGGCACCCCGGCGCCCGCTCCGGCTCAGCTCGCGGCGCGGCCGCCGTGGTCGCGGAGGAACGACTCGGTTTCGCCGGGATCGAGCGGCCGGGCGAACAGGAAGCCCTGACCGTTGTCGCAGTCCTGCTCGCGCAGCAGCGCCAGCTCGTGCTGCTGCTCGATCCCCTCGGCGAAGGTCTTGATCGAGAGCGCCTTGCCGAGCTGGACGAGCGTCTGGATCAGCGTCTCGCCCTCTTTGTTGCGCGACAGGCCGGACACGAAGGAGCGGTCGATCTTCAGCGCGTCGACCGGGAAGCGCTGGAGGTGCGCGAGCGAGGAGTAGCCGGTCCCGAAGTCGTCGATCGCGATCCGCACCCCGAGATCCTTGATCGCCTCCAGGCGGCGCGCCGTCTGCTCGACGTCGCGCATCAGCGTCGTCTCGGTGATCTCGATCGTCAGCCGATCGGGCGCCATCCCGGAACCCTCGAGGGCATCGCGAATGTCGTCGATCAGCTGATCGCTGTCGAGCTGGCGCCCGGAGACGTTCACGGCCATCGAGATCTCGTGCCCCGCCGCGATCCACGCCGCGCCCTGGCGGCAGCTCTCGCTGAGCACCCAGCGCCCGACCTCTGTGATCAGGCCCGTCTCCTCCAGCAGCGGGATGAAGCTTCCGGGCTGCACGACGCCGCGCTCGGGGTGCTGCCAGCGGATCAGGGCCTCGACGCCCGTCGGTCGCATGTCGGCGAGGTCCAGCGTCGGCTGGTAGGCGAGGAAGAACTCCTGGCGCTCGAGCGCCGCGCGGAGATCCATCTCGAGCTCCATGCGCTCCTGGACCACGTCCTGCATGCCGGTCTCGTACATCGCGTAGCGGTTGCGACCGTCCCACTTCGCGCGGTACATCGCGATGTCGGCGTCCCGCAGCAGGCTCCCCGCGCTCGCCCCCTCGCCCGTCGCGATGCCGATGCTGGCGCCGATCGTGACCGTGGTCTCGCCCTCGGCCCCGAGCTTGAAAGGCTGCTTCAGCGCGTCCAGCAGACGTTCGGCGACCAGCGAGGGACTGGCGTCCGCGGCGAGGTCGCCGACCAGGACGACGAACTCGTCGCCGCCCAGCCGCCCCAGCGCGTCCACCTCGCGCACGACGCCATGCAGGCGCGCCGCGACGGCCTGCAACAGCTCGTCGCCGACCTGATGGCCCAGCGTGTCGTTGATCGACTTGAAGTTGTCGAGGTCGACGAAGAGGGCTGCGACGCTGGTCTGGTTGCGCGCCGAGCGCGCCAGCATCTGCTCGATGCGGTCGACGATCAGCGTCCTGTTGGGAAGGTCGGTGAGCGGATCGTGCGTCGCCATGAACGCGAGCTCCTCTTCGCGCGAGGCGAGCTGCTCGTCGGTGCGCCTGCGCTCGCGCTCGAACACCTGGCACATCCGCAGCAGGCTGAACTCGACGCTCAGCTGGAGCATCTCCAGCGCTTCGCGCAGCACACCCTTCGGCGTCTTGAGCTTGGCCGCCTCCTCGCGCATCACGTCGCCGAACACGTTGCGCCACCAGAACATCCGCCGCGTGACCTCTTGCAGCGAGGCGGCCCGGTGGGCGGCCAGTTCGCCGAAGATGTGAGATGTCTCGCGCGCCGACTCGTTCGTGACCTCCAACGGGTCCCCGGCGATCCAGCGCGCCACCGCCGTCGTCGAGTTGGTGCAGATTCGTTCGAAGCTCTCCTGCACGGCCGGGTCGACGGGCTCGCCGGAGTCTTTGGTGCGGGCGACGGTTTCGGCGAGGACGTCGTCGGCGCGAGCGAGAACACCCTCCCCCAGACGCCGGATCTGCTGGGCGCGGCGCCGCTCGGCGGCCTGCGCGCCACCTCCTTCGCCGTCGCGCGACCGGAGCGTCGAGCGCGCGCTGGCGCGCCCCCGGCTGCGCGGCTCTGCGGACTCGACTGACATCTCGGAGACCATCGGCAGCGGACCGCCGAGCCTGTAGCGCCGAATGACGCGCCGGTCGGTCGCTGTTAGCTTGAGAGTCATGCGCCGTCTCGTCGGTCTGGTGTCCGCACTCGTGTTCGTGGACACGATGCTGTTCGTCGCGCTGACGCCGCTGCTCGGCCACTTCGAGCACGAGTTCCACCTCTCGACCGCGACGGCGGGCGTCCTCGTCGCCGCCTACGCGGCCGGCGCGCTGATCGGCGGGCTCCCCGGCGGCGTCGCCGCCGCGCGGATGGGACCACGCCGCGCCGTCCTGACGGGGCTCGCGCTGATGGCCGCCTCGAGTCTCGGCTTCGCGTTCTCGAACGACCTCGGGCAGCTGATCGCGACGCGGCTCCTACAGGGAATCGGCAGCGCGTTCACGTGGGCCGGAGCCTTCTCGTGGCTGATCGCCGCCACCCCGCGCGAGCGTCGCGGGACCGTGATCGGGACCGCGATGGGCGCGGCGGTCGGAGGCGCGCTGTTCGGCCCCGTCGTCGGCGCTCTAGCAGCCGATCTCGGCCGCGCGACGGTCTTCGGCGCTGTCTCGGTGCTCGCGGGTGTGCTCGCCGCGATGACCCTCACGATCGCGCCGGGGGCATCGGAAAAGCCGTCGTTGCGTGCGCTCCGACGCGCCGGCCACGAGCCGCGCTTCCGCGCCGGCCTGGCCCTGCTCGCGCTCGGGTCGCTGCTCGTGGGCATCCTCGACGTGCTCGCTCCGCTACATCTGAGCCACGCCGGCTGGAGCCCGAGTGCGATCGGGGCGGTATGGCTCGTCGCTGCGGCGGTCGAGGCCGTGGAGTCGCCGCTGGTCGGCCGTGCCGCCGACCGCCGGGGCATCCGCATCCCGGTGCTCTACGGGCTCACCCTGGGCGGCGTCGTCTCGCTCGTCCTCACGCTCGAGCTGGCGCCGCTGCCCTACGGCGTGATGATCGTCGCGGCTTCGGCGGGCTACGGCGCACTCTTCACGCCGGCGTTCGCGCTGATCGCCGACGGCGCGGATCGCAGCGGCCTCGCGCAGGGCATGGCCTTCGGGATGATGAACGCGGCCTGGGCGATCGGCGCGATGGCGGGCCCGGCGGGAGCCGGCGTGCTTGCGGGCGCGACGGGCGAGGCGTTCCCGTTCCTGCTCTCGGCGCTCGCGTGCATGGCGACCGCCGGGATGCTCCTGCGGCGTCCGCGTCCGCGGCTCGTGACGACGGCGAGCGAGGGCTGAGCCCCTCCACGCGCCGAAGCGGTTGACTACCCTCACGGGCCCCCTCCCGGGGGCCGCGAAGCCATGACCACCGACGCCGACCCCCTCCTGCTGCTCGGCAGCGACCCGCTCGATGTGGTCTCCGACGCGCGGGCGCGCTCCGGGGAGACCTTCGAGCTCGCCTCTCGCCACCTCGACCCGTCGCTCGTCGACGTGCTCGCGATCCTCGGTTTCGACCGCGAGTACGTCTCCGCCCGCGGCAGCTATCTGTTCGATGCCGACGGCCGGGCCTATCTCGACTTCCACACGGGCGAGGGCTTCGCGAGCCTGGGCCACAACCATCCCGACATCCGCGCCGTGCTCGAGGCGACGCTCGCCGCCGGCCTCGCCGACGGGGTCCAGATCCACTACTCGCCGCTCGCCGGGATGCTCGCCGAGGCGCTCGCCGAGCGGCTGCCTGCAGATCTGGACGCGATCTTCTTCGCGAGCACCGGAGCCGAGGCGGTCGATTCGGCGATGAAGTTCGCGCGCGCGGCGACGGGCAGGCCGCGCCTCGTCTCGTGCGACAGCGGCTTTCACGGCGTGACGATGGGGCCCCTGGCTCTGGTAGGCGACGAGTTCTTCAAGGAGGGCTTCGGCCCGATGCTGCCGGGCTGCTCGCGCGTGCCCTTCGGCGACCTGGACCGGCTCGAGCAGGAGCTGCGGGGGCGCGATGTGGCGGCGTTCATCGTCGAGCCGGTGCAGGGCCGGATGGTCACCCTGGCACCCGAGGGCTGGCTGCTGGGCGCCCAGGAGCTGTGCCGCCGGTACGGCACCCTGTTCGTGGTCGACGAGATCCAGACGGGGCTCGGGCGCACCGGGCGCTGGTTCGCGCTCGAGCACTGGGGGCTGGAACCCGACTTCGTCCTGATCGGCAAGGCACTCAGCGGGGGCTTCATGCCGGTTGCCGCGATGGCGACCAGGCGCGAGATCTTCCAGCGCGCGGTCGGGGCGCTCGAGCGCTCCTACGTGCACCAGTCGACGTTCGGGCGCAACCGGCTCTCGATGGCAGCCGGGCTCGCGACGCTGCGGGTGATCGAGCGCGACGGGCTCGTCGAGCACGCGGCACGGATGGGCGAGATGCTCGCGAGCGGGCTGGCCGAGCTGCAGCGCCGCCACGAGCTCGTGCACGCGATCCGCTCGAGCGGGCTCATGATCGGCATCGAGATGGGCGCGCCCCGGGGGAAGATCGCGCGGATGAACTGGAAGCTGATCCACATGGCGAGCGAGGGCCTGTTCCCGCAGCTCGTCGTGATCCCGCTCCACCGCGATCACGGCGTCATCACGATGGCCGCCGGGAAGAACGACGTCATCAAGCTGCTGCCGCCCCTGACCGTCTCCGAGGCGGAGATCGAGGCCTTCCTGGCCGCGCTGGACGCCGTGCTGGACGACTGCGAGGGATCGGGCGGGCGCAACTGGGGCGCGGTGCGGGAGATCGCCACGACCACCCTCAAGCGCCGCGGCCTGAAAGCCGGCGGGTGAGCGCCGGCCCCGTCCTGGTCACGGGCGCGAGCGGGTTCATCGGCTCGCGGCTGGCGAGGCGTCTGAGCGCGGAAGGGCGGCCGCTGCGCTGCCTCGTGCGTCCCTCCAGCGACACGGGCGTGCTCGCGAGCCTGCCCGTGGACCTCGTGATCGGGGACCTGAGCGACGAGCTCTCGCTGCGCCGCGCCGCGGCAGGCTGCGAGCGCGTCGTCCACTGCGCCGCCCTCGTCTCCGACTGGGCGACCGTCGAGGAGATCCGGGCCGCCAACGTGACCGGCACGCACCACCTCCTGGCGGCTGCCGCATCCGCCGGGGTGCGGCGCTTCGTCCACATCAGCACCACCGATGTCTACGGGCATCCGGGCAGCGGCCCGCTCGACGAGGACAGGCGCCCGGCCGGCTTTGCGAACTGGTACGCGCAGACCAAGCTCGAGGCCGAGGCCCATGTTCTCGGCGCCGGCGTGCCCGAGACCGTGATCATCCGGCCGGCGACCGTCTACGGCGCGGGCTCTGAGGAGCTCGTCGGCGAGATCGCGCGGGCGATCGAAGGCGGATACATGCTGCTGGTCGATCGCGGGCGCGCGATCGCCGGGCTCTGCTACGTCGAGAACCTGATCGACGCGATCGTGCTGGCACTCGACGAGCCGGTCGATCCCGGCGCGAAGTTCAACGTCACCGATGGCGTCCCGGTCAGCTGGGCCCGGTTCGCCGGAGACCTGGCCGCCGGCCTGGCGGCGCCCCGCGTGAGGCTGAGCCTCCCCTACCCGGTCGCGACGGCGGTCGCGATCGCCTGCGAGCACGCCTACCGGCTCGCGCGCCGCCGGACGGGGCTCGAGCTGGCGCCGCTGCTCTCGCGCCAGGCGGTACAGGTGCTAGGCCGCGACCAGAGCTTCAGCGCCGAGCGCGCGGAACGGCAGCTCGGGTGGGCCCCGCGGGTGGGCTACGCCGAGGGCCTGGAGGCGACGCTCGCGTGGCTCCGCGAGCGCTCCTCGAGCGCCGAGGGCCGAGGCGATGCCGGGGGCGGGCTGCACGGCACCCGCCCGGAGCTCTAGATTCGCAGTCATGCGAATTCACGCGTTTTCGACCGGGACGGTGCGCGTGAAGCACTCGTTCCTGTTCCCGAGCCCCGGCCTGCGGCGCCAGCTCGACCTGTTCCTGCCGGGCCCGTTCTCGGAGCCGCTCCCGATCCACGTCTGGGCGGTCGAGCACGAAGACCGGCTGATCCTGATCGACACCGGCGAGACAGCGTCGGCCCGCAACGTCCCGTTCGCGCGCTTCGACGTCGGGTCCGGACAGGAGCTGCCCGCCGCCCTGAGCAGGCAGGGCCTGGCCGTCGAGGACGTGGACGAGGTCGTCCTGACCCACCACCACGGCGACCACGTCGACGGAACGGTCCACACGACGAGCAGGGGCATCCCTCTCCACGTTCACGCCGAGGAGCTTGCGTTCCTCGCACAGCCCTTCTCGCGCGTGATGCGCCGCGTGCTGCGCCAGCCGCTTCCGGCGGGCTTCGCTCCTCGCCCGTTCGAGCTGGACGGTCCTCCGTTCGGCGCATTCGACCGCAGCCGCGCCCTTTCGCGGGACGGACGCATCGTGGCCGTCCCCACACCCGGCCACACGCCGGGCCACGTCTCGGTGATCTGCGTGGACGACGACGGCCGGCACGTGATGCTGGCGGGCGACGTCACCGACACGCTCGAGCAGCTGGAAGCGCGCAGGGCGGATGCGATCGGACCCGACCCGGCGGAGCACCGAGCCAGCCTCGCGCGCATCCTCGAGCACTGCGCGGCGCACCCGACCGTCTTTCTCCCCTCGCACGACCCGGATTCCGCCCGGCGCCTGCGCGAGCTCGTCACGGTGAGCGTCGACGGTGAGACGTCCGTCGCCGCGGCTCCCCCCGCCTGACTATCCGCAGGCGAGCGTGCCGCCCGCGATCGCGCGGTCACCCGAGCGCGGCAGCGTGAACCAGACCTTCTTGCCTGCGCCGAAGGGCTCGACGCCCCAGCTGCGCGACATCGCCTGGACGATCATCAGTCCCCGCCCCGACGGCTCCTCGGGCCCGGGTGAGAGAGGTCGCGGCTGACCGCCCCCGCTGTCGCGCACCTCGACGCGGATCTCGTCGCGGACGTGCACGCTGACGTCGAACGCCGTGCCGGCGTGCCTCACGCAGTTGCTCGTCAGCTCCGAGGCCATCAGCTCGGCCGCGTCGACGAGCTCCGTCTCTTCGCCGCTCAGCGTCTCGCGCACGAAGCGGCGGGCGGCCGTCACCTCCTCGGGCCTGCATTCGAAGCTCCTCGCGGCGGTCACGGCTCCACCTTCAGGACCGCGCTGAGCCCCGTCAGCTCGATCACCCGGCGGACCGCCGTCGTGGGGTTGAGCAGGCGCACGGTCGGCACCTTCCCCGCCGCGCCGAGCAGCACGGCGATCCCCGCGCTGTCCATGAACCGCAGCCCGCTCATCTCGAACGTCAGCTCCTCCGGGTGGGCCGCTGCCGCGTCGGACACGGCGGCGCGCAGGCGGTCGACGCTCGAGATGTCGAGGTCTCCGGACACCTCGATCACCGGGCCGCCCTGGGCGTCGGGACGCCTCTCCACACCCAGCGCCGCGACGCTCGAGGAGCCGGGCCGGAGCTCCGTGCCGGATTTTGCGCTGTCCTCTAGGTCTGCCATTGGATGCTCACGAGAGCGGTGTCGTCACGGTGATCGTCCGAGGTCAGCTCGCCCGCGAGCTTCGCAAGCAGGTCGTCATCGGTCAGCTGCTCGCGCATCGCCATCGCCCGCAGCCGGTCGAGCCCCTCGTCCAGGACCTCGCCGCGCCGCTCGACGAGCCCGTCGGTGAAGGCCACCAGCGTGGCCCGCGGCGGAACCGCGAACGTCGCTTCCCGGAATCCAGCTGTGTGCGCGAAGCCGATCGGCGGGTCGGCGCGGATGCCGAGGTAGTCGCCCTCCCCCCCGGCGAGCAGCAGCGGCGCCAGATGCCCGGCGCTGGCGACCGTGATCCGGCGCCCGTCGACGTCGATCAGCGCGCACAGGACGGTCGCGAAGTACTCGCCGGCGCCGCCGCCGACGAACTCCGAGAGCTTCTCGAGGACGCCCGCGGGGCGGTGGTCCTCGGCGATGTACGCGAGGGTCGCGTGGCGCACGAGCGCCATCGTCGTGGCCGCCTCCACCCCGTGTCCCGACACGTCGCCGATCACGAGAAGCACCCTACGGTCCTCCACGGCGACGATGTCATACCAATCCCCGCCCACGTCGCCGCCCGCCTGCGCGGGCACGTAACGCGCGCTCACGCTCAGCCCCGGCAGCCGCGGCAGCTGTGCCGGCAGGAGCGCCTGCTGCAGCGTCTGGGCGATGCTCCGCTGCTCGATGTAGCGCTCGCGGTTCTCCTCGGCCAGACGGTCGAGCTGCGTGGCCAGGAGCTCGGCGCGCGCGCGCCCGCGTGCGAGCCGCTCGGTCAGCAACGCGGCGGCAGCGGAGATCAGGACGCCTGCGAGGACGATCAGCCACGGAAGGCTCTCGAAGAAGCTCCCGCCCAGCGAGCCGCGCGGGCTGATCACGAGCGTGAAGACCCCCGAGCCGAAGGGCACGGTGTCGGCTGCGTTCAGCCCGCCCAGCGGCAGGCGCTTGACGCTCGTCAGCAGCAGCTGCGCCTGACGGCGGCCCCGTCCCAGGTAGACGGCGTAGTTCAGGTCCGAGAACGCGCTGTTGCCCTCGAGCGTCGAGCGCCGGTCCGCCGGCAGCGGGCTTTCGGCGAAGACCGCGTAGTGGCCGGGGCCGCGGCCGAGCGCGTACTCGAAGCCGAGCGCCGGGCGAGCGCCGCCGAGTTTCCCGACCATGTTGAGCACGCCCGGATGCAGGGCGAGCGCGCGAACGCGGGCCGCGCTTGCGGCAGCCGCCGCCGGGCTGGTGCCGAGCACCACGCTCGGGCGCGCGGCTCCGGGCTGCAGCGGCACGAGCATCAGCGCCGCAAACTGTCGATTGGCACCCACGTACGGCGCCATCAGGGCGCGGAAGCGGGCCGGATCGCCTCCGGTCGCATCGGCGAATGCCGCGGCCGAGGCGAGCGGGGTCTGGACGCTCTGCGTGGCCCCGGAGAGAACGAGGCTCAGCTCCCGCACCCGCAGGTTCAGCAGCCGCCGCTCGTTGTGGTGGTAGAGCACCTCGGAAGCGATCGCCAGCGCAGCCGTGATCAACAGGCCGGTCGCGAGCGTGACGAGAGCAGCGCCCGAGGGACGGCGGCTGTGCAGCGAGGCGCGCTCGAGGGGCTGCTCGCCCGCGTCGGCCAGCACTCCAGCGGGCGCTCGCCCTGCTCCTTCGGCGATCATCGAGGCGGAACTGCGCGGTCTCGAATGGCGGCGTCCGCGACGCGCACGAGGAGGGGTTCGATGCGCGTCGCGACCGCCATAGCCAGCGTGCCCTCCTTCATTGGACTACCGGGGCGAAGGAGGGACAAGAGGTGCCTACTGGAGGCTCCAGAGGACGTGGTACCCCCAACCGGCCACCGCTCAAACACAGATGTAGAGTGAGCGGCGAACTTGAGCAGCGAAGCGCACGCCGTCGCCTCGAAGCCGGCGCGCTCCCCGGGCGCGCTGCGGCGGCTCGTCCCGGTGTGGTCGACCCAGGCCGCGCTGCGGGCGGCGCGCACCACCGTCGTGGCCGCCGGGCTCTTCGCGTTCACCGACCAGGTGATCGGCAACCTCCAGGTCGCGACCTTCGCGGCGTTCGGAAGCTTCGCGACGCTGCTTCTGAGCACCTTCGGAGGAAGCCGGCTCGACCGGCTGAAGGCACACGTCGGCCTCGCCCTCGCCGGCAGCGCGCTTCTCACCCTGGGCACGCTCGTCAGCTCCTCCACCGTCGTGGCCACGCTGGTCACGCTGCCCGTGGCGTTCGTCGTCTTCTATGCGGGGGTGCTGAGCCCGAACGCGGCATCCGGCGCGATCGGGGCGATGTTGACCTACGTCCTGCCGGTGGCCTCGCCGGGCACGGCCGCGATGATCCCCGATCGGCTGGCGGGCTGGTGGCTGGCGTCGGTCTTCGGCACCGCGGCCGCGCTCGCGCTCTCGCCGCCGGGCGCCGCGAAGCCGCTGCGCGGCGCGGTCGCCCGCGCAGCGCGATCGCTCTCGGACGGGGTGCGGGCGGCGATCACCGGCGAGGGCGCCCAGGCAGCGCTGGAACGCTCGATGGCCGCCAAGCACGAGCTGATGGACCTGTTCGACTCGACCCCGTTGCGGCCGCTGGGCCTCGCTGCTGCCGACCAGGCGATGGCGAACGTCGTCCAGCTGATCGAGTGGTGCACCTCGCTCCTGAGCGACGCCGTCACCGAGCGCGGGGACCTGAGCGAAGCCGGCCCACGCGAGGAGGAGCTGCTTGCGGCGTGTGCCGAGGTCCTCGGGGAGATCGCGGGCCTCTTCGAGGGCGGGCGCGAGCAGCCCGACCTCGCACGCCTGGAGCGGCTGCGCGAGGCGGGGCTCGCCGAACTCGAGGTCGCACCGGAGCAGGCACCGGGGTTCCGGCGCGAAGCGCAGATCGGCTTCCACGCCCAGGCGCTGGCCGTCGCGGTGCTCGCAACGGGCGCCGACGCGCTCGTGGCCGAGCGCGTGCTCACGCCGGGTGAGCTGGAGCGCCGCAGGCGCGACTTCGCCGATTCGCTCGAGCTCGCCAGCGGCGGCCGCGGGGCAGGGGCTGCCGTCACGGTGCTGCGGCATGCAAGCGTGCGCTCGGTCTGGTTCGTCAACAGCGTGCGAGCGTCGGTCGCCCTTTCCGTCGCGGTGCTCGTCGCGCAGGTCAGCTCGGTGCAGCACGGCTTCTGGGTCGTTCTCGGAACCCTGTCGGTACTTCGCACGAACGCCGCTGCCACCGGCGCGAGCGCCTTCAGCGCGCTGGCGGGGACTGTCATCGGGTTCTGCATCGGCGGCGCGCTCCTGGTCCTGATCGGTGCGGAATCGACGGCGCTGTGGGCGGTCCTGCCGATCGCGATCTTCATTGCCGGCTACGCGCCGGGGACCGCTCCCTTCGCGGTCGGCCAGGCCGCGTTCACGGTCACGGTCGCCGTGCTGTTCAACCTGCTGGAGCCCGTCGGCTGGGAAGTCGGGATCGTGCGCGTCGAGGACGTCGCGCTCGGCTGCGCCGTGAGCCTGCTCGTCGGCCTGATGGTGTGGCCTCGGGGGGTCGCGGGTGTCGTCGGAGACGACCTTGCGGACTCGTTCAGCGTCGGTGCGTCGTTCCTCCGCGAGGGCGTGGACTGGTCCTCGGGGCTGCGCGACGGCCCGCCGGACCTCGCCTCCTCGGCGACGACCGCAGCCGTGCGCCTGGACGAAGGTCTGCGCGCGTTCCTGGCTGAGCAGGGCTCCAAGAGGATCGAGAAGCAGCAGCTCTGGAAACTGGTGGGCGGCTCGCTGCGCCTGCGCCTGACCGCCTACGCCATCGCCTCGCTTCCGCCGGACCCGGAGGCCGCCGAGAGCGCACGCGCAGCGCTCGACCGGAGAGCCGCGGCGATCACCGCGTGGTACGAACACCTTGCGAGCCTGCTCGGCCCGGCGCACGGCCGCCCCGTGCAGGCGCTGGAGGAGCTCGTGCTCGGACCGGACACGGTCGTGCACGGGGACACGGGCTCGCGTTACGCCGTGTGGCTGTGCGAGCACCTCGACCATCTCGCCGAGCACCTCGACGAGCTGATCGCCCCGGCGGGGCGCGTCGCCGAACTGCGGCGCGTTCCCTGGTGGCGCTAGGCGGAAGGACCGCCGGCGGCCCGGCGCGCCGAGCTGCCCTTGGCCAGCAGCCCCTCGATCTCGTCGAGCGCCTCGCCCATGTAGATCGCGAGCCTCTGCAGGTGCGGCATCGTGTCGCGGGCGCCGGTGAAGCCGAAGTTCAGCGTCCCTGCGTAGCTGACGCACGTGATGTTGAGCGCGTTGCCCTGTGTGAGCAGCGAGAGCGGGAACAGCGAATCGAGTCGCGATCCACTCATGTAGAGCGGCGTCGCCGGCCCGGGCACGTTGGAGATGCCGAGGCTGAACGGGACCGGCGCGCGGCCGCCGAGCCCGAGGACGAGGCCGGCTATGTAAGGGGCGTTCAGCAGGAGCGTGTAGGAGGTGCGGGCCTCGGACGGCAGCCTGCTCAGATGACGCTTCGCCTCCGCGGTCGAACGCGAGACGGCCCGGAGCCGCTCACGGGAGTCCGCGACGTTCGTGCCCAGCTCGGCGATCAGGAAGGCGATCGAGGTGCCCATCGACTCGTCGTCCGCCTCACGGAGGTTGACCGGTATCCCCGCCGTCAGCGGCCGGTCGGGCAACCGCGCGTGCTCGGCGAGGTAGTGGCGCAGGGCCGTCCCTGACAGATAGAGCACGATGTCGTTGAGCGTGCAGTCCGCGGCACGCGCGATCGCCTTCACGCGCTCGAACTCGTACTGCTGGGTCGCAAAGCGCCGCTGCCCGGTGATCCTCTCCCCGAGCACGGAGTCCGGGGCCCGGTACGGGGCCTGGAGCGGGCGAGCGTCGACGGCTGCGAGCGCCAGGTCGAGCCCGGCCCGCGAGAGCCCCACCGCCGCGGAGGCGCTCTCGCGAAGCAGGCCGAGAGGGAGGCCGAGCGCGCCGTGCCCGTCCTGCGAGGAGTCTCCCCGTACAGGCTTGCTGCCTTCGGGCACGGTCCAGAACGAGGGGGTGCCCGGCTCTGCCGGGTCCCGCGAGAGCGCGCGCATGATCAACCGCATGCCGCTGATCCCGTCGACGAGCGAGTGGTGGATCTTGCTGTAGATCGCGAAGCGGTTCTCTTCGAGGCCCTCGATCAGGTGGACCTCCCAGAGCGGCCGGTGGAGGTCCAGCTCGTTGCTGTGCAGGCGCGAGACGAGGACACCGAGCTCGCGCTGGCCACCCGGATGCGGGAGCGCAGAGTGCCTGACGTGGTAATCGAGATCCACGTCGTGGATCTCGCGCATGAGGGGCAGCCGCGAGCCGACGAGCGGCGCGTCGACGAGCTGCAGGTTCCACGGCGGCGGCACGGCCTGCGCCACCCGCATCCGCGCGAAGAGGTCCTGCAGGTAGCCGGGAGGAGCGTCGGCGGGCTGGGTGAACTCGAACAGGCCGCCGACATGCATCGGCGAGTCCCGCGACTCGATCGCGAGCCAGGCAGCCTCGACAGGCGACAGGCGCCGCATCCCTAGTCCATCCTCCCTTCGACCCCTTCCTCGCTCGCGGGCAGCGTAACGGCTGCACGTCCGGCGCGGGCACCGGCCAGCCTGCTCCTCGCCACCCACACGTCGTCGGAGAGCTGGCGGGCGCGCCTCGCCGGGCCGACGTTGAAGCGGCGCATCGCGCCTTCGGGCGATGCGAGATCTGCGCGCAGCCGGCTGGTCCGGCCGTGCGCGAGAGCGCGCGCGGTACGGCGCAGGCTCAGCCCCTTCTCCGCCGGGAGATGCCAGATCCCGAGCCGCTCGGCATCGGCGGGCGCGCCGGCGCCGTGCCGGGCGCCCGTCTGGATGCGCCGGGCCACGCCGGAGAGATCCTCCAGCTCGGCGCGGCCGAGCGCCGCGGCGAGCGTCAGCAGCTGCTCGTTGGTCGCGGTCGCGCCCCGGCCGGCGAGCTCGCCTTCGAGCGCGTCACAGGTGCTGGTGAGGTCCAGCAGCGCTCCCACGGTGCCTGCCAGCAGATCGGCGCCGATCCACCGCGGGGCCGGGCCGGCGCCGGCGCCCAGCCCGGACGCGGTCCGCCCGAGCGCCTCGCGCGTCGCGCCGATCGCCTCGGGGCCGCCGACCGTCCAATCGGGCGGGTACGGGATCGCGAGCGCGCCGATCCGGCCCCCCTGCGGGCAGGCCGAGAGGGCGAGCGAGGGATCGATCCACACGCAGTCGAGGTTCGGGAGCCACAGCTCGCGATCGGCGGCCAGCGAGGCTGTCGCGGCACGGAGCGCCGCGCGCGGCAGCCGGGTCGCGGCCGCGGGCGTGCCCGCGCCGATCCTCATCGGGACCTCCCCGATCTCGACGCCCAGGTCCCGCAGCGCGCCCCACATGCGGCGCCCGGCGCGCCCGGGTCCGCCGCTGACGTTCGTGACGAGCAGCAGCTCGCACCGTGCCTCCTGGAGCCGCAGCGACGCCGCCTGAACGAGCGCGCACTCCAGATAGCGCAGCGGCGAGGCCGTGCGCGGCGAGGGATGCGGCGGGATCGTGCCCCCCGAAGCATCCAGGAACAGGTACATGCAGACCAGCGGCGATCCGGCGGGATCCTGCGCGCTCTGCTTGCTGGGCACGGCCATCCGCCCCGCAAGCTTAGGCCGGGGTGAGGAACACCGCTCGCGCGCACCTGCGGACAACTGTCACGCTCCCGGGCGTGAAGGCGCCACAGCCGATCTCGGGAGGCGGAGTCCTCGTCGCGCTCGACGGCGCGACCGCGCGCTCGCTGCTCGAGGCGCTCGCCACCGCGATCGCCGCGGCCGAGGAGGGCCGGCAGGGAGAGCCGCTGACGCCACGCGAGAACGAGGTGCTCCTGCGCCTGTCGGCCGGCAAGAACTACGGCCAGATCGCCGCCGAGCTCGTGATCGAGCTCGAGACCGTGAGAACGCACGCGCGTCGCGTGAGACGCAAGCTCGGCGTCGCAACCAGCCGGGACCTGCGGGGTTGCGTCGCCTCCCACGGCGCGATGGGCGAGTGCGGGATCACCCCCTGATCACCTTCCGGGGCGCAGGGTCCACGGCTAGCTTCGGTCCCGGTCAGGCAAATGATTCGACTGTCCGAAACAGTCGATCCGAGATCGGAGGTGGAGGGTGCTGTTCAAGCACTGGAGGTGGCGCTCGACGGCGGCGCTCCCGTTCGCGGTCGCGCTCGTCGCGGCGGCCGCGTTCGCGGGGCCGGCGCAGGCCAAGAAGTTCTACGGCGGCGAATACTGGTGGGGCTGCACGTACTCGTGGGGCACCGCCTGCACCGAGCCGCATTACGAGACGAACATCACGTACCTGCGGACGATGGACCCGGACAACGCGGCCGAGTGGCTGCCGCAGGAAACCGAGAACCGCTACAAGGCCCCGCACCCGGACGGGATCGAACGGTGCGTCGGGGCGGCGGTGTGGAACGGCGGCCTGACCGAGCCCTGGGCGGCCGGATGGGGCTACGTCGCCTACCTCCTCCCGGGCGGCCCCCCCGGCTACGGGCTGATCGGCTCGTGCGAGCCCTACTACGGGATCGCCCTGTACCAGTACGTCAACTGGGGCGAACCCGGCTGAACCCGTGCGTCGCGGGATCGCCATCGCGACCCCCCTGGTGGCCGCGGTGGCGCTGCCCGCCTGCGGGGGCGCCCCAGTGCAGCGGAGCGCCCCGGCGCCGAGCCCCGCCGCGCACGCCGAGCACCCGTCGATAGCCGCCGCCGGCCGCCGACCGGTCGCGGCACCGGACGGGACAGCTCGTCGTGCGGGCGGCTCGCCGCGACGGCGCAGCACGGGCGCGGCGAACCCCCCGCCGGCGCGGCGTGCCGCGCCTGGCCGGCCGGCCGTTCTGCCCTCCACCCTCCTCCGGGCGTTCCCGATCCTCGAACGCCCGGGAGGGAGCGGCGATCGGCCTGCCGGCCAGGCGCGGGCGCTGCTCGCGACGGAGTCCCGCGAACGCAGGCGACTCGGGGAAGGCGCGCTGCTTATCGCCGACGCGCGGCGCCTGCCCGGGACACCGGGGTCCTGGCTCGTGCCCGCCCCCGGCGCCCTCTGCCTGCTCCGCCCGGTACGGCCCGGCGCGGCCGGGCCGGCAGCGTTCGAGTGCGTCCACGCCGCTGCCGCCCTGTGCGGCTACCTCATGAGCTCCATAAGTGGGCTGCCGGGCGCATCCGAGCGCTCCGCGCTCGAGGGCGTGCTCCCGGCCGGGGCTGCTCACGCCGTGCTCGAACTCGCGGACGGACAGCGCCTTGCGATCGCGCTCCATGCGGGCGGCTATGCGGTCTCCGAGAGCGGTGCGACCGCACTGCGCTTCGAGCGCGCCGGGCGGGAGCTGACGGTCCCGGTCCCGCAGGCGCCCGCCGGCAGCGCGCCGTGACCGACGTGTGGAACGCTTCCGTCTCGCAGACTTTTGTCTGCAATACTCGCCGGGCGATGAGACCTTCCGGCCAGCCTCGCCGGGCTTGCTCCAAGCCGGCCCGCCTGCTCGCGGCAGCCGCCCTGGCGGCCCTGGCGGGCTGCGCCGCCGCGCCGCCGGCGTCCGTGGCCGTGACGATCGTTCAGCATCCCCTCCCGGGGACCGCCTCCGGGGCGGGGGCGATCGCGGCGGCCGCGGGCGGCCTCTACGTGACGCGCGCGCAGCAGAGCAGCACGGTCCTCGAGCGGATCACTCCGGTCCCGTTCGCGGCGGGGCCGCTCCAGTCGCTGGGCGCGCTCGACCTCGGCGCGGGAACCGACGGGCAGCTTCTGCTGCTCGCCGTCACCGGCGCCACGGGCAGCGTCGCACTCGAGCGCCAACCTGCCGGCGGCGCGCTCGAACCGCGTTTCGAGTTTCCCGTCGCGCTCGGGTCCGGCTTCTGGCCGGAGCAGTTCACGACCGCTCCCGACGGCACCCTCTGGATCGCGAACATGACCGGCGATGCCGTCGAAGCGCTTCCCCCGGCCGGCGCGGAGGCCTCCTACCCGCTGCCGCGAGCCGGGGCGCCGACGTCGGTCGCGGTCGCGCCCGACGGCAGCGTCTGGTTCACCGAGCTGACCACCGGGACGATCGGCGAGCTGAGCCCGGGCGGGGTGATCGTCGAACATCCGCTCGCGGGTGCCACGCCGGGCGGTTTCGGAAACGCGGAGCCCTACTCGATCGTCCTCGGCCCCGACGGGGCCCTCTGGTTCACCGAGCAGGCCCTCGGGCGCATCGGGCGTATCTCCCCGGACGGCGTCCTGGAGGAATTCGCGATCCCCGGGCCTCCGGGCATCGCCCGGGGCGAGTACGGCTCGCCCGCGCCCCGGTACATCACCGTCGGACCCGACGGAGCGCTGTGGTTCACCGACGGCGGCGACGAGTCGATCGGCCGGATCACGACAGCCGGCCAGATCAGCGAGTACCCGATCGGCACCCGGACGCCCTCCTCGCCCGAGGGGATCGTCACCGTGGGCGGAGAACTCTGGTTCGCGCAGGAGGGTCTCACCGCGCTCGGTAGCGTCGACCCGAACGGGCAGCCCGCGCCCGTGAAGGCCGCGACGTCGACCCGTCCGCGTCTCGCGACACGGCGACGTCTCTGCGCCTCGCACCGGCGCGAGGCGGCCCGCAACGAGCGCCCGAAGGGCAGCTCGTCACTCGGCTGCGCCGCGAAACGGCGCCCGCGCCCGACCGGCGCGTGAGGGCGACGAGGCGGACAGGCGCGCCCGCGCCCTACCGGCGCGTGAGGATCACGACGGGAATCTGGCGTGAGGTCTTCTGCTGGTATTCGTCGTAGGCGGGCCAGACCTCGCTCATCAGCCCCCAGAGTCGCTCGCGCTCCTCGCCCTCGGCGACCGTGGCGCGCACCGGGATCTCCTCGTCGCGCACCTGGATCGTCGCGTCCGGTTCGGCCTGCAGGTTCTCGAACCAGAGCGGGTTCTCCGGCGAGCCGCCCTTCGAGGCGACGATGACCCAGCGCTCACCGTCGGTGCGGTGGATCAGGGGCAGGGTGCGCGGCTCCCCTGAACGGCGGCCGCGCGTGGTCAGCAGCAGGATCGTCGTCCCGCGCCACTCATAGCCGCGCTCGCCGCCCGTCTCGCGGTAGACACGGACGTGCTCGGGCCCGAACAGGTCGTCGTCGGCGCCGCTCATCGCGGCCAGTCTAACCGCGCACGAGGCCGCTGGACGGGCGCGGACACCCCTCGCGCAAACCGGGGCGAGTCCGTATGATGGGCGCTCGACGGCGCTGAGGGGCGGCGTGGAACCGGGGCCAGATTGGCCGGGGGGAGAAACGGGGACCAAGGTGGCACGGATCGGCACGAAGGGACCGCGGCGCGCATGCGCGCGGGTGAGCGCGGTCAACCGGCGGGCGCTCGCGCCCGCGCTGGCGCTCGCGTCGATCGCCCTGCTCGCGCTCGCACAGGCCGGCGGCGCCGCCGCGCAGGCGGCCCGCACGGCAGGCGCTCGGCCCCTGGCGGAATCGGCGCCCAAAGTCACGCTCCAGCCATCGAACGCCGAAGCCGAAGAAGGGACCGCCGCGGCCTTCTCCTCGACCGCGTCGGGCTCACCCGCGCCCACGGTCCAGTGGGAACGCTCGACCGACGGCGGAAGCACCTTCCATCCGATCGAAGGTGCCACCTCTTCCAACTACACGATCGCGAAAGTGAGCCTGTCGGAAACCGGCTGGAAGTTCCGCGCCGTGTTCAAAAACCCGGCGGGCACCGCGACGAGCAAAACGGTCACCTTGACGGTGACGGCGAAGCCGGTCGTCACGCAGCAGCCGGTCGATGCGTTCACCGAAGAAACGCGCGAAGCGACCTTCACGTCGAAAGCCTCCGGCGCGCCGGCGCCGACCGATCAGTGGCAGGAGTCCACCGACGGCGGCAACACCTGGAAAAGCATCGGTGCGACCGGCACCACGCTGAAACTGAACAACGTGAGCAAAACGATGGACGGCTGGAAGTTCCGCGCCGTCTTCACGAACAGCGACGGGACCGCGACCAGCGAAGCCGCCACGCTGCACATCATCAACGCGCCGCACATCCAGATCCAGCCGGTCGAAAAAACCGTGCTCGAAGGAGAGGCGGCCGAATTCAGGTCGACCGCGGAAGGCAACCCCGCACCGACCGTCCAGTGGGAACGCTCCACCGACGGCGGAAAAACCTTCCAGGCGATCACCGGCGCGACCTCCGAAACGTACGTGATCCCCTCGGTGACGATCGCCGAAGACGGCTACCGCTTCCGGGCCACGTGGACCAACCTCGCCGGGTCCGTGACGAGCTCGGCCGCTCCCCTCACCGTCCGAACCGTCCCCACGGTCACCGAACAGCCCGAATCGCAGATCGTGCTGACCGGCGGCACAGCGACCTTCGAAGCGGAAGCGAGCGGCCATCCTCAACCCACGGTGCAGTGGGAAATGTCCAGCAACAAGGGCGCCACGTTCGCGCCGGTCTCCGGCGCCACGGGCGACACGCTCACGATCTCGGGCGCTCAGCTCTCTGAAAGCGGGCACCTGTACCGCGCGGTCTTCACGAACAACGCGGGTTCGGCGACCACCGAAGTCGTCTCGCTGAGCGTCTCCTCCACCGACTACGGAGCCTACGGGTGGGGATGGAACAGGAACGGCCAGACGGGCACGGGTCTGAGCGAACCGACCGTTTCGCTGCCGGGCGCGATGCCGGACCTCGGCTTCGTCACCCAGCTCGCGGCCGGAGGCAAGTTCGGTCTCGCGCTGAGAGCGGGCGGAAGCGTTGAGTCCTGGGGCATC
Source organism: uncultured Solirubrobacteraceae bacterium (assembly GCA_963794635.1). Taxonomy (GTDB): domain Bacteria; phylum Actinomycetota; class Thermoleophilia; order Solirubrobacterales; family Solirubrobacteraceae; genus Palsa-744. The sequence goes on along the minus strand of CAWCET010000005.1, from coordinate 262,063 downwards.
AACGCCAACGGCCAGCTCGGCAACAAAGAAGAGTACGGCGTGCGCACGCCGACGCTGATCGAACACCTGAGCGGCGTCACCGAAGTCGCGGCCGGCGGCATGTACAGCCTGGCCCTGCTCTCCAACGGCACCGTCGACGCCTGGGGCGCAGGCGAAGCGGGCCAGCTGGGCACCGGCAGGAACACCGACAGCGAAGTGCCGGTCCCGGTCAGCGGCCTCACCGGCGTGAAGGCGATCGCCGCCGGCGAAGAACACAGCCTCGCGCTGCTCTCCAACGGCACCGTGATGGCGTGGGGCCAGAACGAAGACGGCGAGCTGGGCACGGGCAACCAGAGCTCGAGCAACACACCCGTCGAAGTGAAGGGCCTCAGCGAAGTCACGGCGATCGCCGCCGGCGGCCACTTCAGCCTGGCGCTGCTCGCCAACGGCACCGTCGTCGGGTGGGGCGCCGACCAGAGCTTCCAACTCGGCGACGAAACCGTCCTGAACGAAGCAGCCGAAGAAAAGGGAGGCGAAGAAGTAGAAGGCATCTTCAGCTCCCGGCCGGTGCCGGTCGACGGGCTCTCGAACGTCAGGGCGATCTCCGCCGGGCGCAACCACGCGCTCGCGCTGCTCACAAACGGCACCGTCATGTCCTGGGGCAACGACAGCAAGGGTGAGCTCGGCAACGGCGCGATAGAAGAACGCAACGACAGAGCAGCCCCGGTCAGCGGCCTCACCGGCGTCACCTCGATCTCCGCGGGCGCGGAGCTCAGCGCCGCCGTGCTCACCTCGGGCAACGTCGTGACCTGGGGAGAAAACGAATCGGGGGCGCTGGGGATCGGCACCAGCGGCGAACCGAGTGACGTGCCCGTGCAGGCGCACAACATCGGTCAGGTCGTCGGCGTATCCGCGGGCGCCGGCACGATCCTCGCATTCGGCGAAGCGCTGCCGGTGGTCTCCAAAGTGTCCCCGCGCGAAGGCGCGCTGGCCGGCGGCAACTCGGTGACGATCTCGGGAGCGAACTTCGGCGGCGCCACCGCGGTTCGCTTCGGCGGCGCGGCCGCCAGCTCGTTCACGGTCAACTCGGGAGGCTCGATCACCGCCACGAGCCCGGCCGGTACCGGCACCGTCGACGTGACGGTCACGACCCCGTCGGGCACCAGCGGCGTGGGCGCGGCCGACCGCTTCACCTACCGCACCCCGCCCACCGTCACGAAGCTGTCAGCCAAAGGCGGCCCGGCGACCGGGGGCACGATGCTCACCATCACGGGCGTCGGCTTCACCGGCGCCACCGAAGTGACCTTCGCCGGCGTTCCCGCGAGGAGCTTCACCGTCACCGGCAACGCCACCATCACGGCGGTCTCGCCGGAAGGCGTCTCCGGCCCCGCCGACGTGCGGGTCACGACGGTCGGCGGCGCGAGCGCGATCAGCAAGAAGGACCAGTTCCGCTACGGGCCGGTGATCCAGGAAGTCTCGCCGGCGAACGGTCCCGAGGCGGGCGGCAACACCGTCACGATCACGGGCGTGGGCTTCCCGGTGGGCACCGACACCGTCAAGTTCAAGTTCGGGAAGAAGACCTCGAAGTCGGCGCAGTGCACGACCACCGCGAGCTGCTCGGTCGTGGTTCCCGCCGCGACGGCGCTCGGCACGGTGGACATCACCGCGCAGGCCGACAAAGGCAAGAGCACCGCCGGCCCGGGCGATCAGTACACCTACGAATAGGCTGCGCGCCGGCAGAAGGGCCGCGCGAGCGCGGCGCCGGCCGGCACCGGCTCAGCCGGTGTAGACGCGAGCCAGCGACTCGGCGACGCAGACGGGCTTCTCGCCACCCTGGCGCTCGAACGTCAGCTCGGTTGTGATCTGGGCACCGCCGGGGATCTCATCGACCGAGACCAGGGCGGCGCGCATCCGGACCCGCCCGCCGACCGGCATCGGAGCGGGGAAGCGAACGCGGTTCAACCCGTAGTTGACGCCGAAGGCGAAGCCCTCGAACGTGAACATGTCGTAGGAGAAGCGCGGTGCCAGCGAGAGCGTGTAGTAGCCGTGGGCGATCGTGCCACCGAAGGGGCTCTCCTTGGCCCGCTCGACATCGATGTGAATCCACTGATCGTCGCCGGTGACGCGTGCGAACTCGTCGATCGCCTCCTGCGTGACGAGATGCCAGTCGCTCACGCCGAGCTCCCGGCCCACGTGGTCCTTCACCTGGTCGAGTCCGGTGAGCGTGAGCATCGCTGCCTTCCCTTCTTTTTTGTTTTTGTTTGGATGGGTTTCCTAGCGGGATGCCCCGGTGGACGCGAAGGGCGCCGCGTAGCGGATGAACGGGTCTATCTCGAGGCCTCGCCCCGTGGCCCGTTCCACGATCGGGACGGTGTCGAGACGCCGCCCGTAGCGGTGGACCCGCTCGCGCAGCCACTCCTTGATCTCGTCGACCTCGCCGCGTTCGAGCGCCTGCGCGCGGGGGCCGGTGTCGCGCTCCAGAGCCTCCCACAGCGAGGCGGCGATCAGGCAGCCCATCGCGTAGCTCGGGAAGTAGCCGAAGGCCCCCTCGCTCCAGTGCACGTCCTGCAGGCAGCCCTGGGCGTCGTTTGGCACCTCGACGCCGAGAAGCCGGCGCATGCCGTCGTTCCAGGCCCCCGGGAGCTCGCCGACAGAGAGCTGCCCGTCGATCAGAGCGAGCTCGAGCTCGAAGCGCAGCACGATGTGGAGCGGGTAGGTGACGGGGTCCGCGGAGACGCGGATCAGGGAGGGCTCGACCGCGACGATCGCGTCGTGCAGCTGCTCAGGGGCGATCCCGAAGCCGCCGGCCGCGAGCTCCTGGGCCAGCACCGTCGCGAACGCCGGGTGGCGGGCGACATGGTTCTCCCACAGCTTCGATTGGGACTCGTGGATCGACATCGAAGTCCCGGTGCCCAGGTTGGTGCGTTCCAGGGCGGGGTCGATCTGGCGCTCGTAGAGCGCGTGCCCGAACTCGTGCAGGGAGCTGAGCAGCGACTCGATGCCCCCGTCCTCGTAGCGCGTCGTGATGCGCTGATCCAGGCGCGCCATCGACGTCGAGAACGGATGCGCCGAGACGTCCAGGCGCCACGCGTCCGGCTCGACGCCGACGCGCCGGAGAATCGACTCGACGGCATGCTGCTGGGCCTCGCGCGGCACCTCGGGCCGGGCGGCGGCGCCTCGTTGCGATGCCTCCTCCACGAGCGGCGCGAGCCGCTCGCCGAGCGCCCCGAACAGCGCCTGCAGCTCGTCGGTTCGCAGGCCGTAGTCGTAGTCGTAGATGAGCGCCTGATAGAGCCCCTCGCCGTCCTCGGCGACACAGGACGCGTAGGCGCGGGCCAGCTCGACGTTGCGCTCCAGCGCCGGCACGAACGCGGCGAAGTCATCGGCTGCGCGAGCCTCGCGCCAGCGCTCATGGCCCTCGGCGTGGGCGGCGGAGAGCTCGGCTGCGAGCTCACTGGGGACCCGGCGCGCGCGCTCCCAGTCGCGGCGTGCGATGCGCGCGAGGTCGGCGTCGAGGTCGTCGAGCCCCGCGGCCTCGAGCTCCTCCAGCCAGCCGCCGATCTCCTCGGCGGTCGCGCGATCGTGGGTGATCCGGGCCAGCGTTCCGAGCTGGTTCCCGCGCTGCGGGGCGCCGTCGGGCGGCATCATCACGAGCTGGTCCCAGGTGGCCAGCCCCTCGATCGAGCGCAGGTCGGCGATCTCGGCGACCCGCGTACGCAGCATCTCGAGTGCGCTCACGACGCGTAAGACTATGTGGCGGCGCGGCTCCCGGTGCAGCTCATGCCGTCGCTGCGGCCACCCCGGCGGCGCCGGCGGCCGCGGGCTCGGCGAGCGCCCGGCCGTGGCGGATCAGGTCCGACGCGCGCTCGGCGATCGCGATCGTCGGCGCGTTCGTGTTGCCTCGCGGCACGGCCGGCATCACCGACGCGTCGACCACGCGCAGGCCCTCGATCCCGTTGACGCGCAGCTCGGGATCGACGACCGCGGCCGCGTCGGCGCCCATCCGGCAGGTGCCCACGGGGTGGTAGATCGCGAACGTGGTCCGTGCCACATGCGCACGCATGTCCTCGTCGGAGTCACCGCCCGGAACGTTGTAGGGCTCTGCGCAATACGGGCGCAGAGCGTCCTGGCCGCAGATCTCGAGCGCCAGGCGCAGGCCGGCGATCATGCGCTGCATGTCGTCCCCCGCCGAGTAGAACTCGTTGCGGATGACCGGCTTGGCCGTGGGGTCTTTGGAGCCCAGCCTCACGGTGCCGCGGCTCTGCTCGGTCAGCAGGCACGGCGAGACCCACACGCCGTGCGCCTCGGGGTCGCGGGTGCCTTCGTCGATGATCTGGAGCGGCACGGCGTGGAACTGGATGTCGGGGGCCGGGGCGCCGGCGCCGACACGGGCGAAGCCCCCCGCCTCCGCGAAGTTGGAGGCGAACGCGCCCGTGCGCTCGGATTCGTAGCGCTCGAGCGTGGCGGGCTCGAGCGCGAGCAGCAGGCTCTCCGGCTCGGGCGTCGTGTAGACGAGCTGCGCCGCCGGATGGTCGCTGAGGTTCTCGCCGACCGCGGGCTGATCCAGCACGACCTCGATCTCCCGCATCGTCAGGTGCTCGGGGTCGCCCACCCCAGAGAGCATCAAGAGCTGCGGCGAGTTGTACGCACCGGCCGCCAGGATCACCTCGCGCTCGGCGCGGAACTGCTGCAGGTTGCCGAGCTGGGCGGCTTCGACGCCGACGGCCCGGGTGCCCTCGAACAGGATCCGGTGCGCCTGCATGTAGGGCATCACCTCGAGGTTCGGGCGCTGTGAGGCCGGATGCAGGTAGGCGACCGCTGCCGAGGCCCTCATCCCCTCCCGCTGGGTGACCTGGTACATCCCGACGCCGTCCTGCTCGCCGTCGTTGAAGTCGGGGTTCCGGGGCAGCCCGGCCTCCACGCCGGCCTCGACGAATGCGTGGGAGATCCGGTTCTGGGAGCGCTCTTCGCTGACGGCGAGCGGCCCGCCCGCGCCATGGAAGGCCGAGGCGCCGCGCTCGTTGTCCTCCGCCTTGATGAAGTACGGCAGCAGATCGGCCCAGCTCCAGCCGGCGACGCCCCAGCCGTCGTAGTCGAGCGGGTTGCCGCGGATGTAGACCATCGCGTTGATCGAGGAGGAGCCCCCGAGGACGCGCCCGCGCGGCAGCGTGATGCGCCGGCGGTCACAGTGCTCTTCGGGGGCCGAGTGGTAGTCCCAGTCGACCTCGCTCGCGCCGAGCTGAAGGTAGCCCAGGGGAACGTGGATGTTCTCGTTGACGTCGGGCGGGCCGGCCTCGAGCAGCAGCACCTTCACGTCCGGGTCCTCGCTGAGGCGGGCGGCCAGCACGCACCCCGCCGACCCCGCTCCGACGATCACGTAGTCGTACATCCCAAGCTCCCCTCTCCATAGCCGAGGCCTTCCCTGTCGGCGACGATACCGGACCGCAGGCGCGCAGGACATCGGATCCTGCGGCGGCGCGATGATGCACCCAAGATGATCGGCTTCGGAACGCTCGCGGTCTTCGCGCTCGCCGGGCTCGCGGGCCCGCTGCTCGGCCTCTCCCGCAGCTGGTTCGTACCCCTGGTCGCCGGCGAGATCATCGCCGGGGTGCTCGCCGGGCCGCACGTGACCGGCGCGATCGACCCGACGCAGCCGACCGTCGCGTTCCTGGCCGAAGTCGGCTTCGCGATGTTGATGCTCAGCGTGGGCATGCACCTGCCGCTGCGCGAGCCGCGTCTGCTCGGCTCGCTGCGAACCGGCTCGTCGCTCGCCGCGATCGTGGCGGCGCTCGCGGTTCCCGCCGGCGTGCTCGCCGCCGCGATCGCGGGCGACTCCCACGCGGCGATCTACGTGGTCGTGCTCGCATCCGGCTCAGCCGCGGTTCTGCTGCCGGCGCTGCAGGAGGCCGGGGTCGACGGCCACGCGGCCCTGCCGGTGATGGTGCAGGCGACGATCGCCGACGTGGTGACGATCCTCGCGATCCCGATCGTGCTGCAGCCGTCGCGCTTCTCTCATGCGCTCGTGGGCGCCGGGCTCGTCGCCGCAGGAGCGGCGCTGGTCGTGCTCGCCGCCCGCGCGATCGACACCCGGTCGTGGGTGCAGGGGGTGCGCCGGCGCTCCAAGCACCGGCACTGGGCGCTCGACCTGAGGCTGTCGCTGCTGGTGCTGTTCACGCTCGCGTGGATCGCGCAGCGAAGCGGCACGAGCATCCTGATCGCAGGATTCGGCGCAGGGGTCGCAGTGGCGATCCTCGGGGGCCCGAAACGACTCTCGACCCAGGTGCGCGGCATCGCAGACGGCTTCTTCGTGCCGCTCTACTTCGTCGTGCTCGGGGCCTCGCTCGACGTCGGCGCGCTGTTCCGCGAACCGTCGATGCTCGCCCTCGCCGGCGCCCTTGCGGTCTTCAACGTCGCGATCCGGCTCCTCGCCGCCAAGCTGATGCGGACCCCCGCGTCTGGAGCGCTCGCCGCGAGCGCGCAACTCGGCGTGCCCGCCGCCGTCGCGTCGCTCGGGCTCTCCACCCACGTGCTCGGCGACGCGACCGCGACGGCGATCGTCGCCTCTGCGCTCATCAGCCTCGCCGTCGGGTCGGCCGGAGTCGAGATGCTGGTCGGCGCCGAACTCAGGGACGCGGCTCAGACGGGAGCGACTTCGACGGCAGCCGGAGCGTCCTCCACGCGCGGCGGCAACGGCACCCCGGCCGCGGCGTAGGCCTCCGGCGCGTCGAGTGTCTCGGCGCCGAGCAGCGCGTGCGCGAGCGACTCGAGCTGCTCGCGGTGCTCGCCGAGCAGCCGCGTCACCTCCCCGTGCGCCGCAGCCACGATGCGCTGGGTCTCGGAGTCGATCAGCTCCTGGGTGTGCTCGGAGGTCTCGCTGACCCCGGGCAGGAGCGGCCCCTGACCGTCCTGCGGGAGCACGGCGACGGGCCCGACGGCTTCGCTCATGCCCCACCGCCCCACCATGTGCCGGGCGATCTGGGTGAGCTGCTCGATGTCGGACTCGGCGCCCGTCGTGATCGTCCCGTAGACGATCTCCTCCGCAACGCGGCCGCCGAGGGCGACCTTGATCTTGGCTTCGAGCTCCTCGAGCGAGTAGGAGACGCGGTCGGCGTCGGGGGCGGAGAGCGTCACCCCGAGGGCCATCCCGCGCGGGATGATCGAGACCTTGCGGACCGGATCCGCCTCCTCGGTGAGCATCCCGACGAGCGCGTGCCCGGACTCGTGGTAGGCGGTGCGCTCGCGATCGGAGGCCGAGAGCAGTATCCCCCGCGGCGAGCCGAGCAGGATCTTCTCCAGAGAGTCGGTGAAGTCGCGCCTCTCGACCCGCTCGTGTTCGCGGCGCGCGCCGAGCAGCGCGGCCTCGTTGGCGAGGTTGGCGAGATCCGCCCCGACCATCCCGGGCGTGCTCGAGGCGAGCGCCTCCAGATCGACGTCGTCGGCGAGCGGGATCGAGCGGGTATGCACGCGGAGGATCTTCTCCCGCCCCGCGCGGTCGGGAGGCTGAACGGCGACGCGGCGGTCGAAGCGCCCCGCCCGCAGGAGCGCCGGGTCGAGGATGTCCACCCGGTTCGTCGCGGCGATCACGACCACGGCCTCCGAGGACTCGAAGCCGTCGAGTTCGGTCAGGATCTGGTCGAGCGTCTGCTCGCGCTCGTCGTTGGCGCCGCTGATCGCCGCCGAGCCCTGGCGGGAGCGCCCGATCGCGTCGATCTCGTCGATGAAGACGATGCTCGGGGCGGCCTCCTTCGCCTTCGCGAAGAGGTCTCGGACGCGGGAGGCGCCGACGCCCACGATCGCCTCGATGAACTCGGCCGCCGAGATCGAGAAGAACGCGGCGTGCGCCTCGCCCGCGACTGCACGCGCCAGCAGCGTCTTGCCGGTGCCCGGGGGGCCGAACAGCAGCACGCCGTGCGGCATCCGCCCGCCGAGGCGGCTGTAGCGCTCCGGACTTCGCAGGAAGTCGACGATCTCCGAGAGCTCGCTCTTCGCCTCGTCGATCCCCGCCACGTCGTTGAACGTGACCCGGATCGTCTGCGGATCTACGCGCCGGGCGCGCGAGCGCCCGAAGTTGCCGAGCGCCCCCGCGGCCCCCCCTCCCGCCGCCCGCCGCGCGATCAGCACGAACAGCCCGACGATCAGCAGGGTCGGCCCGAACCCCAGCAGGAGCTCCACGAGGATCGACTGCCCGGGGTTGGGCGACTTGGCGTTGATCTCGACGCCCTTTTCCTGGAGCAGGGCCGAGAGCTGGCTGCCGTTCCAGAAGCTGGGGACCTGGGTCTGGAACAGCTTCGTCGGGGTCGCGCTCTTGTCGCTGGGCGGGTAGCGCAGCTTTTCCTTGAAGGTCCCTTCGACGGCGTCGCCGCGCGAGGAGATCGACTTCACCCTGCTCTCCTTGACCTGTTCCAGGAAGACCGGGCTGAAGGGGACCGTCACGCGCCGTTCTCCGCCCTGCTGGAACAGCAGCAGCGACAGCCAGTTCAGCGCGATCAGCGCCAGGACGAACCACAGGAAGGCCGGACGGCGATGGGGCGGGCGAGCGCCCGGCTGCTGGGGCATCCCGCGCCCGTCGGGCGCCGGCGCCACCTGCCAGCCGCGCTCGTCGCGCGGCATCGGCGGGTGCGCGTCTCTCTGTTCGGGCTGGGGCCGATCGGGCTCCTCGGGCACGGCCAGCCATGCTACGCCGCGCCACGAGAGGACGCCTGCGTGCGGCCGGTGGGAAGATCGCTCCGATGAGCGCGCCGCAGCACCTGAACGGCAAGGGGTATGAGAAGGAGCTGCTGCGCCTGCAGACCGAGCTCGTCTACATGCAGGAGTGGATCGTGGCGCACTCCCGCAAGCTCGTCGTGGTGTTCGAGGGCCGCGACACCGCCGGCAAGGACGGGGTCATCAAGCGGATCACGGAGTACCTGAATCCCCGGACCTGCCGCCTGGCGGCGCTGCCGACGCCGTCCGAGCGCGAGCAGACGCGCTGGTACTTCGCCCGCTATGCCGCCGAGCTGCCGGCGGCCGGCGAGATCGTCCTGTTCAACCGCAGCTGGTACAACCGCGCGGGCGTCGAGCACGTGATGGGCTTCTGCAGCGAAGAGGAGTACGAGGAGTTCCTGCGTTTCTGCCCCCAGTTCGAGCTCTCGCTGCAGAACGAAGGCATCATGCTGGTCAAGTACTGGCTCTCGGTCAGCGACGAGGAGCAGGAGCACCGCTTCGAGAAGCGGCTCGAGGACGCTCGCAAGCGGTGGAAGTTCAGCAAGGTCGACCTTCAGGCTCGCGCCCGCTGGGTCGACTATGCCGAGGCGAAGGACCGGATGTTCGCGCGCACCGACACGGATGCGAGCCCCTGGTACGTGGTCGAAGCCGACGACAAGCGCACGGCGCGGCTGAACCTGATCAGCCACCTGCTCTCGCGGGTTCCGTACGAGCGGTTGCCGGCACCGGAGGCCGTGAAACTCCCGCCACGCCAGCATCGGCCCTACGAGCGGCCTCCGCGCGAGCTCGAACGACGCGTGCCGGATCTCTACACGGTCGACTGAGCGATTGACGCGCCACGCAGGTAGCGGAGAGAATCGCCCCGGATGCCGGCGAGCACCCTGATCCGGGGCCCCGAGGAGATCAGCGCGAGCTGGCTCGAAGAGGCGCTGTCGCGCGACGGGCTCGATCTGCTCGGCCGCGAGGCGGTCGGCACCGGGCAGATGAGCCAGAGCCACCGGGTGCGCTTCCGCGAGGGCGGCGGCGGAGAGGAGAGCGTGGTCGTCAAGCTCGCCTCAGAGGACCCCGCAAGCCGCGCGACCGGCTTCGGGATGGGGGCCTACCGTCGCGAGGTCGCGTTCTACCGCGAGCTCGCAGAGCGGATCGGCGGCCCGCTGGCGCACTGCCACCAGGCTCTCTACGACGAGGGCGAGGGCTGGTTCACCCTCGTGCTCGAGGACGTGCAGGACGCCGTGCAGGGAGACCAGATCGAGGGCTGCGACGCCGCCCGTGCCGAACTCGCGCTCAGCGCCCTCGCGAGCATCCAGGCACCGGTGATGGGCCATGACGCGGTCGGCGCCTCGGAGTACCTGAACCTCCCCAACCCGCTCGACCAGGCGCTGCTCGGTCAGCTGCTGCCGGCGTTCCTCGAGCGCTACGGCGGGAGGATCTCCGACGAGCACGCAGCGCTCTGCCGCCGCTTCGTCGCGAGCCTGGACGGCTGGGCCGTCGACCGGCGCCCGCCGCTCGGGCTCGTGCACGGCGACTACCGGCTCGACAACCTGCTGTTCGGCGAGGACGGGACCGTCACGGTCCTCGACTGGCAGACGGTGAGCTGGGGCCCGCCGCTCGTCGACGCCTCCTACTTCATCGGCGGCTGCCTGCCGACGCGCGAGCGCCGCGGCCACGAGGAGCGCCTCCTGCGCGGCTACCACGAGCAACTCGTCGATCGGGGTGTGCGCGGCCTGAGCTGGGAGCGCTGCTGGGAGGAGTACAGGCGCTCGTGCTTCCACGGGCTCGTGATGACGATCGCGGCCTCGATGATCGTCGAACGGACCGAGCGCGGCGACGAGATGTTCATGACCTGGTTCGAACGCAACGCGACCCAGGCGCTCGACCTCGGCGCGGACGAGCTGCTGCCTGCCCCGCGGGAGGGGCGCCCGCCGGCGCTGCGCCCCGCCGCCGCGGACGAGGGCCGCCACGAACCGGGCCCCGAGGCGCTCTGGAACGAGAGCTGGTACTTCGACGCGGTCTCCGACGACGGCACCCTCGGGCTCTACGTGCGGCTCGGGCGCCTGCCGAACCAGGGTGTCGCGCTCTACACGGCCTGCGTCTGCGGGCCGGGCCGCCCGTCGCTGATGCTCGTCGACCCGGCTGCGCCGCTCCCCGCCGCCGAGGACGACGAGCAGGCGATCGAGACAGCGGCGTTCGCGGCGGTGCAGATCTGCGAGGCGCCGCTCGAGCGCTTCGCGGTGCGCGTGCGCGGCACGGCCGAATCCCACCCTGATCAGGCCGCGCCGCTGCGCGCCGAGCAGGGCACGCCGGTCCCCATGGAGCTGGACCTCGTCTGGGAGACCGACGGGATCCCCTACGCGTGGCGCGCCTCGACGCGCTATGAGATCCCGTGCCGGGTGAGCGGAACCGTGCGCGTCGGCGAGGAGGAGCTCGCCTTCTCGGGCCCCGGGCAGCGCGATCACTCGTGGGGATCGCGGGACTGGTGGGCGATCGACTGGATGTGGAGCGCCCTGCACCTAGACGACGGCACCCACACCCACGCCGTCGGCCTGCCCGAGATGCCCGGCTACGGCGTCGGCTACGTGCAGCGAGGCGCGCAGATCGAGGAGATCGAGACGGTCACGGCCGAGCACGAGCTGGGACCCGGAGGCCTGATCGCCTCCGCCCGGATCGTCTCGGAGCCTCCGCAGCTCGGGCTCGACGTCCAGCCGCTCGCGTTCGGCGCGCTGCGCCTGCAGGCACCGGACGGGCGCGTCTCGCTGTTCCCGCGCGCGATGTGCCGGGTACGCGCGGAGGACGGGCGCACGGGCATCGGCTGGGTGGAGTGGAACAGGGTCCAGCGCGACGGCTGAGGCGCGCCGCCGCGGCGCTCCGCCGGCGGCGCTCCGGCCGCGAGTAGGGTGCCCGCATGGAGCACCGCTTCAACGGGCCCCGCTACACGGTGGGCGTGGAGGAGGAGCTGATGATCCTCGACGCCTCCTCCCTGGACCTCGCGAGCGCGGTCGACACGATCCTCGGCGAGGACCCGCCCCGCGGGGAGATCAAGCCGGAGCTGCTCGAGTCGGTGCTCGAGATCGCCACCTCCCCGTGCCCCGACGTCGCCACCGCGGCGGCCCAGCTCAAGGAGCTGCGCGCGCTCGTCGCAGACCGCGCCGCCGAGCACGGGCTGCGGATCGGCGCCTCCGGCACCCACCCGTTCGCCCGCTGGGAGGACCAGCGGGTGGTCAGCGACGACCGCTACCGCGGGCTGATCCGCTCGCTCGGCTTCGTCGCCCGGCAGGAGCTCGTCTTCGGCATGCACGTACATGTCGGGATGGCCGACCCGGAGGAGACGATCCACGTCGCCAACCACCTGCGCCCCTATGTGCCGCTGCTGATCGCCCTCTCCGCGAACTCCCCGCTGTGGCGCGGGGCGCCGACCGGTCTCGCGTCCAGCCGCGTGCCGATCTTCCGCGCGTTCCCGCGCGTGGGCCTGCCGCCGCGCTTCGACGGCTGGAGCGACTTCCAGGAGCGCGTTCAGACGCTGGTCGACGGCGGGGCGATCGAGGACTACACCTACCTCTGGTACGACGTCCGCCCGCACCCGCGTCTCGGCACGATCGAGATTCGCGCGATGGACTCGCAGACGCGCCTCGAGCACACCGCGGCGCTGGCGGCACTCGTCGTGTCGCTCGTCAAGCTGCTGACCGAGCAGGCGCAGGCCGGCACGGAGTCGGCAGAGGAGCCCTGGGAGCTGATCGACGAGAATCGCTGGCTCGCCGCCCGGCACGGCCTCGACGCGGAGCTTCTCGACCGCGCCGGCAACCGCCGTCCCGCCCGCGAGCTGACCGAAGAGCTCCTGGCGCTCCTGCGCCCCCACGCTGCCGAGCTCGGCTGCGAGGAGCAGCTCGACGGGATCCGGGACCTGCTGCACGCAGGCAATGGCGCGCGCCGGCAGCAGATGGTCTTCGAGGCCAACAGCGATCTGCGCGAGCTGATGGGCGAGATCGTCGAGCGCACGGCCGGGGCCTAGCGATGGCCGAGGAGTTCGTGCACGAGCTGCGCGTGCGCTACGGCGAGTGCGACCCCCAGGGCATCGTCTTCAACGCGAACTACCTGCTCTATTTCGACGTCGCCTTCACGGAGCTCTGGCGGCGGGCCGTGGGTCCGTGGCTCGAGATGGTGGAGCGCGGGCTCGATGCCGTCGTCGCGCACTCCGAGCTGGACTTCCGCGCACCGGCGCGCTTCGACGACGTACTGGCGCTGACGGCCCGCGTCCGCAGCATCGGGCGGACGGCGATCACCACCGAGATCGACGTGATCCGCGACGGGGAGCTGCTCGTCGCGATGCGCTCGCGCCACGTCTGCGTCTCGACCGAGACCTGGAAGAAGACCGAGGTGCCGCCCTGGGTGCGAGAGGGCCTCGAGCGCTTCCTCGCGGCCTAGACCCCCGGCTCCGGGCCTGCGCGCGATCGCACTCGGCTGTCGCAGCGACCATCTAGGCTCAGAGCGCGTGCGCTCTCAGCGTTCTCTCAGCTTTCCCTCAGCCGCCGTGAAGCGCCGCGGACGATCCTGGCGATCATGCGAACAGAACGAGGGAGCAGCCTGATGACAGCAGGGGACATCTTGCCGGAGGGCGCGAACGCGTCCAGCCGCGTGCTCGTCGTCGACGACGAGCCGAGCATCGTCGAGGTGATCTCGATGGCGCTGCGCTTCCAGGGCTTCGAGGTCGAGACCGCGGCCACCGGTCGCGAGGCGATCGCGGCGGTATCGCGCTTTCACCCGGACCTGATGGTGCTCGACGTGATGCTGCCGGACATCGAGGGCTTCGAGGTCGCCAACAGGCTCGGCGCGCAGCGCGCCGGCGTGCCGATCATCTTCCTCACGGCGCGCGATTCGACCGAGGACAAGGTCCGCGGGCTCACCGGCGGCGGCGACGACTACATGACCAAGCCGTTCAGCCTCGAGGAGCTGGTGGCGCGGATCAGGACGATCCTGCGGCGCACCGGCCAGGAGGCAGCGGAGTCGGGCCGCCTGCGCTTCGCCGACCTCGAGCTCGACGAGGAGTCGCACGAGGTGCGCCGCGGCGGCGAGACGATCGAGCTGACGGCGACCGAGTTCCGCCTGCTCCGCTACCTGATGCTGAACCCGCGCCGCGTGCTGACCCGCGCGCAGCTGCTCGACCACGTGTGGGACTACGACTTCGGCGGCGACGGCCGCGTGCTCGAGACCTACGTCAGCTACCTGCGCAAGAAGCTCGACGCGCACGGGCCGTCGCTGATCAGGACGGTGCGCGGCGTCGGGTACGGGCTGCGAGCGCCGCGCGAGTGATGTCCTCGCTGCGCGCCCGCGTGCTGGCGAGCGTGCTGGTGCTGGCGGCAGTCGGGATGGTGGCCGTCGCGGCCGTTACCTACGCCGAGCAGCGCTCGTTCCTGTACTCGCGCGTGGACCAGCAGGTTCGCGGCGCGGTCCCCTACATGTCGCGGCTGCTCGACAGCAAGGGCTTCGGCGTGCCCGGGGGCCAGCCGCCCGGCGGCGAGGACCAGGATGGCGGCCTCCACGGCGGCGGAGGGCCGCCGGCCTTCAACGCGCCACCCGGCACCTACGGACAGCGCCGCAGCGCGACCGGCAGCGTGATCGGAGACGAAAGCTTCAACTACGGCCAGACGTCCGCCTCGGCGCCGAAGCTCCCGGCGCAGCTCGCGCTGAACAAGTTCACGACCGTCGACTCGGTCTCCTCCAGCGGTCCCCGATATCGCGTCTACGCCCAGCGAGATCCGGAGGACGACGGCATCACCGTCGTCGCCGTCCCGCTGATCGAAGCCGACCAGACGCTGCACCGGCTCCTGCTCGTGGAGGCGCTCGTGATCGCCATCGCGCTGATCGCCCTGGGCGCGACCGCCTTCTTCGTCGTGCGGCTCGGACTGCGGCCGCTGAGCCGGATCGAGGTGACGGCGGGGCAGATCGCAGCGGGCGAGCTGTCACGCCGCGTCAGCCCGGCCACCACGAAGACAGAGGTGGGCAGGCTCGGGCTGGCGCTGAACGCGATGCTCGAGCGCCTCGAGCAGGCGTTCGCGGCGCGCACCGCAAGCGAAGAGCGCTTGCGCCAGTTCCTCGCCGACGCCTCACACGAGCTGCGCACGCCGCTGGCATCGATCCGGGGCTACGCGGAGCTCTTCCGCCTCGGTGCGGTGCGTGAGCCCGATGAGCTCGCCAACGCGATGCGCCGCATCGAGGACGAGTCGGGGCGCATGGGGGTGCTGGTGGAGGACCTGCTGGCGCTCGCCCGGCTCGACGAGCATCCCGAGCGCGACCCCCAGCCCGTGGATGTCGCCGCGCTTGCGCGCGATGCGGTGCAGGACGCCCGCGCGAGGGCCCCGGAGCGCGAGATCGGGCTGAGCGCGGACGGCGAGGCCACGGTGTCCGGCGATCCGCTCCAACTGCGCCAGGTGTTCGCGAACCTGCTCGGCAACGCGATCGTCCACACGCCCGCCGGCACGCCGATCGAGGTCGCCGTCGCCCACGCCTCCGGGGCGGTCACGCTGAGCGTCACCGACCACGGCAAGGGGATCCCCGCCGAGGAGCGCGAGCGGCTCTTCGAGCGCTTCTGGCGCCGCGAGGGCGGCCGCGAGCGCGGGCGCGCCGGTGCCGGCCTCGGGCTGGCGATCGTGCAGGGAGTGGTGCACGCGCACCACGGTTCGATCGAGGTGCGCGACGTCCCCGGCGGCGGCGCGTCATTCGTCGTATCGCTGCCGGCGCGCGCGACGCCGGCGCCTTGAAGTGATCCTCATCCGACGCTCAGCTCTCTATGAGGTAGGCGCGCTTTGCTGGTCTCATGCAGATCACGACCCTCGCCACGGCGACCGGCCCTCACCTCTTCTGGCTCGCCAGCCGCGCCGCTGGCATCGCGGCGCTGATCCTCTCGAGCGTGAGCGTGTGCGTCGGCCTCCTGATGGGCACCCGCCTGCGCGCCGGCCGCGGCGCCGAGCTGCGCGCCGCGCACGAGGCGCTCTCGCTCGCGACGCTGGCGACGATCGCCGTCCACGGCCTCACGCTGCTCGGCGACAGCTTCCTGCACCCGTCGCTGGCCGATATCTCGATCCCGTTCGCCAGCTCCTATAAGACGTTCTGGACCTCGGCGGGGATCGTCTCCTTCTGGGCGCTCGCGGTACTCGGGCTCTCCTACTACCTGCGGGGCCGCATCGGCGTCCAGCGCTGGCGGCGCCTGCACCGGCTCGTCGCCGTGGCGTGGGCACTCGGCCTGGCGCACTCGCTCGGCGAGGGCACCGACGCGGGCCAGACATGGTTCCTGGCGATGGTCGCGATCACGACGCTGCCCGCGCTGCTGGCACTTGCGGCCATCTGGGCGCGCCGCTGGACCGCCGCCTCCAACGCACCCTCCCGGCCCACGGTGAGCACCCCCCGGCCCGCCGCGGAGCATCCCTACCCGATGGCGGGGCACCGATGAGCGAGACCCCTCCCCAGCCCGCTCCGCCCCAGGACCGCCGGCTCGGAGCCCGCGAGCTCGCCCGCGCCAAGCGCGAGGCGACCGCGCGGCGCGCACGGCGGATCCGGATCTGGGTCGCGGCAGCGACCGTCTCCCTGTTCATCGCGGCCTTCCTGGTCGTCTACGTCCAGCTCGCCTCGGGGCACGACCCGGCCCTCGTCGCGGCCGCCGAGCGACGCTCCACCGGGTCCTCCGGCACCGGCAGCTCGTCGGGAACGTCGGCGACCACGGCCGCCGCCCGCAAAGCCGAGCGTGAAGCCGTGGCGCGCAAACGGGAAAGCGAAGCCGCCGGCGGCGAGACCGAATCCGGGAGCAGCTCCGAAGAATCGTCGTCGAGCGAATCCGGGTCCTCCTCGGCGGAATCGTCGAGCTCCGGCGAATCCTCGGGGTCAGCGGAATCGCAGTCCTCCACGAGCGAATCCGAATCGAGCGGCCCCTCGAGTGTCAGGACCTCCCAGTCGTGAGCGGCGAGAGCATTCTGCGCTTCGACTGCTTCGGCGGCCGTTGCGGGATCTACGTCGAAGGCGACGCAGAGCACGGCGATGCCACCGGCCGCGCGCCCGAGACGGCGAGCCGGGCGGCAGAGCGCGCACGGTCGAGCCTGCTGCGCTGGCACCGCGTCTTCAGCCGCTTCTCCGCGGCGAGCGAGCTGTCGCTCCTGAACGCGGACCCGCGCGAAACGGTCCCGTCGACGCCGCTGATGGCACGCCTGGCGGCGACCGCCCGCGAGGCCGCCGAGCTGACGGACGGGCTGGTCGACGCCACCCTCGCCGTGGAGCTGGCCGACGCCGGCTACGACGGCGATCTGCCTGCCGCGATGCCGCTTGCGCTCGCGCTCGCGCTCGCCCCGCCCCGTCGCGCTGCGGGCCCATCGGCGGCGGCGCGCTGGGAGCGCCTGGAGGGAGACGAGGCCGCCGGCACGGTCCGCCGCCCGCCCGGCCTCGCACTCGACAGCGGCGGGCTCGCGAAGGGCATGTTCGCCGACGAGCTGGCTGGGACCCTCGGCGCGCACAGGAGCTTCGCGATCGACTGCGCGGGCGACCTCGCGGTCGGCGGCGCAGCGGGCCTCGCACGCGAGATCGAGGTCGAGAGCCCGTTCGGCGCCGATGTGCTGCACCGGCTCTCGCTCCGCGCCGGAGGCGTCGCGACCAGCGGGATCGGCAGGCGCAGCTGGCTCGGCAGCGACGGGCGGCCCGCCCACCATCTCCTCGACCCGGCGAGCGGCCGGCCGGCATTCACCGGCGTCGTCCAGGCGACCGCCCTGGCCCCGACGGCGACGCTGGCTGAGATCCACGCCAAGGCCGCTGTCCTGAGCGGGCCAGAACGGGCGCCGCACTGGCTCCCCTGGGGCGGCGTGATCGTCTACGACGACGGCTCACACACCCTCGTCGAGGCCCGCGCCGCCCTTTCGGAGGACGCGGCCGCGACGCTCGCAGCTCCGGCGCACTGAGGGCCTCAGCCGCTCCGAGCGGCACCACGCTGCGCCGCGGAGCCCAGCGCGCGGCGCGGGTCTGAGCAGCGCGGTCTGACGCGGGGCGCGAGTGCCGCCCCCGGCGTCAGGGCCCGGAGGCGCCCTCCGGCTGTGCCGCCCCGACTGCCTCTGCGTGCGCGTTCGCGCGCCTGCCGTCCGGGGGCAGCGCCAGCAGCGCGACGGCGAGGGCGCAGGCGACCAGCGCCGAGGCGATCCAGAAGGCGAGGTGATAGCCGCCGGTCAGCGCGGCCGCCGTTTCGTGACCGCCCCGGCTCAGTACGCGCGTGCGGGACTCCGAGAGGGTCGCGAGCACGGCCAGGCCGAGCGCGCCCCCGACCTGCGCCGTGGTGTTGACGAGCCCGGAGGCGAGCCCCGCGTCCTCCGGGGTCGCGCCGGTCATCGCGACGTTCATGAGCGCCGGGAAGGAGACGCCCGCGCCGATCCCCAGCAGCGCCATCGAGGGGAGCACGTCGGTGAGGTAGCTGCCGTGCACCCCCGCCCGCGCGAACAGGGCGAGCGCGACCATGATCAGCGGCATCCCCGCGACGAGGGTGTTCCGCGCCCCGAAGCGCGTCACGAGCCGCTCGGAGTAGCGGATCGAGAGCGTCCCCATCGCGACTGTCACGGGCAGGAAGGAGAGCCCGATCTGCAGCGCGTCGTAGCCCAGAACGCGGCGCAGGTACAGCGCGCCGAGGAAGAACATCCCGAACATCCCCGCCACCGACAGGATCTGGATCCCGTTGGCTGCGACGACGGGGCGCGAGCGGAACACGCGCAGCGGCACGAGCGGATGTGCCGCGCGGGCCTCGCGCACGATGAAGCCGCCGAGCAGGGCGAGACTCAGCGCTCCGAGCGCGAGCGTGGTGCCGTCGCCCCAGCCGTGCGAGGCGGCCGGCCCGACGATCGCATAGACCCCGACCATCAGCGCGGCGACGATCAGAAAGGCCCCCGGCGCGTCAGCGCCGCGCCCGAGCCCGATCCCCTTCTCGTCGTCGATCAGGCGGCGGGCGAGCAGAGCGGTGGCGATGCCGATCGGGACGTTCACGAAGAAGATCCAGTGCCAGTCGATCGCCTGCGTGATGACGCCGCCCAGGAGCAGCCCGACCGAGCCGCCGGCGGACGCGACGAACGCGTATGTGCCGATCGCCCGCGCCTGCTCGCGCGGGTCGGTGAACATCGTCACGATCATCCCGAGGATCACCGCCGAGGTCATCGCCCCGCCGACACCCTGCACGAAGCGCGCGGCGACGAGGACGGCCTGGCTCTGGGCCAGGCCGCAGACCAGCGAGGCGAGCGTGAAGACGCCGATGCCCGCCAGGAACACCCGCCGGCGTCCGAGCAGGTCGCCGAATCGCCCCGCGAGCAGCAGCAGCCCGCCGAAGGAGATCAGGTAGGCGTTCACGACCCACGCCAGCGCGGCGTTGGAGAAGTGCAGATCGTCCTGGATCGTCGGCAGCGCGACGTTCACGATCGTCACGTCGAGGACGATCATGAGCATCCCCGCGCAGAGCACGTAGAGCGAGGCCCAGCGCCGGTCTCGAGCAGGAGCGCTCATGCCGCGAGGGTAGCGGTGAGGTTTTCGAGCCCGACGCGCGTGCCGTGCTCGCGCGGCCCCGGGCCGTCGTGCCCGTCGAGGTACACGCCCTGCTCGGTGTATGCGAGCGCGGTGCCCTCCTCGGCGGCGCGAAGCTCGATGGTGCTGACGGACACCGAGATGCGGTCCTCGTCGCGGTACATCTCATACGTGTAGACGATCCGCTCGCCCTCGACGATGTCCTGGTAGAGAGCGCGGTAGCTGTATCGCGCCCCGTCGGGGCCGCTCGCCTCGAAGCGCTCGGCGCCACCGACGCGAAAGTCGAGGTCGATCTCATCGGCGCCGCGGTCCGGGGGGCCGAACCACTTCGCCTTCTCCCCCACCTCGGCGAAGGCCCTGAACACCCGCGCCGGGTCGGCGGGATAGGTCCTCTCGATCACGAACGTGGCGTGCTCGGTGGATCGCGCGGTCATCTCTGCTCCTCTCTTTACGGGTTCTCTGCGAGGTAGGCGCCGAGCCGGTCGAGACGGCGCTCCCATTCATCGCGGCGCTGCGCGATCCAGCCCTCGGCTTCGCGCATCGCGGCGGGGCGCATGCTGCAGCGCCGCACCCGCCCGACCTTCTCGGAGCCGACGAGCCCGCTGGCTTCCAGCACCTGCAGGTGCTGGACGACGCCGGGCAGCGAGATCGCCAGCGGGCGTGCCAGCTCGCTGACGCTCGCCGGGCCGTGGCTCAGGTGTTCGACGATCCGGCGTCTCGTGGGATCGCCCAGCGCGTGGAACACCTGCTCGACGGGGTCGCGTTGGTTAAGCATCCACTTAAGTATGGCATACTCGCCCGCGATGCGCGCGCTCGTCCAGAGAGTCTCCCGAGCGAGCGTCCGGGTGGCCTCGGACCGGCCTCCCGGCGAGCCCGCCGCCGGCTCGATCGGGCCCGGGCTCCTGGTGCTGCTCGGGGTGAGCCGCGAGGACGGCGCCGAGCAGGCGGAGCGGCTCGCCGCGAAGGTGCGCGCGCTGCGCGTCTTTCCAGACGCCGAGGGCAACATGAACGAGCCCCTCGGCGACCGCGAGATCCTGTGCGTGAGCCAGTTCACCCTCTACGGCGACACGCGGCGCGGCAATCGCCCCAGCTTCGTGGCGGCCGCGCCGGGCGCGGATGCGGAGCCGCTCTACGAGCTGTTCTGTGAGCTCGCCGGGGCTCGGCGCGGCGTGTTCGGCGCGCACATGGAAGTCGAGCTCGTCAACGACGGACCCGTCACGCTCCTGCTCGAGGTCTAGGCGGCCGGTCTCGCGGGGCCGCCGCCGGCACGGGCCGCCCAGCGCTCCGCCCAGGCCTGCAGCGGCTCCAGCTCGTCGAGCAGGCGCTCGCCCTCGCCGGTCAGCTCATAGCCGCCGGGCGAACGCTCGACGATTCCGGCCGCGCGCATCTCGCCCAGGCGCTGGTTGAGCACGCTCGATGACATCCCGTCACAGCGCTCCTGCAGCACGCGAAAGGCGAGCGCCCCCCCACGCAGCTCCCACAGCACGCGCAGCGCCCAGCGGCGCCCGAGCAGATCGAGCAGCGCCATCACGGGGCGGCCCGTGCTCGAGCCCCGCACGGCCGCGCCCGGCAG
Source organism: uncultured Solirubrobacteraceae bacterium (assembly GCA_963794635.1). GTDB lineage: Bacteria > Actinomycetota > Thermoleophilia > Solirubrobacterales > Solirubrobacteraceae > Palsa-744. Next base: position 241,284 of record CAWCET010000005.1, on the reverse strand, counting down.
CGGCGGGCGCGCCTTCATCGACGCCCTCTGGAGGCGGACGCGAACGTGGCGCCGCTTCGGAAAGCGAAGCGATACGCTGGGCGCGGCCCATGCTGTGAAAATCGAAGCACGATCGAGAAGGAGTCTAGATGACGGCCGCCGCAGCACCGCGAATCGCTCCGCTGGAGCCGCCCTATGAGCCCGAGGTCGCCGAGCAGCTCGCTCGCTGGATGCCGGGCGGGTGGGATCCCGGGTCCGAGATCGAGCCGCTTGCGCTGTTCCGCACGCTGAACGTGCACAGGGAGCTCGCCTCCCGCATGCGCCCGCTGGGGGCCGGGATCCTCGGCTCGCGGGCGACGGTGCCGCTCGCGCTGCGCGAGCTGATGATCGACCGGACGTGCGCGCTCGCGGGTGCCGAGTACGAGTGGGGCGTGCACGCGAGCGCGTTCGGCGCGGCTGCGGGCCTCGACGAGCAGCGCCTGCGCGCAACCGCGGCGGGCGGGTCCGGGGAGGCGGGCTGGGATCCCGGGCAGCGCGCCGTTCTGGCGCTCGCCGAGGAGCTCCACGGGACGAGCACGATCAGCGAGGAGCTGTGGGCCGAGCTGAGCGCCCGCTTCAGCGAGCAGCAGATCATCGAGCTCGTCGTGACCGCCGGCTGGTACCACGTGATCGCCTACGTCTGCAACGGACTGCGCGTGCCGCTCGAGCCTTGGGCGATGCGGTTCCCCGGCGCCTAGCCCCGACCGGCCGGTGTCACGCGGCGGGCGGGTGACTGGCGCTCACGGCGCCGGCAAGCTGCCGGCGAGGACCGTTCCGCCCGCCTCTCCCGCCGCGCGAGCGGCGGCGGTGCCTGCAGTCGTCCAGGACGCGGCGAGCGAGGCCCCTCCTCCCGTGCCGGCGGGGATCGTCAGGCGGGCGCTTGCCGCCTGCCCCTCGCCTTCGAGCGCGGGGCCGAGGGTGACGGTGCCGCTCACGGGCACGCCCGGGATCAACTCATCGGCGTGGAGCGTGAGCGACGATCCGTTCGCGGCGACCGCCACGGTGCCCCCGTGCAGGCCGTGGTCGCGGCGGTCTTCGGTTGCCTGCCAGCGCGCGATCGCGTCGCCGGCCGTATCGACGGCCGCGGCCGCAAGCCGCAGCGCTTCGGGCGGGGCGCTCGTGCCCGGGTCCGCCGCCAGCGGGGGCTGCGTCGCGAGGCTCGCCGGATAGAGGCCCACCGAGTGGATCGGCGGGATGCTCGATGCGCAGGAGGCGTCCATCGTGGCCAGGGCTTCGGGACGTTCGACGAACGCCCGGACCAGCTCGCCTCCGCATTCGGTGTCGCCCTCGCCGACGACGTGCGTCGAGTTGGCGAGCTCGATGAAGCGCGCATCGCCCCCGAGCACCGGCAGCTCGCCCGGGACGTCCGACGGCGGCGTCCAGGTGTCCAGTTCGCCGCCGAGCACGAGCACGGGGAGCGTGCTTTCAAGCAGCGGACGCTGGGGGGAGCGGGAGCTTCGGCGCGTTCCGGCGAGGGCCAGCGCAGACACGCGGTGTAGGCCTCGGTGTTCTGGTCCTGGGCGAGCCATTCGGCGGTCGTGAACGGCGAGAACGTGCCGGCGGGCAGCGACGCCTCCGCGGCGGCGAGCTGGGTGGCGCGTGTCGCGGGGGCCGCGCCCATGTCGAACAGCTGCGGGTAGTCCAGGCAGCTGACGGCGAAGTAGAGCGGGACGGAGTATTCGCCCACGGGCAGGCCGAAGTAGGCCTCGTCGACGGCAAGCCGCTGCGCGTAGAGCCTCAGCAGCGGCGCCGGTTCGCCTTCGAGCGCGGAGCGCGCGGCCGCATCGAGCCCGCGGTAGACCTGCGTGTCGGCCGCGGCGTCGTTGACGAGGTCGACGAGGCCGACAGAGTCCATCGTGACCTGTTCCTCGCGGCCACCGGCACCGGGGACGGTGCCGCTGAGCGGCTTGGCGCGCAGGCTCTGCGCCAGCTGTCCGATCCGCGTCCAGACCGGGAGATCCTCGGCCGCGGCGCACGCGGGCGCCCGGGTGCAGGCCGTCTCGAAGTCGCCGGGCATGGAGGCGACGCTGCTGCGGTACCAGGGATCGAGCCCGACGAGCGAGTAGGTCGAGTCGAGCGTCAGGCTGCGCAGCATGCCGGGGAAGCGCGCCGCGAAGGCCTGCGCGAAGAACGAGCCGTACGAGTCCCCGTAGAGGTCGACCTTCGAGAGCCCGAGAGCGTGCAGCACGGCCGCCATGTCGTCCGCCGCCGCGGCGGTCGTGAAGAGGTCCGAGGCATGGACGGGTGCACCGCCCTTGTAGTGCCAGCGCGTGTTCAGGGCTTCGGCGCATTCGGCCACGGTCTGCTGGAACGCGCTGGTGCCGGTCGGGCCCGAGAACCCCTGCAGCTGCGGGCAGCGCAGCGCAGCAGAGCCGCCCGTGCCGCGGTTGTCGACCGCGAGCAGGTTCCACCGTTCGAGCAGCCGGCCGTACATCGGCGCGTAGCCGGCGTCGGCGCCTCCGTCGCTGTAGAGCACCGATTCGCTGGAGGGATATCCGGGGCCGCCCTCCACGGGCACCACCGTCCCCTGCGCGGGGCCCGCGGTGGCCGGGTAGAAATGAAATGAGATCCCGATCTGCGGGCTCGCGGGCGAGCTGCGGTCGAGCGGCACCCGCAAGGTTCCGCAGTAGGCGAGCGGCGTGCGCGAGCATCGGTTGAGCGTCTCTGTGCCGAGCTTCAGCTTCGCCCCGTGGGGCCCGGCGGCCTGCGCGGGCGAGGCGATCGCGAGCGCCGCTGCTGCGGCCGCGGCGCATGCGAGGAGCAACCCGCCCGGGGCGCATGCCCGTGACACTCGCGCTCCGATCCCTGCCCGGCCACGCCACACCCTTTTCACGAGACCGAGTCTATGCGCCGCGGCTCACCCGCCGACGAGCAGGCGGCCCGCCTCGACCGCGGCGACACCGAGTACGAGGGTGCCGATCAGGTTCGCCGCGACACGTCCCCGCAGACCGTGCCGTGCGAGGCGCTCGGTGTCGAGGATCCACGTCGAGAAGGTGGTGTAGGAGCCGATGGCGGCCGTTGCGCTCAGCAGGTAGGCGTCGCCGACGACGCCGGCCCCCGAGAGCAGGCCGAGCAGGAAGCACCCGGTCAGGTTCACCGCCAGCGTGCCGAACGGGAAGCCCGCGTCGGAGTCCCGCGGAAACATGCCGTGGACGGCGAAGCGCGCGATCGACGCCACCCCGCCGAGTGCGCCCACCCCCACCCACAGCGCCAGCCCGCTCATCCCGCCTCGCTGCTGCGCGCGCGCACGTGCAGAGGCACCCGGGGCGCCAGGGCCATCCCGATCAGCAACGTCACCGTCCCGCCGGCGATGCTCGCGGCGGCGTAGCCGCATGCGAGGCCCGGGCCCGCGTGTTCGTAGAGGTGGATCAGCTCGAGCGCGAACGCCGAGAAGGTGCTGAGCGCGCCGCACACCCCGGTTGCCACGAACGCACGCACGTACATCGTGCTGGGGTGGTGCTCGCCGAGCCACGCCACCGCGTATCCGAGGAGCGCCGCCGCGGCGAGGTTGACCGCGAAGGTCGGCCAGGGCCACGCCCCCGGCGCTCCGCTCAGCCCCTGCTCGATCGCCCCGCGCGCGAGTGCTCCCAGCACGCCGCCGGCGAACACGGCCCCCAGCTCGCGCAGATCGACGGCGGGGACCGCTGCGGGCTGCCCCTCGTCAATCGCATCGATGTCCGGCTCGCGTTCCACAGACGACCCTCACTGCCCTCGGTGACGGGAGTAGAAGCCATCAGCGGCCGTCAGCCGCGGTTATGGAGCGGGCCTCATCGCTGCGGAGCGCAGCAGCATAGCGATGCCGCGCGCCGGCGCCTGCATCGAATCGCCCAGTCGCCCCCGCGGCACGGAGATCCCCAGCCGCGCGGGCGCCGATGACCGAGCGCGGGGCCGCCCGGGTGCGCGGGCGGAGCCGCACGAACTGATAGACCCCGCCGGATGACGGACAGCCCATCCCCGTCCTCGCCGAAGCCGGCAGCGGCGAGGCTGACCCCGGGCCGCCGCCGGGCCGGGATCGCGCTGCTCGCGCTGCTCGTCGCGGGCCTGGTCGCGTTCGCCCTCTCGAGGCTCAATCTCAGCCACGTCGGGCACGCCCTGATCAACGCCGACCCCGCCTGGATCGTGCTCGCGGTCGCGCTGATGGGACTCTCGCTCGTGCTGCGTTCGGTGTCCTGGTACGAGACGCTGCGAGCCGCGCTGCCGCAGACGGCGATCAACTGGTTCGCGGTCGTGCGCGCGACGATGATCGGCGTGATGACCTCGGCGGTTCTCCCCGGCCGGCTCGGGGAGCCGATGCGCGTGGTCGTGCTGAGCCGCCGCATCGACGAGCCGCAGCGCGTCGTGCTGCCCGTCGTCGCGGGCACCGTCTTCTCCCAGACCCTGATGAACCTCGTCGCGCTCGCCGTGCTCGCGGTCGTCACGCTCAGCTCCGTGCCGCTGCTCGGCGGGCACATCACGGGGGTGATCGTCGCGCTGGCGATCCCGCTCGCGGTCACGCTGCTCGTCATCGCCGGCCCGCGGCTGCTCTCGCTGGGACGCCTCTCCCCCTCCAAACGCCTGCAGGCCGCGGCGCTCCTCTTCGAGCGCCTGCTGCGCGACGCGCGGCGCGGCCTCGTCGTCTTCGCACGGCCCCGCCACGGAGCACCGGCCATCGCGTCGCAGCTGCTCGCCTGGGCGCTGCAGTGGCTGGCCTGCTACGCGGTGCTGCTCGCGCTGCACCTCGAGAACGAAGCCGGGCTGTCGGCGGCCGCGGCGATCCTTCTAGCGGTCAACGTGAGCGCCGTCGTGCCCGCGACCCCCTCCAACGTCGGCGTCTTCCAGGCAGCCTGTCTGGTGGTGCTGGCGGCCTACGGAGTCGGTGCGGGCGTGGCGCTCGCCTACGGGATCATCCTGCAGGCCGTCGAGGTCGTCACCGCTCTCGGCCTCGGAGTCCCCGCCCTGCTGCGCGAGGGTCTCACCTGGAGCGATCTGCGCCGGCGCGCCGAGGAGGCCGAGGAGCAGGCGGAGGAGGCAGAGGCCGGAACGTCAGCCGGCGAGGGCGCGCAGTGACTGCTTGAGCGAGCGGGTCGTCTGGAGCACGGCGGTCGGCTCGTAGCCGCAGTGCGCCATGCAGTTGTCGCAGCGCGGGTCGCGGCCGCGCCCGTACTTCTCCCATTCGGTCGTCTCCAGCAGCTCTTTGTAGGTCTCGGCGTAGCCGTCGGACATCAGGTAGCAGGGGCGCTGCCAGCCGAACAGGGAGTAGCTGGGTATCCCCCACGCCGTGCACTCGAAATCGGCCTTGCCTTCCAGGAAGTCGAGGAACAGCGGGCTGTGGTTCAGGCGCCAGCGCTTGCGGCGACCGTCGGCGAATGCCTCTGTGAACAGCTCGCGGGTCTGCCGGACGCCGAGGAAGTGGTCCTGGTCGGGAGCTTTCTCGTACGCGTAGGCGGGCGAGATCATCATCTCGTCGACCTCGAGGTCGTCGTTGAGGAAGTCGAGCACCTCGCGGATCGACTTGGCAGAGTCGTTGGTGAAGAAGGTCGTGTTGGTCGTGACCCGGAAACCGGCCGCCTTGGCGGCTCGGATCGCCTCGACCGCCTTGTCGAAGACGCCCTCGCGCTCGACGGATTCATCGTGGCGCTCGCGCAGACCGTCGATGTGGACCGCCCAGGCGAAGTACGGGCTCGGGCTGAAGTTGTGGAGCTTGCGCTCGAGCAGCAGGGCGTTCGTGCAGAGATAGACGAAGCGCTTGCGTTTGATCAGCTCGTCGGCGATGACGTGGATCTCGGGGTGGATCAGCGGCTCGCCGCCGGCGATCGACACCATCGGGGCGCCGCTCTCCTCGATCGCGCCGATCGCCTGCTCGACCGGCATCCGCCGCCGCAGCTCGTGCTCGGGGTGCTGGATCTTGCCGCAGCCCGAGCACGCGAGGTTGCACTGGAACAGCGGCTCGAGCTCGACGATCAGCGGGAACTTCTCCCGTTTGGCGAGCCGCTGGCGCATCAGGTACATGCCCATGCGGGTGCTCTGTTTGAGGCGGGCTCCCATCGCGCTCTTACCTTAGTCCCCGGGAGCCCAGTCCTGAAGCGCGCCCGCAACCTTGCGCAGGGCGCCCGCGGCACGCAGGGCGCCGCCGAGGGCCTGCACCCGCATCAGCTCGTGGCTCGGGCTGTCGAGGACCACCCTCACCACACCGAAGGGCCTGCCGGCGGCCCCGCCGCCGAGCCACACGGACTCCATGTCCACGGCGATCGCGCCCCCGCGGTGGAGCTCGGCGCGCCGCTCGCCCAGCGCGAGCTTGGAGACGCACACGACGCGCCCGACGCGCACCTTCAGCCCGAGCCCGGTCAGGCGCTCGACCAGCTGGCCGGCGAGGTCGCAGCGCAACGGCTCCTCGGGGTGGTCCTCGTCGGGGGCCGCGTAGACCTCCTCGGCGACGATCACTTCGCCCGGAACCGACTGCTCGTCCAGCCCGCCGCAGAACCCCACCACCAGGAGCGCCCGCGCGACCCGCGCGTCGAGCTCGCGCGCGGCCGTGCGGGAGCGATGTGGCCCCATGCCGGTCTTGTGGACCAGCGCGCTGCGCGAGGCCGAGGCGATCAGCGCCGCCTCGATCCGCATCGGCGCGGCGACGAGCAGATCGCTCACGTGTGAGCCGCCATCCGCCGCTAACCCCCCACCGCCACGGCGCCGTCGCCGCCCGCGGGTGCCTCCGCGGAGGGTGGCACGGGCCGCCCGCTCGCGAGGCCGAGCTCGCCCAGCACCACGCCCCCGGCCCGGCGCCCGCTCAGCACCGCGCCCTCGAGCGTCGCGGGCCAGCCGGTGTCGGTCCAGGCCCCGGCGAGCGCGAGACCCGGGAGCTTCGTGCGCGCGCCGGGCCTGAGCGCTGCGGAGCCGGGCACAGCCCGGAACGTGGCCGAGTGCTCACGGGTGACCTGAAAGCGCTCGACGGCCGCGGTCCGGGCGCGCGGCAGCAGCTCCTTCATCGCGCCGAGGTAGCGCTCGCGCAGCTGGGGCACGCTTTCCTGCATCTCCCGGTCCGCCCCGGAGAGGGAGATCGCCAGGTACTGGTGGCCCGCCGGGGCGCCGGCGGCGGCGGAGCGATCGAACAGGTACTGCACCGGGGTGCCGACCCCCGCGGCGAACGGCTGCTCGAGGACCCGCTCGCCGTAGACCACGTGCAGGTTGACGATCGGGGAGCTCGCGAGCGGAGCCGCCATCCCGGCGTTCGGACCGAGCAGCGGCTCGAGCAGGCTCCCGGCGCGGTCGTGCGGCAGCGCCACGATCGCGGCCTGCGCCTCGACGCGCTCCGAGCCCGACATCCCGCGGCCGTCCAGCGTGTAGCCGCCCTCCACGCGCTCGAGCCGTTCTGCGCGCCAGCCGAGCCGCACGTCGACGCCTGCGGCGGTCAGCGCCCGTCCCGCGGGGTTCCCGACGATCTCCTGCAGCGTGGCCGTGTGGAAGCCGATGTCGCCCGCGTCGGCGCTCGCCAGCAGGCCGGTCTGGAAGACGAAGGCCGAGAGCGCCAGCGACGCCTCCTCGGCGCCCAGATTCAGGGTCGGCAGCGCGATCAGGTCCCACAGCGCGGCGACGGCCTTGCGATCCTGGCCGTGCGCTGCGAGCCACTCGCCGAACGTGATCGCGTCGAGCGCCGGATCTCCGGGGTCGAGCCGTCCGAGCGCGAGCGCCGCGCGCGCGGCCCCGACCCGGCGCAGCGGCGAGAGCCGCGGGTAGCGCGCGAGCGCGCCGGCCAGCTGGACGGGAGCGGGCAGGTTCCCGCGGCGCAGTACGTGCGGGCGCTTGCCGGGAGCCAGAACGGGGATCTCGAGTCGCTCTTGAAGCGTGACGAGCTCGGCGCTGCCGAGCCGCTCCAGCAGCGCCCGGTAGGCGGTGCAGCAGCGCAGGAACACATGCTGGCCGTTGTCCATCTGCAGCCCGTCGCGCTCGAAGGAGTAGGCCGCGCCCCCGAGCCGGCGCCGCACCTCGACGAGCGTGACCGATGCGCCGGCCTGGGCGCAGTCGAGCGCCGCGGTGATCCCGGCGAGCCCGCCCCCGACCACCAGCACGCGTCTCACGCGGGGACCCCGATCAGCCCACGCACCGCGACGAGCGCCTTCTCGTGGGCGGGCAGCGACACGCGGCCGGCGAGGATCGCCGCCGGGTCGGCGTCGATCCGCTCGAGCAGGCGCCGGTAGATCCCCGCCATCGCGAGCAGGCAGGCCGCGCTGCGCCGGTCCAGCAGCGGCGCCAGCGCCATGCCGCGGTCGAACCACTCGCCCGCGCGGGCCGCCTGCAGGCCCACCAGCGCGACGAACGCTTCGCGCTCGCGAAGGTCTCCCCCGGCCGCCGCTCTGATCGCCGCGGACAGGGCCGCGGCGTCATTCCCGGGCAGCGACTGGCGCGAGAGCTCAGCGGCGGGAAGGTAGATGCGGCCACCTTCGGCGTCCTCGCGCACGTCACGAAGGATGTTCGTCAGCTGCAACGCGACCCCCAGCTCGTCGGCGAGCCCCTCGGCGCGCCGCGCCTGCGAGGGGTCGCGCAACCCGAAGATCGCAAGGCACAGGCGGCCGATCGTCCCCGCGACCCGCCGGCAGTACGGCAGCAGCTCCTCGAAGGTCTCGTAAGAGGTGCCGAGCACATCCATCCGCACCCCCTCCACCAGCTCCGTGAGCGCGTCGAGGGGCAGGGGGAAGCGCGTGCGGGCGTCGGCGAGGGCGACGAAGACCGGATCCTCGGAGCTCCCCCCGCCCCCCGCGAGGGCAGCTGCCGCGCGCTGCTGCTCCTCCAGGAGCTCCAGCTTGCGGTCGGCCGCGAGCGAGCCGTCGCCGATGTCGTCGACGTGGCGCGCGAACGCGTAGACGGCGCACATGGCGCGGCGCCGCTCCGCGGAGAGCAGGCGGATGCCGTAGTAGAAGTTCGCCGCCTGCTCGCGCGTGACCGCCTCGCAGCGCGCGTAGGCCTCCTCGACCTGGGTGCTCACGTGTGCCGCGCCTCCGGGGCCGACAGGATCGCCGCGAGCGCGAGCAGGCGCCGGCCCTTGCCGGCGCGCGGCGGGTGAGCCGGGTCCGCGAGGACGTCGTAGCCGGCGCGCTCGATCGCGTCGAAGGCCGCCCTCCCGCCGGCGGCGAACGCGGCGACCGCGAGGCGGGGACGCCCGCGCAGCGCCGCCAGCAGGGGAAGGCCTTCGCGGAGCAGTGTCCGGCCGCGCCCGACCTCGAACGCCAGGACCGCGCGCAGCGGCTCCGAGGCGTGTTCCGCGCTGAGCTCCGTCTCGGCGCATCCGAATCGCAGGAGGTCCTCCTGCGGCAGGTAGACCCGCCCACGGCTCAGGTCCTCTGCGACGTCCTGGCAGTGCTCGGCCAGCTGCAGCGCTGTGCAGATCCGATCAGAGAGCGTGACGAGCTCCTGCTCGGTGCGCCCGAAGACCCCGAGCACGATCTCCCCGACCGGGTCGGCCGACAGCGCGCAGTAGCGCCTCAGCTCCTCCCAGTTCGCGTAGCGGCTCTTCTGCTGATCGAGCCGGTTTGCCTCGATCAGCCGCGCGAACGGCCCGCGGGCCAGCCCGCACTCCCGGAGCGTCGCTCCCAGACGAACCATCAGTGGGTGCCGCGCGCGCCCTGCCAGCGCAGCGTCGAGTTCTCCTTCCAGCCAATCCAAAGCCGCGAACCGGTCGGCCGCCGCGATCTCCGGCGCGTCGCCCAGCTCGTCGACCAGACGGGCGAAGCCGTAGACGGCCATCAGATGCTCGCGCTCGGCACGTCCGAGCAGGCGGCTCGCCACGGGGAAGTTCTCGCCCGCGGCGCGTGCCATCACGGCCTCCACAGACGGCGCCCCCGCGGGCGGCGCCGCGTCCGCCGAGCGGCGCTCGGCGACCTCCGGAGCCCCGCCGGAACCGATCAGCCCCTCCATGGGCTGCAGGATCACCCCCGGCTCTCGGTGAGCCTGCGGAAGAACCTCCCGCCCGAAGCCGCCGGTTCGGCGACGGTGTTCTCCGCGAGGCAGCGGCCGAGCGCCATCACGGGGAAGCTGATCCTGTAGAGGTGGTAGTTGATGTAGTAGTCGCAGGGGAACCCGGTGCCCGTGTACTGCGGCTCGTCCCAGCCGCCGTCAGGGCGCTGTGTGGACACGAGCCAGGCTACGCCCCTCGCCATCGCCTCGCCGTCGGCGCCCGCCGCGTGGAGGGCCAGGAGCGCCCACGCCGTCTGCGACGCCGTGCTGGGGCCGCGGCCGATCCAGTACGGGTCGTCGTAGGAGCGCGCGTCCTCGCCCCAGCCGCCGTCCTCGTTCTGGTGGCGTTCGAGCCAGCCCACCGCGCGCCTGATCGCCGTGCTCTGCGGTGCGACGCCGGCGGCGAGCAGCCCCGGCAGCACGGCGCCCGTGCCGTAGACGTGATTGATGCCCCACCGCCCGTACCAGGACCCGTCTGCCTCCTGGTGCTCGAGCAGCCAGCGGACGCCGGCCTTCGTCGCCGGCTCCTCGCCGCGGCCCAGCAGGCCGAGCATCTCGATCGTGTGCGCGGTGACGTCGGCGCTCGGCTCGTCGATCACCTCGCCGAAGTCGAGGAACGGCAGCTCGCGCACGAGCGCCCGCGTGTTGTCGGCATCGAACGCGCCCCAGCCGCCATCGGAGCTCTGCATGCCCGCCGTCCACGCGACGGCGCGCTCGCGCGCGCCCGCGAGCCCCTCCAGGGACGGCGAGAGCCGCTCGAGGGCCATCACGACCTCGGCCGTGTCGTCGACGTCGGGGTAGTTCACGTTCGCGAACTCGAACGCCCAGCCCCCGGGCTCCAGGTGCGGGCGCTGCACGGCCCAGTCGCCCCTCACGCGCACCTCCTCGTCGAGCAGCCAGCGTCCCGCCCGTTCCAGCGCCGGGTGCTCGGCTGGCAGGCCGGCATCGCTCAGCGCGATGATCGCCAGCGCCGTGTCCCAGACAGGGGACTGGCAGGCTTCGAGCCTGCGCGAACGCCCCTTCGGCGCGCCGACGCCGTGGGCGTCGTCCTCGTCCTCGACCATGAAGACCTCGATCCCTTCCAGCCCCCGCCTCATCACGGGGTGGTCGATCGGGTACCCGCAGAGGTCGAGCGCGATCAGCGAGTACACCCACGGCGGCTGGATTCCGCCCCAGGAGCCGTCGGCCTCCTGCCGGCGCACGATCCAGCTCTCCGCGCGAGCGAGCGCGAGCCGGCGCAGAGGCCCGAGCGGAGCCCGCTCGTAGAGCCGCAGCACGCGGTCCAGACGCGACAGCCACGGGTTGCGCCGGGGGCTCCCCGCGTCCGCGCCGCCCGCGCCGCGTGCGGGTTCGAGCTCGTCGAGGTCGAACGGCAGCGTCCGGCAGGGACGATGCGCTTTCACGAGCGAGACCGCGACGATCGTCTGCCGGGCCCAGCACGCGAAGTCGTAGACGTTGAACGGGAACCACGACGGCAGCAGCACGATCTCGGCCGGCAGCGCCGGAACACGGTCCCACGACCACAGCCCGAACAGCGCCAGCCACAGGTGGGTGAACACGCGCGCCGCCGGGAGCCCGCCCTGCTCGCGGATGAACTCGGCCGCGATCCGCATGTGCTCCTCGCCCGGGTCGTCGCCGGCGAGCCGCAGCGCCCAGTAAGCCTCGATCGTCGTCGACAGATCGCCCGGGCCCTCGAAGAAGTTCGCCCACGTGCCGTCGGCGCGCTGCTGCGAGCGGATCCAGGCGGTGCTTCGCTCGGTCTCGGCCTCGGTGCGGATGCCGAGGAACTCCCGCAGCAGCAGGTCCTCGGCGTCCATCGTCACGTTCGTCTGCAGCTCGCCGCGCCACCAGCCCGACTCGTGCTGGAGCGAGAGCAGATGCTCGCGCCCTGCCTCCAGGGCCAGCCGAGCCTCACTACGCGCCTCCACGGTCAACTCGGGCATGCTGGAAAGCTAACCTAGCGCGTCGTCCGAACGCTCTCGGGCGCGAGCACGTCGGCGTGCACGAGCGTGATGTCGTGATCGCGCAGGCTCCGCACGCTGACGACCCGCGGCGTGGGAGCGAGAAAGCGGAATGCGACCAGCCCCGTGTAGTCGATCTTGCTCACGAGCTTGAATCCGGGCGCCGGCGGCTCGGCGGCGGAGGAACGGATCGGTTCTTCGCCCGCCATCACGATTTCGCGCACTCGTACGGAGTCGCTGCTGTGGAGCGCTTCGAGCCCGGGCGTGTAGTAGCGCAGCGGCGCCGAGCCGAGCTGGTTGACGACCATCACGCGCTGGTCGCCCGCGGGGAGGTCGTGGACGACCCCCTTCCAGTTGCCGCGCTGGTACTTGGGGTCGAACGTCACCGTCAGCGTGACCGCCAGCAGCGCCAGCAGCGCGACGGTCAGCAGCGTCGGTCCGAGCGCGTCGCGCCGCGCGGGCCAGGTCGCGAGCACCGCGATCAGCGCGCTGAACGGGACCATCGCGCCGACGAGATTGCGCGGCGCGAGGTAGTCGGCTCCGCCGAGCGCCATCAAGAGCGGGATCAGGACGCCCGCCGCGCTCACCGCAAGGGTCACCCACACCGCGCGGCGCCGGCGTGCGAACGGGTCCTCCTCGCCCGCTGCCGGAGAGCCCTCGCGGCCGGGCTGCGGGCGGCTCGTCCACATCCGCCACCCCCCGAGCACCGTCACGGCGAACAACGGCAGCCCGACGAGCGCCTCGATCGAATGCCCGAGGCGCCCGCCGGAGTAGCCGGTCAGGTAGTAGTCGGCGATGTCCTCGATCCGTTCTTTGAGCGCCCACTCCCCGATCCACTGCGTGCCGCGGGCGCCCTGCGCGGAGATCAGCGGCAGCAGCGCCAGCCCCACGAGGGCGATCACGGCGAGCGCGGGCAGCGAGCGGCGACGCGTGCGCGGGTCCGCGAGCAGCCAGACGCCCATCCCGATGAGGATGAACGCGGCGAAGTAGTGGGTCAGCAGGCACAGCGCCGCGGCGACGGCGAAGAGCGCGAGGCGCCGGCCGCTCGGCTCGCGAAGCACCCGCACGAAGGTCAGCATCGCGAGCCCGCTCATGAACATGAACAGCCCGTACGCCCGCGCCTCCTGCGAGTACCAGACGAAGAGCGGGCCGACGGTGACCAGGGCCGCGCATGCGATCGCGGCGGAGCGATCGGCCAGTTCGCGCCCGATCCCCCACGCGACGGGCACGAGCGCGATGCCCGCGATCGCCGAGGGCAGGCGCAGGGCGAACGCGCTGCTGCCGAGGAGGCGGTAGTCGAACCACTCGAGCAGGTACCAGAGCGGCGGGCTGTTCTCCGTTTTCGGGACCCATTCGAGCGTCGTGAACAGGCTCTGGTGCAGGACGTGCACGGGCGTGAAGGCCTCGTCGAACCAGAGGCTCTGGGCGCCGAGCGAGGGAAGCCGCAGCAGAGCGGCCAGGAGCGTCAGGGCTGCGAGCGGCCACCACTGCGGCAGTCGCGCGACTGCACTCTCGCGCTTCGCCGGCAGCGCTTCGGTGGCCGCGCTCATCGCGGACATCTGCCCATCGTGACCGAACCGAAGCAGCCGTAGCGCAGCGACTTGACGTCATCGGTGGTGTACGGCGGCAGGTACCAGCCGCCTGAGACCGTGCGCCGCCCGGCGCGCGTGGCTCCGGTCACGACCAGGCAGATCTGGGTCTTGGAGTTGGGCGCCCCGCCTTCGGTGTTGCCGCAGACGACGTCGCGCTTTGTCTGGATGCCCATCGTTTCCTGATCGACGCCGACGTTCTTGTAGTCGTGGTGCGTGTAGGTGCGCCAGGTCGCCAGGTCGGCGACGAGCCGCGTGTTGATGTGAGTCTGGCGGACGAGATCGTTGATCGTGGCAGTCGCGAGCAGCGCGAAGACCGCGATCAGCACGACCGTCTCGACCCGCCAGAGTCTGCCCCGCGGCTCGCTCGCGCGCTGCTCGCGCGGTCGCAGGCGCCGCGGGAGCCAGTCCCAGTCGCCTCGCGGCGTGGCGTCGCTGCCGGCGCCGGCGCTCATTTGACGGGCACCAGGAGCGGTGAGAGCTGATGGATCACGTACAGGCCTTGAACAGCCAGCGTCGCGGCGAGCAGGCGGCGGTCGCGCGAGACGACCGCGAGCGGCAGCGGCCACAGGATGTACCAGGCCAGAAGCCAGGTGCTCGTCACCGAGATCGCGAGCAGGCTCCAGCCCGACGCGGCGACCCAGTCGTAGCCGCGCCAGACGCGCCAGAGGAGGTGAAGGATGATCAGCACCAGCGCGACCTTGAGCAGGTCGTGGTCGACCGGGAACACGCCGGGCTTGCCGAACAGGTGGGCGATCTCGTTGGCGAAGCTGTCGGTCGAGACGAAGGCGGCGTCCCGGTTGAGCGCGGAGACGATGTCGACGCCGTGGGATCCGAAGGCGAGGAAGGCGATGATCGCGCCGGCCACGAGCGCGCCGAGCGCGCCGAGGAGCGGGGCCACCCTGCGGCGTGCGAGCAGCATGAACGGCAGCAGCACCGCGACGGTGGCCTTGATAAGCGCGCCGGCGACGACGAGCGCGGCCGCGCCCGCTTCGCGCCGTGCGCTCGGCCGCGGCGTCAGCATCAGCGCGACCGCCGCCATCATCGCGAGCATCATCACGAGGTCGTTGTGGAAGCCGCCGAGCCCGTAGATCACATACAGCGGGTTCACGGCGACCGCCACGAGCGCGGCGACCGGCTCGAAGCCCCGCGCGATCGCGCACCGCCACACGAGCCAGAGCGTGCCGGCGCTCGCCAGGAGCGCCTCGACCTTCATCGCCCACAGGGCCCCCTCGACGCCAAGGAACCCGAACGGGTAGCTCAGCAGCGTGTAGAGAGGCCCGTAGGCCGTGGGGGTCTCGCGCCAGTCGTGGCCGACGTAGCGGAAGATCGGATCGTGCGAGATCGCCGCCGGCCCGTGCAGGTAGGGGTTGAGCCCGTGTTCGACGCCCATCCGGGCGTACGCGATGTAGCTGAAGACGTCTGTGGAGAGCAGCACCGGACCCGCGAACACGATCGCGTGGAGCGCGACCACGAGCGCGATCGCAAGGCGTTTGGACAACGCGCCCTGCCCGAACCTCCAGAGCAGCCACAACAGCCCGGCGTAGGCGCCGACGGCGACGAGCAGCGCGATCAAGAAGACGCGGAAGCCGAGCCGCTCGCCGATCCCGGAGAGCCAGCCGGCGATCGCGGGCTGCTTGGGGATCAGCGGCGAGTGTTCGACAGCGGCGTCGAGGACGACCTCGACGGTCGCGGCGAGGGCGAGCAGCCCGCACACGACCGCCAGCACCGGCGCCCATCGGACACGGGGCTTCTCGGCTTCCAGCGGCGTGCTTGCGGTGGCGGCGCTCACTCAGGCGGCGCTCAGAGCGCCGTCCAGACCGTCTTGCTCTCGAGGTAGGCATCGAGGCCGTCGTGGCCGTGCTCGCGCCCGATCCCCGAGGCCTTGAAGCCGCCGAACGGAGCGCACGGGTCGGCAAGGCCCCACGTGTTCACGTAGACCATGCCGGCGCGCAGCATCGCGGCCATCTTGTGGGCGTTGCCGACATCGCGGGTCCAGACCCCGGCAGCGAGCCCGTACTCGCCGGCGTTCGCGCGCTCGGCCACTTCCTCGAGGCTGTCATAGGGCGAGGCGACGAGCACTGGACCGAAGATCTCCTCCCGCGCGATGCGCAGGTCGTCGGAGGTCGTGCTGAACAGCGTCGGCGCGACGTAGTAGCCGCCGCTGTCGGTGAGCGCGGCCTCGCCGCCCGTGACGACCTCGGCGCCCTCGTCGCGGCCCGAGGCGATGTAGCCGAGCACCCGCTCCTGCTGCTCGGCCGAGACGAGCGGCCCGAGCTGGGTTGCGCCGTCGAGGCCGGGGCCGAGCTGGGTCGCCGCGGCCGCCGCGGCGAGCGCGGAGACGACCTCGTCGTAGCGCTCGGCCGGCACGAACAGCCGCGAGCCGGCGTTGCAGGCCTGGCCGGAGTTGAAGTAGATCGCCTGGAAGGAGCCCTTGACGGCAGCTTCGATGTCGGCGTCGGGCAGGATGATGTTGGGCGACTTGCCACCCAGCTCGAGCGTGACGCGCTTGAGCGCGCGTCCCGCCTTCGCGCCGATCTCCCGCCCCACCGCCGTCGACCCGGTGAACGCGATCTTGTCGACGTCGGGGTGCTCGACGAGCGCCGCGCCCGTCTCGCCGTCGCCCGTGAGGACGTTGATCACACCCGGCGGGAAGCCGACCTCGAGCGCGAGCTCGCCCAGGCGCAGGGCGCTGAGCGGGGTCTGCTCAGCGGGCTTCAGGACGACGGTGCAGCCGGCGGCGAGGGCCGGCCCGAGCTTCCACGCCGCCATCAGCAGCGGGAAGTTCCAGGGGATGATCTGACCCGCGACGCCGACCGGTTCGCGGCGCGTGTAGACGTGGAGGTTCGGGGCACCCACCGGGAGCACGCCGCCCTCGATCTTCGTCGGCCAGCCCGCGAAATAGCGCAAGTGGCCGACCGCGCCCGCGACGTCGACGTATTGCGCGAGCCCGACCGGCTTGCCGTTGTCGAGCGACTCGATCTGGGCGAACTCCTCCGCGCGCTCATCGAGCGCGTCGGCCAGAGCGTGCATCAGACGCTCGCGGCCGGCGGCCGGCATCGAGCCCCACGGCCCGGACGCGAACGCCTCGCGCGCGGCCGCCACCGCGCGATCGACGTCCTCGGCGCCGCCATGGGCGAGCTCGGCGATCTCGCTGCCGCTCGCGGGGTCGACGCTGGTGAAAGTGCGGCCGTCCGAGGCCTCCAGGCGCTCGTCGCCGATCAGGAGCCGGTGCGAGCGGGATACGAAGTCACGCGCGGGGGCGCTCAGCGCGTCTGGCAGGGCGTCTGCGGAGATTGTGGTCATGGCTGGAGCCTATCTCCACGGGGAGCCCATATGCTGGCGCCATGCCCGCGCCGTCCAGGGCCGTGCTCATCACCGGCTGCTCCTCCGGGATCGGCCGGGCGACCGCGCTGCGGCTCGCTCGCGGCGGCTGGACCGTCTACGCGACGGCGCGGCGACCGGATTCGATCGCCGACCTGCAGCAGGCGGGCGCCCGCACGCTGGCGCTCGACGTCACCGACGAGGAGTCGATGCGGGCCGCGGTCGCGGCCGTGGAGGAGGCGGAGGGCGCGGTCGGGGTGCTCGTGAACAACGCCGGCTACAGCCAGAGCGGCGCCGTCGAGACGGTCCCGCTCGAGGCGGCGCGGCGGCAGTTCGAGACGAACGTCTTCGGCCTCGCGCGGCTCACGCAGCTGGTCCTGCCGGCGATGCGCGCGCAGCACTGGGGCAAGATCGTCAACCTCAGCTCGATGGGCGGCCGCCTGACCTTCCCGGGAGGGGGCTGGTACCACGCGACCAAGCACGCGGTCGAGGCGCTCTCCGACGCCCTGCGCTTCGAGGTCGCCGGCTTCGGGATCGACGTGATCGTGATCGAGCCCGGCCTGATCACGACGGAGTTCGGCGAGGCGGCCGCAAGCGCCGTCGCGGGGGTGTCGAGCAGCGTCGAGGAGGGCCCCTACGCATCCTTCAACGCCGCCGTCGGAGCGCTCACGAAAGGCGCCTACGAAGGCCCGATGCGCCACCTCGGCGGCGGGCCCGAGCGGGTCGCGGCAACGATCGAGCACGCGATCGGCGCGCGGCGGGCGCCCGTGCGCAAGACCGTCACGCCCTCGGCGAAGATGATGCTCGGGACGCGCAAACTGCTCAGCGACCGTGCCTGGGACGCGGCGATGCGCAGGCAGTTCCCCCAGCCCTCCTGACGCTCCCCGGGAGCGCGCCGCGCGCCCGTGCGCCGCCGGCCCCGCGTTTCCGGATTCAAGCCATCCGAGCTGAGCTCCGATCCAGCGCAGGTGACGGCGGCGGCTTCGACGACCCACCAGGTGGGTGAGCTGATGGGTCTCGTGACGGCGCTCGCCGTCACGGGCTTCCTCGCATATCGCGCCCTCAAGCACGGTTTCGGCGGGCGCCCCGGCCATGGACGCAACGCGGTGATCGCAGCCCTCGCAGTGCTCGCCGGGGGCGCCTACGTCGTCTCCGCCGCGAGCAGCGGGCTCTTCGAAGGCGGATCCTCGCGGGGCCCGGCGCAGTCGAGCGCGTGGCAGAGCCTGGAAGGCCAGACGATGCGCGCCGGATTCGTCTCGGGCTGCGGCAAAGAACAGGCCCGGGCGACCGCGATCTGCGAATGCGTCTTCTCACGCCTGGTGAGGAGCCAGCGCTACGACACCCCTGCGCGCTTCGAGACCCTCGCCGGCGAGATCCATGCCGAGCAGGACGGCGCAGCCGTGCCCGCGGAGCTGGCGGCGGCGGTCCGCGCCTGCGACGCCGGCTCGTCCTGAGCGCCCGCCCGGGAGCGGCCTAAGCGGCGCGCTCGGAGCGCTCGGCCGGCATCGGCGCCGGCATGCCGATCTGAAAGCCCTGCGCGTAGTCCACGTCGTAGGCGCGGAGCATCGCGACGGTGCGCTCGTCGCCGACGAACTCCGCGATCGTCTCGCGCCCCATGCCGCGGGCGATCCGCGCGAGCGCGCGGACGACGAGCTGGTCGGTCCGGGAGGAGGGCAGCTCGCGGATGAAGCCCCCGTCGATCTTCAGGTGGCTGAAGGGCAGCTGCTTGAGGTACTCGAACGAGCCGAAGCCGGCGCCGAAGTCGTCGAGCGCCAGCGCGCAGCCCAGATCCAGCACCCCCGCGCAGAACGCCCGCGCGCTGTCCATGTCGGAGATCGCGGCCGTCTCGGTGATCTCGATCGCCAGGCGCCCGGGGTCGACCTCGTGACGTGCCAGCGTCGCGGCGATGAATCGCAGCATGTGGGGATCGGTGACCGAGAGCGCCGAGACGTTGATCGCGATGGTCACTCCGGCCATCGCAGGATCGCGGCCGAGCATGCGCGCGACGCGGGCGAGCACCATCCGGTCGATCTCGCTGATCAGGCCGTAGCGCTCTGCGGCGGGAAGGAACGCACCCGGTGCCACCAGCGCGCCGCCGGGTTCGTCGGCGAGACGCACGAGCGCCTCATAGTGCGAGACCCGCCCGTCGCGCAGCGCGACGATCGGCTGATAGTGGAGCTCGAAGCGATCGCGATCCAGCGCGCGCCGCAGCCGCGCCGGCCAGGGCCCGCCGTGCAGACCGGCGGGCGAGGAGGAGCCGCTCGCCGTGCCCGCGCAGCGGTAACGGGCCCCGCGCGGGTGGCGCACCGAGATGCGCGGACGGCCGCCGCTGCTGTTCGTGCTCGCCATGGGCACGGGTCCTGTTCGACAGCCCCGTCGCCGACCCTGCGGCTGAAATGCCGGCTGCGCGCGAGCCGGTACGACGCGACCCCACCCATCCCAAAAAACAGGCTCCAGGCGCCCGCTCGGCTCCTCAGCGCCGGGACGGGCTGCGCGCGCGGTCGGAGATCACCAGCAGCAGGGCGATCAGCACGAAGTTCATGACCACCGACGAGCCGCCGTAGGCGACGAATGGCAGCGTCACGCCCGTCAGGGGGATCACCCTGGTCACGCCGCCCACGATCACGAACACCTGCAGCGCGATGATGAACGACAGGCCGGTGGCGAGCAGCTTCGAGAACGAGTCGCGCGCCAGCACCGCGATCTTCAGCCCGCGCGCCACCAGGAGCAGGAACACGAGCAGCAGCGCCGCGCCTCCGAGCAGCCCTAGCTCGTTTACGATGACGGCGTAGATCATGTCGCTTTCGGGCACCGGCAGGATGAAGCGGTGCGCGATCGTGTGGTTGGAGAGTTCCACCGGGTACTGCAGCAGCGAGCGGTCGAAGCCGGTGCCGAGGAAGCCCCCGTCGGCCTGCGCGAACAGCGACTGGGCGAGCTGGTAGCTCCCGCCCGTGCTCCTGTTGTAGAGCACCGGGTTGAACGGGTGTTCCCACGCTTCCACGCGCGCCGTGACGTGGCTGACGTGCCCCGTCACGAACCAGACGCCGAGCGCGAACAGCACGAGCCCGATCAGCGGGAACGAGAGGCGTCCCGTCGCGACGTAGAGCAAGGCCAGGAACGCGCCGAAGAACATCAGCGTGGTACCCAGCTCGCGCGTGATCAGCAGGGTCGCCATCGCCGCGCCCCAGATGATCAGCATCGGCCCGAACTGCTTCATCGGCGGGATCGTCAGCCCCATCACCCGCCGCCCGGCGGTGACGAGCACCTGCCGGTTGTCGCTCAGGTAGCTGGCGAGGAAGATCACGATCGCGACCTTCGCGAACTCGGACGGCTGGAACGAGACGCTTCCGAGGTGGATGTCGAGGTAGGCGCCGTTGACCTGCTCGCCGATGCCGGGCAGTCGCGGCAGCACGGTCGCCACGATCGCGACGGCCGCGATCGTGTAGCGGTATCGCTCGAGCACCCGCACGCCGCTCCTCCGCAGCGCGAGGATCGTCCCGGCGAAGAAGATCAGCCCCACGATCATCCACTGCGCCTGCTGGCGCGCGAGCGTGGGGTTGATGCGGTAGATCATCACGATCCCGACGCTGGCGAGCACCGCCACGAGCGGGAACAGGTAGGGATCCGCGTTCGGCAGGGCGAAGCGGATCACCAGGTGCCCCGCCAGGCACAGCGCCAGGAACAGCAGCCCGTAGCTGAGCGAGACGCTCGAGGCGTGGTTGAGGGTGAGGTTGGTGGAGGCCCGCGGGGTGCTGTTTTCGGCCTGGATGAAGATCGCCGTGAACCCGGCCGTCACCAGCAGGGCGGACGGCAGCAGGCCCAGCAGCTCGCGGTTTCGGGCGCTGAACACCCCAGCGAGCGTACCCACCCACCCGGCGCTGCGCTCCGGGTCGCTTGTTAAGGTTCCGAGACGGATCGTCGTCGGGGGGCGGCGACCGACGCTACCCGCATGAGCGCCCCTTCCTACCCCATGGACGACGAGCGTCCCCCCTCCCTGTGGCGGGGGATGTGGGTCCGTTTCGCGATCGCCGCGGTCGTGATCGTGTGCCTGGCCGGCGGCGCGACCGCCGTCGTCGCCACGAACAAGATCAAAGACATCGCCGAAAAAGTCTTTCCGAAGCAGAACCACATCCCTGTGGCGGCCGGCGTCGTCAAGGCGCCGGAATACGAAGGTGCGCCCGAGACCTTCCTCGTGCTCGGCTCCGACCGGCGCGCGAAGGCCAAGAACGCCGACGAACGCGGCGAACCGCACAGCGACACGATCCTGCTCGTGCGCTTCGACCCGAGCCAGGGTCAAACCTCGGTGCTCTCGATCCCGCGCGATCTGATGGTCAACATCCGCACGCCCGAAGGCGGCTACTACCCGAACGAAAAGATCAACGCCGCCTACACGCTGGGCAGCAAGCTCAAAGGCGTGGACGGCGGCAGCTCGCTGGCGGCCGAAACGATCGAGCGCGAAGTGTTCCCGGGCCTGAAGCTCAACGGCATCATCGACGTGAACTTCAAAGGCTTCATCGAAGTCGTCGACACGCTCGGCTGCGCCTACGTCAACGTGGACCATCGCTATCTCGGCGGTGGCGCGGTCGGCGAAGACTTCTCCTCGATCAACCTCGAGCCCGGCTACCAGAAGCTCTGCTACGAAAACGCGCTGTCATACGTGCGCTTCCGCCATTTCGACTCCGACTTCGTCCGGGTCGCGCGCCAGCAGGACTTCCTGCGTGATCTGCGCGAGCAGGTCAACCCCGAAATCTCAGAGCTCGACAAGGTCGCGAAGGCCGTCGGGCACGCGATCCATTCGACCTTCAACGACTCCAACCACGAGGTCATCGAACTCGGGAAGCTGGTCGCCTTCTCGCAGACCAAGCCGCTGCGCCAGGTCCACTTCCTGACCAGCAACGTGAACGCCCAGTTCAACGGCGGCTCCTACGTGACATCGACGCCCGAACTGGAGAAACAGACGCTCGAGAACTTCCTTCACGGGGACGAAAAGGTCGAGCTCCCCACGACGCACGCGCACTCCTCCTCCTCGCACCACAGCCACCACACCTCTTCCCCCTCCCCGGCCGCGATCGACCTCTACCCCAGCACCGGCGAGAGCGAAGCGGTCACCGCGGCTCTGCACACGCCGTTCCGGGTCCTCTACCCGCGTCTGCAGACGGCCGCCGCCTCCCAGGAAACGGTGCGCGCCTACCCGCTGAAGAACGTGCAGGGCGAACCGAAGCACGCATACGTCGTGGTCTGGCGCCAGAACATGGAGGGCGGCTATTACGACTTCGAGGGCACCGACTGGCTGAGCCCGCCGCTGTTCAAAAACGCGCGCACCCAGACGATCGGCTCGCGGACCTACAAACTGATCGACGACGGCAGCCACATCCACGTGATCGGCTGGCGCTCGGGCAACGTTCTCTACTGGGTCACGAACACGCTGCTCGAGGAACTCTCCAACTCGCAGATGCTCGCGATCGCGAAATCCGCGCAGCCGCTCAAATAGCCAGGCGCAGCCTACGAGGCGTCGAGGGCTTCGTTGACAAGCGCATCCGCGCGCTTGTTCTGAGCGCGGGGCACGGTCCGGATCGACCACGACGCGAATTCGCGCAGCGCCTTCATCGCGTCGAGGTACAGCGGCTTCATCGCCTCGTGCTTGACCTTGTAGACGCCGTTCACCTGCTTGGCGATCAGCTCCGAGTCGCCGATCACATCGACTTCGTCGGCGCCCAGCTCCCGCGCCTTGGCGAGCCCGAGCAGCAGCGCCCGGTACTCGGCGACGTTGTTCGTCTGGCGGCCCAGCAGCTCTGAGTGCTCGGCGAGAACCTCGCCGTCGGGCGCCGAGATCACGCAGGCGGCGGCCGACGGACCCGGGTTGCCGCGGGCGCCGCCGTCGACGTGCACGATCACCTTCACGACTGCCGCGGGCGCAGTGGCGCGGGGCTAGACGGCGGTCGCGAGCGGCAGCTGGTCGCCGGCGACCCGCGCGCGGCGGCGGTCGCGGATCACGCGGCGCTCGGCCCCCGGCGTAGAGGCGCTGCTGCGCCCGCTGCGGGCGCGCCGGTCGAACTCGCGGCGATCGACGATCACCGTGACTTTGTCGTCGTCGCGGTAATGCTCTACGAGCTTCGGATACAGCTCGTCCTCGAGTGCCTTTGGAACCACGCAGTAGATCATCGCTCAGCGGATGTTACCGGCGGGCGCGCTCAAAACAAGGGGTGCCAAGCGCTATTGCGCGAGCGCCAGCGTGCCGGCCGGCCCTGCGACGGCGTTGCCGTCGCGCTCCTCGCGGCTGAGTTGTTCGAGCTCGGTTCCCTGCCCCACGGCCTGCGCGAAGACGGGCGCTTCGCCGGTGTCGACCTCATAGCGGTACCAGCAGAGCTCCCACGCGACGACGATTCTCACGATGCTCTCGAGATGCTCCGCCGAGCGCACGCTCACAACGGGCTCCCCGAGGGAGCGCGCGACGCCCGCGACGCGGCGCGGGTACTCGCTCGCGTTGAACGCGTCGACCGCCTGTAGGAGGTGCCCGGGAGCATCGACGTCGGCGAAGACCGGTGCGAGCACGACCTCCTCGGCGGGCTCGCCCGCGGCGAACAGATCGTAGTCCTCCCGCTCCTGCGCGCCGTTCGCCGGAAGGTCGTGGCGCGAGCTGGGGGGCCGGCTCTCCTGCGGCCCGCGTGCGGCGGCGAGGAAGCGGTCGAGCAGGCTGCGGCCGCGGCGCGGGCGCATCGGCGGCAGCGTCACCTCGGCGGCGGCTTCGGTCTCGCGCAACCAGCCCTCGTGGGTGGCGCGCGGGGCGCACAGCTCGCACACCAGACGGCGCCTGCCGTCGGCGATGAAGTAGTCGGGCTGCTCGCCGCGCAGGAGGCGGCGGGTGCAGACGTCGCAGGCCACATCGGGCTGCGACGTCACGATCGTGCGCGTCGTCATCGTCAGTCAGGGTACCTGGCCCGCGCGTCCTGTTCACCCGGCGCAACGCCCGCGCCGCCGTCGGCTGGCCCTTGCCGGGTCCCTGAAGCGCTCAGGCGTGCGCCGCCTCGCGCTCCTGGCCGGCGTCCGCCACGACGCGCTGGGCGAGCTGCGCCGGGACCTCCTCGTAGCGCAGGAACTCGAGCGTGTAGTCGCCCTGACCCTGGGTGATCGAGCGCAGGTCCGGCGCGTAGGTGAGCATCTCCGCCATCGGCACCTCGGCCTTGATCTCGGTCATCGCGCCCGTCGGCTCCATGCCCTGCGGGCGCCCGCGCCGGCCGTTGAGGTCGCCGATCACGTCGCCGACGCTCGCCTCCGGGACGGACAGCGTGACCATCATGATCGGCTCGAGCAGCACCGGCGAGGCTTCCTGCAGCGCCTGCTTCATCGCCTGGATGCCAGCCAGCTTGAAGGCGATCTCCGAGGAGTCCACGGAGTGGTACTGGCCGTCGTAGAGGCGCACCCGCACCCCCTGGACCGGATACCCGGCGACGACGCCGGCTTCCATCGCTTCCCGGACGCCTTTCTCGACGGCCGGGATGAACGAGTTGGGGATCACGCCACCCTTGATGTTGTCGACGAACTCGTAGGTGTAGTTGCCCTCGGCGTCGTGCAGCGGCTGGATCTCGATCTGGCAGTCGCCGAACTGCCCGCGCCCGCCGGACTGCTTCTTGTGGCGCCCGTGGCCCTGCGCGCTCGCGCGGATCGTCTCGCGGTAGGGCACCCTCGGCGGCTTCAGCGTGACCTCGACCCCGAAGCGGTCGCGCAGCCTGTCGACGATCACTTCGACGTGGACCTGCGAGAGACCGGCGACGATCTCCTCGCCGGTCTGCGGGTCGCGGTGCAGGTCGATCGTGGGGTCCTCCTCCTGCAGCCGGCGCAAGGAGGCGATCACCTTCTCCTCGTCGCCGCGGCTCTTGGGCTCGACAGCGAACGCCATCACGGGTGCGGGCAGCTTCAGCCGCGGCATCTCGATCGGCTCGTCGCGCGCCGCGAGCCAGTCTCCGGCCCTGGTCTCCTTGAGCTTTGCGACCGCGCCGATGTCGCCTGGCCCGAACTCCTCGACGTGCTCGACGTCCTTGCCGGCAAACGCCAGCAGCTGACCGATCCGCTCCTTGGAGTGAGCACGCGTGTTCAGCGCCTGGCTGTCCGCCCGCAGCACGCCCTGGTAGACGCGCATCAGGTTGATGCGCCCGGCGAAGGGGTCCGCGCGGGTCTTGAACACGTAGGCGAACAGCGGCTCGTCCTCGCTCGCGGTCAGCTCGACCTCGCCCACCTGGAGCGAGCCGTGCTTCACCGGCGAGGGCAGGTCCTCGACGATCGCGTCCAGCAGACGCGTGGTGCCGAGGTTGGCGGTCGCAACGCCGCAGACGACGGGGAAGATCTTGCCGTGGTTGGTGCCCTCCTTCAGCGCGTCCACGATCTCGGTGTGCGAGATCTCGCCGCCGTCCAGGTAGCGCTCCATCAGCGCGTCGGACACTTCGCAGACCTCGTCCATCAGCTTTTCGCGGTATTCCTGCGCGAGCTTCGCCTGCGCCTCGGGGATCGGGATCTCGTCCGCGGCGCCGCGCTCCGGCGTCGGCTGCGCGCGAAACGCCTTCATGTCGACGAGGTCGATCACGCCTTCGATCTCGTGCTCGGAGCCGATCGGGATCTCGGTCGCCACGACGTGCTGCCCGAAGGAGCGCTTCAACGACTCCAGCGTGCGGAAGAAGTCGGCGCGCTCTCGGTCGAGCATGTTCACGAACAGCAGGCGCGCGATGTCCAGCTCGGCGGCGCGCGCCCACAGGCGGCTCGTCGTGACCTCCACGCCCATCACGGCGTTGACCACGAACACCGCCGACTCGCATACGCGCAGCGCGCCGAGCGCGTCCGCGATGAAGCTCGGCTCGCCGGGCGTGTCGAGGAGATTGATCTTGCGGTCCTGCCAGCTCAGCGAGCTGAGCGTGGCGGAGATCGACATCTGACGGGCCTGCTCGTCCGGGTCGGAGTCGGACACCGTGGTCTGGTCGGGGACGGAACCGAGGCGGTTGATCGCCCCGGCCTCGAACAGGAGAGCCTCGTGGAGCGAGGTCTTCCCCGACCCTCGATGTCCGACGAGGGCGACGTTGCGAATACGGTCCGCTGCGGGGTGCATTTGGCTCTCCTTCCTCGGGTCTGGCCACCATACCGCCGGGGGTCGGCCAGGTCTAGCCGCACGGCCAGGAGGCACCATGCGCGCCCTGAGCGGGGGTTTTGCGCGCCGCTGGGCGGCAGCGGCGCCCCGGCGAGGACGGTTCCCTACCCTCTCCCGCGATGACCGTCAGAGCGGCCTGCGCAGCAGTGCTCCTCGCGTGCCTGCTCGCCGGCTGCGGGGGCGGCGCGAAGGCGAGCACCGCCACCGGCGCCTCCGGACCCTCGAGCACGGCCGACACGGCGGCCATCGCGACGGCCTGTGGAGACCTCAGAGCGCGGCTGCAGGGCATCGCGGGCACGCGCGGCGTCAGAGACCCGCAGCCGGCCGCCCTCGAGATCCACAAAGTGGTGCGCGAAATGAAGCTCGCGAGCACGGAATCGATCGCCGCGAACCAGGAAATCGAAGCCGAGCTGCGCCGAGCCGGCTCCCCCGCAGCGTCGATCGCGGCGCTCCGGCGCGGCTCGCGCCGGTTCCGGCGCTACGTGCGCCTGCTCACCGACGCGCCGCCGTCCGGCCACGAAGGGATCCACGTGCAGGTCCGGCTGCTCGCGTTGGACGCCGCCGAGGTGAGGGCGTGCGCCGCCGGTGCGCGCCGGCCCTAAGAAGCCGCCCGGGCCGGGCGCTCAGTCGTCGAAGGACTCTTCCTGCATCCGCGAGCGCAGGCGCAGGACGGCCTTCGTGTGCATCTGGGAGACGCGAGACTCGGTCACGCCGAGCACCTCGCCGATCTCCCTGAGCGTGAGGTTCTCGTAGTAGTAGAGGGCGATCACGAGCTTCTCGCGCTCGGGCAGCTTGGCGATCGAGTCCGCGATGCGGTCCTTCAGATCGCCGACGTCCAGAGCGCGAGAGGGGTCCGGAGCGTTCGGGTCCTCGATCGTGTCCATCAGCGAGACCTGGTCGCCGCTGGAGTCCGAGACGCTCCAGAGCTCGTCGAGCGCGACGATCGAGGAATGCGAGATCGCGAGCAGCGAGTCGTTCAGTTCGTCGAGGGTGATCCCCATCTCGTCGGCGATCTCCTGATCGGTCGGCGCCCGCTGCAGCAGGTGCTCGAGCTTCGCGTTTGCGCGCTCGACCTCCCTGGCACGGGCGCGAACGCTGCGCGGGACCCAATCCAGCGAGCGCAGCTCGTCGATGATCGCGCCCTTGATGCGCATGATCGCGTACGTCTCGAACTTGATGTCCCGCGACAGGTCGAAGCGCTCGATCGCCGAGATCAGGCCGACCAGGCCGTAGGAGATCAGGTCGGCCTCCTCGACGTGCGGCGGCAGCCCGGCGGCGGTGCGCCCGGCGACATACTTGACCAGCGGTGAGTAGGCGACGACGAGCCGCTCGCGGCTGCGCTTGTCCCCATCGTCCTTATAGCGCCGCCACAGTTCGCGCAGCTCGATCGGTTTGACGTTCGTCTCCAGGGCTTTTCTCCGGGCTGGCGGGCGTCAGTTCAGGCCCGAGGGTGACTGCGCGCGTAAGCGTTTCTGAGCCTGGCTGACTCTACCCGAGTGTAAATCTGAGTGCTGGAGACGCTGGCATGCCCAAGCATCTCCTGGATCGCCCGCAGGTCGGCGCCGCCGTCGAGCAGGTGCGTCGCGAAGCTGTGCCGCAGCGAATGCGGCGTCGCCTCCCCGGCGGTCCCGGCACGCTGCGTCCAGCGTCGCATGCGCCGCCGGACGTCGCTGGTCGAGAGCCTGCGCCCGGTGCGGCTGAGGAAGAGCGAGTCCTCGCCCGCAGCGCCATCCGGCGGGGAGAGGAGCGCCGGACGGGCGCGCTCCAGGTAGATGCGCAGGGCCGCCATCGCGGGCTCGCCGGCCGGGACCACGCGCGTCTTGCGCCCCTTGCCTTCGACGCGCAGCTGCTCGCCGTCGTGGTCGACGTCGCCGAGCCGGAGCGAGACGAGCTCCTCCGCGCGCAGCCCGGAGGAGTACGCGAGCTCGAACATGGCCCGGTCGCGCAGCTCGAGCGGCGAGGAGGCGGGGATCGAGTCCAGCAGCCGCGATGCTTCGTTCGCGCTCAGCACGCGCGGCAGCCGCGAGCCGCGGCGCGGCGTCGAGACCAGGTCGGCGGGGTTCTGCGCGAGGCGTCCGTGCTCTCGCTGGCTCGCGAACAGGGCGCGCAGCGCGGCCAGCTTGCGCGCGGAGGTGCTCGGCGCCGCCCCGCGGGCGCTGAGCAGCGCCACGTAACGGCGTATGTCGCGCGACGTCAGCTCGGCAGGTGCGAGGCCCTGCTCGGCGGCCCAGGCCGCGAGGCCGGAGACGTCGATGCGGTAGGCACGACGCGTACGGGGCGCCGCGTCACGCCGCAGGAGATCCTGATCGAGCAGCGCGAGCGCGGCACGCCAGCACTCGGGAAGCGCCTGATCGCCCACCGGCGGGGCGTGGGATGCGTTGGGGGCGGACATACCGGGCTTCCATTCGCCGCGCGGGGGCCGGCGCCTGCCCGCCGGCCGGGGCGCGATGTCAGACCCCTGCCCGAGAGCGCTGCGCACGATGACCATTATTCCCGGCTCGGCTAGATTCAAGACAAATGGGTGTCCACCCCTTCTCAGCCGAGCGCCCCGATGCGGAGGCGGCACAAGCCGGCAACGGCTGGTGGACCGTCGACTGGACCGCCCACCAGCGCTGGCTCGACGTCGGCGGACGTCCCGTCAACACGATCGATCTCGGCTCAGGGGAGCCGGCGATGGTGTTCGTGCATGGCCTCTCCGGCTCATGGCCGAACTGGCTCGAGCAACTGTGCGCCTTCTCGGCATCCCATCGCGTCGTGGCCCTCGACCTGCCGGGGTTCGGCCACTCGCCCGGCCACGCCGGCGAAGTGTCGATGCCGGGCTACGCGCACATCCTGGCCGAAGCGCTCGCGGCGCTCGGGATCGACCGCTGCGTGCTCGTCGGCAACTCGATGGGCGGCCTGATCAGCGCCGAGCTGGCCGCGCAGGAGCCGGCCCTCGTCGAGCGCCTCGTGCTCGTCTCGCCCGCCGGGCTCGCCACCTACCAGAACCGCGTCGTGACGCGTTCGATGCCGGCGGTCCGGCGCGCCCAGCAGCTGCTTGCGCTCGGCGCCATGTGGACGGCTTCCCACTCGGACTCGCTCGCCGCGCGGCGCCGCCTTCGTCGCCTCGTCCTCTCCGGAGTCGTCGCGCACCCGGACCGCATCCCTCCTCCGCTGGCGGCCGAGCAGCTCCGCGGCGCCGGCACCGACGGCTTCATGTCGGCGCTCGAGGCGATCCTCGAGTTCGACCTGCGCCCGCGGCTCAGGCTGATCCGCTGCCCGACGCTCGTCGTCTGGGGCACCAAGGACCGGCTGATCACGTGGCACGACGCGAGCCGTTTCACCGAGGAGATCCCGGACGCCCGAGAGGTCGTCTACCCCGACACGGGGCACATGGCGATGCTGGAGCGCCCCAGCGAGTTCAACGAGCTGCTCAGGGACTTCATGCGGGCCTAGGCCGCGGGTCGCGCCCCCGGCCCCTGCGTCACCCGCGAAAGCGGCCCTGGTGCAGCGCACGAGGCCCTCAGAGCGTGACGGCGCCCTCGGAGGCGCTTCCGACCAGCTTCGCGTACTTCTGGATCGCCACGTCGACGCGTTCGTCCGCGCGCGGCGGGCGCTCGTAGCTGAGCACCCGCTCGGCTATCTCCTGGTCGCTCAGCGCGACGTCGAGCCTGCCGGCGTCGACGTCGATCGTCAGCTCGTCGCCGGTGCGCAGTGCGGCGATCGGGCCCGCGTGGACCGCCTCGGGGGCGACGTGGGCGACCATGAAGCCGTGCGTCGCGCCCGAGAAGCGCCCGTCGGTGATCAGCGCCACCTCTTCGCCGAGACCCTCGCCGACGATCGCCGCCGTCACCGCGAGCATCTCGCGCATCCCGGGACCTCCGGCGGGGCCCTCGCCCCGGATCACGACGCACGTCGCCGGGCTGGATCTCTTTCGCGAGCACGGCGGCCATCGCCGCCTCCTCGCCGTCGAAGACCCGCGCGGGCCCGGTGTGTTTCCTGCGCTCGTGGCCTGAGAGCTTCACGACGCAGCCGTCGGGCGCGACGTTGCCGCGCAGGATCGCGAAGCCCCCGGTGGCTTTGATCGGCGCGGACAGCGGGCGCACCACCTCCTGCCCGGCGGTCTCGCGCGCCTCCTCGGCCGCCTCGCCGATCGTGGCACCCGTGACGGTGATCGCGTCGGCGTTGAGGATCCCCGCCTCCTTCAGGCGCGCGAGCACGAGCGGCACGCCGCCCGCCTCGTAGAGGTCGGTCGCGGCGTAGCGCCCGCCGGGCTGCAGGTCGCAGAGCAGCGGCGTGCGCTCGGAGATCTGCTCGAACTCGTCGATCGTGAGCGGCACGCCCATTTCGCGGGCGACCGCCAGCAGGTGCAGCACGCCGTTGGTCGAGCCGCCGCTGGTCGCGACGGCGGCGATCGCGTTCTCGAGCGCCGGCTTGGTGATGACGTCGCTCGGTCGCCTGCCGGCGCGCAGCACGTCCATCACGAGTTCGCCGCACTGCCGCGCGACGTCGAGCTTGCGGCCGTCCTCCGCCGGCACCATCGCCGAGCCCGCGGGCGAGATCCCCAGCGCCTCGAACGCCATCGCCATCGTGTTGGCGGTGAACTGGCCGCCGCAGGCCCCGGCACCGGGCGAGGCCGCCTCCTCGAGCTCGTGCAGCTGCTCCTCGGTGATCTTCCCGGCCGAGAACTGCCCGACGGCCTCGAAGACGTGCTGGATCGTCACCTCCTGGCCTTCCCAGTGGCCGGGTCGGATCGAGCCGCCGTAGAGCATCAACCCGGGGATGTCCAGGCGCGCCAGCGCCATCACCGTTCCGGGGATCGTCTTGTCGCAGCCGGAGATCGTCACGAGGGCGTCGAAGTGGTGCGCCGAGGCGACGAGCTCGATCGAGTCCGCGATCACCTCGCGCGAGACGAGCGATGCGCGCATCCCCGCGGTGCCCATCGTGATCCCGTCGGAGATCGCGATCGTGTTCAGCTCCATCGGCGTGCCGCCCGCCGCGCGGATGCCCTCCTTGACCTTCGTCGCGAGCACGCGGTTGTTGAAGTTGCAGGGCATCGTCTCGATCCACGAGTGGGCCACGCCGACGATCGGCTTCGCGAGGTCCTCGGCGGAGTAGCCGATGCCGTGCAGGTAGGAGCGCGCCGCTGCGCGCTCGGGACCCTCGGTCAGGGCTCGGCTGCGGTGCTTGAGATCGAAATGGCCGTTGCTGCTCACGCGGCGGCCACGTTACCGGGACTCGTGTCCCCGCGGGACCTTGCCGCCGCGCGCTCGCGGCTCCAGCGCGCCAGGCGCGCGAGGTCGCGTCGCACGCGATCCGGGTCGACCTGGCGCCCGGGAAGGTGCATGTTGGCCTCAGAGATCAGCCGGCGCTCGTCGCCCGTGAGCGCCATCCACTTCGCGAGCACATCGTCGGAGTCGGGGAGCCGCGCGCTCCCGAAGGGCCGCGACTCGTCCGGGAACGCGACGCAGTACTCGCTGAGCAGCTCGCGGGTCTCGGGCACGAACGCGACGATCGGCTTGTGCGGGTAGATCAGGTAGGCGTACGGGCTCTCGCCCTCCGGTTCGGCGGCCCCCCGGACCGGTCCCTCGACGCAGATCAGCCCGAGCTCCCGGTACATCGCCCACTCGCGCTCGGAGACGCATGAGCGCAACAGCTCCCGCGCGCGCTGCTCGGCGCGGCGCTCGCGGCCGGGGTCGTAGCCGGTGCCGCCTTCGCGGCCGCGCGCGGCGTAGGCCTCGCGCGCCCGCGCGAACGCTCCCATCACAGCCGGCCGGGCCAGCTCCCAGACGAGCACGACGAGCACCACGGCCGCCGTGCCCAGCGCGAGGCCCATGTCGCTCAGCGGCCGCCGGCGGCGCGCGGAAAGAAGATCACGCGGTCGGCGTCGCGGGGGACCTCGGCGAAGTCCTTGACGAGCTCCGCCTGGCGGCGTCCTCCGGGAGCGCTCGTGGGCACCGCCGCCCACATACCGGCGTCGAGCTCGCGCCGGAACGCCTCGATCAGCTCACGCTCCTGCTCGGGGATCTCCACATCCCCCTCGGCGAGCACGATCTCGCCGTGACCCGGCTTCATCCGCAGGAGCCTCACCACGCCGATTATGACAAACGGCCAGGTGCCGCAGATCACCTGCCGCGCCGCGCAGCCAGGTCGATCGCATCGACGGGACCGGCGCCGGCGCCCAGCTCCCGCAGGCCGCGCGCGACCGCCGACCCGGCGAGGGCTCGCGCGCTGCGTGCCGCCTGCTCGAGGGTCTCGCCCAGCGCGAGGGATGCGGCGAGGGCCGCCGAATGCGTGCAGCCCGAGCCGTGCGCGGCACCGTCGGGATGGCGCGGGCCCTCGATCGCCACGGCAGCCTCGCCGGGGCCGGCCACGAGAAGGTCCGTCGCGTCGTCGCGGTGCCCGCCCGTCAGGACGACGGCGCCCGGACCGAGCGCCAGCACCGATCGCGCCAGGCGCTCGGCCTCGGCCGCATCGGCGCCCGCCGAGGGCTCCTCGCCGAGCAGCGCGCGCGCCTCGGGCACGTTCGGGGTCACCACGCTGGCGCGCGGCAGCAGCTCTCGCACGAGCGCCTCGCGGGCGTCCACGGCGAGCAGAGTGGCTCCGGACTCCGCGACCATCACCGGATCCACGACCACCGGCACGCCGGCGCCGAGCTCATCGAGGGAGGCCGCGACCGCGAGCGTGGTCGTGCGGTCGCCCAGCATCCCGACCTTGACGGCGTCCACGCCGATGTCCGAGGCGACCGCCGCGACCTGCGCGCGCACGATCTCCGCGGGCACCTGGTGGACCGCGGTGACGCCCACCGTGTTCTGCACCGTGATCGCCGTGATCGCGCAGACGCCGTGGACGCCCCGTGCGGCAAACGCCTTGAGGTCGGCCTGGATGCCGGCGCCGCCGCCGGAGTCCGAGCCGGCGATCGTCAGCGCGACGGGGGTGCGGGCGGCCATCGCTCTGATCGTAGGGGCAGCGAGCGGGCGCGAACGCCGCAGCTAGGAGGCGAACGGCCGCGGCGGGAAGATCGAGTAGGAGCCGATCGCCGTCACGAGCAGGCGTCCGTCCTCGTGGTGGATCTCGCTGCGCAGGACCGCGATGCGGCGGTTGCGCCGGTCCACGACCGAGTGGCAGACCACGTCCCCCTCGGTCGCGGTCTGGACGTAGTTGATCGAGATGCTGATCGTCGCGATGCGCTCTTCGGATTTCGTCTGCGCCCAGAGGGCCGAGCCCATGCAGTAGTCGACCATCGCGTAGGTCGCCACGCCCGAGAGCAGCCCGCCGCGGTTGATCAGCTCGGGCCGGATCTGGAGATGGACCGTCTGCGGGTCCTCCCAGCGCAGCCCCATGAAGGCCGTCACGCCGTCGAGCGCGCGTGGACCCTCGGCCGGCGGCTGTGCCGCCTCGTCGATTCCCTCCTCGGTCACCTCGGCGGACCCTATTCGAGCGCCCGGCCGGTTGACGTCAGAGGCCGCCTCTTGACAAATGGAAGAATCTTGATAGGTTTAGTGAGCAATGTCTGGTCGGCACCTGGAGAAACCGGTTGTCCTCGCGGCGAGAGCCGTTCCGGCGCTCCATTCGACCGGGCGATGTGCGGAGGCCTGAGACCTCAGGCTCCTGGAATGGAGCCCACCCTCCCAGGCCGTGCCGCTCCCCGAAGGTCCTCACTGGCGCGCCGGCTGCCCCCTCGGCCGGCGCGCCACCTTTTCTTCCACACGCAAGGAGATCCCATGCCCCGAGTGATCATCACGACCAACCTGCCGCCCTCGGGCGACCCCGACGTGCTGCTCGACGAGCACATCTCGACCGTCCACCTCTCCAGCGACCATGCCGCCGGACAGCTGATCGAGCGGCTCAGCTGGGCGATCCGCGACGCGGAGCGCTCCGAGCTCGACCGCCTCGCGCAGCCGCTGCTGCGCAGCGCATCGTTTCCCGCGCGCCGTGTGCGCCCCTCCCGGAGGCGTCCCGCCGCCTCCAGCGCCGCCGCGGCCGCGTAGCGCCCCGCCCGTCGTATGGGGAGGCATGCCTCCCCTCTCGCGCCGCCCCGCCCCACCCGACCGGGCCGAGACGGGGCGGCGCGGTGAGGAGCTCGCGGCCGCCCACCTCGTCCGCCGCGGCTTCAGGATCCTCGACCGGAACGTCCGCGGTCGCTACGGCGAGATCGATCTCGTCGCCTCCGACGGGGCGGTGCTGGCCTTCGTCGAGGTGAAGACCACGCGTGCCCGGCGCGCGGTGACGCCATTCGAGCGGATCGGGCCGGCGCAGCGGGCGCGGGTCCGCCGCCTCGCGCTCAGCTGGCTGCTGAGCCGCCCGCGCACGGCTCCGCGGCCGCCCGAGGTCCGCTTCGACGCGATCGGCGTCGTGCTCGACGCACGGGGCCGGCTGCTCGCCCTGGAGCATCTCGAGGGAGCCTGGTGAGCGGCGCGTCGCCCGCCGGCGCGCCTACAGCGCCAGCTGCTGGTAGGCCAGCGACTGAAACGACATGCGGTGCAGCGGCGAGACGCCGCGCGTTTCGATCGCCTCGCGGTGCGAGGGCGTCGAGTAGCCCACGTGCTCGGCGAAGCTCCAACCTGGATGCTCTGCGTCGGCGTGGCGCATGAATCGGTCGCGCGTCACCTTCGCGATGATCGAGGCGGCTGCGATCGCGGCACTCGTCGCGTCCCCGTCCACGATCGCCCGCTGCTCGCGCCCGAACTCGGGCACCGAGAAGCCGTCCAGCAGGCACAGAACCTCACCGTGGACACCCTCGGTCACCCCGCGGGCGGCGTCGCGGAGCGCCGCGAGGTTGGTGCGATGAAGGCCGCGCGCGTCGATGCCCCGCACGCACCGCGAGACGACTACGACGCGGGCTGCGGCGCGCATCACGAGCGGGTAGAGCGCCTCCCGCGCCTCGGGGGTGTGCTGCTTGGAGTCGTTCAGCGCGCTCAGCAGGCGCAGCTCGCGCGTCGTGAGCGCCTCATAGTCGAACAGGACCCCGGCGGCTACGAGCGGGCCCGCGAGGCAGCCTCTGCCGGCCTCGTCCGCGCCGGCCACGAGCCGGTAGCCGAGCCGCCGGTCGAAGGCGAAGAGCCGCCGGCCGCTGCTGCGCCGCCGCGCACGGCGGCGGGAGCGCGCCGTTCCGGCGCTAGAGGGTGCCGATCTTGTCGGGTGGCCAGTAGGTGAGGAAGGCGCCGCCGATGAGCCATCCGGTCGGGACCGGTCCCCAGAAGCGGCTGTCGTCGGATTCGCCACGGTTGTCGCCCATCATGAACCAGTGACCGGGCGGAATCGTGATCGGCGTCGTCAGGTTGCACACGACCCCGACCTCCGGAGCGCACGGTTTGATGTAGGAGTCGCTCTCTTTTTCGAAGGTCGTCTTGCCCTTGGCCTTGCGGTAGACGTGGCCTTCCTTGATGTAGATCTCATCGCCCGGTCCGGCGACGACGCGCTTGATGAAGTTGGTGCCCGTGTCCTCCTTCGGGTTCGGCGTGTCGCAGGCGGCGGTCATCGGGTGCTGGGAGGTCCCGCATTGCGACTGCTCGGCGCCTTCGGGCGGGTGGAAGACGACGATCTCGCCGACGTGGGGCCCGTTGATGCTCATGCCGAGACGGTTCACGAGCACCCGCTGGCCGACCGACAGTGTGGGCTCCATCGAGCCGCTCGGGATCCGGTAGGGCTTGACCAGCACCGCCTGGATGCCGAGGGCGAGGCCCAGGGCGATCGCGATGATCACGACCAACTCGACAACCGAGTTGAGCGTTGATTTCTCGCGGTTGCCGACTAGCTTCACGCCGGTGGGTCGCCGGCGGCCGCGGGCGGTTGTGTGCCCGCGTCGGCGTCACCGGCATCGGGGGAGGTGTCGGCGGCCTCCGGTGCCGCCTGCGATGAGTCCTCCGCCTCCGAAGCCTCCTCGGCCGCCGGCTGCGCGGCCTCGGGCTCGGCCTCCTCGGCCGCCGGCGCCTGCGCATCGGCCTCCGCGGCCGCGGGCGCCTCGCCGGTCTCTCCCCCCTGCTCCGATGTCTGCTCGGCCGTGTCCCCCTGCTCGGTCTCGACGACCTCGGCCACGGACTCCTCGGCCGTCAGGCCGTCCGCGTCCGTCGCCCCCGTGGGCTCGTGCAGCAGCCCCGGCTCGATCGTCTCCTCGGGCCCCGCGTACCGGCGCTCGCGCACACGGGCGCGCTTGCCGACGCGGTCACGGAGGTAGTAGAGCTTGGCGCGCCGCACGTCTCCGCGGGCAGCGAGCTCGATGCGCTCGATCTTCGGCGAGTGCAGCGGGAACATCCGCTCCACGCCGACGCCGAAGGACTGCTTGCGCACGGTGAACGTCTCGCGCGCGCCGTGGCCCTGACGCTTGATGACGACGCCCTCGAAGACCTGGACGCGGCGTCGTGTGCCCTCGATGACCTGGAAGTGGACCTTCACGCGGTCGCCGGGAGCGAAGCTGGGAACTCGGCGCAGCTGGGCGCGCTCGATCGTTTGGATGACGCTGCTCATAACGGGAGGATGCGCGCTCGGTGGCCGCGAGAAGCCGTGAGGTCCGACTGCGCGGTCGTCATGGTAGCGAAACGCCCCCGCGCCGCGGCGCACCCGGCGCGCGACGCCGCCCGCGCCCGCGGCAGCCTCAGCCCTCGCCGCCGGGCACGTCCCGCCGGCGATCGGCGGTGGCGCCGCGCTCGCGGCTGCGCTCCAGGCGCCAGCGCTCGATCTCGGCGTGGTGGCCGGAGAGCAGCACCTCGGGGACCTTCCAGCCCCTGTAGTCCGCCGGGCGCGTGTAGTGCGGGTACTCGGGGTTGCCCTCGAGCGCCGCGCTGAAGGACTCCTCGGCCGCCGAGCGAGCGTCGCCGAGGGCCCCCGGCAGCTTCCGCAGTACGGCGTCGCAGATCACCATCGCGGCGAGCTCGCCTCCGGCGAGCACGTAGCGCCCGATCGAGACGACATCGCTCGCGAAGTGCTCGACGATCCGCTCGTCGAAGCCCTCATAGCGTCCGCACAGCAGGGTCAGGGCCGGCTCCTCGGCGAGCTCGGAGACGAGCGGGTCGTCGAGCAGCCGCCCGCCCGGGGCGAGCGCGATCACGCGCCGGCGCGAGCGCAGTTCCACCGGGTCGACCCCGTAGCGGGCGCGCAGGGCGCTGTCGAGCACGTCGACGCGCAGCACCATTCCCGCGCCGCCGCCGAACGGCGTGTCGTCGACCTGCCCGCCCGAGAGCGGCGTGTGCGCGCGGAGGTCGAGGGCGTCGATCCGCGATCCGGCGGCGAGGACGTTTGCGATGTGGCGCTGCTCTGCCAGCCACTCGAACCACTGCGGGAAGAGCGTGAAGACGTCGATCTCCATCAGCGCTCCTCCAGCCCCAGGAAGGCTCCATCGACGTCGATCCGCTGCTGCTCCGGGTCGATCGAGCGGATCGCGTCGCGGATCATCGGCACGAGCAGCGGCTCGCCCTCCGGGCGCGTGACCTCGAGCAGCTCGCAGGAGGGCATCTCGAGCATGCGCGCGACCGTGCCGAGGGCGCGCTCGCCGTCGAAGACGGCGCAACCCTCGAGTTCGTGCGCCCACCACTCCCCCTCCCCGAGCGCCGGCGCCGCGTCGGCCGCGACGGTCAGCCCCTGCCCGCGCAGAGCCTCGGCCCCGCGCCGGTCCACGACGCCCTCCAGGCGCAGGATCGGGTGGGCGTCGGTTCCGGCCCGCCGCACGATCTCGCGCGTGTGCCCCCCGACGGTGACGGCGGCGCCCACGGTCAAGAGCCGCGCGCTCGGGCGGGTCACGTAGAAGCTCCCGTCCAGGCCGTGCGGGCGGCCGACCCGGCCTGCGGGCAGTCCGGCCCCGCCCGGCTGCGGACGCTCGGGCCCCGCGCTCAATCGACGATGTCGACGAGCACGTGCCGGTCCTCGCCGGCCGCGGCCGCTTTGACGACGGTGCGCAGCGCCTGAGCGGTGCGTCCGCCGCGGCCGATCACGCGCCCGTAGTCCTCGGCGCCGACGGCGAGCTCGAGCACCACCGTGCCGTCCTCCTCCTCGAACTGCTCGACCGAGACGGCCTCAGGGTCGTCCACGAGGCCTTCGGCGAGGTACTCCAAGAGCCGCTTCGGGTTCTCAGTCGCCATCAGGGGTGGACGGGAGCTATCCGACCCTCGTCTCGATGCCCTGGATCCGCAGGAGCTTGCGGACGGTGTTCGAGGGCTGCGCCCCGCGGGCGAGCCAGCTGCGGGCACGCTCCTCGTCGATCACGATCGTCGAGGGGTCGGTCTGGGCGTTGTAGTGGCCGATCGTCTCGATCACGCGACCGTCGCGCGGCGAGCGCTGATCGGCGACGACCACGCGCCATATCGGATCCTTCTTGCCGCCCACTCGCGTGAGCCTGAGCCTCACTGCCACGTCTACCTCTGCTTCTTTTTTTCGGATTTGGAGGGAGAGCTTAGCGGTGCACGCGCTCAGCGCGCGCTTCGCATCAGGGCGCCGAAGTCCGGCATCTTGCCGCGCCCGACCTGGCGCATGACCTTGCGCATCTGGGAGAACTGCTTGATCAGGCGGTTGACCTGCTGCACGTTGGTGCCCGATCCGCGGGCGATCCGCAGGCGCCGCGAGCCGTTGATCATCTCCGGGCGGCGGCGCTCGGCGGGCGTCATCGAGAGCACGATCGCCTGGATGCGGTCGAGCTCTCGTTCGTCGACCTTCATGTTCGAGAGCTGGTGGCCGGCGAGCCCCGGGATCATCCCGAGGACGCTCTGCAGCGGGCCCATTTTCCGCACCATCCGCAGCTGGTCGAGGAAGTCGTCGAGGCCGAAGTCGTTCTTGCGCAGCTTGCGCTCCAGCGCCTTCGCCTCGTCCTCGTCGAACTCGCGCTCCGCCTTCTCGATCAGGCTCATGACGTCGCCCATGCCGAGGATCCGCTGCGCCATCCGGTCCGGGTGGAAGCGCTCGAACTGGTCGAGCTTCTCGCCGGTCGAGGCGAAGAGGATCGGCTTGCCCGTGACCGCTTTGACCGACAGCGCCGCGCCGCCGCGCGCGTCTCCGTCGAGCTTGGACATCACGACGCCGTCGAACTGCACCGCCTCGGCGAAGCTCTCGGCGACGTTGACGGCGTCCTGGCCGGTCATCGCGTCGACGACGAGCAGCACGTCGGTCGGTTTGACCGCATCGCGGATCCGCACCAGCTCGTCCATCAGCTCCGCGTCCACGTGCAGGCGCCCGCTCGTGTCGACGATCAGGACGTCCTTGCCCTCCTCGCGGGCGCGGTCGAGGGCCCACTTGGCGATCTCGACGGGGTCGGCGTCGGTGCCCTTCTCATAGACGGTCGCGCCGGCCTGCGCGCCGACCTTGACGAGCTGATCGACCGCGGCCGGGCGGTACACGTCGCACGCCGCGACGGCGACCGACGAGCTGTTCTCCTCGCGCAGCAGCCGCGCGAGCTTGGCGGTGGCCGTGGTCTTACCCGATCCCTGCAGGCCGGCCATCAGGATCACCGTAGGGGGGCGCGGGGAGAACGCGAGCCCGGCGGAGGCGCCCCCCATCAGGTTCGTGAGCTCCTCGTTGACGATCTTCACGACCTGCTGGCCCGGGTTGAGCCTGCCGACCACGTCCTCGCCCATGCAGCGCTCCTTGAGCTGCGAGGTGAACTGGCGGACGACCTTGAAGTTGACGTCGGCCTCGAGCAGCGCGAGCCGGATCTCGCGCATCGCGGCGTCGATGTCCTGCTCGGAGAGCGTGCCGCGCTGGCGGACCTCGCCGAGCGTGGCCTGGAGTTTCTCCGAGAGCGAGTCGAACATCGGGCTCTGATTCTCGCAGCCCGCCGTCCGCGGGCCGCACAGGACTCAACCGAGGTGGGCCCTCAGGACTCCTCGGCGCGGGGCGGCTCGACCGCCCGCGGACCGCGGGGGGGCGGCTTCTTCTCGGCGCGCTCGGCGCGCCCGGCGCCCTCGGTCAGAGCCTGGCCGATGCCCCCGAGCGCCTGCGAGAGCTCCGAGGGCACCACGAACACCTTGTTGGCGTCGCCTTCGGCGAGCTGCGGGAGCATCTTCAGATATTCGTAGCGCAGCAGTTCGGGGTCCGGCTTGCCCTCGTGGATCGCGGTGAAGACGGTGTCGATCGCCTTGGCTTCGCCCTCGGCGGTCAGGATCTGCGATTCGCGTTCTCCTTCTGCGCGCAGCACCGCCGACTGCTTCGCGCCTTCTGCGGTCAGGATCGCGGCCTGCTTCTCGCCTTCGGCCGTGAGGATCGCGGCGCGGCGGTCGCGCTCGGCGCGCATCTGCTTCTCCATCGCGGTCTTGATGTCCGGCGGCGGGTCGACCGACTTGATCTCGACGCGGTTGATGCGGATCCCCCACTTGCCGGTCGCCTCGTCGAGCACGCTCCGCAGCTCGGCGTTCACGTTCTCGCGCGAGGTCAGGGTCTCCTCGAGCGTGAGCCCGCCGATCACGTTGCGCAGCGTCGTGACGGTCAGCTGCTCGATCGCCTGCAGGGGGTTGGCGACCTCGTAGGTCGCCGAGCGCGGTTCGGTGATCGTGAAGTAGAGGACCGTCTCGATCCCGACGACGACGTTGTCCTCGGTGATGACCGGCTGCGGCGAGAAGTTGACGACCTGCTCGCGCAGGTCCACGAGCGGGCGCACCCGCTCGATGAACGGGGTGATGATCGTCAGCCCGGGCTCGAGCGTGCGGCTGTAGCGGCCCAGGCGCTCGACCACGCCGGCGCGCGCCTGCGGGATGACACGGATCGAGCGGGCCGCGACGACCAGGGCGAAAACGACGATCACTGCGATCACGATCAGCGCTGCCATCGGCCCACGCTCCCTTTCATCCGCTCGGAAGATTCCGCACTGACAGCCTACCCCTCCTGGGTCAGGGCATCACCAGAGCGGTCGCCCCGCGGATTTCGACAACGTGAACCTTCTGTCCTGCCTCGATCACTTCGTCGTCGTCGAAGGTGCGCGCGGTCCAGACCTCGCCGTCGATGCGCACGCACCCCACGCCCTCGTCGTTCGCGATCCGCTCCAGCACCATCGCCGTGCGGCCTATCAGCGCCTGCGCGCCGGTCCTGATCGGTGGCGGCAGGCGCCGGTGACGCTGGGCGACGGGCCGCAGCGCCAGCACCACGACCGCGGAGACCGCGACGAACACGATCGCTGCGAGCAGGGCGCTCACGCCCAGCAGGCTGAGGATCGCGGCCAGCGCCGCACCGACCGCGAACGGCAGCAGGTAGAAGCCGCCGGAGTGCATCTCTCCCACACCGAACCCAGCGGCCGCGATGAGCCACAAAATCCACACGATGCAGGGAGATTAGCTCGCGGCGATCAGAGCACGCGCGAATTCCGGTGCGTCGAAGGGCCGCAGGTCCTCGACCGACTCGCCGATCCCGATCAGCTTGACCGGCAGCCCCAGCTCGCGGGCGATCGCCAGCGCGATCCCTCCGCGCGCGGTGCCGTCGAGCTTCGTGAGCACGACACCGGTGACGCCGGCGGTCTCCGCGAACAGGCGCGCCTGGCGCAGCCCGTTCTGGCCGGTCGTCGCGTCGATCGTGAGCAGCGTCTCGTGCGGAGCGCCCTCGAGCTGCCTGCCGATCACGCGCGTCACCTTCTCGAGCTCCCCCATCAGGTCGTCCTGGGTGTGCAGCCGGCCGGCCGTGTCGACGATCACGACGTCGATGCCCTGCGCCCGCGCCCGGGCGATCGCCTCGAAGGCGACCGCGCCGGGATCTGAGCCGGGCTCGCCGCCGACGATCTCGACGCCCGCGCGCCGGGCCCAGCCCTCGAGCTGCTCGCCCGCGGCCGCTCGGAACGTATCGGCCGCCGCCAGCAGCACCGTCTTGCCGAGCTCCTCGCGAAGGTGCCAGGCGATCTTCCCGATCGTCGTCGTCTTGCCGGTGCCGTTGACCCCGACGGCCATGATCACCGTCGGCTCGGGGCGGATGTCGATCCGCGCGTCTCCCACCTGCGCGGTCTCCGCCAGCAGCTCGATCAGCCGCTCAGAGAGCTGCTCGCCGCCCTCCAGCGCGCCCGAGCTCGCCTCGTCCTCGAGCGTCTGGACCACGACGGCGGTCGTGGACGCGCCGACGTCGGCCATGATCAGCGCCTCCTCCAGGCGTTCCCACGTTTCGTCGTCGAGCGTCCCGAACAGGCTCGACTGGATCTCGGAGGACAGCGCCTGGCGCGTCTTGCCCATGCTCTCGCGCAGACGCCGGAACAGCCCGCGGCGTTTCTCGGCAGGCTGATCCTCGGAAGCCTCGACGGCGTCCCCGGTGATGAACAGCTCACTCCACTCACGCGCCACGGCCGCGCGATGATACAGCGGCCGCGCGCGTGCTCAGGCGCGCCCGCAGAGAGCGCTCAGGCGACCGCGGCCTGCTCGGCCGCGTCCTCGGCCGGCAGCCGGCGCGAGAGCACCTTCGAGACTCCGTCGCCGCCCATCGAGACTCCGAACAGCCAATCTGCCGCCTCCATCGTGCGCTTCTGGTGGGTGATCACGATGAACTGGGCGCGCCCCGCGTAGCGGCGCAGCAGCGCAAGGAAGCGGTCGAGGTTCAGATCGTCCAGCGCGGCCTCGACCTCGTCCATGATGTAGAAGGGGCACGGCCGCGCCAGGAACACGGCGAACAGGAAGGCGAGCGCCGTCATCGACTTCTCGCCGCCGGAGAGCAGCGTGAGGCGCTTCGTCGACTTGCCGGCGGGGGTGATCTCGATCTCGACGCCGGGGAGCCGCTCGCTCTGCGCCTCCGTCTCGGCCTCGGCGTCCGCGGCCGCCTCGATCGCGGCCTCGTCGCGCTCGCTGCCGGAACCCGTGATCGGCTGGCCGCCGATCACCCGCTGGTGCTCCTGCTCGTCCTCGACCAGCCGCAACCGCCCGCTTCCGCCCGGGAACACGT
Organism: uncultured Solirubrobacteraceae bacterium; assembly: GCA_963794635.1. GTDB lineage: Bacteria > Actinomycetota > Thermoleophilia > Solirubrobacterales > Solirubrobacteraceae > Palsa-744. The sequence goes on along the minus strand of CAWCET010000005.1, from coordinate 198,529 downwards.
CGCCGACCAGCTCCTCGAAGTTGCGCGCCGCGGCCTGGAAGGTCGCTTCGAAGGTCTCCTCGATCTGGCGGTCGGTGTCGCGGATCAGGGTGCGCAGCTCGCGCAGCGCGGTCTCCAGGTCTTCGCGCTGGCCCTCGAGCTCCTCGACGTGCGCGAGCGCCTCCGCGTACTCGTCCTGGGCGAGCGGGTTCACCGGACCGAGCTGCTCGCGTCGGCGGCGCAGACGCTCCACGCGACCCTCGAGCTCGGCGAGCCGCTCGGCGTCGAGCGCATCCTGCGGCGCCTCGCCGGCCTCGACGCCCAGGCGCTCCGCGACGGATGCGCTCTCGGCCTCGACCTCAGCCGCCTGGTCGCGGAGGCGCTGGGCGGCGACCTCGGACTCGGTGACGGCCTCGCCCGCGACCCGCAGCGACGCCTGGATCCGGGCCTCGCGCGCGGCGCACTCGCGCAGCCGCGCCGTCATCGCCTCGCTCGCCTCGCGATCCTCGGCCAGCTCTGCCTCGAGGGCCGAAAGGCGCTCCTCGACGGCCTCGCGCGCGGCGGCGATCGCCTGCATCAGCTGCTCGGCAAGGGGCGCGGCCAGACGGTCGGCGCGCTGACGGGCCCGCAGCCGCTCGGCACGTTCGAGCTGGGCCCGCCGCTGCTGGGCGAGCTGCTCGACCTGGCGGCGCTCGGCGGCGAGCTCGCCCTCCAGCTCGGCCTTGCGTACCGCGAGCGGCCCCTCGCCGGGCTCCGAGCGACGGCGCTCGAGCTGGCGCTGCATCCGCTCGTGCGCCTCGGAGGCGTCCGCCGCGGAGCGCTCCGCCCCCCGCAGGGCCTCCTCCGCCCCGGCGCGGGCGGCATCGGCGGACCCGAGCACCTCGCGGGCACTCTCCACGGCGATCTGCGCCGCGCGCTCGGCACTCGCGGCGCGCTCGACCTCGCCGATCAGGCGGTCGCGATCGTTGCGGCGCGCGAGCAGCAGCTCGCTGCCGCCGGCCGCGAGCTGGCGGACCTCGCCGAACGAGCCGAACCAGACGCGCCCGCCGCGCGTCGCGGCGATGCCCCGGAAGTCCTCGGGAAGGTCCTCGAGCCGCTCCACCACCCACGCGTCGGAGAGCAGCCGGGCCGCGAGCGAGAGCACCTCTGGCGGCCCGCTGAGCAGCTCCAGCAGGGGCCGCGCACCGGGTGCGGGGGCAGGGCCGCCGCCGGACCCCCGCGGCGCACCGGTGGCGAGCAGCGCGGTCGCCCCTTCCGGGCCGGCTCCGTCGAGCAGCGCCTCGGCGCCGCGAACGTCCTCCACGACGGCGGCGTCGAGGCGTCCCCCGAGGGCGGCCGCCAGCGCCAGCTCGTATCCGTCCTCCACGCGCAGCTCGGCGCTCAGCACGCGGGGGGCCGCGTCCGCTCCGCCGCCGGCTCCGGGGTGGCTGCGCAGGAACTGGTTGGCAGCGGCCAGCTCGGCGCCCACCCGCGCGGCCTCGCGCCGCGCGCGCTCGGCCTCGCGCTCGGCCTCGGCGAGCTCGCTGCGCGCCTGCGAGGCGCGCTCGTCGGCGGCCGCACGCGCCTCCCGCGCGGCCTCGGCCGCGCCACGGGCCGCCTCGACGGCCGCCGCGCCGCGCTCCAGGTCGGCCTCGAGGCCGGCGAGCTCCTCGCCGAGCTCGCGCTCGCGGCGCGCCTCGATCCGGGCGAGCTCCGCCTCGAGCGCCCCGATGCGCCCGGGCTCGGCGCTCTCGCCGGCGTCCTCGCCGGGCTCGGAGCCCTCCATCGCCGCCAGCTCGGCCGCGTCGCGCTCGATCCGCCCGGTGAGGCGCTCACCGGCGGCGGCCGCCTGCTCGCCGCGAAGGCCGAGGCGCTCCCGCGCGGAGCGGGCGCCGTACAGCGTGGCCGACAGGGCGTCGTGGCGCCGGGCGCGCTCGGAGAGCGCGCGCTCGGCCTCGCCCCGCTCGGCGATCACGGCCTGCAACGAGGTCTCGACGGCGTCGCGCTCGGAGCGTGCCTTCGCGGCCCGCTCCTGGGCCTCGCCCAGCTCCGAGCGTCGCGCCCGCAAGGCGTCGCAGAGCAGCTCCCAGCGCGCTTCGAGCAGCTGGCGCTCGAGGCGCTCGTGCAGCTCGGCCGCTTCGGCCTGGCGCTTGAGCGGGCGCAGCCGCGTGCGCGCCTCGCGCTCGACGTCCAGCGCACGGTCCAGGTTCTCCTGCGTGCGCTCAAGCTTGAGCTGCGCCCGGCGGCGGCGCTTGCGATGCTTGCCGAGCCCGGCCGCCTCCTCGATCAGCAGCCGCCGCTCCCGCGGCTTGGACGTCACGATCGCCTCGACCCGGCCCTGGGAGATCACCGAGTGCGTCTCCTTGCCGAGGCCGGTGTCCGAGAGCACCTCGATCACGTCCGTGAGCCGGCAGCGGGCGCCGTTGAGCCGGTAGGAGCCCTCGCCGTTGCGGTCCAGGCGCCTGACGATCGAGATCTCGCTCAGCGGCAGGTCGACCTCGCCGTCGGCGTTGTCCAGCACGATCTCCACCTCGGCCGCGGTGCGCGCCTGCACGCCCCGCCCGCCGCCGAAGATCACGTCCTGCATCGACTGCCCGCGCACCGCCAGCGGCGACTGCTCGCCCATCGCCCACAGCACGGCGTCGGTGACGTTCGACTTGCCCGACCCGTTCGGTCCGACGACGACGCTCACGCCGGGGCCGAAGTCCAGGCGCGTGCGGTCCGGGAAGGACTTGAACCCGTCGAGGGTGAGCGACTTGAGCCTCATGCGCCTACTCCGCCGAGAGCCGCTCGACGGCCTTGCGCGCGGCCTCCTGCTCGGCGTGCTTCTTGCTGCGACCGCTGCCGCTGCCGACGTCGTCCCCGTCGACGCGGGCGACGACCGAGTAGACCCGCTCGTGCGGCGGCCCGTCCTCGCCGATCACCTCGTAGGCGACCTCCGCGCCGCGCCTGGCGAGCAACTCCTGAAGCGCGGACTTGAAGTCCACCGGGTTGCTGAGCGCGTCCTCGATCTCCGGCGCGAAGGCCTCCACCACCGCATCGGCCGTGCGCTCGTAGCCGGCGTGCAGATAGCAGGCGCCGATCACCGCCTCGATCACCGAGGCGAGCACGCGCTCGGTCTCCACGAGCGCCGCCGCGTTCTCGCGCACACCGGGCGGCGCGGCCGCCGTCAGGCGCTCCGGCAGAGCCAGCCGCTCGGCGACCGCCCGGCAGGAGACCCCCGAGACCGCCTGCGCGCGGATCTTCGTGAGCCGCCCCGCCCCGAAGCGGTCGGCCTCCAGACGCGGGTAGAGGTAGGCCGTGACCGCGAGCGCCAGCACGCTGTCGCCGAGGAACGCGAGCCGTGTGTAGGAGTCGCCTCGGCGCTCGCTCCAGGATGCGTGGGTGAAGACCTGTCGCGCCAGGTCCTCGGGCAGCTCCTCGAGAAGGTCTGCCAGCCGCATCGTCCCCATCGGCCGGCCTAGAGCCGCTCGGCATCTTCAAGGTTCGGCTCGTTGGCGAGCACGAAGTCCACGGCCGCGCCGACGGTCAGGATCTGAGCCGCCTGCTCGTCTGACATCTGCACGCGGTAGGTGTCCTCGAGCTCCTGCACCAGCGTGTAGAGGTCCAGCGAGTCAGCCTCCAGGTCCTCCTTGAAGCGTGTCTGCTCCGTGATCGCGCCCGGATCGAGGTCGAGCTCGTCGGCGAGGTGGTCGCGGATCAGCCCGAAGACCTGCTCTCTGCTGAGAGTGCTCATCGCCGCAGGCTAACGTCCGTCGCGGACGCAGGTGAGCGCCGCAGCGCCCCGGCCTCGGCGAGCGCCGCGTGCGTCCGGCCGACGATGTCCTCGCGCGCTCCGAGCCGGGCGCGCAGGATCGCCTGGGCGAAGCCCTCGCGGGTGAAACGCCCGTGCGGGACGACGCCGAGGCGCCGGAGCCCGAGCAGATAGGCGCCCCCCACGCCCTCCGGGTCGATGTCCTCGCGCAGGCCCGAAAGCGCCCCTTTCAGCAGCAGCCCGCCGACCTTGGCGCGCACCGAGGACATCGCGGCGTCGCGGATCGCGCGCAGCAGCACCTGCGAGGTGCCCTCGAGCACCTTCAGCGCGATGTTGCCCGTCAGCCCGTCGGTCACGACCACGTCGGCGGCACCCGTAAGGAGGTCGCCGCCCTCGACGTTGCCCACGAACTCGAAGAACGGGACCCGGCCATCGGCCGGACCCGAGCGCTCACGCAGCTCGGCCCCCGTCTCGACGATCAGCGCGCCGCCGCGCGCTTGCTCCTCGCCGTTGGACAGGATCCCCACACGCGGGCGCGGCACGCCGAGCACGACGTTCGCGAGGGCGGCGCCCATGAACGCGAACTGGACCAGGTGCTCCCGGCGCGCCTCGGCGCTCGCACCGACGTCCAGCAGGGTCACGGGGTGGCCCGGCACCGGCAGCGGCAACGCGAGCGCCGGCCGGTAGATGCCCCGATCGCGCTTGATGTTGAACGTGCCCGCCGCAACCGCGGCGCCGGTCCCGCCCGCGCAGACGAGGGCCTGCGCGCGCCCCTCCGCCACGGCCCTGGTCGCGAGCACGATCGAGGCGTCGCTCCGCGCGCGTGCCGCCGCCACCGGATCCTCGGCCTTCGCGATCGAGACGGGCGCGTCCACGACCTCGACGCCGGGGGGCGCCTCGCCCAGCTCGGCGGCGGGGCCGAACAGGAGCACACGGGCGCCCTGCGCGGCCGCGATTGCTGCGCCCGCCGCGACCTCGGCGGGACCGAGATCCGCGCCGTTGCAGTCGACGGCGAGGACCGGCTCGGGCACGAGCCCGAGCGGGCTACTCGTGGTCGTGCTCGTGCTCGTGGTCGTGCTCGGCGCCCGGGGTGACGACTTCGCGGCCGTCGTAGAAGCCGCACACCGGGCAGACCCGGTGTGGACGGCGCGGGCTGTGGCACTGCGGGCAGGCGTTCAGCCCGGGCGGCGTGATGCGGTGCTGCGCCCGGCGCTTGGCGGTGCGGCTGTGCGACTGCTTTTTCTTGGGGACGGCCATTGCGGGCAAGAAGGGTAGCGACTTTTGGGCGCTCTACTCCAGCTTCAGCTCGCGCAGCTTCGCCCAGCGCGGGTCGGGCGCGCTCTCGTGGCGGTGCTCGGGACCGGCCTCGTTCAGGTCCGCCGCGCACACCGGGCAGAGACCTGCGCAGTCCTCGCGGCAGAGGATCTTCGCCGGCGCGGCGAGCGCGAAGGCGTCGTGCACCCAGGCCGCCAGGTCGAGCTGCTCATCGGCGACGTAGGGGCTCTGCAGCTCCTCGCCTTCGTTCGGGCGGTCGACCTCGCGCGCGTCGACCTCGACCTCGGGCGCCGCCTCCTTCAGGCAGCGCATGCACGGCCCCGACAGGCGCGCGGAGAACCGCAGGTGCAGCGCATAGCCGCCCCCCGTCATGCGCGAGACCTCGAGCTGCACGGGAACGCGCCCCGGGCTCGCCTCGTAGCGCTCGCCGCCGAGCTCGAGGCCGCCCGCGGGGACCTCCAGCTCGATCCGCCGCCCCTCCCCCGGCGTAAGGCGCATCGCAGCGAGATCCAGCTGGGAAGCGATCGGGGTCATGCGCTCCAGGCTAGCGCGGGCCTCTGCTTGACTGGCCGCGTGCCCGAGCCCCTCCCGCAAATCCGCCGCAGCCGCGCCCGGAGCCTGTTCGGGCGCATCGCGGTCGACGTTACGCCGTTGCGCTCCTCGCGTGACTTCCGCCTGCTCACGGCCGGGAACCTGATCACGAACCTGGGGACGCAGGCGACGCTTGTGGCGCTCCCCTACCAGCTCTACGTGCAGACCCGCTCCCCCTTCCTGACCGGGCTGCTCGGGGCCTTCGAGCTGGGGCCGATCGTCGCGATGTCGCTGTACGGCGGCGCGCTCGCGGACCGTCTCGATCGCCGCCGCATGCTCCTGGCCGTTCAAGTTGCCCTCGTCGCGCTCAGCACCGGCCTCGCCCTCGGCGCGCTCTCCGGGCATCCCCCGCTCGTCGTCCTCTACGTGCTCGGCGGCCTGCTCGCGGGCTTCGGCGCGATCCAGAACGTGATTCGCAGCTCCATCGTGCCCAACCTCGTCGAGCCACGGGAGCTACGGCCCGCCCTGGCGCTCACGTACGGCCTCTACCAGCTGACGATGGTGATCGGGCCCGCGCTCGGAGGCGCGCTGATCGCGCTGTTCGGAGTCGGCACCGCCTATGCGGTCGACGCGGTGAGCTGCCTCGGCATGGCGCTGGCAGTGCTCCCCCTCTCGTCGCAGCCGCCTCACCGCGACGCGTCGCGGGCGCCGATCATGACCTCGATCCGTGAGGGCCTGCGCTTCGTGCGCTCGGAGAGCGCGCTGCTCGGCTCCTTCTGCATCGACCTCGCCGCGATGACGTTCGGGATGCCGCGCGCCCTCTTTCCGGTGCTCGCGTTGACCGTCTACCACGCGGGCGCGGCGGGGACGGGCGCTCTCTACGCGTCGGTCGCCGCGGGGGCGACGATCGCCGCGCTCACCACCGGCTGGCTGCACGGGCTGCGGCGGCTCGGGCTCGTCGTGATGTGGGCCGTGATGGCGTGGGGCGCCGCGATCGCGCTCGCCGGGCTCGTCTCTTCCCTGTGGGCGGCGATGGCGCTGCTCGCGGTGGCGGGCGGCGCGGACAGCATCAGCGCCGTCTGCCGGTCGACCATCAACCAGACCGTCACCCCCGACGCGATGCGCGGGCGCATGTCGTCGGTGTTCACGCTCGTCGTCACGAGCGGTCCGCGGCTCGGCGACATCGAGTCGGGAACCGTCGCCTCGCTCGCGACCCCGCGGGTCTCCGTCGTCAGCGGCGGTCTGGGCTGCGTCGTCTCGGCGCTGCTGATCGTGCGCGCCTTTCCTCTGCTCGCGCGCTACGACGCGCAGCGCGCGCTCGCCACGCGCGGGATCGAGCCGGTACCCGCAGGCTAGGGCGCCGCGGCGAGCTCGCGCTTGAGGATCTTGCCGGTCGCGTTGCGCGGCAGCGCGTCGAGGAACACCACGTCGCGCGGGACCTTGAAGCGAGCCAGGTTCTGCCTGACGTAGTCCTTGACGGCGTCCTCGTCCAGGCTCGTTCCGTCGGCCGGGACGACGTAGGCCCTGAGACGCTGACCGAACTCGTCGTCGGGGACGCCGATCACCGCCGCCTCGGCGATCTCGCCGTGGTCGGCCAGCAGGTCCTCGACCTCACGGGGAAACACGTTCTCGCCGCCGCTCACGATCATTTCGTCGTCGCGGCCGTCCACGAACAGCCGCCCGCCCGAATCGAGGTGGCCGACGTCTCCGGTGCTCATCAGCCCGTCGACGACCTCCTTGCCCCCGCCGCCGGTGTAGCCGTCGAACATCATCTCGTTGGCGACGAAGATCCGCCCCGCGCTACCGCGCGGCACCTCGCGCCCCTGCTCGTCGAGCAGCTTCACGACCGTCCCCATCGGCGGCAGCCCGGCCGTCCCGGGGGCCGCTCGCAGGTCAGCCGGCGTGGCGATCGTCGCCCACGCGACCTCCGTCGAGCCGTAGAGGTTGTAGAGCACGTCTCCGAACGCATCCATCGCCCGTATCGCGAGTTCACCGGGCAGCGCCGAGCCGCTCAGCGCGATCACGCGCAGCGCGCTCAGGTCGTACTCGGCGATCGTCTCGGGGTCGAGCTCCATGATCCGCTGGAGCATCACCGGCACGAGCGCCAGCGCCGTGGAGCGTGTCTGGGCACATGCCCGCAACGTGTCCTCGGGGTCGAACCTGCGCCGCAGCACCAGCGTCGAGGCGAGCGGCAGCGCAAGCGTGAAGTGCGCGAAGCCCCACGAGTGGAACATCGGCGCGGCGACCATCGTGGTCTCCCGCGCGCGCAGCGGGATCTTGGAGAACAGCGCCGCTGCGGGCTCCAGCGAGTCGGGCTCCTTGCGGGTCGCGCCCTTCGGCGTGCCGGTCGTGCCAGAGGTGAGGATCACGACGCGGCCGCGCTCGACGGGAGGCGCGAGGTCGGAGTCCTCGCTGCGCGCGACCAGGTCCTCCAGACGCGGGTCGGCGCCCGGTGGCGGAGTGCGGCTCGGGTGGGAGCTCCACGCAAGGAAGCGCAGGCGCTCGGCCGCGCCCTCGGCGATGAGGTTCTCGAAGTCCTCGTCGTAGACGACGGCCTTCGCCTGCTCGCGTGCCAGCACGTCGGTGATCTGCGGCGCGGCGAACATCGTGTTGAGGTAGAGCGCGCTCGCGCCGAGCTTCGAGCACGCGACCGTCGCTTCGATGAACCCGCGGTGGTTGCGGCACATGATCGCCACGCCGTCGCCCTCCCCGATCCCGCTCGCAGCGAACCCGCGCGCCAGGGCGTTGGTGCGGGCATGGATCTCGGCGAACGTGAGCGTCCCGCGCTCGTCGATCACCGCGAGGCGGTCCGGGTAGCGCGCGGCCGCGCCCATGTAGGCGGCCGCCGGGGTCGCGCCCCATCTCCTCAGCGCCGAGAGCGAGCGCAGAGCCCGGTCCGGGCGGGTCGGAGCGAGCATGCCCGTGTCCAGCAGCGTGCGCGCGACGGTGAGGCGGTGCCGTGCCGCGTTCAGATCCACGGGCTGAAAGCTACCCGGCCGTGTCGTTCCGGCAATCCGCGGAGGACGGGAAGGCCGCCGGCCCCTAGCCGACCTCGGCCGGCTCGTCCTTGCCCTGCAGCCGCTCGCGGCCGCGCTGCACGGCCGCGATGAACTTCGAGAGGTTCACCTCGAGCGTGTTGAGGATCTCATCCGCGTAGTCCTCGGCACCGAGCCGGATCTCGCGCTCGCGCGCCCGGGCGTCCTCGACGATGTCCTCGGCGGCGCGCTCGGCCTGCTTGGTGACCTCCTCCTCGCCGACCAGCCGCTCCTGGCGGTCGCGGGCGTCCTTGATGATGCGCTCGGCCTCCTTCTTGGCCTCCGCGAGCATCTCCTGGCGCTCCTTGACGATCCAGCGGGCCTGCTTGATCTCCTCGGGGATGGTCGCGCGCATCTGATCGAGGATGTCGTAGATCTCCTCCTTGTCGACGCGCACCTGATCCGTCAGCGGGACAGGCTTGGCGTTGTGCACCAAGTCGTCGAGCTTGTCTATGAGAACGAGGACATCCATCTGTGTTCGGCACCTCCGCGGGCGTTCCTGGCCCGCGTATCGCATGTCAGTTCGTCAGCGTCCTACCTGTTCCTGCAATCGCTCGGCGACCTCCTTCGGCACCAGATCGTCGATCTTCCCGCCGAAGGTCGCCAGCTCCTTGACTCCGCTGGATGAGAGGAAACTGTACTGCGGGCTCGCCATCAGGTAGACGGACTCGACGTCCGGGTTCTGTCGGCGGTTGAGCTGGTTCATCTCCAGCTCGTACTCGAAATCCGAGATCGCGCGCAGGCCCTTGACGATCGCGCGGGCGCCCTTCTCCTGGGCGAACTCCACGACGAGCGTGGAAAATGCCTCGACTTTGACGTTCTCGAGGTCGGCGACGGCGCGTTCGATGAACCCCACCCGGTCGGTGATGTCGAAGACCGCGCTGCTCTTGCGCACCGAGCGGTTCACGACCGCGACCCAGACCTCCTCGTAGAGCCCCGCGGTGCGCCTGATCACGTCCAGGTGCCCGTTGGTCACGGGGTCGTAGCTCCCTGGGCAGACGGCTATCGAGCGCTCGGATCGGGCCATGGGTTGGAGATTGTGATGGAAGTGTCGCCGTAGCGGCGTTCGGTCGCGATCGGTATCTCGAGGGCGAGGGGCGCTCTGCGGTCGCTCTCGGCCACGATGCGCGCGCCGGGAGCGAGCAGCGGCGCGAGCAGCGCCGGAAGCTTTCCTGCCAGCCTAGCGGCGTCGTCGTAGGGCGGGTCGATCAGCACGAGATCGTAGAGCTCGCCCCGTTCTCGTGCCGTCCGGAGGGCAGCGAGCGCCTCTCCGCGGCGCAGCTCGGCGAGCCCGGGCTCGATCCCGAGCACGTCGAGGTTCTCCCGCAGCACCGCGGCGGCGCGGCGGTCGCGCTCGACGAAGACGGCGTTCGCGGCGCCCCTGGAGAGCGCCTCGATGCCGAGCGCCCCTGTGCCCGCGAACAGGTCGAGGACGCGCGCGCCGTCCACCGCGCCGAGCATCGAGAACAGCGCCTCCCGAACGCGGTCGGAGGTCGGTCGCGTGGCGCGGCCCGCGGGCGCCTTCAGGCGCCGGCCACCGAGCGTTCCCGCGATCACGCGCATGCGGATGGCACGCTAGCGCTCGCCGCCCCGCCGGCCGGAGGCCCCGGAACGCCTCAGCCGGGGATGGGCGCGGCCGCGTCCTCGCCGTAGCGTCGCTGGAGCTCGCCCGCGAGCAGCACGTGCTCGGGCTCGCTCAGCTGCGGGTCCGACGCGACGATCGTCTCGGCGCGGCCTCGCGCCAGCTCGAGCAGCCCGGCGTCCTCGGGCAGCCGCGCGACACGGAACTGGCGCTGGCCGGACTGGCGGGTGCCGACGAGCTCGCCCTCGCTACGCAGCTCGAGGTCGATGTCGGCGAGCCGAAAGCCGTCGGAGTGCGCGGCGAGCGCTCGCAGCCGGGCTGCCCCCGGCGGTCCAACGAGGTAACAGGCAGAGCTGTGCTCGCCGCGCCCGACGCGCCCGCGCAGCTGGTGCAGCTGGGAGATGCCGAAGCGCTCGGCGTTCTCGATCACCATCACGGTCGCGTTCGGCACGTCGATCCCGACCTCGATCACGGTCGTCGAGACCAGCACCTGGACCCGGCCCGCGGCAAAGGCCTCCATCACCTCCTGCTTCTCGCGTGGGCGCATCGCGCCATGCAGCAGGGCGAGCTCGAACCCGGCCAGCTCCCCCTCGCGCAGACGGCCGAGCTCCGCGGTCGCCGCCCGCAGCACCGCGCGGCCGTCGGCGCCCGCCGCTGCCTGTGCCTCGGCGCCCGCGCTCTCGGGGTCCTCCTCGATCAGCGGGCACACCACGAACGCTTGGCGCCCCTTCGCCAGCTCGCCACGGAGCTGCTCGTAGGCGGCGGCGCGCTCGGCCTCGGCACCGACGATGCTCGTTCGCACCGGCCGGCGCCCGCTGGGCAGCTCGTGGAGCGTGCTCGTGTCGACGTCGCCGTAGCGGGCGAGCGAGAGCGTTCGCGGGATCGGCGTCGCGGTCATGTGCAGCGTATGGACGGTCTCGGCGCCGTCGCGCTGAACGAGCCGCTCGCGCTGGCGCACCCCGAAGCGGTGCTGCTCGTCGATCACGGCGAGTGCGAGCGAGCGGAACACGACGTCGGGCTCGATCAGCGCGTGCGTGCCGACGATCAGGGACAGCTCGCCGCTCGCGAGCTTCGCGAGCGTGTCGGCGCGGCGGCGGGCGGGTGTCGCACCAGTCAGAAGCGCCGCGCTCACCGACTCTCCCCCCAGCAGCTTCTGGAGGGTCGCGAAGTGCTGCTCGGCAAGCGTTTCCGTCGGCGCCATCAGCGCCGCCTGGTGGCCGTGCTCGACGGCGCGGAGCATCGCGTGGAGCGCCACGACGGTCTTGCCGCTCCCGACCTCACCCATCAACAGGCGCTGCATCGGACGGGGCTCGGCGAGGTCCTCGTCGATGCTTGCGATCGCGCGCTCCTGGTCGCCGGTGAGCGCGAAAGGGAGCGCCTGCTCGCGCCAGCGCGCGCTGAGCGACGGCGGCTCCGCGAGCGCGGTCGCGCCTGCGCGGGCGCGCCGCTGGGCGCGGCGGCGCAGGAACAGCAGCTGCATCAGCAGCAGCTCCTCGTAGGCCAGGCGTCGCCGGCCGAGGCCGGGGTCGCGGGCGTCGCGCGGGAAGTGCATCGCGGCAAGGGCGCTCGCGCGGTCGGGCAGATGCTCAGCCGCCCGGGCTTTGGCCGAGAGGACCTCGACGACGTCGGAGAGCGCGGCGCGCTCGGCCTGGACGAGCGTCAGGATCTGGGTCGAGGTCACGCCCTCGGCGGCCGGATAGTGGGCGACCGACTCGCCGGCGGGCGGCGGCTCCCCCTCCCCATCCCCGATCCCGGTCTGCGCCGGTGCGTGATGGGAGACGTTGAAGCGCCCGCGCCCGTCGGCCTTGCCGTGGAGCAGCAGGCGGGTGCCCGGCGGATAGCGCTCGACGAGCCAGGGCTGGTTGAAGAACGTGGCGCGCATTGAGCCGCTGGCGTCGAACACCGCGGCCTCGACCAGCGGGCGCATCCGGCGGCGGCGAACGGGCCGCGCCGCGATGCTTCGCACCTGGACCGCGACCGTCGCCTGCTCCCCCGGCGCGAGCCCCGCCACCGTCCGCGCCTCGCGGCTGTCCGTGGGCAGGTGCTCGAGAAGCTCGCCCACGGTCTCCAGGCCGAGCGCGCGCAGTCCGGAGACGATGCGCTTGCCCGCCGGGTCCAACTGACGCTGCAGGCGCGACGGCCGCGGCCAGCGCACCGGCGCGCCGCGCAGCTCCTCGCTGCTCAGCGGGCGCGTCGAGGCGAACGCGACAGGCGCCGGCGGCGCGGGATCGCCCGCCGCCGCGCGCCGCGTCACCGTGGTGGCCGGCGACGGCCTCTGTGGTGCTCTCGCCGGCATCGGGGCCGCATCATGCTCCTCGCGGCGGTCGTAACGCGAGCCGCGGTGAGCGCTCCAGGGCGAGGCTCCTGCCGGGCGGCCCGGCTCACTCGGCGGCGAGCAGCCACCAGTAGGCGGGTTGGCCGCCGTGACGCAGCTCGAGCTCGACGGGTTCGTCGAGGTCCAGCTCGAGCTCGCCGAGGCCGACGGGCGTCCCGTCGCCCGCCAGCACCGTGATCAGCTCCGGCGCCTGCCCGTCGCCGTCGGGGGCGGCAAGCGCCGCGAGAACCGCCTGAAGGGTCGCGAGCGGCGCACCCCAGGCAACGACCTCATCGCCCATGAACCCCACCGCTTCGCCGCGGGAGAACCGTCCCTGTGCGTCGTCGCGTGCGGCGGGCGCGACCGCGCCGGTGCGCACGCCGTCGAGGGCTTCGGTCAGCGCCTGGGCGTTCTGCTCGACGGAACGCTCAGGTGCGAGCGCGACCGCAGCCGCGAGACCGGCCTGCTGGCTGGTCGTGGGCGCGACGAGGACCTGCTTGTCGGACAGCTTTGCCGCGTGCTCGGCCGCCATGAACACGTTGGCGCTGTTCGGCAGCACCACGACCTCCTCGGCGGGCACGTCGTGGATCGCCGCGAGCAGGTCGTAGGTGGAGGGGTTGAGCGTCGGCCCGCCGTCGATCGTGCGGACACCGAGCTCGGCGAACATCTCGCGCAGCCCGTCGCCGCTCACGACCGCGACCGCGCCGCAGCGGTCCCCGGTGATGACATCCGCGGCGTCCTGAGCCGCGCGTCCGGAGGTCCCGCTCGCCGCGCCGTTCGCGCCCGCGGCGGCAGAGGCCCCGACCGGCGCGCCGATCCGCTCGTCGCGCTCGGCGACCTGGGCGCGCATGTCAGCGACGTCCAGGCGCGAGACGTCGCCAACGCCGTCGAACAGCGCCGTGGCGCGCTCGGGCGCGTCGGTGTGGAGGTGGACCTTCAAGGTGCTCTCGTCGCCCACCACGAGCACGGAGTCGCCGAGCGCTTCGAGGGCGTCGACGTGGGACGCGGGGCTGAGCCCGGCGCCCGTGACGGCGAAGTTGGTGCAGAAGCGGTAGGTGCCCGAGCTGTGCTGGGGGTGGGTGATCCGAGCGGGCGCATGGTGATCGAGCGGCGGCGGGTCCTGGCCCTGCAGGGCGGCGACGACGCCCGCGAAGATGATCGTGAGCCCGTAGCCGCCCGCGTCCACGACGCCCGCATCGCGGAGCGCCGCGAGCATCTCCGGCCCGCGCTTGACCGAGTCCTGCCCGGCTTGCACCGCGCTCTCGAGCGCTTCCGCGATCGCGCGGTTCTGATCGCTGTCCTCGGTGCCAGGTGCCAGGCGCGGGTTCTCGGAGGTGTGCGCGACGTCGCTGGCGATGCGGTGCGCCATCTCGCGCGCCACCGTGAGCATCGTGCCCTCGGCCGGCTCGCGAACGGATGCGTACGCGCGATCGGCTGCTTTCGCGAGCGCGGCGCCGATCAACGTCGCGTCGATCAGCTGCCCCGGCCGCGACACGAGCTCCTCGGCGGCGCCCCGGATCAGCTGCGAGAGGATCACGCCGGAGTTCCCGCGCGCGCCGAGCAGGGCCGCGCGGGCGACCGACTGAACGATCTCCTCGCGGCCGATCTCGTCGATCGTCCGCCCCCCGTCACTGCCGTCGAGGCGATCGAGCTCATCCAGCACCGCGCGCAGCGTCAGCGCCATGTTGTCCCCCGTGTCGCCGTCGGCGACGGGGAAGACGTTGAGGTCGTTGACCTCCTGGCGTCGCGATTCCAGATGGGCGAGCGCACCCGCCACAGCAGCCCGGAATCGGACCAGGTTGGTATCTGTCACCGCGACACGTCTATCAGCTTGAGGGGCGGGAGGCGGGGACCAGGACGGATGCTCCGGCGCCGGTGAGCCTCCTGCGCGGCGCCGCACGGGGTTCTACCCCGCCGCCGCCCTCAGGTCACACGGTCCCGCCGGGTCTGACCCGCAACGCGTCGAGCGCCGAGAGCCAAGCCAGCCAAGGACGCCGAGAGCGAAGTGTGCTCCGCACACGAGCGAACGAGGACACCGGCTGGCGCCGGCCGTTGGCCGTAACGCGTCTGTAGCGCCGAGAGCCAAGCCAGCCAAGGACGCAGAGAGCGAAGTGTGCTCCGCACACGAGCGAACGAGGACACCGGCTGGCGCCGGCTCTCGGCGCTACAGGGCCTTGGTGACCTTGCCGGCTTTCAGACACCGGGTACACACGTATGCGCGTGTCGGTGTCTTGCCCACCATGATGCGGACCTTCTGGAGGTTCGGGTCGAAGCGCCGCTTGGTGGCGACCATGGAGTGGCTGCGGCTGTTCCCGAAGGACGGGCCCTTCCCGCAGCTGTGACAGACCTTGGCCATGACGGCGCAGTGTAGATGATCTCCGCCCGCCGGCCGGGCGCTCGTGCTCCCCCGGCGCGCGGCCTCGGGTTCAGCCGGCTCCGAGCTGGTCTTGCAGCGCGGCCATCTGCATCACGGCCTCGGCCGCGTGACGCCCCTGGTCGCGCTTCCCGCCGCCGGAGCGGGCCAGCGCCTGCTCCATGGTCTCGCACGTGAGCACGCCGAACGCGCACGGAACGCCCGTCCGCAGCGTGACGTCCATGATCCCTCGCGCCGCCTCGGCGCAGACGAAGTCGTAGTGGTCGGTCTCGCCGCGGATCACCGCACCGAGACAGGCGACGCCCGCGAAACGCCCGCTGCCGGCCGCGTAGGACGCGGCGAGCGGGAGCTCGTAGGCGCCCGGGACGTCGAACAGCTCGACCTCCTCGACCCCCTGCTCGGAGAACGCCGCCTGCGCGCCCGCGATCAGACGCTCGGCCAGGTCCGCGTAGAAGCGCCCGACCGCGATCGCGTAGCGCTCGCTCAATCGGGGCGCCCCTCGCCGGCGCCGCCCTCGCGCTCGGCGCGGTCCTGCTCTCGCTCGGCGTGCAGCAGCTCGGCGTCGAGGTTCAGCCCTTGGTGGTGGAGCGTGTGGCCCATTCGCTGCGCCTTGGTCCGCAGGTAGCCCTCGTTGTGCTCGTTGGGTGCGTGCTCGATCGGGATCTGCGCCGTCACGGACAGGCCGTAGCCCTCCAGGCCGCGGATCTTCTTCGGGTTGTTGGTGAGGATCCGGATCGAGCTGAGCCCGAGGTCGGCGAGGATCTGGGCGCCGATCCCGTAGTCGCGCAGGTCGGCCGGCAGGCCCAGGCGCTCGTTCGCCTCCACCGTGTCGAGCCCGTCCTCCTGCAGCTTGTAGGCCCTGAGCTTGTTGAGGAGCCCGATCCCGCGGCCCTCCTGGGCGAGATACAGCAGCACCCCCTCCCCCTCACGGTCGATCATCGACAGCGCCGATTCGAGCTGCTCGCCGCAGTCGCAGCGCAGCGAGTGGAACACGTCACCCGTCAGGCACTCCGAGTGGACGCGCACGAGCACGTCCGGACGCCCGACGATGTCGCCCTTGACGAGCGCGACGTGGTGCTTTTCGTCGACCAGCGACCGGTAGCCGATCGCCTCGAAGTCGCCGAAGGTCGTCGGCAGCCGTGTCGCGACGACCCGCTCGATCAGGCGGTCGTTGCGACGCCGGTAAGCGATCAGGTCGGCGATCGTCACCATCTTCAACCCGTGTCGCACGGTGTACTCGGCGAGGTCCGCCACGCGCGCCATCGAGCCGTCCTCGTTCATCACCTCGCAGATCACGCCGGCGGGAATCAGGCCGGCGAGCCGTGCGAGGTCGACGCTCGCCTCGGTGTGCCCGGTGCGCTCGAGCACGCCGCCGGGCTTGCTCTTGAGCGGGCTCACGTGTCCCGGCTGAACGAGGTCGCCAGGCCGCGTCTTGGGGTCGATCGCCACCTGCATCGTGTGAGCGCGGTCGTGCGCGGAGACGCCCGTCGTCACGCCGTCGCGCGCCTCGATCGTGATCGTGAACGGGGTCTGTAGCGACGACTCGTTCTTGGCGGTCATCAGCTCAAGGCCGAGCTCGTCGCAGCGCTGCGGCGTCAGCGCCAGGCAGATCCAGCCGCGAGCCTCTTTGGCCATGAAGTTGATCGCCTCGGGCGTCACGAACTGCGCCGCCATCACGAGGTCGCCCTCGTTCTCGCGGTCTTCGTCGTCGCAGACGACGACCATCTTGCCCTGCCGGATGTCCTCGATCGCCTCCTCGATGGTGGAGAAGGCGTGCTTCGCCTCGACGGTACTCATGCGCGCGCTCCGATCAGTCGCTCCACATGCTTGGCGAGCATGTCGACCTCGATGTTCACCTGTGCACCTTCATGCTTCTCGCCGAGCGTCGTGCGCTCCAGGGTCTCCGGGATCAGCGACACCGCGAAGCCGTCCTCGCGCAGCGCGCTGACGGTCAGGCTCACGCCGTCAACGGCCACCGAGCCCTTCTCCACGAGGTATCGCGCGAGCTCCGGCTCGACGTCGATCTCGACCACCCGCGAGATGCCATCCGCGGTGCTCGACGCGACGACGCCGGTGCCGTCTACGTGCCCCTGGACGATGTGACCCGCGAGCCGGTCGCCGAGCCGCATCGCGAGCTCGAGGTTGACCTGCTCGCCCGCGCGGAGGGCACCGAGCGAGGAGCGCGCGAGCGTCTCCGGCATCGCCTCGGCCCGGAAGGCGCCGCCGGCCGCCTCGACGGCCGTCAGGCAGACGCCGTTGACCGCGATCGAGTCGCCTTGGGCGAGCGCTCCGGCGAGCCGCGTGCGGATGTGCAGCGTCGTCCCGGCGTCGTCGCGCTCGACCGCCTCGACGCTGCCGAGGTCGGCGATCAGACCCGTGAACACTTCAGCTCCGGCCCTTGGTCTGGCTCATGGCAGCTACCACTCTCGCAGGCGAGCGGAGATGAGCAGGTCCTCGCCGATGCTCTCGCAGCTCATCGCGAGCCCCCGCACGGCCTCCGAGATCCGCTCCACCCCTTCCCCCTCCAGGGGGTCGCGCGCGGCGCTGCCGCCCAGGAGCAGGGGAGCGAGGAACAGCCGCAGTTCGTCGATCTCTCCCGCGTCGAGGAACGCCCCCGCCAGATGCGGGCCGCCCTCGAGCAGCACCGAGCTGATGCCCATCGCGCCGAGCTGGTCGAGGCCCGAGCGCACCCGCGCCGGCTCGTTCTCGCCGGTCGCGATTACCACCTGCACCCCGGCCGCTTCCAGCGCGTCCACCTCGGCGCGGCCGGCCGCGCGTGAGACGATCACCGTCAGCGGCGTCTCCGCGGCGGCCGCCACGAGCTGGGAGCTCGCGGGCAGTCTCGCGAGCGAGTCGAACACGACGCGGCGCGGCTGCACCTCCGGGCCCGCAGGGGTCCCGCTCGGCCGCGCGGTGAGCTGGGGGTCGTCGGCGAGCGCCGTGCCGATCCCGACGACGACGGCGTCGACCGCTGCCCGCCAGCGGTGGGCGAGCTCGCGGCTCTCCGCGCCGCTGATCCACTGCGAGTCGCCGGTGCGGGTCGCGACCTTGCCGTCGAGCGTCATCGCGGACTTGAACAGCACCCATGGGCGCCCGGCGCGTGCGTGCTTGCGGAACGCCTGGTTCAGAAGCCGCGCCTCACCGGCGAGGTCGTCGTCGTCGACGACGACGACCTCGATGCCCTCATCGCGCAGGATCCCGAGACCCCGCCCGGACGCCTTCTCGGTGGGGTCGTCCGAGGCGACCACCACGCGCCTGATGCCGGACTGGATGATCGCGTCGGTGCACGGCGGCGTCTTGCCCTCGTGGCAGCAGGGCTCCAGCGAGACGTACAGCGTCGCTCCTTCGAGATCGGCCATCCCGCAGGCCTCGATCGCGTTCACCTCGGCGTGCGCACCCCCGTAAACCTGGTGCCAGCCCTCGCCGAGCACCTCCCCGTCGCGCGCCACGACGGCGCCCACGACGGGGTTCGGCTTCACCGCGCCGAGCCCCCGGCGGGCAAGCTCGATCGTACGCTCGAGGTGAACCCTGTCGGTGTCTGTGGTGCTCGGCATGTCACAGCCAGGATAACCCCGCGGGTTCGCCTGCAAAGGGCGCATCCTCCGGATGAGTGAGGCCTCATGCGAGTCCCGGCCGCCACGTCGCTCGCGCTCAGGCGGGCGCCTTCGCGCAGCGCCCGCCGCGCAGCCGGTACACCGTCATCGACGGACCTGGCCGCGCATAGGCCGGCGGGTAATAGTCGAAGCTCCAGTCGAAGTTGAACGCGACGGGCCCCTTGCCCTTCCCGTAGGGCGAGAAGCGACGCACGACCTCGCCCTGGGCGGCCAGAGCGCGGTAGTAGGCGAGCGCCAGCGGCACCGCGCGCGGGTCGGCCTGCGCACGGCCCTCCTCGGTGGAACCCGTCACGACCCAGCAGTAGCCGCGCTGCTCGTAGAGCCCGATCAGCGCCGGCGAGAGCGTGCGCACGTAGTTCTCGATGCCGACTTCGTGCCGGTGGGCGACGTCGATCGCGCCCCGCGCATCGATGAACGTGTAGAGCGAGGGCCACTTGCACCAGCGGTAGTGGGTGCCTTCGCAGCCGGGCGGCCCGCTGCCGGTTTCGCGCGCCCACTGGTCGGGCGAGACGGGCTCGACCACGACCTTCGCCCCGCGCGGAACGTTGGCGATCATCCAGTCGCGCGTCTGGGTGCGGGTGTCGGCGCGGGACAGCACGAGGCCCGAGTGGACGCTCGCGAGGAGCCCCTGGGCGAGCAGCGCCGCGACCAGGACGGTGGCGCCGGCGAGGACGTGCGCGGGCGCCCGTCGACCGCGGGCCGGCGCCGCTTCGGCCGGGCCGGCGCCGGGCGCGGCGGCCGGATCGCCCGCGGTGCCAGGGGTCCCGCGCCCTCGGAGCGCGCCGAGCGCCTCGCGCGCCGCAAAGGCGGCGAGCAGGCTCATGACGGGAAGGATCGGCATCAGCCAGCGCCCGAAGTACCGGCCCTCCGTCCCCATGAACAGCAGGTAGACGACCGCCATCGGCACGAGCATCAGCGCCACGCGCCGCTCGCGGCGCCAGAGCAGCACGGCGCCGGGCAGCGCCGCCAGCGCCGGCACCCATCCGAGGCCCCATGTGAGCGACCACAGGTAGTAGACGAGCCCGCCCTGTTTCGGCGCGCCGAGCTTGCCCTGCGATTCGGCCGACAGCGTCGACTGGTGCTGGATTTCGCCGTGGAAGGAGCTGTAGTCGAGCAGCGCGTACGGGTTCGCCACGAGGAACGCGGCGATCGCGCAGAGCGCCATGGCGGCGACTCCGGCGAGCTCGCGGCGGAGCCCCGCGCGGCCGCCGTCGATCAGGCGCCCGCCCGCCGCGACGAGGTATGGGAGCAGCACGATTCCCGCCGTGTACTTGGTCGCGCACGCAAGCCCCAGCCCGATGCCCGCCAGCACGTGATCGCGGACGCGCCCGCGGCGCAGCACGCCGGCGCTGCCGAGCAGCGAGAGCGTCAGGGGCGCGAGCGTCGGCACGTCGTTCAGCGCCAGATGGGAGTAGAAGACGGGCAGGAACGCGACCGCCTCGATCGCGGCGGCGAGCAGCGCCGCACCGCGGCCGAACAGGCGCGCGCCGGTGATGTAGAGCAGCCACAGCGCGAACGTGCCGAGGAGCGCCGCCGCCACCCGCGCGAGGGTGTAGAGCTCGGCCGGGTGCACGGCGTATGCGTGCACGACGGCGGACGCGCCCCCGTACCACGCGTCGTAGAGGTAGTGCAGCAGGTACGTGAACGCCGGCGGGTTCGCGAAGTAGTGCGGGTTCAGCGTCCCTTCTTCGAACATCCGCACCGCGTGCGGGACGAAGTGGTCGCCCTCGTCGGTGTTGTATGCGAACGGCAGCCCCTGCCGTACCCCCCAGAGCCGCAGCGCGAGCCCGCCCCCGAGCACCACGGCGAGCCCGGCCCACACCCAGCGCCGGGCCGGGTCGGGCGCACCCCTCCCGCGCCGCCGCCTCCACCCGCCCGCGCCGCGCTGCGGAGAGGCCTCGGAGCCGCTCGGGGCGGGGCTCTCAGCAGTTGCCATAGACGGCGTAGTACCTGCTCGTGTAGATCCGCTTGAAGCCGTGCAGCGGCACCTGGTCGCGCGGGTCGTCGCCGACGTCGACGATCGCCACATAGAAGATCGAGCTGCCGAGCGGATAGACCGCGACGCTGCCGCGCTGGATCCGGTCCGCGAGCGTGTGCGAGCCCTTGGCGACGTCCGCGCGCGCCTGACTGCGCGCGACGATGCCGTGCTGGTTGGTCGAGTGCAGGATCCAGCGCGCGTCCGGGATCAGCTTGTTGTTCGGCAGCGAGACCAGGCCGCAGCGCTTGATCTGCGCCGCGACGGCGGGGTCGCGCAACGCCGTCACGAGCCCGGCGTGGAATTCGTTCTTGTAGGCGAGCGTGTTGCTCAGCGTCTGGAGGTTCAGGGTGCTCGCCGCCGAGGCGGCTCCGAAGATGAGCAGCGCGAAGGCACCGGTGATCCAGACCCGGCGCAGCCAGCCGGATTCGAGCATCCACCAGCCGCCGAGGAAGACCGCGCAGAACAGCAGCAGCACGGTGGCGCCGCCGAGCATGTAGCGGTCGATCACCGACGCCCCGACCACGCCCTCCGCCAGGAACACGAGGTAGAGCAGCACGGTCGCCGCGAGCGGCACGATCACCCGTCGCGGCGCGATCCACACGGCGGCAACGATCCCGGCGAGCGCCCCGAGCATCACCGGGAGCTTGTCGATGCGTTCCGTGAACGTCCACATCGAGGAGACCACGCTGCCGGCCCCCTGTGTGCGTTCGAGTTCCTGCGCGAGACCGGCCGTGGCGGTGAGCGAGTAGAACGGGTTGCCCGTCACGATCGCGTCGAGACAGACCCAGATCAGCGGCGCGGATGCCACGATCGCGAATCGCTTCGCGCGCGTGGCGTTGCTCGCGCCGGGAAGGCACCACAGCCAGTACGCGCCGCTCAGCACCCAGGCGTCGGGACGCAGCAGACCCGCCAGGGCGAGCAGCACGAGCACCGCGCCGCCGCGGCGCGGGCGTTCCACCTCCAGCGCGATCGCCCACACGATCAGCGCGATGTAGGAGATGTCCAGGTAGCCCTGGGCCGCGAGGTTCTCGACGAAGAAGCGGCTCAGCAGCAGCAGCGCTGCGATCACCCCGACCACCGGCCCGAAACACAGGCGCCCGAGCCGGTAGAGGCCCGCGACTGCTGCGACGAACGACGCGATCGCACCGAGCACCATCAGCCGTGCGCCGCCTTCGCCGAAGAGCGAGCAGAACGCCCCGAACGCGATCGCCAGCGGGTGCTCGGTCGGACCGCGGTAGACGCTGAAGTCCGGCAGGTGCAGGTGCAGCAGGTCGCGCCCCCACAGCAGCGCGTAGAACGAGTCGTAGGTGGGGAACGTCGGGAACGCGAAGTAGCCGACGATCGCGGCCACGCAGAGCGCTCCCAACCCGACCGCGGCCCAGCTCAGACGCCGGTCGCGCAGCGGCGCCAGCAATGTCGAGCCCGGCCGGCGCCGGGTGGGTATCGCGCTTTCCATCTAGTCTGGGCGGTATTCGAGGTCCGCCCCCCGACAGCGGCGGCGGGCCGGCGACGACAGGATGATCCCGCTCAGGTGGGCGTCGAAGTTCGGGAGCCTGACTGACGCTTTGGGATACTGCCGGTAGCCAAGTCTAGGCAACTCGACGGCCATGAAGCTCATCATCCAGATCCCCTGCTTCAACGAGGCGGAGCAGCTTCCGCGGACGCTTGCCGACCTCCCGCGCGAGGTAGAGGGCTTCGACACGGTCGAGTGGCTTGTGATCGACGACGGCTCGACCGACGCGACCGTGGCGGTCGCTCGCGAACACGGCGTCGACCACCTGGTCCGGCTCACGAGCAACAAGGGCCTCGCGACCGGCTTCCAGGCCGGGATCGACACGGCCCTCAAGCTCGGCGCCGACGTGATCGTGAACACCGACGCCGACAACCAGTACTACGGCCCGGACATCGCCAAGCTGGTCAGGCCGATCGTCGAAGGCCGTGCCGACATGGTGGTCGGAGACCGCGAAGTCGGCGGCATCGAGCACTTCTCGCCGCTGAAGAAGACCTTGCAGCGGCTGGGCTCCTGGGTGGTGCGCCAGGCGTCCTCGACGACCGTGCCCGACACCACCTCGGGGTTCCGCGCGTACAACCGCGAGGCGGCGATCCAGATCATGGTGGTCTCGAAGTTCACCTACACGCTGGAGACGATCATCCAGGCGGGCAAGATGCTCGTCGCGATCGACCACGTCCCGGTCCGCACCAACCCGAAGACGCGCGAGTCGCGCCTGTTCCCGTCGATGGGCGCCTACGTGCGCCGCAACGCGGTCTCGATCTTCCGCATCTACGCGCAATACGAGCCGCTGCGCGTGTTCTGGAGCCTCGCGCTGATCATCGGGCTCGCCTCGATCGGGGTCTGGATCCGCTTCGCCGTCGCCTACGCGGAAGGCAACGGCAAGGGCCACGTCCAGTCGCTGATCCTCGGTGCGGTGCTGTTCATCGCCGCTGTGGTGCTGTGGGCGCTCGGCGTGATCGGCGACCTGCTCGCCGCGCAGCGCGTGATGACCCAGCGCACATTCGAGCGCGTCCGTCGCATCGAGCTGCAGCTCGGCATCGAGCCCTCGCACTACGAACGGGGCGGCGCGCCGGCGGCCGGTGGGAACGACGCACCGGCGCGCGCCCGCATCGCCCCCGGCGGCACGCCCGACGGAGGCGACGAGCGCGAGGGGCATCAGGTGGTCAGCCTGTGACGGAGGTGACTGTCTCCCGGGACGGGATTGTCACCGGCAACACCTACGACAAGTACGGCTCGGCGAACCCGCTCGTCAAGCGCCTGATGGCGGGCTTCGAGAGCGCCCTGGAAGAGCTCTACGAGCGCGCGGCGCCCGGCTCGGTCCTGGACGTGGGCTGCGGTGAGGGCGTGCTCGTCCAGCACTGGGCCGAGCAGCACCCGCAGGCCCGGCTCGTCGGCATCGACCTCGAGGAGGAGTCGATCCAGGCCGGCTGGGAGCAGCATCGCGCGCCGAACCTGGAGTACCGGGTCATGCCCGCCGAGAACCTGCCCTTCGGCGACGGCGAGTTCGAGCTCGCGAGCGCGATCGAGGTGCTCGAGCACGTGCCCGACCCGGGGCACACGCTGGCCGAGATGGCGCGCTGCGCGAGCCGGTACCTGCTCGTCTCGGTCCCGCGCGAGCCGCTGTGGCGCATGCTGAACATGGCGCGCGGCGCCTACTGGAGCGAGCTCGGCAACACACCCGGCCACCTCAACCACTGGTCCAAGCGCTCGTTCGTGCGCGAGCTCTCCGCCCACGGGGAGGTGCTCGAGATCCGCTCGCCGTTCCCCTGGACGATGTTGCTTGTCCGTCTCTAGAACCCCTCCGGCGGCGGAGCCGGCGCAGGAGCCGGGGACGAAGCGCTCGTACGGCAGCGGCGCGCGGATCCTCTCGATCGGGATCGCCTCCACCGGGCTGCTGACGTTCGCCTACTTCTCGATCGCCAGCCATGCGCTCGGCGAAGGCGAAGCCAAGCGCGTCGACCTGCTCTGGTCGGTCATGTTCGTGATCATCTCGGTGATCTACCGGCCGATCGAACAGCTCCTTTCGAGGACGATCGCCGGACGCCGCGCGCGCGGGCACGCACAGCACTCGCTGCGCGTCCCGATGCTGATCCAGGGCAGCTTCGCCGCGCTGTTCCTGATCCTTGCGCTCGCGCTGAAAGAACAGCTGCTCAGCGTCTTCGACCAGGACGAAACGCTCTACTGGATCCTCGTCGTCGGCACGCTGGCCTACGCCGCCAGCTACTTCGCGCGCGGCTGGCTCGCCGGCCACGAACGCTTCGGGCTGTTCGGCGGGCTCGTGCTGATGGAGTCGCTCTCGCGTCTGTGCTTCGCACTCGCGGTGGCCGTCGGCATCGCCGGCGGCGAGAGCGCTGTCGCGCTCGGGATCGCGGCGGCGCCGCTGGTCTCGCTCGTCGTCGTACCGGCCGCGTTCGCGCGGCGGACGCCGATCCCGGTCGCCGAGGGCGCGCCGATCACCGTCGATGAGGCGGACGCCGCCCTCGCCGGACCCGGGACCGAGGGCGTCCAGGAGGCCGCCGCCCACGAGGACCTCTCGCTGCGGCGCGGAGGGCGCTTCGCCCTGTTCGTCTCGGCGATCATGCTCTCCGAGCAGGCACTGCTGAACGCCGCCGTGCTCACGGTCGACGCGACCGCGCGGGATGTCGCCCTCGCGGGCATCGTGTTCAACGTGCTGCTGATCGCGCGCGCCCCGTTGCAGCTTTTCCAGGCGATCCAGACCTCGCTGCTGCCACACCTGACGGGCCTCGAGGCGACCGAGGGGCACGAGGCGTTCGGCCGCGCGATCCGCATCACGGTGCTCGCGATCGCCGCCTTCGCGGTGGCCGTCGCCCTCGCGCTGCTGGCGATCGGGCCGTTCGTGATGCAACACGTGCTGTTCGGGCAGGACTACCAATACGGCCGCTGGGGGCTGGCGCTGATCGGCGTCGGGATGGGGCTCCACCTCACCTCGGGCGCGCTGAACCAGGCTGCGCTGGCGCGCGACCGCGCCCGCGCGGCCGCCGGCTGCTGGCTGCTGGCTGCCGTCGTGTTCGTCGGCTGGATGTTCCTTCCGGCGATCTCCAACCAGGTGCTGCGGGTCGAGGTCGGCTACGCGGGCGCCACGGCTCTGCTGGCGGCGGCGCTGGCGCTGCTCTACCGGCGCGGCACGTCCGCGAGCGCCGAGGCGATCGCGGCGTAGGCGCCCGCGGGGTCCGCCTCGGAGAAGATCGCCGAGCCCGCGACGAACACGCCCGCCCCGGCGGCCCGGCAGGCGGGCGCCGTGCCGGGGTCGATGCCACCGTCGACCTCGATTGCGACGTGGGCGCTGATCGCGGCGCGCACACGCGGGAGCTTCTCGAGCGAGCGGGCGATGAAAGGCTGACCGCCCCAGCCCGGATTGACGGTCATGCAGAGCGCCAGCTCGATCTCGGCGCCGACCTCCGCAAGCGCCTCGGGGGGAGTGCCCGGGTTGATCGCGACGCCCGCCGCGGCGCCCGCCTCGTGGATCAGCCCGACCGCGCGCGCGAGGTGGGGGGTCGCCTCGGCGTGGATCGTCACCGAGTCCGCGCCGGCCCGGACGAAGTCCTCGGCGCTGCGCTCGGGCCGCTCGATCATCAGGTGCGCCTCCACCGCCCCACCGGCGGCGTGGACGGTGTCCGCAAGCGCCGCCACGACGTTCGGGCCGACCGTGATCGGCGGCACGAAGTGGCCGTCCATCACGTCGACGTGGATCACGCGCGCCCCGGCGGCCAGGACCTCCTGCACCTGCTCGCGCAGCCGGCCGAAGTCCGCCGAGAGGATCGACGGCGCGATCTGCACCTGCGCGAACAGCTCGCGCGCTGTCTCGAGGCCCGGCACCGGCCAGACGCTAGCGGTCCGGGTACACGGACGCCGGTTCACGCCGGCACAGGGGCCGCTCAGACGGCTTGGAGCATCGAGTCGCCACAGTTGTTGCACTTGAGGATCGCCGTGCTCGACATGCGCACGATCGTCGAGTGCTCGCCGCAGTTGGGGCACACCGAGGTCAGCTCGAAGCGGTGCAGGCAGTAGACGCAGCGGTACCGGCCAGGGAGGTTGGTGGGGCGCAGCCAGGGCTCGCCGCAGTTCGGGCACTGGGGGCCGAGATCGACCGGGGCCCTGGCTGCCGGCACGGCGGGCGGTTGCTCGCTTCCCTCCATGCTCACCTCCTCCGCATCCGGGCGATGAAGAAGCCGGCGGTGCCGTCGCGGTGGGGCAGGGTCGTCAGCGCCGAGCCTCCGCCTGGCATCTCCGTCGCCTCGCCGGCGGCGTTCGGGGGAAGCGCTAGTTCGGGCATCTCAGCAGCCAGATCGTCGAGCCGGAAGTCGGGGTGAGCCGCGAGGAACGAAGCGATCAGGCGCTCGTTCTCCATCGGGGAGATCGTGCACGTAGAGTAGACAAGCACACCCTCCGGACGCAGCGCTTGGGCGCCGCAGTCCAATATCCGGAACTGCGCCTCGCGCATCTCCTCGATCGCGGCGAGGCTTGCACGCCAGCGCAGATCGGGTCGCGCCTGCAGCGTCCCCAGCCCGGAGCACGGCGGGTCCACCAGCACACGGTCATAGCCCTCGCCCGTGCGCGGCAGGCGCGCGTCGCCCACCTCCACGCGGATCGAGTGGGCCTGCATGCGGCGGGCGGTCTGCTCGAGCGCTCGCGCGCGCCGCGGGTTCGCCTCGACGGCCACGACACTGCCCTCGTCGCGCATCAGCGCCGCGAGATGGGTGCTCTTGCCACCGGGGGCCGCGCAGAGGTCGAGGACGTCATCGCCCGGCTGCGGCGCCAGCGTCCGGGCGACGAGCATGGCCGCTCGCGACTGCGCGGTGAAGGCGCCTTCACTCCAGAGCGGCGAGCCGTGGACGTCGAACGCCTCGTCGAGCACGAGCGCCTCGGGGATGCGCGGGTCCCGGTGCGTCGCGACCCCGAGCCGGGCGGCGAGCTCGTCGACGCCGCCGACGAGCTCGTTGGCGCGCAGGGCGAGCTCGGCGGGCTCGTTGTCGCGGGCCATGAGCGCGCGTGCGTGATCCGGGCCGAGCGACTCCCACCACAGCTGGGCGATCCACTCGGGGTGTGAGTGCAGGACGGCGGCGCCGCGGGGGTCGTGATCGTCGAGCTTGCCGAGAAGTGCCGGGCCGCCTTCGCGCGCGGCGCGGCGCAGGACGGCGTTGACGAGCCCGTGCCCCCGGCCGCCGGGGGCCTTGGCGAGCTCGACGGCGTCGGCGACGACCGCGTAGTCCGGCGAGCCGCCGAGGTAGAGCAGCTCGTAGAGGCCGAGCCGCAGCGATGCCAGCAGCGGCGCATCGATGCGCGAGCTCGGCCGTCCGGCGAGCCGCTCGATCAGGTGGTCGCTCGTGCCGGCTCTCTGGACCGCGCCGTAGGCAAGCCGCATCGCCAGCGCGCGGTCGCGCGCGTCGAGCCCGCCGGCTTCGGCCTGCAGCGCCTTCTCCGCATACGCGCCGTCCTCGAAGACGCGCCGGAGCACGCGATGGGCGCACGCGCGCGCAGGCGCGACGCTTGTCGAGGTGCCACTCACAACCGCAATGATGGCTCGCGAACGCCCGGCCGGCGTCCGGTGGCGCGGCCGGCGGCTCCCGAACGGCGCGCGGGACAGGCGGAGGGAGGGGTCCGCCGGCGCGCCGTCGGGGCGTCGAGCGCCGTCGCAGCGCCCGCGGCGCATCTCTCGGACAAGGTCCACCTCCGCCCCATGCCGGCCTCAGCCGCTGCGCGTCGGCGGCGCCGGCGCGAGCACCCGGGCCACATCCGCGGCCAGGATCTCGGCGTCCGCGGGCTCCAGCGCGGCGACCGTGATGCGGATCGCGCCGGCGTGACCCTGAAGGGAGTAGCGAGAGCCAGGCGCGACGGCCCAGCCGCGGGAGAGCAGCGAGGCGACCGTCGCGGCCTCCTCGCGAACCTCGAGCCAGACGTTGAGCCCGGAGACGCCGTGGGCATGCAGGCCGCGGGCATCGAGCGCCGCCAGCAGGGCCTCACGGCGACGCGCGTAGACGGCGGCCGCCCGTTCGACGTCCGCGCTCACCTCGGGGTCCGCCCAGAGGCTCGCGACGAGCCTCTGGATCACGTGGCTGACCCATCCGGTCCCGCACGCCTGGCGGCCGCGAACGCGGGCGACCGTCGCCTCGTCGCCGGCCAGCACGGCCAGCCGCAGGTCGGGGCCGAGCGACTTCGACACCGAGCGCGTGGCGACCCAGCGCTCGCCGGCGCCCGCGAGCGTGTGCAGCGGCGTGCCGGCGACGGCACCGAGGTGGTCGTCCTCGAGCAGCAGGACATCCGGGTGGGAGGCGAGGACCGAGCGCAGCTCGCCGGCACGAGCCTCGTCGAGCGCGGCGCCGGTCGGGTTCTGTCCGCGCGGCGTGACGACGACCGCCCGGGCGCCGCGCGAGAGGGCGGCGCTGAGGCGATCGGGGAGCATGCCGCGGTCGTCCACGGGAACCGGCTCGAAGCCGAGGCCGTGCGCGCGCAGGAGGTCGAACAGGGGCGCGTAGCCCGGGCTCTCGACGGCGACGCGGTCGCCGGGCCGCAGCCAGGCTGCCAGCGCGCGCTCGATGCCGTCGAGCGCGCCGCCGAGAACGCCCAGCTCGCCGGCGGGCACGCCATCGGATCGCAGCGCCCGGCGGGCGGCGTCCACGAGCTCGGGCAGCTCGGGCACCTCGCCGTAGAGACGGACGGGGAGCGCGCAGTTGCGCAGCGCCGCCGCGAGGTCGGGGAGCAGGAGCGGGTCGGGGTTGCCGCCGGCGAGGTTGCGGACGCCGTCGGGGACCGAGAGGTCGAGCGGCGCCGAGACGGGCGGTCGCTCGCCGACGCGGGTGCCGCGACGGGGCTCGGAAACGACGATGCCGCGCCTGCGCAGCTCGGCGATCCCGGCCGCGACGGTCGCGGGACTGAGCCCGGCAGCGGCGGCGAGGCGCCGAACGGAGGGCAGCCGCTCGCCGGGCACGAGCCGCCCGGAGGCGACGTCGGCTTCGAGCCGGGCGACGAGACCCGAAGCGCTGTCGGCAGTGATCGTGTACTGTATTGACTCAGTCACCGACCTGTACTATTACAGATTTTCTGTTTGGAGGGTTAACGCGTATGGGAGTGCAACGCGAAGCAGCCCGCGGGCCGTTCTCCGACCGGGTGCGCTTGCGCCGCAAGCGAGAGCGGGGAAGCCACGAGCGCGAGGCGATCGACGCGATCCTCGACGAGGGCCTGATCGCCCACGTCGGCATCGTCGAGGACGGCCAGCCGCTGGTCGTCCCCACGCTCCACGCGCGCGCCGGCGACCTCGTCTACCTGCACGGATCGGCCGCGAGCCGCACGATGCGAGCGATGGCCGCCGGCGCGCCGGTCTGCCTGACGGTCTCGCTGATCGACGGGCTCGTGCTCGCGCGGGCGGCGATGCACCACTCGGCGAACTACCGCTCCGTCGTGCTGCTCGGCCGGGCGCGGCCGGTGACCGACCACGACGAGCTGCTCGCAGGATTCGAGGCCGTCGTCGAGCGTCTCGTGCCGGGACGCTGGAGCGACGTGCGCCCGCCGGATGAGAAGGAGCTCCGCGCGACCGCGCTCGTGGCGCTCGGAATCGAGGAGGCATCGGCGAAGGTGCGGACAGGGCCGCCGATCGACGACGAGGAGGACTACGCGCTGCCGGCCTGGGCGGGCGTGATCCCGCTGACGCTGCAGGCCGGCCCGCCGGAAGCGGATCCCCGTCTGGCGGCGGGTGTGCAGGCGCCCGCCTACGTCACCGGGTGGCCGCGCAGGTAGTCGGAGGCACTCATCGACCTGCCGCCGGCCGGCTGCACCTCCAGCAGCTCGAGCGTGCCGGGCTCGCATCCGAGCAGCAGCCGCGTGTCCTGATCGCGTAGCGCCCCGGGAGGGAGAACGACGTCCGGGGCGAGCCGCGCCCGCGAGACGCCGATCGTCTCGCCACCGGGGAGGGCGAGGCGCGCGCCGATGTGGGGGTGCAGGGCGCGCACGGCGCGGTCGAGTTCCTGCGCGCTGCGCGACGGATCGAGCGCCCGGTCCTCGGGGCCGATCTTCTCGGCGTAGGTGACACCGTCCTGAGGCTGCTCGCGAAACGGCGGCTCCACGTCGAGAGCCCGGATGAGCAGCTCGCCGCTCAGCGGCGCCAGGCGCGCGGCGAGGCTGCCGTAAGTGTCCTCGGGGCCGATCGGCTCCTCCCCGGTGAGACACACCGGGCCCTCGTCGAGCCCTGCCGTCAGGCGCATGATGCTCACGCCCGTGCGTTCGTCGCCGGCCATGATCGCGCGCTCCAGGGGCGCGGCCCCGCGCCAGCGCGGCAGCAGCGACGGGTGCACGTTGAGGATCGGCTGCGCCGCGAGCAGGGACTCGCCGATCAGCGCACCGAAAGCGCACACGATCACGACCGGAGGCCCCGGCGCCTCGCCGGCCGTGGCGATGATCCTCCCGGACGCCTCGGGATCGTTGACCCGCTCGGGCTGCGCGAGCGCGAGGCCGAGGCGGCGCGCGGCGTCGGCGACGGGAGGGCTGCGGGGGTGCCTGCCACGACCGCTTTTGCGGTCCGGCCGCGTCACGACGAGAGCCGGCCGATGTCGCGGGTCGGCGGCCAGCCGCTCGAGCACGGTGGCGGCGAAGTCGGAGGTGCCCAGATAGACGACGCTCAACGCCGCGTCGCCCTCAGGCCGCGCTCGGGGCCCTCTGGGCCTCGCGCATCGCGCGCATCGCGTCCTTGCGCGCCTGCCTGGAGATGCGGTCGAGCACGAGCGTCCCGTCGAGGTGGTCGATCTCGTGCTGGATCACACGCGCCTCGAGCCCCTCTGCCTCGATCTCCAGGGCGTCACCCGCGGCGTCGCGCCCGCGCACGCGCAGCGAGAGCGCCCGCTCGACCTCGACGTGCACGCCGGGGAGGCTGAGGCAGCCCTCCTCGGCCGTCTCGCGCTCCTCGCTCTCCCACTCGATCTCCGGATTGACGAGCACCGTCACCGGGTCGTCCACATACGCTTTGTAGACGAGCATGCGGTGAAGCACGCCGAGCTGTGTGGCGGCCAGCCCGACGCCGAGCGCGTCGTGCATCAGCTCGCCCATGCGCTCGGCCTCCCGCTGCAGCGCCTCGTCGAAGCGCTCGACCGGCAGCGCCACCGCCCGCAGCACCGGGTCGCCGAACTTGCGCACCAGCCGCAGCGCCGCATCGCGCCGGGCTCGCGTCTCAGGGTCGAGCTCTTCGACCTCTGGGGCGTCCTCCTCGGCCTCGACCTCCATGTCGGTTCTCGCACGCTCGTCCTCGGTCATCGAGCCTGAGTGTAGGAGGGCGCCCTCAGACGCGCTTGAAGGCGTAGAGCGTCACGGCGACGTGGCTCGAATGCGACGCTCCCGCCGGGTCGTGGGCCACGATCAGGACGCGCACCCGGAGCTTGCCCCTGCGGGCCAGCAGCGCGGCGCCGCGCCGCGTCAGACGCAGCCGCACGGTCGTGACACGGCCGCCGGCGACTTTGAAGCGGCCGCTCGCGAGCGTGAGCACGCTCGCGTGGGCGCCCGGCCCCGCGATCACCGCGCCCAGCGTCCGGACGCCGACGGTCCCCGAGCAGACGGTCTCCCCGGCCGGGCACGCGATCTTGACCGCGACGAACCCGCCGCGGCCCGCCTGCAGCCGCGTCCCCCGCAGGCTCGCCGCGGGAACGGCGGCCTGCGCTGCTTTGAAGCCGGCCGTGCCGCCCTGCCCGCTGCTGGGGGCAGGGGGTGCCGGCCGTCGCGCAGCTTCTTCTTCCTGGCGCTGGCGACTTTCGGCTTCGATCGCTTCTTCGGCTTTGCGCCGCAGCAAGGCTTCCTCGCCGGGGAGCGGCTCGAACGCTTCCAGCGACGCGGGCGCGCCCACGCCCGAGGGCCCGTCATAGCCGGGGGCGGCGTTGCAGGCGGTCGTGCCTTCGCAGTCGAGCCTTTCGCCCGTAAGCGCATCGATGCCGCACGCGCGCCCTTCGAGGTCGCAGTAGCCGTTGCCGCCCTGGGTGACGTCGAACAGGGAGCCGCCACCGAGGTGGGCGTAGAGCGTCATCGCCGGATAGGAGATCCCGTCGGCGCCGCCGGCGAGCGCGTACATGGCGGCAATCAGGGGCGTCGAGAGCGATGTTCCGCCGATCGTCGTCCATCCGCCGGGCCCGATGAATTCCTCACATTCAACGCCGCAGTCGTAGGTGTCGTAGATGTCGAATCCGGTGTTCGGGTCGGCCACGGCCGAGACATCCGCGCTCAGCCTCTCCTCGCCGCAGCCGGTGGAGCCGAAGCCGGCGGCGTATCGCTGCCAGAACGGGGCGGCGAAGTAGGCGCTGCAGCCTCCGCCGGAGACGCCGCCCCCGAGTTCCCCCGTCGGCGTGGGGCCCTCCCCGTTCCACACCGTCTCGCTCGCCCGCCTGCCTTCGCCGTTCAGCGTGAGCGTCGTGCCGCCGACCGAGACGACGCCGGGATAGGAGGCCGGCGCATCCGGCTGTTCGGGATCCGGTTCCGGCCCCGCCCACCAGTCGTAGCCGAAGTCGCCCGTGGCAGCCGCGATCACGGTGCCCGGGTGTTCGTAGAGCGCGCGTTCGGCGGCGCCGTGCGCGAACATCTCGGCTCCCCCGTAGGAATTGGAGACCACCGCGGCGCCCATCTCGACCGCCTTCGAGACGGCCAGGCCCAGGTTCGTCATTTCCGGGTTCTCGGCCTCGACCAGCAGGATGTGGCATTTCGGGCACGCGGAGTGAACCGTCTCCACGTCCAGCGACTCCTCCACCGACCAGCCTGCTTCGTCCGGGGCCGGCAGGATCGAGGCCGTGCGGCTCTCCCCCACCTTCTCGAAGCAGCCGTTCGCCGTCGTGCACGCCGGCAGTTCGTAGTGTTCGCTGAACTTCGCAAGGTCCGCTTCGATCGCGGGATCGTCGAACGCGTCGACGACGGCAACGGTCTCCCCGCTCCCGCCTGCGCTGCCGTCGAATCCGTAGGCGCTTTCGAGCAGCTTCGGGGTGAGCCCTCCCGCGGGCCCGGTGTCGGCGCCCGGACGCGCTGCGAGCGCCCGCACCCCGGGCTGGGCGGCATCGGCGGCCGGAACGCGTACCCGGCCGAGCGCGAAGCAGCTCGCTTCCCCGGGTCCCGGCGGGTGGCACACGGGCTCGATGCGCACGTACCCGCGCGGCGAGGCGCCCAGGGCGCTACCAGCGCAGGCCAGGCAGGCAAGCGCGAGGAGTGTCGCGGTCGACATCATGCGCGCCGCCGTGCGGCGCTCTTTCACCGGGTCCATTCTCCTGTCCCCTCAGTCCGCCGCGATCCCGCGCGGCAGACGAGGCAACGTAGCAAGCGAGCCTGACACCGGCAACGCCTGGTCGCCGCGCTGCGACGCGGGCTCCCGGCGCCGGAGCTCGCCCTCAGCCGTGCCCGCGCGAGCCGTGCAGCGTGGCGTTCGCGTGGGACGTGGCGGTGTCGCCCGCGCTGTCGTGGGCGACGGTGGTCACCCGCACGCGCACCGCTCCCTTGCGGGCGAGCAGCGCCCGCGCCCGCGCCGTCAGACGCAGGCGCACCGCCGCGACCTGGCCCCCGGCGATCTCGAAGCGGCCGCTCGCGAGCGTCAGCACCCCAGCGTGCGAGCCGGGCGCCGCAACGGCGGCGCCGAGCGTGCGGACCGTGACGCTGCCCGAGCAGCCGCTCGCCCCGGCCGGGCAGGCGATCCTCAGGACGAGCCGGCCCTCAGCGGAGGCCTGCAGCGTGGCGCCGCGCAGCGTCGCCGTCGGCGTGACGGCCCTGACGGCTTTGAAGCCCGCCGTCCCGCCCTGCCCGGAGCTCGGCGGGGCAGCGCCCTGCCCCGCCAGGACTTCCTGCTGGGCTTTCAGACGGGCCGCCGCTTCTTCGAAGGCTTTGCGGATTTCGAGCGCTTTCGCTTCGCTTGGGCCGCCGCCCTCTTCCTGTTCTTTGGCTTCCCGCGATTTGCGTGTCGCTTCTTCTTTTTCTTTCGCTTCACGGGCTTTGCGCGACGCTTCTTCTTCCCGGAGTTTCCGCGCCGCTTCTTCTTCCCGCGCCCTCCTCTTCGCTTCTTCTTCTTCGAGTTTGGACGGAGCCGTCACCAGGACCTTCGTCGTCACGGGCGCGCTCTTGAGTCCATAGCTGTCGGTCACCTGGAGGCCGACCTGGTATTCGCCGGCTTTGGCGAAGGTGTGCGCCACGCTCGCCCCGGTGCCCGTCTGCCCGTCCCCGAACGTCCAGCTGTAGGTCCGCGTCGCGCCCGGGTAGGCGTCGGTGGAGGAGGCGCCGGAGAAGGTCGCGGGAGTGCCGGCGACTGCCGTCGCGGGCGGCGTGATCACGGCTTGTGGCAGCAGCGGTTCGAACAGGCTCAGCGACGCGGGCGTCCCTACGCCCGAGGGGCCGTCGAAGCCGGGGGCGGCGTTGCATGCAGTCGTCCCTTCGCAGTCCAGGCGTTCGCCGTGGTATTCGGCGTTGACGCCGCAGGCGGAGCCCCCGTTGTTGCAGTAGCCGTTGCCGCCGCTCGTGACGTCGAACAGCGCGCCGGTGCCGAGGTGCGCGTAAAGCGTCGCCGCCGGATAGCTGACGCCGTGCGCTCCGCCCGCGAGCGCGTACAGCGCGGCGATCAGCGGCGCCGACACCGATGTGCCTCCGATCGTGCTCCAGCTCGCGGAGCCTTTGAGCGCTTCGCACTTCGCGCCGCAGTTGTAGGTGTCGTAGATGTCGAAGCCGGTCAGCGGGTCGGCCACCGCCGCGACGTCGGCGCTCAGCCGTTTGCCGGCGCAGCCGGCGGCGGCAAAGCCCGCCGCATTGCGCTGCCAGGGCGGCGATTCGTAGAAGATGCTGCAGCCGCCGCCGCTCACGCCGTCTTCGAATTCGTTTTCGTTTTCGCGGCCGTTGCCGTTCCAGACGGTCTCCTGGGCGCGTTTGCCTTCGCTGTTCAGCGTCAGCGTCGTGCCGCCGACAGAGACGACGCCGGGGATCGAGGCGGGGTCATCGGGCGTTTCGGGATTGGGCACCGAGCCGGTCCACCAGTCGTACCCGTAGTCGCCGGTCGCCGCGGTGACCGCCACGCCCGGGTGTTCGAACAGCGCGCGTTCCGGCGGGCCGAGCGCCTCCTGCTCGGGCCCGCCGTAGGAGTTCGAGACGGCGACCGCCCCCATTTCGGCGGCTCTGCTCACGGCCGCACCGAGGTTCGCGAGCTGAGCGTTCTTCGCCTCGACGAGAAGGATCTTGCAGTTCGGGCACGCCGAGTGCACCATCTCCACGTCGAGTGAGACCTCGACCGACCAGCCCCCCGTGTCCGTGGCCGGCAGTTCGGCCGGCGAGCCGCTCTGGCCGACCTTGCGGAAGCAGCCGTTAGCGGTCGTGCAGGCCGGCAGGCCGTATTGGGAGCTGAACGCTTTGAGGTCGGATTCGATGGTGGGAGCGTCGAAGGCGTCGACTACCGCCACCGTCTCGCCCGCGCCCCCCGCGCCGGGGTCGTAGCCGTAGGCGCTCGCCAGCAGCGCCGGCGTGAGGCCACCGGCGGGGCCGAGGGTCAGGGCAGCCGGCGAGGACGGCACGCGGCGAACGCCGGGGCGCGCCGCGTCGGCGGCGGCGACGGGCACGCGCCCGATCGCGAAGCACGTCGCTTCGCCTGCCGCCGGCGCTCCGCACGCGTGAACCAGCTGGGCGTACGGGCGCGGCGAGGCGCCGAGCGCCGGGCTTGCGAACGCGAACGGCAGCGCGAGCAGCGCCAGGAGCACGGCCATGGTGCCCCCCGGGCGGCGGTTGGTCGACGATTCCATTCTCCAGACCCCTCCTGCACCGCAGGCGCTCCGCGCCCGCCGCAGGCCAGGAAACCTAGCAAGCGGGCGTCAGCGCGGCTCGTTCCGGCACCGCGGCGAGCGGCCCCTCACTGCGGGTCTACGTCCACGCTGAAGCTGACCCCGGCGTGGCGGCCCTCGCCCGCCGCCGCGGCTACGGCCTGCCCCACAGCCGCCACTGCGCCGCGGCGTTCCCTGGCCTTGACCACGAGCACCTGGCGCTCGCGCCCGCGCAGCCTGAACAGCGGCGCCGGCCCGAGCAGAGACGGCACCTCACCGGACGATCCGCTCCAGCAAGCCAGCAGACGCTCGCGCAGATCGAGCGCCGCGTGCCGCGCGGGCGCCGCCTGCTCGGCCCCCAGCACGACCCGGATCAGGTGCGAGAAGGGCGGGTAGGCGAGCGCGCGGCGGCGCTCGAGCTCCTCGGTCGCGAAGGCCGAGCTGTCATGACGCGCGGCGTGGCGGATCGCGCGCGCGTCCGGCGCGAGCGTCTGGACCAGCACCCGGCCCTCCCCGCCCCGGCCGGCACGCCCGGCGAGCTGGGAGATCAGCGAGAAGGTCCGCTCCTCGGCGCGGAAGTCGGGGAAGCGCAGTGTGGCGTCGGCGTCGAGCACGACGCCGAGCGAGACGTCCGGGAAGTCGTGGCCCTTGGCGACCATCTGGGTGCCGATCAGCACCCCGCACGACGCCTTCTCGAACGCGCCCAGGACGGCGCCGGGATCGGCGTCGAGGCCGCTGCCGAGCACGTCGGCGTCGAGCCTGAACATCGGGAAGGAACCGTCGTCGAGCACCGCGCCGAGGTCGTGCGCGAGCCGCTCGGTGCCCGCGCCGTGGCGCGCTACGGCACTCGAGCGGCAGTCGGGGCATTGCTCGGGCGAGCGCTCGCGGTGGCCGCAGTGATGGCAGGAGAGGTAGCCGCCCGCCCGGTGCAGGACGAGCGCGACGTCGCATTCCGGACACGACCACACGCGCCCGCAGGAGCGGCAGGAGAGGAAGTTCGACCATCCCCGGCGGTTCAGCAGCACGATCGCCTTGCCCTCGCGCTCGCGCAGCCCGGCCAGGGCCGCACCGGTCTCCGGATGCAGGCCGGTGCGCTGCCCGCGCATGTCGAGGACCTCCACGGGCGGGAGCGGGCGCCCGTCGACGCGGCGGGGCAGGCTGACGAGCGGCATCGCATGGACGCTCTCAGGGCGCGGAGTGGCGCTGCCGGCGACCAGCAGCGCGCCGCACCGCGCAGCGCGCTCGGCAGCGACGTCGCGCGCGTCGTAGCGGGGGTCGCCCTCGTGCTTGTAGGAGGAGTCGTGCTCCTCGTCGATCACGATCAGCCCCAGCTCGGCGACCGGCGCGAAGACCGCCGAGCGCGGCCCGACGCAGACCCGGGCCTCGCCCTCTCGCAGGCGGCGCCACTGCTCGTAGCGCTGCCCGGGTGTCATCCGCGAGTGCAGGACCGCGACCGTCTCGCCGAAGCGAGCGCGGAAGCGAGCCACGATCTGCGGCGTCAGCGCGATCTCCGGGACCATCACGATCGCCCCCCGGCCCTGCGAGAGCGCCTCCTGCGCCGCGCGCAGGTAGACCTCGGTCTTGCCCGAGCCCGTGACGCCGTGCAGCAGCGCCCGCCGCGCCTGCGGCGCGGATGTCGCTCCGCGCTCGCGCAGTGCCGCAAGCAGGGGCGCCAGCGCGGAGCGCTGGTCTGCGGAGAGCTCGGGCGCGCGCGCCGCGGCCGAGCCGACTGCGCCGTGGCGCGGTGGCTCGACGGCGCGGCGCCGGCGGCCGCTCAGTCGTTTGGCGGCGCCCGGCGGGAGCACCAGACCGAGCGCGCGGGCGAACGTCGAGCAGTACTCCGCGGCGAGCCACTGCGCGAGCTCCACGAGCTCCGACGGTACTCCCGGCTCGAGCGAGCGGAGCGGTTCGAGCAGGCGCTCGCGCGGGATCTCGCTCTCCGTGGCCAGCCCGACGACGACGCCGAGGAGCTTGCGCCGGGCGAACGGCACGACGAGCATCGAGCCGACTCCCACCGTCCCGGCCAGCTCCTCGCCGATCAGGTAGTCGAAGGGTCCGCGCAGGGCGCGCGCGGTGGTGATCGGCTCGACGCGGGCCACCGTCGCGATCCCGCCGCGTCGCGCGCGGATGCCATCCGCGGGTTCCGGCGGGGTCGCGCGCTGCGGCTCGTGCGTATCGGTCGGCGCGGCGGCTCCCACCGCCCCGACCCTAGATCAGAGACCGGCGGCCGAGCGAAGCGCCTGAGCCTTGTCCGTCCGCTCCCATGTGAAGTCGGCGTCGTCGCGTCCGAAGTGCCCGTAGGCAGCGGTCTTCTGGTAGATCGGCCGGTGCAGGCTGAGCTCCTCGCGGAACGCCCCGGGACGGAGGTCGAACACCTCGTCCACGGCCTTGGCGATCTCCGATCGGCCGATCTTCTCGGTCCCGAAGGTCTCGACCATGACGGAGACGGGGTGCGCCACGCCGATCGCGTAGGCGACCTGGATTTCGGCTCGGTCGGCCAGCTCGGCGGCGACGATGTTCTTGGCCACCCAGCGGGCGGCGTACGCGGCGGAGCGGTCCACCTTGGACGGGTCCTTGCCGGAGAACGCGCCGCCGCCGTGACGGGCCATCCCCCCGTAGGTGTCGACGATGATCTTGCGGCCGGTCAGCCCGGCGTCGCCGACGGGGCCGCCGATCACGAACCGCCCGGTCGGGTTCACGAGGAAGTTCCGGCGCAGCTTGTTCGCGTCGTAGAGGTCGCCCGGGAGGATCGGCTCGACGACGTGCTCCCACAGGTCGTCGGGGATCCGCGACTCGGCGCCCTCGGCATGCTGGGTGGAGATCAGGAGCTTCTCGATCTCGACCGGGCGCCCGTCGCGGTAGCGCACGCTGACCTGGGTCTTGCCGTCCGGGCGCAGGTAATCCACGGCGCCGGAGCGGCGCACCTCGCTCAGGCGCTCGGCCAGGCGGTGGGCGAGCGAGATCGGCAGCGGCATCAGAGACTCCGTCTCGCGTGTCGCGTAGCCGAACATCATCCCCTGGTCGCCGGCCCCGGCGACGTCGAGCTCGTCGTCGTCGGTGGCGTCGGTGCGTGCCTCATACGCCTTGTCCACGCCCTGTGCGATGTCCGGGGACTGCTTGTCGATCGCGTTCAGCACCGCGCAGGAGTCCGCGGAGAAGCCGAGGTCGGCGTCGGTGTAGCCGATGCGGCGGATCGTCTCCCGCGCGATCTCCTGGATGTCCACGTAGGTCTCGGTCGAGATCTCGCCCGAGACGACGACGAGGCCCGTGTTGACGAGCGTCTCGCAGGCGACGCGCCCGTACGGTTCGTCCTTCAGCACGGCATCGAGCACGCCGTCGGAGATCTGGTCGGCGATCTTGTCGGGGTGGCCCTCGGTCACCGACTCGGAGGTGAACAGGAACTCGTTGTCTGAAGGCTGGGTCATTCGGCTCCAGGGGGTCGTGGCGTACCGGATCGTTGAAGCGGTGCCGGCGCCGGGGCTTCGAGAAGGCGCATCAGTCTACGCGGCGCGGGCGCGACCACGCTGGCCGCGCTCCACGAAGTCGATGATCAGCGGTACGCCGTCGAGCGCGTAACGGGCGCGCAGGCGGTTCTCCAGGTAGTAGGCGTAGTCCCGGGTGACCCGCCCGCGCGAGTTGACCTGGATCGCGAAGCGCGGCGGGCGCTCGCCGATCTGCGCCATGTAGAGCAGCTTCAGACGGTGACCCGATGCCCCGCGGCGGGTGCCGACCGGCGGCTGGCGCGCCTGCGTGGCCTCCGAGAGGAAGCGGTTCAGCTCAGCCGTCGGGATCCGGCCCGCCATGCGGTCGCCGAGCGCGATCACCTCCTCCAGCAGACGGGTCACGTTGCGTCCGTTCTTGGCGCTCGCCGTCAGCACGCGCGGGCGCAGCCTCAGCTTCTCCGCCACGCGTGCCCGCTCGTGGTCGACGTCGATCGGCTGCGCGCCTTCCTCGTCGGGCGCCACGAGGTCCCACTTGTTGAGCACGAGCGCCGTTGCGCACGACGCCTTCATCGCGAGCTCGGCGATCCGCAGGTCCTGGGCGGTCACGCCGTCGGTGGCGTCGCAGACCACGAGCGCGACATCCGCCCGCTCCGCGGCGCGCTGGGAGCGCAGCGCGGTGTAGTACTCGACCGAGTCGGCGACCTTGGACTGCCTGCGCATGCCGGCGGTGTCGACGAGCGTCAGGCGGCGCTCGCCGACCAGGAGTGGCATGTCGATCGCGTCGCGAGTGGTGCCCGCCTGATCGGAGACGATCACCCGCTGCTCGCCCAGGAAGCGGTTGACAAGCGATGACTTGCCGACGTTCGGCCGTCCGATCACGGCGAGGCGGATCTCGCTGTCCTCATCCCCCTCGCCGCCGGGCGGGAGCAGCTCGGTGATGCGGTCCAGCAGGTCGCCGCTGCCGAGCCCCTGGGCCGCGGAGACCGGGATCGGCTCGCCGAGCCCGAGGCGGTGGAACTCTGCCGCGAGCGGGACGTCGGCCACGCCGTCGACCTTGTTCGCCGCCACGATCACGGGCAGCGGCGAGCGCCGCAGCAGCTCGGCCAGCTCCTCGTCGCCGGGCCGCACGCCCGCGCGCGCGTCCACGACCAGCACCGCGACGTCTGCTTCGGCGAGGCCGGCCTGCGCCTGCTCGCGGATCGAGCCGGCGAGCGGGTCCTCGTCCTCGAAGTCGACGCCCCCGGTGTCGATCAGCTTGAAGCGCCTCCCGTTCCACTCGCAGTCGAGGTCCTTGCGGTCGCGCGTCACGCCCGGCTGCTCGTGCACCACGGCCTCGCGGCCGCCGGTGAGGCGGTTGATCAGGGACGACTTCCCCACGTTGGGGTAGCCGACTATCGCGACCTTGAGCATCCGGTGAGTATGGCGACAGGGGACCCGCTCACCCGCCCTGGGGGATCGGGCACGCGCGAGCGCCGGAGCCGGAGCCCCGGCCGGCTAGCTCGTCGCGGCCAGCTCGGCGAGCCGCTCGACGACCTCGGGCACGCCCAGCCCGGTCGTGTCGAGGACCGTGGCGCCCTCCGCCTCGCGCAGCGGACTAGCCGCGCGGCTGCGGTCGCGCTCGTCGCGCGCCCGCATCTCCGCCAGAACGGCCGCCTGCGCATCGCCGCTCTCCGCGGCACGCCTTCGAGCCCGCTCCGCCGGGTCGGCGTCGAGGTACACCTTCAGCTCGGCGCCGGGTGCCACGACCGTGCCGATGTCGCGCCCCTCGGCGACCCAGTCTCCATGCGCGATCAGGGTCCGCTGCTTCTCGACGAGGGCCGCCCGCACCGCCGGATCGGCGGCCACCTCCGAGGCGCGCTCTGAGACCTCCGGCGCCCGGATCGCGCGGCTGACGTCCTCCCCGTCGAGCAGCACGCGGCCGCCGGGTGCCAGCTCGATCGCGGCGCTCGCCGCGAGGGCCGCCGGATCGGCGCCGGGTCGGCGCAGCGACAGCAGCGCCACGCACCGGTACATCGCACCGCTGTCGAGATAGCGCGCTCCGAGCCGCTCGGCGAGCGCCCGCGCGACGGTGGACTTCCCGGCCCCGGCCGGACCGTCGATCGCTACGACCATGGGCCCAGTGTCGCGAGGGGCCAGGACAGCGCTGCGTGCACGCGCTAGAACGCCCCGAGTCCCCGCAGGTCCTCCACGAACCCCGGATAGGAGATCGCCGCGGCGTCCATCCCGAGCACCTCGACGCCTTCTTGGGAGGCGAGCCCCGCGATCGCGCCCATCATCGCGAGGCGGTGGTCTCCGAGCGAGTCGATCGTGCCTCCCCGCAGCCCGCCCGTGCCGGTGACCGCGAAGCCGTCCTCGGTCGCCTCGATCTCAGCGCCCAGCCCGCGCAGGCCGTCGACGACGCCGGCGATGCGGTCGGACTCCTTCACCCGCAGCTCCTGTGCTCCGGTGACGACGGTGGTCCCCTCGGCGAAGCAGCCCAGCAGCCCGACCAGCGGCAGCTCGTCGATCGCCAGCGGCACTTCCTCGGGCGTCACGACGGTTCCCTCCAGCGCGCCGTGGGCGATGTCCAGCTCGCTGGTCGGCTCGACGGGGACGATCGCGTCGGACTCGCCCTCCAGGTCGCCGAGCACGATCCCGCACATTCGTCGCACGATCCGCAGGAAGCCCGTGCGCGTCCAGTTCACGCCGACGTCCGAGAGCAAGAGCCGCGAGCCGGGCACGAGCACGCCGGCGGCGACGAAGAAGGCGGCGGAGCTCGGATCGGCCGGCACCGAGACCGATTCGAGCGCCAGCTCGTCGACGTTCGCCGCCGTCACGACGTTGCCCTCGCGCGCGACCGCGACGCCGGCGCGCAGGAGCATCCGCTCGGTGTGGTCGCGGCTGCGGCTCGGCTCCGCGACGGTCGTCGTGCCGTCCGCGGTCAGCGCCGCCATCAGCAGGCAGGACTTGACCTGGGCGCTCGCGACGTCGAGATCGTGGTCGACCGCGAGCAGCCGCTCGCCGTGGATCGTGAACGGCGCGAAGCGCCCGTCGCGCGCATCCAGGCGCGCGCCCATCGCGCGCAGCGGCAGCGCGATCCGGTCGACCGGGCGCCGGCGGATCGACTCGTCGCCGTCGAGTGTAAACGAGCGTCCCTGCTGCGCCGCCAGCCACCCGGGCAGAAGGCGCAGCAGCGTGCCGGCGTTGCCGACGTCGATCGGCTGCTCCGGCTCGCGGGCCTCGCGCAGACCGGTGCCGCGGATCACCAGCTCGGCGCCGTTCTCCTCGACCAGCGCGCCGAGCGCGCGCACCGCCTCGAGCGTCGAGCGGGTGTCGGCCGCCTCGAGGTAGTTCTCGATCCGCACCGGCTCTGAGGACATCGCACCGAGGAGCCCGGCGCGATGGGAGATCGACTTGTCGGCCGGAGGCCGCAGCTTGCCCGAGAGCCCGTGGGCGGGCGCGAAGCGGGTGTTCATGCCCGTACGACCTGGAAGCCGAGCGTCCCGAGTATCCCCTCGGCGCGCGCCGCCGGCTCCTCGCCGCCGATCCAGAGCGCGATCTCGCCGCGGCTGTTGTCGGGCGAGGGCGAGAGCACGAGATCGCCGATGTTGACGCCCGCCTCTCCCAGCGCGAGGGCGATCTCGGCGACCACGCCCGGCCGGTTGGGCACCTGCACGCGAAGCTCGTGCGCCGAGCCCCCGGCCATTCCGGCCGCGAGGAGCGCGTCGCGGTCCTCGCGCGCGCCCTCGATCCAATCGCCGACAGCCCCGGCCTCACCCCGCTCCAGCATCTGCCGCGCCGCCGCCAGCCGGGCCTCGAGCTCGGCGATCGCGTCTCGGAGCGCGTCTGCGTTGGAGAGGTAGATGTCCGTCCAGATCGCGCTGTTCGCCCCGGCCACCCGGATCGCGTCGCGGAAGCTCGGCCCGACCGCGGGCAGGCGCTCCGGCTCCTCTCCCGGGCCCGCCGGCGGGCTCAGGGCCCCGGCCGCCTGAGAGGCGAGCAGGTTCGCAAGCACGTGCGGCAGGTGTGAGATGCAGGCCATCAGACGATCGTGGGTGTCCGCGTCGATCGCCGCCGGGCAGGCTCCGATGCGGCGCAGCAGTGCGTGCAGACGCTCGTAGAGCACGCCGGCGGTGCTGCCGCGAGCGGGCGTCAGGTACCAGGTGGCTCCGTCGAACAGGTCCTCGCGCGCATGCTCGACACCGTCCGTCTCGGCGCCCGCGAGCGGGTGGCCCCCGACGAAGCGCTCGTCGGTCGAGGCGTCCGCCAGCAGGCGCTTCGTCGACCCGACGTCGGTGACGACGCAGTCGGGGCCCGCCGCGGCCAGCGCTTCGGAGACGACGGCCGGCAACGCCCCGACGGGGGCGGCCACGAAGACCGCGTCGGCGCCGTTCACGGCCTCGGCGACCGCCTCGGCCGCGCTGTCGATCGCACCCAGCTCGAGCGCCTGCACCCTCACCCCCGGGTCGGGGTCGTACCCGCAGACCTCGGCGCCTGCGCGCGCGCGAGCGGCGAGACCGATCGAGCCGCCGATCAGCCCCACCCCGAGGACTGCGATCCGCATCCGGTCAGCGTGGCGCGGCCGGCGCCCCGGCGGCGTTGCGGTCGCGCACTGCCTGCTTGAGCCCCTCGAGCACCCCGACGGTCGTCTCCCACGAGATGCATCCGTCGGTCACCGACTGGCCGTAGCGCAGCTTCGATGGGGAAGCCCCCCCACCCAGGTCCTGGCGCCCGGCGACGATGAACGACTCGAGCATCACGCCGACGATCGCGCGGTTGCCCGCCGCGAGCTGCGCACCGACGTCGACCGCGACCGCCGGCTGGCGCTCGGGGTCCTTGCCGCTGTTGTCGTGGCTGAGGTCGATCATCACGCGCTGGGGCAGGCCGGCGGCGCCGAGCAGCCCGAGCGCCTCCTGCACGCTCTCTGCGCCGAAGTTGGGGCGCCCTTTGCCGCCGCGAAGGATGACGTGGCAGTCGGCGTTCCCGCGGGTGTAGAGGATCGCGGGCCGCCCGTCGGGGTCGATCCCGGCGAATGCGTGGGTGCCGGCGGCCGCGCGCACGGCGTCGACCGCGACCTGCACGTTGCCGTCCGTGCGGTTCTTGAAGCCGACCGGCATCGAGAGCCCGGAGGCGAGCTGGCGGTGGGTCTGGCTCTCGGTGGTGCGGGCTCCGATCGCACCCCAGCAGACGGCGTCCGCGATGTACTGCGGGGTGATCGGGTCGAGGAACTCGCAGCCGACCGGCAGGCCGGCGCCCAGCACGCCGAGCAGAACCCGCCGCGCCAGGTGCAGCCCGGCGTTTACGTCGCCGGAGCCGTCGAGGTGGGGATCGTTGATCAGGCCCTTCCAGCCGGTCGTGGTTCGCGGCTTCTCGAAGTAGACGCGCATCACGACCAGCAGCTCGTCGCTGACCTCGCGGGCGAGC
Source organism: uncultured Solirubrobacteraceae bacterium (assembly GCA_963794635.1). GTDB lineage: Bacteria > Actinomycetota > Thermoleophilia > Solirubrobacterales > Solirubrobacteraceae > Palsa-744. The sequence goes on along the minus strand of CAWCET010000005.1, from coordinate 153,998 downwards.
TTTGCGAGTTTCTCGGCGTAGTCGAGGGTCGCTTCGGGGTCGTGGACGCTGCACGGACCGACCACGACCAGCAGCCGCTGGTCCATCCCTTCAAGGACCGCGTGCACGTCGCGGCGCCCGCCGATCACCACCTCCGCCTGCTCTCGGGCCAGGGGCAGCTCGTCGAGCAGCGCGTCGGGTGCGAGCAGCGGGACGACGCCGGAGATGCGGCGGTCGCGTACGAAGTCGGCGGTTCTGCGCCGGTCCAGGTGCGCCTCAGGCAAGGACCCGCTCCGTTCGAGTCAGGCTCTTGCCCGCCAGCGCGGCGGCGCTCTCGACGGCTGCCGCGTACGCGGCGAACTCATCGGTGCGCAGTTGCTGCGGACCGTCGCAGATCGCCTCGTCCGGGTTCGGGTGGACCTCGACGATGATCCCGTCCGCGCCGACCGCCGCGGCCGCCAGCGAGAGCGGCTTGACGAGCTCGCGCCGCCCTGCCGCATGGCTCGGATCGACGATCACGGGGAGGTGCGAGCGCTCCTTGAGCACCGGCACGGCCATCAGGTCGAGGGTGAAGCGGTAGGCCGTCTCGAAGGTCCTGATCCCGCGCTCGCAGAGCATCACGTTCTCATTGCCTTCCTTGAGGATGTACTCGGCGGCCATCAGCAGCTCGTCGATCGTCGAGGACAGGCCGCGCTTCAGAAGCGCCGGCTTGCCCGAACGGCCGATCTCGGCGAGCAGCGGGTAGTTCTGCATGTTGCGCGCGCCGATCTGGACCACGTCGGCGACCTCCATCACGGCTTCGATGTCGCCGGCGTCCATCAGCTCGGTCACCACCGGCAGGCCGGTCTCGGCCTTCGCCTCCGCCAGCAGCCGCAGGCCCTCCTGCCCGAGGCCCTGGAAGGCGTACGGGCTCGTCCGCGGCTTGTATGCGCCGCCGCGCAGCATCGTCGCGCCGGCCTCGCTGACCGCGCGCGCGGTCTGCATCGTCTGCTCGCGGGACTCGACGGTGCAGGGACCGGCGATCAGCGCGAAGCTGTCGCCGCCCACCCTGCGGCCCCCGATCTCGAGCACCGAGTGCTCGCCGCGCGTCGCCTGCAGCGAGGCGAGCCTGTACGGCTCGCGCCCCTCACCTGAGACGGTCTCCCTGATCGCGCTCATCTCCAAGTCATCCTTTCACCGACGTCTGGGCATGTTAAAGGTGCTGCCGATCCGCCCTGTTGCGGACCCGTGAGGGGCGATGGAACGCCCTTGGAGGCGGCGCCTGGTCCCTGCCCGGGACTCTTGGACGCGCCCGCTCACGACGGGCGCAGGTCCTTTGACGCCTAGCTAAATCGCCAGGCGTAGGTGAACGACCAGAAGTAGGCGTAGTCGGTGAGTCGTGCTGTCTGCGCCGGTGAGGTCACGGTCGTTCTGGCTCCGTTTGTAGCAGGAAAGCCGGCGGGCGTCCAGCGGCGGCTTCCTCAGAGCAGCTCGGAGAGCGCCTCCAGGAAGCGCTGGTTCTCCTCCGGCAGCCCGTAGGTGACCCGCAGCGCGGGCTCGCTGCTGCCGAGCGCCGTGCCGGCGCGCACGAGCACGCCCCGCTCCAGCAGGCCGGCGACGATCTGCTCCTCGTCGCGCTCGTTGCCGAGGGGCACCCAGCAGAAGTTCGCCTGGGACTCGGCCGGCTCGAGGTTCAGCGCGCGGAGCCGCTCGTCCATCGAGATCCGCTCCGCCACGGTGCGCGTGACGCGGTCCAGAACGGCGTCCTGGTGGCCGAGCGCCTCCACCGCCGCCGCTTGCGCGAGCGCGTTGCAGAAGAACGGCTGGCGCACCTGGTCGAGCGCGCGGACCAGATCCTCGGAGCCGCACAGAGCGAAGCCGACCCGCAGCCCGCACAGCCCGTAGACCTTGGAGAAGGTCCGCAGCAGCGCGACGTTCGGGTGTGCCCCGAGCAGCTCCAGCGAGGCGTCGGGGTCCTCGAGCAGGTTGAACTCGCAGTAGGCCTCGTCGAGGATCACCACGACGTGCGGCGGCACCTGTGCGAGGAAGGAGGCGATCTCCTCGAGCCCGATCGCGGTGCTGGTCGGGTTGTTCGGGTTGCAGACCAGCACCAGCCGCGTCGCGACCGTGATCTCGCGCAGCATCGCGGGCAGGTCGTGGCGGGCGGCGAAGTCGAGCGGGACGGTGACGGCACGCGCGCCCGATGCGGCCGCCAGATGCGGGTAGATCGAGAAGGACGGCCAGGCATAGACGAGCTCGGCGCCGGGCTCCAGCAGCGCCTCACCGGCGGCGAGCAGGATGTCGCAGGAGCCGTTGCCGATCGCGATCCTCGACGCCGGGACCTCGTAGCGCTCGGACAGGCGCGTGCGCAGCAGCGTGCTGGAAGGGTCGGGGTAGCGGTTCAGGCGACCGACCGCGTCCTCGATCGCCTGGCGGACCGCGGGCAACGGCCCGAAAGGGCTCTCGTTGCTTGCGAGCAGCGCGAGGCCGTCGGTCGCATAGCCGCCGGCCGCCGGGTAGACGGGGATCCGGCGGATCCGCTCTGAGAACTCGATCGCCATCAGAGGCTCATTGTGCCGCGTGCAGGTCGGCGCGCAGCGCCCTGGTCTCGCCGAGGTAGACATGCTCGGGCACGTGCCCGTCCTCGGCCTGGTAGTGGATCAGGACCCTGATGACGCGAGGCATCGAGCCCGGCACCGGGATCTCCTGGGCGCAGAGCAGCGGCACCCGATCGAACCCGAGGGCGCGCGCCGCGACCGCCGGGAACTCGGCGTCGAGGTCGTGCGTGGCCGTGAAGACGCAGCTGATCACCTGATCCGGGACCAGCCCGTTGCGATCGATGATCGCCTGCATCAGCTCCGTGGTGGCGGCGAGGATCGCCTCGGCGTCGTTGCGCTCGACGCTCGCCGCCCCACGCAGTGCGAACAGTGCCATGCGCGCGATTCTGTCAGAGCCTGCCGCCCAGCCCAGCGATCTCCTGCGCGCTGAGCCGGCGATACTCGCCCGGGGCCATCTCGCCGAGGCGCAGGGAGCCGAACGCGACACGCGTCAGCTCGGCGACGGGATGCCCGACGGCCTCGCACATCCGGCGCACCTGGCGGTTCCGGCCTTCTCTGATCGTGATCTCGATCTCATCTGGGCCGAGCAGCCTCGCCGTCGCCGGGGCGGTGGGTCCGTCGTCCAACTCGATGCCCTCTCGCAGCGCGCCGAGCGCGGCCGCCCGCACCTGGCCTCCCCGAACCCTCGCGACGTAGGTCTTGGGGACTTCGTAGCGCGGATGGGTCAGCCTGTTGGCGAGCTCGCCGTCGTTGGTGAGCAGGATCAGCCCCGAGCTGTCCGCGTCCAGGCGCCCGACGGGATAAAGGCGCAGCCCTCCGGCCTCGACGAGCCCCGTGACGGTCTCCCGCCCGTGCGTGTCGCGCGCGCTCGAGAGGACCCCGACCGGCTTGTTGAGGGCGAACACCACGCGCGGCTCGGGTCCCGCCAGCGTCTTGCCGTCGACGCTGACGGCGGCGCCACGCTCGACGTGCCGCGCCGGATCCGTGACGGTCTCGCCGTCCAGGGCGACCCTGCCCTGGACGATCAGCCGCTCGGCGGCGCGGCGCGAGGCGACCCCGGCGTGTGCGAGGTACTTCGCGAGCCTCAAGCCGTGTTGTCGGGGATCGGTGCCATTCGCTGCAACCATAGGCCGGAGATGGACCTCGACAAGCTCTCCGAGATGCTCGCCGCCGAAGGCGAGCCGTCGTTCCGCGCGCGGCAGGTCTGGGCGTGGGCGGCGCGCGGCGCTCGCGGCTACGAGCAGATGACCGACCTGCCGGCGGCGCTGCGAGAGCGGCTCAGCACCGAGGTTCCGTTCTCGTGCCTGGCCGAGCAGCACGAGGCGGTCTCGCGCGACGGGACCGTCAAGGTCCTGTTCGCGACCGGAGACGGCCGCCCGCTCGAGGCGGTGCTGATGCGCTACCGGGACGGCCGACGCTCGCTGTGCCTCTCCTCGCAGTCGGGCTGCCCCCTGACATGCCGCTTCTGCGCGACAGGGGCGATGAAGTTCGCCCGCAACCTGTCCAGCTCGGAGATCCTCGATCAGGCGCTCCACTTCCGCCGCGTCGAAGCCGTCGACCACTGCGTCTTCATGGGGATGGGCGAGCCGATGCTGAACCTCGACGCGGTTCTGGGCGCATGCGAGCGGCTGCCGGACCTCGGGATCTCCCACCGCCACACGACGATCTCGACCGTCGGCTGGATCCCGGGCATCGAGCGGCTCGCGGAAAGCGGCATGCCGGTGCGGCTCGCGCTGTCCCTGCACGCGGCCGAGGAAGCCCTGCGCAGCGAGCTGATGCCGGTCAACGAGCGCTACCCGCTGTCCGAGGTGATCGAGGCCTGCCGCGCTTTCTATGCGCGCAGGCGCCGGCGGGTGTTCGTCGAGTACGTGATGCTCGCGGGCGTCAACGACCGCTACGAGCAGGCGCTCTCGCTCGCGAGGCTGCTCCGGCGGGAGGGCGAGAGGACGCCCGTCTTCAAGGTCAACCTGATTCCGTTCAACCCCAGCGGCTCGGAGTTCCAGGGCTCGAGCCGGGAGTCGATCGCGGCGTTCCGCGCGGCGCTGGAATCGCGCGGAGTGCCGGTCACCGTACGGTTGACGCGCGGGCGCGACATCGACGCCGCGTGCGGGCAGTTGGCGGCGTCCGAGGCGCTCGGCGGCGTCGCGTGAGGTAATTCACACCGGTGCCGAGCGTGAGCGGTGGCTCTGGCCGAGGGGGCGCCTACTCCTCGAGCACGGCGAGGATGTTCCCCGCCGGGTCGTTGAACCACGCGATCGACGGACCTCCGGGGTTCCTGGAGATGCCCTGCTCGTCCTGGTCGAAGCCCTCGTAGCGGATCGTCTCGATGCCGACGGCGCCGAGCTCCTCGACGGCGTGCTCGATGTCCTCGACGGCGAAGTTGAGGATCGTGAAGCCCGCCGGCGTGTGATCGGGCTTCGGGTAGACGATCACCTCGTACTCGTCGGCGAGGTGCAACGTCAGCAGGCCGTTCTCCATGTCCTGCACCTCTATGCCGAGCTGGCCGGAGTAGAAGTCCCGCGCGGCGAGGATGTCGTCCACCGAGAAGCCGCTGAAGACGCGCCTGCTCGAGAGCATCAGCCCTCCTCCCGGCCGCCGCCGCGTGCCTCGCCCGCGCGCATCAGGCGGTCGCGCAGCTCCGCCTGCTCCTCCGGGCTGGGGTCCCACTGCGCCACGTCGGGGAGCTGATCGAGGTCGCGCAGCCCGAACAGCTTCAGGAACTGCGTCGTCGTGCGGTACTGGATCGCGCCGAACTGCGACTGCCCGGCCTCCTCGATCAGGCCGCGCTCGAGCAGCGTCGCGGTGGCCGAGTCGGCACTGACGCCGCGAATGCGGGCGATCTCCGGTCGCGAGACCGGCTGCAGGTAGGCGACGATCGCAAGCGTCTCGGCCTGTGCCGGGGTCAGCGTCGCCAGCCGCGGGCGGCTGAACAAGCGCCGCGCGGCCTCCTCGCTCGACGGGTCGCTCGCCAGCGTGAACCCCCCGCCCAGCTCGCGCAGCACGATTCCGCGACGCCCGGGGGCATAGTCCTCGCCGAGCAGAGCCAGAGCCGCCATGACGGCGCCGTCGCCCGCCTCGGTCGCGGCCGCGAGCTCGGCGACGCTCAATGGATCGGCCGACAGGAACAGCAGCGCCTCGACGGTGCGGGCCAGCTCGGGTGTCTCGTCGTCGGACGGCGCCTCATGCGGTGCCGCGATCGGGTCGGCCAAGGGGTCGCTCTCCTCGTTTCGGCCGGCTGGAGACCGGCCGGGCGATGCTAACAGCGCGCCCCGCCGTACCGCCCGGGCGGCCGGCGGCTCGGCCGGCGCCCGGGCAGCAGGCCGCTCATCTGTAGGTGCTGACCTCGAGTTCGGCTGCGGGGGTGAGCGTGGTCTTGGCGGTCAGGCCGGCCGGCTGAGGCGAGCCTTCGCCGATTGCGAGCGTGAGCGCCGCCTTGGGCAGGCCTTCGAGTTCCGTGAAGCCCGGCACCCCGTTGCTCGCCTTCAGCTTCAACCCGACGCTGGAGCTCATTTTGTTCGCCTTGGCGAGCGGCGCCGCAAACGAGCCCGCCAGGACCCCGCTTTCGGTCCCGCAGGTGAACGCCGCCAGGGTCGTGCCGGAGCTGGGCGCCGTGAGCATCCCTGCGGTGCCTGCAGCCAGGCCGAGGCTGATCGTCACCGGGACGGTCCGGATCGTCCCGGCTGCCGCGCCCTCGCTCTGGCAGAGCGTCTTGCCGAGCTTGCAGTCCGTCAGGACGAGGGAGGACACAGCGGCGGTTTTTGCGCTTGTGAATTCGCCGGCACCGGCAGTCGACTTGCACTTGATCAGCGTCCCGTTCGTCGCCTGCAGCTTCACGCTGCCGGTCTTGAAGGTGAGCGCGCGATTCGTCGCAGGCCCCGGCAGCCATTCGTATTCGGCGAATTCGCCGCCGCCGTTCTGGATGCAGCCGTTGCCGACGACACCGCCGTGGCCCTTTTCGACTTTCACGCAACGGCCGAATTCGGGCGCCACCTCGTAGGTGAACTCGGTGCTGGTGCTGCCGGACGCGTTCGTCACCACCAGTTCCACGGTCCCGCTCTCGAAGGGCGCGTCGGTCGTTATTTCGTTCGCGCTCCGGACTCGGATGAGTTTGCCGCTGACACCGCCGAAGGTCACGGAGGTGACGTTGCCGAGGTGGTTCCCGAGGATCGTCACCGGCCGATCGCTCAAGCTTTCTTTGGTACCGCCGATCGGTTCGAGCTTTGTGATCACCGGCGGCGCCGTCCAGGTGTAGCGGTCAGGCCACGAGGTGACGCTGGTGCCCGCACCGGTCGTCACTGTGACGTCTTCGGTTTCGCTGCCCGCGGGCGCGACCGCCGTGATCCGCGTTGGCGAGTCCACCGTGAACGCGGCGCTCGCCGAGCCGAAGTGGACGGCGCTCGCGCCGGTGAAGCCCGCGCCTTCGACGGTCACTTCGGTGCCGCCGGCCGGCGGGCCTTCGCTCGGCGAGAGACCGGAGACGAACGGGCAGCCTTCGTTCGCCGCACCCCAGAGGTAGGTCGTGTTCCGGCTCGAGGTCCCGCCTTCGATGCCCGTCAGCGAGCAGGGGAAGGTCCGCGGGTGTGTGACCCTGAAGCCGCCCGGTCCGAGCGACCCCTCCAGGCCGCGGCCCCAGCCCACCGGCGTGCCGCCCGGCTCCACGGCCAGGCTCTGTTCGCCGCCGGCTCCGATCGCGGTCGCGCTCAGGCCGGACACGATCGCAGGGGTGGCGCTGTGCCCGCCGAAGGATCCGTTGCCGAGCTGACCGGAGGAGTCAGAGCCCCACGCCTCGACGGCGCCGCCCGAGATGAGCGCCAGCGCCTGTTCTTCGCCCGCGGCGATCGCGGTGGCGGTCGCGATGCCGCTCACGGCGACGGGAGTGGCGGTGTATTCGGAGCTGACCGTGCCGTTGCCCAGCTGGCCTTCGGCGTCGAAGCCCCATGTGCGGACTTCCCCATCGGCGAGCAACGCCATCGCGAAGCTGCCACCCGCCGCGATCGCTGTCACGTTCGAGAGCCCCCCCACCGGAGCCGCAACCGTTTTTCCGACGCCCCACTCCATCACTTCGCCGTCGGCGAGCAGCGCGAGGCTCTGGCCCCCGCCCGCCGCGACAGCAACCGCGTTTTCGACGTCATGGACCTGGACGGGGGTCCTCCGCTCTTCGGTTGTGCCGTCCCCGAGCTGGCCGGCTGCATTCGCGCCCCAGGCCTCGACGTGCCCGTCGGTGAGGAGAGCAAGGCCGTATTCGCTCCCGGCGGCGATGTCGACCGCCTGTCCCAGTTCTTCGACGGGCTCCGGGCGCCCTTCGCTCGCGAGCCACGGCCTGCCGAGCGCTACGCCGTATCCCCAGGAGAACACTGTGCCTTCTTCGGTGAGCGCGAGCGCGAATCCCAGACCGCCTCCGCCGGCCACGACCTTCTTGACGGACGGCAGTCCGGCGAGGGGCACCGGGAATTCGACCCGGCCGAGTTCGAAGCCGCTCGGGCCGGCCCCGAGTTCGCCGCTCGAGTTGTCCCCCATCGAATAGCCGGCCTGCAAAGCCGCGGCGCCGCCCGCCGTCGCGCATGCAAGCACGAGCGCCGACGTCACGCCCGCCGCGAGCATCAGTGCCCTCGCCCTCATCTCCCACTCCTCTCTCGGCAAGTCCGCCCAGCCGAACTTGCGACACAAGCCTAACTCACCGGCGCGGGCAGATGTTGCGAGATCGTGTGGCCGGGGGGATCGCTCAGCCGGCGAGCCGGACGGCGGGCGAGCGCTCCGCCGGCGCGGCCGATGGCGCGCGCACAGCGATCTCGCCGAAGCTGTCGGGCTGCTCCCAGGCCGCCTCGCCGAGTTTGTAGAGCTCGAGCAGGGCGAAGACCGTCACCGCGACGGTCATGCGATCCGCGCCGCGGACCGCGTCGTCGAAGTCGAACGCGCCCCGGCGCAGCAGTCCCCGCAGGTGCGCGAGCCGCTCGCCGACACTGACGCGGGGCGTGCCGATGTGGCGCAGGCTGATCGCCGGGGGCATCGCCAGCAGGCGTCCCATCGCCTCCCCGAGGCGCTCGGGGCGTTCCGAGCCGTCGGCGGGCGGGATGATCCTGCGGCGCAGCGCGGGCGGCAGCGGCGCGGCGCGGAAGCGCACGCCGTCCTCGGCGTCGAGCAGCTCGCGCAGGTGCCCGGCGGCCGCGCGGTAGCGCGCCGCGTCGAGCATCCGTGCGAGCAGCTCCTCGGCGGCCTGCTCCGGCTCGATGTCGAGCAGCTCCTCCTCGTCGGAGCTCAGCATCAGCCGCGACTTCAGCTCGAGCAGCGCCGCGATCAGCACGATGAACTCGGTCGCCGCCTCGAGGTCGAGCTCGCCGCAGGCCTCGAGGTGGTCGAGGTAGGCGAGCACGACGTCGGCGAGCGCCAGCTCGAGCAGGTCGACCTCTTCCTTCAGGACGAGCGTCAGCAGCAGGTCGAACGGGCCGCTGAAGACGTCCAGGTCGATCTCGAGCGCCGCGATGCTCACGGGTGCACCGTACCGGTCGCGCCCGATGGCGCTCGCCGTCTAACCCCGGCCGGGAGGGCCGACGCCCATTCGCCGGCGCACGTCGGCGACGATCGGCCCCGCGATCTCGCGGGCGCGTTCCGCGCCGGCGGCGAGGATCCACTCGAGCTCGGGCTCGTCCTCGCGCAGCGCGCCATAGCGCTCGCGCACGGGCGCGAGGTAGTCGATCACCGCGGCAGCGACGGCGCCCTTGAAGTCGCCGTATCGCAGGCCCTCGAACTCGGCTTCGACGGCCTCTGGCGTGGCGCCTCGCACCGCCGCGAGGATCTCGATCAGGTTGCCGATCCCCGCCTTCTCCGGCCCGCGACGCACCTCGCTGCCGGAGTCCGTGACGGCGCTCTTGAACTTCTTCTCGATCGTCTTCGGGTCATCGAGGACCAGGACGGTGCCCTGCTCGGTCCCTCCGGTCGTGGACATCTTGCGTGCCGGCTCCTGGAGGTCCATGACCCGCGCGCCCACCGCCGGGATGCGCAGCTCGGGGACGATCAAGACCTCCTCGTCGCCCGCGAAGCGCGAGTTGAAGCGGCGGGCGACGTCGCGCATCAGCTCGACGTGCTCGCGCTGGTCCTCCCCGACCGGCACCTCCTGGGCCCGGTAGGCGAGTACGTCGGCGGCCATCAGCACCGGGTAGAACAGCAGCCCCGCCGAGACCAGCTCGCGTGCCGAGGAAGACTTGTCGCGGAACTGGTGCATGCGGTCGAGCCGGCCGAGTTCGGTGACGCCGGAGAGCAGCCACGTCAGCTCGGTGTGCTCGCGCACGTCGCTCTGGCGGAAGAGGATCGAGCGCTCCGGGTCGAGGCCCGCGGCGACCAGGATCGCGAGCGTGTCGTAGAGCCTTTCGCGCAGCTCGCCCGGCTCGTAGGAGACGGTCAGCGCGTGCAGGTCGACGATGCAGAAGATCCCCTCGCCGCGCTCCTGGCTGGAGACGTACTGTGCGATCGCCCCGATGTAGTTGCCCAGGTGCTTGCGCCCCGTGGGCTGGATGCCGGAGAAGATGCGCACGTCAGCTCTGACGGCGGCGAAGCGGCGGCTCGGTGAGCCAGGGGGGATCCCATCCGGTGTCGGCCTGGTTGACGTTGGTGCCGGGCGGGACGACCTCGTCGATCCGGTCGAGCACCTCGCCGGGCAGAACCGGCTGCTCCAGCGCCACGAGCTGGCTCTCGAGCTGCTCCATCGTGCGCGGGCCGATGATCGCGGCCGTGACGGCGGGGTGGGAGGTGACGAAGCGGATCGACATCTCGATCAGCGGCATCCCGGCCTGCTCGGCCACCTCGCCGAGCTCCTGGGCGGCGGCGAGCTTGGCCTGGTTGCCCGGGAGCGACATGTCGTAGCGCGAGGGGAGCATCTGCGCGCGGCGGCTGGACCCCGGCGACTCGCCGCCCTTGCCGTAGCGCCCGGAGAGCCAGCCTCCGGCGAGCGGGCTCCACGGGATCACGCCCATTCCGAACTGCCGGCAGGCGGGGAGCACGTCGCGCTCGACCGCGCGGATCAGCATCGAGTAGGGCGGCTGCTCGCAGATGAAACGCTCACGGCCGCGCCGCTCGGCGACCCACTGCGCCTCGACGATCTGCCAGGCCGGGAAGGTCGAGGACCCGATCGCGCGCACCTTGCCCGCCGCGACGAGCTCGCTGAGCGCGCCGAGCGTCTGGTCGATGTCTGTGTCCGGCTCGGGGCGGTGGATCTGGTAGAGGTCGATCCAGTCCGTTTTCAGCCGTTTCAGGCTGCTCTCGACCTCTTTGATCAGCCAGCGGCGGGAGTTGCCGAAGGCGTTCGGGTCGGTGTCGTGCATGCGCCCGTGCGCCTTTGTCGCGAGCACGACGGAGTCGCGGCGGCCGCCCTTGAGCGCTTTGCCGACGATCTTCTCCGACTCGCCCCGCGAGTACACGTCGGCGGTGTCGATGAAGTTGATGCCGGCGTCGAGCGCCGCGTGGATGATCGCGATCGAGTCTTCGTGGTCGGTGTTGCCCCACGCGCCGAACATCATCGCGCCCAGGCAGAGCGGGCTGACGCTGATTCCCGTGGCGCCGAGTTTGCGCTGCTCCATCAGGCCAGCGCCTCGCGGATCACCGGCTGCTTGGCCGCTGCGACCTCGTCGAGCCGGCGTACGGGCGTCGTGTACGGCGCCTGCAGCGCGATCTCGGGATCCTCGGCCGCCTCGGTGAGGATCGCCGCGACCGCCTCCGCGAACGCGTCCAGCGTCTCGCGTGTCTCGGTCTCCGTCGGCTCGACCATCAGCGCCTCGTCGACGAGCAGGGGGAAGTAGACGGTCGGCGGGTGGAAGCCGTAGTCGAGCAGCCGCTTGGCGAGGTCGAGCGTCTTGATCTTCAGGTCCTTCTTCATCGGGCCGCCGGAGAGCACGAACTCGTGCATGCACAGCTCGCCGAAAGCGAGCGGGAGCTGCTCGGCGACGCCGAGCGCGCGCAGCCGCGCGAGCAGGTAGTTGGCGTTCAGCACCGCCGTCTCGGACGCGTCGCGCAGGCCGTCGGCCCCAAGCGAGCAGATGTAGGCGTAGGCGCGCACGAACGTGCCGTAGTTGCCGTGGAAGCCGCGCAGGCGCCCGATCGTCTTCTCGCGGTCGGTGTCGAGGACGAAGCTCCCGTCGGGGCGCCGCGCGACGACCGGCACGGGGAGGTACGGAGCGATGCGGTCCGAGACGGCGATCGGGCCCGACCCCGGGCCGCCGCCGCCATGCGGCTGCGTGAAGGACTTGTGCAGGTTGAAGTGGACGATGTCGAAGCCCATGTCGCCCGGCCGGGAGATCCCCATCACCGCGTTCAGGTTCGCGCCGTCGTAGTAGAGCGTCGCACCGACGCCGTGCACGATCGAGGCGATCTCCGCGATGTTGGGGTCGAAGATCCCGAGGGTGTTGGGGTTCGTCAGCATCAGGCAGGCGACGCCCTCATCCGCCTTCGCGCGCAGGTCGTCGAGGTCGATCCCGCCGTCGTCGTTGGTCGCGAGCTTCACGACCTCGAGCCCGGCCATCGTGACCGTCGCCGGGTTCGTGCCATGGGCGGTGTCCGGGGTCAGCACCTTGCGCCGGTCCTCGCCGCGGTCCTCGTGGTAGGCGCGCGTCAGCAGGACGCCCGCGAGCTCGCCGTGGGAGCCCGCCGAGGGCTGCAGGCTGACGTGCGCAAGCCCGGAGATCTCGCCCAGCGCCTGCTGCAGGCGCCACATCAGCTCCAGCGCGCCCTGGGCGCGCTCGGGGTCCTGCAGCGGGTGCAGACGCGCGTGCCCGGGAAGGGCGGCGGCGCGCTCGTGCAGGCGCGGGTTGTGCTTCATCGTGCACGAGCCGAGCGGGTAGAAGCCCGAGTCCAGGTCGAAGTTGCGCTTTGACAGCCCGACGTAGTGGCGGACGATCTCGGGCTCTGAGACCTCGGGCAGGCGCGGCGGCTCGGCGCGGCGCAGGCGCTCGGGCAGAGCATCGGCGGGCAGGGCGGGCACGTCGAGCTCGGGGCACGTGAACGCGCGCCTGCCGGGCGCCCCCTTCTGGAAGATCGTGCGCGCCCTTTCGCGCTGCATCGGCGTCGCGCCGCCGAAGCGAACCGGCGGGGCGACGTGCTGGGCGTGCTCCTCCGGGTGCACCTCGATGGCGGGGTCGGCGTGCAGGTGGTTCTCGTCGATCTCTCTCACGCAGGTACCGCCGGTGGGTGGGTCTCCATTTTCGCCGCCGGGCTGGCCGCGACGGCCGCGCCGAGCGTTTCCGCGAGCCGGTCGATGTCCGCCTTCGAGCGGCGCTCGGTGAGCGCGACCAGCAGGCCGCCTCTGTCCTCGGGCCGGCCGCTCAGCGCCTGCAGGTCGGCCCCGGCGTTGATGCCGCGCTCGGCGCAGCGGCGGCGCACCTCGGCGACGTCGGCGTCCAGCCGCAACGCGAACTCCCGCACGACGGGCTGCTCGTGCATCCGCTCGACCCCCGGCAGCGCGGCGAGCGTCTCACGCGCGTAGTGGGTCCGCGCCGCGAGCAGCTCGCCCAGCTCGACGATCCCGCGCCGCCCGAGCCACGCCAGGTAGACGACGCCCGCGAGCGCGTTCAGGGCCTGCGAGGTGCAGATGTTCGAGGTGGCTTTCTCCCGCCGGATGTGCTGCTCGCGGGTCTGCAGCGTGAGCACGAAGCCGCGACGGCCATCCACGTCGACCGTCTCGCCCGCGATGCGGCCGGGCATCCTGCGCAGGTACTCCTCCCGCGCCGCGAACAGGCCGAACGACGGCCCTCCGAAGTCGAGCCTGTTGCCGAGGGCCTGCCCCTCCCCGACCGCGACGTCGACGCCGCATTCGCCCGGCGAGCGCAGGATCCCGAGCGTCAGCGGGTCGACCTGGGCGACCACGACGGGGCCCGCGCCGGGGCGGGTGGGGTCCCCCTCGTGCGCGGCATCGGAGAGCGCCTGGGCATCCTCGACGGCGCCGTAGAAGTTGGGCTGAGCGAAGATCGCCGCGCTCGTCTCGGAATCGACCGCCGCCGCCCAGGCGTCGGGGTCCGTCCGCCCCGCGTGGAGCGGCACCTCCAAGATCTCCATCTCATAGCCATGGGCATACGTCCGAAGCGTCTGGGTCGTGTGGGGATGCAGGCCCGCGCTCACGACCAGGCGCTTGCGGCCGTTGTGCAGCTTTGCGAGATAGGCGGCCGCGGCGGCGGCCGAGGGGCCCTCGTATGTGGAGGCGTTCGAGACCGGCAGGCCGGTCAGCTCGGAGATCGCGGTCTGGTACTCGAACATCACCTGCAGGCCGCCCTGGGAGATCTCCGGCTGGTAGGGCGTGTAGGGCGTCAGGAACTCCGAGCGCTCCATCAGCATGTCGATCAGCGCGGGGACGTAGTGGTCGTACATGCCCGCGCCGAGGAAGCTCAGCTCCTCTTCTGTGGAGCTGTTGCGGGCGGCCAGGTCGCGCAGGTGCTCGAAGACGTCCTGCTCAGGGCGGCCGGCCGGCAGCTCGAGCTCTCGCCCGAGACGGACGGCCTCGGGGATCTGGCGATCGAAGATCTCCTGCAGCGAGGCGACGCCGACGGCGTCGAGCATCGCCTCGAGGTCCTCCGGGGTGATGGCGGTGTAGCGGCTCAAGTTGCCCTCAGCCTAGCCACCTGCACAGCCGGCCAGACCCCGCCTCCACGCGCGCCGGCGCAGCCGCGGTCTCAGCCATCCAGCGTCGCGCGGTAGGACGCCGCATCCATCAGCGCCTCGCGCTCGGCGGGCTCCGACATGCGCACCCTCACGAGCCAGCCCTCGCCGTAGGGGTCCTCGTTGATCAGAGCCGGGTTCGCGGGCAGCGTGTCGTTGACCGCCACGATCTCGCCCGAGAGCGGGGCGACGACATCGGAGACCGCCTTCACCGACTCGACCTCGGCGTAGGGGGCGTCCTTCGTCAGCGAGGTGCCGACTGCGGGCGGGTCGAAGAAGACGACCTCGCCGAGCGCGTCCTGCGCGAACCACGTGATGCCGAGCGTCGCCTCCCCGGAGCCCTCGATGCGGGCCCAGTCGTGCTCGGCGTGGTAGAGGAGGTCGTCGGGATAGCTGGCCTCGGCCATTCGCTGAGCCTTTCTGTTCTGTCGGCGAGAGGGTGCGGCGCGGCAATCTTGCCACGAAGGGCCGCCGTCGCGCAGGCGCGCTCAGGCGCGCTTCTTCACGAACGGCTTCTCGACCACCGTTGCCGGGCGCACGCGCCCGCGCACGTCGATCTCGAGCTTCGTGCCGGGGACCGCCTCGGCCGACGGCACGTAGGCCATCCCGATGCCGCGCTCCAGGCACGGCGAGAGGGTCCCGCTCGTGACCTCGCCACCGCCCGCGATCACGTTGCCCTGCCGCGCGATCCCCGGGCCGTCGATCTCGAACGCCACGAGCTTCTCGGCGGGACCCGCCTGACGGCTCGCCCGCACCGCCTCCGATCCGATGAACCCCGTGTCCTCCTTGCAGCACCAGCCCAGGCCCGCCTCGATCGGCCCGCGCTCCACGGTCAGCTCGTTGCCGTAGAGGTGGAAGCAGGCCTCCAGACGCAGCGTGTCACGGGCGCCGAGCCCGGCCGGCGCCGCGCCGCGCCGCACGAGGTCGCGCCAGAGCTGCGGCGCGTGCTCGGGCGAGCACAGCAGCTCGACCCCGTCCTCGCCGGTGTACCCGGTCCCGCAGACCAGCACCTGCTCGCCGGAGATCCGCAGCGTGTCCGTCGTCATCCGGGCCGGCAGCGGCGAGTCCGCCACCGCCTGGACGATCTCCCGGGCGAGCGGACCCTGCACGGCCATCATCGCCCACTCCTCGAGACGGTCGCTGACATGCGCCTCGGGGAACTCGGCGGCGACCGACTCGAACCATGCGAAGTCGGCGAGGTGGTTGGCGGCGTTCGTCACGGTGAGGTAGCGGTCCACCTCCAGGCGGTAGGTGAACAGGTCGTCCAGCACGCCGCCGTCCTCGCGGCAGAGCACGCTGTACTGCGCACCGCCCGGCGCGATCGCCGAGACGTCGTTGGAGAGCAGCCGCTGCAGGAGCTCGAGCGCCTGGGGGCCGCTGGTCTCGATCTCCCCCATGTGCGAGACGTCGAAGATCCCCGCCGCGTCCCGCACGGCCATGTGCTCCTCGCGCACCCCGGCGTACTGAACCGGCATCTCCCAGCCCGCGAATCCGACGAGCTTGGCGCCGGCCGCGACGTGCTCCTCGAACAGGGGCGTGCGGCGCAACGCGGGCGGTGCCGGGCTCACGGCGCGCAGGCTAGCGGGTGTCGGAGCGGGCCCGAGGGAGGCGGGACAGCCCGTTGACGGCAGATCTCTCTGACGAGCCGGAAGTCGAGCTCGCGGCGGCTCTCCCGACTCCGACGCGCGCTGAGAGGCGTGACCGCCCCCTCCGAGGCCCATCTGTGCGGGCGGTCACTTACGGCGACCGCCCGGCGGGCGATGATCCGCCGCGATGTCCGCGTCCACGCGACACGCCGGCGACCCGACGCTCCTGATCCAGCTCAGCGACCTGCACCTGTGCGAGGGCGAGGGCGAGGCCGACGCCCGCCTGGCGAGGGCACTCGAGGCCGCGGCGGCGCTGGAGCCCCGCCCGCTCGCCGTGCTGCTGACCGGCGACATCGCCGACGAGCCGGCGGCCGAGGTGTATGAGCGCGCGCACCGGATGGTGGCGGAGCTGGGGATCCCGATCCACGCGATCCCCGGCAACCACGACGACCGCGACCTGCTGGCGAGGACGTTCGCGGGGCGTGAGCACGCGACCGGCGCGCCCGTGCACGTGCTCGCCTACGTCGAGGATCTGCGGCTCGTCGGCTGCGACACCACGCTCCCCGGGAGCCCGGGCGGCGCCCTCGGCCCCGATCAGCTGAGCTGGCTAAACCGGGCGCTCGCCGACGAGCCGGCCCGTCCCACGCTGCTGGCGCTCCACCACCCTCCGGTCCCCTCCGGGATCGTGGCGATGGACGCGATCGGGCTAGACCCGGCCGGCGCCGCGGGGCTCGAGTCGCTGCTCGAAGGGCACCCCCAGGTGAAGGCTCTCACCTGCGGCCACGTCCACCGCACGGCCACGACGGTGTTCGCCGGCCGTCCGCTGCTGATCTGCCCGAGCACCAACTCGACGCTGCGCCTGGATCTGCGCCCCGAGGAGGGCCTGCCGCTGCGCTTCGACGAGCAGCCGCTGGGCTTCGCGGTGCACATCCTCGCGAACGGGCGGCTCGTCTCACACATCCAGGCGCTCGCCTCGCGCTGACGCGACGGCGACGCGCGCCGCAGGCGCCGGCCGGCCTCGGCTCAGCGCGCCGGCAGGGGCTCCTGCTCAGCCCGCGCCCCGCGGGCTCCCGAGGGCTCTCTCCGGAAAGGCTAGTCCCGCAGGAACGGCGGGACGTCGATGTCGTCGTCGGAGATCTCGAGGTTCGACCGCTGGCGGTCGGAGATCCGCGGGCCCCGGTCGGGCCGCGCCGAGCGCGCCTCGCGCCTGGCGCCGCGACCGGGCCGGTGGTCGAAGCCGGTGCCGATCACGGTCACCCGGACCTCGTCGGACATCGACTCGTCGATCACCGCCCCGAAGATGATGTTCGCGTTCGGGTCGGCCGCGTTCTGGATGATCTCCGCCGCGTCGTTGACCTCGAACAGGCCGAGGTCTTTGCCGCCCGTGATGTTCAGGAGGATGCCCGTCGCGCCTTCCACGTTCTCCTCCAGCAGCGGCGAGGAGATCGCGGCCTTGGCGGCGTCCGCGGTGCGGCTCTCGCCGGCTGCGGTTCCGATCCCCATCAGAGCCGAGCCGGCGTCCTGCATGATCGTGCGGACGTCGGCGAAGTCGAGGTTGATGAGGCCCGGGATGGTGATCAGGTCGGTGATGCCCTGGACGCCCTGGCGCAGCACGTTGTCGGCCTCGCGGAACGCGTCGAGCATCGACGTGCGCCGCTCGACGACCGCGAGCAGCTTCTCGTTGGGGATCACGATCAGCGTGTCGACGACCTCTCGCAGGCGCTCGATGCCCTCGGTCGCCTGGCGTCCGCGCTGCGAGCCCTCGAAGTCGAAGGGGCGCGTCACGACACCGACGGTCAGGGCACCGATCTCGTTCTTGGCGATCTCCGCGATCACGGGCGCGGCGCCCGTGCCGGTGCCGCCGCCCTCGCCGGCCGTGACGAAGACCATGTCCGCGCCCTTCAGCGCCTCCTTGATGTCGTCGCGCGACTCCGAAGCGGCGGCGAGCCCCACGTCGGGGTTGGCGCCCGCGCCGAGCCCCTTCGTCGAGTCGTGCCCGATGTTCAGCTTGATGTCGGCGTCCGACATGTCGAGCGCCTGGGCGTCGGTGTTCGCCGCGATGAACTCGACGCCGCGCAGCCCCGCGTCGACCATGCGGCTGACGGCGTTCGTGCCGCCGCCGCCGACGCCGACGACCTTGATGACCGCCAGATAGCTCCCGCTGCTCTCCATAATGGTTCTGTCCGAAGCCTTCAGTAGTAATTCAGGGTTGGCAGCATACAGAGTCGCCGACCCACCGGAATTGCGACCCTATGCAGGGAATCTCGCCCTGTCAACGAAGGCGACGAGTCTCGCAAGGATCGTTGCAGATCGGCCGACTCTCGACCGCCGCCTGAGGATCGGCCTTCCCTCAGCATCAAGCTCGAGTTGAGCTAGAGACTTCTCACCCGCTCGGTTCGCTGGTCTGGGTTTCTGCTTCCGCGCCGCCGCTCGCTTCGGACGACGGGCCCGAGCTGCCGCTCGTAGCGGCTTCTTCCGAGCCCTTTTCGGAGCTTTCTTCGGCTGCGCCGGAAGCGCTCTTTTCATGGCCTTCGGGCGTTGCGGCTGCGAGCCCCGCCGCCAGCGCGGAGACCGTCGATTCGCTCTTGCCCATCTGCGTTTCGGCGGTCGCCGACCCTTCGCCTTCGTGCGGCGCGGAGCCCGGGGCGAAGCCGGCTGCCGCCCTTTCGGGCGTCCGCACGTCGACGTAGAGCGCCCCGGCCGAGCTGGGCTGGGCGAGCACGGCTGCGAGCGCCAGCCACTTCGCGTGCGGCCGGCTCGCGTCGCCGAAGTAGACGAGCAGGCCGGTCCGCAGCGCCACGGTGAGGCCGCGAGGCGAGAAATACGCCCGCTTCACGTATCTGGTGAGCACGTGGGGCGCGGCGCCGAGCACGGTGAGGGCCTCGAGGACCAGGGGGTTCCGCGTGCGCTCCCCGCTCGGCGGCGCCACGTCGTCGGCGACCGTCGGCAGCGAAGCGGTCGCTATCCCGGCGCCGAGAGCCGTGCCGTCGGCGCCGACCGCGACTCGCGTTCCGGCGACCAGCAGCGCGGCGACGGGTGTGCGCTCGACGACCGCGATCCGCATCGCGTGGGGAAAGCTGGTCGTGACGTGGATCGCGGCGACCTGCGGGAAGCGGGCCACGGCGGCCATCAGCTGCGCGGTGCTGGCGTCGAGCGTGCTCTGGCGCTTGGCCGCTTCGGTCAGGGCGCTTTCGATCGCTGCCGCCTGCTGCCCGTCTGCGCCCGAGATCCGGACGTGCTCGACCGCGACGAACGAGGAGTGGCGCAGCCCCATCCAGGCGCCGCCCAGGAGCGCCACCGCGACCAGCGCGCAGAGCAGCGCGATCCGCAGGCGCCGCCTCGCGCCCAGCGCGGCGAGCATCGCCGAGAGCGCGCCGCGGGCCCTGCCGAAGACGCCCGGGATCCCGGTCCCGCGCCACGCCTGGCGGCGTCGCGAGCCCTGACCCGCGCCATCCACGCGTCCCGCGCGTCCTGCTGCGGCCATCGAGCGCTCCATCCGGACAGTCTTCGACCCCGTCCGGACATCACCTTCGATCAGCGCCAGGGAAAGCGCACGTCGCCGAGCGTCTGCACCTCGGGCTCGAGCTCGACGCCGGCGCGGTCGAGCACCCGCCGGCGCCCCTCGGCCATCACGGCGACGACGTCCGCCGTGCTCGCTGTACCGGTGTTCTCGATGAAGTTCGCGTGCTTGGGCGCGAACCGGGCGCCGCCGACCGCGAACCCGTTGAGTCCCGCTTCCGAGAGCAGCACGCCCGCGCTGCGACCCTCCGCGCGCGGGTCGGCGGGGTTCTTGAAGGTCGAGCCGAAGGTCTTGATCCCCTGCGGCTGGGCCTCGTGGCGCATCTTGCGCATCTCCGCGAGCGTCGCCGACACCTCCTCGGGGTCGGCGACCGCCAGCAGCAGCGAGGCGCGCACGACGACCTCCTCGGGCGGCAGGTTCGAGCTCCGGTATGCGAGCCCCAGCTCCTCGGGTCCGCGCCGTTCGACCCCGCCCGGGCCGGCGAGCTCGACCCACTCGAGGACACGCCCGAGCTCCCCACCGTAGGCGTTCGCGTTCATCCGCACCGCGCCGCCGAGGGTGCCGGGGATGTTCACGCCGAACTCGATGCCCGAGAGACCGGCGCGGGCGGCGCGGGCGGCGATCGCCGGCAGCCGCGCGCCGGCGCCGCAGAGCGCGCGCGGCCCCTCGATCGCGATCCCGGCGAGCTCTCGGTCGAGCTTCAGGACGAGCCCGCGCACGCCCTCGTCGGCGATCAGCAGGTTCGATCCCGATCCGACGACCGACACGTCGAGACCCGCGCCGCGCGCCCAGGCGAGCAGCTCGAGCAGACGGGCCTCCGAGCCGGCGCGCGCGAAGAACTCCCCCCGGCCGCCGGTGCGCACCGTCGTGAGCCGCGCGAGGGGATGGTCGCGCTCGACGCCCGGCGGCGGGGTCGTGCTCATGCGCGGCGCTCCGCGCCCTCGCCCGCGAGGAGCGTACGCGCCAGCCTGTCCACGTCGCCCGCGCCCATCACCACGCACAGATCCCCTCGCCCCAAGATCCCGGCGAGGACCTTCTCGGCGGCCGCGAAGGTGGGCAGCCAGTAGACCGGGCGTCCCCCGGCCGCGTCGGCCGCCGCCTCGGCGACGGCAAGGCCGCTGACGCCGGGGAAGTCCGCGGCGCGCTCGCGCGCCGGGTAGACGTCCAGCACCACGACGATGTCGGCGTGCGCCAGCGCGGCACCGAAGTCGCGTGCCAGCAGCGCCGTGCGCGAGAAGAGGTGTGGCTGGAAGACGGCGAGCAGGCGCCGGTGCTCCAGCGTGCGCGCGCCGCGCAGCGTCGCGTCGAGCTCGGTCGGGTGGTGCGCGTAGTCCTCGTAGATCTCCGCGCCGCCCGCGCTCGTGCCCAGACGCTGGAAGCGCCGGCCGGCGCCCGTGAACGCAGCTAGCGCGGCGATCGCCGGCTTCGGCGCGGCGCCGGCGATCCGCGCGGCCTCCAGCGCGCCGGCGGCATCCGCGGCGTTGTGGGCACCGGGGACGGCGAGGGTGACCTCCTCCCCGTGCCAGCGGAACCGCGAGCCTCCCTGCGTCAGCTCCAGCTCCTCGGGCGCGTACGCGACGGCGTCGCCGCCGGCGAGATCCAGGAGCTCGGGCCGGTCCCAGACGACGGCCGCTCGCGCGCCGGCCAGCAACGCGCGGAAATCCCGTCGCAGCTCGGCGAGCGAGGAGAAGGTCGCGTGATGGTCGAGCTCGGCGTTGGTGAGGATCGCCACCTCGACGCTGAGGCTGAGCATCGAGCGATCCGACTCGTCGGCCTCGACCACGAGCCAATCGCCCTGCGCCCAGTGCGCGTTCGGCAGCCCGCCGCCCACGGGCGCCCCGACGAGCCAGCCCGGATCGAGGCCCGCGCCGCGCAGGGCATGGACGAGCATCGACGCGGTCGTCGTCTTGCCGTGGGTGCCCGCGACCGCGATCGTGCGACGCAGCGCCGAGAGCTCGCCGAGCAGCGCCGCGCGCGGGAGCTCGGGCAGCCCCCTCTCGCGCGCGGCCTCGCGCTCGGGGTTGCCGGCCGGTATGGCGCTCGAGTAGTAGAGCTCGACGCCCTCGCCGGAGGGGAGGTTCGCCGCGTCGTGGCCGATCGCCACGCTCAGCACCCCTTCCTCGCCGAGCGACCGTGTCTGCTCGGTCTCGGCCGCGTCGGAGCCGCTCACCTCCGCGCCGAGGGCGTGCGCCGCGCGGGCGTATGCGCTCATCCCGGCGCCGCCGACGCCCACCAGGTGGATGCGCCGCCCCGCCCAGGGCCGCTCGCCGGCGGCGGCCGCGCTCACCGGGCCGCCCCGAGCAGCTCCGCGGCCACGTCTGCCGCGGCCCGCGGGCGGGCGAGCGAGCGAGCCGCAGCGGCCATCGCCCCCAGGCGCCCCCGGTCGGCGAGCAGAGCAGCTACCTCCCCGCCGAGCCGCGCGCCCGTGAGCTCGCCGTCGGCGATCACCACGGCCGCCCCGGCCTCGGCCATCCAGCGCGCGTTCGAGCTCTGGTGGTCGCCGGCCGCATGCGGGAAGGGGACCAGCACCGCGGGCACGCCGTAGGAGGCGAGCTCGAACACCGATCCGCCCGCTCTGGCCACCGCGAGGTCCGCGGCGGCGAGCGCGCGGCCGAAGTCCTCGAGATCGAGGTAGTCGATCAGCTCGTAGCCCTCGCCCAGATCGCGGGCGGCCAGCTCGTCGTAGTCGCGGCGCCCGCTGACGTGCAGGACCCTGAACGGTGCGCCGGCGAACGCCTCGGCGGCGGCTGTGTTGATCGTGCGCGATCCCAGCGAGCCGCCGAACACCAGCACGCAGATGTCGTTCTGCTCGATGCCGAAGCGCGCCCGTGACTCTTCGCGGCCGGCGGCGGGAGGAGGGATCGGGCGCCCGGTCACGACATAGCGCCCGCCCTCCCTCCCCCGGAGCGGGAACGCGAGGCAGACGCGGCGCGCGAGCGGCGCCAGCAGCCTGTTGGTCAGCCCGAGATGGCTGTCGGCCTCGGTCAGCACGAGCGGCAGCCGCAGGCTCGCCGCCGCAAGCCCCACCGGGCCCGCCACGTAGCCTCCTGCCCCCATCACGGCCTGCGGCGCGAGCTCGGAGAGCATCCGGCGCGCGCGCGGCACCGCCGCGACGGCGAGCCCGGCGGCCCGCAGCGCTCGCAGCGGGTCGGTCCGGCTGAGGCCCTGCACCGACAGACGGCGCAGCTCGAAGCCCGCGGCAGGGACGAGCTGCGCCTCGGCGCGCTCGCCTCCTATGAAGCTGACCTCGGCGCCCTCAGCCCGCAGCGCTTCCGCGACCGCGAGCGCCGGCACGACGTGCCCTGCGGTCCCGCCCGCTGCGATCACGATCCTCGGCGCTGCGTTCACGGCCCCATCCTTCCTTTTCGGAGGAGCTCGCGTCGGCCCCGCGTCGCGTGCCGACCGACCGCACGTGCCCGGTGGCCCCGCCCGCGACGTTCAGCAGCAGGCCCATGGCGGCCAGCATGACGATCAGGCTGCTCGACCCGTATGAGACGAACGGCAGCGGCACACCGGTCAGCGGCGCCAGCCCCAGCACGGCGAACGCGTTGAGGATCGCCTGCGAGAGGATCAGCGCGGTCACGCCGACGGCGATCAGGGCGCTGTAGAGGCTGCGCGCCGACTTCGCCGCCCGCAGCCCGGCATAGGCGATCAGCCCGTAGAGGAACAGCAGCGCCCACACGCCGACCATCCCGAGCTCCTCGGCGATCACCGCAAGGATGAAGTCGGTCGGCGCCTCGGGCAGGTAGAAGATCTTCTGGACCGACTGGCCGGGTCCGACGCCGAACAGGCCACCGGAGCCGATCGCGATCTGGCCCTGGACGGCCTGGAAGCCGCTGCCCGAGGCGTGCGCCCACGGGTCCACGAACGAGGTCAGGCGTGCGCGCGCGTAGGGCCGAACGAGCGCGTAGAGCACGATCACACCCGCCAGGGAGGCGGCGATCTTGCCGAGCTTGGCCATCGGGATGCCGGCGGCGACGAGCATCGTGCCGATCGTGAAGACGATCACGAGCGCCGTGCCCAGGTCGGGCTGGGTGAAGACGAGCAGGCAGCCTGCACCGACGACGATGAGCAGCGGCTTTGCGAGGTCGCGCAGATCGTTCACGCGCGACGGGCGGTTCGCCAGGAGGGTCGCGCAGTAGAGCACGAGGGCGAGCTTCATGAGCTCAGAGGGCTGGAACTGGAACGAGCTCGGCCCGATCCAGCGCCGCGCGCCGTTCACCGAGACGCCGATGTGGGGCACATGGGTGGCGAGCACCAGCACGAAGGACGTCGCGAGCAGCGGCGCGGTGATCAGGTGCACTTTCGCGACGCCGTCGCGAGCCAGGATGCGCATCGCCACGAGGCCGATCGCCCCGTAGATGACATAGCGGACCAGGAAGCTGCTGCCGTTGCCCTGCCCCTGCAGCAGCGTGGTGGCCGAGGACGCGCTGTAGACCATCACCGCGCCGAAGGCGAGCAGGCACATCGTGACCGTGAGCAGGATCCGGTGCTCGAGCGTCTGCGGCCGCTTGGCCCTGCGGCGGCGGCCGGCCACCTTCTCGCGCCGCGGTCGGGCGGCCCTAGCTCTCCGTGCTGCGGCCGATGGCATTCAGGCCCCATTCGACACCAGGGGTCGGATGCCTCCGCGTCACGGCCCCTCGAAGGGGCCTTTGCGGCCCGGCCGGCCGCGCCCGCCGGCTAGGCGGCGCTGTCTCCCGCCGGCGAGAGGTTCACGACCTCGGCCTCGGAGGAGCTGCGCTCCTCGGCGGCGCCGCTTCCGTTGCCGGACGGCGCCGGCTGGGACTGCCCCGCCCGCCTGCCGAGCTCGATCGCCGCCGCGGAGCCCACAGCGGCGGCGCCCAGCTGCGCGAGCGCCCAGCGCAGCCCCCAGCGCTCGCGGCCGCGCAGCGCGTCGATCGAGAGCTTCCCCGGCCCGGCGTCGGTCAGCGCGAAGACCACCGCCAGCAGCACGAGGTTGTACTCGTAGCCGCCTTCGCTCGCCCACGGGCCCTTGGGGGCGTGGACCTTGCGGATCGCGGTGATCATCGTCCCGCTGATCGCGGCAGCCGCCACGGGTGTCGCGGCGCCCGCGGCCAGCAACACGCCACCGCCGGCCTCTGCCGCGCCGGCCGCGAAGGCGTGGGCGGTGCCCGGGCGAAGGTCCATCGACTCGAAGGCCTCGCCGGTGGCCTTCAGGCCGTAGCCGCCGAACCAGCCCGCGAGCTTCTGCGTCCCGTGCCCGAAGAAGAGCCCCCCTACGATCGCGCGCAGCACTGCCAGACCGAGTTGCATCATGAGCCTCCTGGGGATGGGGGGTGACTGGAGCCCATGCTACCCATCGTCGGCACCACCAAACGGACCGAGGCCCGGTTGGCGGGTCAGACGCCGCGGCTCTGGCGGTAGATCGTGAAGCCGATCGCCGCGCAGATCGAGGCGACGATCCAGAACCGCAGGATTATCTTCGTCTCAGACCACGCCTTCAGCTCGAAGTGGTGGTGGATCGGGGCCATCAGGAACACGCGTTTTCGGAACGCCTGGAAGGAGATCACCTGGATCACGACGGACAGCGCCTCGAGCACGAAGATGCCGCCCAGCAGGATCAGGAGCACCTCGGTTTTCGTCATCACCGCGAGGCCGGCGATCGCGCCGCCCAGCCCGAGCGAGCCGGTGTCGCCCATGAAGATCGTGGCGGGGAAGGCGTTGAACCACAGAAAGCCGATGCAGGCGCCGACGAGGCAGCCGGCGAGCATCGCGAGTTCGAACTGGCCCGAGATGAACGTGATCCCGATGTATGCGAGCAGCACGATCGCGGCGCAGCCCGCCGCCAGGCCGTCGAGGCCGTCCGTGAGGTTGACGCCGCTCGTCGTGCCTGCGAGCACGAGGTAGATCACGACCGGGTAGAGCGGCCCGACGTCGATGTGGTAGTCCACGAAGCGCAGGAACAGCACGCTCGGCAGGTGGGCCTTCTCGTGGGCGATGTACCAGAGCCCGATCGAGATCGCGATCGTGGCGAGGAGCTTCGTCCGTGCCCGCAGCCCGAGCGAGCGGCGCTTGACCAGCTTGGTGTAGTCGTCGGCGAACCCGAGCGCCGCGCAGGCGATCGCCGCGAAGAACACGCCGAGCACCGGCCAGTCGAAGTTGGTGAGGATCAGGAACGGGACGCTGACCGAGAGGAAGATCAGCAGCCCCCCCATCGTCGGGGTCCCCGCCTTCTGGAGGTGTCCCTGCGGGCCGTCCTCGCGGATGTGCTGCCCGAACTCGCGCGCCCGCAGGAACGCGATGAACTTCGGGCTCAGGAAGATGCAGATCAGCAGCGCGGTCGTGCCGCCGAACAGGATCCGGCCCATTCAGCGCTGTCCCGGGACGGACGGGGCCGCGGAGGGGGCCTCCTCGGCATCGCGCAGCGCCGCGGCCACACGCTCGAGACCGACCCCGCGCGAGGCCTTCAGCAGGACGGCGTCGCCCGGCCGAAGCATTGCCGGCAGCGCCGCAGCCGCGCTGGCCGCGTCCGGGAGCGAGCGCGAGTCCGCGCCGAACTCCGTCGTCATCTCGGCCGCGAGCGGGCCGACCGTGACGAGCACCTCGACGCCTGCGCGCCGCGCGTGCGCTCCGATCTCGCGGTGCAGAGCCGGCCCCCGCGGCCCCAGCTCGAGCATGTCGCCGAGCACGGCGACGCGGCGGCCGCGGTGCGCGGTCGCGGCGAGATCGTCGATCGCGGCCCGCATCGACATCGGGTTGGCGTTGTAGCAGTCGTCGATCAGCAGCACCCCGGAGCCGAGCTCCGCGCGCTGGCCGCGCATCGCCGAGAACTCGACGTCCAGGCGCCCGGACGGGGTCACCCCGAGCGCTCTTGCGGCGGCAACCGCGGCGAGCAGGTTGCGCAGGTTGTGGGCCTGCGCGAAGGAGGGGACGAGCTGCACGGGTCCCTCGCCGTCCTCGATCGTCACGACGCCGTCCTCGTCGCGACCGATCAGGCGGACCTCGCCGCCCTCGCCGAAGGTGATCGTGCGGACATCCGCGCGCAGGTGGGGGGCCAGCAGCGGCTCGCCGGCCGGCACCACCGCGGCGGCCCCGGCCTGGAGGCCGGCGATCAGCTCCGCCTTCGCAGCGGCGATCGCCTCCAGCGAGCCGAGCAGCTCCAGGTGCGCCGGCCCGACGTTCACGATCACGCCGACGTGGGGGCGCGCGATCGCGGTGAGCTCTGCGATCTGCCCGGGACCGCGCATCGCCATCTCAAGGACGAGCGCCCTCGTCCCGGCCGGCGCCGCCAGGATCGCCAGCGGCAGCCCGATCTCGGTGTTGAGGTTCTGCGGGCTCGCGGCGGTCGTCAGCTCCTGCGCGAGCAGCGCGGCGAGGATGTCCTTGGTCGAGGTCTTACCGGTCGAGCCGGTGATCGCGACGACCCTCGCTCCACGCTCGACGAGCTCATCGCGCCATGCTCCGGCGAGCTGCTGCAGGGCGCTCAGCGGATCGGGGTGCGCGAGCACGGCTCCGCCACGTTCATCGGTCTCCCGGACCGCTTGCGCGGCGCGCTCGGGCGTGACGAGCACGCCCCATGCCCCTGCGGCGAGGGCCTCGCTCGCGTGGGCCCCGCCGTCCTCGCGCTCTCCGCGCAGGCCCACGAACAGCTCTCCGCCATGCAGCAGGCGCGTGTCGACGGCCGCGCCCGGAGGCGCCTGGGGCGCCGGGCCCGGGCCGGGATCTCCTGCGTCCCGAATCAGCTCCGCGCCGGCCGCGGCGGCGACGCGAGGAGCGTCCCAGCCGCTCACCGCTGCCCCGGCGCGGCGGCGGCGCTTCCCAGCCGCGCGTCGAGCTCCTCGCCGGCGACGGTGACGTCGTCGAACGGGATCTTGCGCCCGCCGGTCAGCTCTTGGCCCTGCTCGTGCCCCTTGCCCGCGATCACGAGCACGTCGCCGCTTCGCGCGAGGGCGACGGCGCGCGCGATCGCCGCCCTCCGGTCCTCGACGGTCTCGAGCATGCCGTCCTGCGAAGAGACGGCGCCGGCGCCGGCCATGATCTCCTCGATGATCGAGCCGGGCATCTCCGAGCGCGGGTTGTCGGAGGTGACGATCGTCACGTCGGCCAGGCGCGCCGCGATCTCGCCCATCAGCGGCCGCTTGCCGCGATCGCGGTCGCCGCCGGCGCCGAACACGCACAGGACCCGGGCCGAGCCGCCGGCGCCGCGCAGGCCGGGATCCCCCACGAGCTCCCGCGCGGCCGACAGCACGTTCTCCAGCGAATCCGGGGTGTGCGCGTAGTCGATCAGCACCGCGAAGTCCTGCCCGCGCTCGACCGGCTCGAAGCGGCCCGGAACGTGCACGCCGCGCGAGAGCGCCTCGACGAGCGTGCTCATCGGCACGCCCAGGCGATGCGCGACGGCGAGCGCGCCCAGCGCGTTGGCGACGTTGAAGCGGCCCGGCATCGGCAGCTCGAGGTGCTGCTCGCCCTCCGGGCTGCGCAGCTCGAACGAGCATCCCGCGAAGCCGCAGCTCAGGGCGGTGGCCATGTAGTCGGCCTCTGCTTCCACCGCGAAGGTGACTGCGCCGGGGATCTCCGCAGCCAGCCGGCGGCCGTACGGGTCGCCGGCGTTGACGACGCTCACGCGGGGCGGCGGAGCGGAGGCATCCTCGCCGGCGACGAACAGCTTGCGCTTCGCCAGGAAGTAGTCCTCCATCGTCGGGTGGAAGTCGAGGTGGTCCTGCGTCAGGTTCGTGAACAGAGCGGCCGCGAACCCGATCGCGCCGGCCCGTCCAAGCTCGAGTGCGTGCGAGGAGACCTCGATCGCACAGGCACGGTCGCCGCCGTCGAGCATCGCCCGCAGGTCGGCCTGGAGGTCGATCGCCTCCGGCGTCGTGCGCAGCACCTCGCTCTCGCGCCCTCCGATGACGGACTTGACGGTTCCCAGCAGCCCGCATTGCAGCCCGCCCGCCTCGAGCAGCTCGCGCACCAGGTAGGCGCTCGTCGTCTTGCCGTTGGTGCCCGTGACCCCCACCACCTGCAGGCGGTTCGCCGGATCGCCGTGGAAGCGGGCGGCCAGCGGCGCCATCGCTGCGCGCACCGAACGGACCTGGAGCTCCGGCACGCCGAGCCCGAGCGGGCGCTCGACCACGAGCGCCGAGGCCCCCGCCTCGACGGCCGCGGGCGCGAAGCGGTGGCCGTCGGCCCGAAACCCGGGCACGCAGAAGAACAGGGTGCCGGGAGCGACCGCGCGGCTGTCGTATGCCAGCGAGGAGATCTCGACGTCGCCGTCGGCGCCCGCCGGGCACAGAGACGCCCCGGCAGCGCCCGCGAGAGAGTCCAGGCCGGCAGCGAGATCGCCGAGCCTCACAGCGGGATCCCCAGCTTCGGCATCGAGAGCAGTCTAGTTTCCGCCCCCGAAGGAGCCTTCCTAGTTCGGCTGGATGCCCAGGTAGGGGAGCGCGAAGCTCATGATCTGCCCGAACGCGGGCGCGGCGACGGTGCCGCCGAAGATCGAGCCGGACTGGGGTTCGTCGACCACGACGGCAGTCAGCAGGCGGGGTTCCTTCGCCGGGGCGAAGCCGATGAAGGAGGCGACATATTTTGATTTGGAGTATTCGCCGGTTTCCGGATCGACCTTGCTGGCGGTCCCGGTCTTCCCGGCGAGCGCGTACCCGGGGATCGACACCTCGCTCGCGGTGCCTTCGGGGCCGAGCACGCCTTCGAGCATCTGACGGACCTGCGCCGCCGTCGAGGACGAGAGGATGCGCCGGCCGGCCGGCAGCGGGCGGGGGTGTCCTTCGACCGAGCCGACGATGTGGGGCGGGCGCAGCACTCCGCCGTTGGCGATCGCGGAGTAGGCGGTCGCCATCTGCATCGGCGTCACGAGCTCGCCCTGGCCGATCGGGAGGTTGCCCATCGAGGAGCCCGAGTAGTGATCAGGGGCGAGCGTGACACCGGGTTCCTCTCCCGGCAGGTCCACGTGGGTGGGCGACCCGAAGCCGAAACGGTGGACCCACGAGTTGAAGCGCGTGGCGCCGAGGATTTTCCCGATCTCGATCGCGCCGACGTTGCTCGAGCGGGCGAGGATCTGCGAGGTCGTAAGGGATTCGACGCCATGTTCGGTGTCGTCGTGGATCACGCGGTCGGCGACCTGGATCTCGCCCGGCACCGAGAACCCGCTGTCGGGCGTTATCAGCCCTGTCTGCAGCGCCCCCGAGACGGTCACGACCTTGAACGTCGAGCCCGGTTCGTAAGGAAAGTTCACGCCGCGGTCGCGCAGCTGTTCGGGCGAGGCGGCCCCGGGGTCGTTGGCGTTCACCTGGGGCCAGTTGGCGAGCGCGAGGATCGCGCCGGTGCGCGGGTCCATCACGATCGCCGTGGCGTCCTTGGGACTGAAGGACTCGGCGACGGCCTGGAGCACCTCTTCGGTGCGCTGCTGGATGTTCGCGTCGAGCGTCAGCTGGATGCTCTTTCCCGGGACTTCGGCGTGCGTTTCGGAGATCGAGACGGGCTGGCCGATCGCGTCGCTGACCACGCGGCGCTGGCCCGTGCGCCCGTGGAGCACGCTTTCGCTGCCGAGCTCGATCCCGGACAGCCCCTGCCCTTCCGTTCCAACCTCGCCGAGCACCTGCGCGGCCAGATCGCCGCGCGGGTAGACCCGCTTCATCACCGGGGTGCCGGTCAGGCCGGGGATCTTCAGAGCGAGCGCGGCTTCCGCCTGGCGGGCGGGGACGGCGCGATCCAGGTAGACGAAGCCGGACCGCTCGCTCAGCTTGCGCAGCAGCGCGTTCTGCGGCTGGCCCAGCACGCCCGCGAGGCGCTGCGCGGCCGACAGCGGGTCGTGGAGCAGATACGGGTCGGCGATCAGGTCCTTGGCGGGCTCTGAGATCGCGAGGTCCACGCCGTTGCGATCGGTGATCGTCCCGCGCTGGGCGACCACGGTTTCGACGGTCGTCTGCTGCTCGCTCGCCGCCTGTCGCAGCGCGGCGCCGCGGAAGATCCCGAGGTAGGCGGTACGGAAGGCGGCCAGCGCGAGCAGCAGGAACAACATCGCGAAGATCGCGCCGATCCGGCTCTGAACCACTGCCACTAGGAGGCCAACCCTACGGACGCGTTCCGTCGTAACCGTCGTGCAGAGCGCCGAGCTCGCCGCGGACGCGCGCGGTCCCCGGTCACCTCCTCTAGCCTCCGGGCGCGGCCGCGCCGCCGCCCACGCCCGCCGGGACCTGTTCGCTGCTCGGCTGGCTCGTGGCTTCCGTGCCGGCGCTCGGAGCGGTGGTTTCGGCGGGAGCGCTCTGTTCGCTGGTCGTGGCGCTCGAAGTGGTCGAGCTCGCTTCGCCCGTGGACGGCGAAGCCGGCGGCTGTTCGGAGCTGGGCGATTCGGCGCCGGCTTCGCTGCCGGATTCCGCCTGGCCGGCTTCGCTGGAAGCGGCGGCGTGAGAGGCGGCCGCTTCGCGCGCGGGTGCCGACTGAAGCGCCGATGCGGCGTGCGGGAGGTCGCTGCGCGCGTGGGAGCTGAGGAACTGAAGCCCGCCGACGGAGACCAGGCGCATCCCGAGCCGCTCGGCCTGGGACTCGACGCGGCTGCCCGCGGCGAGTTCGGAGTTTTCGACGCTGAGCGCGGCATTCTCGCGCTGCAGGGACGCCTCGCTCTCCAGGGCGCGGCCGATTCCGGAGTTGAGCTTCAGCAGGCCGAGCTGCAGGGTCACGATGCCGATCAGCGCGAACGCGACGATGCCGATCCACACGCGGCTGCGGATCAGACGGTCCAGGAGCCGGTGGCTCGCCAGAGCGTCCAGCTTCCCGGCGACGCCGATCAGCCCAAGCGCGATCCCGCCCTGCGCGCCGCGCCGGGGCGGCGCGGCGGGTGCGGGCCGGCGCGAGGGCCCGGAGACACGACGAGGCCGGGCGGGCGCCGCCACGCGGCGTCGCGGCGCCAGCGGCGGTGCGGCCGGTGCGCGTGACGCGGCAGCGGCCATCAGTCGCTCTCCTCGCCTGCGGAGAGCTTGCGTGCCGCGCGCAGGCGTCCCGAGGCCGACCGCGGGTTCGCCTGGACCTCCTGTTCGGAGGGCGCGATCGCGCGGCGCGTCAGCAGCGACGCCTCGGGCTCGCGCCCGCACACGCAGACGGGGAAGTCCGGCGGGCACACGCAGCCCTGAGCGCGCTCGACGAGGAAGCTCTTGACGCGACGGTCCTCGAGCGAGTGGAACGAGATCGCCGCCAGCACCCCGCGCTCACGCAGGAGCTGCCAGGCGAGCGGCAGCGACTCCTCCAGCTGCCCGAGCTCGTCGTTGACCGCGATGCGCAGCGCCTGGAAGGAGCGCTTGGCCGGGTGTCCGCCGCCGAAGCGCGCGGGCGCGGGCACGCCGGCGCTGATCGCGTCGACGAGCTGCAGGGTGGTCTCGATCGGGGCCTCGGAGCGCGCCCGGACGATCGCACGCGCGATCGCGCCGGAATGACGCTCCTCACCTAGGTCTCGCAGCGTCCGCGCGATGCTGCGCTCGTCCCACTCGGCGACGATCTCACGCGCGGTCAGCTCCTGGCTCGGATCCATGCGCATGTCCAGGGGCGCATCGTAGGAGTAGGAGAACCCGCGTTCGCGTGTGTCCACCTGCATCGAGGACATGCCGAGGTCGAAGTAGGCCATGTCGGCCGTGAAGCCCTCGGCGGCGAGCGTCCGGAGCGCCTCGGCGTAGCTGGAGCGGATGAAGCGCAGCGAGCAGGCGGTCTCGGCGGCCAGCGCGGCGAAGCGCTGCTCGGCGAGCGGGTCTCGGTCGATCGCCACGAGCGTCCCCGCCGGGCCGAGCCGCTCGGCGATCAGCCTCGCGTGCCCGCCGTCGCCGAACGTGCAGTCGATGGCCGTCTGACCGGGCTGGGGGTCGAGCGCGTCGAGCAGCTCGTCGGCCAGCACCGGGACGTGCGAGGAGGCCGAGGCCCCGTTTGCGGGACCGCTGACTCGCCGCGCCCGAGCGCGGGCGCGGGCCGCCCCTGCTCCACGCCGGCGCCGCGTCAGCTCCGGCGGCGCCTCGCCGTCTGGCTCGAAAGGCTCGTTCATCGGTACCAACTCAAGCAGCGTCGTCGACACGCGCGGTCACCTCCGCGACGCCGCTCAGCAGCGTCGATCGATGCTCTGCCCAGGTCGCGCGGTCCCAAAGCTCCATGCGCGCACCGGCCCCAACCACCACCACATCCTTCGCGAGCTTCGCGTGCTCGCCGAGAAACGCGGGCACCATGATCCGCCCGGCCGCGTCGAGCTCCGTGTCGTGCGAGCTGCCGTAGAAGAAGCGCTCGAGCTCGGTACGGCGCTTTGACAGCGGCGGCAGTTCGGCGATCGCCCCGCGTGTGTACTCGTCGTACTGCTCGGGACGCCACACCCCGATGCACTCCTGCAGGTCGACCGGCATCGCGAGCACGACCCCGTCCGCCAGCGCCGAGCGGTAGCGCGCCGGGACGGTCAGCCGGTTCTTTGCGTCGAGCGTGTGGTCGAAGGTGCCGCGGAACGGGGCCACTGCGGAGACTCCCCTGAGATTGCTTGAGGAGCCGGGGTGGAGGAGTGGGAGGAGCTCCTCCACCCCGGCTCGCTGCGGCGAACATATCCCACTTCCTCCCACAATGCAACCCTATTTGCACATCATCTCCCACAACCCCGCCCCCACCCCGTCCCGCGCGCCCAAAACCCCGCCGGCACTGGGGATTCGAGGCCGCGAGAGCGGATCGGGCGGGCGGCGCGCCGTGCAAGCACGGATGCAGCGCGGCGTCCTGCACGCGGCCGTGCAGGTCGGCCCTTGCGCGCGGCACGCCCCGGCAAATACGATCGCTGCGCCTTGAGAAGGGAAAAGTCGCTCCTCACGCCGGCCACGATCGCCGTGCTGCTGGCGCTGGTGCTCGCCGGCTGCGGCTCGTCGTCTGCCCCCGAAGGCACCGAAGCCGACCCGGCAACCGCCGTGCCGGCGAGCGCGCCGCTGTACGTCGGCGCGACCGTTCGCCCGACGGGAACCCAGGAGAGCGGCGCCCTCGCCGCCGGCCGCGCGCTGACCGGCTCGAAGGACCCCTACCAGCGACTCCTCGGCGCGCTGCGCACCCCGGGCTCGCCTCCGCTCGACTACGAGCGCGACGTCGCCCCCTGGCTGGGGCCCCACGTCGGCCTGTTCGCGCGCTCGCTCGGCTCCGCCGGCGCGCTCATCACCCCGCTCACCGACAGCCTCACCGGCTCAGGGCCCGTCAGCGCGCTGCCGTTCTCCGCGCACGGCCTCGACGGCGCGCTCGTGATGGACACAAGCGACGCCGGCTCGGCACGTTCGTTCCTGGCGACCCAGGCCAAGCGCGCCGGCGCGCACCCGAGCAGCTACCGCGGCGTCTCCTACGAAGTCTCGCCCGGCGGCGTCGCGTTCGGCCTCGTCGGCCGCTTCGCCGTGATCGGCAGCGAGGCCGGCGTGCGAGCCGTGATCGGCGCGACCCAGGGCGAACCGGCGCTCTCGGCGGCCCAGGGGTACTCGAAGCTGGCCGACTCGGCCCCGGGAGAAGCGCTCGCGCACCTCTACGTGAGCCCGGGGGCCGCGCTGTCGGCCGGCGGCAGCGCCAAGGGGCTGCTCGAAGCGCTCGGCGGCTCGCGCGCGACCTACGCCTCCGTGACCGCGGCCTCCGGGTCGCTGCGCCTGGACGTCGACACGCTCCCCGGGGCGACCGGCGCCCGCCAGGGGCTGCTCTCAGCCGACCCGCAGGCCGCCGAAGCGCTCTCGCAGCTCCCGGGCGAATCCTGGCTCGCGATCGGCATCGGGCACGCCGGCTCCACGCTCGGGGGCACTACCGCAGCGCTCTCGGCGCTGACCTCTCTGACCGGTTCCGAAGAAGGCGGCGGGCTCACGGTCGGCACGCTGATCGCCGGCCTGAGCGGCCCGCTGAAGGTGCTCAGCGCCGAAACGGCCGCCGCGCGGCGCGACTACCGCTCGTGGATGGGACCCGCAGGCATCTTCGCGGCGGGCTCGAGCGTGCTGGAGCTGAAGGCCGGCGTCTCGATCTCCTCAACCGACGCGGCCGCGTCCCGGGCAGCTGTCGGGAAGCTGGGCGCGGCGCTCCGGGGCAAAGGCGACGCGGTCTCGACCGTCCACATCACAGGCACCGAAGCGGCGGTCTCGGCGCAGCTGCCGGGGCTCCCGCTCGAACTCTTCATCGCTGCGGGACCGTCCTCCTCCGGCCCGAAGCTCGTGCTCGCGCTCGGCGAAGCGTCCGTGGCGGCGGCGCTGTCCCCGTCGAGCACGCTCGAGGAATCGCCCGCCCGCGCCGCTGCCGCCTCCACGCTCGGCGGGGGCGCCCAGCCGAGCGTGATCGCCGACGTCCCCACGCTGCTCGCCCTGCTGGAAAGCATCAGCCTCACGGAAGACCCCTCCCTCTCCCCCCTCGTGCCCTACCTGCGCGCCAGCAGCACCGTGGCCGGCGGCGGGCGCCAGCTGGAAGGCGGGGTCGAACGATTCAGCCTCGTGCTGGGGCTGCACGCGGCCGGCTGAGACTCAGCCCTGCGACCGCGGCACGCCCGCGGACGCCTGGGTGCCGGGCGCGGGCGCCGCGGTGTCGATCGCGCGCCAGAAGACCGGGCTGCCCGCGACCACGCGGTCGACGCCGTAGGTCGACAGCGTCGTTTCGCCGCTCGGTTGCACCGAGTAGCGCCCGAGCACCGAGTCGCGGTCGCGCGTCGCCATGAAGGCGTTGATCACATCGGGCCGGTCGTTGCCGTGCGATCCGGCACGGCGGATCGCGTCGAGGATCGCGCTCATCGCCTCGTACCCGTAGAGCACGGAGGGCCCGGCTTCGGAGTGGAACTGACGGCGGTAGGCGGCGAGGACGCGCTGCGCCGCCGGCGGATAGACGCTCGGGGCGAGGAGCGGAGTGGTGATGTAGGTGACGTCGGCCGCCGAGCCGATCGCCCCGGTGAATTCCTGCGTGGCGAGCGAGCTCGGCCCCAGCAGCAGCAGCTTCGGGTCCGCGCGGTGCAGGCGCTTCCACAGTTCGACGGTGCCCGCGCCCGGGCCCCCGGCGAGGAACACCGCCTGCGCGTGGCTGGCGACGATCTTGGAGACCTCGCCGCTGAAGTTGGATTCGGGCGTCATCGCGATGCTGTCGTGGCCCGCCAGCGCGACGCCGAGCCCGGTCGCCTGCTCGCCCACGAGCGAGGCCAGTGGCAGCTGGAAGGGGTTCTGGTCGTCGAGCACGTAGACGCTGTTCACGCCCAGCGCACTCATAAGCCGCGCCTGCGCGGCTGCCTGGACGGAGTCTCCGGGGGCCAGCCGCACGAAGGTGCGCTTGCCGCTCGGGTAGAAGCGTTCCGGCTCGTCCTGGCCCGCGTCGTGAGAGGAGGTGAGCCCGTTGTACGGGCTCGCGGGGCTGACCTGCAGGATCCCGGCCTCGTTGATGAGCGGCAATGTGACGGCCGTGGCTTCGGAGCTGTAGTCGCCGATGTAGGCGATCGTCGAGGTGTCCTGCGCCGCCTGCTTGGCCGCGGCCGCGGCTTCGCCCGGGCTGGTCGTCCCGTTGACCGGGTTGACGTCGTCGAGCGAGGCGTAGGAGACACGGAACGGCCCGACGCGTCCGCCGGCTTGCGCGAGCGCCAGCTTCTCGCCTCCTTCGATCTGATGTCCGATCGCTGCCGATGGCCCCTCGAGCGGGAGCGCCGAGTAGACCGTCAGCTGGCTGCCCGTGGTTTCAGAGGCCGAGACGACGCTGCCGCAGCCCGCGAGCACGGGTAGCAGGGCGGCGAGAGCGACTAGGCCGAGCCGGCGCCCGAGCACCCGGCGCTCAGCTGCGGCGACCCGGCAGATAGCCGGTCAGGATCTTCACCGTGGCGCCGATCAGGATGATCACCGCCGCGATCATGAAGGCGTCGATGCCCTTGGCGCCGAGCGCCCACAGCACGACCCACACGATGAGGCCGGAGGTGACGGTGAGAACCAAACCCATGCGCGCGGAATCCTAGCTGCCCGGGGAGCGATCGGGCGCCGACAGGCCTGCCGCGAGCGCGGCGAGGGCCTCGCCTGCCGCCTCGGCCGGGTTCTCGGCCTCGGCCGCGGCACGGACCAAGCGGGTGCCGACGATCACGCCGTCGGCGCCCGCGTCGGCCGCGTGGGCGGCGTGCTCGGGCGTCGAGATGCCGAAGCCGAGTGCCACCGGAGCATCCGTGGCCGCCTTCGTGCGGGTTACCACCTCGGCGAAGCGCTCGCCGAGCTCGCGGCGCTCGCCCGTGGTCCCGACCACCGAGACGGTGTAGACGAAGCCCTGCGCCTGCGCGCCGATCGCGGCGAGGCGCTCGGGCGGCGTCGTGGGCGCGACGAGCGGCACCAGCGCGACGCCGCGGCGCCGGCAGGCCTCGCCCACCTCGGGGTCCTCGCCGTAGGGCAGGTCGGGCACGATCAGCCCGCACGCGCCGCTGCGCGCGAGGCGCTCCACGAACGCGTCGACGCCGGGCGCGAAAACCATGTTCGCGTAGCACATGAGCACGACCGGGACGCTCGGCGCGAGAGCGCGCGCGACCTCCAGCACGCCGGCCACGTTGGCGCCCGCCGCGAGCGCCGCCGTCCCGGCCGCGTGGATCACGGGACCGTCCGCCAGCGGGTCGGAGTAGGGCATCCCGAGCTCGATCACGTCGGCCCCGGCACGAACGTAGGCATCCCCGATCCGGGCCGACTCCTGGAGCGTCGGGAAGCCGCCCATCAGATAGGGCATCAGGGCGGCTCGTTTGCCCTTGGCACCCCGCTCGAACGCCCCCGCGAGGCGCGCCACGCCGTCGCGCTCGGCGACGCTCACGGCGCGCCCTTCGCGATCACCTCGGCCAGATCCTTGTCGCCCCGGCCGGACAGGCAGACGAGATCCAGCTCGCCCGGGGAGCGCTCCGCGCTCTGCCCCAGCACCCATGCCAGGGCGTGGGACGTCTCGAGGGCCGGGATGATGCCCTCCATCCGGGTGACCTTGCGGAACGCCGCAAGCGCTTCGTCGTCTGTCACCGCGACGTATCGCGCGCGGCCGCTGTCGCGAAGGTGCGCGTGCTGCGGGCCCGTTCCCGGGTAGTCGAGCCCGGCCGAGATGGAGTGCGCCTCGAGGATCTGGCCCTCCTCGTCCTGCATCACGGCCGAGCGCGCCCCGTGCAGGATGCCCGCGCGGCCGCCGACCGTCAGGGGCGCGCCGTGGCGCGGCGTGTCGATCCCCTCGCCGCCGGCCTCGACTCCGATCAGCTCGACGTCGGCGTCCTCGAGGAACGCCGCGAAGATGCCGAGCGCGTTGGAGCCGCCGCCGACGCATGCGATCACGCGCGAGGGCAGCCGGCCCTCCCGCTCCAGGAGCTGGGCGCGGGCCTCGTCGCCGATCACGCGCTGAAGGTCGCGCACGAGCGCCGGATAGGGCGCCGGCCCCACCACGGAGCCGATCACGTAGTGGGTCGTCTCGACGTTCGTGACCCAGTCCCGGATCGCCGCCGAGGTCGCCTCCTTGAGCGTGCGCGCGCCGGCGTCCACCGGCTCGACGCTCGCGCCGAGCAGCTCCATGCGCTCGACGTTGGGGCGCTGGCGCCGGGTGTCCTCGACCCCCATGTAGACGACGCACTCGAGGCCCAGCAGCGCACAGGCGGTGGCGGTTGCGACGCCATGCTGGCCGGCGCCGGTCTCTGCGATCACGCGGCGCTTGCCCATCCGCCGCGCCAAGAGCGCCTGCCCGAGCGCGTTGTTGAGCTTGTGCGAGCCGGTGTGGTTGAGATCCTCCCGCTTCAAATAGAGCGGGTGCCCGATGAGCTCGGAGAGGCGCCGCGCGCGGTAGAGCGGGCTCGGCCGCCCGGCGAAGTCGCGCAGCAGCTCGTCGAGCTCCGCGCGGTATGCGGGGTCGGCGCGCGCCTGCGACCAGGCGCTCTCCAGCTCCGCCAGCGCCGGCATCAGCGTCTCAGGCACGTACTGGCCGCCGTAGGGGCCGTAGCGGTGCTCGAGCTCGGCGCCGTCCATCGTCATGCGAGCTGGCCGACGGCCTGGGCCGCGTCGCGCTCGTCCGCTGCCTTCACGGCGGCGAACAGCGCCGCCATGCGCTCGGGGTCCTTGTGTCCGGGGGCGGACTCGGTGCCGCTCGCGCTGTCGAGCGCGTAGGGGTGCACGGCCGCGATCGCCGCGGCCGCGTTCGACGCCTCGATGCCGCCGCTGAGGATCAGGGGCACGCGCGAGCGGCGGCTGCGCACGAGGTCCCAGTCGAACGTCTCCCCCGTGCCGCCGCGCACCTCCGGCCGCTCACGCGAGCGCGCATCGAGCAGGTGGAAGTCGACGTGGTAGCGCTCGACGTCGCGGATGTCGCCGGGGATCGAGACCTGCTGCGCGCGGATCACGCGCGCGCCGGTGCGGCGCGCGGCCTCGCCGCAGTAGGACGGCCCCTCGTCGCCGTGGAACTGCAGCATCGTCAGCCCGATGTCGCGCGCAGCCACGACGACGTCGTCCATCGGCGCATTCACGAACACCCCGCAGAGCTCGACACGCCGCTGGAGCGTGGCTGCGATGCGCTGGGCCTGCTCGGTCGAGCAGCGGCGGGGGCTGGCCTCGGCGAAGATCATCCCCAGCGCCCAGGCGCCCATCGTCGTGGCCGCCTCGGCGTCCTCGAGGTTCGTCAGGCCGCAGATCTTCACGCGCGTCGACACGTCTCCACCGTAGCGTCAGGGATCGGAGATCGTCCGCCTCGCGAGCCGCTCGCCGGCCCGCCTGCGCCTCCCTCGCCGCCCCGCACACAGCGAGCTGCCGTGCGCAGGGCGGCCGCTCCGCGACCGGAGCCTCCCAGGTCGCGGAGCTGGCTTCCGGCGCGGCGGGGGCGAGCCGCGCGCCGGGGCCGATCAGCCTTCGGGCGTTTTCCCTTCGGGCGTTTTTTCTTCGCTGCCCGACTGGCTCGGTGCGGTTGCGGGGCGCTTTCCGAGCGTGACCTGCAGCGTCTTGGTTTCCCAGCCGCCGTGGCCGTTCGGATGCAGGACCCTCACCGACACGCTCTGACCCGGCTTCTTCTCGCCGATCACGGTCGCGAGGTCTTCGGAGCCCGCGATTTCCTTGCCGTCGACGGCCTTGATGATGTCGCCGCCGACCGCCACCGAGCCGCTCTGGGTGCTCGTGGCGACGCCGCCTTTGATGCCGGCTTTGGCCGCAGGCGAGTTCGGCTGCACGCTCTCGACGAGCGCTCCGCTGGTGGTCGGCAGGTTCAGCCCCTGCAGCGAGCCGTCGATCGTGATCGAGGTCACGCCCAGGTAGCCGGCGTTCGAGACCGTCCCGCCCTGCTCGAGTTTGCCGAGCTCGGACTTCGCGGTGTTGATCGGCACGGCGAAGCCGATGCCGACGCTGCCGTCGCTGCTGCCGCCGGTCTCGATCTGGGAGTTGATGCCGATCACCTGGCCCTGCGAGTTCAGCAGCGGCCCCCCGGAGTTACCCGGGTTGATCGAGGCGTCGGTCTGGATGACGTTGTAGATCGTGAAGCCGTTGGGGGCTTCCAGGTGGCGCTGCAGCGCTGACACGACACCGGTGGTGAGCGTGCGCTGCAGGTCGAACGGGTTGCCGATCGCATAGACCGGGTCACCGACCTGGGCTGCGCTCGAGTCGCCGAGCGTGAGCGGGTGCAGCGTCAGCCCATCGGGATGGATGCGCAGCACCGCGAGGTCGTTCGACGGGTCCTTGCCGACGACCTGGGCTTCGACCGTCTTGCCCTGTTCGAAGCTGACCGTGACCTTCACGGCGTTCTCGATCACGTGGTAGTTGGTGAGGATCGTCCCGTTGCGGTCGATCACGATGCCCGAGCCCGTCGCCGTGCCTTCGCGCTGAGATTCGCTGCCGAAGCCGAACGGCGATTCGCCCTTCTGCACGATCGTCGAGGTGACGAAGGCGACGCCCGGGGCGGCTTTGACGTAGACCTGATGCGGGGTGAGGCCAACGCTCTTGTTGGAGGCGTTGGTGGGAGCCGCGGTCGGCGTGGGAGCCTCGACCGTCGTAACCGTGTGCGTCGCGCCGAGATCTCCGGATGCGGCGAGCACGGCCACGACGACACCGGCACCCAGCAGCGCGGCGATGAAGGGGATTGCGAACAGTCTTTTCATGCCGGAGAGGATGAGGGCGGGGGGTGAAGCTGCTCTAAAGGTTTGCGGGGGAGTGTCTAAAGGACGCCGTGCGCGGCTGTCAACGCCCTGATGGCCGCCTGGGGATCGCCCGAGCGCATCAGCGTCTCCCCCACGAGCACCGCGTCCACGCCCTGCCGGCCGAGCGTAGCGAGCTGCGCGGCGCTCGAGATGCCCGACTCCGAGACGACGATCGCGCCGGCGGGCATCATCTCGAGCAGGCGCTCTGTGCGGGACACGTCGACCGAGAAGTCGCGCAGGTCGCGGTTGTTGACCCCGACGATCTCCGGACCGTGGGCGCCGGCGCGTTCGAGCTCGGCCTCGTCGTGGACCTCCACGAGCACGTCGAGCCCCAGCTCCGCCGCCGCCGAGGAGAACTCGGCGAGCTCGGCGTCGGTGAGAGCCGCGACGATCAGCAGCACCGCGTCGGCGCCCGCCGCGGCGGCCTCGAGCAGCTGGTAGCGGTCCACGACGAAGTCCTTGCGCAGGAGCGGCAGGCCGCTCGTGCGGCGCGCGAGACGCAGGTCCTCCAGCGAGCCGCCGAAGTTGGGCTCCTCGGTGAGGATCGAGGCTGCGACGGCCCCGCCGCGCTCGTACGCGGAGACGATCTGCTCGAGGTCGGGCGCGTCGTGCAGCGAGCCGGCCGAGGGCGAGCGGCGCTTGAACTCCGCGATCACGCCGACGCCCGGGGCCGCAAGCGCTTCGCGGAAGCGCCCCGCCTCGCGCACCTCGCCGGGCTCGCCGAGCGGCTGCTCGCGGCGCCGGCGTTCGACCGCGACCCTGGTTTCGGCCACGATCCTGTCGAGCACGGTGCCGGTCGTCCCGCTCACCGCGCGGCCCCGCTCGGCGCGTGCTCGAGCGTCGCGCGCACGTACCCGTCGAGCGCCGCGAGAGCGCGTCCGTCCGCGATCGCCTCCCGTGCGGCGACGACCCCTTCGGCGATGTCGGCGGCGGCGCCCGCGGCGTAGATCGCGGCCCCGGCGTTGATCGCGGCAAGCGCCTCGCCCGGCGGGCGCCCGCCTTCGAGGATCGTGCGCGCCAGCGCAGCGTTCTCCTCGGGGGAGCCCCCCGCGAGCGCCTCGCCGCCGTCGGCGCT
The DNA here is from genome assembly GCA_963794635.1 of uncultured Solirubrobacteraceae bacterium. Classification (GTDB taxonomy): domain Bacteria; phylum Actinomycetota; class Thermoleophilia; order Solirubrobacterales; family Solirubrobacteraceae; genus Palsa-744. The sequence goes on along the minus strand of CAWCET010000005.1, from coordinate 112,603 downwards.
CACGCCCGCGTCCCCCGGCGCCAGCACGTAGCTGCGCAGCTCCTCGCCGTTGACCTCGACGACCTTCGTGGGCGCCGCAGAGGAGACCTCGTCGAGCCCGTCCTCACTCGAGACCACCAGCGCACGGTCCACGCCGAGCCGGGCGAGTGCGCCGCCGATGGTCTCCAGGAAGGCGGGGTCCGAGACCCCCACGAGCTGGCGTCGCGCCCCCGCGGGATTGGTCAGCGGGCCGAGCATGTTGAAGATCGTGCGGACGGCCAGCTCGTGGCGGACCGGCACCACGAAGCGCGTCGCCTGGTGGTGCGCGGGCGCGAACATGAAGCCGAAGCCCGACTCGGCGATGCAGGCCGCCACCTCGGCCGGCCCCAGGTCGATCCGCGCGCCGAGAGCCTCCAGCACGTCCGCAGACCCAGAGCGGCTCGTTGCCGAGCGGTTGCCGTGCTTGGCGACCGCACACCCCGCGCCCGCGGCGATCAGGGCGGCCGTGGTCGAGACGTTGAACGTGCTGCGTCCCCCGCCCGTGCCGGCGGTGTCGAGCAGGTCCGCGCGGTCGGTCGGAACCTGCGCCGAGAGCTCGCGCATCGTGCGGGCCAGTCCCGCGAGCTCGTCCACCGTCTCGCCCTTCGTGCGCAGCGCGATCAGAAACCCGGCGATCTGGATCTCCGAGACGTCGCCGTGCATGATCTCGGCGAGCACCTCGGCGGCCTGGTCGAGCTGGAGGTCCTGGCGCGAGGCGAGGCGGTCGATCGCAGAGGTGATGACGGGGCTCGGCACTAGGCCCTCGCGAGGAAGTTCGACAGCAGCTCGTGCCCCTGTTCGGTGAGGACCGACTCGGGATGGAACTGGACACCCTCCGCCGGCAGCTCGCGGTGGCGCAGCGCCATCAGCACACCGTCGCCGCGGGCGGTCTCCTCCAGGCAGTCGGGCAGGTTCTCCGCGACCACCAGCGAGTGATAGCGCCCGACCACGAGCTGCTCGCGCAGCCCTGAGAAGATGGTGCGGCCGTCGTGCTCGATCGTCGTGGCCTTGCCGTGGATCGGGTCGTGGAGCTTCACCTCGCCGCCGAAGGCCTGCGCGAGCGACTGGTGCCCGAGGCAGACGCCGAGCGTCGGGATGCCGGCTTCCGGGAAGCGCCGGACGACCTCGAGGGAGATGCCCGCCTCGTTCGGGGTGCAGGGGCCGGGCGAGACGACGCAGCGGTCGTAGTCCCGCGCCAGCAGCTCGTCGGTGCTCGCGCGGTCGTTGCGCACGGTCTCCACCTCCGTGCCCAGCTCTCCCAGGTACTGGACGAGGTTGTAGGTGAACGAGTCGTAGTTGTCGAGGACGAGGACCTTCATGCCCGCCCGCCGTTCGGCCCGTGGCCCACCGACCGCCGCGAGTGCCGGCCGCGGCTGGAGCTTCCGCATCCGACGGCGCTCATGGCCAGTCCGCCTGCTCGCACGCGAGCGCGATCGCACGCATCGCGGCGCTCATCTTCGCGACCGACTCGTCGTACTCGTAGTCCGGCCGGGCGTCGGCGACGGTGCCCCCGCCGGCCTGGACGTGGGCGATCCCGTCCTTCACGACCACGGTGCGGATGTGGATCGCGGTGTCGAGATCGCCGCCGTAGGAGAGGTAGCCGACCGCTCCCCCGTAACCGCCCCGCTTGACCGGCTCGAGCTCGTCGATGATCTGCATCGCGCGCACCTTCGGGGCGCCGGAGAGCGTGCCGGCGGGCAGCACCGAGCGCAGCGCGTCCATCGCGCCGACGCCGGGGCGCAGCGTCCCGGAGACCGAGGAGACGATGTGCATCACGTGGCTGTAGGTCTCGACCTCCATCAGATCGTCGACCCGCACGCTGCCGTACTCGCACACGCGGCCGAGGTCGTTGCGGCCGAGGTCGACGAGCATCACGTGCTCCGCGCGCTCCTTCTGGTCTTCGAGCAGCTCGGCGGCGATGCGGCGGTCCTCCTCGGGGCTCGCGCCGCGGGGGCGCGTGCCCGCGATCGGCTTGGTCGAGACGTGCCTGCCGGTGACGGTGAGCAGCGGCTCGGGGCTCGCGCCCGCAACCTGGAAGTCCCCGAAGTCCAGGAAGTACATGTAGGGGCTGGGGTTGACCGCCCGCAGCCCCCGGTAGATGCTGAACGCCTCGACGGGGCTGCGAGCCGACCAGCGCTGAGAGGGCACGACCTGGAACGCGTCGCCGGCGTAGATGTACTCGATGATGCGCGCCACCATCCCCTCGAACTCCTCCCGCGGCATGTTCGACTCGAACGGCGGGACCTCGCGCGGAGCGCGTGGCTCCTCGCGCGGCACCGGGCCCGCGAGCGCCTCTCGAACCTCCGCGATCCGCCCGACGGCGTCGGCATAGGCGCGGTCGAGATCCGGCTGCCTGTCGAGGTTGGCGTTGACCAGGATCGTGATCGTGTGCTTGAGGTGGTCGAAGACGAGGAGCCCGTCCGTGAGCATCAGGGCCAGATCCGGAACGCCGACCGGATCGGGGTTGGGGGCGCCCAGCGGCTCGACGGTGCGCACCAGGTCGTAGCCGAAGACGCCGACCGCTCCGCCCGTGAACGGCGGGGCCTCGCCGGCGCTCATCGGGGCCTGATCGAAGCGCGCCAGCCGCTGTGCCGCGAGGGCGTAGGGGTCCCCGCCGTCGGCGAGCGACCAGCGCAGCACCTCCTGCGGGCTGAAGCCGATGAACGACCAGCGCCCGACGCGCTGGCCCTGCTCGGCGGACTCCAGCAGGAACGCGGGCTCGCCGGGAGCCAGGGCGCGCAGCTTCAGGAACGCGGACACGGGTGTCTCGCAGTCGTCGACGAAGCTCACGGCAAGCGGGATCAGGTTGTGCGAGGCGCCGAGCTCGCGCGCGGCCTCCAGCCCGGGCGCGACCGGGAGCGTGCCGACGCGGGCGCCGTCGGGCGGCTGGGTGCTTTCAGCGACGGCCATCGAGCACCCGCTCGGCGTCGCTGAGCGAGCGGCCCCGGCTGCGCAGCAGCACGAGCAGGTGGTACAGGACGTCCGCGGCCTCTTCGTCCACGCGGAGATCGCTCTCCTCGCGGGCCGCGCGGGTCACCTCCTCGGCCTCCTCCATCACCTTCTCGGCGATCCGCGGCGGATCCTCGAGCAGCTCGACCGTGTACGAGCCGGCGGGCCGCTCCAGGGCTCGCTGGGCGAGCGTGCGCTCGAGCGCGGGCAGGATCTCGTGGGGCGCGGAGGGCTCCAGCTCGCCGCGGTGAAAGCAGGTGCGCTCGCCCGTGTGGCAGGCCGGCCCCGAGGGCTCGACCAGCGCGAGAAGGGTGTCGCCGTCGCAGTCCACACGCAGGGCACGGACCGCCTGCGTGTTGCCGCTGGTCTCGCCCTTGTGCCACTGCTCGCCCCGCGAGCGGCTCCAGAGGTGCAGCTCGCCGCTCTCGCGCGTTCGCCGCAGCGCCTCGGCGTTCATGTAGGCCAGCGTCAGAACCTCGCCGCTGCCCCAGTCCTGTACGACACACGGCACGAGCCCGTTCGCGTCGTAGCTGACCAGTTCGTCGATGGACTGCGCGGCGGCTGACATGCGGACGATTGTAGGCGCCGCCGCGTGGCGGGCGCCGCCGGCGACGCGCCTGCGAGACTGCCTGTGAATGCAGTCGCTTCTCGAGCGCAGGCTGATCGTCGTGACCGGCAAGGGAGGCGTCGGCAAGACGACCGTTGCCGCAGCCCTCGGGCGGCTTGCTTCCCGCGAGGGGCTGCGCACCACCATCGTCGAGGTGGGCGGGCAGTCACGCGCCGCCGAGCTGTTCGGCCGCCGCGAGGGCGAGCCGGGTGAGCCGGTGGAGCTCGAGGAGAACCTCTTCGCCCTCTCGATCGATCCCGACCGCGCGCTGCTCGAGTGGATCCAGGCGTTGGGGGGGCGCGTGCCGGGGCGGATCCTGTCCTCGAGCGGCACCTTCCAGTACTTCGCCGCCGCCGCGCCCGGCGCCCGGGAGGTCGTGACGATGATCAAGATCTGGCGCCTCGCGAGCGTCAAACGGGGCTCGCGCCGCGGCGATGACGTGGTGATCTTCGACGCGCCGGCGACCGGACACGCGCTCGGCATGCTGCGCTCGCCCGCGACGTTCTCACGGATCGCGCGCGTCGGGCCGATCGTTCGCGACACCGGCCACGTCCGCACGATGCTGGCCGACCCGGACCGCACGGCCTACATCGCGATCGCCCAGGGCACCGAGATGGCCGTCACCGAGACGATCGAGCTCCAGGCGGGCCTCGTCGAGGCGACGGGGCGCGAGCTCGACGCCGTGATCGTCAACGCCTTACTGCCGCGCCGCTTCAGCACCGCCGAGCTCGAGCAGATCGAGGCGCTGCCCTCGAACGGGCGCCGCGGCGCGGTCGCCGCGGCAGCCGCAGCCGCCCGCGAGATCCACGCGCGCGGCGGCTACCAGCACTCGCAGGTGGCGCGGCTGCGGCGCCACGGCTTCGAGGTGCTCGGCCTGCCGTTCGTCTGGACGCCCGCCCTCGACCTGGACGCGCTCGAGATGCTGGTCGGACGGCTCGCCGGGGGGCTCGACCGCGAGGTCCTCGCGGCCCCCTGAGCCGGCAAGTAGCGCCGGCAGCCCGACACCGGCACACAGCGCCGGCCCGGCCGCACGGTCCCTAGCCGATCCCGAGCCGGTCGAGCAGGCTGTCGTCGGCACGCCAGTCGCGGCGCACGCGCACGGACAGGTCCAGGTGCACGTGCTCGCCGAGCGCAGTCTCGATCTCGCGACGCGCTGCGGTCCCGATGCTCTTGATCATCGCTCCGCCGGCGCCGATCAGGATCCCCTTCTGCGAGGCGGTCTCGACCCAGATCAGGGCGCGCACGCGGACCGCTGCCCCCGGGCGCTCGGGGGCTTCGATCTCCTCGACGATGACCTCGACCGCGTGCGGGACCTCCTGGAAGGTGCGCCTGATCGCGGCCTCGCGGATCAGCTCGGCGACCAGCAGCTCGGCCGGCTGATCGGAGGCCGCGGCGCCCTCGAACATGAACGGCGCCTCGGGCAGCATCGCGCCGAGATGGGCGATCAGCTCCGCCACGCCTGCGCCGCTGCGGGCGGAGATCGGGAAGACCTCGGCGTCGAGGTCGAGCTCGGCCGCCTGCGAGAGCGCGTCGAGCAGCGCCGCCCGCGCGAGGCGGTCGACCTTGTTGACGGCGATCGTCGAAGGGGTGTCCGAGCCCGCCAGCTGGCGGGCGATGAACCGATCGCCGGGACCCACCCCCTGCTCGCCGTTCAGGATCAGGAGCGCGGCGTCGGCGCCCTCGAGCTCCTCCTGCACGCGTTTCGCCATGCGCCCGGTGAGGGGATCGCGGGGGCGCTGGACACCCGGCAGGTCCACCAGCACCAGCTCCACCTCCGGGCTGCGGTGCACGCCGCGGATCGCCCGTCGCGTGGTCTGGGGCTTGTCGGAGACGATCGCGACCTTCTCCCCCACGACGGAGTTGATCAGCGTCGACTTGCCGACGTTCGGCCGGCCCGCCAGCGCCACGAAGCCGCTGCGCGTCACGGGGCGGCGCGGCGGAGCAGCTCGTCCTGGAGCGCCAGCATCTCGCCGTCGTCGGTCTCGTGGTCCATCCCGAGCAGGTGCAGCATGCCGTGGACGATCGCCTCGCCCAGGTCTTCTGTGTACGGCGGGCAGATCACGATGTCGCCGAGCTCTCGCGGCTCGGGCGAGGCGGCGCCGTCGACCGGGAACGACAGCACGTCCGTCGGGCCCTCCTTGGCGCGGTGCCGGCGGTTCAGCTCGGCGATCCGCTCAGCGCTGACGAACTCGACCGCGACGTGGCCGCTGTCGACCCCGCGGCTCGCGGCGGCCAGCGCGCACAGGCGCCCGATCTCGGCGGGCGCGGGCGCGTCCGGGGCGAGACGCTCGCCGAGGACCTCGACGTCGAGCACCTAGGCGCTGCGGATCGCCGGGCGCGCGGGCGGGGGCTCGGAGCCGGCCCGCTGCTGGCGCTGGGAGTGCGCGTCGTAGGCCTCGACGATGCGCTGCACCAGCTTGTGGCGCACGACGTCCTCGCCACCGAAGCGGACGAAGCCCACGTCCTCGACGGCATCCAGCACGTCGCCGACGACGATCAGGCCCGACTGCTGCTCGCGGGGCAGGTCGACCTGCGTGATGTCGCCCGTGACCACCATCCGCGAGCCGAATCCGAGCCGCGTCAGGAACATCTTCATCTGCTCGGGCGTCGTGTTCTGCGCCTCGTCGAGGATCACGAAGGAGTCGTTCAGCGTGCGACCCCTCATGTAGGCCAGCGGCGCGATCTCGATCACGCCGCGGTCGATGTGCGAGGAGACCTTCTCCGGGTCGAGCATGTCGTGCAGCGCGTCGAACAACGGCCGCAGGTAGGGATCGACCTTGGCCATCATGTCGCCGGGCAGGAACCCGAGCCGCTCGCCGGCCTCGACCGCGGGGCGGGTGAGGATGATGCGGTTGACCTCGTGGCGCGAGAGGGCGGCGGCGGCCATCGCGACGGCGAGGAACGTCTTGCCGGTTCCCGCGGGGCCCACGCCGAACGTGATCGTGTCGCGGCGGATCGAGTCCACGTAGCGCTTCTGGTTCACCGTCTTCGGCGCGACGCGCAGGCCGCGGTGCGACCAGACGACGTCCTCGAGGACGCGGGCGGGCGATTCGTGGGCGTCGATGGCGCCCGTGACGGCGGTGATCGTGCCCGGCCCGATCTGATGGCCGCGGGCGATCAGGTCGGAGAGCTCGTGCACGACGCGCTCGCCGACGAGCACCTCGTCCTCCTCGCCCTCGAAGGTGATGATGTTCCCGCGCAGGAACACCTGACACTGCAGGTGCGCCTCCAGTGCGCGCAGCACTGCGTCCTGGCTGCCGGCCAGCTCGGCGGCGACCTCGTTCGAGAGCTCGATCTGCCTCCTCATCCCTGTAGCGCAGCCCTCACGATCCCGGAGACGCGCTTGCCGTCGGCGCGACCGTCCACGGCCGCCATCGCGGTGCGCATCGCGGCGCCCATGTCCTTCGGGCTCTCGGCGCCGCTCTCGCGGACGGCCGACGCGACGATCTCCTGCAGCTCGGCATCCGAGAGCTCGGCGGGCAGGTAGGAGGCGATCAGCTCGCCCTCGGCCTCCTCCCCGGCGGCCAGCTCCTCGCGGCCGCCCTCCCGGAACTGCTCGGCGGCCTCGAGTCGGCGCTTGCGCTCGCGGCGCAAGACCGCCAGCTCGTCGTCGTTGCCGTCCTTGGCGGCCTTCTGGAGCTCGGAGAGGACGAGCCGCAATGCCCCGACCTTCTCTTTTTCCCCCGCGCGCATCGCGCCCTGAAGGTCGGTTTTGATCTGCTCGACTATCGCCATCCTCAGCTCAGGATACGCCGCGCACGGCGGTCAGCCGTCGGCCGGCGCCGCGCTCGATGCGGCGGCGATCTCCGAGCGCTGCGCCGCCGCGTCCTGCAGCCCTGCCTCGCCGCGCCGCGCCGGGGCCGTGCTCGCCTCGGCATACGCCTCGGGGACCGTGATCACGCGCGCGCCCCGGCCGTGGGTGGCGAACGACACCGCCCAGCGGATGAAGACGAACACCCGGTTCGCGAAGCCGACGAGGTACCAGAGATGGACGCCCAGCCAGGTGATCCAGGCGAGCAGGCCGCTGAGATGCAGGCCCCTGACATCGGCGACTGCCGAGGCGCGGCCGATCGTGGCGAGGTTGCCCTTGTCGTGGTAGTGGAACGGCGCGATCTCCTCGCCGGCGAGCCGCGCCTGCACGAGGCGCGCCGCGTAGCGGCCCTGCTGCATCGCGACCGGCGCGACGCCGGGGTAGACGACGCGCCCGCCGTCCTCGCCGCGTACGGCCACCATGTCACCCAGCCCGAGGATCTCCGGGTGCCCGGGCACGGAGAGGTCGGGCTCGACGGTGACCCGGCCGGAGCGATCGGTCTGCGCATCCGTCAGGCCGGCGAGCATGCTCGCGAGCGGCGAGGCGGTGACGCCTGCCGCCCAGATGATCGTGCGGGCGGCGATGCGCTCCGCTTCGCCGTCCGGTGCACGGACGGTGACGCCCCGGGCATCGACGTCGACCACCATCCGGGAGAGCATCGGCGTGACGCCGATCCGTTCGAGGGAGCGCTGCGCGCGCCGCGACAGCGACGGCGGGAAGCTGCTCAGCACGCGGTCGCCCGCCTCGACCAGCACGATCCGCCCGGTCGCCGGGTCGGCCGAGCGGAAATCCCGGCGCAGCCCGTCGCGCGCGAGCTCGGCGATCTGCCCCGCCATCTCGACGCCCGTCGGTCCCGCGCCCACCACGACGAACGAGAGCCAGGAGCCGCGCAGCTGCGGATCGGTTGCCATCTCCGCCGCCTCGAACGCGCTGAGGATCGCCGAGCGCGTGACGAGCGCGCTCTCCAGCGACTTCACCTCGTGGGCGAACTCGGACCACTCGTCGTTGCCGAAGTAGGAGTAGCGCGAGCCGCCGGCGACGATCAGCGTGTCGTAGGGGATGCTCGGCGGCGCCGGCACGCCCGCGACCGGCGCGAGCACGAGCCGCCGCGAGGCCACGTCGATGGCCTGCGCCTCGGCCATCAGGACCTGGACGTTGGGCGCGCGCTTGAAGATCGCACGCAGCGGATACGCGATTTCGCCGGGCGAGAGCGCGCCTGTGGCGACCTGATAGGTCAGCGGCTGGAAGAGGTGGAAGTTACGCCGGTCGACGAGCGTGACCTCGACGGGCGCGTCGCGCAGGTGGACGGTGGCCTGAAGGCCTCCGAAGCCGCCGCCGACGACGACGACGCGATGCGCGCTTGCCGTCTCCATCCAGTGCAGCCAAGGCTAGACGATCGATTCGCCCCGCCGTCGACGGCGCCGGCCGATCCGGTGAATCCCCGGAGGCCGCAACCGATCATCTAAGGTGCCGCGCGTGAACAACACCCTCTACTCGGAGGCGCTCTCACCCTTCCTCGAAGAGACCGGGCGCCTGCGCCCCGCCGAAGCGGAAGTGATCGACGCCCACACCCACCTCGGGCTCGACGAGGACGGGCGCTCCCTGACGCTGGAGCAGCTGCTCTCGCAGCTGGACGCCGCCGAGGCGCGCCGCGCCTGCGTGTTCCCGCTGCACGATCCTGAGCGGCGCCCCGCCTACTCGCTGCCGAACGATCGAGTCCTGCAGTGGGCGTCCGAAAGCGACGGTCGTCTGGTGCCGTTCTGCCGCCTGGACCCGGCCGAAGGAGCGCTCGCGGAGGCCGAGCGCTCGCTCGGCAAGGGCGCGAAGGGGATCAAGCTGCACCCGCGCGCACAGGACTTCGTGTTCGACGGCGGCGACCTCGACGACGTGTTCAAGCTCGCCGAAGAAGCGGGCGTGCCGGTGCTGATCCACGCCGGCCGCGGCCTGCCCCCGCTCGCCGACGGGCTCGCCGACCTCGCGCTCCGCCACCCCGGCGCGGCGCTGATCCTGGCGCACGGGGCGATCTGCGACCAGGGCATCCTCAGCACCCGGCTGGCCGGGCACCCGCGCGTGCTCTACGACATCTCGTGCTTCTTCCCGCTCGACGTCATCGAGCTGTTCGCGCGCGTACCGGCGGAGCGGATCGTGTTCGCGTCGGACCCGCCATACGGCCTCCCCGCGACGACGCTCTACATGGCGCTGCGGGTCGCCGCGCAGGCCGGCCTCGACGAGGCCACCACAAAGCTGATGCTCGGCGGCACGGTCGCCGCGCTCGTCGACGGCGAGGAGCTGCCCGCGATCACCGCGCCGCGGCGGCCGCCGTCGATCACCGTGTCGGGGCGCCTCATGCGCGCCTACGGCTACGCGAGCCTCGTCGGTCCGGCGCTGTTCACCGGCGTCGCAGAGCAGGCGGCGGCGATGCTCGACATGGCGATCGCGGCGACCCGCGATCCCGACCCGGGCGCGGACGGCGAGGCGCTCGAGACGATCGGCCGCGCGCTGAGCGCGGCGGCCAAGCTGGCGGTCGAAGAGGACGGCATCCGCCCGGCGATCGACCTCGTCTACCGGGCGAACGTCCTGGCAGCCACGCAGATCCCCGACGCGGCGTAGCGCCCGCTCACACGCCCGAGAGCCGCAACGCGCCCCAGCCGTCCGCGACCCTGCGCGAGCGCTCGCGGAGCCCCGCGGCGGCGAAGGCTGCGGCGGTCTCGTCCAGCTGCTCGGCCAGCAACCCGCCCGCGATCAGCTCGGCCGGTGCCGACTCGATCTGCCCGGCGAGATCGCGCAGGAGCGGCGCGAGCAGGTTCGCGAGCACGATCACGGGTCCGGCGCGGGGCGGCTGGGGACCCCCGCCGATCCAGGGGAGCTGCTCGCGTCGCAGGTCGAAGCGCTCGGATCGCAGATCCACGCCGTTGACGCGGGCGTTCTCGCCGCAGGCGGCGACGCTCTCGCCCTCGTTGTCGAGCGCGAGCACCGGGGCGTAGCCGAGCTTCGCGGCGGCGATCGCGAGCACCCCGGAGCCCGCACCGACGTCCAGCACCGCTGCGGCCGGCGGCGCCTCGGCGCGGAGCTCCAGCAGCAGCGACAGGCACAGGCGCGTGGTCGCGTGGGCCCCGGTTCCGAATGCTTGGCCCGGGTCGATCACGAGCTCGATCGCAGTAGAGGAACCGGCGGCCGGCGGCTCCCACGGCGGGCGCACGCGCAGCGCCGGCAGATCGGAGCCGTCGGGTGCGTCGACGAGCACCGGGCGGTGGAACTCCCGCCAGCGCTCGGACCAGTCGTCTGCGATCTCGGTCGTCGAGATCTCGACGGGTGCGCCGCCGGCGAGCGCGCGCAGATCGGGCAGCGCCGGAAGCTCCCCGGGCGCGCCGTAGACCGCGTACTCGACCCGGCCGTCCTCGAGGTCGACCTCCTCCACGCCTGCGGGCGCGAGCTCCAGAAGCTCGGCCAGCGCCGGCTCCGCCTCCTCGCGGGCGACGCGGACGGCGAGCCTGATCACGCCGCCTGGCTGCCCAGAGCGCGGCGCAGCTTGGCGAACAGCGAGTCCTGCGAGCGCAGGTTCTCCTCGCCGAGCGTGCCGTCGAGCCGTTCGATCAGCTCGCGCTGCTCGGCATCCAGGCGCCTCGGCACGACGACGTTCACGACCACCCGCAGGTTGCCGCGGCGCGCCCGGCGCAGTCCCGGCATGCCCTCGCCTCGCAGCGTCAGCACCTCTCCGGGTTGGGTGCCTGCGGCGATCTCCATCTCGACGCTGCCCTCGATCGTGGGCACCTCCACGCTGGTGCCGAGCGCGGCGAGCGTCGCAGGCAGGTCGATCGCGGTGATGAGGTCGTCGCCTTCGCGCACGAAGCGCTCGTCCGCGCGGACGCCGACGAGCACGTAGAGGTCGCCCGGCGGCGCGCCGGCAGGGCCCACGCTGCCGTGACCGCTCATGCGGATGCGCTGGCCGTCGGCGATGCCCGCCGGGATCTCGATGTCGAGGCTGCGCGAGACGTTGACGTGACCGGCGCCGCGGCAGACTCCGCACGGCTCCTTCGGGATGCGCCCATCGCCACCGCAGCGGTCGCAGACGACGGTGCGCACCATCTGCCCGAGCAGCGTCTGGCTGACGCTCTGCAGCTGGCCGGCGCCTTCGCAGCGCTCGCAGGTCTCGATCGGCGTGCCCGGCTCGGCACCGTTGCCGTGGCAGTGCTCGCATCGGTCCACCGCCTCGTAGGAGACCTCGACCGTCGCGCCGCTTGCGGCCTGCGCGAGCTCGATGTCGACCGCGACCGCCACGTCCGCCCCCTGGGCGGCCCCGAATCCCTGGCCGCCGGCGCCGGCGCCGAAGAAGGCGTTGAACAGGTCGCCGATCGAGCCGAAGCCCTCGAAGTTGGGTGCATATCCCCCCGAGCGCAGGCCGTCGTGTCCGTAGCGGTCGTAGGTCGCCCGCCGCTCCGGGTCCGAGAGGATCTCGTACGCCTCGGCCGCCTCCTTGAACTTCTCCTCGGCGGCGGGGTCATGGGCGTTGACGTCGGGGTGGAGTTCTCGGGCGAGGCCGCGGAACGCCTTCTTGACCTCCTGCTCGGAGGCCTGGCGCTCGACGCCGAGCACCTCGTAGGGATCGCGGGGCATCGGCGGTCTAGCTCTCCGCGAAGGCGTCTTCGACGAAGCGCGAGAGCTCGTGCGCGGCCTCGCGCACGCCCGCGATCGCGCCCGCGTAGTCCATCCGCACCGGCCCGATCACCGACACCGTGCCGAGCTTGCGCTGCGCCGGCCCGTAGCCGCTGGCCACCACGGCGAGCGTCTGCATGGCCGGGAGCTCGTTCTCGTGGCCGATCCGGACGTACACGCCGGACTCGGCCAGCGCCGCCCGCAGCACCCGCAGCAGCGCGACGCGGCGCTCGAGCAGCGCGATCAGCTCGTTCACCCTTCCCGCGTCCTCGATCGGACCGGCCTCGAACAGCCGCGCGGTGCCGTCGAGGTAGATCGTGTCCTCGCCCTCGACGGCGAGCTCTCCGAACGCGGGGGCGAAGCGCGAGAGGAAGTCGAGCTCACGGGCGGAGAGGCCCTGGTCGGCGAAGCGCGCGAGCAGCATGCGGGCGCCGAGCCCGAGTCCGACGAGGCGCTCGTTGAGGTACTCGCCAGCCCATGCGATCAGGCCGGGATCGACGTCGGCCTCGAAGGTGGCGAGCATCTTCGAGACGTTGCCGGTCGAGCTGATCACGACGACGAGCACAACGCGAGGCTGCAGCGCGAGCACCTCCACGTGCCGGATCGTGGCCGTGTTGATCGACGGCGCGGAGACGACGGCGAGCAGGTTGGTCATCTGCGAGAGCGTCTCGCTGGTGGTGCGCATCGCCTCGTCGACCTCTCGCCTGGCGAGCGCCAGCTCGAGCCGGCGCGGCGCGGCCGGGAGCTGCTGCCCGGTGCTCAGGAGACCATCGACCACGTAGCGGTGACCGGCATCCGTCGGCACCCGCCCGGCCGAGACGTGCGGATGGTCGAGCAGGCCGTGCTCCTCCAGGAAGGCGAGCTCGTTGCGGACCGTCGAAGGCCCGCAGTCGAGCGCCGGGTCGGCGGCGATCACGCGCGAGGGCACCGGCTGGCCGGTGTGCAGGTACTCGTCGACGACCTTGCTGAGAATGCGTTCCTGGCGCGCTGTGAGCATCGGCGTGATTGTAGGCCGGGCGCCAGCACCCTCCGCCTGGACGGGTGCCCCCTGAGCCTTTGGTTCGGGCGCATCTTGCGCGGGCGCGGACCTTCTGCGCCCTCGCCACGAGTCCCCGACCGGCCCCTGCCGCTCCACCGGCCCGCCGGCGCCGGCAGGGCCCTTCTCAGACCTCGACCTCGGCCACGGCGTTGCGGATGATCTGGTTGCCGTCCTGCTCGGCGACGGTGTCGATCAGCGCGGTGCCGTGGTCGGTGAGCTCGCGGACCGTCCCGCTCACCACGACCTCGTGCTCGGGGAGCCCCATGCCGCGGAACTGCACCTTCAGGCGGCGCAGGTGTGCGGCGCCCCCCGCGGCCTCGGTCTGGGCGCGCGCGAGGAGCGCCATCGTCCACAGGCCGTGCAGGATCCGCCCGGGCAGTCCGACGGCTTTGGCGAACTCCTCGTCGACGTGGATCGGGTTGAAGTCGCCCGAGGCGCCCGCGTAGCGCACCGTCAGGTACTTGTCGGGCGTCACGCGCAGCTCGGGGATCGGCTCGCCCGGCTTCAGCTCGGCCATCTCAGACTCCCCTCACGATGTTGGTCCAGACGCCGCGGCAGACCCGCTCGCCGCGCTGGTTGACCGACACGGACTCGAACACGTAGTACCCGCGCCCGTCGGCTTCGGAGATGTCACTGACCGAGGCCGTCGTGGTGATCTCATCGCCCGCCACGACCGGGACGCCCCACTCGAACTCCTGGCCGCCGTGGACCATCATCGCGAAGTTCAGCTCGATCTCGGGGTCGAAGATCGGCGGGCCCACCGCCGGCGCGCTGTAGACGACCGCGAACATCGGCGGCGCGAGCAGGTCCTCGTAGCCCGCCGCACGGGCCGCGTCGAGGTCCATGCAGACCGGGTCGTTCTCGCCGACCGCGCGGACGTACTCGCGGATCTTCTCGCGCCCCACCGCGTAGGTGACGGGCTCGTAGCTCTTTCCGATCGCTTTCGTGTTGACGGGCATCGCCTGGTGTCCTTGCCTAGCCGGTTTGCGCGGCGGGAGTCTATGCCGAGCGGGCCGGCACCGCGATCCGCCCGGCGGGCCGGACCGCGGCGCCGCCCGGGGGCGCCGCTCAGAACGGAGCGTCCTCCCCGCCGTCGCCCACGCCGGCCCCCACCATGCCGTCGTCTCCGTCGCGCTCGCCGCGTGCGCCGAGGAACTGCACCCGGTCGGCCTGGATGCTGACGGCCTGGCGTTTCTGCTCGTCGGTCGTCTCCCACTCGCGCCAGCTCAGATGCCCGTCGACGCACACCTGGCTGCCTCGGCGCATGTGCTCGGCGACCGCCTCGGCCGGCGGGCCGAAGACGTCGACGTCGAAGAAGTTCGGCCGGTCGCCGTACTCGCCGTCGGCTTCGCGTTTCGGCGAGTTCGAGGCGATGCGCAAGCTGCAGAGCGCGCGGCCGGAGGGCAGCGAGCGCAACTCGGGGTCACGGGTCAGGCGCCCGATGAGCACCACGCGGTTCGTGTCGTACATGAGGAGGACCTCCTTCGCTGGGGATTCGGGACCCCACCCAGCCGGGACGTTAGGGGCGCGGTGCGATGGCTCGCGCGAACCGGCGCCTGGCAGCACGCTGACGCCTCGCGGGCAGGGCCGGCGGCGCGCGGCCGATAGGGTCCACGTCGTGAGCGAGCGCGTCCTGATGCTCTCCTGGGAGTACCCGCCGGTGATCGAGGGCGGCCTGGCGCGCCACGTGCGCAAGCTGGCCGAGGCGCTGGCGCGAGGAGGCGTCGGCGTCGACGTGCTCACGCGCGGGCTCGGTCCGGGCACGGACATCGGCGAACGGGCGTTTCAGCGGATCGCGGGCGTGAACGTCCACCGGGTTCCCGAGCCGGGCTGGCCCCGCGACCTGGACCGCTTCGTGGCGTGGGTGGAGCAGATGAACGAGGACATGCTCGCGGCCGGCGAAGCGCTCTGCCAGGAGCGCTCCTACGAGTTGATCCACGGTCACGACTGGCTGGTCGCGAAGGCAGCTGCCACGCTCGCCGACCGCGTCGGCGTCCCGTTCATCACGACGATCCACGCGACCGAGCACGGGCGCCATCAGGGCTGGGTCCAGGACGAGCCGCAGGCGCACATCCACGCGGTCGAGCGCTGGATGGCCAACCGGGCCGAGCGCGTGATCGTCTGCTCGCACTACATGCGGGGCCACGTCGCGGACATCTACGACCTCGACGAGAGCCGCGCGGCGGTGATCCCCAACGGCGTCGACCCCGCGGATCTGAGGCCGGTCGCAGACCTCGAGGCGCTGCGCGCAGAGTTTGCCGCTCCAGACCAGAAGCTCGTGCTGCTCGTCGGACGGCTCGTCTACGAGAAGGGCTTTCAGCACGCGCTGGACGCGATGCCCGGCCTGATCGAGCGGCTCGGCAACGTGCGCTTTCTCGTCGCCGGCAGCGGCACCCACGAGGCAGAGCTGAAGGCGCAGGCGCAGCGGCTCGGGCTGGACGGGCACGGCACGTTCCTCGGCTGGATCGGCGACGACGTGCTGCACTCGCTCTACCGCATCGCCGACCTCTGCGTGGTGCCGTCGATCTACGAGCCGTTCGGGCTCGTCGCACTCGAGGCGATGGCCTCCGGGTGTCCTTGCATCGTCGCCGACACCGGAGGCCTGCGCGAGGTCGTGCCGATGGGCGAGCGCGTCGGCCTGCGCTTCAACGGCGGCGACCCGGAGCACCTCGGCGTGATGATCGAACGCCTGCTGCTCGACGAGGAGCTGCGCGACCGGCTCGTGACCGAAGCGTCCGAGCACGTGCTGCGCTTCGACTGGGAGGACATCGCTCAGCGCACACGTGCGATCTACGATGACGCGGCAAGGCTGGGCGTCCGCGAGGGCGCGCCCAGAGGATGACGCAGATCAGGACCGGGAGGCTCAGGGGATGACGGAGATGCTGCAGGGGCTGATGCAGAACGACTTCCAGCTCACGCTGAACCACGTTCTGCGCAGGATGCGCTCGTTGAACGACGGCTCGCAGGTGTTGACGCTTCAGCCGGACGGCTCGGTGCAGCGCATCAGCCACGCCGCGCTCGCCGAGCGCGTGGACCGGCTCGCACGGGTGCTCGCCGAGCTCGGCGTCGAGCAGGGCGATCGCGTCGCGAGCTTCGCGTGGAACAACCAGCGCCACATGGAGCTCTACATGGCCGCGCCGTGCACCGGCGCCGTCCTTCACACGCTGAACGTGCGCCTGTTCGCGGAGCAGCTCACCTACATCGCCAACCATGCCGAAGATCGCGTGATCTTCGTGGACGACTCGCTCGTGCCCGTGCTCGAGGAGCTCGCGCCGAGCTTCCAGACGGTCGAGCACTACGTCGTGATGGGGGACGGGGATGCAGGCTCGCTGCCCAACGTGCTGCGCTACGAGGAGCTGCTCGAGCAGGCCGGCCCGGGACCGTTCTCCTACCCGGAGCTCGACGAGCGCCAGGCCGCCGCGCTCTGTTACACGAGCGGCACCACCGGCAACCCCAAGGGCGTG
The DNA here is from genome assembly GCA_963794635.1 of uncultured Solirubrobacteraceae bacterium. Lineage (GTDB taxonomy): Bacteria > Actinomycetota > Thermoleophilia > Solirubrobacterales > Solirubrobacteraceae > Palsa-744. The sequence continues at coordinate 96,062 of CAWCET010000005.1, read as the reverse complement.
CTCTATTCGCATCGCTCGATCAGCCTGCACTCCTCGATGACCCTGATGACCGAGGGCAACGGCCTGGCCCGTGGCGACCGGGTGCTCGCAGTCGTGCCGATGTTCCACGCCAACGCGTGGGGCCTGCCCTATGGCGCGGCTCTCGCCGGGGCCGATCTGATCCTGCCCGACCGCTTCCTCGGGGCCGAACCGCTCGCCAAGCTGATCGCCGAGGAGCGCCCGACGCTGATGGGCTGCGTGCCGACGATCTTCCAGGACCTGCTGCGCTACGCCGACGAGCATCCCGAGGTGGACCTCTCCTCGCTGGACAACGCGGCCTGCGGCGGCTCCGCCGTGCCCAAGCAGCTGATGAAGGACTTCGAGGAACGTCACGGCGTGCGGATGTACCAGGCCTGGGGCATGACCGAGACGAGCCCGGTGGCGACCTACTCGCGTCCGGACGAGAGCGGCGGGCACGACGATGCGTACTGGGAGAACCGCGCCAAGCAGGGGCGGCCGCTGCCGTGGGTCGAGCTGAGGCTTGTCGGCGACGCCGGCGAGGAGGTGCCCTGGGACGGCTCGGCCACCGGCGAGATCGAGGTGCGCGGGCCGTGGATCGCCTCCCAGTACTTCCGCGACCCGGACCCTGAGAAGTTCGACGACGGCTGGCTGCGCACGGGCGACATCGCAGCCGTCGACGAGAAGGGCTACGTGCAGATCACCGACCGCTCGAAGGATGTGATCAAGTCCGGTGGCGAGTGGATCTCATCGGTCGAGCTGGAGAACGAGCTGATGTCGCACCCCAGCGTCGTCGAGGCCGCCGTGATCGCCAAGCCCGACCCGCGGTGGGCGGAGCGCCCCCTCTGCTGCGTCGTCCTGGAGAGCGACGACGCGGCCAGCGCGGAGGATCTCGTGGAGCATCTGCGCAGCCGCGTGGCGAAGTGGTGGCTGCCCGACGAGTTCGCCTTCATCGACGAGATCCCGAAGACGAGCGTGGGCAAGTTCGACAAGAAGGTGCTGCGCGGACGGCTCGCCGAAGGCAGCCTCGACGGGCGCGTGAAGCTCACCTGACCTGTTTGAGGTACGCATTTTGGTGGGAAATCCGGGGTTATGAACACCTGCCGACCGCGACAGGTGATAGACATTTCGCTGCAGGGAATGCAGGCTCGCGCCGATAAATGGCGAACCAGAGGCAGAACCGTGCCCGTTGCATGGCTTCGACCCTCGCTAAAGAGGCCCTCCGGGAGGGCCGAACCATCACAAAACCACCCAAAACGGAGGTTGGCATGACTCGGACCGACGTCATGGCCTCGAGCAGGCCACGAACGCCAGATGTAGCGCGCAAGACCAAGCGAAAGCTGGTGAGCCTCCCGATCCTGCTCGTAATGGGCCTGGCTCTGGTCGCCCCCGCCTCGGCGGTCGCCGAAGAAACGTCCGGCTACACGCAGACGCCGACGACCCCCACGACGCCGACGACCCCCACCACGCCGACGCCGGGCACGACGCCCACGACGCCGACCACACCCACCACACCGACCACCGGCACGTCGCCGGAATCGGCTGAAAAAGCACCGTCGGAAACCACCCCGACGAAAACGACTGAACCCACCACGAGCACGAGCCCGGCCAAAGCCGAAGCGAAGACGCTTCCGTTCACGGGCTTCGACCTCCGCTGGAGCTTCGCGATCGGCGCCGTGCTGATGATCGCCGGCTTCTCGATCGTGGGTGTGCAGCGCCGCCGCCACTCGCAGCGCTAGACACAGCTCAAAGCATCGCCTTCAGAGCCGCCGGCCCCCGGGCCGGCGGCTCTTTTTCGTGAGCTCGAGCGCAGCGACTCCGAGTTGGGGCGCCTCACCATGTGCACCGCCGGAGGCACGGGACGGGACGATCCTCCGGCGCGTCTGGGCAAACTCAGACGCCGAGCACGGCGCCGGCAGCCAGGCGGGTACGATTGCCCGGGGATGGGGGCGCAAGCGGTGGACCACGAGATCGTCGTGATCGGCGCCGGTTTCTCCGGCATCGGCGCAGCGATCAAGCTGCGGGAGGCCGGGTTTCCGGACTTCCTCGTGATCGACGAGGCCGACGGCGTCGGGGGGACCTGGCACTGGAACACCTATCCCGGGGTGGCAGTCGACATTCCCTCCTTCAGCTACCAGTTCTCCTTCGAGAAGCGCACCGACTGGTCGCGAATCTACGCGCCCGGGCGCGAGCTGAAGGGCTACGCCGAGGACTGCGTCGAGAAGTACGGGGTGCGCGACCATTTCCGGCTGAACACAAGGGTGACCGGAGCGAGCTTCGACGAGGACCGCGACATCTGGCGGCTCGACACCGCCGGGGGCGAGCAGATCACCGCGCGTTACGTGATCGGCGCGACCGGGGTCTTCAGCCAGCCCAAGCTTCCCGATATCGCCGGTGTGGAGAGCTTCGGCGGAACGGCGCTGCACACCGCGCGCTGGGACCACTCGGTCGATCTGCGCGGCAAGCGCGTCGCCGTGGTCGGGACCGGCGCCTCGGCGATCCAGGTGATCCCCGCCATCGCGCCCGAGGTCGAGCAGCTCACCGTCTTTCAGCGCACGCCGATCTGGTGCCTTCCGAAGCTCGACGCGCCGCTGAGCCGCCGCTCGCGCGCGATCCTTCGCCGCGTGCCGGGAGCGATGCTCGCGGCACGATGGCTCAGCCAGGCGTTCGTCGAGCTGACGTTCGTGCTCGTGGCGCACTTCGCGGCCAAGTTCCCCTTCCTCCCCGCGCGCGGCGAAGCCGAAGCGATGAAGCTGCTCGGCACGGTCGAGGACCCCAAGATCCGCGAGGAGCTGACCCCGCGCTACCGCCTCGGCTGCAAGCGGCCGAGCTTCTCCAACGAGTACATCCGCACGTTCAACCGCGCGAACGTGCAGTTGGAGACCAGCGCGATCGACGCGATCACGCCGGCCGGGGTGCGAACGGCCGACGGGGTCGAGCACGCCGTTGACGTGCTCGTCCTCGCCACCGGCTTCAAGGTCTTCGACAAGGGCAACATGCCGCCGTTCCCTGTCCGTGGCGCCGGCGGCCTGGACCTGGCGACGTTCTGGGAGCAGAACCGCCAGCAGGCCTACGAGGGCGTGAGCGTGCCGGGCTTCCCGAACTGGTTCTCGATCCTCGGCCCGTACGGCTTCAACGGCCAGTCCTACTTCGGGCTGATCGAGACCCAGATGCGCCACATCGTGCGCTGCCTGGACCGCGCACGCTCAGAGCGGGCGGTGCGGGTGGAGATCCGGCCCGAGGCGAACAGGCGCTACTTCGAATCGGTCCTATCCCGACGGCCGAACCAGGTGTTCTTCACGGGCTCCTGCTCGGGATCCAACAGCTACTACTTCGACGAGCACGGCGACGTGCCGTTCCGCCCCAGCCTCACCCTCGAGGCAGCGTGGCGCAGCGCGCGTTTCGACCTCGACGACTACGCGTTCGCGCGCGAGAGGACGCCCGCGACGAACGGGGCCTTGCCCTCGGTGTAGGCCTCGCGGTCGTCGCGGTGCTCGCTCGCCAGCGCGCGCTTGAGGCGTTCGTAGGAGCGGGCAAGCCCCTCGTCGGCGCGCAGCGCGTCGCGGAACGCGAGCTCGTCTCTGTAGCGGCTCGAGCCGGTGGGGACGAGATGCAGGTGATGGGTGCGATGGGCCGGGCTCGGCTTACAGAACCAGTGCATCTCGCCGCTGCGGTAGGGGGCGTAGTGGTATTCGAGCTCGCCCAGACGCTCGAAGGACACGCGTGAGGCGTCGAGGCTCTCCACGCCGGCGAGGATGTCGATCACAGGCTTCGCGGCGAGGCCCGGGACCGCAGTGCTGCCCACGTGATGGACGCCGCCGGTGAGCCACGGGGCGATCGCCTCTTGCAGGAGCGCTCGCTCCTGCTCGAAGCGCAGCGGCCACGCCGGGTCGGCGGCGACGATCTCGATCGCAGCTTCCCCGCTCACGGCCTGAAGTATCGGCCCTCCCCCACGTACTCGGCGGCGAGCACCCGGTTCAGCCAGCCGATCATCGTCGGCATCGTGCCGGCGAGCTTCGTCATCGCGCAGTGACCCGTACCAGGCAGGAGTTCGACCGTGGTGTCGCGCCGGCCCTCGAAGACGATCGTGTCGTCTTGGGGTATGTGGATGTCGTCGGCGCCGTTGATCACAAGCATCGGCGCGTTCTGATCCAGGTCGAGGAGCGGGCGCAGCGAGAGCCCCTGGCGCCGTGCGGCCATCTCCTCCGGAGTGGGGGGATGGTCGAAGCCCAGCGCGTTGGCGACGATGTCCGCCATGCCGAACTGAAACTCCCGGTCGGCGGTGAAGGCGGCCTCGACCGGACCGCCGAGGACCACCGCCGCATCGACGCTGCCGCTCAGCCCCGTGATGGCCGAGAAGTAGCCGCCCATCGAAATGCCCAGGTGCGCCACACGTCCGTTTCCTCGTTCGCGCGCGTAAGCGACGAGGCCCTCGATCAACTCAGCCGAATCGCGGCTCAGCGCGATCTCGGACTCGCCGGTGCCCGGGATGTCGAACAGCACCATCCGCGCACGGACGTTCGCCGCGAACGCGAGGAACAGGCCATGCAGATCCATCTTCCACGAGTCGACGCCGCCGCTCGCGATCACCACCGGCGCGTCGTGTGGAAGCTCGGAAGCCGCCATCACGTGCACAGGGACCCGAGTCGTCGTTCCTCCGAATGGGAGCTCGAGGACTGTCCGTTCGAACTCGACCGGAAGGTCTTTCGCCGCGAGCAGGTACTGCTCGAGCTGGTTTGCGAACGCGGCCTGCTTGGAGGCGTCGGCCAGCACGGGGAACCGCGCCCACCCGTAGGCCAGCGCCGCGAGGTCGTGATCTCCCTCGGCGGCATGGATCCGGCCGAGCTCCGACCACTCATGGACCCATCCGCCGGGGGCGTCGCGCCACATGTCCGAGATGGCCGCGCGCGTCGCGTCGACCTCGGCGGCCGGCAGGCCCGTGTTGACCATCTGGGGGTAGCGCTCGGTGAACAGATCTTGCGGGTCAAGCGGCCACTGGTATGGCATTCAGGCTCCTCTAACGCAGGTGCAGTTGCGCTAAGACTGACAGAGCTTGGCCACAAATGCAAGTTGAGTTGCGTTATCCTGATGCCGTGGCCGAGACAGCAATTCAACGCCGCCCGGGAGGCCGCTCGGCTCGGGTCCGCGAAGCGGTCCTCGATGCGACCCTCGCGCTTGTCGCCGAAGTCGGAATCGAGAAGCTCAGCATCGCGGCGGTCGCCGCGCGTGCGGACGTCCACGAGACCTCTGTCTACCGGCGCTGGAAGACGAGGGAGAACCTCATCATCGACGCGCTCCTGAACTACAGCGAGCAGCATCTGCCGATCCCGGACACCGGCTCGCTACGGGGCGATCTCTCGAGGTTCGGGGCGACGCTCGCCACCTACCTCGCGACGCCGATGGGGCGCGCCCTCGTGCAGGCGCTCGCGACGGCTGCCGAGGATCCCTCGATTGCCGAGGCGCGCGCGTCGTTCTGGCAGGCGCGCTATGAGCTGGCCCGCACGATGATCGAGCGCGCCGTCTCCCGCGGGGAGATCGCGCCTAGCACCGACGCTCGCCTCGTCCTCGAAGCCCTGGTGGCGCCGCTCAACTTCAGAGCGCTGATGGCCGCTGAGCCGGACCCGGACTTCGCGGCGAGGCTCTCCGATGTCCTGGTCGACGGTCTGCTGAGGCGCGGCTGACAGCGGCCGCCGCTGCCGGGGGCGGAACAGGGCGCCGGGCGGGCTCTGTTAGGTTGGGCGGAGACATCCCTGAGACTCTCGGTCGTCGATCGGTGGTTGCTCGGGGGGTCAATGATCGGGGACATGGATGGCGGCCGAGATCGGTCGCGACCGCGCCGGAAGCAGCGGCGCGGGCGGGAGTGCCGAGCCGGGCGCGAGCCGCGCGGCTGCGAGCGGCCCGGAGCCGACCCCGGTCCTCGCGTGGTCTCGTCGAGTGCGGCGCGTCGGTGGGCTGATCCAGGCGGCCTTCGCCGCTTTCTGGCTGATCCGCGGCTCGCACGCGATCGGCGGCGCCGCGGGATCGCTTCTGATCGCGCTTTCCGTCGTCGCGGCACTCGCCTGCTTTGCGTACGCGGCGAAGGCCACGGCGGGGACTGCACCGCGTCCGCGCAGCGCGGAGGGCCGGAAGATCGAGCGCGCGGTCACGCTCGCGACCGTGATCGAGTTCCTCGCCGCGATCGTGCTCCCGGTCCTGGTGAGCGCCGCCGGGCATTCAGACTGGGTGCTGCCGTCGATCGCGATCACGATCGGGCCGCTGTTGCTCTACCTCGACCATCTCGTGTGCATCCCGCGGTACCGGCCCGTCGGCTGGGCGCTGACCATCGGGCCGCTGGTCCTGGTCGCCCTGCTCTCGGGAACCGCGCTTGTCGCGACCACAGGGATCGCCGCCGGCGTGTTGCTGCTCGGCACCGCCGCCGCAGGCTTCCGAGACCTCGCCTCGGTGCGGCGCGGGCGTGCAGCCGCAGAGGTCGCGCCCGCAACGCGAGCGGCACCACAGCCTTGAGCGCGAGCGGCCTGCATGTCGTGTTCGGTGCCGGTCAGGTCGGACGCTCGCTGTCCGCACGTCTTGCCGCCGCCGGCCTGGAGGTGCGCGTGCTGTCTCGCAACCCGCCCGAAGGGCTCCCCGAGGGTGTCGAATGGCGTGAGGTGGACGCGAGCGACGCCGGCTCGGCGAAGGACGCGGCAGGGGATGCGGCTGTGATCTACCAGTGCCTCAACGCGCCTTACACCCAGTGGCCGCAGCTTTTCCCGTCGCTGCAGAGAGGCGCCCTCAACGCCGCCGAAGGCACTGGCGCGCTCCTGGTGAGCCTCGAGAACGTCTACGGCTACGGCCCGACCAGTGGCGTGGCGATGACCGAGGACCTCCCGCTGGCGGCGGAGACGGTCAAGGGGCGCACCCGCGCCGCGATGACGGAAGAGCTGCTCGCGGCCTCGAGCGCGGGCCGCGTTCGGGTCGCGATCGGACGTGCGGCCGACTTCTTCGGCCCCGGGGTCACGGAGACGACGCTCGGTGAGCGCGTTTTCGCCAGAGCCCTCGCCGGCAAGCGGGCGGACTTCATCGGCGATCCCGACCTGCTCCACACATACAGCTACGTTCCCGACGTCGCCGCGGGTCTCGCGACGCTCGGCAGCGACGAGCGTGCCGTCGGCGAGGTCTGGCACCTCCCCGGTCCTGAGACCCTCACGACTCGAGGCGTGCTCGACGTGCTTTCCGACGAGGTCGGGCACCCGGTGGCGATCCGCTCCATCCCGAAGCCGCTCCTTCGCGTATTGGGCGTCTTCAATCCGCTCGTGCGCGAGCTCGCCGAGATGGCCTATCAGTTCGAGGAGCCGTTCGTGCTCGACACGACGAAGTACGAGCGCGTGTTCGGCGGCCGAGGTACCCCGCTCGCCGCCGCGATCGCGGCGACCGTCGACTCCTACCGGGATCCGTCGAGCCCACCCCGGGCGCTCGCAGGATCGGTCTCATGACCGACACCGGCTCCGAGCAGGCAGACGCTGCCGGCGTGGTCCGCGGGGAGCGCTTTGCCGACAGATATCGAACGCTCGTGAACCCAGCGACCGGCGAGCGCATTCGCTTCCTCGCCCCGGTCGAGGGAGGGGCGGACGTCGTCCGCTTCGAGTGGTCGAGCATCCCCGGCGGGGCGATCCCCGAGCACATCCACCCCCACCAGGAGGAGACCTTCACCATCAGCGCGGGCGAGGCGCGCTTCACGTTGAACGGCGAGAACCGCGCCGTAGGGCCCGGCGAAGCCATCACCGTGCCTTCCGGCGTCCCTCACTCTGAGACGAACGCCGGTGCGGTTCCAGTCGAGGGGATCGTGGAGCTGCGGCCGGCGCTGCACACGCAGCAGATGCACGAGGCGTTCGCGGGGCTTGCCGCCGAAGGCAAGACCACCGCGCGTGGTGCGCCGAAGAACCCGCTGCAGCTCGGCGCGACGCTCTGGCACTTCCGCCGTGAGAGCCGCGTGACATCGCCCCCCGCCTGGGTGCAGAACCTGATCCTTCCCCCGCTCTCAGCGTTGGCCAAGCTGTTTGGCGTCCGGGCCTATGACGAGCGCTGGGCCAGCGGTCCCGAAGGGTTGTCCGCGACCGAGCGTGACGGACGACATCCCTGACCGAACCTCTGGAGCGCATCGCTCCACACGTCAGGCGTCGGTGCCGTCCCAAGCCCCTCAGATCCTCCGTCGCTACGGCCAGAGGGAACCGTTCGGAAACAGCGGTGCCGGTGGGCGCCTCAGCCGCTCGTCGCGTCGGCGGCTTCGCCCGCCGCGGCCACCAGGTCGCCCTCCACTCGTCCCACCCGCAGCTGCGCGCACAGCTGCTCGGTGGCGCCCGGACCACCGAGCAGGAGCCTGCCTTGCCTCGCCAGACGCCGGACCGCGGCCTTCTGCGACTCGAGGACGGATGGGTCAAAGCACGCGAGCACGGTCAGGTCCGGCTGCGTTGCCACGGCAGCTCGCTCGATCGTCCGCAACGGCGTTTCGGCGCCGAGGAAGATGATCCGCCAGCCGCGCGAGCGCATGATGAGCCCGAACGCGATCAGGCTGATGTCGTGCCGCTCGCCCTCAGGACATGCGAGCAGGGCGAGCGGGCCGGTCCCGCGGCCCCACAGGCGAGCCAGCGACAGCAGCCGCGCGCGGATCAGGTTGCTCGCGAAGTGCTCCCGGCTGATCGCCAATGCGTCCCGCTGCCAGCCCACTCCGACCTCCGCGAGCGCCGGCATGACCACGCTGCCGATCGTCGTCTCGAGCCCCAGCGCCTCGAGAGCCTCGTCGAGAGCAGCCTGCACGCGCGACTCGTCGTAGGTGTCGATCGCCTCCAGCAGGCGCGCGGCAGAACCCTCGGCCAACCCGTCGGGCGCGGCGTCGCGCTCGATCGCCCCGCCAGCGGCCTGAGCGGCCTCCGCGGCCTGAGCGGCCGAGAGCCCCCGACCGATTCCCTGGCGCATGCGTGCGACTCGCTCGGCGTCCTCGGCCGTGTAGAGCCGGAAGCCGCCGGTCGAGCGGACCGGCTGCAGCAGCCCGTAACGACGCTCCCACGCGCGAAGCAGCTCCGCGCTCACACCCACCCGGCGGGAGAACTCGCCGATGCGCAGCGACTCCGACACTGCTCGGAAGTATACAGAGCTTGGACAAACACTTGACAGTGATCCGAAACCACTGCTAGGTTCGTAGAGGTCTTGTACAGAGTCTGTCCAGACCGTTCGGGCTCGCGCACCGTCAGTGCGTCTCCACGCGATGGACAGACATCAACTCCAAGACAAGGAGAAGCCGATGAAATCGCACAGCAGGCTGGCCGCCGTCTTCGTCGCACTGCTCGCGACGTTTGCCGTGGCTCTGCCCTCCGCTGTGGCTCGCCCCGCAGCCGGGACTGCGGCTGCGAGGCAGAACATCGTCCAGACGGCGGTATCCGCCGGCAAATTCAAGACGCTCGTGTCTCTTGTGAAGCAGGCCGGCCTTGCCGGGACGCTGCAGGGCAAGGGTCCCTTCACGCTCTTCGCGCCCACGGACGCTGCCTTCGCGAAGGTGCCGGCCTCGACGCTCGAAGCGCTCGCGAAGAACAAGAGCGAGTTGCGCGCCGTCCTGCTCTACCACGTCGTGAGCGGCAGGCTGACGGCGTCGAAGGTCGTCGCAGCGAAATCGGTCAAGACGCTCGAGGGCGGATCGTTGAAGGTCCGCTCGAGCAATGGCGCGGTGACGGTCGGCGGAGCCCGGGTCGTCGAGGCCAACATCTCGGCCTCGAACGGTGTGATCCACGTCATCAACAAGGTGCTCATTCCCCCCAAGTGAGCGCGACTCCGGCCCGCCCGGCTCCTCCACCCGGGCGGGCCGGGGCTCCCCTGACCACCTCATGATCGATTCCCTGCTCGACACCCTCCTCGACCGCGCCGTCGTCCCCGGCTACACGAGCCTGGGCTATCGCGTCCGCAGCCGCGGCTGGGGCGCCGACCTGCCCCGGATGAACGGCAAGACGGTGCTCGTCACCGGCGCCACCTCAGGACTGGGGCTCGCCGCCGCTCAGGCGCTCGCCGGGCTCGGCGCCGGCGTCCGTCTGCTCGCGCGCAACCGAGAGCGAGCGGAGCTCGCGCGCAAAGAGATCATCGACGCGTCGGGCAACCAGGACATCGGCGTCTACGTCTGCGACGTGAGCAGCATGGCATCTGTGCGGCACGCTGCAGCCCACATCGCAGACCGGGAGGAGAGGCTCGACGTGCTCGTCAACAACGCGGGCGTCCTGGCCGGGGAGCGAGCCCTGTCGGCCGACGGCATCGAGCTGACGTTCGCGACGAACGTGCTCGGGCCGTTCCTGCTCACGAGCCTTCTCGCGGGCCTCCTCGCCGAGAGCGCGCCGGCCCGCATCATCAACGTGTCCTCCGGCGGGATGTACACCCAGCGCATCGACGTCGATGACCTGCAGACGGCTCGTCGCGACTACGACGGCCCCCGCGTCTACGCGCGTAGCAAGCGCGAGGACGTGATCCTGACCGAGCTCTGGGCCGAGCGTCTGCGCGGCGACGGGATCGTCGTCCATGCGATGCACCCCGGGTGGGCGGAGACGCCCGGCGTCGAATCCTCGCTGCCCCGCTTCCACAAGCTCACCAGCCGCGTGCTCCGCGACCCTCAGGAAGGGGCCGACACGATCGTGTGGCTCGCCTGCGCGCGGGAGCCTGGGCTTAGCACGGGCGGCTTCTGGCACGACCGGCGCGAGCGCCCCACGCACCTGTTGCCGTGGACGCGGGAGAGCGAGGGGGACCGCGAGCGGCTGTGGCAGGAATGCGAGCGGCTGAGCGGCCTGTCCGGCGGCACCGCCGTCGAACCCGCCGTATCCAGATCGAAAGGAGCGAGCTGATGGCCCATTACCGGGCTCTGCTGGAGACGTCGCTGTCGTGCGAGGAGGCCTTCGCGTACCTGAGTGACTTCTCGACCACCGAGGAATGGGATCCCGGCGTCGCCGAGGCTCAGCGCCTCGAGGGCGGACAGGTGCGGGAGGGGTCGCAGTTCCGGCTGCTCGCCAGGTTTCTCGGCCGCAATGTCCCGCTGACCTACACGATCGTCGAGTACCTCCCGACGGACGCCGTCGGCTTCGTGGGCGAGAACGCGACCGTCGTCTCGCGCGATCGGATCACATTCGAGCCCGTCGGCGCAGGGGCCCGGATCGTCTACGACGCCGACCTCGCTCTCAAGGGGCCACTCCGCATGGCCGACCCGCTGCTCGGGCTGGCGTTCTCCCGCGTCGGCGATCGTGCTCTGGAGGGGCTGCGCCGGCGGCTCGGCGAGCTCGCGGCGACCGGCGCGGCGGCGGTCGGGGCATGAGGGTTCGCGCGAACAGCAGCCGCGGAACGGTGCGATGCGGGTCCTGATCACCGGAGCGACCGGCACCCTCGGCCTCGCTGTGAGCGCCGCCCTGCTGGATCGCGGCGACGAAGTGGTCGCCCTGACGCGCGACCGTCACCGGGCGGCCGGCCGGCTGCCCGAGGGGAACGGCCGAAGGCTCGAGGTCCTCGCATGGGCGGACCCGCTCGCCACGCCCCCTCCCGCCGAGGCCATCGCCGGGACGGACGCGGTCGTGAACCTGCTCGGAGAGCCGATCTCCCAACGCTGGACCCCCGAGGTCAAGCGCCGCATCCGCGACTCGCGCGTGGCGGCCACCGACAACCTCGTCGAGGGCATCCGGGCGGTCGATCCCGAGCGGCGCCCGCGCACTCTCATCGCCGGGTCCGCGACCGGGATCTACGGCGCGCATGGCGAGGAGGAGGTCGACGAGCACGCCGCCGCGGGGGACGACTTCCTGGCCGGCGTCGTCGTCGCCTGGGAGGCCGCGGCCCGCGCTTCAGAGGACCTGCTCAGGGTTGCCGTGATGCGCACCGGCGTCGTGCTGTCGCCGAGCGGCGGCGCGCTCGCGACGATGCTGCCCTTCTTCAGGCTCGGCGTCGGTGGGCCGGTCGCCGGCGGGCGTCAGTACGTGCCATGGGTGCATCTCGACGACGTGGTCGGAGCGATCGCGAAAGCGCTCGATGACGAGCGGATGAGCGGGCCGTTCAATCTCACCGCACCGGAGCCCGCGCGCAACTCCGAGCTCGCGCGGGCGCTCGGCCGGGCCCTCCACAGGCCGGCGTTCCTGCCCGTGCCGGCGTTCGGCGTGCGGGCCCTCTACGGAGAGATGGCAGAGGTCGTCACCGGGGGTGTCCGGGCTGTGCCCCGCCGGCTGCTGGAGCTCGGGCACGAGTTCCGCCACCCCGAGCTCGAGCCTGCCGTACGCGACGTCCTGGGCCACCGTTGAGCACGCACCTCATCGAACGCGAGCAGTTCGTGGATCGGCCGCTGGACGAGGTCTTCGAGTTCTACGCCGAGGCGCGGAACCTGGAGCGGCTGACTCCGGATTGGCTGAGCTTCCAGGTGCTCACGCCGTCGCCGATCAGGATGGAGGCGGGCGCAAGGATCGAGTATCGCCTGCGCCTGCACGGCTTTCCCCTGCGGTGGATCTCGAGGATCGAGGCATGGGAGCCACGAACGGGGTTCGTCGACCGTCAGATCCACGGGCCCTACCGGGAATGGCATCACAGCCACGAGTTCGAGGCGTCGGGCACGGGGACCATCGTCCGCGACCGAGTGCGGTACGAGCTCCCGCTCGGGGCTCTCGGGGAGATCGCCAGGAGGCTGTTCGTGGCGAGGGATCTCCAGCGCGTGTTCGACTACCGCCAGGCCGCGGTGGCCGAGGTCTTCAGGTGAGCCGCTCGACGATCCCGGGCGTTCGCCCGTGAGCGCCCCGAGCGACGGCGCGCGGGCGGTCGAGTCGGTCTGGGACTACCCGCGTCCGCCTCGGGTCGAGCAGACGCGTGAGCGGGTCACGGTCTCGCTCGCGCGCAAGCAGATCGCCGCGACCACAAGAGCGCTGCGGGTACTCGAGACAAGCCATCCTCCGACCTACTACATCCCCTTTGCAGACATCGAGATGGCCGACCTCGTGGCCTCGTCCGCGACCAGCTGGTGCGAGTTCAAGGGCCGGGCTCACTATTGGGACGCGACGGCCCAGAGATCGGTTGGCTGGTCCTACCCGATGCCTTCGCACGGATACGAGATGCTGCGCGACCACCTCGCGTTCTATCCCGGCCGGGTGCGGGCCCGAGTGGACGGAGAGCCCGTGATCGCACAGCCGGGCGACTTCTATGGCGGCTGGATCACATCCAGGGTCGAGGGACCGTTCAAGGGCGGCCCCGGAACCAGCGCCTGGTAGCGCCGGAGACCTCTGAACACGAAGACGCGTCGTTCCGGCGCCGTTCTGCGATGCGGATGAGAGGACTCGAACCTCCACCCGGTTTCCCGGACACGGACCTGAACCGTGCGCGTCTACCAATTCCGCCACATCCGCGTGGGGGGAGCGAAGATATCGCACCGGTCCGGAGCGCTGCGAGGCGACGCCCGGGCCGCCGGTTGCCTTCCCGTCGGCGCCTCTGCTAGCGTCGATCCCCGTCCCGAGCGCGCCGCTATCGTCTAGGGGACTAGGACGCCGCCCTCTCATGGCGGAAACCGGGGTTCGAATCCCCGTAGCGGTATTGATCCGTTTGTGGCTATGGAGGATGCCGCGATGACCAGCGAGGAGCGTGTCGCGCTCGCGGCCGAGGCGTACGTCTACGGGTTCCCACTGACGTTCAACCTCGAACAGGTCGAGCGGTTCACGCGGGTTGGCATGGGCGGCCTCCCGGCAGCGCCCTTCAACGTTTTCAGCCATGCGAGCCAGCTCGCCGGGCCGGAAGACACCTTCGTGTCGATCAACAACGACACCGTCTACTCGATTGCACAGCTGGACGTCAGTGGCGGGCCCGTGCGCCTCGCCGTGCCCGATTCGGCGGGGCGCTACTACGTGCTGCAGTTCGTGGATGCCTGGACCAACAACTTCGCCTACGTCGGTCATCGTGCCACCGGCACCGAAGCAGGCACCTACCTGCTGGTCGCACCGGACTGGGATGGCGCAGCGGACGGGAGCGAGACCGTGATCCGGTTGCCCACGATGGTGGCGACGATTGTCGGCCGGTGGGCCGTCGACGGCGAGGATGACTTGGCGGCCGTCGGCGAACTTCAATCGCAGCTGACCCTGACCGCCACCGGTCACGACGGCGTCGGGCTTCCCTCGCCCGAGGGCGCCGTCGATGACGTGCTGTTGCCGTTCGAGCGGATTCGAGCCTGGATGCAGGCGTTCCCGCCGGCTCAACGCGACAAGGATTACCAAGAGCGCTTTGCTCCGCTCGGCCTTCTGGATTCGAGCTCCCCCTATGTCGAGCCCGACGCCGGCCTCGCCGGCGATCTTGCCGCGGGGCTCCAGGCGGGCAAACAGCAGATGCACTACGCGATGACCCACGGCGCGAGTCCCAAGGTGAACGGCTGGACCTTGACGTACCACGTGTTCGACTACAACCTCGACTTCTTCGAGGTCGGCACGATCGACGATCCGCGCTGGAAGCTCGCGGACACCTCCACGCGCTTCATCGAGCGCGCGCTCAGCGCCCAGGGGGGCCTGTGGGGCAACCACGGCTACGAGGCCGCGTACGCGATGGTCTGGGAGGACGGGGACGGCGAGCAGCTGGACGGAACCAGGAGCTACAAGCTGCGCTTCGCGAGCCCGCCGCCCGTTGGCGCGTTCTGGTCAGTGACGATGTACGACCTGCCGGAGTTCTTTCTGGTCGAGAACCCGATCAGCCGATACTCGATCGGTGACCGCACGCCGGGGCTCAGCTACGCGAAGGACGGATCGCTCACGATCACCATGCAGCGCGAGGCGCCCCCGAGCGCCGAGGAACAGGCGAACTGGCTTCCGACCCCAGCCGGTCCGTTCCGGCCGATCCTACGCATGTATGAGCCGCATGATTCGATCTTCGATGGCGAGTATGAGATACCCCCGGTAGTTCGCGCCGACTGACGTCCGACGCCCGGCGGTCGTCTGGTGGCGGGCGCTGCCGGGCTGATGCCGCTGGCTCGGCCGGTGCGACATCGCTCCTCGGTATCCCGCCGCGGCCCCGACGCCTCCTACCCCTCGAGCCCGACCGCCTCCAGCGCCTGCGCCCGGTCGAGGTACCCCCGGATCCGCGTGACCTTCCCCTCGCGCAGGTCGAAGGCCATGCCGAGCGCCGAGTCGACCCGGGCTCCGCTGCCCCGGCCGAGCGCGTCGAGACGGCCGAGGACGAGGAGGCCGTCGGCGTGGGGGCGCAACTCGCCGGGAACGATGTGGAACCGCTCCCACACCTCTCCGAGAGCGTCGAAGTAGCGGCGGATCCCCTCCGGGCCGAGGAAGCTCGCCCCGTCGATCGGGCTCATCGACGGAAGCCACTCGAAGTCGGGCGCGGTCAGGGCGGTGAAGCCCTCGATGTCGCGGCCGTTGAACGCAGCGACCGCGCGCCTCACGATCTCATGGTCGGACACGCCGCGGAGTATGGACCCACGGCGGGCGGAGACGAGGCGCAATCGCCCGGCGCGCGGGCTCATCGGAGCTCTGCAACGCGCCGCGCACACGACCGGCGTGCAGGAGGAGACGACCCCGAGGGCAGCGAACGACTCACCGGCAATTCCAAGCGGGGAGGTAGTCGTGATCAAGGAATTCAAGTCGTTCCTGCTCCGAGGGAACGTCGTCGACCTGGCTGTCGCGGTTGTTGTCGGCACGGCGTTCACGGCGCTGATCGCCGCGCTCGTCGCCGACCTGCTCACTCCGATCATCGCCGCGCTCTTCGGCAAGCACGACTTCTCCAGCCTGACCTTCGCGATCAACGGCAGCGTGTTCCACTACGGCTCGTTCCTGAACGCTCTGATCACGTTCGTGTCTGTCGCGGCCGCGGTCTTCTTCTTCGTCGTCGTGCCGGTCAACGCGCTGATGCGACGGCGCAAGACCGAGCGCGACCCGGACTCCGAAACGCGGGCCTGCACCGAATGCCTCAGCGAGATCCCCGTGCTCGCCCACAGGTGCTCGTTCTGCACCGCCCCGCAGGAGCCGGTCGGGGCCTAGCCGCCCGGGAGCCGCACCGCGACAGCCCGGGCCTCGCCCGCGGAGCTCTCGTCCGCGAGCGAGGCGCGGACGTCCGGGGGCAGGGCCGGAAGACCGAAGCCGCACAGCTCGCCCTCGTGAGCGTCGCGCTCGCTTACGAAGACGACTGCCTCCCGGCCGACGAAGTCCCAGTGCTGCACGTAGTCGCCCGCGTACGCCCTGCAGGCGCGAACGAGAGCGTCTGCCGCCAGCGCGCAGGAGCGCGCCGACGCGCGGTCGCGGCAGACGAAGGCGACGAGCGGGCGGGCCTCGCTCCGGTAGCGCCGCGTGTGGAGGCTCCAGCCGGCGAGGAAGTGATCCCAGCGCTCGAGCTTCGCGATCCAGGCCGGGCTCCCCGCACGATCGTCGCGCTCGACGAACACGTCGATCTGGGCGCCGCCCTTCAGTCGCAGGCAGACGGTCGCGTCGGGGCGGAGCGTCTCGAAGCGGTCCATCTCGGCGCCGCGCTTGAGGAAATCGTGTGGCACGCGCCCGCCCGGCAGCCGGAGGTCCGCAGGCGCGAACGGCCGCCCGGGGACGGGCCCGCGCGGCGGCGCCAGGACGGAGGCCGCCCGGCCGCGCAGCGTGGCGCCCTCGTAAAGCGCGGCGAGGGCCAGCGCCCAACCGGCCGCATGCAGCTGATGCCGCAAGCGGCCCATCGCGTCTGCCGCCGGCGCCGGCGCCGCGAGCTCGGCGCCGCGGGCTTCGAGGGCCGCGATGCCGGCGGGCGAGAGCGAGCAGCACATCGGCACCCCGCCGCCGTCGCGGCGGTGGAACTGCAGGCGGGTCACGAGACCGCCGTCGGCGAGCCGCTTCAACCGCCGCTGGGTCGTCGTCTGGGCACGTCCCGGCGCCACGCGCCGGTGGATCTGGCTCGTGAGCAGGTGCTCCAGGGCGCCGAGCAGGGTCAGGATCTCCACGTCGCCGTCGTCCAGCTCCACCGGCATTGCAGGTCCCCGGCGGGAGACCGGACGCGCCGCCCGCGCCCGGTCGAGGTCGATCAGCTCGCGGTAGCTCTCGGCAGGAACGCCCGGCGCAGGGTCACCCGGCTCCGCCGCACCCAGCAGCGCACGACGGGGGCCACGGCCGTCCGCATACGAACCACCGTCTTTGTCCGATCCTCCAGACCCCCCCTCCCCCTCCTTCTCCCAGTGCGCCTGGCGCAGGTCCGTCAGGCGCCGCGCGCCCCGCGCCGCCTGCTCCGCCGCCAGCTCCGCGATGCGGGCGCGGTCGATTCGCATCGGGAGCGTCTCGGCGACGAACGCGGGTGCTCGCCCCGCCGGGGTCACCCAGCTCACGATCGCGTGGTGGCGGGGCAGGCGCAGGCGCACATCGGGGCGGCCCAGCGCCGACAGGCCCTCGATGCCCGGACGGACCGTGTCGGAGAACTCCGCCATCGCCAGGTCCGCCGAGGCACGGGCGTCTTCGGCCGACGCCGTCGCGAACCAGACGCGATGAGCGAACAGGGCATCCAGCTGATCGCGCACCTCGCGTTCGGTCCACTGTGCATCGGTCTGCCAGCACGCGACCGTCTCGAGCCCCGCCGAGCGCTTCAGCGCGATCGTCTCCGCGAAGCCGCGGTTCAGCACCAGCGGCGCCTCGTCGACCTTCAGCGCGACGGCTACCCGCTCCTGCGCGGGCACGAGATCCTGCTGGCGCGCGAGCGCCGCGTCGAGCATCCCCACCAGGAGCTGCATCAGCACCGAGGTGTTGCCCGCGCCCATCGACCCGAGCGCCCCCTTGACGACGAGCACCTCGGCGCGTGCGATCACGCGGTCGAAGTCCACCCGCAGCGAGTCGTTGAGCAGCACGCGCTTGATCGACGGTGAGTTCAGGAGCCGGGCGAGCTTGTTCACGGGCGCATCCAGCTTTGCCGTCGTCGCGGACCTAGCGTCCGCCAGCTGAGCGGTCAGCTCCGCCGTGAAGAAGGCGCTGATCTCCTTCAGCTCGGGCAGCGCGCGCACCGCCGCCCCGACGGTGCGCCGGTAGGCGTACCCCTCCTCCCCGACCGACAGCAGCCGGGCCGCGTCCCACAGCGTGCTCGCTCGGTCGTGCGCGAGCACCGCGATGACCGCGTTGCGCAGGTAGCGGTCCGAGCTCGCGCGGATGTCCGCGTCGGTGAAGAGGTTCTTCAGCGCGCCCACGACATAGTCGGCGATCACGTCGGCCGGAGCGTCCACCCGCAG
This sequence comes from uncultured Solirubrobacteraceae bacterium, assembly GCA_963794635.1. Taxonomy (GTDB): domain Bacteria; phylum Actinomycetota; class Thermoleophilia; order Solirubrobacterales; family Solirubrobacteraceae; genus Palsa-744. The sequence goes on along the minus strand of CAWCET010000005.1, from coordinate 77,866 downwards.
CGGGTTGAACCCGCACGTCGGATCGGCGAAGTCCAGCAGCGTGCATGTGCGCCCGCGGGGCACAGCGCTGAGCGCCGCCTCGGCCGCATCCCCCTTCGGGTCGAGCACGATCACCGCGCACCGCTCCCGGCACAGGTCCTCGGCGACGCTCGCAACGAGGAAGCTCGACTTGCCCTGGTCGACGGTGCCCGGCACCGCCACGTTCTGGCGGCGCAGCCCGATCGCGATCGAGACCGGGCCGAGCGCGTCGCGCAGCGTGCCCTGCCCCACCCGCTCGACCTCCGGCGGCGCCGGGGCCAGCGGCAGGGCGCCGCGCGCCAGGGGCACCGCCGCGAACTCCACGCTCGGGAGCTGCCAGAGGTCGGCGAGCTCGCGCGGCGAGAAGACCTCGCGCAAGAGGCCGGGCAGCGGGTTCCCCTCCCCGCGCTCCAACCGCCGTCGGAACAGGCCGAGCCGGCCCTGGCGCACCGGCGAGCCGCGCTCGACCAAGCGGTTCTCCGCGCGCCTGGCGCGCAGCGCGCCGGCGATCCGCTCGGCGTCCTCCGTGCTCTCGGCGAGCACCCTCACATCGGCGAAGAACAGCGCGCGATGCTGGACCTCGAGGCCTCCGAGCAGCTCCGTCTGCTCCAGGAGCGATCGCTGGAGCGCGACCTCTTGCTCGCGGCGCTTGAAGAGAGCTCGCGCCAGTCGTTCGACCGCGGCCGGTGCAGGGGTCAGCGCGACCTGCACCAGGGCGGGTCCCGCGCAGGCCGCCATCGCGCGCAGCATTCCGTCCATCGCAGGCTGCGCGTCGCGCTCGAAGCGCCCCGGCGTCGCGATCCGGCGGATGAAGCCGGTGCGCTTCTTCAACCTCAGGAGCACCGGCGGCGGCTGCGCCCGCCGTGCCTCCCGCTTCTCGACGAGGACGTTGGGGTACGCGAGCTGCATCGCGGCACGCGCCGCCGCGGCCCGTGCCGGCGCGCAGCTGAGCGCGAGCCATGCTCCGTGCTCCCCGGTCCACGCCTCCAGCGACGCCGATGGCTGCCCGCGCAGCGCGCGCCGCCACCAGCGTTCGACGAGCGCCGCGTGCAGCCCGGCGTACATCCGCTCGAGCGCGTCCGCGCCGGCGCGATCGGTGCGGTACGGGACGATGCGCAAGCGGACGTACCGGCGCCGGCGCCTGGCGAGCATGCGTGTCGCCGTCAGCGCGGTGCCGGCCGCGCCCGCGGCGAGTGCCGCGGCGAGCAGCGCCGAGCCGAGCCATCCGGGGAGCGCGACGCCTACGTGGCCGCCCGGCAGAAGAGGCGCGCGGGATGGCGGCGCGTGCCGCGCGCGGAGCGCCCGGCCCAGCGAGCCCTCGAGGATCGTGACGAGGAGCCGGACCGCGAGCAGCGCCGCCACGAGGGCGGCGACGCGCCAGAGGATCGCGCGCATGGACACGGCTCCGACGAGCGCCGTGCGGACGTGACCTGCGATGCGCCGCTCCGGGCCCAGCAATCGATTTCACCCGTTTCCCTGAAGCGATCGACGCGGCTCAGGGCTCCGAGGTGCCCGGGGAGCTGACCGTCAGGAGCGCGCAGGAACTCACTCGCGGCAGAGATCCAGGAAGCCTCGCTGCCGGTGCGGATCGTCCTGCGCCGGGACAGCGTCATGCCGAGCGCGGGCTGAAAGCGGTGACGTCCGGTCCCGCGTGGAGGCGCTAGGGCTGGTCGCCCAACGCTCTGTCGAGCGCGTCGTCCAGCCCCAGATCGCCGGAGTTCACGTACAGGAGGTGTCCGTTCGCGCGGGGATCTCCGAGCAGGCGTGCAATCACGGCGGCGACATCCTCGCGCGGGATCGAGCCCCGGAGCGGAGCGGTCTCGATCCGGACGCTCGCGGTCCCCGGGTCCTCCGTGAGGCGACCCGGCCGCACGATGGTCCAGTCGCGATCGCTCGCCCTCACCGCGGCGTCGGCTTCGGCCTTCGCACGCAGATAGATTTCGAAGACGTCATCGCCCGTGGGCGGATCCTCGGCCCCTGAGCTGCTGATGATCACGTAGCGCCTCGCTCCCACCGCGCTCGCGGCCTGCAACAGCTTGATCGCGCCGTCGCGGTCCATCGTGAGCTTGCGCTCGCCACCGCTTCCGGGTCCGGCGCCGGCAGCGAAGACGACGGCATCGGCCCCCGTTATCGCCTCGGCGATCTCCTCGACGCTCGCCTTCTCGAGGTCGCAGACGACGGCGGCCGCACCGGCCGCGCGGATGTCCTCTGACTGCGCGGGATCGCGGATCAGGCCGGTGACGGAGTCGCCGCCGTCGAGGAGCAGGCGCGTGAGCAGCTGTGCGATCTGGCCGTGTGCTCCCGCGATCGCGACGTCCATGAGGCGATCCTAGGCGTCGCACTTGCGCCGTGCTCGGCGCGTGCGTCAGAAAGCAGACGCTGGAGCTGGAGCTGAGCGGCAAGATCGCGGTCGTGACCGGCGCGAGCAAGGGCATCGGCCTGGCCGTCGTGCAGTCGCTCGCCCTCTCAATGTCCGGCGGCCTGCCCGCCGTCGATGTGCAGGATCTCGCCGGTCACGAACGGTGCGCGCTCGAGGTAGAGGATCCCGTCCACCACGTCGGAGATCTCGCCGGCGCGACCGATGGGATGCAGAGCGTCCATCGCCTTGACCGACGCGGGGTCGTCGGTCGGCTTCTTGATCACCCCCAGCGACACCGCGTTGAACCGGATTCCGCGCGAGGCGTACTCGATCGCGAGCGAGCGTGTGACGGCTGCCAAGCCGCCCTTCGTGAGCGCGGTGAGGGCGGCAGGGACCTGGCTGTCGGCGTCGTCGACCAGGCTCGTGCTGATGTTGAGGACGTGCCCTTCGCTGCGGGGCAGCATCTCTTCAACGGCGCGCTGGGTGATGTGAAAGAAGCCGGCCAGGTTCACGGCGGTGATGGCAGCGAAGTCGGCGGGCGTGTACTCGGCGAAGGGCTTTGAGATGAACAGGCCCGCGTTGTTGACGAGGGTGTCGATCCGGCCGAAGCGCTCGAGCGCCGCCTGCACCACGCGTTGCGCCGTCTCTGGCTCGGCGATGTCGCCCTCGACCGTGTGGAGGGCAGGGTCGTCGCTTCCGGGCATCGATCGCGCGGTGCCGAGCACGGCATAGCCCGCCTTGCGGTAGGCCTGCACGAGCCCCGCACCGATGCCGCGGGAGGCGCCGGTGATGATCGCGACCTTCCTCGGCGGCGTCATGCGAGCAGGCCCTCGACGACAACGGCGATGCGGGACATCTCGGCCTCCTGGTGGTTCCGCCTTTGCGGGCATTGTCCCGATCTAGCCGTCGCGCAGCTCCTCGCCCAGATCCGGGTTCTGTCTCGCCACCGGATCGGAGTGCAGGTCATGGACCGCGACGGCGGCGCTCCGCTCCTCGAGCGCCGGCTCCGGGCCGGGGAGCGGCGAGAGCTCGAAGTTGCGCACGGCCCCCACCGAGACGACGGCCAGCGTCATCACCACGGCCAGTCCGGCGGCGAAGTAGAGCGTCGTCGAGGTCCCGGCCGCGATCGCGATCGGCCCGACGAGCGCGAGGCCGATCGGGTTCAGCAGGTTGCTGCCGATTTCATCCCAGGAGCTGACCCGCGAGAGCTGATTCGCCGGCACCTCCCGCTGCAGCGCGGTGAACCACAGCACGTTGAACACCGTCGCCGCGAGCCCCGCGACGAGCCCAAAGGCGACGATCAGCGCGAGCAGCTGATGGCGGGCGAGCAGGAACAGGAGCGCGGGCTCCCCGGCGAGCGTGAGCAGGAACGCCGCGCGCAGCGGGAAGCGCGGTTGCCAGCGGAAGCCGACCGCGCCGCCGAGCGCCGCCCCCACCCCCATCGCCGTGCTGATCGCGGCCCATGCGCCCGCGCCGCCGAGATGCGATTTGGCCACTTCTGGCCCGAGCACGTCGAGCGGAGCGAACACCACCACGAGGATCAACGGCATCATCGCGACGCTCGTCAGCAGCCACTTGCGCCCCGCGAAGGCCTGCCAGCCCTCCCGCAGCTCGGCCACGGCGCTGCGGCGCGCCGGGCGGCTCACGTCGGCCAGGCGCATCAGCGCCAGCGAGACCGCGCTGACGAGGAACGCGGCCGCGTCGAACGCGAGCCCCCAGCCGGCGCCCGCCGCCACCACGACCACCCCGCCGAGGGCTGGGCCGGCGATCGAGGAGAGGTTTTCCGCGACCCCCATGAAGCTGTTCGCTTCCTGCAGCTCCTCGGTCGCGACGAGCTCCGGCACGATCCCGGTCGAGGCGGGGCCGAAGAAGGCGCGGGCCGCGCCGTAGAGGGCCTGCAGAGCCGCGAGCTCCCAGATGTGTGCCACCCCGCTGAGCAGCAGGACCGCGCACGCCGCCTGCGCACCCCCGCGGACGAGATCCGAGCCGAGCATCACGACCTTGCGCGGCAGCCGGTCGGCCAGCACCCCACCCGCCAGCACGAAGACGACCAGCGGCAGGGAGCGTGCCGCGAGCACGAGGCCGAGGTCGCGAACCGACCCGGTCAGCTCGAGGATCGCGAACGACAGCGCGATCGGCGCCACCCCGTCGCCGATCGAGGAGACGCCCTGGCCGATCACGAACAGCCGGAACGAGGGGTTGCGCCACGCGCCCGAGGACATCGGGACAGGCTACGCGGGGGTCAGGGCGTGGCCGTCCCCGGCCTCACGCTCCTACGCCGGGCGGCGCGTCCGGCTCAGGCCAGGGCGGCGGCGTCGCCGAGGCGATCGCGCAGCTTGGCGAGCGTCGCGCGAAGGATGCGCGAGACCTGCATCTGGGAGACGCCGAGCTCGTGGCCGATCTGCAGCTGGGTGAGCTCGTCGACGAAGCGCAGCTTCAACGCGCGCCGCTCGCGCTCGCTCAACTCGGTCAGGGCGTCCTCGATCAGCATGTTCGTCTCGGCGCGCTCGTAGCCCAGCTCGCGCTCGCCGAGCGTCGAGACCAGGGTGACGTCTTCCTCGCCGCTGCGCACCGGCGCGTCCAGCGAGTCGGCGGCGTACGCCTGGGCGACCTGAAGGGCGTCGAGCACGTCCTCCTCGGAGAGCTCGAGGTAGACCGCGAGCTGGGAGACGCTCGGCGCCCTGCCGTGCTCGCGGGCCAGCATCTCGCTGGCGTCCTGGACGGCCTTCGAGCGCTCTTTGGCGCCCCGCGCGACATGCACCGACCAGGCGCTGTCGCGGAAGTAGCGGCGCAGCTCGCCGAGGATCGTCGGGATCGCGAACGCCTCGAAGGAGCGCCCGACGTCAGGGTCGAAGCGGTCGATCGCCTTGACGAGCGCGAGGTTCGCAACCTGTGTCAAATCCTCGGAGGAGAGCGAGGAGTTCGAGTAGCGGCGCGACACCTTGCGCGCGAGCGGCATGAAGCGCAGCGCGAGCTGCTCACGAGCGGCCCGGTCCCCTTCGCGCACCAGACCGAACAGCTCCTCGGTGGAGGTCTGATCGCTCAGTCGCCTGGGGTGTGTGGTCGTGGTCGTGGCGGTCATCAAAGGGCTTGTCGTCTCGCTCGGCGTGTGTACCTGTTTAGAGCGCTACCCAAGGCGCCGCACGCCTAAACACGAACGCGTGCAATCCACGCCTGAACGCGGACCGGCCAGTTCTTTGCGGCCTCAGGCGAAGGCGAACGCGGGTCGACCCGCCCATGGGCCCGAGACGACCAACGCTGGGGGCGGCCCCGTCGGGCACGCGCCTGCGGGCGCAGCCTGGTGCGCCGGACCCGACGGCCCGGCGCACCGTAACGCGCGGGCTACTCGCCCGAGTCGTACTTGAAGGAGATCCCGAGCCGGACGCGGTAGTTCTTGATCTTGCCGCCCTCGATCGAGACGTCCTGCCGGATCACCTCCGCGATGCGCAGGTCGCGGACCGTCTGGGCCGCCGTCTCCACGGCCGTGCGCGCAGCCGCCTCCCATGACTCCTCGCTGACGCCGATCACCTCGGTGACGCGGTAGACACCCTCAGCCATCGCTTCACTCCCTTCGTTGCCTACCTGAACCCCTTCCCGCGACGCGCCGGGGCTACGCGCCGATGTCGTCCGCGGGTCGATCGACCCTGCCCGCTGTATCCTCGGCGGGTGCGGAAGTTCCGGCAACTCGACTTCCGGCCTGGATGGGTCGTGGCGTCGCTGGGCGTCTTCGTCGTGGGGTTGCTCGGGCCCGCGGTCTCCGACACAGCCGCTCGGTCGCAGGGGCCGGCGAGGAGAGGCTGTAAGACGCCAAGCCTCATCCGCCTGACGCTCGAGGCGGCGCGTAGACGTGCGGCGCAGGAGAACTGCGAGCTGCGCGTGGACGGCGCACAACTGCAGGATGGCTCGGTCCAGACGATCGAGAGGCAGTCCCCCGCCCCGAAGCGCGGCTCCTCCGTCGTAACGGTCTGGCTCAACCCTCTTTGTCAGGGCTCGGCGGCGTACCCGCCGGCGATCAAAGAGCCCCGAGTCACGGCGGGGCCGACGGAGCTCCTCAGCGGGTTCTTCTACGACGGCGGCCCGCCCGTCGCGTTCTCTCGTCCGAGATGCCGGCGCCCTGAACCGCGCCCGAGCGCGGGCACGATCGAAGTGCTCGATTCCAACGGCGCGGTGGTCGCGGCGGCCGGCGCCCTCGACGGCGAGCTTGCCCGAATCCCGCTGCGCGCAGGAACGTACACGCTGCGCGGAACGTTCCTGGACACGATCGAGAACGGTGCGCATCCGGTGCAGACGGAGTCGGTCGTGGTCGCCGCCGGCGACACCGTCAGGCAGGACTTCGTCCTTAACGGCTCTTAGCGCCGAGCGCGCCCGCGCCCAAGGCGGGGCGAGGATTGTCGTCGCAAGTCGCAGGTAGCCCGACTCCGGCGAGTCATGCGCAGCATCGCGAACAACACCGTCGTCGGCGTGGGGGCCGGTTGACGCCCCGGGCACGAACCGCGCCGGGATCGGCTCAGCCCCGCCTTCTGGGATGCCAAAGCCCGGCGAGCTGCCCGAGCCCGGCGACACCGATCACGACGGCGAGAGCGATCAGCGCGGGCGTCCAATTCGGGAACACGATCACGACGAACGCGACGATCATCAGCACGATGAACCAAGTGTTGTACCGGCCATCGCGGTAGCGCATAGACACTCTGTACCCGGGCCGCTCACGCCGCAGCGCACGGGTTGACGTCATGGCGCAACGCCTCAGCCGAGGCCGAGCACCCGCGTCACGACGCCGCCTTCGCTCGCGACGTCGATCCGGTAGGACAGCGCTTCCGGCGCGTTCGCCCGGCGGGAGCCATCGAGCAGCGTCACGCGGATCACGCAGCCCTGCGTCTGCGCTTGGTGTTCGGCTCGCGCGAGCGAGAGGCCGACGAGCTGCCCCGGCGCGAGCCGACCGCCGCGACAGTGGACGTAGCCAGGCGGACCCGCCTTCGCGGGCCGTTGCCTACCGCGGCCGTCACCGAGCTTGACCGCGATGAACCCGCCGAGCGCGACCAGCGCAAGTAGCGCGAGAGGGAGACACCCGAGCGCGAGGGTTCGCCGCATGCTCCTCTCTTTCCCTGAATCCGGAAATGCTCATCGCCCCGGCGAAGCGTCAGCGCGGCCGCGTCGCCCGCTCGACCGCCTCGCCGCGCGTCGTCAGATGCCATGCGTTGGCGGCGCCCTTCTCCTGTCCCTCGCCGGTGTTCACGACCAGCTCCAGGCGCGCGAGGCGGTTCAGCAGCTTCGAGATCTGGCCCTGGTCGGCGATCCCTGAAGACTCGGCGATCTCGCGGTTGCTCGCACCCGGCGAGGCCGCGATCACCATCAGCACCCTCACCGTGCGGTAGGTGAGCCGCATCTTCAGGCCGTCGAGCGGGTCGACGCGCCGAGCGCGCTGCCGCGGGCGCGCCTGCGCGCGCCGTGGCCGGGGTGAGGGTCTGTGGAGCTCTCGCTCGGCCGCTTGCGCGCCCAGGTAGGGCAGCGCGATCATGCTCATCAGAGGGCCGAGCAGCTCGCTGAGGGGCGCATCTCCCGGATCGAGCACGCGCGCGTGCAGAACGGCGAAAACGGCACCGACGAGCCCTTCCGCGGTCACCTCCGGCGGATCCAGCGCGCCGGGCTCTGAGCGGCCGCGGTCGACGGCTGCGGCGAGCTCGGCGAAGGCCTCGGCGCGGCACTCGAGGACGCGCTCTCCGGCCGCCATCGCCTCGACGATCACGAGGCGCGACAGGGCCGGCTCATCGTCCATCGTCGCCAGCAGCCGGGCGAGCGCCGAGCGCACGCCATCGCTCCACGAGGCCTCGGCGGCATAGGCCTCTCCCAGCAGCTCCGAGCCCTGCCCCAGCGCCTGCTCGAAGGCCGCGAGGAAGCAGTCCTCGCGGTCTGCGAAGACGTCGTAGAAGGTCTTGCGCGAAACCCGCGCGCGGCTGATCACCTGGGCGACGGTCATGCCCGCGTAGCCGACCTCGTCGACGGCGTCGACGGCCGCAGCGAGCATGCGGCCGCGCTGGATCTCGGTCACCTGGCCGCGCGGCAGGCCACCGGGTCCGGGGCGCAGTCCGTTTGTCGCTCGGGGTTCGTATGTCAAAGCCATCGTCCCGCCTGTTCTCGCAGGTCACGCGCGCCGGCAGCCGATGAGGCCACCGCACGCCTTCGAGGTTCGTATGGATTGAACTTCGCGTCGAGGAGCGTTTCTGACTCGCCGTGTTCGCGGCGCAGCAAGCGCAGACATGCACAAGACGCTCACGGCATCGCTACGCCCCTACCCGCCGGACCGACCAAATACACACGCACACCCGAATTGCCACGCGTCATGGCGGGCGAAAAGGGCCCGCAGTCGCCCGGCCCTTCGGTGCAGTCGCCCGCCCCGCGGCCACGCTCGACCGGGCCCTGAGCGTCCGTCTCGCGCGGTCAGCGAGCCGCCGGAGCCCCTCGATCGCCCGCGACGACGGGGCCGCGGCAGGCCCGTCGGGCGACTGCAGAGGCGCCGGAGGTCACCGCCGCCCTGGCTGTCGTAGTAGCGCAGCGAACCCCCTCCCCCTCCCTCCCCCCCAAAAAAAAACACCTGTGTGCCCCTCCCCCGCATCTCCCCCCTCGCCGTGCGCGAACTGGTCCTGACACGCCACTCCGAGGACGGTGAGACCACGCGCGAGGTCGTCGTCCTGCCCGGCCCTGCCGGAGCCCGTCTGGTCGTCGATCGCGACATGCGGTCCGGAGCGCGCCAGCGCCTGCTCGCACGCCTCGCGGCGGATGAGCCCGTCGCCAATGCGACCTTGATCTGCGAGCGCTACCTCGCGAGCCCGCCCGTCGGCCGCCGCTGCCGTCCGCCACGTCCCGCCGACGAGCTGCCGCCGCCCGCGCACTCGAGCCGTCGTCCCGACGAAGCCTGGTCGGTGCACGCGGAGGGCTGCCTGCACGCGCTGCTCGCGCTTCCCGGCGAGATGTCGATCCCGGAGCTCCGCTGGACCCGCAGGACGCCTGGGGGCCCCGCCGTCGCAGTGAGCCTGCGCTCCGCGATCGCGGCGCTCGAGAGCTATGAACCCTTCTGCCGTCACTCCAGACGCGCTCTCGCCCGCCACGGCGAGGACAGCACGGTCTCCACCACGCTGCTCGCCACCGAGCTTGCCCGCGTGCAGCGCTCGCCGATCGTGTTGAACCGCGGCCTGCGCGAAGCCGTGGTGACCCGCGTCACGCGCGGCGAGACGACGATGAGCGAGATCGCGATGCGCTGCGGTCGCCTCAAGCGCGACGCGAAAGGCAACCGCTCCGGGGAGACGAGCTGGCTGGCCCGTCGTATCGGCCTGCTCCCGGAGGGCGGCCAGCGGGTCCCGACGCCATGGGTCCACACCGACGTGCTGGCGCTGATCGCGCGGGATGGTCTCGGCATCGCGCCGCTCGAGGTCGAGCTCGGTTGATCGACGAGCGCCCGATCCTCGTGGTGGAGTCCGACCGCAAGCTCGGCGAGGCGCTCGCGTCCCAGCTGGCGGCGGACGGCTTCCGCGTCGAGCTCGCACGGACGGCGCGCCACGCGAGGATCCTCGCGTCCGAATCGCGTCCCGGCCTGGCTCTGCTCGGCCGCCTGGAGAGCCCGCGCGGCGCCCTCGCGCTTCTCGACGAGATCCGCCGGGCGGCCGACGAGCCTCCCTGGTGGGACCGGCGGATGCCCGCGATGGTGATCGGCGGAACGCCGGCGGAGCTGGACGCGCTGCGAGCCTTCGAGGCGGGCGCTGACGACTTCCTCCCGAACCCGCTCGGCTACCTCGAGCTGCGGGCCCGCATGCGCGCGCTGCTGCGCCGCTCGGCCCCCCGTGACTCCGAGACCCGGCTGCTGCGGGTGGGCCCCCTGAGCGTCGATCTCATCGCGCGGGCCGCGTTCCTGCGGTCGCGCCCGCTCCCGTTGCGGCGCATGGAGTACGAGCTGCTGGCGCGCCTCGCGCGCGAGCCCGATCGCGCGTTCGCCCGCGACGAGCTCCTTCGGGAGATCTGGCACTACCGCTCGACGGGGTCGACCCGCACCGTCGACACCCACGCGAGCAGGCTGAGGACGACGCTGCGCACGGCCGACTCCGCGGCGTGGGTGATCGCCGTCTGGGGCATCGGCTACCGGCTGAGGTGAGCCGGCGGCGGCCTCGCCGCTGAGCACCCGCCGCCCGAGCATCGCGGCCGAGCCGCCGCGAGCTGACCGTCGCTTCACAGCCGCAGTCCCGCCGCCGGCAGCCGGTCGCCGCGCGGGTCGCGCAGCGGCCCCTCATTGATCGAAGCCCTGCTCCGGCGCTCCGCCACGACGGCGCTGCCCGGAACACGTCGTCCCACCGGGACGGCTTTGCCGCGCTTCGGCCCGGCATCCACGCGTCCCGGATCCCCGGGGCGGACACCTGCTGCCGCCAGGCAGCCCATCACGAAGGAGAGAAGCAAATGCCGATCCAACCGCGGGCCACCGCCACGGGCCAGGTCCTGTTCCCCCACGAAGCCCTCGCCGCGATCGAGCCACTGGTCGCTCTGCTCGCCGCGGTCCTGCTGGGCGCAGCCGCCGCCGCCGCGATCCGGCGCAGCCGCCTGCACTGGAGCTGGGCGCCGGCCGCAGCTCTGGTCGCGTTCGTGCTCGCACCGCTGGCAGGAACCGGCGCGAAGCTCACCGCCCTCGCCCTCGGCTGGGCGGCCATTCGCGCACGGCGGCGCCACCGCGCCGACCTCGACGCCGGTGCGGACCTCGGCATGGCGGCCCGCGGCCGCGTCACGCCGATCGCCGTGGCCCGGCGCCTGATCGGGGACACCGCCCTCGGTGAGCGCGCCGGCTCCCTGGTTCGCTGCCGCGCCGAGGGGGGCACGCTTCTGCTCGGACGCGACGGGGCGGGTCGGGCTGTGCGCGTCCCGTTCTCGGCCGAGCAGGCGTCACACACGCTGATCGTCGGCGCGACCGGCTCGGGCAAGACGGTGACGCAGACGCTGATCGCCGAGCAGGCGATCGCCGAAGGACGTGCCGTCGTCGTCGTGGATCCGAAGGGCGATCGCGCGATGCGTACGCGGCTCGCAGCAGCGGCTGGGAGCAGCGGGCGGCGGTTTCTTCACTGGACGCCTGCCGGACCGTGCTCGTACAACCCCTACGCCCGGGGCGGCGAGACGGAGATCGCCGACCGCCTGCTTGCGGGCGAGCGTTTCACCGAGCCGCACTACCTCCGCCAGGCCCAGCGCTATCTCGGGCACGCGATCCGGGCGCTGCGCTCGTGCGGGCGCGACGTCCACCTCGGCGCGATCGTCGAGATGCTCGACCCCTCCGCCCTGGAGGTGCTGCTTCGGGGAGCGGACGCCGAGCTCGCCACCCGAGGCCACGCCTATATGGACTCGCTGACCGACCGTCAGCAGCGCGATCTCTCCGGGGTCCGCGATCGCCTCGCGATCCTCGCGGAGTCCGAGGTAGGCCGCTGGCTCGGCGCCACCGCGTCGTTCGACCTGCTGGACGCGTGCCGGGACGGATCGGTCGTCCTGTTCGAGCTCGAGGCGGATAGCCGCCCGCTCCTCGCCCAGATGATCGGAGCGGCGATCGTCCAGGATCTGCAGAGCACGGTCGCGGCGCTGCAGGCCGCGCCCGCGCCGGCGCTCGTCGTGATCGACGAGTTCTCAGCGCTCGGCGCCCGTCACGTCACGGCGCTGTTCGGCCGGGCCCGCTCGGCCGGAGTCTCGCTGCTGCTCGGCACGCAGGAGCTGGCCGATCTCCGCCTGCCGGGGGCCGAGCGTCTCCTCGAGCAGGTGCTGGGAAACATCTCGCTGCTGCTGGCCCACCGGCAGGTGGTGCCGGACTCGGCGGAGCTCGTCAGCCGGCTGGCCGGCACGCGCGGCTCCTGGCGCGTGAGCTGGTCCTCGGGCGGGCGTACCACGCGGACGCGGGCCAGCGAGCCGATACTGGACGCCGAGCTGCTGATGGGTCTGCCGCCGGGTCTCGCCGTCGCGATCGGGTTCGGCGCGGCGCGTGAGACGTCGCTCGTGCAGGTCAGGCCGGCGGGGGGTGATCGCTGATGGCGCCGGCCACGGACAGCCGGGGAGAGCTGCGAACCGACCTGTTGGCATGGGCGGCACGCCTCGGAGTCGTATCCGCAGAGGCGCTCGCGGCGCGCGAAGACGAAGACCGGCCCGATTCCGCGCGGGCGAGGCTGGCTCACGCCGAGCGGGCGCAGCTCCTGCGCGTGTGGCGCCTGCTCGAGGGGCAGCCCCCGCTCTACACGCTGACGCGGGCCGGTCTGCGCGGCGCCGGAAGGAGCGAGCTGGCCCTCTCGCGGGTCAGTCCCGCGGGCGCGGCGCATGCGGCTGAGTGCTGTCGCGTCGCGGTGGCGCTGGAGGCCGCGTTTCCGGGCCAGCGCGTGGTCGGGGAGCCGGAGCTGCGGACGGCCTTCGCCCCCCTGTGCCCCCGCGTGCCGGGCCGGCACGGACCGCGTGCGCACCGGCCCGATCTCCTGTTGCTGGGAGACGCCTCCCAGGGCGCGACCGCGGTCGAGGTCGAGCTCACCGTCAAGGCGCCCGAGCGTCTCGAGGGGATCCTCAGAGCATGGGCCAGGACCCGTAGCGTGGCCGGCGCTCTGTATCTGGCGGCCGCGCCGGTCGTGCCGGCGCTCGAAAGAGCGGTGGAGCGGGCGTCGGCGGGCGAGCGGGTCGTGATAGTTCCGCTGTAGGGCAGAGGGTGCGGCCGCCCGGGAAACGGGGCGGCCGCACTCCTTTCTCATAGGCTGGGATCGTGCTCTGGCTGATCGACGGCATGAACGTGATCGGCACCCGCCCGGACGCGTGGTGGAAGGATCGCCATCGGGCGATGGTGGGGCTGGTCGATCTGCTCGAGCGGTGGGTCTCGCGCACCGGCGAGGACGTCACGGTCGTGTTCGAGCAGCCGCCGCGGCCGCCGATCCGCTCGAGCGTGATCGTCGTCGCCCACGCGCCCAAGCCGCGACGTGACTCCGCGGACGACGAGATCATCCGCCTGCTGCGCGAGCTGCCCGAGCCGGGGCGGGCGAGGGTGGTCACATCGGACAGCTGGCTGGGCCAGCGGGTGCGGGCGACGGGTGCCACGGTGGAGGCGGCGGCGGCCTTCCGGACACAGCTGGAGGCCGACGAGACATGACCCCCGAGACTCGCTACACCCGCAGCGGCGACGCGAGCCTCGCCTACCAGGTCTCCGGTGACGGCTCCCTCGACCTGCTCTTCCTCCCGGGGTGGATCTCGCAGATCGAGCAGCTCTGGGAGGCGCCGGGGAACAGGCGCTTCCTGGAAGGCCTCACGCGCTTCGGTCGGCTGATCATGTTCGACAGCCGCGGCACAGGCCTGTCCGACCACGGTCTCGGCTCGTACTCGCTCGAGCAGGACGTCGCCGACGCCCTCGCCGTGCTCGACGCGGCCGGCTCGGAACGCGCGGCGGTGATGACCTACGCCGGTGGCGGGCTGGTCGGAGCGCGCCTCGCGGCCGAGCAGCCGCAGCGGATCGGCGCCCTGATCATGTACGCGTCCTTCGCGCGCACGACGTGGGCCCCGGACTACGACTGGGCGATGACGCGAGAGGAACGCGAAGGCCTCACGATGGAGGAATTCCGAACCTGGGGCGAAGCGGACAGCGAGCTCACCAACCGGCTCGCACCCTCGATGGCGGACGATCCCGCGCTCGCGGCCTGGGTGGCGCGGGTCCAGCGGCTCACGGCGAGCCCGAGCGAGGCGCGCACGATCGTCGGCACGCTCGCCGACGCCGACGTCCGCGAGGTCCTGCCGGACATCCGCATCCCGACCCTGGTCATGCACCGACCGGACGAGCAGATCTGGGACGTGCGCCACTCCAAGTACCTGGCCGAGCACATACCGGGCGCGCGCTACGTGGAGCTCGCGGGGGCCGACTCGCTCCCGTTCATCGGCGACAGCGACGAGCTCGTCCAAGAGGTCGAGGAGTTCCTCACCGGCGGCCGGCGCGGGAGCGGCGTCGCGCGGGACCTGCTGACGGTCATGTTCACCGACATCGTCGATGCGACGGCCCGGGCCTCGACGCTCGGCGACGGCCACTGGCGCGATCTGCTCTCCCAGCACGACACCCTCGTTCGCCAGCAGCTCACGCGGTTCGGGGGACGCGAGGTCAAGACCGTGGGCGACGGCTTCCTTGCGACCTTCGACGGCGCGCCCTCGCAGGCGCTGCGCTGCGCGCTGGCGATCACCGACGCGACGCGCGGGCTCGGACTGCGGGTGCGTGTCGGAATGCACACCGGCGAGTGCGAGCTGATCGGGGACGACGTCGGCGGGATGGCCGTCCACATCGCCTCGCGCGTCGCCGACCTCGCCGCTCCCGGCGAGGTCCTGGTCTCAGGCACGGTCTACGGAACCGTCGTGGGAGGGCCGTTCGAGTTCGCCGACCGCGGCTTCCACGAGCTGAAGGGGGTCCCCGGCCGCTGGCCGCTGTTCTCGCTCGCGGACAAGGGTGCGGTGCGGGAGGGGGCGCAGACGCCGGACGCTCGCGCCACCGCCTGATCCGCTTGCTTGACCGGTTCCGGGGGCTCACCTAAAGTTGCGGAAGCCGCGGGCGCGGGCCTTCTACCGGGTAAGGGAGCCGAGCGACTCTTGATGGTCGCCGCGCCCGGGCGGGGACTCGGGCGTTCGCCACAACCGCGAAAGGAACCCGTGGTCGCCGACCAGCTCGCCACCCGTCACTTCACCGCCCAGGATGCACTCCCAGACGATGTCGAGGCCGTCGGGCTGCGGCGGCTGAACTCGTTCCTGCGCTGCCTGCTCCTGCTCGACGGCACGGTCTCCCGCGCCCTCGAAGCAGAGACGCTTCATGCGGTCGAGATCGAGCCGGTCGGTCAGGAGACATGCGAGCCGCCAGCCGGCGTTGCGGCGGCGCTGCTTCTGGACGGAGGACCGTCGTGCATCCGCCGCCGCGTGGTGATGCGGATCGCGAGCCCGGAGCCGTCGGTGTGGGCGGAGTCCTACGTGGTCCCGGAGCGGCTGCCACCGGCGTTCCTGGACGCGCTGATGGGGAACGCGCAGGGGATCGGCGGCTCGCTTCAGCAGCTGCGGCTCGAGAGCGCGCGTGAGCTGCTCTGGTTCGGCCTCGCAACCCCCCCGCCGTGGGCGGAGCAGACCGGCGGCGCGCCGGCCGGCACGCTTCGGCGCGCCTATCTGATCATCACCGGCGGGCAACCCGCGCTGCTCATCTCCGAGGACTTCGCCCTGCGTGACAACGACGGTGTGCTCTCGCTGGCGGACACGGGCAGGGAGACCCCCCCGCGATCGCTGTGAGCCGCGCTCCCGGCATCGACGCCGCGAACGCCAACATCGCCCTGCTGGTCGACCGGCAGGTCGAGGAAGGGGCGGGTGACCGGCCGGCTTATCTGAGCGGCGGGCGAGCGCTCACCTACCGCGAGCTCCTCGCGCAGTCCAGCCGCATGGGTGGCCTCCTGCGCGAACTCGGGGTGGCACGCGAGGAGCGCGTGCTGCTCGTGCTCGACGACACGTTCCTTTTCCCGATCGCGTTTCTCGGCGCGATCCGGATCGGCGCGGTGCCGATCCCGGTGAGCGTGCGCGAGCATCCGCAGAACTTCAGGCACTTCGTCGAGGACTCCGGCGCGCGTGTCGTCATCTGCGAGCCGCAGCTGCTCGCAGTGCTGGGCGCGGCGCTGGCGGGGACGGAGGTCGCGCTGCTCGCGCGTGGCGCCGGCGACGGCCCCGGGACGACCGATCTGGACGAAGCGCTCGCGGCCCAATCCGAGGAGCTGACGCCGGTCCCGGCCGAGCCAGGGGACATGGCCTTCTGGCTCTACACCTCGGGATCGACCGGGCGCCCCAAGGGCGTGGTGCACCTGCATCGAGCGCTGCCGGCGACCGCCGAGAGCTTCGGCCGCAGCGTGATGCAGCTCGGGCCGCAGGACGTCGTCTTCTCCTCGACGAAGCTCTATCACTCCTACGGCCTGGGCAACAGCCTGTCCTACCCGCTCTACTTCGGCGCGAGCGCCGTCCTGCTCGATGGGCCGCCGGCCCCCGAGCGCCTGCTCGCCACCCTGCGCGGGTCGCGCCCGAGCGTGTACTGCTCGGTCCCGGTGCTCTACCGCCAGCTTCTCGACGACCCCGACGCGGACGGCGCGTTCGACTCGGTGCGGACCTGCATCTCGGCCGCCGAGCCGCTGCCGCCACGGACCTTCGAGCTCTGGGAGCAACGCTTCGGGCTGCAGATCCTGGACGGGATCGGCGCGACGGAGATGTTCGTGACCTTCTGCTCGAACGCCCCGGGAGACGTCGCCCCCGGGACGACCGGCAGGCCCGTCCCGGGCTACGAGCTGCGCCTTCTGGGGGAATCCGGCGAGGAGCTGCCGGGAGCGGCCGAGGGCGCGCTTCAGGTTCGAGGCGACTCGCGCACCGCCGGCTACTGGCGCCGCCCCGACCGCACGCGCGAATCGCTCCAAGGGCCGTGGCTCACCACCGGGGACCGCATGCGCCGGCGCGAGGACGGGCGCTACGAGTACGTCGGGCGCAGTGACGACATGCTCAAGGTCGGCGGGCTATGGGTCTCGCCCGTTGACATGGAGATCGTCCTGCAGGAGCACCCGCGGGTTTCGGGCGCGGCGGTCGTCGGGGCGAGGGTCGACGACTACACGCGCCTCGTCGCCTTCATCGAGACGCAGGGCGACGGAGAGCGCGACGCGCTGGTCGACGAGCTGCGCGCCCTGTGCCGCGAACGGCTGCGCGACCACGAACAGCCCCACATGATCCGTTTCGTCGATGAGCTGCCCCGCACGGTCAACGGAAAGCCCCGCCGGTTCATGCTGCGCGAGCGCGCCGAGCGCGAAGCCGGGGGCGCCGAGGCGCCGGCCGATGACGCCCGGAAGGACGGTTCGGCCGCGGCGAGCGGCGGCGGGGACGCGATCCGGTCTGCCGAGGGCGCGGAGCGCGAAGCTGCGCTGCTCGAGCTCGTGCTGGGCGAGACCCGGACCGTCCTCGCCGTTCCGGAGTCGGAGCCGCTCGATCCGGAGCGCGGCTTCGCGCAGCTCGGGGTGGACTCCCTGATGGCAGTCGAGCTGCGAAACCGGCTCGCCGCGCGGCTCGGCGAGCGGCTGCCGTCGACGCTCGTGTTCGACCATCCCACGCCGGCGGCGGCGGCGCGCGCGCTCGCCGCAGAGCTCGATGGGCGCCGGGCGGGAGCCACCGCGACCTCGCCGGAGGAGCGGGCGCTGCTCGTGGAGCTGAGCGCACCGCCCGCCCGGACACCGATGCCCCCGGCGGCGATGCGCGCGCGGCTGAAGACGGCAGCGCTCACGCAGGCGCTGATCCCGGCCGGCCTCGCCGTGCGCCGGGCTGAGCGGATGGGGCGCGTCATCGCCGACGGGCACGGCGACGAGTACGAGAAAGCGCTCGCGACCATGCGCGTGGTCCTCGCCGGCACCCAGCGCGAGGGGCAGATCGAGCAGCTGGCCCGCGACCATGTGATCGAGCGCCACGCCCGTCGCGCGCTGTTCTGGCAGCGGCCGTGGCGCGAGCAGGCCGATCCTCAGTCCGCCGCGCGCATCGACGAGGCCCTCGCCGGCGGGCGCGGTGTCGTGCTCAGCGCCTGCCACCAGGGTCCGTACTCTCGCCTGGATGTCGCTCCCCCGTTCCGGGCACGAACGACCTATCTGGTGCCAGGCGACTGGTACTTCGAGGAGCCGACCCACGACCTGTGGGGCCGGCGCCTGGCCAGGTGGCGCAACGGCATGCGCAGCCGCCCCGTTCGCGCACAGGGCTCTTTCCGGATCGTCCAGGCGCTGCTCGAGGTCGGGGCGCCGGTGTTCCTGTTCTTCGACCTGCCGGGCCCGCGCCAGACGCGGTTCCTCGGCAAGCCGGCGATGATGGCCGAAGGGACGGCTCAGCTCGCAACCCGGACCGGGGCGCTTGTGCTGCCGGTCCGCGCCCGGCGCGCGGGGCACGAGGTCCGCGTCGAGGCCGCCTCGCCTCTGGA
Organism: uncultured Solirubrobacteraceae bacterium; assembly: GCA_963794635.1. Lineage (GTDB taxonomy): Bacteria > Actinomycetota > Thermoleophilia > Solirubrobacterales > Solirubrobacteraceae > Palsa-744. The sequence continues at coordinate 59,516 of CAWCET010000005.1, read as the reverse complement.
CGCGGCCGAGTTCGGCGGCGAGGACCGACTCCACGAAGCGCTTGCGGAGCTGCACGAGCGCTGGATCCTGGAGGACCCGGCCGCGATGGACGACCCCCGCGAGTTCGGATGGGGCGCCGGGGCGACGCCGGAGGCCTGGCTGGCGCGGCCGCCCGGCGACGCGTGAGCGGCTCGCCTGGCGGCGGGTGGTCGGCTGCCCGTCGCGCGGGGCTCCGCCGGCGAGCCCGCGAGCACTGCGCCTAGAAGTCCGGGCGCGCTGGAAGCCCCGCGTAGTTCTCGGCGAGCGTGCGCGCGGCCGCCTCCGAGCGGGCGAGGTGCTCGAGGCGGGCCAGCTGCAGGCGGCGCTCGAAAGGGCCGCCTCCGAGATCGTGCAGCAGGTGGGTCATGTAGTTGGAGAAGTCCTGCGCCTGCCACACACGCCGGAGAGCTGCGTTCGAGTAGGCGTCCAGGCCGGCGCTCGACCCATCGGAGAAGTGCGAGGACAGGGCGGTCGCGAGCAGCCTCGCGTCGTTCACCGCGAGGTTCAGCCCCTTCGCTCCGGTCGGAGGGACGATGTGCGCGGCATCGCCGAGCAGGAACAGCTGCCCGTGGCGCAGGGGCTCGCAGGCGAAGCTGCGCACCGCGGTTATGCCCCGGTCGATCACCGGTCCTTCCGCGACGCGCCAGCCCTCACTCGCCATCCGTAGCTGGAGCTCGTCCCAGATCCGCTCGTCCGGCCACTCCTCGATCCGCTCGTCGACGGGCACCTGCAGGTAGAGACGGCTGATGCTCGGCGAGCGCATCGAGTACAGCGCGAAACCGTGCTCGTGCCAGGCGTAGATGAGCTCGTCTGTGGCGGGCGGAGCTTCCGCGAGGATCCCCAGCCACCCGAACGGGTAGACGCGCTCGTACTCGACCAGCGCCCCCTCTGCCACGGACTGCCGCGAGATCCCGTGGAACCCGTCGCATCCCGCCACGAAATCGCAGTTCAGCTCCTCGGTCTCATCGCCCGCCTGGAACCTGATCGTGGGCCGGTCGCCGTCGATCCCCTCGATCGCGTTCGCGCGTGCCTCGAAGTGGATCGCGCCTCCCTGCGCGAGCCGCGCCGCGATCAGGTCCTTGACGACCTCCTGCTGGCCGTAGATCGTGATGCGCCGTCCGGTGAGCCCGGCGATGTCGATGCGATCGGTCGCGCCGGGCCGGCGGAGACGGATCCCCTCATGCACGAGCCCCTCGCGACCGAGGCGCTCGCTGACGCCCAGCTCGGAGAGCAGATCAACCGTGTTCTGCTCGAGCAGACCGGCGCGGACGCGGCTCTCGACGTGCTCGCGCGTGTGCGCCTCGAGCACCACGGACTCGATTCCCGCCCGCTCGAGGAGGAGTGCCAGCGTCAATCCGGCCGGCCCCGCTCCGACGATGCCGACCTGCGTCTGCACGGAGCGCATATTAATCTGAGCCGGATGACGGACCGGATGCCGCCGACCGGCGTGACGTCGGCGCTCGCGACCGCGCCGCCCGCCGATGGGTGAGGCACTCGACGCGATCCTGCCGACAGGCGCCGTCGGGGTCGAGCGTGGCGCGATCGGCGACGGGGGCCCGGCGTCCGGGGCGATCCCGCGGCTCTATCCCGTCGAGGAGCGGCTGATCGCCGGTGCGAGCGATCGCAGACGGCGTGAGTTCGCAGAGGCGCGGGCCTGCGCCAGAGAGGCGCTGCGGGGACTGGGTCTGCCCGCCGGCCCGATCCCTGCGGGCCCCGACGGCGCGCCGGTCTGGCCCGAGGGCGTGCTCGGGAGCATCACGCACAAGGGCGGCTACCGTGCCGCCGTCGTCGCACGCAGCGCCGAGCTCGCGGGTATCGGCATCGACGCCGAGCCGGACGAGCGGCTGCCCGAGGGAGTGCTCGAGACGATCGCTTCGCAGGCGGAGCTGGATCGGGTCGAAGAGCTGCTCACGCGCCGTCCTGGGCTCGCCTGGGACCGGCTGCTCTTCACGGCCAAGGAGGCGGTTTTGAAGGCGGGGCACACATCGCGGGTGAGCGTCATCGGCGTGCGAGCGATCGACGTGTCATTCGACACGGAAGCGAGATCGTTCATCGCCAGTTCGCAGGACGCGGGCCGCATGTCCTTCGCCGGGCGGTGGGCACGCTCGCCCGGCCTGCTCGTCTCGCTCGCAGTGGCAGGCTAGAGCGCGGAAAGCCCGGCAATTCGATCGGGACGGCCGGATTCGAACCGGCGACCTGGGCACCCCAAATGCCCCGCGCTACCAGGCTGCGCCACGCCCCGTGGTGGTCCATTTTACCCCGGCGACCCCGCCCATTCCTGCTTGATGAGATCGACCCAGGCTGCGACGCGGCTGCGGAGATACGTATCGTGCGAGGCGATCGCCATCACACCGTGGCGGCACCGCCACACGCGCCCCGAAAGTCGGCCACTGTTGGTTTTTCGCTGGCAGCGGATCCGCTCGGGAGCGATCTCGAGAAAGCCGCCCCAGAACGCGACCAGCCGCGCCTCCTCCTGATCCGGGTGATAGGTCACCACATAGTCGAGCGGCCGCACGGCGAACCGCCGCAGCCACCGGTCGGCGAGCAGCATCACCGACGGATCCGAGTTGCAGATCGAGACCGTGTGACGGCTGCGCTTGTACCCCTCCGCGATGTACAGGCAGACGAAATCGCGGAACGTCGGATCCCGGCACAGCTCGACGTAGCTCTCCGCACCTTCGCGATAAGCGGCTTCGCGGAGCAGCCGGTACTTCCGCTTCATGGCCCTCGTGCCCTTCCGCTGCCCCGCCGTCGAGAACCCACCCCCCGGCCCCGACCCCGGGATCGGCATGTCCCGCACCCAGTAGTAGACCGTCGACCGCGAGACCGCCAGCCGTTCGGCGAGCTCGTCGATCGTCAGCCGCTTCTCGGCTCGGAGCCGGCGGGCGTGTTCACGTAGATAGGACGGATGCGACATGTCGAACATACGTTCGCACGCCGCGCGGACGGTTCTCGCGCCCGGCGCGACGCCGGCCCGCCGGCTCGAGGAGCGCTTCCAAGGCGCGCTGGTAGCCTCCGCCACCGCGATGACCGACGTCCAGCCGCTCAGAGCGCTGCACTACGACCCGAAGGCCGTCGGCGGGATCGCGGACGTCGTCGCGCCGCCCTACGACGTGATCGACGACTCCCAGCGCGCCGCGCTGCTTGCGCGCTCGCCGTTCAACGTCGTCGCAGTCGACCTGCCGAAGCCGGGCGACGGCGGGGCAGATCCTTATCAGGCAGCCGCCGCGCTGTTCGAGAGCTGGCAGCTCCAGGGCATCCTCGTCCGCGACCCCGATCCGGCGATCTGGGCGCACACGCAGGAGTACACGGGACCCGATGGCATCACGCGCACACGCAGCGGCTTCTTCTGCCGGGTGCGGATCGAGGGCTACGGTCCCGGCCGCGTGCGGCCTCACGAGCGCACCCACCCCGGCCCGAAGGAGGACCGGCTGCGGCTGACTCGCGCCACCCGCGCGAACATCTCCCCGATCTTCTCCCTCTTCTCGGATCCCGCCAACGCGGCGTGGACCGCCCTTGCGCCGGCCACGGACGCGGCGCCCTGGGCTGACGTCACCGACGAGGACGGCACGCGCCACCGGCTGTGGCGCATCACCGACCCGGCCGCGATCGCCGCCGTCCAGGGCGCGACGGCCGACGCCGAGCTGCTGATCGCCGACGGGCATCACCGCTACGAGACCATGGCCGCCTATGCCGACGAGGTCGGAGGCGACGGCGAGCACCGCTACATCCTCATGTGCCTCGTCGCGCTCGAGGATCCCGGCCTCACGGTGTTTGCGACGCATCGGCTCGTCCGGGGTCTGGACGACGCCCGCTGGGCGGCCCTCGACGCGGCACTTCAGCGCGACTTCGAGATCGAGGAGGTCGCGCTCGAGGACCTCGCCCCGGCGCCGATGGGCGAGCGTTCCTCGCCGCTGCAGATGGGCTACATCGACTCCCGCTCGCAGCGGCCGTTGCGACTCACTCTGAAGGATCAGGCGATCGCCGACGCCGCGCTCGCCGAGCACTCCGAGCCCTACCGCCACCTGGACACGGGCGTGCTCGAGCAGCTCCTCCTGAAGGACGCGCTGGGCCTCAGCGACGAGGACATCTCCCACTTCAACGGCATGTTCTACGCGCGGGACACCGACGAGGCCGTCGCGATGGTCCGCGCCGGCGACTACGACGCGGCCTTCGTGATGCGTCCGACACCGGTACGCCAGGTACGCGAGCTCGCGGCCGAGGGAGAGAACATGCCGCCGAAGTCGACCTTCTTCTACCCCAAGCTGCTCACGGGCCTCCTCTTCAACCCGCTGGGTTGAAAGGTTCGAGGCTCACACCTATCCGTATCCGGAGCTAATATCGGATGTACCGAGGGAAGCACCGATTGGAGGCGATCACATGGGCGAGCCGCAAGGGCTGACACGGATGAAGGCCACTGCACGGCGTGACGGGAGCAAACTCCGCCACACGGTGCAGGTACGCGACCACCAGCTCGTCGTGGACGAGCTGCCGGACTCCGGCGGCGACGACGGGGGGCCCGATCCGCTCGAGCTTCTTGCCGTGAGCCTGGCCTCGTGCACGGCGATCACCGTCGAGATGTACGCGGCGCGCAAGGGATGGGAGATCGGCCACGTCGAGGTCGACGCCGAGTACAGCCCCGCCGAGCGAGGCTGCCCGACGAAGTTCCAGCTGGTCCTGCGCCTTCCCGACGACCTCCCCGAGGAGCAGGTCGAGAAGCTTCGCGTGATCGCCGCCAAGTGCCCTGTGCACCGCGCCCTCGAGGGCGAGGTCATGTTCCAGGAGCGCATTGAGCGAGTTCACCTGGCCGTCTGAGTCCTCAGCGTCCCCGCGCATCATGCCGAGAGCGGCCGCGCCGGTGGCCGCCGCGGTTCTCGTGCCGATCTACCGGTCCGGCGGCGCGAGTCACCTCGTGCTCACCCGCCGCCGCTCGGACCTGCGCCGGCACGCCGGGGAGATCTCGTTCCCGGGCGGTCGCCGTGACGACTCGGACGGCGACCTGCAGACGACGGCTCTGCGCGAGGCCGAGGAGGAGATCGGGCTCGCCCGCGCCCAGGTCGAGATGCTCGGCGCGCTGCCCGCCACGTCGACGTTCGCGACCGGCTATGAGATCCACCCCTTCGTCGGAACGATCCCGCCCGGCGTCGCCTGGGAGCTCTCACCTCGTGAGGTGGATGCCGTGCTCGAGCTGCCGCTCGATGAGATTCGCGCCGGGCGTACCGTGACGCGGCTGCAGCGGCGCGGCGTCTCGTTCCTCACCGACGCCTACGTGGTCGACGAGCACCTCATCTGGGGAGCGACCGCACGCATCATCGAGCACCTGCTCGCCCGTCTCGAGGACGACGGGCCGGCTCCGCGCCTGCGCGGAACGGACAGCGAGACGGGCACGGGCGCGTCCGGCTGACGCCGTCCGCTCGACGGCGAGAGGATCTCGGGCCGGGCGCGGTCAGCGACCGGCGGTCGTACCGCTCGTGAGGCTGGCCCAGATGTCGGCGCCGAACGCCTCACCCGGCATCGCCGGCAGCTGCGAAGGCCACAGCCCGCCCAGGGCGACCATGAGCGCGCCGAGCAGCGAGAGCCAGGCGCCCTCGCGCAACGAGAGGGCCAGGAGTTCTCCGCCGGGCGACGGCGGCGCGATCATCCGGTAGAGCACGCACACGCTCGCGACGATCCCGAGCAGGACCACCGCCCCGCCCGCACCGGCGGGCACCGGCGAGCTTCCGCGGACGAGCGGGACCAGAGCGTCGAGCAGGGAGAGCCCCGCGAGCACGAGCAGGATCACGCTCAGCGCGCCGAGCACCTGCTCGGCGGTGACGGCGCCGAGCGGCTGGTCCGCGAGCGCCCCGTGGAGGCTCGCGACATCAGCCGAAAGACCGCCGATGTGGGCCGCGGCCAGGACGCCGGCGTGGTGGTCGCCGACGCCTGCCGTGTTGACGCTCACGCGATACCAGGGAAGAAACAGCGATCCGGCGAGCAGCGCCGCTCCGAGCGACGACATCAGCAGGCCGTATCGGGAGCGCTCCGTTGTCATCTCTCTAACCATCGGCCTGCGCGCCGGACGGCTTGACCGGGGGCGCCCGGCCTGCTCGTTCGTACTAGCTGGGCCGGCCGAGCGCGGCCGCGAGCAGGCCGTCGACCGCTTCATGGGCCTCGACGAGCCAGCCGTCGACGTCGGCGGGATCGCGATCGAGAGCGGCGAACGGGATCTTGTTCAGCGTCGCGAGTCCCACCGCGATCTCGGCGGCGGTGGCAGCGGCCTCCGGCGGCACCCCCGCGCCCGCCGGCTCGTACACGACCCCGCGCACGGTCGTATCGATCGCCTGTGTCAGGAACAACTCGAGCCTGGTCGTGTAGAGAGCCGCGAGCTCCTCGGGCGGCCCCGTCGCGCTGCCGAGCAGCCAGCAGGCGATCGCCACGCGGTCAAGCGACCCACGCAGCGTCGCGAGCCGATCGGGCGTGCCGATCCAGCACTCGGCGCCGAGCTCCTCGATCGGCGCCCTACCGGCCTCGCGCCGTGTCGTGATCCGCACGGCATGGCCTTCGGAGAGCAGCCCCCCCGCGAGCCGCAGCCCCCTGCACCCGCCGCCGACGATCAGGATCCGCGCCACCGCGCCGCATCCTACGGTCGATCCGACGGCGCCGCACCGCCGGTGACGCAGCGCCGCAGCGCCGCCCGCCGGCCGTGCCCGCCGCGCCCTCGCAGCGCGGCGGCACGCTGTCCCGCCCGCTAAGCCGCGAGCGGGTGCAGACGCTCGAGCACCTCCTGGCGGTCCGTCCCGTGCGTGCGGAGAACCTCGTTGAAGTCCTGCCCGTACACGTCGATCACCGCCAGCAGCACGTCGATCGTCGTGAAGCAGTGCGCCTGGCGCCGTCCGGCGCCGGCCGCGGCGACGTCGCCGACGCGTGCCACCACATCTTCGCTTCCCGCGGCGGGTCGCTCCTCCTCGTGGATGCTCGGGCCTTCGAGCGGCGCCTCGCTCACGCCGAGCGCCTGCAGCGCGGCACCGGCCTCGCCGTTCAGCCGCAGGATCCTCAGCCAGCGCTCGGCCTGCTCCTCACGGGAACGCGCGAACGGGATCGCCGTCGACGCCATCCCGAGCACGAGCGCAGAGTCGAGGTCGGGGGGGGTTTGCTCTCTCACAACGCCACCTCCTGGGTGCGTGCTAGTGCGCGCGCTCGAAGCGGCGCGATGTTGTCTTGCAGTACTGATACCCGGGGGCGCTCGCCGTCCAGGTCGATCTTCACAAGCGCGCTGCCATGCTCGGACGCGAGCGTGCGAGCGCGTTCGAGGCTCGCGCCCAGCGCGGGCTCGCGGACACCCGCCGCCTCGAGGAACCGGCGCGCGCGTCTGCCGCCTGCTTCCCGCGCGTCGAGCAGCAGCTCCTCGCTGAGGATCCGCGGCTCCTCCTCCTCGCCCGCGATCTCGAGCAGGCATGCAGCCATGTCGTCGGGGCGGCGGTCGGTTTCGGCCGCGACCCGGTCCAGCAGCTCCGACGCAGCCGGCGCCCCGAGCTCGGCACGCAGCGCCGCGAGCGCCGAGGCGAGCCGCCCGGATCCGTAGAGGTCCTCGGACACCCGGGCCTCGATCACGCCGTCGGTGTAGAAGCAGGCCGTGCTCGCTCCGGGGATCGCCATCACCGTCTGGCGCGAGCCGGTGGCATTCCCGGCTCCGATCGGCGGGGCCGACGCGGCGATGATCGACGCCGACGGGTCGAGACCCGTGACGATCGGGTGCGGGTGCCCCGCGCAGGAGTACGTCAGGCGCCGGGCGCGCGGGTCCCAGCTCGCGAGCACGACCGTCGCGAACGATCCGCCGAGCTGCCGTTCGAGCGCCGGTGCGGCGGCGCGCAGCGCCTCGCGCGGCGCGAGCCCGGCCTCCATGTACGCGCGGAGCGTGTAGCGGAGCAACGTCGTGTGCGGAAGCGCCTCGCGGCCGTGACCCGAGACGTCCCCGACGATCACGGCGAGCAGCCCCTCCGGCAGCGCGAACACGTCGTAGAAGTCACCGCCCGCACCCGGTCCGGAGGCCGGCCGGTATGCCGCCGTCGTCGCGACCGGGCCGAGCCGCTCGGGCAGCTCCGGAAGCAGCGCGGCCTGAAGCAGCCCGACATCCTCGAGCAGCGCGCGGCGCTGGTGATCGAGCCGGCGCGCGCGGCGCGCCGACACCCGGGAGGCGATCGCGAACGCGGCGGCCGCGAGCCCCAGCAGCCCGATCAGCAGCCACAGCGCCGCCGGGATCACGCCGACGATCTGGGTCACGGTCCTCACGATCTGCGATTCGCCCTTGCCGGAGCTCGCGCGATGTCCGCCGCCGCCCGCGTGGCGCGTGCCGCCCGGCGCTCCGCGCTCGGGTTCGCCCGTGCCGAGCGAGGTCCCGGCGGCGAGCCCGAGAGCGCCGGCCCCGGCGCCTGCGGTCAAGCCGCGGGAGACCTTGTGTGCGCGGGCGCGGGCACGGGCGCTGCTCACGGCGCGCCCGGAGCGAACGCTCGCAACGGCGCTCGTCGAGGCCGGCTGCGCCGTCGGTGCCCCGCCCGCGCTGCTCGAGACGCCGCCGGCGGCGATGCCCTGGCGTCCGGCGCCGGTGCCTCCGAGCGCCTTTTCGAAGCCGGCCCCGCCTTCTTCGGCTTCCCCCGCTTCGCGCCCTTCCCGGGCTTCGCGCGCTTCACGCTGCTTTTTGCTTTCGCGCGCGTGCCCGCTCCTTGCTTCGTTCGCCCGCCTGCGCTGTTCGGCCACCGCTTCGTGTTCGGCCTGCTTTTCGGCGTGAGTCTGTTTGCCGGCTTTTGCGCCCGCCGCGGCGTCGGCCCCCGCGCGCGCGGCTGCGGGAGCGCTCGCGGCCTGCTGTTTGCGCGCTTCGCGTGTGGCGGCGTTTTCGGCCTGTTTCTGGGCGTGGGCGGCCTGGCGGGCTTCGGCGCGTGCCGCAGCCGCCTGGCTCTGCGCCTGTGCTTCGGCGAGGGCCGCAGCGCGTTCGGCGCGCCGCGCCTGCCGTTCGGCCGCGCGCTGCGCCGCGTCGCCCGTGGTGGGTTCGGCCGGCACGACAGAAGCAGCGGGGGCGACCGTCGTTTCCGCGGCCGAGGAGGTTTCCGAGCGCTTCGCGGCAGCCCCGTTGGGAGCGAGCGCGGCGAGCGCGATCAGGATCGATGAGGCGAGCGCCAGGCTCGCAGAGGGCGCGATCAGTGTGTGGGCGCCGGAGCGACGGGGCATCAGCCGGCCGCCGTGGTGCTCCCCTGGACGTAGCCGAGCGCGTCCTTCAGCGTGGGAACGATCTCGAACATGCCGTCGAGCCCGGTCAGTTCGAAGATGCGCAGGACGTTCTCCTCAGCGCACGCAATCGCAAGCTTGATCCCGGGGTCGAGGTGGCGCTGCGCGCCGACGAGCACGCCGAGCGCGGTCGAGTCGATGAAGCTCACCTTCGCGAGGTCGACGACGACGTGCCGGCTGCCTGCGCTCTGCAGGTCGGCGAGCGCCCACTTCAGGCTGGGCGCCGATGCGAGGTCCAGGTCGCCCTCGACGCTGAGCAGGCTCGTGTCGTGTGCCAGCTCCCTGCGCGTGATCAGGAAGGCCACGTCGCTCGGATCGTCGTTCTGGTTTTCCTTGACCGCTTGCATCTGCCGCTCCTCACCTCGAGGTCTCGATTGGCGCCCCGCTACAGCGCCGCTCCTGCGGCGTGGGGGACACTCTTGGCTTCGGCAGATCGGCCCACCACCTTGACGTCGGATGCAAGCGCTCGTACACGCGTCCGTACGCCGTTTGGGGGGTGTCGGGGTTGCGAGCCTGATATCGGCGGGCCGCTCCGGCCACCGCGGGACGCCGTGGCCCCTCAGCGCAGCGGACCGGCCGCCGCGCGCAGCCCCCGCATCGCGCCGGGATCGATCATCTAGCATCCTCGCCCTGATGTCCGAGCCTCCCGCAGCGACGGAGACGACCAGCGGCGACGCCGTGACGATGGACAAGATCGTGGCGCTCTGCAAGCGGCGCGGCTTCGTCTTCCCCTCCTCGGAGATCTACGGCGGCGTCGGCTCGACCTACGACTACGGGCACTACGGAGTGCTGCTCAAGAACAACGTCAAGGCCGAGTGGTGGCGCGCGATGCTCCAGGAGCGCGACGACATCGTGGCGATCGACTCGGCGATCCTCCAGCACCCCCGCGTGTGGGAGGCCTCGGGGCACCTCGCCGGCTTCACCGACCCGCTGGTGGACTGCCGCACCTGCAAGCAGCGCTTCCGCGCCGACCACCTGCAGGATCTCGCGTGCGGGCGCAAACCCTCCAAGCACCCCGGCGAAACGGACGAGTGCGACCTCACCGAGGCGCGCGATTTCAACCTCATGTTCGAGACCACGATCGGCCCCGTGAAGGAGTCGGGCGCGACCGCCTACCTGCGCCCGGAGACCGCCCAGGGGATCTTCATCAACTTCAAGAACGTGCTCCAGTTCTCGCGCAAGAAGCCGCCGTTCGGGATCGCCCAGATCGGCAAGTCCTTCCGCAACGAGATCACGCCCGGCAACTTCATCTTCCGCACGCGCGAGTTCGAGCAGATGGAGATGGAGTTCTTCGTTCCGCCGCCGGAGGCTGCGCAGTGGTTCGAGCACTGGCTCGCCGAGCGCGAGCGCTGGTACACCGAGCTCGGGATCCGCCCCGGCAACCTGCGCCTGCGCGCCCACGACGCCGACGAGCTGAGCCACTACTCCTCGGGCACGAGCGACGTCGAATACCTCTTCCCGATCGGCTGGTCGGAGCTCGAGGGCATCGCCAACCGCGGCGACTTCGACCTGACCCGGCACGCCGAGTACTCCGGGCAGAAGCTCGAGTACTTCGACCAGGGCAGCGGCGAACGCTACGTCCCCCACGTGATCGAGCCGGCCGCCGGCGCCGACCGGGCGCTGCTCGCGTTCCTCGTCGACGCCTACGACGAGGAGGTGGTCGAGCGCGAGGGCACCGGCGAGGGCGAGACGCGGACGGTGCTCAAGCTCCACCCCCGGCTGGCGCCCGTGAAGGCCGCGGTGCTGCCCCTCGTGAACAAGGACGGGCAGCCCGAGCTTGCGCGTGAGGTCCACGAAGCGCTGCGCGCCCGCGTGCTCTCCGAGTACGACGCCGGGGGCGCGATCGGGAAGCGCTATCGACGCCAGGACGAAATCGGAACACCGTTCTGCTTTACGATTGACCATCAGAGTCTCGAGGACCGCACGGTGACGCTGCGCGATCGCGACTCGCTGGCGCAGGAGCGGTTGCCGATCGACGGCCTCGCAGAAGAGGTCGAGCGGCGGATCGCGGCGCCTTGGACGACACCTAAGCCGCACTGAAAGGACGGGGATGGACTTCGACCTGACCGACGAGCAGCGCCTGATCAAGGAGACGGCGCGAGCGTTCACCGACAAGGAGATCGTGCTCCAGTCGCGCGAAAACGCGCGCAACCACCACTTCGACGTCGACCTGGTCAAGAAGGTGGCCGACCAGGGGTACCTCGGGGCGGTCGTCCCGACCGAGTACGGGGGCGCCGGGCTCGACTATCTGTCATATGGCCTGATCGTCGAGGAGATCGGTCGCGGCGACTCCGCGATCCGCACCGTGATCTCGGTGCAGACCTCGCTGGTCTGCTCCGGGATCGTGAAATGGGGCACCGAGGAGCAGAAGCAGAAGTACCTGCCCAAGCTCTGCTCGGGCGAGTGGCTCGGGTGCTTCGGCCTGACCGAGCCCGACACCGGCTCGGACGCGGCCAACCAGCGCACCCGCGCCACGAAGACCGACGGCGGCTGGGTCATCAACGGCAACAAGATGTGGATCTCGATGGCCAACCACGCGAAGGTCGCGGTGATCTTCGCCCAGACCGATCCCTCGCTCGGCGCCAAAGGCCTCGCGGCCTTCCTGGTCGACACCGATCAGCCGGGTTACAAACCGCAGCTGATCGAGCACAAGATGGGCCTGCACGCCTCCGACACCGGCTCGATCGCGCTCGAAGACGTCGAGGTCAAAGACGAGGACATGCTCGGCGAGGTCGGTCAGGGCTTCAAGGTCGCGATGTCGAACCTCGACTCCGGCCGCTACTCGGTCGCCGCCGGCTGCGTCGGGATCTGCCAGGGCTGTGTCGAGGAGTCGGTCGCCTACGCGACCGAGCGCCAGCAGTTCGGCCGCCCGATCGCCAGCTTCCAGCTGGTGCAGGCGATGATCGCCGACATGACGGTGAAAACCGAGGCCTCCCGGATGCTCGTCTGGCGCGCCGGCTTCCTGAAGGACCAGGGCAAGCCGAACACGCTGGAGACGTCGATCGCGAAGCTCCACGCCACCGAGGCCTCGCTGGAATGCGCCAACATGGCGATCCAGGTGCACGGCGGTGCCGGCTACGTCGACGATCACCCGGTCGAGCGCTACCTGCGCGACGCCCGCGTGACGACGATCTACGAGGGCACCTCGCAGATCCAGAAACTGATCATCGGGCGCGAGATGACGGGCATCAGCGCGATGGTCCCGGCCTAGCCCCAGATGGCCCAGCCACAGGACAGGGAGGAGCACGCCGGCGAGCCGGCGCGGATCATCGGCGTGCTCGGCGCGGGCACGATGGGCGCCGGCATCGCCCAGCTGGCCTGCCGCTCGGGCGCGCAGACGCTGCTGTTCGACCCGGTTTCAGAGGCCCTGGAGAAGGGGCGCGCGAAACTCGAGGACGGCCTGCGCCGCGAAGCGGCGAAAGGCAAGCTGTCGAACGAGGACGCGCAGGCGGCCGCCGAGAGGCTGCAGACGGTCGCGTCGCTCGGGGACCTCGCGTCCTGTGAGCTGATCATCGAGGCGGTCCCCGAGCGCCTGGAGCTCAAGCACGAGATCTACGGCCGCCTCTCGGAGATCGTCTCCGGAGAGTGCGTGCTCGCGACCAACACCTCCTCCCTGCCGGTCACCGCGATCGCGGCCGGCGCCACGAACCCCGAGCGCGTCGTCGGGATGCACTTCTTCAACCCGGCGCCGGTGATGGCGCTGCTCGAGGTGATCGCCGGCGTTCGCTCGGGCGAGCCGGCGCTCTCGATCGCGCGGGCGACCGGGGCGGCGATGGGCAAGACGGTGATCGACGCCACCGACGGACCCGGCTTCCTCGTGAACCGGTGCAACCGCCCGTTCGGGCTGGAGGCGCTGCGCATGCTGTCCGAGCAGATCGCCTCGATCGAGGAGATCGACCGCATCGTGCGGATGGAGGGCGGCTTCCGGATGGGGCCCTTCGAGCTGATGGACCTCGTCGGCGTGGACACGGGGCTGGAGGTGTCCAAGAGCTTCTACGAGCTGAGCTTCGGCGAGCCGCGCTGGCGCCCCTCGCCGATCTCCGCGCGCTACGCGGCCGCGGGCATGCACGGCCGCAAGACCGGGATCGGCTACTACGACTACAGCGCCCTCGCCGAGGGCGGGCGCTACCGCGAGGAGGACCCTCCTGCGCCGGAGCCGCCCGCGGGCGCGGGCGAGGGCGTGCTCGTGATCTCGGGCGAGAGCGTGATCGCAGGCGAGCTGAGGGCCGCGGCGAGCGCGGCGGGCTTCGAGGTGCGCGCGCCGCACGAGCCGAGTGGCGGCGTGCTGCCCTCGCTGATCATCGAATGCGACCGCGAGCCGGCGCAGGAGCTGGCCGCGGCGGGGATCGCCGGCGACGCCGTCGAGGGCGGCGCGGCGCGTCTGGTGCTCTGCGCGAAGGGCTCGCTCTCGGCGCTCGACCCTGCAGGCAGCGCGGTCGGCTTCCACGTGCTCCCGAGCTTCGGCGACGCCCGGCTGGTGGAGCTCACCCGCTCGGAGAGCAGCTCGCCGCTGGCCGCCGAACGGGCGGAGCGGCTGCTGGCCGCGCTCGGCAAGCACGTCGCGTGGGTCGGGGACGCTCCTGGCCTCGTGCTCGGGCGGATCGTGTGTCAGGTCATCAACGAGTCCGCGTTCGCATTCGGCGAAGGCGTGGGAGGCGCGGCCGACATCGACACGGGCATGAAGCTCGGCCTGGGTCACCCGCGCGGGCCGCTGGAGTGGGCCGACGCGATCGGCATCGAGCACGTGCTCGACGTGCTCGATGCGCTCTGCCGCGAGTACCGCGAGGAGCGCTACCGCCCCGCGCCGGCGCTGCGCCGGCTCGCCGCGTCCGGCCGCACGGGCCGAGCGGCGGGCGCCGGCTTCTTCGAGTACTAGCCCCCACCTCACGAAATCCAGGGGCGCCCCGTTCAACCATCGTGAGCCAAGCGCCACCGCCCTTCCAGGCCTTCCTAGACGAGCACCGCGACGTGGTGTGGCGCTTCCTGGTGGCCTCGGTGGGGCGCACCGACGCAGACGACTGCTTCCAGGAGACGTTCATCGCGGCGCTGCGCGCGTATCCCGAGCTCGGCTCGCGCCGCCGGGAGCACAACCTGCGCGCGTGGGTGCTGACGATCGCGCACCGCAAGGCGCTCGACGTGCACCGTGCGCGAACGCGGCGGGCGACGCCGGTGGCGGACCCGGCGGCGGTGTCGGAAGCGAGCACGCCGGCGCAGGGCGACGGCCGCGACGAGGCGCTGTGGCAAGCGGTCGAGGAGCTGCCCGAGCGGCAGCGCTCGGCGGTGGTGCTGCGATTCGTCGGGGACCTGGCACACCGGGAGATCGCGACGGCGATCGGGTGCTCGGAGGACGCCGCCCGGCGATCGCTGCACGAGGGCCTGTCGAAGCTGAGAAAGGCGGTACCGGCATGAAGCGTGATTTTTTTGGGGATGAGGATGCGACCGTGCGCGCACTTCGCAGAGGCGCGACGGCTCGAAGTGAGGACAGCGGGCAGGCCGCGCGAGGGCTCGCCGAGCGGGCCGCGCGCGAGGAACTGCTCGACGTGGCCTACGCGACGATCGACTCGCCGTTCGGCCCGCTGCTCGCGGCGAGCACGCCGCGGGGGCTCGTGCGGCTCGCGTTCCCCGAGGAGGGCGAAGACGCGGTGCTGGAGCGCCTCGCCGAGCGCCTGTCGCCGCGCGTGCTGCGCGCGCCGGGACGGTTCGACCCGGTAGCGCGGGAGCTCGAGGAGTACTTCTCCGGGCGCCGTCGCTCGTTCGACACCGAGCTCGACTGGAGCCTGATCGGGGAGTTCGGGCGCCGCGTGCTGGGCGTGACGGCCGCGATTCCCTACGGCTCGGTGCGCAGCTACCAGGAGGTGGCCGGCGATGCGGGCAGCCCGCGCGGCTCGCGCGCAGCCGGTGGCGCGCTCGGCTCGAACCCGATCCCGATCGTGATCCCCTGTCACCGCGTGCTGCGCACCGGCGGGCACCTCGGCGGCTACGCGGGCGGCCTGGAGCGCAAGCGCTGGCTGCTCGAGCTGGAGGGCGCGCTCCAGCCCGAGCTCAGCTGAAGCCGAGCAGCACGGTGCGCCCGAGCCACGCTTCGCGGTCGGCCGCGCCGTTGTAGGCGCCTTCTTCGTCGAGGTAGAAGCCCCACCACCAGAAGACCCCGGCGCCGTTCACGCGGCTGCCCTGCGCGAGCGCTTCTTCGACCGCCGTGGTCGCGGTCGCGAGGTTCTCGACGGCGATCTGGTGCCAGCGGTTCGCGCCGTAGGACGGCAGGTCGGGCACGATCCGCACGCCGGGCGCGGCGTTCGCGGACCAGTAGGCGAGGCCTTCGCGGACCCACTGCTCATAGGCCGCGGCGGTCGTTCGTTCGCTGTCGTAGAAGAGCGGGTCCACCTGCCCGACGCGCGCGGAGACCGCGGCCAGGTAGGAGGGCGCCCAGCGCCCCGCGCTCGCCGGCGCCGTGACGGCGAGGCGCCCGGTGAAGCCGCGGGCGGCGAACAGCGCGTCGATTTCTTCGAGCAGCTCCAGGAAGCCCGGGGATGACGGATAGGGCTCGAGATCGAGCGAGATGCCACCGGCGCCGAGCGCCAGCATCGCTTCCACGCCGGCGACCATGTTCGCCCGCACGGCCGGTTCTTCGAGGTTCAGGGACGATCCTTTGACTTTGCCGGCGATCGAGGCGACGGCGACGATCTGGGCGCCGTGCGCTTCGTCGTAGGCGCGGGTGGCGGCCACCCACTGGGCGAACGACGCGAGTTCGCGCTTGGAGAGCTTGAGCACACCCGTCTTCTTGTACGCCTTCACGGGGAGCAGCGCCTGGTCGATCCCGTAGGAGCCGAGCGCCGCGAGCGTTTCTCCCTGCAGCGCCGGGGACTGCTCGCTGTGGACGAAGCCGTGGGGGATGTAGGTGAGCGCTTCCTGCGGCGGGAGCGCCGCGTCGGCCGCCGCCGGCGCCGATACTGCGCCGGTCGCGAGCACGCACGCCACAAGCGGCCCCACCCTCCCCCATCTCACGATGGGCACTCTAGGCGCTAGTCGGCAGCGGGGGCGTACTGCGTCTCGGCGGGGTCGCCGAGCGGCATGTCGGCGGGGACCGGCACACCCGGGGTGTCGCGCAGGTACCACTCGGCGTCGAGCGCGGCCTGGCAGCCGGACCCGGCGGCGGTGATCGCCTGGCGGTAGGTGTGGTCGACGAGGTCGCCGGCCGCGAACACGCCGGGAAGCTTCGTCCGTGTGGAGCGGCCCTCGGTCACGACGTAGCCGTTCTCGTCCACGTCCACCTGCTCGTTCACGAGCCCGGACTGCGGCTCGTGGCCGACCGCGATGAAGGTGCCGGACACGAGCAGCTCGCGCTGCTCGCCGCTCTCCACGTTCTGCAGCAGCGCGTGCCCGAGGGCGCCGTTCTCGCCGGCCACGAACTCCTTCACCGTGTAGGGCGTCAGGAACTCGATGTTCTCCTGGGCGCGGGCGCGGTCGAGCATGATCTTGGAGGCGCGGAACTCGTCGCGCCGATGGACGACCGTGACTTTTTTCGCGAACTTCGAGAGGAAGATCGCCTCCTCCATCGCCGAGTCGCCGCCGCCGACGATGATCGTCGTCGCCTCCTTGAAGAACGCCGCGTCGCAGGTCGCGCAGTAGGACACGCCGCGCCCGGCGAGCTCCTCCTCGCCGACGACGCCGAGCTTCTTGTGCTCGGCCCCCATCGCGAGGATCACCGTCCTCGCCTCGTGCACGGTGTCCCCGACCCAGACCTTGTGGACGCCTCCGACCTCGTTCGAGAGCTCGACGCGATCGGCCTGGTCGGTGACGAGCCGCGCGCCGAAGCGCTCGGCCTGGTCTCGGAAGCGCTGCATCATCTCGGGGCCCATCACGCCCTCGGGGAAGCCGGGGTAGTTCTCGACGTCGGTCGTCTGCTGGAGCAGACCGCCCCACGCGAAGCCCTCGATCACCAGCGGGCGCAGATTGGCCCGTGCCGTGTAGAGCGCCGCCGTGTAGCCGGCGGGCCCGCTGCCCACGATCACAACGTTCTCGACGTTCTCGCTCATCGCTTCTCCGTTCCCCGAAGCTTGTGCTTCCACATCACTTTACTTTGTATAGTACCACGGCGGCGAGCCCAGGTTACAGCTCAGACGGCTTCCGCAGTCGTTGGAGAGCCCGCCCTGCGCTCCCCCGCATCGACGGTCTCCGAGCCGTCGTCTTCGCGCCAGTGGGAGACCGTGCGTCGCAGCTGGAAGTAGGCGATGCCGCCCGGGATCGTCGGCAGCCAGAAGGAGATCGCGCGGTAGGAGAGCACGGCCAGCGTCGCGAGTTCGAGGTTCACGCCGAACGCCGCGAACGCGCCGATCATGCCGCCCTCGACGCCGCCGATGCCGCCGGGGACGGGCAGAAGGTTGCCGAGCGTCCCCACGAAGTACGCCATCCAGATCACGGTGAACGGCGGCGGCTCGCCGAAGGCGTGGAACATCGCCCACAGCACCGAGATGTCGAAGCCCCACCAGGCGAGCGCGCCGAGGATCCCCCATTCTTTTGCGCGCACCACGTCCCAGGCGGTGCGTACGCCGCTCGCGACCAGCCCGGGCACCGTCGCCGCCTTCGCGTAGAAGCGCGACATCCGCCCGCCGCCTTCGGCACGCGCGCCGAACCGCCTCTCCACGTCTCCCGGCAGCGCCGCGATGCCGAAGGCGCAGGAGAAGAGCACGGCGGCGACGATCGCCGGCACGAACGTGATCGCGAACGAGCCCCCGCCCGGGAACAACCCGATCCCGAGGCCGAGCCCGTCGATCAGCATCGAGCCGGCGTAGACCGTGTAGAGGATCACGTTGAAGGCCACCAGGCGGCACGCCACGAGCCGCGGTTCCATCCCCGAGCGCCGCAGCGCCCAGGCGGTGAGCGCGATGCCGCCGGCGCCCGCGGCCGCGAACAGGCGCGTCGCCGCCAGCCCCGCCATCGTGATCTCGTAGGTGACGCCCCAGTTGAGCCGCTCCAGGTGGCTCTGCGGGTGCGGGCGCTTCACGAAGACCGTCCGGAACAGCAGGATGTATCCGCCGAAGGACAGCGCCTCCAACACGACGCCGATCGCGATCCACCATTTGTCGCCGTGCTCGATGCGGTGGACGGTTTCGCCCGCCGAGGTCAGCTTCGGAAGGACGAAGTACAGGAACGCGATCGCCGACAGCATGAAGATGCTGAACACGGTGATCTGACGCCGCGTGAGCCGGACACGCGGCATTTCCTCTTCGTGGTGCTCGCGCGGTTGCGGGGGCTCGGACACTCCCCCAGCGCCACCGATTTCGCTCCCGCCCGCCATTGCTTCTCGCCTACTCCGCCTTTCAGGCCGTTTGGTGTGCCATACCCTCCAGCGCGCCGATCGCGCGCCCGATCTGTCTCAGGGGCGGCCCCGCCCAGCCCTCTGAACGCCGTACCGCCGCCGTGAGCGCCGCCCCCGCCAGCAGATCGACGACGTAGTGCTCGCCCAGGTACACGAGAGCGAACCCGAGCGTCGCCGTATACGCGAACCCCACGGCACCTGCGATCGGCCCCACCTCGGCGAGCAGGAGGGCGGCCATCAGCGTGGTGGCGAAATGCAGGGACGGCATAGCGGCGAGGGGGTTGCCTCCGAAGACACTGTAGAGAGAGCCCCAGCCGTCTCCCCAGAAATCCTCGCCGTACTCGACCATCATCCGTCGCACCGCGAGCTTCTGCGGTGGCGCCCCGTCCTCGGGGGCACCGGCCGCGTACCAGGGCGGCGCGGTCGGCATCACCCAGTAGAAGCTCGCCCCGATGTCGAACACGGCGTAGGTCAGCACCGCAGCCCGGCCGAAGCGCTCCGGCGCCCTCCACATCACGTAGAGCAGGGCGCCGTGCGGAACCGCGAACCAGCTCCAGTGCGCCCAGACGAGCACCCGATCCAGCGCCGTCCATTCGGCCCCGTCCGCCCCGCCCGGGCCGTTGCGGGCGAGCGCCCGCTGTAGCCGCGTGCTCGGCAGCTCGCCGAGCCCGATCAGCCTGTCGAGCCGGATCGGATAGGAGATCAGCACCCGCGCGCGCTGCGCGTCCTCGTCGTCGTGCGGGGTCTTGTACGCCGCGAGGTAGGCCCACATCTGCAGCGCGCAGACGGCGACGTCCCGCCGGGGCGAGCGGCGCATCGCGATCGCGGCGCCGAGCGGCGCGGCGAAGGACAGCGCCTGCATCGCCGCGGCCGGCGCCTTGACGCGCTTGCGCAACAGGGGGGCGGCGAGGCCCGCTGCGACCATCCCCCACGCGGTCGCCCGCATCGCCTTCGATAAACGCACGCGGCGGGAGGCTACTCGGGGACGGCGGCGAGCGCCGAGCGCGCGGCGGCGGATACGAGCGCCGCGATCACCGTGCTCTCCGGGTCGGCCTCGGGATGCCACTGCACGCCGAGCACGAAGCGCTTGCCCGGCACCTCGATCGCCTCGGCCAGCCCGTCCTCGAACACCGAGGTGCCGGAGACCACGAGCCCGGCGCCGAGGCAGTCGACGCCCTGATGGTGGTGGGACTTCGTCGTGTGCACCGGCTGCCCCGCCGCCTGCTGGGCGAGCGAGGAGTCGAGCAGGTTGACCTCGTGGTCGGAGCCGTCGAACGTGCCGACCACGCGGCGGTGCTCGCCGTGCCCGAAGCGATCGGGCAGGTGCTGGATCAGGGTGCCGCCGCAGGCGACGTTGATCAGCTGCATCCCGCGGCAGATGCCGAGCAGCGGCAGATCGCGCTCGATCGCCGCGCGTGCGAGGGCGACTTCGAAGCGGTCGCGCTCGGGCACCGTGTCCACCGTGTGCGGATCGCGCGGCTCGCCGTAGGTCGCCGGGTCGATGTCGGCGCCGCCGGCGAGGATCAGGCCGTCGAGCCGCGAGAGCACCTCGCCGGGGTCCTCCACGAGCTGCTCGTCGGGCGGCAGCATCAGCGCCAGGCCGCCTGCCCGCTGGACGGCATGCACGTAGTTCATCGGCAGCAGCGCGGCGTCGAGCTCCCAGACGCTCCATCGCGCCTTCTCGAGGGTCGTGCAGATGCCGATCACGGGCCGCGCCATCGGATACACCATAGGATCAACGCCCCGGGGGCGCCGCGAGGCGCTGGAGATCGGCCCGCCGTGCGCCGGCCGCGCAAGAAAGAGGAAGCCATGAGCGACAGCCGGACCGAGCTCGAGACGGTCAACTTCTCCGTCCAGGAGGGCGTGGCGACGATCCAGCTCAACCGCCCCGACAGCCTCAACGCCTGGAACGCCCAGTTCGGCGAGGACCTGCTCGCGGCCGTCGCGCGCTGCGGTGAGGACGAGGAGGTGCGGAGCGTGCTCCTGACGGGCGCGGGCCGCGGCTTCTCCTCCGGCGCGGACCTGCGTGAGCTCGGCGGCGGCGCGGCGACGCGCGAGGAGGCCCCCGACGCCGTCTACCGCCAGCTGACCGAGGTCTACCACCCGATCATGACCGGGCTGCGCGAGCTCCCGAAGCCGGTCGTCGCCGCGGTCAACGGCCCAGCCGTGGGGATCGGCTGCTCGCTCGCGCTGTGCTGCGATCTGATCCTGGCGGCGGAGAGCGCCTACTTCCTGCTCGCGTTCGTGAACATCGGGCTCGTGCCCGACGGCGGCTCCTCGGTCTGGCTGCCGACCCGCATCGGCCTGGCGCGCGCGACCGAGCTGTGCATGCTCGGCGAGCGCCTGAGCGCCTCCCAGGCCCTCGAGTGGGGCCTCATCAACCGCGTCGTCGCCGACGGGGAGCTGCTCGAGGTCGCGGGCGCGCTCGCAGCGAAGCTCGCCGCGGGCCCGACGCTCTCCTACGCCGGCACCAAGCGCCAGCTCAACAACTGGCTCTACCAGCGGATGGGCGAGCAGCTCGACCTCGAGGCGCAGATCCAGCGCGAGATGGTCGGGAGCGCGGATTCGCTCGAGGGAGCGATCGCCTTCATGGAAAAGCGCCCGCCGAGGTTCACGGGCCGTTAGGCCTCGTGGCAAACGTCATCAAGCGCGTCTCGTCCGGGCCTGAATAGAATCCCCGCCGCCTTGGGCCAGCTGCTCCACACCACGCTCGCTTTCTTCACCCCGGAGTCGGGCGGTTCGCCGCAGGCGAACCACATCGACACCCTCTACAAGATCGAGCTGGTCATCGGCGCGATCATCTTCGTCGCGGTCCAGGGCGCCCTGATCTACGCGCTGATCCACTTCCGGCGCAAAAAGGACTCGGTCCCGGCGCAGATCCGCGGCAACACGCGCCTGGAGATCGGCTGGACCGTCGCCGCCGCGGTGATCCTCATCGCGCTCGCGGTCGTCACCTTCGCGACGCTCTCCTCGATCCAGAACCCGCCCAACTCGGGCCCCAACGGCGACCAGCTCGTAGCCGGCGCGAACGTCGAGTACGCGAGCGTCGACCAGAAGCTGCCGCCGAACGGCAAAGCGCTGAAGATCACCGTGATCGGACGCCAGTACATCTGGCAGTTCGTCTATCCCGGGTCAAGCGAACCGGACGGCCTCGGCGCTCCCTACTCCTACCAGGAGATGGTGGTTCCGACCAACACGACCGTCTCGCTCAACGTGGTCTCCGCGGACGTCGTGCACTCGTGGTGGGTCCCCGAACTCGGCGGCAAGGTCACCGCGGTGCCCGGCTACCACAACTACACCTGGTTCAACATCTCCAAGCCCGGGATCTACCGCGGCCAGTGCGCCGTGCTCTGCGGACGCGGGCACGCCCGTATGATCGCGACCGTCAGGGCGGTGCCCCCGGCGACGTTCGACGCGTGGCTCGCGCAGCGCAAGAAAGAGATCTCCGAAGCGAACCTCGCAGCGAAGGAAGCGCGCGAAAAACTCTCAAAGCAGACCGGCGCCGGCCAGGTCGAAAACCCCTAGCCAGACGAGGACACGAGCACAGCAGATGGCCACCTCCCTAGCCCCCGTCCCGCAGATCACGACCGCGACCGCCCAGCCCGAGCCGAAGGGCTGGACGAGCTGGATCACGACGACCGACCACAAGCGGATCGGGATCATGTACATGGTCACGACCTTCGTCTTCTTCCTGCTGGGAGGGGTCGAGGCGCTGATGATCCGCCTGCAGCTGGGCGCGCCGAACAACACGCTGGTGACGCCCATTGTCTACAACCAGCTGTTCACGATGCACGGCACCACGATGATCTTCCTGTTCGTCGTGCCGATGATGGCCGGCATCGCGAACTACTTCCTGCCGCTGATGGTCGGCGCGCGCGACATGGCGTTCCCGCGCCTGAACGCGCTGTCCTACTGGCTGCTGCTGGCGGGCGGGATCGTCTTCTACGCCTCGCTGTTCTGGAACCCGCCGGAAGCCGGCTGGGTCAGCTTCCTGCCGCTGGCAAACCAGAACTTCTCCCCCAGCGGCGGCGAGGACGCCTGGATCTACCTGATCCACCTCACGGGCCTCTCCTCGCTGCTCGGGGCGATCAACTTCTACGCCACGATCGCGAACATGCGCGCCCGCGGCATGAGCTGGGGGCGCCTGCCGCTGTTCGTCTGGACGATCCTCGTCTACTCGGTGCTGTTGATCTTCGCGCTGCCGGTGATCGCCGCCGCGGTCACGATGCTGCTCACCGAACGCCACTTCGGCACCCACTTCTTCGATCCGACGCAGGGCGGCTCGGCGCTGCTGTGGTCGCACCTGTTCTGGTTCTTCGGGCACCCCGAGGTCTACATCATGGTCCTGCCCGGCTTCGGGATCATCTCGGAGGTCTTCCCCGTGTTCGCCCGCAAGCCGATCTTCGGCTACAAGGCGATCGCCGCCTCCACCGTCGCGATCGCGTTCCTGGGCTTCCTGACCTGGGCGCACCACCTGTTCACCTGGCCGCTGCCGGAGGCGCTGCTCGTCTTCGTGATGCTGAGCTCCTTCTTCATCGCGGTCCCGACGGGCGTGAAGATCCTGAACTGGATCGCGACGCTGTGGCGCGGCTCGGTCGAATGGCGCACGCCCCTGCTGTTCGCCGCCGGAGGCGTCTCGATCTTCATCATCGGCGGGATCTCGGGGATCTTCCTCGCGACGTTCCCGATCGACTGGCAGGTCAACGAAACGTACTTCGTGGTCGCCCACCTGCATTTCGTGCTGCTGGGAGGCTCGGTGATGCCGATCTTCGCCGCGATCTACTACTGGTTCCCGAAGATGACGGGGCGGATGCTCAGCGAGGGCCTCGGCAAGCTGAGCTGCGCGCTGATCTTCGTCGGGATCCTCGTCACGTTCATGATCCAGCACGTGATCGGCCTCGACGGGATGCCGCGACGGGTCTATGAGTACTCCCCGGTCGGGCACCTGCAGCTCTACAACGACATCTCCACCGTCGGCGCGTTCATCATCGCCGCGGGCGTCCTCGCGACGATCGTGAACGTGATGCGCAGCCTCAAGCACGGCGCGATCGCCGGTCCCGATCCGTGGAAGGCGAACACCCTCGAGTGGTTCACGAGCTCGCCCCCGCCGGTCAACAACTTCGACGTCGTGCCGCTGGTACGCTCCGCCGAACCCATGAAGGACATCCGCAGGGAGGTAGAGCGCCGCAGCACCGGCGCGCCGGGGAGTGGCGCCACGGTGCCCGCCGGCGCCCGTCAGGTGGGCGTCTGATGGCCGGGGCGCGCGCCGGGGCAGCCACCGGGGCGCTGGCAGCCCCCGTCGGACTGGCCCCCCGCACCCGTCAGCTCGTCTCCGACTACGTCGAGCTGACCAAGCCCAAGGTCCAGTCGCTCCTGCTGCTGACCACGATCGCGACGATGTACGTCGCGGGAGACCCCTCGGTCGGCCTCGTCGCGCTGACCTGCCTCGGCGGCTACCTCTCAGCCGGTGGCGCCGGCGCCGTCAACCACTGGTTCGACCGCGACATCGACGCGCAGATGAAGCGCACCGCCTCGCGGCCGATCCCAGCGGGCCGGGTCGCGCCGCGCTCGGCGCTCCTGTTCGGCTGCCTGCTGGCGTGCCTGTCGCTGCTGGAGCTCTCGCTCACGGTGAACCCGCTGGCCGCGGTGCTCTCCTTCTCGGGCTTCCTCGGCTACGTGCTCGTCTACACGGTCTGGCTGAAGCGACGCACGCCGCAGAACATCGTGATCGGCGGCGCGGCCGGCGCAGTCCCGCCGCTGGTCGGCTGGGCGGCCGTGACGGGGTCGGTGAGCGGCACGGCCGTGATCCTCTTCTTCATCGTCTTCTTCTGGACGCCGCCCCACTTCTGGGCCCTGTCGCTGCTGATGAAGGACGAGTACGGGAAGGTCGGCGTGCCGATGCTGCCCGTGGTGCGAGGCGAGGAGGAGACGCGCCGGCAGATCCTTCTCTACTCGATCCTCCTCTACGCGGTCACACAGCTCCCGTTCTGCGCGGGTGGCTTCGGGGCGATCTACCTCGTCGCCTCGCTCGTGCTCGGCCTCGGCTTCATCGCCGGCGCCGTGCGCCTGTACCGGCGCGCGGACCGCGCGAGCGCGCTGCGCCTGTATCTGTACTCGCTCGCGTATCTCGCGCTGCTGTTCTGCGCGATGGTCGCCGACGCGCATCTGTAGGATCCCGACCGCCATGATGACCCGCCGCCTCGCCCGCAAGAACATCCGCACAGGCCTGATCGTCGGCGCGATCTGCATGTTCGTCTTCGGCCTCACGTTCGTGATCGCGGCCGTCTACGTCTCGTGAGCCCGCTCGAACCGGAGATCCCGCCCGTCGGCGAGGACATCCACCTCCCCGGCCCCTCGATCCTGCCGATCCTGACGGCGCTGGGGATCACGCTCGCGCTGATCGGCGCGACCACCTTCTGGGAGCTCTCGATCATCGGCGGCGTCCTCTTGATCGTCTGCCTGGTGCGCTGGATCAAAGACACGCGCCACGAAATCGACGAGCTCCCGCTCGACGCTGACGAACACTGAGGCCGGGCGCCCCTGGCGCCGGCTGAGACGCTCCGGACCCACGCGCACCCCCGCTCGCGCCCGAGGACGCCGCCGAGCCGCGACGGCGGGCCAGTCCCCGTCGTGCATTCACGCACGCCGGGTCGGTCGCGCCGCGCTTTCTTGCATCGTGCTACGGTATATCGCGTCACGTACTAGAGAGGAGACGCGATGGACAGGTCGGACCCCTCCCTGCTGGTGCTCACGAGCCTTGCCGGCGGCGAGAAGCACGGCTACGCGATGGTCGCCGACATCGAGCAGATGGCCGGTGTCCACCTCGGGCCGGGCACGCTCTACGGTGCGCTCTCGCGCCTCGAGTCCGACGGGCTCATCGAGGCCACCGAGCCCTCGGGGCGCCGCCGTCCCTACCGGATGACCGCTGCCGGCTCGCAGGCGCTCCAGCGCCGCCTGGAGGCGCTCTCGCTCCTCGCCGACACGGGCTTGACGCGCCTGCGCGCTGTCGGAGCGGGCGCATGAGGGAGCGAGCCGCGTCGCTGCTGCTGGCGCTCTACCCGGAGGGCTGGCGCGACCGCTACGGCGAGGAGATGCACGGCCTGGTCGAAGACGACCCGCCCGGCGTCCGCGGTCTCGTCTCGCTCCTGACCGGCGCCGCCCGCGCGCACCTGCTCCCCGAGCGCGCGTGGCGCGAGCGGGTGCCCGCCGCGAGCGCGATGCGCGTCTCCGTCGGCGCCCTGTTCGCGTGCTGGATCCTCGTCTCGCTCGCCGGCTCGTGCTTCGCGAAGGTGACCGAGCACATGGACCCCTTCGAACACGCGCACCCGCTCCTCGACGCGGGCCGGGCGCTGATCACGGCCGGCGCCGTCGCAGGTGCGCTGGCGATCGCCGTGGGCGGCCTGCCGCTGCTCTGGCAGGCGCTCGTCGTGGCCGTCCGCGGGCGCGACGCACGCCTGCGGTGGCTGCTCGCCTCTCCGGCCCTCGCCGGCGCGGCGCTCGTCGCGCTGAGCGCGCTGCTGATGCTCGTCGCGCCCGCGCGCGGCGCGGGCTTCCCCCCTGCGTTCGTGCTCGAGGTGCTGCTCCCCGCCGGTCTCGGCCTGCTCGCGTGCGCGATCGTCGCCGCGCTGGCGCCGAAAGCCGTCATGCGCCGGACGCAGCCGCCGGAGGGCCTGCTCCGTATGGCCTGCTGGGCCGGTCAGGCCCTGGCTCTGGCGAGCGTCCTCGTGACGGCCGGGCTTGCCCTCTACGTGCCCGCGCTCTGGCGCGCCGGGGCCGGCACGGGCCTCTCCGGCCCGTTCGGGGCGAGCACGCGGATCACGCTGTGCCTGGCGCTCGCCGCCGCCGTCATGGGCTGCGCCGCCATGCTGCTCGCGGCGAGCAGGGCGCGCCGGGCGGCCCTCGCCGGCTGAGGCGCCGCGGGCGTCAGCTCGCGAGCGCCGAGACCAGGGAGAACAGGAGCAGCAGCGCGAACCCCGCGGCGAAGTAGGCGCGACGCGGCGGGCCCGAGACGAACGGCGGCTTGCGAGCCCACCGCAGTTCCCCCGGGAGCGCCACCATCGCGAGCAGCCCGATCGCAGGCCCGACGATGCCGATCACTTGCAGAGCACTCATAGTGCTCGCATCGGCGGCCCGGGGCGCCTGCTGAAGCTGCCAGGGCGAAACCAGGCAGATCACCGGCCGCTCCGGCCACGGCAGGCCCGCAACGCACGATCGAGGCCGCCTGCGCTCCGTGGAGCGCCGGGCGCGGTCCCTCAACCGCGCCCGGCCGCTATGGCGAGGGTGCGCCCGCCCCCCGACGGGCACACCTCCCCTCTCACCCCACGGCCACCCGGGCTGGCACCGGACAGATCGCGCCATCCTCGGTCCAGCAGCGCACGATGTCGCGCACCGACAGGATCCCGACCGTCTCTCCTCCGTCGAGGACGATCAGATGGCGGAAGCTTCCACGCACCATCGCCGCCGCGGCCTCCTCCAGAGACCAGTCGGGGGCGGCGTAGACGACGTCACGTGTCAGGTGGTCGGCGACGGTCTCCTCGAGCGGGTCCTGCGCGGCGCCGATCGCGATCAGGATGTCGCGCTCGGTGATGATCGCCGGACCGTGCCCGTCGGGGTCCATTACGACGGCTGCGCCCACTCGGCGCTCGGACATCAGACGGGCGACCGCCTGCAAGGTGTGTCCAGGTCCGACCGTCAGGACCATCCGGCTCATGCCTTGGTGTACTTGCATCCCTCGCCTCGCGCTCTCGTCTCGCGCCGGACAAACGCTCCAGCGGTGTCTGCTTACCCTTGCGACCACCCGTGCAAGCGCCCGAGGATCGCCTTGCAACTATTGCCTCAATCTACAAGGAGCCGGGCGGCCCGTCAAGCTCGCAGCGGTCCGGGGGCGAAGGCATTAGGATCCCGCTCCCGATGAGGAGGAGCTTCGGACAGCACACCCCGGCGCGTGACGGCGACCGTGCCTAGGCGGACCTCACTCACGGTCGCCGCGGTCGCGGCCGTGATCGCGATCGCGATCGGCATCGTGCTCAGCTTCGTCATCCGCTGGTTCCCGGCGGCGGCCTCCACGCAGGCCCACAACACCGACCGGCTCTACCACGTGCTGGTGATCGCCTCGATCCCGATCTTCGTCCTGGTCCTGACCGTGATCCTCTACTCGGTCTGGCAGTTCCGGATGCGTCCGGGCGAGGAGCTGAAGGACGGACCCCCGATCCACGGCAACACCCGCCTCGAGGTCTTCTGGACCGCGATCCCGACCGTGCTGCTGCTCGGGCTCGTCGGCTACTCGTTCGTAGTGCTGCACGACAACGAGAAGAAGCCGGCGCGTGAGATCGACATCGCGGTCTACGGCCAGCAGTTCGCGTGGACCTACGAATACCCGCCCGCGCTGACCGGCGGCAAGCCGCTGACGAGCGACGACCTGTACGTGCCGAAGGGCATCTCCGTCGAGTTCAACATCCACTCGAAGGACGTCATCCACGCCTTCTGGATCCCCGCCTTCCGCATCCAGGAGGACGCGGTGCCGGGAATCACGACGCACTGGCGAGCCACGCCGACGCTGCTCGGCACCTACCCCGTCGTCTGCAACCTGCTCTGCGGCCTCGGCCACTCGCTGATGCGCTCGAAGATCCACGTCGTCACCGAAACCCGCTTCAAAACCTGGCTCGCGAGCCAGGTCAGCACCGCGTCCGGGGGGTCAACATCCTCGACGAGCACGCCAGGAGGTGCTGGATAATGTCCGCCACCACGATGTCCACCACCTCCCCACCGATGAGCGCTCCGCCGCGCCCCAAGGGCGTGCTCGCACGGATCAAACACCCCGGCTTCATCCGCGGCGGCATCGGCTTTCTGCTCGGGGTCGCCTTCGCCACGTTCATCACGTGGATCGTGCGCGCCTCCACGGGCCACACGACGTTCGACCACTTCCTCTCCTGGGAAGCGATCGTGACCGTCTCCCTGCTCGCGGCGCCGCTCGGCTTCCTGGTCGGCTTCGGCGGCTTCGACTACTGGTTCTACTGGGCGGCCGGCAAGAAGACGCGCCCCGAGGACCACTCCGGCCACGGCGCCTACACGTGGAAGGACTACTTCCGGATCAACACCGACCACAAGGTGATCGGGATCCAGTACACGGTCAACTCGTTCATCTTCCTGCTGATCGGCGGGCTGATCGCGATGCTGATGCGCGCGCAGCTGGCCTCGCCCGGCTCGGACTTCGTCGACGCGAACACCTACAACGGCCTGTTCTCGGTCCACGCGTCGCTGCTGATCTTCCTGTTCATCATCCCCGTCTTCGCCGGGCTGGGGAACTTCGTGATCCCGCTGATGATCGGGGCGCCGGACATGGCCTTCCCGCGGCTGAACGCGCTGTCCTTCTGGCTGCTGCCGATCGCGGGGATCATGATGCTGAGCAGCTTCCTCGCGCCCGGAGGGGCGTTCGCAGACGGCTGGACGGCCTACGCGCCCCTGTCGGTCGACGCCCCGATCGGTCAGACGTTCTTCTCGATCGCGATCCAGTTCGCGGGAGCGTCCTCGATCATGACCGCGCTCAACTTCCTGGTCACGATCATCACGATGCGCGCTCCCGGGATGAGCTTCTTCCGGATGCCGCTGCTCGTGTGGGCGAACTTCGCGACCTCGCTGCTGGTCGTGATCGCGACGCCCTTCATCGCCGCCTCGCAGTTCTTCATCCTGCTCGACCGCGCGCTCGGCTTCAACTTCTTCAACGCCGCCAAGGGCGGCGACGTGCTGATGTACCAGCACGTCTTCTGGTTCTACTCGCACCCGGCGGTCTACATCATGATCCTGCCCGGGTTCGGGATCATCAGCGAAGTGATCGCGGTCAAGGCCCGCAAGCCGATCTTCGGCTACCGCATGATGGCCTTCTCGCTCCTGGCGATCGTCGGCCTCGGCTTCACCGTCTGGGCGCACCACATGTTCACGTCGGGGATGGCTGCCTGGATCCGCATCCCGATGGCGATCACCACCGCGATCATCGCGGTGCCGACGGGCATCAAGGTCTTCTCGTGGCTGGCGACGCTCTATCGAGGGGTGCTGCACCTCGATACGCCGATGCTGTTCGCGCTCGGCTTCATCACGACGTTCACGCTCGGCGGGATCAGCGGGATCATGCTCGCGATGATCCCCTTCGACATCCACGTCAGCGCCACCTACTTCATCGTCGCGCACATCCACTACGTGCTGTTCGGCGGGTCGCTGATGACGATCTACGCCGGGGTCTATTACTGGTTCCCGAAGATGACGGGCCGCATGTTCGACGAGCGGCTGGGCAAATGGCACTTCTGGACGACGTTCGTGTTCTTCAACCTGACCTTCGCGCCGATGCACATCCTCGGCCTGCAGGGGATGCCCCGCCGCGTCTCCACCTACGCCTCGGAATTCGCGGGCATGAACCTCTTCATCTCGCTCGCCAGCTTCGCGCTGGGAGCGAGCACGCTGATCTTCATCTACAACATGGTCACCAGCTGGCGCGGGGGTCCCGTCGCCGAGGGCAACCCATGGCGCGGGCTGACGCTCGAGTGGCAGGTCTCCTCGCCGCCGCCGGTCTTCAACTTCGACCGCGTGCCCACCGTGGTGGGCGGTCCGTACGAGTACGGCGTCCCCGGCGCCGTGCACGGGATCTTCGCTCCCACTCCGGCCGCCGCCGGCGGCGTTCTGAGGGAGCCGAGCCGATGAGGAGGGCGTCGTGAGAGAGGTTCTGGTTGTCGCGAGCCGCACCCTGGGTGGGGGTCGGCTGCTGGAGGCGGTGCGTGCACGGGCGGCCGAGGGCCCAGTCCGGTTCCGTCTGGTCGTGCCGGCGAGCAACCCGTCGGCGGGGCTCGTGATCTACGACGAAGCCGTGCGCGAATCGGCGCAGGTGCGCGTCGACCTGGCACTCTCGGCGCTCGCCGAGGAGGGCCTCGAGGCGACGGGCGAGGTCGGCGACGCCGACCCGTTCTCCGCCACGATGGACGCCGTCGCACAGCACCGTCCGGACGAAATCATCGTCTCCACGCACCCCGCGCAGAGCTCCGGCTGGCTGCGGCGCGATCTGATC
Organism: uncultured Solirubrobacteraceae bacterium; assembly: GCA_963794635.1. Taxonomy (GTDB): domain Bacteria; phylum Actinomycetota; class Thermoleophilia; order Solirubrobacterales; family Solirubrobacteraceae; genus Palsa-744. The sequence goes on along the minus strand of CAWCET010000005.1, from coordinate 28,871 downwards.
GAACGGATCCGCAACGCGACCGGGCTCCCCGTCGAGCACGTGGTCGTGGACATCGAGCACGAGGGGCTGCCCTTCAAGGCGACGCTGGTGCTCGCCAACAAGACCTCCAGCGGCGAGGAGCTGATCGCCCACCTGAAGGCCATGGCCGCCGACGGCGAACGGCATCTGTTCATCGCGGTCGTCCCCCAGGCCGACGGGCGCGGCGACGCCCCGCGCGAGGCGCGCGCCCGCCTGGCGAGCATGCTCGACAAGCTGCGCGAGGCCGGGCTGCTCAGCTCCGGGATGATCGGCGACCCCGACCCCTACACGGCGACGATCAACGCCCTGGAGCTGTTCCGGGTCGACAACATCGTGATCTCCACGCTGCCCGACCAGCGCTCCGGCTGGATGCGCTCGAACCTGATCGGGCGGGTGCAGAGCGCCAGCCCGGTGGCCGTCGAGCACGTGGTCGTCGACACTCAGGCCCCCGCTACCGCAGCACAGGCCTCGTGAGGCCGCAGGCCGAGCACAGGCTCAGGACGCGGGCCCGGCGGACGGGCCGCGGAGGTAGCTCCTAAATGGAGGCAGCCTCCATCGCCCACGGCGGCGGGCACGCCCACGAGGAGCATCACGGGCCTCCGCCGGCCAACCGCAGCTCCAGGGTCGAGCCGCAGCTGCTCGGGATGCTGCTTTTCATCATCTCGGAGATCATGGTGTTCGGCGGCTTCTTCACCGCCTACTTCTTCATCCGCGTCGCCCAGGGCGACCCGTGGCCGGCGCCCGGGACGCACCTCCCGGTCGAGGTCGCCGGGGTGAACACGGCGATCCTGATCTCCTCCTCGTTCGTGATCCACTGGGCCGAGCAGTGCATCAAGAAAGAAAACCACCGCGGCCTGAAGGCGGGCATGTTCCTGACGTTCCTGCTCGGCTGCACGTTCCTGTTCGTGCAGATCAACGAGTACGCGAACATCGGCTTCGCGCCGCAGGACAGCGCGCAGGCGACGATCTTCTACTCGCTGACCGGCCTGCACGGCGCCCACGTGTTCATCGGGCTCTGCCTGCTGTTGTTCGTCACGATCCGAGCCTTCCGCGGCCATTACAGCGCCAAGGAACATCGCGGTGTCGAGGTGCCGGGCATCTACTGGCACTTCGTCGACATCATGTGGATCGTCGTCTATACGACGGTCTACATCATCTAGCGGGCTCGCGATGCTGAACCCGCTGCGCTCGGAGGGCGAGGCTTTCCAGCTGCTGCTCTACGTGATCGTCGTGGCTGCGATCGTGGTCGCGCTCGTTCTGGCGCTGCGCGCCATCTTCTGAGCTGCGGACGCGGGAACCGCGACTAGGCCCCGGCCGGCCTGAAGCCAGAGCAGACGAGGCGCATCCACGCGATGCGCCCGTCCTCGGCCGCGGTCAGGTAGCCCTGCTGCTCGACCACGAAGCTGCCCTCGGGGTTCGAGACGGCGAGGCGGTAGCGAAGCTGCCCGCGGTCTGCGACCGCATCCGTCTCGATGCTCTCCAGCGCCCTGATCTCGTCGGAGTCCTCGAACCAGCTGCCGAAGACGATCTCGACCACCGCGTCGGGATCGGAGGCCTCCCAGAAGCGGTTCGGCGTCAGCGCGCGGAACTCGATCTCCGGGTGCAGCAGCTCCCGCAGGCCATCGCGGTCCTTCGCCGCCACCGCGCTGGCGAATCTCGAACCGGTCGCGGCCGCGGCGTCCACGGCGCTACTTGACGGTGATGTGACCGAACATCCCCGCCTGGCGGTGGCCGGGGACCTGGCAGAAGAAGGTGTAGGTGCCGGGTTTCAGCGTCACGGTGAAGCTCGAGCTGCCCTTGCTGATGATGTGCGTGTTGCCGAGCACCGGACCTGATCCGGAGGCTTCGTTGGAGCCGGCTTCGAGCGCGAGATTGTGGTCGACGCCCGACATGTTGGTCATTTCGATCGTCACGGGCCCCGCCGTCGCGGTCGCCTTGTTGGTCGCGTAGGCGAGCTGCCCGGTCGGGCTCGCGGGGATCGAGAGCTTGCCGTTCTTCTCTTCGGCGGGCTTGCCCGAGCCGGCGGGTGCCACCGCGGTGGCGAGCAGGCCGGTGTCCTTTCCGGGGGCCGCCGCGGACTGTTCCACGTAGGCCGCGATGTCTTTCGCCGTCTGGCCGCTCACGAGGTTTTTGGGCATCGCGCCTTCGGGGTTCGGGATCTTGATCTGCTCTTCGACGATGCCGCGGATCGAGCTGCGCCTCAGCCCTTCTTCGATGCTCGCTTCGAACGCCTTGTCGAGATCCGGCCCGACCACGCCTTTGGTTTCTGCGCGCGCGAGCGTGTGGCACGAGCCGCACTTGGCGACGAACGCCTTCTTGCCGGCGATCACGTTGACGTTGTCGCGGCCCTTGACTTCCCCGCAGCCGGATGTGGCGAGGGCGCAGACCAGCAGCGCCGGCACGGCGAGCAGCCCGTATCGCCGGGCGCTCCACGCACGCGGCAGCGGGCGCCGCGGTCCTTGCAGGGCGTCGTTGGAGCTCATCAGAGGGCGGAACACTATCCGAAGCGGCGGCTGCCGGGGCGGGCCGCGGGACCGCTGAACGCCCGGCCCTGCAGGGCGCCGCACCGCCGCGCCGCGCGGCACCTCATGGCCGCTGCAGCCCCTGCAGGCGGCCCTCCGCGGCAGCGAGCACGCCCTCGGCCACGCGCTCCCAGGACCAGCGCGCGCGCACCGCTGCGACGAGCCCGTCCCTGGTCGCAGCGAGCAGCTCCGGCGGAGCTTCCAGGCATGCGAGAACGCGCGCGGCGATCGCCTCGACGGCCCCGTCGTCGACGGGGAAGCTCAGCCAGCCGGCGGCGGCCGCCGGCACGTCCTCGGCGAGCGCCTCGGCGACCTCCGCCATCCCGGAGTGGCGCGCGACGACGGGCACCGCGCCGCAGGCCGCAGCCTCGGCGGCGACCATCCCGAACGCCTCGGGGAAGGTGCTCGGGGCGACGAGCGCGCGGCACGCCGGCAGCAGCCCGGCGAGCTCCTCGTGCTCCAGGCGGCCGGTGAGGACGACCCGGTCGGCGAGCGCCGCCGCGGCCCGCAGATAGCGCTCGCGCCTCTCGCCCTCCAGCCCGTCGAGGAACGCGAGCAGGTGCCCGAGCGGCGCAGCGGGTGCCCGCGCCGGGTCCGGAGCCTCGCGGGCGCGGCCTTCGAGCGCGATCTCCCGGACGCGCTCGAGCTCGCCGGCGGCGAGCGCCGCGAGGAGCTCTTCGAGCGCCGACCGGTAGGCGCCGAACCCGACCACCACGAGGCGCGCCGCCGGGACGCGCTCGAGCACGAGCGGCCAGCTGGCGACCAGCAGGTCCACCCCCTTGCTCACGATCAGCTTCCCGACGTAGGACACGAGCGGCTCGCTCTCGGGGTCCAGCAGAGCGAGGGCGGCGGCGGCCTCGGCGGGATCGCGCTCGAAGGCGCTCGCCTGCTCGCCCTTCGCGACCGCCGGCGGGGCTGCGGAGAGCTCGGCCGCGAGCGCGCGCACGCCCGCTGCGGCAGCGGCCGGCCCACGGGGGGCAAAGCGCGCCACGTCGACACCGGGCGGGCCGAGCCGCGTGCGCTCCGGCAGCTCGGGGTCGTCGACCGCCGCCCACAGGCTGGCCGCCGTGTGATGCGAGCCGACGAGCACCCCCCGCGCCGGCGCGATGCCCTCGCGAGCGTGGCCCAGGAAGCGCTGAGGATCCGCCTTGACCGTGTACTCGAGCGCGCTGCCGTGGACCTTGACCGCGTAAGGGACCGTCGCTCCCAGCCCCCGCGCGAGGATCACCGGACCCATCACGAGGTGGTTGGCGAGGGCGACATCGGGCGATGCGAGCGCCGCCACCTCCGCCACCGCCGCCACGTTCGCGGCGAGGTACGCATCGATCTGCTCCGGGGTGCACTCGGCGAAGGTCCGAGCCTGGACCCCCTCGTAGCGGTCGGCGACGTAGACCGGCAGCAGTCCGCCGATGTCCGGCCGGTAGGCGATAGCGCGCCCGGGTCCCGCCTCCGGGCCCCCGGCGCCGGGCAGCTCGCGCAGGCGCAGCTCGCCCTCGTCCCAGTCGCCGGCCGCCGACAGGAAGCGCTGCTCCTCGGGGTGGCGCTCCTGGCAGAGCAGGTGCACCTCGTGACCGAGGCGGACAAGCGCTTCGGCGAGGCTCGCGTTGTATACGTTGGAGCCGGTCCCGCCGAGCAGGTAGCCGTGGAAGATCAGGATGCGCACGAACGCGCAGCCTATCCCCGGTCCTCCGCGCCCTTCGCTAGAGTGCGCGGCGATGAGCGCCGACCAGCGTTACCGGCTGCGCAACCCCGCCACGGGCCGGGAGATCCTGCTCGCGGCCCAGGAGGGCGAGGTCTACCGCGACCGCGACTCGGGCGAGACGCTCGAAGTCGTCGGCAAGGTGCTTCCGCTCGCGCCGTCGCAGTCGCACCTGCCGTGGGCCGTCGAGAACCTGCGTTTCTGCCCGTGGTGCAAGCAGATGGCCCAGCGCGACCTGAACGACTGCCCGACGTGCGGCAGGCGCATGGGACCGCCCGCCGAGGCGGGCTGAGCAGGGCGGCGATGACGCGCCTGCGGCTGGCAACTCTCGTAAGCGCCGCATTGCTCTGCGTGTTCGGGCTCGCGGCCTGCGGGGGCGGCAGCGCATCGGACCCGGTGCCGAAGTCGACGCCGGACATCACGCCGCCCAACGACACGAGCGCCGAAAAGGCTGCCGCCTCGACAACCTCGACCTCGGCGACCAAAACGACGAAAACCAGCACCACGAGCACCGGCGAATCCTCCGAATCGGAATCGAGCGAAGGCGAAAAACCCGAAGGCGAAAGCGGCGGCACTGCCAGTGAAGGCACCGCATCGGGTGGCACGGGCGGCGAAGAAAAAGAAAAAACGCCCGAACAATCCTCGAAAACCGAAGAAGGCTCTTCCAGCCCCACGGGCGGCGCCAGCGCGCCTTAGAAGTCCTTTCAAGACGACTGACGGCGTCGCCGGTAGAGGATTGAGCAGACGAGTGTGAGCGAGCGCGTCGGGCTCACGGCGTCCGACGCCCGCGCCGAGCTCGGGGCTGCACCTAGAATCGCGCCCATGCCGTTCACGCTCAAGAACCTCAGGGAGGATCTGGTGGACATCGGGTCCAACTTCGACGGCGCGCCGGACCTGGAGTTCCGTGCCGCGGGCGGACCGCTCGGGCTCGAGCGGTCCGGCCTGAGCTATCAGCGCATCCCGGCCGACTACCGGTTCCCGTACGGCCACACCCACAAGGAGCAGGAGGAGACGTTCGTGGTCGTGGGCGGGAGCGGGCGGATGAAGCTCGACGATGAGATCGTCGGGGTCAAGAAGTGGGACGTCGTGCGCGTTCCGCCCGGTACATGGCGAGGGTACGAGGCCGGACCGGAGGGCCTCGAGATGCTCGTCTTCGGCGCGCCCAAACTCGGTGAGAACCCGAGGGAAGACGTGGAGGGTCGGCGAGACTGGTGGGCTGACTGAGCGTCGCTCGTTCTTTCAAACCGGCTGGAGGCGTCGCCGGCAGAGGGTCGAGCACCTTCCTAGGGCGCGCGCCTCTGTACAAGTGAGGCGCGGCCCGCCAGAACCGCTGGCGGCCGGGCAGCCCGGCGCTAGGGGGTGGAGATCTCGGTGGCGCTGTAGGTCAGACGCGCGGTCTGGTACAGGCAGTAGTACTGAACGTTCGAGGCGATCTGGGTCTGGACCGTCTGGCTGCTCGTGCTGGTGCACTGCTTCTTCTGCCGGCTGGCGCGCCAGGAGGTGTCGTTCCCGAAGCCGAGCGCGAGCGCGGGTGCCCACGTCGGCACGCTCAGCGCGATCACGTCGCCCTTTTTCGCCTTGATCGTCGTTTCCAGCGGGAACTGGACCGTCTTGCCGAAGTAGGACTTCAGTTTCACGAGCGGGCCCGAAGCGATCAGCTTGTAGGTGAGGTTCGGCGACTTCTGCGGGCGCAGGACCGCGATCCCGGCTTCCGCTTCGCCGCCCTCGTTGGTGTTGAAGAACTTGATCTGGGTGGCGGACGGCTTGCCGAGCGTGATCGACCAGCCCACGATCGAGCCTTCGACCGGCACGGCCATCGGGTTGTGGACGGAGCCGACCTTGACTTGGAAGCCGGTCGTGCGGCTCACGGCCAGACAGGGGCTTCCGGGGCAGCTGGCCACCGTGGCGGGGGTGGTCGTGCCGATGACGCCGATTTCAGAGAGCTTGGCCGGCGCCGCCGCCGGAATGGCCAGCGCGAGCAGCGCGCCGCCGACTGTGATGATCCTGATCCGTCTTTTCATGTCTGCCACCTAACACGCCCGACCGCTGGATGTAGCGGTTTTGGTATTTCGTTATCCCCCGGTCAGTTCCTGCGCGGCGGCCGCGATCTGCCGGGGATCCCCCGAAGAGGGGATCCACGGCAGGCGCAGCGGGTCGCCGTCGTAGCGCGGGATCACATGGATATGGAAGTGGAAGACGGTCTGCCAGGCCGCCGAGCCGCACGAGTTCAGCAGGTTCACTCCATCGGCTCCGAGCCGCTCGCTCGCCCGGCGCGCCAGCCGCTGCGCGGCCTGCGCCGTGGCCTGCAGGTCCTCGGAGGAGACCGCGAGCAGATCGCGTGAGTGCTCGCGCGGGATCACGAGCGCGTGGCCTCGCGTCGCCGGCGCGATGTCCATGAACGCGATCGTCCGCTCGTCCTCGTCGACGATCGTAGCCGGCAGCTCGCCGGCGACGATCTTGCAGAAGATGCAGTCGGGGTCCGTCATCGGCGCTGATCCTAGCCTCAGATCCCCGCTCGGGGCAGCCAGGAGCACGTCCTCCGCGCACCGATCACGCGCCGGCGAGCATCGCACGCGCATGCGCGACGGCCTGCTCGCGGCTGGAGATCTCGCCGGCGAAGCGCGCCTCGGCGAGCTCCTCGAGCAGGCGGCCGAGCTCGGGGCCCGGCGCGATCCCCAGCTCGCCGGCGAGCTCGTCTCCGCGCACGAGCGGCGCGGGCTGCGGCGCCTCGTGCCAGTCGAGCGCGTCGCTCAGCACCTCGCCGGCGAGAGCGAGGTGGGCGGCGATCGCCTCCTGCGAGCGCCGCCCGCGCGTCGCGAGCCGGTCGGCGACCGAGAGCAGCGTCACATCCGCCTGCACCGGGGCGCACACGCGCAGGTAGCGATAGACCGTTCGCCTTGCCAGCGGCTGGGGCTCGTGGACCAGGAAGCCGAGCCGCAGGTGCTGGCGCACGAGCGCCGCGACGTGGGAGCGGAGCCGCTCGCTGGATCGCAGGCGCCCCAGGACCGTGCGCGCGAGCTCTGCGCCGACGCGGTCGTGGCCCATGAAGGTCACCCTCCCGTCCTCTGGACGCACCGCGCGCGTGAGCGGCTTGGCGGCGTCGTGGAGGAGCGCGCCCCAGCGCAGCGCCTGCCCTCGGGTCATCTCGTCGGCCAGCGGCTCATCGAGAAGGGCGCCCGCGCGCTGCTCGTTCGCGCCGACGGCGGCCTGCACGCTCTCGGCGCCGAGGCCGCCGGGCGCGGTCAGGTCCGCCGTACGGTCGAGCACCTCCAGCGTGTGCTCGTAGACGTCGGCGTGGTGGTAGGCGCTCTGCTCGATCCCCCGCAGGGCGTCGATCTCCGGCAGCACGGCGGCGAGCGCGCCGATGTCCGACATCAGCTCGATGCCCGCGCGCGGCTGCGGCGAGGAGACGATCCGGCGCAGCTCGGCCAGCACCCGCTCTCCGGAGACGCCCGCGAGGCCCGGCGCCTGCGAGCGCGCCAGCGCGAGCGTGTCCGGCAGGGCGAACAGCCCCAGCTCGACGGTCGCGCGGACGAGCCTGAGCACACGGAGCGGGTCGTCGGCGAACGAGCCCGGCCCGACCGCCCGCAGCCGCCGGGCCGTCAGGTCGGCGACGCCGCCGAGCGGGTCGATCCGTTCCCCGCCGGCGAGCGGCTCGGCGATCGCGTTGACCGTGAAGTCGCGCAGCGAGAGATCTCCCTCCAGCGTCGCCGCGCGCATCGGCTCCAGGTCGACCTGCCAGCTGCCGTCGCGGGCCACCACGCGCCACGCGCCGAACTCCTCCGAGAGCGCGAAGCACACGGCCCTGCCCCCCTCTCGCGCCACGGCCTTTGCGGCGGCGCGCGGATCGCCTTCGACGACGACGTCGAAGTCGGCCGTCCCGCGTCCGAGCAGGGAGTCGCGGACCGCGCCGCCGACCAGCCACGCGCGCTGACCTGCCAGAGCCCGGCGCGCGGCCTCGAGGCCCGCGCTCACGCGCGTCCCGCCACGGGGGATTCGCCTCCGGCCTCCTCGCGCACCGGCTCGCCGTCGCGGTGGTAGCGGCGCCTCACGCGAGCGCTGAGCCCGCAGGTGATCTCGTAGTTGATCGTGCCGAGCCGCCGCGCGAGGTCCTCCGCGGTGATCTGCTCATCGCCCTGGCGGCCGATCAGGACGGCCTGCGCGCCGCGCAGGCGCTCGTCGAGCTCCGGGCCGAGGTCGACCGTCACGCTGTCCATGCTCACGGTGCCGACCAGCCGCCTCCTCTCCCCGCCCACGAGCACCTCCGCGTTGTTCGAGAGCGCCCGCCGCCATCCGTCGCCGTACCCGATCGGCAGCAGGCCGATCGCGGTGTCGCGCTCGGCCACGAAGCGCCTGCCGTAGCCCGCGCTCTCCCCCACGCGGCAGAGCTTCACCTCCGCCAGATAGGTGCCGAGCTCCAGCGCCGGCTCGAGCGCCTGAGCGGCGGGGTCGACGCCGAACGGGTCCATCCCGTAGATCGCGATGCCGCAGCGGACCATGTCGAAGTGCGACCGGTCGTCGCGCAACACCGCAGCGCTGTTGGCGGCATGCAGCAGAACGCCCGGGCGGCTCTCGGCGATCGCCTGCGCCCAGCGCGCGAACGCGCCGAGCTGCTCGTCGAAGAAGCCGCCGTCACCGGCTTCGTCGGCCGTCGCGAAGTGCGTCATCAGCCCGGCGAGGCTCACGCCCGGCGCCCGCTCCGCCGCCTCTACGACCGCGCGCGCCTGCTCGGGGTCGCGCGTGCCGAGGCGGCCCATCCCGGAGTCGAGCTTGACGTGGACCGCGCCGCCCCCGGCGGCCGCGACGGCATCGACCGCCTCCTCGCTCCACACGACGACCTCGCCGCCGTCGGCGAGCGCGTCGCGCAGTTCGGCGTCGGTCAGGGCGCCCATGACGAGCACGGGCACATCGCGCAGCCCGGCCTCTCGCAGCTCACGCAGCTCGCGCGCTTCGACGACCGCGAGCCAGCTCGCGCCGCCCGCGATCGCCGCGCGTGCGCTGGCGACAGCGCCGTGTCCGTAGCCGTCGGCCTTGACCACGGCGCACAGCCGCGAGCCCGCGGTCAGCTCGTCGCGCAGCCGCGCGCAGTTGCGCTCGATCGACGCGACGTTGACGCGGGCGCGTGCCCGCTCGTTCTCCGCCTGAGCCGCGCCCGCTCCGCCGAGAACGCCTTCCGGGGAGCCCCTAGCCATCGTCCCCCTCGGCATCGCGGTTTCGCGCGGCGCCGAGCGCTTCGATCACATCCGTCGCGATCACGGCCTCCACGGCGCCGGCACCGCGGGCGGCGAGCCGTCCGGCGCGAGCATGCAGGTGGACGCCTGCCGCGGCGGCCGCGAACGGGTCCAGGCGCTGGGCGAGCGCGGCCGCGATCACCCCGCTGAGCACGTCGCCGGTTCCGGCGGTGGCGAGCGCAGGGCTGCCCCCCGGGCTGACCGCGACGAGGCCCTCGGGCGCGGCGACGAGCGTGTCGTCGCCCTTCAGCACGACGACCGCCCCGGAGCGGGCGGCGGCTTCGCGCACGTAGCGCAGCCGTTCGGCGTCGACGTCGGCGCTGTGCAGATCGAGCAGTCGCCCGAGCTCGCCGGCGTGCGGGGTCAGGACGGTCGGTTCGACGCGGCTGCGCAGCTCCTCGGGCCGCCGGGCGTGCGCGTTCAAGCCATCGGCGTCGAGCACCAGCGGCACCCTCGCCGCCCGCGCCAGCCGCCGGGCGAAGGCGACGGCGCTTTCCTGTCGCCCGAGCCCCGGGCCGAGCGCGAGCGCGCCGCCCTTGAGTGCGGCTTCCAGCACGCGCTCGACACCCGCCAGGTCGAGCCCGCCTTCGGTTTCGGGCAGCGCCTGGAACATCACCTCGGGAACGCCGCTGCCGGCAAGGACGGGCTGGACGGCGGCCGGCACGAACGCGGTCACATAGCCCGCGCCTGCGCGCATCGCCGCGCGGCACGCCATGGCGGGCGCGCCAGTCAGCCCGACCGAGCCGCCGGCAACCAGCACGTGGCCCGAGACGAACTTCGTCGAGGCGCCGGTCCGCCGCGGCAGCAGCGCGAGCACGGAGTCGTCGATCAGCCCGACGCGGGCGGCGGCCGGCGCCCCGCGCGGGATCCCGATGTCCACCGTCTCGACCTCGCCCGCATGGTCCTTGCCCGGGCGGATCCAGAGCCCGGGCTTGCCGGCGTGGAACGTGACCGTGGCGGCCGCGTGCACCGCGCCGTCCTCCACGACACCCGTCGAGGCGTCGACACCGCTGGGAACGTCGACGCTGACGACAGGCGCGCCGGCCCGCTCGATCGCGGCGATCGCTTCGGCCGCGGCTCCGTGGGGCGTCCCGGTGAAGCCGGTGCCCAGAACCGCATCCACGATCGCGTGAGCCCGCACGAACGGGCCGCCCGAGGGAGCGTCCTGCCCCTCCGTCCACGCGCTCCCGTCGAGCCGCAGAGCGCCCTCGCCCGGGAGCCGCTCGAGGTTCGCCGCGGCGTCCCCTTTCAGCTCGGCCGGGTCGGCCACCGAGACCACGGCCACCTCATGGCCGGCGTCGCGCAGCAGCCGCGCGACGACGAGCCCGTCGCCGCCGTTGTTGCCCTTGCCGCAGACGACGGTGAAGGGCCCATCGGGAACGAGGCGCTCGACCGTGCGCGCGACGGCCGCGCCCGCACGCTCCATCAAGTCGAGGCTCGGCACCCCCTGCTCGTCGATCGCCCAGCGATCCGTGGCCCGCATCGCCTCGGCGTCGGGGAGCGCGGTCAGCCAGCCGGGAAGCTCATCCACGGGCACCGATGCTAGATGGTCGCCTGCACGGCGCGTCCGCGCCGCCTCGAGGCCGGGGCGCCTACTCGACGGTCACGGTCTTGGCGAGGTTGCGCGGCTGATCGACGTTCAGCCCGCGGCGCCGCGCGATCCGGTAGGCGAGCAGCTGCAGCGGGACCACCGCGAGCAGCGGCTGGAGCATCCAGTCGAGCGCCGGCACCGTGATCACGGCCTCCGCCTGCTGGGCGATCGCGTCGTTGCCCTCGGTCGCGATCGCGATCACGTGGGCCCCCCGCGCGCGCACCTCCTGCATGTTCGACGCGACCTTGTCCAGCACGGGCGAGTCGGTGGCGACACAGACGACCGGCGTGGACTCGTCCAGCAGCGCGATCGGCCCGTGCTTCATCTCCCCGGCGGCGTACGCGTCGGTCGCGATGTAGGAGATCTCCTTCAGCTTCAAGGCGCCCTCGAGCGCGACCGGCAGGCCGACATGGCGGCCGAGGTAGAGGAAGAAGTCGCTCTGCCAGTACTCATCGGCGATCGGGCTCACCTGCTCCTCGGCCCCCGCCAGGGTGGCGTCGATGCAATGCGGCAGCCGCTTCATCTCGGTCACGAGCTCACGCAGGCGCTGAGGGGGCAGCTCGCCGCGCAGCTCGGCGAGGCGCAGCCCCAGCAGGTACATGGCGGCGACCTGGCAGATGAAGGTCTTCGTCGCCGCGACGCCGATCTCCATCCCCGCACGGGTGAAGATCACGCCGTCCGAAGCGCGCGTGGCCTCGGAGCCCATCACGTTGGTGACCGCGAGCACGCGCGCGCCGCGCTCGCGCGCCAGGCGCATGGCGGCCAGCGTGTCGGCCGTCTCCCCGGACTGCGAGATGCCGATCACGAGATCGCGATCGCCGACGACGGGGTTGCGGTAGCGGTACTCGGAGGCGATGTCCATCTCCACCGGCAGGCGCGCCCACTCTTCGATCGCATACCGGCCGATCAGGCCGGCGTGGTAGGAGGTGCCGCAGGCGACGATGACGATCCGCTCCACGCCCTCGAGGATCGCCTCGTCGAACGCGCCCTCCTCCTGGAGGTCCACGCCGTCGCGGCGCGCCGTGCGGTCGGCGATCGCGTCCGCGACCGCGTCAGCCTGTTCGTGGATCTCCTTGAGCATGAAGGTCTCATAGCCCGCCTTCTCGGCCGTCGCCTCGTCCCACTCGACGAGCTCCTCGCCGCGCTCGACGGGATCTCCCGCGGCGTTCATGATGCGAACGCCCTCGGGCCGCAGCACGGCGATCTCGCCGTTTTCGAGGTACTGGACGCGGCGCGTCTCGGCGAGAAAGCCCGGAACGGCGGAGGCGACGAACTGCTCGCCCTCGCCCCGTCCGAGGATCAGCGGGCACTCCTTGCGCGCCCCCACGAGCACGTCGGGCTCGTCGAGGCTCATCGCGACGAAGGCGTAGTGGCCCTCGAGCTGGCCGTAGGCCGCGCGAACCGCCTCGGCGAGGTCGCCCTCGTAGAGATCGGCGATCAGGTGCGCGATCACCTCGGCGTCGGTCTCCGAGCTGAACTCGTTGCCGTCGGCCTGAAGGCGGTCCTTGAGCGCGAGGTAGTTCTCCACGATCCCGTTGACCACCACGTGCACGCGGTCGGCGCTGTCGGAATGGGGGTGCGCGTTCTCCTCGCTGACGCGGCCGTGCGTGGCCCAGCGCGTGTGGCCGATCCCCGTGGTGGCGGCGCGCTCGGCGACGGCCACGGCACCCGCACCGCCGGCGAGCTTCTCACGGAGCGCGCCGAGGTTCCCGACCGCGCGCACGGCCTCGATGCGGTCCTCTGCGATCAGCGAGATGCCGGCGGAGTCATACCCCCGGTATTCGAGCCGCGTCAGCCCCGCGAGCAGCAGATCGCGTGCGGGGCGCGCGCCGACATAGCCAACGATGCCGCACACCGGGTCGAGGATATCGGGGGTGTGCCGCGTGTCCCGGGCGCCCGCCACCGCCGCGGCACGCCGGCGGGCCGCCCCCGCCGGACGCCGAGCCGTCATCCCGGAGCGTCCCGGTCTTCCTCAACCGGGCTTGCGCGCCCTGTACGCCCGCACCTTTTCGCGGTTGCCGCAGATCGCCATGTCGCACCACGTTCCGGAGCGGTTGCGCGAGAGGTCGTAGAAAGCCCAATGGCAGTCGTCGGCGCGGCAGGCCTTCACGCGTGCCCAGCTGCCGTCGGACATCGCCTCCGCGACCGGTGCGAGCAACGCGGCAAGGGCGCCGTCCGGCCCGTCGACGCAGGGTTCCAGCAGCGAGGCGCCGTCGCGGAAGCGCACGCTCAGCTCCCCGCGGCGCGCGGCGCGCTCGAGCACGGCCGCATCCGCCTCGGCCGCCGGGCCGTCGTTGTTGGCGAGCATCGTGCGCCGCAGCGCCTCGCGCAGCTCCAGGGCCCGAGCGAGATCCTCGGCGCCCGCCTGCCGGCCCGTCGCGAGCAGCCCGCGCGCGCCGAGCCAGGAGGACAGGCCCGCGGCGTCGCCGAGCGCCTCCTCCCCGGTGTCGAGGTCGACGGTGTTGACGAAGTCGATCACCAGATCGAGGCCGTGCGGGGCGGGACGTTGGTCTGACATGCTCCTGAAACCTTCGTAGCTATCTGGTAGGTTACGCCTGCAACACCGTCTAAAGCTAATAGGAGGTGTCTGGCACCATGCTACAGCACGAAGGACTCTTCCCCGCTCGGCCGCTCGCGCTCGGCCGGCAGCGCTCCGAGGACGGATGGGCCTCCCGGGCGCTGGCGCGCGTGCAGTGGTTCTCGCTCGACGGCCGCCTGGCGGCCGGCGAGGACCCCGCCGGCTCGCGCCTGCTCGCTGCGCAGGCAGCGCGCCTGAACCGGCCGCGCCACCGGGAGCTGCTGGCGGCGGCCGTGGGCGGGCTGCTGCTGGCTGCCGGCGAGCGCCCGCGCGTCAGCCGCGTTCCCATGGATCGCGGCGCGCTGCTGGCGAACGAGAACGCCCTGCGCGAGCTGGCTCGCCGCGTGGACTCGCGGGAGGCGCTCTACGCCCGTGGACTGGCGCGCCTGGAGCGCCTGCTCTCGGACTCAGCCGGGCCGGCCTTCCGAGGCGGCGCCGGCGCGCTGTCCACGGAGATCGCGCGCATCCATGACGAGCTCAGCGGGATCCCGGGCGATCCGCCGCACGCGGGCGCAGCGCGGGGGCGCTCGGTGCGGCGGCTCGCGAGGCTGCGCCGCGCCCCCGGCCAGGCGCGCGAAGGCGACATCCCCGGGTTCGCCGGGGATTCCTTCGTGCTCCCCGACGGCTCGTGGTTCCACGGCCGCCGCGAGTCGGCCTAGCCCGGCAGGCCCGGGCGCGCCGTCATTGCGCGCCGAGCTCGGACTCGACGAGCGCGACGAGCCGGGTACAGACGGCATCGGCCTCGTCCTCGGTCGGCGCCTCGACCATGACGCGTACGAGCGGCTCGGTGCCGCTCGGGCGGATCAGCACCCGGCCGCGCCCCGCGAGCTCCTGCTCGGCGTCGCGGACGGCATCGTGGACCCGCTCGGCGCCCTCGATCGCGCCGCGGTCGCGCACCCGCACGTTGACGAGGCGCTGGGGCAGCTTCTCCATCGCGTGGCGCTCGGCCAGCGGCGCGCCGCCCAGCGCCTCGAGCGTGAGCAGCGCCCCCGCGATCCCGTCGCCGGTGTGGTTGAAGCCCATCTCGATGATGTGGCCCGACTGCTCGCCGCCGAGCGCCCAGCCCTGCTCGCGCAGCGCCTCGAGCACGTAGCGGTCGCCGACCGCGGTGATCGCGACCTCGATCCCCTCGCGCTCCATCGCCTGATGGAAGCCGTAGTTGGTCATCACGGTCACCGCCACGCCCTCGCCGGGCAGCCGGCCGGCACGCCGCAGGTGCCCGGCGGCGAGAGCGAGCAGCTCGTCGCCGTCGACGACCGAGCCGCGAGAGTCGGCCGCGAGCACGCGGTCGCCGTCGCCGTCGAAGGCGAAGCCGATCTCATGTCCGCCGGCCGCCACGAGCCGCGCGAGCTCCTCGACGTGGGTCGAGCCGCAGCCGGCGTTGATGTTGCGTCCGTCGGGGCTCGCGGCGAGCACGGTGACGTTCGCGCCGAGCCGCCTGAAGATCTCCGGCGCCACCCGGTAGGTCGCGCCGTTCGCGCAGTCCAGCACCACGTCGAGGCCTGCCAGGTCGAGGTCGCGGAAGCGCGTGTGCAGCTCGCGCAGGTAGTCCTCGCCTGCGCCGTGGAGCTCGCGCACGCGTCCGATCGCGGAGGGACTGGTGCTCGCGCCACCGTCCTGCAGGGCGGCCTCGATCGCAAGCTCGGCGTCGTCGGAGAGCTTGTACCCGTCGCCGCCGAAGAACTTGATGCCGTTGTCCTGGTAGGGGTTGTGCGAAGCCGACAGCACGACGGCGAGGTCGAGCGAGTAGCGGTGCAGCAGCAGGGGCGCGGCGGGGGTCGGCAGCACGCCGCCGAGCAGCGCGTCGCCGCCCGCGGCCGCGACGCCGGCGGCCACCGCCGCCTCCAGCATCTCGCCGGACTCGCGCGTGTCGCGCAAGAGGAGCACACGAGGGCGCTCGGCGGGCAGCTGCGCGGTCGCGGCGCGCGCCAGCCCGAGCGCCAGCTCGGCGCTCACCTGCTCGCCCGCGACTCCTCGGACGCCATCCGTCCCGAACAGCTTGCGGGCCATCGTCTGCTCCCTCTTAGGTGGCGCGTCCTAGCGCTTGGAGAACTGCGGACGCTTGCGCGCCTTCTTCAGCCCGGCCTTCTTGCGCTCCTTGGCGCGCGAGTCGCGCGTCAGGAAGCCGCGGCGCTTGAGCTCGCCTCGAAGGTTCGGGTCCGCCTCGAGCAGCGCACGCGAGACGCCGTGGCGAAGCGCGCCGGCCTGCGCGGAGATGCCGCCGCCGTGGAGCCGCGCGACGACGTCCATGCGGTCCTCGTAGCCGACGGTCTCCAGTGGCTGACGGATGTTGCGCTGCAGCGTCGTGCGGGGGAAGTGGACCTCGAGCGCGCGCCCGTTGACCAGGTAGGTGCCCGTGCCGGGACGCAGCGTGACGCGTGCGATCGCGGTCTTGCGCTTGCCCGTCGCGCGGTAGCGCGCGCCGGAGGCAAGGTCGATCGCGGCGGTCGAGATCGGCTCGGCGAGGGTCTCCTCCTCGGTCTCACCATCGGCGACCGGCTCGGCGGGCGCCTCCTCGGTCTCCAGGACGGCGTAGGGGTCGGCGTACTCCTCGCCGCGGCTCAGCGGGTCGACCCCCTCCGGGACGATGTCGACCTCGAGGTGGGCGCCGGGCACCGACGGTTTCGCGGCCGGGGCGGCCTGCTCGTCGGCGTCTTCGGAGCCCTCGTCCTCGGCGGCGGCGACAGCGACCTTGTCTTCGGCCTCCTGGGCGGCCTCGAGGGGCGCGTCCTCGGCGGAGCCTGCGATCTCCTGGGCGTCGGCCGACGGCACCGCGTGACCTTCGCCTGCGGGCTCGGCGACGGCCGGCTCGGGCGAGGACTCGCCCCCGGACTCCTGCGCCTCCTGCGCCGCCTCCAGCGCGGCATCCTCGGCGGAGCCTGCGATCTCGATCGCGTCCTCGCTCGGGACGGCGTGCTGGGGCTCCTCAGGGGTCTCGGGTGCGTCGTCGTCTGCCATCAGACCTCGATCTCGAAGGGTTTGGGCTGCTGCGCGGTGTGCGGGTGGTCGGGGCCGGCGTAGATCTTGAGCTTGGTGATCTGCTTCCGGGCCAGCCGGTTGCGCGGCATCATGCCTTTGACGGCCAGGCGGATGATCTCCTCGGGGCGCCGGGCCTGCATCTCCTCGAAGGTGCGCGAGCGCAGGCCGCCCGGGTAGCCGGAGTGCCGGTAGTAGCGCTTGGCCTGGCGCTTGTTGCCGCTGACGTGGATCTTCTCGGCGTTGACGACCACGACGAAGTCGCCGGTGTCGACGTGCGGCGTGTACTCCGGCTTGCGCTTGCCGCGGAGAAGATCCGCGAGCTGGGTCGCCAGCCGGCCGAGCGTCTTGCCGTTCGCGTCGACGATCAGCCAGTTGCGCTCGCGGTCGGAGGACTTGGCCGTGTAGGTCTTCGTGGAAGGTGCCATGGCGTCAAAAAGCCACGCGACCGATCACAGATCGGGGAGCGCGGCGAGCCGACCATGATAACGACTGTGCGCCGCCATCAGGTGCGCGCCCGGAGGATCGCCCTCGCGCCGTGCGCGGGGATCATCGTGACGTTGCGGTGCCGGGGCCGTTCGGGGGCCGGATCGACGGCCTCGAGATCGGTCCGCCGCGCGATCGCCCGCAGCACCACCCGCTGCTCGGCCATCGCGAGCGTCGCCCCCAGGCAGCGGCGGATCCCCCCGCCGAACGGGATCCATGTGTAGGTGCCGGGCTTTGCGCCCAGGAAGCGCTCGGGGCGGAACTCGGAGGGACGCGGATAGAGGTCGCCGCGGTGGTGAAGCAGCAGGATGCTCAGCAGCACCGCCGTGCCCGCCGGCACCTGGAAGCGGCCGAGCTGCCACGGCACGCTGACACGCCGCCCGACGATCGGGATCACCGGCCGGGAGCGCATCGCCTCGTTGATCGTGGCCTCGATGTAGTCCTCGCCGCCGCCGCCGCGGACCTCCTCGCGCAGGCGGTCGTAGGCCGGCGGCGTCCGCAGCAGGCGCTCGAAGGCCCAGGCGAGCGAGTGCGCGGTCGTCTCGTGACCGGCGAGGACGAGGGTGATGAGCTCGTCGCGGAGCTCTTTGTCGGTCATCGGCTCGCCGTCCTCGTAGCGCGCTTTCAGCAGCAGCGAGAAGACATCATCGCCGCTGCACCCGTCCTCGCCCGCCGCCCGTCGCGCGGCGATCGCGGCGTAGACGGGACGCTCGAGACTCTCGACGAACCACATCGTGGCGCGCGGGGGCTCTCTGCGCCCGACGTTCAGAAGTTCGAGCGCCTGCCCGAATGGGCTCCCGGCGACGCGGACCGCTCGGCGGATCGCGTCGCGCAGATCGCGCTCGGGCGTGCCGGCTGCGGGCACGCCGTCGACACCGAAGATCCCGGAGAGGATCACCTCGAGCGTGACCGCCTGCATCGCCGGCGCGAGCGCGAACTGCTCCCCCACGGTCCACGAGTCGATCTCCCGCTCGGCGACCTCGGCGATCATCGCCGTGTAGCGCTCGACGGCGGCCCCGTGGAAGCTGGGCAGCAGCAGCTTCCGCTGGCGCATGTGCTCGTCTCCGAGGAGCGTCAGCACCGACCGGTCCCCCACGACCGGCCGCAGCGGCGATTCGGCCGTCATCGACGGGGCCAGCTCCGGCCCGGCCGTGAACAGCGAGCGGACGTGGTCGGGATGGCTCGTGAACACCAGGCCTTCCCCGGTCGCAACGCGGGCGAGAAACGTCTCGCCATGCTCGCGCGCCGAGCGGAACACGAAGTCGGACTGGCGGTTGATCAGCCGGATCGACTGGATCACACGCGGGAGCTGCACGGCCGGCGGCATCGGCCCACCGAGTGCGCCCGCCTCCAGGGGCCCCGCCTCGGACGGCGCCGCCTCGCCGATCAGCGCATCGACAGCGGGGTCGGCGCTGGCGGCGGTGGGAAGCGTCGCGGCGGCGGACATGCTCAAGCAGCTATTGAACCACCGTCTCCCGGGCTTGACCCGGGGCTACGGTGTGTCGGTGCTGACAAGGGGAGCTGGCGGACTCACTCCCACTCGATGGTGCCCGGCGGCTTCGACGTGATGTCGAGCACGACCCGGTTGACCTCGCGCAGCTCGTTGATCATGCGCGAGGCGATCGTCTCCAGCAGGTCGTAGGGCAGCCGCGCCCAGTCGGCGGTCATCGCGTCGTCGCTCGTGACGGCGCGGACGACGACGACGTAGCCGTAGGTGCGCTCGTCCCCCTGGACGCCGACCGTGCGCACGTCCGGCAGGACGCAGAAGGACTGCCACAGCTCGCGGTAGAGGCCGGCTTTGCGGATCTCGTCCTGGAGGATGTGGTCGGCCTCGCGCAGCACGTCGAGGCGCTCGCGCGTGGCTTCGCCGCCGACGACGCGGATCGCGAGGCCGGGGCCGGGGAACGGCTGGCGCCAGACCAGGCGCTCGGACAGACCGAGCTCGGCGCCCACGGCACGCACCTCGTCCTTGAACAGCGCGCGCAGCGGCTCGACCAGCTCGAACTGCAGGTCGTCGGGCAGCCCGCCGACGTTGTGGTGGGACTTGATCGTGGCGGCGCCGGTGCCGCCACCGGACTCGATCACGTCGGAGTAGAGCGTGCCCTGCACGAGATAGCGCGCGGCGGGGTGGGCGGGGTCAGCCAAAAGGGCGGCCTCCTCCTCGAAGACCCGGATGAACTCGGCGCCGATCGCCTTGCGCTTGGCCTCGGGCTCGGTGACGCCCTTCAGCTTCTCCAGGAAGCGCGACTCGGCGTCGACGGCCACCAGCGGCACCTTGAACGTGTCGCGGAAGGTCTTGATCACCTGCTCGCCCTCGTCCTTGCGCATCAGCCCGTGGTCGACGAACACGCAGGTGAGCTGGTCGCCGACCGCGCGGTGCACGAGCAGCGCGGCCACGGAGGAGTCGACGCCGCCGGACAGGCCGCAGATCACCTTGCCCTCCCCCACCTGCTCGCGGATCCGCCGCACCTGTTCCTCGACGATCGACGCGGCGGACCAGTTGCGCTCGCAGCCGCAGACGTCGGTGAGGAAGCGGGTCAGGATCTCCTGGCCGTAGGGCGTGTGGACGACCTCGGGGTGGAACTGGATGCCGTAGATGCCGCGCGCGGTGTCCTGCACCGCGGCGACCGGCGAGGCGGTCGAGGAGGCCAGCGCGGTGAAGCCCGGGGGCGGCTCGTAGACCGTGTCGCGGTGCGACATCCAGCAGGTCTGTTCGCGCGGCAGCCCCTCCATCAGCACGCCGGGCTCGCTGACGTGCAGCTCCGAGCGGCCGAACTCGCCGACCTCGGCCTGCTCCACGCGACCGCCGAGGGTGTGGACCAGCAGCTGCATGCCGTAGCAGATGCCCATCACCGGGACACCGAGCTCGAGCAGCCGCTCGTCGAGCGCGGGCGCGCCGTCGGCGTAGACGGAGGCCGGCCCGCCGGAGAGGACGATCCCGCGCGGCTTGCGCGCCGCGATCTCCTCGATCGGGACGTGATGGGGCAGCAGCTCGCTGAAGACGCCGCAGTCGCGGATGCGACGCGCGATGAGCTGGGAGTACTGCCCGCCGTAGTCGAGCACGACGATCTCCTGCTCGGCGGTGGGCGGCGGCACGATCCGCCGCCGGCCGTCCTCGCCGGCCGCGGGCTCGCGTTCGACGGCCGTGGCGTCAGCGGCCATCGTCAACGACGCTCCGCGCCATCAGTCATTTACGAGCTGTGCGACCTTCCCGTTGGTCGCGCCCATCCCGACCTGCTGGTCGCGCTGGAGCGACTTTCCCTCGGTCTGCAGCGACGGAGCCACGACGACCTCGGCGCGGTTGAACTCCGCGAGGTCCTTGTGCCCGCACGTCGCCATCGAGGTGCGCAGGCCGCCGAACAGGTTGAAGGTGCCGTCGTTCTCGCGCGCGGGCCCGACGAGGATCTCCTCGAGCGTCCCGTTCTGCGCCGTGGAGACGCGCGCGCCGCGCGGGAGGTCGGGGTGGAACGTCGCCATCCCCCAGTGGAAGCCGCGGCCGGGAGCCTCGTAGGCACGGGCCAGCGGCGAGCCGATCATCACGGCGTCGGCACCGAGCGCGATCGCCTTGGAGACGTCGCCGCCGTTGCGCATGCCGCCGTCGGCGATCACCTGGCAGTACTCGCCGGTCTCGAGCATGTGCGTCGAGCGCGCGTGGGCGACGTCGGCGATCGCAGTCGCCTGCGGCACGCCGATGCCGAGCACGCCGCGCGTGGTGCAGGCGGCGCCCGGGCCGACGCCGACGAGCACGCCCGCCGCGCCGGTGCGCATCAGGTGCAGCCCGGTCGGGTAGGAGGCGCACCCGCCGACCACGACGGGCACGTCGAGGCTGGGGATGAACTCCTTGAGGTTAAGCGGCTCGGAGACCGTCGAGACGTGTTCGCCGGAGACGACCGTGCCCTGGATGATCAGCACGTCGAGCCCGGCGTCGAGCGCGATCTCGTGGTACTTCAGCACGCGCTGCGGGGTCAGCGAGGCCGCGACGACGACTTTCTGCTCCTTGATTTCCTGGACGCGCTGGGCGATCAGCTCGGGCTTGACCGGCTCGCGGTAGATCTCCTGCATCTCGCGCGTCGCGAGCTCCTTCGGGAGCCCGGAGATCCGCTCGAGCTGCTCCTCGGCGTCCTCGTAGCGGGTGAAGATGCCCTCGAGGTTCAGGACGGCCAGGCCGCCGAGCCGCCCGACGATGCCGGCGGTCTCCGGCGAGACGACGCCGTCCATCGCGGAGGCCATCATCGGCAGCTCGAACTGGTAGGGGCCGAGCTTCCAGGAGATGTCGATGTCGTCGGGATCGCGCGTGCGCCGGGAAGGAACGATCGCGATGTCGTCGAACCCGTAAGCGCGACGACCCTTCTTTCCACGTCCGATCTCTATCTCCATCGTCGAATCCTCGCAGTCGGCACGGACGAAAAAACCCCGCTCGCGGCGGGGCCTCCAACGGGTCAGCGAAGCGGCGTGATCGCCTGTCGGGCGGCGGCAGCCAAGCCCTGCTGAGCATAGCAACGGACCGGTGGCCCGCCCGCCCTCCGCAGGCCCTCGGATATCCTCGAACAAACCGTGAGCGGCCCCATCGACAGGCGCTACGACCCGCATGCCGTGGAGGGCCGCCGGCAGGCCGCCTGGGCAGAGCGCGGCGCGTTCCGCACGCCCCCCCTGGACGACGAGCGCTCGCACATCTACATCAAGCCCTCGGCGCCCTTCACCTCGGGCAACGTGCACATCGGTCACGTCCGCTCCTACTCCGTCGGCGACGCCTACGCGCGCTTCCGCCGCGCGCGCGGCGAGGACGTGCTGTTCTCGTTCGGCTTCGACGCGTTCGGCCTGCCCGCCGAGCTCGGTGCGATCGCCGGCGGCGAGTCGCCGAGCGACTGGGTCGCCCGCTGCGCCGAGCACATGAAAGAGCAGCTGCTGCGGCTCGGCTTCTCGCTGGACTGGGAGCGTACGTTCCTGTCCTCCGACGCGTTGATGTACCGCTGGTCGCAATGGCTGTTCCTCGTGCTGCTGGAGGAGGGCCTCGTCTACAGGGGGACGGGGACGGTGGACTGGTGCGACACCTGCCAGACGACCCTCGCCTCGATCCAGGTGGAGGCGGGCGGGACATGCTGGCGCTGCCACAACCCGGTGCGCCTGATCGAGCTGCCGCAGTGGTACTTCAGGGTCAGCGCCTACGTCGAGGAGAACGACAGCCGGCTGCGCGAGCGCGAGGAGTCCGGGAAATGGGACAAGCTCGCGGTGGACTCCCAGCTGGACGTACTCGGCCGGGTGGACGGCGTCGAGGTCGATCTGACCGGTCCGGACGGGGCTCAGGTGAGCGCGTTCACACCGCACGCCGAGGAGCTCGCGCAGGCGCGCTTCGCCATGGTCTCCCCGCGCCACCCCCGGGCCGAGGAGTGGGCGAGCGACGCCGAGACGGCGGCGCAGCTCGAGCACATGCGCTCGGGCGGCTGGGAGCGCAGCGCGCGCGACGCGCAGGCGATCCCGCTGCTGGACACAGGGAGGTCGCTGAGCGGCCTCGGAGAGCCGCTGCCGATCGTGATCTCGCCGATCGTGGACGCACGCTTCGGGACGACGATCGCGCTGGGGATCCCGGCCGCGGACAAGACCGACGAGGTGCTGGCGAGCCGCTTGGGGATCTTTTTGGATGGGGAGGTCGGCGGGGCCGGGTCCGGCTCGCCTCTCGCTCGTCCGGCGGTGCGCTACAAGGCCTCGGACTGGGTGATCTCGCGCCAGCGCTCGTGGGGCGCGCCGATCCCGATCGTCTACTGCGAGGAGCACGGGGCGGTGCCCGTGGGCTCCGAGGAGCTCCCGGTGGTGCTGCCGCTGGACATCCGTCCGACCGGCACCGGCAACCCGCTCGCGGAGGACGAGGAGTTCGTGCGCACGACGTGCCCGCGGTGCGGCGGGCCCGCGCGGCGCGAGACCGACACGCTGGACTGCCACTTCGACGCGCTCTGGCTGTGGGTTCCGGCGTGCGTGCCTCCGGAGGCGCGCGAGGCGCCCCTGGAGGAGATCTTCGCGCTGGCCGACCTGCGCCACTGGCTGCCCTCCGAGCGCCTCGTCGCCGGCTCTGACAGCGGGAACTTCGTCTTCGACCAGCGCACCGTGACGAAGGCGCTGCGCGACATCGGGCCGCTCTCGTTCCTCGGCGACGGCGAGCCGTTCGCCGGCTGCCTGTTCCACGAGATGGTCATCCGCGACGGGCGCAAGATGAGCAAGCACCTCGGCAACGTGGTGGACCCGGACGAGCTCGTCGCCCGCTACGGCGCCGACACGGTGCGCCTCGCGGTGCTCTACGCCGCCCGCGCGCAGAAGCCGCTGAACTGGAGCGACTCCGCCGTTCTTCGCTGCCATCGCTTCCTGACCCAGGTCTGGGACTTCACGGCCGCCAAGCTCGCGCAGGCGCCCGAGGCGGTCGAGAAGGACACGAGCGAGCACCTGCGGGCGAAACTCGCCCAGTGGTGCGAGGCGGCCGTCGAGCGCACGACGGCGGACATGGAGGCGCTCGAGCTGCACAGTGCGGTGCGCAACGTGATGAGGCTGTTCGACCGCATCAAGGACTTCGAGAAACGCGTGCTCGCGCGCGAGCCGGCGCTCTCCGGCGCGAACCTCGACGCGCTCACCGCGGCGCTCGGGGCGCTGGTCGCGATGCTCGCCCCGTTCACCCCGCACCTGGCCGAGGAGCTGTGGCTCGCGCTCGGCAATGACGAGAGCGCCACACAAACGCCTTGGCCCGGCGTATCGTTCAAGGTGCCCGCATGAGCACCCAGACCGCAAAGGCCCCCCGGGGCTCCCGTCAGCGGACGCGCTCGTGCGCGACGGAGCTGGCGTGCCACCGCTGCGAGAAACGCTGGCCGCTCGACACGGCCGTCTTCTCCTGCCCGAACTGCGGCAAGGGCCTGGACATCCTCTACGACTACGAGCTGGCCGCCCGGCACTTCGCCGAGGTCCCCGCCGAGGAGCGTCCCCGCAACATCTGGCACTTCGAGGAGCTGCTGCCGATCGTGGACGCGCGGGCGCAGGCGCGCGTGGGCCAGTTCTCGGGCTACACGCCCCTCATCCACGCCGACCGGCTGGGCGCCGAGCTGGGGATCGCGAACCTCTACCTGAAGGACGACTCCTCCCAGCGGCCGAGCTTCTCCTACAAGGACCGCGTCGTCTCGATGTCGATCGCGCGCCTGCTGGAGAAGGGCAAGACCGAGATCGGCTGCGTCTCGACCGGCAACGTCGGAACCGCGACCGCCTCGCTGGCGGCGAAGGCGGGCGTCGACGCCTATGTCGTCTACCCCAACCGCCTCGAGCCGACGAAGGCCGCGGGCTGCATGGCGCTGGGCGCCAAGGTCTGCCAGGTCGAGGGCAACTACGACGAAGCCAACCGCCGCTGCCGCGAAGTCGCCGAAGCGAGCGGGATGGAGTTCACCAACATCACGCTGCGGCCCTTCTACGCCGAGGGCGCGAAGACCGCGGCGTTCGAGATCGTCGAGCAGCTCGAGTGGCACTCGCCCGAGCACATCCTGATCCCCGCCGCCGGCGGGACGCTGTCCTCGCGCGTGCACAAGGGGCTGAACGAGCTCCAGCAGCTCGGGCTCGCGGAGACCGAGGGAACAGCGATCCACATCGCCCAGCCGAGCGGCTGCAACCCGATCGCCAGCGCGATCCTCTCCGAGGAGGCCGAGGTCGTCCCCGTGATGCCCGAGACGGCCGCGCACTCGCTCGCCATCGGCGCCCCCGGCGACGGCTACCTGGTGATCGACGCCGTCCACAAACGCGGCGGCACGGCCGCCTTCGCCTCCGACCCCGAGATCTTCGCCGGCATCGACCTGCTGGCGGCGACCGAGGGGCTGCTGACCGAGCCGGCGGGCGGGACCACGATCGCGGTGCTCGAGAAGCTCGCCGCGGCGGGTCGCTTCGGCCCGGACGAGACGGTTGTCGTGATGATCACCGGCAACGGCATGAAGACGCTCGACGAGCACCCTCCGAAGCCCTGGCCCGCCAAGGTCGACTGCGAGCGCGACGCGATGATCTCCGCCCTCGACGAGCTCAAGGACTCCGAGAAGCTGATGGACGCCGCCCGGCGCCAGCTTCAGGCCTGAGGCGCGACGATGGACGAATACGACCTCGAAGTTCGGCGCCGCGAAGAGCGCCGCGCGGTCGAAGAGGGCGGCGGCGGCCAGTCCGAGGGCTTCGAGCTCGCCGAGCAGGAAATGATCGAGCACACCTCCCACGGCGACGAGCACTCGGACTTCCGGATCATCGCCGACGGCAACCAGGAGACTCCCGAGGATCCGAGCGAGGAAACGATCGAGTACGGCGAGCCCGACGAGGAGCTCCCTCCCGACCAGTAGGCGCCCGACGGGCGCCCGATGTCAGAGGTCGCACAGCGGCTCGATAGCATCTGAGGAGCACCCCGGCGAATCTCGAGTAGCCGGTGTGGACGGGAAGCACGCTGCGCACGACGCAGTCCAGGGCCGACCGACACTGTTCACCCCCCGACGTGTCGTAGGAGAGAGAGGCCCAATGCTCACAGCCCAACAGACATGCCCGCCCAGATCAGCGCGGGGACCGCGTCGATGACCGGCCCCGAGCCCACCCTGCACATCCGCACCGAGGGCGGGGCGGACAGCTTCACCCTCGCGCTCTCGGGCGAACTCGATCTCGCCTCGGCCGGGCAGCTCGACACCGCTGTCGCGGAACTGTGCGCCGACGGCGCGACGCGGATCGTGCTGGAGCTGGCCGAGCTCGAGTTCATGGACTCGACGGGCCTGCGCTCGGTGCTGGTCGGCGATGAACTCTGCAAAGTCAGCGGCTGTGAGCTCTTGATCGGCAGCACCAGCACGCAGGTCTCGCGGCTGTTCGAGATCTCGGGTGTCGGCGAGCGGCTGCCGCGGCGAGCCGAGACGGCGGGGCCCGCCGAGGGCGCCTGACGAACGCGGCGCGCGCGTGACGGTCGCGGGCGCCCGATCGGGTCCGCGAGCGGACGAGAAGTGGATCGATTCCGATATCCGGCACTCCAGCCGGATCGGCTCGCAGTCGATAAGTAGGTATCGAAGCACCGGACGACAGGCCCGACCCCGCCGTCCCGCGGCGGTTCATAGCCAGCAGGCGCAGCCGTTGCGCCTGGTACCGGCGCGGCGGCGTGCTCCTGTTCGTCCTCGCCGTCCTGCTACTCGCCGCGCCGTCTCGTGCGCAGCACATCGCCGGACTCGTGGCGGTGCTGCTCGGCTGGGCCGGTGTCGCGGGCGGCGTCTACTGGGGCGTCATGCTTCGCAGCGCCGAGCGGCTGCTCTCGGGCGAGCCACACCGGATGCTGCTGGACCGCCGGGTCAGGGTGGGCCCGAAGGTCGGGGCGTGGAAGACGAGGCTGCGCACACTCGCGGGCGAGAGCCAGACGCTCGGCTCCTACCAGCTCGCCTCCTTCGCGATGCGACGGGCACACGAAGCCCCGTGCCTCGTCTACGGCCCGGACACACCCGGCGGCGTCGTCGTGGTCTCGGTGGGCGACCACACCCTCGTCGGCAGCGCCGAACGCACCGGGCGCTGAGAGCCGCGCCGCCGCGGGACCGGGCGCGCTCGGCATCGCGCAACGCAGACCCTCCCCAAACAAAAAATAGAAAAGCCCCGCCGGAGCGGGGCCTTTCCTTAGCGGGTCGATAAGCCGGATCCTGTCGTTGAGCAGCCATCCATCTGAGCGGCCTACCTGGACCTCGGCGGGCAGCCTGCGAACGGTCCTGTTCGGCCTTGCATCGAGTGGGGTTTGCCCAGCCGCCGCGTCACCGCGACGCCGGTGCGCTCTTACCGCACCATTTCACCCTTGCCGGCCCGCCGTTCACGTGGGACGGCGGACGTAGGCGGTTTGTTTCTGTGGCACTTTCCCGCGGGTTTCCCCGGGTCGATCAAACGACCACCCTGCCCTGTGATGTCCGGACTTTCCTCGAAGGCCGGAAGCCTTCGCGGCTGCCTGGCCCGCGCAGGCACAGTAGCGCGGGCGACCCGCGGTGTCGAGCCGGCGCGCGGTCGAAGCGACGCCGTCGCCGCTCGTAACGTCTGGGCCCGTCGATGGACCTAGAAGCCCGAACCCGAACCCGGAGGATGCACAGTGGCCCTACCAGCGAGCGTCCAGAGCTTCATCGAGCAGCAGGCAAGCTCGGCTTCGACGAGCTACGCAGACCTGCGCGCGGTGGTGTTCAACGGGACCACGAAGCGCTCGCCCGAGCCCAGCAACACCGACGGGCTGCTGGCGATCGTGCGCACGATCTTCTCGCGGGTCGGCGTGCGGATCGACGAGGTGCGGACAGCCGACCACGAGATCCCTGCCGGCCTCTGGCCCGACATGCGCGAGCACGGCTACGAGCGTGACGAGTTTCCCGCGATCTACCGCGAGCTGGTAGAGCCCGCGCACATTCTGATCGTCGCCGGCCCGATCTGGCTCGGGGACCAGAGCTCACATACGCGCAAGATCATCGAGCGCCTCTACGCCTACTCCTCTGAGGTGAACGGTGCCGGGCAATGGTCCTACTACGGCAAGGTCGGAGCCGCGCTCACGACGGGCAACGACGACGGCGGCAAGCACGTGAGCGCCCAGGTCCTCTACGCCCTCCAGCACATCGGGCTCGTGATCCCGCCCCAGGCCGACTCGTACTGGACCGGGGAAGCCGGTCCGGGACCGTCCTACCTCGACCCCGACAACGGCGGCCAGCAGAACGCGTGGGCGACGCGCAACACGGTGTTCCTCGCCTGGAACACACTCCACCTCGCCCGCATGCTCACCGATGCGGGCGGGATCCCGCCCTACGGCAACTCGACCGCCGACTGGAACCTCGGCGAGCCGGGCCACCCCAACCCCGAGCACCGGAGCTGAGCCGGCCCGCTCGGCCCGGTCAGACGGTGCGCAGGAGCCCGACCACCTTCCCCAGCACCTTGACCTCCTTGCTGCGGATCGGCTCCATCGTCTCGTTCTCGGGCTGCAGGCGGATGTGGTCCGGTTCCTTGAAGAAGCGCTTCACGGTCGCCTCCTCTCCGAGCAGCGCCACGACGATGTCGCCGTTGCGAGCGGTGTCCTGCGAGTGCACGACGACGTGGTCGCCCTCCAGGATCCCGGCGTCCTTCATCGAGTCGCCGCGGATCCTCAGCAGATAGTTGCCGTCGCCGCCTCCGGCCATGTCCGGGACGTTCACGTAGTCCTCGACGTTCTCCTCGGCGAGCATCGGCTGGCCGGCGGCGACGGCTCCCAGAACCGGCAGCCCTTCGGCGCCCACCATCCCCTTGACGCTCTCGACCGCGGTGCCGACGCCGCGTTCGAGCATCTCGATCGCGCGCGGCTTGGACGGGTCGCGGCGCAGCAACCCGAGCTTCTCGAGGTTCGCCAGATGCGCGTGCACCGTCGAGGACGAAGCCAGGCCGACGGCTTTGCCGATGTCCCGCACCGTCGGCGGGTAGCCGTACTTCGCGGAGTACTTGCGGATGAAGTCGAAGATCTCCTGCTGGCGCTTCGTCAGATCCATTGGTGATTGGCTCCCCATTCGATTGGACGCTCGCCTTCGACGAACATGTGTTCGCAATTTAGCGCCGGGGGTGGATGGATGCAAGACGCGGGTGCTTCGGGGCGCAGCGGTGCGCGCTCGCAACGCGCGAGGCGGCCCCCAGCCGCGCCAGCCTGCCCGCGCCCGCGGGCTATACTCGCGCCCTCTGCGCTCGTGGCGGAATTGGTAGACGCGCAAGGTTGAGGGCCTTGTGGGCTTAACGGCCCGTGGTGGTTCGAGTCCACTCGAGCGCATAG
>CAWCET010000004.1:0-107220 GCA_963794635.1 uncultured Solirubrobacteraceae bacterium | reverse complement strand
AGCTGGCCGAAGCGCATCCCGATGCAGGTCCGCGAGCCCCCGCCGAAGGGGACGTAGGCGCCCTTCGCCAGGGCCGCACGGCCCTCGGGGGTGAAGCGCTCGGGGCGGAACTCATCCGGTTCGGGCCAGACGTCGGGCAGGCGGTGCGAGGCCCATGAGGAGTAGTTGACGAACGCGCGCGCCGGGATCGGTACGCCTTCGAACGACACGTCGTGCAGCGTCCGCCGCGGGCCGACCCAGGCGGGCGGGTACTTGCGCAGCGTCTCGTCGATCACCATCTCCAGCTGCGGCAGCTCGCCACCCAGGAGCTGCCCGGTCGTCGGCCGGCCGCCGGGCGCCAGCTCGCGCTGCTCCTCGCGCAGGCGCTGGGCGATCTCAGGCTGCCGGGCGAGCTCGTAGAACATGAACGAGATCGTCGAGGTCGTCGTGTCGTGGCCCGCGAAGAGCAGCGTCATCACCTCGTCGCGGATCTGTGTGTCGCTCAGGCGGTTGCCGTCCTCGTCCTCTGCGTCCAGCAGCAGGCTCAGGATGTCGCTGCCGCGCCGTCCTGAGGACCTGCGGTCCGCGATCTCCGCGTAGATCAGGACATCGAGCTTTCGCGCCGCCAGCTGCATCCGCCCCCACGGCGAGCGCTTGCCGCGGAACACGCGGAGCAGGTAGTCGCTGGCGTAGAAGGCGAGCGCCTCCTCGAACAGCCCGGCGGCGTCGATCTCCCGCGCCTGGCCGCTGTCGGGGTCCAGGCCGAACAGCGCGCGCATCGCGACGCGCATCGCGAGGTGGCGCGTCCAGTCGTACAGATCGGCGGTGCCACCGGGGACGAGCCGCTCGATGGCATGCTCGGTCTCCTCACGGATCGTCTCGACGGAGGAGGCGATGTTCTCGCGGTGGAAGGCGGGGAGCATGATGCGCCGGGAGCGCCGGTGGAAGTCGCCGTCGATCGTCAGCAGCCCGTCGCCCATCAACCCGATCAGGTCGCGGAAGCTCCCTTCGCGCCACTGGAAGTCGGATGCGTGCGAGACGAGGATGTAGTGGTTCGCCGCCGGGCCGAGCATGAAGACGATGTTGCTGTGCAGAAGCCGCAGCGTGAAGATCGGCCCGAAGCGCTCGTAGCTCTCGAGCAGCATCTCGAGCGGTTCCTCCGCGAAGCGCCGCGTGCGCGGAAGCGAGAAGCGGGTCTCGCCCGGCGGATAGGGCACCCGCGCGCTGCGCTCGTCGCGCAGGTCCTCGAGAAGGACCCGCACTGGGCTTCGATCCAGCATCGGAGGAGGTCCGACGAGCGCCACGCCTGAAGACTAGAGGAAGGACTGGCTGTCCGGCCAGTGCCGCGCAGGGCTGTGTTCGCCCACCCGGCCGGCATGCGTTCACGCGCCGCGAACCCGCGGCATTAGGCTTGCCGCAGCCGAACTCTCGACCCGAAAGCGAGGACTGCAATGAGCGCCCCCGGCCTCCCGAGCTTCGAGCGCGAAATCCGCCCGCTGTTCCGTGAGCGCGATCGTCAGGCGATGCTTTCGCAATTCGACCTCTGGTCCTACGACGACGTTCGCGGGCACGCCGCAGCGATCTACGCGCAGATCGAGAAAGGGACCATGCCGTGCGACGGCGCGTGGGCGCGCGAGCAGGTTGCGCGCCTGCACGAGTGGATCGATGCGGGCATGCTGCCCTGAGAGCCGCGGCGGACCCGGATGAGCGCTCCGCCTTGGCATACTGTTTCCCCCACGCGCGGAGCGTTTTGCTCCGCCGCGATCCTGGGGGTGTAGCTCAGCAGGTTAGAGCGCTGCCCTGTCACGGCAGAGGTCGCGGGTTCGAGTCCCGTCACTCCCGCTTCCACGCTTCGCCGAGCGTGCGCGGCTTCCCCGGCTACGCTGGCTGCGATGACCGGCAGCGCAGCTTGGGGAACGTCGGCTCGGGCGGTCCGGGTAACCCGCCACCGGAGCGTGCCGCACTCGTGAACGCGCCGGCGCTCCGCGAGTGCTGCCTCTCCTTCGCCGGTGCCGAGGAGACGTTTCCGTTCGGCACGCAGACCTCCGTCTTCAAGGTCGAGGGCAAGATGTTCGCCCTCTCTGCCCTCGACTCGGAGTCGCTTCGGGTGAGCCTCAAGTGCGAGCCGGCGCTGGCCGAGGCGCTGCGCGAGGCCCACGCCGCGGTCACCGCCGGCTACCACCTCAACAAGCGCCACTGGAACACCGTCGAGCTCGACGGCTCCCTCCCGGACCGGACTGTCCGGGACATGATCGAGGACTCCTACGATCTGGTTGTGAGCAAGCTGCCGCGGGCCAAGCGCCGTTCCCTGGGGTGGGAGCCCGATTGCTGATGCGCCCGCTCGCCGAGCAGACGATCCTCATCACCGGCGCCACCGACGGGCTCGGCCGGGCGCTGGCGGACCAGCTGGCGCGCGAGGGCGCGCAGCTGCTCCTGCATGGCCGCGACGAGGAGAAGGGCGAGCGCACCCTCGCCGCTATCCGCGAGGCGAGCGGCAACGAGCGCCTGCGCTTCCTGCGCGCCGATCTCGCATCGCTCGATGAGGTGCGCGGGCTCGGCGAGCTCGTCCTGGGCGAGACCGGCCGCCTCGACGTGCTCGTCAACAACGCGGGCATCGGCACGACGACGGCCGGCGTCGTGGGGCGCGAGGAGAGCCGCGACGGCTTCGAGCTGCGCTTCGCCGTCAACTACCTGGCCGGATATCTGCTCACCCGGTTGCTCCTCGACGAGCTGAGAGGCTCGGCGCCGGCGCGGATCGTCAACGTCAGCTCGGCCGGCCAGGCGCCGATCGACTTCAGCGACGTGATGCTCACGCGTGGCTACAGCGGAGTGCAGGCCTACTGCCAGAGCAAGCTCGCACAGGTGATGTTCACCTTCGACCTCGCGGCGGAGCTGCTGGACTCCGGTGTCACCGCCAACTGCCTGCACCCCGCCACGTACATGCCGACGAACATGGTGCACGCCGCGGGCGTGGCACCGGTGAGCACCCTCGAGCAGGGCACGGCCGCGACGCTACGGCTCATCGCCGATCCGGAGCTCGAGGGCGTCAGCGGCCTCTACTTCAACGGGCTGCACGAGGCCGAGCCCGATGCGCAGGCCGAGGACCCCGCCGCGCGGGCTCGGCTGCGCGAGCTGAGCGATGGGCTGTGCGGGATCGAGTCGCTCTAGCCGGTGCGTACAACGGCGCCGATCCGTCGGCCCGAGCGAAGGGAGTGCAGGGATGAGCGGAGCGGGCGAGCAGGAGGACAGGACATACGCGGTCGCCGGGCGCGAAGACGCGATGGACGTGATGGTCAAGTACCCCGAGTACGGGGAGATGCGCTGGTACAGCGATGCGCTCGGCACCGAGCAGGTGTCGTTCAGCTGGCGGCGGCTGCTGCCCGGGACCGGGGGTCGCGGCAGCTACGGCCACGCTCACCCCGGCTTGGAGGAGGTCTACTTCGTGATCTCCGGGACGATCACGTTCAAGGTCGGCGACGACGTGTTCGAAGCGGGCCCGCAGACGGCGGTCAAGGTTCCGGGCGAGGAGTTCCGCTCAGTCCACAACGACACCGATCAGGAGGCGCAGATGATCGTCTTCTCTCAGCGCCTCGCCCACCAGCCCGTCGAGAAGCAGGAGGGGTTCTGGCCATGAGCGCCACGGGGTCGCCGGACCGCTGCCTGTGCGCCCGGCGGTGACGGGGGTCTCCGTCTAGCTCCCGACAGCCGCACCGAGCGGGAAGGTGACGCCGGTCAGCTCTTCGGAGACCTCCCAGAGCCGTCGCGCGACGTCCATGTCCTTCGCCTGGGCGGTGCGCCCGACGAGCTTCGCCGCTCCACGCGACTCCATGAAGCCGCTGGGGCCCGCGAAGCTGTTGCCGGGGATGTCCGCTGTGGCCGCATAGAGCGTCGGGCGGGCCCCGCCCTCCTCGCTCTGCCCGAACAGGGCGTTGCCGGCGTGGCTGACCAGGTCCTGGAGTTTTTTGCCGCTGTGGAACTGGAGGTTGGTCGCCGCGTAGCCGGGGTGGGCTGCCATCGCGAGCACTGGTGAGCCCGCGTCGGTCAGACGCCGCTGCAGCTCGGCTGTGAAGAGGAGGTTGGCGAGCTTCGACTGCCCGTAGGCCGGCCACGCGCGGTAGCTGCGGCGCTCCCAGTTGAGGTCGTCGAAGTCGATCCTCCCCATGCGGTGGGCGCTCGAGGACACGGTGACCACCCGGCCCGTGACCCGCTCGAGCAGGAGGTTCGTGAGCGCGAAGTGGCCGAGGTGGTTGGTGCCGAACTGCAGCTCGAAGCCCTCGGCCGTGCGGCTCAGCGGCGGCACCATCACGCCGGCGTTGTTGATCAGCACATCGATCTCGCCGTCCCAGCCGTCGGCGAACTCGCGGACCGATGCGAGGCTGGCGAGATCGAGGGTGCGGACCTCGGTCCGGCCGCTCATCTTCGACGCGGCCTGCTCGCCCTTCTCGGGTGAGCGCACGGCGAGGACGACCCGGGCGCCGGCGCCCGCGAGCGCGTCCGCCGCGGCGCGCCCGATGCCGCTGTTGGCGCCGGTCACGATCACGGTCCGGCCGGTCATGTCAGGGAGGGAGGTGGAACTCGAAGTTGTCATGAGCAACAATGTAGTCGATGACTACAAAGCTGTCAACGTCTACTTTTCCCGGTAGCCTTCCCCGGGCACCGATGGACGCCCGCCCCTACCACCACGGCAACCTCCGCACGGCCCTGCTCGCCGCCGCCGAGCGGACGCTGCGCGAGCGCGGCGTCCAGGCGCTCTCGCTGCGCGAGCTGGCGCGAGAGGTGGGCGTCAGCCACGGCGCGCCGCGCCGGCACTTCCCGGACCGCCAGGCGCTGCTCGACGCGCTCGCGCGCGAGGGCTTCGAGCGGCTCGGCGCGGAGCTGAGGGCCGCCGCCGGCGCCGCGGGGGAGGACTTCGAGCCGCGCGTACGCGCGATCGCCGCCGCCTATGTGCGCTTCGCGACCGAGGATGCGGCCCTGCTCGAGGTGATGTTCGCGGGCAAGCACCGAGAGGGGGCCGATGAGCTCGAAGACGCGGCCGAGCGCGCGTTCGCCGTGATGCTCGATCTGATCGAGCAGGGTCAGCGCGAAGGAGCGCTGGAGAGCGGCGAGCCCAAGCGCGTGGGGCTGGTCCTGTTCGCGACCATCCAGGGGATCGCGTCTCTGGTCAGCGCCGGGCTGGTCGAGCCGGGGGAGGTGGGCGAGCTGGTCGCCGACGCGACCGAGCGCTTCCTGCGCGGAGCCCGCGGTCGCCCCCATCGGCCCGCGCGGCGGGCGCCGCGGCGTCGCGCCGCGGCGTGAGCGAGGACCCGTTCGGGCTCACGCGCTTCGTCCGCGCCCAGGACGCGGACGCCACGTACGCGCGCGCGCTCGGCGAGCTGCGCGCCGGGCGCAAGAGCAGCCACTGGATGTGGTTCGTCTTCCCGCAGATCGCCGGGCTCGGCTCGAGCGCGATGGCGCAGAAGTACGCGATCGGCTCGCTCGCGGAGGCCCGTGCGTACCTGGCCCACCCGGTCCTGGGGGCGCGGCTGCGCGAGTGCGCCCGCGCGCTGCTGGCGCTCGCGCCGAGCTCCGCCGAGGAGGTGCTCGGGGACGTCGACGCCCTGAAGCTGCGCTCGTCGATGAGCCTCTTCGCACGGGCTGACCCCGGCGAGGACGTGTTCGGCGAGGTGCTCGCCAGATACTTCGGCGGCGCTGCCGACGAGTCCACCGAGCGCGCGCTCGAACCCCGGTCGTGACCGCGTTCGACTGACTGGTATGTTCCCGTCCCCGCCGCGCTGAGGCGGCGTTCTCTGGGAGGAAGACATGAGGGCAGCGAGGCGTCTTGTCTGTGTCCTGGCCACGGTGCTGGTCGCCGTCGGCCTTCTCGGCGCGGCGAGCGCGAACGCCGCCGCCGCCCCCCTCGCGGGGGCTGGCGGCTGGGGTGTTCCGTCCTC
The DNA here is from genome assembly GCA_963794635.1 of uncultured Solirubrobacteraceae bacterium. Classification (GTDB taxonomy): domain Bacteria; phylum Actinomycetota; class Thermoleophilia; order Solirubrobacterales; family Solirubrobacteraceae; genus Palsa-744. Next base: position 101,311 of record CAWCET010000004.1, on the reverse strand, counting down.
CCTGGCCCACCCCCGCTCCGCCGCTCGCCGGCTGATGGCTGCACGCCTGCGCCGCGCCGAGCGCGCTTCGATCGCGCGTCACGGTGGCCCGGCCGCGCGATCCCGTCGTCGGGCTCAGCCAGACCTCACTTCCACCGCGATCGCCGGCACGGTCACGGACGCGGCCACCAAAGAAGGCGTGACCGGCGTCGAAGTCTGCGCCTACGAAGTCGAAGGGATCGAACGGGGCTTCTACGAAGAAGGCGAGGCGGAACCAGTCTGCGGAACCTCCGGCGAAGCCGGCGCGTACGAGCTTCCCGTGCTGGCCGGCGAATACTACGTCGAATTCTTCGACCCCTCCCGCAACTACGTCCCCCAGCTCTACGACGACAAGACGTTCGCGGAAAACCCGGACCCGGTGCTCGTGAGCCCGGACCAGGTGACCGAAGACATCGACGCCGCGCTCGTAAAGGGGGGCAGCATCGAAGGGGCGGTGACCGCGCAGGAAGGGGGCGCGCCGCTCAGCGGCATCCTGGCGTGCGCTTTCGACTTCGAAGTCGGCGGGCTGGAATGTGAAGAAACCGGCAGCGCAGGCTCCTTCCGGATCAGGGGGCTCCCGAGCGGCTCCTATGCAGTCGCGTTCCTCGTGCCGCCGGTCCCCGGGGAGAACTACCTCGACGGGTCGCTGGAAGGAGTCGAAGTCACGGCGGGAGTGACGACCAGCGGGGTCAGCGCGGCGTTGCGGACCGGCGGTGAGATCGAGGGGACCGTCACGGCGGTGGCGAGCGGGGCGCCGATTCACGGTGTCTACGTCTGTACGACCCCCTCGATCGCGTTCTTCGAAGAAGAAGAAGAAGTCTGCACCCGCACGGGGCCGGCCGGGACCTACACGGTCGAACGCCTGGAACCCGGCGCGTACTTCGTCGAATTCTTCGGTCTCCCGGTCTACGCGACGCAGTTCTACAACGGCTCGACCTACGGGACCCCGCTGGGGTCTGAAGCCGTGCCGCTGAGCGTCCTGCCGCCGGTGCCCCGCACGGGTATCGACGCCGAGATGCTCCGCGTCGGCGAAGAACCGCCCAGGCCGGTCGCGAGCGTCATCCCCGCGAGCACCGGCGCCCCGGGCGGAGCGGTGCTCCCGGCCAAGATCGTCGTGCCGGCCGCCGCGGCCGGATCCCGCGTGCACGTCACCGGGCACCGCGCGAGCGTCGCGCTCTCCTGCGCGATAGGCCCCTGCAGGGGAACCGTCCAGCTCACCATCACGGTGACGAGGCGCCATCGCGTGAACGGGCACACGGTGACGCGGCGGGTCAGGCTGCTCGTCGGCAGTGGCAGCTTCTCGCTGGCTCAGGGCGCGTCGGGCAAGGTGACGATCCACCTGAGCGGACAGGGGGCCAAGCTGCTCGCCACCGCGGCGCGCCATCCGCGGGCGGGAAGGCTCGGGCTCGTGCTGCACGGGGCCAACCCCACGCAGCGCGCGGTCATCGTCCGCTAGGCCCTACGGCCGGGACTCAGGTTTCGACCGTGACGACGGTGCCGATCGGCGTGTATTTCCAGATCTCGGCTGAGGCGGCGAGCGGAAGCTCGACGCAGCCCAGGCTCTGGGGCGTGCCGAAGGACGAGCGGTCGAAGTTGTGCAGCGCATCGCCGCCGTTGAAGTAGCTGACCCATTTGATGCCCGGGTCTTCGTAATGGGATCCGTCCGGGTTGGTCCCGCTCATCGTCGTTTCGGGCAGATGCTCGAAGACGGGGAACGAGCCGAGTTCCGTTTCCGCGCCGGAGATGCCTGTGTTCGCGGGCGATGAGATGACGGTGCGCCCAGCGCTCCAGAGCGTCGCGGTCTCCGGCACTTCACGATGGACATAGACGTAGCTGTAGCTTTCGTTCAGGCGCTTGCCGGCGATCGCATCCGCCATCAGCTTGCGCCAGACCGCCGGGCCCGCTTCGCCGTCGACCGGCATGCCGTTTTCGTTCTCGAACTTCATGACGGCGCCCTTCGTGATGACGGTCGGCTGGGTGGGGCTCCATTTTTCCTTCAGCTGGTGCGGAGTGTTGCCGTAGCGCCAGGTGAAGCTGCCGCTGGGCGGTTCGGTCGCGGCCGCGGCCTCGGCGCTCGGCGTATGTGCGACTTCGTGCCCGGAGGAGTGCCAGAGGACCGGCAGGTAGTCGGCCTGGGCGAGCAACTGGTGGAGGCGTTCGGTCGAGCCCGGCGGAACCGTCCACGTGACCTCGCTCGTGCTCGTCAGCGTGTGGCTGCTCGCGCCGGCGACCTCGACGCTGCGCGGCAGGGTCGCGTGCAGCTGGGTGCCCAGCGGCAGGCCGAAGCCGGAGGGCCGGAACTCGAGGGTGTGGCTGTCGGTGACGTGCCAGTGGCCCGCTGTCGCCGGCGAGAGCGCAGGGCGGCGCGAGCCGAGCACTTCGGAGACCGGCTTCGAGAAGGTCAGGTAGATCGGCGAGGCCGGAGCGATCTTCCCGCCCGGCGCCGGGCTCGCCGCGAGCACGGGCGAGCTCGAAGCCGGGAACCAGCTCACGTGCGTCGCCGCGCCGACGGTCTCCCACCCGCGGGGCGCCGCGGCGATCGCGAGCGTGCCGGTGGCCGGGCGCCGGCCGAGCGAGACGGTGCTGGACGGTGTGGAGAGGGTGCGGGTGTGAAGGCCCGAGGAGGTGGCGTAGGCGACTGCGCTGACGGGCTGCTGGAACTTCACGGTCACGGCGCTTCCCGGCTGCACCGTCATCCAGCGTCCGGTCAGGTGCGCGACCGGAGCGAGCACCGTCAGGTGCTCGGTCTGTTCACTGCCGATCGCCCAGCCGATCCAGCCCGGTCTGCGCACGCGGACCGCCACCGAGATCTGTTCGCCGGGGTGCAGGCGGCGCAACGGAACGAGGCGATCGCCCTGGACGGAGATCGGCACCCGCTTACCGGCGGGGCCGAACGCTTCGACGTGCTCGACCTTGCCGCCGAGCGGCTGTACCGAGACCTTGGCGAGGGCGGTGGAGTCGTCGCCGAGCGACGCCCCCGTGAGGGTCAGCAGAGCCACGACGATCAGAATCACGAGGAGGAGCAGGGCCACGCCGAACCCGATCAGAAAGCGCCTGACCGGGCGTGCGGGCGCGGAAGCCCCTGCCACCAAGGGCTCGGACGCCATCCCCTGAGGATAGGGCGATTTTCCGACGGAAGCGACAATTGGGACCCATCTCTCAGGTTCGGTGGACCTATGTCCGTCGGCGGGCCTCCTCGGCTTGCGCCGCCAGCTTCGGCGGGGCGCGCGCGAACCAGGCTTCGGTTACGACCTCCTCCAGCTCGGGCAGGCCGATCTCCTCCAGCCGCACCAGCACAGACGGGTGGCCCTCGAAATGCGAGGTCGTGAAGTAGATGCCGGGCTCCTCGGCCAGCATGGCCGCCTTGGCGTGCAGGTGCTCGACCCGCGCGCCCAGGATCGCCCCGGTCGGTGCGGCGTCGCCGAGCTCCTCGATTTCGCGCTTGCGCAGCGGGCGCTCCCAGACGAACAGGCGCTCTCCGACACGCCACTGCAGGTTCCCGCGCGAGACGCGCTCCTCGCAGCCGGGCAGCGCGGCCGCGATCCGGCGGACGTCCTCGAAGCTCGCCAGCGCGCTCAGCCCTCTCCCGGCTCGCCGAGCGCGAGCTCGGCCATCATCTGGAAGGCCTCCAGCGGGTTCGGCGGCTCGGCGCCGTCGATCTCGGCGTAGATGGTCGCGATGTTGACGGCGAGCCGCTCGGCCTCTCCCCAGTCCGCCCAGCGGTCGAGCTCGATCCGGCGGGCGGCCTGCACCGGCGTGAGGCCGTCGCCGTGGGCGACGCGTGCCTGCTCGTAGAGATATTCGAGATAGGCGCGCAGCTCGGTGACGGCTGCCAGGGTGGCGAGCGGGCCGTGACCCGGGACGATCGTGTCGGGCTTCATCGTTTCGATCCGCTCGCATGCCGCCAGCCAGTTGGACACCGGCCCCGCCCAGGCGATCGGGTGAGCGCCGTTGAACAGGATGTCGCCGGTGAACAGGACGCGCTCGGCCGGCAGCCAGGCCATCGTGTCGCCCTGGGTGTGGGCGGGGCCGACCTCGAGCAGACGCACCTCGCGCCCGCCGAGCATCAGCTCGAGCTCGCCGTCGAAGGTCTCCGCCGGCAGCACCGGCTCGATGCCGTCGAAGTCGAACCCGCCGAAGCAGCGCAGGAAGAACTCACCGAGCTGACCCATGTTCGGCGCCTGAGCGACGAGTGCCGCCATCGCTGACGGCGGCAGCTCGGACATCTCGGCGGCCGTGCGCGCGGAGCTCACGATCCGCGCCCCCGCGACGAGCTGGTTGCCGTAGGTGTGGTCGCCGTTGGCGTGGGTGTTGACGAGCGTGTCGATGCCGGCGGCCGCCGGCACGGCGCGGCGCATGTCGGCGAGCATCGCCTCGGTGAGCGCGAGGTCGAACAGCGTGTCGATGAGGAGCGCCTGCTCGCCGTCGCTCACCAGGCCGGCGTTCGACCAGCCCCACCCGCCATCGGGCTGGAGGTAGGCGTACACCCCGTCCCCGACCTCCGCCAGCCCCCGCTCGTAGCTCGCGCCCATCCGCGCAGACGCTAGCGCGCCCGGCCTGCCGGGAGCGCTCCGGCAGCCCTGCGCCACAGGTGCGCGAGCAGCCGGGCGTGAGCCCGTGGAGCGCCGGCTGCGCTCCACGGGCCGCACTCCCGGGCTAGGAGGCGCTCAGCTCGCGCTGCAACTCGGCCAGGTCGCGGACCTGAGTCAGGCGGATCGAGTTCCCCGACGGGTCGCGGAAGCCGGAGTCGATCCCGTAGGGACGCTCTTCGGGAGCTTCGTTGAACTCGACGCCCCGCGCGCGCAGCTCCTCGTAGGAGGCCTGGCAGTCGTCGGTCTCGATGAACACCGTGCCGGCGAAGCCCTTGGACATCAGCTCGCGCACCTGCTCGGTCGTCTCCGCGTCCATCAGCGGCGGGCCGGGGATCCTCATCAGGACGATCGCGAAGTCGTCCTGGCCCGGGATGCCGACCGTCAGCCAGCGGAAGTCCCCGAGCTCGGGCACGGTGACGTCGGCTCGGACCTCCATCCCCACCTTCTCGGTCCAGAAGGCGAGCGCCTCGTCCTGGTCGTTCACCCAGAGCTGGGCGGTTGACACCCTCATCATGTCGGGCTCCTCTCTTTGTCGTTGCGGTGCGGCGAAACTACGCGGGCGGATCGCCGCTGTCTTCTCGAAAAGTGCGGTGTTGCGGGCGCCCGTAGGCGCGTACGACGCACCCTGGCACGAGCGCCATGTCAGCGGCCGGCGGGTAGCGTTCGCGGTAGGCGCTGGGCGAGACGCCGAACGTGCGCGTGAAGCTGGTCGTGAACGAGCCGAGGCTGCTGAGGCCGACCGAGAAGCAGATGTCGGCGACCTGACGATCGGTCGAGCGCAGCAGCGCCGCGGCGCGCTCCAGGCGCCTGGTCAGCAGGTAGGCGTGCGGGGAGTCGCCGAAGGCGCGGCGGAACTCGCGGGTGAAGTGCGCGCGCGAGAGACCGGCCTCGCGGGCCATGTCCTCGACGCCGAGCGGCTCGGCGTAGTGGGCGTCGGCGAGGTCCTTGGCGCGGAGCAGGTGGCGCGCGGGCGGGGCGTAGGCCACGATCTCAGTATGCCGCCGGCGGGCTAGAGTCAGCGCCCATGTTCGACCTGGACGCCTACCTGGAGCGCGTCGGGCTCGACCGGGGCGCGGCGCTCGCGGACCTGCACCGCGCGCACATCACCTCGATCACCTTCGAGGGTCTGAGCGCGCACCTCGGCGAGGACGTGCCGCTCGACCCGGCGGCCCTCTCGGCGAAGCTCGTCGCCGGCGGGCGCGGGGGCTACTGCTTCGAGCAGAACCTGCTGTTCAAAGCGGCGCTGGAGGCACTCGGCTACGAGGTCGAGCCCCACCTCGCGCGCGTGCGGGTTGGGGCCGCGCCCGGCGAGATCCGGGGGCGCACCCACCTGCTGCTGCGAGTCGGCGACGGCGAGCGCGACTGGCACGCCGACGTGGGTTTCGGCAGCGGCGCGTTGATCGAGCCGGTCCCCTGGGGCCCGGGGGAGGAGCACGAGCAGGCGGGCTGGCGCTTCCGCGTCGTGCAGGACGGCGGCGAATGGGCGCTGCAGACGGTCTCGGACGGCGCGTGGGGCGATCTCTACGCGTTCATGGAGCAGCCTTCGCCGATGGTCGATGTCGAGATGAACAACTGGTGGACCGCGACGTCGCCGCAATCGCCGTTTGTGACGGGGTTCCTCGTCGCCCGCCGGTGGGCCGACGGGCGCCGGCTGATCCTCTCCGACTGGGGCGAGCTGACGCTTCTGGAGCGCACGCCGCAGGGTACGGCGGCGACGTCGCCGGCGCCGGAGGAGATCCCTGCCCTGCTCGCCGAGTGCTTCGAGCTGCCGGGCTTCGAGCTGGGCGCGGACGGCCGGCTCTCGCGGTGTCGCTAGTCTGCCTGTGATGCGCCGAACGCCGACCTCAGCGATCGCCGCCGCCGCGCTGATCGGGGGCTACGCGGTCGCAGCCGGTACCGGCTCGCGCCCCCTCGGCGGGGTCGTGCTTGTGGCCGGCGGACTCTGCTGCACCCGGATCTGGGCTCGTCGCGACGGCCCGCGTACCGCAGCGGCGCTGACCGGGGTCGGGCTCGCCGCTTTCGTGGCATCCCACGTGCTCGCGCCCCAGATCGGCGCCTGGCCCGCGGTTCTCAGCGTCTCCGCGGTCACCGCGGCGACCGCCTGGGTCTGCTCGGACGCGCCCGCTTCGCGGCGCGCGGCCCTCCGCGCGTAGCCGATCCCGCCGCGGCGACGGGCGTGAGACGCCCTCCCGGCCGGCCTGTGGGCCGCCGCTCGCTGCCGGGGCCTCGCCGGCGCTCGGCTAAGGGGTCTCCGCGTATCGAGCGTGGAGCTCCGGCAGGATCGCGGCGAGGTTCGCGTACTCCTCGGCGCAGTGGCGGGCGAGCGCACGCGGCAGGCGGCGGGGAAGGGCCCGGACGCGCACCGCTCGCGTGTTGAGCACCCGCTCGCCGAGCGCGGCCAGCGGGGCGGGCGCGTAGGGCCGCAGGGCGGCGCCCAGCCAGAAGCGGCTGCGCAGCAGCACGCCTTCGTCGGTGCGAAGGAAGACGTGCACCATCGGGGTGTGGCGGACCCGCCGCCGGTCGTCGCCGGCGTAGCCGCACACGATCGTCGCGACGCGCCGGTCGGAGAGCGCGTCGCCGGAGAAGCCCATCGCCGAAGGCGCGAGAAACGCGATGCGCGCATGGACCGTGCCGAGGCCCACATCCTCGACGGGATGGTGCACGGTGCCCCAGTGCGCCTTGGCACCCGGCTGCGCGGGGCGCTCGAGCGAGTTGGAGGTATGCGCGCGCGGGTGCCAGACGCGGTAGCGGAGCGGATCGCGGGGATGCCAGTCGAACCACCAGTCGACCATCTCGCCGCTGACTCCCGGCATTGGCGTCGCGACCGCGACGTAGCCGGTGCCGTCCTCGTGAAGGCACCAGCCGCTCTCGCCCGCCAGCGGCTCGGGGTCGAGCAGGCGGTCGAGCTCGCCGAGGGGCAGGGCGAGCTCCGGGTCCAGAGGCCCGGCTTCGATCGCGCGCAGCAGCGCCGGCTCCGGCGGGCTCAGCGGCCGGCGCAGGTAGCGCTCGAGCTCCTGCTCGCTCACCGCCCCATCCATTCGTGGAAGCGCCCGGCCGGGTCGCGCCGCGCGCGCAGCTCTCCGAGCCGGCGCATCTGCTCCTCGCCCGCGAAGCGCGCCGTCCGGCGCCCGAGGTTCTCGTCCGCGAGCTGGATCCCGCTTGCCAGCGGCTCCATCGCTCGCATCGACTCGGTCGCCCAGGCGACGTTCGCATCGTCGAGCGCGGGGTCCTGCCAGACCGCGTAGAGCGCGATGTAGGTGTCGTCCTCGCAGCTGTAGGCCATGTCTGGCCGGGCGGGGGCGGGCGCGGAGCCCGGCCCCCAGTTCATCCACAACATGTGCGACGGGGCGCCCGGAAGCGTCGCGGCGATCCTTTCGAGGCCGGGCGTCAGCTCCTCGGCGGGGGCGGAGGTCCACATGTTGTCGACGGCGTAGCGATGCTCGTCGGGGTAGGACGCGTGCACGCCCGCGTAGAGGTCGGCGAGCGCCAACTCGACGTAGGGCACGTTCAGCTTCGCGGCGCCGAGCACCGGGCAGCTCTGCAGCAGCGCGAGCGCCGCACGTGCCTGCGCCTCGTCGTCGACCAGCACCGGCGCGGTCACCGCGATCTCGACCTCGCCGAACTCGTCGCGGTGCACGATCAGCATCAGCTCCATCGTCCGCGGCACCCGCGGCGCGATCTCCTGTGCCCAGGCGAAGACCTCGCCCAGCACGCTCACGGGGTAGCTGACGAGCGCGTTGGCGGTGACACGCGGGCGGCGCTGCAGGCGCAGGTGGAAGGCGCTCACGACACCGAAGAAGCCCGGTCCCGAGCCCCGCGCCGCCCACAGCAGGTCGGTGTTCTGGGTCTCGTCGGCACGCACGAGCTCGCCGTCCGCCGTCACGACGTCGATCGCCTCGACGCTCATGCAGGCGGGGCCGTGGAGGCGTCCGTTCCAGCCGTACCCTCCCTGCAGCAGGTAGCCGCCGAGCCCCACACCCGGGCAGTGGCCGGCGGGGAAGAACAGCCCGTGCGGCTCGAGCGCCGCGAGCAGTTCGTCGCCACGGCAGCCCGGCTGCACGCGCGCCGTCATCGCCGCCTCGTCGACCTCGTGTGCGCGCAGGGCCGACAGATCGAGCAGGACGCTGCCGTCGCGCAGGTGGTTGCCCGCCCAGCTGTGCCCGCCGGAGCGCACCGTCACGGTGAGACCCTCGGCCTGCGCGAGCTTCACGGCCGCGACCGCGTCCGCCTCGGAGGCCGCGAGCACGATTGCCTCCGGGCGGCGCTCCGGCGTGAGCGCGTTCCAGACGGCGCCCCGCCGCGCGGACTCGTAGCCGTCCTCGCCCCGCCGCAGCAGGGTGCCGTCGAAGGTGATCGCGCTGGCCTCCATCCGGGTTCCACGATACAGTATGTGCGTCCCACGATGCAAGACACGCTCGTTCGTCCAGCTCGGCCCGGAATCCAGGCGATCGCCCGGGCGGCGCGCGTCCTGCGCGCGCTGGAAGCGGCGCCTGCCGGTCTCGGGCTGGCGGAGCTGTCCGCCGCCGTCTCGCTCCCGAAGTCGACGGTTCACCGGTTGACCACGGCGCTCGCCGCCGAGGATCTCGTCGCGAGCGCTCCCGGCGGGCGCATCGTGCTCGGGGGCGGTCTCGCGCGGCTGGCCCAGGCCGGCCTCGCCGCGCTCCCCACGCGCCTGCGCCCCGCGCTGGAGTCGCTCTCGCGGGCGACCGGGGAGACGGTGGACCTGGCCGTCCTGGACGGCGACTCGGTGCGCTTCGTCGACCAGCTGCCCGGAGCGCAGCGCCTGCGCGCCGTCTCAGCGGTCGGCGCCGTGTTCCCGCTTCACTGCACGGCCAACGGCAAGGCGTTCCTGGCGGCTCTCGGGCCTGACCGTGCGCGCGTGCTGCTGCCCGGAAAGCTGGCGCGCCTGACCCCTCACACGATCACCTCGCACCGCGCGCTGGAGGGCGAGCTCGAAGAGGTCTCCCGTGCCGGAGTCGCGTTCGACCGAGAAGAGAACAGCGACGGGATCTGCGCGGTCGGCGCGGCGGTGCTCGCGCCGGGCGGTCCCGCCGCCGCGCTCTCGGTGCCCGTCCCGACGCCGCGGTTCCTCGGCGCCGAGCGGCGGCTCGCAGAGGCCGTGCGCGACGCCGCGGGCGAAGCGTCGGCGCTGCTCGGCGCCTAGCCCGGCGCCAGGAAGCGTTCGAGGCCGGCGAGCAGCGCATGCGCCACCCGCTCGCGGTAGGAGGCGCGCTCCATCGGTGCCTCGTCGGCGTGGTTCTGCATGTTCGCGACCTCGACGAAGACCTTCGGCACGCGCGAGAGGTTGAGGCCGCCGAGGTCGGTGCGCGGGGCGAGCCCGTCGGTGCCGTCGTAGGTGGAGGTGTGCAGGCCGATTCCGAGCAGGGTCGAGCGCAGGTCCACCGCGAGCCGCCGCGAGGGGGCGATGATCGCGCGGTCGGCGCCGCCGGGGATCGGGGCGGGGATCAGGATCGCGAAGCCCGAGCCGCCGGGTGGGCCGCCGTCGGCATGGATCGAGATCGCCGCGTCGCTGTGCGCGCGGTTGCCGATCGCCGCGCGTTCGTTCACGCAGGGGCCGACGCCCGTGTTCGACGAGCGCGTCATCACGACCTTCGCGCCGGCCGCCTGGAGCAGCGCCCGCAGCCTGAGCGCCACGCTCCAGTTGAAGTCGGTCTCCCGGTAGCCGTCGGGCGCGGCGGTCCCGGTGGTGTCGCATTCCTTCTCGCCGTTGCCGTCGGGGACCGGGCGCGCGATCTGCTGCGGGTGCGTGAAGTTGCCGCCGTTGTGTCCGGGGTCGACCGTGATCGTGCGGCCCGCGAGCGGCGGGGCCGGTGCGTCGTTGCTCGCGTCGATCGCGCGGCCGGTGGCTGTGGGAGAGGGCTTCGCCCGGAGGGCCGCGGCGGCGCCGGCGCCCGCCGTCGGCGCCGGTGCGCCGGCCGAGCCGCAGGCGGCGCCCAGCAGCGAGGCCGATGCCACCAGCGCAACGGCGAGGTATCGAGGGGCGGGCACTTGCAGGATCGGCTCAGTCCGCGGTGAACCGCGCCGCTTCGCCGGAGCCGCCCGTCGCGTCGCCCTCGCTGTAGGAGTGGGCGCCGGCTCCCGCGAGCCTGCCGCCGTCGACGATCAGGTACTCCTCGCGGATCGGCGTGCCTTCGAAGTAGCACTCGAGGATCTCGCGCGTGCCGGCGGCGTAGCGGGCCTGCGCCGAGAGGCTCGTACCCGAGGTGTGCGGGGTCATGCCGTGGTGGGGCATCGTGCGCCAGGGGTGGTCGCGGGGCGCGGGCTGGGGGAACCAGACGTCGCCGGCGTAGCCCGCGAGCTGGCCGCTCTCGCAGGCGCGGACGACCGCGTCGCGGTCGCAGATCTTGCCGCGTGCCGTGTTGATGAGGTAGGCGCCGCGTTTCATCTTCGAGAGCATGCGCTCGTCGAAGAGGCCCTCGGTCTCGGGGTGCAGGGGGGCGTTGATCGTGACGACGTCGCAGACGCCGACCATCGACTCTGCGTCCTCGTGGAAGGTGACGCCGAGCTCGCGCTCGACGTCCGGCGCCAGGCGGTGGCGGTCGGTGTAGTGCAGCCCGACCTCGAACGGCTTCAGCCGGCGCAGGACGGCGGAGCCGATGCGCCCCGCGGCGACCGTGCCGACCTGCATCCCCTCGAGGTCATAGGAGCGCGAGACCACTTCGGCGATGCTCCAGCCGCCCGCGATCACGTCCTGGTACATCGGGATGTAGTTGCGCACGAGCGCGAGGATCATCATCACGACGTGCTCGGCGACGCTGATGCTGTTCGAGTACGTGACCTCTGCGACGGTCACCCCGGCGTCGATCGCCGCCTGCAGGTCCACGTGGTCGGAGCCGATGCCCGCCGTGAGGGCGAGCTTGAGCTTCGGCGCCTTGGCGATCCGCTCCGATGTCAGGTAGGCGGGCCAGAAGGGCTGGGAGATCACGACCTCGGCGTCCGGGAGCTCGCGCTCGAACACGGAGTCCGGGCCGTCCTTGTCGGAGGTAACGACCAGCTCGTGGCCGAGCCCCTCGAGGAAGTCGCGAAGACCGAGCTCGCCCGAGACGCAGCCGACGAGCTCGCCGGGCTCGAATCCGAGCCCTTTCGGGGTCGGGGCGGTCTGCCCGTCGTGGTAGCCGTCGATCCGCGGAACGCCGTCTCGCGCGTAGGCCGGCGGGTAGCCGCTCGCGGGGTCGTCGTAGAGGACGCACAGCACCTTTGCCATCAGCGGCTCCTTCCCTCGGACACCCCGCCGCGCCTCGCGGGCTCGCTTGGACAATAATCCCCCGCCATGAGAGCGATCCAGATCATCAACGAGGAAGGGCCCGACAAGGCGTTGTCGGTGGTCGACCTCCCAGAGCCCGAGGCCTCGCACATGATGACCCCCGGCGAAGGGGTGCTCATCGAGGTCCATGCGGCCGGCGTGTCCTTCCCCGAGCTGCTTCAGACGCGCGGCCAGTACCAGGTCAAACCGCCACTGCCGTTCGTGCCCGGGAGCGAGGTCGGCGGTGTCGTGATCAGCGCACCCGACGGTGCCGCCGTGAAGCCGGGCGACGGCGTCGCCGGCTTCTGCGTGCTCGGCGGCTGGGCCGAGACCGCTGTGGCACCCGCGTACTTCACGTTCCCGCTCGAGGGGCTCGACTACGCGCAGGGCGCCGCGCTCGTGCTCAACTACCACACCGCGTACTTCTGCCTGAAGCTGCGCGGCCGGCTCGTCGAGGGCGAGACGGTGCTCGTGCACGGCGCCGCGGGCGGTGTCGGGACGGCGTCGATCCAGGTCGCCAACGCGCTCGGCGCAACGACGATCGCGACCGTCTCGACCGACGAGAAGAAGAAGGTCGCCGAAGAGGCCGGCGCCGACCACGTCGTGATGATCGCCGACGGCTGGAAGGACGAGGTCGTCGAGCTCTCCGGCGGCGGCGTGCACGTCGTCCTCGATCCGGTCGGCGGCGATCGCTTCCTCGACAGCCTGCGCTCCCTGCGCAAAGGCGGCCGGCTCGTCGTCGTCGGTTTCACCGGGGGCTCGATCCCCGAGGTGCGTGTAAACCGGCTGCTGCTCAAAAACACAGAGGTGATCGGAGCCGGCTGGGGCGAGTACGTGATGTCCAATCCGGAGCTGAACCGCGAGAACGGGGCGGCGATCTCCAAGATGATCGAGAACGGCGTCGTCAGGCCGATCATCGGCCAGCGCTTTCCGTTCGAGGACGCGGCTCAGGCCCTGCACACCCTCGACGAGCGCCGCGCGCTCGGCAAGGTGGTGCTGGACGTCCGCAGCGGCTGAGCCCCGGCCTTCTCGCCACGGCGTCCGCGCGAGCGCGCGCTCACCCCACGCGAAAACCCTCCCAAACCCTTAAAAGGAGGCGTGCTCGCGCGCCACGGTCGCGGCTGCGGGCGCGCCCACGAACGGGGCCAGCGCGAAGTACGTCAGCTGCGGCACCGCCGCCGGCAGCTCCTCGATCGCCCCCCGCTCGATGTAGCGGTGCAGCACCTGCCAGATGCCGCCCGCCACCGCCTCCGCCGCCACGGCCGGCTCGCAGCCCGCGCATTCCCGGCGCGAGGACTCGGCCCCGGGCGCGAGATGCGAGCGGAACCGCGCCATCGCCGACTCGCGGATGCTCAGCGCCTCCGGGCTCGCCGCGAACGTGTCGACCAGCGTCAGGTGCGCGTGCTCGGGCTCGGAGACGAGGTACTCGACCAGCGCGCCGATGCCCGCTCGCACCCCCTGCGCCCACTCCTCGCCGCCGCCCTGGACGGCCGCGTCGGTCACCCGCAGCGCCTGGTGCATGCCGACCTTCTGCGCCCCCAGGAACGCCGCGTCCTTGGAGTCGTACATCGCGTAGAACGTCTGGTTGGAGACGCTCGCCCGGCGCGCGATCTCGGGGATCGTCAGCGCCGGCAGGCCCTTCTCGGCGACGATCGCCGCGGTCGCGTCCACGATCCGTTCGCGCTGGCTTTTCGCGATCACCTCACGCGGCAGCTCGCTGCGCCCGCTCGGCAGCGGGCGCCCGCCCCGCGCGGCCGGCCCGTCCAGCGCGACCGGCGGCTCGGCGACCGGACCCGGCGCCTGCGCCCCGGCGGCCACCGCCAGCCCCTCGGGCAGGCGCCCCGGGTAGCTCGCGGCCCAGCTCGTCAGCGCCTGCGCGAGCCGGGGGAGCTCCATGTGCCGCCCCTGGCGCAGGCGGCTCGCCGTGACCTCGCGGATGCCGCCGACGAGCGCCGCGACCATCAGGTCGCCGTTCTCCAACGGCGTCTGCGGCGAGCGGTTCGCGTGGATGTAGGCCTCGAGCGCGTCGAGCGCGAGGCGCCGTTTCCGCCGCACCTGCGCCCCGGCCCCGAACGCGCCGAGCACGAGCAGCGAGACCGCCTGCGGCGCCTGCGCGGCCAGCTCGGCAAAGGCCCCCAGGGCTGCGAGCAGACGCCGGCGCGGCGGGTCCTCCGCGCGGTGCGCCGCGGCGATCGCCATCCCGGCGCGGCGCGCGATGTCCTCGTAGGCGCTCGCGAGCAGCTGTTCCTTGTCGGCGTAGATGCTGTAGAGCGTCGGCGGCGAGACGTGCGCGAGCCTCGCCAGGTCCGCGATCCTCACGGCGGGGTAGCCCTTCGCCGCGATCAACTCGACCATCGCGGCCCGTAGCCGCCGCGCCTGGTCCTCGCGCACAAGCCCCGGGTCGATGCCGTGGGCACCGGGCGGCAGCTTGCGGAAGCGCCCGCCGCGCGCGCCGGCCGGGCCACGGCGCTCGCGGCGAACCGGCTTGTCGGTCATCGGCTCGCCACGGACGGCGTGCTCAGCCCGCGATCGTCTTGGAGGTCCCGATCACGGCTCCGCTCGAGTCGAGCGCCTGTACGGCCAAGTAGGCGGCAGGCGTGGCGTGCAGGACCGTCTCGAAGCCGGTGCGTGCCGAGGAGGCGACCGGGGCGAGGCTCGATGGCGTGGCCCCCGCCTCCAGGCGCCAGGTCGCGGTTCGGGTATCGCCGTTCCAGCTCACGTACACGCTCAGCTTCCCGCCTGAGGTGCTCGCAACCGCGGCGGGACGACCGCCCGGGTTCCCGGTCCAGTCGAAGCGGTAGGCACGGTAGGCCTGGTAGGTGCCGTGGAAGTGGGCGTCGAACAGCAGCGACCCGGAGGCGCTGAACTCCGAGAAGAACGGCTCGGCGCCCCATCCGACGAAGACATCGCCGTTGGAAAGGCTCTGCACGTTCCCCTGGCTGCCCGACTGCAGCGCGCTCGGGTGCTCGTACTCCGCGACGAGGGTCGTGCCGGAGGCGGGGTTGAAGCTCTCGATCAGTGCCCGCGACTCCGGGTGGACCATCGGCACGCCGCCGTTGTCGAAGACGCTGATGTTGCCGTCGGGGAGCACTTCCGCGTCGTGCTGGTAGGCGGTGCGGGTGCCGTTTGCGAGTTTCGCCGTGGACTGCTTGCCGCCGATCGTCTGCAGGACCCGTCCGGTCTGGGTGTTCAGTTCGTAGAGCGCCCACGTGTTGCGAGCCGAGATCAGCGTGTGCCCGTTCGCGAGCGGGTCGATCGAGTTGAGGTGGAAGTAGTCGAAGGGCAGGCTCGTGCTCGTGGTGACCGCCGTGCTGTAGGAGCTCGCCAGCGCGACGTGATCGAGGCTGTGCCACTCCTTGCGGACGAGGCCGGTGTGGAGGTCGACTTCCTGCATCAGACTGTCGGTCACAGCGCCGCCGCGAGGGCCGCCGAGGCTCGACAGGTCGCAGCGGAGCGGCTGGAAGGAGGTGAAGATCGCGGTTCCCTGCGGGGTGATTTTGAACTCGTGCAGGTCGACCTTGTCGCCGTTGCCCGCGTGCACGCGGCCGATCTGGTGGTAGGAGGTGTCGTCGATGATCTCTTCGCCCTTGCCGAAGCCCGCCGGCGGGATGTAGCCCTGCCAGTAGGTCAGCACCGGCTTGCCGCCGAGCTGCTGCACCTGCAGGTTGGTGGCGGCGTCGTTCGAGGGCACCGGCTGGAACCACACGAGTTCGCCCGCTTCGTCGAAGATCATGGGCCCGGCCTGGCCGGAGCCGTTGTAGGGCGCGGTGAAGATGTCGCCCCCGTCGGTCGCAGCCGAGTGGTTGGTGACGACGACGGCCGGCGGTTCCAGGCCGGGTTGCGAGTGGAAATGCATCTTCTCGTTCGGGTATTGGGAGGGGTGCACGGAGGGCGGTTCGGGGATCGCATCTTCGTGCGCGACGACGAAATGGAACGTGAACGCGTGGCGCCCGGAGGCGGAGTCGATGGCCCCCGTGACCGTCACCGTCTCGCCGGAGATGAACGGGGCGCTGGGCACGAAGCTCGCGCCGTCGCCCTGCGAGTAGGCGCGCAGGCGCCCGCCGTGGCGCCCGCTCTCCGAGCCGCGCACTTCGACGGCGGACAGCGACGAGGGCGCCACGCCGAGGAGGCTGATCTGGGTGCGGGGCAGCGCGTCGTAGGAGTCAGGCAGCGGCGTGACCGCGAGCGTGGTACCCGGCAGGACGGCCGAGCGGTTCAGCGTGCTCGGCACGCAACGGCCGGCCGCCGGCAGCGAGAACGCGGCCTCCTCGGCTTTGATCCGCTGCGAGGCGAACGCGAGCGCGGTGAGGCTCGAGAGCACGACGATCATCGAGCCGACGAGCAGCAGGCGGCGGTGCCGCGAGAGATTCGGTCGGTGGAAGTGCCTCACAGGTTGATCTATTGACACCATGGCGGAGACAAGGTTGCGAGCCGCAACCCCGCTCTCACCGGGTTCTAAAAGACGGGGGTCTCGGCGTAGTCGCCGAAGACCTGCTGCAGTGACTCGACGATCTCGCCCTCGCTCGCGTGGGCGCGGGCGCAGGTGAGCAGGGGCTCCATCAGGTTGCGATCGGGGTGCGCCGCGTGCTCGCGCAGCTCCGCGAGCGAGCGCTCCACGGCGGCGCCGTCGCGCCGGGCGCGCGCGCCCTGCAGGCGGTCGAGCTGCTTGCGCTCGAGCGCAGGGTCGACGCGCAGCGTGGGGATCGGCTCTTCCTCGGCGGCGACGAAGCTGTTGACCCCGACCACCTTGCGCTCCCCCGCGTCGATCTCTTGCTGGAGCGCGAACGAGGCCTCGGCGATCTCGCGCTGGGGGTAGTTGAGCTTGACGGCCTGGACCATCCCGCCCAGCTCGTCGATCTTGCGGAAGTAGTCGTAGGCCGCGCGCTCCATCTCATCGGTGAGCGCCTCGATGAAGTAGGAGCCGCCGAGCGGGTCGACGGTGTTGGTGACGCCGGTCTCGTGCGCGATCACCTGCTGGGTGCGCAGGGCGACTTTGACGGCCTCCTCGGTGGGGAGCGCGAGCGCCTCGTCGTAGGAGTTTGTGTGCAGCGACTGGGTGCCCCCGAGCACCGCCGCGAGCCCCTCGATCGCCGTTCGCACCACGTTGTTGAGCGGCTGCTGGGCGGTCAGGCTCACGCCCGCCGTCTGCGTGTGGAAGCGCATCTGCCACGACTTCGGGCTCTTGGCGCCGAACGTCTCCCTGAGCTCGCGTGCCCAGATCCGCCGCGCGGCGCGGTACTTGGCGATCTCCTCGAAGAAGTCGATCTGGGCGTTGAAGAAGAACGAGAGCCGTGGCGCGAACTCGTCGACGTCGAGGCCGCGTTCCACGGCCTGCTCCACATAGGTGAGCCCGTCCTTCAGCGTGAACGCCAGCTCCTGCTGCGCGGTCGAGCCGGCCTCGCGGATGTGGTAGCCGGAGATCGAGATCGGGTGCCAGCGCGGCATCCGCTGCGTGCACCACTCGATCATGTCGCCGCACAGCCGCATCGCGGGGTCGATCGGGAAGCACCACTCCTTCTGGGCGATGTACTCCTTGAGGATGTCGGCCTGGATCGTCCCCGACAGCCGCTCGGGCGGGGTGGGGTGGACGCTGTCCTGTTCGGCCGCGACCACGTAGAAGGCGAGCATGATCGCGGCCGGGGCGTTGATCGTCATGGAGACGGAGACCTCGCCGAGGTCGATCCCGTCGAAGAGCGTCTGCATGTCGTCGAGCGTGTCGACCGCGACGCCCTCGCGCCCGACCTCGCCCAGCGAGCGGGCCTGGTCGGAGTCATAGCCCATCAGCGATGGCATGTCGAAAGCCGTGGACAGCCCCGTCTGGCCGTGCTCGAGCAGGTAGTGGAAGCGCTCGTTGGTCTCCTCGCTGGTCCCGAAGCCCGCGAACTGGCGCATCGTCCACAAGCGCCCCCGGTACATCGAGGAGTGGATGCCCCGCGTGTAGGGGTAGGAGCCCGGCAGGCCGATCGGGTCCGTCTCCTCGCCCGAGCCCGCGCCCGGCGGGAGATCGGCAGCCGTATACAGCTCCTTGACGGGCTCGCCCGAGAGCGTCTTGAACTCCGCCTCGCCGGGCGCGTCCTGGACCTGCTCACCCGATTTCGGCCTCGCGCCCACTGCCATCGCTGTCCTGGATGGTACTTGGAGGGCCCTTTCGCACGCCGGGCGCGGGGCTGCGCGGGGCTTGCCGCCGCCGAGCGATTTCGGCGCCGGGCGGGGGTCAGGGGCGACGGTTTCGGGGCGCCGAGCGACAATGCTCGCCATGGAAGGGAACGCGATCCGCGGCGAGCTGGCTCGTCTCGTCGGCGCCGAGCACGTGCTCGACGTCCCGCCGGGCTCGGAGTACAACCGCGACGCGAGCGGGCGGCGCGGCCTCGACGGTCGGGCCGAGGCCGTGGTCCTGCCCGGCACCGCGCAGGAGGTCGCCGCGTTGCTCGGTTGGTGCTACGGGCACGACGTCCCGCTCGTCACGCGCGGAGGTGGAACCGGGCTCGTCGGCGGAGCCGTGCCCACCCCCGGCAGCGTGGTGTGCTCGCTGGAGCGGCTGCGCGCCGTGCGCGAGCTCGAGCCCGGGCTGTGGCGGATGTGCGCGGAGGCGGGTGTCACGACGCGCAACGTCCAGCGGCTCGCGCGCGAGAACGGCCTGCTGTTCGGGCCCGACCCGGGTGCGGCCGAGCAGTCGCAGATCGGCGGCAACGTCGCCACGAACGCCGGCGGCCCCCACGCCCTGAAGTACGGCGTGACGGGCGCGTGGGTCAGCGGCCTGGAGGTCGCGCTGGCGCCGGGCGAGCTGGCGGGCCTCGGCGGCTGGATCCGCAAGGACGTCGCGGGCTACGACATCAAGGACCTGATCGTCGGCTCGGAGGGGACGCTCGGGATCGTCACGGCCGTCAGGCTGCGGCTGCTGCCCGCGCCCGAGCGGACGGAGGTGCTCGTCGTCTTCGCGCGTTCGCGGGAGGAGGGCTGCCAGGCGATCCTCGAGCTGTTCGCCGCCGGCGTGCGCCCCTCGGTGCTCGACTTCCTCGACCGCGAGACGCTCGCGCTCGGAGGCGGGGCCTACCCGCCGTCGCTCCCGGTCCGCGACGGCGAGCCGGGGCCGGCCGCGGACGCACCTCCGCCGGAGTGGGCCGGCTTCGCCCTGATCATCGAGCTCGACGGCAGCACCGAGGACGTCGCAGCGCAGCGCCGCGAGACGCTCGAGGTCCTCGGGGGGCTCGCGGCCGCGGTGCACGAGCCGCTCGAGGAGAGTGCGCTGTGGCGCTGGCGCGACGGCATCAACCCCGCGATCACGAGCGTGCGCGGGGCCAAGGTGAGCGCGGACGTGGTCGTGCCCGTAGAGCGGCTCGGGCAGACGCTCGATGCCTTCGACGCGATCGCGGCCGGCCACGGCCTGAAGTCGTGCACGTGGGGGCACGCGGGCGAGGGCAACCTCCACGCGACGGTGCTCGTCGACCCGTCCGCGGAAGCCGAGCTCGACAGCGCCGAGGCGGTCATGGAGGAGCTGTATGAGCTGGTCGCCTCCAGCGGCGGATCGATCGCGGGCGAGCACGGCGTCGGGCTGCTGAAGCGCGGGCGCCTCGCGCGCCAGTGGACGCCGCAGGCGGTGGAGCTCCACGAGCGGATCAAGCGTGCGTTCGACCCGAAGGACCTGTTGAACCCCGGCAAGAAGCTCGCCAGGTAGCCTGGCCTCGCGATGACGCTGGTCAGCGAGCTCGAGCTTCCGGTGTTCGACTACACCGATCCCTCGCTGCGCGGCGAGCGCTTCCACGAGGCGATGGCGCAGGTGCGCGAGCAGGGCTGGCTGGCCCAGGCGCCGTTCGGCTTCATGGTGCTCGACCGGGAGGCGGGCGAGCACTTCCTGCGCACACGCTCGGCGATCTTCCCGGGCATGAAGATCGCCGAGATCTTCGGCGTGACGGAGGGCCCGCTCTACGAGCAGATGGTGCGCAACATCCTGCACGTCAACGGTCCGGACCACTCGCGGCTGCGCAGCCTTGTGAACCCCTCGCTCTCGCCGCGCGCCGTCGAGCGCTACCGGCCGCGGATGCGCGGCTTCCTCGAAGGGCTGCTCGGTGATGCGCTCGCCTCCCCGGGGGCGGCCGAGGGAGGCGAGGTCTGCTGCGACTTCGTGGAGGCGTTCGCGAAGCCGTATCCCTCGCAGGTGATCGCGTCGGTGATGGGCGCGCCGCTCGAGGACGCGCCGCGCCTGCACCACTGGTCGAACTGGATCCAGAAGCAGTTCGACGCCGGGAGCATGGCGAGCGAGAAGGAGCTGATCGAGGAGGCGGTAGAGGAGTTCTACGAGTACGCCGAAGGGCTGCTCCGCGCCCGCCGCGCCGAACCCGGCGAGGACCTGATGTCGATGCTGATCGCCGCCGAAGAGGAGGGCGAGAAGCTCTCCGACGTCGAGTGCATCAACCTCGTCTTCAACATCCTCGCGGGCGGCGTCGACACCACTCAGAGCCAGATGGCGCATGCGATCCGGCTGCTCGCCGAACGGCCCGAGCAGTGGCAGCTCCTGACCGAGCGTCCCGAGCTCGCGGGCGCGGCGGTCGAGGAGGCTCTGCGCTACGAGCCGATCACGCCGTTCACGGCGCGCATCCTCACCGAGGAGCTCGTCTACCGCGACGTCACCTTCCCCCGGGACACGGTCGTGATGGTCTGCGCGTTCACCGGCAACCGCGACCTGGAGGAGGCGGAGGAAGCGGCGGGTCGCGCCGGCTCAGGGGGCGGCGCCGCTTCCGCGGCGGCGACGGCGCTCGCGGCCGACGTGTTCGACATCGCAGCGGACCGGGGCCGGGCGCGCCCGCTCACCTTCGGCGCCGGAGTCCACTACTGCCTCGGCGCCAACCTCGCACGGCTGGAGATGCAGGAGGGGCTCGTCTTCCTCTCCGAGCGGGTGCGCGAGCTGACGCTCGACGGCGATCCGGTCTACGGGACCGTCTCCGGGATCTACGGGCTCGAAGAGCTGCCCGTGCGGTTCCGCGTCGTGGGCTAGCGCGGCCGGGGCGCCGGGCTCGCCGGCCCGGCGCGATGGTCTGCCGGTTCATGCGGTCGCCGAGCGTAGTGGGGGAGATGGCCGCATTCCGTTAGTCAGAAACATTCGGATATCGAACGGACGGCCAGTCTCATGGATCGAGGGGGTGGCATCGGCTCGCTCGACTCGACTTATCGGGCGAGATGACACAAATACGAAAGACCTTCCCCGGACTCATAGTGCTGCTCCTCCTCGCATGGCCGGCCGCTGCCGATGCCGGGAGGTATCACGTCTATTCCTGCCGAACGCCGGCCGGGGCTGCGGCTCCGGTTGATGGGTGGAGCGGGTCGCTGGCACCGGCGCGTTCGACCTATGCGCGTCAATACCTGCGGAGAACCAGGGGGCTCGCTTCTTGCCGCGCTTGGGGACCAGGGTGTGCGGACGGCGAATACCGACATGGCTACTTGGGAGTTCACGGCGCTGCCTGAAACGACCCTTGCTCGCGCGACGATCTGGCGCGCCGGAGACGCCGACGGTGGGAGCGCGATCAACGCGTCGTATCAATTCTGGACTGCGGCGCCCGGCGAATCACGAAGTCTTCGACCAGTGCATCAACGGTCTTGGGTGCTCCCACGAGGGCGTCGCGGAGTCGAACCGTTCGAAAGTCGGGAACCGCCTTGCCGTCCCGCGAGTCACATCTCGGCACGCACCTCTTCTCCGGCGCCTCCTGCGGGGAGCGCCGCCGAATACGAATGCCCCGCCGGCCAGGGCGACTCCAACAACTACGCCGCAGCCGTCTATCTCTACGCCGCCGATCTAACCCTCGAACAGACCGCCGGCCCGAACGTGACCGACGTCGGAGGCGAACTCGCCACGAGCCCGGTCGTCGCTGGGACGACGGACCTGACCTTCGACGCGACAGACCCGGGCGCGGGGGTCTACGCGGCGCAGTTCACGATCGACGGCGCCCCCGTCCAGACGACGGTGCTCGATGAAGCGGGCGGCCGCTGCCGCAACGTCGGTGAGACGACCGACGGCCTCCCGGCGTTCCTCTACCTGCAGCCGTGCCCCTCTTCGGTGAGCGCCGACGTCGGCCTGGACACCAGCTCGCTCTCGAACGGATCGCACCACCTCGTCGTGAGCGTCCTCGACGCCGCGGGTAACTCGGCGCCGGTCCTCGACCGCACGATCACCGTGGACAACCCGCAGGCGTCGGGGCCCGGTGGACCTGGTGCCGGGAGCCCTCCCGGCAGCGCAACGCCCCCAGGCGCAAACGGCGGCGGCATTGCTCCCGGAGCCGGCCCAGCCGGGCCGGCCGGCGCGACGGGCCAGCCCAACGGCCAGGGTGCCTCGCTCCAGGCGACGTTGACCGCGCGCTGGCGGGGCAGCGCACACACGCTCCTCACGAGCACGTTCGCACGACGCGAGACGATCGTCGGAAGGCTCACAGGGGCGGCGGGCGCACCGATCGCGGGCGCCCAGATCGAACTCGATGCGACCCCCGCGTTCGCGGGCGCAGCCGCCCTTGCGATGAAGGGCGCGAGGACACGCAGCGACGGCACCTTCGCGGTGACGCTGCCGTCAAGGCTCTCCTCGCGAACGATCCAGCTCGCCTACCGCACGTTCACGAACCAGACGCGGCCGACGGCGACCAGGACGCTCCGCCTGGCCGTCAAGGCGCCGCTGACGCTCGAGATCGCCCCCCGGATCACCCATCAGGGCGGGACGATCCACTTCCGCGGCCGGCTCCTGGCGGGCCCGATCCCGAGCGGGGGCAAGCCGCTGATCCTCGAGGCGCGCTCGGGTCGCGGCGCCTGGATCCAGTTCCACGTCGTGAGGAGCGACCGGCACGGTGATTACCGGTCGAGCTACCGCTTCAGGTTCCCCGGTCCCGCGCGCTACCGCTTCCGCGTCGTCTGCGAAGCCGAAGCCGACTACCCGTTCGCGACGGGTGTCTCGCCGACGGTGAATGTGACCGAGCGCTGACAATCGAAAGCGTGGCCGGCCGACAGGGCTCCGGCGTTCTCCGGCGAACAGATATGCCGCCGCCGCTCCCCGCGGCGCGGCCGCCGCTACCTGCGCGCCGGCCGCGTGTTGAGTGCAGTGTCGGCGACCGGGTTCGGCGGCCGGCGAGGCCGGCGGCGAAGCGAGTGGAAGGCGGAGGATGCACGAAAGCGCAGGGACGCCGAGGCGTCTCCTAGCGGCTGTGGCCGCGTCGGTCGCGATTCTCCTGACGGCCGGCGCCGGTGTGGCATCCGCGGCGCCTCAGGTCGCCATCTCACCGCTGAACGGCACGCCGGATGCCTCGCCCTACACCCAGATCAGCTTCCTCGGGGTGCCGGTGAGCGAAATCTCCTCGGTCAGCGTGCAGGGCTCGAGCACCGGCTCGCACACGGGCAAGCTGCGCGCCTACGTCTCGGCACCGGGGGCGAGCTTCGTCGTGGACCACCCGTTCGCGCAGGGGGAGAGCGTGACGGCGAGCGCGCTGATCGGACCGAAGGGACACGGCACGCGCATGAGCACGACCTTCACGGTCGCCCGTCTCGCGCCGTATCAGGCAAGCGCCGGGCCGCCCCTCGACCTGAGCGGTCACGGCCTGGAACAGAGCTTCGTCTCCCAGCCGAACCTGAAACCGCCGGTCGTGCAGGTGACCGCGAACGCGGCTGCCAGCCCGGGCGACATCTTTCTCACCCCCACGCACGGCTACGGGCAGTCCGGGGCGATGATCCTCGACAGCCAGGGCCGGCTCGTGTGGTTTCACCCGGTCGCGAAGGGCGTCGCGGCGGCGGACCTGCAGGTACAGAACTACCTGGGCCAGCCGGTGCTGACGTGGTGGCACGGCGTCGTCCCCTCGCGCCTGGGGGTCGGCTTCGGCAGCGACGAGATCATGAGCTCCTCCTACAAGCCGATCGCGACGGTGCGCGCCGGCAACGGCTATCAGGCAGACCTGCACGAATTCCAGGTCACGCCGCAGGGCTCCGCGTTCCTGACTGCCTACTCGCTCGTGTCAGCGAACCTCTCCTCCGCGGGCGGTACCTCGAACGGCATCCTCCAGGACTCGATCATGCAGGAGGTCGACGTGGCGACGGGCCTCGTGATGTTCGAGTGGCACGCCGATGGGCACGTGGCCCTGTGGGACTCATACGCCACCGCGCCCCACTACTCGAACGAGCCCTACGACTACTTCCACATCAACTCGGTCTCGCTCGGGCCGTCGAACAACGGCGACTTCATCATCTCCTCGCGCAACACCTGGGCGGCGTACGAGATCAACCACGTCACCGGCGGGATCCTGTGGCGGCTCGGCGGCAGGCACTCGAGCTTCAAAATGGGCCCCGGGACGGGAACGGCCTACCAGCACGACGTGCGCTGGCAGCCGGACGGCACCCTCACCGTCTTTGACAACGGAGCCGTGCCGAAGGTGCACTCCGAGACGCGCATCCTGCGATTGAGGTTCGACTACGTGCACCGCGCGGTGAAGCTCGTCCAGCGCCTCGCGTCGGGGATCCTCGCTGGCAGTCAGGGCGACGCCGAGGCGCTGCCCGGCGGCGGCTTCTTCGTGGGCTGGGGGGAAGAGCCGTACCTGACCGAATACGGGCCGGCGGGGCAGATCCTGTTCAGCGCCCGGTTTCCGCAGCCGGGGCAGTCATACCGCTCCTACCGCTTCGCCTGGCAGGGGACCCCGAGCTCGGTCCCGGCGCTCGCGGTGAAGCCCGGAGCGAACGGCGCGGCGACGGCCTATGTGAGCTGGAACGGCGCGACGGACGTGGCGTCCTGGCGTCTGCTCGGCGGCGCCTCGGCGTCGAGCCTCGGTGCGCTGGCCGCGGTCCCCGCGAGCAGCTTCGAGACCGCGATCGCGGTGCCGGGCGGGACGGCGGTCGTCGCCGTGCAGGCGCTCGCGGCCGACGGCAGCGTGCTGGCGACCTCGGTGCCCGCCCCCGGGTGAGCGCTCCAGTCCGTTCAATAACCTGAGCCCGGTGAAGGCGGTGATCCTCGCCGGCGGTCTCGGCTCGCGCCTGAGCGAGGAGACGACCGTGCGGCCGAAGCCGATGGTCGAGATCGGCGGCAAGCCGATCCTGTGGCACATCATGAAGATCTACGCCGCGCACGGGATCGAGGACTTCGTGATCTGCCTCGGCTACAAGGGCTACGTGATCAAGGAGTACTTCGCGAACTACTACCTGCACTCGTGCGACGTCAGCTTCGACCTCGCGAAGGGAGACATGCAGGTGCACCGCTCGGAAACCGAGCCGTGGCGCGTGACGCTCGTGGACACCGGCGAGGCGACGATGACGGGCGGCCGGCTGGAAGCCGTGCTCCCCTACGTCGGCGAGGATGACTTCTGCTTCACCTACGGGGACGGCCTTGCCGACGTGGACGTGACGGCGTCGATCGCCTTCCACCGCGAGCAGGGCGCGCTCGCGACCGTGACCGCGGTGCAGCCGCCGGGCCGGTTCGGCGCGCTGGACGTCGAGGGCGATCGCGTGCGGGAGTTCGAGGAGAAGCCGCGCGGGGACGGCGGCTGGACCAACGGCGGCTTCTTCGTGCTCTCGCCGGGGGTGGCGCGCTACCTGGAAGGCGCCGAGACCGTCTGGGAGCAGGAGCCGATGCGGGCGCTGGCGCGCGAGGAGCAGCTCGCCTGTTAC
Organism: uncultured Solirubrobacteraceae bacterium; assembly: GCA_963794635.1. GTDB lineage: Bacteria > Actinomycetota > Thermoleophilia > Solirubrobacterales > Solirubrobacteraceae > Palsa-744. The sequence goes on along the minus strand of CAWCET010000004.1, from coordinate 75,820 downwards.
CGCCACGACGGCTTCTGGCAGGCGATGGACACGCTGCGCGACCGTAACCACCTGGAGGCGCTCTGGCGCGACGGCAACGCGCCGTGGCGGACGTGGTAGCGGAGCCCGAGCGGGCGCCGGCGGCGGCTGTGGACCCCTCGTTCTGGCGGGGGCGGCGCGTGCTCGTGACGGGCCACACGGGCTTCAAGGGCGCGTGGCTGTCGCTGTGGCTGCAGTCGCTGGGGGCAGAGCTGACGGGCTTTGCGGACGCGGTCCCGACGAACCCATCGCTGTTCGAGCTGGCACGCGTCGGGGATGGGATGGGTTGGGTGGTTGGCGATGTCCGCGACCGCGCGCGTGTGGGGGAAGCCGTCGCTGAGTCGCGGCCCGAGGTCGTGATCCACATGGCCGCGCAGTCGCTGGTGCGGCGCTCGTTCGCAAGCCCTCAGGAGACCTATGCGATCAACGTGATGGGTACGGTGAACCTCCTGGATGCTGTGCGCGTGGAGGGCGCCGGCGTCGTTCGCGCGGTCGTCAACGTGACCTCGGACAAGTGCTATGAGAACCGCGAGTGGGAGTGGGGCTACCGCGAGCACGAGGCGATGGGCGGGCACGACCCGTACTCCAGCTCCAAGGGCTGCGCCGAGCTCGTCGCGAGCGCCTTCGGACGCTCCTTCTTCACCGCGCAGGACGGCACGCGGCTGGCCTCGGCGCGGGCGGGCAACGTGATCGGCGGCGGGGACTGGGCCGAGGATCGGCTCGTCGCCGATGTGATGCAGGCGGCGCTCGCGGGCGAAGCGGCCGCGATCCGCAACCCCAACTCGATTCGCCCGTGGCAGCACGTCCTGTCCCCGCTCAGCGGCTATCTGGTGCTCGCCCAGGCGCTGTGGGGGGCGGGCCCGGTGGAGCCGGCCTTCAACTTCGGGCCGCCGGAAGAGGATGCGCGGCCGGTCGGCTGGCTCGTCGAGCGGCTGGCCGAGCTGTGGCCGGGCGGCGTGCGCTGGACGCTGGACGACGGCCCGCATCCGCACGAGGCGCGCTATCTGAAGCTCGACTCCTCCCTGGCCCGCTCGCGGCTGGGCTGGCGCCCGCTCGTCGGCCTCGAGGACACGCTCGCGAGCATCGTCGAGTGGTACCGGGCGCTCGCCGAGGGCGGGGACATCCACGAGCTCACCCTCGGGCAGATCTCCTCGCTTCACTACCCTGCTCCGGCGACGTGAGCCAGACCAGCTGCAGATTCTGCCGAGCTCCCCTGGAGGCGGTGTTCGCCGACCTCGGCATGTCGCCGCTTGCGAACTCCTTCCTGGCGCCCGAGCGGGTAAACGCGATGGAGCCGTTCTATCCGCTGCGCGCGCTGGTCTGCGGCAACTGCTTCCTGGTCCAGCTGGAGGAGTTCGAGACCCCCCAGGAGATCTTCTCCGACTACGCCTACTTCTCGTCCTACTCCTCGAGCTGGCTGGATCACAGCCGGCGCTACGCCGATCAGATGATCGAGCGCCTCGGGCTGGGGCCGTCGAGCCATGTGATCGAGATCGCCTCGAACGACGGCTACCTGCTGCAGTTCTTCCACGAGCGCCAGATTCCGGTGCTCGGCATCGAGCCGGCCGCGAACGTCGCGAAGGTCGCGCTGCAGAAGGGCATCCCCACCCTGGTCGAGTTCTTCGGCGTGAAGACCGCGAGCTCGCTCGCGGTCGAGTCGGCCGCCGACCTGCTGCTCGGCAACAACGTGCTCGCCCACGTCCCCGATCTCAACGACTTCGTCGCGGGTATGAAGGTGCTGCTGAAGCCGGGCGGCGTGATCACGATGGAGTTCCCCCACCTGATGCGGCTGATCGAGGAGAACCAGTGGGACACGATCTACCACGAGCACTTCTCCTACTTCTCGTTCCTGACGGTGAGCCGCGTCTTCGAGGCCCACGGGCTGCGGCTGTTCGACGTCGAGGAGCTGCCGACCCACGGCGGCTCGCTGCGCATCTACGGCGCCCACGCGGAGGACACCGACAAGCCCGAGACCGCGGCGGCCCGCGAGCTGCGCGAGCGCGAGCGCGACGCCGGCTACGAGCAGCTCGAGATCTATCTCGGCTACGGGCGTCGCGTGCAGGAGGACAAGCGCCAGATCCTCGACTTCCTGATCGGCCTGAAGCGCGAGGGGCTGAGCATCGCCGGCTACGGCGCGCCCGCGAAGGGGAACACGCTCCTGAACTACTGCGGCATCGGGCCTGACTTCATCGACTTCACCTGCGATTTGAACCCCCACAAGCAGGGGCACTTCCTGCCGGGCAGCCACATCCCGATCCGCTCCCCGGAGCAGATCCGCGAGGAGCGCCCCGACGTTGTCGTGATCCTGCCCTGGAACCTCAAGGACGAGATCGTCCAGCAGCTCGACTTCATCCGCGAGTGGGGTGGGCGCTTCGCGGCGCGCACGCCGGAGCTGAAGCTGCTGGCCTAACGCGATGCGGCTCGTCGAGACCCCGCTCCCCGGCGTGATCGTGATCGAGCCCGAGCGGCTCTCGGACGAGCGCGGCTGGTTCGCGCGCACATTCGACCGCGACGTGTTCCGGGCCCGTGGCATGAACCCCGACGTGATCCAGACGAACGCCTCGTTCAACACGCGCGCCGGCACGCTGCGCGGCATGCACTACCAGGCCGAGCCCCACGGCGAGACGAAGGTCGTGCGCTGCGCGCGCGGCGCGATCTTCGACGTCGCCGTCGACGTCCGGGGGGGCTCGCCCACGCACGGGCGCTGGCACGGGGTCGAGCTGAGCGCCGAGAACGGGCTCGCCCTGTACATCCCCGCGGGTTACGCGCACGGCTTCCAGACGCTGAGCGACGACAGCGAGGTGCACTACCTGATGGGCACCCCGTACGTCCCCGAGGCCGCCCGCGGCGTGCGCTGGGACGACCCCGCTTTCGGGATCGAGTGGCCTCCTGCACCGGTCGCGGGGCGCGTCATCTCAGAGCGCGACGCCGGCTACCCGGACCACGCGTCGTGAGCGGCGCGCTCCGTGACGCGCTGTGAGCCGCGTGCTCGTGACAGGTGCGAGCGGCTTCATCGGCTCGCACGTCGTGGAGGCGCTGCGGGCGCGCGGCCACGAGGTCGAGGCCTTCGCGCTCGATGCGGGGCCGGCCCGCGAGGGCGTGCGCTGGCATCAGGGCGACCTCTTCGAGCCGGGCGCCGCCGAGCGGCTCCTCGGCGAGCTGCGCCCGGAGCTGCTGGTGCACCTCGCGTGGTACGCGACCCCCGGCAAGTTCTGGAGCGCGCCGGAGAACGAGCGCTGGGTGGGAGCCACGCTCGATCTGGTGCGCGCCTTCGCGCAGGCCGGGGGGCGCCGCGCGGTGCTGACGGGCAGCTGCGCCGAGTACGCGTGGGGCGACGAGCTGCTGGTCGAGGCCAAGACGCCGCTGGAGCCCGCGACCTTCTACGGCGCCTGTAAGCGCGACGCCTACCTCGGCTCGCGCGATCTCGCTGCCGAGCTGGGCCTCTCGCTCGCCTGGGGACGGGTCTTCTTCCTCTACGGGCCGGGCGAGCCGCCGGGCAGGCTCGTCTCCGACGTCGCGCGCGGGCTGCTCTCCGGAGCGCGGGTGCCGACCACCTCCGGACGCCAGCGCCGCGACTTCATGCACGTCGCCGACGTCGCGGGCGCGCTGGCAGCCCTGCTGGACAGCGACGTCGAGGGCGCGGTGAACATCGCGACCGGCGACGCGGTCGAGGTCCGCGACATCGTCGCCGCGATCGAGGCCGAGGCCGGCGCGGGAAGCGTGGGGGCGGGCGAGCTGCCGGATCGCGAGGGCGAGCCGCTCGTGATCGCGGGCGACCCGCGGCGGCTGCGAGAGGAGGTCGGGTTCCTGCCGGCGCTGGGGCTCGCCGCGGGCATCCGCGAAACCGTCGCCTGGCACCGGGCGCAGCCGGCTGCAGACACCGGCGGCGCCGTTCGGGGTCGCGGTTAACCTCTGCTCAGATGAGCAGCGCCTCCCAGCCGGCGGCGGACGCTTCGCGCCTGCGCGCGTCCTCCGAGCTGGCAGTCGTCCACCTCGTACGCGCCGGCAACGGGCTCGAGCCGCTCGCGCGCTTCCTGGAGTCCTACCGCCGCCACCCGGCGGGCGCGGGGCACGACCTCGTGCTGCTGCTCAAGGGCTTCGCCTCCGATGAGGACGCCGCACCGCACCTGGAGCTGGCCGCAGGCCTCGGCGCGCAGTCGCTGGCCCTCCCCGACACGGGCTTCGACCTCGGCTCCTACCGGCGCGCCGCGCAGGCGCTCTCCCACCGGCGACTCGCGCTGTTGAACTCGTTCAGCGTGATCCTCGCCGACGGCTGGCTGGCGCGGCTGCAGGCGGCGTTCGAGATGCCGGGCGCGGCGGCGGCTGGGGCGAGCGGCTCGTGGGGCAGCCACGTCTCGCACATGCGCTATGAAAACGGCCTCGGCGGCCCATACGCCGCGGTCTTCGACGATCGCGCGCAGACCCACGCGGTGTTCGCGGCGCTGGCCGGAGATGACCCGGGCGTGCCGTCCTCACCGTCGCTGCTCTCACGTGCCCACAGCGGCGCCGTGATCGCGCGCCAGCTCCTCGGCTTCGCCGAGTTCCCCGCCGCCCACCTGCGCACCAACGGCCTGCTCGTCGAGCGCGAGGCGTGGCTGCGAGCGTGCGCGCGCGCTCCTCGCGACAAGCTCGCGGCCCACCGCATGGAGAGCGGGCGCCGCGGCATCAGCGCGCGCCTGCGAAGGGACGGCGAGCTTCTCCTCGCAGGGCGCGAGGGCGTGTTCACGACCAGCGAGTGGGCGTCGAGCAACACCTTCTGGCAGGCCGACCAGGGCAATCTGCTGATCGGCGACAACCAGACCCTCGCCTACGCGCGCGGCGATCGGCGCACGCGTCGCGTGCTGTCGGGCTACGCCTGGGGGAGAAGCGCCGCGCCGGCCGGCCCCAGGGTCGCGGAGTCGGTATGAGCGAGCCCGAGCAGGACCCGCCGGCCGGAGTGCCGCTGATGGAGCTGACCCACATGGGCGGGCCGGCACTCGCGGGAGAGGGGCAGATCGACGACGAGGTCGCCGCCGTCCTCTCGAGCCGGGAGGCCGGTGGGGCCGCGGTCCGCGGCGGCGCGATCCGCGTCGCCGGGTACCTCCTGAACGCGCTGCTCGGCGCGCTGGCGGCGGCCTTCCTCTTCCGCCATCTCGGGGTCGAAGGGACGGGCTCCTACGTCACCGCGATGACGATCGCGGCGATCGTCGCCGGGCTGTCCGATCTCGGCCTGACAGCGCTCGGCGTGCGCGAGCTGTCCGTACGGGAGCCCTCGGGCCGCCGGGGACTGATGGCGAACCTGCTGGGGCTTCGCATCGCCCTCACGCTGCTCGGCATCGTCGGCTCACTGATCTTCTGTGTGATCGCCGGCTACAAAGCCGTCGTCGTCGCGGGCGTGGCGCTGGCCGGCGCCGGGCTGATGTTCCAGAACATGCAGTCGACGCTCGCGCTGTCCCTCGTCAGCCGTCTGAGGCTCGGGCTGCTGACGGCGACGGAAGTCGGGCGCCAGCTGCTCACCACCCTGCTGACGATCGCCTTCGTCGCGCTCGGGCTGGGGCTGCTCTGGTACATCGGCCTGACCGTCCCGGTCGGCCTGCTGTTCCTGCTCGTGACGGCGTGGCTCGTGCACCGGGAAGTGCCGCTGCTGCCGCGCTTTGACCGCGCCGAATGGCGGGCCCTCGTGCGACAGGTGCTGCCCTACTCGGTCGCCGTCGCCCTCGCGGTCGTCTACTTCCGGCTGTCGGTGATCTTCGTCTCGCTGATCGCGACGCCGAAGGAGCTCGGCTACTTCGCGACCTCGTTCCGGATCATCGAAGTGCTGGTCGTGATCCCCGGTCTGATGGTCACCGGTGTCTTCCCGATCTTCGCGCACGCGGCGATCGGCGAACACGAGCGCTTCGGTTACGCGATCTCGCGCGTCTTCGATTCGGCGCTGATCGTCGGCGCCTGGTTCGCGGTGGCGCTCGCGCTCGGCGCCCCGCTGGCGATCCACCTCGTCTCCGGCGGCGGCGAATTCGAAAGCGCGATCGAGGTGCTGCGCATCCAGGCGATCGGGCTCGGAGGAAGCTTCGTCAGCGCCGTCTGGGGCATGGCGCTGCTGAGCCTCAAACGCAACCGCGCGCTGATGGTGATCAACCTCGGCGCGCTGGTGCTGGGGAGCGTGCTGGTCGTCGTGCTGACCGAGGAGTTCGGCGCCGACGGCGCCGCGGCTGCCACGGCGGTCACCGAGCTCGCGCTCGCGGCGGTGGTGCCGATCGCGATGCGCCACCGCGCTCCGGAGATGGTGCCCGGGATGACGGTGGTTCCCCGCGTCCTGTTCGCGGGTGCGATCGCGGCGCTGCTGGTGCTGATCCCCGGAATCCCGACGATCGTCCTGATCGTGGCGGCGAGCGTCGTCTACTTCGCAATACTGCTCGCCTTGCGCGCCATCCCCGAGGAGCTGATCGCCGAGCTGCGCGCCACGCGCGCCCGCCTGCTCACGAGAGGCGGGCAGGCGTGAGCGTCGGTCAGCCGAGCGGGGTCGCACCTGCTGAGGAGACCCGCGCCCCGGCGCGTTGCCCCCTCTGCGGCGGGGCCGGAGCGCACGCCTTCACCGCAGTGGACCGCAACCGCCGGATCGGCGAGGAGCCCTTCACCTATGAGCGCTGTAGTGCCTGCGCGACAGTGTTCCTCGCAACGCCGCCCGCGGACCCCGGCCGGTACTACGGCTCTGACTATCACCCCTTCGGCCCCGACGGCGAGCCCGCCTGGAAGGCGGACCCCGCGCTGCTGGAAGCCGAGCGCTGGCGGGCGCGCAAGCTGGTCGCGCTCGCGGGCACCGGGCGCCTCGTCGACATCGGCGCTGGTGCGGGCGGCTTCGCCGCGGCCGCAGCCGAAGCCGGCTTCGCCGTCACCGCGATCGAGATGGATCGGGAATGCTGCGAGTGGATGGAGGGCCGGCTCGGGGTCGCGGCGATCTGCACCGACCGCCCGCTCGAGGCGCTCGCGGAGCTGCCGCCCAGCCGTGTCGTCACGATCTGGCACGCGCTCGAGCACCTTCCGGACACGGCGGGGGTGCTGGCCGCCGCGGCCGCCGCGCTGGAGCCCGGGGGGCTCCTCGCCCTTGCGATCCCGAACTCCGACTCGATCCAGTTCCGCGTGCTGCGGGCCCGCTGGGCGCACCTCGACGCGCCGCGCCACGTCAGCCTGCCGGGTGCCGACGCGCTGCTCGGCGCGGCGCAGAAGGTGGGCCTCTCACCGGTGTACGAGACCACCAGCGACCCGTCGGCGCTCGCCTGCAACCTGCACGGCTGGGTCTACGCGCTGCGCCGCGATCCTTCCGAGGGCGCCGCCACGGGGCTGCCGCTGCGCGCGGGGTCGCTGCTCACCTCGGCGCTCGGGCCGGTCGAGCACCGGGGCCGCAACGGGGCGGCGCTGACGCTCGTGCTGCGCAAGAGCGCCTGAGCGCGATGAGCCACCCCGGGGAAAGCAGCCGGACTGGCCGTCACCGCGGTCGTCCTCACCTACGACGGGCGCCATCTGCTCGAGGTGATCCTGCCGACCCTCGCGGCCCAGACGCGCCCGGCGGAGGAGACGATCGTCATCGACAACGGCTCATCCGACGGGACAGCGGAGTGGCTCGCGCGGGAGTGGCCCGCGGTCCGCATCGTGCGGATCGAGAAGAACGCGGGCGTCGCCGCCGCACTGAACCGCGGCGTCGCCGAGGCCCGCGGCGAGCACGTCGCGCTGCTCAACAACGACCTCGAGCTGACGCCCGCGTGGCTCGAGCAGATGCTGGCCGGGATCGAGCGCCACCCGGACGCGGGCAGCGTCGCGTGCAAGCTGCGCAGCTACCACGACCGCGCGCGTCTGGACGGCACCGGCGACGTGCTGACGCGCGGGCTCGTCGCCTACCGCCGCGGCGGCGGGGAGCTGGACGAAGGGCAGTACGAGCGCGAGGAGGAGATCCTGACGCCCACCGCGGGCGCGGCCCTCTACCGGGCGAGCGCGCTGCGGCGCGTCGGGCCCTTCGACGAGTCCTTCTGGGCCTATTTCGAGGACGTCGACTGGGGCCTGCGCGCGCAGCTCGCGGGCTTTCGCAGCTGGTACATCCCCACCGCGGTCGCCTACCACATGGGCGGCGCGACGACGGGCGGGGACCGCAACCCCTTCTACTCGGAGCTGCACCACCGCAACCGCGTGGGGCTGATGGTCAAGGACCTGCCCGCGCCGCTGCTCGTCCGCTACGCGCCGGCGATCCTGCGGGGGCTGGCCGGCACGGCCTACGACTGCGCCCGCGACGGCACGCTGCGCGTGTACCTGCGCGGGATGCTCGGCGCCGCGGCGAGGCTGCCGGGATGGCTGCGCGCCCGGCGCCGGATCCAGAGCGAGCGCGCGGTGGCGCCCGCGCGCCTGGACGATCTGCTGGAGCGGCGCGTTGGCTGAGCAGCCGCGGCTCACCGTGGGCATCCCGACCTACAACGGCCGGGCGCTGCTGGAAGTGGTGCTGCCGTCGCTCGCCCGCCAGCAGCCCCGCGACTTCCGGATCGTCGTCGTCGACGACGCCTCGAGCGACGACACGGTGGCCTGGCTGCAGCAGAACTGGCCCGAGGTCGAGCTGATCGTCCACGAGCGCAACCGCGGCGTCACGGCGGCGCTGAACACCTGCCTGCGCTCCGCGCAGACCGAGTTCGTCGCGCTGCTGAACAACGACGTCGAACTCGACCCGGGCTGCCTGGCACGGCTCGTCGCGGCGCTCGAGGAGCACCCCGAGGCGGGCGTCTCCTGCGCGAAGCTGATCGACTACCGCGACCGCAGCCTGCTCGACGGCGCGGGGGACATCTGGACGTGGGGAGGCGAGGCCCACCGGCGCGGGCAGGGTCGGCCCGACGACGGCCGCTATGACTCGCCACAGCGGATCTTCAGCGCCTGCGGCGCCGCTGCCGTCTATCGCCGCGAGGCGCTCGGCGCCGTCGGCCTCTTCGACGAGCGCTTCTTCGCCAACTGCGAGGACACCGACTGGAGCTTTCGCGCGAACCTCGCCGGCTGGACCGTGCGCTACGTCCCCGATGCCGTCGCGTTCCACATGGGCAGCGCGACGCTCGGCAGCGGCGTCAGCGAGTTCGCGCTGTTCCACAACTGGCGCAACTGCATCTGGGTGGTCGCGAAGAACTACCCGGCGGCCTCGCTCGCCCGCCACCTGCCCGCGCTGGCGCTCCTGCAGATGCGCAACCTCGCCGTGTCGGTGCGCGACCGCCGGCTGCGCGTGTGGCTGCGCGCGTGGGCTTCGGCGCTGGCCGGGATGCCGCGGACGCTCGCGCTGCGGCGCGAGGTCCAGCGTGCGCGCGTGCTGCCCGTGCGCGAGCTCGAGGCGCTGGTCGGCAGGGACCGCTGAGCCGGTGTAGCGAGCCCGGCCCTGTGGGTAAGGTCAGCCCGTGCCCGCGCGACTCCGGGAGCTGCCCGTCATCGCCCAGTACCCGCTGCTCGGCCTGCGCCGCCGCCGGCTGGCGCGCCGCTACCTGCGCGGGGAGGGGCTCGAGATCGGCGCGCTTCACCGCCCGCTGCCGGCGCCGGACGGCGCGCGCGTTCGCTACGTGGATCGCATGGACGTCGCCGGGCTGCGCGAGCACTACCCCGACCTCGCTTCCGAGCTCGTAGCGGTCGACGTCGTCGACGACGGCGAGACGCTCGCCAGCCAGCCGGACGCCTCGGCCGACTTCGTGATCGCCAACCACTTCATCGAGCACACCGAGGACCCGCTCGGCACGCTTGCCAACCACCTGCGCGTGTTGCGCGCCGGCGGGGTCCTGTACCTCGCTGTCCCTGACCGGCGGCGGACGTTCGACCACAAGCGACCCCCAACCCCTCTCGATCACCTCGTTGCCGACCACCAGCACGGTCCCGGCGCCTCGCGCGCCGGCCACCAGGAGGAATGGGCGCGCCTGGTCGAGCAGGTCCCGCCTGAGGAGGTTCCCGCCCGGGTCGCCGAGCTCGAGCGGACCGATTACTCGATCCACTTCCACGTCTGGGCGCCCGACGAGTTCCACGAACTGCTCGAGCACGCCCGCTTCGTCGAGAAGCTGCCCTTCCGCGTCGAGGCGCTGCGCTCCAACCACCGCGAGTTCATCGCGGTCCTGCGCAAGGTCTGAGCGACACGGCCCGCTACCGTGTCCCGCCGTGCAGCCGCTGCTGACGGTCACGATCTCGACGTTCAACGGGCGTGAGCTGCTGGCGGGCGTCCTGGACTCCCTGCGCGCCCAGACGATCGCCGAGCGCGTCGAGATCGTCGTGATCGACGACGGCTCGAGCGACGGCACGGCGGCATGGCTGCGCGAGCAGCGCCCCGAGGTCGAGCTGATCGCCCATGCGGGCAACCTCGGCGTGACCCGCTCGCTGAACGAGGGGCTGCAGCTGGCCCGCGGCGAGTACGTCGCGCTGCTCAACAACGACGTGGAGCTGGCGCCCGACTGCCTGGAGCGGCTGCTGGAGGACCTGCGCTCGCACCCGCGCGCCGCCGTCAGCACGCCGAAGCTGCTCGACTTCCGCGACCGCACCCGCCTCGACGGCGCCGGCGACATCTACTCGCGGTGGGGGATGGCGACCCGCCGCGGCCACGGAGAAGCGGACCGCGGCCAGTACGACGCCGCCGAGCAGGTGATGGGCGCCTGCGCCGCGGTCGCCGTCTACCGGCGCGAGGCGATCGAGCAGGTCGGCGGCCTGGACGAGGACTTCTTCGCCTACCTGGAGGACGTCGACTGGTCGCTGCGCGCCCGCCTCGCGGGCTGGGAATGCCGCTACGAGCCCGCCGCCGTCGCGCTGCACATGGGCAGCGCGACGCTCGGCGCCGGGCCGAGCGCCTTCAACCTCTTCCACGTCTGGCGCAACGGCATCTGGGTGATCGCGAAGGACCTGCCGCTCGCCACGATCCTGCGCCTCTCTCCCTACCTGCTCGCCGGGCAGGGCTGGCATCTGTGGAACGCCGTCCGCCACCGGCAGCTGCGCACCTGGGCGCGAGCCTGGCGCTCGGCGCTCAGCGGGCTGCCACGGGCGCTCGCGAGCCGCCGGCCCATCCAGTCCTCGCGGGCGATCGCCCCCCGCGAGCTGGAGCGCTGGATCTCGCGCCGCTAGCGCGCGCAGCCCTGCGGGAATCGCTTGCCGGCGCGCAGGCGTCTAGCCCGCGTCGCGGTAGGCGCGATGCTGGCGCAGCGCCCCCAGCCAGCCCGAGCGCGCGGGCGCCAACTCCACCTCTCTGCGCTGGGTCCTGCGCTCGGCGCGCATCGTGCGCCAGCCGCGCAGCCCGGCGAGCCGCCCTGTCAGGGGTGCGAGCGTGCGGTCGCTCAGCGCCACGTAGATGACGTAGGCGAGGTCGTAGAGCACGATCCCGGGCAGCGCGCGGGCGAGCTGGCGGCCGGTCATGTTGCGCGCCAGGACCCACATCCGGTTGCGGCCCACGAGCCAGTACTTGCGCCGCGAGCCCTCGCCGGTGCTGGCCGAGCCGAGATGGGCGGCCAGCGCACGCGGCTCGTACACGGCGCGCCAGCCGGCGGCGCGCGCGCGCCATGCGAGGTCCACGTCCTCCTGGTAGGCGAAGAAGCGGCCGTCGAGGCCGCCGAGCTGGGTGAGCATCGCGGCCCGGTAGAGCGCCACGCAGCCGCTCGCCCCGAACACCTCCGCCGGCGCCGTGGCGGCGGCGAGCGGCGCGCCCGCGAAGCGCTCGCTCGCGACGCCGAGCGAGTCCACGACGATGCCGGCCGAGTTGATGCGATCGGGGTGCCTGCGGAAGCTGATCTGTGCCGCGACGGCACCGATGTCCGGCTGCGCGCGCCCGGCCTCGAGCAGCATTCTCAGCGCGTCCGGCGCGACGTTCGCGTCGTCGTTGACGAGCGTGACCCACTCGCCGCGGGCGGCCTCGATCCCGGCCTGCGCGCCGGCCGCAAAGCCCACGTTTCCCTGCGAGCGCAGGACGCGCGCGTCCGGGCGATGCTCGCCCACCAGCGCGGCGAGATCGCCGTTGTCCACCACGATCAGCTCGCTCGGCCCGTCCAGGGCCGCCTGCGCCTCGCCGATCGCGCGCAGCGATTCCACCAGCGGCTCGCGCTGGCGGTAGGCGACGACGACGATCGAGACGAGCGGTGCCTCGCTCACAGCGACGGCAGGCGTTCGACGCCGACGGCCTGAAGGGCGCCCAGCGCCGCGCGAAAGCCCGCGTCGCGCAACCGCGGCCCCGGGCGCATGGCGCCCCGCGCCCGTGGCGGGGTCGGTTGGGCCGCGGTGACCCAACCGACCAGCGGCGCCGCGACCGTCGGCCAGGCGAAGCGGGGGGCGACCGACGCCAGTCGGCCGGCGAAGGAGTCGCGACCGGCCGCCAGCACCTGCTCGAGCGCGGCGGCGATCGACTCCGGGCTGCCGGCCGTGGCGAGCGCGCCGAGGCCCTCGCGCTCGATGAGCTCGGAGAGGTCGTCGCCGCCCGTGCACACGATCGGCAGGCCGGCCCAGATCGCGTCCAGGAGCCGGGTGCGGAACGCAAACCGCGTCTCCAGGTGGTCGGCCTGCGTGGAGAGCACGCAGTCCGCCTCCATCAGCCAGTCCGCGCGGCGCTCGTAGGGCACCCACTCGTCGTTGAAGAACACGTTCGTGTCGAGCAGCCCGAGCTGCCCCGCCACCTCGCGGGCCTCGACCGTCGCTCGGCGGGCGGCGGGAAGCGCCGAGCCGCCCATGAAGACGAGCCGCGCGCCCGGCCGGCGCTCGCGCAGCAGCGCGATCGCCCGGACGGCGTTCGGGGCGTCGAGCCACGCCCAGATGCCGCCGTTCCACAGGATCAGCTCGTCATCAGGAGCGATCTGCGCGAAGCGCTCCCGCGCGCCGGGGCCCTGCGCGCGGGGCGGCTCGACCGGCAGCCCGAAGGGCACGCAATCGATCCGCGAACGCAGGGACGGGTCGCGGTACTGCTCCTCGGGCGCGAGCAGCTGGTCTGCCAGCATCGCCCCGAGCCAGAGGTCGCGCTGCTTCTCCGAGGCGCACATCAGGTGGTCGGCGTCGGCGAGCCCCCCCATCACGCGGTCGCTCGTGAGCGTGCTGACGAGCCGCCGCTTCCACGCGGCGTCCTCGCGCAGGCGCTCGGCGACCTCGAACGGCTCAGGGTCATACACGTCGTAGACGAGGCGCGCCGGCGCCCGCCTGAGCACCGCGGCGAGCTGGGGCCAGGGCGGCTGGGCGACGATCGCGTCGGCCTGCGCGACGAGGGCACGAAGGCCGCTGCGGCGCGGGGCCCCGAAGCGCTTGTAGCCGACGACCGGGAGCCCGGACACCGCCGGCACGGACGGCTCGATCGCGGCGATCGTCACCTCCGCGTGGGCGCTCAGGACCCGCGCCAGCTCGATCGTCCGGATCGCCACCCCGAGCGGTGCGTCGCTCACGGGCTCCGCGCAGATCATCAGCACCCGCCGGACCCCGCCCGCGTGCGCGTTCACGGCCGGGCGCCCCCGCGCGTCGAGGGCACGCCGGCGCAGCAGTGCCGGCCCGCCACGCCTACTTGCGGCGCAGCCCGAGGATCGAGAGCAGGAAGGAGGAGAAGAAGATCTGGATGCCGATGATGATCAGCGTTGCCCCGATCACGGCGAGCTTTTCCTCGCCGAGCGCGCCGAAGCCGGAGTTGATCCAGTCGATCCCGATCACCAGCAGGCAGATGAACCCGACCAGTGCGACGACGCCTCCGAGCAGCAGCCCGTGCTCGAGCCGGAAGCGCGCCCGCATGCGGTCGAACCACGGGTCCTTCTCGCCCATGAAGTACGTGCCGTAGGCGTGAGCGCACAGCCCAAGGGCGAGCACCTGCGTGCCGACGATCGCGAGCAGCGCGCCCGCGATCAGCGTGTGCACGCCCCAGCCGCGGCTGAAGAAGCTCACGCCGCTGATCACGAGGATGTCGGCGAGCGCACCGAGCCCGACCATCACGAAGCCGGGGACGATGAAGAGGTGCGTCGGGCTGTGCACGAGCAGGAAGCGCAGATGCCGCCAGCCGTCGCGGAACGAGGACAGCTTGCTCTCGCCCCCGCGCGGGTGGTATTCGATCGCGATCTGGTCGATCTGCAGGTTCTCCTTCGAGGCCCGGATCACCATCTCCGAGGCGAACTCCATCCCGGTCGTGCGCAGGTCCAGGCGGTCGAGCACGTCGGCGCGCACCGAGCGCATGCCGCAGTGCGCGTCGGTGACGCCGGTCTGGAAGAAGAGGTTCAGGAGCCCCGTCAGAAGCGGGTTGCCCACGTAGCGGTGAAGCCAGGGCATCGCGCCGGGCTGGATGTTGTCCATGCGGTCGCCGATCACCATGTCGGCGCCCGCTTCCATCTTCGCGAGGAAGCGCGGGATCTCGTCGAAGTCATAGGTCAGGTCGGCGTCGAGCATCACGATGTACTCGCCCCTCGCCGCCTCGAGACCCGCGAGGTAGGCCGCGCCGTAGCCGGGGCGGCGCTCGCGGATCACCTTCGCTCCCGCACGGGCGGCGATCTCGCCGCTGCCATCCGTGGAGTTGTTGTCGACGACGATCACCTCGCCGTCGATGCCTTCGGCCGCCAGCACTTCGCGCGAGCGGTCGACGCACTGCTCGATGTTCTCAGCCTCGTTCAGGCACGGGATGACGACCGACAGCCGCAGCCGCGGCTCGGCCGGCGGGCGGTCCTCGGCGAGCGCGGTGCTGCGCTCGCTGGTCATTCGGGATGGGCTTCTCATCGGTGGCCTGTGCCGATCGGCGGCCTCAACAGGAGGCCGTCAGGGATTTCAACGATTCTGCGCAGACGAAGTTGCGGGCGCGACTGCACTCCGGATCAGCCTATCGGACCCCACGGCGCGGGCCCGGTCCGCTCATTGCGGGGGCGCCGGGCGGACCCGTCGCGCGTGCGCCGTCCGCGGCAGCCGCGGCCAGGTGGCGCCCCGTATCGTGTGGCCGCCGTGATCTCGATCGTGATACCCGTCAAGAACGGCGAGAAGGACCTCGCGCGCTGTCTGGAGGCGATCTCGCGCCAGCGGCTCGACGAGCCGGTCGAGACGATCATCGTCGATTCCGGCTCGACGGACGGAAGCATCGGGGTCGCCGAACGCCACGGCGCAGTCCTGCGGGAGATACCCGCGGAGGAGTTCACGCACGGCGCCTCGCGCAACATCGGCGCCGGCCTGGCGCGGGGCGAGCTGCTCGTGTTCATCAGCCAGGATGCCTACCCGGTCTCCGAGGACTGGCTGGCGCGCCTTACCGCCCCGCTGCATGCTGATCCGGGCGTCGCCGGCGTCTACGGCCGCCAGCTTCCGCACGAGGACGCACGGCCCCCGGAGTGCTACTTCCTCGATTTTCTCTACGGACCCGATCGCCGCGAACAGCGCGCCGGGGGCGCGTCCGAGTTGATGGTGGACACGACGATGTTCTCGAATGTCAACGCCGCGATCCGGCGCGAGCTCTGGGCCCGGTTCCCGTTTCCCGAGGACCTCATCATGAGCGAGGACCAGGACTGGAGCCGCCGTGTGCTGCTCGAGGGCTTCACGATCGTCTACGAACCGGCGGCCACCGTGCGCCACTCGCACAACTACACGGTGCTGGGCGCGCTGCGACGCTTCTTCGACTCCGGGGCCTCAGCCGAGAACGCGTACCTGGCGGGCGAACGGCAGTCGGTGAAGGCGCTGCGCTCGGCGGCGCTCCGCTACGCGCGCGGAGAGCTCGTGTGGCTGTGGACGACCGGCCGGCGCCGCTGGATCCCCTACACCGCGGTATACGAGAGCGCGAAGATGGTCGGCTTGGTGCTCGGCGCCAACCACCGGCGGCTGCCGCTCTCGGTCAAGCGACGCCTCAGCGCCCTGCCCTCGCACTGGGACTGACGCTGCCGCCCGGGCTTCGTCACTTTTCCCCGTGGAGCGTGTTGTACGTTCAAGCGACGTGGGCGCCGTCGGCGCCCGCGGGCGAAGCCGCATGAGCACGTTCGAGCACACCGCCGTATCGCCTCCGGGCGCGCTCGACCGAGAGCCGCTCGCGATTGTCGCTGCCACCGCAGCTGTCCGCGTCTTCTCGCTTCCTGCCGCGCTCGTGCCTTCGACGATGCGTCTGCTCCGCGGCTAGCGTGCCGCGGCTCGCTCGCGCCCGGTCGGCGATCTTCGCCGGCGACCCCCGGGTATGGCGCACGGCCGCGATCGCGGCGGTGCCGCTGATCGCGCTGATCGCCGCCTACTGCCTGTGGCCGCGCGAATACTTCACGGGCACCAACAGCGTCGAGGTGCTGACCTACATCGCGCCCGCGAAAGCCGGCCAGCGGCTCTGCATCCCGGGGCTGCGGATCGCAGGTTCCAGCAAGCAGCTGCGCCTGCAGGTGATCTCGGCGTCGACCACGCGTCCCGCGATGCGGCTCACGCTCAGGGGCACAGGCACGGGCAGCGCGAGCACCTCCGCGAGCTCTTATCTGGCCCCCATGGCGGTCGGCGCCAACCGCGTCAGCGATGCCGACTTCGCCGTGCCGGAGCGATTCCAGCGGCGCTTTGTCACGGCCTGCGTGACCGCGGCCGGCGAAGTCAACTGGGGAGGAACGCCGCTCCCGGCGCCGCCGCCCGGAGGTCCGACGATGAACGGCGCCCCGCTGGCCGGGCAGATCGCCGTCTGGTATCTGCCCGCCGCGGGCGCGAAGAGCAGCTACCTCGCGCGCGCGTCCTCGATCCTCGATCGTGCCGCCCTCTTCCGCCCGGGCTTCGTGGGGCCGTGGCTCTACTGGCTGATGCTGCTGGTCGTGCTGCCCGCCGTTGCGCTGGCAGCCGTGCGGGTGCTGGCGCTCGCAGCAGGGGCCGAGGCGGGGGCATGGGGGCCGCGGCGGATCGCGTGCTGGCTGTTCTGCATCGCTGCCGTCAACTTCGCGTGCTGGGCGCTCATCACCCCGGTCTTCCAGGCGCCCGACGAGGTCGACCACTTCGCCTACACCCAGATGATCGTCGAACGCGGCGAAGCGCCGTCCCAGGATCTGGGCTCGACGATCCCGCGCTGGACGACGAGCGAGTCGCGGCTGCTCGAATACTCGGACTTCAGCACCGACCACCAGACCGGCGACAGCCGCCCGCCCTGGGAAACGCGCGCCGAATCGCAGTTCGGGCGGGCCTTCACGCGCGAACACCCGAGCGCCTCCGATGGCGGCGGGCACTCGACGATCGCGACCTACGGGCCGCTCTACTATGCGGCCCTCGCCCCGGCCTATGCGCTGGCTTCGAACTCGCCGATCGCGCAACTCACGCTTATGCGCCTGCTCTCGGCGCTGATCGGCTCGCTCACGGTCGTGTTCGCGTTCCTGATCGGCCGCGAGCTTGCCCCGAGGCGGCCGTGGATCGGTGTCGCCTCGGCGCTGCTCGTCGCCTTCGAGCCGATGTACGGGTTCATCTCCGGAGCCGTGAACAACGACGTCGGCCTCAACGCGTGCGCCGCCGGCCTCCAGCTGCTCGTGATCCTCATCCTCCGTCGCGGCTGGCGGATCGCGCTCTGCCTGCTGCTCGGGCTGCTGCTGCTGATCGCCCCGCTCGCCAAGCAGAGCGTGCTGGAGATCTACCCCGTCATCGGCCTGGCGCTGCTCGCGGCGCTCTGGCGCCACCACGCTCGCACCGACCTGCGTGGGCTGGGGATCCTGGCGGTCGCGGCGATCGCCGGGCGGCTGATCGCGACCCGCGTTACCACCGCCCTGCATCCGGTCGGCTCCGCCACCGCCGTGATCGGCGGGGCGGCGGAAAGCGTGATCGCCCCGGCCGAGTCGCATCCGTTCGGCTATCTCGCCTACGTCTGGCAGGTGTTCCTGCCCCGGCTGCCGTTCATGGCGCGCCACTTCGAAACGAGCGTGCCGCCCGGGTACCTGATCTATGTCAAGCGCGGCTTTGGGTCGTTCGGCTGGTACGTGATCCTGTTCCCGGCCTGGGTCTTCCTCGTGATCTTCGCGGCGATGCTCGGGACGGTCGTACTCGCCGCGATCGCGGTACGGCGCGAGTGGGCCTACGTTCGCTCGCACCTCGTCGAGCTCGGCTTCCTCGTCCTGTGCCCGATAGCTGTGGTGTTCGGCGTGGAGGCCGCCTTCTACACGACGGGCGTGCGGCCGGTGGTCGCCGAATTCGGCCGCTACGCCTTCCCCGCGATCGCGCCGCTCGCCCTGCTCGCCGTCGGCTCGCTGCACGCCTTCGGCCGGCGCGGCGCGCTCTCCGCGGCCGCGGTCCTGGTGCCGGCGATGATCGCGCTCAGCTTCGCGGGAATGCTGCTGACACTGGCTGGGTTCTTTGCCTGAGCTCCGCGGAGGCGATCCGAGCGTCGCGATCCCGGTGCGCGACGGGGGCGCGCTCTTCGAGCGCACGCTCCACGCGCTCTCCACTCAGTCCATCGCCCACGAGCTCGTCGTCTGCGACTCCGGCTCGTGCGACGGGTCCGCCGCGATGGCGCGGCGCTTCGGCGCCCGGGTCATCGAGATCGCCCCTGAGGAGTTCGGCCACGGGCGCACTCGCAACCTCTTGATGGAGTCGACGCGCGGCGCGCACGTGGCCTTCCTCACGCAGGACGCTGAGCCCGCTGGGGAGCGCTGGCTCGAGCGGCTGCTCGAGGGGTTTGCGCTCGGGGCCGACGTGGGGGTCTCATACGGGCCGTATCTGGCGCGGCCAGGGGCGTCGTTCCCCGTCGCGCTCGAGCTCGAACGGTGGTTCGCGCAGCTCTCTCCGGACGGCACGCCGCGTGTCGATCGCCTCGAAGCGGGGGAGCGGGGGCTGCCCGCAAGCGCGCTGCTCGGCCCGCGCGGCTTTCTCAGCGATGCGAACGCCTGCGTCGCCCGCGCGGCCTGGCAGCGGGTCCCCTTCCGCGACGTCCCCTACGCGGAGGACCGGGTGCTGGCGCTGGACCTCCTGCGGGCCGGCTGGGCCAAGGCGTACCTGCCCGCGGCGGCGGTCGTGCACTCACACGACTACTCCCCGTGGGAGCAGCTGCGCCGCAGCTTCGACGAGTGGCGTGCGCTGCTCGAGGTCTACGCCTGGCGCGAGCCGGCCGGGCCCGTACACGCCGGGATGCAGCTGCGCGGCGCTCTCGCCCAGGCGCGCGGCGCGCTGGCCGAACGGCACGCAGGGCGTGCCGAGAGCGCCCGTGCGATGCTCGCCGTGCTCCTTCGTCAGGCGCTGCGTACGACGGGGGCTATCCTGGGCTCCCGCGCCGACCGCCTGCCTCCCTCGGCTCGGCGCCTGCTCTCGCTCGAGCGACGGGGAGGCTTTGAGCCCCTCATGCCCGTCGCGACGCAGCGCGGGCCGGACGACCCGAAAGCGATGCGATGAACGACAAGCCTCGATCTTCTGAGCCGCGGGCGCGTGAGCAGCCCCCGGACGAGCTGGTGTTCGAGGGGCCCCTCGGCGGCCTGCGCCGTCGCATCTACCTGACCTACCGCTACCACGGCTGGCGCACGCTGCTGTTCCGCGCGGTCACGCTGCCGCTTCGCGTCGACCCCGCTGCGCCGGCGCCTGAACCTGCGCAGCCAGCAGGGCCCCGACCGGGCGCTGGAGGCGATGCGCAGCTGGTACCGGCACGAAGGCGGTCGCTGTGGACATCGTGGTCCCCTGCTACCGCGACGCCGAGCACGTGGCGACACTCGTCGCGCAGCATCAAGCGAACCGTCGCGCCGGGAATGGCCAGGATCATCGTCGGCGACGACGCCAGCGGTGCCGAGCACGTCGCCGCACTGCGCGCGATCGCGGGGATCGAGGTCGTCGAGGGGGAGCACAACGACGGCTTCGCGGCCAACGTCAACCGCGGACTGCGCGCGGCCGACCCCGAGCGCGACGTGGTCGTTCTCAACTCGGATGTCGAGGCACGCCCCGGCTGGCTCGCGGCGCTCCAGTACGCGGCGCGGCGCGGCGATGACGTCGGGATCGTGGGCGCGCGGCTGCTGTACCCGGACGGGCGCATCCAGTTCGGCGGCACGGTGCGCAACCGCGACGCGCCGCAGTGGTTCGACCATCGCTACCGCTTCAAGCCGGGCGATTGCGGGCCGGCCCGGGTCCCGTCCCCGGCGCTCGCGGTCACCGGCGCCTGCATGTACCTGCGCGGCGCGAGGTGCTCGAACGCGTCGGGCTGCTGGACGAGCGCCTACCCGATGGCCTATGAGGACGTCGACTGGTGCCTGCGCGCCTGGCAGGCAGGGATTCCGCGTCCTCTACATCCCGATGGCCGCGCTCGTCCACCACGAGTCGGTCACGCGCGGCACCGACGTCGGCGAGCGCGAGCGCGCTTCCCAGCGCCTGTTCTGGGAACGCTGGGGCACCTTCTTCGACGCGCGCGACGTGCGCACGGCCGACGGTCGCCTTCGCGTGGTCTACGTGACCGAGGACACCGGCGTCGGCGGCGGACACCGCGACATCTTCGAGCACCTCAACCGGCTCGCTGCGCGCGGGCACGACGCCCGGCTCTACACGCTCGGCGAGGCGCCGGACTGGTTCGAGCTCGACGTACCGGTGCACAGCTTCGAGGACTACGAGGATCTCGTCGAGGCGCTCGCGGAGCTCGACGCGATCAAGGTCGCGACGTGGTGGAACACCGCGGCGCCCGTGTGGCGGGCCAGCGTCCTGCGCGGGATCCCCGTCTACTTCGTCCAGGACATCGAGACGAGCTACTACCCCGACGACGAGCACACGCGCAATGCGGTGCTCGACTCCTACCGGCCGGAGTTCCGCTACATGACGATCTCCTCCTGGAACCGCGACCGTCTGCGCGAGCTGGGGCTGGACGCGACGCTGATCCCGCCGGGGATCGACCTCGATACGTTCCGTCCGCTGCCTCAGGCGCGACGGCGAGAGGACATGGTGCTGGCGCTGGGCCGCACCAACCCGCTCAAGAACCTGCCGCTGACGCTGGACGCCTGGCGGGCGCTGCCCGAGCCGCGCCCCGAGCTCTGCCTGTTCGGCATCGAGCCCGAGATCGCCGCCGGGCGGGAGGGCATCCGCTACGTCGAGGCGACCGGACGACGAGGGTGTCAACAAGCTCTTCAACGAAGCGACGGTGTTCATCCAGACCTCGGTCGCACGAGGGCTTCGCGCTGCCTCCGCTCGAGTCGATGGCGACCGGGGGAGCGGTCGTCTGCACCGACGCGCACGGCAACCGCGACTTCTGCCGCGACGGGGAGAACTGCCTGATGCCCGCTTCCGAGCGCGGCGGATGTCACCGCTGCGCTCGCACGGCTGCTCGGTGACGGCGAGCTGCGGGAACGGGCTCGGGCGAGCCGGCGTCGAGACGGCGGCGGACTACGCGTGGGAGCGGCGGATCGACGCGCTCGAGCGGTTCCTTGGCGAGGTGGCCGAGCCGACCGAGCTCGACCTCGACGCGATCGCAGAGCGGGAGGCCGAGGAGGGTGCCGCCGACGCGAGCGGGGACTCGCTGGGGGCCCCGGCCGACGCGCCCCGCCGCATCTAGCGACCGGTGGCGAGCGGGCGCCCTGCGCCCCGGGACTCCCCCTAGAGGTCCTCGGCGACGTGGGGCGCCGAGCGGTTGAAGACCCAGAAGCCGATTGCGAAGAGCAGCACGACGATGGCGAATGGCGCGAGCAGCGACACCCAACTGCCGAGCGCGGCGCCGGCACTGGGCGTGTTGTGCGTGATCATCGCGTGGCGGAACTGCTGGAAGATCACCGCCAGAGGGTTGAGCATGTAGATGTGAAAGACGGTCTCGCTGACCTTCGCTTTCACGCTCGTCACGGCGATGATCACCGGCGAGGCGTAGAAGATCACCTGCAGCACCACTTCCCAGATCGGCTGCACGTCGCGGAATTTGACGAACAGCGCCGAGAGCAACATCGCGATGCCCGTAGCAAAGAGGGCGAGCATCACCACGATCAGCGGGAGCTCGAGCCAGCTCAGCATCGGCGTCACACCTTCGATCGCCGCGAAGGCGAGCACGACGAGAAGGTTGAGCGCCAGGTTGAACGATGCGAGCAGCACGATCGAAAGCGGGATCACGAGGCGCGGGAACTGAATCTTGCGGACCAGGTTCTCCCGGTCGACGACGCTTCGGACCGCGCCCCCGGTCGCTTCCTGGAAGAACGTGAAAAGGACGATGGACCCCAGCAGCTGGGCGCCGTAGAACTGCCCGCTCGGTCCCTGCCCGGCGTTCACGTCGACGATCTGGGTGAAGAAGATGTAGAGGACGCCGAAGTAGAGAAGCGGACGCATCAGCTGCCAGAGGTAGCCGAAGAACGAGCCGAAGAAGCGCAGCTTGAACTCGTTGCGCGCGATGTTGTAGGTCAGGTGCCAGAAGCGCGACCAGTCGTTGGTCAGCGCGCGGGGCCCCTGCAGCGGGCGGCCGACGCGTTCGGTTGCGAGCGGCGCCGCGCTCATCGGACGATGCGGGACTCGGCGTCCGCGCCGCGGCTCACACGTGTCTGCACCGGCAGGTCGACCACTCCGCCGAGCGGCAGTGTTGCGGTCGTGATGAACGAGACGGCACCCTGCAGGCGGTCGATCAGGTCGAGCCCGGAACCGCGATGGGCGAGCATGAAAAGCGGGTTGTAGCGCCCCGGTGCGAGCACGTTCTCGAAGCTGAACTCGAACACGGCCTCGTCGCCGGCGGCGAAGTGCCCGCTGCGGTCGTCCTCCCGCGCGGAGTTGCCGACCATCACGGAGAGGTGGTCTTCGTTGAGCACGAACACGCTCGCGGCCGGGTCCTCGACGTCCTCCTTGAACGACACCCGGGCCTTCAGCGTCATCTGCCGCCCTTGGGCGAAGGTCGTCTTTCGCTCCCCCGTCTCGTCCTCTGCCCACACCTCCACGATCTCCGCTGCGCCGTCTCCCGCGCGCCCTCCCGATGCTCCGTCGCCGGCGCCCTCGTCGCGGCTGAAGTTGATCTCGAAGTAGCGGTCCGCGACCTCCTGCGGGTCGCCGAGGTGAACGGGGGCGCCCCGCTCGAGCAGCAGCACGCGGTCGCAGAAACGGTTCATGGCTCCCATGTCGTGTGATACGAACACGATCGTGCGGCCGCTGTCGCGCATCTGGTTGAACACCTCGAAGCACTTCTGCTGGAACGCCGCGTCTCCCACGGCGAGCACCTCGTCGACCAGGAGGATTTCCGCGTCGACCTGGATCGCAACCGCGAACGCGAGCCGCACGTGCATGCCCGACGAGTAGTTCTTCAGCTTGAGCTCCTCGAACTCCCGCAGTTCGGCGAAGTCGATCACCGCGTCGTACCGGGCACGGGCTTCGCGCGGGGAGAGTCCCATCATGATGCCGTTCAGAACGACGTTGTCGCGCGCTGCCAGGTCGGCGTTGAAGCCGACGCCGAGCTCGATGAACGTCGACATCCGCCCGTTCAGCCAGATCCCCCCAGAGTCGACCCCGTAGATACCCGCGAGGCACTTGAGCAGGGTGCTCTTGCCGCTGCCGTTCCGTCCGGCGATCCCGAAGAACTCTCCCTTGCGAACGTCGAAGGAGACGTCGTCGAGCGCCTTGAACACCTGGCGGCGCGTGTTACGCCTGGGGTGCAGCACGCGCTCCTTGAGCGTGTGCGAGCGCTCCTCGGGCACACGGAACGTCTTGCTGACCCGATCGACGACGATCGGCGGGACAGCGGCGCTATCGATCGGCACGGTTCAAGGGTACCGAGGGCTGCCGTCCCGATTGGGCGCTTGCAAGGGCGAGGCCCGTCCTGTCAACCCTTCGGGCGGCGGCCGAACACCCGTGCGATCGCCCGTGCGATGCGGAAGATGAAGGCCGTCGGCTCGAGCACGAGCTTGTGGAACAGCGGGCGTCGCGCCGCCACGACGAGCGCTCGCTGGACGTCTTCGGGGAGCGCCCCTTTGGGACCCACCAGCGCCCCGCCGAAGCCGACTTCCCGTTTCAGGTCGAAGTACGCGGCGAAGGCCTTGCGGCCCTCGCGTTCGGAGTGGTCGCGTTCGCGGGCGAGCTGCGCGACGAGCCGGTCGTGCGCCTCGATCCGCTCGGTGAGCTCGCGTTCGTGCCTGACCGCCTCGCGGGTCAGCATCATCGACTCGCGCGGAGCGGAGAGGAGCGCTTCGCGGTAGGCGTCCACCGTCTCCGCGGCGGCATGCGTCCAGCTTCTGCGGGCGGCGGCGGCCGCCAGCAGCCCGACGTGGGCGTCGCGCGCCGGCCCTCGCTCCAGCAGCGGCGCCGACGCCGACGCCGACGCCGACGGATCCCAGGGGACGATCGTCGCCGCCTCGGGCACCACCTCGGCCAGTGACGTCTGCGCGGCGAAGATGCACGGAACGCCCGCCGCCCCCGCCTCGAGGGGCACGAGACCGAAGCCCTCGTAGACGGTCGGATACAGGAGCGCGGCGGCGTTGCCCATCAGCCACTCCCGCTGAGCCTCGGCGACCGGCCCCAGATCCACGACGGCCTCGGCCAGCGCGGGCCGTTCGGCCAGCAACGCGCGCTCTAGCTCGCTGGAGGACCCGTGCGGGACATGAATGCCCGCCAGCACGAGGCGCCCGTGCCAGCCCTGCTCCGAGCGCAGCGCATCGAGGAGTCGCAGCGCGAAGAGGCGGTTCTTGTGCATGTAGTCCGCCCCGAGACAGAGCAGGAACGGGCTGCCCGCGAGCTGGTCGGCCACGGAGCCTGCGGCCTCCCCGGCCGGCGTGTGAGCGGAGAGAAGGTGATCGAGCCCGGGGGCGAGACACGAACCCTCCCACCGCTCGCGAGGTGGTCGTCCCCGAGCTCCTTACGCGTGTGCTCGGAGAGAACCAGGACACGGTCGGCGACCGCGAGCGCCTGGCGGCCCGTGCGCCGGTATTTGTGCCAGGCGGCGAGGCTCGAGTGGTAGGAAGGGTTGCGGTAGGCGATCAGGTCGAGCTGCCCGAGGACCAGACGCTCGCCCAGGCGCAGTGCGACCTCGAGGTCGGCGTACTGCGACATCTGCTGGGGACGGTGGAAGATCGCGTCGCGCGCCGTGCCGGAGGCGACGTCTTCCAGCCTGAGGATCTCCACGTCCGTTAGCTCGCCGAGCCTCGCGACCGCCTCCTCGCCGGTGTCGCGGCTCACGAGTGCTCGAATCCTGACTCCGCCCCCCGCGGCGAGCGCCGCGGCGAGCTCCAGCGTGTGACGGCGCGTCCCGGTGAGCGGTTCCCGCAGATCCCGGGCGTCGAGCGTCACGGCGATCTTCCCGCGATCCCGCCGCGATCGCGCGAGCGCCACCGGCAGAGCCCCGGAGCCGCGGTCTCGTCGTGCATCACGAACTCTGCGCCGCCGTCGGCGTCGGGCGCCGCGCCGGCACGTCGTACAGGTACGGGTATCGGCGCCGAAGGACCTCAGGCGGCTCGGATGGAGCTTCGATCCGGCCTGCCCCCGAGACGACGAGGTCATCGGCCGCGGCGTGGGAGAGCCCCGCGAGCAGGCAGCGCTGCGCGAAATCGACCAGCGAGGAGCGAAGGTCCAGGGCTCGGGTCCAGCTCGCCGACGAGATCTATCGCCTCGCGGCGGATGTAGGCGCAGGGCAGGACGATCGTGCTCAGGCGCGGGTACAGAGGCTCGGGTGTGGGTAGCCCGGGACCTCCGGCGCGCCCGTGTCCTCCCTCGTGCTCGCCAGCGGCCCGCCGGCGTCGCTCAGCGCGCTGGCACTCGCCAGGTTCGTGTCCGCAAGCGCGGCCGTGCGCAGGCGCTCGAGCCATCCCTGGGGCAGCTCGATCGGGCGCGTCGAGCACGACGATGTCGGCTGGGGCGCAGAGCATCGCGATCTGCGACACGAGCTCCGCGAGCGAGCGCCCGTCTCCTCCTTTCGCGCCCGCGGCGAGGAAGCATTCTCGGCTCGCCCGCAGCGGCGAGATGGTCTGTGCGGGCCCCTCCCGGGCGGCCATGATCACCGGCACGGCAGGCGGTGTGGTCCCCAGGACCGACGCCAGCGAGGCGCCCGGGTCGACGCCTGGGCCGGCGCAGACGATGATGACCACGTCGCCTCGGGCCGGTTCAGGGCGGCTCGTCTCGGTCAGCATCGGCAGCTTCATCAGGGTGCGCTGGCAGGCACCCTAGACTCCTACCGGGGTCAGGAGACGCGTACCTGCTCCTGGCGTGCAGGTTACCTTCGATGCGCGGGAGCCCGATGCCGCTGAGCGTCACATTCGATCTCGAGGACAATCGGCGCTCGACTTCGCAGGAGGCCCGCTTCCTCGCCATGACCGAGCGCTTTCTCGAGTTCCTCGAGGAGCACCGCATCCGGGCCACCTTCTTCGTCGTCGGCGAGCTCGCGCGCGAGCACGGCGCGCTGATCGGCAAGATCGCAGCACGGGGCCACGAGATCGGGCTGCACGGCTTGCGGCATGTCCCTCTTGGGGAGGTCGGGCCGGCCCGGCTCGAGGGCGAGCTGCGAGAGGGCAGGGAGCTGCTGGAACAGGCGGCCCGACGCCCCGTGCCAGGGTTCCGCGCACCGATCTTCTCGCTTACGCCTGCGACTTCCTGGGCGGTGGAGAGCATCGCCGCCGCCGGCTTCGCGTACTCGTCAAGCGTCCTACCGGCGGTCAGCCCGCTCCACGGCTGGCCCGCGGCGCCCAGACGTCCGTTCTGCTGGGAGAACGGTCTGCTCGAGCTGCCATGTCCTGTGATCGGCCGGGGTCGGCTGATGGTGCCCTACCTCGGCGGCATCTACCTCCGCTACGTCCCGCCGACTCTGTCGAGGGCGGCGTTGCGCCGGATCCCGCCCAGGCCGCGGCGCCTGGAGCTACGTGCACCCCTACGACATCGACCCCCGGAGCCGTTCTTCGTCCTACCCTACGCCGGATGGCTGACGAGCCGAATACTGCACACACGGCGGCGGGCGACGCTGCCGGCGTTGTCGTCGCTGATCGGGACGACCGGGCCGGGCCCCCTCTGGAGTCGGTCGCCGACGCGCTGCCCCGCGCGGAGCTGCCGCGGGTACGGGCGGCCTGACGGCAGTCGCTGTGGACGGCGCGCTTCACGATCCTCGGAGCGTGCGATTCGGCCGCGTCCGGCGCATCGTCACCTCGCTCTGGGTGCGGTTGCTGGTCACTGCCGGTCTGCTGGCGCTCGTCGCGAGCAAGATCGACTGGTCGACGATGGCGTCGCGAATCACCCACGGCAACCCCGTCGACTTCGTCATCGCGGTCGCACTGGTCGCGTGCGCGCTCGGCATCGGCATGGTGCGCTGGCACCTGCTCCTTCGCGCGCTCGGCGTCCGCCTCGAGCCAGGCCGGCTGGTGCGGATATACGAGATCTCGGAATTCTCAGGGTCGTTCTTGCCGGCGACCGTCGGAGGCGAGGTCGCCCGCGTGCTGCTCGTCACCCGCCGCGGGCGCGCCCTGGTTCCGACCATCCTCTCGGTCGTCCTGGATCGCGCCGGGGGCTTCGCCGGGATGATCGGCATGGCATGGATCGCGTTGGCGTTCGACGCCGCCGCGGTCCCGCATCACGCGCGCGCCTTCCTCCTCTGGGTGACGGTGGCTGTTGCTCTCATCAGCGCTCATCTTCCTTGCGATGTTGCGGCCGGGCTCACGGATGCTCGCCTGGTTGACACCGCGCCGCTTTGCCACGCCGATGCAGAAGTACCGCGTTCTGCTCAGCGAGAAGATCCTTCACCCTCGGGTCGTTCTGCCCGTCGCGGTCGCCGAGCCTTCTCGTTTCAGGCTCTGATCGTGCTCCAGCTGGTCTTCCTCGCGCGAGCGATCGGCGTGACGCTGCCGTTCTCGACCGCCGCCGTCTCGCTGGCCCTTGTGACACTTGCGACGCTGCTTCCGATCTCGATCGGCGGCTTCGGCGTCAGAGAGGGCACCTACGTGCTCCTGCTGGGCTCGGTCGGCATAGGCGCCACCGATGCGACCCTGATCTCGCTGCTGTCAGTTGCGACGCTCTTCCTGGTCAGCCTTCCAGGTGCATACTTCCTGGTGCGTGAGGGCGTCCGTCCCGCGATCGAGGAAGTCGCACGTTGAGCATCCAGGCGATCATCATCATGGCCGGTGCCGCATGCCTCATGCTCTCGACGATCGGCGCTCGTGCGGCGGCGGCTGCTCTCGATCCGTTACGGCTTCGGTTGGCTCGCGGTCTCGCTGGTGGGCTTCGTCGGCGCGCCGGTTCTCAGCCTCGCCGCGTCGCAGGTCAGCTCCCTCGGTTTCACCTCGACCGGCTTCTCGCTAGGGATCTTCATCGTCTTTCTCGTGCTGATCTGCCTGCAGCTCTCGATCTCACTCTCGGGCTTGCATCGGGCGATCCAGGACCTCGCAGAGCACGCGGCTCTCGTCGAGCACCGGCTGACGACGCTTGAAGGGGCACGCGACCGTCGAGGCCCGGGGACAGCGAAGCACGGCGCCCGAGGAGACGGTGATCAGGTGACGGTCGAGCGGCCGCTGGTTCTCATTCCTGCTCTGAATGAGGAGCAGAGTGTCGCGACAGTCGTCGCTTCGGCTCGAGGGCTCGGCTACGAGGTCTGTGTCGTCGACGACGGCTCGAGCGACCGCACCTCCGCACCGCGCGCGCGACGCCGGCGCGCACGTCCTCCGCCTGCCGGTGAACGTCGGGATCGGCGGAGCCCTTCGCTGCGGGTTTCCGCTGGGCGCTGAGCCAAGGCTATGACACGGTCATCCAGGTGGACGCCGACGAGCAGCACGACACCGCCGAGGTGAGGTCCGCTGCTCGACGCGATGCGTTCGACCGGCGCCGAAATGGTGATCGGCTCGAGGTTCATGACCGGCTCGGGGGATTACGAGGTCAAGCGCGCGAGCCGGGTGGCGATGGCCACGCTGTCACGCCGGGTGGCACGGATCACGGGCGTGCGCGTGTTCGACTCCAGCTCCGGCTTCCGGGTGATCCGCCGGCCGTTGCTGGACCGCTTTGCGAGCGACTACCCGGTCGAGTACCTGGGACACGGTCGAGGCGCTCGTCGACGCCGGCCATACGGGCGCGAAGATCGTGGAGCAGCCGGTGGCGATGTCCCAGCGCACGGCCGGCGAGGCGAGCTCGGGGACCTTGACCAGCATCTGGCACGTGGTGCGCGTGCTGATCGCGATGGAGCTGATGCACAAGCGCCGTCCCCGCGCCCCGCTCGCCTCTCGGGTTCCGGCGATTGAGCGTCTCGCGAGTCGGACCTGAGTCGACCTCCGCGCTGCTCGGATCGGTCTTCCCGGCTCCGACGTCGCCCGGCTCGACTACCTGGAGTGGCTGTACCGGCGACTCCCCGTTCGGGCACCGTGATCGAGGCGAACCTCGATGACGAGACCGGCCGAGCAGGGCACTACGCGCTTGTCCCGATCGCGCTCTGCGAGACGCCCGCCCGCTTCGCGCCGCGCTGTCGCTGAACACGGCCGTGCACGAGCGCGCGCGGGGCGGTGGAACGTTCGTCCGGCTCGCGAGCGATGCGATCGCGCATGCTCGGCGCCGGGGTCAGCTCCATCGTCGGCGTCGCCAACGCGAACTCGACCCCCGGCTTCATCAGGCGGCTCGGATTCGACCTCCTCGGCCCGCTGCCGGCCCGGGTGCTCGTGCCGCTCCCGGGGCAGTGGACACGGAGTGCGCAGCGCGTGGAGCGACGCGGCGTCGTTCGGGCCCGGCGGTCTGGCGAGCGGCGCCGCCCAGCTGATGGGCTGCCCGACCGGGGCGAGGCTCGCGCGTGGGACGAGCGCACGCTGGCCTGGCGGCTCGCAC
Source organism: uncultured Solirubrobacteraceae bacterium (assembly GCA_963794635.1). GTDB lineage: Bacteria > Actinomycetota > Thermoleophilia > Solirubrobacterales > Solirubrobacteraceae > Palsa-744. The sequence goes on along the minus strand of CAWCET010000004.1, from coordinate 46,240 downwards.
GCCCCGGCGGGCGACTACGCGCTTCACCGCTCGGAGGAGCTCCTCGGCTGTCAGCACCCTCGCGCGGCGCTCCGGATGCGCGTGGCGGTGCTCCTGAAGCTCTTCGCGGCCGGGCCGCTTCAGTCGCCCCGCCTGGGCCGCCCTCGTGCGCGCGGCATGCCGGTTCCATCGCGCGCCGCTCGCGCTTCATGTCGGACTGAACCCCCACCTGTCCTTCGCGGGTCTGCCGCTGCCGGAGCGTCTACGGGACTCACCGCTGAACCTGATCTACCGCAATCTCGAAGGCCGCCCGTCACGGCTCGATCGTAGACTTCGAGTTCCTGGACTTCGACGCATATTGAGTCGCGTCGAGGCGCTCGGCCGACGGCCGGCGAATAGCTCGATGCATCGAAGCCTTTGACGTCACTCCTACTCAGCGCCGCCCTGACCTGTCTCGGCTCGCTCTCGCTCGGACAGGGCGCACTGGCGATCTGCGGCGCACGGCGCTGGAGCTGGGTGGCCGCGCCCGTGGGCCTGGCGCTGATGATGCTGATCGCGGTCCCGGCGATCCACCTGCCGGGCCGTGCCGCCACGACCGCCGTGGCGACGCTCGTGCTCGTTCTCGCCGGCCTGGTGCTCTGGTGGCTCCGACCCGCTCAGCGGCCCCCGCTCTCGGGCCTTGCAGCCGGCATCCCGGTGGCGTTTCTCGCCTTGGTCCCGTTCCTGGCCTCGGGCCGGGCCGGGACCCTCGGCGTGTCGTTCGACAACGACATGGGGGCCCATCTGCTGCTGGCCGAAGGCTATCGGTCGGCTGCCGTCGCAAAGGTGTGGCCGCTGCTGGCGGAATACCCGCTCGGCCCGCACGCGCTCACCGCGACGCTCGCCCAGGGAACGGGCGCCCGCACGGATCTCGTCTTCGCCGGGGTGACATTCGCGGCGCCTGTCCTGCTCGGCTGGACGGCGCTGGGCGCCGTCAGGAACGCGAGCTGGGCGGGGAAGACGGTCGTCGCGATCGTCGTGGGAATTCCGTTTCTGATCGCCTCCTACTACGCGGAGGGCGCCTTCAAGGAGGTCATGGAGGCGCTCTTCGCGCTCGGCGCCGCCGTCGCGCTGGACACACCCCCGCCGGATCTCGGCTACAGGCGGTGGATCCCGATGGCGCTGATCTGGGCCGGCGCGATCTCGGTCTACTCGCTGCAGGGACTTGTCTGGCCGGGGCTGTTCGTCCTGGTCGCGGTCGCAGGGCGGGCGGCGATCCGCGCCTGGCGTGCGTCGTGGCGCGAGGCGCTCCTGCAACTGCGCGGGGAGGTGGTGCCCGGCGCCCTCGGTCTCGCCGTACTGGTGATCGTGCTGATCCCTCAGCTGCCGCGCGTAGAGAAGTTCGTCTCGAAGGGCGGCGTCTCGAACGGCATCAGCAAGAGCAACCTCGGGAACCTGATCGGACCGCTCCCGGGATGGGAGTCCATGGGCGTCTGGACGACCCCGGACTTCCGGCTGACGCCGTCGAATGCGCTGGGCGCCGGTGTGTGGGCGGGCCTGGTGCTCGTGCTCGTCGTCGGTGGGAGCATCCTGCTCGTGCGTCGAGGCCGGTGGGTGCTGCCGGCCTCGGCCGCGCTCGCTGTGATCGTGTGGGCCTACTCGAACGGCAGCCAGTCGCCATACGTCACCGCAAAGGCGCTCGTCATCGCCTCGCCGCTCCTGCTGGCGGTCGCGGTCCTGCCGCTCGTCGAGCGCGGCATGGTCCCGGGCACGTGGCGCGCCTGGGTCGCGCCGCTGATCGCCCTGCTGCTGCTTGCGCGTGTCGTGGATTCCAGCTGGGAAGCGCTGCGAGCAGGCAAAGTCGGCTCGCCCCAGCACCTGACCGAACTTCGCGCGTTCCAGCCGGCGCTGCGCGGGCAGCGAGTGCTCTTCCTGGGAGACGACGATTTCATCGACTGGGAGCTGCCGGAATCGCGTGACGTCCCCGCTTTCTACGCCGGCACGGCCGAGGTTCCGCTCAACCCGGCGAAGGCGTTCGCGTACGGGGAGCCACTCGACTTCGACACCGTCTCGGCGCAGACGCTCAACGAATTCGACTGGGTGGTGACGACCCGGGACGCCGCCTCGAGCGAGCCGCCGGCGGGCCTCGTGCTCGTGCGCTCGACGCCTTTCTACGAGCTCTGGCGGCGTACCGGAACCGTCCAGCCCCGCTCGACGCTGGCTGAGGGGCAGCAGCCCGCGGCGGTTCTCGACTGCAAGACACCGTCCGGCCGTGCGATCGTCAAGGCAGGCGGCGTCGCCGCCGTGCGGCCCCCCGCCAGCGAAGTGCCCGTCCCTCCCGTTGGGCCAGGGGCGAGCACCACGGTCATGCTGCCGCTCGACCCCGGCACGTGGATCCTTGAGACGCCGTACCTGAGCCCGCTGCCGCTGGAAGTTCGCGCCCCGGGCCTGCGCACGGTGCTGCCCGCGAACCTCGATCGGCCGGGGCCACGATGGCGGATCGGTCCGGTCACCGTGAGCGCCTCCCAGCCGGTGCCTGTGACGTTCCACGTGCGCCGGCCCTGGCTCGCGCCGCTCAGCGATGCGGCGTTCCCCTCCTCGCTCGTCGCGACCCTGCAGGCGCCCGAGCGGGTGGTCCCGATCGCCGACGCCTGCGGCAAGCCCGTCGACTGGTACCGCCGGTGAGCCCGGCGAGGCGCTCGTCGCCGCTGGTATAGCTTGGCCCGATGCAGATCTGCACGATCATCGCCAAGAACTATCTGGCCCAGGCGAGGGTGCTGGCCAGATCCTTCGCCCGACACAACCCAGGTGGGTCCTGCACGGTGCTCGTCATCGATGAGCACGAGGGGTTCATCGATCCCGCCGCGGAGCCGTTCGAGCTCGTCACGCCCGCACAGATCGGCTGCCCCGAGTTCGAGGAGATGGCGATCCGGTACGACGTGCTCGAGCTCTCGACTGCCGTGAAGCCCTGGCTTCTCGCGCATCTGCTGGAGCGGGGAGACGCGCCGGCCATCACCTACCTGGACCCCGACATCGAGGTCCACGGCTCGCTCGCGCGGCTCGACGAGCTCGCGGCCTCACACGGCGTCGTCCTGACGCCTCACAACACGGTGCCGCTGCCGGACGACGGTGAGCGCCCGAACCAGCTCGACATCCTGCTGGCAGGCGTCTACAACCTCGGCTACGTCTCGCTCGGCGCCGGCGAGGAGACCGCCCAGCTCCTGCGTTGGTGGCGCGACCGGCTGCTGACCGACTGCCGTGTGGATCCTCTGAGCGGCTACTTCGTGGACCAGCGATGGTTCGACCTCGCGCCCGGGCTGGTGTCCGATTGCGTCCTGATGCGCGAGCCCCAATACAACGTCGCCTACTGGAACCTCCACAGCCGCGTGCTGGAGCAGATCTCCGGCGGGTACGTCGTGGACGGCCAGCCTCTGGCGTTCTTCCACTACAGCGGGTTCGCCCCGGAGCAGCCCCGGACCCTCAGCCGTCACCAGTCGCGCATCGAGATCGCCCCGGGCTCCGCGCTCGAGTCGATCTGCCGCGAGTATGCGGCCGCCCTCGACGCCGAGGGCTACGGCGAGGCGAGCTCGTGGCCGTACAGCTTTCACACGCTGCCCTCCGGTGCGAAGTTCACCCGACGGCTTCGACGGCTCTACGAGGTGGCCCTCGAACGGGGTGAGGTGAGCTCCTCGCCGTTCAGTGCGGATGGCGACAGCGCGTTCACGTCGTGGCTCGAGGAACCAGCCCCAGGCGCGCCTCCAGGCGTCAACCGGCTGCTGGCCGCGCTCTACGGGGAGCGCAACGACCTCCAGGCGGCGTTTCCCGACGTCGCGGGAGCAGACCACGCGGCGTTCCTCGCCTGGGCGGTGGACGTCGGCGTCGTCGAGGAGCCCGCGCTTGGCATGCTCGCTGCGCCGGCGGTCGCTGCCGTCGAGCCGCGTACCCCCGCAGCCCCCGCGGCGCCGCCGTCAACCGCGGACCTGCCGCGCGCCTACGAGGGTCCGGCGTGGGGCGTGAACGTCGTGGGCTACTTCCGATCGGAGCTGGGGACCGGCGAGGCTGCCCGCCAAGTCGTCTCCGCGCTGGATGAGGGCGGCGTCCCGCTGCTGCCGATCCACGGACGCACGATCCCGCCGAATCGGCAGGGGCATGCCTTCACCTATCTGGCTCCCGACGATGCCTGGTTCCCGGTGAACCTGATCTGCATGAACGCCGACGTGCTGGGCGAGTTCGCGGTGCAGGCCGGGGAGAGCTTCTTCGCCGGCCGTTACTCGATCGGCATGTGGTTCTGGGAGGTCGAGGCCTTTCCGGCCGCGTTCCATCAGGCGTTCGATCACATTGACGAGCTGTGGTTGCCGACCGACCACATCGTCTCGGCGCTGACGCCGGCCGCGACGGTTCCGGTCGCGAAGGTCACGCTCCCTGTCGAGATGCCAACGGTCATGCCTGCCTCTCGCTCGGAACTGGAGCTTCCGGAGGGCTTCATGTACCTCTTCTCCTTCGATCACCACAGCGTTTTCGAGCGCAAGAACCCGCTGGCCGTGATCGAGGCGTACAAGCGCGCATTCGACGGGCACGAGGGGGCTGTGCTGGTCGTGAAGTCCATCAACGGGGATCGCGCCCCGGAGGACCACCGCCGACTGCTGGAGGCGGCCGGCGGACGAGGCGACATCCACATCATCGACGGCTACCTGGAACCGTCGCGCAAGGACATGCTCGTCGCGACCTGCGACTGCTACGTGTCCCTTCATCGCGCCGAGGGATTCGGGCTGACGATGGCCGAGGCGATGTACCTCGGCAAGCCGGTGATCGCCACCGGCTATTCGGGGAATCTGGATTTCATGACCGACGAAAACAGCTACCTCGTCGACCAGACTCCGGTGCGGATCGGTGGCGGCGCCCCGCCGTACCCGGCCGACGGCACCTGGGCGGAACCGGACGTCGAGCACGCGGCCAGGCTGATGCGTGAGGTCTTCGATGATCGTGCGCGCTCGAAGGAGATCGGTGAAAGGGGACTCCAGGACATCCGGCGCACCCACTCGGCTCGCGCAGCCGCGAAGGTGATGACCGAGCGCCTCGAGCTGCTGCGCGAGCGCCATCACGATCGGCTGCGCACCGAGCTCGCGCCTCCCCTGCTGGCCGCGCCGGCGCAGCAGCTCGCCCGGGAGGGCACGCCCTCCAGCCAGGCTTCGCGGTTCGGAGGCGCCGGGCTGTTCGCGCGCAGGCTTGTGCTTCGCGCGATCAAGCCCTACCGAGTTCACCAGCAGCGCTTGGACGAACGCATCGGCGACGCGCTGGCCTCGAGCGAAGCCAGTCTGGCGAAGGTGCAGGCAACCGGCGTCGAACGGCATGCTCGCCTACTCGCAGACATGCGCCGGCACGAGATCACCGACCGTATCGAGCGGCGCGTCGCCGGTTTGACCTCCTCGACCCAGAGGCTCGAGTCCTCGTCACGCGAGATGAGTCGGGCGGTACAGGAGAGCCACGCGGAGAGTCACGCGATCCCGTTCATGGAGGGTGCCCCACTCGCCGATCTCACCCACCCTCTCGCCGGGCTGGTGCAGGGGTTCCGGGAAGGGGAAGGCGAGCAGGGGGATGCCTACCGGAGGTTCGAGGACACCTTCCGCGGCGCGGAGGAGTTCATCCGCGATCGCCAGCGTGTCTTCCTCGAGCTCGTCCGCGGGCATCCTCCTGTGTTCGATCTCGGCTGCGGTCGTGGTGAGTTCCTCGACCTGCTCTCGGAGGCAGGAGTGGAGAGCATCGGGGTCGACTCCGACCCCGGCATGGTCGAGCGCTGCCACCAGAAGGGACACACGCAGGTCGTCCTCGGCGACGGGCTCGAGCTGCTCGCGGAGCAGCCCGACGGCTCACTCGGAGCGATCTTCTGCGCTCAGGTTGTCGAGCACCTTCCCTACGCCGATCTGCAGCGCCTGTTCGAGCTCGCGCACGCCAAGCTCGACCGCGACGGCCGGCTGATCGCCGAGACGGTGAACCCGCATTCCGTGCCGGCCCTGAAGACCTTCTGGGTCGACCTCACCCACCAGCATCCGATCTTCCCGGAGGTGGCGCTCGCGCTCGCGCACGCCGCCGGCTTCGACACCGCCTTCGTGTTCCACCCCAACGGGACGGGGGACTTCCGCCGGGATCGCTTCACGCAGGGCGAGTACGCGCTGGTGGCGGGCGGCGCGTCCCTGCTCGGCGGGGCAGCCGAAAACGGAGACCGCGCGGAGACCCGTCAGGCGCTGGAGTCGATCCCCGGCACCGATACGAGGAGGGGCCGCTCGTAGGAGATCCGCCGGTACTCCGGCTCGCCGTCCCCCGCCGAGGCGGTCACCATCGCCCTGGACGGTGCGCCGGGCGGCCAGGACTGAACTCCCGTGGGTTCGAGCCCGCAGCTCGCGCACCAGTCCGCCAATGCCCGGACGTTGGGAGCAAACCAGTTGCTCGCGTCTGAACCGAGCTCGTCGGTGCGGTAGAAGCGGGCGGCCGACGGTGCGTCCGCGGGCAGTTCCTGGTCGCACACGGCCGTCTCCACATAGGCGGTGCCGCGGGTTAGCGCCCTCACGTTGTCGAGGGCCAGCAGAGGATGGCGCAGGTGGTAGAGGACGCCCCAGAAGATCACGAAGTCGAACTGCTCCCGGATCGCTCCGGCGAGCTCGTAGACGCTCATCTGCCTGAACTCGACGTTCGAGCCAAGCGCGTCGCGGATCGCTTCGAAGCCAAAGTGCATCGGCCCGACGATGTCCGTTGCCACCACGCGCGTGGCGCCGCGACGCTCCAGCGTGAAGGCGGCGCCCCCGTTGGTGGTGCCGATGTCGAGGACGCTGGCGCCCGTGAGGTCGTGCGGCAGGCCGGCCGTGTAAAGCAGCCAGTCGACGTCGTTGGCGCCCGGCGCGAACAGCTCGGGACCGAGTTCGAACCGCTGGTGCCAGAGGAAGTCGTCGCGGGCAGCGAGGAGCTCCAGGTCGCTCGTGGACGGCACGCGGCGCAGTCTAAGGGGCGCGATGCCCCTCACGCTAGGCTCCCGCGGGTGCCTTCAGCGAACGACGGCGGCGCGCGGGAAGGCCCTCACGCCGCGGACCTGCAGCCGGCGTATGTAGAAGCCGTGTTTCGCGAGTTCCTCGGACGCGGCGCCTCCTCGGACGATGTCGCCGTCTGGATGAACATCGGCTCGCTGAAGGCCCTGATAGATGGTGTCCTGGCCTCGCCGGAGTACGCCGCGCGCCTGGCTACACGAGAGGCCGGCGAGCGCGCGGCCGCCGCAGGGCCGTACGTGAACTGCTGGACGCCGGCGCTCGCCTCGTTCTGCCGACCCCCGGAACGCTCTCGCCGGACGGGGTTGCGATCGTCGGCGAGGAGGGCCAGCTGTTCCTCTACGGGGGCTCGAACGACAACATCGCGGCTTTCAGAGGAGAGGTCACGATCGCCCATGATTGGATGTCGCAATGGTGCTCGTTGATCGAGCTCCGTGCCGCGTGGGCGAGCTCGCACGGCGTCGGCCTGTGCAGCCTCGTGGTTCCGGACAAGCTCGCGGTCTATGCGGAGCTCCTTCCGGCGGGGCTGATCGGGGATGGCGTCCGGCCGCTCGAGCGGCTGACCGCCGAGCCGCGCCTGGCCGAACTGCTCTATCCGTGTGAGGCGCTGCGAGCAGCGCGGGCCGACGGAGAGACCTACCTCACCACCGACAGCCACCTCACAAACCGCGGCAACCGGCTGCTCGCGGAGTTGACCATCGAGGCTCTCGGCGGTGCCCGCAACCTGCTCGACGACGTGCCGAGCGCCGAGCACGTGCGGCTGGCCAGCGGCGATCTCGGGGTGCACTTCGAGCCGCCGATAGTCGAGCCGCGTGGTTTCCTTGGCACGTCCTCGGCGGCCGAGGTGGTCGCCGACAACTGGGAGCGGGTCTCGGCCGCCGGCGGGCACATCGGGACGCGGCGGGTGTTCCGGCGCCCGGACGCGCCAGACCCGCGCACCGTCGTGGTGTTCGGAGACTCCTACGCCTTCGGCGATGACGCCTATCCAGGGCTCAGCTGGTTCCTCGCGCAGGCGTTCAGGGAGGTTCACTTCGTCTGGGTGCCGTTCGGGTGGGACCCCGACTACCTGGAGACCTCCGGCGCGCATCTCGCCGTCTGCCAGACGGCAGAGCGTTTCGTCGTCCGCGTCCCGCGAGCCCGTGTCGACATCGCCGCGCTGGTCGGCGCGGGGGACGCCGGCGCAGGGGCGCTGGGGCTCGAGACGGTCTTCAAAGACGCGGTCTGACCGCGCGTCTCAGTCGCCGGTTCGCAGGCGCCCGAGGAGGCCGGCAAGTCCCGAGCCGCGCGAGGCCTGCGCCGCCTCCAGCCGCTTGGACAGCTCCGCCACCTCGGAGGCGAGCTGCTCGGTCCTGCGGCGCTCCTCAGCAAGTTCCTCGAGCTGTCCTCCGGGCCTACGAGCGTGGTCGAGCGCACGCATCGACGGCCAGTAGTCGACGCTGACGTCCTCCACCATGCCGATACGCACGCCGATGCGCAGTAGGCGGTCGGCGAGACCCCAGTCGTTGGGCTTGTCGAACAGCGCATGCGCCAGCTCGAGCTGCATGAACCGGAGACCAGCGTGGTAGAGCGACGCCTGCAACCCGAACTGTTCGTTGCGCGGCGGAAACTCACCGATGACGCCCGTGCGGCCGTCGGGGAAGGTGTAGCGGATCCGGCCGTAGACGAACTCGAGGCGGCGCTCTCGCGCGTGTTCCAGCAGGCGTGAGACGTGGTCCGGGACGAAGGCGTCGTCATCGGCGAGGGGCGCGATCCAAAGGCCGCGGGCGAGGGCTGCGCCGGCGTTGAGTCCCGGCGTTCCCGATGCGAGCCACGCGCGCCCGGGGTCCGCGTCGTACGGGCCACGGACGGTCAGGTTGTGGAACGTGACTCGCTGGTCCTCGACCGTCGCGACGGCGTCGCTCACCTCAGACGGGGAGCTGTCACCCACGACGATCACCTCCAGGTTCTGGTGCGTCTGCGCGAGCGCCGACGGGATCGCGCGCTCGAGGAGCGTCTCGACGCTGTTCCACGTCGGGATCACGACCGAGACCAGCGGGTCGGCGGTTTCGAAGGCCTCCGTGTAGTTAGGGCCGGCGCGCAGCTCGGCGAGCCGTCGGCGATTGCCGGGGTCGTCGTCGTGGATCACGTTGAGGATTCGCAGCAGCAGCGAGTAGCGCTCCTCGGAACGCGCCGCCTCGGCCTCGATTCGGGAGCGCAGCTCCGCGACGGCAGCGCTCACGGCGGCGAGCTGCTCGTGGTCCATCGCGGCAGGGGTCTCCGGTGGCGGTTCTGGAACGGCACCTGACATGGCGACATCGTAGGCAGAGCCCTGGAGCTAAGCGCCGCGAGCGCGCGCCGGAATGCCCATGACCGTCGCGCCGGGCGCGACGTCGGCGGTCACAACCGCGCCGGCCGCGACGACCGCGCCCGCCCCGACGACGACTCCCGGCAGCAGCACCGCGCCGGCCCCGACTACGGCGTCGGGCTCGATCACAGGGCCGGCAAGGCGGGGGGCGCCGGAGGTTGGAGCGTTGTCGTTGCTCGTCGCAACCATCGTCGAGACGAAAGCGCGATCGCCGATCACCATCCCACCGGTGATGTGCGTCGTGTCCATCACCTTGACGCCGTCGCCGATCCGCGCGTCGTAGTTGACAGTCACGCAGCGCGAGACGATGCACCGGTCGCCGATCCGGGTGCCCTCTCGTATCGAGGCGCCGTCGCCGATCAGGGTTCGCTCGCCGATCTCGACATCGAAGTAGATCGTGGCGTGGGCGCCGATCGAGCACCCCGCGCCAACTGACAGTCGCTGCTGCGCGGAGGCTGGCCGCGCGGTCGCTCCGGCGCCGCTCGGATGACGGCCGAGGACCGCGTATGGGAAGACCTCGACCCCGTCGCCCACACGCGCGTCGGCGCCGATCACAGCGCCCGGGTGCAGGACGCAGCTCGCGCCGAGGATGGCGCGCTCCCCGACTACCGCATGCGGCCCGATCTCAGCTCCGTCGCCCACCTCTGCGCCGGCCGCGACAACCGCGTATGCGCCGACCACGCAGTTCGCGCCGAGCCGGCCGTCCAACACCGCGCTCGCGTCGATGCCGGACATGCTCATCGCGCCGCCACGCCCGAGGGGGTCGGGCTTCGAGCCTGCACGGACGTGGCCTCGCGATCGCATGGGGCCGACATGGCGACATCCTAAGCGGCCCATCTCTACCGTTCGCGGCCGATGCGCCACCGCCTGATCGAGCTGCCGGTCATACCGGACCACCGGGGCAACCTCAGCTTCCTCGAGGGCGGACGTCACGTGCCGTTCGAGATCGCGCGGGTCTACTACCTCTACGACGTGCCTGCGGGAGAGTCCCGTGCCGGCCACGCCCTGCGCGATTGCGAGAAGCTGCTGATCGCGGTGTCGGGCAGCTTCGACGTCGTCCTCGACTACGGGGGCGAGCGGACGGTCACGACGCTCAACCGGCCCTATATCGGGCTCTACATTCCCAGCCTGGTCTGGCGCGAGCTCGAGAATTTCTCGTCGGGCGCCGTCTGTCTGGTGCTGGCGTCGAAGCCTTACGAGGAGGCCGCCTACTACCGCGACTACGAGGAATACCGGCGCGCGCTACGCGAGACGCCGCCGTCGTGAAAGAAGTCCCGGCCGCCGACCCCGCCGCGACGCTGCTGGCGATGAGGCCGGAGCTGGTGCAGGCGTTCGAAGCGGTGCTCGACAGCAGGCGCTACATCCTCGCCGAGCAGGTCGAGTCGTTCGAGCTCGAGTGGGCCGGCTTCTGCGGCGCCGCGCACGCGGTCGGTGTCAGCAGCGGGACCGACGCGCTCGCGCTCGCTCTCCGCGCGGCGGGGGTCGAGCCCGGTGACGAGGTGCTCGTGCCCGCGATGACGGCAGTCGCGACCTGGGTCGCGGTGTGCCAGATCGGCGCGGTGCCCGTCGGGGTCGACATCGAGGCAGTCCGGGGCGGGATGGACCCAGCCGGGGTTGCCGCGGCCCTCACCCCTCGGACGCGCGCGCTCGTCGCGGTTCACCTGTTCGGGATGCCCGCCGACATGCTCGCTCTGGCGGCGATCGCGCGCGAGGCCGGCGTCGTGCTCGTCGAGGACGCTGCGCAGGCCCACGGGGCGCGACTCGGTGAGCGGAGAGTCGGAGCTCTCGCCGACGTGGCCTCGTTCAGCTTCTACCCGACGAAGAACCTCGGCGCGATGGGCGACGCGGGAGCCGTCACGACCTCGGACGCCGAGCTCGCCGAGCGCGTTCGCGCCCTGCGCCAGTACGGGTGGCGGGACCGCGACGACGCGGAGCTGGTCGGGGTCAACGCGCGCCTCGACGAGCTCCAGGCGGCGCTGCTGAGGGTCGGGCTCTCACGATTGGGCCCCGAGACGGAGCGAAGGAGGTCAGTCGCCGCCTTCTACCTCGAGGCGCTCGCAGGGCCTGCCCGGCATCGAGTTGCCCGAGCAGGTTTCGGGCTGCGAGCCGGTCTGGCACCAGTTCGTGATCCGCCACCAGCGACGCGACTGGCTCGCAGCAGAGCTCGCACAGCAGGGGATCGGCACGGCGGTGCACTATCGGCGGCCGCCGCCGCTGCACACCGCCTTTGCGTCGCGTTCGGATGCCGGGCGTTTCCCGGTGGCCGAACGCCACGCCGCCACCGCGCTCAGCCTCCCGATCCACGCCGGCGTCGGCGAGGGCGAGTCGGCGCGCGTCGCTGCCGCGATTGCTGCGGCGGCGACCCGCGACGCCTGATCGACCGTCGCGCCCGGCGGGCGAGGCGCCACCGCGTACGTCATGTCCGTTTGCTGACCCGCGATATCCGTCCAGGAGCGTCCTCCTCCGTGCGCCGCGCGGGAAGTCTGTGTTCGGAGACCGATGTCCCGGCGCCGATCCCGATTCGAGCTCTTTGCGTGCCTGGCCCTGCTCGCGCTCGGGGGTTGGCTTGCCGCCGCATCCCCCGCCACGGCCAAGCTCTACACCTACGGCCCCAGCCTGAGCGCCCGCTCCGCCTCGCTCACCACGACCGACGGTCTCGGCTACGCCGGCATCGACACGCAGGTCCCGCCGGGGCCTGAAGCGCCGAACGGAGTCGTCCACACCCCTCACTACGGCGCCGACACGGCGATCTGGAACGCCTCCGTCGACGGGCACTCCGGCGCCATTCCCCGATCCGGCCAGGCCGTCAGGATCAAGCTCGAGGGATGTGCCGTGCGTCCCGCCGGGGCGCCGGAGCCGCTCACCCAGATCCACTTCCAGACCCTCGTCCCCCAGGGCCGCGACCTGAAGGTGGCGCTCACCTCCGCGGGCTTTCAGATCCCCGTCTGCGGCGAGGGCGGAGCGGGCCCCGCGACCGTCAGCACCTACACGCCGGTGAACCTCTGCGTCCAGAAGGGGGACTTCGTCGGCTTCAACGACGAGGGAGGCTTCGTCGAGCCCTGGTATCGCGCGGGGGTGGCCTATCAGACCCTCGGCTCCGCCCAGGGCTCGCAGGTCGCCTCGTTCATCCGCAGCGGCGCCACCGGCGACGGCGCCGTCTTCGACCCGGCCGAACGGGGCGGCATGGAAGGCTTCGCCGCGCGCTCCGGCGAGACGCTGATGATGCAGGCCGTCCTCGGCACCGGCTCCGACGCGCGCTACGTCTGCCCCGGCGGCACACGGGACGCCCCGCCCGTGCTGCCCGCGCTACGTGTCAGCCGCCAGACCGACGGCATCGACCGGGCGCGGGTCGTCGCGGTGGCGGTCTACTGCCGGCCCGCCGCGGGCTGCGCCGGGTCGGCCGCGATGAGGACCGCCGACGGCCAGGCCGTGGGCCGAGCGAGGTTCTCGCTCCCCGGCGATGAGACCTCGCACCTGCCGATCCGCGTGGCGCCGCAGCTGATGGGAGACGTGCGCAGCAAGCAGGGGCTCGAGACGCGCGTCGTGCTGCGGATGGGCCGCAGGAGCTTCTCGCAGTGGGTGAGGGTCAAGGTCCTCTGAGGACGATTCGGCCCCCGGGCCGAGCGGCGAGAAGGGCCGACATACGTCCAAGACGGCGCGGCCCGCGCCAGCGAACCGGTGCGCGCACCCGATGTGTTCGCAACAGCCAAGACACGGAGGTCTTTGAAGCGATGTGGGGCAACCCTTTCCACGGCCGGCACCGCCGGCACCTGTGCACAGCCGCGCTCGTCGGCATCGGCGCGCTCGCGCTGCCGAGCACCGGCTCGGCCACGATCAGCACGTTCGGCAGCAAGCTCGCGGTCCCCTCGTCGCTCAACACCGCCGAAAACCTCGGCTACCCCGGCACCTTCACGCAGGTCCCGCCGAACCCCGAAGCCCCGAACGGCGTCTTCCACACGCCACACGACGGCGCCGACACGGCGCTTTGGAACGCGACCGTCGCGGGCGGCTCGGCGGGCGCCCCGGAAGCCGGCCAGGCGCTCCAGGTTCGCCTGCAGGGCTGTGCCCAGCCCTCCTCTGACGGGACGCCGCCGCTGACGCAGATCCACTTCCAGGACCTCTCGCCCCTTCCCGGCGGCGGGGCGAAGGTGAACCTGACCTCCCAGCCCTTCGAAATCCCGGTCTGCGGCCAGGGCGGCGCGAGCGGATCGACCGTGACGACCTACGAACCGCACCAACCTGTGTGTCAGCAAGGGCGACTACGTGGGCTTCAACGACGAGGGCGGCTACGTCCCGAACTCCTACCGCGCCGGCGTCCCCTACCAGGTCATCGGCGCCGTCTCAGGCTCCACGATGGACTCGTTCATCCGCGGCGGCGGCACCAACAACGGCGCGACGTTCTCCCCGTCGGACACCACGAGCCACGACGGCTTCGTCTCGAACTCCAACGAGGAGCTGATGCTGCAGGCGGTCCTGGGCACGGGCTCGGACGCACGCTACGTCTGCGGCGGCGGCACCAAAGAAGCGCCACAGGTGCTTCCGGCCCTGCGCATCCGCGCCCAGACGGACGGGGTCAACCACTCGAGGATCGTCGACATCGCCGTCTACTGCCGCCCGGCCTCGGGCTGCGCGGGGACGGGCACGCTCGGCTCCACCGCGAAGTCGGCGAGCTACGGCCACGCGACCTTCGCGCTGCGCGGGAACTCGACCTCCCACGTGCCGATCAGGATCTCGAACAAGCTGATGAAGATCATCCGCCGCTACCACAAGGCGAACGTGCGGTTCACGATCTCGATGGGCGGACAGGTCTTCAGCGAAACGATCACGCTCCGCGTGTTCTGAGGCGCGGAGCGCCCGGCCCGGCGCGCCCGGGCTCCGGCGCGAGGGGCGCTCGCTGCGGGTAGTCTGCCGCGCGATGCAGGTGATCGAGACGCGCCTCTCGGGCCTCCTGGCCCTCGAGCCGGTCCTCCACGCCGACGAGCGCGGCTTCTTCGTGGAGAGCTACCGCAGCGAGTGGCACGAGGCACTCGGGATCCCGCCGCGGGAGCAGTTCGTGCAGGACAACCACTCGCGCTCCTCGCGCGGGGTGGTGCGCGGCATGCACTTCCAGATCGGCGACGGCGTCGCAAAGCTCGTGCGCTGCGCGCGCGGGCGGATCGTCGACGTGGCGGTCGATCTCCGCGCGGGCTCACCGACCTACGGGCAGTGGGAGGCGCTGGAGCTCGATGACGAGGCCCTCAGGGAGCTGTTCGTGCCTGTCGGCTTCGCCCATGGCTTCTGCGTTCTCAGCGAGACGGCCGACGTGCTCTACAAGCAGACCGCCTACTACGACCCCGCGGTGGAACGCGGAATCGCCTGGGACGACCCCGACGTCGCGATCGAGTGGCCGCTGCCGGCCGGGGAGCTGAGCGTCTCGGCTCGCGACGCCGAGGCGCCGCTCCTTTCGGCGATCACCGACGAACTGCCGTTCCAGTGGCATCCTTAAGCCCGATGGCGGGTTCACTGAGCGAACGGACCAACGGCTACACGGTCACGGCGAGGCAGTTCGTCGTGTTCGCGTGGGTCGCGCTGGTCGCGCTGACGCTGATCGTCCTGACGGGTGCGGCGGTGCGCCTGACGGGCTCGGGCCTCGGCTGCCCGACCTGGCCCAAGTGCTACGGCAACTACTACCCGGCGGACAACTCGCACTCGATCATCGAGTTCGCCAACCGCGTCGTGAGCGTGCCGGTCGTGCTCGCGGCCGGCTTCGCATGGCTGGCGGCGCTGCGGCGGCGGCCCTACCGGCGCGATCTGATGTGGAACGCGGCGCTGCTGCCGATCGGCGTGATCTGCCAGGCGATCCTGGGCGGGCTGACGGTCAAGGGCGAGCTCGACTACGGCTGGGTGATGGCGCACTTCGCGCTGTCGATGCTGATCGTGCTCGCTGCCGTGGTGCTCGTGTGGCGCAGCCGGATCGAGTTCTCCGAGGATGGGGATGGGAAGGGCCGCGTCGCGGAGAAGGGCGCGGATGGCGCGGTTCGCGCGCTGACCCTCGATCGCGGTCTCGTGCGCGCGCTGATCGGCCTCGGGCTGCTGGGCGCCCTGACCATCTTCGCCGGCACCGCCGCCACGGCGGCCGGCCCGCATGCCGGCGGCTCGCCGGGTCAGAAGATCAACCGGCTCTCCTTCGACGGCACCGGCACGATGGACTTCGTGATCCATCGCCACGGCGAGATCGCGCTCCTGTTCGGGCTCGCCGCCGTCGCGGCGTGGTTCTTCGCGCGCCGGCGGGAGGCTCCCGAGCAGGTCCGGCGCCCGCTGACCACGCTCTGCTGGCTGCTGGCCCTGCAGGGGGTCGTGGGGCTCGACCAGTACGAGACGCACCTGCCCGCGGGCCTGGTCTGGGTCCACGTGGCGCTCGCGAGCCTGTGCTGGATCATGACCGTCTACGCCGCCTGCGCCGCGGGCGCGGCGGACGGCAGGCTCTGGGCGCGCGGCCGGCGCGGATCCCCGAATGCGCCGGTGCGGGACCTCGCGCCGTTGGAGTTCCCCGGAAATTAGGGGTTGTTCGGAGCGAATGTCCCGTGTTTTCGGGGCTGTCGTCCGAAACAGGGGTTAGCCTGCCCGCAGCAAAGACACTCGAGAAGGGAGTGGCATGACCAAGAACGACCTAGCTGAGAGGGTCGCTTCGAAAACCGGCATTAGCGCCAGCCAGGCACGAGGCGCGGTCGAGGCGGCGATCGAGACGATCTCCGACGAGCTGGCCTCTGGCGGCGAGGTCGCGCTTGCAGGCTTCGGCAAGTTCAGCGTCAGCCAGCGAGCCGCACGGACGGGGCGCAACCCCTCGACCGGTGCGACGATTCAGATCGCAGCCTCGAAAGCGGCGAAATTCTCCGCCGCCAGTGCGCTGAAGAAGCGGCTCAACCCCTAAACAGGAGAGTCAGCCGGCCTCACCGCCGGCCGTTCTCGGAAGGACTCGGGTGTCACCGGTTCATCGGAACCGGTGACACACCTTCTTCGCGAGCCCCGCCGGCACGCGATTTCTCGACCAATCCTTACCACTCGGTAACCGTCTGTTTAGCCGGGAGCGGGAAGGTTCTGTCACGAACGTTCCTCTTCGACGGTGGTGGTCTCGATGGCATCCGATGACGGTCGGCCGGTGGCGCAGCGGTATCCCTCGCTCGTAGCGTTCTACAGCGCGGATGCAGCACGCCTGAGCTCGCGCGAGCGCGACGTCGGCCTCTTGTGGCGCAGCGGCAAGGACGGCCCGATGCACCGCGCGGCCTGGGTGGAGGACACCGGCGAGCTCTACCTGGTCCGGCTCGGCCCGGCGGGCGAGGGCGGCGGCGTCGTCGAGGTCATCGCCCATGTCGCCGACGCGGACGCGCTGGAGACCGCCCTGCGCGGCTGGCGCGAGCGCTGCGGGATGCCCGGCTCGCTGCAGTGGCTGCGCGTGCGCGCGGCGCGGCTGCCGCGCCGCGGCGGCACGCCCAAGAAGGCCCGGCTGGCCTTCGGCGGCGCCGCGATGCTGCTCGTATAGGCCCCCGGCGGGGCGCTCAGGCCGTGCGCGGGCCGGGGTGGCGCGTCAGGCCGTCGTCTGGGATCGGCTCCCAGGGGACTGCGAAGTCGGTGAACATGCGGTAGCCGGGACGGATCCCGGGATCGGCGTCGAGGCCGCCCAGCCGGACGGCGACCTCCTCGTCGTTCAGCGGGTCGCCGCTGAAGACGGCCGAGCCGCACTCGCTGCAGAACACCTTGCGCGCCCCTCCCGCTGGAGGGCTGTAGCCCTTCAGCGCGTCTTCCCCCGAAGCAGCCGGAAGCCGCTCTGGGGCACCCGGCCGTTGGCGGAGGAGCCGGTGCCCGTGCGGCGCTGGCAACGCGTGCAGTGGCAGTACCCGGCCGAGAGGAAGGGCGCTGTGATCTCGTAGCGGACCGCTCCGCACAGACAGCCGCCCTGCAGAGGGCGCTCTGCTGAGGGCGGGTCCGGGACGATGGCCATCAAGCGATCTTAGGCGCCTGCGCGACCCTGAGGGCACCCCCGGGTCGGACGGCTTAGGACGTCTCTAGCCCGGGCCAAGATCCCGCGGTTGGCCGAGGCTGTCGGCGAAACCTTCTAGGTCTCCGCGGGTTCCTACTGTCGGAATGCAAAGGGGGAGCCTTCTAGCCGGTCTGTTGGTCGTGGGTCTCTGCTGGGCCGCGCCCGCCAGCGCCGGGGTCGGGCACGTCAAGCTGCGCCGATGCGCCCCGAAGGGGGCACGAGTGATCGTCGCGGACTCCCATGCGGAGGTCTACACCGTCAACAACGAAGTAGCCGTGTGCGAGCGCAGCGGGCACTCGCGCTTCCGGGTTGGGGTCTGGGATGAAACGCTCGAAGAGCCGAACTGCCTCGCCGGTCAGTGCGTGCTCCTCCAGGTAGCGCTCGCCGGGGATGCCGTGGCGTATGCCTCGACGCTGCACAGCGAAGAGCAGGTCTTCTCTTGGGACGTCGCGAACCGACGTCTTCTTCACGACGCCCGCGTGGAGACCGCGACCCGTCAGGAGGTGCTTCTCGAATGGGCTGAAGTGGACCGTCTCGTGGTCGGTCCAACGGGAGCTGTGGCCTGGATCCAGGAGGACAGCTATGCGCGCCACGGTGGTGGGGAAGCTCCTCCCGCCGTGTTCGGCGTGTTCGGGCTCGGCAGCGAAGGATCGCGCACCTTCGCGACCAACCTGCCCGCCAAACCGTTCTCGCTACGACTCAGCGGCGATCGGCTCACCTGGAACGAGCAGGGACGAACGTTCTCAGGCATCTTGCGGTGAGCCGGTGGGCCACCGGGGCGCCCGTCAGAGTCGCCATGCAGCGATCCCCTGCGTTGAGGAACGAGAAGGGCCGGCGATGATCGCCGGCCCCGTTCTCAACGGCTGCGCTGTAGCCGAGCCTCAGCCGCAGCCGGTGTTGTTGCCGCAGCTCGAGCACGTGTAGCAACTGCCCGTGCGCTGCATCATCCCGCCGCACTGGCTGCACGCCGGGCCGAGGTCGAGGCCCTGCATCGCTGCCGGGACGACCGGTGGCGTGT
The DNA here is from genome assembly GCA_963794635.1 of uncultured Solirubrobacteraceae bacterium. Lineage (GTDB taxonomy): Bacteria > Actinomycetota > Thermoleophilia > Solirubrobacterales > Solirubrobacteraceae > Palsa-744. The sequence continues at coordinate 27,869 of CAWCET010000004.1, read as the reverse complement.
CGGTGAGCGCGGCCGTCGGGGCGGATGCGCCGCCGCCGTCGGAGACGTGCGCGACGGGGGCTGCCGCGGCAGCCGGGGCGCTCTCGCCGTCCTGCGCCGGGGCGCCGGGGCCTGCCGTGTCGCCTCCGTAGGTGAGCGCGTCCTGGGCCGCTTTGCGTGCCCGCACCTCCGGCGTGAGGATGCCCAGCTCCTCCTGCGCGTCGGTGTCGAGGAAGCGCGAGGCCAGCCAGCGCATGATGTAGTCGGGCATCGACTTCGCGAACGGGATCTCCGGGTTGCCGGTGATCCCCTCGGGGTCGAAGCGCATGTAGCTGAACTTCTGCACGAGCGTTTCGAGCGGGACGCCGTACTGGAGCGCGATCGAGATCGAGGTCGCGAACGAGTTCATCATCCCGCGCAGCGTCGAGCCCTCCTTGCCGATGTCGGTCAGGAAGATCTCGCCCACCGAGCCGTCCTCGTACATGCCGGCCGTGATGTAGCCCTCGTGGCCGCCGATCGAGAACTTGTGCGTGATCGACTGGCGCTCGCGCGGCATGCGCTTGCGCCGGGGGCCGGCCTCGGCGAGCGCCTTGGCGACCGCGGCCTCGACGATCTCGTCGACGTCCTGCGAGACCGGTGCGTCGTCCTGGGCGTCGGTGCGCAGAGCCTGCGCCGTCTTCGAGCCGTCGCGGTAGATCGCCAGCGCCTTCACGCCCTGGCGCCAGGCCTGGATGTAGGCGTCGGCGATGTCCTCGACCGTGGACTCCTGCGGCAGGTTCACGGTCTTGGAGATCGCGCCCGAGATGAACGGCTGGACCGCGCCCATCATCTTGATGTGGCCCATGTGCGAGATCGCGCGCTCGCCGACCGCCACGTCGAAGACGGGCAGGTGCTCCTCGGCGAGGCCGGGGGCGCCGACGATCGTGCCGTGCTCGGCGAGGTGCGCCTCGATCTGCTCGATCTGCGGCTCTGAGTAGCCGAGCGTCGCCAGCGCCAGCGGCACCGTGCGGTTGACGATCGTCATCTGCCCGCCGCCGACCAGCTCCTTGAACTTCACGAGCGAGAAGTCGGGCTCGACGCCCGTCGTGTCGCAGTCCATCAGGAAGGAGATCGTGCCGGTGGGAGCGAGCACGGTCGCCTGCGCGTTGCGGTAGCCGAGCTGCTCGCCGAGCTCGACGGCCTCGTCCCAGGAGCGCCGCGCGGCCGCGAGCAGCTCGCCGTCGGCGGAGGACTCCTCGCCGATCGCGTAGGCCGCGTCGCGGTGCATGCGCATCACCGCGTTGTGCGGCTCGCGGTTCTCCTCGTAGCGGTCGTAGGGGCCGAGCGCCCCGGCTGCCTCGGCCGAGCGGCGGTACGCGCGGCCGGTCATCAGCGCGGTGATGGCGGCGGCTGCGGTACGGCCCTCGTCGGAGTCGTAGGGCATGCCGTTGCTCATCAGGTACGCGCCGAGGTTCGCGTAGCCGAGCCCGAGCTGGCGGAACGCGCGCGCGTTCGCGCCGATCTCCGGCGTCGGGTAGCTGGAGGGCCCGACGATGATCTCCTGTGCGAGCAGCACGATGTCGACCGTGTGCTCGAAGCTCTCGACGTCGAGCGTGCCGTCGGCGCGGCGGAACTTCATCAGGTTCAGCGACGCGAGGTTGCAGGCCGAGTCGTCGACGTGCATGTACTCGCTGCAGGGGTTCGAGGCGTTGATGCGCCCGCTCGCGGGGCTGGTGTGCCAGTTGTTGATCGTGGTGTCGAACTGCACGCCCGGGTCGGCGCAGCGCCAGGCGGCTTCGGCGATCTCCTGCATCAGCTCGCGCGCGGGTATGGGCTCGCCGATCGGCTCGCCGGTGGTGCGCGAGGTCAGGTGCCAGTCGCTGTCCTCCTCGACGGCCCGCATGAACTCGTCGGTGATCCGCACCGAGTTGTTGGCGTTCTGGTACTGGATCGAGTAGAAGCCGTCGCCGTCGATCGACATGTCGAAGCCGGCGTCGCGCAGGGCCGCGGCCTTGTCCTCCTCCTTGGCCTTGCACCAGATGAACTCGCGGATGTCCGGGTGGTCGATGTCGAGCACGACCATCTTGGCGGCGCGACGCGTCTTGCCGCCGGACTTGATCGTGCCGGCCCACGAGTCGGCGCCGCGCATGAACGAGACGGGGCCGGAGGCGGTGCCGCCCTTGGCCAGCGGCTCCATCGAGCCGCGGATGTTCGAGAGGTTGATGCCCGAGCCCGAGCCGCCGCGGAAGATCATCCCCTCGTGGGTGTTCCACTCGAGGATCGACTCCATCGTGTCCTTGACCGAGAGGATGAAGCACGCGCTGCACTGCGGGCTCTCCTCGAAGCCGACGTTGAACCAGACGGGCGAGTTGAACGCCGCCATCTGGTGGAGCAGGATGTGGGTCAGCTCGTGGTCGAAGGCGCTCGCGTCCTCCTCGCTCGCGAAGTAGCCGCCCGCGCGGCCCCAGCCGGTGATCGTCCCGGCGACGCGGCCGATCATCTGCTTGACCGAGCTCTCGCGCTCGGGCGAGCCGAGCTGGCCGCGGAAGTACTTCTGGGAGACGATGTTGGTCGCGTTCTGCGACCAGCTCTTCGGGAACTCGACGCCGCGCTGCTCGAAGGCGACGTGGTCGCCGTGGCCGATGTGCGCGTCGCGCAGCTCCCACTCGATGGCGTCGAACGGGTGGGCATCCCGATCAGTGAACCTGCGTCTGATCGACAGCGCTCGGCCGGCTGCTGCTTCCTGGGCTGTCTGCGGGGTGCCTGCCATCTCTTGTCTCCTCTTCTCCGGCCGCGGATCCCCCAAATATGCGGCTAAAACAGGGTCCTGAGGGGGTAACACCGGATCATCCGACGCGGGTCGGACGGACCGCTTTTAGGGGGCGAATGCAGGGAAAACGCTCACCTCCCATTGTACTGTGAGCCCCGCCGGGAGCCCGGTCGGCGAAGCCGCTCCGAGCGGTGTTTTCCTCTAGTGGCCGAGCCGTGCCCAGTCGGTGAATTCGGCCCACGTCGCAGACGTCCGGTAGCCCGCCTCGGCCGCCGCGTGACGGGCGGACTCGAGCCAGCGTGGTTCGTAGGCGCCGATGCGGAACACGGCCCACACGATGCTCGCGAGCACGATCAGCGCGGCGAGCACGGCGGCCAGGATCGCCCAGCCGGAGACGCCGCCGCCCTTGGTCGCGGCCGTCGTCTTGGCCGCGGTCGCGTTCGGTGTCGTGGCCGTCGTCGCGGTCGTCGCGGTCGGCGCCGGGGAGCCGGCTGCGGGCGCCGTCGCGGCCCGTTGGGCGGCGGCCGCCTGGTCGGGGGTGAGCGTCGTGGACGCGCCCGGCGTCGCGGGCGTCGTCGTGGCCGTCTTCGCGCCGCCCGTCGCCGTCGGGTTCAGCGTCCCGGTGGGGGGAGCGGCCGCGGCGGCCGGGCCCGTGGTCGCGGGAGCCGTCGAGTTGCCGGCGGTCGTCGTCGCCGTCGTGCCCGCCGCGAGGGCTCCGGCCGGCAGGATCGCGAGCGCGAGGGCCGCGAGCGCTGCCGCCGGCGCGAGCCTTGGGGGAGTGGTGGCGCGGGCGGCCGGCGATGGTGCCGGTGAGGGCAGAGCGGTCACCTCCCGCATGCTAGTCGCGCGCTCAGAGCAGATCGGCCAGTGCGTCCAGCGCGGCCGCGAGCACGTCCTGCCGCGGCGCGCTCGCGTCGAGCACCCTGAAACGGTCGGGCTCGGCGGCGGCCAGCTGCTCATAGGCGCTCGCGATCTCGGCGAAGAAGGCGCTCGGCTCGCGCTCGAGGCGATCGGGCGCGGCGCCCTTGGCGGCGAGGCGGGCCGCTGCCAGCTCCGGGTCCAGCGCGAGCAGCAGCGTGCGCTGCGGACGCACGCCCGCGGTCGCGAAGTCGTTCAGCGCGCGCACGCGCTCGATCCCGAGCCCGCGCGCCGCCCCCTGGTAGGCCAGCGAGGAGTCCGCGAAGCGGTCCATCAGGACGATGCCTCCCGCGGCGAGCAGCGGCACGAGCAGCTCGTGGACGAGCTGGGCGCGCGCGGCCGCGTAGAGCAGAGCTTCGGCCCGGGGGGCGACGCGCAGGGCCGGGTCTCCGAGCAGCTCGCGCAGTCGCTCGGAGAGCTCCACGCCGCCGGGCTCGCGCACCAGCCGCGCCTCGATGCCCTGCTCGGCCAGCGCGCCGCGCAGAGCCTCGGCAAGGGTCGTCTTGCCCGCGCCGTCGATGCCCTCGATCGTGATCAGCAGGCCTTCGGCCACCGGGGCAAGGTAGTTCAAAGCCGGGCGCGCGGCGCGCGGAGAGCCATCTAGCATGCGCCCCATGACGCGCGAGAGCCCGACGGCGACCTGGCCCGCCGCCGAAGCGCATCCCCACGCCGCAGCCGTGCTCGGCCCAGCCGTGCTGGGGGCGAGCGCCCCGTCGCACTCCTACCTCTTCCACGGGCCGGCCGGCTCGGGCAAGCGCGAGCTCGCGCGGGAGTTCGCGATCGCCCTGCTCGCAGAGGGCGCGAGCTCGCCGGACACCGTTGCCGAGCGTGTGCGCCGTGAGAGTCATCCGGACCTCACGTGGGTGCGGGCCTCGGGCGCGGCGGAGATGCTCGTCGGCGACATCGACCAGCCGGTCGTCGCGGCGGCGAGCATGACGCCGTTCGAGTCGGCCCGGCGCGTGTTCGTGATCGAGGGCGCCGAGCGCATGAACGACCAGGCCGCCAACCGGCTGCTGAAGACGCTCGAGGAGCCGCCGCCGTTCGCCCACCTGGTGCTGATCACCGACCGCCTGCAGGACGTGCTCGGAACGATCGCCTCGCGCTGCCAGCGCGTGCGCTTCGACCCGCCGCCGCCGGAGGCGATCGAGGCGACGCTCGAGGGCGTGGATCCCGCGCGTGCGCGCGCGTGCGCGCGCCTGGCGCTCGGCGATGCCGGCCTCGCGCGGCGCCTCGCGTCCGGGGAGGGCGCCGCGCTGCGCGCCGCCGCGGAGACCCTCGTCCGTAGCTCGCTCGCGGGCGAGACGGCGGGGGCGCCGTGGAAGAAGCTGCTGGAGGCCTCGCGGAGCGCGGGCACGGCGGCCGGCGAGCAGGCCGAGCGTCGTGTGGAGGACGAGCTCGAGCTGATCCCGGCCAAGGAGCGCAAACGCCACCAGCGCGAAGGCACCGAAGCACGCCGGCGCGTCGAGCGGCGCGCGCGCACCGAGACGCTCGAGCTGGGGCTGCGCCTCGCTGAGCTCTGGCTGCGCGACCTGCTCTGCCTGCAGCTGGGCTCCCCCGAGCTGATCCACGCCACGGACCGGCGCGAGCAGCTCGAGGAGGACTCCGGGCGCGTGCCCCTCGACGCCCTGCCGCGCGCGATCGAGCTCACCGGCGCGACCCGGCTCAGCCTCGCGGTGAACGTCTCAGAGGAGCTCGCGCTGGAAGCCCTGGCCTACGAGCTCGCCGACCTCGGCTCCGCACCGGACTGACGGCGCCCCGCCGCAGGGTCCGCGCGGGTGAACCCCGCGCGCAAACCCATCCAAATCAAAAAAAATCCCTAGCCCGCGATCGGCCCGAGGTTCGGCTCGATGCCGTACGTCTCGAACGCCATGAAGCTGTGGAACTGGCGGTTTTCGGGGCCGTGGAAGTCCGCCGAGCCCGTCGTCAGCATGCCCAGCTCCGCCGCGCGGCCGGCGAGCAGGCGCGTCTGCGGCTCGTCATGGGTGATGTAGAACGCCTCGACGCCGTCGATGCCCAGCTCTCCGAAGCGCTGCAGGCTCTCGAGCACTTCGCCGGGGTCTGAGATGTCCCAGAACGGGTGGGCCCAGATCGCCACGCCCCCGGCCTCGTGGATCGCCTCGATCGCCTGCCCCACGGTCGGCGTCTCGCGCAGCCGGAAGGCCGGCTTGCCCTCGATCAGGTAGCCGCGGATCAGCGAGCCGATGTCGTCGATGTCCTCCTCCTGCAGGCGCTGCGCGTTGGCGGGCGCGCGCAGCACGGCGCCCGCGAGGTGCGGGCGGCCGATCGGTTTGCCTTCGGCGATGCGCTGCTCGATCTCGGCTTCGTCGAGGTCGAAGCCGACCTCGCGCAACCCGTCGCGCATCCGCAACGTGCGCTTCTCACGATCGGCCAGGAACTCCTCCAGGCGCGCGGTCATCGGCGGCCCGGTGTAGTCGATGCGATAGCCGAGGATGTGCAGTTCGCGCACGGTCGCGGCGCCGTCGTCGACCGCGGAGATCTCGACGGCCGGCACGACCTCGATCCCGACCCGCTCGCCGGTTGCGACGGCCTCGGCGACGCCCGAGATCGTGTCGTGGTCGGAGAGGGCGAGCAGCTCGACGCCGGCCTCGGCGGCAAGGGTCACCACCTCCTCGGCGGAGAGCACGCCGTCGGAGTGGGTCGAGTGGGACTGCAGATCGAAGCTCAGAGCCACGGGCGCGCAGCGTACGCGATCGACGAGGCGGGTGCTCGCCGTGTCCGCCGCTTCAGGCGCCGGTGACCTCGCCGGCGGTCTCGGGCGCGGGGGAGGTGACCTCGCGCACGCGCCGGTCGACGGCCTGGCGCAGGCGGCGCACCGCCGCGTGGTAGCGGCAGGCTTTCTCGGCGAGGAACGTCTGCCCTCCGGCGCCCGCCGCGCGCAGCGCGGCGGCGGCGGCGTCCGCCTCGGCGGCGCGCAGCCCTGCTTCGAGCCACAGCACTTCCAGGTAGGCGAGCGCGGCGCCGTGCTCCTCGGGCTCGATCGCAGCGGGGCGCTCGAGCTGGCGCAGGGCAGGGATCACCCTGGTCACGAGCCAGCGCTGCTCGCCGTGGACGCGCAGCAGCAGGCAGATGTCGGGGGGATGCTCGGTTCTGAGCGTTTGGGTCACGGTTCCAGCTGTCGGGATCTGGGGGGAGAGGGGAGGTGCTGTGCAAATGGCTTCGACTGCCTCCGGAGGCTGCTTTAGGAGAACTCGCAGCGGCTCCACGCATCGCGGGGGCGAGGTGCCCGGCGGTGGGCGGGAGGCCTCAGATTCAAGCGCCGCGCCCGAGCGGGCCGATGAAGAGATGAGGAGGTGTGAAGAGAGAGAAGACGATGCCGCTCCTCGAACACGACCCCACCGGCCGGACGCCCGGGCAGTACGCGCGCGCGACCTGGCGACGCCTGCGCATGCGCAGCATCGTCGCGCTGGGCGTGCTCGCGACCGCGACGGCCCTGCTCGGCCGCTCCTTCGGGCTGAAGGACGCTCGCTTCCTCGCCTCCGAGGTCGCGCTGCTGGTGACGATGTTCGTGATCAGCCGCTACGTCCTGCCGCTGGTCGAGCGCCGCGAACGAGGCGCGGTCGCCGAGGAGCAGGTCGGCGGTGTGCTGGATCAGCTCGATCACGCGCGCTGGCGCGTGATCCACGACGCGACGCTCGGTCGCGGCAACGTCGACCACATCGCGATCGGCCCGCCGGGGGTGTTCACCATCGAGACCAAGAGCCATCCCGGCCCGATCCGCGTCGGGCGCGTCCACGGCGCGATGCTGGCGCAGGCGCAGGCGCAGGGCAAGGCGATCGGCTGGGTCACCGGCACCGAGGTCGAGCCGCTGATCGTCTTCAGCCGCGCCTGGGTCGACCGCCCCGGCGCGCGGCGCAAGGGCGTGCGCGTGCTGCCTGCGCGGATGCTGCTGAGCCACCTCGAACACGGGCAGATGCGGATGAGCTCGAGCGACGTCGACCAGGCGCACCGGCTGCTCGCCGAGGCGCTGCTCGAGCACCACGGGCGCACGCGGCTGCTCGGGGATCGCTGGACGATCCGCCTGTAGCTCCGCCCTCACGCGGGATGCGCGGTCGTTGCGCAAAGGCTCGTGCGTCCCGCCCGAAGCCGGCGCTAGCGTGGGGCGCCCATGACGAGCGACCTCACTACCACGCCCGACACGCTGCTCGCGCGCTTCGGGCTGGAGAGCTTCCGCCCGGGCCAGCGCGAGGCGGTCCAGGCCGCGCTCGACGGCCGCGACAGTCTCGTCGTGATGCCGACCGGCGGCGGCAAGTCGCTCTGCTACCAGCTACCCGCCCTTGCCGAGGACGTCGGCCTCGTCGTGGTGGTGAGCCCGCTGATCGCGCTGATGTCCGACCAGCTGCGCCGCCTGCAGGACGCCGGCGTGCCGGCCGCGATGCTCGCTTCGGGGATGGGCGAGGGCCACAACGAGGCGCGCCTGCGCGAGATCGAAGACGGCTCGGCCCAACTCGTGCTCGCGGCGCCCGAGCGCTTTGCCTCTGGCGCGTTCAGGCGCGCGCTCGCGGCCCGGCCGATCGGGCTGTTCGTCGTCGACGAGGCCCACTGCGTGGCCGAGTGGGGACACGACTTCCGCCCCGACTACCTGCGACTGGGTGAGGCGATCGACTCCCTCGGGAGGCCTCCCGTGATGGCCGCCACCGCCACGGCGACCCCGGCCGTCGCGCAGGAGATCCTCGCGCGCCTCGGGCTGCGCGATCCGCTGCAGGTGCGTTCCGGATTCGACCGGCCCAACCTCTCGTTCGAGGTCGTGACGGTCGAGGGCAAGGGCGCGCAGGCACGCAAGCTCGCCGCGCTGATGCACGTGCTCTCAGAGCCTGAGTCCCGACCCGCGATCGTCTACTGCGGCACCCGCCGCGACACCGAGCGGCTGAAGGGCGAGCTCTCCCGCACCGGACTCGCGACGGTCGCCTACCACGCCGGGATGACCCCGGATGCGCGGCGCTCCTCGCAGGAGGCGTTCATGGACGGCCGGGCCGAGGTCGTGGTGGCGACCAACGCGTTCGGCATGGGCGTCGACAAGGCCGAGGTGCGGACCGTCGCCCACTGGGCGCTGCCGACGAGCCTCGAGGCCTACTACCAGGAGGCGGGCAGAGGAGGGCGCGACGGCCTGCCGGCGCGAGCGCTCCTGCTGGCCTCGCGCAGCGACCTCGGGCGGCTGATCCGCTTCATCAAGGAGCGCGAGACGACGGTGGAGGACGTGCGGGGGTATGTCGCGCGGCTGCGCCGTATGAGCGGCGGCGACGGCGAGGGGCTCGCGATCGGCCACGGCGAGCTGGGCGAGCGCGAGCGCGTGCTGCTCTCGATCGCCGAGCGCGCGGGGGCGGTCGAGCTGGAGCCCGGCGGCGCGTCGGGGCTGCTCGTGACGCTCACGGGCCGGGGCAGCCCGCGCCTCGCGGCGCAGGCGATCCGCGTCGCGCGCAACCGCGCCTGGGACGCCTACCGCTCGATCGAGCGCTACGCCTCCGAGGAGGAGCGCTGCCGTCGCGCGCAGATCCTCGACCACTTCGGCGACCCCGAGCCCCCGGCGGCCAGCGGGCGCTGCTGCGACGTGTGCGATCCCGATCCGGCGCTCGCCGAGGCGATGGCGCGCGCGGGCTCGGGATCCAAGCGCAGGCGCGGTGGCGCTTCGGGTTCCTCCGGCCGGCGCTCCGGGGCAGGCGACGCCCCGGTCCTCGACGTACCCGAGGACCAGTTCGACGCGCTGCGTGCGTGGCGGATGGGACGGGCGGAAGGGAAGCCCGCCTTCATCGTGGCGAACGACGCGACGCTGCGCGAGCTGTTGCACCGGCGGCCGTCGAACCTGCGCGAGCTGATCGACGTGCGGGGCATCGGGGCCGGCTTCTGCGAGCGCCACGGGGAGTCGCTGCTGGAGGAGCTTCAGCGGATCGAAGCAGTGGCCGGGGCGGGCGTCGCCGGCCCCGTCGGCTGAGAGCGTTCGCGCGTCTCGGTGCCGGGCGATCGTGGTTTCGCTCTCGCTCGTTCTGAGCGCGGTGCCCCGAGCGCGGGGCGTCGCCGACCGCGGGGCGCTCGCTAGCATCAGGGGCCGCGCCGACGTAGCTCAGCTGGTAGAGCACTTCACTCGTAATGAAGGGGTCCGGGGTTCGAGTCCCCGCGTCGGCTTGGAGATTGTGTGCAAACGGCGTTCTCGCTGTCTCCGGTGCCGCTCAGCGATCAGAAGTTGCTCTCCAACGGTCTCGAAGAGGCGTCGCAGGATCGGGGACTCTTCTCGCCTCGATCAACTCGCGCGGGCTCTCGGTCCGGTGCCAAAATAGGGATTCATGACCCGCGATGAAGCTGTAGCTGAGGCCCAGCGCCGCCAGGCGGCCGATCCCACCGCGAAGTGGATCGCGACCGAGAAGGACGGAGCGTGGGCTGTCGCAAGGATCGGCGTCAAGCCGACGCGAGTGAAGCCGACCGGCACTTCGACTCAGCCGCCGCCCCAGGCGCCACGCGAGCCGGCGCACTCCGAGCAGCAGCGCATCATCACGCAGTACGGCGCCGGCGGCTGATCAAACGAAAGCGACGCGAACCCGGGCCGCCTGAGGAACCTTCCCCGGCGTCCGGCCCGAGGGCCGACCTTCCGGTTCCGGTGGCGCGGCCTCACACCTCGGTGGCCTCGCTCTTTGCGGCTCGGATCCGCGTCGGGAGTGAACTTAGATTCCCCGGGCGCCGCGTTCAAGGGTCACTTGGTGAGGAACCCGCATCCTCCGGGAAAATTCATCCGCCGGCGGGTGACGGACTGCGGAGCCGCCCGGCGATGCGCGGTGAGCCCGGCGAGGCGGCTCCGCGACCGCGCCTCGGTCGCGTCTGCGGACCTTCCGCGACCCCCGATGGGGGGACGGGCCGCCAGTGGGAGCCGGCGAAAGGGCTCAGACCTCGCGGGAGCCGAGCAGGGGGCGGAGATCGTCGAGGCGCTCGAAGGTCCACCAGATGTAGCGCCGGGTGCCGTTCTCGCGCAGCGGGTGAAGGTCGGCGAGCTCGGGGTCTGAGAGGAAGCCGTCGAAGGCCTCGCGGCTGGCCCACTCGACCAGCACGAGCGCCTCGCGTGGCTCATCAGGTCCGAGCTCTGCCGGGTGCTCCTCGTGTCGGCCGAGCGCGATCACCTTGCCTTCGTGCTTCTCGACGGCGTCACGCGAGCGGCGCGAGTAGGCGCGGTAGTCGTCGTTCTCGGCGAGGTCGAACAGGTTCAGCGCGTAGAGCGGCACGTGGCGATCATCCCACCCCGGAGGTGCCTGGCGAGTATCGGGCGCGCTCCTTCGCGTCGGTGAGCCCGGCGGGGTTGTGGCAGCCCGGACCGTGCGCATGTGAGGCGACGTTCGGTGGTGAGGTCGCGCGCTAGCTTGAGGCTGTGCGCTGGGAAGAGCAGCCGGATTGGCTTCGGCCCTCCCGGGGGCGCCGAGCGTGGGTGCGCCTCCGCGTTCGGCTCTACCAGGCGTTCGGTGTGCCGCTCCTTCGTGGGTCGCGACCAACGCCCAACCCGTCGGAGTGAGGCGCCTTGTGCGCCGCCTCCGTGCCAAAGGCCCGCGTTGACGTTCCACTTCTGAGTCCGGATGCTTTCAAGTTCGGGCCGAAGCGTCGCCTGTCGTCAACCTTCTTGCGCAATCCTTGAGGGATCGCTATACATTCCATTGTCGTTCAGCCTCTCCCAGACAGCGGAACGGCAGGGTAAGCTCCTTTCCCCTCTTGGAGCTGCTTCCGGCGCCGCAGCCTAGGGACACGGCTGCGGCGCCGACTTTCTTGAAGGCGGTCGGTGCGGGCGCGACGGCTGCTTCCTGGAAGCCGCGCGAGGCTGGGCGCTCAGGCCCGGGCCGCAGCCCTGAACAATCGCCGCGTCGTCGCGTCTCGCAGGTCGACGATGTGAGAGGCCGTCGCTTCCAAGGCGAATACCGGCACTGCCTCTTCCGCGCGGTCACTGCCCTCGGCGATCTCGCGAAGCTGGCTGAGTCCGAGTTGCACGCGCGCGTACAGCGCGAGCTCTGCTTCTGATTCGAAGTCCTCGCGCGTCACCGCGGCGAGCGGAACGCTGCTACGGACCAGACGCTCGCCGAGCTCATCGGTGCTCACCGCCAGGCAGTGCACCGCTTGGTCGAGTCGTTCCCGCGTCAGCATGATCCTCACGACCTGCGCCATCGACGGCCCTCCCGGGTCGCGTCTTCTAGCGGACAAGGGGCGACTCCAAGATCGCGCGCAGAACCGCGTGGTCGCGCAGCGCCACGATGTCAGCGGCGATCGCTTCGAGCTCGGCGTCGCTCACATCGAACCCGGGCCCCTCCAGCTCGTAGGGACTGTGCTCCGCAAGGTCGAGCGTCCTCACACGAAGCCGGATGTAGTCCAGCAGGCGGCGGTCACCGCCGGACGGCATGTCGTGCTTTGAGAGCCGGCCGAGCGCGAGGCTTGCGGCCCCGAGGCGCTCCCACAGCTGATCGGAACCGACCGCGAGCCGGCGGACGGCGTCGTCGAGTATCTCCCTCACCCCCGCGGGAGTGGCGCGCCCGTACGTGCGATCAACCGGGTCGTCTATCACGACTCGAGCCCTTCATCTCGCCGGGGTCGGGCACGGATGGGATACGGGGTCGCGTGCTGCAACTCGATGAGAGCTGCAGCACGCGAGTCCACCCCCGCTCGACGACTGGAGGACAGCCATCGGTTTCTCGGACGCCGTCTGGAGGGGTGAATCACGACGCCCAAGCCTGGTCGCACCGCATCCGCGTTGCGTCAAACCCCTACCCCGGTGTGATTGCGCAGGCCAGGTCCCGCCATCCGGTGCGGCGGCCGATCGGACTCGGTGCGGCTCGCTGCGCCCGCGTGGATGACCGCACGCAGCGCCGCGGTCAGCTCCTGCTCGGCTCGCGCCAGGTCCGCATATGCGCGCTCGAGTCGGCCCCACGCGCCGCGGTCTCCCTCCGAGACGAACCTGCGCGGCCTCCTCACGATCTGCCCCCGTCTTCCCTTCGGTGGGTTTGCGAAATGAGATGGGATCGAATCACCGTGGAGTCCACTTGTCAAGACGATTCGTCAAGAATCCCTGTAAACATCGAAGATTGACAGCAGATGGCCTACCTGTCTTATCCTCGGCAACCCCTTGGCTGAATGAATCCGGTACGTAAATGTCGCCTTGTGCAAGCCACCCCGTTTGCCCGCGGGCCGGCCCGAGCCCGATCAGGACGCCCGATCCGGACGGCCGCATGGTCGCCTGCCGTCGGCCTGTTCGGGGCTTGACAGATTCGGACAGCCCTCCCGCGGGCTTCGCCGACGGACGCTGAGCGGCGCGCCCCCGGAACTGGGGTCGCCGGCTGCGTAACTCGCCCACGAGTGACCGACGCCAAGAAAGTCCGGGGAGACTCCGGTGCTTTTATGAACGTCGGCGGTACCTAATAAGCCCGCGCTTTCACCCGGGTTCTCCGGGATTGGCATATTCGGCGAAATGTCCGCAAATATCAAGCTTGTGTCAAGCTTTTCGGACTTTTATGGACGTGGGATTGATCATGTACACTCGCCGACGATGAAAGGCAACAGTCGCAATTACTTCGGTGATGGGCGGCGGCCGAGTCATCGATAGCGATGGCCGCTCCGAGCTGGAGCAGCGCCTGGGGGGCGCCGCTCTCGTCGGACGTCCGCGTAAAGGGCCTGCGCAGCGAGAGCGTCTGATCCAGGCCATGATCGAACTTGCTGCGCGGCGCGGCTTTCGCGAAGTCACCGTCGCCGGCGTCAGCTCTCGCGCCGGGGTCTCGAGCGCGACGTTCTACGAGCAGTTCGCCAACAAGGAAGAGTGCCTCGTCTCGGCGCACCGTGAGAGCGCCGAACGTGTGCTGCGAGCGACCAGCGAAGCCGTCGGCGAGCTCCAGCGTTCGCACGAGCGCACGCCGGAGGCGTTGCGCGCCGCGCTCAGGACGCTCATGGTCACGATCCAGCGCGAGCCGGATGCTGCACGCGTCCTGTTCATCGAGGGTCTGTCGGGGGCTCCGCAGCTACGCGAGGCAAGCGTGCGGGTGCTCTCGCGCATGGAGGCCGGCACCGACGCCGCGATCAGCTCGGTGCCTGTTGAGGAGGGGCCCATCGACCTCCCGGCGATCGCCCTGGTCGGCGCCGTACGCAACCTGGTCTCGCGGCGGCTGCGAGTCCACGGGGAAGATCGCCTCCTGCGCATCGTCGATCCGCTCGCCGAGTGGATCATGAGCTATCGGCTGCCGCCAGGCGCTTCACGCTGGACGACACGGACGCCCGGCACGGTGGGAGCACGTATCACGGCCGCGATCCGCGAGGCCGAAGCCGACAGGCTGGGCCGCGGGCGCCTGCCGCGTGGCCGTCATGGCCTGACACCTGGCCAGGTGATACGCAGCCAGCGCACGCGCATCATCTCCGCGACCGCAGAGGTGACGATGCGAAAGGGCTACGCATCGACGACGGTCGCCGACATCGTCGCCGCAGCCGGCGTTGCGAAGGACGCCTTCTACGAGCATTTCCAGGACAAGGAACACGCCTTCCTGGAAGCCCAGCAGCACCCGACGCAGTTCATCCTCGACCGCTGCGCCGAGGCCTACTTCCAGGTTCCCGAGTGGCCCTACCGCCTCTGGAATCACCTGGAAACGCTCGTCGCCCTCATCGCCGAGAACCCGGCGATGGCCCACCTGCGCCTGGTGGAGTGCTACGCGGCGGGCCCGGCGGCGGTCCAGCGCGCTGAGGAAATCACCCGCGCGTTCAACATCTTCATCGAGGAGGGCTACGCCTACGGCGAGGAGTCGCGACGCCGCCCGCACGTCTTCTCCGAGGCCATCACAGGCGCCATCTTCGAGATCATCCGCACCCACACAGCGCGCGGCGAACCCGCTCGGCTGCTTTCACTCGTCCCTCAGCTGACCTACCTCGGAGTCGCGCCTTTCGTCGGTGCCGAGAAGGCCGTCAGCATCGTGGAGCAGCTCGCCTCCGATCCCTCGACCGTCCGCGCCTGATTGCACTCGGGAGACGACGGCGAGGCCGCTGGCGGCCAAGAGCACGACGCGCGCGCGCGCAGCGTTGATCGCGAGCGGATCCTCGCGGCCATCACTCGGGAGGCCGCGGAGAGGGGTTACGCCGAGACAAGTGTCACCTCGATCGCACAACGCGCGGGTGTGCCCCGCCCCACCTTCTACGAGCTCTTCCCGGACAAGGAAGGATGCCTGCTGGCCGCGTTCGACGAGATTGCGGCCTCGACGCTGGGCAGCGTGGCCGGGGCCCTCGCCAGATGCGACCCCGGCGACGCCCACCGCTGCATCGTTCGCTCCTTCGTGGGCTTGATTCAGGAGAGTCGCGAGGCGTTCCTGCTCGTGACCCACGAGGCAACGTGCGCCGGCCCGCGGCCTCTGCAGCTGCGCGAAGCATTCGTCGAGGATCTCTGCCGGATGCTCGAGTCGTGTTGGACACGAGCTTCCGCGGCTGAACGTATCCCCGACCTGCCGGCGTTGCTCGTGATCGGAGGCGTGATCCGTTCTCTGGCGATGGCGCTGCGCCACGGCTCGTTTGACGCGGGTCGTGAACAGGCCGAGCTCGAAGTCTGGATCGACGCCTATCGCGTGGAGAGCCGCACCCGCCGCTGGCGAGAGCTGCGACCCGATCAAGGCCTCGACCCCGGCGGCGCCGCGATGGGAAACAGGATCCGCCCGCCGCGTCCGCTTCCGAGGCGCGGCGACGTCGCCTCAGCGGCGTTCAACGCGATCGAGCGCGAACACATCCTTCATGCCGCGGCGACCCTCGTCAGCGAGCGAGGCTACGACCGCACCGCTGTCGCCGACATCGCGGCGCTCGCGCATGTCTCACGCGAGTCCTTCTACAGGCAGTTCGACGGGAAGGGGGCGGTGGTGGACGCCGCGGCGACCTTGCTCTTCGAGCAGGCGATGGCGGCGATGGGGGGCGCCTACTTCGCTTCGAGCACCCCCTGGCCCGAGCGGATCTGGCAGACCTCGCGGGCGCTGACCACGGTGCTGGCCAGCTCACAGAGCTTCACCCACACCGCGTTCATCGAGTCCTTCTCGCCAGGCCCTGCGAGCGCTCGCAGGGCCGATGAGCTGTTCCTCGGGTTCACCATCTTCCTCACCGAGGGCGCCGAACTGGCACGGGAGACCCTGGTGCCGAGTGTCGCGGGGCGCGCGATCACCGGCGCCACGATCGAGCTCGGCGCCAGCCGCGCCGCCCGCGGTGCAGCGGCCGATCTGCCGGGGCTCGTCCCCCTGGGGGTGTTGCTGACGATCTCGCCGTATGTGGGGATCGAGGAGGCGAACGAGTACATCGAGTCCCGCCGCCGGGGACAGGCATGAGATCGATCCCCGGTCCGATCCCGGACCACTGGTTGACACGTTGTCGATAACTCGTTATGGTGCTGTCAACCTTCCCGGCAACCTCGACTGCCGGTGGGTCTGGAGGAGGGGAAGCAGAGGGTGGGGTTCTCGACGGCCGTGAAAAGGCATGGTCGGAGTTCCCTCGGCTGCTGTATTGTGGCCGCTCGGAACGTCCATGCCACCGAGCGCACGCAAGCCGACACGCGCACGCGGGCAGCGCGGGACGTCTTCCACGCCTACAGGGCAGGGGGCAGGGGGGAAGCCGGCGCAGCGCGAGCGTCTCGTCGACGCAATGATCGACCTTTCGGCAAAGGCCGGCTATCACGCGGTCAGCATCGCGCAGATCAGCTCGACGGCCGGAGTCTCGAGCGCGACGTTCTACGAGCAGTTCGAGGACAAGGAAGACTGCCTGCTCGCCGCCTATCAGGCGGCGCG
The DNA here is from genome assembly GCA_963794635.1 of uncultured Solirubrobacteraceae bacterium. Taxonomy (GTDB): domain Bacteria; phylum Actinomycetota; class Thermoleophilia; order Solirubrobacterales; family Solirubrobacteraceae; genus Palsa-744. The sequence goes on along the minus strand of CAWCET010000004.1, from coordinate 11,459 downwards.
CGAGCGTGTCCTGGCCGACACGGACGACGCGGAGTGCCCGCCGATCTGGCCGGACGCAGCCCGTCGCTCCCTCACCGCGCTCAGCGACCGGCTCCAGAGCGATCCGAACGCCGGCACGATGGTGTTCGTGGAGGCGCTCGCGGGCGAGGAGCGGATGCGCCGGCGTCGCGAGGAGCTTCTCGAGAGCGACGAGGCGACCGTCTCGCGATACCTGGCTCACCAGCCCGCCGGCACGACGACCTTGGACATTCCCGTCGCCGCGCTGGAGGGCGCGCGCCGCTACATCATCTCGCGCCAGCTGCGAACCCACAGCGTCGATCTGCTCCCGGCGATCGTCGAGGATCTGCTGACGTGGATGCACTGCTACGAGCTGCCGTGGGACGCGGAGCGATGGAGCAGCTCACCCGCGGCGGTGTTGTCCGCCGCCGAGGCCAAGCGGATCGTCAACCTGCCCGAGGCGGTCACCGCGCCACCGCCGCGGCTGCCGCGAGGCCGGCACAACCTGCCGCCCGCGATGGTGGCGCGCAGCAGGCGCGCGCGCATCATCGCCGGCACGGCCGAGGTGATGCTGACGAAGGGCTACGCCAACGCCAGCATCACGGACATCGTGGCGGCGGCGGGGATCGCTCGCGACGTCTTCTACGAACACTTCGAAAACAAGCAGCACGCCTTCCTCGAGACCCAGCAGTTCGTCACGCAGGCCGTTCTGGAGGTCTGCGGCAGCGCGTACTTCGGCGGCGGCGACTGGCCGGAGCGCATCTGGAGGGGCCTCGGCTCCCTGTGCGGGATCATCGCCGCGTTTCCGGCCCTCGCCCATGTGAGGATCGTCGAGTGCTACGCGGCCGGTCCGGTCGCGGTGCGGGGCACCGAGGAACTTCTGCGGACGGCCGCGCTGTTCCTAGAGGAAGGCTATTCGCTGGACGAGCGCACCGCTCGCCTCCCCAAGACCGCGTCGCTGGCAATCGCCGGCGCGATCTTCGAGGTCATATACAGGCTGGTGTCCAAGGGAGAAGCCGCCGCGCTTCCGCGGCAACTGCCGCTGCTCACCTACATCGCGCTCGCTCCGTTCCTCGGGACCCGGAAGGCCGTTGAGTGCGTTGAGTTCCACCGGAGCCAATCGTGAGAGAAGATGGCAGCCGGAGAGGTGACCCGCCCCTCCGCTGCCGACGCGGCTGAGGAGCGCCGCGCGCGCCAGGCCGTCTCGCTGCAACAGCAGCGCGATCGCCTCCTCAGCGCGATGGTCGAGATCGTCGCGGGGAGCGGCTACGCGCGGACGAGTATCGGCGAACTCGCGCGACGGGCCGGCGTCTCGCGCGGCACCTTCTACGAGCTGTTCCAGGAGAAGGCCGAGTGCTTCCGCGCGGCATTCGAGCAGCAGGAGGAAGGCCTGAAGGAGATGCTCCTCGCCACGCCGCCAGGCCACGGCGACGGAGCTCTCGAGGCCGTCGTAACGCAGCTCGTGAACTTCGCAGCGGAGCGTCCCCAGTCTTTCGAGTTCCTCTTCCACGAGGCGCTGCTCGCCGGGCGCAGCGCAAGCGCTCGCAGAGATGAGCTCGCGCGTTGGATCCTCGAGCTGATTCGTGAGCGAGAAGCCGGCTCGGAGGCGCGGCAGGCGGCGTTGACGGTGCCGGCCGGGTTGATCCTGGGTGGCACGTTCCGTCTGATCACGATGCAGATCAGGCGCGGGTCGCTGGAGCCGAGGCTCCTCTCTGCCGAACTCGAGCGATGGATCGGCTGCTACCGCAAGCCCGGCCTCGCGCGGCAGTGGCGTGAGATCGCGCCGGTCGAGGAGCTGGTCCGCCGCGATCCGCCTGCGGCCGGGGAAGCGTATGTCCTGCGGCGCTCGATCCCCAAGGGGCGTCACGGGCTCGCCCCCGAGGCGCTGCGCGCCCTGCAGCGAGAGCGCATGGCCTACGGCACGGCGGTAGCGATCCACGACAAGGGCTACGCGGAGGCGACCGTGAGCGACATCGTCGCAAGCTCCGGCGTCTCCAGAGATGTCTTCTATGCCGAGTTCCAGGACAAGTACGAGGCCTACAGCGAGGCCGCCAAGCTCGTCTTCGAGAAGCTGCTCGCGGCCCTGGCGAGCGCATATTACGGGGCGGCGGCGGAATGGCCCGAGCGCGTGTGGAACGCCGGCGAAGCGTTCGCGCGCTTCCTCGAGGATCATCCGGTTCTGGCGAACTTCCTGTTCGTCGGCACGAGCTTTCCGCAGCCGCAGCTGGACCGCGTCAACGAGTACGTGCTCGCCTTCAAGGTGTTCGTTGAGGATGGGTTCGCGCAGTCCTCACACGATGTCCCGCCGATCGCTTCTGAGGCGCTCGTGTGCGTCACGCTCGCGAGGGCCACGTACCAGATCCGCGCCGGCGAGGTTTCAGAACTGAGAGCCCTGATCCCGGCGATCGTCAGCGTCGTGATCGCCCCCTTTATCGGGACCGAAGCGGCGGAGGATTTCGTCGCGCAGCGGACACGGGCCGCGCTCGATGCTCCTTGAGAGCGCCGCTCGGCGTCGATCCGCCGGCGTGCTCCGACACGTTGTAGGGGCTGCACGCCGAGGCGGTTCCGCGGCCACCCGGCCGACTTGACGCTAGGAAACGCCTGATTTTTCGGGCGTTCGTGCCCGGTCCGGCTGGATCTCCTCGTCCTGGTGATGAAACGCAGACCACTACATTTCAGCGATCGCCATACCACTATGTTTCTTGCCTTGATTCATCGGGCTCTTGACGTCAGGAGCACGCCTATGCTTAGATGACATTCTCGTTCAGGAGTGAAGGGGTAGGAGGGGGTCTCAAGTCGTGGCAAGCCCGCAGGGCAGTCGGTCGGGGTCCGGACACGCAAGTTCAGCGGCGTCGACAGCGGCGAGCGCACCAGGCTCGCAGCTAGTCGACCTCCACCGCGCGCGGATCCTGGCGGGGACCGTCTGGTCGCTGGAGGAGCGCGGCTACCAGGCGACGACGGTCGCGTTGATCATCGAGCGCGCCCAGGTCTCGCGGGGGCGCTTCTACGAGCTCTTCGCCGGGGTCGACTCGTGCATCGCCGCGCTGCTCGACGAGCTCGTGGCGTTCGTCGGGCACCACCTTCTCGAGCGTCGAGTCGCCGATCTGCCGTGGGACGAGCGGGTGCGTCAGGGCCTGTGGGTGATCCTCTCCTGTCTGGAGCAGGAGCCGCTGCTCGCCCGCGCGTGCATGATCGCTTCGCTCGGAGTCGCGGGCGAGACAGCCGAGCGCCGCGAGGAGGTCATCGCGTCCTTGGTCGCACAGGTCGACCAAGGACGTCTCTTCTCGAGCAGCGCGCAAGCGTCACCGATGACCGCGGAGGGCGTCGTGGGCGCCGCCACGCGCCTCGTCTACTCGAGACTCGCCTCAGGCGACGCTGCCCCGGCGCTGTCCACGCTCTTCGACGAGCTCGTGGGCCTGATCCTCCTGCCCTATCTCGGCTTCGAGGAGATCCGTGCAGTCCACCGGCGGGCTGAGCTCGCTGCCGTCGAGTCAGACGACAGCCCGCCCCTCGGCGGGGCCCTCGCCGCCGGGCAAGAGGTGACCGACCCGCTCAAAGGCCTCGCGATCCGCCTCACACATCGGACCGCTCTTGCGCTTCAGGCGGTCTCACACCACCCGGGGGCGAGCAACCGAGCGATCGCCAACGGCGCCGGAATCGCCGACCCGGGACAGGCGTCAAAGCTCCTGGCGCGGCTCGAGCGCCTTGGGCTCATCACCAACGAGGCGGTCTCCGGGACGAAGTGGGAGCTCAACAGTTGGTCGCTCACCCCCGCTGGGGACAAGGTCGTCCATCTGCTCGCCGGCCGCTTCGTAACAAGCGGGCGTGAACTGACAAGCGAACGTGAGCTTGCTGCCGTGTCGTCGGTGGCCCAGAGCGGAGGCGTCTGACAGATGCCCGGCAAGGACGTTGACACTCGCGCGCCAGTCAGTCCGAAGCAGGCAATCTTGACGGGGCTACCTCCTCTTGTAATCGTCGACGACACAGCAAGGGCGACGTGTCGCGATCGTCGAGAGTCATTCACGCGCGGCACGTCTCTCTCAAACGAGGGATACCAGGGACCGGGAGAAGAGATCACCAAGGAAGGCACGCCGACGCCGGCACCACGGTGGCATCGGACCTTCCGGCTCGAAACGCGGCGCGCTTCCTCGCCAGGAGCCGCCGGACAAGGAACGTTCGCTGTAAGCCGCCTGGCTGCAGTAGGGCGGGCCAGCTGGAGCCCTAGCGCTCTGGGCGGTCGCAGGAAGCAACCGAGGCGCCCGAGCAGCTTGACCGCTCGGACACCTCGATCGAACAAGTCAAGGATAGCAAGGAGAGGATCTAAGTGAGACATCTGTTTCATCTGAGGACCTTAGGCCTCTGTTTGGCCGCGGTCTTGGCGGTCGCGGCCGTGATGGCTAGCGGGCGCCTCCGCGGCGGCCAAGCCCGAATTGGGCCAGTGCTTCGCGAAAGCGGGCGGCAAATACAAGCCAGCGGGCTGCCAGACCAAGGCCAAAAAAACGGCCGTGCACGCGTTTGAATGGAAGAAGGCCGCTAAGGTCGAAAAACGGAAATTCCATGGCGAAGGCGGTGCCGGCGTGCTCGTGACGACGCTCGAAGGCTGCAGCCCGAGCAGAACGTCAACCCGAGCTGTGCTGGCGTCGAGAAGAAGAAAAGCTCGGCCCGGTCAAGGTCGAATGCACGAGCGAGAACGCGTTCGGCGAAGCGGGTACAAGAAAAGCGCCGTCGGGAACGTCGCAGTGAAGTTCCATGGATGCAAGATCTTCGGGTCTGTACCGTGCCAGAACACCGCGACGGAAGGCGAAATCGTCATCAACCCTCTGAAGGGCTCGCTGGGCTACATCAACAAAGCAGCCAAAGAAGTCGGCATTGACCTGCCGCCCTCCAGAAGAAGGGCCAGTTCGCCCAGTTCGACTGCCTCGATTCTTGACACGGTCGTGGGCGTCGGCACCTCCGAAAAGGGCTTCGCCTACCTGTACCCGGGGGGCGGCGGGGACGGCATCGTGTCGCCGATCACTCCGGTGAACACGATGACGGACACGTAGACCCAGGAATACACGGTCAACGAAAATGAAGAAAACGTCCCGAGCAAATTCGAAGGCACTTCAGCTTTCGAAGACTGGACGTACAACACGAAGAACCGCAGTTCCGCACCGCCTGGTCGCGCGCTGGTGAGGAAATCACCAACGTGAACACGGGCGAAGAAGAAGTCGAGATCAAAGCGTAGACAGGCGCTCTGATCAGGTGGAACAGGGGGCGCGGGACAGTGGTTCCGCGCCCCTCTCCACCCAGGGGTCGAAACACTGCCACGGGAGCCCAGTTGAGCACGCCGAGGACCATCCGAGAGAGCGCAGTGTCCAGGACAAGAAGTCTCCCCCCGACCATGCGTACGCGCGCGACGCAGACGGTGCTCGCGCTCATGCTGGCAGTCTTCGCAATCGTCGTGCTGCCTGCAGCAGCGGCGCTCGGCACGACCGGGCACCCGTTTCTTTCTAGCTTCAACGAACTGCCCGGCGGCGAATCGCTCGCCGAACCGGGTCCGGTCGCGGTGGACGCGTCTACCGGAGACGTGTTCGTGGGAGATCAGGGCAATGGGTCGATTGATGTCTACAACTCAGCCCACGCGTTCGTAGCCGAGTTCGGGGAAGGGTTGGAACCGACCGGCGTCGCAGTGGATGAAGGGTCAGGCGACGTCTATGTAGCGGACTCGCTGAGCTGGAATCGTACGTCTTCAACGCGGAACGGTGCAGGTGGGTATAGCGCTCTCGGAATGGACGGGAGCAGCCACGCCGTTGAAGGAATTCGGCGAAGTCGTCGGCGTTGCGATCGACAATTCTCCCGAATTCACCACGAAATGGTCGAAAGCGGGCGAGTCCATCACCAACGTGAACACGCCTGAAGAAGAAGCGGAGATCAAAGGCTAGTCACGTCGTAGTCACAGGCAGAGGGTGCGGAGCATCGGCTCCGCACCCAGCGCCTGCCCCCCGAGATGAAATCCGAGCGACCGATCCACACCAACACGCAGCGCTCCGCACAAGGAGGTCGCCGGACTCGGCGTCATGCCGCGGGCGCCGTACGCGCCTTGGCCGCGTCGATCGTTGCCGTCGCGGTTCTCTGGGTGATCCCGACGGCTGTCGCGCAGGGCGCTGTCGCGCACCCCTTTCTCTCGAGCTTCAACGAAGGCGCCGGCGGCAGTCCCGTCTTGGAACCGGGAGCAGCCGCCGCTGACCACAAAACCGGCCGGCTGTTCGTAGCCGACACCAGCGCGGGCGCCATCGACGTCTATTCAGGGACAGGGCATTTCATCACTGCGATCGAGGAAGCCGGCGATCCTATAGGCGTCGCGGTGAACGAAACGAACGGGCTCGTGTACGTCGCGGACGATTTCGAAAACTCTGTCCTCGTCTATGCGCCGGCCGGCGAAACGGGCTATCTGCTCGTAGGCGAATGGACGGGCCAGGCTCTGCCTGAACACCAGTTCGGGGAAGTGACCGGCATCGCGGTCGACAACTCTGGCGGCGCCTCGGCGGGAGATGTCGACGTCGTCGACGGCGGCGACGCTGTGGTTGACGTCTTCAAAGCAGCGGCTGAACCAGAACTTGAAGGAACGCTCCTGCGGGTGCTGTCGAAGGGCAAGATGGAAGAACCGAACGGCATCGCCATTGACGGCACGACAGGGCGTATCTACGTCGCCGACGCGGTCAAGGCGGCGGTGTACGAGTACTCCTCGGCCGGCACGTTCGAAGGCAAGCAGACCGGCTCAACGTCCCCTCTGGGGCCGTTCGGCACCGAAGAATCCGAAGAAAACGTAGCCGGCGTTGCAGTCGACCCAACGAGCGGCGATCTGCTCGTTGCGGAGGCCGAACGAGGTGTCGTCGAGGAGTTCTCTGCGGGCGGCCAATGGGCCGGGTGGATCCTCTCGCTCCCGGAAGCGCCGCTGGGCGAACCGGCGGGGCTTGCAGTTGATCAGACCGGGGCGATCTTTGTGGCCGACAAGCTGCTCGTCCGCATCGATCGGTACGGCGCGGGCGTCCAGGTACCGGATGCCACCACCGAAAAGCCCGGGAAAACGACGCGCACCACCGCTCCCTTGAATGGCGTCGTCAACAACGACGGCAAACCTGCTGAATACTTCTTCCAGTGGGGAACATCCCCCGCGCTGGGCTCGAGCACCAGCCCGACCCCCTACGCCGGGGGCATCCAGAGCGTCACGACAACGCTGAGCGCACTCCACGCGGGGACGATCTACTTCTACCGGGTCGTCTCCACCAACGGAAACGGAACCGGCTACGGGGCGACGCGCGAATTCGAAACGCCTCCGGCTGTGGAACATCTCAGCACTGGCCCGGTGACCAACCTGCTGACAGAAGGGGCCACGCTCACCGGGTCGCTGGCTCCGAACGGCTTCGACACCCACTACTACTTCGAATGGGGAGCCACCACCTCCTACGGCAACAGCACCCCGCTCCCGCCAGGCACCGACGTGGGCGCCGAAAAGGGGACTCTCAACGTCGAAACGGCGCTGGCGGGGCTCGTCCCGAACACGACGTATCACTATCGCCTCGTCGGAGAAAACGAATTTGGTGCGACTCGCGGCGTCGACGCCAGGTTCGCGACGTCGGGTCCGCCCCGCCTGACCTTGAAGCCGACGACGGGAGTCGGACACGACGTCGCTCAACTCAACGCCGAAGTCAATCCGGACCAACTGGCGACGACCTACCACTTCGAATACGGCGAAACCACCAGCTACGGGAGCGAAGCGCCGAGCGGGGGCGCTGCCGTCGGGGCGGGTTCGACCAACGTGTCGGTCTCGGCACCTCTGGCCGCGCTGAAGTTGGGGGTCACCTACCACTACCGGGCTCGTCGCTTCGAACACGGCCGGAACGGCCACTGGCGCCGATCAGACGTTCACGACCATCCCGCCGGCGCTCGTGACTGCGTTTGCGTCGGGCGTAAAGCCAACGGAAGCGACCCTGAACGCTCAGATCAACCCGCTCGGTCACGACACGACCTACTACTTCCAGTACGGCAGGTCTCCCTGCCAGCCGAAGCCTTCGGAATGCGCCTCGTCTCCGGCCCCGCCGGGGCAGGACGCGGGTGGGGGCGAAGCCGCGGTGCCCGAGACGCTGAAGCTGACGGGGCTCGAACCCGCGACGACTTATCACTATCGGGTCATCGCTACCAACATTCTCGGGTCACGGAAGACCGCGAACACACGTTCACCACGCAGACTCCGACGACGTCGCTGCAGTCCCCCCGACGGGCGCGCCTGGGAGATGGTCAGCCCACCGAACAAGCACGGAGCGCCGATTGAAGCGCTGACGCGCGAAGGCGGCGTAATCCTCACATCCGAAGACGGCAACCGCTTCACGTATGTGGCGCTCGGTTCGATCGACGAAGAACCGCAGGGCAACCGGGCGCCCGAAGTTCAGCAGGTGCTCGCATCGCGGACGGCGAGCGGTTGGGAATCGAAGGACATCGTGACGCCGCAGACGCGCGCGCAGGGGATCTCTGCGGGCAACCCGCCTGAGTACCAGTACTTCACTCCCGACCTTGGCGAAGCACTGGTCGAACCGGTCGGGCTAGGCGCCGAACCGCCCCTCGCCGAAGGCGTGACGCAAAAGACGATGTACGTCCGCGATAACGCGACTGGGACCTACGTGCCGATCGTCACGCAGGGGGACGTCGCGCCGGGGACAGCGTTCCAAGACCAGATCGAATTCGCAGGAGCGACGCCCGATCTGACGCACGTCGTGATTCGCTCCAAGGTCGCGCTCGAGGGCGAAGGTTCAGGTCCCGGGCTCTACGAGTGGAACGGGGTCGGTCGAAGTTCGTGAGCGTTCTGCCGTCGGGAGCGCCTGCCGCCGGGGCCGAACTCGGTTTCTTCCATGTGCGCGCCCACGCGATCAACAACGACGGCACGCGCGTGGTCTGGACGACCTTCGAAGAAAACTCCCACCGCGGCCACCTCTACATGACAGACACCACATCGGGCAAGTCCATTCGGCTTGATGCAGCCCAAGGCGTTGCGGAACCCGAAGGAAAAGGGTCGGCCCAGTTCCAAGGGGCGAGCGTCGATGGCTCCCGCGTGTTCTTCACCGACATGCAGAGATTGACGCCCGATTCGACCGCGGAACCCTCGCAGATCACCCAAAGGCCCGACCTCTACGCCTGCGAGATCACGGATGACACTGGGCAGCCCTCGTGCCATCTGGAAGACCTGACCGTCGACCGCAACGCAGGGAACACGCGACGGTCCAGGGGTTCCTTTTCGGGCAGGCCGACGACGGCAGCTCCGTGTTCCTCGTCGGTCAGGGCGTTCTCGCCTCAAACGAAAACGGACGGGGGCAGAGCGCCGAACCGGGACAGAACAACCTTTACTCGCTGCGCTTCACCGGGGCCGGCTGGACGACTCGGTTCATCGCGACGCTCTCCACCCAGGACAGCCCTGAGTGGGAAGGCGGCAAACAGGGCAACACCACCTACCTCACCGCTCGCAGCTCGCCGAACGGCCGCTACCTCGCGTTCATGTCCGCGGCGTCGCCAACCGGCTACGACAACGTCGACCTGGCGCCCGCCGCGAGCGGCGCTCGCGACGAGGAGGTGTATCTCTACGACTCGGCGACCGAAGGGCTCACCTGCGTGTCGTGCAACCCGTCGGGCGAGCGGCCTTCAGGCGTATTCGACACGGAAGGCGCGGGCGAAGGCCTAGGGCTCCTCGTCGACCGCCGCCTTGTATGGGGCGCCGAAACGCACGAACACTGGCTCGCCGGCAGCATCCCGGGCTGGACGGCTCAGTCGCTCGTCACCGCCCTCTTCCAGTCGCGCTATCTGAGCGACGAAGGCCGTCTGTTCTTCAACAGCCCGGACGAACTGGTTCCGGCCGCGGGCAACCACAAGCGAGAACGTCTACGAGTACGAGCCATCCGGCGTCGGCAGCTGCGACAGCTCTCCGGGCCGGATGCGTCGCACTGCTGTCCTCGGGCGGATCACCGCGCGAATCGAGCTTCCTCGAAGCGTTTCCGGACGGCTGGAATGCCTTCTTCCTAACCTTCGCGAACCTTTTGCCGCAGGACACCGACCCGGCTTCGACGTGTATGACGCTCGCGTGTGCACGTCGACTTCGCCGTGCCTCGGCCTCACCGCGGAATCCGACAGAGCTGCGATCCAGCGACACGTGCAGGCCGGCATTCCTCCGGTCGACCCGCCCGGCTGGACGGTGGGACTGCGGGCTTCACCGGTCCGGGCAGCCCGCACCCGGCTCCGGCGCAGTTCGGAGTCAAGGACGTGAAAACGACGGAACCACCCGCGCCGAAGAAGCTGACGAAGGCGCAGCTGCTCAAGCGCGCGATCGCGCTCTGCCACAGGGAGCACCGCATTCCGCCAAGCGCAGGCGCGCGTGCGAACAGGCTGCGCACAGGCGCTACGGCGTCCATAAGTCGGCCGCGAAGGCCAAGTCCAAGGCGCACCGATGACCGGGGTCGAGACCAGGGCGATCAGGATGCTTCTCGGCGGCGTCGCGGTAGCGTTCGCGCTGTTGCTCTCGGCGCCCGCACTGACCCCGGCCGCAGAGGCGGCGGGTCCGTTCTGGCACGTCAACTCGGAAGTCATCCCCGGCAACGTTCCGCCCCACACGCCGGTGGAAGTCGTGGTGACCGTGACCAACCAGGGCGATGCGGCAAGTCACGGCGGTCTGTCGATCCTCGACAGCCTCCCATCGGGGCTCACGGCGAAGTCGATCCTGGGAAACATCGTCAAGGGCGTAAACAAAGTCGAATGCACGCTCGCCACGTTGCGCTGCAACTACAGCGAACCGGTCAACCCCTACGAACAGATCGCCTTCACTCTGTTCGTGGAAGCCGACGCCCGCCGGGAACGGTCGAGACCCTGACCCACCAAGTGACGGTCGAAGGAGGCGGCGCTCCCTCCAACGTCTCCACACAGGAGATAACGATCGACGAATCGCTGACGCCGTTTGGGATCCAGGACTTTGAACTGCTGCCCTTCAACGAGGACGGAACGCCGGCCAGCCAGGCCGGGGCGCGCCCCTTCGAGCTCACAACGAGCTTGTTCTCAACCAGACCGCCCAAAAGTCGGCCCGGCAGCCGGATCGCTCTCCCGAAGGACGTCCGCTTCATGTTCCGCCAGGCTCGTCGGAGCCCCGACCTCCATCCCGCAGTGCGGCGAATTCGTTTCGCCGCCACCGATCGCGAAGTCGACTTCTGCCGGCAGACACCGTCGTCGGATTCGCTTCGGTGACGGTCGACGAACCGCTGGCGAAATCGTTACGCGGACCGTGCCGGTCTTCAACCTCGTGCCCGGCGTGGCGAGCCCGCCCGCCTCGGGTTTGAGGTCATCGGAGGTGCCGATCTCATCGACACCGAAGTCAGTCCCCCTCGAACTACAACGTCATTGCGACCGTTCGCAACGCCAGTCAGGTGGCCAGACTGCTCAGCAGCGAG
>CAWCET010000003.1:0-930718 GCA_963794635.1 uncultured Solirubrobacteraceae bacterium | reverse complement strand
ATTGTTCAGCGGAGTCCGGGCGCTACCGGTTTTGTCCCCGAGCCCATCCGCTGGCGGGTCGAGCGAACCAACGGCCTGAACATGCTGGACAGGCGGCTGGCCCGCGACTATGAGCACGCTGCGTCCAGCTCGGAGTCGAGAATCTACCGGGCCTCGGCCGGGCGGATGCTGCGCCGTCTGGCCGGCGCGCCCGCCCGATGGCGGGAGGCGTGATGACCGACACCGTCATTCAGCAGCTCTTGGATGGGATTGAGCTGCGCGAACGTGAACTTGCCGAACAGGTCGCCGAACTTGCAGCCCGGCTGCGCGAGATGGAGGCCGAACGCGAAGCACTGCAGGTCACGGCGAAGACCGTCCGCGCGATGGCCGCCGGCCTCGATCTCGAACAGCCGCCGGCCCCGGTGCTGCCGGACGGCGCGGCCTACCAGCAGATCATGGCCGTCTTCGACCACGAACGCCGGCCGCTACGCGCCCGCGACCTGTGCCTCGCGCTGGATCTGCCCGTGATGCCCAAGCACGTCGAAGGCAACCGAGCGAAGCTTAAGCGCCTGGTCAGCCTCGGTTTCCTCGACGAGACCGAACCCGGGTTGTTCGCATGGCCCCGCCCACAGGCGCGGCCCACCACAGCCGAGCAGCGACCCTAAACCAAGCCAGAGGGCAAAACGGTAGTAGACTCGCTTATCGCCCTCTGAGGTCCAGCCTGCTGCACGTCCGGTGGTGACGGCTCCTGCTTGGGCGGGGGCCGTCTGGCTTTGTGCCGGGTCCGTATGAGGCGGCCGGCGCCGGAGCGGCTGGTCAGCGTGCCCCGGGCCTGGTCCTCCGCTCCGGGGCCGGCGGCCGGTGGTGACCCCCAAAGCCCGTGCGCTGGGTCTGGCGAGCGCGCGGCTGCGCTGCTTCCCCCGGCCCGGGGTCTTGTGGCTTCGCGCGGGGATGGGCTGGTATCGGTATGTCGCCCGCGCGAAGCCAACCTTCCGTAAGTCCTGCGCCAGGGCGCTCGCGTCGGGAGTGTCGTAGGCCTTGGGCAAGGGGCGGGTGGGCGGGACCCGCGGCCGGGGAAGGTGGATCTTGCTAACTCGGGTGCTTGAACCGCGCGGTGCGGATGAGATTGCCGTCTGCGCTGTGTTTGGTCTGGTTGCGGATCCCCTGGAGGCCGCACGCAAGACGTGTAGCTCCAATCGAGTTAACACACGTCGCAACCAGCACTCTTGCTTCAATTGTCCCAAAACTCACTGAACTGAGTCTTCCTTATGGAAAGTCACCAAATTGCGTGACATCCATCAGGGTTCGTATGTACGATGTGGGCAGTGGCGAGTACGGCCCTGAATTGAGGCCGAAGCGCCTAGTCGATACACGTCGGGCCGGATGTTCGGAACTGACGGGCTAGCTGCATATGCCGCATCAGTGCCCGATCGTCGACACGTGCTGATGCAGGGGGAACTCCTGGCACGCGACTGACACTCAGGAATTCATCGTGGTGCGGTATCAAATCAATACCCATTGAATCAAGGAGGTGTAGCTCATGAGGAACAGGCGAGTTCGGACACTAATCGCGCTGTCTGTCGCTTTGTCCGCGCTGTTCGCAATACTTTCCAGCGCCACCGCGTCGGCGGCGGCAAACGCCGGGCTCATCCGCCCGGCCACCTCGACGTCAGCTGCCCACGCGGCGATCGTCAAGCCTGACGGACAGGTGTCCTGCAGCTACGCGACCGCAGTGCATGTGTGGTCTGGGCCGATCTGCTTCGGAGGCATCGGGAGCAACTCCCTGTCGAGCGTGGTCGACCAGATCTGTATGGGCAACAACTACGGGGTTGTCGAGGTCTACAACGCGAATAACGACACCGATGTGACCTTCTACAGCTACAGTCCGGGGTCGTGGTATCCCAGCCGGACAGCGGAATGGGGTCCAGGAATCTATTTGATTTACATCGACATCACAGGTTATTCGGGTAGTGACACCTGTTCGTAGGTCGCTCCCGGATTCCATCGTGACGTCCGCCACAAGCTCCGCCGTCTGTCGGAGTGTTGGGCGCATCTCGGCACGCCTCGGTGTCATGGAAGTCCGACTCCTTGAGCACGCCTGCTGGCGCGCGATGGCCCATGGTCCTGGCGGCCCAGGTAGGCGTGGGGTGTTGCGGCGGCGCCGTCCAGCGCCGCCGCTTCGCGCATGACCGGCCTGCGCTGGACCGACGTTGAAGCGGCTGACGGGCTCAGCGTGCTGATCGCGCTTCTGCTGGATGCGCACCTGCTGGTGTCCTTCACCGAGGATGACGGGACGCAGTACGGTCTGTTCGCCGACGACGGCTCGGCGGCCGTCGAACAGGATGGCCGGGTGGAGCAGAGCGGCCCGCGCCAGCTGTGGGACGAGTTGGAGCAGATCGGCGCGACGTGGACGCGCCTCGGGCAGCCTGCCCGTCAGGAGTTCGAGCTGTCCGTCGGGCTCGACGACGGGTTCGCCGTGCCCTACGTCGTCCACCCGGACTCCGGTTGGCGGGCGCCCGCCCTGGGGATCGCCGCTCCGGCCGCCCGAGCGGTCGCCGCTGAGCCGACAGGGGCGTAAGGAGGCTGCCGGGCCGCCCGCTTCGGGACCGGTGGGCTGGGGCCGCGCTCGGGAAGGCACCGTGTGCGAGCATGGCGGAGTCACCCAGATTGGCGCCCGCGGCCGGAAGCGGTCGGCCTGACTGCCCCGCGACGTGACGTGACGCCTGCATGATGAGGCGGCCGGCGCCGGGGCGGCTGGTCAACGCGCCCCGGGCCTGGTCGTCCGCCCCGGGGCCGGCGGGCGGTGGCGACCCAGGACACCCGCGCCGGAGTATCCGGACTCGCGGCTGCGTGCCTTCCCCCGGCCCAAGATTGGCCGCTCTCTGGCTTCGCGCGGGGGATGGGCCGGTGCCTCCTACGCGGCCTCGCCGGCCACCGGCCGGCTCGCGCTGTGGTTCGAACTGGCCAACGGCTCGGCTTCGACGGCGGCGACCTTCACCGTCACCGCCAACCAGTACGCCGCCGGCGGCCCGTGGACCTACCCCGTCGCGGCCGGCGGCAGCGCCTCCGCGTACTTTGACGTCGTGGCGAACAACGAGGGCTGGTACGACTTCACCGTCACGGTGAACGTCGACTCGGCCTGGTCGCGCCGCTTCACCGGCCACCTGGACAGCGGCGCGGCCAGCAGCACCGGCTGAGCGTCGGCGCGCGGCGGCGCGTGACCGCCGAACGAGGGACCGGTCCGGTGCCGCGACCGCATGCGCGGCGCCGGGCTTTCCCCCGTTCGGTGCAGGTCGGCAGGGTCGGGCCGGCACCCGTCCGACCGGTGCATCAGGGCCCGGATCGGCCGTCTTGCCATCTTCTGCTGTGGAATATAAGTTGATTGCGCGGGGCGTTGACCGCGGCACATTGTCAACCGCATGAGGGCTTGCTCGGCCAAGCCCGGTGCCGGAGGACCGGGCGGTCGGACCAGGCTCCGCCCGAACGTCCACCCGGCGCCCGCCGACGGCGGATTGATGCGTTGGGGGACGGGGGCATGGGCTTTATCCACTATCGGCGTCCACTGGCGCTCTCAGCCGTCCTCGCAACCACGATCGGCGTCGCCCTCAGCGCGGCCGGCTGCGGCGTGCAGCACGGTGCGGCGTCGAGTTCGCCTTCGCCGAGCAACCGCACCGGGGAGAGCGACCAGCACGGCGCCGCCCCGGTCGGCGCCGTCGTCTCCGCGTCCGCTTCGCCGTCCGCCGCGGCCGCGGCCTCGCCGAGTGCGACGCCGAACGGCACCGCGGGCACTGCACTGACGATCAGCGACGGGACCGACGAGGTTCTGATGAATGGGACAGCGGTGGACTTCGGCGTCCCGGTCAACGATCTGTCCTGGTCGGCGGACGGGTCCAAGGCGGTGTTCATCGACGGTCAGGGCGATCTGGATATGGCCGATCCGGACGGGTCCGGCCGGGTGACGCTGGCGCAGAATCCGGGCGGGCAGACCTGGTCCCACCCGACCTGGGCCTCCTTCGCGGGAACCAGCCCGAATGACACCGACGCCTGGACCGACGTGTTCTTCGCCGTGCAGTCGGGCGGCACGCAGACGCTTGAGGCCATACCGACGAACGCCGTCGACGGCACCCCGACCCCGGTGCCGCTCGGCGGAGCCTTCGGATCGACCGTCGCCGTACCGCAGACCGGAAACTCCTGGCCCACCGCTGTCGGGGCCAACGGCCTGGCGGTCTTCGAGAACGTCGCCGACGGTGTCGACACGGTCTTCCGGATCGACAACAACATCCGCGACATCACCCATCCCACCAGCGAAGTCGGCGCCGAGCCGAGCGTGGACGCCGACAACGCGATCGTGTTCGTCCGGCAGGTCGGCGGCCACAGCCACCTGTTCACTGTCAGCCAGACCGGCGGGGTCTACGGCGCCCCCGTCGACATCACACCGAGTTCGACCACGGACTGCACCGAGCCGGCCTGGTCGCCGGACGGCAGCCTGATCGCCTTCTCCAGCCCGGACGGCGTCGAGACGATCCACGCGGACGGCACCGACCCGGCGATGATCACCTTCGCCGCCGGCTTCCCCGCCTTCCGCCCGTGAGCCGACCGGCGCGCCGCCGCGGCCCGAGGCTGATCTGTAGGTGGATTCGTCAAGCGGCCGAGGCCGGGCGGTGGGGTCCGGCCGTCGCGTAGAGCACCTGCTCCGCATCCCCTTCGATGAAGCTGTCCGCGTGCACCATGCCCAGCGCTTCGAGCAGCCGCCGGGAGGGCAGGTTCGCCTGCTGCGTCACCGCGATCACGCCGGGCCGGTCGGAGTGCACCTCGCCCAGCGCCCAGGCGACCGTCGCGCCGACCGCCTCGCGGCCGTAGCCGTTGCCCCAGTGCTCGGGCAGGAACTCGTAGGAGACCTCGGTGTGGCCGCCGCGCATGTTCGGCTCGACGAAGACCATGCCGACGAAGGCCGCGTCCTCGTCCCGCTGCACCGCGAGCACGCCGACGGCCCCCACGCAGGTGCGCTCCAGGGCGCGGCGACGCTGCGCCGGCATCGGCCCGCCGAGGTAGCGGCGCACCTCCGGGTCGCTCCACAGTCGGATCAGACCGGGCACGTCGTCGGACGCGACCGGGCGCAGCGTCAGCCGGGAGGTCATGAGCATGACGGGCCAGTAGTCGGGGATGCGGCGCACTGCGGAGGCGGCGGGCATGGGGCGAGCATGGCACAGCCGCCTTTGCCGCGGCGGCGGCCGCATCGAGGACCGGCCCGCGGCCGACCTACCGCAGCTCGGCGGTCGGCGGCGGGAGCGGTGGCTTGTGCCTGCTCGGCGAGCCATGGCGCAAGATCACTCGATGGTGGCCGTACCGGCGCACCGCCAGCACCGCCGCGCACAGCACCAGGACCGCCAGGCCGACCGCCCGCAGCGCCGCGCCGCCGGTCAGGTCGAGCGCCAGATCGGCCAGCACGATCGCGCCGAGCAGCGCGGACAGGGTCGCGGACCAGGACTGTGCGGTCCGGATCCGCCGCACCTCGGCGGCCTCGGCGCCCAACCCGGCCGCGCAGTCGAGTTCGGCCCGGCCCTCCTGCCGGCGGCGGCGCCGCTCCTCCGCCGTCGCGGGCACAGGCCGCGCGCTGAGCAGGACTTCGGCCAGGGCGAGCCGGACGCGCGGCTCCGCGGGCGCGGCCGCCGCGGCCCGGCGGGCGTGGAAGAGGGCTTGGTCCGGCAGCCGCAGCACCAGGGCCGCGCGGGCCAGGGCGGTGTCGGCCTGCCAGGAGGCGGCGTTCCGGCGGACCTCGGCGCGTTCCGCCCGTTCGGCGGATTGCAGCCGGTCGAGGTAGTCGTCGAGGCCGAGGGCGTCGTCAGGGGCAAGGCCGTCGTCAAAGGCGTCCTCGGAGCCTGCCGCAGCCGGACCGGGCTCGCGGCCGGCCGCCGCCACGGTCTCGGCCCGCTGGCGGACCATCAGCATCGCCCGGTGCGCGTGCAGTTGACGGCGGGCGGCCAGCGCGCCGTCCGCAGGTTCGGCCGGACGGACGACCGCGGATCCCGCCGTTGCTGCAGCGTCCGCGCCGTCGGCAGTGCCCGCAGCGCCGGTACTGCCCGCACTGCCCGTACTGGGTGTACTGCCTGCACCGCCTATGCGGTCGCTGCTGCCCGCGCGCTCCGAAGCACCGCCGGACGGCGCCGTCGGCAGTTGCCCGGCGGCCGCGAGGGCTGCTGCGCCGGTGTTCCCGGTGTGGTCCGGGTCGCACGTCTCGCGTCGCGCGACCGGACCCGGTGACGTCTCCGCCAGGGCCCGGTCGATCAGGTCGTATGCGTCCTCGTACCGTCCGCGGTCCGCCAGCGAGCCCAACCGCGCGGCGAACGGCGAGCGGGTCGCGAAGGGTGCAGCCGGGTTCGCGGCCATCTCTCCTCCATCCGGACGTCTCCTGCGGTCCCGGGCCGCAGTCCGCTGCGCTGCACGGCGCAGCCTGCCGGGACCGACCGGGCACCACAGTGTGCCGAATGACACGGTGTCGCGATAGGCCCGACGGTTCGCAGCGCCGGGTGTTTTAGACAATATTGCCCGGTGCTTTAGCTCACAGTGCCGGGGGCTTTAGATAACCCGGTGTCTCTCTTGACCTCTTGTTGCCCGGGCGCCCCGTCTGCGGCGGACTCCGGCTCGGCCGGCGGCGCCGTAAGGTCGGCGATCCGCTCGCGCAGCCGCCCCGCCTGCACCGCGGTGATGGCGACGGTGGTGACGATGTCCTGGACCAGCGCGCCGCGGGACAGGTCGTTGACGGGCTTGCGGAGCCCCTGCAGCACCGGCCCGACCGCGACCGCGCCCGCCGAGCGCTGGACCGCCTTATATGTGTTATTCCCCGTGTTCAAGTCCGGGAACACCAGGACTGTGGCCCGTCCGGCCACCGCAGAGTCCGGCAGCTTCGCGGCGGCCACCGTCGGGTCGACCGCCGCGTCGTACTGGATCGGTCCTTCCGCGAGCAGTCCTGGGCGCAGGCTTCTGACGATATCAGCAGCTTCGCGTACTTTGTCAACATCCGCCCCGCGCCCCGACTCGCCGGTCGAATACGACAGCAGCGCGACCCGGGGCTCGACCCCGAAGGCCGCCGCCGTATCCGCCGACTGCAGCGCGATCTCGGCCAACTGGCGCGCATCCGGGTCCGGATTGACCGCGCAGTCCCCGTACACCAGCACCCGGTCGGCCAGGCACATGAAGAACACCGAGGAGACCAGTGCCGCGCCCGGCTCCGTGCCGATGATCTCGAAGGCCGGCCGCAGCGTCGCCGCGGTCGAATGCACCGCCCCGCTCACCATCCCGTCGGCCAGCCCCCGCTCGACCAGCAGGGTGCCGAAGTAGCTCGGATCCGCGACCAGGTCGTACGCCTGATCGAGGGTCACCCCCTTATGCGCGCGCATCTTCGCGTACACCGCCGCGAACTCCTCGCGCATCGGCGAGCCGGCCGGATCGATCACCCGGGCGTCCGACAGGTCCAGTCCGAACTCGGCCGCCCGCCGGGCCACCGCGGCCGGCCGGCCCAGCACGGTCAGCCGGCACACCTGCCGGCGCAGCAACAGGT
This sequence comes from uncultured Solirubrobacteraceae bacterium, assembly GCA_963794635.1. Taxonomy (GTDB): domain Bacteria; phylum Actinomycetota; class Thermoleophilia; order Solirubrobacterales; family Solirubrobacteraceae; genus Palsa-744. Next base: position 923,181 of record CAWCET010000003.1, on the reverse strand, counting down.
CCGCGGCCCGCAGAACACGCTCCTCGTCCCCCTCGGCCAGCACGATGTCGGCCGGCTCCGGGCCGCGGGCCCGCTCCATAAGCTCGTGCTCGAACATGAGAGGGGTCATACGTTGGGGGAGCTCGAGGTCGATCCGCGCGGTCAGCTCCGGCTCGTCGACGTGCGCCGCGAAGAGGCCCAGCGCGCTTTGCACCCGGCGCGGCGCGGCCGCGGTCAGCCGCCCCTCCAGCGGGGCCAGCCGGGCCGCGGTCTCGAAGCTGAGCCCCGGGGCCAGGCCCACCGCCAGGGCGGGGGCCAGCCGCCCGGCCACCTCCAGGATGTTCGGCTCCGGCACCTCGCCCAGGGTCAGCAGCACCCCGGCGATGGCCGGCGCCTCGGCCGCGTGCGCGGCCAGCGCGCCGATCAGCAGGTCGGCCCGGTCGCCCGGGATCACCGCCAGGCTGCCCGGCTGAAGCGCGGCCAGGAAGCGCGGCAGCAGCGCGGCGCCGAGCACGTAGCCGTGCACCTCGCGGGCCAGCCCCGTCGCGTGCCCGAGCAGCACCTGCGCGTCGGTCGCCTCGATCACCTGGCCCACCGTCGGCGCGGCCAGCGCCGCATCTTCGGGCACGACGTAGGCCGGCACCCGGGTACGGGAGAAGTCGGCCAGCCGCTCCCGGGCCGCCGCCACCTCATCGGGCGGCACCCGGGTCGCAATCACCGCAGGCACGCTGCAGCCCAGGTCGAGGTACGCGTGATAGGCGTTGGTCACCTCGGCGGCCACCGCGTCCGCGCCGTGGTCGAGGCAGCCGACCACCGGCAGGGCCAGCGCGCCGAACTCGTTGGCCAGCCGGGCGTTGAGCGCCAGTTCGTCCGGCAGTTCCGGGCCGGCGAAGTCGCTGCCGAGCACCAGCAGCGCCCCGAAGCCGCGCTCCACCGCGTGGAAGCGGTCGACCAGGGCGGCCACCAGCGCGTCGCGCCCGTGCTCGGCTTGAAGCGCGGCGGCCGCCTCGTAGGTCGGGCCGGTCAGCAGTTCGGGCGGCAGATCGATGTGGTAGCGGGAGCACAGCAGCTCGACGGTGTCGTCGCCGGCCGGACCGGTGCGGTCGTCCGGACGGGTGAGCGGACGGAACAGGCCCACCCGGTCCACCCGCCGGGAGAGCAGCTCCATCACGCCGAGCTCGATCAGCTGCCGCGCGTCCCCGGCGCCCGCCGCCGTCGGCCGACCGCTGGAACTGCCGGTCACGTAGACGCTGCGCGCCATCGCCGCTCCGCTCGGGTCGGCCGGCCGGGGCCCGGCCCGCGGTTCGATCCTCTGCTGTCCCGGCCCACTCTGCCCCCGGCCGCGTGGTCCGGCAGCGCGGGCGGGGCGGCGGTTGCGCCGATCGGACGACGCGTCAGATCATCCGATAGGCGGAGGCGCCGCGGGGCGATCGACCGTCATTCCTCCGTTCGGCCCAGCCGCGCCCCGACCGCAGCGGCGGACGAGTTCGGCAGTGCGGTCCGGTCAGTGATGTCCCGCTGCTCCGCCGTCGTGGCCATGTGCGGCCGCTGCAGCGTGCACGGCATGACTGGTCGCATCGATGGCGGCATCGATGGCGGCGCGAATCGCCTCGTCAACGGCCGTATTAATGGCTGCGTCGGTCGTCGCGTCGACGGCGGTGGTGATGGCCGCGTCCGCTGTTGCCGCCGTCCGCGCCTGCGCCGCCGTCGAGGCCGATGCAGCTGAAGCAGAAGACGTGGACGGCGCCGGCGACGTTCGCGCGACCAGTCCGGTCCGCCGCTCCCGCAGATTGCGTCGGGCCTGCGCGTTCGCCCGGCCCGGATAGTAGGTGTCGTGCAGCCCGGCCGCTGCGGCCAGCCCGCCGAGCGCCGCGGCCGGCGAGCCGCTCGCGGCCCGGCCCTCGGCAGCCTCGGCCAGCAGCCGGCGCGCCGCCTCGAACCGGGCCGGATCGGCCGGCGGCCAGCGGGTGGCCCGGATCAGGCCCAGGACGCGGTACGACTCCTCGCGCACCGCGCCGGCATCGGCCAACCGCTCCAGGTACTGGACCGCAAGGGTCGGCCGGGCCCGGCCGACCCAGTCCGCAGCCGAGTGGTTCCGGCGGCCGGCCAAGTCGGCCAGCGCCGCGTCGAGCAGCGGGTCGCCGGTCGCCGCCCGGCCGGCCACGGTGTAGTGCTTGCGGGCCAGCGTCACCCGGCCGAGCGCGACCAGTTGGACCAGCTGCGCCCCGGCCAGCGCGTAGGCCAGCTTCTCCCGATTCAGTACCGTGCCGTCCGGCGCGCGGCCGAGCAGGGCCAGATCCTCCCCCAGGGTCTTCATAAGATGACCGTAGCGGCGAAACCGGGCGTAGTCAGCTGTGATCGTCGGATATTCGGGCGATCGAGACCGCGATCGAGACGATGGGACGGCCGCGTCCGTCCCTCGTCCGGGTTACCCCAGGCGGCGCAGCGTGTCCGGCGTCAGGTCGGCCAGGGTCGGATAGCCGTCCACCGCCATGATCAAGTCCGCCTCGGCCAACAGCGAGCGAAGCACGTGCACGGCCCCGTCCGCCCCGCCGAGCGCCACCCCATAGGCGTAGGGCCGCCCGACGCCCACCGCGGTCGCACCCAGCGCCAGGGCCTTGACGATGTCCGCGCCGCTGCGCACCCCGGAGTCGAACAGGACCGGCATTCCCTCGGCTGCAGCCACCACCTCCGGCAGCGCGACCAGCGCGGGCAGCCCGCCGTTGGCCTGCCGGCCACCGTGGTTCGAACAGTAGATCCCGTCCACCCCGCCGTCCCGGGCCCGGCGCACATCCTCCGGATGGCACAGCCCCTTGACGATCAGCGGCAGGCTGGTCAGCGAGCGCAGCCACGGCAGGTCGGCCCAGGTCAGCGGATTGCCGAAGACCTGCACCCAGTGCAGGACGGCGGCCTGCGGGTTCTGCTCCGGGGCCTGCGCCAGCCGGGACCGGAACACCGGGTCGCTGAAGTAGTTGGCCAGGGCGTGGCCGCGCAGCTGCGGGAAGTTGCCGGTGCCCAGGTCGCGCGGCCGCCAGCCGGTGATCCAGGTGTCCAGGGTGACCACGATCCCCTTGAAGCCGGCCGCCTCGGCCCGACGCACCAGGCTTTCGGCCAGCTCGCGGTCGGTCGGGGTGTACAGCTGGAACAGGCCGGGCGTCGCGCCGAACTCGGCCGCCACAGCCTCCATCGGATCGTTCGACAGGGTCGAGGCGACCATCGGCACGCCGGTGCGCGCCGCGGCCCGCGCGGCGGCCAGATCCCCGTGGCCGCCCTGCTCGCAGATTCCCAGTACGCCGATCGGGGCCAGGAACAGCGGCGAGGGCAGCTGTAGGCCGAACAGGTCCACCGACAGGTCGCGCTGCGTCGCACCGACGAACATCCTCGGGACCAGGCCCCACGCATCGAAGGCCTCGACGTTGGCCCGCTGGGTCCGCTCGTCGCCCGCGCCGCCGGCCACGTAGGACCAGACCGACGGCGGCAGGGCGGCCTGCGCCCGCTGCTCCAGTTCGGCGAAGGCCACCGGGTACTTGGGCACCACGCCGCCGAGGCCGTTGAGGTATATCTCGTCCTGATAGCTGCCGTACGGGCGGTCCGGTCGGGTCATGGGCGGCCTCTCGGGGCGGGCGCTCGGGGGAGCGGGCGACGGCGCTGTCGGCCGCAGCCTACCGGCGGGTAGCCCGGCGGATCGAGGGGGAGGCGGGAGGCCGTGCGGGGGTCGGTGGAGATAGGTGGCGATCGACGGAGACTGGCGGAGGTCGGCGGAGACTGGCGGGAGTCCGGGCGGGGTCGTGACGCGTCGTCCGTTCGGCTCAGTCCGCGTCGATCCGCCGCCAGCCCGCCCGCTGCCCCGGCGTCGGGTTGAAGTCGAAGCGCAGCCCTTCCGGACCCAGAGCCAGCATGGAGACCGAGGTGGTCGCCCAGACGTGGACCGCCGGGTCACCGGTGTCCAGGGCGGTCTCCCGGCCGCCGCCCTCCTGCTCGTGCCCGTGCCGATCGTTGTACCTGCCCTGTTTTTGGAGCCCGCCACGCTCATGACCGCCATGCTCATGCCCGTGCTCAGCGTGCCCGTGCTCCTGCTCACTGCGTCCTTGCTCACCACGTCCTTGCTCACCGCGTCCCTGCTCACCGCGCCCCTGCTCCTCGTGAGCGCGGTGCTCGGCCCGGTGCGCCCGGCGGGAGATCATCGCGCGTGCGTCGGCCGGGTCGAGGCCCGCGCCGTCGGCCAGGTCCAGCCACGTGCCCCAGGCCGAGCCGGTCGGGTCCGCGGTGCCTGGCGCGTCCCGGCCGAGGCGGGGTTCGGGGCGCGGCGCGGCGGCCAGCAGCGGGCGGAAGAAGGCGGTTCGCGCGTCGATGGTTTCGCGCGCGGTCCGCGGCGTCTCGGGTGCGTCGACCACGCCGGCCGCCTCGGCCGGCTCTTCGTCGAGGCCGAAGTTCGCGATCACGTGCGTCCCCGGGCCTAACTCCCGCGGCCCGACCCGCCGCCGCCCGTCCCAGCTCAGCAGCCGGACGCCGGACGGATCGGCCAGCAGCAAATGGAAGGGGTCGTAATAGGCAAGCTCGGCTTCATTAGGCAGCGGGTCGCGCCACAGGCCGTCCGGCGCGTCGGCCGCGGCCGGCGGCAGGTCCCCGCGGGACCGGCGTCCGGCGGGGTCGGCCGGCCGACCGAAACCGTTGAGCAGGCAGGCCACCCGCGGCTGCGGTCCGGGCCGGACGGCCAGCCAGGTCCCGCCCGCCTGCAGGTCCAGTCCGCCGAGCAGCGCCGGATGGGCCGGCCAGTGCCGGGCCGGCGGCAGCCAGGGTCGGCCGGCCTGCTCGTCCCGGGCGAACACGAGCAGAACCGGGACCTGCGCCGCCGGATCGATGCCGATAAGCACGGTGCACACGGCTATCCCCGCCCCCGCCTCACCCGTTCGGCCGAGATCGGTCCGGCCCCGCCCAGCCACCGGCCCGCCCGTTCCGCCGCAGTCCGCTCAGGTTTGCTTCGCCGTCGGCCCGCCCGTTCCGCCGCAGTCCGCTCAGGTTCGCTTCGCCGTCGGCCCGCCCGTCCCGCTGCGGTCCGCCCCGGTCCGCTTCCCCGTTGGGCCGCCAGCTCGACTGCGGTCCGCCCCGGTTCGCTGCGCCACCGGCCCGCCCGCTCCACTGCGCTCGGCTCGGGTCCGCCCCGCTCCTGGTCGATCGCGGTTCCCGCGGATCCGCCCCACTCCCGCCCCACCCATTCGGCCGCGGTCGACCCCGGTCCACCCCACCCCCGGTCCGCGCCCCCGCCGGTCAGCTTCCTGCCGCTCCACCGACGAGTTGTGTCCGGGGCGGCGGAGCCCGCGGCTGTCGGCCGGTCCGCCGGGTCGGCCCCCGCCGCTTTGACTGTCGTTTGCCCGATCACTGCTCGCACGTTAGCCGAACCGGGCGGTTACGACCGCCCCGGATCGGCCGGGCGGGCAGCGGTGCGCCGAACGGCTCGGGTGCGCTCAGACGGGGTCGGCGGTCGATCCCGGCCCGGCCTCCGACACCCCTTCGGGAAGCGCCGACGGCCCTGCTTCCGGCACCCGTTCCCACGCCCCTTCCGACACCGCTTCCGGCACGGCTTCCGCCGACGCGTCCAGGTCGGTCGGCCCGGAGTAGATCGCCAAGTCGGCCACCGGCGTGTACCCCATTTGGCGGTTGACTGCGATCATTTGTTCGTTCTCGATGTTGTTGAACGTGTAGATCCACGCGGGCTTGGGGGAGAGGCCGCGCAGCCACAGCGCCGAGTCCGCCTTGATCCGCAGGCCGAGCCCGCGCCCGCGGTGGCCGCCGATCACCGACGTGTTCCAGATGCCCATGCTGTCCTGGTCGGGGAACCAGCCGACCAGGCACGAGCCGGCCACCTGCCCGTCCGGCGCCACGGCCGCGACCACATGCGACAGCATGCCGTGCTCGGCGTGCGACCGCTCGGTCTCCCGCACGCGCTGCACGCTGTTGACCGCGTGATCGAGCGCAAGGTCCTGCTGCGGGGCGTCGCTCATCGCGGCCAGCGAAGCCGCGTAGGCCTCGATCAGGTCGTCCGGACAGGTGTTCACCCAGCGAACGATCCGATAATCAGCATTCTTCGGGCCCGGTGCGGCCCACTGCGCCAGCTGATCCTCGTCCGCGGCCGCCAGGTCCAGGACGAAGCAGATCGCGTGGTACACGACCGGCCCGACCCGGAAGGGCAGATAGCCCGGCGGCGTCACGACCGGCAGATTCACGGCCAGCCGGGTGCGGCCGCGCTGGGCCAACCGGGTGCGCAGCTCGGCCAGCAGCACGTGCGCCGCGGCGGCCGCCGGGTCCTGCTCGTGGTCCGCGCGCAGGAAGACCAGGAGGTCGGCGACGTCCGTGTTCACGTCGGTCGGCAGCTCGCAGAACAGGAAACCCGCCGCGCCCGCGTCGTCGAACACGGCCAGCGTCAGCTTCTCGTGATGCGCCGCCGGCGCGGTGTCCATCAACAGCTGCGTCGCGCCCCAGCTGAACCGGCCGCCGAACATCCACCGCGACGTGTGCTGCCACAGCGGCAGGATGGCCGTCAGGTCCGCCTCGGACCGATCCGTGTGGAGTTCCTTGATTTTCACCGGTACAGCCAATCGGGGGATGAGCGACGGGGCAACCGGATTTCCGGGCCGCCCGCCCCGTCGCACCACCTTCCCCGTCGCACTGCTCACCTGCCTGCCCGCACCGCCGCACAGCCCGGTGTGTCTATGCAGCGCAGGGCCAATGGGCCCGGCGCACATCCAGCAGCCAGGCCTCGACCGCGTCCTCGTCCGGCTGATCCGACAGCGCGGTGCGCGCTGCGTCGAACCGCCGCCGAGCCGCCTCAAGGTAGGGCTCGGCGTCGCGCGGATCGGCGGCGACCTGTTCACCGAAGGCCAGGTAGCGCTCCGGGTCCGGCAGCCGGACAGTCAATCGGCCGGTCGTGTACAGTTCCAGCCCCTGCTCGACCAGCCGCATCAGGTGCCGGGCGTGCTTGGCCAGCTTCGCCGGGCGCCGCTCCACCCCGCAGTCGCCGTGATTGACCAGCTTGCGTAGCTGCTGCGTCGCATAGCCCAGATAGGCGTCCCGCACCCGCGGCGCCGTAGGGAACGCACCGCGCAGCATCAGCAGCCGTTCGCCGAGGTCGCTGCGCTCCTCGTACAGATCCTCGGGCAGCCACAGCAACTCGGTGACCGTCGGGTTGGCGCTCAACAGCAGCCGCACCGCCTTGGCCGCCTCGTGCCGGGTCCGGTCCGGCCGGGTCGTGACCTCGGTCTCCGCCGGACGGTTCAGGCCCAGCAGGTTCAAGCTGGGTTCCGCGAAGAAGGCAAGGCGGTCGACGTCCGAGGCCGGGCCGTTCAATCCGTAGGCAGTGGAGCCGACGATTCCGGCCAGCAGGGTGGCGCTCGCAGCTGTCGTTTCACCGGCCATGACGGTCATCGGTGCCCCCTCCCCGGGAACGGCACGTTCGGCGCTCAGCCTGCGGTGGCCTTGCGTGACACCGGTGTATCAGGTGGTGATGACGGCAGGCAATCGAATTACCTGTCGGGTGATTCACCCTTGGACCCGGAATCCTTATGCACCCCGATACGTTCGACCCGTCGTGAAGGGTACGGAGGCGGGGTCGGAGATGCGAGCTCTCATCAGCACGGTGTTCCCGCGCGCCTGGGACGAAGCGGAGCTACGCCGTCGCTACCCGCATTGGGACGGCCGTGAGCTGCGCCGACGCCGCCGGTTCGCGCTGGAGCTGATCGGCGTCTGCGTGGTCGGCCTGGTCCCGTGGACGATCTATCTGGCGCTCTCCCTGCCGGACCGGTACCGCGCCGAGCACTGGAACGTGGCCTGGGCCGGCTTCGACGTGATGCTGCTGCTGGCGATGGCGGCGACCGTGGTGCTCGGATGGCGCCGGCACCCGGCTGTGCTGGTCGCGGTCGCGGCCTCGGCGACGATGCTCGTGTGCGACGCCTGGTTCGACATAACGCTCGATGCGGGCACCAGCGAAGTCTGGGAGTCCGTGGCCTCGGCGGTATTCGTGGAGCTGCCGCTGGCCGCTTTCTTCCTGCATCGCGCCCGGCTGATAGCGCGGCTGATCCTGGCCGGCTTCTTCGCCCCGACCCGGCTGCCGGCCGGCGAAACCGTCGCTCAAACGGCGGATGCGGCGGCGGACGCAACGCTCCGCGCGGACGGTGCGGAGCCGATCCCTGCTCCTCGGGCCGCCGATGTCGACACGGCCCCGGACGTCGGCGCCGCGGCCGGCGCGGAGCAGCCCGGCCTGGTCGCCTCAGCGCTGGACCGCGTGCTGCCGACGCCGGAACTGCCCGCGGAGGCGTAGCTGCCGGACGTCCGCATACGGTTTGCGGCCGCCCGTCGTCAGCTACCTTAGACCGCCCTACGCCGCCTGCACCTGCAGCCCCAGCCGCGCCCGCTCGGTCTCGATGATGCTCCGCTCCAGCGTCCGCCCGGACAGCTCCGCCGCCCCGCCTTCGCGTGCGCCGGGCGTCGTCTCGGCCAGTTCGCTGCGCCGGGCGTAGGCGTTGAACAGCTCCGCCTTCTGCGACAGCAACTCCAGCATCCGCTGATCCACGCTGTCCGCGACCAGCAGCCGGTGTACCTGAACCCGGCGGATCTGCCCCATCCGGTGCGCCCGCGCCACCGCCTGCGTCTCCAGCGTCGGCTTGACCTGCGGCTCGCACAAGATGATCACTGAGGCCGCCTGCATGTTCAGCCCGACCCCGCCGGCCTGGATCTGGCTGGTGAGCACCGCGTGCCCCTTGACCGCGGCGAAGGCGTCGACCATCTCCTGCCGCTGGGCCGGCGGCACCGAGCCGGTCAGCGGCCCGAAGACCACCGCCGCGTCGCCCGCCTCGGCCAGCACCTTGCCCACGGTGTCCAGCACGTCCCGGAAGTTCGAGAAGACCACCACCTTCCGGCCGTTCTCCCGCGCCTCCTCGGTCAGCTCCAGCAGCCGGCGCAGCTTCGCGGACCGGTTCGGGTCGCCCGAGGCGTACGCGGCGCGGCGCATCGCCATGAAGTTCCGCGCGGCCACCGCCTCCCGGTATGCCGCCAGATCCTCGGCGCTGAACTCCTCCCACTCGTCGACCTGCACCATCTCGGGCAGTTCGGCGAGCACGTCCTCCTGGTTGCGGCGCAGATACGCCGGGGCGACCGCTTTGCGGAAGGCCTTCGACCCGGCCGCGCCGTCCGCGTCGTCGATGCTCGGCACCAGCTCCGGCTGCAGATAGCCGATCAGGGAGCGGAACTCGTCGACCCGGTTCTCCATCGGCGTGCCGGTCAGGAACATCACCCGTTCGGCCCTGTCGGCGAAGGCCCGCACCGCCTGCGAACGCTGCGTCCCGGTGTTCTTGACGTAGTGGGCCTCGTCGACCACCATCGCGCCGAGCCGCATCGCGCGCGGCAGTTCGATCGCGCGCAGCGCCTCGAACGTGGTCACCGCGACCCCGCCGCGGCTGAGCCAGGCCCGCACCCCTTCATCCCGCTGCGCGCCATGGATCTGGTGCGCGCGCAGACTGCTGTGCGAGGAGACCTCGCGCATCCAGTTGATCAGGACGCTGGCCGGGCACACCACCAGGAAGTGCCGCTCGCCCTCGGTGCTCAGATGGGCCAGCACCGCGATGGCCTCGACGGTCTTGCCGCAGCCCATCTCGTCGCCGAGGATGACCCGCCGCTGCGCCAGCGCGAAGCGCGCGCCGAACTCCTGGTAGGCGCGTAGCGAGATCTTGAGCTTGGTCCGGTCCAGCGGCTGGGCGCCGATCCGCCCGGCCAGGTCCTCGGGCAGGAAGCCGCGGGCCGCGTTCGCGTCGTCCCGTGCGCCGACGATCCGGGCCAGGGTGCTGAAGTAGTCGACCGAGTGCTGCTCGAAGTCGCGGCGCACCCGGCCCGCAGCCGGCGGCGGCCCGGCCAGCTTGCGCCCGGCCTCGTCGAGGCGTTCGAGCCGGCGCGCGTTCGCCGGGTCGTCGAGCTCGGTTTCGAGCAGGCCGACCGCGCTGAAGGCGTTCTGCCGGGCGGTCCGGCCGGCCAGGGCGCCGCGCAGCAGGGTGCGCACCGGGGCGGCCGCCTCCACCAGGACGCCGAGCCGCTCGCCGAGGGTGCGGGCCGGTTCACGCAGCTTGGCCAGGCTCTTGTCCGCGTTCTTCGCCCGGTAGAGGGCGGAGAGCAGGTCGGCGGCGGCCGGGTCGGCCGGGTCGAGGTCCGCGCTGACCCGCAGGCCGTTTTCGAGCTCTTCGGCCAGGTGCTGGGCGGCGGCCCGGCTGTGCTTGGCCGCCCGGTCGGAGACGCCGGGGGCCCGTTCGAGCTCCTCCGGCGTGGCGGCCAGCACCGCCGCGACCGTGTCGAACCCGGCCTTGCGCAGCGCCGCGACCGGCAGCCGGACCCGCCGTCCGCCCGCCTCAGCCAGCTTCTCCACCGGCAGCCGGTCGAGTTGGCGCTGCAACTCGCTGCCGCGGAAGGTGTGGTAGGCCGCGCGGACCGCGTCGTGCACCCGTTCTTCGCCCTCGTGCACGGAACGGATCGAGCCGAGGGCCGCCGCGGCCCGGCCGAGCAGGGCGCGGACCGTGGAGGGGCGCCGCGGCCGCGCCGGCGGGCGGGCGACTTCGACGTCTGGCGCCGCGGTCGGCGCGATAGGCGCGGTCGGCCCGGAGCTCGGCGACGCTTGGTCGGGCGTCGCCGCGTCGGGCGGCGCAGCGTCGAGCGCTGCTTCGTCGGTCGGCGTGGAGGGCGGCGTGGTCGCCTGCATGGTCACCTGGCTCCCGGTCGGTCGCGGCGGGTGCAGTCGGGGTGGGGCTGATGTCGGACCCCCGGGTTCCCCCCGAAGGCTAGTCCAATCAGGTGACGGGTAATCTGCCGACCATGATCAACGAGTCCACGTCCCGCAGCGCCGGCGGCGCGTTTGCGCTGCCAGTGCAGATCCTGCCGGACGACCTCGACGCGCAGGGAATCGTCCACAACGCCCGCTACGTACTGATCGTAGACCGGGCGGTCAGCGCCTTCTGGCTCGCACACGGCTGGTCGCACGACCAGGCGGCGTCGGCCCTCGACGACACGTTTCTCGCCGTCCGCGAATTGACCACGGTCTACGACGCGCCGATCCGCGGCCTGCCGCCGATCGTCGTCGACGTCTCGGGTCGAGCGGATCGGCGCCACGAGCTTCGTCCACGGGTTCGCGCTGCGCTCGCCCGACGCCGCGGTCCGTTACGCGTATGGCCGCCGGGTGCAAGTCCGGCTCGATCCCGAGACCCTGCGACCCGCTCCGCTCAGCGCGCGGCTGCGGGAGATCCTTCAGGAGTTCCTGCTGCCTGAGTCGGGCTGATCAGCGGGAGTCATCCGGTTGGCCCGCTCCGCTTAGCGCGCGGCTGCGGGAGATCCTTCAGGAGTTCCTGCTGCCTGAGTCGGGCTGATCAGCGGGAGTCATCCGATTGGCCGCCGGCGACCCTTCCGTCACCCAATCCGCGGCACCGAGTCCATACCTGCGTTTGAAGGACGCACTTCGCCCTCCATGCCCCGCTGTTCCCTCGATTGGCCGCCAGGCCCTGGGCCTGGCCCGATCAGGACACGATCGGCGCCGGCGCCGGCGAACCGTAGCGCAGGGTGACGCCGGGCAGACCGGCACACCAGCCGACGGCCAGGTCGGCGAGCGCGGTCGGGTGCAGCGGTGTGCGGCCGAGACCGACGGCGTAGCGGACTGCGCCGGACCCGTCGGGCAGCGCCCGCGGCCAGACGGCTGCATCCGCGCATCCCGCCTGCTCCAGCGCCGACAGTAGTGCCCTGATCCGCCCGCGCACCTGGCCGAGCACCCGGTCGAGCGCCGCACCGGGCTCCGCGGTCACCGTCAGCAGCGCCCACGCGTTATGCCGTTCCGCCAATTGAGGGACGTCAAAGAGGCTCTCCCACGCCGCGACCGCGGCCGGACCAAGGTCCCGCTCCGAATGAGCGCCGTCCTCATCCTCGGCCAGGACCGCGTCCAGAATCTCCCAGCCCCGGTACAGCTCCTGGCTGATCAGGTCCCGGAACGCCTCGTTCACCTGTTCGGCGCAGTTGCGCACCGGATCGCTCGGCGTCAGCACCGTGACCGCCGCGCCCATCCGACGGATGGCGAGCCCTTCCACGACCCCGGCCTCACCCCGTGCGCCCAGTTGCACCGGCTCGGCCCAGTCCCAGACCGCCCAGTCCGCGAAGAACTGCTTCAGCAGCCTCATCGTTTCCCGGTCACGCTCGCTGCTCTTTCCGCTGCCCGCTCCGCTCCCTCTCGCGCCCGCGGCTTGAACCGTTCGCGCCGCGAGCATCGCCCACGCCAATCCCGGCAGTCCTCCGAACGGCGCCCCGTCCAGTCCCCGGGCCCGAGCCCAGCCTTTGACCTCACGTGCGAGCATGGCAAAGCGTTCGAAATCGGCTTCGCCCACCTCCTCGCCGATCGCCGCCCGGACCGCCTCCGCATCGGTGACCGCACTGAGCGCTACCGCCCGATCCCAGCCGAGCGCGCCGCGCCGCGCCACTGCATCCCCCGGCCGCACCGTCGACGGCGTCCGCACTACCGTCAAGTCCACGCCCAGTTCCCCGACCGCGAAGCGCAGCCCCGGCACCCGCGCCCCGACCACTCGCCGCACCCGCGTCGCCGCCGGCACTGCCGAAGTGATCCGCCGCCGCAACACGTTGTAATCAATCTCAGCTCTGCCCGACCCCGAACCCCCTTGAGGCCGCGCTTCGGTGGCACTCGGCAGCGCCAACACCAGGTCCAGATCCGCGCCCGGTAACGCGCAACCCATCCGCCGCGAGCCGACCAGGTGCACGACCCCTTCCCCGAACGTCCGCGCCAACTGCTCCACGGTCCGGTCGGCCGTCTCCGCCAGCGGGTCAGGCCCATGCAACGCACTGCCGCCGCCTTCCCTTGCCCCACGCACCACCCGTTTGGCGCCTTGCGCCCCCTCTTGACTCAGTGCCAACTGAGCAGCGCCTTGCGTTCCCTCTCCGCCAACCGACTCTGCCGCGTCCTTCGTCCCAAGGTCCTTCGCCCGCTCGTCACGCTGCCGCCGATCCTCCGCTGCCCACCCCGCCGCCCGCTCCGCCTGCTCTGCTTCTTCCGTCCCAGTCCCCGCCGCCGCTTCGGTCCCCGCCCCTGCTTCCACCCGCACTCCACTCGCCTGCGCGCGCCGCTCCGCATCCCGATCTGTCCGCGCCGTGTGCAGTGCAGCCGCCGCCTCCGGGTTCAATTCGAGGTCCACCAACACGCCATAGTGGTCCGAAATGAACAGCCCAGCCGCCGTCGGAGCGTCACCCCACAGCCGCGCCTCCCGCGCCGCCGCGCCCTCAACGCGTAGCAGGACCCGGTCCAGCCGACCCGAGCGGCCCGTCGTCGACCCGATCTTGGCCAGCGGATTGGTCGCCGGATCGAAGGTCGGGGTCCGGTCGTCGGATCCGTGCGCTTCCGCCCACGCGTCCTGCAGTCCGAGCGCAGCCGCTGGTCCTTCGTATGGACTATGTGCCGAGTCGTTGAAGTCGCCGACCAGCACGACGCCGCCCTCAACCCCGGCCAGGCCATCTCCCAGACGGCCCAGTTCGCCCCGCCGCTTCGCTGCTCCTTCGATCGCGTAGTCACTGGTCAGATGCGTCGCTGCAAAGACCAGCGGCCCGGCCGCGGTGGCCACACTCATCGCCATGACGCCCTTATGCGGGCCGAGCGCGTGGAACCCGGCCTCCAGCACCGGCAGCCGGCTCAGCAGCATGAGGCCGCTGCGGTCCGTGTCCCGTCCGCGCGCCTCGGTGCCCAGTACGTACCGTTCACGGACCCAGGACGTCCGCAGCACCATCCCGAACAGCTCTGGTTCGACTTCCTGCAGCGCGATCACATCCGCATCGGCAGCGGCAAGCGCGGTCAGCAGCAACAGCCGTCGCCGCGCCGTGTCGATCAGCTCGCTGTTGTACCGGTCCCACAACGTGTTCCAGGTCAGCACCCGAATGGCCGAACGAAGCCCGTCCACGCCCTCGGCACCCGCGCCGCCTTTGACGCTCGCCGAGCCCGCCGCAAGCGTCTCAGCACCGGCAACCGGGCGCCAGCCGTCGACCGCGTCCCAACGATGCGGACTGCGTGCGACGAAGAACGGTGCCCGCAGTCGCCGCGGCGCCCGCACCCGGCCCGCCGTCGACTCGTCCAGCCGGTCCGTCCCGGCCGCCCGGTCCCAGAGCCGCTCCCCATCTGCCTCGACGTACAGCACCCGGTGCCACGGCACATCACCGCCGGGGGTGAAGGCCTCCAACGGCACTCGCTTGACCGGCGCACCGCGCTGCTCCACGCCGAACACGAACCGCGCCGGGTCGAACCGGGGATCCCACCGCACCCGGTGGTAGATCTCTTCACTCGTTCGCATGAGTCCACATCCCCATCCCAGACCAAACCCCTCTGCCGACGCCCCCGCCTGCCGCGCCGCCGGCTCAGCGTTCGCCTCGCCCCTAGCCCGCCGACTCTTCTCTCCGCCCCGCTGTTTATTTCGCCCTTTGCCCTGCTGTCCTTTTCGTTGTGCGCCCTTCCCCGCCCCCGCTCTCACGCTCGCTCCGCTTTCCGCTCTCTGCTGCTTACTTCGCCCTTTGCCCTGCTGTCCTTTTCGTTGTGCGCCCTTCCCCGCCTCTGCTCTCACGCTCGCGCTGCTTCCTACTCTCTGCTCCGCTTTACTTACTCACCTATCGTCTGCATCACCGTCACCAGCCCCTGCTCAACCCGCCCCGCTCCACTGTGCCTCGTCCGCCGCACCCAGCTCCCCGTCCACGTCCTCCACCGTTCCGGTCTCCCCGACATACCAGGTCCGGTGCGCCTGCCCCGGATACGGCGGCGCGTATCGGCGCACCTGTCCGCGCAGGACCTCCAGCGGCACCGGATGCTGTCGACTCCCATTGCGCCGGATGAGCTCTGCTTCGGCCGTATGGAGGACAACGTGCGTCGTCAGCGCATCCCGCTTTCGGGCGATCCCACCGACCAGGGCTCGCTGGTGCGGGCTAAGCGACGTCGCGTCCCAGACCACGCGTCGCCCGGCGGCAAGTTCAGCGTCCAACCGGCCCAGCCCCTCGCTCAGCACCGCATCGTTGGCCCGCTGATCGGCTCGGGTACCACGTGCCTCGCGCAGGTCGTCGAGGGCGATGATTGCATCGGTCCGACCCTCGGCCAGCAACTGCGCGGCCAGAACGCTCTTCCCGCTGCCCGACGGACCGACCAACTGGAGCAGTTGCGGCTGGTCGGCGCGCCGCCACCGCCACGTCGCCGCGACCGCTTCGTCCACCGTCCCGACCCGTCCCCGGGCGACGGCTTCCCGCGCTTCCGCCCAGCACCGATCGCCTGCCGGGGGGTCCAGATCCGCAAGCGCGTCGCGCAGCCCTCGACGCAAAGGTTCGAGCGGTGCTTCGGCCAGCAGACCGGCGTCCTCCGCATGGAGCAATGACCAGTCGACCTGCTCCCGCGCCGCGGCCAACTCGGCGCGATCGGCCGTGCCAGAGTCCGCCATCCCGCCCGCCCCTGCGCCGATCACCGCGTCGCTGAGAACTGTCGCGGCGAGGGAGTGCAGGATGCCGAGGTCCGCCGCAAAGGACAGCCGGACCAGCCCGGCCCGCCGGTCCTCGTCCGGATAGGGCTGCTGCAGGCTGCGCTGCAATCCGACCAGGTCGGCGATCCGCCGCGCCTGCGGCAGGCCGAGTGGCCCGGCCAGTTGCGGGACCAGGGCGGTCCGCCGCTCGCCCACCAGCAGCCCCGTCAGCACACCGGTCAGCCGCGAGTCGCCCGTTCGGCCCAACACCGACATCCGCACGGCCATCTCAGCGACCAATGCGGACTGTCCCGCCGCCGAGACCTCGCCCCGTCCCCCTTCGTCTCGACCGCTCCCGTTACCGCTCCCACCCCTGCTGCCGTTCCCACATCCGACCTGGCCTTCATCCCCTGCTGCTGCGGCTTCATCGACCCCTGCAGCGGCATTCACTCCGCCGAGGTAGCCCGATCGACCGACCCCGGCACCCCTCGGATAGCCGAGCGCGGCCAGCAACTCCGCTGCCGACGCTTCGCCCCCGGACCGCACCGTCCACAGCGCCGCCGCCGGTCCGAGGCCGTTGGGCACGATCGCGGCCTGCATCCAGTGCTCGTCGGTCTGCACATGCCCGGCCCGGACCCATTTGGCCACCCGGTTGCCGAACTCCCGGTAGTCGAAGCCGTCGACACTCCGGACGACGTAGCCCTCCTGCCGGGCCGGGTCCAGCCGCAACGCACGCAACGCCCGTTCGTCGAAGCGCCCGCGCCAGAGCACCGGGACCGCCGGAACGCCGAGCCCGCGCAGCAGTGTGGTAGTCCGGTCCCAGTCGAGGCACCGATCGCCGGCCCAGATCGAGAAACCGTAGAAGTATCCGGCCAGGTCGTCGTAGCCGAGCGAGTGCCGTGCGAACATGTTCTCCCCGCAGATCCGCCAGCCGGCCGGAACGGCCGCCCCGATCCGCCCCTGCAGGGCTTTGACCCAGGCCCGCGACGGGTGATGCGCCGAGTCGAGCGACCGGGCGTGCAGACCGTCGGAGTAAAGGGTCGTGTTCTCGCCGTCAAGCTTCTCCGTCACCACGACGTCCCGCCCGACGAGCCCGGCCAGACCGCCAACCCGCAGGTCATCCGCCGTCGCACCCGGCGACCAGGGTAAATGTGGTGTCCGGGGATAGTGCACTCGCCCTACCGCGTTCCCGCCCATCGCCGCCCCCGGATCCTAGGATCGGCCCACTGTACGGGCGCACGGAGCCGCCGCGCCAAGCATTTGGCCCCGGTCAAGAGCGGCGCAGAACCGGCCCCCGACGACCCCCGCACGTCACGACGCCGACCAGTCCGGACCCCAGCCTCTCCGCCCCATAACACACGACTTCCGCACCACACCGTCTCTTCGAACGCCGCCCATAGTCGCGGCCCCCGCGTCCGATTCCCACCCTTTTCCCAAGCCAGCCGCCCTTCCCCGGAGCGCGCTATCCCCTCACGCCGCCTTCGTCGTACCTGCCACGTTCCCTGCTTTCGGCTATCCCCTCATACGACTCGCCCGCGCCCTGCCCCCTGCCCTGCTCCTGGCCGCGCCCTGCCCTCGATCCGATCCCCCGTCCGCCGCAGGCCTTTCTGTTAGCTCTCGGCTGGCCACTGTTTCCCATCCCGCAAAATGCCCACCACGGCCGACAGGCGGACCCCTTCCGCCAAGGCGTCCCGGACTGGACTGTTCGTCCGGGGCGCTCCGGCGCTGCCGAAGGGATCCGCCTGCTCGCTGTCGCGGCGCA
Organism: uncultured Solirubrobacteraceae bacterium; assembly: GCA_963794635.1. Classification (GTDB taxonomy): domain Bacteria; phylum Actinomycetota; class Thermoleophilia; order Solirubrobacterales; family Solirubrobacteraceae; genus Palsa-744. Next base: position 905,937 of record CAWCET010000003.1, on the reverse strand, counting down.
GCCGATGCCGCCGCGCGCCGCCTATTTCGTTAGCCCGCGCTCCGTTCACACCCCCGGCGCGGTGGGCCCGCTAGAGGTTCGCTGTCGCCTGCGCGACCTCGGACAGCAGCGGGACGAGGTCGCCCTGCTCCGCCGGAATCACCGCGGTGATCACGTGCTCGAAGCCCAGTTCCCGCAGCTGCTCGCAGCGTGCGATCACATCGGCGGCCTTGCCGTCCGCAGCGATCCGCACCATCACGGTCTTCTCGATCTCGGCCTCGTTGCGGCCCAGCTTCTCGCAGTGTTCGCGCAGCACGCCCAGCTTGTGCGTCAGCATCTCGTCGCCGCCGTCGAAGAGGTTGCAGGCGTCGGCGTACTGGGCCACCATCCGCAGCGTCTTCTGCTCGCCGCCGCCCCCGATCAGGATGCGCGGGTGCGGCTGCGCGATCGTCGGCGGGACGTTGAGCAGCCGCTTGGGTTGCGAATACGCGCCTTCGAAGCCCGGGTCGCCCGGCCCGAACATGCCCTGCGCAATTAGCAGCGCCTCCTCAAGCCGCTCGAAGCGCTCCTTGACCGGCGGGAACCGCACGCCGAGGCTCTCGTGCTCGTGCTCGAACCAGGCTGCGCCGATGCCGAAGTAGCTGCGGCCGCTGGCCAGCACGTCCAGCGTGGTCGCGGTCTTGGCCAGAATCGCCGGGTGCCGATACGTCACGCCGCTGACCAGCGTGCCGAGAGTCACCCGCTCGGTCACCGCGGCCAGAAAGCCGAGGGCGGTGTAGCCCTCGAGCATCGGCTCCTCCGGCTCGCCCAGGGTGGGGATCTGAAAGAAGTGGTCCATAACCCACAGGCTGTAGAGTCCGCCGGCTTCGGCGGCCTGCGCCGTCCGGATCAGGTTCGGCCGAATGGCGGACGGGCCGCCGGGCCAGTCGAAGCGTGCGATGGACAGTCCGATACGCACAGGTCTGCTCCCTGCTCGTTGGTGGGAATGGCCTCAACCTACACCGCGGGCCGCCGCACTCGTACGCCGAACGGAGGATGCGCGCAGGCACGTCGCAGCTTGCGCATCCTGCGGCTACCTCGAATCTGTGATGGTCCCGCCCATGTCGGTGCGATATCAGCTAACGAAATGAGCCAGTGCGACACTGGGCCGGGCCGCCGCCGTGGACAGCTGGTCCTCATCCGCACCCCCTGGTTCGACGGGCGTTCACAGCGATGACCGCTCAGCAGACCAAAGCCCGATCACTTCGTCGCGCTCGGGTGATCGCAGGCATGCTGCCGTCTCCCGCTCGAACGATTTCAGCCGGCGAACTCGGCGCGAATCGCGTCCGTGTGTTCACCGAGGGCGGGTACCGCGCGCATCGTTGCCTCGCGGCCGTGCACGGTGACCGGTGGCAACAGGCCGCGCAGCGCGCCGACCGGCGAGTCGAAGCTGCGCCAGCGGTCGCGCGCCTCGTGCTGCGGATGGTCCGCGAACTCGGCCATGTCGCGCAGGCGGGCGTTGGCGATGCCGCCTGCGTCCAGCCGGTCCACCAGTTCGGCGGTACCGCTGCGGGCGAAGTCGGCTTCGAGGATGTCGGTCAGTTCGGCGTCGTGCGCCACGCGGGCCGGGTTGTCGTGGAAGCGCGGGTCGCGCACCAGCTCCGGTCGACCGAGCACCTGCTCGCACAAGGCGATCCAGTCCCGGTCGCTCTGTACAGACAGGAAGACCTGCCCGCCGTCCCCGGCGCGGTAGTGGCCGTACGGTGCGAGCGAAGGATGCCGTGCACCCGAACGGGTGAGCGGAGCCGCACCGTAGAGCGCCGTGTACATCGGTTGGCCCATCCACTCGCCGAGTGCGTCGAGCATGGCCACGTCAAAGGCGCTTCCCTCGCCGGTGCGTTCACGTTCGTACAACGCGGACAGCACACCCGAGAACGCATACATCGCCGAGGCGATATCGGCCAAGGACGCACCTGCGCGGGCTGGCGACTCCGGGGTGCCGGTCAGCGAGACCAGACCCGCCTCGCATTGCACGAGCAGGTCGAAAGCCTTCTTGTCCCGATACGGTCCGCGGTCGCCGTAGCCGGATATGTTGCACACGATCAGTCGTCGCCATTGCTCGCGCAGCGTCGCCGTGCCGAGGCCGAGCCGGTCGGCCGCTCCCGGAGCCAGGTTCTGCACGAAGACGTCGGCCCGGCTCAGGATCCGGTCGAGCAGGGCGCGGTCGTCCGGATCCTTCAGGTCCAGGACGACGCTCTCCTTGCCGCGGTTGCACCAGACGAAGTACGCGGACATGCCCTTGACCGCACGGTTGTAGTCCCGGGCGAAGTCCCCGCCGGGCCGCTCGATCTTGATCACCCGGGCGCCGAGGTCGGCCAGTTGCCGGGTGGCGTAGGGCGCGGAGACCGCCTGTTCGAGCGACACGACGGTGACCCCGTCCAGCGGACCGCCGCCGGCAGGCAAGGGAGCAGGCACGCGGGCTCCATTCATCCACTCGCTCGAATCTTGGTTAAATTACGATCTTCAGCCCCTGCTGTCCAGGCCCCGCCGGGCAGGCAAAGCCCGGCCGTGTCGCGAGCCGGGACAATAACAGGCCCATAAGGGGTTTGGAGCGGCGAGTAGGCGAGTGGGTGGGAGCGCTGTGAAGTCCCACGGCGAGGGCTTTAGTCGTGGCCGGTGAGCTTTCGACGGCGGCGGATGTGGGGCTGTCGCGTCGCGGGCTTGGAGTCGTGGCCGGTGAGCTTTCGACGGCGGCGGATGTGGGGCTGTCGCGTCGAGGGCTTGCGGTGGTGGGCGTAGAACCGGGCCGGGTGTGGGCTGCCGTGTCGCGGGCCTGTCGTGGTGGGCGTAGGACCGGGCCGGGTCGATGCCTGTGGTGGTGGACTGCAGGTCGTTGACCAGGTCGGCGGTGATGGGCGCGAGATTGCGTGCCGGTCCGAATTCGCTCTGGCCGATCGCAGGGAGTAGCGGCTGGCTGCGGGGTCGTGGCGGCGGCTCTCGCGACATTGCTGCCCGACCGAACTGGCCTCTCGGCGCCCTGCCTATCGGTGGCTTGGGCGTTCCGGTCGCCATCGCCGTCGCCATCGCCGTCGCCATCGCCGTCACCGTCGTCGCTCGTTGGCCGGGTTGACAGTGCGGCGCCGCGTGCGCCATACGTCCGATTATCATCTGATTTACTTCGTTTGAGCTTGGGATTTGCCTGGACAGGATCCTGAAAGCGAGCTGTCTGCTTGCTGGAAAATCGCCGAAATTCGGTGGGTCGTCCCGGCATCGGTGCAGATCGGCGGGCTGCGATGAGTCGGCAGTTCAGTCGTTGTGCAGAAAACACTTATACGACTCTCACGTCGCGCGTGTCGACTGGTGGGCGACGGAGTGCCGACCGGTCCGGTCGGCACCACCTGTGCCGAGCCCGCAGAGGGAGCGAGTAATTCATGCGAAGGCTGCGGATATCCGACTTGTCATGGATATCCGAAGTCGTGCGTCGGTCCGGAGCGCTCCGGCTGCTAGATGTACTCCGCCGGAACAAGCTGTTCGCCGTCCTGCTCCTGCTCGGGGCAGCGCTGCGGCTGATCGCCACGTTGGCCTATTACCCCGCACTGCTTTACATCGATTCCTTCGACTATGTCAGCCGTGCCTATTCCTTCGATCCGACGGGTCGTGATCCGCTCGGCTACTCATGGTTCCTGCGGGGCGTGCTCACCGTGGGTAATCTCTCTGTGGTCGCCGTGGTGCAGCACCTGCTCGGTCTGGGTATGGCGGTGGCGCTCTATGCGGTGATGCGACGGCGCGGGGTGCGTACCTGGCTCGCTGCATTAGGCACCGCGCCGGTGCTGCTCGATGCGTATCAGGTGCAGATCGAGCAGAACGTACTGTCGGACACGATGTTCGAGGCGATGGCGATCGCCGTGCTGGTGCTGCTCGCCTGGCGACCGCGGCCCACGCCGTGGCTATGCATAGCAGCGGGTGTGATCGCGGGTGCGTCGGTGACGGTACGTTCGGTCGGCGAGGTCCTCGTCGTGCTGACTGCGGGCTACATCCTGTTCGCGGTGCGCGGCTGGCGGCGGCGTGCTGCGACGGTAGCCGTCGCGCTGCTCGGTGTCAGTCTGCCTCTGGCCGCGTACGCCTCTTTCTATGATTACCGGACCGGTCGGCTGGGCTTGTCCGGCCAGGCCGACAACGGCCTATACGGCCGGGCTGCGACTGTGGCGGACTGCTCTCGGCTGCCGCTGGACGCAGCAGAACGGCAACTGTGCCCCGTCGAACCGCTCGGCCATCGCTACGGTGCGGACTACTACCTCAACAGTCCGTCCTCGCCGCTGGGCTCGGCGAACGCTCGGGCTGCGGTCGGCAGATCGGACATCGACACCCCGGTGGCGGCCGCCGGCTTTGCGCGCATCGTGCTCCTGCACGAGCCGCTACCGTTCGCACACGCGGTGTTCGCCGACTTCTTGCACGGGTTTTCCCCGGACAGTCATGTCGCGCCGTCCGACACGCCGTCATCGCGCTGGCAGTTCCAGATGACGTACCCCATTTGGTCGCCGGACTACTCGCTGGGCTCGGTCGCCTCCGTCGATGCGCTCGGCGGTCAGGGAGCGCCGCACGTAGCCACCGACTGGGCCGCATTTCTTCGTGATTATCAGATGAACGGCGGGGCGACGCCCGGACTGCTGCTTGGCGGCTGCTTCGTGGTGGCCATCGCGGTCGGCTGTGCGCCTGCGCGGCGGATTCGCGGTTCGGAACTGCGTGGCCTGGGTCTCGCCGCGGCGGCGTTCGGCGGCGGGCTCATCCTGGCCGGGGACGTCTTCCAGTACAGCCTGCGTTACCAGTTGCCCGGCATCGTGCTGCTTCCGGTGGCCGGCGCCGCCGCGCTCGGGGCGCTCCTGCCGGGAGGCGGCGGGAGCCGGAGCGACGGTGTCGGTGGCGACGAGGCCGCGTGCGCCCGGCCGGGTCCGGAGGTCGGTGTATACGCCGGCGCGGATGCTGACGCTGTTGCCGATGCGGATGCGGATGAGTCCCGAGAGGCGGAAGCGGGCGGTGCGGATGAACCCGCTCGGACGGTGCACATGTCGCCTGGGGAGGGCCGGGAGTTGATCCCGAACGAGTGACCCGGGCGGAAGGCTGACGGACCGCGGTCCAGCGTCTCGGTCGGTTGACGTGTGGCTGCCGTTGCTGAATGTCGTGATCCGCCGCAGGTCAGCCGTGTTGGCGGGCGGGACGTTCGGCAGTGGTGAGCTCGGCTCGGCTGGCCGTGGCGCGCCTTCGCCGACTGGACTTGGTCGCGCCGCGTTGTGTCCTTCTTCCGGGTGGGTTATCGACGCGATGATCTGCTGATCTCCTGAAGGTAAGTGCTGATCTGATCATCCGCCGTCCGGGGGATGTGCATCTTCCGTGGCGCGCAGGGTAGGACTCCGCGCGGCATGACGGTCGCCCGGCCGGGGGATGCTGCGGCGTGCCGACGCCGGGTGCACCGGGTCCGCGTGGCGAAGGAGCGATCGTGGACGTTGTCGGCGGACGGATCGGAGTCAGGCACGTTCCGCCATCAGTGGCCCCGAAGCGAGGCGGCGATCGGTCGGAGTCGTGGACGTGACGGCGATGCCGAGTTCGGTGTCGCGGACAGGAGAGATGCCGGTATCACCGAAGGCGCAGTAATCGCAGTATCTGTCCTACGCCGATTCCGGCATCGAGCGAAGACGGCCTGGATCCGAGCCTGCCTTCCGGCTCTTCGCTCGGATGGCGCATCGGGATGCGCTGTCCGGCACAGCTGTCCCGCGTCTGGGGGAGTCGCCCCCCGATGACCGTCCTCGCCGCCGTGCGCAGCGCCTTTCCGGTCCATCAACATCCGCAGAGCGAGCTGGCCGCGATGACCGCACGCCTGTGCGGCCCGGACCCGGCGCGCAAGGCACTGATCACCCGGTTGTACCAGAACGCAGGCGTGGAGACGCGGCACACGGTGCTCCCGCTCGACGCATACGCCGCGCTGCCCGGCCTCGGCCCGACAAACGACCTCTACATCGAGCATGCGACGGAGTTGGGCGAGCGCGAAGTGCGTGATGCCCTCGCCGCGGCCGGCGTCGCGCCGGAGGAGGTCGACCTGTTGATCGCCGTATCGGTCACCGGCATTGCCGTACCGTCGCTCGACGCCCGCTTATCGCCCGGCTCGGGCTGCGCTCCGATGTGAAGCGGCTGCCGATGTTCGGCCTCGGCTGTGTGGCCGGTGCGGCCGGGCTGGGTCGGCTGCACGATTACCTGCTCGGCTGGCCGGAGCATACTGCGGTGCTCCTCGCCGTGGAGTTGTGTTCGTTGAGCATCCCGCTGGCCCGGCCGGAGACGGCGGATCTGGTGGTCAGCGCCCTGTTCGGAGACGGCGCGGCCGCCGTGGTGGCGCGCGGCGGCGCAGTTGTCGACCGTATGGGGGATGGGGGCGCTGATAAGGCGAGCCACCCCGGCGGGGAAGCCGCGGGGCGAGGCGACGGCATTGGCACGGAGGTCGGCGTTGCGGAGGATCTGCCTAGTTCGCCCGCAGGAGTCGGGCCGCGCGGGATAGTCGGAACGGGTGTTGACGCGCGGAATTCCGGTGCGTCCAGCGGCGCTGCGGCGAGGCCTGGTGACCCGTCGGCACCTGAGGCTTGCGTCCGGAAGAGCATTGCCGAGGATGCTGTGCACCTGGTCCCGGCGGAAGGCGATCTGACCGGGAACGCCGGTCTTGCAACCGCGTCGGCTCAGATCGCCCAGGTCAGCGCACTATCCAGTGCAAATGTGACACTTTCCGGCGAAGTCGGCAATAACTCGTAGAGACTGCCGCGCGCCTGGTTCCACATCAGGCGGCCGCGGTCCACACAGCAAGTCCGGGACCCCGGATCGTCGCGACGCGCAGCGAGGTGCTGCCCGATTCGCTCGACGCGCTCGGCTGGCGACTGAGTGCGGACGGCTTTCGGATCGTGTTGACCACGGGCCTGCCTGCGGTCGTGGCGGACCGGATCGGGGACTGCGTGCGCGGCTTCCTGGCCGGGCACGGGTTGACGGTCGCGGACGTGGAGTCCTGGATCTGCCATCCCGGTGGCCCGCACGTCATCGACGCGGTGCAGCAGAGCCTCGGCCTGTCGGACCGGTTGCTGGCGCCGAGTCGGCGCTCGCTGGCCCGGGTGGCAACCTGTCCTCCGCCTCGGTCCTGCACGTGCTTCAGGAGATGATGGCCGAGCGCCGTCCGCCGGCCGGGTCGCCCGGGCTGCTGATCGGCCTCGGTCCGGGCGTCAGCGTGGAACTTGTATTGCTGTGCTGGTAGCCGTCGACGGTCGTTGATCGTCCCGGCGGGCTGGGAAGTGCCGTCCGACGGAGCGGCGTCCAACCAGCGACTGAACGAACCGATCTCGACTTGACCGTGCCGCGGTGGCGGCCATTGACAGGAGCGCTGGACACGATGGGTGTGCACATGTCTCTGGGATATGCGTGCTACTACACGTTCCTAGCCCTGGTCTGTCTGGAGCGTCTCGTGGAACTGGTGCTCTCGACGCGCAACGCCGCGTGGAGCCGGGCGCGGGGCGGGGTCGAGTTCGGCCGTGGGCATTTTCCGCCCATGGTTGCTCTGCACACGGCTCTGCTGCTCGGATGCGCTCTCGAACCGATGCTTGCGCACCGCACTTTCGTGCCCTGGCTTGGTTGGCCGATGCTCGCTGTGGCCTTGGCCGCGCAAGGCTTGCGGTGGTGGTGCGTCGCGACGCTCGGGCCGCGGTGGAACACGCGGGTGATAGCGGTGCCCGGCCTTCCGCTGGTCGACCGCGGCCCGTACCGGTGGATTAAGCATCCGAACTATCTCGCTGTTGTGATCGAAGGGATCGCGCTCCCTCTGGCGGGCTCGGCGTGGATCACGGGGGTCGTGTTCACTCTGCTTGACGCGATCGTGCTGACGGTCCGGATCCGGTGCGAGGACCAGGCGCTGCTGTTGACTGAGTCGGGCCGCGAGGGGATGGCGTCTGGTCAGGTTGAAGCGCCGGCGGAGTCGGCACTGATGGCGCCCGGCCTCACGAAGTCGCGGGCAGCGGATTCGAGTGCGGTGGATAGCGTGACAGGTGTCGTTGGCGCAAGTGATGTCGGGGCCAACGGCACGGCAGGTGTTCTGTCGATTGGTGGAACGTCGAGCGCACAGACTGCCGCGACGGTCCCAGATGACGGAGTCGCCGAGGCTACGGCGTGAACAGCCCGGCCGCTGCTGGCATCACGCCGTCTGTGTCGCTTGACGTGTCGGGGCCCTTGGTGACGCCGTCGTCGGGCTCGACGGAGGAGACGGCCGCGCTCGTCGCGAGCGCGGCCGAACTGCTGGACGTGCTCGTGGTCGGCGGCGGTCCGGCGGGTCTGGCCACGGCGATCCTGGTCGCGCTGCGTGGGCTACGGGTCGCGGTGGTCGAGCCGCGGTCCGGGCCGATCGACAAGGCCTGTGGCGAAGGGTTGATGCCAGCTGCGCTACGCCGTTTGCAGGACCTCGGCGTCGACCCGCCGGGCCGCGACCTGCGCGGAATCCGCTATTTGGATGAAGGGCATCAGGCGGACGCGCTCTTCGGGCCGGAGGGATCCGGACGCGGCGTTCGTCGCACGACCCTGCAGGCGGCGCTGGCCGCGCGTGCGGCTGAACTCGGTATTCCGATCCTGCCGCGCCGGGCCGCCGGGTACGTGCGCGAGGCGGACGGCACGTTCAGCGCAGCTGGACTCCGCGCCCGCTACCTGGTGGCTGCCGACGGCCTGCATTCGCCACTGCGCCGGGCGGCGGGACTGGATCCGATGCCACGGCAGCGCGGGGGTGAGGTGAGTCCGGGCAAGTCCATGCCTATCAGGGGATTGTATGAGGAGTCGGCGGCTGGGGAAGCGGTCGGCGGGGTTAACAGGGCGAGCGGGAAGACCGGGACGGTCGAAAGGATCGGGGCGGGCGGGGTGACTGGGGAGGGTGGAAGGGTTGGAGTGACTGGGGCGGGCGGGGTAGGCGGGGCGAGCGGGGTGATCAAGGAGAGTGGAAGGGTCGGAGTGACTGGGGCGGGCGGGGTAGGCGGGGCGAGCGGGGTGATCAAGGAGAGTGGACGGGTCGGAGTGATCGGGGCGGGTGGGGGAACGACGGCTACCTGGGCTTGGGAGGCGCCGGGTGCGGGGATCGGTGGGGCGGCCAGGGTGGGATCCGGCGCGCCGTCGGGTGTGGCGACTGGGGAGTCGTTGAGTATCGAGGCTCGGGGTGCGGGGCGACCGGGTGCCGGTGGAGTGAGCCGGGCGTCGTTTGGCGCGGGCGTTCGGCGGGCTCGGTATGGGTTGCGGCGGCATTATCGGATTGCGCCGTGGGCTGACGTGGTGGAGGTCCACTGGACTCGGGATGCCGAGGCGTATGTCACTCCGGTGGCCGATGACGTGGTCGGGGTGGCGATTCTTGGTCCGGGAGTCGGGGCGCGGCGTGCCGGGGGTTCGGGTTCGGGGAGTGGGCGGAATGGCGGGGCGGTGGCTTCGGGGGCGGGTGGGGGCGCGGCGTTTGATCGGCTCCTGGTGCAGTTTCCGGCGCTTCGCGAGCGGCTGGTCGGTGCCGAGGCGATTGGGTCGGATCGGGGTGCGGGGCCGCTGCGGCAGGCGGTGCCTCGTCGCGTTTCTGCTGACGGGGTGCTGCTGGTGGGCGATGCGTCCGGGTACATCGACGCGTTGACCGGCGAGGGCATCGGGGTTGCGTTGGCTCAGGCGCGTGTCTTGGCCGACTGCCTGGCTGTGGGGCGGCCCGGTGACTATGAGCGGGCCTGGTTGCGGGCGACGCGTTCGTCGCGGTGGCTAACCGAGGGCCTGTTGCGTGCGCGGCTGAGCCCGCTGACCGGGAGGGGTCGGGTGCTGGTTCCGGTGGCGCAGCGGCTTCCATTTCTCTTTACTGCGGCAGTGCGGCGGGCGGCGCGGGCTTGACGGAACGGGCGGTGGTCGGGCGGGTGTGGGAGGCCCGGGCTGGGCTCATTGACAGGAAGACTTGCTGCTGACAAGACTTGCGAGCATGCAGACCATTCCGTCCCGGATGCGGGCCGCGGCGCGGTCGGACGTCGCGGCCTTTGAAGAGCTCACGCGCGCGCTCGTGGGTATTACCTTGCGCAGTCTGGACGAGCTCGGGGGCTCGGTGAGCGTGCCGCAGTTCCGATTGCTGCTGGCGATGGACGACCTCGGGCGGCTGCCCTCGTCGACGCTGGCTGCTGCGGCGGGACTGGCCGCGTCGTCGGTCACTCGTCTGGTCGACAAGCTGGTGGCGGGCGGTCTGGCGGAACGAGGCACCGACCAGCGCAGCCGAAGCATCGTGACAGTGGATATCACTGCGGCTGGACGTGAGTTGGTGGGGGCGGGACCGCACCGGCGGCACACCATGCTCGCCTCCGTACGACGGCCTGGACCCGGCTGAGCGGGAAGTGCTGGCGGCTGCGGCGGCGCGATTTGCGGAACGGGCGGGAACAGCGGTGGCGCCAGGTGCAGGCGGACCGGTGCCGTTGTGAGGGTGAGGCGAAGTGAAGGAGAGGGAGCGCTGGGGCTTGCGGGCGGAGGTCGGGGAGGGGGAAGCGCGGACCGGTGCCGTTGTGAGGGTGAGGCGATGTGAGGGGAAGGGGGTGGGGGGTTTGCGGGCGGGGGTAGGAAGGCGCGGAGGGGAGCGGTGCCGTTGTGAGGCGAAATGAAGAGTGAGGGGCGGGGGATTGCGGGCGGGAGGTAGGGAGGCGCGGAGGGGCGCGGGCGGAAAGGCGTTAGGCGGCTGCGAGGGGCCGGGAGGGGGAAGCGGGCGGCGGGATCGTGTCGGGGAAGGCCGGGCATCGGGGCGGGGACGGTGAATGAGGTGTGGGAGACGAGTATGAGGAGTGAAGTCCGAAGATGAATGCCGCTGCGCCAGACGCGCGACCTGACCGGGAGTCGGGCGGATCGACGGATCCTGGGGCTGGGGCTGGGGTGACGGCGCATGGCGGAGGGTCGGCCGGGGATGTGGCGCGGCCGAAGGAGCTTGCGCGGCTGGACGCGGTGTCGGCTGCGGCAAGTGCCGGCGCGGAGGCTGATGCGGGTGGTCGGGGGACGACTGGCGCGGTCTGGCGGCTGAGCGAGGCCGGGCGGCAGTTGGACGCGAATCTGGTGCGGCTGGAGGCCGGGGCGACGGTGGCGGCGCACGCGGAGCCGGAGTTGGACGTGCTCTTTCTTGCGGTCGCCGGGTGCGGGACGTTGACGGCGGCGGACGGCTCGACGATCGCGCTTACGCCGCACGCGCTGGTCTGGCTGCCGCGGGGCTCGCGGCGAGCGCTGACGGCGGGGCCCGAAGGGCTGGCCTACCTGACCGTGCACCGGGCCCGGCCGGGCATGCGGATCCGGCTGCCCGACGATCCGGTGCTGCTGCGGCAACTGGAGGAGCGCGAGGCGGAGGCGGAGTTCGGCGCGGGCTCTGGTGGGAGTGCGGGCAGGCGGCGGTGAGGGGGAGAAGCGGCATGCGAGTTGGCTTGGGTGTGCCGACCGCGGGGCCATGGGGACGGGTGGACTTTGTGTGCGCGCCGGCGTGTGGGAGCAGAGAGGCGACGCGGAGAGGGGTAGGGGCGGGTGAGGGCTGGCGTGTGGGTGAAGTGAGGTGAAGAGGTGCGGGGGCGGCGGTAGGTAGAGGTAAGGGTTAGTAGACGTCGCGGGCGTAGCGCTTCTCGGCGGCCAGTTGGCGCAGGTAGAGGTCGGCGCTTCGGCGGGGCTCAGGCCGCCGTGGGTGACGGCGATATCGCGAAGGACGCCGTCGACTTCGCCGGCCATGCGCTTGGCATCGCCGCAGACGTAGAAGTGGGCGCCGTCCTGCAGCCAGGACCAGAGCCGGGCGCCGTGCTGGCGCATCAGGTGCTGGACATAGACCTTGTCGCGGCTGGTCCCGGGAGAAGGCGAGATCCAGCCGGGCCAAGGTGCCCTGGCGATGGATGCTCGTCAGCTCGTCGCGATAGTAGAAGTCGGTGGCGCGGTGCTGTTCGCCGAAGAACAGCCAGTTCGGGGCCCGGTGACCGCGGGCCCGGCGTTCGTCGAGGAAGCCGAGGAACGGGGCGACGCCGGTGCCGGGCCCGACCATGACGGCGGGGGCGGCGGGATCGGCCGGCGGCTTGAAGTGCGGGGCGCGGCGGACGAAGACCGGCACCGGCGCGTCGGGAGCCGACGCGGCCAGGAAGGCCGAGGCGACGCCGGTCCGCGCGTGACCGCGGCAGCCGTTGTAGCGAACCACGGAAACGGTGACGGAGACCGAGTCGGGATCGGCGAGCGGACTCGAAGAAATCGAGTACAAGCGCGGCTGGAGGGCGGGGAGGAGCTGCGCCCGAGGCCGCGGCGTCAAGGCGAAGACCGTATTCGGCGGCGACATCGACCGCCTGACGACCCCAGGACCAGCGGGCGAGCGCATCCTTGTTGTCCGGCCGAAGGAGCAGGCGAAGCTCGCGGTCGCCGGACTGCTCGACGGCGGCGCGGAGGAGCTGAGGCGTGATGCGGGTGGTGATGTCCAGACGGCGGAGCAGCGCTTCGTGGAGGGTGCAGGAATCCGCGTCGGGGGAAGAGCCGGGGAAGGGGAAGGGGGAGGGGAGGGGGAGTCGGCGGTGGGAGTGGCGGTGAGGGTGAAGGGGGTGGGAGCCGAAGGGGTGGTGGGGGCGTAACCGGGGACGCGGATTTCGGTGGCCGGATCCAGGCCGGTCGTCTCGAGCCACTCGGCGACGAGTTCCGGGCGGTTCTCGGGGCGCACGCCGAGAGCGTCGCCGACCTCGTAGGCGAGCAGGCCACCGCGGGTGTCGAAGGTGAAGCGGCGGACTTCCTTCTCGGAGCCGGGGCGGGTGAGCAGGCGGTTCCCGGCGAGGGGAGCGAGGAAGGGGTCGGATTTGGTGGGAGCGAGGGGGACGAGGGGGGTGGGGGTGGCGGGAGCGGAGTGAGCGGGGAGAGCGGAAGTGGGAGGGGAATTGGGAGCGGAGTAAGCGGGGGGAGGGGAAGCGGAGGCGGGAGAAGAGGGGGAGGGGGAGCGGGAAGGGGTGGGGGTGGGAAGAGGGGCGAGGAGAAGAGGACCTAGTAGTCGGGGTGATCCGGTCGCCCGCTGACCGGATGTCGGGCGGTCCGCAGTGGGATGATCGTCGCCGGATCGGACGATCGGGCCGCCGGGCGGGGCGCCGCGCGGCGGCGGCGAACCGGAGAGGCGGAACGGCGATATGCCCAAGGTGGCGGTCACCGGCAGCAGCGGCAAGCTCGGCCGGCACGTGGTGCGGGAGCTGGTGCGGTCCGGCTGGGAGGTGGTCGGCCTGGACTTCCAGGCCCGGCCGCAGGAGGGCGAGCGGGCGGTCGCGGTGGACCTGGCCGACTTCGGCCAGACCCTCGGCGCGCTGACCGGGGTGGACGACCGGCCCCGCGGCTTCGACGCGGTGGTGCACCTGGCCGCGATCCCGGCGCCCGGACTGCGGCCGGACGCGGTGACCTTCCACAACAACATGGCCTGCACCTACAACGTGTTCACCGCGGCGGTGCGGGCGGGCGTGCAAGCAACATCGTGTGGGCGTCGAGCGAGACCGTGCTCGGCCTGCCCTTCGACGAGCCGCCGCCTTACGTGCCGGTGGACGAGGAGTACACCCCGCGGCCCAACAGCTCGTACTCGCTGTGCAAGACGCTGGAAGAGGAGATGGCCCGCCAGCTGTGCCGCTGGGAGCCGGAGAGTTAGCGTCGGACTGCGTGGGCGAGGAAGCCGGCGCAGCGCGAGCGTCTCGTCGACGCAATGATCGACCTTTCGGCAAAGGCCGGCTATCACGCGGTGAGCATCGCGCAGATCAGCTCGACGGCCGGAGTCTCGAGCGCGACGTTCTACGAGCAGTTCGAGGACAAGGAAGACTGCCTGCTCGCCGCCTATCAGGCGGCGCGCGAGCGTGTCCTGGCCGACACGGACGACGCGGAGTGCCCGCCGATCTGGCCGGACGCAGCCCGTCGCTCCCTCACCGCGCTCAGCGACCGGCTCCAGAGCGATCCGAACGCCGGCACGATGGTGTTCGTGGAGGCGCTCGCGGGCGAGGAGCGGATGCGCCGGCGTCGCGAGGAGCTTCTCGAGAGCGACGAGGCGACCGTCTCGCGATACCTGGCCACCAGCCCGCCGGCACGACGACCTTGGACATTCCCGTCGCCGCGCTGGAGGGAGCGCGCCGCTACATCATCTCCCGCCAGCTGCGAACCCACAGCGTCGATCTGCTCCCGGCGATCGTCGAGGATCTGCTGACGTGGATGCACTGCTACGAGCTGCCGTGGGACGCGGAGCGATGGAGCAGCTCACCCGCGGCGATGTTGTCCGCTGCCGAGGCCAAGCGGATCGTCAACCTGCCCGAGGCGGTCACCGCGCCACCGCCGCGGCTGCCGCGAGGCCGGCACAACCTGCCGCCCGCGATGGTGGCGCGCAGCAGGCGCGCGCGCATCATCGCCGGCACGGCCGAGGTGATGCTGACGAAGGGCTACGCCAACGCCAGCATCACGGACATCGTGGCGGCGGCGGGGATCGCTCGCGACGTCTTCTACGAACACTTCGAAAACAAGCAGCACGCCTTCCTCGAGACCCAGCAGTTCGTCACGCAGGCAGTTCTGGAGGTCTGCGGCAGCGCGTACTTCGGCGGCGGCGACTGGCCGGAGCGCATCTGGAGGGGCCTCGGCTCCCTGTGCGGGATCATCGCCGCGTTTCCGGCCCTCGCCCATGTGAGGATCGTCGAGTGCTACGCGGCGGGTCCGGTCGCGGTGCGGGGCACCGAGGAACTTCTGCGGACGGCCGCGCTGTTCCTAGAGGAAGGCTATTCGCTGGACGAGCGCACCGCCCGCCTCCCCAAGACCGCGTCGCTGGCAATCGCCGGCGCGATCTTCGAGGTCATATACAGGCTGGTGTCCAAGGGCGAAGCCGCCGCGCTTCCGCGGCAACTGCCGCTGCTCACCTACATCGCGCTCGCTCCGTTCCTCGGGACCCGGAAGGCCGTTGAGTGCGTTGAGTTCCACCGGAGCCAATCGTGAGAGAAGATGGCAGCCGGAGAGGTGACCCGCCCCTCCGCTGCCGACGCGGCTGAGGAGCGCCGCGCGCGCCAGGCCGTCTCGCTGCAACAGCAGCGCGATCGCCTCCTCAGCGCGATGGTCGAGATCGTCGCGGGGAGTGGCTACGCGCGGACGAGTATCGGCGAACTCGCGCGACGGGCCGGCGTCTCGCGCGGCACCTTCTACGAGCTGTTCCAGGAGAAGGCCGAGTGCTTCCGCGCGGCATTCGAGCAGCAGGAGGAAGGCCTGAAGGAGATGCTCCTCGCCACGCCGCCAGGCCACGGCGACGGAGCTCTCGAGGCCGTCGTAACGCAGCTCGTGAACTTCGCAGCGGAGCATCCCCAGTCTTTCGAGTTCCTCTTCCACGAGGCGCTGCTCGCCGGGCGCAGCGCAAGCGCTCGCAGAGATGAGCTCGCGCGTTGGATCCTCGAGCTGGTTCGTGAGCGAGAAGCCGGCTCGGAGGCGCGGCAGGCGGCGTTGACGGTGCCGGCCGGGTTGATCCTGGGTGGCACGTTCCGTCTGATCACGATGCAGATCAGGCGCGGGTCGCTGGAGCCGAGGCTGCTCTCTGCCGAACTCGAGCGATGGATCGGCTGCTACCGCAAGCCCGGCCTCGCGCGGCAGTGGCGTGAGATCGCGCCGGTCGAGGAGCTGGTCCGCCGCGATCCGCCTGCGGCCGGGGAAGCGTATGTGCTGCGGCGCTCGATCCCCAAGGGGCGTCACGGGCTCGCTCCCGAGGCGCTGCGCGCCCTGCAGCGAGAGCGCATGGCCTACGGCACGGCGGTAGCGATCCACGACAAGGGCTACGCGGAGGCGACCGTGAGCGACATCGTCGCAAGCTCCGGCGTCTCCAGAGATGTCTTCTATGCCGAGTTCCAGGACAAGTACGAGGCGTACAGCGAGGCCGCCAAGCTCGTCTTCGAGAAGCTGCTCGCGGCCCTGGCGAGCGCCTATTACGGGGCGGCGGCGGAATGGCCCGAGCGCGTGTGGAACGCCGGCGAAGCGTTCGCGCGCTTCCTCGAGGATCATCCGGTTCTGGCGAACTTCCTGTTCGTCGGCACGAGCTTTCCGCAGCCGCAGCTGGACCGCGTCAACGAGTACGTGCTCGCCTTCAAGGTGTTCGTCGAGGATGGGTTCGCGCAGTCCTCACACGATGTCCCGCCGATCGCTTCTGAGGCGCTCGTGTGCGTCACGCTCGCGAGGGCCACGTACCAGATCCGCGCCGGCGAGGTTTCAGAACTGAGAGCCCTGATCCCGGCGATCGTCAGCGTCGTGATCGCCCCCTTTATCGGGACCGAAGCGGCGGAGGATTTCGTCGCGCAGCGGACACGGGCCGCGCTCGATGCTGCTTGACAGCGCCGCTCGGCGTCGATCCGCCGGCGTGCTCCGACACGTTGTAGGGGCTGCACGCCGAGGCGGTTCCGCGGCCACCCGGCCGACTTGACGCTAGGAAACGCCTGATTTTTCGGGCGTTCGTGCCCGGTCTGGCTGGATCTCCTCGTCTTAGTGATGAAACGCAGACCACTACATTTCAGCGATCGCCATACCACTATGTTTCTTGCCTTGATTCATCGGGCTCTTGACGTCAGGAGCACGCCTATGCTTAGATGACATTCTCGTTCAGGAGTGAAGGGGTAGGAGGGGGTCTCAAGTCGTGGCAAGCCCGCAGGGCAGTCGGTCGGGGTCCGGACACGCAAGTTCAGCGGCGTCAACAGCGGCGAGCGCACCAGGCTCGCAGCTAGTCGACCTCCACCGCGCGCGGATCCTGGCGGGGACCGTCTGGTCGCTGGAGGAGCGCGGCTACCAGGCGACGACGGTCGCGTTGATCATCGAGCGCGCCCAGGTCTCGCGGGGGCGCTTCTACGAGCTCTTCGCCGGGGTCGACTCGTGCATCGCCGCGCTGCTCGACGAGCTCGTGGCGTTCGTCGGGCACCACCTTCTCGAGCGCCGAGTCGCCGATCTGCCGTGGGACGAGCGGGTGCGCCAGGGCCTGTGGGTGATCCTCTCCTGTCTGGAGCAGGAGCCGCTGCTCGCCCGGGCGTGCATGATCGCTTCACTCGGAGTCGCGGGCGAGACGGCCGAGCGCCGCGAGGAGGTCATCGCGACCTTGGTCGCACAGGTCGACCAAGGACGTCTCTTCTCGAACAGCGCGCAAGCGACCCCGATGACCGCAGAGGGCGTCGTGGGCGCCGCCACGCGCCTCGTCTACTCGAGACTCGCCTCAGGCGACGCTGCCCCGGCGCTGTCCACGCTCTTCGACGAGCTCGTGGGCCTGATCCTCCTGCCCTATCTCGGCTTCGAGGAGATCCGTGCAGTCCACCGGCGGGCTGAGCTCGCTGCCGTCGAGTCAGACGACAGCCCGCCCCTCGGCGGGGCCCTCGCCGCCGGGCAAGAGGTGACCGACCCGCTCAAAGGCCTCGCGATCCGCCTCACACATCGGACCGCTCTCGCGCTTCAGGCGGTCTCACACCACCCGGGGGCGAGCAACCGAGCGATCGCCAACGGTGCCGGAATCGCCGACCCGGGACAGGCGTCGAAGCTCCTGGCGCGGCTCGAGCGCCTTGGGCTCATCACCAACGAGGCGGTCTCCGGGACGAAGTGGGAGCTCAACAGCTGGTCGCTCACCCCCGCCGGGGACAAGGTCGTCCATCTGCTCGCCGGCCGCTTCGTAACAAGCGGGCGTGAACTGACAAGCGAACGTGAGCTTGCTGCCGTGTCGTCGGTGGCCCAGAGCGGAGGCGTCTGACAGATGCCCGGCAAGGACGTTGACACTCGCGCGCCAGTCAGTCCGAAGCAGGCAATCTTGACGGCGCGACGTCCTCTTGTAATCGTCGACGACACAGCAAGGGCGACGTGTCGCGACCGTCGAGAGTCATTCACGCGCGGCACGTCTCTCTCAAACGAGGGATACCAGGGACCGGGAGAAGAGATCACCAAGGAAGGCACGCCGACGCCGGCACCACGGCGGCATCGGACCTTCCGGCTCGAAACGCGGCGCGCTTCCTCGCCAGGAGCCGCCGGACAAGGAACGTTCGCTGTAAGCCGCCTGGCTGCAGTAGGGCGGGCCAGCTGGAGCCCTAGCGCTCTAGGCGGTCGCAGGAAGCAACCGAGGCGCCCGAGCAGCTTGACCGCTCGGACACCTCGATCGAACAAGTCAAGGATAGCAAGGAGAGGATCTAAGTGAGACATCTGAGGATCTTGGGGGGAGGGGTGCTCGTCGCCATCGTGGCGACAGCTCTGTTCGCCGGACCCGCACTCGCGAAGAAGAGCCCTTACAACGAAAACACGTGGACCCAGTACAAAGCCTGTCCGTACGAAGCGCCCTATTCCGAAGTGACCGACTGCTTCGCCGGCATCACGGCTGGCGGCAGCGAAGGCGGCTTCTTCGAATACGGCACAGTCAAGGTAAAGCTCGACAAGTCGATCCGGCTTCAAGGGGGCTTCAGAGGAGGCAGCTCGGAAATCGAAGTCGTTCCCGCGACGCACGGTTACGAAACGCTGGAATCGCCCGAACTTCCGATCAAAAAGGGCCTCAAGGTCATCACGCCGTTGATCCAGGAAGAGGCCGGTTGGCCCCAGGCCCTGAAGGAAAGCTTCAAGGCTGCCATAAAGGCCAAGGAATCCGCCGCGAACATCAAAATCGAAATGGCCGGCAACGAATGCTTCGAAGTACCCGGCTGTCTCGACACGGAAAGCATCCTCTTCGAAGAAGGCACGGCCTTCCGTCTGCCGCTCAAGGTGAAAGTCACCAGCCCGTGGCTGGCGTCTCTTGGCGGCTCCGGCCCATGCCTGATCGGCAGCGATGAAAACCCGATCCACATCAACCTGACAACGTCTGGTGCGGGTCGCGCGGGCAACTTCTCCGCAAACGAAGAATTCACGAACCTGAACTTCTCGAACACGAAGCTCGTGGATGTCGGTTGGCACATCCCGAAGGTCTCCGGAGCCAGTGGCTGCGGTAATGCGGAAAACGAAGCGTACCTCGACAAGGCGCTCAACCTGGCGCTTGAAATCGAATACCCCGAAGGCGCCGAACTCGCCAACAAGAAGGGCATCGTCGTGCTCACCGGCGGCACGCACGACGCCGCCAAA
This sequence comes from uncultured Solirubrobacteraceae bacterium, assembly GCA_963794635.1. Classification (GTDB taxonomy): domain Bacteria; phylum Actinomycetota; class Thermoleophilia; order Solirubrobacterales; family Solirubrobacteraceae; genus Palsa-744. The sequence continues at coordinate 886,872 of CAWCET010000003.1, read as the reverse complement.
AACGGCGTCCTGACCGAAGGTGTCGCGAGCGGCGAAATCCCGTAGCGAGGATCGAAGTGAGCTCTGCCGGGAGTGCCCGAGCGGCGTCCCCGGCAGAGCCGCTCCGCCGGATTGAGAGCCAAATTCAAGCGACAAGGAGAGACAGCGGACATGAGACATCTGCGATCACTAGGGCCTTTGCGTGCTGTCAGCATGCGCGCTGGCCGCGGTGGCGACAACTGCATCGGCCTCGGCCGCGGCCCCCGAATATGGCCGCTGCGTGAAGGTTGAAAAGGTCGGAAAGGTCTACAACGGCGGCTTCACCGACTCGAAATGCACCAAGAAAAGCGAAACGAAAACCGGCAAATACGAATGGCTCCCCGGAGCCGAAAAAAAGTTCCAGACCAGCAGCGGCGGTAAAGCGGTTCTTGAAGAAGTCGGCAAAAACGCCGTCGGATGCGAATCCGAGGCGAGCAAAGGCGAATTCTTCGGCACGAAAGAAGTCCACAACCTGACCGTGACGTTCAAAGGCTGTCACGTCGGCACGCTGATCTGCACGACTGAAGGCCGAGCGGCCGGCGAACTCGTCACCAATACGCTTGAAGCACGGGTCGTGTGGGAAAACGAATCAGCCAAAAAGACGGCGCTGGAGCTTTATCCCGCGATCGGCACCGAACAGTTCATCGAATTCAACTGCAGCGGGCAGTTCACCGTGGCTGTGAAGGGACAGCTGCTCGTTCCGATCAAGAACGACAAGATGGTCTCGAGCGAAACGCTCAAGTTCAAGGCCAAAAAGGGTTTCCAGACGCCGGAATTCTATGAAGAAGGCGGCACGAAACACAAGGCGATCCTGCTGAGCAACTTTGGCGGCAAGGGCTTCGCACAGGCCGGTCAGAACCTCACATCGGTCGTGACCGGAGAAGAAAAGCTGGAGCTCAACGCGGTCGTCTGACCGATTGGAGATCAACGGGTTGTCGCGTGTGGGGTCGCCGAAGAGCGGCCCCACACCGGCAGGCCCCGAGGATTGAGAGAGCATGAACCCGACACGCGACGCAGCGACCCGCCTCTCATCTCGACGCGTGCTTGTCAGCGACGCTGTGGCTGTCGCTCTTCCTACTGGCGCTAGGGTTCGCCGGGACACACAGCGCCTCCGCTCTGATCGACCAGGGCCACGTCTTTGGTTATTCCTTCGGCGAAGGTGGAACCGCGCCCGGGCAACTCAGCGGGCCGTCGCAGATCGCCGTCGACGAAGCGACCGGCGACCTTTACGTAATCGACGCGGGCAACGAACGCGTCGAGATCTTCGCTCCGGCAGGAGGGGGCGGCTACACGTTTGCCTCCGAATTCAAGGTGTTGCATCCTTACGCGATCGCGGTCGACAACTCGACGGCTGAAAGCGATCCCACTCGCGGCGACGTGTATGTCGTGGCGGCCAGCGAAAAGGAAGACGGACCGAACGAACACGAAGTCATCGTCGAGTACAGCCCGACCACCAAAGTCACGCACAAGTTGAGGAAGTTCATCGGCAGGGTCGAAGGGGAAAAAGAAGAAGCCGAATTCGAAGAGATCTCGGGACTCGACGTCGACGCGCAGGGCCGCCTGTGGGTGTACTGGGAAGAAGAAGGCGAGATCGATGCGCTCTCGAAAGCTCCCACGGGGAACGGGAAGGGCAAGCTCGTCTGGCTGCCGGAACTGCACTCTGAACCGGAAGTCGAATCGAGGTTCGAATGCTTCGCGCGCCCGGTGTTCGCGGTCGCGCCCGATGCGAGCCTTTTCTACGCCGGTTACGAACGGGAGAACGCCGAAGAAGCTTGTCCGGGCGCAACCGAAGAAGCGCCCGACCGGACTTCGGTCGCCAAGTTCGACTCGGCTCGCCCCGAACCGCACTTGGTGACCCGAGAAATGATCGGCCAAAACACGACCGGCGCTGCGGTCGACGCGCGCAATGGGGATCTCTACCTCGACGCCGGCCAGGAAGTTGTGGCCTTGACCCAGTCCGGTGAACTGATCCAGCGCTTCGGCCAGGGCGACATGTCGGGGGCGAAGGGGATGGCCTTTGACGCCTCGACAGGCCAGGCCTTTGCCGTGGAGCCCGACGCGGCCAAGATTCTCGTGTTCGATCCCGAATCGGAGACCTCGGCGCCGACGGTCGACTCTTTGACGGCCGAGAACCTGTCGCCGTCATCGACCGAACTGCGGGCCCAGATCGATCCGCGCGGTCTGGCGAGCGAATACCATTTCGAATACGGCACGGAGGATTGTGCGACGGAAGGGGCGTGCACGGCTCTGCCGCCGGGCAACATCGCAGCGAGCTTCGGCGACCACGAAGTACACGCCGTCGTCGAAGGCCTCAAGCCCGCGACGCAGTACTACTACCGGCTAGTCGCCGGTAACAGCGATGGCGAGGCGGCGGCCGCGCCCTCGCCAAACACCTTCACGACGCTCCCGTCACCTGCGGTGATGCCCGACGGGCGCGGCTGGGAGATGGTCTCGCCTCCTGAGAAGCACGGAGGAACGCCCGAAGTCGTCGGAGTCACGCGCGGCGGTGTGATCGAGGCTTCACTGAACGGCGAAGCGCTCGAGTGGCTCGCGACAGGTCCGATCGTCGCCGAACCCGAAGGCAGCAGGAGCCTCGAACTGGCGCCGCTGCTCTCGCGCCGGTCGGCGAGCGGATGGCATACGACGAGTCTCGAAACGCCCCATGAAAAAGGGCGTGGTGTGGTTCTGCCGTCCCCCAGCGAGTATCGCTATTTCAGTCCAGATCTGTCGGAGGCTCTTCTGGAGCCGACCGAACCGTACGGCACGGAGGAATCGCCACCGCTCGCGCCCGGCGCGACGGAAAAGACGATGTATGTGCGTAAGACCGCGGGCTCCGAACCCGACTACGTGCCGCTGGTGACCCCCGAAGCCGACACCGCAGGAACGCAGTTTGGGGGGCATGTCGAATTCCTCGATGCGACTCCTGATCTAAAGCACGTGATTTTCGAATCGAGCGTCGCGCTCAACTCGGGGGAGACGTCGGGCGGCTTGTTCGAGTGGGAATCGGGCCAGCCGGTGCGGCTCGTGAGCATCCTTCCGAACGGTGACCCGGCTCCCGATGAAACGACCCAGGCGCCGACACTCGGCAACGCCGGCAATCTGAACGTCGATCACGCGGTCTCCGATGACGGAGACCGCGTGATCTTCACGACCGGGGACGAAAAGCACCTGTACCTACGCGATGTCGCGCGCAACGAAACGATCGAGATCAACGCACCCCAAGGCCACGAAGACACCGAACGAGGGCCCCACGGCAACGCCGTCGCTGAACCAAACGAAGGCCTACAGGAAGTCTTCTTCCAGACTGCCAGCAGCGACGGCTCGAAGATCTTCTTCACCGACACCGCCGCACTGACCGAAGACTCGAAGCTCGAACCGGTGCTGGAAGAATCGGCCGCCGACCTCTACGAGTTCGAAATCGTAAGCGGCCCGGACGAACCTATCCGTGGTCGGCTCAGCGACATCACTGCCGAATCGGCCGTCGGGAGCGCAGACGTCCTGAACCTCGTTCTTGGTAGTTCCGAAGATGCGAGCCGCGTCTACTTCGTTGCCAACGGCGTGCTTGCACCGGGGGCGACACCCGGCAGCTGCGGGCGCGACCCCGAACACGAAGAACCGGGCCCTGCCGACGCGACCTGCAACCTGTACGTCAGCGAAGCCCAGCCGGGAGGTGCCCGCACGACGCGCTTCATTACGAAGCTGTCGGCCGGTGACGGGCCGGACTGGGGCTCGCCCAGCAGCTCGGCGATGCCCCCCCTCCATGCGAACCGGAGCCTTTCGAGCGCGCGCGTGTCTCCGGACGGCCAGTTCCTGACGTTCATGTCCGACCGAAGCCTGACCGGCTACGACAATCACGACGCCGTCAGCGGCGAACCCGACGAGGAGGTCTATCTCTACGACGCCGATACGCAGCGCCTGTCGTGCGCGTCATGCAACCCCAACCACAGTGGCTCGGAATGGCAACGGCCCGCAGGCGTATTCGACCAGCGCGATGCCGGTGAAGGGAGCGGGCTCCTCGTCGACCGCCCCGAACTGTGGCGGGGCTCATGGCTCGCCGCCTCGCTGCCGACCTGGAACTTCAACTTCGTCCAAGACCGCGCCGAGGCGCTTTACCAGCCGCGCTACCTGTCAAATGACGGCCGGTTGTACTTCGACACCGCCGACGCGCTCGTCGCAGCCGACACCAACGGCAAGGAGGACGTCTATCAGTTCGAGCCGGACGGCCTGGGCAGCTGTACCGACAGCGGCGGTTGTATCGGGCTGATCTCATCTGGGACCGGCAACACCTCGTCGGTGTTCTTGGACGCGAGCGAATCTGGCAACGACGTGTTCTTCATGACCGAAGACGAGCTCGTCGCGACCGACACCGACAACAGTCCTGACATATACGACGCGCACGTCTGCGAAACAGCACGCCCGTGCATCGTGCCGACGATCCCGACGAAGGAAGAATGCGCCGGAAACGACTCGTGCAAGGGAGCGCCCGGCACGCCGCCGCCGACGGCAACGCCGCCCGCGAGTTCGACGTTCAGCGGGCCGGGGAACGCGGCCAAAGAAGTTCTCGGCACAAAAACCACGCAGCCGCCGCCAAAACCCACACCGAAACCGCTGACGCGCAAGCAGAAGCTCACGAAAGCGCTCGCCAAATGCCACAAGGACAAGAACAAGCGCAGGCGCCGCAGCTGTGAAGCGATCGCGCGCAAGCGCTACGGGTCGAAGAAGACCGCGAAGAAGGCCGCCAAGAGGACGACCGCGAGACGAGGCGCGCGATGAGCATCCGGATGCGCCTGCTCGGTCTGCTTGCCGGCTTGCTTGTCCTGCCACTGCTGGCGGCCGCGACCTCATCAGCCGCAACACCGCTGCATGCTTGGTGGCACCTTTCCTCGCGCGCGGCGCCCACGAACCTCGCGCCCGGCGGCACCGGACTCCTCGAGGTCGCTGCCGGCAACGCGGGTGACACGAATATCGCCGCGACGAGCACCCCTGTGACGCTGACCGACGTACTCCCGACCGGAGTGACGGTGACGGACCCAGCGGACGTCGTGCCGCACCGCTCGCGAGAGGCCGCCCACGAATATGAAAAATTCTGGAAATGCTCCGTCGAACAGCTGCGGATCGTGTCGTGTTCGTCGATCGCGCCGGTACCGCCCTACGAACGACTCGAAATTGAAATCCCGGTACGGGTCGACCTCCCCGCCGGGACTGAAACCAAGCTCGACAACGAACTGCGAGTGAGCGGCGGCGAAGCGCCCGAGGCGGTTTCGCCGCTCGTCGGCGCCAGTCTTGTCCGCCCGATTCAGATCAGCGAACAGCCGGTCGCGTTCGGGATCGAAGAAGGCGGCTACACGATCGTTCCCGAAAACGCCGACGGCTCCGTCGACACGCAGGCCGGCTCGCACCCGTTTCAGCTGACGAGCACGGTCGACTTCAACGAGATCCTGACCGAAATCCAGGGGCCGGGCGTGGAAACCAAGGAATTCGCCCCAGGTGCGCCTGCCCTCACGCGCAACCTCGCGTTTGAAGTGCCGCCGGGCTTGCTGGGCGACATCACCGCAGCTCCCCAGTGCCCGGAAGCGGCTTTCAACGCGCTGCGCGGGCCGACCAACGCCTGTTCACCAGCGTCCGTCATCGGTGTCGCGACGGTCACGATCCTCGACCCGAGCCGGTTGCACTACAAAACCATCGCAGTGAACCTCTACAACCTCCAGCCTCTGCCTGGAGAGCCCGCGCGCTTTGCCTTTGAGGTCGACCTGATTCCCGTGATGCTCGAAGCGAGCGTCAGGACCGGCGGCGACTACGGCGTGGCCATCAAGGTCAGCAACTCCACGCAGGCCGCTCAGGTTCTCGGAGCGCAGGTCACATTCTGGGGCGATCCCGGCGATCCGGTGCACAACAACGCTCGCGGAAACAACTGCCTCCGCGAAGGCCTCGAAGTCGGCGAAGGAGAAACCTGCGAAAGCAACACGTTGGCGCAGACCGCCTTCTTGACGCTTCCGACAGAGTGCGAAAGCTCGCTGAACACGTCCGGCGCGGGGACCGCTTGGGACGGCGAAGGGCTATCGGCGTCCTACGCGTTCCAGGACGGCGCGGGGAACGTGTTGGGTGCGCTCGAAGGCTGTGGGGCTCTGCCGTTCTCGCCGCGCCTGAACGCGCAGCCAGTGCAACCCGCCGAAGAAGCCCTGCCCGAAGAAGCGACGAGCAGCGGCAGCACGCCAACGGGGCTCTCAGTCGACGTCAAACTGCCGCAGAACAGCACGATCGAACCCTCCGCTTTCGCCGAGTCGCAGGTTCGCTCGACGACCGTGAAATTCCCCGACGGGATGATGGTCAACCCAGGCGCCGCCAACGGGCTCGCGGCCTGCAGCGAGGAACAGATCGGCTACCAGGGCCTCGCGGGCACCGACCCGTTCGCGCCGGGTGCGGCCGAGCCGTTGCGCTTCTCAGAAGATCCGGCGACATGCCCGCTGGCCTCGAAGATAGGGACGGTCCAGATCACGACGCCGCTGCTCGGCGAAAAGCTGAACGGCGGCGTCTACCTCGCGACGCCCGCACCGAACGGCGAACCAGGTAAGAACCCGTTCGGGTCGCTCATCGCCCTGTACATCGTCGCCGAATCCGAAAAGCTCGGGCTGCACGTCAAGCTCGCCGGCCAGGGGACACTCAACGAAGCGACGGGCCAGGTCTCGACGACCTTCGCAGATACGCCCCAGGTCCCGTTCGAAGACCTGAAGATCACGCTCTACGGCCGCGCCCGCGGAACGCTCTCGACACCCGCGGCGTGCGGCCAATACGCCGTCACCTCGTCGTTTACGCCGTGGTCCGGCGGGGCAGCGGTCGAAGCTCCACTGCAGCCGTTCACGATCAGCTCCGGGCCCGATGGCGCCCCGTGCGCGGACCCGCTGCCGTTCTCGCCGTCGTTCGCAGCCGGGTCGACGAATCTCCAGGCCGGCGCGTTCACCCCCTTCACGCTCGACATCGGCAACCCCGACGGTGACCAGCCGTTGCAGGGGGTGACGATGCACCTTCCGGGCGGCGTCGCAGCGCTGCTGTCGAGCGTCACCCCCTGCGCCGAACCTCCGGCGGGGCAGGAATGGTCATGCGGACCATCAGTCTGGTCGGCCACTCGGTGGCGTGGTCGGGCCTTGGTGGCTCGCCCGTGCGCCTCCCGGCACTGTGTACCTGACGACCGGCTATGGCGGCGCTCCGTTTGGCCTGCTCGTCGTGACACCCGCCGTCGCCGGACCGTTCAACCTCGGCAACGTCGACGTGCGCTCGAAGATCCTCGTCGACCCCAACACCGCCGCGGTGACCGTCGTCGAGCGATCCGTTCCCGACGTTCGTGAAAGGCGTCCCCTCTCAGATCAAACAGATCGAAGTGACGGTCGACCGTCCCGGGCTTCGAGTTCAACCCGACCAGTTGCAACCCGATGGCGATCACCGGAACACTGACCGGCGCCGGTGGGGGAGCCGAGAGCGTGTCCTCGCCGTTTCAGGTGTCGGGTTGTGCCGGCTTGCCGTTCGCACCGAAGCTGACGGCGTCCGCCGGCGGCAAAGGCTCGAGAGTCAACGGCACGAACTTCGCCGTCAAGCTCGAAACCGCAGGGCTCGGTCACGCCGACATCGCGAAAGTGGACCTGCAGATACCGGCCGTGATGCCAGCCAGGCTGACCACGCTCCAGAAAGCCTGCACCGAAGCGGTCTTCAACGCGAATCCGGCGTCCTGCAGCCCCGAATCGGTGATCGGCTTTGCGACGATTCACACGCCGGTTCTGAAAAGCCCGCTGAGCGGTCCGGCGTATCTCGTCTCACATGGCGGCGCGTCGTTCCCAGACGTGGAGTTCCTGCTGCAGGGCGAAGGCATCGAGATCCTTCTCGACGGCAAGACGGACATCAAACACGGCATCACCTACTCCCGGTTCGACTCCGCGCCGGACGCCCCCTTCACGACCTTCGAAACGGTGCTGCCGGCCGGGCCGCATTCGGCCCTCTCCGCCTACGGAACCGGGAAGGAACCGCTCGACATCTGCTCGCAGACTGTGCAGATGCCGACCGAAATAATCGCGCAGAACGGTGCCGTCCTGAAACAGTCGACGACGGTCACGAAAACCGGCTGCGGCGCAGTCAAGAGCTACAAAGCCACACGCGCGCAGAAGCTGGCGAAAGCGCTGGCCACGTGCCGCAAGAAATACAAGCACCGCGCGGTCCGTCGGCGCACATGCGAACGAAGCGCTCGCAAAGCGTACGGGCGGAGAACGACGAGCGCCAAGCGTGCTCGACCAAGGGCCAAGAAGCGATGAGCCCAACCCGTCGAGCTCAGGTCGCAGGCTGCCGGCGCCGAGCGGGGTCGCTCGTAAGCGGCGCGGTGATCGTGGTGTTCATGCTGAGCGGCTGCGGCGGGGCGGTAAGCCCCGGGGCAAACTCCGTGGGTGCGTCCAGCGCTTCGGCATCGGCGGGCCAGAGGGCTCCTGCCACGTCGACTCCGCCATCCACGAGCCCAGGGCTGAGCGCCTCGGCTTCGCACACGGCGGCCGTGGCGCCGACAGCTACGCCAACGCCGAAGCAAGCCGGCCGCCTGCCGCCCGGTCATCGCTCGCCCGCACGCGGACAGGCCGGGCAGGCCAACCACGAGCCGTCTCACAGCCCGAGAGTCGAACCGGTGCGCTCAAACGACAAGAAACCAAGCGCAGCGTTGCGGGTGCTTCGCGAACGCTGTCTGCACAAACAAGCGCTACCGGCGGGCATCGCGCCGATCTGCCGGCGGCTGGTCGCGAAATGAGGGGCGTCACCTAGGTGAGCCGGGTCTGCTTCCGGCTCAGCTGGTCGAGTCCGCCGTCTCCCTGCGGCTTATCGTTTCGGCAGCCCGGTAGCTCCGCGTGCCGTCGGCAGCATCGCAGCGCGATCATGCTGTTCCAGTAGAAGCGTTGCCAGCCCACCGGTGGGCTCGACGTCGACCTGTCTCTTGCCTCCGGTTCCGCCGCCCGGCACACGCTGGTGAGAAGGCATCATCACGCATCGGCTCGACGGGCGCGGAAGGCCGAAGCCCTGCCCTCCCGCTTTGTGTCGGTTCGACGCTTCCGCGACGACTAGCCGTGCGGTCGGTGCTCGACGATGTGGGCTACTGTCGCCGGTTGTGTCGCGCTGGCTTTGCGCGCGGCTGACTGCGCCTCGCGACCGAGTGCTCCCTCTCTCAGCGTCATTAACATCTCCGAGCCGTTTCGAAGAGCACTCTCCTCCGGACCGAGCCACGGGTCTTGGCCTTGCCGGCGCCCGGGAGTAGAGACGGCGCGCCGGAACTCTTCTGCCACCGGCCGCGAAAACGTAGACGCTACAAGTGCAGCGGCGCCGCGGCGCCAACTGTCGAACGCCTGGCGCCACGCTTCGGGAGCGGCGCGATCAACCGAAGCGCGCAAGCGCTTCGCCGCCTCGAGGCAGGCGTCGAATTGTGAAGTGTCTGCAACTGTGCGACTGTCTGCCTCGTGCTCGACTGGGGGCGCGGCTCTGTCCGCGCCTTCGAGTGCGGCCCGTTGCGCGCGGCGCCGATCTCTGCTTTCTGGCGGCATCTCCCCACGCTAGCTGAGTGACGGGTGATTCACCAGTTGACAGTTACAGACGTATCCCCGCTATCGCCAAGCTGTCGCCCTCCCGCACAGGGGCGGTATCCGAGGACGCGGCGTGGCCCGCGAATATTTTTGACGCCCCGCGCGCCCTTTGACGGGAGAATCGCGACCGCCGCCGCGCCGTCACAAGGCGCGAGGGCCGCGAAGCGCTGCTTCCTGAGGAGAAGCGCCCGTTTCCAAGTCGCCACTGCGCCGCCCCGACGTTCGTCGAAGCTGGGTGCGACGGGGGCGGTCACCGTTGGGGGCGACCCCGCAGTGGGCTCCTCCTTTATCGGGGTCTCTGCCGAGGGTGCCCGCTCTTCTTTACATGTCGGCCGGTCTTATGAGCAGTGAGCCGGTATCTCTTGCGCGCGGCGCGTTCGCACGCTTGGCGCTTGTGCTTGTTGTGCCTGTATTTTTTGCGGCATTTGGTGAGCGCTTTGGCCAAGAGCTGGGCGCGCGTAGGTTTCGCGGCTTTGCTCGGGAGCACCCCCGAACAGCCGACGGGCGTGATTTTGGTTTGTGCTTCGATGGCTTTCCCGGTCTGGGAAACGATCCGGGTCGGCATCAACAGGCTGGTCTTGCAGACGCTGTAGTTTTCCTTTTCTGGGACGTAGACCCCGAGTGCTGAGTGCGCGCCGGCGGGCAGCACCGTTTCGAAGCTCGTGAACGGCGCATCGGGGGCGGCTTCAAACTTACTGTACGTGTAGCCTTCTTTGATGTCGGTGCTGCCGTCCAGGATCAGCTTGACACCTTCGCCCTGAAGCACAAACTCGACGTCTGGGAACTGTGCGCCACCGTGCGAAACCAGGTAGGCAGGTCCGCTCAGCGGCGATTTTAGGACCGGGGTGCGGACGGTCGCAAAGCCGATCACCGACCCTTCATCGCAGGACGCGGGGTTTGCCGCAAACGTCGCTTCGGGGCACGCGAGCCTGATTGTGGATTGGCGCGTGGGAAGTTGCTTGGGCAGCCGCAAGTCAACTTTGGCGATATTCGCCTGGCCCAATCCGGCCGAGGTTATTTTCACATTGAGTGCCGTGCCGTTGGCGCGGCTGCCCTGGCCTGGCGTGGTCGCGTTCAGGACGGGCGCGAAGGGCAGGTTTTCGCAGCCTCCGACCTGGAAGCGCGAGGACTCCGGAACGCTGGCGCCCTGGTCGCCGTTGATCGTCGCAGTGATCGCCATCGGGTTGCACGACGTCGGGTTGAACTCAAAGTTTGGCCGATCGACGGTGACCGTCAGCTGTTTGATCTGCGCTGGGACTCCCTTGACGCGGGTGGGGATCGGGTCGCTGCTGATCGTGACCGCGGCCGTTGTCGGGTCGACCGTGATGGTGGAGCGGACGACGACATCCCCGAGGTCGAACGGACCCGCGGCGGCGCGCGTGACAACCTCGATGCCGAATGGCGCGCCCTTGTACGGGCCCGTGAGGTACACGTTGCCGGGGAGGCTGACCGGGTCTGGCCCGACGCCCGAACTGGCGACTGAATGGCCGATCAGGCTTTCCGGCCCGCACTGGGCGTTGGCTGCGGCTGGTTCTGGACATGGCTGGACCGAGGCGAGCACCGCGGCGATCCCCGGCGGCAGATGCACCGTGACGGCACCGAGTTGCTGGTCGGCGTCGGTACGGCCGAGGGTGAGGCTGAAGTTCGTGAAGGCACCAGCCTGGCTGCTTGAGGACCCCGTCTGCATAACCGGTGCGAAGGGCTCCGTTGGGCTGCACGGTGTTCCGTCTGGTCCGGAGGTGATGGCGAAGCTGCTTTCGCGCCCCTGCGGCGTCGCTGAGGACCACGGCGTGAAGCTCGCGGACGTCGTGTAGGTGCCGCACGATGGGGGCGTGCTCAGTGAGGCGGTGGGCCCTTCGAAGAAGTGCAGTTTGAGCTCGCCCAGAGGCACCTGCGGCGTGTTCTGGAACGTCGTGGTGGCTTGTCCGGTTTGTTCGTCGAGGGAGACCTTGCCAGCCAGCTTGACACGGATCCCCGAGGCCGGGTCTTCGGCGAGGATGTAGATCGCGAAAAGCGAGTCGAACGGGTTGGCTTCCTGCGCTGCGACGTAGACGCCGCCGGTGAGTTCGTGCGTCAGGTCCGGGGAGGAGATCCGCACCGTTCCCACCTTGGAGGCATCCGGGCATTGGGCCGGCGCGGTGGAGAAGCGCAGCGGCACGGCTGCGCCTGGCGCGAGAGGGTCAGGGCCGACGGCTGGGCCTTCGTAGCCGATCTGCGCCTCCGAGCACGCCTGCAGCCCGTTGGCAGCAGACGGATTCAACTGCACACCCGCCGGTAGCGCGACGGTCGTTTCTCTGATAGCAGCCTCGCCGAGCCCGCCGGCTTCGGTGGGAAGCTTCACGTCGATGTTCATCCCGGTCGGAGCGTTCGCTTCGGGTTGTGGCGCCCCGGGGTCGGCGCCTTCGTGTTCTTCGACGGGCACAGCCCCGATCTGGGGGTCGAAGGGAACCGCTTCGCAGCCGACGAGCGACGCGAGCTGTTCACCAAGGCCGTTCTTGAGCCGATATTCGTCGGAGGTCCCGTCGCCCTGCCAGTCTTCCCCGCTCATGTCGGTCGCCAACGGCCCGGTGCACGCGGTCGGCAGCGTCAGGAACGGGGTCGTGGAGCGCGTCGCCGGCGGTGTGCAGGTTTCGCCGTTGACTTCGGTCTGGTGCAGGCACGCCCAGCCTCTAGAGGCGTCGTGCGCGCTCGCCTGCGGTTCGCCCCACAACGTGAGCTCGGTCGAGAGCAGCTGCGCGACCTGGGTGGTGTTCCTGACCGACACCGTCACGCCGTAGTCACCGCTCGTCCGCACCGAGGTATCCAGAATGATCGGGACTTTCGTGTCCTCCAACCCGAATCGCGCTGGCTCGCCGGGTGCCGGCACGAGGTTGAACACCGGAACCGCTTCAGTGAATACGCCCAACGGGGGGTTGGGCATGTTCAGCGTGACGAGCGCGACACCGATGGCGCTCGCTGCCGGGCACGCGTTGACGTTGTTGGCGCCGATCGTCGAGAAGTCGAGGTCCGAGCACTGGGCAACCGCCTGCGGGTCGCCGAGTAGGCCGGGAGGAAGTTCGAAGTCGAGGTTACGGGGTAGCGACGGCGCCGAAGCTTGGAGGGCCGCCTGTCCTTCGCTGCCGGCGGCCAGGATCTGGTTCAGATCGAGTGTGGTGGTCAGCTGGAATGGGTGTGCGGCGGCTTGAAGATCGACGCTTCCCCCTTCTTCTTCCGGCTCTAGTTCGTAGCGTTCGATGCCGAATGGCGTCGGCGTAGTGTCGACCGTCAGCGGCTGGGAGATCGGTGGTGGCGCCGGGGGTTCCTGACCGCCTGGCATTTCTCCTCCGGCGACGCTGACGACATTGCGTTCACCGCTTGCAGCATCGGAGAGGACTTCCACAGGCACGGTCAATCGAAGTTGTGTGAACGGGGCGATCGGTTGAGTTTCGCTCGTGGTCTTGCAGGTGACGGCGCGCCGTTCGGGACCTTCGACGCTGCACGACAGCTGGCTTTCCGGTTCCGAGCGGTCGTTTGCTTCCAATCTCCCTTCGATGCTCGCCGGCAGGATGCTGGGGATCCTCAGTCCGGGCGGCAGGGTGTCGCGAATCGTGGCCGGATGTGCCCCGGAGCCGTTGAGTGCCCCGTCACCGATGTTGTCTGCCGTCGCGATGATCCGTGCTTCATGTCCAGGAGCGAGGTGGGTCGGGGCGGCGCGCGAGTCGAGGCGCCAGAGCGCGGCGGCCGAGGCATTGGACGGCGCAGCGCCGATTCCTCCGATCATGGCGAGAATACAGGCGAGCGAGAGCGTCCTGGTGAGCGTCCGCAAGCTTCTCACCGTCCACCGCCTCTTCGGCTTTTGTTCGCCCTGGTGTGCTTGCGCGGCGGGTCGTAGCGGCGACGGGCTGTGCGTTCGCATTCGGCGCGTCTGTGCGGGTTGTGACGGTAGTGGGTGCGGCAGGCCTTGATCGCCCTGGTGAGCTTTTGAGCGTTGGTCAGTGGTTTGGGCTTCGGCTTTTGGCTGGTGATGTTCGACTGGACTTCGTTTTTCGGGCCGACTGGTGTGGGGTCGCCGGGTCCGACGTAGGCCGCGGTCGCCGGCGGCGGGCCGCTGGTCTGCGGTGTGGGTGGCGGTTTGCAGTCGGCCGCCGTTTCGCAGGGGTGCTGGGAGGCTTCTTCGCTCGTCAGACACGGCGATTCGCCGGTGCACACGCGCGCGTCGTAGAGGTCGTAGTTGGTGTCGCGGTCGGCCGCGACGAGCGGTTGCGCGGTGAGGAAGAACGCGTCGTTGCCGGTTTCGCTTGCTTCGAGGAACGTTGATTCCTGTGCTGCGGTCCCCGAGGAGATCAGCGATACGCAGCCTTCGTGGCGTGTGCAGCTGCCGACCCCGTTCGGCTCGAACTCGTAGACGTCCATCTTCCCGTTCGTGGCCGCCGAGACGAGTGGATCTGGGCTGTCGAAGAACATCCGGCCGCTGTCGAAGAGGTCGCGCGGCGGGTCGGACGCGTGATCGAGGCCGAGCGGTGTCCAACCTGGGATGCTCCCGGCCAGGTAGGCGCCTGACCAGTCTCCGCGGCGGTCGACGAGCAGCCCCACTCCTTCACCGGACTGTTCGATGTCGTGGGTTCCGGTTGACGGCCCGTGTGTGTTGCAGGAGACGCACGTGATCAGCCCGCTGGCGGCGTTGAAGAGGTAGGCCTCCTCATCGCGCACGCCTGGCTGGTTGGCGTCTGTGTTGTCATAGCCTGTGAGGGGCATGTTCGACATGAACGCGAGGTACTGACCGTCAGGCGACACGCGCGCTGTCAAGTCGGCCAGGTCCGGGCGGTTCTCGATCACGTCGCCAACGCGGCCGGGGCCGTGCAGGCTGCCCCAGTCCCCCGAGTCTTCGTTGGACAGCGCGGCGATGAACCGCGTTGTCCCTTCGTGCCACAGGTAGAGGTTGCACGTCGCCCCCGGCGGTGCCGTTTCCTGGACCTGGTGGACGCAATGTCCTTCGCTGGCGCCGGGTGCGAGGACTCCGTTGGCGACGAAGTAGACGCTGTTGCCGTCTTCGCTGGCTCCAGGGATCACGTTGAGGAGGTCTGCGCTGCCACCCGAAGCCACCGGCGTCAGATCGGAGAGCTTGCACGTGAGCTTCCCGGCGACTTCGGCGATTTCGCACTGATATAGGTCGGCCTTGTGTTCCTGGCGTTGCCCTGAACCGGCCGTGAGTGGCGCCGTATCGGTGAACAGCACGCGCGAGCCATCTGGCGTCGCGGCCTGGAAGTCGACTTCGGATTCTTCTTCGGTCGGTTCGACGACTCCCTGAGCGGCGTTGAGTTGCAGCGTCTGGCCATTGGTCGTGTCGCGCATGTACAAGCCAGGTGCGGCGCCTTCCTGTCCTTCGGCGGAGAAGATCACGCGAGTCCCGTCGTTCGAGAGCGCGCCGCGGACGTTCGTACCTTCGTCGCCGAGCGCGGGAGAGCTCGCGTCCTGCCCGCTGGGCAGGACGCTCACGAGCGGATAGCTGCTGCCGGGTTCGGACTCGAACAGGCCGGGCCCGTGACCAGCGAGCAGCGGGACTTCTGATTCGAAGACGGCCTTCGTGAGGTCCGGCGTGGCCGCGAGGAAGTTCAGTTGCCCGCCGAACGGCTCCTTTTCCCCCGGGCTTCGTTCGGCGCTCACCATCGCCGGGGTGAGCAGCGGCACGAACCCCGGCGCCAGGAAGCCCTCGCTCGCCTGCGCTTCGGAATAGCGTGCCTGCTCGTCGGCCGTGGGCGCTAGCGGCGGGTCGGCCCGCAGGTAGATCGTCTTTTCGGTCGCACCATGTGCGAGAGGCGGCCGTTCCAGACGCTGGGTTTTGCCTCCCGGAGGCTCAGCGACGCCCAGCGCGAGATCTTCGGAGAAGGCACGGTACTCCGACGGTTCACCTGCTTCGATTCCTTCGCCTTCTTCGTGCGGTGTCGTCAGGTCCTGTGCAGCCCAGCCGGTGGCCGACCGCGTCGAGAGCACCTGCGTCGGTTCCGGTGACCTGTTCCCGGCCGGCTGTCCGTTGACTGGGCCGTTGGCGACGTAGGTGACCGCTTCGCCGTCCTGTGCCGCCCGGATCAGGCTGCCTTCGCGCTCAAAAGGTTCGATCCCCGATCCGTCCTTTTCCGAGGGCGAAACCAGCTCCCAGGCCCGGCCGTCGGCGAGCATCCCTTCCGAGGCAGGCAGCGTGTCGAAGGTCTCCTGGATCTCAGAGCCTTCCTTGCCCCCGCCCGCATTGGCGGCGACGAGCCGGTAGTGGTAGGCGGTGGCGGGCGAGAGACCGGTGAGCTTCGCCGTTACCGTCACAGTCGCGAAACCACTCCCCAGATCGGTGCCCGGTGGCCCCGGCAGATCGGTGCAGGCCGACGGTTCTGCAACGCAATCAGCGGTGCCGTACTGGAAGTAATAGTGCGTGTCGGATCCATTCGGATCCACTTGTGCGGAGAGCTGCGCTTCGCTCGGCGATAGATCCTGCGCGGAGAGATCGCTGACGCTTGGCGCCTGCGCGGCTTCGGGCGCGAACACGTCGACCTTCCCGCTCCCCGCGTCAACGACGTACAGGTCTCCTGTCGCCGAATCGACGGCGACGCCGGTGGCGTCACGCAATGTCCCTTCCCCCAGACGCTGGACGAGGTGCCCTTCGGGATCGAAGACTTCGACGCTCGTCCCCACCCCCAGGTACACATCCCCGTTGGCCGCTTCGCCCAGCGGAGTCGCCGAGCTGCTGGCCTCATCCATCGCGACGCCCAAGATGCTCTGGCGCCCGAGCTCACGGCGAACCGCTTCTTCGCCTTCCTGCTCGCCCGCGACCACGGGCCGCAGCAGAGCGCCTTCCGCCGGAAGTTTTTCTTCCCGCCGTTCGCGTTCTACGACGGCCGGACATTCGTCTTCGCCGTCGGGAAGTTCGTGTCCCGTGACGAACCGCATTCCGGCGCCGTCCACAGCGAAACCAGGTTTTGCGCATTCAAACGCCGCGCCGATCGTGGGTTCGACCCGCGTGCCTTTCACGCCGCCACGGAACCCTTCGATCACACCCGTTTCGGCTTCTTCGCCGCGATAGACCCAGACCGTCCCGGTGTCATCGACCGCAAGACCGTCGAGTTCCCCTTCTTCTTCGACTTTCAGACGCCCCAGAGCGCTTTCGCCAGTGGCGCTGAACGCCTCCACGTAGGGCTTCTTGGACCGGACCTTCGTCCCGACGTACACGGTCCCACTACCCGTCGGCGAGTTGTCGACGGCAATCTGCGCAGGTTCGCTGAACGCCCCTCGCCCTGGGCCGGCGATGCCCGCCCGGCAGCCGCTCGTGCACACCTCGTATTCCGCTTTGCCGTCCTTCACCCCCCAGCCCCACGCAGAGATGAACCGGCCTTCGCCATCAAACTCGTCGATCCTGTGATTGCCGGGATCGACCACGTACACATCCCCGGTCGCTTCATCGACCGAGATCCCGGACGGGACCGTGCCGGCCGACGGCGCGCCGAACGCGAACTGCCCGTCGCCTTCGCCCGCCGAGCCGAAAGCAAACGCGAACTCATGACCCCGCTGCGAAAAGGCCTCAGCAGAGCCCACTGCGAAGAAGAGCACAATGAGAGTCGCCAGCGTCGTGAGAGCACCCGCCGCCGGCATTTGTGAGCCGGACCAAAGCCGCCTCGCCTCGCCGCCGCTTGTCCGCTCTATCTCACTTCGGCGCATCAAGTTCCTCTCCGCGTCCGTGCCCGTTCGGCCTGCGCCCGGGGCACCACATCGCACCCCGGGCGTCGACCGTCAACCTGTCGCGACGTCGTGACGCTCAGACGACCGGGTTGACCTCCAGCGGTTCTTCATCGGTCTGCGTGTTCGTGACTGTCTGGCCAGCCTGTTCAAACGCCACCCCGGGCCCGCCGATTTTGCTCATCAGCACGTCCTGAACCTTTTCGGTTTTGGACGTGTAATAGTATTCCGGCTTCTGTTTGCCCTTTTTAGCCGTGAATTTCTCTTCAAAGCTCGTCTTCACGACCTTTACGGGAATGTTCGCCAGGACAGAGCCCTTGACTTTCGCGTTCGCCGGGCCGCATTCGAATTCAACGAAGAGTTCGGTTTCCTGCGGCACCAAGTCGATCGCTGCCTTCTTGCCGTACTTTTCCCACACTAGTGAGCCCGACAACGGATTCGTGTTGATTACTCCCGTTGTCCCGCCGTGGTTCTCGCATTTGTACTGGAGCGATTCACAGCCCGTGAACGCGACGTGCACGTTACCCACCGTTTTCGGCCCAGTGAATTCGCCGGTCGATTCCTCAGTTTTGCACGAGACTTTGACCGCGTGGACGGTTTCGAGAGTCGCCGCGCCGCCAGCGCCCGTGAATTTGTTTTTCACCGCGCCGGCAAACCATTCATAGCTCCCGGTCTTGCCCGGCTTAGCGAGCTTCGTGCAGAGGTTGTCGGTGTATTTGCCGCCCGTCTGTGCCACGCACCGCCCCATTTCCGGAGCTTCGGCCCAAGCCGGGCTCGTAGTTACAGCAGCTGTCGCGATGAGCGCGATCACGACGACGCCTATCGCCTTCATCTGTTTCATCGTGCCTGCCCTCTCTATTGCTTGTCAGATTTGTGCGAGGCAGTGCGGTGCCCGCCTGAGCGAGCACCGCACTCGCATGCTTCAGTGGCGTCGTGTCACCGTCAGGGTTCGAGCTCTTCCTTGGTGCGGCTCGCCAGCGATTCCGCTAGCTGGCCGGCGATCACGATTTCGTTGCCTTCGGCCGAGGGCAGACCCATCTTTGCGTCCAACGCGGCATCGGCGCCGCCATTGATCCCGCAGCCCGTCGCGCCCGGGGACGCGAAGGTCCCGTTGACGAGACGGTTGTTCCGGATGTGCAGGATGGCGCCTTCTTCGACGAACGAGGTTTGGCCCGCCGAGCCGTGAAGGGAGCCGGAAGGCCCGGTCGTGAGTTCGACGTAGATCGGATTCTGGTCGGATCCGACGTAACACGTCTTGCCCAAAAACGAGTTTTCGAGCCTCACCTGCGTCGGCAGTGCGAGCGCGACACCTTCTTCTTCGAGGAGGTGACCCTCATGGAGCTGCAGTTCGTCTGCCGGACCTGCCAGTTCGACCGCCGCGGTGCCTTTTGTCTTGCCCGCCGCGACGAATTTTTCGTAGCGTGCCCGTTCGCTTTCGGAGAGGTCGTTGGGTTCAACGACTTCTTCGAGGCTGGGCGCAGGCTGCTTGGCGACTTCAAGCGTGTGCCCGTGCCTCGCGCCGCGCACGTAGTGGACACCCGTTTCAGGGTTTTCGAGGAGCCCGCCCTGGATCACGATCGGCTTTTCCAGGTGGACGGTTACGTTGCCGGCTTTGAAGTAGGAGCCTTTTTCCGACTTCCCGTAGAAGCAGCTTTCGACTTCGGGATTGTCCCAAGGACATTCTTTGAAGTCGGCGTATTCGCTCGGTCCGGGCTGCGACTTCGCGTTCTTGTTGAGCTTCTTGGCTTCGTGCAAGGCGTGCTTCTGTTCTTTGCATTCCTGGTTGCAGCTGGCGAGCGCGGGCGACGCGAGTACGACCCCACCGACGCCCAGGGCGAGCGCCGCCACGACGCACACCCCAAAGATCCTCAGATGTCTCACGTCTAGCCTTCTGGGGCCATCCACCCCACAACTCCGGCATTTAGCCGGAGTGCGCGCCAGGATTTGCGCCAGTCGTGCCCGGTCGGCCGGCTCGAACGTCCGGAGCCGCGATCCGGTGCCGGCGGGAACAACCACGCGCCGAGCCCGAGACGCGCCCATGACACGGTCACGACACTGTGTAAAAGGGGCGTGCGCCAGGCGGACACCGTGTCACCGGTAATCCCCGACCGGCCGTCCGCGCTTGACCACCCAGGGCCGAAAGACGCCGCAAAACCTGCGCAGCAAGGGTTGATTCGCGGTGAAACGCGATGGTATGGTGGACCGACCCCCGGGGAGGGGGATGGAGGGGGACGAGGTGTCGTGTAAGAGGGCTGGCGCGACGCTCCCAGGGAGCGCTTCGCGCCTCGATTGCCGGGTGGGCGACGGATGGCGGTAGGGGTGCGTCAGCGCCACGGCCGGCACTGCCGCGGCGGGCGCTGCGACTGCTCGTGGGAGGCGTTCGTCTACTCCCGTCTCGACGGCAAGAAGATCCGAAAGACGTTCATGACCCAGGCGGCAGCGCGCGAGTGGCGCACCGAGACGGCGCTGGCCGTTCAGAGGATGCTCCTGCGAGCTTCAACGCCGATAACCGTCGAGCGCGCCGCACAGGAATGGTTGAGCCGTGCTCGCGAAGATGTTGTGAGGACGCGGTCCGGTCATCCGTACAAGGCGTCGACGATCCGCGCCTACGAGGCGGCGATTCGGCTGCGGCTGACGCCGGCGCTCGGCCACAAGCGTCTGTCGGACGTCACGCGCAACGATGTTCAGGATCTCGTCGACCGGCTCGTTGCCGACGGTCAGGAGTCGGCGACGATCGGTGTCACCGTCACGGCTCTGCGCGTGATCTTCAAGCGGGCGTTGGCGCGCGGGGAGGTCGCGGTGAACCCGGTCGCCGGCGCGCAGCTTCCGGTGAGCAACGGTCGACGCACGCGGATCGCGACGCCGCAGGAATGCGCGGAGCTCTTGGATGCGCTGCCGCGGCGGGACCGCGCGCTTTGGGCCACGGCGATGTACGCCGGCCTGCGCCGAGGTGAGCTGATGGCGCTTCGCGTATCCGACATCGATCTCGCTCGCCAGGTCATCACCGTCGCACGGGGCTGGGACACCCTCGACGGCGAGATCGCGACGAAGTCGCGCCGTTTGAGGGTCGTTCCTATCTCGGTGGCGCTCCAGCTCGAGCTCGACCGGCATCTCGAGAGCCTGCTCTGGCAGGAAGGGCTTCTCTTCGGAATCGGCCCGCGCCGCCCGTTCAACCCCACCCCGCTGGCCAAGCGGGCTGAACGAGAATGGAATCGGCTCGGATTGCCGCGGATCACGCTTCACGAGTGCCGGCACACCTTCGCCTCGCTCATGATCGCCGCCGGGGTCAACGCCAAGGCGCTGTCGTCCTACATGGGCCACGCGAACATCTCGATCACCATGGACCGTTACGGCCACCTGATGCCGGGCAACGAGCGAGAGGCGGCGATCATGCTCGACTCCTACCTGGCCAACCGCGCGCCAGTCGCGCGCCACAACGGTGGCGCTCACGTCCCCGGAGGCCCTGCCGCCGGCGCCCCGCAGAGCCCCACAGAGGGCATCGCGCGCCTCATCTCAGCCCGTCGGAGAGCGCTCGGCCTGAGTGAGGGCGAGCTCGCCGCGCGAACGGGGACCAGCGCGTCGCAGATCTTGCGGATCGAGAGTGGTGAGGAGGTGCCGGCGCTCGACACCCTGGACCTTCTCGCACGAGGACTCGACGGCGGTATCGCTTCTCCACTTGACGCCAGGCGAACGCCGACCCCCGCCTAGCCACGCCGCATCTCGGCGTCTGTGAGAGTCGCCTCGCGAGAGTGGGCATTCGATTCTCCCGGCGCCGAGCCGGGCGCGGATTCGGCGCGGTGTCCAGCCGGGCCCCAGAGCGCCGACGAGGCTGATTTCTCGTTACACGGAGTTGTGAAATGTCAAGGCGGCGCAAAGGGTTTCTCTTCCATCGCGTCAGCTATTTTTTGAACAGTTCCGTTGATCGGTGCGCCCGGGGGCGGGCGCACGACGCGAACCTGAACCGCCAGGCGATGCAAGCGCGACAGAAGACAAATCGAGTGGGCGACCGCACGTCCGCGCGCGCGGCCGAGGCCGAGTTGCGCCGGCCGGGAAGCGTCAGCGGCTTCACCAGCTCGCGCGCACGCATCCTTGCTGCGATCCGCGAGCTCGCCTGCGAGAGCGGCTACCAGGCGATCTCGGCGACGGCACTGATCGGGCGAGCGCGCGTGTCCAGCAAGACGTTCTACGAGAACTTCGCCGACACCGACGAGTGCTTCATCGCCGCCTACGACGAGGCGACAGCCGAGATCGAGGCGGCGATGCGCCCCGCCTACATGCGTCCCGGCGCTTGGCCCCAGCGTGTCAGGGCGGCTCTCGAGGCGCTCCTTCTGCTGCTCGAATCCGATCGTCAGCTTGCGACGCTCGTCTTCCTCGAGGCTCCGAAGGCCAGGGAGCTGCTGCGGGGACGGCGGGCCAGAATCCTCGAGATCCTCCAGATCGTGCTCGACAGCGGGCGCTCCGGGCCGCACGCCGTCGACACTCCTGCGCTGATCGACGAGCTGCTCGTCGAGGGCGCGATCTCTGTGATCCGCGCGCGCGTTGCCTCCCGCGAGGAGGGGTGTCTCATCGGCCTGCTCGACGACGTCATGGGCGTCATCACCTACTCCTACATCGGCACCGGGGCACTCCGTGCCGGCAGCGCTCCCAGCGCCGTCGAGGCTCCCCCGACGCTCTCACCGGGCGCCGTTGTCGCGACCTCCCCCGAGCGTCCGCCCGAGAGTGGGCCCGGCGAGCTGCGCGTGACCTACCGCACGCTCAGGGTGCTGACTGCTCTTGCCGAGAAACCGGGCGCATCGAACCGCGCTGTGTCAGAGGCGGCCGGCATCGGCGACCAAGGGCAGATCTCGAGGGTGCTGCGGCGCCTTTCAGAGCATGACCTGGTCCGTAACGACGGTCCCTCGCGAAACGGCGCTCCGAAGTGCTGGCATCTCACCGAGAGCGGCGTCGCTCTCCAACGACGCGGGCTGCGCGACCTCGAACGCGTCCGCTCGAGCGGCGACGGCCCCCCGATCGCAAGCTAGCCGGGCCGCGGCGGCCCCGAGAACGAAAGCGACGCGAACCCGGGCCGCCTGAGGAACCTTTCCCGGCGTCCGGCCCGAGGGCCGACCTTCCGGTTCCGGTGGCGCGGCCTCACACCTCGGTGGCCTCGCTCTTTGCGGCTCGGTTTCGCGTCGCGAGTGAACCTAGATCGCTCGCAAGACGATTGCAAGAGCCGCTCGCCGTCCAAGGCGCATTCTCCGAGAAAATCCACCCGGCAGGCGGCGATCGCGTTCGCGCGCTCCCCGGGCCGAGGGGAGCGAACATCTTCTCGCGCCTAGGCCGAGCCGCTTCTATGAGCTGTTCGGGGAGCTCCCTCCAGCATTTCGAGCACCCGCGCCTCGACGCCCGCCCGCGCCTTCCACGGATCGCCCGGCAGGCCGGTGAGGTCGAGCACCTCGCCTGCCGCGTAGCGCTCGAACACACGCGGGTCGATGTAGGCCTGACGTGCAACCGCGGGAGTGTTCCCGAGGGCCGCGGCAGCCGCACGGGAGGCCGTGGCTGCAGCACGAGCCGCGCTCGGCCGCTGTGCGGCCAGCGCCGTCGCCGCGATCACGGTCGCGTTCCACGTGCGGTACTCCTTCGCCGAGAACGAAGCTCCGGAGAGGTACCGCAGGAAGTTGTTCACATCATCCCCGTGCACGCGCGTCCAGCCGCGGGCACCCCGGAACGCCATCAGCTCGGAGGGCCCGGTCCGGCGCCGGCGCAGGAGACCGAGCGCCGGGACAGCGTCGTCATCGGTGACGGCGAGATGTTGCCTCTTTCCCGCCTTCCCCACGTAGTCGAAGACCGCGCGCTCATCGCGCACTACGACCTGGTCCTTCTGCAGCGTCGTGAGGCCGTAGTGGTGGTTTTCACGGGCGTAGCGGTCGGAGCCGACGCGGAACAGCCCGACGTCGAGCAGCCGCAGAGCCAGCGCGAGGACACGGCCGTGGCCCAGTCGCGATTCTCCCGCCAGCTCGCCGGCGATCCGCGCGCGCAGCGCCGGCTGCGCGCGTCCGAAGGCCTCCATGTCGCGGAACTTCAGCTCGTCGCGGTCCTGGCGCCACTTCGCGTGGTAGCGGTACTGCTTTCGCCCGCGGGCATCGATCCCCGTCGCCTGCAGATGCGCGCCCGGGTCGGCTGTGACCCAGACGTCCTCCCAGCCGGGCGGGATCGCCAGAGCGGCGATGCGCTCCAGTACGGAGGGGTCTTCGACAGCCGAACCTGCAGCGTCGAAGTAGGCGAATCCGCTCCCCGCCCTCACGCGTGTGAGTCCCGGCTCGAACCCGTGTACGAGGCGCAGGGATCGCGCGTCGCCTGCCATCGGCTCGCAGGCTACATCTGGTAGCGTCGCGCTCGCACGGCACGCGGGCTCCGAGGGGGGAGCCCGCTCGGAGCCGAAGCCATAATCCAAGGAGGGCGGAGATGCGTAGTTTCTCGTTGCGTCGACCGGGGCTTGCCGTTCTGACGGCGGTCGTTTTCTGTCTCTTGATCGCCGCGCCGGCGGCATCTGCGCGGAGCTGGCACCATCACGGGCAAGCTCGGCCGCACGGCTCGCCGCCGCCCACCCTCTATGTGAGCGGCTCCCTGTCCGGCTACGGGCACGGCAGCCCGCAGTGCATGTCCGCTCATTACTCGACGATCCAATCGGCCGTCAACGCCGCGGCACCCGGCAGCAAGATCATCGTCTGCCCGGGCACCTACGACGAAGGTGTCGTGATCGGCAAGCGCGTCTCGCTGATCGGCTACTGGGCCACGATCGACGCGAGCTCCTCTGCGACCGGGAACGGCGTCCAGATCGTCGGCCCGGGCGGGTCGGGGACCACGCTCGCCGGTTTCCGGATCGTGAACGCGAAGTTCGAGGGGGTCCTCGTGGGGACCGCGCCCGTCGCGCCCGCGGAAACGGAAGGCAAGCCGAGCACCGAAGGCCAGCCCGTCACCGACGTGACGATCGCCGGCAACACGATCGTTGAAGACGACAAAGGCTTCGGCAGCACCGCCGGCCAGTGCTTCTCGACCCCCGAAGCGCCCGGGGACTGCGGCGAGGCGCTTCACCTCGTTGCCGTGACCAACTCGAACATCGTGGGCAACACCGTGGCCCACAACGCCGGCGGGATCCTGCTCACCGACGAGTTCGGGCCGACCTCGAACAACACGATCCGCTTCAACAACTCCAACCACAACGAAACCGACTGCGGGATCACCCTCGCCGGCCACAATCCGGCGGCCTTCAACCCGATGACGGGCATGCCGACCGGAGCGGCGGGCGTGTTCGACAACCTCGTCGAACACAACTCCTCGACCGACAACGGCGTGCTCGGCCAGGGCGCCGGGATCCTGATGGGCGGCGGCGCTCCCTTCGCGGGCGTCTACGGCAACCGGATCATCGGCAACTACGCGGCCGGCAACGGCCTCGCGGGCATCACGATCCACCAGCACCTGATCGGCGACCTGAACGGCAACGTGCTCGAACACAACGTGATCGGCAAGAACAACCTCGACGGCGACTACGACTTCAAAGCCGCCGTCGCCACCGAAACCACGGGGATCCTCGTGGCCTCCGGTGAACCGCCGACGGGGCTGCCGCCGACACTGCTGCCGGCTCCGATCACGAACATGGTGATCCGCGGCAACTCGATCGGCTACAACAAGGTCGGGATCTGGACGCTGAACGTGGACCCGGGCACCGCCACGATCACCGGCAACACGTTCGGGCCCGAAATCGTCACACCCGTGAGCAGCCACTGACGCATCGCTCGCCGGGGATTCCTCCCGGGCCGGCCGGCAAGATCGCGGACATCTCCGCGATTGAGCCCGCCGGCCCGGAGGCGGACGGGCTCAGATCGCCCGGCCGACGCGGACAGCTCAGCCCGCGCCACCCCGTCGAAGTCGACCTCTGTCCTCGGCCGGCGGCCGGCGAGCACGCACCCGTGTCTCGGGCAGGCGTGGCCGAGCAGAGCTCGCCGGCTGAGCTCACGCGAGCCGTATTCGGCGTAGAGCTGAGCATGGACGAAGCGTGGTCGCTGCTGGAGACCGTTGAGCTGTCAGACCGGGACCCGGTCGAGGAGCTCTCTGTTCCGCCGGCCGACGCGACGCCCGCTGAGCCCTCCGCAGAGCTCTGGATCGCATCGATCGGCTACGAACTCCACAAGGACCACCGAGCGTTCGCGCGACACCTGAGCGATGCCGGCGTCGAGAGGCTCATCGACGTTCGCGACCTCCCGATCTCCAGACGTCGCGGATACGCGAAGACGGCCCTCAGCGCGGCTCTCGCGGACGCTGGGGTTGAGTACGTGCACGCGAAGGCGCTCGGTAACCCGAAGCCCATCCGAGACCTTTACAAGTCGGGCCACGTGGAGGAGGGGCGCACGCTCTACCGCGAGCACCTCGTCGGCGAGCATCTCCAAGACCTTCGTGAGCTTGTCGTACTCGTGACCGAGAAGCGCTCTGCGCTGATGTGTCTCGAGCACGACCCCGCGAGGTGTCATCGCTCGGTGATCTGCCAAGCGCTGGCTGGCGAGCTCGGGCTCGAGCTACGCGTCGCCGAGATGTCCTAGCGCGAGCTGCTCAGGCTGCTCCAGGGCCACCGCACCCCGAGAACCATGAAGGGACGCTGGGTGCTGATGCTGGTTGCCGACCAAGAATGCCGTCTCTCTGCACCGGCCCGCAAAGCTCGCCGAGCCATCGCGCCCGGATTCGCGCGTTCCTGTTTTCGGCCTTGCGTATCCCACCCCGCCCCGAGCTGAATCGGGGGCAGGGTGACCTGAGCGACTATTCGGCGCAGCTCCACCCGGCCGCGGTTTTCCCGCTCGCCAGGCAGGGCAGGATCGTCGGCGGCTGCCACGCCCCTTCGCCGCCCGCGAGGATCTGCGGGATCGCTTCTTCGAACGGCCCGTAGAGACGCAGGATCAGGTGGAAGGTGCCGTTCGGAGCCGGCAGCCAGTTGGCGCGCTGCGCTTCGTCGGCCGGTTCGGCGCTCTGCAGGTATACGTCGAGCGAGCCGTCTTCGTTGAAGTGCATTTCCGAGCGGTCGCCGAGCGTGAAGCGGTTGAGCGCGTTCGGCACGAACAGCCCTTCGGAGTTGTACATCGTCAGCGACCAGAAGCCCTGGACCGGAACGGGGAAGTCGCTCGCAGGGAAGTGCGCGACGTAGCGGGTCGTGGCGGCGTTCAGCGGCGCGAATTCGCGGTCGGTGAGCGCGACCGGGTAGATCGCCTGATTCGGCGTGGGCGCGCCGAGGCCGAGCCGGTCGGCGACCGCACGCAGCGTGTAGTTCGTGCCGTACTGCCCCACGTCGCCCACGAGCCAGCCGTCGTGGGCGGTGAAGCCCGCTTCGAGCGCTTGCCGGGCATCGCCTTCGACCTTGGCCTGACCGGCCTGGATCGCTTCTTCGAGGCCCTCGAGCGTGCCCGCGGAGACGTCGCTCTTGGTCGGCGTCATGCCGGGGCCGATGTGGTCGGCGGCGAGGCGTTCGAGGATCGGATCGTCGGCCGCGGGCGGCGGGAACTCCACGAGCGCCTTCGAGAGCGCCTTCCAGTAACGCAGCCGGTTTTCGCCCCGGACGGTGCCGGGGACACTCGAGCAGGTGCCTTCGCTCGTGGCCCCGTGAGTCTTCGGTTCGTAGGCGTCGCCCACCTTCAGCCACTTCTTCAGCGGCACGATCTTGCGCGCTTCCTCGACGGCGAGCGCGTTCGGGAGGTCCGCCTGGTCTTTGACCAGCGTGCGTCCGATCACCCAGGCCTCGTCGTAGGGCGAATGGACGACCTTCAGGCCGTCGGCTTCTTCCTCGCCGGTGAGCTGGCCCGGCCCGGCGATGATGTAGTCGCCCGGCGCGAGGAAGTTCGAGCCGCCCTGCCCGATCAGCGCGAAGTTCTCGGTGTAGGGCGAGAGCAGCTCCGCGATGCTGAAGCGGTCCGTCGCCGGGACGTGCATCACGACGGGCTGGGACTTCAACTTCAGGACGGCGATCGAGTAGAGCGTGTCGGCGTTCGGCGCGACCACGCAGCCCTCCTTTTCGGTCGCGAGCGTCTTGAAGTGGGAGAACTGGTTGAAGGGCGCCGAGCCGAAGTCGTTGGGAGCCTTGACGCTGGTGATCGACTTGTAGATGCGCACGCTGTCGAGCAGCGGCTCGCCGTATTCGTAGGCTTCCGCGCCGAGGGCGCGGGCCGCTTCGCGTTCGGATTCGAAGCTGTCCGCGAACGCCGAAGGCGCAGCCGCCAGCAGGAGCGCGAAGGCCAGGAGGCAGAGCGCCGCGCACACCCGCGCGCGAAACCGCTGTGCAACGTTCTCTCCGACCGCGTCGGCGCTCCGTGCTCGACTCATCTGCCGCTCCCTCCCTCATGCCCCGTCGGGTGACGAGGCGCAGATCGCCACCGTATCCCAGCGATGAGACATATGTCAAGCTTGTCTCAGCGAGCCGAGGTGAGTCCGCGTCAGTTTTCTCGGCCCGCTCCGGCGCGCCGGATCGCGTCGAGGTGGGCAGCCGGCAGATCACGTTCGCGTCCCGCATCGATCAGGCCCTTCAGATACATGCCGGAGGGCGCGATGTCAGTGCTCGATTTCGAGATCACGACGTAGGCGATCGCGTCGTGGGGCGAGCCGTCGTCGGTCAGCGCGGTCACCTCCCGTCGCTCGTATGCCCAGCCGGCGCCCTCCTTGCGATCGAGCGCGTCGAGTTCCCCCTCGGCCAGCTCGTAGAGGACGCCCCACACGACGCCGTCCTCGTCGGCGACGATGTCGGCGACGCCGGTCCCGGTCCGGACCGAGCGCCGCGTGAACGCGATCCTGTGCCGCGGCAATCGCGCCCGGCCCAGGAAGGTGCTGCCGGGGCACTCGCCCGACATGACCGACGCAGACATGTTGCTGCCGTAGGCGAAGTACCTCCTCATGGCCGCCCGACTCTAATCCGCGGATCGTCTTCTGCCCCGAAGCGCTGAGGGACCGACGACCTGTTACCGTCGCGCGGCAGCGGATCGGAGGGGTTCGCGCACAGCGATGGAGGGGGAGCGATGAGGTCGAGGTCCTGGGGTGTGGCCGGCGCGATGGCGCTGCTGTTGCTCGTGTCGGCGGTTCCGGGTGCGACGGCCGCCGGTCTGGAAGAAGGCATCACGGTCGAAACGCCGGCCGGACCGGTCACCTGTGCGCCGGACCCCGCGCACGAGGCCGGACCCGAAGCGATCTCGGCGAGCCCGTTCGCACGAGGCGAGCACATCGCGATCACCGAAACCGGCTCCCTCCGCTGCGAGATCCCGACGCTCGGGGAAGCCGAGCTCACCGGCGCCGGGCTGCCTTGGGAGCTGACGCTCAACGAAAGGAAACTGACGGCGCGCCTGAAGGGCAGCCGCAAGCCCGCGGTGCTGATCACGCCGGTCGGCCTCAGCTCGCTCTCCTGCCTCTACCAGGCGGCTCGCGTGGCGGGGACGCTCACCGCCGGGAGCTCGCCGACCGTGACCCTCAGTGCGACGCGCGTGCGGTTGAACAAGACGGCGAGCAGCACCCTCTGCCCGGCGCTCGGGCCGCTGACCCTCAGCCTGACGCTGCCTCTGAGCGGCTGAGAGTCCCTACTCGGAGTCGGTGTCGGGCTGCGCACCCGCGTAGCGCGGCGCGGCCCCGAGAGGCACCGGCATCTCGGCCGCGATGCCGGCCTCGCGCTGGATGTCGGGCCGCGCGATCGCCAGGTAGGAGACCAGCAGGAAGACAGACACGGCGAACGCCACCGCGGTCGGCCCGTCGCCGAAGCCGAGGCCCGTGGTGGCGGTCGGCTTGCTGATCCAGTCCGCGTAGGACGCGCCCAGCGGCCGTGTCACGACGTAGGACATCCAGAAGGCGGCGATGCTGCTCAGGCCGAACCGCCACATGCACAGCGGCGGGATGAAGATGATCACGGAGAAGACGACCGCCGACGGGAAGTAGCCCCACCCGAAGGTGTTCGCGGTCAGATCCCCGAGCGCGGTGCCGAGGGCGAACGTCGCGAACACCGTCGCCCAGTAGAAGCCCTCGCGCCGCTGGGTGGTGATGCTGTGGATCGAGAGCGTTCCCTCGCTGCGCTGCCAGCCCCAGAAGACGGCCGCGAGCACGAGTGCCCAGAGGATCGTGGTTCCCGCGTAGGGGATGTGGACGTCGAGGTGCAGGAAGTCCGCGACGCCCGTTCCGGTGGTGGCGATCGCGTAGGCAAGGAACCAGTACGCAAACGCCTGATAGCGCCGGGTCGAGAACTGCCAGGCGAGCCCTACGACGATCAGCGCGATCTCGATGCTGCCCGCCCCGAAGTTCCCGTACGTCTTCAGGTAGTCCGAGGTCGCCTCTCCTCCGGCGGTCGTCAGGATCTTCACGACCCAGAAGAGGGCGATGACCTCCGGGACCTTCGAGGCCAGCGGCGAGGGGAAGTAGCGCCCGAGCACGGGCACCTGATCCTCGGCGCGGGCGGAGGCGGGCGCGGGCCGGCTGGCGGGTCTCTCGCGGGGGCTCGGGGGGCTCATCGGGGGGGCTTCTGGGCGGCTGCTGAGCGCGACAACCTAGCCCACCCCGGACGCTGCCGTCGCGGTTCGCCCCGCATATGCCGGGAGGACCCCGGAACCAGAAAAGCCCTGCAAAGCCCCAAGTTGTCGGGAGCGCGGGGGCCTGGCGTGGGGATGAGGGGCCCCGATTTGTGAGTGAACTCTCAGACCCGCGTCTCGAGGCCGTCCCGCAAATCGCCCCTGGTCGCCTGGAGAGCCATCGAGACCGCCTGCGCGCGGTTCGCCGCACCGAGGCGGTCATAGACGCCCTCGAAGTGCTTTTCCACCGTCCGGACGCTCAGTCGCAGCGCGTAGGCGATCTGTGCGCTGGTCTGGCCCTCCAGCGCGAGTGCCAGCACCTCTGCCTGGCGCGGCGTGAGCCCGAGCTCTCGCAGCGCCTCGGGCCCGGGCAGCTCCTCGACCGGGATGAGGTGCAGGGCGTCGAGTCCCGGATACGCCTCGCGCACGAGCCGGGTGCGCAGACGCACGCGCAGCCGCGCGTCGAGCAGGGGGCGCCCGCCCATGTCGCCGCCCCCGTTAGCAAACGCCCGAGCTCCCGGGGCGCCTGCGAATCGCGCCTGGCGCGCGCGCTCGTCCTCGACCCAACGCGACAGCAGGGGCGGCAGTCGCTCGCCGGCGAGCAGTCCGAGCCCTTCGGCCGCGGCGGCCGACGTCCAGGCGACGATCCCCTCGCCCCCAACGAGCACGAGCCAGCGCGAGCGCTCTTCGCCCTCCCCCTCGGCGACGGCTCGCAGCAGCGCAAGCTCGTGCAGCCGGGCAAGGGTCGCGGCGAACGGCTCGCGCAGCTGCTCCAGGAGCATTCGCTCGCCCTCGCTGAAGTCGCGCCTTCCCCGGCTCACCGTGAGACCGATCACCTCGCCGGGACGATCCATCCCCTTCCGCGGCGCCGGCAGCGTGATCGCGAGCTGGTGCTCGAGATCGAGGCGCCTGTAGACGAGGTCGTAGAGCTCGGTGCGCTGCAGCTCGCGCACCGTCATGAAGTCCGAGATGCGCAGAGCGCGGCCGTCCCCCGTCGCGGCGTAGTGGCTGACGAGCGGGTTCTGGTGGATGTAGGCCGCGAGGGCGTCGAGGCCACCGTCGAACACGCTGTCGCCCGGATCCACCGCGATGGACGCGCGCTGCGTGCTCGGATCGACCGCGTTGTAGGAGGCCACGTCGCAGGGGATCAGACGGCGCAACGCGCTCGCGCTCCAGGCAGGGAACTCCGCGAGCTCTCCGAGCTCGGCCAGGCCCCGGGCGACATCCAACGCCCGGCGCAGCGCTGCGTTGTTCAGGTGTTCCATCACCCCCTGCCGGTCCCCCCGGAGCGGCGGCTCGGTGTATGTCATCGCGCGAAGACGAGAACTCCCGCGACTACGTGATTTTACCCTGGTGGGCGCCCAGGGTGCTCGGTACCTTGCCCCCGCCATGCTGGAACAGCGGGCGATGAGGACGGGCCTCGGCCCGTAGCCTTGCGGCGGGGCGAGCCACTGAGGGCGCGCCTTTCTCGTCGCCCCCATTCGAGATGAAGGGGGTACCGATGAGAAGGGCACTCGCAAAGCTGGGGCTGGTCGCCACGGCGATGCTGCTGGGCGCCGCGGTCCTCGCGGGCACCGCGTCCGCGAAAGCGCCGAAACCGCCGGAAATCAAAAGCGTCAAATTCAAGGGGACGCCGGCCGAACCGCTCGTCGTCGTGAAAGGGCGCGGGCTGGGCTCGCTGCCCGTCGAAGCGGTCGAAGAAACCCCCGACTGCTTCGGCGAAGAACCGGCCGGGCTCGGCAACGACTTCGGCGGCGAAGCAGCCGTCTTCGTCGAGGACGGCGCAGGCTGGGGTGCGGGGGCCGGTCCCGGCGACTGCATCGGCCTGATCTTCAAAACGTACACCGAAACCGAAGTGACCTTCACGTTCGGGTCCAGCTACCACCAGGAACAGTACGCGCCGCTGAAAAAGGGCGACGAATACACGGTCACGCTCCGCGGGCTGACCAACTCCGGCGTCATCAAGATCAAAGAACCGAAGAAGAAATAGGTGCCGAGACGACTCGGCGCCCCGGCGGTCCCGCGGAGCTCGCGGGACCGCCTGTGGCGGCCGGGCCGCGCGCCCGGCGACAGCCCGTCTGCGCCGGACCCCACGCACTCACGATCTCGGGCTGCCGAGGGCGCTGGCACGGGCACGTCCTCGCAGCAGGCGGCGGGGCGACGGCGCCCACGGCGTGAAGCGCCCGCGACCTGGGGCTTGATTGTTGTGTAGGCCGTCGTTTACGGTGCAGTCCGAGGGGCGGCGATCTTCGGATCTCCGACATGGAGCCAAAGGGCAGGGGATGATGATGAGAATGTTTCTGCACGGACGCGGTCCTCGCCCGAGGGCGACCCGCGGCAAGACGCTCGCGGCGATCGCGGCCGCGCTCGTCGTGGCGGTCGCCGCACTCGCGAGCGGCGTCGCCGCCGACGCCAGCGGCAGCGCGCCGACGACGTTGATCGAAGGGCCGAAGCCGATCGGCTTCACGACCGCGACGCTCGCCGGCAAGGTCAACCCGAACGGCAGCCAGGTCACCGAATGCGTCTTCCGCTACGGCACCTCGCCCGTGCCGGACCACAGCGCCTCCTGCTCCTACTCGCCCGGCCACGGCGTCACGCCGGTGGCCGTCGAAGCGGCCGTCTCGGGTCTCGCCGAAAACACGACCTACTACGTCGACGTGTTCGCAAAGAACGCCGACGGCGAAAGCCTCAGCGAAGAGCACCAGTTCACGACGCTCCCGACCGCGCCGCACTCGAACAGCGTCGCGCCGGTCGACGTCACCCACACGAGCGCGACGATGGAAGGGTTCGTGACCCCCAACGGCTCGGAAGTGACGGAATGCTATTTCGAATACGGCACCGAACCCGACTCGCTGGCGAACCACGCGCTCTGCTCGCCCTCGCCGGGCTCGGGCACCGAACCGGTCGCCGTCAGCGCGCACATCGAAGGTCTGCCTGAATCGAGCGCCATCTACTACCGGCTCGTCTCGAAGAACGGCTTCGGCTCCGACAGCACCGTGCGCGAACACTTCCTGACGCTGCCCAACGAACCGAACGCGACCGGCGAACCCGCGAACCCGGTCGGCCGCACCACGGCGACCCTGCAGGGCAAGGTCAACCCGCACGAATCACTGGTCGAACAGTGCTACTTCAAGTGGGGCGCGACGAGCGTCAGCGAACACACGACGCCGTGCTCGTCCCTGCCCGGCTCGGGCAACGGCCCCGTCCGCGTCTCGGCGCCGATCGAAGGCCTCTCGGAAAGCACGACGTACTTCTACAAGCTCGTCGCCACGAACGTGTTCGGCGAAAACGAAAGCGGCCAGCGCAACTTCACGACCGAGCCGACGACGGCGCGCGTGCAGCTGCGCAAGACCAGCGAGGTTTCCGCCCGCTCGGCGCTCCTGAAGGGCGTCGTGAACCCGGAAGGCACGACGATCACCGAATGCGAGTTCGAATTCGGGACCACGCCGGCCCTCGGAGAGGACGCGCCGTGCAACCTGCTGCCCTCGGGCGAAGGGTTCCAGAAGGTCCAGGCGGAGCTGACGGGCCTCGCCCCGTCGACGAAGTACTTCTTCCGTCTGGCCGCCGCCAACCCGTTCGGCACCCAGTACAGCGGTGAAGAAAGCATCACGACGTTCGAACCCGGCCTGCTGCCCACGGTCACGAAACTCACGCCGAAGAAGGGTCCGGCGATCGGTGGCAACTCGGTCACGATCAAGGGCAAGAACCTCGGCGAAGCGGTCTCCGTGAGCTTCGGCGGCACCGAATCCGAAGACATCACCGCCGACGGGACCGAATCGGTCACCGCCGTTGCGCCGCCGGGCGCGGGCGTGGTCGATGTGACGGTCACGACGGTCGACGGCACGAACGAACTCAGCTCGAGCGACCACTACACCTACGGGCCGGCTTCGATCACCGAAATCAGCCCGAACACCGGTCCCGTCGCCGGCGGCACGGAAGTGACGGTGACCGGCAACGGGTTCCTCGAAGGCGCCGGGCAGACCGAATTCATCTTCAACAAAGGAGTCGCCACCAACGTGGAGTGCACCTCGCTGACGAGTTGCACCATGACGGTGCCGGCCGAACCGCGCGGGAAATCCAAGGCGGCCAAGGTGAAAGCGGTTGTGATCGGCAAAAAGAGCAAACCCTCGCCGGGCGCGGTCTTCGACTACACCGCCTGAGCAGCAAGCGCTGAGCGCATGCGCCCCGGTCCGCACCTGCGGGCCGGGGCGGCGCGCATCTCGGCGGCGCGCCTACGGCGTGACGATCGCGAAGTTCGGGTCGGGCGGATCGATCAGGCCGGCCAGTAGCGCGAGCACGCCCCGGTCGCCCTCGATCGTCACGCTCCCGGCCGCGGCCAGCGCTTCGGGCGTCGCCCGGCCCGTCAGCAGCTCGTCGAGTGCCTCGCGCGTGATCGTCACGACCAGGTCGTTGGGCCCGGACGGCGGCCCCGGGCGGTGCGTCAGCACGCCGTTTGAGAGCGTGAGCCTGAACTGCTCGCCGGTGTCCGGCAGGCTCAGGTGGATCGCGAGGTCCGCCTCGGCCGCCCGCATGCCGTCGAGACGCACCGCCGCAGCATCGAGGATCTGCCTGGTCGCGAGCCCTTTCAGCATGTCGGGCGGCACCGCGGCGGCGGTCCCGGCGACGCCGTCGCGCAGCTCTTTGGCTCCCATCAGGAAGAAGTTGCGCCAGGTCGCGTTCTCGGCCCCGAAGCCGAGCTGCTCGAGCGCCTGCGCCTGCAGCTCCTTCGCCTCCCCGTTCTCGGGGTCGGCGAACACGAGGTGGTTGACGACCTCCACCACCCAGCGGTGATCGCCCTCCTCGAACGCGCGCCGCGCGTTCGCGAGCAGCGAGCCGGGCCCGCCGGCCAGCGCGACGTAGCGCTCGGCAGCGGCCTGCGGCGGGTGCGGCCAGAGGTGCGCGGGGTTGCCGTCGAACCAGCCCAGGTAGCGCTGGTAGACGGCCTTGGCGTTGTGGTTCAGCGAGCCGTAGTAGCCGCGGCAGTGCCACTCCCGGGCGAGCCCCGGCGGCAGCTCGAGCGTCTCGGCGATCTCGCTTGCGACGAGCCCCTTGTTGAGCAGCCGCAGGGTCTGGTCGTGGATGTAGGCGTACAAATCGCGCTGCGTGGCGAGGAAGCCGACGATCCTCTCCTGCCCCCAGCGCGGCCAGTGGTGCTGCGCGAACACGACGTCGGCGCGCTCGCCGAACAGCTCGATCGCCTCGTCCAGGTAGGCGGACCACACGCGTGCGTCGCGCACGAGCGCGCCTCGCAGCGTGAGCACGTTGTGCAGGTTGTGGGTCGCGTTCTCGGCCATGCAGAGCGCGCGGCGGTCTGCAAACAGGAAGTTCATCTCCGCGGGTGCCTCGGTCCCGGGGGTCATCTGGAACTCCATCCGGATCCCGTCGACGACGAGCTCCTGCCCGGTGTGCGTGATCTCGACCGTGGGCGGCACGAGGCTGACGCTGCCGAGCGAGGTCGTCTGCCCGAGCCCGGCGCCGACCCCGCCGGTGGGCCCCTTCGGCAGCAGGGCGCCGTACATGTAGGTGGCGCGCCGCGTCATGGCGGTACCCGCGTAGACGTTCTCTGCGACGGCGTGATCGAGGAACCCCTCGGGAGCAATTATTGGGATGGAAGGGTTTTCGCCCGGCGGAAGCACGCCCCGTGCTCCGCCGAAATGGTCGATGTGAGAGTGGGTGTAGAGCAGCCCCGTCAACGGCCGCTCGCCGCGGTGCTCGCGGTAGAGCGCGAGCGCCGCCGCCGCGGTCTCGCATGAGATCAGCGGATCGATCACGAGCACGCCCTGCTCGCCCTCGACGATCGTCATGTTCGAGAGGTCGAGACCGCGCACCTGGTAGATGCCCTCGGCCACCTCGAACAGCCCGTGGATCGCGTTCAGCCTGCTCTGGCGCCAGAGGCTGGGGTTGACCGTCGGCGGGCACTCGCCGTCGAGGAACGAATATGCGCCGGCGTCCCATGCGATGCGGCCCGCGGTCGCCTGGATCACAGGGTCGCTCAGCGAGCCGACGTGCCCGCGGCGCGCGTCGTCGAAGTCCTGCTCCTCGTCGAACGGCAGCTCCATGAGAACTGCCTCGTTGCGTGCGGCGATCTGCGGCGATGCCTCGGGCATGGGTCCCCTTCCTCGTGGCTCAGCGGCCACCCTACTTCTCTTCTACGATCTGCCGGCAATGGCCGGTGTATCCGCAGAGGCCGTCCTGCCCTCCCAGGAGGAGCTGCTGCTGCGCGAGGCCGTCGCCGGCATCTGCGCGGACTTCGGGCAGGAGTACATGAGGAGCAAGCGCGACGCGGAGGAGCCGCCGCGCGAGCTCTGGGACGCCCTTGCCGCGCGCGGCTACATGGGCGTCAACATCCCGGAGGAGTACGGGGGCGGCGGCCTCGGCATGCAGGCGCTCTCCTGGGTCGGCGAGGAGATCGCCGCCGCGGGCTGCTCGCTGTTGCTGATCGTCGTCTCGCCCGCGATCGTCGGCAGCATCCTGACCAAGCACGGCACGCCTGCGCAGAAGGACCGCTGGCTCACCGGCATCGGCGCGGGCACGAGGAAGATCGCGTTCGCGATCACCGAGTCCGACGCCGGCAGCAACTCCCACAAGCTCTCCACCTCGCTGCGCCGGGACGGAAACCGCTTCATCCTCAACGGCCAGAAGACCTTCATCTCGGGCGTCGAGGACGCCGAGCAGGTGCTGGTGGTGGCGCGCACGCGCCTGGCCCGCGGCGAGCTCGGCCTTCCGTCGCTCGCGATCGTCGACGTCGACGCCCCCGGCTTCACGCGCCAGCCGATCCCGATGGCGATCCGCGGCGCTGACCGCCAGTGGACGCTGTTCTTCGACGACGTCGAGCTGGAGGAGGAGCGCCTGATCGGCGGCGAGAACGGCGGCCTCGGCGTCGTCTTCGACGGGCTCAACCCCGAGCGGATCATGGGCGCCTCGATCTCGACCGGCGTCGGGCGACTCGCGCTCGAGCGCGGCGCGTCATACGCCCGCGAGCGCGAAGTCTGGGGGCAGCCGATCGGCGCCCACCAGGCGGTCGCCCACCCGCTCGCCGAGGCGAAGATCCAGCTCGAGCTGGCGCGGCTCATGACGCGCAAGGCGGCCTCGCTCTACGACGCGGGCGCGCCCGGCGCCGGCGAGTCGGCGAACATGGCGAAGTACGCGGCGGCAGAGGCCGCGATCCACTGCGTCGACAGCGCGATCCAGGCCCACGGCGGCAACGGCTTCGCGCTCGAGTACGGGCTCAGCGACCTGTGGTGGGCGGCCCGCGTCGCGCGGACGGCTCCGGTCTCGCGCGAGATGGTCCTCAACTACGTCGCCGAGCACTCGCTCGGCCTGCCGAAGTCCTACTAGCTCTTGCCGCTCGCGGCTCTCGGCGCCGGGGCCGGATGCGCGTGGGCCGCCTGCTGCTGGGCGTGGCACGCAGCGATGTGCTCGTCGGTGATGTTGCCGTCGGAGGGAACGTCGGGGTGGTGGATGTGGCACAGCCGGTAGTGCCCGCAGCGGAAGCGCCCGCGGCGAAAGCAGCCCTTGCGGTGGCAGATCAGCGTCGAGACGATGCCGCCGATGCCGGCGAGGCTGATCAGGCCGATCACCAGACCGATCCATTCCGCGTGGGAGGTCGTGAAGGGCAGCGAGGCCAGCACCGGCGAGCACCGTAGAACGCTCTCCGGACACCTGCGACGGGAAAGCGCCGAAGCTCGCAATACTGGTGCTGTGCTCTTCTGGCTGTTACGCGCCGTGCTCGAGGTGAGGCTCTCGCCGGCCGGCCGCGAACGCGCCCTGAGGGAGCTGAAGGCCCGCTACGCCGAAGGCCGTCTCAGCACCCACCAGCTCGAGACGCGCGTCGAGCACGTGCTTCGCTTCAGCCGCTCCGGCGATGCGATCGACTACCCGCCGGTGTTCAGCCTGCGCCGGTTGCTGGCCGGAAGGGTGCGCCGCTTCCAGCGCGCCCTGCTGCGGATGCACGCGCTCGGCTACGGGGCTGCGAACGCGGCGCTCGTCGGGATCTGGGCGCTGATGGGCCAGGGCCTGTTCTGGCCCGCCCTGTTCCTCGTCCCGAGCACCGTCGTGCTCGCCGGGCACGCGCTCGCCTCGCGCAAGCTG
Source organism: uncultured Solirubrobacteraceae bacterium (assembly GCA_963794635.1). Classification (GTDB taxonomy): domain Bacteria; phylum Actinomycetota; class Thermoleophilia; order Solirubrobacterales; family Solirubrobacteraceae; genus Palsa-744. The sequence continues at coordinate 848,912 of CAWCET010000003.1, read as the reverse complement.
AGCCGCAGGATCTCGCGGCTGGGCCTCAACGTCTGAGAGGCCGGGCGGCGCGCCGGCTCCTGCGCGCGCTGAACCGTCAGTAGCTGAACACCGTCGCGTCCCCCTCGCCGATCCATTCCCAGAGCGGCGTCGCGCCGGCCAGCCGCGCGCCGCTCACGACGCCCTCCTCGACCAGGCCCCGCGCGTTGAAGCAGACCGGGCACAGCAGCAGCTCGCCGCCGCCCTGCACGAACTGGTCGAAGAGACGCGCGACCGGCGGAGATCCTGCGGCCTCGATCGCCTGCGCGTAGCCGGGAAGCCCGAGCCTCACCGCCTCCTTGGTGGCGAACATCGCCACCGCCCGCCCCTGTTCCAGGGCCGCGACCGCGACCAGAAACGCCACCGTGACCCGCTCGGCGTCCTCGTGGCCGGTCGCCAGGTTCACGACCACCTTGTTGCCCGCCATGTCTTCCTCCCTCTTCGTGCGCCCGCGACGCAGGCGCTCTCGCGTTCGACCGTAGGGGAGGGGCGGGAAGCGGAGTGCGGTATCGCTCACACAAGCGGCGCCGCGCGGTCCTGCCAGAGGCCCGCGTAGAGCCCGCCGTCTGAGAGCAGGCGCGCGTGGGCCCCTCGTTCGAGCACGCGCCCGCGGTCGAGCACGACGATCTCCTCGAAGCTCTCGAGCCCGCTGAGCTCGTGTGTGATCAGGAGCACCGTCCGGCCCTCTGCCGCCGCCAGCAGGTCCGTGAGGATCGCCTCGGCGGCCTGCGCCTCGACGTGCTCGCCGGGCTCGTCGAGGATCAGGACCGGGAAGTCGGCCAGCAGGGCGCGGGCGAGCCCGAGCCGCTGGCGCTCGCCCCCGGAGATGCGCTCGCCCTGCGCGCCGAGGTCGGTCTCGAGGCCGTCGGGCAGCGAGGCCGCCCAGGCGTCGAGGCGAACGCGCGCGAGGACGTCCAGCAGCTCGCCGTCCGAGGCGTCCGGGCGCGCCAGGCGCAGGTTCGCGGCGAGCGTCCCCGCGAACACGTGCGGATCCTGCTCGACCATGCCGACCGTGCGCCGGACCTCCTCCTCGTCGAGCTCGGCGAGCTCGACGCCGTCGACCGTGACGGAGCCGGCGTCGTAGGCCAGGAAGCGCAGCAGCACCCAGCCCAGCGTCGTCTTGCCCGCGCCGCTGGGGCCGAGGACCGCGACGCGCCCTCCCGCGGGCAGGTCGAGGTCGATCGCTTCCAGCGCCGGCGCGTCCCGGCCGGGATAGCGGCACTCCACTCCTCGCGCCACGAGCGCGCGCGGCCCCCCGCTCGGCAGGCGCGCGGCGCCGGCGGGCGCCTCTATCGGGAGCGGGGCGCGGATCACGCCCTGCAGCCGCGCGCTGGAGCGCCGTACCGCCTCGCCCGACTGCGCCGCCGCGGGGAGCGGGCTCAGGATCTCGAACAGGGCCAGCGGCACGAGCGCGAGACCGGCGAGCAGGACCGGGTTCAGGCGCCCGTCCGCGACCGCCGCGATCCCCACCGTCAGCGAGCCCCACATCGCAAGCCCGCTCAGTCCCCGCACGAGCCCCTGGCCCGCGCCGGCGGTGCGGGCTTCGCGGTGCGCCAGCGACGCGAGACGCGCGTCGACGGCCCCGGCCCGGCGAAGCGCTCCGTTCATCGCGCCCGCCACGACGAGCTCGTCGGCGCCGCCGATCAGATCCACGATCTCCGCGGAGAGCTCGCCGCGGGCGTCGGCACGCCGGGCCGCCGCGCGCGCCGCGAGGCGCCCGGCGAGCAGGGGCACGGCCGTCACGGCGAGCACCACCAGCGCCAGCACGATCGCGCCCGCCCAGGGCAGGGCCAGGAAGACGGCGATCGCCGTCGCCGCGCCGACGAGCACCGCGATCGCGAACGGCGGGATCACGCGCAGGAGCAGGTCCTGGATCGAGTCCACGTCGTCGACGACTCGGGCGAGCAGGTCTCCGCTGCGGAACGCCGGCAGCCCTGCGGGCGCGAGCCGCTCCAGGCGCTCGTACACGCTGACGCGCAGCGCCGCGAGGACCCGCAGCGCGGCATCGTGCCCGGCCAGCCGTTCGCAGTAGCGGAGCAGGCCGCGTCCGAGTGCGAAGAACTGGACCCCCACGATCGCGAGTGCGAGGGCCGACTCCAGCGGGCGCTCGGAGGCGCGCGAGATCAGCCACCCCGAGGTCGCGATCAACGCGACCGCGCACGCAGCCGCCCCGCCCCCCAGCAGCGTCGCGAGCGCAAGCCGCGGCGCGAACGGCCGCGCCGCCGCTGCGAACGGGCTCCTCGGGGCGCTCACGCCGGGACCGCCTCGCGCTCGAGCGTCACGACGCGGTCGCACAGCGCGAGCGGCGCGGGGCGATGGGTGACGATCAGCACGGTCCGGCCGCGCACGAGCTCCCGGAGGCCTTCGAGCACGCGACGCTCGGTCGCGAGGTCGAGCCCGGCCGTCGGCTCGTCGAGCACCAGCAGTGGCGCATCGCGCAGGATCGCGCGCGCGAGCGCAAGGCGCCGGCGCTCGCCGGTGGAGAGCCCGCGCCCGCCCTCGCCGAGCGGCGTGGCGAGTCCGGCAGGCATCCGCGCGAGCGTCTCCGCGAGCCCGGCGCGCTCGATCGCGGCGCGCACCTGGGCCTCCCCGGCGTCGAGTCCGAGAGCGACGTTCTCGAGCAGCGTCCCGCGGAACACGTGGGGGCGCTGCGGTACCCAGCCGATGCACGCGTGCCAGGCGGCGGGGTCGAGCAGCCCGATCTCGACCTCTCCGACCCGCGCGACGCCGGACCCGGGTGCGAGCAGGCCCAGGATCGCCGCCACGAGCGTGGACTTCCCGCAGCCGCTCGGCCCGAGCAGCCCGAGCACCTCACCGGGCCGCAGCTCGAGCGAGACGCCGCTCAGCGCCGGCTCGCTGCGCCCCGGGTAGGTGATCGTCACGTCTTCGAGCGCGATCGCCGCATGAGCCAGGTCCGGGACCGGAGCGCCGCGCGGCCCAACCGCGACACCCTCGGCAGCTGGAGTTGCGACGGCGCCCGGCTCCACGGTGGCCTCCCGGTCCGCCCCGGGGCGCGGAGTCCAGACACCGTCCGCCTGGGCGGGCGTGATTCCCATCCCGGGCGCGTCGATCACCGCGAACGCGCGCTGCGCGGCCGCCAGCCCTTCGGCGCTGGCGTGCCAGCTGGAGGCGAGCCTGCGCAGCGGCAGGTAGGCCTCCGGCGCGAGGACCAGGGCGAACAGCCCGGCGCGCAGGCCGATGTCGCCGTCCGTGAGCCTGATCCCGATCGCGACGGCGACCATCGCGACCGACACGGTCGCGACCAGCTCGAGGATCAGCGAGGAGAGGAACGTGACCTTCAGCGTCGCGACGGTGCTCGCGCGGTAGGACTCGCTGACGCGCGTGATCGAGGCGAGCTGCGCTCGCCCGCGGCCGAAGATCTTCAGCGTCGGCAGGCCTGCCACCACGTCGAGGAAGTGGCCGGCGAGGCGCTCGAGGCCGGCCAGCTGGCGCTCTACGCGCTCGCCCGTGACCGCGCCGACGAGCGCCATGAAGACCGGGATCAGCGGCAGCGTGAACAGCACGATCAGTCCCGAGATCCAGTCGTCGGCGAAGATCGCGACGACGATCGCCACGGGCGCGATCGCCGCGAGCAGCACATGCGGGAGGTAGAGCGAGAAGTACCCGTCGAGCCCGTCGATGCCGCGCGAGGCGAGGATCGCGAGCTCCCCGGTGCCGACGCTCACGTCGCGGCGCGCCGCGAGCTCGGCTCCGCGCGCCAGGAGCGCGCCGCGGAGCTCCGACTTCGCCTTCGAGCCCGCGCGCACGGCGCTCAGCTCCGCCCCCCACGCGAGCGCGCTGCGCGCCAGCGCAACCGCGAGCAGGGCGACGAGTCCCGCGCCCAGGCTGCCGACGCCGCGGGTGCCGCCGAAGGCCTCGGCGACGAGATAGGCGATCAGCCAGGCCTGCGCGATGATCAGCAGCGTGTCGGCGAAGCCGAGGGCGGCCGAGACGGCGAGGAACCGCCGGGCCGCGCCGGCTTGCCGGAGCAGCCTGCGGTCGATGCCCGCGGTCCTGTTGGCGCCCGCCATCAGCCCAAGATGATGGCGTGCTCCGACGTGTCGTTCATCCTCATCGAATGATGCCGGTGCGCGGCGCCCCCGATACCTCTACGTCCTGCGCCCCCGCTCGGGGGTCGGTCACGTCGCGCGTGCCCGCAAGGGCGCCGGCGGGGCTCATCGCGACTGAAAGGACCGGCCCTTGAGCAGCGTCGCCTCACCTCGAACCGGGTCGCCCGCGACGGCCGACGTGCTCGTGATCTTCGGGATCACCGGAGATCTCGCCAAGGTGATGACCTTCCGCTCGCTCTACCGGCTCGAGCGCCGCGGCCTGCTGGACTGCCCGATCGTCGGTGTGGCAGCAGACGACTGGACGGTCGAGCGGCTGCGAAAGCACGCGGAGGAATGCATCGAGGGCACCGGTGAGAAGCTCGATCGCGAGGTCTTCGAGCGCTTCGCCGCGCGCCTGTCCTACGTCAGCGGGGACTTCACCGACGCCGGCACCTACGAGCGTGTGCGCTCTGCGATGGGGGACGCCAAGACCCCCGTCTTCTATCTGGAGATCCCGCCGTTCCTGTTCGGGCCGGTGATCGGCCGGCTCTCCGGGGCGGGACTGACCAAGACCGGCCGCGTGGTGGTCGAGAAGCCGTTCGGACACGACCTCGCGTCGGCCCGGGCGCTGGCGGCGGAAATCCACCAGTACATCGAAGAGCCGCAGCTCTACCGGATCGACCACTTCCTCGGGAAGATGGGCACCGACGAGTTCCTCTACCTGCGCTTCGCCAACACGATGATCGAGCCGGTCTGGAACCGCAACCACATCGCGTGCGTCCAGATCACGATGGCCGAGGACTTCGGCGTCGAGGACCGCGGGCACTTCTACGACCCGGTCGGGGCGGTCCGCGATGTCGTCGTCAACCACCTGATGCAGGTCGTCGCCGTGGCGGCGATGGAGCCGCCCGCCACCGCCGATCCGGAAAGCCTCAAGGACGCCAAGTTCGCGCTGTTCCGGGCGATGGCCGCCGCCGAGCCCGCGCATTACGTGCGCGGCCAGTACGACGGCTACCGCGACATCGACGGCGTCGCCAAGGACTCGACGACCGAGACCTACGCCGCGCTGCGCCTGGAGATCGACAACTGGCGCTGGAGCGGGGTGCCGTGGTTCATCCGGACCGGCAAGCGCCTCCCGGTCACCCAGACCGAGCTGCGTGCCGTGTTCCGCGATCCGCCCCGGCTCGGCTTCATCGAGCACGGCCGCCGCCGCCCGGAACCGAACCAGTTCGTGATCAAGCTCGACCCGACCACGGGAACGCGCCTGATCCTCGACGCGCACCGGGCCGATCTCGAAGGCCCGGAGGAGATCCACTTCGACGTCGAGTTCGCCCAGCAGGGAGGCGAGGCGCCGACGCCCTACGAGGTCCTCCTGCTCGATGCGATCCGGGGCAACAGCAGCCGCTTCACGCGCCAGGACGGCGTCGAAGAGACCTGGCGGATCTTCGAACCGCTGCTGAACCATCCGCCTGAAGTGCACGGCTACGCGCCGGGGACCTGGGGGCCGCCGCAGGCCGAGCACCTGGTCGAGCGCTTCGGCGGCTGGCACGGTCCGTGGGTGGAGTCGTGAGCTCCCCCGAGAAGGACGCCCCGGACACGATGCCGCAGAGCGCGGCGATGCCCTCCCCGTTCCCGCCGATCGCGGACTACGGCTTCCTCTCCAACTGCCACACCGGGGCCCTGGTCGCGCCCGATGGCGCCGTCGACTGGCTGTGCGTGCCGCGCTTCGACTCCCCGAGCGTGTTCGGGATGCTGCTCGACCGGCAGGCCGGCAACTTCCGGTTCGGGCCGTTCGGGATCAACGTGCCCTCGGCGCGGATCTACGAGCCGGGGACGAACATGCTGCTGACGACGTGGAAGACGGGCAGCGGATGGCTGATCGTGCGCGACGCGCTCACGCTCGGTGAGCGCACGCATACCGATGAGGTCACGCCCCATACCCGTCCGCCCACCGACCAGGACGCCCGCCACGTGCTCGTCCGCACGGCGATGTGCCTGGAGGGAGAGGTCGAGGTCGAGCTGACCTGCGAACCCGTCTTCGACTACGGGCGCCAGCCCGCGACGTGGTCGACCGCGGACGGCGATCACGTCGCGGACGCGACGGGCGGAGACGTCACGATCCGGCTGCGCTCGGACATGGGGCTCGGCATCGAGGGCGACCGCGTGCGCGCCCGTCACGTGCTGCGCCAGGGCGAGCAGGCGTTCTGCTCGCTGTCCTGGGCAGAGGAGCTCGCCGGCCCGGAGAGCCTCGACGAGGCCAACGGGCAGCTCGCGGACACCGCCCGGTTCTGGCGTGAGTGGCTCGGCAAAGCCCGCATCCCGGACCACCGCTGGCGCGACCCCATCCAGCGCTCGGCGCTCACGATCAAGGGGCTCACCTACATGCCGACCGGGGCCACCGTCGCGGCGCTGACGACCTCGCTGCCGGAGACGCCCGGCGGCGAACGCAACTGGGACTACCGCTACACCTGGCTGCGCGACTCCACGTTCACGCTGCAGGCGCTCTTCTACCTGAACCTCGACTGGGAGGCTCAGGAGTTCATGCAGTTCGTCGCCGACCTCGAGCCGAACAGCGACGGGGCGCTTCAGATCATGTACGGCATCGACGGGCGGCGCGACCTGACGGAGGTCCTGATCGAGGAGCTCTCCGGCTACGCGGGAGCGGCGCCGGTGCGGGTCGGCAACGGCGCCTACGACCAGCGCCAGAACGACGTCTATGGCGCCGCGCTGGACTCGATCCTGCTGCACACGCGCCGCAGCCAGCGGCTGCCGCGCCGCCTGTGGCCGATCGTCCAGTCCCAGGCCGAGTGTGCGACGAACGTCTGGCGCGACCCCGATCAGGGCATCTGGGAGGCGCGCGGGGACCCGAAGCACTACGTCTCCTCGAAGCTCATGTGCTGGGTCGCGATGGACCGTGCGTGCAAGCTCGCGACGATCGGTGGCGAGTCCAAGCTCCAGGAACAGTGGAGCGCGACGGCGAGCGAGATCCGCGAGGACATCCTCTCCCACGGGGTCAGCGAGAACGGGGTGCTGCGCCAGCACTACGACACAGACGCGCTCGACGCGTCGAACCTGCTGGCGGCGATCTTCGGCTTCCTGCCGGGGTCCGACGAGCGGCTGCGCGCGAGCGTGCTCGCGATCGCCGACGAACTCACGGAGGACGGCTTCGTGCTCCGCTACCGGACCGAAGAGACCGACGACGGGCTGAGCGGCAAGGAGGGCAGCTTCCTGATCTGCTCGTTCTGGCTCGTCTCGGGCCTCGCGATCATCGGCGAGGAGCAGCGCGCCCGCGACCTGATGGAACGGCTGCTGCGGGTCGCCTCGCCGCTGGGCCTCTACGCCGAGGAGTTCGACACCAGCACCGCTCGGCACCTGGGGAACTTCCCGCAGGCGTTCTCGCATCTCGCGCTGATCGAGGCGGCCGGGCGGATCATCGTCGCCGAGCGGATGGCGGAGCTCGTATGAGCGACCGCTACGACGTGATCATCATCGGCAGCGGCGCCGGCGGCGGCACGCTCGCGCGGCATCTCGCTCCGTCGGGAAGGCGCATCCTGCTCCTGGAGCGCGGCGACTGGCTCCCGCGCGAGCCGCAGAACTGGTCGGCCTCGGACGTGTTCGTCGAGAACCGCTACATCTCGCCGGACACGTGGTACGACGGCGAGGGCAAGCCCTTCCAGCCGCAGGTCCACTACTTCGTCGGCGGCGCCACCAAGCTCTACGGCGCCGCCCTCTACCGGTTCAGACCGGAGGACTTCGGCGAGATCCGCCACCACGGGGGGATCTCCCCGGCATGGCCGATCTCATACGAGGAGATGGAGCCCTACTACGCGCAGGCAGAGGACGTCTACCGCGTCCACGGCGCGCGCGGGGAGGACCCGACGGAAGGCCCTTCCAGCACGCCGTACCCCTACCCGGCCGTCTCGCACGAGCCGCGCATCCAGCAGCTCGCGGACGATTTCGCGGCGGCCGGACTGCACCCGTTCCACGCCCCCTGCGGGGTGATGCTCGACGAGTCGAACCCGCCCTACAGCGACTGCGTGCGCTGCTCGAGCTGCGATGGCTTCCCGTGCCTCGTGCACGCGAAGTCCGACGCCGAGGTGCTCGGCGTCAGGCCTGCGCTGGAGCACGACAACGTGACGCTGTTGACGAACGCGGCGGCGGTCGAGCTCGTCACCGACCCGTCGGGCGGGACCGTCACAGAGGTCCTCGTCGAGCGCGGCGGCCGGCGCGAACCGTTCACGGCCGACGTGGTGGTCGTCTCCTGCGGGGCGGCCAACACCGCCAAGCTGCTGCTCGGCTCGCGCAGCGAGAAGCACCCGAATGGCCTCGCCAACGGCTCCGATCAGCTCGGGCGCAACTACATGTTCCACAACAGCCAGGCCGTGCTCGCGATCTCCAAGGAGCCCAACCCCACGGTGTTCCAGAAGACGCTCGGGGTCAACGACTACTACTTCGCGAGCGAGGCCTGGGAGTACCCGATGGGCAACATCCAGATGGTCGGCAAGTCGGTGCCCGCGATGTACCGCGGCGAGAAGCCGGTGATCACGAAACTCGCCCCCTTCGGCCTCTCGCTGAAGGAGGTCGCCGAGCACGCGATCGACTTCTGGCTCTCCACGGAGGACATCCCGGAGCCGGAGAACCGCGTGACCCTCGACGATCAGGGCCGGCTCACCCTCGCCTACCGCTCGTGCAACGACACCGCCCGCGACCGCCTCTTTCACCAGCTGCGCTCGCTGTTGGGTCGCCTCGGGATGAACGAGCATCACCTGATCCCGCGCTGGGCCTACCTCGAGAACAGGATCCCCGTCGCCGGGTGCGCGCACCAGGCGGGCACCGCCCGCTTCGGGACCGACCCTGCGAGCTCGGTTCTCGACACCAACTGCCGCGCGCACGAGGTGGACAACCTCTACGTGGTCGACACGAGCTTCTTCCCGAGCATCTCGGCAGTGAACCCCGCGCTCACGGCGATGGCCAACGCGATCCGGGTCGGCGACCACCTGCTCGACCGCCTGGGCCGATGACGAACGATCTCGCCCGCTGGCAGTTCGCCACGACGAGCATCTACCACTTCTTCTTCGTGCCCGTGACGATCGGGCTCGCCTTTCTGATCGCGCTGCTGCAGACCGCGTGGTATCGCAGCGAGAAGGAGGAGTACAAGCGGCTCGCGCGCTTCTTCGGCGTGCTGCTGCTCATCAACGTCGCGGTCGGCGTCGTCACGGGCCTCGTGCAGGAGTTCGAGTTCGGCATGAACTGGTCGCAGTACTCGCGCTTCGTCGGCGACGTGTTCGGCGCGCCGCTGGCGATGGAGGGGCTGGCCGCCTTCTTCCTGGAGTCGACGTTCCTCGGGCTGTGGCTGTTCGGCTGGGACCGGCTGCCGAAGCGCATCCACCTCGCGTGCATCTGGCTGGTGTCGCTCGGGACCGCGCTCTCGGCGATGTTCATCCTCGCCGCCAACTCGTGGATGCAGCACCCGGTCGGCTACGCGATGAACAGCCACGGCCAGCCGGAACTGAACAACATCGGCGCGCTCTTCACCAACCCGACGTTCCTGTGGGGCTACGTCCACGTCCTGCTCGCATCGCTCGTCACGGGCTCGCTGGTGATGCTTGCGGTCTCGGCCTGGTACCTGCGCAAACAGAGGGAGGTCGCGATCTTCTCGCTGAGCGCGAGGCTGTCGCTGATCGTGCTGCTGCCGGTGATCGTGCTGCAGGTGTTCGTCGGCAACAAGCTCGGCGAGATCGAGACCACATACCAGCCGATGAAGATCGCCGCGGCCGAGGCACAGTGGGAAAACTGCCAGCCGTGTTCGTTCTCGGCGTTCCAGATCGGGGGCGGGAAAAATGACCAGACCCCATCCCAAATAATCGAAATCCCACACCTGCTGTCGATGCTCGCGACCGGCAAATGGAACGGCGCGGTCACCGGCCTGAACCAGCTGCAGAAGGAATACGAACACAAATACGGTCCCGGCAACTACGTGCCGGACGTGTTCATCCAGTACTGGTCGATGCGGGTCATGGCCTACCTCGCAACGCTGGTCGCAGCATTCGCCCTGTGGGGCGCCTGGCTGGTGCGCAAGGGCACGCTCGAGCGCTCCAAGTGGTTCCTGCGGCTGTCGGTCTGGGCCGTGGTCACGCCGTTCTTGATGAACACCGCCGGCTGGCTGCTGACCGAGAACGGCCGCCAGCCCTGGATCGTCCAGGGGCTGATGAAGACGGCGGTCGCGAACTCGCCGTCGGTGAGCACGACGGACATCTGGATCAGCCTGATCGCCTTCGTGGCGGTCTACATCGGCCTCGGTGCCGCCGATCTGCTGCTGATGCTGCGCTACTCGCGCAAAGGGCTCGAGGGCGACGAGGAGATCGGGGCCGCAGCGGTCCCGGCGATGGGGTACTGAGATGCTGCACCTGCACACGCTCTGGTTCGTCGTGATCGCGGTGCTCTGGGTCGGCTTCTTCGTGCTCGAGGGATTCGACTTCGGCGTCGGGATGCTCCACATGTTCGTCGGGCGCGACGAGTCCGAGCGCGAGCTCGCGATCAGCACGATCGGGCCCTGGTGGGACGGCAACGAGGTCTGGCTGATCGTTGCGGGCGCCGGCATGTTCGCCGCGTTCCCGGACTGGTACGCGACGATGTTCTCCGCCTTCTACCTGCCGCTGCTGATCGTGCTGATCGCGCTGATGGCTCGCGGAGTCGGGCTCGAGTTCACCACCAAACGCTCCGACGCCGCGTGGCGGCGGCGCTGGCGCTGGGGCATCGCGATCGGGAGCCTGCTGACGCCGCTGCTGCTCGGCGTCGCGCTCGGCGACCTGCTCCACGGGCTCCCGATCGACTCGAGTCACGAGTACACCGGCGGCTTCTTCGACCTTCTCACCGGCTACGGGATCTGGACCGGCCTGACCTTCGCCGGCCTCTGCCTGCTGCACGGTGCGACCTTCCTGAAGCTGCGCAGCACCGGCCACGTCCGAGAGCGGGCGCAGACGCTCGGACGCCCGATCGGGTATGCCGCGATCGCGCTCGTCGTCGGGTTCATCGTGTGGACGCGGACTGTCGGAGGTCCCGACGTCCCCGACCCCGTCCAGGTGCTTGCGCTGCTTGCGGTCATCGGGGCCGTGTGGCTGACGGCGACGGACCACGACGGGTTCGCGTTCGCCTGCTCGGGCGTCGCGATCGCGGCCTGCGTCGGTTCGATCTTCATCGACCTCTATCCGAACGTGATGGTCTCCAGCACCAGCGACGCCTACAACCTGACCGTCAGCAACGCCGCCTCCGGGGGCTATGCCCTGAAGGTGATGACGATCGTGACCGTCGTGCTGCTGCCGCTCGTGCTGCTCTACCAGGGCTGGTCCTTCTACGTCTTCCGCGCGCGCGTGCAGGGTCAGAAGCCCGGCCATCCCGGCGCCGAGGGCGGCGCCACGGCCGAGCCGCACGGACAGCCCGGCTGATGGCCTCCCCGCCGCACCGGGTCCTGATCGTCGGCGGCGGCTTCGGCGGCCTGTTCGCCGCCAAGTTCCTGCGCCGCGCGCCGGTCGAGGTGACGCTCGTCGACCGCACGAACCACCACACCTTCCAGCCGCTGCTCTACCAGCTCGCGACCGGCATCCTCTCCGAGGGGGCCGTGGCTCCGCCGCTGCGCGAGGTCCTGCGCAAGCACCGCAACGTGGCCGTGGAGCTCGCCGACGTCCGGAGCTTCGACCTGGACGCCCGCACGGTCACGGCGGCGCGCCCGCTCGGCGCGCCGCTGACGTTCTCCTACGACTCGCTGATCGTCGCGGCGGGGGCGACGGGCTCCTACTTCGGCCACGACGAGTTCTGCCAGTTCGCGCCGGGGATGAAGACCGTCGACGACGCGCTCGAGCTGCGGGCGCGGATCTTCGGGGCGTTCGAGATGGCCGAGCTCGAGGAGGATGCGCAGAAGCGCCGCAGGTGGCTCACGTTCGCCGTGATCGGCGCCGGCCCGACCGGCGTCGAGATGGCGGGCCAGATCGCCGAGCTCTCCCGGCGCGCGCTCAAGCAGAACTTCCGCCGCATCGACCCGGCGAGCGCGCGCGTGCTGCTGCTGGACGGGGGCGAGGAGCCCCTCGCCACGTTCGGCGACCGGCTGTGCTCGATCGCGACGAAGGAGATCGAACGCACCGGCGTCGAGCTGCGGATGCGCACGCGCGTGACCGACGTCGGCCCCGAAGGGATCGTCGTGCAGGGACCCGGCGGCGAGGAGCGGATCGAGTGCTGGGTGAAGGTCTGGGCCGCGGGCGTGCAGGCATCGCCGCTGGCCGCCGCGCTGGCCGAGGCGAGCGGTGCGAAAACCGACAGGGCCGGGCACATCGAAGTCCTCCCCGACTGCACCCTGCCGGGCCATCCCGAGGTGTTCGTCGTGGGCGACATGATGGCCCTCGACCACCTTCCCGGCGTCGCCGAGGTGGCGATGCAGTCGGGCATGCACGCCGCGCGCACGATCAAGCGGCGCGTCTCCGGGAACGACGAGGCAAAGCCGTTCGTCTACCGCGATCTCGGCAGCATGGCCACGATCTCGCGGTTCCGCGCGATCGTCAGCTTCAAGGGGATCAAGGTCGGCGGCTTCATCGGCTGGCTGATGTGGGCGTTCGTCCACCTCACCTTCCTGACGGGCTTCAAGAACCGCGGGATCGCGCTGTTCAAGTGGCTCTCCTCGTTCGTGGGGAGCAGCCGCGACGAGCGGACGATCACGATCCAGCAGGCGTCCGCCCGCGTGATCGCCATGCGCGTCGGCATCCACCCCGGCGAGGAAGACCTCTCGAAGTTCGTCCGCCCGCCCGCGCCGGCCTCGCCGGAGCACAGCGGTTAGCCCTACCCGGGGTCACCGGTCCCGACGATCCGGTCAGCCGTCATCCCCGTCGCCCGGGAGGCCGGCGCGGGCCCGCGCTTCGCGTCGGCGCTTCTCACCCATGCCTTCTTCTTCGAGGCTCGCGCCGTCGTCCGGCTCGCCGCACGCCTCGTCGCCGGGTAGCCCGTAGGTCTCGCCGCCGGCCACCGCGAGCGTCGCGCCCGACCCGTTCGTCAGGACGCCGCCTTTTGTGCCGCGCCATTTGTAGGCGTGGTCGATGTCGTCCCTGATCGGGTCGTCGAAGTCGCCGACTCGGCCTTCGACCAGCCCCGTGAAGACGCCGTAGTCGGTGCCGTCGGCGCTCACCTCGAACGACATCGGGCGCGTGATCGTGCACGGCTGGCAGTTGCCCGCGAGTTCGCCGGACCACGGGAGCAGCACGGCGGTGGCGACGACGCCCTCGTTGCAGGTGAGGCTGACCGACGTCGTCTGATCGGTGGCTTCCTGCCGCGTGACGTTCGTCAGCAGCTCGGTGCCGTGCTCGGCACAGGTCGCCTTGGTGCCCCCGTGCTTCGCGAGCTTGAGTTTCAGCTTCCAGGTGCCGGCCGTCTCGACTTCCGCGGATTCGCCGGCATCGAGACGGCGCCGTTCGCCTCCATGCGTGCCGTACTCCACATACCACTGGTTTGCAGATGCGGACGCGATACCCCAGAAAACAAAGAACAAGACGAGAGCTGGGAGTCCTTTCTTCACGTACCGTCTCCTTTCAAGAGGCCTCGCAGGGTGCCTGATGATCCGAACAACGTCAACGGTTGACCATTGGCCACTGCGGCGTCCGGCGTCACGGCCCGGAGCCCTGCCGGCGTGTCAGGTCACGACAGGACGAGCGCCGGCACGGGGCTCACCGCCGCGGACCTCGCGGCGCGGGGGGACCTTCGCGGCGCTGCCTGGAGCGGCGCCGTCCGCCGAGCTGGACGAGCTGCTCGGGTCTTACAGCCGGCGGGTCGCGCCGGCCGGCTCGGGCGAGCGGGCGGGCGCGCGATCCATCACGCCGTCGCCTTGGCGTAGCGCTCCAGGAACAGCGCCAGTGCGAGCGCGACGTGCTCGATCTCCGACGGGGCCACGCTCTCGTTCGGGGCGTGGATCTGGCAGCTCGGCTCCTCGACCCCCAGCAGGAACATCTCGGCGCGGGGATACGTGTGAGCGAACACGCTGCACAACGGGATCGATCCACCCTGACCCTCGGTCGCGAGCGACCGTCCGTACGCCTCCTCCATCGCCGCTCGGAGCGCGTCGTACGCGGGGCCCTGCAGCGAGCCCGCGAAGGGCTCGCCGGACGCGACAGGCTCGATCTCGCAGCGCATGCCCCACGGCACCCGCGCGCGCAGGTGGTCGATCAGCGCCTGCTGCGCCTTGCCGGCGCTCTGCCCCGGCGGCACGCGCAGGCTCACCCGGGCCCCGGCGCTCGGTTGGATCGACGCGGACGCGCCCGCCACCCCGGGGACGTCGATGCCGAGCACGGTCACCGCCGGCCGGGCCCAGAGCATGTCGGCGACCGAGCCGCTGCCGATCAGATCGACCCCCTCCAGCACCCGCGCATCGGCGCGAAACCGTTCCGCCGGGTACTCGGCTCCGTCCCAGGAGCCCGCTGCGTCCACGCCGTCGATCGTGGCGTCGCCGTGCTCGTCGCACAGCGAGGCGAGCATCGCGATCAGCCCCGCCACCGGATCGGGGGCTGCCCCGCCGAACATCCCCGAGTGCATCGAGCTGCCTAGGGCGCTGACCTTCACGTCGACGATCGTGACCCCCCGCAGGCTCGTCGTCAGCGTCGGCGCGCCGACCGCGGAGTTGCCCGCGTCGCAGACCAGGATCGCGTCGGCGGCGAGCAGCTCGGCGTGTTCGGGCACGAACGCCTCGAGGCCGCCGGTGCCCTGCTCCTCTGAGCCCTCGCAGATCATCTTGACGCCCGTCGGGAAGCCGCCGTGCAGCTCGTTCAGGGCGCGCAGCGCGGCGAGCTGCATCACGATGTTGCCCTTGCAGTCGGCCGCGCCGCGGCCGTACCAGCGCCCGTCGCGCTCGGTCAGCCTGAAGCTCGGCGAGATCCAGTCCTCCTGCGCCAGCGGCGGTTGCACGTCGTAGTGGCTGTAGAGCAGCACGGTCGGGGCGCCATCGGGGGCGGGCGCGTGTGCGTGGACCGCCAGGCTGCCGTCGGCGGTGGGCGACATCGCGGCGTCCGCCAGCCCGACCTCGTCGTAGGCGTCGCGCACCCAGGCGGCCGCCTTCTCGCACTCCTGCGGCGGGAAGTGCTCGGGGTCGGCGACCGACTCGAAGGAGACGAGCTCGGCGAGCTCGCCCTGGACCCTCTCCATCTGGCGGCTGACGGCCTCGCGCAGCTCCGAGCTCATGAGGTGGTCGTCCCTTCGTGTCGAGGTGGCGGTTGCCTCGCGAGGTCTGCGGCGGCGGCCCCGCCTCGATCGCCCGCGAGCCGCCGATCTTAGAGCCGTACGCGCGAGGCGGGTGGGGGCCCGCTTTGCGGTGCGTCGCCGGTGCGCGCCTGCGCGGCGTCCTCGCCCGACGGGCTGACCGGCCGCAGGCCGAGGCGCTCGAGCGCTCCGGCCGAGCAGAGGATCAGCTCGAGGGTCGAGCAGTCCTCGAGCTCAAGCAGCGCTTCCTCGAGCTCCAGCCCGTCCGCCTCGGTGATCGCATGCTGCACCCGGAACAGCGAGCGCCCGTCCGTGAGGTAGGTCCCGTTTGCCGAGGGGCGTGCCGGCGCCGGCGGCTCAGGCTCCTCGCGCGGGTGCGGAACGGCGCTCCCGGCACGCTCCCGGCCGGCCGGATCGTCGTGGCTCCTGTGCCTGAAGTGCATCAGCCCCTCGCGGCTCCTACGAGCGCACCGGATGCCGTGCCGTCCGGCGGCGGGCCCGCGCTTGAAAACGGGACGCTCACGGTGCCAGGGTTACCCGCCGGGCCGCTCGACGCATCATCTCGAAGGGATGACCGATCGATGCCCGATGATCTGCATCTGGATGCTGGGGTCGGGAGCGAAAACGATCGCCGTCGAGCACTCTCGGGAGGCGCGTTGACGCCGGGGGAGGGCGACGGCGAGGATCAGGTCCGTGAGACGCCAGGGGACGCCGCCAGACGCATCCGCGGCGAGGGCAGGGCGCTGCTTGCCGAGCACCGCGTCGAGCCCGAACTGGCGCCGTACGGGTGGCTGCTCGGGCTGCTCGCGATCGTCTTTCTCGTAGAGGGAATCGTGGCGAAGCCCTCCGACCCGGTGGTCGTCGGGCTGACCGCCGTCCTCGCCGTCACGACCGTGCTCGCCCTGTACATCGGCCACGTACGGCGCGGCATTCTCATCGCGGGCGCGGTGATCGGGGCGGGGCTCGTCCTGACCACGCTGGTCGAGGCCCTGACGGGGGGCGTCGACGAGGGAACCGTCGCGATCGCAAACGCGTTTCTCGTCGCCCTGGCGCCGCCCGCGATCCTGATCGGCGTGATCCGGCGGCTGACGACGGTGCGAGCCGTCACGGTCGAGGCCGTGATCGGGGTGCTGTCGGTCTACCTGCTGCTCGGGATGTGCTTCGCGTTCGTCTACGCCGCGATCGACCGTCTCGGCAGCGCTCCGTTCTTCGCCCAGCAGGCGACGGCGACGATCTCGCAGTGCCAGTACTTCAGCTTCACGACGCTCGCCACCGTCGGCTACGGCGACTTCACCGCCAGGTCGAACCTCGGGCACACCCTGTCCGTGTTCGAGGCCGTGCTCGGTCAGGTCTACCTCGTGACGATCGTCTCGCTGATCGTCGGCAACCTCGGCCGCCGGCGCCGCGACCCGGCCCCGGCGGAATAGCCGCTGCGCAGGCCGGCGCGGCGCGCCGGCCGCCTCCGGGGTCGCGGTCCTCGCCCTGGAGCGCCGGCCGAGGAGCATCCATGTCGGCCGCCGATGCGGTCATCATGCGCATCGGGTGATGGTGGGGGCCACCGGCGCGCCTAGCGTTTGCGCGACCCCCGGACGCTGGGGGAGGACAAAAATGGGCCTGCTGGAGTCGAGCTACAAGACGGGAGTCGGACTGGCGCTGCTTCCCGCCCGGACGGCGATGGCGGGCCTCGAGGGCGTCGCCGAGCTCGAGCGGCGCGCGCGCCGAGAGATGACGAGCGCCGCCGACCGCGCGTTCATGGCCTCGGTGGACCTGGCGCTCGACCGCCTGCTCTCAGACGACGTCATCGACCGCTTCCTCTCGGACGACGTGCTCGACCGCCTGCTCTCGGACGACGTGATCGGGCGCCTGCTCTCGGACGAAGTGATCGACCGCGCGTTCGCGCAGCTCGAGCGCAGCGGCATCGCCCAGCGCGTCGTCGAGCGGCTGCTGGACGACGGCACCGTCGAGCAGATCGCGCAGCGCGTGCTGGCCGGCCCGGAGGCGGAGCGCATGCTCGCCGCCGCGCTCGAAGGGCCGCTCGTCGAGGAGACGGTCTCGCAGCTGCTGGAGAACCAGGCGGTGTGGGTCCTGGTCGACGAGATCGCCCGCAGCCCGTCGGTCACGGAAGCGATCGCCCACCAGGGCACCGGCTTCGTCGACCAGGTGGCCGAACGCGCTCGCGACCGCTCGCGCAACGCCGACGCTCTGCTCGAACGGGTGGCTCGTCGCCTCGTGCGCCGGCGCGAGGGATCCGATCCCGGCCCGCCTCCGGCGCTGCCGGAAGGGCCTCTCGGTTGAGCGTCGAGAGCCCGGAGGACGCGACCCGTCGCGCGCAGCGCGCCGCCGCGGCGCGGCTGCGTCCGTCGGCCCCTCAGGAGTTCCTCGCCTCGACGCCGTTCGCGGGCCTCGCGACCCGCTCGCTCGCCCTGGCGATCGACGCGGCCGTCATCGACGGCGTCGCGCTCGTCGTCGCCGTGACCGTCGGGCTCGGCCTCTCGCTCCTGCACATGCCGAGCGAAGTGAACAAGATCATCGCCGCGTTCGGTGCGCTGATCTGGGTGCTGTGGTCGATCGGCTACTTCGTCTTCTTCTGGTCGACCACCGGCCAGACCCCGGGCTCGCGCGCGATGTCGATCGTCGTCGTCGACGTGCAGGGCAGGGGGCGTCTGAAGCCGCGGCGGGCGCTGCTGCGCTTCCTCGCGCTGTGCGCCGGCGCTGCGGCCCTGCTCTTGGGCATCGTGGTGATGCTCTGGGATCGCCGGCGCCGCTGCTTTCACGACCGCGTCGCGCGAACGGTTGTCGTATACGCGCCGCCGGGCCCGCTGCTCTGATCGGAGAGCGGGCTCGACGGCCGTTCGAGCGCGGACCCCGCAACGACCGCTCGGGCTCGCGCCCGCCGGGAAGGAACGCCCTCGTCCCCTCCCGGTGAGCGAGCGATCGGGACCTCAGGTCCCTTCCATCCTTCCGCCGTAGCAGATCAGCCCGTACACCACGAGGATGTCGAGCGTGAACAGCGCGAGCGAGAGCCATGGGTTCGCAGCCAGGAACAGCAGCTGGGCGATCGCGTTGAGTGACGCGAAGAACACGCCGAGCCAGCGCGCGGCCTGCGAGCGGGCCCAGATGCCGGCGCCGACGAGGATCTGGATCGCGCCGAGGATCGTCAGGATCCAGCCCCACGTCTTCAGGTCGGTGATCACGAATTTCGTGTTGCCGATATAGAATTTCGATTCGTCGATCGCGGCGATCCCGTAGATGAAGTTCAGGATCCCGACGATCATGATCATCACGCCGGAGAAGACGACCCAGCCGAACCCGCGTTCGTCTTCGTACCCGTAGTCCGAGTCCGCCCGCGCCGGCCTCCCGGCCGACGGATCGGTGGTGCTGCTCATGAGTCACTACCTCCCTGTTGGTGGACCGTTCGGCCGCGGGAACGCGCGGCGTCACGATCTCTCAGGGTAATTCCGCTCGATATGGCGACATCACCCGTGTCGGATGAAGCCAACGTCCGGGCGAGGGGTGATGCTGCGCGAATGGCTGCTGAGACGCAGGTGGCGCCGGTGCGCTCGCACCGCATCCTCACAACATCGCTGCTGACGCTCGCGACGATCATCGCGTTCTTCGCGTGCTTCGCCGTATGGGCGAACAGGCAGGCGCTGAGCACCGAAAACTGGACCAAGACGAGCGGCAACCTGCTGCAGAACCACGCGGTCGACGAAGCGCTGAGCGTGTATCTGGTCAATCAGGTGTTCAACTCGGTGAACGTCTCGCACGAACTCGAAGACGCGCTGCCCGGCGAACTCAAGGGGCTGTCAGGGCCCGTCGCCGCGGGCCTGCGCCAGCTCGCGGGCCAGGCGGTTCCGAAACTGCTGGAGAACCCCCAGGTGCAGGAACTCTGGCGCCAGGCCAACCGCAACGCGCACCGCCAGCTGCTCGCGATCCTCAACGGCGGCAACGCGCTGATCTCGACCAAGAACGGCGAGGTCGTGCTGAACCTGCACGAAGTCGTCACACAGCTCGCGTCGCAGCTCGGCGTGAGCAGCCAGGTGGCCACCGCGCGCGAAAAGCTCTCGGGTGCGAGCGGCGCCGCCGCCCGCACGACGGCCGAAGAAAAACTCGGGGTCAAACTGCCTCCGAGCACGGGCAAGATCACGATCCTCAAGGCGAGCCAGCTGAAAGCCGCCCAGGACATCGCGAAAGCGATCAAAGGGCTCGCGATCCTGCTGCCTCTGCTCGGGCTCGCGCTCTACGCGCTGGCGATCTGGTTTGCCGAGGGGCGCCGCAGGCGGATGTTGCGAACGGTCGGGTGGTGCTTCTTCGGCGTCGGTGTGACGCTGCTGCTCGCGCGCCGCGTGGCGGGAACGACGGTCGTCAACGAACTGGTGAAAGTACCTGCCAACAAGGCGGCGGGAGAAGCGGTCTGGTCGATCGGGACGTCGTTGCTCTACGACATCGCGACCGCGATGGTGATCTACGGTGTGGCCCTTGTGATCGCGGCCTGGATCGGGGGGCGGACGCGGGTCGCGGTCTCGCTGCGCCAGGCGGCGGCGCCCTGGATGCGCGTTCACGAGGCGGGCTCCTACGGCGTTGCCGGCGTCGTGCTGCTGCTGATCGTGCTCTGGGGCCCGACCGCCGCGACGCGACAGTTCCTGCCGGTCCTCGGCTTCGCGTTGCTGTTCGCGCTGGGCGTCTACGTGCTCAGACGCGAGACGGAGTCCGAGTTCCCGAACGCGCAGTCGAGCGAATCCGTCGCCGCGCTGCGCTCGATGTTCCATCGCCGGGAGAGCACTCCGTCCATGGCCGGGGTGCCGCCGGCAGCCGCGCCCGCCCCCGGCGCCGGCTCGGCCGCCCCGGCGCCGGCCGCAGCGGGCAAGTCTCCGCCGGGCGCCGGCGCGGACAGCTAGTCGCGCCCCGGGCTCCCGTCGGCGAGGAACAGGAGCGCGGCCTTCACGCGGCGGCTGACGTCCTCGGCGTCGGTCAGCCCGAGCTTCGCGAAGATCGAGTTGACGTGCTTCTCGACCGCTCGCTTGGTGAGCACCAGCGACTCGGCGATCGCGGCGTTGCTGCGTCCTTCCGCGATCAGCGACAGGACCTCGCGCTCACGGTCGGTGAGCGCCGTGAGGGGTGAGCTCTGCTTGCGCTGCTGGGCCTCGATCAGCGCCTCGACGACCGCTGGGTCGACGACGGAGCCGCCCTCGTAGACGGCGCGGATCGCCCTCACGAGCTCCGGCGCGTCGGCGACGCGGTCCTTGAGCAGGTAGGCGCGCCTGCTGCTGCCCTCGCTCATCAGCTCGATCGCGAACTCGGGCTCGACGAACTGGCTCAGGACCACCACGCCGACCTGCGGGTGCGAGCGGCGCAGCCGCGTCGCGATCCGAATCCCCTCGCGCCCCCCCGACGGCGGCATCCGCAGGTCCGTCACGACGACGTCGGGATCCGCTGAGGCGATTAGCTCGTCGAGCTCATCGCCGTCGGCGCCCGCGCCTGCGAAATCGAGGCCGGGCTGCCCGCTCAGCATCGCCTCGAGGCCATGCCTGATCAGGGCGGAGTCGTCAGCGATGACCACCCGGACAGCGCCCGCGCCGGCGGGCCCGCCGGGGTCAGACATCTCCGAGTGCGCGCCACGCGTAGGGGTTCGGCTCCTGCTCGAGCATCTCGGAGGACTCGGCGAACACGGGCACCGCGCCGCTCACGACGGTCCCCGTGCCGACCGCGGAGCGCACCTGCAGCGTGCCGCCGAGGGCGGTGATGCGGTCGCGCATGTTCGCGAGGCCCTTGCTCGCTCCGAGCTCGGAGAGCCGGAACCCGCACCCGTCGTCGGCGACCTCGAAGCGGAGGTTCGCTTCCTCCTGCCACAGCCGCGCCTTCGCGGCGGCGCCGTCGCCGGCGTGCTTTGCCACGTTCTGCAGCGCCTCGAGACACGTGAAGTAGACCGCGCCCTCGACGGCGGTCGAGAAGCGCCCGACGCTCTCGTCGGAGATCGCAACCTCGCCGCCCATTCCCCTGCTGATCCCCTTCAGCGCCCGGGAGAGGCCGTACTCGGCGAGCAACGGCGGGTAGACCCCCTCGGCGAGCGAGCGCACCTCAGCGAGCGTCTCGGCCAGCTCCTGGCGGATCGCGAACAGGGCGTCGCGTCGTTGGGGGCTCTCCGCCGGGTCCTCGAGCAGCCGCGTGACCGCCGAGCGCATCGCCAGCAGCCGCTGCTGGGCGCCGTCGTGGAGATCGCGCTGGATGCGGCGGCGCTCCTCGACCGCGGCTTCCTGGACCCGCCTGCGCGAGACCGCCAGCTCGAAGCGCGAGATCGTGCGGTCGGACTCCAGGCGGCTCTTCTGCAGCGACATGAGCGCGGCCTCGCCGGACGCCTGGACGTATCGCTCCTGCTCGGCGAGATCGGAGTCGAAGAGCACGGCGGCAGCGTCCCCGTCGTCGCCGCGCAGGATCACCGCGGATCGGTGCGCCTCGCGCGGCGGTACCTCCACCGGTGCTCCGTCGGCGTCCACGTAGCGGCCGGGGCTGCCCGTGCCATAGGCCACGGTGAGCGTCGGATCGCGGAGGGTCTCGGCGAGCACGTCCTCGATGTCCGCGGCGTCCGGAGCCGCGAGCCGGTCGAGCAGGTTCGCGAGCGCCCGGCCCATGAACAGGCGCTCGAGGAGGAGCCCGAGCAGGATCGCGGCGGGCGTCAGGCACGCCGTGGCCAGATAGGCGCCGGCGAAGGCGCTGCCGCTCTTCCAGCCCGCGGCGTGTGCGATCAGGAACGCGAGCAGGAAGACGGCGTAGCCCACGGCCACGAGGAACGTCGGCCCGATCACGCGCCGCACCGGCGCCGTCGCACGAACGATGCGCGGGACGAGCAGCAGGAGGGTTCCGACGCACAGCACGACCCAGGCGAGCTTCACGATCGCCGCGAGCGCGCCGTCGGAGACGTTCGCGACCGACGCGAGGTTGGTCGGGCAGTGCGGGGCGCAGCGCATCAGCGGCGTGTCGAAGGCGGGTTGTGCGTGGGTCAGGACCAGCAGCGCCCAGAGCGCCGCGCCCGGCAGGCCGCACCATCCGATCAGCCGTCGTTCCCCGCGCGAGCGCAGCCTTCCCGAGGGGTGGGCGAGAAGCAGATAGCTGAAGAGGACGGGGGCGAGACCCGAGAACAGCAGGCCGATCGTGAACGGCACGGGTCGATCGGACCCGTTCAACAGCCAGAGCGTGGCGAGCGGGACCGCCGCCAGGAGGTTCAGGCCCATGCGGGCGTGCAGCCGTGCGGTACGCGCGAAGATCCCCGCCAGCAGCAGGGCGACGATCACCGCGACTCGGAAGCCCGCGGCCAGGTTCGCCGGCTGCGCGTGCGGGTTGGCCGCCGCGAGCCCACCGTCGATCGCCGCCCCGAACACCCCCAGGATCGCGATCAGCTGGAGCGGCAGGCGCTCCCACACCGAAGGTCCGTCGGGGTCGCCCATCAGCGGGAGGGGGATCGCGAAATGGAAGCGATCCCTCGCCGCGCGCGGCGGTTCCGGTCCCTTTTCGCCGCCTGTCTGTCCCCCAACGCTGCTCAACGAGCCGCCTTCCGATCTCGTGTGCCTGTCCGGGGTGTTCCCTGAACCAGGTTCCGGCGGAACGAGCGCCGGTCGAGCCACGGACCATATCCCTCGGGTTTACGCGGTGCAAACCCGAGCTCGGCGTCCTGCGGACGAAGCTCCGGGCGGCTACGGACCGCGGTCCGCACCGGACGTGCTCAGGCCGAGGACGCCGGGGCGGCGACGGTCAGCTCGCCGCTGCGGGCGCTCCCGCGAGCGCCCGGCCCGGGAGCGGCGTCGCACGATCATCCCCATGGGGTGAGGAACGGCTCCCGGGCAACGCTTACCTTCGCCTCGGTAGCGCGCAGCGGCGAACCACCGACCAAGGAGGCGCCAATGGCGACGCTGGTGGCCATCGGCTACGAGGAAGAGGGCACGGCGGCCGAGGCGGCGGAAGAGGTGCGGCGCCTCAGCCAGGATCTCGTGATCGAACCGGACGCCGTCGCTGTGATCGCCCGCGACTCGAAGGGCGAGTACCACGTCACGACCAGCCATCACGCCGTCGGCGTCGGCGCGAGCTGGGGAATGTTCTGGGGCCTGTTGTTCGGGCTGCTGTTCTTCGTCCCGGTGTTCGGCATGGCGCTCGGAGCCGGGCTCGGCGCGCTCATGGGCGAGGTCGAGAAGACCGGCATCGACAGGGAGTTCCGAGCGCAGGTCCGAGACCTCGTCCGACCAGGCACCTCCGCGCTGTTCATGATCGTCGAGCGCGCCGGCGCCGACAGGGCGATCGCCGCGCTCAGCCGATTCGGCGGCACCATCTTGAGGTCCTCGCTCTCAGACGAGGACGAACGGGCGCTCCAGGAGGCGTTGCACGGCCGCGTCGCCACTACGGTGTGAGCACCCCGGGACGCGGCCGGTGGGGTGAGCGACGCGCTCGGCGCCGCCGGCTGCGGTGCGGCTCGCGCCGTGGGCGGCGCGGTCCGCGCGTCTGCGCCTAGACGATCGTCACGTCGATCAGCCCGATCGCCGCGGCCTTGGCGACCGCTTCGCTGCGCGACCCGGCGCCGAGCTTCGTGTACACGGCGTGCGCCTGTGTCTTGACGGTGTTGCCCGACACGTGGAGGCGCTCGCCGATCTCCCGGAATGACAGGTGGGTGGGAAGGAACCGCAGGATCCTGAGCTCGGCGATCGTGAGCAGGCCGGGTCCGTCGGCCGCGCCCGCGGCCGCGTCGTCCACCTCGCCCCAGGCTGTGTCGAGGCCGGCGATGAGGCTCTCGACGCGGTTCGTGCGCCGGGCCCAGCGAGACGCCTCGGCGAGCAGCGCGCGGGCGCCGCCGACGTCTGCGAGGCGCACGCACGCGCGCGCCATCACGGTCCGGACCTGGACTTCGTACCAGCCCATGTAATGGCCGAGCTCGCCGAGCAGCCGGGCGGCCGTCTCGAGATCGCGCTTCGCGTCGTCGCCGCGGCCCTGCTCACCCGCGACGAGCGCGCCCGCCGCGTAGACGATCGCGAACGTCGGGTCGCGCTCCAGGTCGTGCTCGGCCAGCAGCGCGCGGGCTCGGCCCAGGCGATCGGCTGCCAGATCCCACTCCCCGTCGGCCGCGTCGGCGAGTGCCAGCTCGGCGAGAGCTGTCGCCTCGACGCGGATCGTCGGCTCGCAGGCGCCGCGCACGGCGTCTTGGAGCGCCGCGCGTCCCTCGGCGGCCTCACCCAACAGCCCAAGCGCGACACCGCGGAGCAGACACGCGAGCGGCCGCATCAGGCTGCCCGCGTCCAACAGCTCGCAGGCCGACGCGGCGTCCGCGCCCATCTCCGGTATTCCCCGCGGACCGCCCGCGGCACGCGTCAGCGACAGGCCGGCGGAGACCGTGCCCTCGCGGCTCCCCGCCTTGCCGCCGGCACGCCCGTGCTTCTCGCCGTCCTGACCCACCGCCGCCGCCGCCCTGAGACCCCAGCGCTCGCAAGCGGTCGCGTCGCCGTGTGCGAGCGACTCGAACGCGGCTGCCAGCGACAGATACGGAGACTGCGCGACCTGCTCGTCGCCGAGAGCGGCGAGCCAGCCGGCGAGCCGCCCGTCCAGGCCGGAGATGAAACGGGCGCCGTGGGTCCAGATGAGCGCCCCTGCGCGTGTCGCGTCACGCGCTGCGACCGCGTGGTCGATCGCGCCGTCGATGTCCTCGTGCTCCGCCAGCCAGACGCTCGCGCGTGCGTGGAGCGCTGAGACCTGCTCGGGTTCGCGCCGTTCCAGGCCGCGCCGCAACACGTCGCGCACCAGCGTGTGGCAGCGATACGAGCCGGGCGACCCGTGCTGGGGGGTGAGCATGAGACTCCGGTTTGACACCGCGAGCATCAGCTCGCCTGAGCCCTTCGTCTCGAGGACGGCATCGCAGAGACCAGGCGAGAGCCACGGCAGCACGGACGTGCGCGTCATGAACGTGCGCTGGGCCGGCGGCAGAGCGGCCAGGATCTCTTCCCTCACGTATTCCTCGACCTCGGCCGCGTCGCGGATCGTCTCGACCGCGTCCGCGTCCGCGTCTTGGCGGGAGCGCAGGAGCACCGCGGCCAGGAAGAGGCCCGCGGCCCAGCCCTCCGTGTAGTCGACGAGCGCAAGCAGGTCGGGCTCGTCGAGCTCGAGGCCGGCCGCGACGAGCAGCCGGCGCGCCTCGTCGGCGCTCATCTCCAGGTCGTCCGGGCCGAGCTGCAGGAGCTTCCCCGACGCACGCAGGCGACCGAGCCCGAGCGCCGGCTCGGCGCGCGAGGCGACGGCGACCTGCAGCCGGGCGCAGCCCGCGCCGATCAGCTCTGTGAGGATCCGCATCGCGTCCGGGGAGCGCAGGTTGTGGACGTCGTCGAGCACGAGCAGCCGGTTGCAGCCGAGCTCGTTCAGCGTCGCGGCCTGCGAGCGCAGGGGCGAGGGCAGGCGCGCGAGATCGATCCCGTCGCCGGAGCCTTCCCCTCGGGCGGGCGCCGGCCACGGCGCCGCCAGCTGGGTGAGGGCCTGCGCCAGACGTTCGAGCAGCACCTCCGGATCGTCGTCCTCGGCGCCCAGCGTGAGCCATGCAACCGGGCGGCTCTCACCCTGCGCCCAGTCGGAGAGCAGGGTCGACTTGCCGTAGCCGGCAGGCGCGGCGAGGAGGATCACGGACGCCTCCTCGGCACCCCGCAGGCGACGCAGCAGCCGCGGGCGCGCAATGTGGCGCGCGGGCGTCGGCGGCGCAAGCAGGTGCTCGCCGGGCCGGGACTCCTCGGCGAGCAGAGCCTGGAAGGCCTCCGCGGCGGGGGACGCGTCGGCGTGTGCCCGCCGGCGAGCGGGCCGGTCGGTCGACTCGGCGCGCGACCCCGCTCCCGGGCGGCGCTCGGCGGTTGTATGGCGCGTCTGGTCGAGCGTCGGCATCGAGGCCCCCCTCGCTCGCGGTGGATGGTGGACGGTCAAGCCAAGCTTGGCCGTGCTCGGAGACTTGCGCAAGCAGGCCGGCCGGTGTGTCGCACTCGTGCGCGCACCACCCGATCCGGGTTAACCCGTTTCGATTGATTCCGGTTCGGCCGTGCCCGTCGTCCTGGCCGCGGGCCCGGCGCGCGCCTCGATCGAGGGCGCTCTGACCCGCACGGCGCCGCAGAGAGAGCGGAAGCGCAGGGGGGAGCTGAGCCTTCGCGGCTCTCCGTCGAGGTCCACGACGAGCGCGGCGCGCGCCGCGAGCTGGAAGCGCCCGCAGGTCCGCTCCTGGAAGCCGCCGCGTCGCAGAGCGGCGTACCCGCGCTCGGCGTCGGAGGGGTCGAACTCGGCCACCTGGAGGCGTCCCGAGTCCGGCCAGTCCCGCAGCCCGAGACGGTCCTCGAGGAGCTCGAAGCGGTTGTTGGCGACCAGCAGCGCGGGGAGCTCCGGTGCGCCCGCCGGCGGACGGGAATCGTCAGCCCCTTCAGCCGGGACCGCGCCGCCGCGGCGGCTGCGGGCCGGGGCGGCCGCCATCTCGACGCCGACCGCGACGCGATTCACGAACGGGAGCCCGTTGACCTCGCCGAGGTCGATCGTTCGCTCCGCCGTCGAGAAGGGCAGCTTCAGAGCTTCGGCCGGATCGTCGAGGGGCATGCCGAGGTCTCGCGCGAGCAGGTCGTCCGGCCCGGCCGGCATGCACGAGAACGGGAGATCGCGGGTCGCGGCGACCGCTGCGGCCGCGGCCTGGACCGGGGCGTCGCCGCAGACGAGCATCGCGTCTGCCTGCGTCGCCTCGACGGCCAGGTCGATCGCGCGGACGCGGTCCGTGGGTTTGAGCACCGCGACCATGATGGCCCGCCGCTCGGCAGCGGCGATCAGCCTCGCGCGGACACGGCTCCCGCGCGGCCTGCCCGCCGCCAGGATCAGGAGCGCTCGCTGTGCCGGTCTCGCGCCGCCCTCCGTCCGTGTGCCCACGCGATCCTCGCTCCCCGGGCGCCGCGCGCGGCGCCCACCCGCCTGTCAGAGCGCCTGCGGCAGCGCTGCTGCTGACCCGTTGACAGGACGCTACGTGCACGTCCTCGCCGCTGCATCACCCCAAGGGGGTGAGCCGCGCGGTCAGCTGCACTTGATCGGTGCGAGCGCCGTTTCGTAGGCCTTCTGCAGCCCGGTCAGCGCGGAGCGCAGCTCCGTTTCGACGGAGCTGATCGAGCCGGTGGTCTTGAGCGAGCCGACGGCTTCGCTCGCATCCTTGGCGAAGGTTTCCGTCGCCTTCGTGATTTCTTCCCGGCGCGGCCCGGACAGGTCGGGCAGCGCGTCACGGATCTTGCCGAGGTCTTCGACGATGCCGTTGACATCGGTCTTGATCTCGGAGATCGACGCGGTCGTGGGCGTCACCGACTGCAGCGAGCTCACCTTTTCCTTGATTTCCGAGCGCGCGGCGCAGACCGTCTTTTCCGCCTTCTGCTCCTTCGATTCGCCGCAGCCGAAGAGCCCGAACGCGGCAGGGACGAGCGCCAGCAGCACCCACGTGCGGGCGCGGCCCGCGGGTGGGCGTGCGCGACGGATCCGCTCGGGCGTCCTCATCGGGCGTGAGCCTCCACCGTGGGCGCGGCGGGCGCATCACCCGATTCGGGGGAGCGGCTCATTCCGGCGCCTGGCCGGCCGGGTTCGAGGCCGGCGCGGTGGGCGAGAGCGCCGCGTTCAGCTTGATCGCCCGCACCGCGCCGGTGGCTCCCGCCTGGAGCGTCGCGCCGAGCACGAGCACGACGATCCCGGGGATCAGCAGATACTTCGAGCCGAGCATCAGGATCCCGAGGCGGGCGAGCACGTACGGGGGCGTGCAGACCGTCGTCCCGATCACGGTGCTGAGGACCGAGGCCGTCAGGCGGTCGCGCCGAGGCGCGTCTTTCCTGGCCCCGATCAGGCGCGCCGGCACCGCGACGTAGCTGATCATCATCACCGCCAGGACCGGGCCCAGCGTGAGCGCGAACCACGGCGAGCCCCAGCGCGGGGCGATCGCGGTCGCGATCGCGAGCGGCACCCCGACCGCCGCTCCGGCGATCAGCACCGGCTTGAGGTTCCCGTGTGCGCGCCTGAAGGCACGCGAGAGCTCGGGCGGGCGCGGTCCGTCGACGGCGAAGGCGAAGACGGCGTTCAGGTAGAAGCAGCCCATCGTCAACACGATCACCCCGAGGCAGATCGGGATCAGAACCGGGCCTCGGATCACATTCAGTTCGCGCCCGCGCAGGACATGCGCCTTGAGGTCGTAGGTCGCCAGCCAGATCAGGGCCGCGGCGGGAATCGAGACGAACAGCAGCCGGCGGTTGGAGATCAGCAGCCTGAGCCCGTCGATGAGCATCGACATCGCCGTGACCGTGAACGCGAGCGGCCTGAGCGCACGGTGCGTCAGCGTCCAGCGCTCGTATGCACGTGTGACCGTCTCGTCGTCGGACTCGACGACCCGCGCCAGCGCCTCGAGGCCCGCGAGCGCTCGACGGGCCGCCGCTCTCAGGCGGGCAACCCGCCGGCCGGCGCGGCGAGGTGGCTCGTCGCCGCGCCCTTCCGCGGGGTCGCCCCCTGCGGGTCCGCCCGCCGCGCTCAGGCGGCGAGCGCCTTCTGCTTGATGTTGTCGAACTCGGCCTGGTCGATCGTGCCTTCGTCGAGCAGCTTCTTGGCCGCCGCGATCTGGTCGGCCGGCGAGGTGCTCGCCACGCCCTGGACATAGGAGGCGAATTCGCTTTCAGCTGCCTTCTGCTGTTTGACACTGCGTTCGGTGAGCCCCTTGTGCTCGGCGATCAGGTAGATGAAGACGCCGAAGTAGGGCAGGATCACGAGCACCAGGATCCAGGCCGTCTTGGCCCACCCCCCGATGTCATGGCGCCTGAACAGATCTCCGATCACGACGAACAGCATCCACAGCCAGATGACGAACGCGAAGAAGATCAGCATCGTCCAGAACACTTCGAGCAGCGGATAGCTGACGGCTGCGAGCATGTGTCTCCTCTCCTCTCGCCGCCAGCTCCGCTCCGGCTATTCGCCGGCGCCGCGCTCGCGGCCCGTTTGGGTGTTGCGCGGTGCTCGTTCTCACGGCGCCGCGCGGGCATCAGCCTATCGGTGGGCCTGCTCGTTCGTAGGGATCGGGTGATGCGCCCGGTGACCGCTCGCCCATGATCTCCGGCGTGGGCGTGGTTCGCAGGCTGTGGGCGTTTGCCGCCCTCGTATCGTTCGCCGGGGCCGTGGCTCTGGCGATCGCGCTGGCCGTCGAGCGGTTCCCGCGCGGGCTTGCCGTGCTCGCGTGCCTGCTGCTCGCCGTGCTCGCGGCGTGGCGCGCGCTGCTCGCCGACGGGGTGCTGAGACGGCTCTACGGAGCGCTCTCGGTGCTGGCGCTGGCCGGTGCGCTCGCCATCGTCGTGCTCGAGGGCGATCTCCTCGGGAACGTCCTGGTGGTCGTCCTGTTCGCACTCTCGATCCCTGCGGCCCGGGAGGCCTTCAGATCGCCGGCGCAGCTGCCGCCCGCCACACCCCCGCGCCGGCCCGTCCTGTTCTACAACCCGAAGTCCGGGGGCGGCAAGGCGGAGCGGTTCCGGCTCGCCGAGGAGGCCGCGAAGCTGGGCATCGAGGCGGTCGAGCTGACCCCCGGCACCGACCTGGGCGCGCTCGTGCGCCGCGCGGTGCAGGACGGCGCGGACGGGCTCGCGATGGCCGGCGGCGACGGCTCGCAGGCGATCGTCGCCGCGATCGCAGCCGAGCACGATCTGCCCTACGCCTGCATCCCGGCCGGCACGCGCAACCACTTCGCGCTCGACCTCGGAGTCGATCGCGACGACGTGGTCGGGGCGCTCGACGCGTTCGTGCACGGCGGCGAGCGGCGGGTGGATCTCGCGACGGTCGCCGGCCGCGTGTTCGTGAACAACGTCTCGCTCGGGGTCTACGCCGAGGCGGTCCAGCGCGAGGAGTACCGGGGGGCCAAGATGCGCACGCTCGCGGCGACGGCGGCGGACTCCCACGGCGCCGGGGGCCGGGCGGAGCTCCGCTGGGAGGGCCGCGACGGCTCCGAAACGGGGACCGTGATCCTGATCTCGAACAACGTGTACCGGCTCGGACGCGCGCTGGCGTCCGGAACGAGGCCGCGCCTGGACTCGGGGCGGCTCGGCATCGCCGTGCTCGGCGGCTCGGTCGCGCGAGGATCCGAGGATCTCGCCGACGGCGCAGCGCGGCGCGGGCTGCCGGCGACCCGCGCCTGGAGCGCCGCCGAGTTCGAGGTGCAGGCTTCCGCCCCCGTGCCGGCCGGGATCGACGGCGAGGCCGCGATGCTCGATCCGCCGCTGCGCTTCGGCATGCTGCCGGGCGCCCTGAGGGTCCGGATCGCGCGAGGGCACCCCGGCGAGTCGCCCTCGGCCCGGCTTCCCGAGGGCCCGCTCAGCCTGCTCGCGGCACTGGCGCGGATGGCGTTCGGCCCCGCGCACGGTGGGCGCATCGCGCCCGGCCCGAGCGTGGAGCCCGTCGAGCCGCCCGATCGGCCGCCGGCGTGACGCGGTGGCTCCGAGGTGCGGACGCCGCCGACCGCGCCCTCTATGCGGCCGTCGCGGACGCGCCCACGCCGCGCCTCGACGCCGCGATGCGAACGCTCTCCCACGCGGCGAACTACTCGCGGTTGTCGATCGCGTGCGCCGGCCTGCTCGCCCTGACGGGCCCTCGCGGGCGGCGCGCCGCCCGCGAGGGCCTGCTGGCGGCGTTCAGCGCGGCGGCGATCGTCAACGCGGTTCTGAAACCGTTGATCCCCCGAACCCGGCCCGATCGTGCCGGGGCTCGAGTCCCGGCCGCGCGCCACGTCGCGATGCCCACCTCGAACTCCTTCCCCTCGGGCCACACGGCGGCTGCGGTCGCGTTCGCGATGGGGGCCGGGCGCGAGCTCGAAGAGGCGCGGCTGCCGCTGGGAGCGCTCGCGGTCGCCGTCGGCTACTCGCGGGTTCACACCGGCGTGCACTACCCGGGCGACGTGCTCGCCGGCGCGGCGCTCGGGGCCGGGATCGCGCGGCTCACCGCCCGCCTCTCGCGGAGACTCGGCTCCGCATCCCGCCCGCCGCGGGGGCGGCTTTAGTCGGGATCGGATGATGTGCGCTGCGCACAGACGGCGAGACTGCCGCCCATGTGCCGCTGGATGGGATGGCATGGGCAGCCCCTGCTGATCGAGGAACTGCTCTTCAACACCGAACACAGCCTGGTCGACCAGAGCCTTCATTCGCGGATGGGCGCCGAGACGACCAACGGCGATGGCTTCGGCCTCGGCTGGTACGGGGTCGGCGAGGGGCCCGGCCTGTACCGCAGCGTCTCTCCGGCCTGGGGCGATCGCAACCTGCGCCATCTCGCGGGGCATGTCGAGTCCCCGCTCTTCCTCGCGCACGTCCGCGCCACGACCGGCACGGCGATCCAGCAGACGAACTGCCACCCGTTCTCGCACGGCGAGTGGCTGATGGTGCACAACGGCCTGGTCAACGACTTCCAGCTGATACGCCGCGAGCTGATGCTCGGCCTCGACCACGAGTCCTTCGCGCAGATAGAAGGCTCGGCCGACTCCGAGGTGCTGTTCCACCTGGCCCTGGCACGCGGGCTGAAGGACGACCCGCTCGGCGCCCTCGAGCAGACCGTCGGCCTCGTCGAAGACGTCCAGCGCCGCGTCGGGATCGAGCCGGCCCTGCAGATGAGCATCGGCGTGAGCGACGGCGAGACGCTGTGGGCGATCCGCTACTCCAGCGTGCACGAATCGCGCACGCTCTTCCGCTCGGAAGACGCCGAGGCGATCCGGCGACTGCACCCGGACAACGAGCGCATCCAACGGCTGCTCGACACGGATCGGATCGTCGTCTCCGAGCCCCTCGGGGGCCTCGAGGGCGCCTGGCACGAGCTGGGCGAGTCGACCACCCTGACGATCCACCCCGGCGGCGAGGCCGAGACGGGGGAGTTCCGCCCGCGCACGGTCTAGCTGCGCACCGGGCGCCCGCGGCCCGCGACGTCCAGCAAGCTGTGCTGTCGATCGCGAGGTCGTCCGTTCGTCCTGACGGTGACGAGCGACGAAAGGAGCAGCTTTGCGCCACATGATGTTGATCTACCAGGGCAGCACGCCGCTGCCGGGAACGCCGCAGTGGGAGGAGCTCACGCCCGAGCAGCAGGGCGCCGTCTACGCCGGCTACCAGGCGCTCAACGCGACGCCCGGGATGACGCCCGGGCAGCGCATGGAGGGGCCCGAGACGGCGACGACCGTGAGAGTCAAGGACGGGGCGACCCTGACCACCGACGGCCCCTTCGCGGAGACGAAGGAGGCGCTCGGCGGCTACTTCTTCTTCGAGGCGGAAGACCTGCAGGCGGCGATCGAGGTGGCGGCCAAGGTCCCCGCCGCGTCGATGGGCGGAGCCGTCGAGGTCCGCGAGGTGCTCGTGCGCTAGGTCGCCCGGGGGCGTCCCCTTGACAAAACTACGCCCATTAGGTATCTTCCTATTATTATTAGGATAGAAAGGATGGCGTAGATGCGAACCACTCAGATCACCTCCAACCTGACCCAGCTGACCAGGCTCGGTTTCGTGAACGCGTATCTGGTGCGTGAGGAGGACGGCTTCACCCTGATCGACACGACCGTTGGCGGCGGCGCCGCCCGGGACCTGATCGGCGCGGCGCAGAAGGCGGGCGGCGAGATCCGGCGCATCGCCCTGACGCACGGCCACGGCGATCACGCCGGCGGGCTCGACGCGATCGTGGAGCGGCTCGGGAGCGGTGTGGAGGTGCTCCTCGGCGAGCCCGACGCACGCGTCTGGGACGGAGCGAAGGAGATCGACGGCACGAAGGTGACGGGCTGGTGGAAAGACGTCGCGAGGAAGCCCGACACGCTCCTGCGCGGCGGCGAGCGGATCGGCAGCCTCGAGGTCGTGCCCGCGCCCGGGCACACGGCCGGGCACGTCGCGTTCCTCGACACGCGCGAGGGCTCGCTGATCGCGGGCGACACCTTCACCTCCTACGGGCGCCCGGAAGTCTCGAACCACTTCTACTGGCGCTTCCCGCTCGCCTACAACGCGACCGCCGACCGTGTCCAGGACCTCGAGTCCGCCCGCGCGCTGAGGGCGCTGGACCCCTCGCGCCTTGCCGTCGGCCACGGGCCGGTCGCCGAGCGGCCCGTGGCGGCGATGGACGCCGCGATCGCCCGCTCGGCGAAATCGCTGGGCGAGCCGGCCTGATGCCGCGCGCCGGGCTCACGGCGCGGTCGGTGACCGAGGCCGCCACCGAGCTGGCCGACGCAAAGGGCCTCGACGCCGTGACGCTCGCCGCGATCGCGGCGCAGCTGGGGGTTCGCGCGCCATCGCTCTACGCACACGTCGCAGGCCTCGACGACCTGCGCGCGCGGATCGCCGCCCGCGGCGCCGAGCAGCTCGCCGACCGTCTGCAGGCGGCGGTTGCCGGGCGCTCGGGAGCCGACGCGCTGCGCGCGCTCGCTGCCGCCTACCGCGATTACGCCCGCGAGCATCCCGGCGCCTACGCGGCCCTTCAGCGCGTCACCGGGGGCGAGGCGCGGGCCTCCGAAGCCGCGGAGCGCACGGTCGGTGTGGTGCTCGCCGTGCTCTCGGGCTACGGCCTGCATGGCGACGAGGCGTTGCACGCCACGCGCGCGATCCGCTCGGCCCTGCACGGCTTCGTGCTCCTGGAAGCCGGCGGCGGCTTCGGCCTCCCGCTCGACGTGGACGAGAGCTTCGAGGTGCTCGTGGGGCTGCTCGAGCGCGGGCTTCGCGGCTAGGCGAGCTCGACCAGCGCGATCGGCGGCGTCGTTCCGCCGAGCAGCCGCGCGCGGAGGCTCTCGCCGGCGAGCTCGAACCGCTGCGCGCTTGCACCTGCGTCGAGCTCGGCGACGAACTCGTCGAGCCACGAGTCCCCTGCGCCCGCGGGCAGCGCAAGCAGGATCCCCTGCAGCTGCTCCGCGCGCGCGGCCTTGGCGAACATCTCCATCGAGCCGCGGGCGCGGGCGGCGTGACCGGCGGCTCGCTCGCCACCCTGCGGCTCGGGGGCGCCCCAGACGCGGCTCGGCGCATCGGCCGGGCGCGCGCCGAGCACCGGGGCGCTGCTCGGGTCGAAGCCCTCGCGGGCGAACCGCTCGATGTCGCCGCGCGCGTGGATGTGGGCGATCTTCGCCCGGACCGCGCCGGCGAGGTCGATGCGGCGCGCTCCGGCGAACGCCAGCAGCGCCATGTGGAAGCCCGTGATCGAGCCCTGGAGCGTCGGCATCGGCTCGCCGGCGCGCGGCACCTTGGGGCCGTCGTAGTGGTTGACGACGCGGGCGATCGGACCTGCCGCGGCCAGCAGCATGCCGAGGTCGGCGATCGCCTCCGAGCCCGTTCCCGGCTCCTCCACCTCGGCGAGGAACTGGTCGGCGAGCGCCGTGGTGATGATCCAGAGGTCCGCCAGCTCGCCGGCGAGCTCCTCCCCCTCGGTGCCCGTCTCCAGCAGCTCGCTCAGCTCACCGAGCTCCTCGAGCAGCCGCGCGACGGCGGCGAGCGGGCGCCAGTAGCCGCCGGCGGCGAGCATCGTCTCGCGGACCAGCCTCTGGGTCTCCGCGGCCATCCTCAGGCGACGCGCAGCAGCTCGACGCCGGCGTCGCGCAGGACGTCTTCGCCGTCGAGCACGGCGTAGCCCTCGCGGAAGTACACGCGCGCGACACCCGCTGCTGCGATCAGCTTGGCGCACGGCGGGCAGGGGAAGTCCGTCACGTACATCACGGCGCCCTCGGTGGCGCGCCCGGCCCGTGCCGCGCCGGCGATCAGCCGCGCCTCGGCGTGGTGTGCGCTCGAGAGCTCCAGAGCGACGCCTTTGTAGAAGTTCGAGCGCGGGTCGCCGGCGGCGTAAGCAGCGAGCGGGTGGGGGAGGTGCTCGTTGTGCGCGGTCTCGACGGTCCCGTCCGCGAACCGGATCGCCGCGCCGACGCGCCGCCACCAGTCGATGCTGCCACCGGCGGCGGCCGCAGCGGCCGCGGCCAGCTCGGCGAGCGGCTGATCGCCGGCGCGAGCGGGCTCGGCCTCCGGCTCCAGCAGCGCCGCGGTGCGGGTCTTGTCCCAGCGCAGGAAGACGGTGTCGTAGCGCACGTCGCAGCGCGCGAAGAAGCGCTCGACGACCGCATAGCTGACGTCCTCGGCCGGCGCGATCAGCGCGGGGCTCTCGGCCGCGAGCCGTTCGGCGCCGGCGAGGTCGAGAACGGCAACCGACTCGCAGATTCCCCACGCCCCGATCGCCGCGGCGGCGTGCTCGGCGTCGAGCGCCCGGATGTCCTTGGCGAGCGGGCGCTGCTCGGAATGGAGCTCTGCTCCGATCAGATACAGCGCGCGCCCCGGGCCGTGGGTCTCCAGGAACCGCCGGTAGCCCTCGTGGAGCACCGGCACGTAGGCGAGCACCGCTTCGCTCATGGGCGGTGCAGGATGCCGTCGATCAGCCCCGGCAGCACCTCGGCGAGCCTGGGTCCGAGGCGCTCGCCGAGGTTCATGTACATCTGGCGGATCCGCTCGCTGGTCGTGATCGAGGACTGACGTGGGAGAACCTCGATCCGCCCGACGATCTCCTCGAGGGCGGCGAGGTCCTCGGCGCTGTAGGAATGGTCCTCGGTCAGCACCAGCACCTCAGGCGCGACGGCCTTGATCAGCGCCCAGCGCGCTTCGCGGTCCTCCTTCTTGTAGATCAGGTCCACGGGGCGCTGGAAGGCGAGCAGCTCCAGGCGCTCCAGCTCGGGCACCATCGGGCGGTCCTCGCCCTTGCGGCGGCGGATCTTCTCGTCGCTGTCGACGCCGACGACGAGCACGTCGCCCTGCTGCTTGGCCGCTTCCAGGTACTTGACGTGACCGAGGTGGATCAGGTCGAAGGAGCCTGAGGTCAGCACAACGGCGTAGCCCAGGCCCTTCAGGTGGCTGACGGTGCGGGTCATCTCCTCCAGAGAGGGGATGAGCCGCTCGCCGAAGTTGACGTTGGGGCTGAGGATGCCGGTGCTGGCTGCCATAAAAAGTCGCTCAGACGAGGAACTCGCACGATATCGGCGGTGCCATCTGGATAGACGTTCAGACTCGACCGCCCCGATGCCCGACTACCTCCCCTACGACGAGCGCGCACCCAGCACCGCCTACCGCGACATGCTCGCGGTGATCCGCGACGGCGGCTGGCGCCTGCCGACCAAGCAGGGCGAGGAAGCTCTGGCCGTCGCGGGTCACTGCATGCGGTTCCCGATGGCGCACGGCGCCGCCGTGATCACGGAGCGCTCGATCAAGGGCTTCGTCTCGAAGGCGATCGGCGAGCTGTGCGCCTTCATCAACGGCGCGCGCACGCTGGAGGAGCTCAGGGAGTTCGGCTGCGACTGGTGGGGCGCGTGGGCGACCGAGGAGAAGTGCCGCGCGCGCGGGCTGGAGCCCGGCGACCTGGGCCCCGGCTCCTACGGGCACGCGTTCCGGAACTTCACGACCGACCTCGACGGCTCGGATGAGGGCTTCGACCAGCTGCCCCACCTGGTGCGCAAGCTGCGCGACCTGCCGCTGGATCGCACCGCCCTGATGAGTCCGTGGATCCCCAACGCGAACCACCGCGAGGCGGGTGTGCGCTCGCGCAACACGATCGCGCCGTGCCACGGCTGGATCCACGCACTCGTGTTCGGCGAGGAGCTGCACCTGATCCACAACCAGCGCTCGGGCGACACCCCGATCGGCGTGCCGTCGAACATGGCGCAGTACACGGCGCTCGGGCTGATGCTCGAGCAGCTCACGGGGTACCGGTTCGCCGAGTACGTGCACTGGATCCAGTACGCACACATCTATGTCAACCAGCTCCCCGCCGTGGATGAGATGCTCGCCCGCGAGCCACGGCGGCTGCCGACGCTGCAGCTGACCGAGGCGGGACGCCGGATCGACGACATCCACGACTTCCGCGCCGAGCACTTCGAGCTGAGCGACTACGACCCGCACCCCGCGATCGCCGGGATCCCGGTTGCGACGTGATCGCGATCGTCGTGGCCCACTCCGCGAACCGCGTCATCGGCCGCGACGGCGAGCTGCCGTGGCGGCTGCCCTCCGACCTGCGCCGCTTCCGCGAGCTGACCAGCGGCCACACCGTCCTGATGGGGCGCCGCACCTACGAGTCGCTGCCCGAGGCGTTCCGGCCGCTGCCGGACCGGCGCAACCTAGTGCTCTCGGGTGACCCCGGCTACCGTGCCGAGGGAGCGGAGGTGTTCGCCTCTCTGCAGGACGCGCTCGCCGCCTGCGGCGGCGACTGCTTCGTGATCGGGGGTGAGGGCACCTACCGCGAGGCGCTCCCGCTGTGCGAGCGTCTGTATGTGACCGAGATCGACGCCGAGATCGAGGGCGACTCGTACTTCCCCGAGCTCGATCCGGGGGAGTGGCAGCTTCTCGAGGACGCGGGATCGCGCACGGAGAACGAGCTCGGCTTCGCGTTCCGGACCTATGAGCGCGCTCTATAACCCCGAGGCGGCGCGCGGCCCCGAGCAGCTCGAGCGGATGCGCGCGCTCGAAGCCGAAGGGGTGTGCATCTTCTGCCCCGAGCACGCCGGCTCCTGGCAGCGCGAGCCCGTCGAGCACGAGGGCGAGCACTGGTATGTGACCCGCAACGACTTCCCCTACGAGGGCGCGAGCGCTCACTACCTGATCGTCTCGCGTCTGCACGTGCAGGCGTTCGAGCAGCTGCCCGACCAGGCCGGCGCCGAGCTGTGGCAGATCCGCCGTGGTCTCTCCGAGCAGCTCGGCGCGCCTGCGTATGCGACCGTCGAGCGCAGCGGCGACATGCGCCTGAACGGCGGCTCGGTCGAGCACCTCCACGTGCATTTCGTCGCCTTGGACCGGGAGCCCTCGCGTACCGTCCGTTTCAGGGTCAGCGCCCGCGCGGGCGAGACCGGCTGACGCTCGGCCGGGCCCGGCGTATCCTCGGCAGCGATGACGGCGAACATCGCCTTCGCGCTGAGTGCCGCCGTCCTTTCGCTGGTGGTCGTCGTGGCCTCCGCCGTGAAAGGCCACTGGTGGGTGGCGGCGGTGTACGCGCTGCTGGTCGCCGGGTTCCTCGCCCGCGCCGCCTACGGGCGCAGGCGGGAGGAGCCGCCCGAGCCCGAGCCCGTGCCGGGTCCCGAGCGTCTCTCGGAGCGCAGGCTCAGGCACGCGCGGTTCAAACGCCGCTGAGCGCCGGGCATCCGGTCGCCGCGAGCCGACGGGCGGGCGAGGCTCCGGCTCGCCGCGCAGAGCCGGGGCGCCACCGAAGTGAAAGACTCCGGCTCGTGCCTGCCTACGACCTCAACGGCAAGGTCGCGCTGGTCACGGGCGCCGCGCGCGGGATCGGCTTCGCGACCGCGCGTGCCCTGATCGCGCGAGGGGCCTCGGTGACCGTCGTGGATCTCGACCACGACGCGGTGGGCCAGGCCGCCGCGCAGCTTCACGACAGCCGCGCGCTCGGCATCGCGGCCGACGTCACCGATCGCGGCGCGATGCAGCGGGCGGTCGCCGCAACCGTCGAACGCTTCGGCGGCCTCGACGTGGTCGTCGCGAACGCGGGCATCGTCAGCCGCGTGGCGTCCTTTCGCGCGATGTCCAGCGAGAACTTCGATCGCGTGATCGAGGTCAACGAGATGGGCGTCGTGCGCACGGTCGAGGCGGCGCTGCCCGAGATCGTGCCGCGGCGCGGGCACGTCGTCGTGATCTCTTCGATCTACGCGTTCTTCAACGGGATCGGCACGATTCCCTACGCGATGAGCAAGGCGGCGGTCGAGCAGTTCGGCCGCGCGCTGCGCGTCGAGCTCGCGCCGTACGGAGCGAGTGCGAGCGTCGCCTACTTCGGCTTCATCGACACCGAGATGGTCCACCGCGCGCTCGACGCGGACCCGCTCGTCAACAGAATGCTCGTCGCGCTTCCGAAGCCGCTGCACAAGCGCCTTTCCCCGGCGGTCGCCGGCGAGGCGATCGTCTCCGGCATCGAGCGCCGCGCGCCGCGCATCATCAGGCCGCGCCGCTGGACCGTCTGGTCGGTTCTGAGAGGGATCCTGAATCCGCTCGCCGACCGGCGCGCCGAGCGCGAAGAGGAGACGCTCTCGATCGTTCGCGAATTCGACGCGCGGGCGGGCGAGGACCAGCCGACGACCGCTTGAGCGAGCGCCGCTAGATTCATTTGACCGCTCTGCCGGGCCGCCTGGCAGGTTGTACCTGTACGTGACCCTCGCAACGACAACGTCCCGCCGCCTGGTCCTGCTCGCGCTCTGCGTGTGTGCGGTCGCCCTGGCGTTCGCGCACCCGCCCGCCGCCGGCGCGGCGAGCACCGCCCAGATCGTCAAGCTGCTGAACGCCCAGCGCGCGGCGAACGGGATCCCCGCCGGAGTCACCGAAAACCCGGTCTGGAACGTCGCCTGCCAGCTCCACAACGCCTACGAGCACCGCTACAACGAACTGAGCCACTCCGAGACCGAAGGCAAGCCGGGCTTCTCGAGCGCGGGCAACCTCATCGCCGAGACCTCGGTGCTCGCACAGGGGCTCGAATGGAACCCCGCCAGCCCGCCCGGCGACCCCTACGACAACGCTCCCTTCCACCTCTTCGACCTGCTGAACCCGCGCATCTCGAGCACCGGCGCGGCCGACTCCGAAGGCTTCGGCTGCGTAGAGATCGAGCTCGGCACGCTGCGCGCGGCGCCGGCGGCGGTCACCGCCTACAGCTATCCGGGCAACCACCGCCGCGACGTGCCCGTCTCACAGCGCGCGAGCGAGATGCCCGAAACGCCCGCGCAGGCCGTCGGGTTCGGCAAGAAGACCACCGGGCCCAACCTGTTCGTCTACTTCGACGGGCCGTGGGCGAACGGCTCGCGCGCCCTGGTCTCCTCCGCCACGATGCGCTCCTCGCACGGGTCGGTCGCCCTGCGCTGGGTGGACAACTCCAGCTCCAACCTGCTCCCTCCGACGGGCGCGATCCTCGTGCCGGCGACCCCGCTGGCGGCGGGGACGACCTACAGGGTTTCGGTCCGCGGCACGGTCACCGGCGTCATGCCCGGGACGAGCATCGAACAGGCGCTCTCCTCCTGCCAGCAGGAAGCCGGGGGCGCCGTCGGCTGCGGGCAGCCGCCCAGCACCGCGTGCTTCGCCGATTTCGCGACGCAGCTCGCCGTCTGCGGGCTCAGCCGCAGCTGGGACGTGGCCGAGGACTTCTCGTTCAAGACGGCCGGGCGCGCGCACAAGCGCTGAGCCGGTGGCGACGCCGGCGATCCGATGGGCGCTCGGGCCCGCTGACGTCGCCGCCGCGATCGCGCTGCGCGAGGAGGTCTTCGTCCGCGAGCAGAACGTCCCCGCCGAGGAAGAGCTCGACGGGCGCGACGGGGAGGCGCTGCACCTCCTCGCCTTCGACGGCGAGGACGCGGTCGGCACCCTGCGGCTGCTGTTCGACGGCACGACGGTGAAAATCGGGCGCGTCGCAGTCGCGCGGTCCTGGCGGCGGCGGGGTCTCGCCGCGGCGATGCTCGATCGGGCGCTCGCGGAAGCACAGGAGCGCGGCTGCACGCGCGCCCGGCTCGCCTCGCAGGTCGAAGTCGTGCCGCTGTATGAGCGCGCCGGCTTCGCTGTCGAGTCCGGCGAGTTCGAGGAGGCGGGCATCGCACACGTCTGGATGGGCCGGCCGCTGGGCGATCTCGCGTGAGCGCCACAGACAGCCTGCCGCCCACGGGCCAACCCTTCCAATCAATAATCTTCGACTGTGACGGGGTCCTCGTCGACTCCGAGCGGATCTCGAACGGTGTCCTTGCCGACATGCTCGGCGAGCAGGGGCTCGAGATCGGTCTCGCCGAGGCCCGCGCTCGGTTCCAGGGGATGCTGCTGGCCGAGGTCCTCGACAGCGCCGAGGGACTGCTCGGGCGCCCGCTGCCCCCCGGCTGGCTCGACCAGTACGTCGAGCGCCGAGCCGCCGTGTTCGCGGCCGAGCTGCGCCCCGTCGACGGCGCCGCCGAGCTGGTGCGCGACGTGCTCGCGGCGGGCATCTCCGTCTGCGTCGCCTCGCAGGGGAGCCTCGCCAAGACCGCCCGCTCGCTCGCCTTGACCGGCCTCGACCCGCTGTTCGCGCCGGGGGCGCGCTTCTCCGCGGAGCAGGTGCCGCGTGGCAAGCCGCACCCCGATCTCTTCCTTCTCGCGGCCTCGCGGATGGGGTTCGCGCCGGCCCAGACCGCCGTCGTCGAGGACACGCCCTCTGGCGTGACCGCCGCGCGGCGCGCCGGGATGACCGCCTACGGGCTGGCCGCCGACAGCGACGCGGACGCGCTGGCCGAGGCCGGGGCGATCGTCGTGGGCTCGCTCGGCGATCTGCGCGGCCCGCTGCTCGGGGGCCGCTGAGAGCCCGGTCTGCTCGCGCCGAGTGAAGTCAGTTTGCTGACACTCGATCGCGGGTAACAGGTTTGACAACAAGGGAATCGTTTGGAACCCTTGTCGCGCACGGGTGGAGGGGCCGTGTCATGACGCGGAGGAGGAATCCGTGAGGGGAATGGTGATCCGGGTTCCAATCCGGCGCTTGGCAACGGTTGCGTTCGTCTGCGCCATGTTGGCGACGGCGAGCGCTCTGATCGCGACGGCGGCCGGGGCACGCAGCTCCGGCCCGCCCGTGAAGACGGCGCCGCCGGCGATCCGCGGCAAGACGGTCGACGGCTCCAAGTTGCACGCCGGCTCCGGCAAGTGGACGGGCAGCATGCCGATCACGCACTCCTACGTGTGGGAACGGTGCAACGCGGCGGGCGCCGAATGCGCCGCGATCGCGGGGGCCGAAGCGAGCAGCTACCGGCTGACCCCCGCCGACGTCGGGCGCAGGCTCGTCCTCGCGGAGACCGCGAAGAACGCCGAAGGCTCCGACACCGAGCGCTCGGCCCCGACGGCGGCGATCTCGGCGCTGGCACCGAAGCACAAGGGCCACGCGACCGTCACCGGCGAAGCCGTCGACGGCCGGCTCCTGACCGTGGGCGCGGGGACCTGGAAGGGCACCCAGCCGTTCGAATACAGCTACCAGTGGTACCGGTGCTCACCGAGCTGCGCGGCGATCGAAGGCGCGACGGGGTCGAGCTACCGAGCCCAGACCGCCGACATCGGCAAGCGGCTGCGAGCCTCGATCACCGCGAGGAACGCCGCGGGATCGGCCACGCAGCGCTCGCGGGCGACGGCGAAGGTCGTCCCCGGCTCGCCGCTGAACCTGGCGCGCCCGACGGTGTCGGGGACGGCGCTGATCGGGCAGACCCTGACCGCCGAAAACGGAACCTGGGTCGGCACGCCGACGATCGAATACGCCTACCAGTGGTACGCGTGCACCCTGTCCGGGTGCGAAAAGATCGCCGGGCAGACAGAACGGACACACAAGATCGAAATCGGCGAAATCGGCGACTCCTTCGAGGTGGAAGTGACGGCCACGAACGCCCAGGGCACGGCCGCCGCGACCTCTGAACAGACGAACCTCGTCGGCGGCAACGCGCCCGTCGAGAGCGAAGCGCCCGAAATCTCCGGCACGCCCACCGCCGGGCAGCTGCTGACGGCTTCCAGCGGCAAGTGGTCGGGGACCGAACCGATCGTCTACGAATACGAATGGCTGCGCTGCAACACGAGCGGAGCGGAATGCGCGCAGGCCTCCGCGCCGTCGGCGCTGCCGCTCTACACGGCTGCCGCCGCCGACGTCGGCCACACACTGCGGGTGAAGGTGATCGCGACGAACATCGCCGGCAAAGGGGACGCCGAATCGGCTCCGACGGCGACGGTCTCGGGAGTCGTGCCGTCGAACGTGATCGCGCCCAGCGCGCTCGGGCTGGACATCACCGGCCAGACGCTGACGGCGAACGAAGGGATCTGGACCGGCACCGAACCGATCACCTACACCTTCCAGTGGCAGCGATGCAGCAAAGCCGGAACGGAATGCGAAAACCTCCCGGGCGAAACGGAAGCGAGCTACGTGCTTCGAAACGGCGACGCCGCTCACAAGATGCGTGTCGTCGTGACGGCGAAGAACGTCGCCGGCTCGACCGAAAAGGAATCGGCCGTGACGGGCGAAGTCCTGGGCGTCGGGCCGGAAGCCACCGAAGCGCCGAAAGTCTCGGGCAACGCGACAGCGGGCCAGCTGCTGACGGCGTCGAGCGGCAAATGGTCGGGGACCGAACCGATCGTCTACGAATACGAATGGCTGCGCTGCAACACGAGCGGAGCGGAATGCACGCAGGCGGCCGCGCCGTCCGTGCTGCCGACCTACACGGCTGCCGCCGCCGACGTCGGCCACACGCTGCGGGTGAAGGTGATCGCGACGAACATCGCCGGCAAAGGCGATGCCGAATCGACTCCGACCGCGACGGTCGCAGGCGTGCTGGCGTCGAACGTGATCGCGCCGAGCGTGCTGGGGCTGGACATCACCGGCCAGACGCTGACGGCGAACGAAGGCATCTGGACCGGGACCGAACCGATCAGCTACTCGTTCCAGTGGCAGCTGTGCAGCAAAGCCGGGACCGAATGCGAAAACATCACCGGGGAAACGAAATCGACGTATCTGATCCGGAACGGCGACGCCGCACACACCCTGCGCGTCGTCGTGACAGCGAAAAACGTCGCGGGCCCGGCCGTGAAGGAATCCGCGACCACCGGTGAAGTGCTCGGCGTCGGGCCGAAAGACACCGAAGCTCCAAGCGTCTCCGGAGAAGCCAAAGAAGGCCAGCTCCTGACGGCGTCGAGCGGCAAATGGTCGGGGACCGAACCGATCCTCTACGAATACGAATGGCTGCGCTGCAACACGAGCGGAGCGGAATGCGCGCAGGCGGCCGCGCCCTCGCTCCTGCCCACCTATTCCGCCGCGGCCGCTGACGTCGGCAAGACGCTGCGGGTGAAGGTGCTCGCGAAAAACATCGCCGGCAGCGCAAGCGCCGAATCGGAAAAGACCGCGCCGGTCAAAGGCGTGATCCCGGCGAACATCGTGCTGCCGGTCACGCTCCCGACCCTGACGGTGACCGAAGGCGGGAGTGTCACCGCGACCGAAGGGACGTGGACCGGCACGGCGCCGATCTCCTACGTCTGGGAATGGAAGATCTGCACCTCGGCTTCGAGCTGCAAAGTGGAACAGAAGGGCGCGAGCCACGAATTCAAAGTGCCGTCCGGGACGAGCGGCAAGAAACTCCGCGTCAACGTGATCGCGAAAAACGCGGCGGGCGAAGCCGCCAAAGAAGCGCTCGAACTCGCGATCCTGCTCTGAGCAGGTAGCGCGAGGCGCGTGGGGAAGCCGGGCGGCTGGGACGGGCCGCCCGGCGCGCCCCGCTCGGCTCCTGCGTGCTCAGCCGAGCAGCGCGCCCGCGACGGCTCGCGGCGCTTCCAGAGGTGGCCAGTGCGCGACGCCGTCCATCGCCAGGAAAGGAGCACCGGGCAGCCGTTCGCGGATGCGCTCTGCCATATG
Source organism: uncultured Solirubrobacteraceae bacterium (assembly GCA_963794635.1). Lineage (GTDB taxonomy): Bacteria > Actinomycetota > Thermoleophilia > Solirubrobacterales > Solirubrobacteraceae > Palsa-744. The sequence goes on along the minus strand of CAWCET010000003.1, from coordinate 804,246 downwards.
CGCTCCGGAGACGGGGTCGAGCATGCCCCAGGCGAAGCCCAGCGGCACGTCGGTGGCCTCGAGGGCCGCGGTCCAGCGCTCGCCGTGGCGCTCCCGGTCGGAGATGTAGCGGATCAGGAGATGGCCGATCCGCTCACCGCCGTCGTTGCTGGTGGCGGCCCAGATGTCCTTGCTGTCCCGGGCGGCGTCATAGCCGGGCGCGAACGTCGGCGCGAGGCCGGCGATGAACAGCTCCTCGGTCACGAGCCGGGAGATCTGCGGCCCCTGCTCGGGGTCGAGCAGCGCGGTCTGGAGGGGCTGGGGACGGTGCAGCTCGGGATACAGGCCGCCGTTCATGAAGTGGGCGTGGCGCAACTCGACGCGCAGCGAGCCCTCGCCGGCACGGGCGAGCAGCTCCTGGGCCACCGAGACCCCGTAGTCGTGGGCGACGAGCACCGTCTCGCCGATGCCCTCGGCTGCCCACAGGGCCTCGACCAGGTCGGCCTGCTCGTGCAGCGAGTAGCGGTGCTCGACGGGCTTCTCCGATGCGCCGAACCCGAGGAAGTCCGGAGCCAGCAACGTGTTGCCGGCGGCCAGGGCGGGCGCCGCCTTGGCCCAGTCGTGCGAGGAGCTCGGGAAGCCGTGCAGCAACGTCATCGCGGGCCCGGCGCCGATGCGCGCGCGGAACACTGTTCGCTCGGCGCCGCCGAACGACAGCCGCAGCCGCTCTCCCTCCGCCCACCACGCTCGCAGGTCGCTCACCTCGCGATTATCGCCCGCCCGGGGCTCGGGTGGCCCCGCCGCTCTGCGGCTCGCGCTCGCCGCCGGCGGCCAGGCTGCCGCCGGCGCGCGCGGCCAATAGGCTGTCGGCATGCGCGCGCATCACGTGATCGTCGACCGCGACTTCTCCAAGCCGCCCGAGCGGGTGTTCGACTACATGGCCGAGCACGAGAACCTCGCCGAGCTGTTCGGGACGAAGATCACCCGCCTGCAGGACGGACGCGACGGCGTTCGGAACGGGGTGGGGTCGGTGCGCCGGCTGCAGATCGGTCCCGGACCGCCGTTCGAGGAGACCGTCACCGACTTCGAGCGCCCGGCGCGGATCGTCTACCGCATCACGAAGGGCAGCCCCATGCGCGGCCACGTCGGCGTGATGACATTCGAGCCCGATGGCCGTGGTGGCACGCACCTGCACTACGACATCCGCCTCGCATCGCCGGTCCCGGGGCTCGCCGCCGTCGTGCGCGCCGCGCTGTCACGGTCGGTGACGAAAGGTCTCGACACAGTCGAGCGCAACGCATAGGTCCTCGCCCGCCGCTCCGCCGGGGTGGGCAACGGATCTGCGGTGGACGCGCGGGCCCGTGCCGGCTCCGCCGATCTCCCGGTAGGTCACCCGCGGTCCCTATCGTGCATGGGCCGTGTCCGCCGCGACCTTCACAGCCACCCTCCAGAGCGATGAGGCCGTGCTGCGCTTCCCCTACGACGACGGCCTGCGCCGTCTCCTGCGCGCGATCCCCGGGCGCCGCTGGGATCCGGAGGAGCGCGCCTGGCGGCTGCCGCTGGAAGCCGAGCAGGCCGAGGCGCTGGCACGGCTGCTGGACGGCCTGCCTTCGCCGCCGGACGTGGACGAGCGCCTCGCGCGGACGATCGAGCGCCGCCGCCGCCGTCGTGGGCGGCGCGAGTGCCTGGTCGACCTGTCGCGTCCTGACGAGCGCTGGTGGCTGAGCTTCTCGACCGACGCACCCGCAGAGCTGCTCGACCAGCTGCTCGACCATCCCGAGGCGGACCGGCTCGACGCGATCGGGCGAGCGCACGTGCCGCTCGACGACGACTCCGCCGCGACGGTGCGATCCCTGCGCGACGCCGGAGTCCGCCTCAGCGAGGCGGCGGCGCAGGCGCTCCGCCAGCGCGAGCGCGCGGAGACGGGGCCGGCACGGGCGCCGGCGGCGCCCCGCCAGGACGTCGAGTTCCGCCGCGACCGCCGCGGCGAGCACTGGATCCTCGTCGGCGGCCGCCTGGCCGCACTCGCGCGCGTGCTCGCGGCGCGCGCCGGACTGCGGCCCGCGGAGGGCCCTGCGGGGAGCGTCGGGCTGGCCGCGAACGAGCGCGACGCCGAGGCGCTGCAGGAGCTGCTCGGCCAGCTCGAGGACGCCTCGGTCGACGAGCGCGTGCGGGCATGGATCGCGCGCGCGACGAGCTGGCGCGGGAACATCGACGTCGGCCGTCCGGCCGTCCATGGAGATCCGCCCGAGCTACTCCTGCTGGGCGAGCCCGACCGCCTGCCTCGCTCCGTGCGCGAGCTGGCGCGAGAGCTTCCGGGCGGTGCCTCGTTGCCCCTCACGCTTGCGAGCTGGCAACTCGCGCGCGACGAGCTCGACGGCTGGATCAGTCCCGCCGCCCGGCGCTGCGCTCAGGCGCTCGAAGAGGGACGTCCCGCGCCGCCGGCGGTGCTGGAGCTCTCGAGCGCGCACGAGCAGCCGACGTTCGTGCTCGCGCCCGGCCACGACTCCGCGCTGCCTGAGGCCTTCGCGCGCGTCGACGGGGTCCAGTCCGGGCGCGGTGGCGCGGCACCGCGGCGCCCGGCGGGCTCGCGCGCGGACCACGCCGCCCTGCCCGCCATCAGCGCAGACCCGTTCTGCGTCCCGGACCTGGACCGGTTCATCGACGAGCACGACGTCTGGGTCGCGCCGGACGCGCTGACGCTGCTCCAGGAGGCGCGTGAGGAGCACGCCCGGGCCGCCGGGCTCGTCGCGCTCTCTTCTGCTCACGACGCCGACCTGGAGGTCGAGGGCCTCGGCGGCGAGCTGAAGCCCTTCCAGCGGGCGGGGGTCGCATACCTGCTGGAGCGCCGGCGCGCGTTCCTCGCCGACGAGCAGGGGCTCGGCAAGACGATCGAGGCGCTCGCGGCGCTGCAGGCCGACGACGCGTTCCCGGCGGTGGTCGTCTGCCCCGCCAACCTGAAGCTCAACTGGCTGCGCGAGGCGCGCGCATGGCTCCCTGCGCGCAGCGTCGAGCGCTGGTCCGGGCTCGGCCCGGGCGGGCGCGCCGGCGCGGTCGGGGCCGGCACCCGCGACGAGGCGTATGAGAGCGCAGGGGACGAGCCCCGGAGGGCGCGCACGCTCGCCGACATCACGATCGTCAACTTCGACATCCTCGCCGCCCGTCTGCCCGAGCTGCTCGCGGGTTCGCCCCGTGCGCTCGTGATCGACGAGGCGCACCTCTGCAAGAACGCGGGCGCGAAGCGCACGCAGGCCGCGCAACGGCTCGCCGCCGCGATCCCGCGCGACGGGCTCGTGCTGGCGCTGAGCGGGACGCCCGTCGTGAACCGCCCGGCCGAGCTGGTCCCTCAGCTGCGCATCCTCGGGCGCCTGGACGAGTTCGGCTCCGGCGCTCGCTTCAGCGCCCGCTTCAAGGGTCCCGACGCCCATCAGCGGCTCCACTGGCACCTGCGAGCGCGCTGCTTCGCCCGCCGGCTCAAGCGCGACGTGCTGCCCCAGCTGCCACCGAAGACGCGCTCGGTCGTCCCGATCGAGCTCGACAACGAGGCCGAGTACCGGCTCGCCGAGCGCGACCTCGTGGCGTGGCTGCGCAGCCAGCCGCTCGACCTGCGCGAGCTCGATGCGAAGGTCGCGGCCGCGCTGCGCGCGGAACGGCTCGTGCGCCTGAACGCCCTCAAGCTGCTCGCGGCGCGCGGCAAGCTGTCTGCTGCTCTCGCCTGGCTGCACGACTTCCGTTGCTCGGGCGAGCCGCTGGTCGTGTTCGCGCGCCACCGCGAGATCCAGCGCGCCGTGATCGAGCGCTTCCCCGAGGCGCTGCACATCCTCGGCGAGGACAGCCACGCCGCCCGCGAGGAGGCTCTGCGCGCCTTCCAGGCGGGCGAGGGGGAGGGGGGCATGATCGTCTGCTCGCTGGAGGTCGCGGGCCAGGGTCTCACCCTCACGCACGCCTCCAGCGTCGCGTTCCTGGAGCTCGACTGGACGCCCGCTCGCCACGACCAGGCCGAGGACCGCTGCCACCGGATCGGCCAGCGCGACGCCGTCAACGCCTACTACCTGCTCGCGGCGGAGACGGTCGACGAGACGATCGCGAGCCTCCTGGAGCGCAAGCGGGCGGTGATCGGCGCCGTGACCGACGGGCAGGCCGAGGACGAGGAGGGCGTCGTCGACGCGCTCGTGCGAGAGCTGCGCGGCGCGGCCTACCGCCACCTGCGGGCCGTGGCCTAGCGGCCTAGGGCCAGAGTTCGAGCGCGTCCATGACGGCGCCCCAGGTTTCGACCGCTTCGGCTTCCACGTTGGTCAGCTGGTATTCGAAGCGCGCCGAGGCGCGGGCGAGCCCGCGGCCCTGGCTGCTCTCGAAGGAGGAGAGGCCGGCGGGCAGCAGGCCCAGTGCCACCCAGTTCGGGTAGAAGGTTTCGACGAACGAGATCGTGCTCGCCGGGAGCGTCTTGTAGCCGCTGGCGCGCCAGGCGCGGACGTCGGCGCAGAGGTCGGGGACCGACAGGGCGTAGAGCTTGCTCAGGTTCGAGGCGTACCCCTTGACGGCGTGCGTGATCGACCCCCTGCTCCAGCTGAGGCCCTTGACCGCCCCGATGTACCTCTTCACCGCGGGCCGGTCGGGCTGCCCGGCGCTGAGGACCATCGCCCCGATGACCTCGTTCGAGAGTTTGGTGGATTCGGGGTCCTGAGGCGAGCCTTCGCCCGCGCGCGGGCATTCGCGGCGGACCTTGGCGAGCACCGACTTGTAGCCCGCGATCGAGGCGCCGACGTGCGCGTGACCCGCCGCGACCAGCGCGTAGTTCGCGTTCAGGTAGGCCGCCGTCGCCGAGGCGTCGCTCGCCGACGCCTGCGATGCGCCGCCCAGCGCGAACGAGGACGCAGCGACCGCCGCGAGCACCCACCTCCCCATCATGGCCAGAGCCTACGTGATCGGCCCGCCCGGCACGCCGGGTGGCGCCGCGCGAGTGCGTCCCGACCGGCGAGCGCGGCCGATGCGGCGGGTATTGTGCGCATCCCGGCCCTCGCCGCGCCGCGCCGACGGGGCGCGGCCAACGCTCTTTCGTGTACCGGACCGTGTTCTCACACCCGATGTTGCGTATCTCGACCCCTGCTCTCGGCGCGCTCGCCTGCGGCGTTGCGCTGATGGCCTGCGGCAGCGCCTCCTCGGCCGACGAGCCGGGGACGCCGGCTTCGGCCCGGACGGCGTCCGCCAACCCGGTCGCGGTCTCGCCCCAGCCGGGTACGCCGGACGCGTCTCCAGCGACCCAGATCAGCTTCCTCGGCGGCGCGGGGACGACGGTCAGCGGCGTGACGGTGAAGGGCTCGAGCAGCGGCTCTCACAGCGGCGTCCTGCGCGCCTACTCGACCGGGACGGGCGAGAGCTTCATACCGAGCAAGCCGTTCCGAGCGGGCGAGAAGGTCACCGTGCACGCGCAGGTGACGGGCGGGCCGAGCACCGGGGCGGTCACCACGAGCTTCACGATCGCGAACCAGTACGCCCCGAGCCAGAAGCAGTTCCCCCTCAACCCGGGCAACGCCTCAGAAGTCCAGCACTACCGCTCGGCGCCCTCGCTGACGCCGTCGTCCGTGCGGATCTACACGCCCGCTAAGCCCGGCGCGGCGCCGGGCGACCTCTTCCTCGCCCCCTATCAGGGCAAGGGCACCCCGGGGCCGATGATCACCGACCAGGAAGGCAACCTGATCTGGTTCAAACCGCTGCCGAGCGGCATGTCGGCGACGAACCTGAAGGTCGTCCAGCTCGACGGGCAGCCGGCCCTCACCTGGTGGCAGGGGCGCATCCTCGAGGTCGGCTTCGGGCAGGGCGAATGGGTCCTCGCCAACTCGAGCTATCAGCAGATCGGCCACGTCCGCGCCGGCAACGGCTACCACGCCGACCTGCACGAGATCCGGGTCGAACCGAACGGCACCGCCTGGATCGACGCGTTCGACCCGATCCACATGAACCTGTCCTCGTTCCACGGCGAATCGAACGGCATCCTCACGGACTCGGTGGTCCAGGAGATCGACATCAAGACGGGGCTCGTGATGTGGGAGTGGCACGCGCTCGGCAATATCCCGATCTCCGAATCGCACAATCCCGCGCCGACGTCGCACTACCCCTGGGACTACGTCCACATCAACTCGATCAGCCCGGGGACCTCGGGCGACCTGCTGCTGTCCTCTCGCAACACATGGACGCTCTACGACGTGAACGTCCGCGACGGCGCGATCAACTGGCGGCTGGGAGGCTCGCATTCGAGCTTCAAGCAGGGGGCGGGCACGCATTTCTACTGGCAGCACGACGCCGAGTGGCAGCCGGACGGGCTGATCTCGGTGTTCGACAACGGCTCGAGCCCGCCGAAGGAGAAGCAGTCGCGCGGGCTGCTGCTCGAACCGGACATCGCGGCCCACACGGTGACCCTGAAGCGCGCGTTCACGAACCCCTCGCGCACGCTGCTCGCGTCGAGCCAGGGCAACACGCTCGCGCTCCCCGGCGGCGACTGGCTGATGGGCTACGGCGGGCTGCCGAACTTCACCGAGTACGACTCCTCGGGCCATGTCCTGCTCGACGGCTCGCTCGGCAAGAACGTCCAGGACTTCCGCACCTACCTCTCGCCGTGGAGCGGCCACCCGCACAGCTCCCCGGCGCTCGCCGTCTCGCCCGGCTCAGGGTCGCTGACCGCGTACGCGAGCTGGAACGGCGCGACAGAAGTCGCGAGCTGGCGTGTGCTCGCCGGCTCCTCGCCCTCGGCGCTGGCCGCAGTGACGACGGCGCCGCGGCACGGCTTCGAGACCACGATCAAGGTCGCCGGAGCAGGCCCCTACGTCCAGGTCCAGGCGCTTGACGCGAGCGGCAACGCGATCGGGACCTCGGCCGCGGTCAAAGGCTGATTCGCGCCCGCTTCCTGATCCTCGCCGCTGCGCTGGGAGTGCTCGTGCTGGCTCCGGCGGGCCGGGTCAGCCGCTCGACGCGCACCATTCGGCTCAGCGCTGACGCGCTGAGCACGGGCACGGCTGTTCCGATCGCCGCAGGTGCGAACGCGGAAGCCGGACAGGCCTCCTGCGCACCGTCCCGGCTCAATCGCTCGGCGCTGATCGGGGGCGCGGTCACGGTCTCGCCGCTGCCGGGCAGCCGCGACGCCTCGCCGCTGACGCAGCTCAGCTTCTTGGGTGTCCCCGCCGCGGAGCTCTCCGTAGTGCGGGTCCGTGGCTCTCGCAGCGGCACACACCCGGGGCGGCTGGAGCCCTACTCGCAGGGCGACGGCGCCAGCTTCGTGCCTGCCACGCCGTTCCGTGCGGGCGAGACGGTCGCCGTGCAGGCGACGCTCACGAGCGCCGGACACTCGGTGCCGATCGACTTCTCCTTCCAGGTCGCCGTGCCCGACACGTTCGGCGAAGCGGGGGGGAGCACGCCACCCGCTCCCAAGCCGAGCGAATACCAGAACTTCCACTCGCGGCCCGACCTGCGCCCGCCGACCGTGACCGTCACGAGCGACGCCGCCGGCACGAGCCCCGGCGATCTGATGCTCGGGCCCTACTCGGGCCCCGGGCAGTACGGACCGATGATCCTCGACGAACACGGGCGACTGCTCTGGTTCAAGCCGCTGCTGCCCGCCGGTACGCGTGCAGCCGACGTGCGCGTCCAGAGCTACCTCGGCAAACAGGTCCTGACCTGGTGGCAGGACCCGCTCGTGACGGCGGGCAGCCGCGGCGCGGGGATCGTGATCGACGACTCCGCCTACAACCAGATCGCAGTCGTGAGGGCCGGCAACGGCTACCAGGCCGACCTGCACGAATTCCAGATCACGCCGCAGGGCACGGCCCTGATCACCGTCTACGACGGGATCGAGTGCAACCTGTCCGGCGTCGGCGGGCCGTCTCAAGGAGCGGTCGCCGACACGCTGATGCAGGAACTCGACCTTGCGACCGGGCTCGTGCGCTACGAGTGGCACAGCCTCGACCACGTGCCGCTGAGCGACACCTACGTCTCTCCCCGGCCGGGGAGCCTGAAGGAACCGTTCGACTTCTTCCACATCAACGCGATCGACCCCATGCTCGATGGCTCGCTGCTGATCGACGCGCGCAACACGTGGGCCGCATATGACGTGAGCCGGCGCACGGGCAAGGTCAGATGGCGCCTCGGGGGGCGCCGCAGCAGCTTCAAGCTGGGACCGGGTGCGATGACCGCCTACCAGCACGACGCGCGCGAGCAGCCCAACGGGAACATCACGTTCTTCGACAACGGCGCCACCCCGAAGGCGCATCCCCAGTCGCGGGCGATCGAAGTCGCCCTGAACATGCACGCGATGACGGCCACGCTCGTGCGCCGCATCGAGCACTCGCCCCCTCTCGTCGCCGGAAGCCAGGGCAATACGCAGGCGCTGCCCTCAGGAGCGTGGATGGTCGGTTGGGGCGAGGAACCATGGATGACCGAATACAGCGCGAGCGGGCAGGTCCTCTTCGACGCCCACCTCCCGGCGCACTGGGAGTCCTACCGCGTCTACCGCCAGAGCTGGAACGGGCAGCCCTCGACGCCGCCGGCGTTCGCGCTCTCCCGGGCGGGCTCGAAGGCAACGGTGTACGCGAGCTGGAACGGCGCCACCGAAGTTGCCGCCTGGCGCGTGCTCGCCGGCGCCTCCGCGGGCTCGCTCGCCTCGGTCGCGACCGCGCCGCGCACGGGCTTCGAGACCGCGATCGCCCTGCCTGCCGCGCCTGCGGCGGGCAGCTTCTTCGAGGTTCAGGCGCTCGACGCCGCCGGCGCCGTCATCGGCGCCTCTTCTGCCCGGAAGGGTTGAGGCCCGCACGCTCGCGCGGCGGTGGGCCGCCCTGCCCGAGTGTGAGGTCGCCGACCGAGCTTTCGACGTCCTGGCGGCGGCGGGTCGCGGCCTTTGCGGCAGCCGTGCGGGCGGTCGAGAAGTAATCGGCGAAGCCTCGGCCGTGCGCGGCCTCGAGCCGGCTCGGGAGCGGCTGGCGGAGCTCGTCGTAGAACGCGCGGTGGAGCTTTTCGCGCATCGTCTGCTCCAGCTGGGTGTGCTCGCCGACCGAGCTGTGCAGCTCCAGGCGCCCGGTTCCCGTCCCGTAGTCGTAGAGCTCCGATTCCTCGCCTTCGCTCAGCGGCTCGATGCCTTCCTCGGGCCAGTTCGAGTAGGTCGCGTACTTGGCTTCCTGGGTGCGCATGGCGACCACGTGCAGGGGCGCGCCGGCGGCGTACTCCTCAACCGCGAACTCGGTCACGGTCTCGTCGGTGGCGTGCAGAACGTATTCCCGTCCGGGCGCCGCCGGTTCGGTCAGCATCGCCGCGAGGTCGGCGCGTTCGGCCAGGTGGGAGTAGTGGGCATCGCTGCGCCAGTGGTCGCCGCCGCTGCCGATCGTCAGGAGCAGAGGAGCAAGGTCGACGCTGGAGGTGAGCTGGGTTCGGAGGGTCTGCGGTTCGCTCGTCAGCTTGCCGCGCAGGTCCTTGACGATCAGCGGCACGCGGATCGCCTCCTCGTAGGCGCCGGCGCCCTTGCCGCGGAGCCCGTGCGAGGCGCCGTACTCGCCGTGGTCGGAGGTGAACACGATCACCGTGTTCTCGGCGACGCGGGGCTGGCTGTGGAGCGTCGCGAGGACGCCGCCGATGTGGCGGTCGACCTCGCGCTGGAGCTTCGCGTAGAGATCCAGAAAGCTCAGCCAGATCAGCTCGGATTCCGGCCCCTCGTAGGGCACCGGGCCGAACGAGGCGGCCGCCGTGTCCTGGAGCGAGCGCTGCAGGCGCGGCTTGCCGCGGCGGACCAGGTCTTCGGGGGTCTCGTAGTTGGGCGGCAGCCGTGCGACGCTGCGTGGGGCCGTCGCCTCCGCCGGAACGCGGTCGCTCCACACGTACCACCACGCGATGTCGTGCGGGTTGACGAACGAGACGGTCACGTTCCAGGGCTCGGCCCCGCCTTCTTCGCCGAACCATTCGCGGAAGTGGCGGGCGACCTCCGGGTCCTTGTGCCAGCCCTGGCCTGGGCCGCCGTCCGGGGACGGGTACATACCGCCGGCGAAGCCATAGCGCTCGAGCGCTTCTTCTCCCGTTGCGGGGGTCCAGTGGTTGTCGCCGTGGGTGAGGTGCCACTTGCCCAGCCAGCGCGTGTGGTACCCGTGCTCGCGGAGCATCGTCCCCCAGGTGGGGAAGCCGGGGTCGAGGGTGCTGCCGCCGGTGATCATGCAGCCCGTCTGGTGGGTGTAGAGGCCGGTCAGCATCGCCGCGCGCGACGGGCTGCAGTCGTTCGAGGCCGTGTAGTGGTGCCCGAAGGAGACGCCGCCCTGACGCAGGCGCTGGATGGTGGGCGGCAGCGCCGCCCCGACGCCGCTCGCACCGAACCACTGCGGGAAGCGCAGCTGGTCGACCATGATCACGAGGATGTTGGGCTGAGACGGGGTCGGCCTGGCCGCCGTCCGGTCCGCCGTTGCCTTCGGCTTCGTGGGTTCGTCGCCGTCGGCCTCGGCGAGCGCCTTGATGCCCAGACCGGCGCCGGCGAGCACGCCGCCGGCGATCGCGCCGCGCTTCAGGAACGTGCGCCGGTCAACTCTCATATCCTGCTTCGGGTCCATGCCGTCGATGCGAGCTCTCGTCCTGGGGCCGTTGCTGGCCCTTGGTCCTCTGGGGTTCGCCGGCCTGACCGCCACCGCCGCGGCGCAGTCAGCGCCTACGTGCGTCCCCGCGAGCATCGACAACTCTGCTCTTCAGGCCGGCGCGGTAACAGTATCGCCCCTGCCGGGCAGTCGCGACGCTTCCCCCGCGACACAGATCAGCTTCCTTGGAGTTTCCGTAAGAGACCTGACCGTCCAAAGCGTCGTGGGATCCCGAACCGGCGCCCATTCCGGGCATCTGGCCGCCTATTCGCAGGGCGACGGCGCGAGCTTCCTGCCCACTCGGCCATTCGTCGAAGGCGAGCGCGTGACGGTGCACGCACGGGCCCGCGTCTCCGGGCGCTGGCTTGCGATCTCCGACGTGTTCGCGGTCGCCAAGCCCGACCAGCTCAGCTCGACCCCGGAGACGATCCACGCGGGAGCGCCCGCCGAAGAACAGCACTTCGTCTCGCGGCCGGACCTGCGCCCGCCGACAGTGACCGTGACGGCCGACTCGCCCGGCCAGGCCGAAGGCGACATCTTCGTCGCCCCCTACACGGGTCCAGGCCAGGCAGGTCCGATGATCCTCGACCCCGCCGGCGACCTGCTCTGGTTCAAGCCGCTCCCCCGCGACACCTTCGCTACCAACCTGCACGTCCAGGAATACGCGGGCCGGCCCGTCCTCACCTGGTGGCAGGGCGACATCTCGATCCACGGCTTCGGGGTCGGCGAAGACGTGATCTACTCGAGCTCCTACACCGAAGCGGGACGCGTCCGCGGCGGCAACGGCCATCGCCCCGATCTGCACGACTTCTACCTCACCGGCGACGGCACCGCGCTCGTCACCTCCTACTTCCCGGTGCTCTGCAACCTCTCCGCCTACGGCGGATCTTCGGACGCGGGGCTGACCGACGGGGTGATGCAGGAGATCGACGTCCGCACCGGCCTCGTGATGTACGAATGGACGAGCCTCGACCACGTGGCGGTCTCGGAATCGTACGCCTCGGCCGCCAAATCGAACACGGGCTTCCCCTACGACTTCTTCCACATCAACTCGCTCGACGTCGAGCGCGACGGGAGCCTGCTGATCTCCGCGCGGAACACGTGGACGGTCTATGACCTGAACCCCGCGACCGGGCAGATCAACTGGCAGCTCGGCGGCAAGCACAGCAGTTTCGGCGGACTGCCCTCCACGCGCACCGCGTGGCAGCACGACCCGCGCGAACTGCCCGACGGCTCGATCAGCGTCTTCGACAACGGCTCCTCTCCCACCGTCCATCCTGAGTCCCGCGTCGTCGTGCTCTCCCTGAACCCGCAGACCCGCACGGTGACGCTCGAATCGCAGCTGACGCACTCACCCGGGCTGGTCGTGGAAAGCCAGGGCAACGCCGAGCTGCTCGGAAACGGCGATTGGTTCGTCGGCTGGGGCCAGGAGCCCTACTTCTCGGAGCTCAGCCCCACCGGGCAGCAGCTCTTCGACGCGCATTTCCCGCCGCACACGCAGTCCTACCGCAGCTTCCGCATGCCGTGGAGCGGAACGCCCGGGCACCTGCCGGCGCTCGCCTTCGTGCCCGGCGGCAGTGGAGCCGGGACGGCCTATGCGAGCTGGAACGGAGCCACACAGGTCGGCTCCTGGCGCCTGCTGGCGGGTGGCTCGCCCAGCGCGCTGCACGCGATCCTGACGGTGCCCCGCAGCGGCTTCGAGACAGCCATGACCGTGCCGGCCGGGACCATCGGGCCGTACGTGGCGGTCCAGGCCCTCGACCCGACCGGCCGGCCACTGTCGAGCTCGGCCGCGGTCGAAGAGGCAGCGCTGCGCTGAGAGCGCTGCGGGGGCTCGGCCCCGACGCCCGGCCACCCAACGATTCAAAGCGGACTACCACGACCGTGGGATTGATACGGCGCGCCTTTGGCGCGATGCTGCCGGACGCGATCGGAGCAGATCTTCCGCGGCTCGACGAGAGGGAGCCGCCCGGTGTCCTGTCCCGGGTGGTGTCGAGCAGAGAGGGATGCGCCGGCCGCGGTCAGGCCGGACGGCGACGAGCAGCCCTCACGGCCTTTCCGCGGCCGCGCGCGTCGGCGAGCAGCGGGCGAGCACGGCGATACCCGCCGCCCCGAAGCGGAAGGGGGGGGATTCGAACCCCCGAGACCGGTTTCCCGGCCTAACGGTTTTCAAGACCGCCGCATTCAACCGCTCTGCCACCCTTCCGCCGCAGATGCTACGTGCTGGACCCGCCGCGGCAGCGCCGCCGCGACGGTCCTCGCGCCGAGGCGGCAGGAGGGACCCCGGGGTCAGAGACACGGCCCGGCGCTGACGCCGCCGGTGCGCCTCGCAGCGTCAGTGCTGCCGGGCGGCCCGGCGCGATTCCCGCCGTGCCGCGCGTTCGGCGCGCCGTGCCGCCTGCGACTGCGCACGGCCCGCCCGGCGCGCCGAGCCCTTCGAGGCGCCGGCGCTCGGCTGGGCGTAGAAGACGTCGGTCGCGACACGCCCGGGGTAGGCGCCGGCGTCGAGCGAGAGGAGGTTGGAGAGGCTCACCTTGTAGGTGACGTGGTAGGTGGATTCGATTTCCGCGAGCACCGGATCGTTCGCGTAGAAGAACCGGTCTCCGTCGCGGAGCGCTTCGAACTGCTTGCGCCACAGAGCCTGCTGGAGTTCCCCGAGTTCGCTTTCGGGGAGGTGCGGCTCGGAGAGCATGCCCACGAAGGCGTCGAGGTTGGAGACCGAGCCGTAGATCGCCTTCAGCCGAGAGGCGAGCGTGGAGCGCCGGGTCGCCGAGACGGCGCGTTCGCTCGAGCCGGGCGCGATGGTTTCGCCGTTCAGGTTTCGCAGCGAGGTGAATTCGAGGATCCGCGGATCGTTGATCGTCTCGCCTGCCGGCAGTTCTTCGCTGCTCTCGCCGGTCACTTCGTCGAAGGTGCTCTGCGGCGCCAGGCCGAGCGCTTCGCGCATCTGGTTGTAGCTCGGCATGCCGTCGTCACGGCCTCGCTGGAGGTCGATGGCGCCGAGGTCGACGACCCCGCTGAAGCAACCCGGCGTGGTGGGTTCGGCGTAGCACGTGGCGGGGTCGCTGCCGGGGCCGGGAACGCCGAAGAGCACGCTGCGCAGCGAGTTGTCGATCTGCTCGTCGTTCTTGGCGCTCGGTTCTTCGCCGAGCCCTTCGAGGATCGACTTGAGCCCGATGTCCGGGACCAGCTGCGGATCGAAGAACGCGGCGTCCTGCGGGATCGTCATTTCGAGCTGGCGGCCATGGTGGGCGCCCGGTGCGACCTGCACGCCCAGCGCTTCGAGCGCCTGGATGCGCGCGGGCGTGAATTCGCTCGCCTTGACGTGGACGCGCAAGTCGCCGTTGACCATCGAGTGGGCGCGGTAGCCGACGGTCGCGAATTCGTCGCTCAGCTCGGGATCGACCGATGGGTCGTAGCCCTGATAGGGGCTGAGCGTGACCCCCGCCGCGGGTAGGAATTCGTTGTAGGTGATGTACTGCTCCTCGGCGCCCACGACGCGCCGGGCGATCTGGAAGCGCTGTTCGTTGGTCAGAGTCGAGGGCAGACGGGCGACGATGCGGTTGTGCTCGCGGGCGAACAGCGTCGTCACGGCGGTGAGCTCGGCGTTGTCGTTGGCGCGCACGTCGCCGGCCACGTCGGCGTCCTGCGGAGCCGCCGCCAGCGCGCCTTCGGTTTCCATCGCCGGCGCCGTCGCGGCGTCGCCGCGCGCGGCGGCCGTCGGCAGATAGCGGCCCGGTAGCAGCAGGCGCGCCCCCTCCCGTTTGGGGTTGCCGTCGGCGGGCCCGGAGCGCAGCCATTCCAGGCGCGCGGGGTTGTTCCCGTAGATCGCCGAGCCGTCGATGAACGAGCTGACGCCGTTGACCTGCTGGCGCGGGTCCGACGGGCCCGTGCCCGTGCCGGGCGCGACTGCGTCACGGGTGAACGGGATCGAGCCCAGGGTGTCGGTGAAGGACTCCAGCGGGTCTTCGGCGTCGAATGCGATCGGCGCTTCTTCGGTTCCGGTCTCGGCGTGGCCGACGGTGTGGTCGACGAACTGCCCCCAGACCCACAGCCACTGGCTGTCGTTGCGTTCGGAGAACAGGTCCTGGCCGAGCGAGTTGAAGATGCGGTTGCTGACGTAGCGGGCGTTCGGACCTTCCACCATCGCGCCGGTTCCGTCGGCGTAGCGCGCAGGGGCGAGCCGCACGTAGTTGCTGCCGGCCGAGCCCCATTCGGGGTGGGTCTGGTTGTTGCCCCAGTCGTTCAGCGTGCGTGCTTCGAAGTCCGGCACCGCGGCCTGGGCGCCCGCCGCTACAAGCGCCAGCACGACGGCCACGAGCACCGCGACGATTCCGCAGGCCACGCCCCGCCCATCCTCCATGACTCGCATTCGACCCCTCCGTCGGCGCAACGCGCTCTGTCTCTCTCCCTGGCGCCCGGGGCCCTTCACCCCGAAACGCGAGCGGCGAGTCTTGCATCTGGGGCCCCGCTCGTCAACGTGGAACGGGCGCGCGGGCGCTCAGCCCGCCGACGCCGGCGAGGACGTCTCGTGCGCGAGCCGTCATTCTCCGCGCGCCGTCGCCAGCGCGGAGGGAACGCGCGCCGGCGCAGGCTCTGGCTCCTCGGCGGACGCCGAGGGGAAGGCCGGTAGAAGCAGCGCCGCCATCACAGCGCCGGCTGCGGCGACGCCGCCGGCGACCACGCAGCCGAGGGAGAGGCCGTCGATGAACGCGCCGGAGGCGGCACGGGCGACGCCGCCCCCGAGCGCGAGATGGCCCGTCGCGAGGAGGCCGTGGGCCACACCCAGAGCCGCGCCGACCGAGCTGTGCGCGAGCGCGGCGAGCCCTGCGGGCACGCGCGGCGGGAGGTGCTCGCTCAGCCGGCTGGAGTAGAGCGAGGCGTAGACGCTGCCGATGATCGCGACCCCCAGGGTCCCGCCGAGCAGGCGGGTCGTGTCGTTGACCGCCGAGCCCACCCCCGCCTTCGCGCGGGGGACGACGCCCATGATCGCCTCCGTCGCGGGCGCGCTCGTCAGGCCCATCCCGATGCCGTAGAGCACCATCTGCGCGGCGATCGTGGCGTAGGTGGTCCCGGGCGCGATCACGGCTGCCACCCAGGCGTAGAAAGCCGCCACCATGGCCAGGCCGGCTGCCACCACGAGCTTGGTTCCGAAGCGCACGGCCATCCGGGTTCCCAGCACCGACGCGACGCCGACGGAGATCGCCACCGGGAGCAGGTGCACCCCGGTGGAGAGCGGTCCGTATCGCTTGATGAACTGGAAGTACTGGGTCATCAGGAAGATGAACCCGAACAGCGAGAAGAAGGCGACCGTCACCGAGCCGCTCGCCGCCGTGAAGCGGGGGTTGGCGAAAAGGCGTACGTCGAGCATCGGCTCGTCGGTGTGCCGCTCACGCGCGACGAACCCGCCGAGCAGGACGGCGGCGAGGGCGAAGCCGGCCAGCGTGCGCGTGCTGGCCCACCCGTGCAGCGGGGCCTCGATGATCGTGTAGATCAGGATCGCCATCGCGCTGCTCGAGAGCAGGAAGCCGGGCCGGTCCAGCCGCGGCGCGCTCTCGTCGCGCGAGGTCGGGACGGCGCGCGCCACCAGCAGCGCCGCCACGGCCGCGACCGGCGTCATCGCGAAGAAGATGCTCGACCAGGAGAAGCGTTCGAGCAGCCAGCCGCCGACGATCGGGCCGAGCGCGATCGCGATTCCGGCGGTCGCCCCCCAAAGGCCGATCGCGCGGGCGCGCTCGGTGCGCTCCACGAAGATGTTCGAGATCAGCGACAGCGTCGCGGGGAAGACCATCGCGGCGCCCAGCCCCATCACGGCGCGCGCAGCGATCAGCGCGCCCGAGCTCGTCATCAGCCCGCCCGCAGCGCTCGCCGTCCCGAACAGCACGAGGCCCGCGAGCAGCATGCCCTTGCGCCCGAAACGATCGGACAGCGAGCCGGCCACCAGCAAGAAGGCCGCGAACACGAGGTTGTACGCGTCCACGATCCACTGCAGCTGGCTGTTCGAGGAGTGCAGTTCCCGGACGAGCGTCGGCAGCGCGACGTTGACGATCGTCGTGTCGAGGTTGATCGCGAAGGCCGCAAGCAGCAGGGCCGGGAGGATCAGGGCTCGGTTCCGCATTGCACTCCTCTTTCTCAAACACTAAGACAAGAAAATCAAGTCTTAGCACAAGATCGTCAAGCATGCGGTAAACTCGGCGTATGCGCTCCTACCGTCAGTACTGCGCCCTCGCCAAGGCCCTCGACGTGCTCGGCGACCGCTGGACGCTGCTGATCGTCCGCGAGCTGATGCTGGGAGGCCCGAGCCGTTACACCGACCTGCGCAACGGCCTGCCCGGGATCGCGACCAACCTGCTCTCCGAGCGCCTGCGCGAGCTCGAGGAGGCCGGCGTGGTGGCGCGGGAGCTCGCGCCGCCGCCGGTTGCCACGACCCTGTTCTCGCTGACGCCGCGCGGAGAGGCGCTGAGGCCGGTTCTCGACGAGCTCGGCACCTGGGGAGTCCCCTACATGGCGGAGGGCCCGGCGCCCGACGACGCCTTTCGAGGGCGTTGGCTGGCGTGGCCGGCGGAGCGCTTCCTCGAAGACGGCGAACCCGGCCGGCCGCCGGTCTCCATCGAGCTGCGGGCTGGCGAGGATCCGGTCGTGGTGGAAACGTTCGACGGCGCCGTGCGCGCGCGCCCGGCGGTCGCGGGCGAGAGCGCCAACGCCGTCCTGAGCGGCTCGCCGCACGCGATCCTCGGCCTGCTGAGCGGGCAGATCGACGTCGCCGAGGCGCGGCGGCGGGGGCTGAGCGTCGAGGGCGAGGAGCGCGTCCTGTCGCGTCTGCGCCCGGTGGGAGCGCCGGCGGGCCTTTGAGCGGGGCGGGCCGCCCCCGCCGGGCCCTCCAGCAACTGCTGGCCCAGTCTCTAAACTTTGCGACTCACCCTCGGGAGAGGTGGCCGAGTGGCTGAAGGCACTCGCCTGCTAAGCGAGTATGGGGATCAAACTCCATCGCGGGTTCGAATCCCGCCCTCTCCGTTTTGCGCTCCCGGTGATCGGGAACCGGCCGTAGCCGGCCGCTTGGCGCGGTCCTCTACCCCTCGCTCGACGTCGCCCAGAGGTTCACGTCCCCCTCGTCTGCGTAGCGGTCGATCGCCTCGAGTTCCCCGGCGCTGAGATCGAGCCGCTCCAGGGCCCCGACGTTCTGCTCGAGCTGCTCGACGCTGCTCGCACCGAGCAGCACAGAGGTTACGCGCTCGTCGCGCAGCGCCCAGGCGACCGCGAGCTGCGCCAGCGACTGGCCGCGACCGGAGGCGATCTCGTTCAGCCCGCGTACCCGTTCGAGGTTCTCGTCGCTCAGCATCTGCTCGGGGAAGTAGTTGCCGGCGCGCACGCGTGAGTCCGCGGGCACGCCGTGCAGGTAGCGGTCGGTCAACAGCCCCTGGGCGAGGGGGGAGAACACGATCGCGCCCACCCCCTCGCGCCCGAGCACGTCCAGCAGCCCGCCCTCGATCCAGCGGTTCAGCATCGAGTACGACGGCTGGTGGATCAAAAGCGGGGTTCCCAGCTCGCGCAGGATCCCGGCCGCCTCGGCCGTGCGCTCCGGGCCGTAGGAGGAGATGCCGACGTAGCGCGTCAGACCGCGACGGCGCGCCTCGTCGAGCGCTCCCATCGTCTCCTGCAGCGGCGTCTCGGGGTCGAAGCGGTGGGAGTAGAAGATGTCGACGTGGTCGAGGCCCATCCGGTCGAGGCTCTGCTCGAGGCTCGCGAGCAGGTACTTGCGCGAGCCCCACTCGCCGTACGGGCCGGGCCACATGTCGTAGCCGGCCTTCGTCGAGATCACGAGCTGCTCGCGCAGGCCCGCGAAGTCCTCGGCGAGGATCCGCCCGAAGTTCTTCTCGGCGCTGCCGTACGGCGGGCCGTAGTTGTTGGCGAGGTCGAAGTGCGTGATGCCGAGATCGAACGCGCGGCGCAGGATCTCGCGGCTGCGCTCGAGCGGCCGGTCGTCGCCGAAGTTCTGCCAGAGGCCGAGCGAGATCGCGGGCAGCTTCAGTCCGCTGCGCCCGCACCGCCTGTAGGGCATCGACTCGTAGCGGTCCTCGGCGGGGACGTAGGGCTTGGGTGCGAGCCGCGCGTTGAAGGGCATCGGCGCAGTCAATCCTATTCCGGGCTCGTGCCCGGAGCGCGCGCGAGCACGTACATCCAGGGCGAGTCCGAGCTGTCGTCTCCAGGGGCGAGCGGCGCGCCGTCGCTCCCGAACACGCCGAGAGCGGTCCCGAAACCGGCCCGTCTCACCTCGGCGGAGGCCTCGGCGGGTGTGACGTGGTGCCAGAGCACGCTGAAGTCGTAGCCTGAGCCGACGAGCACGGCCCACCCCTCGCCGCGGCGTCTGAGCGGCGCCAGCCTGCGCCAGGAGCGGGTGCGCCGCGGGAGCCGGTAGGCGCACGAGAGCATCGCGCGGGGGCCGTTGCCGAGATCGAGCGACCGCGGGTGCCAGGGCGCAAGCCCCGCCGCACAGTATTCGAGGTTGTGGGTCGAGAACAGATAGAGACCGCCCGGAGCCAGCACGCGCAGCGCCGCGCGGTGCACGGCGTCCCTGTCCTCGTGAGCGATGCCGTCGATGCCGTTGAAGCTGAAGAACACCGCGCCGAAGCCCCCCGGGGGGAACCCGGCAAGCTCGCGCGCGTCGGCCTGCTCGACCCGAACGCCGGGGTGGAGCTCGCGGGCGAGCGAGACCATCTCGGAGAGGTAGTCGACGGCGACGTATCCGCCGTCGTGGGAGGCCAGCAGCGGAATCGTGCGTCCTGCGCCGACGCCGACATCGAGGATCGGCCGCCCGCCGGTCTCGGCATCGAGGCGTGCGAGCAGCGTCTGCTCGCCGGCATCGATGAAGCCTTCGCGCGCGCCGAAGATGCCGAGGACCTTCTTGCTCGACCAGACGTCCCTGTTGACGCGCTCGGCTGCGCTCGTCACCGCCCCCGCGATCCTAGCCGGGCCGGGGGCCGCCCGGCGAGCGTAGAATCCGGGTATGGGGCTTGACACGGACCGTCAGCGAGAGGCCGGCCTGCATGTTCCCCACGTCGGCGACGGGATCACGACGCCCGCGGGCAGCTGGACATTCGGCGGCGAGGTCCCCGCCGCCTTCGACTCGCACGTCGCGCGCTCCGTGCCGGCCTACGCCGAGGGCCAGGAGCTGATCGCCGACATCGCCGACCAGATCGTGCCGCCGGGCGGAAGGGTCTACGACCTCGGCTGCTCGACGGGAGCTCTCACCGCTCAGATCGCCGAGCGTCTCGCGCCGCGCCGAGCGGAGGTGATCGGCGTCGACCGCGAGCCGGGCATGGTCGAGCGCGCCGAGATCAGGTGCGCCGCGATGCCCCACGTCCGCTTCGAGAGCGCGTCGCTCCAAGAGCTCGAGCTGGAGCCGGCGGACATGATCGTCTCCTACTACACGCTCCAGTTCATACCGCTGCGCGCGCGCGGCGCCGTCGTCGCCCGCATCCATGACGCCCTCACGCCCGGGGGCACGCTCGTGCTGTTCGAGAAGGTGCTCGCCTCCAGCGCACGCAACCAGGCGGCCGCCGAGGGCGCCTACGCCGACTGGAAGGCGCGTCAGGGCTTCAGCGAGCAGGAGATAGCAGCGAAGGCCCGCAGCATCCGCGGCGTCCTGCAGCCGCTCTCACCTGAGGAGAACGACGCGATGCTCCGCGAGGCAGGCTTCGAGGATCTGATGCGGGTGTTCCGCTTCGTGCTTTTCGAGGGCCTGATCGCGCGCGCCTGAGGCGCTCCGCGGCACGGGCTCGCTCAGCGGCGGGAGACGACCGGCCGCGGCGCAGGCGGGACGCAGCCATACCTGCGCCGAGGGCCCCGTAACCTTCCTGTCATGCCGGCAGCGGCAACCGAGCAGGAGCTGGCCGAGCGGGCGCGCGCGTGGTGGCGCGCGCATCAGGCGGCCGTGTGCGACACGAGCGAGCCGTGGGCTCACGGCACGGTCCTGCGCGCGAGCCGCCATCCGAGGTACTACAGCTTCAACCTGGTGCGCGTCGAGGAGGACCCGGCGATGGATGCTGCGGAGCTCGCTGCGTTCGCGGACCGCGCCCTCGACGGGCTGGATCACCGCCGCATCGACTTCGAGCAGATCGAGCCCGCGCGGGCCCGGCGCGCCGAGTTCGAGCGGATGGGGTGGAAACCGCAGGCGCTCGTCTGGATGCACCACGCCGACCCGGCCGCCGTCGAGACGGAGGAGGACTTCGACGTGGTGGAGGCGCCATACGAGGCCGCCGACGCTCTGCGTCTGTCCTGGCGGGAAGAGGACTTCGGCGACTACGCCTTCGACGAGTCGTTCCGCGAAGGCGCGATGGCGGTGGCGATGGCACGAGGCGTGAGCGTGCTCGTGGTCCGTCAGGGCGCGGAGGCGGTCGCCTTCGCGCAGATCGAGCGCGCGGCGGGCCAGGCCGAGATCACCCAGGTCTACGTGCATCCCGAACGCCGCGGCGAAGGTCGCGGCACGGCGATCACGCGCGCGGCGATCCGAGCCGCCGCCGCCGGCGAGCTCTGGATCATCGCCGACGACGAGGACCGCCCCAAGCGCCTGTACGAACGGCTCGGCTTCGCTCCCGTGTGCCGGACGATGGAGCTCACATGGCTGCCGTGAACGGCCCGGGCCGGCCGGCCCAGCCGAGCGGGGCCCCGACCCGGTTCCTGCTGCTCAAGCGCACCGCGATGGTCGCGGCGACGGCCTTCCTCGCGATCAACCTCTGGACGGGCGCGCCGTTGATCGCTCTGTGGGTCGGCTCCCAGCTCGTCAGGAGCTCGACGCTGAGCATGACCGCGGTGATCGTCGTCGTGGTCGTCCTCGCGGTGCTCGTCTTCTCGATGTCGATCGCGCTCACCTGGCTGAGCGCCGAATACGACCGCCTGTCCGGGCGCGAGCCCGGCGAACAGCGGCTGCCCTGGATGCGCGGCATGAGCGGCAACGAAGGCATCGAGCAGCCCGGCTACGGCGCCGGCATCACGCCGCTCGAGCGGGTCGTGATGGTCAGCGTCTATCTGGCCGTGATCTGCTTCCTGCTGTGGTTCTTCCTGCTCGCCGGGGCGCCGACCCCGTCGCTGTAGCCCCGCTAGACCTTGACCATCACCTTGCCGGTGTTCCCGCCGGTGAACAGCAGGTTCAGTGCATCGGGGCAGCTCTCGAGGCCCTCCACGACGTGCTCGGCAGACTTCAGCCTGCCTTCGCCCAGCCAGCCCGCGAGTGCGCCCTGGGCCTCGGGCAGGCGCCCGAAGAAGTCGAGCACAATGAAGCCTTCCATCCGCCCGCGCCTGATCAGCAGGTTGATGTAGTTCGCCGGTCCCGGGGGCGGGCCGTCCTCGTTGTACCCGGAGATCGCCCCGCACAGCACGACCCGGCCGCGCATCGCGAGGTTGCCGAGGCAGTCGTTGAGGATCGATCCGCCGACGTTGTCGAAGTACAGGTCGATGCCCTCCGGGCAGGCTTCGTGCAGTCGCGCGGCGACCTTCTCGTTCTTGTAGTCGATCGCCTCGTCGAAGCCCAGCTCGTCGACGATGTAGGCGCACTTCTCCGGTCCGCCGGCGATCCCGACGACCTTCTTCGCGCCCTTGATCTTCGCGATCTGTCCGGCCGTCGAGCCGGTCGCTCCCGCGGCTCCGGAGACGACCACGACGTCACCCTCCTTCAGCCCGCCGACGTCGTTCATCCCGAAATAGGCGGTGACGCCGGTGAGCCCGAGGATGCCGAGCGCGATCGTCGGCGGAACCCCGTCCGGGATCGCCTGCATCGTGCGCTCGGCGCTGTCGGCGATCACATAGTCCTGCCAGCCGGTCATGCCGAACAGCATCTGCCCGACCGGGTAGGCATCGGAGCGGCTCTCGACGACCTCGCCGATCCCGCCCGCGCGGATCACGTCGTCGATCTGGATCGGCGGCAGGTAGCCGGGGGCGTCGTCCATCCAGGTGCGGATCGTGGGGTCGATCGAGACGTAGCGGACCTTGACCAGCGCCTCGCCGTCGTTCAGCGGCTCGAGCTCGATGTGCTCCAGGCGGGTCGTGCTCTCATCGACCATCCCGGAGGGACGTTCGGCCAAGACCACGCGCCGGTTCTGCTGACTCATCTGCACTCCCTCCTCACCGCCCGCGGGCGTTAGCGCTTTGAGGCGATCCTATTGCGCTCGGCCGGATCCCGGCCGGGTCAGCTCCTCCAGGAGCAGCACGAACGAGCCGTGCTCGTGGCCGGTCGAGTCGGTCAGCCCGATCTCGCAGGTGCGGTTGCTGCACACGTGGGCGGCGGCGGCGGCCTGCTCGCCCCGTTCGATCCGATCCGAGCGCGCGGACGCCTCAGGCAGCTCGGGGTGCAGCAGGCCACGGTCCCCGGCGGTGCCGCAGCAGCTCGGCCCGGCGGGTGCGAGGACGCGGTCGGCAAGCGCCCCGGCGACCGCCGTCAGCTCCTCGGCGAGCCCGAGGTGGCTGGCGGCGCATGGCGGGTGCACGGCGATCGTCTGGAGCTTCGCCGCGGGTGGCAGCGCGCCGAGCAGCTCGTCGTGGACCCACGCGATCGAATCGATGATCTTGACCCGTCCGTACTCCTCGCGCAGCGCCTCGTCGAGCCGCTCGGGCACTTCGGCAAGCAGCGCCAGGGTGCACGAGCTCGCGTCCACGACGAGCGGCAGACGCCCGTGTTCGGTCCAGTCGAGCACCGCGGCGGCGGTCGCGCGTGCCATCTCGCCGTGGCCGGACTCGAAGCCCTTCGAGCTCCACGGCGTGGCGCAGCAGCGGCCGGCGACATCCGCGGGGATCCAGAGCGGCCGCCCCGCTCGGGCTGAGACGGTGAGCATCGCCTCCGGCAGCGACGGGCGCTGCTCGTAGCCGCGCGGGTTGCCGAAGATGCGGTTCACGCAGGCGGGGAAGTAGACCGCCGCGGCGCCCTCACGTGCGGTCCACGGCGGGGCCGGCGCAGGGTCCGGCAGCGCCGTGCCCCAGGCCGGGACGAGCTCGTGCGAGACGGCGGTGCGAGCGATCCCGGTGAGCGCGGCTGTGGGGCCGTCGCCGAGCGTCCTGCCGGCGCGCAGCGCGGCCCGTGCCGATCGTTCGACGGTTCCCCAGCGCCGCGCGGCCTCCAGGGCGGCGCGTTCGGAGGCGCCGCTGTGTCGTCGCGCGCGCAGCGACTTGACGAGCTTGCCGGTGTCGATGCCGACCGGGCACTGCAGGCTGCACAGCCCGTCCGCGGCGCAGGTCTCGATGCCGTCGTAGGCGTACTCCTGCAGGAGGGCCGCCAGCACCGGCGAGCCCTCCGGCTGGCGCGCCATCTCGCGGCGCAGCACGATCCGCTGGCGCGGTGTCGTCGTGAGGTCGCGGCTCGGGCACACCGGCTCGCAGAAGCCGCACTCGATGCACTGGTTGGCGACCTCCTCGATCCGCGGCGCCGACTTGAGGTTGCGCAGGTGCGCCCGGGCGTCCTCGGTCAGCACGATCCCGGGCCCGAGGACGCCGTCGGGATCCGCGAGCCGCTTCACGCGCCACATCAGCTCCGTCGCCCTCGCGCCCCACTCGCGCTCGACGTAGTGCGCCATGTTGACGCCGGTCCCGTGCTCGGCCTTCAGCGACCCGTCATAGCGGTCGACGATCAGATCCACGAGCTCGCCCATGAACGCCTCGTAGCGGTCGAGGTCCTCCTGCTGCGCCGAAGTTCGGCGTGAGCAGGAAGTGCAGGTTGCCGGCCGAGGCGTGACCGGCCACGCCCTGCAGGAAGCCGTGGCGCCCCAGCAGCTCCTGCAGGTCTTTCGCGGCCTCCCCGACGCGCGCCGGCGGCACGCAGACGTCCTCGATGATCATCGTCACGCCGGGCCCGCGCACGGCCGCGAGCAGGCCCTGCATGCCCTCCCGCACGTGCCAGAGCATCGCGACCTCGCCGCGGTCGCGGGTGAAGGCCGGCGGATCGATCGGGTTGCGCGCGGCGAGGATCTCCAGGGCGGTCCGCTCCCGGGCATCCAGCTCGCCTTCCTGCTCTGCTCTGTACTCGACCAGCAGCGCGGCCGAGGTCAGCGGCAGCTCCCGCCAGCGCTCGGGCGTGCCCGGCATGTTCCAGGCGGCGGCGATCAGCGTGGGCGCGACCATCAGCTCTGTCGCGCTCGCGCCGCTCGCGACCAGCTCCGGAACCGCGTCGACCGCGGTGTCGATGTCCTCGAAGAACGTGAGCGCGAGCGTCGTGTGCCGCCCCAGCGGCACCGTGTCGAGCACCGCCTCGCCGATGAACGCGAGCGTCCCCTCCGATCCGATCAGCAGGTGGGCGAAGATCTCCAGCGGCTCGTCGTAGTCGAGGAACGCGCAGAGGCGGTACCCGGTGGTGTTCTTGATCTCGAACTTGCGCGCGACGCGCGCGGCGAGCTCGCGGTCGGCGCGCAGCTCGTCGCGGATCTGGGCCAGGCCGGCGGCGAGCTCGGGCGCCGCCGCCGCGAACCGCTCGGCCGCGCCGGCCGCTGCGGTGTCGATCACCGTCCCGTCGGGGAGCGCGAACGTCAGCGAACGCAGCGTTCGGTAGGAGTCGGCGTGGACGCCGCAGCGCATGCCGCCCGAGTTGTTGGCGAGCACGCCGCCGACGCAGGCGATCTCGGTGCTGGCGGGGTCCGGTCCGACCCGGCGCCCGTGAGCCAGCAGGCGACGGTTGACGCGGCCGAGCACCGCGCCGGGCTGGACCCGCACGCGCGCGCCGTCGTCTTCGACGGTCACGCCTTTGAAGTGGCGGCGGCAGTCGAGCAGGATGCCGTCGGTCTGCGACTGGCCGTTGAGGCTGGTGCCCCCTGCCCGGAAGACGAGCGGGGTGCCGGTCCTCCGCGCCACCGCCATCACGGCGGCGACCTCGCCGATGTCGCGCGGCACGGCGACCGCGCGCGGGATCGATCGGTAGCAGCTCGCGTCGGAGGCGTAGCGGATCAGATCGCTCGCGCGGCCCGCGAGGCCGCCCGCGGCCAGAACGCCGCTCAGCGCAGCCGCGAGCTCGGGCGGCGTGCCCTGGGCGACCCAGTCGGGCGCGGCGTCGGGGGCGGGCCGGGGCACGGGCCAGTCG
Organism: uncultured Solirubrobacteraceae bacterium; assembly: GCA_963794635.1. Taxonomy (GTDB): domain Bacteria; phylum Actinomycetota; class Thermoleophilia; order Solirubrobacterales; family Solirubrobacteraceae; genus Palsa-744. The sequence goes on along the minus strand of CAWCET010000003.1, from coordinate 778,623 downwards.
CCCGGCGGCTCGGGCGCGATCCGCTCGATGCCGGCCTGAGCCGCGGCCACCTCTACTCCAGCCACATGCCGCTGGCGCAACGGACCTGCACGAGGCGGGGACCGTCCTGCGCGTCGATCGCCGCCGAGAGCGCGTCGATCAGCTCGTCGGTCCCCTGCACCTCACGCGAGGGCACGCCGTAGCCGCTCGCGACGGCGGCGACGTCGAGCCCCGGGAGATCGAGCCCGGGAAGCCCGCTCTCCTGCTCGAATTCGGCGAACCACTTGAGGATCATGTACTCCTCGTTGCGCAGCACCAGGAAGGTGACCGGGAGCTTGTAGGCGACCGCCGTCCAGAGCGCCGTGATGCCGTATTGGGCGGAGCCCTCGCCGAGCACGCAGACGACCGGCCGCGACGGCTCCGCCAGCTGGACCCCGACCGCCGCGGAGATCCCGAAGCCCAGCCCGCCGCTGGAGGAGAAGTAGTAGCTGCCGGGCTTCGAGAGCCGCAGGCGGTTGCGCAGCGCGGCGGTGCTGGAGGGCGTCTCCACGACGGCGATGCCGTCCTCCGGCCACGCGACGGCGAGCGCCTGCATCGCCTGCGAGCCGCTGAGCGGCTCGGCCTCTGCGGGAGGACCGGCTCGGGGCGGGCGGGCGGCTGCTCGCGGCCGGACTCGCCGAGCGCGTCGTTCAGCGCTCGCAGGGCGAGCCCGACGTCGGCCACGATCGCCTCGCCCATCGGCGCCCGCGCCGCCTCGGCCGGATCGGAGGTGATCTGCACCAGCTCGGTCCCCTCGGCGAGCAGCTCGCCCGCGATGTAGGGGTAGTAGGGGAAGACCGAGGAGCCGACCACGAGCACCAGGTCGTACTCCGCGAGCTGCATGCCGGCGGGGCCGATCGCCGGCGCGAGCAGGCCCTGGAAGTTCGGGTGGTTCTCCGGGAAGCCGAGCCGGCCGCCACCGGTGGCCGGAGTTGCCAGCACCGCAAGCCGCTGACGCTCGGCAAGGCTCACCGCGTCATCCCAGCCGCCCGCCGCTTCGATGTCCGGGCCCGCGACCATCACCGGCCTGCGCGCTCCGGCGATCCGCTCCGCGAGCGCGGCGATCCGCGACGGATCCGGGACGGCACGGCCGTCCACCCGCCGCGCGAGCGTGTGCGGGAGCGTCGCTGCGTCGGCCTCCTGGCTCCAGTCGTCCATCGGGATCGAGACGAAAGCCGGGCCGCGCGGCGGCAGCGAGGCGTGGTGGATCGCCCGTGCGAGCGCCGCGGGAACGTCCTGGGCGCGCGGGGGCTCGTGGCTCCACTTCACGTACGGCTGCGGACCGTAGGTCGGATCGCGGTTGGTGAGGTTGGCCTCCATCGTGATCTGGGCGCGCACCTGCTGGCCGGCCGTGACGAGCAGCGGCGACTTGTTCGACTGCGCGTTGAAGATCCCGCCGACCGCGTTTCCCACCCCGGGGGCGGTGTGCAGGTTCACATGCGTGACCCGGCCCGTCGCCTGCGCGTATCCATCGGCCATCCCGACGACCACCAGCTCTTGCAGGCCGAGCACGTAGCGGAAGTCGGAGGGCAGCTCGGCGAGCATCGGCAGCTCCGTCGACCCGGGGTTGCCGAAGATCGTCGTCATCTCATGCGCCCGGAAGAGATCCAGGGCGGCCTCCCGCACGGTGCCCATCAGGCGCGTAATCCTTGCAGAAGGGGAGAGCCGGCCGGCGCTCCGTGCCGAGCTCCGGAAGTGGGGCGGCGCTGCGGGCCGCGCCGGAGCCCGACCCGACCGGTGTTCGCCGGCCCCCTAGGCCTGATCCGCGGCCGCGACCGCGAACACGATGTGGCGACGGGCGAGCGACATGTAGGAATGCAGCTCCACCGGGCCTCCCTCGAGCGGCGAGACGGTCACCTCGGTGAGCGTGATGAAGTCCCGCTCGGAGGCGTTCAGCACGTCCGAGACGCGGCTGCGGTAGCCGTCGCGCGCGAGCGTGAGGACGCCCTCGATGCGATGGCGCCCGGTCTCGATGCGCACGCGCTCCTGGCGCTGGTCGACGTTGCCTGTCTGCTCGGCCACGGCCGTCATTATCGGTGCTCGCGCCTCAGCGGGTCACGAGGTAGCTGCGTTGCACCGTCGTGCGACGCCCGGTGGGCCCGACGGCGACGATCGCAACCCGCGCCAGCAGCGAGCGCCGCGAGCCCAGCGCCGCGCGCAGGCGCCCGAGCCCGGTGCGCCCGATCCGCAGGCTCAAGTGCCCGGTGCGCTTCGCGGGCAGGCCGCGGGCGACCGCCGCCAGCTTCACCGTCCGGCTCCTGCGGCTCGACGGCGCGAGCGTCGCGGTGACGAGGATCTTGCATCCCCGCTGACAGGAGATTCCGATCGACAGGGCGCGCCGAGCGAGCACGCCGCTGGAGTGGAGCAGGGCGACGCTCAGCACCGGCGCCACGTCGAGCGGCGGCGGCCAGGCGCTCGCGGGCACGCATCCCACGCCTGCGCGGCTGGTCATTTCAAAGCGCTCGATGCGGTTGTTGTTCGTGTCGGCCACGTACACGTTGCCTTCGCAGCCGACGGCGAGCGCGCCCGGCTGGGAGAACTGGCCGGCGCCCGGGCCGCGGTTGCCCCAGCGGTAGAGGTAGTGGCCTGATTCTGTGAACGCCTGGACGCGGTTGTTTTCGCCGTCGAGGACGAACACGGTGCCGGCGGCGTCGACTCCGATGCCATCGGGCGAGTGGAAACGCCCGGCAGCGGTTCCAGCCGCGCCCCATTCGCCGATCACGTTGCCCGACGGTTCGAGCCGGACGACGCGGTTGTTCCCGGTGTCGGCGACCTCGATGTCTCCCGCGCGGTCGATCGCGATCCCCTCCGGATGCGAGAAGGCACCCGGACCGTTCCCGGCAGCGCCGTTGCCGCCGCCCGCTCCCCAGCGTGCCAGCAGCTTGCCTTCGGGTCCGAACACGAGGACGCGGTTGTGGCCGGCGTCCGCCACGTAGGAGTCGTGGCTCTGCGGCGAGACGGCGAACGCGCTCGCGCCCGCGAGCGTCGCTCCGCCGAGGGCGGCGGGTCCCCCGATTTCGTTCAGCGGCGTCCCGTCGCCCCACAGCCGGACGGCGCGTTCGTTGCCCTGGCCGTCGCCGATGTAGACCGAGCCGGCCGGGTCGACGCCGATCCCCGAAGGGCGGTTCAGAGCAGGCTCGAGGCCGGGCATCGCGGTCCACTGTTCGGCGAAGGCGTAGGTCCCGGGCGCGAACACCTCGACACGCGAGGCGTCCGTGTCGGAAACGAGCAGCCGCCCCGCCGGGTCGAGCGCGAGACCTTTCGGCGCGGTGAGCTGGCCGGGCCCGCGGGAGTTGACGCCGATCGTGCGCAGGAAGTTGCCGTTCGCGTCGTACACCTCGACGCGGCCGTTCGCCGTGTCGGCGACGTAGTTTTCGCCGGCCGGGTTGCTCGCGATCGCGCGCGGATATGCGAGCTGCCCGTTCTTGGAGCCGAAGCCGCCCCACGCACCGAGGAAGCCGAGCTGCGGGCTCAGCTTGACGACCCGGTGGTTGAGATCGTCGGCGACGTAGGCGTTCCCGGCTGCGTCCAGCGCGACCCCGTAGGGAAAGCCGAACTGCCCCGGTCCGGTGCCCTGGGTCCCTGCGCTGGCGACGTAGGCGCCTTCGGGGTTGAACATCTCGATGCGGTGGTTGTCATCGTCGTCCACCAGCACCTCCGACCCGTTCGCCGCGACCCCGCGGGGATACTGGAACTGCCCGGGTTCGGCGCCCTTGGTGCCCCACGCCATCGCTTCGCCGCCTTCGAGGTTGAAGCGCTCGATGCGGTTGTTGCCGCTGTCGGCGACGTACACGTAGCTCCCGGTGACCGCGATGCCACCGCCCGGCGGCTTCGTCGGATCCTGTGAAGAGCCGAAGCTGAACTGGCCGATTTCGCTTCCGTGCTTCCCCCAGGCCTTGATGAAGGTCCCGTTCGCCGCGAACTTCTCGATCCGGTCGTGGCTCGAGTCGACCACGTAGACGTTGCCTGCGGGGTCGATGGCGAGGCCGCCGATCGGCCCGAACTGGCCGTGGCCGCCGCCGTACGAGCCCCACTGGTTCTCGAAGACCCCGGCCGCGCTGAACTCCTCGACCGTGTAGCTGAGCTGGTCGGCGACGTAGACGTCGCCCGCAGGCCCGATGGCGACCGCCTCGGGGAAGCGCAGGACGCCTTCGCCGCGCTGCCCGATCTGCTTGACCGACGAGTAGGGGCAGACCGGTGCCCCCGGGCAGGCTTCGGCGTGGGCGTCGGTCGGCACGAGCCAGCTCGTCGTCAGCACGCAGAGCAGCGCCAGCAGGACGAGGCCGGCCGTCTCGCGCAGCGCGGTCGCGAGCGCTTCCCCGGACGCGGGCAGGGCAGATGGGCGCAGGCGCATCGAACCATCACAACACGCCTGCCCCCGCGGTGTCGCGGTCCTGTGCCCCGAGCTTGCTCAGATCCCTCGGGCGGCGACGGGGACACCGGCGCCGAGGCTGCCGAGCCGAGGACCGCCACCGCGCGGCATCGTGCGGAGCGCGGAGCAGCGCACGGCCGGGGCGTGCGGCGCAGAGGGGCCCCGCCGCGGGGAGCCGGACCGCTCAGGGAACGCGCTCGGGGGTGCGCGCCCCGAGTCCGGCGCGCGCCACCGGCACGACCGCCGCGCGCCCGGAGGCGGCGGGGTGATTCAGCTCCTCCCGCACGATGTAGAGCGGGCGATGCTTGACCTCCTCGTAGATTCGGCCGACGTACTCGCCGATCACTCCGATCGCGATCAGCTGGATCCCGCCGAGCAGCAGGATCGCGATCGTGATCGAGCCGAAGCCCGGTAGGTAGGAGCCGGCGATACGCAGGGCGATCACGACGGGGATCGCGATGAACGCGAGGCCCGCCGAGAGGATCCCGGCGTAGGTCGCGAGCTGGAGCGGCAGGTGTGAGAAGGAAGCGATCGCGTCGAGCGAGAAGCGCAGCATCTTGCGCAGCGTGTACTTGGTCTCGCCGGCGTGGCGTGCGTCGCGCTCGTAGGAGATCGCGGTCTGGCTGAAGCCGATCCAGACCGTCATCCCGCGCAAGAAGCGCGAGCGCTCCGTCATCGCGAGCAGGGCATTGAGCGCGCGGCGGTCGAGCAGGCGGAAGTCTCCCGAGTTCGGCTCGAGGTCGACCTGGGCGAGCTTGTCGAACAGCTTGTAGAACCAGGAGGCCGTGGCGAGCTTGAACGCCGTCTCACCCTCGCGCTGCTTGCGCACGGCGTACACGACGTCGGCGCCCTGGCTCCACTGGGCGATCATGTCGGGGATCAGCTCGGGCGGGTCCTGCAGGTCGGCGTCGATCATCGCGACGACGTCGCCGACAGCGTGCTCGAGACCGGCGGTCAGTGCCGCCTGATGCCCGAAGTTGCGAGACAGGTGGATCACCCTCACGCGCGGGTCCGCCGCCGCGATCCCGTCCAGCAGCTCGGGCGTGCGGTCCTTGCTGCCGTCGTCGACGAGCACCAGCTCGAAGTCGTAGTCGGCCAGCGCCGCGGTGGCGCGGGTGACGAACTCCTCGATCAGGAGCTCCTCGTCGTAGACCGGGGCCACGAGGCTCAGCAGCTTGGGAGTGCGGGGAGGTGTGTCCTGCATGGGTGTGATTTTGCCCGGTCCGCGGCGTGTTTATCGCGCTGCGGACTACATCGTCGACGAAATCCCTAAGCCGGCGCTCAATTTATCGTGCATCCTTCCTGGGGATGAGCTCGGCTGAGGATGGACACGGCGCGTCACGCGAACGTGCCCAAAGCGTACCGCCAGAGGCGACGTCGCCCCCCGCGGGTCGCCGCCTGCGCGTCCCGGCCGTGCTCGTGCAGTTCGTCAAGTTCGGGATCGTCGGCATCTCGAACACGCTGATCACCTTCGCCGTCTACACGGTGCTCCTGAAGGTCTTCGGCGTCTGGTACCTGGCGGCGTCGGCGATCGGGTTCGTGGTCGGGGCGATCAACGGCTTCCTGCTGAACCGGCGCTGGACGTTCGCCGGTCACGTGGGCGACGCCTACACGCCCGTTCGCTGGGGCATCGTCCAGACAGGCGGGCTCGGACTGAACCTGGGGCTGCTCTACCTGCTCGTCCACGATGCGCATGTGGACGAGCTCGTGGCCCAGGCGATTGCGACGATCGCCGTCACCGTGAGCACGTTCGTCGTGAACCGTGCCTGGACGTTCCGGCACGTGCCGCTTGCGGAGGAGCCCTCCCAGCTCACCAACCTCTAGCGGAAGACGCTGAGCAGGGAGAGCCCGGCGGGGATCCGCCCGCCGCGCGCGATCATCTTCGCCTCCAGGATCAGCGGCACCTCCAGCGCCCGGTTGACCGGCTCCGGCGGAACCCAGAGGTCGAGGCTCGACTCCGTGGTCTTGCGGTTGAAGCGGTCGAGCACCCTGAGCAGGATCGCGACGGGGAGGAGCAAGGAGTTGAAGTAGCTCGTGCGCACCTGTCGCCACCCGGCCTGCTCGGCGACCGCACGCAGCGAGCGCATCGTGTAGCGGCGCTGATGGTGGTTGATCTCGTCGTGGCCGCTCCAGAGCCACTGGTAGGCCGGAACGGTGAGCAGCAGCGCGCCGCCGGGCGCGACCACGCGCCGCAGCTCGCGCAGCGCGCCGAGGTCGTCCTCGAGGTGCTCGATGACATCCAGCGAGACAGCCAGGTCGAAGCTCGCGTCGGCGAAGGGCATCTCCAGCACGGACCCTTTGATCACCTCGCCGCAGCCGCGCTCGAGCGCCTTCTCGACGCTCGGGAGCGAGAGCTCGACGCCCGTGACCGTGCCGCGCCGCGCGAGCTCGACCATGTTGCGGCCGCTGCCACAGCCGGCGTCGAGGATGCGGATCGGCGTCCCCGTCGTTCCGGCGCCGAGCTCGTCCAGCACGCGCTCCAGCACCCTTCTGCGGCCCCGGTACCACCAATGGCGGTCCTCGGCCTGGAACGTCTGCTGCTCGTAGTCACGGTCCATCAGCGGTCCATCTTTTCCTAAAGTCCTCGCTCCGCGTCTGCTGGGGGCAAAACCGGCTCAGCTCTGGGCGCCTGGTTGCAGCGAGTATTCGATCGCCCCGGCGGCGCCGCGCCATGCCGAGACAGCCCGATCCGTGCCGGGCTCGACGGCGATCGTCGCGCCCGAGACCGGCCCGGTCGGGGCCACGGGCTGCAACGGGCTGAAGAGGGTACGCCCGGGGGCGGCGTCGATGCCCCGCGAGGCCAGCAGGGCCGCCTGCCCGGCCACCGGCGTTCCCGCGGTGGACATCGCCGGCTCGCTCGCCAGCAGGAACGCTTCGTCGTAGGGCCCCGGGGCCAGAGCGCTCAGGAACAGGTCCCCGCCGCCGGGTGCCGAGATCGTCGAGACGTCTCGCAGCCCGCGCTGGTCGATCGGCGCCGTGCGCACCACCGCGCGGCCTGCTTCGGCGCCGGTCCAGGCGCACATCACGCTCTCCGAGCTGAGACGCACGAGCTCGGGCGAGCCTTCGGGCGCGGTCAGGCCGGGCGCATGCTCGATCCGGCCCGCAGGGCCGAAGCGGGGTCCGGTCGCGGACTGGTCCAGGTAGACGTCGGTTGCTCCGCGGCGCTCGGTCGACCACATCACGATCGCCCGGTTGTCGTCGCTCAGCAGCGCGGCGATCCTCGTGCCGGCGCCCGCCGGGCCGAGCCGCTGCGCCGCCAGCCGGCGGCCGCTCGCAGGCATGCCGCGCGCCCAGACGCCGCCGTGCGCCGCCCAGACCGCGAGCGCGTCGCTGCGGAAGTCCATCGTGACCGTCACCCCCGCGACCGGGCCGTCGGAGGCGGCCACCTGCCTGGGCGCGCCGGCGGGGCCGCCGAACCAGCGCTGCACCTCGAGCACCAGCGCGTCGCTGGCGGGCGCCGGCGCGAGAAGCGCGAGATCGCCGAGGTAGGCCGTGCTCAGCGCTGCTTGCGGAACGGTCGCGGTGGCGCCCGGGAGAGCTCCGAACGAGCCTCCGGCGCTGCCCTCGAGGGCGAGCGCGTGTCCTGGGTGCCGTGGGTCGCTGCCGACGATCGCGATCTTTCCCTGCGGGGCCGCTGCGACGCTCAGCGGCGCGAGCGGGTCGTCCCCGGACGGGCGCGGCTCGGAGGGAGCTGCAGGCGCTGCGCCCGGCCGCAGCACGTCGAGTCGCGCCCCCGCCCCACCGGCGCAGGACGAGCCGGCCGGCCAGACGATCGCTCCCGCGCCGGTGGCGTGGGTGGGCGAATCGGCGGGGAACACGACGCGCGGCCCGCCCGTCGACCCGCAGGGCGCCAGCGGCGCAGGGGTGCTCCAGGCACCGGCGCCCGCCGGCGCGGCGCAGAGCAGCGCGCACGCGCACAGCAGCGTCCGCGCGAAGCGTGTGCCGACGGCGTCAGCGGGCATATAAGGTGACGGCGCCCGCTTCGGCTGGGCTCGGAATGGAAATCGACCGAATGGCGGTGACGATGGAGATTCGCTTCCTTGGCCACGCGGCCTTCGAGCTGAACGACGGATCGACCCGTGTTCTGATCGACCCCTTTCTCACCGGCAACCCGAAGGCTGCAGTGGCGGCCGATGAGCTTAGCCCGGACGCGCTGCTGCTGACGCACGGTCATGCCGACCACTACGGCGACACGCTGTCGATCGCGGAGCGTGCGAAGCCCGACGTCGTCGCGATCGTCGAGATCGCGAACGAGCTGACGGAGGAGGGAGTCGAGAACGTACGCGACCCCAACCTCGGTGGGACGGTGCGCTTCGAGTGGGGCTGGGTCAAGCTCGTACCGGCGTGGCACACCTCGACGACGCCCAAGGGGGCGGTCAACACGCCTGCCGGGCTGATCATCAATCTGGGCGGCCGCACGATCTACCACCTCGGCGACACGGCCCTCTTCTCCGATCTGTCGCTGATGCGTGCGACGGCCGGCCGGGCAGCGAGCTCCTCGGCGCAGGGCGAGGCGGAGATCGACGTCGCGCTGATGTGCATCGGCGGCCACTACACGATGGATCGCTTCGACGCGGTCGAGGCGGCGAGGCTCGTGGGCGCCCGGCAGGTGATCCCCTGCCACTACAACACGTTCCCGCCGATCGAGACCGACGCGCAGGCGTTCAAGGCGGACGTCGAGGGCGCGGGGCACGGCGAGGTCGTCGTGCTCGAGCCGGGCGCGACCCACACGCTCTGACGGAGGGTGCCCCCGATCGCGCGGCGGCCGTCGAGCCGCCGCGCGGCGGTGGCGTCGCGAGCCCCGCGCGACGGCTCGCTCACAGGATCGGCGAGCTCGGCAGCACAACCTTCACCGGTCCCGGTTGTTCTAGCCGGTGCTCGATCTACGTTGGCGGAACTCTGCCGATGTACGGGCATACAGAAACCTCGAGAAGGGGGAGCGCAATGGGACGGGTTGCGAGGATCGCCCTCGCCGCAATCGCGGCATGGGCACTCGCCGGGGCGGCGGCTGCGAGCGCGGCGCCGGTGTCGGTGGGAATGTCCGGCTGGACGTGGGGTGACCCGGTCCCGCAGGGCGAAACGCTCAACAGCGTCGCGTTCCAGGGCGCTCGCGGCTACGCGGCCGGCGAAGGCGGCACCGTGTTGCGCAGCGACGACGGCGGAGCCAGCTGGATCGGCCTGTCCAGCGGGTCGTCCTCGAACCTCACGCTGCTGCAGGAGGTCGAACCGAACACCGTGGTCGTCGGAGGCGGCTGCACGGTGCGGGAGTCGACCGACGGCGGCACGACCTTCCACCGCCTGCCCGTCAACGAATCCGAAGAAGGGTGCGCGACCAAGGTCGCCTCTTTCTCCTTCCTGAACGCGAGCACCGGCTACGTCGAGCAGGCCGACGGGTCGATCCTCCTGACCAAAGACGCCGGTCAGACGCTCGAACCGAAGACCAGCGTGCCCCTGGCAGGAGCCACCGCCGGGCAGATCGCGTTCGTCTCGCCGACCGTCGGCTACGCGGTCGTCAATCAGGGGGGCGGCAAGATCTACCGCACAACCGACGGCGCCGGCTCCTGGACGCAGGTCGCGGGCACTCCTCAGCCGCTCTACGGCATCACGTTCGTGAACCCGACGCTGGCCTATGCGGTGGGCGCCGGCGGGACGCTCCTGCACAGCACCGACGGCGGTGCGACGTGGACGCCGCTGCCCTTGGCGCTCCCCGCGGGAGCGCCGCGCCCGACGCTCCTGCAGATCTCCTGCAGCGACGCCGAACACTGCCTCATAGCCACGGCACCGCAGCCGGCGCCTGCGACGAACATGCTCGTGCGCACGACCGATGGAGGTCAGACCGGGACGCTGGTGTCACCGGCCGACCAGAACCTGCTCTCGGTCGCCTTCTCCACCGCGGGCAGCGCCGTTGCGGTCGGGGTCGGCGGCGAGACCGTCCTCTCGACCGACGGGGGCGCGACGTTCCCGACCTCGATCGCGCATCGTCTCGGGGTGCAACTGGGAGATGTCGTACGGATCGGCGCGGGGCCGGAAGACGCCTATGTCCCCGCCCACTCAGGCGTGATCGCCGCCACGACGAACGGCGGCGCGAGCTGGGGCGTGATGCGCGTGCCGACGTCCTCGACGATCGAGGACGTCGCGTTCCCGACGACGGCGACCGGCTACGCGGTCAACGAAGGCGGGACGGTCTTCAAGACCTCCAGCGGAGGCCTGAGCTGGTCGATCCTCAACTCCGGTGGCGGCATGCCCTCGGCGCTGCTGTCACCGAAGGAAGGGACGGTGGTGCTCGTCGGGCCGACCGGCCTGCGCCGCAGCACGAACGCGGGCGTTAGCTTCGGGCCGGTTGCGGGCAGCGTGGTCCTCGGCAGGAAGCACGGCAGGATCCAGCGGCGCCGCCTCTCGGCCTTCCCGCTGTTCGCCGGCGGCGAGACCGTCGGCTCGGCGATGATCGCCTGGGGCGACGAAGCGATCGAGTCGGTCGACGGGGGTGCCCACTGGGCGCTGATCCCGCGGCCGCTGAAGAAGGGCAACATCGAATCGGTGTCGTTCGTGAGCCCCACGACCGGCTATGTGGTCTCGCGCCAGCGCGTGTTCTTCACGCGTAACACGGGTCGAAGCTGGAAGGAGATCGACTCGATGGGGCGGCTCGCCCTTGGCGGCCAGGGCACGATCGCTTTCAGCTCGGTGGAAGACGGCTACGCGCTCTTCGCCGGCGGGGTCAACCGCGTGCTGCGGACCTCCGACGCGGGGCGGACGTGGATACCCGAGACGGTTCCGCGGAAAGCGCAAGCTCTCGCCGCGGGCGGTCTCGTGGACTACCTGCTCGGCGAAGGGGGGCTGTTCCAGACCGAGACCGGCGGTCTGAACCAGACCAGCTCGACCCTCAGCCTGTCGATCGTCGGGCCGCGGAAGCTGACCCGGAAGAAGCTCGCACGCGCCCACGGGCGCATCAAGCTCAAGGGCGTTTTGAGTCCGGCCCAGGGCGGAGAGCAGGTGACGATCGCCTACCGCGTGGCGGGTCGCGCGCTGTGGCGCGAACGGACCTTGACGGCGGCCTCCAACGGCGCCTTCAGCGTCAGCCTCGGAGGCATCTCCGCGACGACCGACTTCGTCGCCCAGTGGAGCGGCGAGGGCCCGGTAGCGGGGGCGGGAACCGCCGCGGTCGAACTGCGCGTGACGCCGCATTAGCTCGCGGCCGAAGCCGCCGCGCGGGAGCACCCCGCGCGGCGGTGGCCGCGGCCGTCAGCCAGTCGGCAGGGTGACGGTCACGTCGCTCGCTTCGACGGAGAACACGCCGTTGCTCGCCCGGTAGTAGGGAGCGTCGCGTCCGAGCAGCTGCAGCTTCACCGTGTCGCCGGCGGCGAAGCGGTAGCCGTTGCCGTGGAGCTGGAACGTGATGGTGCCGTTCTCGCCTTCGTCGAGGCGGTAGATGCCGCGGCTTATCAGCCGCTGTTCGCCGGACGGCAGTACGTCCCACAGTCGCGCGGCGATCTCACCGTAGAGGCCGGTCTCGATCACGTGAGCGGTCACGGTGGGCAGTCCGAGCATCGTGAAGCCGCTGCTCACCGTCGTGTAGTTCGCGGTGTCCGGCTCTTCTTCTGCGGTCACCGTCTTGCAGGCTTCGCTCGTCCCGGCGATCGGGTCGAACGCTGCCGCCGTCACGGGGTTGCCGCCGGCGGAGGTGAACGTCTGCGGCGCAGCGGAGCCGAACGTGACCGCCCCTGTCTGGAGCTTCGCCCAGCTCTTTGCCGTGAAGGGACCTTCGGCGGCGGCTTCGGTCGGGCAGGTCTGGGTGTACGCGGTGACCGAGCCGTTGCGAGGCAGCGCGCCGGAGTGCTGCAGTCGCGCGCCGAAGAACGCTGCACCCTCTTCGTTGAAGGCGTGGTCGGTGTCCTGCTTGTTGTCGCCCGGGCTGTGTCCGAGGTCGCCGAGCATCAAGGCCGCGTACCCCTTGGCCGCACGCACCTGGTTGTAGACGCGTAGCGACTGCTCGGGCGGGAACAGGTCGTCGGTCCACCCGCTCTCCAGAAGCATCGGCGCGGGCTTGCCGTCGAGCGGTATCGAGTAGGCATCGTGGTAGTCGTAGATCTGGTTCTCGATTCCTTCGGCTTCGAGGGGGAAGGGCTCACCGGCGCCCAGCAGCGCGAACCACTTGGTCAGATCCGCTTCTTCGTCGGCACCGGGGGGCGCGACGTACCCGCCGGCGGTGCCCTCGGCGTAGAGGCCGGTGACGTAACTCTGGATCTCGACGCCGATCGGTTCGCGGCTCTGCTCGGGCCCGGCGATCTGCGTGTCGAGGAAGCGGCCGTTCGGCTCCAGCGCGTCGACGAGGTCCGACCATGGCCAGCGAGGGAACGCGGCCTTGACTTCCATCGCTTTGCCGTCAGGGCTCTTCCAGGCCGCGAATTCGCCGCTGGGCAGCCGGATGCGGTTCTTCAGGTAGGCGAGCTCGATCGACTGGCCTCCGCCGTACGAGATCCCGGTCACCCCGATGGACTTCGGCTTTGCGATCCGTTCGTCTGCGAGCAGGCCAAGGAGGTACTGCGTGTCACGTGCCTCGTAGCGCTGGTCGGCGAGCCTGATCCACCCTTCTTTGCAGCCCGGTTCGGTGCGCGATTCGACTGTCCCGCACGAGCGCCCCCAGCCGCGGGCGGAGTAGTTGACGACGGCATAGCCGTGCTGGGCGAAGTACACGTTGTTGTAGTCGTAGGTCTCGTTGCCGTCACCTTGCGGGCCGGTCGACTCGAAGGACGTCTTGCTCCCGCTCCAGCCGTGGAGCATCACGATCGTGGGAAACGGCCCGGTCCCGCTCGCGGGCAGGGTCACGTCGACGTCGAGCGGGACGCCGTCGAAGCTCGCGACCCGTTCTTCGAGGCCGACGGTGGGACAGAAGCGCACACCATCCTGAGGGGTGCACGCGTGCCCGAACGGCTTCGGTTCGCCTTTGGGCTTGGCGGCGGCCGCGACCGGCGTGAGGGCCCAGGCGAAGGCACACGCGCACGCGGCCGCGAGGATCGTGGTGCGGCCATGGCGGCCGCCAAAGGGCATCGACATCTGCGGTCTCCTGACCTCGCCCCTCCCCCCGACTCTTGACGGAGAGGATTACCCGACGGCGGCGCGATCCCAAACCGGCGAGGACGCCGGCCGCCCGGGTGCCGCTAGCGCGGAAGCGCGAGCACGTGCGCGCGCGACGGGTCGATGCGCCCGTCGAGGAGGTCCAGATAGGCCGCGCGCAGCGCGTCCGGGCCCTGCTCGTGGATCACCTCGAGCCAGCCGTCGGTCCACTTCACATACGGCGCCCAGGCCTCGGCGAGGCGCTGTTCGAGCTGCTCGCGCCCCCACTCGCCCGAGCGCTTGGCGACCCGGTCGGGGGCGAAGAAGAACGTGGGCCGCGGTCCCGGGAGATCGTCGGCGACGGCGCCCATCTGATCGTGATGGGTGGCCCCCACCACGGCCGAGTGCACGAGATCGTCGCCGTAGCGGCGATGCACGCCCTCGCGCACCGCGGCGTCGCCGGACATGTCCACGTAGACGGCCCTGCCCGCGGGCAGGTCATCGAGCTCCTCGTAGCTGAGAACGGCGTCGTAGACGCCGATCGAGCGGGCGTACTCGGCGCCGCGCTCTGAGCTGAGCCCGACGACCTCGGCGCCGCCCTCGCGCGAGAGCAGGAACGCGAGCCCGCTCGCCGTCTTGCTGGACGCGCTCGAGAGGATCACCGTGGCCGCCCCGAACATGTCGCTGTCGCGCAGGAAGTCGTCGATCAGCCAGGAGGTGAAGAACAGCGGGCGCAGCAGCATCTGCTGGTCCTCGCGGCCCGGCTCGTAGGAGGGGTCCGCGGCGGTGAGCTGGTAGCTGTTGTACGCGGCGGGCAGCTCGGCTCGGTGCGCCGCTGCGTCCACGAAGCCGTGAGGGCCGACGCGCTCCGGGGTCACGAGAAGCTCGCTCGACGGCGGCAGGTAGCCGTAGATACGGGCCCCCTCCTCGAGCCCCGCGACGCGGCTCTCGGCCACCGTCGCAAAGCCCCACACCGGCATCCGCCCCCAGCCGTCGGGCGCCGGGAAGAACTTCCAGTAGGACATCGCCTCGCCGAAGGCCGCATAGGTGACGTTGTTCGAGGTGAGCCCGAACCGATCGACGCCGAGCACGGCCTGCCCGTCCTCCGGTGCGGGTGCCGGGCCGTCCTCGAAGCGGGTCTCGTGCAGATCCCCGCGCGCGATCAGGAAGTCCACGGCGGCAAGCTTATGGCGCGGCGCCCGCACGTGTCCGGCCGGCCCGCGGCACGTCACCGCGCCGTTGCTGGTATTCAAGCGGCATGACGATCGGTGCCATCAGCTGCGTGAGTGCCCCCGCACCGCCGCGGGTCCCCCGGCGATGAGCCCGGAACGTCTGTGGAGGCTCTCGGCTTTCCTGCGCCGCAAGGGGCTGCGACGGCTCGCCCTGGCCGTGAAGAAACTCAACTCGGCGATCTACCGCAACTCGCTGGCGCCGGGCGTGCGCCTCAGCCCCGACGTCAAGTTCATCCACAGCGGGTTCGGGACGGTGGTCCACAGCAACGTCACGATCGGGCGCGAAGTGCTGATCGGCCAGAACGTGACGATCGCGGTACGCGCCGCCACCGGCTCCGAGCACGGGATCGTGATCGCGGACGACGTCGGTATCGGCGCCGGGGCGATCATCCTCGCGCCGCTCGGACGCAGCGTGCGGATCGGCCGCGGCGCGCGAATCGGCGCGGGCGCGCTGGTCGTCCGCGACGTGCCGGACGGAGCGACGGTGCTCGGCGAGCCCTCGCGGGTGCTCGTGCCCGGCCCCGACGGCTCTCTCGAGGAGCTCGAAGCCGCGCTGGAGCCCGACGCCGAGCGGCCTCTCGACTAGGGTTCGAATCGTGGCCGAGCCGCTGATCACGAACATCGCGAGCTGGCCTGCAAAGGCGCATCCGCGCCGGGCGATGCAACTCGATCCCGAGGACGACGCGGCACCATGGGCCGACACCGGGGTGAACGTCCAGATCCTCCAGCCGGGACAGCCGAACTGCCGCTATCACTCTGAGCCCGTTCAGGAGGACTTCCTGGTGCTGGAGGGCGAGTGCATCGCGATCATCGAAGGCGAGGAGCATCCGCTTCGTCGCTGGGACTTCTTCCACTGCCCGGCGGGCGTCGAGCACGTCTTCGTCGGAGCGGGCGACGGTCCGTGCGCGGTCCTGATGATCGGCTCTCGCCGCGTGGACAGCGCCCACTACCCGGTCAACGAGGTCGCGGCGAAGTACGACGCCTCGGTCTCGCGGGAGACCGACGATCCCGCCGAGGCATACGCCGACTGGCGCCGCGAGCCGTGGCAGACGGCCGAGAACCCCTGGCCTCTCGAGCGTTGACTCCTCCGGAGGCCCGCCGCGCCGGCCGCGCCGGGTCCCGGCCCCCGCTCAGCTAGCCGCAGCCGGTGATGCCGCCGTCGAGCGGGATCACGGTGCCGGTCATGTAAGAGCCGGCGCGCGAGCACAGAAACACGATCAGTCCCGCCATGTCGTCGGGATGCCCGATGCGCTTGAGAGGCACGGTCCCTTCGACCGCCTCGCGGGACTCGGGATCGTCGAGCAGGAAGGCCATCATCTTGCTCTGGAACGGGCCCGGGGCGATCGCGTTCACGGTGATGTTCTCGGCGGCGAGCCGCTTCGCGAGGTGTCGCGTGAGCATGTGCACGGCCGCCTTGCTCGCGCTGTAGCTGTAGTTCTCGACGGAGGGAGTCCTTATCCCGTCGATCGAGCCGATGTTGATGACCCGCGCCGGGTCCTCTCTCGTCGCTGCGCTGCGCAGGGCGTCGAGCACGCCCACCGTGAGGTGGAACGCGCCCTCGACGTTGGTGTGCGCGACGCGATCCCATCCGGTCGCCGGGAACTCCTCGAGCGGCGCGCCCCAGGTCGTGCCGGCGTTGTTGACGAGGATGTCGAGCTTCTCGAAGTGCTCCTTCGTCGCCTGGGCGAGCGCGGCGGCGCCCTCGGGCGTCGAGACGTCGCCCGGGATGCCCACGCAGTCGCCCAGCGGCGCCAGCTCGGCTGCGGCCTCGGCCACCGCGCCCTCCTTGCGCGAGGAGATGATCACGCGGGCTCCGCCCTGCAACAGGCCGCGGGCGATCATCAGCCCGATGCCGCGAGAGCCGCCCGTCACGAGCGCGGTCTTGCCGGAGATGTCGAAAAGATCGCTCACGAGCGCCTCAGCCGATCAGTCGGCGAACTCGGCCGGGCGCTTCTCCAGGAAGGCGGAGATCGCCTCGGGCGGCGCGAGTCCGAAGGTGGCCATGATCTGCTGGCGGTCCTCGTACTCGATCGCCGCCTGCTCGGAGGGGATCTCCAGCGCCGTCCACATCCCCTGCTTGGTCAGCTGGACTCCCCACGGCGCGAGCTCGGCGATCTGGCCCGCGGCCTCGAGCGCCCGCTGAGCGAGCGCGTCCTGGGAGACGACGTCGGCGACGAGCCCGATGCGCAGTGCCTCCTCGGCGGCGACGCGCCTGCCCGTCAGCATCAGCTCGTGCGAGCGCGACGCGCCGATCAGGCGCGGGAGCAGCCAGCTGGTGCCCATGTCGCAGTTCGAGACGCCGATGTTGACGAACGCGGCGCGGAAGACCGCCTCCTCGGCGGCGAAGCGGATGTCGCATCCGAGCGCCAGTGCCAGCCCGAAGCCCGCCGAGGGGCCGTTCACCGCTGCGATCACCGGCTGGGGCAGCGCGCGCATCCCGAGCACCAGGCGCGACATGTGCTGCTGGTTGGCGAGACGGTCGCGCGACTCGTCCTCCCCGGTGTTGCCGGGCGCGCGTCCGTAGCCGGCAAGGTCGAGCCCGGCACAGAACCCGCGGCCGGCGCCCGTCAGCACGACTGCGCGGCAGGAGCGGTCGCGGCTTATCTCCTCGAGCTTCTCGTGTAGCGCGCCGCACAGCTCGGCGGTCATCGTGTTGAGCCGCTCCGGGCGGTTCATCGTGAGCCGCCGGACATGCGGGGCGGCCTGCTCGTCGATCAGCACAGGGTCGGGCATCGGCGGCATCCTATTGCGGACGGGGATAGTGGAACGCCTGGGTCTGCGTGACCTTCGCGACGAGCTCCCCGTCGTCCTCGCGCGCGAGCTCGGTCTCGATCACGACCGTCGTGCGCCCCTTGTGGAGGACGCGGCTGGTCGCCGTCACGGCGCCGTCGCGCACCCCGCGCAGGAAGTTCGTCTTCGACTCGATCGTCGCGGTGCCGACCGCGCCGTCCGGGAGATTCAGGAACGCGAGCGCGCCGCCGCCGCCGTCGGCCATCGCCATGAGCGCGCCCCCGTGGAGGAGCCCGCCGGCGGTGCAGCGCTCGGGCGCCCACTCCATCCGTCCGCGGACGACCTCGGGCGTCGCCTCGATCAGCTCGGCGCCGATCAGCGCGGCAAACGGCATCAGCTCGCGCATCTGCTCGGGGGTCGCCACGCCCGGCATCTTGCCGCAACGGCCGCGGCCCGGGAGAGCCGGGGCCGGGTGTCGTGCCCGTCGAGGGTCCGCGGGGACTGCCGTTGCCCCACCCGAGCGGACGGGGGACCCGGTGGCGCGCCCGGCGTCAGATTCTGTGTGAGACTCCCGCCGTGTCCCCGCAGCCGCCCTCCGTCGCCGTCGTCGGTCACGTCGAGTGGGTGCTGTTCGGGCACGTGCAGCGGCTGCCGTCGGCCGGCGAGGTCGCGCACGCCACGGACGCGTTCGAGGAGCCCGCGGGCGGCGGTGCGGTCGCGGCCGTCCAGCTCGCGAGGCTGGCCGGCACATCGAGTCTGTTCACGGTGCTCGGCGAGGACGAGACCGGCCGCGCGTCCCGGCTTCGCCTGGGCGAGCTCGGCGTGCGGGTGCTCGACGAGCCGGCAGCGAAGCGGACGCTCGAGCCGGCCGTCGAGGGGAAGGCCGGTGAGCCGCCGGGCGAGACGCGCGGGTGGTCGCGGGAGGAGCCGGTCGCGCGCGCGGCGACGCGGCGCGCGGTGACGATCGTCGACGAGCAGCGCGAGCGCACGATCACGACCTTCGGGGAGCGGCTCGACCCCGCCGGAGACTCGGGCTCCTCGCACTGGGCCGAGCTGCGCGAGCTGGACGCCGTCTACTTCACGGCCGGGGACGTGCCGGCCCTGAGACGTGCGCGGGAGGCGGCCCGCGTGCTGGTCGCGAGCCCCCGCGCCCGTCACGCGCTCGGGCACGGGGTTCCGATCGACGCGCTCGTGCTGAGCGCGGACGATGAGATCGAGCTCGCGGCAGCCGCGCCGGTCGAGCACGAAGCCGAGCTGGTCGTACACACCGAAGGCGCGCACGGCGGGCGCTGGCGCCGGCGCGACGGGGAGGAGGGGCGCTGGGCGGCCGTGGCACCGCCCGGCCCCGCCGTCGACTCATACGGGTGCGGCGACTCGTTCGCGGCCGGCCTGACGTTCGGTCTCGGTGCCGGGCTCGGCCTCGGCGAGGCGCTCGACGTCGCGGCGCGCTGCGGGGCGACGTGCCTGACCGGGGCGGGCCCGTACCAGCGTCAGCTCACCGCTCGCGAGCTGCGCGAGGCGCGCCCGTCGTGAAAGGATGCCTCACGCGATGAGCTACGAGCAGATCCTCACCGAGAAGGACCAGGGTGTCCTCACCATCACGCTGAACCGGCCCGAGCGCCTCAACGCGTGGACCGGCCAGATGGGCCAGGAGCTGAGGGCGGCCTTCGACGAGGCCGACGCCGACGACGAGGTCCGCGCGATCATCGTCACCGGGGCCGGCCGGGGCTTCTGCGCCGGCGCCGACCTTGAGGGCGGGGGTGACACGTTCGACTACAGCAAGCGCGATACGGCGGGCGCCGCCGGACGGGACAACGGCGGCGAATTCACGCTGCGCGTCTTCGAATCGATGAAGCCGGTGATCGCTGCGATCAACGGCCCCGCGGTCGGGATCGGCGCGACCATGACGCTGCCGATGGACGTGCGCCTCGCGGCCGACGACGCCCGCATCGGGTTTGTGTTCGCTCGGCGCGGCATCATCCCCGAGGCCGCCTCCAGCTGGTTCCTGCCGCGTGTCGTCGGCATCAGCCAAGCGATGGAATGGGTTGCGACAGGGCGCGTGTTCGACGCGCAGGAGGGTCTTGAACGCGGGCTGCTGCGAAGCATCCACCCCAAAGACGAGCTGCTCGACGCCGCGCGCGGCCTCGCTCGCGAGATCGCCGAGAACACCGCGCCCGTTTCCGTGGCGCTCGCGCGGCGGCTGATGTGGCGGATGCTCGGCGCCGAGCACCCGATGCTCGCTCACCGCGCCGACTCGCGCGGGATGGTCGCGCGGGGGCAGTCCGCGGACGCGGTCGAGGGGGTCACCTCCTTCCTCGAGAAGCGTCCGGCGGCGTTCTCGGACAAGGTCAGCGACGGCCTGCCGGACGTGATGCCCGGCTGGCGCGCGCCTGAGTTCGAGTAGCCCGAGGCTGGCACGGCGCGCCTGCCGCGCGCCTCAGCGCGGATCGAACGCGGGCAGGCGCTGCTCGAGCGAGAGAACCTGGGCGAACAGGTCGCCGTGCTCGGCCACGCGCTCGAGCACCTGCGCAGCCTCGAAGACGAGGGCGGCCGGGTCGCCGCCTTCGAGTGCGGCCGACACCTCATCCCACTCGAGGGGCGTGGCCGCGGTCGGGTGGGCCCGGGCTCGCAGCGAGTAGACGCACACGGTCGTCTTGTTGCGGTCGTTCTGGCTCCAGTCGATCAGCACCTTGCCCTCGCGACGCGTCTTGGTCATACGCGAGACGACCCGGTCGGGCTCGGTCTGCTCGAACAGCTCGGCGACGGCCTTGGCGAACGTCTTGGTAGCCGCGAAGTCCACGTCCTCGACGTTCAGCGGCACGTACACCTGCAGACCCTTCGAGCCGGAGGTCTTGACGAGGCTCGTCAGGCCCAGGTTCTCGAAAAGCCCCCGCAGGTCGAGCGCGAGGCGCGCGCAGTCGAGCACGCCCGTGCCCTCGCCCGGGTCGAGATCGAAGACCATCGAGGTCGGGCGGTCGTGTGCCTCTGCGAGGGCGAGTGGCGTGTGCAGCTCGATCGCGGCGAGGTTCGCAAGCCACACCAGCGTCGGCAGGTCATCGGCCAGCGTGTAGTCGATCTTCTTGGCGCCGGCGGGGAGCGTGGCGACGCGAACCCACTCGGGCCGGTGTGCAGGGGACTGCTTCTGGAAGAAGGACTTGCCCTCGACGCCGTCGGGCCATCGCGTGACCGTGAGAGCCCGGCCGTGCAGGTGCGCGAGCAGGAAGGGCGCGACCGTGACGTAGTACTCGATCAGCTGCCCCTTCGTGAAGCCGGTCTCGGGGTAGAGGACCTTGCTCGAGTTCGACAGCTTCAGCTCGCGCCCGCCGACCAGCGCGGTCTCCGAGCTCGCGGATTTCGAGAGGATCGTGAGCGTCGCGGCCTCGATGTCACGCAGTTCGGCCGGCCCTTCCGCCGCCGCCCGAGCCGCCGCGGCCGCGCCCGTCGTGTCCTCGCGGACGACCAGCTCCGGCGGCTTGTCCTCGCGCAACCCCTTGTAGGAGGGATGGCGGATGTTGCCGGCGCTCGTCCATTCCGCGAAGTCGACCTCGGCGACGAGGCGGGGCTCGGCGAAGACCGCCTCGCGCGGCGGCCGTTCGCCCGCGCTGAACGGCGAGGACTCCCGGCGGAGAGGCCCGAGCAGGCCCCGCAGGCGCTTCAGCTCCTTCTCGCTGAAGCCGGTTCCGACGCGCCCCACGTAGCGAAGCGAGCCCTTGTCCTCGAACACCCCGAGCAGGAGCGCACCGATCGTCGAGCTGCGCCTTCCCTTGCCCGGCAGCCATCCGCCGATCACGAACTCCTGGCGCCCGAACGTCTTGATCTTCAACCACGAGCCGCCGCGCCGCCCGGGTTCGTAGCGGGAGGAGAGGCGCTTGGCGACGATGCCCTCGAGATGCTGCTCCTGGCTCGCCTTCAGCAGCTGCCTGCCGTGCCCCACGACGTGCTCGGGCGTCTGCCAGGCCTCGCCGTCGAGAGCCAGCCCGGCGAGCCGCTCGCGTCGCTCGGCGTAGGGCAGCTCGATCAGCGAGTGCCCGTCCAGCCACAGCAGGTCGAAGATCATGTAGCTCACCGGCGTCTGCTTCGCCAGCCGCCGGGCGTGATCGCGCGAACCGATGTGCATGCGCTGCTGGAGGCGCCCGAAGTTCGGGCGCCCCTCGCTGTCGAACGCGACGATCTCGCCGTCGAGCACCGCTTGGTGGGAGCCCAGGGCGCGGTCGAGGCGGCCCAGCTCGGGGTAGCTGTCGCTGATCTCTTTCAGGTTCCGGCTTTCGAGCCGGACCTCGCCGGGCGCGCAGTAGGCGATCGCCCTTACGCCGTCCCACTTGATCTCGAACCCCCACGCTTCGTCATCGGGTGGCAGCTCGCCCGTCCGGGCCAGCATCGGCACGATCCGCGCGGGCATCGCCCCGCGCTCCGGGTCCGCCGGCGGATCCATGCGGTGGATCATCCAGTCCTTGGGCGGGTCGTCCTTGTCGATCGCGAACAGCGCGTAGCGCGCCTGCAGGCGCTCGCCGTCGAGTCGCACCTCGACCTTGCGGGGCTCCCACTTCAGCAACTCGTAGGTGCCGTGGTCCCAGATCGTCATCTGACCCGCGCCGTAGCTGCCCTTCGGGATCTCGCCGTGGAAATCGAGGTACTCGATCGGATGATCCTCGGTGCGTGCCGCGAAGCGGTTCTCGCCGGGCTCCTCCGGCATGCCCTTCGGTACCGCCCATGAGGCGAGTACGCCTTCATGTTCGAGGCGCAGATCCCAGTGCAGCCGACGTGCGCTGTGCTGGTGGATCACGAACCGCGGCGGGCCGCCGCTCTCGCCGCCGGAGCCCGCGGCACCGGGCTCGGGGGTCGCCGCGAAGTCGCGTTTGCGCTCGTAGCGCGCGAGCTTCGAGGTGGTCTTTGCCACTGTTCTCGGCTTCGCCGTGGCTTTGGCTTTGCCCGTGGCTTTGGCTTTGCCCGTGGCTTTGGCTTTGCCCGTGGCTTTGGATTTGCCCGCGGCTTTGGCTTTGGCTTTGCCGGCGACGTTCGTCCTACCCGCGGCTTTGTCTCCCTCCCGGGGCTCGGCCTTCGCCGCGGCTGCGCGTTTCGCTGAAGCTGCGCGTCTCGCCGGGGCGGAGCCCTTGGTCCCGCCGGCCGGGCGCGCCTTCTTGCCGGACGCTTCCCGGCGCGGGGTCACCTAGCTTTTCGCGGTCGCGCGCGAGCCGCGTTTGCTGGCGGAGCCGGAGCCTTTCTTGCCCGCCGATTTCGGCGCTTTCTTGGCTGCCGCTTTTTTGGCGGCGGGTTTGCGTTTGGCCGCTTTGGGCTTCGCGCCGGCCTCTGCGTCGCGTGCCCGCACGGCGTCCAGGCTGGCCTTCAGCGCACCCATGAGGTCCGGCGCCGGCGCCTCCACGTCCTCGGGCTCCGGCTGCACCGCGATGTGCTCGCCCTGGGCCTTGCGCTCGATCATGTCGAGCACCTGCTCGCGGTAGCTGTCGCTGTAGCGCTCCGGTTCGAAATCCCCCGCAAGCGACTCGACGAGCTGCTTGGCGATGTCGAGCTCGCGCTTGGTCGTCTTGACCTCTCTGACCTCGGCGATCTCGTCGATGCTGTCGGCCGGAAGCACTTCGTCGGCGAAGATCATCGTCGCCATGCCGAGGGCGTCGCCCATCGGGCGCAGCGCGACGAGTTGCTCCTTGGAGCGGATCACGACGCGGGCGATCGCGACGCGCTCCGTCTCCGCCATCGCTTCGAGCAGCAGGCGGTACGGTTTTGCGCCGCCCGGGCCCGGCGCGAGGTAGTAGGGGTGGTCGTAGAAGATCGGGTCGATCTGGGCCAGCTCGACGAAGTCCTCGATCTCGATCGTCTTCGTCTTCTTCGGCGCGAGCGCCTCGAGCTCGCCGGGCTCGATCACGACGTAGCGGTCCTGGGAGATCTCATAGCCCTTGACGATGTCCTCGTAGGGGATCTCCTCGCCGCTCGAGGGGTCGACCCGCTTCTGGGCGATGCGAACTCCGCTCTTGCCGTTGAGCTGGTGGAAGCGGACGCTCTTGCGGTTGATCGCGCTGTACAGCTTGACGGGCACGGTGACCAAGCCGAAGCTGATCGCGCCGGTCCAGATCGAACGGGGCATCGTTCGTAGTGTTACCAGCTATTCGTGCGCGCAAACAGCGCTGCAAGGGCGGTCCCGATCGGAGAGACTGAGGCGATGAGCACGACGCCGGCGCCGGCTGAGGCGCCCATCCAGGATCGCCCGGCTGAGCTGCTCGCGCGGCTGCTGCGCTTCGATACCACCAACCCTCCCGGCAACGAGCGCGAGTGCATCGACTGGGTGCGTGGCCTGCTGGAGGGGATCGGGTGCGAGGTGAGGGTGCTGGCTGCCGAGCCCGAGCGCCCTTCGCTCGTCGCGCGCTTGGAGGGCGAGGGCAGCTCCCCGCCGCTGCTGCTGCAGGGCCACGTGGACGTCGTGGCCGCCGCCGGGAGCTGGCGCCACCCGCCGTTCGGGGGCGAGCAGCACGACGGCTTCGTCTGGGGCCGCGGCGCGCTCGACATGAAGGGCGGTGTGGCGATGATGCTCGCCGCGTTCATGCGCGCGAAGGCGGCTGGCCGGCGGCCGCCCGGCGACGTGATCCTGTGCCTGATGGCCGACGAGGAGGCCGGCAGTGCTCTCGGCGCCGAGTTCCTGGTGCGCGAGCACCCGGAGCTGTTCGAGGGTGTGCGCTACTCGATCGGGGAGTTCGGCGCCTTCCGCATGGAGATCGCGGGTCGCGCGCTCTACCCGGTGATGGTCGCCGAGAAGCAGGTCTGCTGGACCCGGGCCACGACGCGCGGGCGGGCCGGGCACGGCTCGATGCCGGTCAGGGGCGGTGCGATCGGCACCCTCGGGCGCCTGCTGGAGCGGATCGACGCCAAGCGCCTGCCCGTCCACGTCCCGGCCGTCACACGAATGATGATCGACGCGATCTCGGCCGAGGTGCCCGCAACGGTCGCGGCGCCGCTGCGCGGGCTGCTGCGCCCCCGGATCACCGACAGGCTGCTCGACGCGCTCGGCGAGCGCGGGAGTCTGTTCGACCCGCTGCTGCACAACACCGTCTCAGCCACCGTCGTTCGCGGCGGGGAGAAGATCAACGTGATCCCCGGCGAGGCGAGCGTCGAGCTGGACATCCGCCTGCTTCCGGGGTCGAGCCCCGAGCAGGCTTTCGCCGAGCTGCGCGAGCTGGCCGGCATCGAGGTCGAGCTGGAGCTGCTTCGCCACGACCCGGCGCCGGCGGTGCCCGACATGGCGATGTTCGAGACGCTCTCCGGCGCGCTGCGCGAGCTCGACCCGGCGGCGAAGCCGGTTCCGCTGCTGCTCCCGGGCGTGACCGATGGCCGCTTCTTCTCCCGGCTGGGAATCCAGACGTACGGCTTCCTGCCGATGCAGCTCCCTGCGGAGATGCGCTTCATGGAGCTGATCCACGCGGAGGACGAGCGCCTGCCCGCCGACACGGTGGAGTTCGGCACCAGCGCGATCGAGCGCGTGCTCGAACGGTTCTAAGCCGGCATCCCTTCCCGCTCGGCCGCTTCCGCGGCCGCCTCCTCCTCGCGGCCGACCGTCAGGCGGGCCGAGTAGATCGAGTGGGCGCCCATGCGGCGAGAGACGATCGTGGCGCCGACGACCGCGAGCAGGATCGGCACGAGCAGCCCCTCCGCCTTGTGGGTGAGCTCGAGCATGAGCACGATCGCGGCGAGCGGAGCCTGCATCGAGGCCGCGAGCACGGCTGCGCCGCCGATCACGGCGTAGGTGCCGAGGGGCGCTCCCGGCCACAGCAGCTCCCAGGCCCGGCCGCCGAGGCTGCCGAGCAGTACGCCGACCGCGAGCGTGGGGGTGAACAGGCCTCCCGGCGCGCCCGAGCCCAGGCAGCCCGCCGTCGCCAGAGGCTTCAGGATGAGCAGGACGGCCGTGAGGCCCGCCGCGAGCGCTCCGATGAGCGTGAGCTGGACGACGCTCCTGCCGTTTCCGAGCACCTGCGGGTAGGCGATCGACAGGATGCCCAGTGCGAGGAACACCGCGATCGGCGCCCACAGACGCGCAAGCCCCGCCCGCGGACGCGCCCTGTTGGCGCCGATGACGAAACGTACGTAGAGCACCGACACGAGCCCCGCGACCGGCCCTGCGATCGCGGCCCACACGATCTGCGTCGGATGCGTGATGTGTTCGGCGATCAGGTAGGTGGGGGCTTTCGGGATGTAGACCCATGCGACCGCCGTGGCGATCAGCGAGGTCGCGAGCGCCGGTAGCACGAAGGGAAGCGAGAGCGTTCCCAGCAGAACCTCCAGCGCGAACAGCGCGCCGCCGAAGGGGATGTTGTAGACGGCGGCCATGCCTGCTCCCGCGCCGCAGGCGACCAGCAGGCGCCGCTGCCATTCCGGAAAGCCCGCGCGGTCACCGAGCGTGCTCGCGATCGCCGCTCCGGCCTGTTGCGGCGCCGCCTCCCGTCCGAGCGAGGCGCCCAGCGCGACGATCACGATCGAGTGCACGGCTCGCGCGATGCTTCCCAGCAGCGGCAGGCGCGCACGCCGCAGCCAGAGCGCCTCGGAGACGTCGGAGGTGCGAAACCGTGCGAGCGCGAGGACTCCGGCGCCGGCGACCACGCCGCCGATCGTCAGGACGATCACGCGGTGCGCCGAGGACGTGTGTTCGACAGCGTTGAGGAAGGGACCCGAGCTGTAGTTCCACGCGAGATGCTGCACGGCGCGCAGCAGCACCATCAGGGCGGCGGCGCCGAGTCCCGCACCGACCCCGATCGCCACGACGACCGCCCAGAAGCGACGGCTGTAGGAGGCGGTGATGCCACGGCCCGGCACGTTGGGCTGGGCTGAGGGGTGCGCGTGGCTCACCGTCGCTGAGTCTGACGATCGGCAGGGACGGGTGTTGACGGCCGGTGACGTCGCTCACACAAAACTGGCCAGCCAGCCAGTATCATCCGCGGATCCAGCCAGCGCCGGGAACGCGGAGGTCCAGATGGCAACTGTCGGGCGGGACATCGAGAGCGTCGAACTGACCGAGGCCGGCCTGTGGGTTGACGGCCCGCCGTACGAGCAGTTCAAGGAGATGCGGGCGAAGTGCCCGATCCACTGGACCGAGAAGTTCGAAGAATTTCCAGAGGAGGATGGCTTCTGGTCGGTCACGACCGCGGATGACATCCACACCGTCAGCCGCGACTGGGAGACGTACTCCTCGGAACTCGGCGGTGTGCTCGCCGCGCGCGGCGACTTCCCGCTCGAGCTCGCGCGGGCGATGTTCATCGGCATGGACCCGCCGAAGCACGACCGGCTCAAGGCGCTGTTCCAGCGCGGCTTCACGCCCAAGCGGATCGCGGACCACGAGCAGTCGATCCGCGAGATCACGAACAGGGTGCTCGACCGGCTCGACGGCCGGGAAGAGGCGGACCTCGTCGAGGATGTCGCCCAGCCCGTCGTCTCGCGCGTGATCCACAGCTTCATGGGGGTCCCCGAGGAGGACGACGCGACGTGGGCGCGCCTGATGAACTCGGTGCTCGCCGCCGGCGACCCGGACATCAACCCCGACGGCGTCGAAGGGGCGGTCCACAAAGACATCCCGGAGATCTTCGAGCGCTGCCGCGAGCTGATCGCCGCGAGGCGCGAGTCGCCGAGCGACGACCTCACGAGCGTGCTCGTCAACGCCGAGGTCGACGGCGAGAAGCTCGAGGAGCACGAGATCGTCATGGGCTTCTTCCTGTTGGTCGCGGCCGGCAACGACTCGACCAAGGCGACGTTCTGCAGCGCGATGCGCGCCCTGATGGAAGACCCCGGCCAGAAGCAGATGCTGCTCGACGACCCGGCGCTCGTGCCGGATGCCGTCGAGGAGGCGCTGCGGATGTTCCCGGCGTTCGCACACTTCCGCCGCACGGCGACCCGCGACACGGAGCTGCACGGGCAGAAGATCAAGGCCGGCGAGAAGGTCGTGATGTGGTACGTGTCCTCGAACCGCGACGAGAGCCGCTACGAGGACGCCGACACCTTCGACCTGCGGCGCAAGGCCGAGCACCAGGCCTTCGGCGCCGGCGGCAGGCACTTCTGCCTCGGCACCGCTCTGGCGCGGCTCGAGCTCCGGATCCTGATCGAGGAGACGCTCAAGCGCTATCCGCGCATCGAGCTCGACGGGGCGCCTCGTGCTGCGGAATCGCTGTTCGTCAACCAGCTGAAGTCGCTGCCGGTCCGGCTGAACCCCTGACGGGGACGCCGGCCGCCGCCGGCGGTCTCGCGGCGCCCGCCTCACGCAGCCCGAGGGGGGTGAGCCCGGGCGAGGAGCGGTTTCCCGTGGACGAACATCCGATGGGAGCCGAAAGTCCGAAGATCGGTCTGTCTCCGGACCGATCGGCGGCTCGGTCGATGATGGGCGTGCCGTGCGTCCCGCGCGAGGTGGGCGGCTCTCCTACAGACGGGTGAGGCCAGCTCTTTCGGGAGCTAAACGAAGTCGAAAGGGCGGTCGATTAGTCGCCCATGGCCGAGGAGCCGCAGCACCTGGACGAGCTGATTCGCCAGACCATCGATCCCTTGCAGCTGATGCAGCGCGTCGGCGACCAGCTCGTGGCGATGGTCGACGGCGCCGACGGCGCGATCGTTGGACTCCAGATCGACCGCCGCCAGCTGCGCTTCGTGAGCGGCTCGGGTCACCTCGCGCCGCAGGTCGGCACAGCGATCCCGATGGCGGGCAGCCTGTGCGGCGAGACGATCCGCACCGGCCGCACCCACGTGACCGACGACACCGAGGCCGATGCGCGTGTTCACCGGCGGACCACGCGCCAGTTCGGAGTCGGATCCGCCGTCTGCGTGCCGCTCGGCCGCGGCGAGAAGTCGATCGGGATGCTGGCCGTCTGCTCGCGTCGCCCGCATGCGTTCGACACCGCCGAGCTCGGGCTGCTGTCGGGGCTCGCCGAGTTCATCAGCACCGCGATCGGCGCCGCCACCGATCTGATGGAGATCACCGCGCGGATGTGCTCGAGCGGGTCACGCGCGCTCGCACCCGGCGGGGAGGCCGAGCGCGCCAACAAGTTCGTCGCGAGCGTGCTCGATCCCCGGGGACTCGAGCGCGTCGCAGCCTGCGAGCGAATCAAGGACGTGCTGGCCGAGCGCCGCTTCACGCTCGCCTATCAGCCGATCTTCGACCTGCGCGACGGCGCGGTCTTCGCCGTCGAGGCTCTGGCGCGCTTCGACGGCGAGCCTTATCGCGCTCCCGATGTCTGGCTCGCCGAGGCCCATGATGCCGGGCTCGGCATCGAGCTCGAGCTCGCGTTGCTGCGCGCGGCGATCGAGCAGCTCGCTGAGCTTCCGCCAGAGGTCGTCCTGACCGTCAACGCCGGGCCCGAGGCGCTCGCGGGCGCGGACATCGGAGCGCTCTTCGCTGGCGTCGAGGAGTCGCGGATCGTCGTCGAGCTCACCGAGCACGCCGCCGTCGAGGACTATCCCCGGCTCGCGGGCGCACTCGACGGGCTGCGCTCGGCAGGCGTGCGCCTGGCGATCGACGATGCCGGCGCGGGCTTTGCGAGCCTGATGCACATCCTCCGGCTCGCCCCGGACTTCATCAAGCTCGACCGCCAGCTCATCAGCGGTCTCGACGTCGACCCCGCCAAGCGTTCGCTCGCCGCGTCGCTGATGCGCTTCGGCGAGGAATCCGGCGCGACGATCGTCGCCGAGGGCGTCGAGACGGCCGCCGAACTGGGCGCGCTCGAGAAGCTCGGTGTCGTCCATGCCCAGGGCTTCTACCTCGGCCGTCCCGCTCCGCTCTCGGAGATCGGCCGCACGGGGCGCCGGGGTGGCGCGAGGGTGCGCCGCCAGGTTCGCGGGCTGCCGCTCGCGCCGTCGCGTTCGCGGCGCGCGGCCGCGACCAGCGCCTAGCCGGCGGCGCCGACGTCGACGACGACCGGAGCGTGGTCGGAGGGCTTCGTCCCCTTGCGCGCGTCGCGATCGATGTAGGCGTCCTCGACCGCCGAGGCGAGCCGGCGGTCGAGCAGCACGAGGTCGATCCTCATGCCTTCGCCTTTGTGGAACATGCCCGCGCGGTAGTCCCAGTAGGTGTAGGGAGCGCCCTTCAGCGCGCGCGGCATCACGTCGGTGAGCCCGAGCGCCACGAGACCCGCGATCGCCTCGCGCTCCGGCGCCGTCAC
The DNA here is from genome assembly GCA_963794635.1 of uncultured Solirubrobacteraceae bacterium. GTDB lineage: Bacteria > Actinomycetota > Thermoleophilia > Solirubrobacterales > Solirubrobacteraceae > Palsa-744. Next base: position 749,083 of record CAWCET010000003.1, on the reverse strand, counting down.
GTGCGTGGAGCCCGTGAAGGCGGCCGGATCCCACACGTCGGCGTCGGTCGGGGCGACGTTGAAGTCGCCACAGAGGGCCAGAGGGACGCCGCCCTCCAGCTCGCCCGCGATCGCGCCCGACAGGGCGTGCAGCCAGTCGAGCTTGAACGTGTAGTGCGGGTCCTCGACGGTGCGGCCGTTCGGGACGTAGACCGACCACACACGAACTCCACCGCACAGCGCCGCGATCGACCGGCGCTCGGGCTCCGGGAACCCGGGCTCTCCTTCGAAGCCGCGAGTGACATCCTCGATCCCGACGCGGGAGAGGATCGCGACGCCGTTGTAGGCCCCGTCGCCGTCAGCGGCCGACTCGTAGCCCGCGCTCGCCAACTCGGCGGCCGGGAACGAGGCGGCGCTCGTCTTGGTCTCCTGCAGGCACAGGACGTCGGGCTGGACGGCGCGAAGCCAATCGAGGACCCGCGGCAGGCGTGCCGCGAGCGAGTTGACGTTCCAGGTTGCGATCCTCAGCCGGTCCATCGCGATCGCGGGACACCCTAAGGGTGCGACCTGCGTCCGTGCGCTGACGCCCGAGCAGTCGCACTTTCCGTGATCGCAGAGCCAAATCCGGGTAACGCCTCCTCGAGGATGGACATTCCTGCGCAGATCGCCGCCCCAGCCATCGCCGGTCGTGCGCGTCGGGGGCGTGGGGCTTCGCCCGCCTGGCTCTCGGCGTTGCTGGTCTCGGCGATCCTCGTCTCGTGCCTGTCGCTTGCCGGCACCGCACGCGCGGATGAAGCCCAGGGCCTGGAGTCAGCGGCGACAGCGGTGCTCCAGCGGACGGTCCTACAGGCCGGTGCCGTCCCGGCGAAGGCCGCGAATGCGCTCCCCGTCTCCGCCGTCGTGCCGGCCGCCGTGCCCGCCGCTGCGCAGGAAGCGGGCGAGCGAGCCGCCGCGACCGTCGGCGCCGCCGCCGGCGTCGTGGAAACTGCCGGCTCGCAGGCCCAGGCGACGGTTGGAGCGGTCGTCCGCTCGCTCCCGCAACCGGCCGCGCCGGCCATGGCGCTCGAATCTTCGGGCGGAAAGCCCGAAGCCGGCAGCGGTGCGCCCCCGAGGCCCGGCCCCGCAAGCGAGGCCGGCGCGTCCTCCTCCACGCCTCCCGCCGCGGGCCGTCCGGATGTGACACCCGCTGCACCTGTGACGCCTGTGGCCGCGAGGAGGGCGCCGGCCGGCGCCGCCCGCCGGGCGCCCGTGCGGGCCGCCGACCACGCCGGCTCCCATCGGCTCCCCGCATCCGCGCTCCGCAGCGCCGGCGCCAGGAGGAGCGCGTCCGGGCCGGCAGCGCTCGCCCCGCCGCAGGTCTCGCTCCTGCTCGCACAACCCGTTCCCGGCCCGACAGGTCCGCCCGCACGTCCGAGCCGCACCGGCGGCGTGAACCCGCCTGTCCCGGCCTCGGGAGAGGGCAGCGCTGCGGCGCAGGCCGTCGCCGGCTCCGGCGGCGGTATCGGGGTTGCGATGGTCCTCTTCCTCGTGCTGCTCGCCTGGCCGGCGAGCTTCGCGCGCCGGCTCTGCCCCCCCGGGGCACGGTTCCGCGGCGTGCACACCCTGTTGGTTCTCGACAGACCCGGCTAGCTCCGATCCGTCGCAACCCGAGCCGTCCCCGGTCCCCCCGGGCGGCTCGTGATCGCTACGACTCGAAAGGAGAAAGCTCGATGGACCAGCGAGAGAAGGCTCGCGGCGGTCGAAGTCACACCGCCCTCCGCGCGCTCCCTCACAACCAACCGATCCGAAGCCACCGGCTCGCTCTCAGCGGCGCGCTGGGACACGACAGCGCCGCTTCGCTCGAAGCGGCGATCGACGATCTCTGCGCTGCGGGCGTGACCAGGCTCGTCCTCGATCTCACCGGGCTCGAGACGATCGATCGGACCGGCGTCGGCGTGATCGCGATGCGCTGCCGGCTGTGCAGGCGCCGCGGGGTTGCCGTGCAGCTCGTCGGCGCGCGCCCGAATGTGGCCGCGGCGTTCCGCAGGGCCGGGCTCGCGGAGCTGCCCTTCCAGGAGCGGACGCCTACCCACCGTGAGCTGAGCCGGCCGCGAGCGATGTGAACCGCGCGGAGCTGCACCGGGCCGGCGGCCTTCAGGCCGCCGGTGCCTCGGTGCGCTCGAAGGCGCGCTGGTAGGCAGGGCGCTCGCGCAGTCTGCCGACATAGGCCTGGAGGCTCTCGGGCAGCAGGTCCGGACGGCCCATGCGCGTCGTGAACGCGAGCGCCGAGCCCACCATCACGTCCGCGACGGTGAAGTCCTGCGCCACCAGGTAGTCCTCGTCGCCGAGCGCGGCCGAGACGGCGTCGACGGCCCTGCTGAAGCGCGCGAGCGCCTTCGCGGCGCGCTCCGGATCGCTCTCGGCGTAGATCGCGCTCTCGATCAGGGGCGGCTCGATCTCGGCCGGCCCGAACACCGCCCACTGGTAGACGAGCCCGCGGTCGTGGGTGCCGGGAGCCGGGATGAGGCCCGCCTGCGGGTTCCTGTCGGCGATCTGCAGGCAGATCGCGGCCGACTCGAAGAGCAGCTCGCCCGCGTCGTCTTCGAGGACCGGGACCTTCCCGAGCGGGTGGCGAGCGCGATGCTCCTCGCCCTTGCCCTCCTCGTAGCTCATCTTCACGATCTCGTATGGCTCTCCGGCCTCCTCGAGCGTCCATGCCGCGCGGATCGGTCGTCCGGCATGGTCCCGGTGGTAGATGCGCATTCGCGGACCATATCCGCAGGCTGCGCCCAGGAGCTACGCGGTGCGGGCGTGTGGCGCGCTAACCGATGACCCGGCGCGCCCAGGCGAAGCTGCTCGCCAGCCAGCCCGAATCGAGCGGCAGCACGTAGACGCCCTGGCTCGAGGAGTGGATCGCCCATTCGTCGCTGAGCGCGATGCCCTCGTGGGTGACGTCGGCCTCTGTCGCCTTCGAGTTGAAGTGCGCGGTGCCGAAGAACAGCAGGTCGGCGGGCTGGACCCCGCTCAACGGGATGCGCGCCGACTTGGGGATTTCGCCCGCCTGTTCGGCCGCCGTCCGTCCGAGGATCTCCCGGCCCCAGGACAGGCCGGACACCTTGTAGACCCGCCATGCGAAGCCCGAGCAGTCATAGCCGCCATGTTCAAGGCCGTCTTCGGTGCCGTCGGTCGTGCCTCCCCACACGTATGGCATCCCGATCTTCGAGACGGCGATCCGCAGCACTTCGAGCTGGGCCGCGGAGTAATGAGGGAGCGAGAAGGCTTCGAACGTCTGCCGTGCCGACTGGGTCTCCCATTCGCCGGCTTCGAGTGCCACCGCGAGCGAATGTGCCGCTTCAGCGCGCGTGATCTGATCCGAGGGGTAGAGCTCCAGCGAGTCTTCACCGGCAGGGTGGTCGTAGCGCAGCCCCAGATAGCGCGCGATCACCTCGGTGCCGAAATATCCGGGCGGCTGCAGACCCGCGGCCTTCGCCGTGCGCTCGACGTGCGCGGCCACCGCGCCGAGCCCGAGCTGCGAGACCATCAGGGCGTCGAACTCGGTGACCGTGATGCGCACGTTCGCCTGGACGGCGACAGCCGAGGTCTGGCTGCGGGCCGAGAGCGCGGTCATCGCCTGCGACGCGGCCTGCGCCGTGAGCGGCGAGGCGCCCGCGAAGCCGCCGGTCGCGGATTCCGACATCAGCCCGGCGCTCACAACGAGGCGCTGGGCGGGCACGTCCCAGTTCGCCGCCGTGTGCCTCCTCGCCGCCGCCTCGGCGGAGCTCGCGGCCAGGGCTGCGGTCCCGAGCACCGCGCACAGCACCGCCCACACCCGCCGTGCCGGGAGCTTCGAGGTCGATCGGGCGCGCGAGGGCGAGCTGATCACGCCTTTGCATCGGCGCGATCGTCGAATCGGTTAGCCGAGCGACGGGAGCCTGGACACCGGCACGCTCGGGTACCTTCGCGCCGTGACGGTCGAAGGCTTCGAGATCAAGGTGACGCCGCGCGCCGCCCGCGACGAGATCGCGGGCGAGCGCGACGGCTGCGTGCTGGTGCGCGTCCGCGCGGCGCCGGATGCGGGCAAGGCGAACGAGGCGGTCCGGCGCCTGATCGCCGCAGAGCTCGGTGTGCGCGCGGCCGAGGTCGAGCTTCTCCGCGGCGAGCGCTCGCGCAGGAAGACAGTGCGGGTCCTGGGCCTCGCAGCCGCTGCGGCACGGCAGCGGCTGCTGGCCGCGGAGTGAGCCTCAGGGGTCGAGCGTGACCGGCAGCGACTTGAGCTGGTTCGCGAAGGGAGACTCGACGAACCGCGGCTCGCCGGCGATCTCCATCCGCGGATAGCGGCGAAGCGTCTCCTCCATCAGCGCCCGCAGCTCCAGGCGCGCCAGCGCCGTGCCCAGGCAGAAGTGGCGCCCACCGGCGCCGAACGCCTGGTGCTCGGCGTCCCGCGTGAGGTCGAAGCGGTCCGGGTTCTCGTACCTGCTCTCGTCGCGGTTCGAGGACGGGTACCACATCACGACCTTCTCGCCCTCTTTGATCTGCTGCCCGTGCAGCTCGGTGTCGCGGGTCGCCGTCCGGGCGAAGTGCGCGAACGCCGGGAACATACGCAGCGCCTCCTCGACGACGGCCGGCACGAGCGCCGGGTCCTCGAGGACCATCTCGCGCTGCTCCGGGTTCTCCATCAGCGCGCGCATCCCGCTGCAGTAGGTCGCCTTCGTCGAGTCGTTGCCGGCGGCCATCAGCAGGAAGAACCCCATCACGATCTCGTGGTCCTCGAGTTTCTCGCCGTCGACCTCGGCGTGCACCAGCACGGAGGTGAGGTCGTCGGTGGGGTGCTCCCGGCGTTCGGCGATCAGCTTCGCGCAGCGGTCGAAGACCTCGGGCACCTCGTTCTCCATCACGCTCTGGGCCCCCTCTGGGGTGCGGTCGGGGTCGCCCGCGCCGAGAATGGTGTTCATGATCCGTGCCCAGATCGCGTCGTCCTCGCGGGGAACGCCCATGAAGCTCCCGATCACGCGCGCCACGAACGGCTGCGCGACGTCCTCGACGAGGTCGCACCGCTCCCGCCCCTCGAGGTCGTCGAGCACCTGCGCGGCGATCTGTCTGATGGCCGGCTCGTGCTCGGCGATCCGCTTGGGCGTGAAGCCGCGCTGGAACAGGCCCTTGATCCGGTCGTGCTTGGGCGGGTCCATGCCGATGAACATCGCCTGCTGGAGCTCCAGGGGCAGGATCGCGTTCTTCAGCGCCGTGAAGCCGCCGACCTCCGACGAGTAGGTCTGCCAGTCGCGGCTGACCTCGTGGACGTCCTCGGCGGTCGTCACCGACCAGAAGCCGTCCTCCTCGGGGTATTCGCTGATCCCGTCGGTCCAGTGGACCGGGCAGCTGCCTCTCATCTCCTTGAACAGAGCGTGCGGCGGCCCGTCCGCGAAGTTCTCGCGATCGCCGACGCGCACCCCCTCCAGCGACCGCGGGTCTTGGCTGGTCGATGCCATGTTGTCCCCTCCTCCCAAACCTGCGCTTTCAGGCAGCGTAGCCGAAGGCGCTCCTCGTCGTGAAGAAGCCCGACCGTCACCCACCGGGTGGACGCTGCTCGCGCTGGAACTGGCTTGCGAGCGCGTTGAGCCTTCCGGCGAGGACCGCCGGGACGAGCCCCCCGCCGCGGGCTGCGGCTTCCTGCTGGATCACCCGCTGGATGGTGTCCTCCGGGACACCGGCGGCCCGCGCGTGTCCGACCGCCCGGTCGATCATCGCCTGCTGGGCGGGCCCCATCATCCTCATCGCGTCACCGGCTGAGCCGCCGCCGCTCGAGGACGATCCCGCCGTGCCGCGGTCGCGGCGCATGGTGCATGTGGCGCTTCCCCTTCTCGATGCAATCGATGGGCGCGGCGGGTTTCGAACCTGCGACCTCTCGCGTGTGAAGCGAGCGCTCTCCCACTGAGCTACGCGCCCTGGGCGCCCGATTCTAGGGGGTGAACGCGTATCCGTGGCCTCTCGCGGGCCGCTGCGGAGGCCCGCTCAGGGCGCCGTGTACCGGTAGAGCGAGCCGGGTGTGACCTTGCTGTACCTGCCGCCCACGACGGCGCGCACCTTGACCGTACCCGCCTTGAAGCTCCATGCGGGGGGCGCCTTCATCGTGCAGGTGTTCAGCGACTCGCAGACGACCGGGATCGCGCTTGCCTTGCCGAACACGAACGCCATCTGTTCGGTGCCGACGCGGAAGCCTTCCCCGGTCACGGTCACGTTCGTCCCTCCGGCCAGCGTTCCGGTGCCGGGCGAGACTTCTGTGACGACGGGTGCGCCGTAGCTGTAGCTGGCGCTCTGGCTCCATTCGCTTGTGCCGTCCGGCGTCGTCACCGTGACGTCGACGGAGCCTGCGCCGGGCGGGACGACCGCCGTGACCGATTCGGTCGTCGTCGAGATGATGCTCGGCGATTCGACGCCGCCGAAGTCGACGGCCACCGCTCCCGCGAGGTTCTTGCCTTTGACGGTCACCGTGTTGCCGCCGGCAGGGGGCCCCTTCTTCGGCTTGAGCTTGGTGACGACCGGCAGTGTTTCCGCGGCGAAGGTCGTGACGTGTTCTTCGCCGCTGTAGTCGATCCCGTAGGAGTTGCCGACGACCAGTCGGAAGACGTAGGTGGTGGTCGGCGACAGTGCCACCCCCGCAGTCACCTCCTGCTTTTCGCTGCCCGAAGGGAACTGGGTGCAGCACGTCCCCCCAGGAGACGTGCTGCAGGGCGCCGTGTGCCCGAGCGTGCCGACGCCCGGGAACGCGGGTGTCGTCCCGTATTCGAAGCGGCATTCCGTCAGCTGCGTGCCCTCGGGGTCCACGGTGCCTGTGAGGATCGCCGAGCGCGCAGAAACCTCGGTGGCCTTGCCGATCTGCGCGTGGGCGAGAGTCGGTTCTGTCGTGAACTGGCGCTGGGCGCCGGCGTTCTCGCCGAACACGTTGGTCGCGACCGTCCGGTAGTAGTAGGTCGTGCTTTCGGTCAGGCCTTCGAGCGGGGCGGAGACCGGGACGAGATCTTCACCCGCGCCGGGCGGGACCGTGCAGGGCGCCGTATTTTCCAGCGCGGTGGTCGGACCCCACTGGAAGAAGCACTGTTCGACCAGCGCGTCGCGCGGATCGACGACGCCGTTCAGCGTCGCGGTCGTGTGGCCGACCGGGTCCGCCGGTTCGGTGCTCGCGGCCGGCTGGTTGGGCGCCGTGAAAGCCGGTTCGAGGGCGCCCTGGGTCAGGCCGAAGGCGTTGCGCGAGTCGAGCCGGTAGTAGTAGGTCCTCGATTCCGCAAGACCTTCCACGTGCGCGCTCACGGCGACCGGCTCGGTGCCGGAGCCGGGCAGCGAGGAACAGGCCGCGGTGCTGGGGAGCGCGCCCGGGCTCGTGCCGTATTCGAAGAAGCATTCGGTGACTTCGGATTCGTTCGGCGTGACGATGCCCTGGAACGTCGCGGTGGTGTGGCCGACTTCGACCGGCGGCCGGCTCTCTGAGACCGGCGCGGTCGGCAGCGTCGTGAGCCGGCGTTCTTCCCCGGCGCTTTCGCCGTTCGCGTCCTTCGCGAAGACCTCGTAGTAGTAGGTCGTGCTTTCGGAAAGGCCTGAGAGCGTGGCTTCGACGGGTACGGGTGTGACACCGGCCCCCGGCGAGTAGGAGCACGGGACGCTGCTGCCGAGAGCCGGCGTCTTGCCGTAGCGGAACACGCATTCGGCGACCTGGGTGCCGTGGGGATCGACGGTGCCGAGGAGCACGGCGCCTGTGCGTGCAACGCCCGTGGCGGGTTCGGTGACCGCGGTCGGCGGGCTTCCGGCCGACGCCGTCGCCGCCACCGCGAGCGCGGCAAGTCCGGTGGCGAGGGCCGTGGCGAGCGCTCCGCGCGCGACCCTCCTCGCGCGGATTGGATACCCCCGCCCGTCGCTGCCCTGCGTCCTTGGCCCGGCCTTCATCCTCGACCTGCCCCTCCCCCCGGATTCATCGATCCCTCCCGGCCCCTGCCAGCCGACGGTAGTCGCGAGTCAGCCGGCCGTCAAGCCCCCGAGGGTCGATCGGCATCGGAGGCTCAGGGGAGCGGCGCCGGCGTCGCGGCCTGCCAGGCGAAGGCGAGCATCGAGCTGGCGGTCAGGTCGATCGCGGGCTCGGTCGTCGTGAACGATTCGACGTTGTCGGTGAACTCGGCGCCGCTCCCGTCGAAGCGAGCGTAGGTGTCGCCGCCTCCCGGCGGACACGGTCGCATCCCTTCGACGTCGCCGGAGCTGGCTTCGTTGGTGGGTCCCTCCACGACGCCCCCGGCCAGGACGGGCGGCGAGCCGTCGAGCGAGCCGACGAGGTTCGCGACCTGGTGAGAGGGGCAGCGCGGGAACACGGTCCCGTCGCCGATCACCATCGAGACGCCCCAGGCGTTGGCGCCCAGGACGTTGCCGAGCCAGCGCGGGGCGTCGGCGGCGAAGGTCGGTTCTCCGGTCAGGTTGCCGTACTCCGCGGCCATCACGGCGAGGCCGTCGCCGTGAGAGGCGGTATCGGCTTCCGCCCAGGGGAAGCCGAAGCCGAAAGGATCCTTCGTGCCCTGGGCGACCGCGCTCTGCAGTTGCGAGCGAAGGTTCCCGAGCAGCGCCGCTTCGTCGACGGCGAGGCCTCCCGGGCTCCCCGCCGCGCGCAGCGCGCGGACCAGCTCGTAATGGGCCAGGCCGCTCACGTCGTAGAGGTTGAGCGTTTCCGAGTTGCGCTTGGAGTGCTTGATGTATTCCTTCGCCCATTGCGCCGCTTCGGCGAGGTAAAAGCCCGATTCGGTGTGGGGGAGACCCGCGGGGAGCGTCCCTCCGGAGGACAGCGCGAGCGCCAGCTCGGTGGCGCCCAGCTCGAGGTCGTCGCGCCATTCGCGCTCGGGGTAGAAATCGAAAGGGATCGCCGTCAGAAGGTGTCCTTTGTGTCTGGTTTCGGCGAGGGCGAAGATGTGCTCGCCCGCTTCCAGGCAGCGGTCGGCGAACGCCGGGTCGCTCGTGTGGAAGACCTGGAAGCAGAGGCCGAACGCGGCTGCGTCGCGCCCGGCGAGGTTCGGGCTGACAGGCGCTCCGGGGGCGCCCGCGCGGAAGACGGGACGGTGGCGGATGTAGCGGTAGAGCGATTGTTCGCCGCCGAACGTGTCGTCGGCCTGCGGCAGGCGCCAGATGTCGTGGTCGCCCGCGGTCTGCTTGTTGCCCTCGCCGATCCCGACCTGGTAGTAGAGCGTGCCGGTTTCGTTGTCGAACATCCGCAGCAGCCATTCGAGACCGAACCGCGCCTCGCCGGCGAAGTCCCGCGAGGCCGGCGCGCTCGCACCCATCTGGAGCGGGAAATCGCGCACCCCGGCGAGCATCAGGTCGACCGTGTAGCTGGTCGTCTCCACGAACTTGAGATAGTCGCCGGCGTCCCACCAGCCGCCCGAGGCGTCGAGCGTGGTGCCGAGGGCGTGAAGATCGCCCTTGAAGACGCCCTGCCCGTTGACCTTCGGCGTGCTGTAGGCGCTCGCGTGCTCGTCGTTGAGGTGGGCGGGCGCGCTCCTGAGAGCCGAGGGCACGTAGTCCGGTCCGTCGCGCTCGTTCTCGTAGAAGGAGAGGGTGTTCGCGAGCGCCGGACCGTAGAGCGCGTCCGGCGAGGCGACGGCGAACGGCGGCGAGCTCGCGCCGCCGGCCGTGAGGGTGTAGGTGCCCGGAGCCTCGAGGGTGTCGAAGTCGAGGGGGTAGACGAACGGGAAGGCCTTGCTCCACGAGCCGCTCGATTGGCCCACCGTCCCGCTGAGCACACCGGCTCCGCCTTCGTCGGTGACGGTGAAGGCCGTGCCGCTCGCGTCGAAGTTCGTCATCAGGTAGGCCCGCTTCGGCGCGAGCGCGCCGTAGCCGAGTTGATCCACCCGCACGAAGGCTTCCTGGGCGCCCAGCGCCGGCGCCGCCGAGGCACACGCCCCGACCGCCGCGAGCACAAGCGTTCTGAGCAGCGTGCGAACCATCGGCACAGAGTTTGCCCGAAGCCCCTCGCGGCGGCGACGGGCCTCAGCCCGCCGCGAGCTGAAGGACGATCACGGACGCGATCGCCGCGAAGCAGAAGATGTGCTGGGCGAGCACGGCGCGAGCGATGCGACTCTGGAGCGCGGGCGGGTCGCGGCGCGTCCCGAGCCGCACCGCGGCGGGGACGGTCTTGGCGCCCGCCAGTCCGATCGCGGCGAGTGCCAGGACGAGCGAGACCCAGCCGAGCCAGCCCGGCTCGCCGCTGCCGGCGATCTCGACGACGATCGCGGCGAGTGTCGCCAGCATGGTCGCCGCGATCAGCCTGTTCATCGGGCGCGCCGCGGTGGTCACGCGGGCGTAGTACGCCGCGATCGATGCGAGCGCCGGCTCGGGGACCTCGTCGTGCCCGGCGGCCTGCACGTCGAACATGAGGTCGAACCACAGCACCGCCAGCAGGAACCCGGCCCCCGCTGTCACGAAGGCGTTCACGAGCCGAGCTTCACACCGGGATGTGGATGCAGCCGCACCGCCGGTTCTGAGTAGGCCGCCGCAAGGCGGGCGACTTCGGCCTGTGTGAGCGACGTGCCGAATGCCGGGGCGCCGCCGAGCTTCTCGTAGCCGGCCACCAGCGCCTTGCCCACGTGTGCGAGCCCGAAATGCCCGTCGTAGACCGACTCTATGTAGAGCGGCGCGTTCTCGCGGGCGAAGGCCCCGGCCGAGCCGCTCGTCGAAAGCGCGTGCTGGATCATCGTCCAGCCCGTCCCGGCGAGGCCGACGAAACTGCGGTAGGTCCCCGCGAGTCCGGAGCCCGGCCCGGTCAGCCCCGCCGCCCGCTGTTCGGAGAACAGGCTCGGCAGCCGCAGCGCCCGGGCGCGCCGGGCGGCGGTGTCGACCCGCGCGCCTGGGCCGGTGGCGCCCGCCGGCAGCCCGTTGGCCACCAGCGGCCAGGCCGCTTTCGTCGCGGCTGTCTCCGCGGCCGCTTCCGGACGCGCCTGCTCGAGCGCGCGCGCGGTCGCGATCAGGTCTTCGCGCTGCAGGCGCAGGTCCGCCTGGCTCGAAGCCGCTCCCGAGCCGCAGCCGGCGGATGCGAGGGCGGCGCCGAGCGCCAGCAGCACCGCGGCAGTGCGCGAGCCGCCGACGCGCATCTCAGACGCTTACTGGGTCCCGGCCTGTTCTTTGACGCTCGTGACGCGGAGCAGGTCGACGACGAAGATCAGCGCTTCGTTCTTGGGGATCTTCGGCGGTGAGCCCTGCGCACCGTAGGCTTCAGAGGCGGGGATGATCAGTTCGCGGCGGCCGCCTTCCTTCATGCCGACCACGCCCTTTTCCCAGCCCTTGATGACTTCGCCGACGCCGGGAGTGAAGAGGAACGGTTCGTTGCGCGACCACGAGGAGTCGAATTCCTTCCCGGTCGACCAGAGCGCGCCGACGTAGTTCACGTAGACGCCGTGGGTGGTGGTCGCTTCCTTGCCCGTACCTTTGACGATTTCCTTCGTTTCCAGTTTCGTCGGCTTCGGGGGTTTGCCGGGTTCGATCGTCGGCTTCGTCGAGAGCGGGCCGGAGGTCGGCGTTTTCGGCACCGAGGGGTCGGCGGCGTGGATCAGTGCGTTGTCGGCTGTGTTCTGGTTGCCGATCGTGATCGTGCTCGAGTTGCCGGAGCTTCCGCAGCCTGCGGCGAGCGCCGCGGTCGCCGTGATGGCGAGGGCGCCGAGCAGGGACGGGATCAGACGCCGGCGCGAGCCGGTGCGGGGGGTGGTGGCGGGGGTTGTGTCGTTCACGGTCGCGCAGCCTACCGGAAGCCCGGGGCGTCGGGCGGCGATAGGATCGTGGGCGGACCGTGCTAGGCGGGGAGGTAGCGGTGCCCTGAACCCGCAATCCGCTCTAGCGGGGCTGAATTCCCCTTCGAGGGATTCCGCTCCGGTCGCTCCGCAATCCAGGGGCGTCGATGGTCCGGGTCCCGCGCGGTGACGGCTCGCGAATCAGGTCAGGTCCGGAAGGAAGCAGCCTTAAGCGATATCCGTCAGGCGCAGCGGGAGCTCCCGGACCGGAGCTCAGGATCGCGATCAGGCGGCGGGTGGCGGACTCACAACGAGGGGTGCACGGTCCGCTTTTTAAGGGTTGGGAGATACGAGTCTGCGGGGTGCGCCAGCGGCCTCGCGACGGCTTGGAGCGTTCCCGGCTCGTCACAGACAGCGATGGAAGATCAGCCAAGAGCGGTTGCTCGCGGAGGCCGTGAAGCCGGGCGGCACCGAGACCGCCTCGTGGGGGTCGTGCTCGTCGAGGATGTATTCGCGTTCGACCTCGGCGTCGGCCGGATCGACGTAGACGCCCGAGTCGATGTGGCCCGCCTCCGGGCTCCGTATGCGGGCGGGACTGGTGCGCAGGTAGAGGGCGAGCAGCGGCACCGGCGCATGGTTCGGGACCCCGATCGGGCCGCACCGCAGACTGACGGCACCCGACCCCACGAGCGCCTCGAGGTCGCCTTCGATCCGTTCCTGCGCGGCGAGTTTGTCCAGTTCGTGGTGGGCCGTGCGGTACTGCGATGGCGCCGTCGCGACGAACACGACCGCCACCAGCGCCGCGGCCGCGATCCACGGGCGCCGCCGCCGGTCGCCCTTCGGCAACTCGGTCCAGCCGAACACGGCGGCGCCGAAGAACAGGCAGCCGAAGGCCGCCGCGAGGAACGCGTAGCGCGTGTCGATCGGGAGGCCCACCGCCGCGAACGCCGCGAAGATGGCGACCGCGAGCGCCGCGCCCAGGGCCGGGACGAGCGCTCGCGCGCGCAGCCACCAGAGCGTCAGCGCCGCGCCGATGAGCGCTCCCGCCAGCGCCGCCGCCTGCAGCACCTCGCCGATCCGCCTCGGCACGTACTCGGGGACGTTGGCGATCCCGGTCTTGCGGTCGAGCGTCGAGGCGGTGTGGCGCGTGTTGGTCAGTGACCAGAAGGGGTTGCCGGTGACCAGCAGGTCGCTCCCGAGCCACAGGAGCGGCGCGGCCGCCGCCAGCAGCGTCAGCTTCACGAGCGGGCCGCGGCCCCGCACGGGCTCGCCTGCCGGCAGGTGCGCCCGCAGGCGTCCCGGGACAAGGCCGACGAGAAACAGCCAGTACAGACCGGAGAAGACCCAGGCCTCCGGTCGGAGCAGTCCGGCGAGCCCCAGCAGGGCGAGCACCGGCGCGCCGGCGCGTGGGCGGCGCACCGCGATCAGCAGGGCCCATAGGACGAACAGCACGTAGGGCACGTCGAGGTAGGCGCGCACGCCGTAGGAGATCACCGGCACCCGGGTGACGAACAGCAGCGCCGCGAGCACGCCGGCCGCGGTGCCGAACCAGTGCTGCCCGAGCCGGAACAGGAGCCAGGCGCAGCCCGCCAGCGCGAGGTAGCCGAGCCACACGACGACCTCGATCTCCGCGTGCGGCGAGAGCGGGCGCAGCACGATCCCGAACAGCTCGAGCAGCGGGTGCGGGGTCGGCGCGAGCGGCTGGCCGTAAGCGGGCGTTTCGCCCTGCGCGAGCTGGCCGCCCCACGCCAGCGCGTAGAGCGTGTCGTAGTTCGCGAAGCCCACTCCGGCGATCGCGCGCAGCACGGCGGCGCCGCCGACCACCGTCACGAAACCTGGAAGCCAGCCGCTCGCACGCCTGCCGATGCCCGTCACCGCGCGGACGCTATCCGCTGTGGAGGGGGAGGCTAGACTCAGCACAGGTGGCCGCATCCGAGGAGCATTCCGAGCACGAGGGACGGGTGGGGTCGCTGTACCGCCGCCACCGCCCCCGCAACTTCGCCGACGTCGTCGGCCAGGAGCCCGTCGTGCGGACGCTCCGCAACGCGGTCGAGCGGGGCAAGGTCCATCACGCCTACCTGTTCGTCGGCTCGCGGGGCACGGGCAAGACCTCGATGGCGAAGATCCTCGCCGCCTGCCTGAACTGCGAGCAAGGGCCGACCGTGGAACCCTGCGGCCGCTGCGAATCCTGCCTGGCGATCGCCGCCGCCAGCTCGCTCGACGTGATCGAGATGGACGCCGCGTCGAACAACTCGGTCGACGACATCCGGGAGCTCCGCGAGAGCGTCGCGTACGCGCCTGTCAGCGGGCGGCGGAAGGTCTACATCCTCGATGAGGCGCACATGCTCTCCACGGCGGCCTGGAACGCGTTCCTGAAGACGCTCGAGGAGCCGCCGCCCAACACGGTCTTCGTGCTCGCCACGACCGAGGCGGCGAAGGTCCCGGCCACGGTCATCGACCGCTGCCACCGCTTCGACTTCCACCGCCCCACGGTCGAGCAGATCGCCGGCGTCGTGCGCCGCGCGGCGGACGCCGACTCGATCTCGGTTCCGCCGCCCGCCGTGGCGGCGATCGCCCGCTCGGCGACCGGCAGCTTCCGCGACGCGCTCGGGACGCTGGAGCAGCTCGTCACCTACAGCGGGAGCGAGATCTCCCTCGAGGACGTGCTCGCCGTGCTCGGGGTCGCCGACTCCCGGCTGATCGCCGAGGCGATCGACGCGGTCGCCGCCGGCGACGCGCGCGGCGCGCTCGCGGCGTTGGAGCGCTGCGCCGCGCAGGGGCGGGACCCGGCCGCCTTCGCCGGGGACCTCGAGGCGCGCCTGCGGGAGGAGATGATCGTCCAGACGGTGGGCGGCGTCCCGCCGGAGCTGTCGCTGACCCCGGAGGCGGATGCGGCGCTGGCCGAGCAGGCCGGACGCGTGCCGCAGGCCGTGCTCGTGCGCACGCTCGAACTGCTGGGAGAGGCGCTCGAGGCGATTCGCGCGGGCGCCGACGCACGCACCCGCCTGGAGCTCGCCCTTGTGAAGGCCGCGCGGCCCGAGGTGGACAGCTCGATGCGCGCGCTGCTGGCTCGCATCGAGGCCCTGGAGGCGGCCGCCGGCCCGGCGCCCACCTCCGCTGTCGCCTCCCAGCGGGAGGTTCCCGTGCCGCCGGCGCCCGGCGGGGACGGGTCTCCAGGCGCTCCGCCGGCGCCCGAGCCCGGCGGAGCGACCCCGGTCACCGAGCCGCCGCCGAACACAGCCGCGCCGGAAGCCGGTCCGGCGCCCGCTGCTGGCGGCACGCCGCCGCGCGCCGAGGCACCGCAACGGCCCGAGCCACGCGCCGCCGCACCGGCGCAGGCGGGCGCTCCGCAGCCGCCGAACGAAGCCCCGCCGGCCGGCGGCGAGCCCGCGACGGCCGCCGGCGCGGCGCTGGCGAGGGCGTCGGCTGAGCAGCCGGCCGGCGCTGAGCCGCAGTCGCTCGAGGCCGTGCGTGAGATGTGGCCTGCCGTCGTCGACCTCGTTCGCGGCGAGAACGCCCGGCTCGGCGCCGCGATCGAGCGCGCCCGGCCGGTCGAGGTCAAGGGGGGAGAGCTCACGATCGCGTTCGGCTCCTCGTTTTTGAAGAAGCAGGCGGAGGGCCCGGCGGACCGCATGACGCTCGGCGAGTCGCTGACCGCGCTGACACGAGTGCGCTGGCAGCTCGCATACGAGCTGCGGGAGGGCCTGGAGACGGGTGAGGAGGGCACCGAGGAGCCCGGCGCCGGGTCCGACGAGCGCTGGCTCGCGCGCTTCATGGACGAGTTCGACGCCGAGGAGATCCCGTATGAAGGCCCCCCCGCCCCGGCCGCGGGCGAGCCGAAGCTCACCAGCAACGAGAAAGGCGCCTGATGCCAAAGCAGCCTCGCATGCCCCGCCAAGGCGGGATGCCCAACGTTCAGCAGATGATGCAGCAGGTCCAGAGGATGCAGCAGGACATGGCGGCTGCCCAGGAGGAGCTGAGCAACGAAGTCGTCGAGGCCTCCGCCGGCGGCGGGATGGTCGTCGTGAAGATCAGCGGCGACCTGCAGGTCAAGGAGGTCCGCGTCGACCCGGCCGCGGTCGATCCGGAGGACGTCGAGATCCTCTCGGACATGATTCTCGCGGCCGTCAACGAGGGACTGCGGATGGCGCAGGAGCTCGCCGAGCGCAAGATGGGCGGAGCGACCGCCGGGCTCGACCTCGGCGCCCTCGGCGGGCAGCTCGGCGGCCTGGGCCTCCCGGGGCTGTGAGCACGTCCTACGCGCCGCCGGTCCAGCGGCTGGTCACAGAGCTCTCGAAGCTGCCCGGGGTCGGGAACCGCACCGCGCAGCGGCTCGCCTTCCACCTGCTGCGGGCCTCGGACGAGGACGCGAACGCTCTCGCCGAGGCGATCGTCGAGGTCAAGGAGAAGATCGGGCTGTGCGAGGTCTGCTTCAACCTCACCGACGAGCCGCGGTGCAGGATCTGTCAGGACACGCGCCGCGACCACACGCTCGTGTGCGTCGTCGAGGAGCCGAGCGACGTGATCCCGATGGAGCGCACCCACGAGTACCACGGCGTCTACCACGTGCTCGGCGGCGCGCTCTCGCCGATCGACGGGGTCGACCCGGAGGATCTGAAGATCGCCGAGCTGCTGGCGCGCATCACGCCCGCGGGCGACGAGGAGCCGATGCGCGAGGTCGTTCTCGCCACGAACCCGACGACGACCGGCGAGGCGACCGCGCTGCACATCGCCGAGGAGCTGCGGCGGATCGCGCCCGAAGTGACGGTGACCCGTCTTGCGAGCGGACTGCCGGTGGGCTCGGATCTCGAGTACGCCGACGAGGTCACGCTCGGCAAGGCTCTGGCCGGACGCCGGGCTGTGTAATTCTCGGGTCGATGACCGGTTTGATCTGCATGAAGTTCGGCGGCACGTCCGTGGCCGACGCCGAGCGCCTCAAGCGCGCGGCGCGGCGCATCGTCGAGAAGCGCGAAGCGGGCTACGGCGTGGTCGCGGTGCTCTCCGCGCGGGGCAAGACCACCGACGAGCTGATCGGCATGGCCCAGGAGGTCTCACCGCGCCCGGACCCGCGCGAGATGGACATGCTGCTCAGCTCGGGCGAGCGGATCTCCTGCGCGCTCTGCGCGATGGCGATCAACGATCTCGGGCACCGCGCGATCTCGCTCACGGGCTCCCAGGCCGGCATCGTCACCGACGAGTCCCACACCAAGGCGCTGATCCTCGACGTGCGGGCCGATCGCATCAAAGCCGCGCTCGCCGAGGACCAGATCGTGCTCGTCGCGGGCTTCCAGGGCGTCTCCCAGACCGCGAAGAACGTCACGACCCTCGGCCGCGGGGGCTCGGACACGAGCGCGGTCGCCGTCGCCGCCGCTCTGGGCGCCGAGGTCTGCGAGATCTACACCGACGTCTCGGGCGTCTTCACAGCAGACCCGCGCATCGTGCCGAACGCGCGCAAGCTCGACACCGTCTCCTTCGAGGAGATGCTCGAGATGGCGGCGTCCGGCGCCGGCGTCCTGCAGCTGCGCTCGGTCGAGTACGCCCGCAACCACGGCGTGCGAATCCACTGCCGGTCCTCGTTCGACTCCGAGCCCGGTACCTTTGTCGTTGCCGAGGAGGAAACCGTGGAGCAGCCACTCATCACAGCCGTCACGCACTCCGTCGCGGAGGCTCGCATCAGCCTGACGGGCGTACCCGACACGCCCGGCGCGGCGGCGCGCATCTTCGAGGCGCTCGCCGGCGCGAACGTCAACGTGGACATGATCGTCCAGAACGAGCCGGTGTCCGCGGGCGGCCGCGCGGAGATCTCGTTCACCGTCCCCCGCGACGATCTTCTGACCGCGGGCACGGCGCTCGAGCCGCTCGCGGGCGAGGCGTTCGGCGAGATGACAGCGCACGAGGACACCGGCAAGGTCTCGATCGTGGGTGCCGGGATGCGCTCGCACCCCGGCGTCGCCGCGAAGGTGTTCAGCGTCCTCGCGGGCGACGGCATCAACATCGAGATGATCTCCACCTCTCCGATCAAGATCTCCTGCGTGATCGACCGCGGTCACGTCGAGGAGGCGGTGCGCGCGCTGCACAGCGCTTTCGAGCTCCAGGGCGAGGACACGATCGCCGTCGAGGAGCCGTTCCGCCCGGCCTAGCCCGGGTCGACGCTTGCGCGCCTAACCGGACGCTCGTTCCGCGCCAACCGAACGGCTCGTTCCGCGCCGAACCGGGCGCTCATCCAGGGCAAACCCTGCGTCTCGGCGCCCAACGCGCTCGCCTGCGCGCATCTGTCACAATCCCTACGCAGCGCTTCACGCATCTCGCGAGCTTTCAGGGACGAAAGGGATATGCGCACCGTCAAGAGGCCACGCCGCTACGTAGCACCGCGCTTGATCGCCATCGGAAGGCCGGTCCTGCGCTACAGCCAGCCACGCGACGCCTACGTGCTGCGGCTCGTCGGGCGAAAATGGGGGCCCGTGCTGCGCTCTGAGCGGCGCCGTCCGCGCTCGCTCTCGGAGGGCGCCGAGCTGCGCAGCGCCGAGCGCCGCGGCTCGCACGCACGCGTCGCCTGAGCGAGCGCCAGGCGGCGTGCGCCGGCTTCTGGGCCCTCAGGCTTCGTCCAGCGAGTTCTGAAGCGCCTCCAGCACGCGCACCACGCGCAACCCGCTGGCGCCGTCCGAGCGCGGCGTGGCACCCGTGCGCACGCACTCGATGAAGTGCTCGCACTCCGTGCGCAGCGGCTCGCGGTTCGAGAGCTGGGGCGAGTAGATGTCCCCGGAGCGCGCGATGTACTCGCCCCAGGAGCTCGTGTCCTGGTCGAAGCCCTTGTCGTAGAGCGCCAGCTTGCCCTCGATCAGCATGTCGTCGAAGGTCGCCATCCGCTTCGCGCCGACGACCGTGATGCGGCGCTCCTTGTGGGGGTCCAGCCAGGAGAGGTGCAGGTGGGCGACCGCGCCCGAGGGAAAGCGCAGGAAGCAGAAGACGACGTCCTGAACCGGCTGGCGCACGTAGGAGGCCCCCTGCGCGACGCACTCGACCGGCTCTTCTCCGATCAGATGGAGCGCGACCGAGACGTCGTGCGCGCCGAGACTCCAGAGCGCGTTCTCATCCGAACGCAGCTGGCCGAGGTTGACGCGGTTGCCGTACACGTAGAAGAGGGAGCCGAGCTCGCCCGCGTCGATCATCTCCTTCAGGCGCGTGACCGCGGGGTGGTACTCGAGCAGGTGCCCGACCATCAGCACGCGCCCGGCCTCGCGGGCCGCCAGCACCGCTCGTTCGGCGTCGGCCGCGCTCGTCGCGAGCGGCTTCTCGACGAAGCAGTGCTTGCCCGCCTCGAGCACGGCGACGGCGAGCTCGGCGTGCGTCGGCACGGGTGTGGCGAGCACGACGGCGTCGAGCGCGTCGTCGCCGAGCAGCTCGCCGAGATCGCCCGTCGCACGCGCGCTCGGATGAGCACGCAGAGCCTTCTCCCGCTTGCCCTCGTCGGCGTCGCAGAGCCAGGCGAGCTCGCAGTCTCCGATCGCCGCGAGGTTGCGCGCGAGGTTCGGCCCCCAGTAGCCGAGGCCCGCGACGCCCACCCGCACCGGTGCGCTCATGCGGGCGCTCCGCTGAGCCGCGCGGCGAGCTCGTCGATCGCTGCCACGCAGCGATCGGCCGCATGGCCGTCGCCGTACAGCGGCGGGCGCTCGGCGGGCGGCACGCGCTCGAGCGCGGCCAGGGCGGCATCCGGGTCGAGATCGACGAGGGTGTTCCAGCCGGCCTGCACCGTCTCCACCCACTCCGTACTCGCTCGCAGCGTCACGCAGGGCACGCCGGCAAGGTACGCCTCCTTCTGGACGCCTCCGGAGTCGGTCACGACGGCGCGCGACTGGCAGAGCAGGGCGCTGAACTCGAGATAGCCGAGCGGTTCGCTGAGCACGAGCCCCGGGATCGCGCGCAGGGCCTCGCGCAGGCCGAACTCGTCGAGCCTTGCCGCCGTGCGCGGATGCAGCGCCAGCAACACGGGACCCGGGAGCTCGCAGAGCAGCTCGACCAGCGCCGCGAGGCGCCGCGGATCGTCCACGTTGCCGGCGCGGTGGGCGGTTGCCAGCAGGTAGCTGCCGGGCTCGAGGCCGTGCTCGCGCGGGACTGCCGCTTCGGTGCGCGCGGCGGGCTGGAGGCGCATCGCGACGTCGACCATCACGTCGCCGACCACGACCGTCTGCCCCCGCGCCGACTCATCGCGCAGGTTCCCCGCCGCGACATCCGAGGAGCACAGCAGCAGATCGGCGATGTGGTCGGTGAGCACGCGGTTGAGCTCCTCCGGCATCGCGCGGTCGAACGAACGCATGCCGGACTCGACGTGGATCACCGGGAAGCGAGCCTGGGCCGCAGCGAGCGCGCCCGCGAGCGTGGAGTTCGTGTCGCCGTAGACAAGCACCGCGTCGGGCTCGCTGTCGGCGAGCAGCGGCTCGAGCGCCGCGAGCATGCGTGCCGTCTGCGAGCTGTTTGAGCCGCCGGAGATGCCGAGCTCCCGGTCCGGGCGGGCAAGACCGAGCTCGGCGAAGAACACGCGCGAGAGCGTGTCGTCGTGGTGCTGGCCGGTGTGCACGAGCACCTCCTCGTGGCGCTCGCGCAGGGGCCCCGACACGGCCGCGGCCTTGATGAACTGAGGCCGGTTGCCCACGACGGTCAGGATGCGCACGCGCTAAGCCTAGAAGGCGGCCATGCGCGTCGGCGACCCGCTCGCCGGGCGGTCCTCGCTCAGGCGGCGGCCGCGCCGACCACGCTGGTCGACCAGTCGATGACCGAGGTGGGGCGCACGACGTGGCGGTTCATCCCGAGCTCCTTCGGGTCCAGCCCGAGGGCGAGGCCGACGAGCTGCGGCAGGTGCAGGACCGGCATGTTCAGGTCGCGCCCGACAGTGCGTTCGGCCAGTGGCTGCTGCAGGTCGAGGTTCAGGTGGCACAGCGGGCAGGGGGTCACGAGGCAGTCGGCGTCCGCGTCGACCGCGTCGCCGAGGTGGCGCCCGGCCTGCTTGAGCGAGGCCTCCTTGTTCATCGTGATGATCGGGAAGCCGCAGCACTTGCGCATGCCGGCGTAGTCGATCACCGTGCCGCCCAGCGCCGCGATCACCTCGTGCAGGTAGTTGTCGCGGCGGTGCTCGTCATCGATCCCGAGGCGGTTGCGCGGACGCACGATGTAGCAGCCGTAGAAGGGGCCGACACGGAGGTTGGTGAGCGGCTGCTTCACTTTCGCGGCGAGCGCGTCGAGGCCGATCTCCTCGACCAGCAGCCACAGGAAGTTCTTGTTGGTGAGGCCTTTCTCGTAGCTCAGGCCCTCGGGCGCGAGCGTCGAGTTGACGTGCTCGCGGTACTCGGAGTTCGCGTCCAGACGCTCCTGGCACTCGCTCTGCGCGCCCTGGCAGGTGGAGCAGATGTTCATCATCAGCTCGGCTCCCTGGACCTGCTGGGCGAGTGCGAACGTCCGCGCGTTCAGGGTGTCGGCGAGCTCCTGGTTGTGCTCGGCGATCACGCCCGCGCCGCAGCAGCTCGCACGATCGAGCTCGACGAGCTCGATGTCGAGCAGCGGGGCGACCTTCGCCATCGATCCATGCAGCTCCGGGGTGAAGCCGCGGCTGACGCAGCCGGGCCAGTAGGCGACCTTCATCAGCTCTCGGTTCCTTTCTCGGCATCCTCGTCGTCGGCTTCCTCGGCCTCGAGGTCCTCGCGTGTCTGCTCGACCTCGGCCGCCTGTCCGGTGCCGCTCTGAGGCGGCGAGCTCTCCGACGGCGCCTCGCCCGCAGGAGCCGACGTGGCGGCACCCGCCTCGGCGCCGGCTGGCTCCGCGCCCGTCGCACCCTCGGCGGCTCCTGCGTCGGCGACGCCGCTCGCGACGCCCGCCGTGACGAGCTCGTCGGCTGCGGCTTCGTCCTCGCCGGCGATGTAGAGGTTCAGCTCGTAGCGCTCCTCGCGGCCCTCGACGCGGTCGTAGATCGACTGCACCCGCTTGAGGTCCTCACTCGGGAGCTTGTGGGGTTTGAGAGCCCCGCCGGGCGTCACCTTGCCGCGGAGGAGCGCCTTGAGGATCGAGGGCAGCGAGCTCAGAAGCTCTTTGCCGGCGGCCGGGTGGAATTTGCCGAAGAAGGAGTTGCCTCCGTAGGAGCGCGGGAGCAGCTCGGCCTCCCAGAGCAGCCCGTTGTCCTTGATCAGACCCGTGAAGGCGGCCTCGTGGCGCTCGCCGTTGTTGCGGTCGACGATGTGCTGATCGGAGGTCGCGATCCGCCGCAGGCGCATGATCTGGCCCATCGGGTTGACGTCCTTCGGGCACGCCTCGACGCACTTGAAGCAGTGCGTGCAGTCGAAGATCCCCTGGGGGTCCTGGGCGAGGTCGTAGAGGCGCTCGTGCTGCTCGGCGTCGCGTGGGTCGCCGACGAAGCGGTAGGCCTTCGCGAGCGCGGCCGGCCCGATGAAGCCGGGGTCGACCTCCATCGCCAGGCAGTCCGAGACGCACGCACCGCACTGGATGCAGGCCATCGTCTGGGTGACGTCCACCATCGACTCTTTGGGCACGATGTACTCGCGCTCGGGAACGGGCTGCTTGGCCAGCAGCCACGGCGTCACGCGCCGGATCTTCTTCCAGTGGACCTCGTCCATGTCGACGATCAGATCCTTGATCACCGGCATGTTGCCCATCGGCTCGATCTCGATCACGCCCTCGGGCGCGCTGCTGAGCGCGGCGTCGAGGTGCGTGTGGCAGGCGAGCGCCGGTTCGCCGTTGACCCGCACGCCGCAGGAGCCGCAGATCGCCTGGCGGCAGGAGCAGCGGATCCCGATCGAGCCGTCGAAGCGATCGCGCGCCTGGAGCACGGCCTCCAGCACCGAGCGGTGCGGCTCGAGCTCGACCGTGTGCTCGTCCCAGTACGGCGCCTGGCCGGACTCCGGGTCGTAACGGCGGAGCCTGAGCTTGAACTGCTGTGCTGGGCGGTCGTGGGCTTCGGGCATCAGTATTTCCGCTCCTCGGGCTCCCATTGCGTGATCGTCACCGGCGAGTAGCTGATCTTCGGCGTGCCGTCGACCAGCGTGATGTCGATGTGCTTCAGCCACTCCTCGTCGTTGCGCTCCGGGAAGTCGGTGCGGAACTGCGCGCCGCGCGACTCCTTGCGCTCGATCGCGCCCACCACCGTCGCCTCGGCGCAGTCGATCATGTACCCGAGCTCGAGCGCCCCGAGCACGTCCTGGTTGAAGACGGTGCCGCGATCGTCGATCCAGGCGCCCTTGGCCTCCTCTTTGAGGCGGCGCACGGTCTCCAGGGCCCCCTGCAGGCCCTCCTCGTCGCGGAACACGGCGGCGTATTTGTTCATGGTCTCGCCGAGCTCGTTCTTGATCTCCGAGATGCGCCGGCCCTCACGGGGGCGCGAGATGATCGCCTCGAGCTCCGCTTCGTCCTTGCGCAGCTGGGGGCCCGTGTCGAGCTTCGGCTGTCCCATCGTGGCGGCCCGCTGCGCGGCGTGTTCGCCGGAGCGGCGCCCGAAGATCAGCGTGTCGAGCAGCGAGTTGGCGCCGAGACGGTTGCCGCCGTGGACCGAGACGCAGGCGACCTCGCCGGCCGCGTAGAGGCCCTCGATCGGCGTGCGACCTTCGATGTCGGTCTTGACGCCGCCCATGATGTAGTGCTGGCCGGGACGGATCATGATCGGTTCGCGCGTGATGTCGACCCCGGCGAAGTCGCGGCCGAGGTTCACGATCTCGCGCAGCGCCTCGAGCGTGCGCTTGCGGGGCACCACCGTCACGTCGAGGAAGATGCCCTCGCCGTTGGGGCCGACGCCGCGGCCCTCGTTGATCTCGACCTGCTCGGCGCGCGAGACGACGTCGCGGGAGGCGAGCTCCATCTTGTTCGGAGCCGATTTCTCCATGAACCGTTCGCCGTTCGCGTTGAGCAGGTGGGCGCCCTCGCCACGCGCGCCCTCGGTGATGAGGATCCCGGTCTCGACGAGGCAGGTCGGGTGGTACTGGACCATCTCCATGTCCATCAGCGGCGCGCCCGCCCGGTAGGCCAGCGCGATCCCGTCACCGGTCACGATCAGGCCGTTGGTCGTCGGCTTGTACGCCTGCCCGGCCCCGCCGCAGGCGAGGATCACGTTCTTGGCGCGGAACGCCTCGATGCGCCCGCTACGCACGTCGCGCGCGACCACGCCGCAGCACACGCCCGACTCGTCGAGCAGCAGCGAGGTGGTGAACCACTCCTCGAAGCGCTCGACCGTCTCGTGGTGCTTCATCAGCTGCTCGTAGAGAACGTGCAGCAGCGCCTGGCCCGTGATGTCCGCGACGTAGGCGGTGCGCTTCATCGAGGCTCCGCCGAAGGCGCGCAGGTCCATCTCGCCCTTCTCGTTGCGGTGGAAGGTGACCCCGATGTGCTCGAGGTGCATGACCTCGTGGGGCGCCTCCGAGCACATCACTTCGATCGCGTCCTGGTCGCCCAGGAAGTCGGATCCCTTCACGGTGTCGTAGGCGTGTGAGCGCCAGTCGTCGTCGACGCTGATCGCCGCGTTGATCCCGCCGGCCGCGGCCACGGAGTGCGAGCGGACGGGGTGCACCTTGCTCATGATCGCCACGCTGGCGCCCGTCTCGGCGGCGGCGAGGGCGGCGCGCTGGCCTGCGAGGCCGGCGCCGATGATCAGGACGTCGTGTGCTGGCATGGCTCCTTCGGGGGGTTCGGGTGAGGCGCTGCGGCGGGGACTCTATAACGGCGCCGTGAGAACGGGCGTTCGCCCCCGCCGGGGGCGGGGCGGCGGGTCGCCGTCCTCAGGTTGCCGGCGCCAGCGCCCGCCGCACCTGGGCGAGCGTGACCACGCCCTGGAGGACCCCGTCGGCGTCGACGGCGACCATCGCGCCGAGCCTGCCCAGCCCCTCTGACCCCAGAAGCGATTCCAGCGGCGCCTCTTCGCCGATCCGCACCGGCAGGTCGGGCTCGAGCGCGTCGACCACCTGCAGCGCCGGGCGCCCGGCTGCGATCTCTGCTTCGACGCGCTGCTGGCGCACGACGCCGAGGAAGTGCCGCGCCGGGTCGACCACCGCGAACCACGGCCAGTGGTAGCGCGTGAACCACTGCTCCTGGGCGTCGAGCAGCGTCACCTCGGCAGGGATCGTCACCGGCTCGCGGTCCATGATGTCGGCGACCTTGATGTTCTGGATCCGCTGCCCGACCGCGCCCTGGACGACCGCCGCTCCGGCCGCCTGGTAGAGGAAGAAGGCGAGCACGATCGTGAAGACGTCGAACACGGAGCTGGACTCGGCGTAGCTGACGATCCCGAGGACGCCGAGCGCGAGCGCGAGCGCCTGCCCGGCGCGCCCCGTCCCCTTGGTCGCACGGTTGCGATCGCCGGTCGTGCGCCAGATCACGGCGCGTGCGATGCGCCCGCCGTCGAGCGGGAAGGCGGGGACGATGTTGAAGATGAACAGCGCGGCGTTGACGAAGGCGAGCCAGCCGAGCAGCGCGATCCCGGGTGTGGTGATGAACCCTTCCTTGGTGATCGAGTCCGTGAAGGGGTGACCCGAGGAGAGCGCCACGCCGGCGCCCGCGCAGATCACCAGCAGCAGGAAGGTCACGGCGGGGCCGGCCGCGGCCACCTTGAACTCCTCGCCGGGCGTCGCGGGCTCGCGGCGCATCTGCGAGAGGCCGCCGAAGAACCACAGGTCGATGCCGGCGATCCCGATGCCGAGCCGGCGCGCCACGAGGGCGTGCCCGAGCTCGTGCAGGACCAGTGACAGGAAGTAGCCGAATGCCGCGGCGACCGCGACCAGGTAGGCCGTCGTCTCAGATCCTGAGATCACCTTCGGGAAGTAGGTGTGCCCGAGCCAGTAGATCAGGATGAACAGGACGAAGAACCAGCTGCCGCTGACCCCGATCCTGATCCCGAAGACCCGCGCCAGCTGAAAGCTCGTTCGCCCACGCGGCGGCATGGCTAGATGGTAGGAGTCCGGGCCGTCTGCACCGGACCCCGGCGTTCGGGGGCCGGCCTGCCCGGGGCCCGCGCCCCCGGCGCTCGCCCGGCCCGCCCCTCCGGGTCCCCGCGCCGGGGTCTCAGAGCTCGGGTCGCGAGCGCGCGATGATCGCCTCGAAGTCGACCCCGGCCGGCAGCGTGCCGTACTCGAGGCCGCCGCCGCCCAGGCGCGAGGCGCAGAAGGCGTCCGCGACCGCGGGGTCGCCGTTGCGGACCAGCAGCGAGCCCTGCAGGCAGAGGGCCATCGATTCGACGACCCGGCGGGCGCGCGTCTCGAGCGTGCCCGGGTCCGAGAACTGGTCCTTCAGCTCGGCGACGCTCCGGTCGAGGCGCGGGTCGGCGCCGGCGGCCTGCTCGACCTCGGCGAGGTAGACCTCGAGCGAGCGCGGAGAGCGGGTGAGCGCCCGCAGCACGTCGAGGCTCATCACGTTCCCCGAGCCCTCCCAGATCGAGGCGAGCGGCGCCTCGCGGTACAGGCGGGGCATCCCGGACTCCTCGACGTAGCCGGCGCCGCCCAGGCACTCCAGCGACTCGAAGGCGTGGTTCGGAGCGCGCTTGCAGGTCCAGAACTTGCCGACCGCCGTCGCCAGGCGCTTGAACAGCTGTGCGTCGCTGTCGTCGTGTCCGGCGTCGGCATCCTCGCGGGCTTCGTCGTAGGCGCGGGCGAGACGCATCGCGAGCGCCGTCGTCGCCTCGGACTCCACGCAGAGGTCCGCGAGCACGTTGCGCATCAGCGGCTGGTCGGCGAGAACCTTGCCGAAGGCGCTGCGGTGCGCCGTGTGCCAGGTGGCGCTCACAACGCCGCTGCGCATCCCGGCCGCCGAGCCGATCACGCAGTCAAGACGGGTGTGGCCGACCATCTCGATGATGGTCGGCACGCCGCGCCCGGGCTCGCCCACCATCCGCGCCCACGCGCCGTGGAACTCGACCTCCGAGGAGGCGTTGGAGCGGTTGCCCAGCTTGTCCTTCAGGCGCTGGATGTGGAACTCGTTGCGCGAGCCGTCGGGGAGGATCCGCGGCATCAAGAAGCACGACACGCCCTCCTCGGTCTTGGCGAGGACCAGAAACATGTCCGACATCGGCGCCGAGCAGAACCACTTGTGCCCGACGATCTCGTACTCGGCGCCGGCGCCGCCGCCGTTCAGCGGCCGCGCGACGGTCGTGTTGGCGCGCACGTCCGAGCCGCCCTGCTTCTCGGTCATCGCCATGCCGGAGATGGCGCTGCCCTTCTCGCGCGCTCCGATCAGCTCGGGGTCGTAGCTCGTGGACATGAGCAGGTGCTCCCACTCCGCCGCCAGCTCGGGCTGGGCCCGCAGCGCGGGCACGACCGCGAAGGTCATCGTGATCGGGCAGGCGTATCCGGCCTCGGCCTGCATCGCGGTCATGTAGAGGGCGGCGCGCGCGGTGTGGGGGAAGGGCTCGCTGCTCGTCCACGGGAGCGAGTGCAGCTCGTTCTCGACCCCCATCTGCATCAGTTTGTGCCAGGCGGGGTGGAACTCGACCTCGTCGATGCGGTTGCCGTAGCGGTCGAAGGTGCGCAACGTGGGCGTGTTCTCGTTGGCGAGACGGCCCCATTCCTGCTGCGGGGCGCCGCCCACGAAACGGCCCAGCTCGGCGGCGCGCTCGAGCACCCAGCCGGCCCCCTCGCGCTCCGTGGCCTCGACCAGCGGCCGGTTGCTCGAGAAGACGTCGAGCCCTTCCAGCGGCGGCACCTGGTTGAAGACCTCGTGGGTCTTGAACGGCGTGGTCTCTTCCCCGGCGGCCCGTGAGACGGTGGCCATGGCCCAAGTGTCGCAGATGGTCCAGTTCGCCCGTCCGCCGGCCGATCCCGGGGGTATGCTCGAGACGATGCACGTTCCTGGGGGCAGACAGGTCGTCCACGCAGCCGCGACGGTGCTCGCGTTCGCGGCGCTCGGCGCCGCCGTGCCCGGTGGCGCTCTCGCCCGGCCCGCGCGGGCCAGCTCCGCCGCGACCGGGCTCGTCTCGCCGCCGGGGCCGGGCCGTCTCGCCTACGTGACCTCCAGCGAAGCGCAGCCGGAACCGCTCGTGTGGACGGCGCTGTCTAACGGCTCCGAACCGAGGCTGCTCGGTCCGGGCGACGAGCCGCTGATCGCGCCGAGCGGCTCCACGGTGGCGACCGGGCTGCTGGGCGCGGGTGCCGGAAAAGGGCCGTCCCTGGCGCTCTACCCGACCGCCGGTGGGAGCCCCGCGACGTTCGGCAACCTCGCAACGCAGAGCGCGATGCCGCTTGCATGGTCGCCGGACTCGCGCTACCTCGCGGTGGCTCTCTTCTCGACCGCGCTGAAGAACGTCGGGAAGAAGTCCGGGCTCGGGATCATCGACACGAACACCGGCACGCTGCGGACGATCGCGAGCGGGATCATCTATGGCGCGAGCTTCGCGCCGGACGGGACCGACCGCGTGGTGTTCGGCAAGGCGGCGGGGCAGACCCTCGAATCGAAGGTCAACCTTTACGTCGCCGCGGCGGCGGGCGGCCCGCTGAAGCGCATCACCTCCGACGGGCGCAGCCTCAATCCGATCTGGGGTCCGCGGTACATCGCGTATGACCGCGAGCGCCTGCGCCGCAACGACGCGCCGGTCTACCAGATCTGGCTGCGCGGCCCGAGCGCCGGCGCCGCCCGGCAGCTGACCTCGATCCGCGTGCGCTCGCTGGTCTCCGGCCTGACGCCGCTCGGCTTCTCCTCCAACGGGCAGCGGCTGCTCGCGGAGTTCGGCGGGCAGGACACGAGCGAAGCGTGGACGGTCCAGGTCCCATCGGGACGCGCTCGCCGGGTCCGGGTGAAAGGAAGCTCGGTCGTCGCAGGGGCGATCTCGCGCGACGGCTCGCGGCTGCTGGTCGCCGAAGGCGGCCTGGAGGGCCCGGCCCAGGGTGACAACGTCGTCGCCGTTCCCTTTGCGGGCGGCGCGCCCACCCTGCTCGTCGCACACGCCGCGCAGCCGAGCTGGAACGAATAGCTCCGGGCGGGCCTCCCGCCTTCGCTCGATAGCATCGGCGCCGGTCCGGTCCCCGAGCCACGGCGCGTCCTCCTCGCCCAAGGCAGGCCGGGCCCCCCTCGCCCAACCCTCCAAACAAAAACAAGGACCGACTGCACATGGCGAAGATCACTGTGAAGAACCCGGTCGTCGAGCTCGACGGTGACGAGATGACGAGGATCATCTGGGATTTCATCAAGCAGCAGCTGATCCTTCCCTACCTCGACGTCGATCTGAAGTACTACGACCTCGGCATCGAGAGCCGCGACGAGACCGACGACGCGATCACCGTCGAAGCGGCCGAGGCGATCAAGCGCTACGGCGTCGGCGTGAAGTGCGCCACGATCACGCCCGACGAGGCGCGCGTCGACGAGTTCGGCCTCGGCCGCATGTACCGCTCGCCGAACGGCACGATCCGGAACATCCTCGGCGGCGTCATCTTCCGCGAGCCGATCGTGATCTCCAACATCCCCCGGCTCGTCCCGACCTGGACCAAGCCGATCGTGATCGGCCGCCACGCGTTCGGGGACCAGTACCGCGCGACCGACCTGGTCGTCCCGGGCGAGGGCAAGCTCACCATGACGTTCACCCCTTCCAACGGCGATGAGCCGATCGAGCTGGACGTCTACGACTTCCCCGGTAGCGGCGTCGCGCTTTCGATGTACAACCTCGACTCCTCGATCCGCGACTTCGCGCGCGCCTCCCTGCGCTACGGCCTCGACCGCGGCTACCCGGTCTACATGTCCACGAAGAACACGATCCTCAAAAGCTACGACGGCCGCTTCAAAGACATCTTCGCCGAGGTCTACGCGGACGAGTTCCAGGTCGAGTTCGAGGCCGCCGGCATCACCTACGAACATCGCCTGATCGATGACATGGTCGCGGCGGCTCTGAAGTGGGAAGGCGGCTACGTGTGGGCGTGCAAGAACTACGACGGCGACGTGCAGTCGGACACCGTCGCCCAGGGCTTCGGCTCGCTCGGCCTGATGACGAGCGTGCTCGCGACCGCCGACGGCAAGACCGTCGAGGCCGAGGCCGCGCACGGAACCGTCACACGCCATTACCGCCTTCACCAGGAGGGCAAGCCGACCTCGACGAACCCGATCGCCTCGATCTTCGCCTGGACCCGCGGCCTGGCTGCGCGCGGGCGCATGGACGACACCCCCGAGGTGAGCGAGTTCGCCCAGACGCTCGAGCGCGTCTGCATCGAGACGGTCGAAGCTGGGAAGATGACCAAGGACCTCGCGCTGCTCGTCGGGCCGGATCAGCCCTGGCAGACGACCCAGGAGTTCCTCGGCTCGATCGACGAGAGCCTGCGCGAGGCCGTCCCGGCCTGATCAGAAACTGCCAACCGCCACACCCCCAGGAGATGAGCCTGTGAGCAACCCCGTACGCGTGACCGTCACCGGCGCAGCCGGTCAGATCGGTTACAGCCTCGTGTTCCGCATCGCCAGCGGACAACTGCTTGGCCCCGACCAGCCGGTCGACCTGCGCCTGCTGGAGATCCCCACGGCGATGGGCGC
Source organism: uncultured Solirubrobacteraceae bacterium (assembly GCA_963794635.1). GTDB lineage: Bacteria > Actinomycetota > Thermoleophilia > Solirubrobacterales > Solirubrobacteraceae > Palsa-744. The sequence goes on along the minus strand of CAWCET010000003.1, from coordinate 718,895 downwards.
CCTGGAGGGGGTCGCGATGGAGCTGGTCGACTGCGCCTTCCCGCTGCTGGCGGGCCTCGACCTGCACGACAACCCGGAGGACGGCTTCGACGGCGTGAACATAGCGCTGCTGGTCGGGTCGCGCCCGCGCACGAAAGGCATGGAGCGCGCCGAGCTGCTGGCCGAGAACGGCAAGATCTTCACCGGCCAGGGCAAGGCGCTCAACGAGAAGGCCGCCGGCGATGTGAAGGTGCTCGTCGTCGGCAACCCGGCGAACACCAACTGCCTGATCGCGATGAACAACGCGCCCGACATCCCGAACGAGCGCTTCACCTCGATGATGCGCCTGGACCACAACCGGGCGATCGCGCAGCTCGCCAACAAGCTCGAAAAGCCCGTCACCGATGTCACCCAGATGGGCGTCTGGGGCAACCACTCGCCGACGATGTACCCGGACCTCTTCCACGCGAAGGTGGGGGGCCACATCGCGGCGGTCGCCGTCGACGACCAGGAATGGATCGAGGACGAGTTCCTCCCCGGAGTCGGCAAACGCGGAGCCGCGATCATCGAGGCCCGCGGCGCGTCCTCGGCGGCCTCGGCGGCGAGCGCCGCCATCGACCACGTCAGCGACTGGGTCAAAGGCACCGGCGACGAATGGGTGTCGATGGGCGTGATCTCCGACGGCTCCTACGACGTGCCCGAGGGGCTCATCAGCGGCTTCCCGTGCACCTGCGAGGGAGGCGAGTGGAAGATCGTCGAGGGGCTCGACCTCGACGAGTTCTCACGCGGCAAGATCGACGCCTCCATCAACGAGCTCGTCGGCGAGCGCAGCACAGTCGCCGATCAGGGGATGATCTGAGAGTTCGCTCATAGAACGACGGAGGGCGCGGTGTCACCCACCGCGCCCTCCGTCGTTAATCACCAAACAGCGGAACCGCCGGGGCCGCGGCGAGCGGCCCTGAAAGTGTTACTCGCGGTCCGCGCTCTAGCCTTTCGCGTGCCAGCCGCGGCCCTGCTTCGAAACCTTTTTTTCGGCCTCGAGGCCGGGGAGCACGCGGTAGAGGTAGTTCTGCTTGATCCCCATCTTGGCCGCGAGCTCGGGAATCGTGATCCCCGGCTGGCCCTGAACCAGAGCGAGCGCCTCCGCGGCGCGCGTTCCGCTTCCTTTCCGCCGGCCCGCGCGGCGTTTCGCCGGACGCCCGGGTTTGCGGGCCGCCGCTGTCGTTTTTGAGGCGGCGCCACGGGGGCGGCCCGGCCCACGTTTGCCTTTCGCCGTGCGCGTGGTGGCGGCGGGAGACCCGCCGACCCCGGCCAGTGCTCCGGCGGCCGCTTCGAGACGGTTGTACTCGTCCACGAAGGGCTTCAGCTCTTTGAGCCTGTCGGCGATCTCCTTGCGCTTCTCGTCGAGGAAGTCAGTCACAGTCAGTCCCTGTTCACTCGTTTCGATGTGTGGGTGTCACATCTCGGGTATCTGCACACTACAGCAGGCTCATTGGTCGCGCTCGACCTTCTCCTTGAGCGCGGCGAGTGTGCGGTTGGCCTCACGCTGCGGGATCCCGCCCACGAGCGCGCGGCTGACGAGTGCCCCGACAGGGCCGAGCGGCGCGCGAAACTCGTTCTGGTAGTCGAACCGGGTGCGGCCATCCTCGTCGGTCAGGAGATATTCGGTGTGGGCACGGGAACGCGCCGGCCCCCGGCCCTCCCACACGGCGCGTCGCGGCGCCTTGCACTCGACCAGCTCCCAGTGCACATCGAGAGTCACACCCCGCAGATGGATCGCCTGCTCCATCTTGAACCCGACCTTCGGCGGTCCGTCATCCGCGCGCAGCAGGCGACGGTGAATCGTGACCCAGTGCTCGAGGCAGTTGGGGTCCATCACCGTCTCCCACACCCGCTCGGGCGCAGCAGCGATGTCTATCGAGGCGGTGACTCGGCTCATCAGCGGGCGGCGAGAGGCTCGACGCGCTCCCATTCTGCCAGCGCGTGCTCCACCGCCGAGTCGAAGCTGTGCAGCCTCACCCCCAGCCGCTCCGCGGCGTGGTCTTCGCGGGCGAGCAGATCCCCCTGCAGGCCCTCCATCAGGGGCAGCACGAGCTCGGGGCGCTCGGCGGCGATCGCTGCCGCCACGCGGCCCGCGAGCCCCGTCATCGTGACCCGCAGGCGCAGCGCCGGGCGACCGACGAGCATCGCCTCGGCGATCCGTTCGAGCATCTCGCCGTAGCTCAGGACGTCGGGCCCGCCGACCTCGAGCACCTCGCCCGAGATCGGGCTGTCGGCGGCCCTGGCGAGCATCGCGACGATGTCCCGCTCGTCGATCGGCTGGGTCCGGTAGCGCTGCCAGGCGGGAAGCGCCAGCACCGGCATGCGCTCGACGAGCCTCACGAGCAGGCGGAACGAGCGCGAGCCGGCGCCGATCACGATCGACGCGCGCAGAGCGATCGAGTCGGGCACGCTCGCAAGCAGCTCGCGCTCGACGGCCTCGCGGCTGGCGAGATGCTTCGAGCGCCGCCGGGCGCGCCGCCCGCCGTCCGTCTCCCAGCGGGGCACGAGGCCTCCCAGGTAGACGATCCTGCGCACGCCGGCGGCCCGCGCGGCCGTGGCGAAGTTCACAGCGGCGAGATGCTCGCGCTCGACGAAGTCCCCGTAGCCGCGCCCGCCCGCCCCGGGCTCCATGGAGTGGATCAGGTAGTAGGCGAGCTCGGCACCGGAGAGCGCCTGCTCGAGGCCCTCTCCGCTGACCGCGTCGCCGCGCACCACGTCGAGGGACCCGCCGAGGCCGGGCGTCTCTGCGAGCTTGGCGGCGAGGCGCGCGGGGTCCCGGCTCATGGCCCTCACGCCATGGCCTTCCCGTAGCAACTCCGGAAGCAGCGCAGAGCCGACGAACCCGCTGGCTCCGGTGAGCAGGATCTCCACTCCCTCAGATGATGATCGGAGCGGGCGCAAACTGCGGCTTCGACGCGACGATCGTCACAGGAAAGTGACGACACGGCCAGTCGTTGCGGGCCCGCGAGCGTTTTCTCTGGCATTTGCGCAAAGCCCATCGCGAGCGCCTCCGGCCCTGTGGTTTGATCCTCGCGTCCCATCGACAGCGAGCGAACCGGGGGAAGAGTTGGGAGCGACGCGAAGCAGCCGCAGGACCACATCTGCCGCCCCCGGGCGGCGCTCGGCCCCGAAGCCGAGCTGCGACGGCTGCTACTTCCGCGTCAACCTGCTCTGCGCCCTCGAGGTCGAGGAGCCCTGCTCGACCTACCGTCCCCACGAGGCGCAGCTCAGGCCGCCGCCGCAGATGCGCTTCGTCTTCCGTCAGGAGCGGCGCACCCGCGCCGCGTGGTCGTTCCCGTCGGCGCAGGAGCAGGCGGCGCTCCACGCCTAGCTCCTCGATTCCACGGCGGCACGCCGTGGTCGCGCGGGGGCGGATGGTCGTCCGGTGCGTGTGCTCACGGCGGCGCGTCACGGGTATATTGAACGCTGGACCTGAAAGCTTTCGGCAAGGGCGGTGGCGAGATGGCATCGAAGGACAGACTTGGCAGGGCGTCCGAAGCGGCCAAGGCCGCGCAGAGCAACCGGTACGTGCAGCGGGTGATCGAGGACGAAGAGCTCCGTGCGAACCTGCTGGCTGCCTACGGCGCCGCGCGCAGCGCGTACGGGCGCATGACCAACGGCAAGCCGGCCGGGAAGGCCCTGCTCGAGGACCGCAAGCTCCAGGCTGAGCTGCGCAGCGCCGTCGAGTCGCTGCGCGACGCGAGCGGCGCGCTCCGCGAAGAGCCGGGCCGCAAGCGCCGTCGCCGTGGCGGCCTCGGGCGCACGCTTGTGCTGATCAGCTTCGGGGCGGTGCTGGCCGTGGTTCTCAACGAAGGCCTGCGCTCGAAGGTGCTCGATCTCCTGTTCGGCGCGGAGGAGCAGTTCGACTACAGCTCGACCACAGCCCCGGCGACGCCCGAGCCGGCAGGCGTGAACGCCTGAGAGCGACAGCAGGAAGGGACCATCGTTGAGCTCTGACGCGACCGCGGCGACGCTGCGCGCCAAGACCGACGACGGCCCTGAGCGGCAGGCCCGCGCGAGCAAGCGACCCCTGTCCGGGGAGAAGGCCCAGCGGATCATCGACGCGATGCGTCACAGCGTCGCCAAGCGGGGGACGACCGGTTCGACCTTCGACCACGTCTCCCGCGAGGCCGGGGTCTCCCGCGGGCTGCTGCACTACTACTTCGGCACCAAGGAGCAGCTGCTCGTCGAGGCTGTGCGGCGCGACGGGGACGTGCGGCTCGAGCGACTGCAGTCGCAGATCGCGACGGCGGCGACGGCCGACGACCTGATCGCCGTGATGGTGCAGAACCTGCAGGAGACGGTCAGGGAGGACCCCGACTTCCTCACGCTCGTCTTCGAGCTGTTCACGCTCTCCAGGCGCAACGACGACATCGCCGCGGAGTACGCCGCGCTGATCCGTCGCACGCGCGAGCAGGTCGCCGAGCTGCTCGCGTTCGCGCAGCAGGAGGGAGTGCTGCACCTCCACGCCGAGCCCGAAGCGATCGCCGAGATCCTGTTCTCGCTCGCCGACGGATTCGCGCTGCGGATGCTCAGCGAGCCCGAGCGCGACTTCACGGCTTCGATCGAAGCCGGCATCACCGCCGTTCGCGCGCTGCTCACCGACTGAGCTGCCGGCTGCCCGCGGAGGCCGAGCCACGGGGTGGCACGAGGACGCGCACCTATAATCGGCTTCCCGATGCCGATTTACGAGTACAGGCGCCCGGACGGCACGACCTTCGAGATCGTGCAGTCGTTCAGCGAAGACGCTCTCACCGTCGACCCCGACAGCGGTGTGCCCGTTGAGCGGGTGCTGCACGCTCCCGCCGTTCACTTCAAGGGCAAAGGCTTCTACAACACCGACTACGGCACCAAGCGCCGCCAGCGCGAGAACGCTGCGGCCGCCGAGAAGTCCTCTGAGAAGTCCTCCGAGAAGTCCTCGGAGAAGTCCTCGGAGTCATCCGGTTCGAGCGACTCGAAGCCGAGCTCGTCCGAGGGCTCGAAGAAGAGCGAGCCCGCGAAGAAAGAGTCGAAAGCCGTCAGCTCGAAGAGCTAGATGGTGGATTCCGTCTGAGGATCAGCCGTTCATGAACGCTTCGACGTCGTGACGGCGCTCGGATTCAGAGACCGTCAGACCGTCCTCCCCGTCCGGGAGCGTCACGGACCCCGTCGGCTTCAGGACGCGCGTCGGCGGTGTGCCGGAGACGGCCATCCCGGCGAACATCGACAGCAGCGTCGGTCCGCTCATGTCGGAGATGATCGCCGGCGGCGCGTTCCAGGCGATCCACGGCAGCCTGAAGAAGCTGGAAGGTGACAGCAGGCGCGATTTCATCGCGTTGAAGAGGGCCTGCTGGTGTTCCTCTCGCTGGATGTCGTTCCCGCTCGGCTGGCAGAGGTTCTCGCGCGTGCGTGCGATCGCGAGCGCCTGCTTGCCGTCGATGTGATGGGTGCCCGCGGGCAGCCTGAGCGTGTAGCCACCGTCCGCGAACCCCCCGTCGAGCTTGGAGATGATGCAGCCGCCGGTGTAGCTGACACCTCCCATCGCGTCGATCAGTTGCGGGAAGTTTTCGAAGTTGACTTCGACGACGTGGTTGATCGGGACCCCCAGCCAGTGTTTGATCACTTCCACCGACTCGCGCGCTCCGCCGAAGGCGTGCGCCGCGTTGATCTTCTGCAGCCCCTGGCCGCCCGGCAGCTGCACGACCGTGTCACGCGGGATCGACAACCGCGCCGAGTGGCCCCCACCCGTGCGGATCAGCAGGATCGTGTCCGACCGCCCCGGGCCGCTCTTTTCAGCCCCGGGTTCCTTGCTGTTCTTCTGACGGCGGTCGGAGCCCAGCACGAGGATGTTGTTGGCGGAGGTGAGCGGGGTGCCGGCCGGGTCCAGCGCGCCCGCGACGTTGGCTTCCAGCGGCGTGCGGTTGAAGTGGGAGCTGATCAGGAACAGCAGCAGCGAGAGCACCAGCCACCCGAAGACCAGCGCGAGGATGCCGAGCACGATCCGTTTCGGCGTGGCCCAGCGACGCCAGCCGCCGCCGCTGCCGCCGGAGCGGCTGCTCGAGGGGGCGCGGCCGGCGCCGCCCGTGCGGATTTCGCCGGCGTCCGGCGCGTGCGCTCGCGGTGGGCGGCCCCCCAGCTCGTCGCCATCTCCGCGCACGCTCTCGCGCGGCGCCGCCGCGGCGTCGCGGGAGGCGCCGCCGAGCAGGCGGCGCCGGGCCCGATAGCGGCTGTATTGGGGCGGCTCCTCGCTGCTCATCCGTCGGACCCTATATTTGCCGCATGACCGCCCCGGGGGCGCCGGTCGGGCGCTTGACTGTCTGCCCGACCCCGATCGGGAACCTGGGCGACATCACGCTGCGTGCGCTCGAAGAGCTGGCCGGCGCAGACGTGATCGCCTGCGAGGACACCCGCCGTACGCGCGTGCTGCTCGACCGGCACGGGATCGACGGGAAGGCTCTCGTCAGCCTTCACGAGCACAACGAAGCCGGCCGCGCGCGGGAGCTCGCAGAGCGGATCGACGCGGGCGCCCGCGTCGCACTCGTCTCCGACGCCGGCACGCCGCTGGTGAGCGACCCCGGCCATGAGCTGCTGGCCACGTGCCTGCGCGAGGGGCTGCCGGTCGAGGTGCTGCCCGGGGCGAGCGCGGCCGTCACCGCGCTCGTGGCCTCGGGGCTGCCCGGCGCGCGCTGGTGCTTCGCGGGGTTCCTGCCGCGCAAGGCCGGCGAGCTGCGAGAGCTGCTCGCCGGCGCGCGCCAGACGCTCGTCGCCTACGAGTCCCCGCGGCGAGTGCCCGGCACGCTCGCGCTGCTGGCCGAGATCGATCCCGCGCGGCCGGTGGCGGTCTGCCGCGAGCTCACCAAGCTCCACGAGGAGGTCGTCAGAGGCGGCGCGGCAGAGCTGGCCGCACGCTTCGGGAGCGGCGAGGTTCGTGGCGAGGTGACCCTCGTGATCGGCGCCGCTGCGGTCGCGGACGGCGTCCCCCGGGAGCAGGCCGTGGCAGCGCTTCGCGAGCTGGTCGAGGCCGGTGCCCGGCCGCGGCGGGCGGCGGCCGCGCTCGCGAAGCTCACGGGAATCGGCGCCAACGAGCTCTACCGGGGGCTCACGGGGCGCGCCGAGTAGCCTGGGCGCTGCCCGATGTCCTTCTACGTCACCACCCCGATCTACTACGTCAACGCGGCCCCGCACCTGGGCCACGCCTACACGACGATCGCGGCCGACGTGATGGCGCGCCACCATCGTCAGCGCGGCGAGCCGGTCTTCTTCCTCACCGGCACCGACGAGCACGGAGAGCCCGTCGCAGACGCCGCGCACGCGCTCGGCCTCGAGCCCCAGGAGCTCGCCGATCGCAACGCGGAGCGCTTCAGGGCGCTCGCGCCGCAGCTCGGTGCGAGCAACGACTTCTTCATCCGCACCACCGACCCGGAGCACGAAGCGGTCGTCCAGCGCGTGCTCTCCCAGGTGCGCGAGAACGGCTACGTCTACGAGGGCACCTACGAAGGCTGGTACTGCCCGCGCTGCGCCGACTTCAAGGCTGAGAACGAGATCGACGAGGGCAATCGCTGCCCGATCCACCACATCGAGCTGACGCGCGAGCAGGAGGACAACTACTTCTTCAAGCTGTCGGCGTTCCAGGAGCGCCTCGAGGAGCTCTACGCGAAGCGCCCGGACTTCGTGGCACCGCGTACCCGTTACAACGAGGCGCTGTCGTTCATCCGCTCCGGCCTGCGCGATGTGCCGCTCACCCGGCACAAGCTCACGTGGGGCGTGCAGGTGCCGTGGGACCACGAGCACGTCTTCTACGTCTGGTTCGACGCGCTGCTCAACTACTACAGCGCCCTCACCTACGCCCGTCCCGGCCAGGACCTGCTCGAGGAGTACTGGCCGGCCAGCTACCACCTGATCGGGAAGGACATCCTGCGCTTTCACACGGTCTACTGGCCGGCACTGCTGATGGCGGCTCAGATCGAGCTGCCGGAGCGCGTCTTCGTGCACGGCTATCTGCTCCTCGACGGCGAGAAGATGAGCAAGTCCCTGGGGAACGTGCTGGACCCCTTCGAGGTGATCGACCGCTTCGGGGCCGACGCGCTGCGCTTCTACCTGTTCCGCGACGTGCCATTCGGCCAGGACGGCTCGGTCTCCACGGCCTCGTTCGAGCTGCGCTACGAGACCGAGCTCGCGAACGAGCTGGGCAACCTCGCGAGCCGCTCGATCTCGATGGTGCATCGCTACCGCGGGGGCATCACCGCTCAGGTCGCGCCGGATCCCGTGATCGCCGCCGACTTCGAGAATCTCGCGGGGCGCGTCTCGCAGCTGATCGACACCGCCGAGCTGACGGCCGCACTGGACGAGATCTGGCAGCGCGTGCGGCGCTTGAACCGTTACGTGGAGGAGCGGGCGCCGTGGCAGCTCGCCAAGGACGACGACGCCGCCGGCGAGCTCGACGTGGTGCTCGCGACGCTCGTCGAGGGGCTGCGCGTGCTCGCCGTGCTGCTCTGGCCGTATCTGCCGGCGAGCACCGAGCGGCTGCTGGAGGCGCTCGGCGTCACCGACACATCGCTCGCAGGCGCCGAGCTGGGGCTGGGCTCGATCTCCACGGTCCAGACGGTGGAGGCGCTGTTCCCGAAGGAGCCGCGCGGGGCGGGCGCGGCTTGATCGACTCCCACACCCACCTCGATCTCTGCGAGCCCGCGGACGCCGAGCTCGTCGCCGCGGCCGATGCGGCGGGGGTGAGCCGGATCCTGACGGTCGGGATCGACAGCGCCTCGTGCCGTGCCGCGCTGTCCGCGGCCGAGGACTTTCCCCAGGTCTATGCCGGGATCGGCCGCCACCCGAACTCTGCGCGCGGGTTCGACGACGCCGACCTCGCCGAGCTGCGTGCGCTCGCGGCGCATGAGCGCTGCCGGGCGATCGGCGAGACGGGGCTCGACTTCTACCGCGACAGCGCGCCGCCCGCCGCCGACCAGGAGCGGGCGTTCGCGGCGCAGATCGAGCTCGCGCGCGAGACCGGCAAGCCGCTCGTGATCCACACGCGCGCCGCCGAAGACGCGACGCTGGCCCAGCTCGGCTCGGAAGCGCAGGGAGTCTCGGTCGTGATGCATTGCTTCTCGATGCCGGAGCGTCTTCGTGAGTGTCTGGATCGCGGCTATGCGATCTCGTTCGCGGGCAACGTGACCTACCCGAGCGCGAAGGATCTCGCCGCGGCGGCGGCGGCCGTACCTGTCGAGAGTCTGCTGGTCGAGACCGACGCGCCGTTCCTGACCCCTCAGCCCGTGCGGCGCGAGCGCAATCAGCCGGCGTTCGTGGCGCACACGCTCGAGTTCCTCGCCGCGCTCCGCGGCGACGACGCGCTCGAGCTCGGCGCTGCGGTCGAGGCGAACGGCGCGCGCATCTTCGGCTGGGGGTGAGCGCGATCGCAGACGGCGGGCAGCCCAGCCTGCGGCGGATGCGGCGCTTCGGCGTGCGCCCCGACCGCGACCTCGGCCAGAACTTCCTCGTCGACTCGAACATCCTCGGCGTGATCGAGCGAGCCGCCGAGCTCGGCGGCGAGGATGTCGTGCTCGAGATCGGCGGCGGGCTCGGCGTCCTCAGCGAGCACCTCGCCGAGCGCGTCGGCCACGTCCACGTGGTCGAGGTCGACGAGCGGCTGCGGGATCCGCTGCTCGATGCGACCGCCGAGCACCCGAACGTGAGCGTCCACTGGGCAGACGCGATGGCCCTCGACCTGGCGGCCCTGCAGCCGGCGCCGGACAAGGTGGTCGCGAACCTCCCCTACGGCATCGCGGCGACCGTCCTGCTGCGGACGATCGAGGAGCTGCCGGGCGTCGCGCTCTGGGTCGCGATGACCCAGAAGGAGGTGGGGGAGCGGCTCGCGGCCTCGCCCGGCTCGCGCGCCTACGGCGCGCCTTCGGTGCTCGCTCAGCTCGAGTGCGAGGTGCGCGTGGTGCGGGCGATCCCGCGAACCGTCTTCTATCCGGTGCCGAACGTCGACTCCGTGTTGATCGAGATGCGCCGCCGCGGCTCCTCGCGCGCGCCGGCTGCCGACGCTCCCGGCGTGCGCGCGCTCGTAGCGGGCGCATTCGCCCACCGGCGCAAGACGCTCGCCGGCTCGCTCGCGCTCGCCGGCGCCCCGGGACGCGCCGGCTCGCGGGAGGACGTGCGGGCGGCGCTCGAGCAGATCGGGCAGCCGGCCGATGCGCGCGCCGAGCGTCTCAGCCCGCAGGACTTCGTCGCGCTGGCCGGAATCCTTGCCCTGTGAGGGCCGAGCTGCCAACGCTGCGCGCGCTCGCTCCGGCGAAGATCAACCTCGGCCTGTTCCTCGGGCCCGTCCGCGAGGCCGACGCCCGCCACGAGCTGGTCTCGGTGATGCAGTCGATCTCGCTCGCCGACGAGCTCACGCTCTCTGAGGCGCCCGGCGGGCGCCTCGGCGACGAGCTCGTCTGCCCGGGCGTGCCCGGGCCCCCCGAGCAGAACCTGGCTGCACGCGCGCTGCGCGAGTTCCGCCAGCGGACCGGCTGGCAGGCGCCGCCGCTGCGCCTGACGGTCGAGAAGCACATCCCGCTCGCCGCCGGGCTCGCCGGGGGCTCCGCCGACGCCGCCGCGGCGCTGCGGCTGGCCCGCGCGGCGTCGGGCCTAGGCGATCAGGAGCTCCTGCTCGACATCGCGCGCGGCCTCGGGGCCGATGTGCCCGCCCAGGTCGTGCCCGGGCGCTGGCTCGCATCCGGCGCAGGCGAGCGCCTCGAGCCGCTGCCGGCGCCCCGCGTCGGTTTCGGGATCCTCGTGCTGGCCGCGGATTTCGAGCTGTCGACCGCGGCCGTCTACGCCGAGGCCGACCGGCTCGGGCTGGCGCGCGAGCACTCGGAGCTGGCGCGCCTGCGCGAGGAGTTCCTCTCCGCGTTCGGCCAGGGCGCCACGGTTCCAGCCGCCGCCGAGCTGCTCCACAACGACCTGCAGCGCGCGGCCGTCTCGCTGCGAGGGGAGATCGCCGAGTCGCTCCGGGCGCTGGGCGCCGCCGGTGCCTCACCGGCTCTCGTGAGCGGCTCGGGGCCTACGGCGCTCGGCCTGTTCGCGCGTCCCCGTGAGGAGGGGATCACGCTCGCACGCGCTGCAGCCGGGGCTCTCGCCGGGCGCGAGCCGGCGCCCGTCACCGCCGTCCCCGTGGACGCCGCGTTCGGGGATCCGGCCCCCGCCGCGCCCGGCACGGCTCCCGCCGCGTAGGCCGAGCCGAGGGCCGGCGGGGAGCGGGGCGCCCGCGATCTGCCGCGAGGCAGGCCGTCTGCGGCCGCGCCTTGCGCAACAATCCTGCGCTAGACGTATGACGAGATCACAGATCAACGAGCTCGTGGCGGGCGCCAGCGTGGTCATCGGCCTCGCCGTGTACGCCGGCCTGATCCTGCGCCCGGCGTGGGTCGCGTACTCGCGGCTGTGGGAGCGGGTGGCCGCCGCCGTCCTGTCCTTGTACGTGCTCGCAGTGCTGGTCGGCGCCGGCATCGCCGGCGCACTCGCCGTCGTCTACTTCTGGGGCTGAGCTTTGTCTGACCTGGAGGCGCTCGACGCGATCACCGAGGCGGTCGAGTCCGGAGCCGGGCTCCCCGAGGTGGTGCGCGCGGGGGCGCGGGCGCTGGACGCGAGCCTCGCCGTGACGGATCCATGGGGCGCGACGCTCGCTGTGGCGGCGCGCTCGCCTGCGGAGGAGCGGTCGCTGCTGGGCCGGGGCGACGGCGTCGTCAGCTCGCCGCTGCGCGTGGCCGACACCGTCGTCGGAACGCTCCACATGCGCGCCAAGGCGGCGCCGTCGGCGTCCATGCAGCGGCTGCTGCTGACCATGATCGCCTCCGAGGTGGAGCGCGTGCGGGCGCCGGAGCGGGTCTCGGAATCCGCGGCGGCCGACTTCCTGCGCGCGATCCTCGCGCGTCGCCTGACCGATCGCGAGGAGCTGCTCGCGCGGGCGCGCGAGCTCTCGCTGCAGGTCGAGGACGGGGCATCGATGATCGTCGCGCGAGCCCACCCGCAGGCGCCGACCGACGAGGGCTGGCGCGGTCGCGTGCGCGCGGTGGCAGAGCGCGGAGCGCGTGCCGTGGCAAGTCGCTCGATCGCGGCGCTCTCAGAGCACGAGGGACAGCCCGCGGCCGAGGTGCTCGTGCTGGTGCCCGGCGGCGACGAGGCGGCGGCCGCGCGCGCTGCCGACACCGTGCTGCGCGAGATGGAAGCCGGGCTGTCCGGCTACACGTTCGCCCTCGGCCGCAGCCGGGTGACCGCGGACCCGAGCGAGCTGCCGCGCGCCGCGAGTGAAGCGCTGCTGGCCGCGAACGTCGCGCAGGGGGAGCCGGAGGGCGGGGTGGGCCTGGCGTTCGAGGAGACCGGGGCCTACCGGCTGCTGCTCTCGGCGATGAGCGAGAACCCGGCCGAGCTGGAGCGCTTCTACGCGGAGACCGTCGAGCCGCTCGTCGCCTACGACGACCAGTACGAGACCGATCTCGTGCGCACGCTGGAGACGTTTCTGGAGGCCGACGGGAACGTCGCCGGCACGGCCCAGCGCCTCTTCACCCACCGCCACACCGTCTACTACCGCCTCGAGCGCGTGCGCGAGCTGTCCGGTCTCGATGTCAGCTCGAGCGACGGCCGCGAGAAGCTGAGCCTCGGCCTGAAGTCGATGCGCGTGCTCGGCATCGCCTCGCCGGGCGGCCCGGCGTCGGAGGCGGGTGCCGCGGGCGGGCGCGTGCCGCGGCGGGGTGGCCGGCGCTCCTGAGGCACCCGCCTCAGAAGTGGCGGACGCCGAACTCCATCGCGTACGTCGCTCCGCTCTGACCGGCCCGCAACACGCCCGGCAGCGCCGGCGTCACCGCGACGCCCGCGTCGCGGTAGGCGGCGGTGAGGATGATCGCCCGGTGCGGCGGGGAGGCCATCCATTCGGCGACGATGTGTTCGGGGCTCGCGAACGACGCGGTGCCCCAGGCGATGTTCTGGCCGACGGCGAAGCCCGCCGAGTGGGCGGGGTAGTGCGTCACTCCGACCAGCGAGAGCGGTGTCTGCCCGGTGGGGCGCACGTCGGCGAAGTAGTCCCAGCGGATCATCGTCGCGACCTGGCTCGTGGCGACTTTGGCGAGCTGCCCGTTCTGTCTCAGCGCCTGCAGGCGGTGGGAGGCCCGGACCGCGTCGACGAGGCACAGCGTCGCCGCGTCGATCGCCGCGCCGTTGGTGCTCGTGGGCTGGAGCGTGGCGCCGGGGCATGCTGCTGCCGCAGCTGCTCGCGGCTCCGCCGAAGCAACAGAACACGCCAGGGCACCCGTCGCGCCGAGGACGGCAGCAGCCGCGAGCGCGGCGTGCAGGCCCCCGGCCGTTCTCGCACGTCCGGCTCGCACAGTGCGAGACCCCTTACCCGTTTTCCAACAGCTGGCCGCACGGATGCAACGCAGTCGCAAGACGATGACCTCTCTCGTGGGCCTGCGGGGTTAGCTGACGGGCTAGCGCTGAAAGAGCCTGCGCTTCCGCGGTCTCTGCCGCAGATTCGCCCCAACAACCTGGGTCCCCCGCTCCCTGACGTCCGGCCAGGGACTCGGCGTTTGATGGGGCGGCAGGCTAGCAAAGTGACATGACGGTTGCAGCCCTTGACGCGGCGCGCCGAGCGTGCACCGCAGCCTCTCGGCCCCGGAGCCGGGCCGCTGCGGCGCCGGTCGCTGCGACTATCCTTGCGGCGTCGTCCCCTGGGGGGTCGTCCAACGGCAGGACATCAGGTTTTGGTCCTGAGAATCGGGGTTCGAGTCCCTGCCCCCCAGCTGAGCCGCCGCGCCCGCGCCGTGCCTGCACGGCGGCTCCGAGCGTTTAGCATCAACCCCGTGAGGGCCCCGACCGCACTGATCCTGGCCGCCGGTCAGGGCACGCGAATGCGCTCGCAGGTGCCGAAGGTCCTGCACGACCTCTGCGGCCTGCCGATGCTCCTGTGGCCAGTGCGCGCCGCCGCGGCCGCCGGCGCCGGGCGCGTGGTGGTCGTCGACTCGCCGGCGCGCGGGTTGACCGGGGTGCTGCCCGACGGCGTCGAGCTGGCGGTGCAGGAGCGCCCCGACGGGACCGGCGGCGCCGTGGCGGCAGCTCTCGCCGTTTTGGATGGGGATGTGGATGGCGAGGCGGCCGTCCTGGTTCTCAGCGGCGATGTGCCGCTGGTGAGCGCCGACGCGCTGCGCGAGCTGCTCGACGCGCACAGCGCCGGGGGCGCCGCCGCGACGATGGCGACCACGGTGCTCGCGGATCCCAGCGGCTACGGGCGGGTCGTCCGCGATCCCGACGGCGCTGTGGAGCGCGTCGTGGAGACCAAGAGCCAGGGCGACTCGACGCAGGCCGAGCGCGAGATCCGGGAGGTCAACACCGGCATCTTCGTCTTCCAGGCCGGACCGCTGCGCGGCGCGCTGCCGCGGCTGGACTCCGAGAACGCCCAGGGCGAGCTCTACCTGCCCCAGGTCCTCGAGGTCCTCCACGCCGAAGGCGCGGGCGTCGCCGGGCACGAGATCGACGATCCCCGGCTCGTGCTCGGCGTGAACGACCGCGCCGGGCTGGCCGAGGTCCGGGCCGTCGCCCAGCAGGCGATCCACCGCCGCCACATGCTCGCCGGCGTCACGATCGTCGACCCTGCCGCGACGACGATCGATGTCGACGTCGAGATCGGCCAGGACACGGTGATCGAGCCGTTCACGAGCATCCACGGGACGACGAAGATCGGCGGCGGGTGCCGCATCCGGCACTCCTACCTCGTCGACTGCGAGCTCGAGGACGACGTCTCCGTCGGCCCGTTCGCCTATCTGCGGCCCGGGACGGTGCTGCGGACCGGCGCGAAGGTCGGCACCTACGTCGAGGTCAAGAACTCCGACATCGGCCCGAGCTCGAAAATCCCGCACCTCTCCTACATCGGCGACGCCGACGTAGGAGCACGAACGAACCTCGGCGCGGCGACGATCACCGCCAACTACGACGGCCGCGCCAAGCACCGCACGAAGATCGGCGACGACGTCAAGACGAGCGTCGACACCACGCTCGTCGCGCCGGTGACGATCGGCGACGGCGCCTACACCGGTGCGGGCTCGGTGATAACCGAGGACGTGCCGCCCGGCGCGCTCGGGATGGCGCGCGCCAGGCAGGTCAACAAAGAGGGCTACGCGGGCCCGTCTCCCTCCGAGCCGGAGGCGGCGGGCGGCGAGGGCCGTGCGCCGGGCGCCGGGGATGCGGCGCGATCGCCCCGTCCGGGCGAGCCCGAGGCGGCCGAGCGATGAGCGATCCATCCGTGACCACCACGCAGACGTTTACACTGCCAGGGGAGATGAGCGCGATGGACACGTCCGCGCAGCCCTCGCGCGCAAGCCTGCCGATCGAGTACAACAAGCGGCTCATGGTCGTCAGCGGGCGGGCGAACCCCCAGCTCGCCGTCGACATCGCCGAGAAGCTCGGCGTCGCGGTCGGCCCCGTCACGCTCCGGACCTTCTCGAACGGCGAGGTCTACTGCCGCTACGAGGAGTCGATCCGCGGCGCGGACATCTTCATCGTGCAGCCGATGTGCGGGAACCCCCGCGAAGAGCTGAGCGCCAACGACGCCCTCATGGAGCTGCTGCTGATGATCGATGCGGCCGTCGGCGCGTCGGCGCACCGCGTGATCGCCGTCACTCCGTGGCTCGGCTACTCGCGCCAGGACAAGAAGTCGGCCCCCCGCGAGCCGATCTCGGCGCGCATGGTGGCCCGCATGCTCGAGGCCGCCGGGGTTGACCGCGTGCTGACGATGGACCTGCACGCGGGCCAGATCCAGGGCTTCTTCCAGAAGCCCGTCGACCACATGACCGCGCTGTTCATGCTGACCCAGTACTTCACCGACCTGGGGCTCGACGATCTGGTGGTCGTCGCCCCTGACGCGGGACGCGTGAAGCTGAACAAGAAATTCGCCTCCAAGATCGGTGCTGAGCTCGCGATCCTCGACAAGGAGCGCCCGGCCCAGCAGGTCGCCGAGATCGGCTACGTGATCGGTGACGTGCGCGGGAAGACCGCTCTGATCGTGGACGACCTGATCGACACCGCCGGGACGCTGAAGGCGGCCGCCCTGACGGTGAAGGAAGCAGGCGCCGCGAAGGTCTACGCGGCCGCGACCCACGCGGTCTTCTCCGGGAACGCCTTCGAGAACCTGCGCGAGGCCGAGTTCGAGCAGATCGTCGTCACCGACACGATCCCCGTGCGGCCGGGCGTGCCCGAGAACGTGCGGATTCTGCCGTGCGCCGAGCTGCTGACCGACTCGATCCGCCGCATCTTCGTCGACGACTCCGTGAGCGAGGTCTTCGGCGGGGAGAACCAGCTCTTCTGAGGCGCGGGCCGGCGGCGCGGCCGGCCCGGAGCTTCGGCATCCTGTCGGGCGTGCCGGGCGAGGAACACCAGGGCAGGAGCGCCCCCGACGCGGTCGAGGAGCATCTTGCCTCCGCGCTCGGCGTCTCGCCGGCGCCCCCGGCCGGCGCCCCCGGCCCCCGCGCCTGGTGGCGCGGCCTGGATCCGCGGACGCGCAGACGCCTGCGCAACTGGATGATCGCCGGGGTCGTCTTCGTGCTCCTCGCAAGCGTCGTGCTCGCCCGCTTCCTGCAGACCGAGAACGTCGAACGAGACGCCGAGGTGGCCGTGCTGCAGGCTCAGATCCGCGGCGACGCCGCCGGCATGCTCTCGCACCTGAGCGGCTGCGCGGCGAAGTCCTGGTGCGTGGCGCGCGTGCGCGCGAACGCGGCCAGCTCGCGGCTGCGGCGCAAGGGCTCCGTGAAGATCCTGTTGATCAACTCCGACACCGCGTACTCGCCCTTCGGCGCGACGGGAGCCTCGCGCGTGGCCTGGACCGTCATCGGCACGCTGCCGGTCGTCCAGTGCGTGGAGGTCGAGCGGACGGGCAACTTCCTGACGGGCATCCACCTGAAGCTGCTTTCGATCAGCGCACCGATCGACAACGAAGACGACTGCCCTTAGATCGTGGGCGAATCGAGCACCGCGCGGTTGCTAGAGTCTCCGTTCGCCTCATGGCCTCGACGAGCACACAACTTTCGGTGAACAGCCGCTCCGCCGCGGGTTCGCGCGCGGCCCGGCGCTTGCGTCGTGAGGGGCGGGTGCTCGGTGTCGTCTACGGCGGCGGGCAGGACCCAATGGGCTTCGACGCGGATGCCCGTGACCTGCGCATCGCCCTCGCGGGCTCCGGCGCGGTGCTGGACCTGAGCGTCGACGGTGGGAAAGCCACGCCGGTCGTGCTCAAGGAGGCACAGCGCGATCCGGTGCGGGGCGAGACCGTGCACGTCGACCTCCTGCGCGTCCGTCTGGACGAGGAGATCAGCGCGATCGTGCCGATCGAACTGCACGGCGTCGACGACGCCCCCGGTGTCAAGGAAGGCGGCGTGCTCGAGCAGATCACGCGCGAGATCAACGTCGAAGCGCTCCCGACGGCGATCCCCGAGTCGATCTCGCACGACGTAAGCGAGATGGAGATCGGCGACACGGTCCTGCTCTCCTCGATCGCCGCACCCGAAGGCGTGAAGCTGACCGACGATCTCGAGGAGACCGTCGTTGCCACGCTCTCCCCGCCCAAACTCCAGGCCGAAGTCGAGGAGGAAATCGAGTCCGAGACAGAGCTCGTGGGCGAGGGCGAGGGCGAGGCCGCTGCAGACGAGGGCTCTGATGAGTCCTCCTCAGACAGCGAGGAGTAGCCGGCCCTGAAACGCCTGCTAGGCGGCGGCGGCGCTCCGGTCGACTGGCTGATCGTCGGACTCGGCAATCCCGGAGCGGAGTACGCGCGCAGCCGGCACAACGCCGGCTTCAAAACGCTCCAGCGTCTCGCGGAGCGCTGGGAGATCAAATGGGGGGCGCGTCCTCGCTTCAAGGCCCATCTCGCCGAAGGCCGCCCGCCGGTGTGGGCCCTGCCTGACGGCGCGGAGCGTCCGCAGGTAGCGATGCTGTGCCCCCAGACGTTCTACAACGACGCCGGGCGCTCGGTCGGCCCCGCGCGCGGCTCGTTCAAGCTGCCGCTCGATCGCGTCCTTGTGGTCCATGACGAGATCGATCTCCCCTTCGGCGAGATCCGCACGCGCGTCGGCGGCGGCCTCGCCGGCAACAACGGGCTGAAGTCGATCAAGCGCGAGCTCGGCGGGGACGGCTTCGTGCGCGTGCGCGTGGGAGTCGGGCGCCCCGACTCGACCGACCCGGAGATCGTCGCGGCCTACGTCCTCTCCCGCTTCGCGGAGCCCGAGGACGAGGTCCGCTCGCTCCTGGAGGGCGCGTGCGACGCCGTCGCGCGCGCGGTCACAGGGGACCCGCACGCGACGGAGGTGGCGGGGTGAGCGCGGCGGCGGATTCACTGCGCACGCTGCTCGGCGCGATCGACCAGGACGAGGGCGCGACGCGCCTTGCGCGGGAGGGCGGCCGCGCCTTCGTCTCGGCGTCGCTGCGCCCTTACGTGATCGCGGCGCTGGCGGATCGCGACGAGGCGTCCCGCGCGCGGCCGCTGCTCGTCGTGGTCGGCGACGACCGCGCCGCGCGCGACCTCGCGGGCGACCTGCGCGCATGGCTCGCTCCACGGCCCGTTCGCTACTACCCCTCGCGCGGCGTCGCCTACGAGTCTCATCTGGCCCCGCCGCCGCACCTCGTCGGGCTGCGGGTGGCCGCGCTCGACGCGCTGCTGGGCGCGGCAGGGGAACCGGGCGCGGACGCGCCGGTCGTGGTCGTGAGCGCCGCGGCGCTGTCCGAGAAGGTGCCCGACCCGGCGCTGCGCCCGCACTCGTTCACCCTGCGGGTCGGCGAGCTGCTCGACCTCGACGAGTGCGCCGCCGAGCTCGTCGCGGCCGGCTACGAACGCGTCGACCAGGTCGAGGAGCGCGGCCAGTTCGCGATGCGGGGCGGGCTGCTGGATGTGTTCCCGGCCACGGAGGACCGCGCGGTGCGCGTCGACATGTTCGACGTCGAGATCGAATCGCTGCGCTGGTTCTCGACCTTCACGCAGCGCTCGCTCGGCGATGCCGACGAGGTCGAGATCGCCCCCGCCGCGGAGCTGGCGCCCGAGCACCGCGAGCTCGCCGAGCTCGCTGCGGAGGAGCTCCCCGCCGCCGGCGAGGACGCCTCCGAGGGGCGTCCCGACATCGCCGAGCTGCTGCCGGTGGAGCGCTTCATGGCGCTGCTGGAGCTGATCGACGCGGGCGATCTCCCCGCTCCCCCCGAGCTGCTCGTCGCCGCCGAGGAGGAGATCGAGCCGGCGCTGAAGGACCTGTGGGACGACGTGTGCGCGGCGTTCGGCGACACCGACGCGCACCACCTCTACGTCAGCCCGGATGCGATCGCGGCGGCACTCGCCGGGCGAGCACGCGTCCGGCTCTCGGCCCACTCCGCCGACCAGGAGATCGAGCTGCGCGCGCAATCGGCCGACACCGCCGCGCGCTCGCTCGCCGAAGCCGAGCCCGAGCTCGAGCGGCTCGTGCGCTCGGGCTATCGCGCCGTCGTGGCGTTCCCGCGCCGCGGGGAGGGAGAGCGCGCGGCCTACAACCTCGGCCGGTTGAAAGCGACGTGGCTGGGCGAGGACGTCGACGTCGGGCGGCGCGACCTCGAGCCTTCGCTGCGCTTCGCGGCCGCCTCGCTGCGCGAGGGGTTCATCGCGCCCCAGCTCAAGCTCGCCGTCTATCCCGAGCACAGGCTGCTCCGCCGCCGTCGCGCCGAGCGGGCCGGCGACGGCACGTCAGGCCCGCGCCGGCGCGGCGCCCTGCGCTCGTTCACCGATCTGCGCACCGGCGACATCGTCGTCCACGAGGACCACGGCGTCGCCCGCTTCGCGGGCTTCGAGACGCGAACCGTCGCCGGGGTCACGCGCGACTACCTCTACCTCGAATACCAGGGCGACGACCGCGTCTACGTGCCCACCGACCAGCTCGCGAAGATCTCGCGCTACGTCGGCTACGGCGGCGAGGCGGGGGCGGGCGGGCCTCCGCTGTCCAAACTCGGCGGTACCCGCTGGGAGACGATGAAGGCGCGCGCGCGCCGCGCCGCGCAGGAGCTCGCGGGCGAGCTGCTCGGGCTCTACGCCGAGCGCCGCCGGCGCAGCGGCTTCGCATTCGCCCCCGACGGAGACTGGCAGCGGGAGTTCGAGGAGCGCTTCCCGTTCACCGAGACGCCCGACCAGCGCGAGGCGATCGAGCTCGTGAAGGCGGACATGGAGGCCCCGCGCCCGATGGACCGGCTGATCTGCGGCGACGTCGGCTACGGCAAGACCGAGGTCGCGCTGCGCGCCGCGTTCAAGTGCGCGGCCGAGGGCAAGCAGGTGCTGATGCTCGTGCCGACGACGATCCTCGCCCAGCAGCATTACGGGACGTTCGCCGAGCGGCTCGCCGACTACCCGTTCACGATCGAGCACGTCTCGCGCTTCCGCACGGCGGCGGAGCAAAAAGAGGCGATCGACGGCTTTGCAAAGGGGCGGGTGGACATCCTCATCGGCACGCACCGGGTGCTCTCGCGCGATGTGCGCGCGAAGGACCTCGGGCTGCTGATCGTGGACGAGGAGCAGCGCTTCGGCGTCAAGCAGAAGGAGCTGCTCCGCCAGCTCAAGCTCAGGGTCGACGTCATCTCGATGTCGGCCACGCCGATCCCGCGCACGCTGCAGATGTCGCTGGCCGGCCTTCGTGACATCTCGGTGATCGAGACGCCGCCCGAGGGTCGCAGGCCCGTGAGGACATACGTCGGCGAGTACGAGGAGGAGCTCGTGCGCCGGGCGATCGAGCGCGAGCACGGCCGCGACGGGCAGGCCTTCTTCCTGCACAACCGCGTCGAGACGATCGACGAGACGGCCGAGCGCCTGCGAGCTCTGTGCCCGGGCGTGCGCTTCGCGGTCGCGCACGGCCAGATGGCCGAGGGCGAGCTCGAGGCCGTGATGATGGACTACCTGCGCGGCGGCGCCGACGTGCTGGTGTGCACCTCGATCATCGAGTCCGGCATCGACATCCCCCAGGCCAACACGTTGATCGTCGAGCACGCGGACGGCTTCGGGCTGGCGCAGCTCTACCAGATCCGCGGGCGCGTGGGCCGCAGCCGTGAGCGCGCCTACGCCTACCTGCTCTACGACTCGGCGGGCGCGCTCACGCCGGAGGCCGCGCAGCGTCTCTCGGCGCTCTCCGACTACACCGAGCTCGGCGCGGGCTTCAAGATCGCGATGCGCGACCTGGAGATCCGCGGCGCGGGCAACCTGCTCGGCGACGAGCAGTCCGGCCATGTGGCGGCGCTGGGGTTCGAGCTCTACATGCAGATGCTCGACGAGGCGGTCAGAGCGGCCGGCAGCGAGGAATTCGATCCCGCCCACCCGGAGCCGCCCGAGCCTGTGCGCCTCGACGTGAACGTCGACGCCTACGTGCCTGCCGACTACGTGCCCTACGAGCAGGCGAAGATCGAGGTCCACCGCCGGGTCGCCTCCGCGGTCGAGGTGGCCGACGTCGAACGGCTCCGCGAGGATCTCGCGGATCGCTTCGGACCGATTCCGGAGCCGCTCGAGAACCTGCTCTCGCTCCAGCGCGCCCGCATCAAGTTCGGGCAGGCCGGCGCCCGCACCGTCAGCTTCCGCGGCGATCGGCTCGCGGTGGTCCCGATCGAGCTCGACTCGGCCCGGGCGCGGCGACTGCGCGAGGAGCTGCCGGAAGCCCTGTATGAGTCGGGCCGCTCGCAGGTCTCGATGAGGGTCCCCCGCGACGGCGTGGAGCGCTTCCCGAGCGTCGTCAGGGCCGCAGATACGCTCCTGTCGGTGGTGCGCGAGGCGGCCTAGAGGCGCCGCCCCGAAGTCTTAGGCGTGCTTGAGACGCGGCTTACACAAACCCAAGCTTTGATCCGCTAGAGTGCCCGACTCGTGATCAAGCCCTTCCGTCTGACCGCGGCGCTCGGCGCCGTTTTGTTTGTAATCGTCGGCCTCGCAGCATGCGGTGGCGGCGTGCCCGGCAACGCCGTCGTCAACGTCGAAGGCTCACAGGCGATCACCAAAGACGCCTTCAATCACTGGATGGCAGTCGCCGCCTCCTCGGGCGCCACCGGCGAAAAGCCCGTTGTGCCCGACCCGCCGAACTACACGGCCTGCATCGCGCACCTGAAAGAAACCGCGGCGAAAACGGCCACCAAAGGCTCGAAAGCGCCGACGGAAGCCGAACTCAAGAAACAGTGCGAAACGCAGTACAAGTCGCTGCAGCAGGAGGTCCTCGGGTTCCTGACCTCTTCGGCCTGGGTCCTCGGCGAAGCCAACTCGCTGGGCGTGAAACTGAGCGACAAGGAAGTCCAGGAACAGTTCCTCAAAATCAAGCACCAGCAGTTCAAGAAACCGGAAGAATTCGAAAAATTCCTCTCGACGTCCGGTCAGACCGTCTCGGACCTGCTCCTGCGCGTGAAGCTCAACATGCTCTCGCAGAAAATCCAGGCGAAGATCGTCAAAGAAAAGCCGAAGATCAGCCAGGCCGAAATCCAGAAGTACTACAACGAAAACAAGTCCAAGTACGGCACGCCTGAAAAGCGCGACGCGCAGATCATCCTGACGAAGACCGAAGAACAGGCGAAGGAAGCCAAAAAGGAAATCGAATCGGGCAAGAGCTTCAGCGAAGTCGCCAAGAAGCGCTCGATCGACCCGACGAGCAAGGCCAAAGGTGGCGCGCTCGGCGAAGTCGTCAAGGGCCAGGACGACGCGACCCTCGACAACGCGATGTTCGCGGCCAAGGCCAACGAACTCGGCGGCCCCCTCAAGAGCCCGTTCGGCTACTACCTCTACGAAGTCAAGTCGATCAAGCCCGGCAACGCGGAGCCGCTCTCGAAGGTGGAATCGTCGATCAAGCAGACGCTGACCACGCAGGCCCAGCAGAAGAAACTGAGCGAATTCCTCAAGAACTTCAAAAAGAAGTGGCAGGGGAAAACGGACTGCAACAGCGGCTACGTGGTCGCCAACTGCAAGCAGTACAAAGCGCCTAAGACGACCAGCACGGGCGCCTCGGGCACCACGAGCACCTCAGGCTGACGCCGCCGCCGGCGGGCAGCGATACCCCACGAAGGGGCCCAAGTGAGCGCGATCGAAAAGGTCCACGCCCGTCAGATCCTCGACAGCCGAGGAAACCCGACGGTCGAGGTGGACGTCGTGCTCGCCTCTGGCGCGCTCGGCCGCGCGGCCGTCCCATCCGGCGCCTCGACGGGTGAGTTCGAGGCCACCGAGCTGCGCGACGGCGGCGAGCCCTGGGGGGGAAAGGGGGTCACCCGCGCGGTGGCGAACGTCGACGGCGAGATCGCCGCGGCCGTCCGTGGACTCGACGCCGACGACCAGGCGGCTCTCGACCGTGCCCTG
Source organism: uncultured Solirubrobacteraceae bacterium (assembly GCA_963794635.1). Classification (GTDB taxonomy): domain Bacteria; phylum Actinomycetota; class Thermoleophilia; order Solirubrobacterales; family Solirubrobacteraceae; genus Palsa-744. Next base: position 695,566 of record CAWCET010000003.1, on the reverse strand, counting down.
ATCGAGCTCGACGGGACCGCCAACAAGTCGCGCCTCGGCGCCAACGCGATCCTCGGCGTGTCGCTGGCGAGCGCCCATGCCGCCGCGGCGGAGCACGCGCAGCCGCTCTGGCGCTATCTCGGCGGCCCCGACGCCGGCGTGCTGCCGGTGCCGATGATGAACGTGCTGAACGGCGGCGTGCACGCGGACAACAAGGTCGACTTCCAGGAGTTCATGATCGTCCCGTCCGGCGCACAGAGCTTCTCTCGCTGCCTGCAGATGGGCACGGAGGTCTTCCACGCGCTCAAGCGCACCCTGCACGAGCGCGGCCTGTCGACCGCCGTCGGCGACGAGGGCGGCTTCGCTCCCGACCTGGGCTCCAACGAGGAGGCGCTGCAGATGCTGGTCGCGGGCATCGAGGCCGCGGGCCTGCGCCCGGGAGAGGACGTCGCGATCGCCCTGGATCCCGCCACCAGCGAGCTCTACGAGGACGGCTCGTACGAGCTCCGGCACGAGGGCCGCTCGCTCAGCGCGAGCGACCTCGCCGACTACTGGGCCGACCTGGCGGGCCGCTATCCGATCGTCTCGATCGAGGACGGCATGGACGAGCAGGACTGGGAGGGCTGGCGGGCGCTGACCGAGCGGCTCGGAGACCATGTGCAGCTCGTCGGCGACGACCTGTTCGTGACCAACACCGAGCGCCTGCGTCGCGGCATCGAGACCGGGGTGGCGAACTCGATCCTGATCAAGGTCAACCAGATCGGCACGCTGACCGAGACCTTCGAGGCCATCGAGATGGCGCGCGCGGCGGGCTACACGTCGGTCATGAGCCATCGCTCGGGAGAGACCGAGGACGTCACGATCGCCGATCTCGCCGTCGCGACCGGCTGCGGGCAGATCAAGACCGGCGCGCCGTCCCGCTCGGACCGCGTCGCGAAGTACAACCAGCTGCTCCGGATCGAGGAGCAGCTCGGCGAGCGGGCCCGCTTCCCGGGTCGCTCGGCATTCGGGCGCGCCTGAGACGTCCGGCCTGAGCAGGAGGATCGCCGGGCGTAGCGAATGTGCCCGGAGATGCCCGCAGCCTCTTACGCCCCGCCTCGGCGAGCAGCAGGAAAGCGCCGCGCCCGCCGCACCCCCGTGCCGCTGCAGGCCGCCGCGCGCGTGCGCTGGGACCGGCTGGGGCGGATCGCGATGCTGCTCGTGATGCTCGCGCTCCTGTTCCTCTATCTGAGCACCGGTCTGCACATGCTCTCGACCTGGCAGCAGTCGCGGCACACCGACGCGCGGGTCGCAACGATGCAGGCCGAACACCGACGGCTCCTCTCCGAACACAACCGGCTGAGCAGCCAGGCGAACCTCGAAGAGTCCGCGCGTGCGCTGGGCATGCAACGGCCCGACGAGCAGACCTACATCATCGCCGGGCTGCCCAAGAACTGAGCGTCGCGCCGCGGGGCCGCTGCTAGCCTCGCCGCGTGTCCTTCGAGACCGCGCTCTATCAGTGGCAGCAGGGCGAGCGACGGCTCAATGCCGCTCCCGCCGAGCGCCGGCGGCTGCTCGAACGGGTGACCGACGCGCTGGTCGCGGAATTGCGCCGGCGGCTCGGCGGGCGCTTCTCGGCGGGCGAGCTGGCGGACCTCTACGAAGCAGGCACCGGCTGGACCCAGCAGGTCGCGATGCGGGTCGCTCCGGAGGAGCCATGGGCATGGGACGCCGGTGTCGTGGCCGACGCCGCGTTCGGGCGTTACCTCCGAGAGGCGTCGGACTTCGCGGGCGGGCGCCTCGAGACAGCCGAGGGCTGAGGCCGGCGCGGGGGCCGCCGAGCGCCTACGGTCTGCTCGATCAGCCGGCGCGCAGCACCGGCCGAGCCGCTGCTGCTACTCGTCGCCGCCGTCGATGCGGCTGATGACGATCCGGTCCTCCTCGACGGCGACCTCGACCGGCCGGTGGCCGGCCCAGTGCTCGGCGTACACCGGGTTGTCCTGGATCGCAGGGTCGAGCCAGAGCCCGAAGCCCTCCTCGCCGTGGTCGAAGGTTCCCTCGAGCGGCTCGGAGTTGCGGGTGCCCGCCCGGCGGCGTCCGCCCCGGCGACTGCGGCGACGGCGGGGCGCGCCGTCCTCCTCGTCGCCCTCCTCGTCGCTCTCGCCCTTCTCCGCGGCCTCGGCGCGGGCGCGCTCGGCCTCGGCCTCGGCCGCCTCGAGCTCGGCCGCGATCAGCGCGTCATCCTCTGCGCGGAGGTCGATCTCCTCGAACTCCGAAGCGGCGCCGTCGCCCGTCTCGTCGCCCTCGAGGTCGTTCTGGCGCTTGAACTGCTCGATGTCGCGCACGCTCACCTCGAGCTGGTGCGCGACCCAGGCGTCGGTGCGGCCCTGGCGCGCCCAGGCGCGGATCTGATTGAGGTGCGGGCGCAGTGATTTCCGGGGCATGGACGGCCCGGGAGACTAGCGCAAAGGAGCGCTGCGACGCGGCGCACGCCGGTGGAGGGTCCGGGCGCGGACCGGCGCGCGCCCGGTGCCCGGCCTCAGGTGCTCACCGGCGATCGGACTGCTCGAATCTTGCGGATGCCGGGGTCTGTCGCAGCTAGCGGGATGGTTGTCAGCGAAGTATCGCTTTCCCCCGGTCCTGGGACTATGCTTGCCGGACTTGGTGGGTGGGGCTCCCGCCGGGGTGGCCAGTCGGCAAACAGGAAGGTGCACCCAGAATGCTGGTTCTGACGCGAAAGTCCAACCAGAGCATCATGATCGGGGACGAAATCGAGGTCTCGGTGCTTTCGGTCATGGGCGAGAAGGTGCGGATCGGCATTCAGGCGCCGCAGAAGGTGCCGGTCTTCCGGAAGGAGATCTACCTCGAGATCCATCGCGAAGCGACCGGCGTCGCGATGCCGCCGGACGGCCACCAGCCTGAGAAGATCGCCGAGGTCGACGACTCCTTGCGCGAGCTGGGCGAGGGCGGCCGCGGCGGGTCCTAGCCGCGGGCTGGGGCAGCCTCTGCCGGCCGGCTGTCGCTAACCCAGCAGCAGGTAGAGCGTTCGGAACATCACGACCGTCACGACGAGGGCGGTGAGGATCAGGGTCGCGACGAGGAGCAGGAACCGCAGCTTCCCGCGCTGGTGACGCTTCTCGACTTCCCGCTTGGCGGTCCGCTGCTCTGCCGTGCGCCGCAGCGAGTCGCGGCGCACGCGGTCCAGGCTGATCTCGCGGACGAAGGCCTGCTCCCAGTCCGCCAGGCTTTGTCGCATCTTCACGACGGCGCCTCCTAGGACGTGGCTGCGGCCTTCGTCGCCCGCTCGTACACGGACACGAAGCGCAGGTAGTTCTCGGCGATGCGGCGGGCGCCCTCGGCCCGCTCGATCTTGCCGTCCACGTAGGCCTTGAGCGGGTCCCACCAGATGGAGCGCCCGATCGCGAAGCCGACATAGCCCTCGACGGGGGCGGCGGCGGCGAGCCATTCGTCCACCTTCGCGTCATCGGCACCGCGGCCGAGGACGACGCAGACGACGCCGTCGCGGCCTCCGACTCGCGTCTGCTCGGCGAGCATCTCGCAATCTGCGCGCTCGTCGACGCCCTCGATCTTCCAGATGTCGACCTCGACGCCGTAGTCCTGGATCTCGGCGATCGCGCGGCGCATCAGCTCGGGACGCAGCTCGGCGTCGTAACGGTCCGTGCTGCCGCCGACCGATTCGAGCTGGGCCGGCTCGGCCGGCACGAGCAGCTCGAACAGGAACTTGCGGTCGTTCTGCTTGAGCCAGTCGGAGAGGATCTTCAGCTTGCGCAGCTGCTCGGCGTTCTCCGCCGCATCGCCGTCGGGGTTGTAGCGGACGAGGACCTTCGTGAAGTCGGGGTCGAACGCGAGGATGTGCTCGCCGAAATCGTCGCCGTACTGGAAGTCGAACATGTTCTGTCCGGAGCGCTCCGCGGGCATCGCGAGCTTCAGGCCGGCCTCCTTGGCCTCCTGCGGGACGGTCGAGCCGAACTGCTCGTCGACGAGCACACCGGTGACGCCGGCTTCGGCGCCTGCGCTCACCGCCTGCAGCATGCCCTCGAAGATCAGGTGCTTGGCGTCGGCGATGATCGCGGTCTGCTCCGCGTCGGGCTCGCCCTCGATCCCGAAGAACTTCTTCTGGAAGGAGCCGCGATGGTCGAACGCGAGTATGTAGAGCTTCTGGTCGTATCCGAGGTTCATGGCCACTGAGTATTCCACGGGTCCGACCGAGGCCGTCGCGCCGGCCCCGGCGTGGGGCAGCCGGGCCGGCGGGCTGAGGCGGATAGGCCCGTAGAATGGCCTGGTGGGCTCCGGAGCTGATCTGTTCGTCGTCTGCAAGCAATGCGGATCTGAGGTCAGCCCCTACGTCACGGAGTGCCCCTACTGCGGGAACCGTCTGCGCAGACGCGCACCGAAGCTCCCGCGGATGCACGCCGACGCGGGGGCGAGCGGCGGCCGCCGCAGCGGCATCGGCACGCTGCTCGGGCGCTCGGGGCGCACGCGGCCGGCGCCGCGACCGGTGCGCACGCAGTCGAGCCGCTGGGCGATCGCTCGGCCGTACGCGACGATCGCGCTGGTCGCGGTCTCGATCGGCATGTGGATCGCCACGCAGGCCGAACCCGAGCTCCTGCTGCACACCGTCGTCGCCGGTCCGATCGCCGGTGACTGGTGGCGGATCTTCACCTACCAGTTCGCCTACTTCGAGGGCGGCGGAGGCGGCCTGTATGCGTTCGTCGCGATCGTCTCCACGGGCCTGTTCGGATGGCTGCTCGAGCGCCGCCACGGCCCGGCGGTCGTGCTCGGGCTGTTCCTGGGCGCGGGGGCGCTCGGCGCGCTCGTCGCCGACGCCGTCTATGCAGACCCGTTCCTCGCCGGCGCCAACGCCGGCGCGCTGGCGCTGCTCGGCGCGTGGGCAGCGCCCGACCTGCGGGCCCTGCGCCGCGGCGAGTACTACGAAGGCGATCTGCTGGGCGCGGGCGCCTTCGCCGCCCTGCTGCTCGCGATCCCGTTCGCGCGTCCGGAGGCGAGTTGGATGGCGGGCGTGATCGGCGGCCTGCTCGGCCTGTTCGTCGGGCTCGGGTTGAGCGGGCTGGCCGAGCATGACGACTAGAAGGGTGCCGCGGGCAGCGCTGTACATTGAAGGCGTGCCTGACGCCGTGACCCTCGCCGCGGTGCGAACTTGACCATGACCCATGCCGTCGTCCTGATCGAGGCCGAGCGCGACGCTCTGTCGAACCTGGGCGGCGAGCTCGCCGACATCGACGGTGTCGCCGAGGCCTACTCGGTCACCGGCGAGTGGGACTTCGTCGCGATCGTGCGGGTTCCACACCACGAGCAGCTCGCCGACGTGGTGACGGCTGAGATCGGCGCGCTCGCCGGGGTCGTGCGGACGCAGACGATGGTGGCGTTCGCCGCCTACTCGCGCCACGACCTCGAATCGCTGTTCTCCGTCGGCGAGTGAGCGCCCGCCGGAGCCCTTGATGGCGGCGATCCCCGTCAAGCCGGAGTACGGCCCCACGATCGGGAAGATGCTGGAACCCCGCTGGCGGCGCGCCGGCTCGGCCACGCGCGCGCTCGTGGTGGCGGCGGTGCTCGCCCTGCTCGTTCTCGCCGCGGCGGTGGTGCTCACGCTGGAGCCCGCCCGCTACTCCAACGGCGGCGCCTTCCCGTTCTCGTTCACCTACCGCGGGCTCTACCGCGAGAAGCCGGAACCGGGCGGGTACGCGCGGGTTGCGGCGCACTACCCCGACGGCTCGATCAAGTACTCCTACGCGGTCAACCCGCTCGTGCTGCCCCCCTACCACGGCGAACCCTCCGGCGCCCTGCCCGTCTACGCGACGGCTTACGCCCGTAGCCTCCCCGCGCGCTTCCCGGGTCTCGAGCGCACGGGGGAGGGGAAGACCCGCGTCAACCAGGTTCCGGCCTACCAGGTCCTCTACAAGGTGCGCATCGACGGCCGCGAGATGTACGGCCGCAACGTGCTTCTCGTGCCCGAACGTGCCGGCGCCCGGCGCGGTGTCGAGATCGTGATGCTGACCGCCGCCGGCGCGAGCTCGGAAGTCAAAGAACCGAGCGAAGTCGCCTCCGGCGGCGTGCTGCTGCGCCCGCTGAAGACGTTCAGCTTCGGCTGAGGCCGGGCCCGGCTCAGTCGGAGCGGCGGGCGGCGCGGATCAGCGCCCGTTCCGCGTGGCCGCCGAGGCCCAGCGCCCCAACCTCGTCCGGACCTTCGGTTCCGCCCGTGCGGTGATGCACGTGAACCGGAGCCACCGGCGGGGGCGTCGTTACGACGGGCGTCGTGACGGCTTCGGCCGGGGCCGGCGCGCTCGTCACAGGAGCTTCTTCGGCCGGCGGGACCGTCGGCGGCGTGCCGGTGGTCGGGGTCGTGACCGGCGTGGTGACCGGCTGTGGCGTCGATTCCGTGGGGGCGGTCGCCGAGGTGGGGAGCGTCGTCGTCTCCGAGGTCACCTCGGTCACCTGTTCGGGCGTGGCCGCCGTTTCGGGCTTCGTGGTGGTCGTCGCGGCGGGGGCCGGAGCTCCGGGCGTCGCAGCGGCCGGGAGCACCGCGGCCGGGGTCGCGACCGGAGCTGCGGCGGGGGCAGCGACCGGCTTCAGGACGTGCGCGCGCCTGGCGATGTGGGCGGCCGCCGGGGTGGCGCCGGCCGTCAGGGGCTGCTCGCGCACGCGCGCTACGACGACAGGCGCGGCGGCGGCCGCAGCCGCCGAGGCCGAAACGAGGGCCGCGGGGTGACGGCGGTGGTGATGGGAAGGGGAGGATGCGACCTGCTGGTCGGTCGCCACGGCCCCGGCGGTCACGAGCGCCGCGGCGGCGAGCCCGGCCGCCGCTTTCGTCGCCAGCGCTCCGGCGCCCGCGGTCATCATGCCGCCCGCGAAGCTCCCGCCGCCGGCTGCCGCTCCGGCCCCGGCCGCGGCGCCCGCGCCGACGGTCGCTCCGGCGCCGCTCGCGACGTGCGCGCCTCCGGCGGAGGCGGTGGTCCCGAGCTTGGCAAGGATCATCTTCTTCAGCATCAGCAGCGGGGCGACCGGAAGCACGGCGGCAAGCGCGGTGTTGGTCGTCTTGAGCTGCTTCTTGAAGCCCGCGCAGCGGTCGCAGCCGCGGAGGTGGCGGCGAGCCGGGGCGCTCAGCTTGCTGAGGCCCTCGGCGACTTCGCCGAGCTCGAACCGGACCTCCTCGCAGCTCAGCTTGCGGGCCTCGGCGGCCTCGGCGAGCGAGATGCGGGCGCGGACGAGCAGCGACTTGACCGACGGCACCGTCGTGTCCATCGCCTCGGCGATCTGGTCGTAGGAGAGCGCGTCGATCTCGCGGAGCAGCAGCGCCGTGCGCTGCGTCTCCGGCAGCGAGTGGACGTCGGTGATCAGCTCACGGAAGCTCTCGCGGCGCAGGACCTTGTCGCTCGTGGAGATGCCGTTTTCGGCGAAGTGGATGTCCATCGAGTCCACGCCGGTGGCGGTGGCGCGGCGCAGGTGGTTGAGCGAGCGGTTGCGGGCGATCCGGTAGAGCCAGGGGCGCACGTTGATGGGGCGCTCGTCGGCCAGCACCGCGTTGAAGGCCGCGGCGAAGACCTCCTGCAGAACGTCCTCGGCGTCCTCCTTGGAGGCGAGCATGTGACGGCAGAAGGAGAGCAGCCGCGACTGGTAGCGCGAACACAACACCTCGAACGCGGCGTGGTGGCCGCGTCGAGTCAGCGCGATCAGGCGTTCGTCGGACTGAAGGCGCAGGAGCGCCGACGGCCCGCGTAGGCCTGACATGCTGCTCGGTTGTGTTAGTGCGGAAGCCTCCATCGACAGTGCACCCCCCGTGTCGGTCTTGCCCGTTGAGACACGGTAGCAATCGCCTAGTTGCGCTCTCCTAAGCGGAAGTTCAAGGTTTTATAAGGGTCTGTCGGGGCCCTTACACTGGCGGAACGGCAGGCCCGGGTGGCGGAAACGGTTATACGCAGTCGACTTAAAATCGACGGCCTGAAAGGGCGTGTGGGTTCGACTCCCACCCCGGGCATCGGCGGGGATCCCCCACCCGCCATCCAATAGAGTCGCGCCGATGTCGACCGAGTCCACCGAGGCGGCCCCGCAGGCGGCGAGCTACCACGGCGGGCGCCTGATCGCCAGGCGTCTGAAGGCCCAGGGCGTGAGCCATCTGTTCACGCTGTCAGGCGGGCACCTGTTCTCGATCTACGACGGTTGCCGCGAGGAGGGCATCGAGATCGTCGACGTGCGCCACGAGTCCACCGCGGCCTTTGCGGCCGAGGGCTGGGCGAAGGTGACGCGCGAGCCGGGTGTGTGCGCGCTGACGGCCGGCCCGGGGGTGACCAACGGCATGAGCGCGATGGCCTCGGCGCAGGCCAACCACTCGCCGATCGTGATTCTCGGGGGGCGCGCGCCGGCGCTGCGCTGGGGGCAGGGCTCGCTGCAGGAGATCGATCACATCCCGTTCGTGCGCCCGCTCTGCAAGCTGGCCGCGACGCCCGAGTCGACCGCGGAGATCCCGGGGTTGGTCGACGACGCCTTCGCGGCCGCGAAGGCGCCCCACGGCGGGCCCGCGTTCGTCGACTTCCCGCTCGACTACGTGTTCATGGAGGCGCCCGAGACGACCGCCGCGGCCGGCGATGGCGAGGACGACGGCCCGCGTGAGGGGGACGGCGCCGCGCAGCCGCGTGCCGCCGGCGCTGCGCTGGAGCGCGCCGCCGAGCTGCTCGCCGGCGCCGAACGGCCGGTGGTGATGGCGGGCACGGACCTCTACTGGGGCCGCGGCGAGGACGCGCTGCTCGAGCTCGTCCAGGAGCTGCGGATCCCGGTCTTCCTCAACGGGCTCGCCCGCGGCTGCGTGCCGGCCGATCACGAGCTGTTCTTCTCGCGCGCACGGTCTGCCGGGCTGAAGGGCGCGGACGTGGCGCTCGTGATCGGCGTGCCGATGGACTTCCGGCTCGCGTTCGGCGCGGCCTTCGGCGAGGACACCGAGATCGTGGTCGTGGACGCGGCCGAGCCGGAGCGCAGTCACCCGCGGCCGGTGGCCTCCGAGTGCTACGGCGAGATCGCGCACACGCTCTCCGAGCTGCGCCGCGCGGGCGGGCCGCTGCCGACCGAGGCGTGGATCGCCGAGCTCCGCAAGGTGGAGGAGGAGCGCCGCGAGGCCGAGCGCGCCGAGTTCGAGGACGACCGCGCGCCGCTGCACCCGATGCGTCTGTACGCGGAGCTCGCGAAGACGCTCGATCGCGATGCGATCGTGATCGGAGACGGAGGCGACTTCGTCTCCTACGCCGGGCGCGTGATCAACAGCTACCGGCCGGGCTGCTGGTTGGACCCGGGCCCGTTCGGCTGCCTCGGCACCGGGCCGGGCTATGCGCTGGCCGCGAAGCTCGCGAGGCCCGACCGGCAGGTCGTGATGATGGTGGGCGACGGGGCGTTCGGCTTCTCGGGGATGGAGTTCGACACGCTCGCGCGCCACGGCGTGAACGTGGTGGGCGTGATGGGGAACAACGGCATCTGGGCGCTCGAGAAGCACCCGATGGAGTTCCTGTACGGGTACTCGGTGGCGGCGGACCTGCGCCCGGGGACGCGCTACGACGAGGTGGTCGGCGCGCTGGGCGGCCACGGCGAGCTGGTGGAGCGCCCGCAGGACGTGGCGCCGGCGATCGAGCGCGCGTTCGCGGCGGGCCGCCCGGCGCTGGTGAACGTGCTGACGGACCCGAGCGTGGTCTACCCGCGCAAGTCGAACCTGGCCTGATCTTCTTTTGAGTGGGGGTGTTCCCCGCGGCGCACCGTCAGGCGGCGAGTGCCGCCAGGCGCGGTCAAGCGCCGGGGTCGCCGTTGGCGAGGCGCAACGCGCCGCCGTAGAGGATGTCGTGCTCTGAGACCTCGACCTCCTCGAGGCCCATGACGTTCATCGCCTCGCAGAGCAGGATCATGCCGGCGACGATCGTGGGGGCGCGGTCGGGGTGCAGGCCGACGACTTCACGGCGCTGCGCTTCGTTCATCTCGGCGAGCCGTGCCTCGAGCAGTTCGACGGTCGCGAGCAGCAGCACATACCCGTGCACGCGCGCCGGGTCGTAGGGGTCGAGCTCCATCTCGATCGAGGCCGCCGAGGTGGCGGTGCCCGCGACCGCGACCCCGCGCTTGACCGGCGCGCGCTCCTCCTCGGGCAGGTGACCGAGGAACACGGCGCGCGTGTCATCGCGCAACGCGCGCAGCTCCTCCCCGCGAGGCGGGTCGCTGTGGATGTGGCGCTCGGACATTCGCACCACCCCCGAGGGCGTCGAGACGTGGAAGCCGGCCGTCCGCCCGGTCCCGACGACGAACTCGGTCGAGCCGCCGCCGATGTCGATCACGACCGTCGGCTCGGTCGCGGCGGGCCTGCCCGCCATCGCGCCGAGGAACGTGAGCTGCGCCTCTTCGTCGCCGCTGAGCACCTTCGCGTCGAGCCCGAGCTCGTCGCGCACGCGCGCGGCGAACTGCGCGCCATTGGAGGCGTCGCGGACCGCCGAGGTGAGCACCGCCAGGTTCGCCTCGCAGCCCTGCTCGTCGATCTCGGCGCGGTATCCGGTCAGGACCCGCCACGTGCGCTCCACCGAGTCGGCATCGAGGCTGCCGTTCATGTCCACGCCGTGTCCCAGGCGCGTCACCTGCGAGCGCCGCACGAGCGACTCCACGGCGCTCGACCCTGCCTCGACGTCGGCGATCAGCAGCCGGGTCGAGTTGGTCCCGATGTCGACGACGGCGACGCGCACCCCGCAGATCCTAAAGCGGTGCGCGCGGGCTCGAAAAACGGCCGCAAACAGGCGCCTGGAAGGGTGGTCAGCGCTGATCTTCTCTGCTAAAACTGGAAGTAGCGACGCGGGGTGGAGCAGTCTGGTAGCTCGTCGGGCTCATAACCCGAAGGTCGCGGGTTCGAATCCCGCCCCCGCTATCGAGGCCGACCGAAGGGGAGACGTGAAAGCGCCCCGCCGGAGGCCGACTGAGAGCGAGAGCCGCCCCCGGGCGGCTCTCGTGGTTCTGAGGGGCAGCGGGCCAACGCGCAGCCCGGTTCGCGGCCGGCGAAGACCCCCGTCACTCGTCGCGTTGGCGGCACAGGTACGATCGCGCCGATGAGCGGCTCGCGCGGGCTCCTCTCGGCGGTGTCCTTCGCCAACGCGTCGGGGCCAGGGCGCGACGCCGCGTTCATCGTGCTGCTGGCGTTCCTGCTGTCGTTCCTGTTCATCCGCACGAGCGCGCGCATGATCCGTGCGCAGGTGTCGTGGTGGCCGGGAAACGTGGAGACGGACTCCGGCCTGCACCTGCACCACCTCGTCTGGGGCATCTCGCTGATGCTCGCCGCCGGCTTCACGGCGTTTGCGCTCAAGCCGCCGGCGTCGCCGTGGTATCAGATCGCGGCCGGCGCGTTCGGGATCGGATCCGGGCTGACCTTCGACGAGTTCGCGCTGTGGGTCAACCTGCGCGACGTGTACTGGAGCGAGCAGGGCCGGGTGTCGCTGGACGCGGTGGTGCTCGTAGCGGTGTTCATGGGACTGGTCGTCCTGGGCACAAGGCCCTTCGGCTTGGAAGGGCGGGAATCGGCAGCGATCGTCGGCGTCACGGTCGCGCTGGCGCTGATCCTCTCGATCATCGCCCTGATGAAGGGCCGCATCGTCCTGGGCGTGGCATCGCTGTTCGTGCCGTTCTTCGGCCTGTGGGGGACGTTGCGACTCGCGCGGCCCGGGTCTCCGTGGGCCAGGCGCCGTTACTCGGGCCGCAAGCTCGAACGCGCCACCAAGCGCTTCTCGCCGCACACGCGCCGACGCCGCGCGCGCGAGGCTTTCTTCAACGCGATCGGCGGCTCGCCCAGCGAACCCGACGACGGCGGGGGATAGGCGCAGTCCGGCAAGCCGACCGGCCGAGGCCTGGCCGGCCCCCGGGGACCCCCTCGATCCGGCGTCCCTCCCTCAGCCGTGGCTCGGCGCGGGGACCGTCTGAACGACGACCCGCGCCCCGGGATGCGCCTGTTCGAGGTCGAACAGGCTCGCGCCCGCGGCGCTCGCGGGCAGCCTTCGCAGGCTGAGCAGTTCGACTTCGGTGATCGCCGGGTGGCCCGGGCGCGCGACGTCGCTCAGCCGCGTGTAGACCGGGAGGAAGCTGTGGGGGTCGACGAGCGCGTAGTAGCTGGTCTGATCTTCGCGGGCGCGGGCGCGTACCCGCGCCGGCGTTTCGACGAGCTTCCACAGCAGCTCGCCGTGGCGGCGGACCTTGCCGGCGACCAGGAACTCGTGCCGGAGGTACCCACTGTGGAACGTCTTCGCCCATTGTTCCCCCAGCAGCCCCGTGGGCGCGCTCCTCGCCGGCTGACCGGCGAACCGGACGCGCTGGATCGTGTCGTGGGCCGCGAGCTTGAACGGCAGCAGGCTGTCTGCGGCGCCCGCGCTCCACGCTTCCCAGGTGCCGGGCGAGTAGGCGACGTCGACGCTTGTGGCACCGTGCGGGTCAGACCTCGAGATGATCGCCCGCCGCCGTCCCGCAGAAGCCTGCAGCCATTCGCGCAGGTGTTCGGTGCTGCGATGCGGGGTCCCCGGATTGCTGCGGATGACCGCGACGGTTTCGACGACGCCCGCCTGCGGTGCCGTCGCCGCGTAGACCTCGGCGAGCACGTCCACCGGCGAGCGCGGCGAGCCGGAGGCCAGCACGATGGTGATCGCCGCCGCGCCCGCGACGACCGCGAGGGCCAGAGCCCTGTTGCGCCGTCCATGGCGGCGGGGGCGCCGCTCGCGCGGGGCCGGCCCGTCCGGCTGCCGGAAGCGCGGGACCGGGGGAGGGGACTGCACCGGATTGGCTCGCGCCAGGCGCTCCATCGTCTCGTTGCTCATCTCATGCTCCGATCGAACTCGTCTCACAGATCCGCGGTACCCCGGCGCTCTCGAGCGCGAGCGCCCGGTCCAGTCGCCGGCGCGCACGCAGCAGCCGCACGCGCGCAGTCCCCGGCTTCACGCCCAGGACCGCCGCCGCCTGCGAGGGCGTGAGCCCGTCCCAGGCGATCAGCAGCAGCAGCTCGCGGTCCTCCTCGCCGATGCGCGCCAGTGCTCCCGCCAGCACCCCGTCGCCGATCGCGGCGTAGGCGTCAGGCGGATCGGCTGCGTCGAGCGCCAGCCGGTCGACGAGCGCCTCGCGCCGGCGCCGTGACCGGCGCTGGGTGCTGAGCACCCGCCGCGCGACCGCGAGCAGCCACGGAAGCGCTTCCGGCGGAACCTCCTCGAAGCGCCTCCAGCAGACCAGGAACACCTCGGCGAGCACGTCGTCGGCGCTCGCACGGTCGGCGCGGCGCTGAACGTAGGCCTTGACCGCCGGGGCGTGACGCTCGTAGACGGTCTCGAAGCTCAGAGCCGGGGGCATGTCCCCGTCATGGCCGGACACCCGTCAAGCGTTACACCCGGGCGACCCGGCTTCCGCGCCGAGCACGAGGCCCGGCCGCCCGCGTGCGCGCGGCCGGTGGCCCCGGGGACCGCGTCGCGGGCTACTGGAACTCGGTGACCGTGTAGACGTCGGAGTGGCGCAGCACCAGCGGCGCCGGGGGCCCGTCGTGACTGGTGCAGAGGTGGTGCACGGTGTAGGTGTCGCGGCCCACCTGGATGATCGCCGCGACCGTCTGCCCGTTGCCGTCGTCGAGCTCGCCGACCCGCAGGTGGCAGTCGTGCCCGCCACGCCGGCACAGAACGCCTTCGATGCGCCGCTCGCGCGAGACCTCGCCGGTGCAATCCTCCGCCTGGTCGCGAAGCTCCCGGTAGGCCGGCTCGGCTGCGGGTGCGCCACCGTCGAGCTCGGGGATGAAGAAGGGCGCCATCAGCGTCGCTTCGTACGGGCGCTCGGCGCTGCCGCCTTCGGCGGGAAGCGCTTTCGCTCCGCCGCGGTCATCTTGCGGATCACGAGCTTGCCCTCCGCGACCTGCTCGCGGATCTCGCGTAGCTTCTGCTCGTGCTGCTCCTGCTGACGCAGCTGGTAGGAGCTCGGCACGGTGCATCTCCTTGCACTCGCGCGTGGAGGCTGGCCCGTGCCCCGGCGCTGGTTGGGCGAGCACACGCACGAAGGAAGGTCCTTGGCCGCAGGCATCCTGCCTGCGCGGGCTGCGTAGCCGCTTGAATGAGTCTCACCCAGGGTACCGCGCACGGCCCGCATGCATCCGCTCTGGGCGGGGGCTCGCACGGCGCGGGGCACTCCACCGACCTGTTACCGTCGTTCGTGGCGGTCGAGACCTTCGGCCGCGAGGTCAGCTCGCTTGAGTCCCGCCAGGGGGCGGTTCGGGTCAGCCATGAGCCTCCGAACCCCAGGCGCAGCGAGCGCCGTCAGGAGTACCAAAGCATGTCTAAGAAGTCCTTCGCCGATCTCGGCGTGTCCGGCGCGGTTTGCCGCGCCCTCTCCAGCCGTTCCATCACGGCGCCCTTCCCCGTCCAGCGGCTCGTCCTCGAGGACGTCCTCGATGGCCGCGACGTCCTCGTCAAGGCCCCGACAGGCTCCGGCAAGACGCTGGCCTTCGCCATCCCGCTGGTCGAGCGCATCGAGGCCGGGCCGGCTCCGAGCGCCCTGGTGCTGGCCCCCACCCGCGAGCTCGCGGCCCAGATCGTCGCCGAGCTCGAGGACCTGGCGCGCGCCAAGGGCCTGCGTGTGGCTGCCGTCTACGGCGGCGTCGGCATCGGCCCGCAGGCGGCGCGCAGCAAGCGAGCCCACATCCTCGTGGCGACGCCCGGCCGGCTCGAGGACCTGCTTGCCAGGCGGACGTTCAGCCTCGACGCGGTCCGGATGCTCGTGCTCGACGAGGCCGACCGCATGCTCGACATGGGGTTCCGCCCGGCGATCGAGCGCATCGTCGGCGCCTGTCCGAAGACCCGCCAGACGCTGTTCTTCTCCGCCACGCTCGATGGCGTCGCGGGCAACGTCGCCGCCCGCTTCACCAAAGACGCGATCGTTCACAAGCAGCAGGAGCCCGACCGCGGCGAGAAGGCGTTGGTCGAACACCGTTTCGTCGCGATCCGTGACGAGCACCGCGTCGAGGCGCTCGTCGAGGAGCTGAGCTCCGAGCGCGACCGCACGATCGTCTTCGTCCGCACCAAGCGCGGGGCCGATCGCCTGGTCAAGCGGCTCGGCTCGCGCGGCCTCGAGGCCGTCGCGATCCACGGCAACAAGACCCAGGGCCAGCGCGACCGCGCGCTGCGCGCCTTTCACGCCGGACGGGTGGATACTCTCGTCGCAACCGATGTCGCCGCGCGGGGGATCGACGTCGAGGGGGTGTCCCACGTGATCAACTTCGATCCGCCTGCCGACCATCAGACATACATTCACCGCGTCGGACGAACCGGACGAGCCGGCGCCCGCGGGGTCGGTGTGACGCTCGTCGGCTCGGGCGAGCGCAAGGAGATGCGCCAGCTCGCGCGACGCCTCGGTCTGAGCCACGGTCTCGGCGGGGACGATCACCGGCAGGCCGACCAGTCCGACGGCAGGCCGCGCAGGACGCAGCGGCGCCGCCCGCGGACGCCGGCGCGATGAGCGCGCCGGCGCTGGTCGAGAGCGACGCCGGAGCCGATCCGGTCTCCTCGCAGCCGCTGAGCTGCAGCGCCGAGGCTCGCGCACTGCGAGAGCAGCTGGTCCACTTCGCGCAGCCGGACACACCGCGCGCGATGCTCTGCCTGGCGACCTCGGTCGTCCCGTACCTCGCTCTGACCGTGGTCATGTACCTCCTCCTCGGGCACTCGCCGCTGGCGCTCCTGCTCGTGATCCCCACGGCGGTCTTCCTCGTGCGCTCGTTCATCGTCTTCCACGACTGCACGCATGGCTCGTTCCTCGCCTCCCGGCGCGCGAACCTCTGGCTCGGCCGCAGCATCGGGCTGCTCATCTACGCGCCGTTCCATCGCTGGCGCCACGATCACGCCGTCCACCACGCGACGGCCGGTGATCTCGATCGGCGCGGGACCGGCGATCTCCACACGCTGACCGTCTCCGAGTACGAAGCGCTCACGCCGAAAGGCAGGCTCGGGTACCGCCTGCAGCGAAACCCGCTGATCATGTTGGGGATCGGGCCGATCGTGGCGATGATCATCGGCCCGCGCATCGTCGCCAAGAGCGCGCGGCCCCGGATGCGCCGCAGCGTGCTCGCCACGGATGCGGCGCTCGCCGTGATCGTCGTGTCGCTCGTCCTGTTGATCGGCTGGCGCGACTACCTGCTGGTGCTCGGCCTGCCGGCGCTGCTGGCCGGATCGATGGGGATCTGGCTGTTCTACGTCCAGCATCAGTTCGAGGACGCCTACTGGGACAGCGGGGAGAGCTGGAGTTTCGCCGACGCGGCGCTACAGGGCAGCTCCTTCCTGAAGCTGGGACCGGTGCTCCGCTTCTGCACGGGCAACATCGGCTACCACCACGTGCACCACCTCAACGCGTCGATCCCGAACTACAACCTCAGGCGCGCGCACGATCAGACCCCGGCTCTACAGGACGTCCCGACGCTCTCGTTCGCCGACGGCATCCGTGCGACCGGCCTCAAGCTGTATGACCCGCGCTGCGGACGGCTCGTCAGCTTCCGCGACGCGCGCGCGACGCTCGACGCGGTGCCGCCCGAGCAGCCGCGGGCGGCCGGCGATTCTCTGGCCGGCCCGAGCGCCGGCCGGCCGAGCTCGTCGCCGGCCCAGGGCTGACGGCACCGGGGCGCCGGGCTGAGCGCAGGCGCTCCGCTCACTCCGGGCTCGAGTCCCGAAGCTTCCCCGCGAGCATCTCGAACATCGGGTAGACCCCTGGCCCGAAGGCCTCGTGGAGGGCCGGGCGCCACATCTCCCAGCGCTCGAGAAGGGTACGCCCGAGCAGCAGCCTGATGAGCTCGAGATCGAACGCTCCACGGCTCTCGAGCGCGGCGAGCTGCTCGAAGAAGTCGAGTTCGCGGTAGAAGACGTAGGCCTCCGGGGCGTCCACCGCGACGTACGCCGTGAAGGCGTCGCGGAGCTCCTCGGGCGAGGAGTAGCGGGCGAACATCCTCCGTGCCTCCACGAGCGCTTCGTCGTTCCAGCGCCGGAAGAACTCCGCGGCCATCAGGGCCTCGCGGCTGATTCGTGCCTCGCGCACCTGCTGGGCCGCGAACATCGCGGCGCCCAACGCCCCGACCAGGCCGAAGGCGAGCACGGCGGTCGCGATCGCGGTGACCTCGCTCCAATCGACGGCAGCCGCAAGCACGGTTGGCAGCTTAGGCGCAGCTCGTCCACTTCGGCGTACGCGGCGCCCGCGGGCGACAGTAGGGTCGGCGGATGGCAAAGCGCGGGGTTCTCATCGTCCTGGCGGCGGCGCAGTTCCTGATGGTCCTGGACCAGGCCGTCATGAACGTCGCGATCTCCCAGCTCGTGGCCGACTTCCACACGACCGTCACGACGATCCAGGCGGTCATCGCGCTGTACGCGCTCGTGATGGCGGCGCTGATGCTGACGGGCGGCAAGCTCGGCGACCTGCTCGGTCGCCGGCGCGCGTTCCGGATCGGCACGGTCATCTACGCCTGCGGGTCGGCACTGACCGCCGCGTCCTGGAGCGTGCCCTCGCTGACGCTGGGGTGGTCCGTGCTCGAGGGGATCGGGGCGGCGCTCGTGCTGCCGGCGATGGTCGCGCTCGTTGCCACGAGCTTCGAGGGCCAGCAGCGCGCGGTCGCCTACGGCGTGCTCGGGGGCGTCGCGGGCGCGGGCATCGCCGTCGGCCCGATCCTCGGCGGCTGGGCGACCACCGAGCTGAGCTGGCGCGTCGTCTTCGCGGGTGAGGTCGTCGTCTCGCTCGGGATCCTTGCCGGCTCGCGCGTGATCCCGGACGCCCCCCGCCCGCCCGGCCAGGGCCGGCTCGACTGGTTCGGCGGGGTCCTCTCCGCGCTCGGCCTCGGCCTGATGGTCCTGGGCGTGCTCCAGGCGAGCAACTGGGGCTGGATCCACCCCAAGAACTCGCCGATCGAACCCTTCGGATTCGCGCTGACGCCGTTCGTCGTCGCGGGTGGCGCGCTGCTGATGTGGGCCTTCGCCTCCTGGGAGCGCTACCGCGAGCAGGGCGGCCACGACGTGCTGCTGCACCTGCGGCTGCTCGGCAGCCGGGTGATGCGCTCGGGCCTCGCGACGATGCTCGCCCAGAACCTGATCCTCATGGGGATCTTCTTCACGGTGCCGCTGTTCCTGCAGATCGTGCAGGGCCTCGACGCGCTCGAAACGGGTGTGCGGATGCTGCCCGCCTCCGCCGGGCTGTTCGTCTCCGCGATCGCCGGCTCCGCGCTGGCGAAGCGCTTCGCCGCGAAGCCGCTGGTCAGGGTCGGCTTGCTGATCGTGCTGGTGGCGACCCTCCTGCTGCTCGGCACGATCCAGCCGGACCTGGACAACGCCTCGTTTTTGATCGCGATGGGGGTGCTCGGGATCGGGATGGGCCTCGTCGTCTCGCAGCTCGGCAACGTCGTCCAGTCTGCTGTGGGCGACAGCGACCGCAGTGAGGCGGGCGGACTCCAGTTCACCGCGCAGCAGCTCGGTTCCTCGCTCGGCACGGCGTTCCTCGGGGCGATCGTGATCACCGGCCTGATCGCCGCGTTCACGGCCAAAGTCGAGTCGAGCCCGACGATCTCGCAGAGCGTCAAGGGAGAGGTGCACAAGAAGCTCGCGGCGGGCTCGAGCTTCGTCGCCGCCGCGCAGGTCCGCGAAGGCGCCGAGGCGGCGGGTATCGATCAGGCCACCACGGACGAGCTGGTGCGCCACTACGAAGACGCGCAGCTCGAAGCGCTCAAGCTCGCGCTGCTCGTCGCGGCTCTGCTCGTGCTCGCCTCGTTCCCGGCGACGCGCAACCTGCCCTCGCGGCGCTTCGAGGAGCTCGAAGCCGAGCGGGCGCCGCCGGGCCGGGAGGCCTCAGAGGCTGTCGCCTAGCGCGTCGAGCAGCCGCCGGTTGCGTGCCGTCTGCCAGCGCCGCCCTTCGCAGCGATTGCAGACGTAGGCGAAGACCACCTCGGCCTCGGGGTCGTGGAAGCCGAGCGACCCGCCCGCGCCGAAGTGCCCGTATGCCTGCGAGCCCGATCCGAGCGGACGGTCCGGCTGGGTGAGCTGGAAGCCGAGCCCGAAGCGGGTACGGCGGCCGAGCACGCGGTCGGCTCCATCCGACCACGGTCGCGTCGCCTCGGCGAGCAGGTCGGGACCCAGCAGCTCCGGGATGCGCTCGAACACGCTCGCCACTCCGCGCGCGCTCGCGTGTGCGTTGGCGCTCGGGACTTCCGCGGCGCGCCACTCCGGGGTGTTGACCGTCCCCAGCCCGTTCACTCCGGGAGGGTTCAGGTACGCCCGCGAGAGCAGCAGGCGCTGGGCCTCGTCGAGCTCGTCGAACCCGGAGCCGCCGGAACCGCCGGAGCTCGGCCCGATGTCCCACACGAACTCGGCGACCTCGGCCCCCGCCGGCGCGCCGAAGGCGGCACCGGCGCGATCGCCGGCGAGGGTCGCGAAGCGCCTGCCCAGCGTGTCGCCGCTCGCGCGCCGCACGATCTCACCGCAGATGAAGCCGAACGTGTTGACGTGGTAGCCGTGAGCCGTTCCGGGCGCCCACCACGGCTCCTGCGTCTCGAGCTCCCGGATGATCCGGTCCCATTCGTAGGTCGCCTCGGCGGGCAGCTCTTCGCGGATCGCCGGCTGGCCGGCCTGGTGGGCCAGCACCTGCCTCAGAGTCGCCTCCTGCCAGGCGGGCGCGTCGAGGTCGAGCCCGAGCGCCAGCACCGTCAGCGCCACGAAGGCCTTGCCGGTGCTGAACACGTCGACGACGGTCTCGGGCCGCCACACCCGCGTGCGCGCCGCGTCGCTCCAACCCCCGCAGAGGTCGACGACCCTCTCGCCGCCGACGCTCACCACCACCGCGGCTCCGATCTCCTCCCCGAGGTTCTCGTGGAACGCCTCGCCCACCAGCGCGAAGGCCGAATCGCAATGTCCGTGCACGTCCATGAGCGACTCCATCATCTCCCCGTGAACGACTCTCTGCCGCCGCGGCGAGGACGGTGCAGCTCGACGACGCATCGGCGGCGGGTTGAACAGAAGGTCAGCTTGCTGTCTGTAGGCCTGACATAGCGGGCGTCTCGTGTTTGGAGGCGCCCCGCGGCGGGTACCCAAATCCGCGCGCGAGCCCTGCGGGGCCCGCGGGGGAGGGGCCGGGGTCCCGTCGGGCGCCCGGCCTTGGAAAGCCATCTCGTCAGGAGCTTCAATGGATCGTCTCGCCACGCGCGCCCGGCGCCTGCTGCAGCAGGCGCGACCCTCGATGGACGCGCGTGCGCCGCGGCGGCTGCGCCGCGCGCTCGCGGTCTCCGTGCTCGCGCTCGCGGCGCTCGCGGCGGGGACGTCGAGCGCGAGCGCGAGCGTGGCGCTGTGCGACGTGCCGATCACGATGAGCGACGGCGTCGTGCTGCGGGCGAACGTCTGGCTGCCGTCGAGCACCGGCCGCTTCCCGACCCTGCTGACGGTCACGGGCTACAACAAGGACGCGGAGGATCCGACGGGCGAATGCGCGAACTCGACCTCAGGTGGGATCGCCGGTGCGGAACCGGCGTACGCCGAAAAGGGCTACGCGGTGATGGAGCTGGACGACCGCGGCACCGGCGACTCCGGCGGCAAGTGGGAATCCTGGGGCGAACGGACCCAGCAGGACTACAAGGAAGTCCTGACCTGGATCCAGCAACAGGGCTGGTCGGACGGGAGCGTGGCCACCACCGGGCCGTCCTACATGGGGATCACCTCGCTGCTGATCGCCGAGGCCGACGCGGCCCGGGTGAAGGAAGGCCTGCCGCGCGCGGTCAAGGCGGTCTGGGCCGACATCCCGATGGCCGACGCGTATCGCGACGTGACCTTCCAAGGCGGCTCGGTCGACACCGGCTTCATCCCGCTGTGGCTGGGCCTCACGACCTCGCTGTCGGACCTGCCGCCCGCATCGGCCTCCGAAAACCCGCAGGAAGCGGCGACGCTCTACATGGAACACCTGCTCGGCAACGCCGAATTCAGCGTCTCCCACATCCTGGGCGCGGCGCTCGGCGAAGAAGACGCCTACGACGGGCCCTTCTACAGGCTGCGCTCACCGGTGGTCCGCGCAGGCGAAATCACGGTGCCGGTCGTGATCACCGGCGGCTGGTGGGATCTCTTCCAGCGCGGCGAGCCGCTGCTGTGGGAATCGCTGAAGAACTCGAAGGACCGGGTGCTGTTCATGTCGCCGCACTACCACGTCACCTCGGGACCTGAATACGAAGACCCGAACATCAAGGAAGAATGGTTCGGCCACTGGCTGAAAGGCGCCAGGAACGGGGTGCAGAAGACGCCGAAGGTCAACCTCTACCCGATCAACGGCACGCACTGGGAACACTTCAAGAGGTTCCCGCTCCCGAAGACCTCCTACCAGCGGCTCTACCTGAACGGCGAATCGTCGGGCTCGGCGCCGCTCTCGTTGCACGACGGCTCGCTGGCGGGCGCCCCGCCCAAGACCGAATCGGGCGACACGGCCCCGCTCCTGCCGGCGTCGAGCCCGTGCTCGCGTGAGACCGCGCAGTGGACGGCCGGTCTCGGGTCCACCGAACTCTGCGACACGACCAACAACACGTTCGAGGCCACCGCGCTCACGTACTCGACCGCGCCGCTGGCGACGCCCGACACGATCGAGGGCCTGCTGAAGGCGAACCTGTGGGCGAGCCTCAGCACCTCCGACGCGACGCTCGTCGCGATCTTGAGCGAGGTCGAACCGGACGGGAAATCCGAACAGATCACGGCCGGCTTCTTGCAGGCGAGCCAGCGGGCCACGGATCCGAGCCTCGCGACCTACGGGCCCAAACACGTCGTCACGCGACCCTGGCACCCGTTCACGAAAGAAAGGCAGCACGCGGTCGCTCCGGGGCAGCCGACCGAATACGAAGTCGAGATCTACCCGACCGGGGTCATCGTCCCGGCGGGGGACCGGCTGCGTCTGACGATCGGCACGGCCAACACGTTCACCGGCACGCCGACGTTGCCGACGCTCGGACAGGAGCTCGGCGGGACGATCACTCTGCTCCACGGCGGCGGACACGACTCCTACGTGCAGCTGCCGGTCGCAGGGCAGTAGCCCACCCGGGAGAGGGAAGGCGCGGGGACCCTCGCCCGGTCCCCGCGCCGAGGGCTCAGCGCCGGCCGGGGTGGACCTCCCGCATGTCGGGCTGCGGCGGCGGGCGAAGCCGCTGGTAGGCGAACGCGCCGGCCAGCAGCAGCAGCCCGAGCACCATGAAGGAGACCACGCGGGCGATCGATTCGAGCGTCGAGAGGTCATAGAGGAAGACCTTCGCGATCGTCGCCATCAGCAGCCCGAGCGCCGCGTTTCGCACCAGCGGCGATGAGATGCGCAGGCCCGCGATCAGCGCGAGGACACCGGCAAGCCCCCACAGCGCGCTGAGCGCGACCTGTCCTTCGGGCAGCGTCGCGACCGCGAGCGAGCCCATGTAGAGAGCCGACGCGGCCGCCGCCAGCCCGAACAGGCCGCGCTCGCGGCTGCCGGGCGCAGCGAGCCGCGCGGCGCGCCACGCGAGCGCGCCGAGCGCCGCCAGCGCGACCGCCGCTGCACCCAGTTCCACCCCTTCGCCGCCGAGACCGGTCGGGGGCGCGACGGCGATCAGGGTGTAGAGCGCGGCCAGGCCGGCGAACGCGAACCCGCCCGCGTGAGCGAGGCGCTCGCCGTGCCGGCGGGCGAGCTCGAGCAGTGCCACTGCCTCCGAGGCCCATACGGCGGCCAGCGCGGCTCCGTCGAGCGTCGCCGCGGTCAGATAGGCCAGGCCCGCGAATCCCACCACCGTGAGCGCGTCACGGGCGCGCCCGGCGTGCCCCTCGAGCCCGGCACAGACGAGCGCGGCGCAGGCGAACGAGCCGACGGCCAGGAGCCCGGCGAGTGCCGGCTCGCCGCTCAACAGCGTGCTCGGCGGCGCGCTGATCAGGGCGCGCGCGAGCGCGAGCGAGAGCTGAAGGCCGACACCCAGCTCACGGAGCGCGCCATCGCTCTCGCCGCGATCGCGCGAGCGCGTGAGTGCGGCAAGACCGACGGCGCTCGCCGACCACCCGACCGCCAGGACGAGCCCGTCGAAGCTGAGCGCGAACGCGACGTTCGCCAGCACCAGTCCGAGCGAGAGCAGGACGGCACGCATCTGCCTGCCGAGCGCGGGACGCCGGGACGCGCCGAGCGCGAGATGGACGCCGGCGAGGACGGCGAGCCAGACATTCGCGATCGTCTCTGTGCCGTCGTGCGCGAGCGCGACGCGCCCGACGAGCGCGGCCGCCGCCGCGCTCAGGATCAACGCCGCGAGCGCAGAGGCCGGCCGCCGCTCCCCGGCGTTGCGCTCGCAGGCGATCGCGCCCGCGAGGCCGACTGCCGCGAAGGCCACGAGCACGAACAGGTCTTCTCCGACGCTCTGGCCTTCGAGCATCGGGACCGCCCACTGCGGAGCGGACACCGCGACCGTGGCGAGCGCCAGCCAGGCCCATCCCCGGCGTGACGCGACCCACATCGCGAAGCCCGCGGTCACGAGCATCATCGCGAGCGTCGGCCATTCGGCGGGAGCGCCGACGAGGGCGGGGGCGGCAAGCGCTCCGACCAGCCCGATGCCGGCGAGCGGGCGGCCCGCCCAGCGGACCGCGAGCCTCGTCGCCGTCGCGCCGACCGCGAGCGCTCCGGCCAGCGCCACGAGGCCCGGGATCAGCTGATAGACGGCGCTTGCGACGATCAGCGTTGCGAAGAGACCCGCCACGCCGGCTCCGGCCATCGCGATGGCGGCCTCGGTGCGGCCGCGGTGCGTGTGCAGCCAGCTCCCGCCGCCGAGCAGGGCAAGGGACACGGCGCCTGCCAGCAGGACGCGCGCCTCTTCGCCGATCCAGCCGTGCGAGATCGCGAGCGCGAGGAACAGCGCGATGCCGAGAAGGGTTGCGATACCGCCGGCCCAGGCCAGCAGCCGCCCGCCGATCAGGTCGCCGAGCGAGCCAGGACTCCCGGCGGGCGCCGCATCCGTCACGGGAGCGCTCGCCTCCGTGTGCGCCGGGGTCGGGGACGACGCGTCGAACGGGGTCGCTGCGGGCCGCCGCGGCGGGGGGACCGGACGCGCGCCGGGCGTCGTCGCGATCGGCGTGCCGCCGGCGCTCAGCACCGGGGCGCCGGCCTCGACGCGCCGCACGCGGTTCCTCAGATCTCCGAGCTCGCAGTCGAACCCGGCGATCGCCTCGGCGAGCCGTTCTTCGAGCGCGAAGATGCGCTCGTCCTGGGTGTCCTGTGAAGCCGGGGCAGTCATCGCCTTCCTCCTAGTTGACCGACGGTAAACAGCAACGTAGAGGATCTGCCCGGCCTTGTCAACCGGTGTTCAACAAGCTGTTGACCGACGATCGACTAGAGTGTGGGGACGATGGCAGCCGAGCCCGCCTACACGCGCCTGCAGGTCGACGAGCGCCGCCGGCAGCTGCTCGACGCGGGCGCGGCGCTCTTTGCGGCCAACTCCTTCGAGGAGATCTCGATGCGCCAGATCGCCGAGGCGGCGGGCGTCTCAAAGCCGTTGCTGTACCACTACTTCTCATCCAAGGACGAGCTGTTCCTCGCCGCGGTGACGGAGGCTGCCTCGGAACTGACCGCGCTGATCGAGCCGAGCGGCGACGGGACCCCGGTCGAGCAGCTGACGGCGAGCCTGAACGGCTACCTGGGCTGGATCGAGGCCAACGGGGAGGCGTGGGCGAAGCTGATGCAGAGTGCGGCGTCGCTGCCCGCGGCGCGCGACCTGGTCGAAGGCTTCCGGGAGCGCACGCTCGAGCTCGCCTTGCGAGAGCTGACAGGACGTGACGAGCCGACCCCGGCGCTGCGCACGGCCATCAAAGGCTGGCTGGGCTTCATGGACGCGGCGATCCTGGATTGGGTGGGCGAGCGCGACCTGTCGCGCGAGAAGCTGCGGGACCTGCTGCTCGCCGCGTTCGTCGGTGCGCTGCTCGCTGCGCAGCAGCTCGAACCGGAGATCGAGCTGAAGCTCGCCTGAGCGCACTTCGTCGCGGCGCACCGGGCGTCGCCGGGAGGAGAGCAGGATCAGGGTGGGCGCAGCGCTGAAGCCCGCACCGCGCGCACGCCTAGGGCCGTTCCAGGCGACGCCGGACGCGGCCGCGCCGGCCGCTCAGCTGCCACGGTCCCGGCGTCGCGTCGAGCACCATGTTCACCGCCCAGACGATCACGGTCGCGAGGACGAGCGTCCAGAAGCCGTCGATCGAGAAGCCGGGAACGATCGCGTCGGTCAGGTCGAGCATCAGCATCGCTACGAAGAACCACGCGATCCCCAGCGTGAGGACCGCGAGCGGCAGGGTCACGAGCAGCAGCAGCGGCTTGAGGATCGTGTTGAGCACGCCGAACACCGCGGCGGCGGCGATCAGCGCGCCGGCGCTGTGGACGTGGACGTCCGGGAGCAGGGTCACGACGGCCAGCACGAGCGCGTTGGTCAGCCAGGAGATCGCAAGTCGCGCGAGCAGCGGCGGCCCGGGGCGGCGCAGTCCGAGGACTTCGCCTTCGACGCCGCGGCGCGGGCCGGGGAGATCGCTCGACATGTGAGCAGCGTAGGGGGTTCCGAGGAGCCCTCGGTCGTGCAAAGCTGGGCTCACCCTCGAAAAGGAGTCAGCGATGAGCGACAGCACGGCGACCGGCGAGCGGCCGGTCAAGATCCCCGGGCCCGACCACCCGATCACCATCGAGCGGAACCCGGGGCGGGTGGTCGTCTCCATGGATGGACAGCAGCTGGCGGATACGCGCGAAGCGCTGACGCTGCAGGAGTCCAGCTACCCGGCGGTGCAGTACATCCCGCTCGCCGACGTCAACCGGGATCTCCTCACCCCGAGCGATCACGAGAGCTACTGCCCCTTCAAGGGTGAGGCGAGCTACTACAGCGTGCCCTCGGCGGGCGAGTCCGGCGTCAACCTGGTCTGGGAGTACCGCGAGCCCTACGACGCCGTCGCGCAGATCCGTGGCCACGTCGCCTTCTACGCCGATCGCGTCGAGATCGACGAGCGTTTCTAGAGGCGCCGGGCGAGCACCGGACGGGCGGCTCGGCTTCCGGGCGCAGCGGCGCCAAGCCGGAACCGCGGTTCCCGCGCCCTAGCCGAGCAGCTCCAGGAGCCGGTCGAGGAGCTCGGCCTGCGCCTTGACGAGCCGCCTGCGCGCGAGCGCGGGCTCGCACCACTCGAAGCGGTCCACCTCGGGGAACTCCTGCGAGCGTCCGGAGCGCGGCGGCCATTCGAGCTCGAACGTGTTGCTGCGCAGGCTCGCCGCATCGAGTTCGGCCTCGACCGCCCATGCCATCACCCGCTTGCCGCCGGACTGGCGCACCTCGCCCAGATCGAGCGCGGGCCCGTCCGGCGGGGGCGTGCCGGTCTCCTCCTCGAACTCGCGCCGCGCGGCTGCGAGCGCCTCCTCGCCCTCGTCGAGCTCGCCCTTGATCACCGACCACGCCCCGTCTTCGCGCCGCGACCAGAGCGGGCCGCCCATGTGGGCGATGAGCACCTCGACGCGTCCGTCGCTGACGCGGTAGGGGAGCAACCCGGCACTAGTTCGCCCTACCACGATCGGGGTATGCTCACCGGATGGGCGACCCCCGCGGGGGAACGGGTTGGGAGCGGCTGTTCTGGCTGGTGTTCGAGCGCACCTCCAACCCGGTTGCGCTGCTCGACGAATCGCGCAAGATCGTCGAGCTGAACCCCTCCGCCCAGACGCTGCTCGGAGGAACGCGCCAGCAGCTCATCGGCGTCTCGCTGCGCGACCGGCTGGGCGCCACCGAGCGCGAGGAGGCCGACGAGGAATGGCGCGAGTTCCTGCGCACCGGCGAATACGCCGGAACCCGTGACCTCGCGAGGACCGATGGGACCCAGGTGCGCGTCGACTTCGCCGCGCGCATGGCTGACATAGCTGGACGGCGCATGGCGATCTTCGTCGCCATCGCCGGGAGCGAGCCCGAACCGGCTGCGATCGCGCGCGGCGCCGCCAAGCTGGGGCTCACCGAGCGGGAGCGCGAAGTCGTGACGCTGATCGCGATGGGTCTCGACACCGGCGACATCGCCGGCGAACTGCACATCTCTCCCGAGACGGTTCGCACCCACGTGCGCAATGCGATGGCGAAGCTGAAGGTGCACACCCGCGCACAGCTCGTCGCTGTCGTCCTGTCCAGCGAGCAGACGCTCCACAACGGGCACGTGGGCGCCTCGTGAAGATGCGGCGCTAGCCGCGCTCGCTGTCGAGCATCGCCATCTGCTGCGCCGGGTAGCGCTGGCCCGCCGCGGCCTCGGCCGGGGCCGCGCGTTCGAGCTCCGCGAGCGCATCGGCGCCGAGCTCGAGCTCGAGCGCGCCGAGGGCCTCGGCGAGCCGCTCGCGCGTGCGCGCGCCGATCAGCGGGACGATCTCATCGCCGCGGGAGAGCACCCATGCGATCGCGAGTTGCGCGACGGTCGCGCCGTACCGCGAGGCGAGCAGGCGCAGCGCCTCGACGAGCTCTAGGTTGCGCTCGAGGTTGCCGTCGGCGAACCGCGGCGCGCGCGAGCGGAAGTCGCCCGGCCCCAACTTGCGCTCGGGCGAGAAGTGGCCGCTGATCAGCCCGCGGCTCAGCACGCCGTACGCGGTGACCGCGATCCCGAGCTCCCGGCACGTCGGCAGGATCGACTCCTCGATCCCGCGCGAGATCAGCGAGTACTCGAGCTGCACGTCGCAGATTGGATGTACCGCCGCGGCGCGACGGATCGTCTCGGCGCCCAGCTCCGAGAGCCCGATGTTGCGCACGTAGCCCTGCTCGACCAGTTCGGCGATCGCGCCGATCGTCTCCTCGATGGGCACATTGCCGTCGAGGCGGGCGGGGCGGTAGACATCGACGTGATCTGTGCCCAGCCGGGTGAGCGAGTAGGCGAGCGCCGTGCGCAACGCCGACGGGCGCGCGTCGTAGCCGAGCCAGGCGCCGTCAGGGCCGCGCTGGGCGCCGAACTTGACGCTCAGCATGTACCGCTCGCGCGGCACGCCGCGCAGCGCCTCGCCGATCAGCATCTCGTTGTGGCCCATGCCGTAGAAGTCGCCCGTGTCGAGCAGGTCGATGCCGGCGTCGAGCGCCGCGTGGATCGTCGCGATGCTCTCGTCCCGGTCAGCCGGTCCGTACATCCCCGACATGCCCATGCAGCCGAGGCCGAGCTCTGAGACCTGCGGTCCCGCTGCCCCCAGCTGTCGTCTGCCGGTGCTCATCACCCCACAGTACCCCGGCCGGGCTCGTCCACCGACGGTTTCGCGGCGGGAGGTGCGGGTAAGGCGGGTGGGGTGTCACCGCCGACGCGCGAGGTGCCCGGCCGACTCGAACGTCGCCACTCGCACGCGCCACGCGGCTCGAGGAACCCAACCGACTGACTGGAGGTCCAGATGGCGGAGCTCGCCACACGCGACGCGAAGCTCGTGCAGTACCTGAACGAGGCTTACGGGAAGGAGAAGGAGCTCGAGACGTCGCTCGAGACGCACATCGCGATGACCACGCGTGCGCCCTACCGCAAGCGGCTTCGCGAGCACCTGACCGAGACGAAGCGTCACGCGAGCGAGCTCGAACGGCGCGTCAAGCAGCTCGGCGGCGAGCCCGAAGTGGTGCCCCTTCCCGGCCCCGACGCGCTCGCGAAAGGCGTCGGCGCGGCCACGGAGCTCGGCGCCAGGGCGCTCGCCGCCGCCAAGGGCCCGCTGCACGCGATCCGCGGTACCGGCGAGCAGGAGAAGATGCTCAAGAACGCCAAGGCCGAGTACTCCGACGAGCACGAGGAGATCGCGACCTACCAGGCGATCGAGACGCTGGCCAACTCGCTCGGCGACGGGGCGACCGCTCAGCTCGCGCGGGCGATTCGCCGTGAGGAGGAGCGGATGGCCTCCTTCCTCTCGCGCCTGATCCCGACCCTCACGAAGGCCGTCGTGCAGGAGGAGGTGCCGGCCGCCGAGCGCCGCCGCGGCGCCAATGGCGGCGGGCGCACGGCTGCGAAACGGACGGGCGCGAAACGAAGGACGGGGTCCAAAGGCGCGAGGACGGCGAAACGCGCGACGGCGTCGAACAAGAGCGCCACGAGACGAGTCGGCGGCAAATCCCGCGGCGCGGCGAAAGCGAGCACGGCGAAAGCAACTCGGACCTCCCGCACGGCGTCGAAAGCCGCGAAAGCGGGCAGCGGCACGCGGGTGAAACGGAGCCCGTCGGCCAAAGCGTCCCCGGCCGCGTCGAAATCCGGGCGCGGCGCCGGCGCCAAAGGCCGGGCGCGCGGCTAGACGAGTTCGTCGTCGGTCTTCTGCAACGGCACGTCGTCGATCACACCCGTGATCTCGAACAGGCGGCGCGCCGCCGACCCGGGGACCACCATGAGCTGGCAGCCCTGCATGCGGCACATATCCATCGACGCGAGCACCGTCCGCAGCCCGGAGGAATCCATGAACACGACCTGGCGCATGTCGAGCACCAGCTCTCGCGCCCCCTCGAGGCACAACGCGGCCACCTTGTCCTCGAGCTCGGGTGCCGTCACGAGATCGAGCTCGCCCCGCAAGACGAGCGTGTGACGGCCGTTCTCGCGGGTGTGGCCTATGACCAACTGTCCGACCGAAGGCATCTTCTACCTCTCGCGTTCGACTGGGGCTGCCGGTCTGCCTGCGCCCTCTCTCGTGAACTCGGATCTGCCGGCCTGCTTCGGGGCCTCCTTCACGGAGGAGCCGAGCGAGGCGAATCGTATCAACGGGCACGCGCGGCGTGGGGAGGCCCGGCGGGCGAACCGGCGCTCGCCGGAGATGCGCCGGGCCCTCAGTCCGCGCCGGTCGCGGCCTCGCGCAGCTCGGTGAGCGCGCGGGCGAGGATCCGCGAGACCTGCATCTGGGAGACGCCGATCTCAGCCGCGATTTCACTCTGGCTCATTTCGCCCACGAACCGCAGGTGCAGAACGCGGCGGTCGCGGTCGTCGAGCCGGCGGATCGCCGGCACCACGCTGGCGTCCGCCTCGATGAGCTCGTAGGAGCTGTCCTCCTCGCCGATCGCCTCCAGCGGTGAGCGTCCTTCCTCGTCGCTCCCGCGTTCCGGTGCGTCGAGCGAGTCGGCCTCGTAGGCCTTCACCGCCAGCAGCCCGTCGAGAACCTCCTCCTCAGCGATGTCGAGGTACGCGGCGATCTCGGCGACCGTGGGCGCGCGACGCCGGAGCGAGCGCAACTGCTCCTGCGCCGCTTCGATCGCGAACGCCCGCTCCTGTGCGCCGCGCGGCACGTGCGCGGCCCACGTTGCGTCCCGGAAGTAGCGCCGCAGCTCGCCGAGGATCGTCGGGATCGCGAACGAGGCGAACGCCGGGCCGCGAGAGGGGTCGAAGCGCTCGATCGCCTTGACCAGCCCGACGCACGCGACCTGGACCAGGTCCTCGCGCGGCTCGGAGGAGCGCACGTAGCGCTGAGCGAGCCGTCTCGCGAGCGGTAGGTACATCGCCGCGATGCTCCCGCGGGCGGCGCTGTCACCGCTGCGCAGCCGCTCGAACAGCGTCTCGACGGACGGCTCGGCGATCGCACCCGGACGATGGTCGAGCAGGCCGTCCGCCGGTGCCTGGTCGCGGCGGCCGATGCGCTCGCGGCGGCGAGCCTCACAGGACCGTGCACCCCCCGGTGTCCTCATCCGGAACCCCACGTCGTGACCTCCTGGTGACTCATCATCGGTGCTACCCAGGGGCCGGGAGCGCGGAAACATGGGAACAGCTCGCCGCATCGGGCCCGATGGACGGCGGGACCGCGCCGCGCCGCGCAGAGCGCGGCGCGGATCGCGGTTCCTCCAAGGCGAGTTCGCGGCGAGGACGGCGTCAGGCGGGGTGCATCGTCGCGCCGGCCGGTGCCACCTCGTGCTCGCCCTCGGCGAACTCCTCGACGATCTTCGCGCAGAACGCGGGCAGGTCATCGGGATTGCGCGAGGACACGAGTCCCTGGTCGACCACGACTTCCTCGTCGACCCACTCGCCGCCGGCGTTGCGGATGTCGGTCTGCAGAGACGGCCAGGACGTGATCCTGCGGCCCCGCACGAGGTCAGCCTCGACGAGCGTCCACGGGCCGTGGCAGATCACGCCGACCGGCCTCCCGGACGAGAAGAACTCCTGCAGGAACTCGATCGCCCTGGGCTCGGTCCGCAGCTTGTCCGGGTTCGCCACTCCGCCCGGGAGCACGACGCCGTCGTAGTCCCCCGGCTGCGCGTCGCCGAGCGTCTCGTCGACTGTGAACGTCGAGCCCTTCTCGAGGTGGTTGAAGGCCTGGACCTCACCGTCTTCGGGCGCGATCAGCACTCGCTCCCCGCCCGCCTGCTCCACCGCTTTCCAGGGCTCTGTCAGCTCCACCTGCTCCACGCCCTCATTGGCGACGAGGAACGCGATCTTCTTGCCTTTGAGCTCTGATGGCATCTCCTCCTCCTTTCGGTCGAATCGCTTTCTCTCTCGGCGCCTACCCGCGGCGAGGCGTGGTCAACCTCGCACCGGGCACCGCGGGGAGCACGGCTCCGGACGGGGCGCGGCGCCCGCACCGCCGGCTAGGAGAGCAACTCGAGGACGGCCGACTCCACCCGCCGGCGCACGCGCGGACGTGCCAGGTCAGGCCCGTCTCCCGGCACCCGCCCGAGTGCCGCAGCGATCGTCGTACCGGCCCTGAAGCGGTCGATCACGCGCGGGTCGACGTAGGCTGCGCGGCAGACCGCAGGGGTGTTGCCGAGGTAGGCGGCGACCGTCTTGATCGCCTCGCTGACGGCGCGCTCGCGGCGGCCCGAGGGGGTCTCCGCCCGCGCTGCCAGTGCGACCGCGGCGAGCACGGTGGCGTTCCAGGTCCGGAAGTCCTTGGCCGTGAACTCGACGCCGGCGGAGCGCTTGATGTAGTCGTTGACCGCCTCTGCGTTGAGCTCCCGCCAGCGCGAGCCGTCACGGTAGGCGAACAGCTGCGAGCCGCTTCGGCGCTGCTTGAGCGCCGCCACGACCGCGAGCGACTCCTTGTCGGCGACCGCCTGCACGCGCCGCTTGCCGGACTTGGCCGGGAAGTCGAAGAGCAGCTCCCCGCCGTCGATCGTGACGTGGCGGCGGAGCATGGTCGTCAGCCCGTAGGACTCGTTGCGCTCGGCGTAGTCCTCGGAGCCGATCCTGAAGAAGCCCAGGTCGAGGAGCCGCACGGCGCACGCCGTCACGAGCTCGGCGCTCAGCCGCGCGGAGTCCAGCCGCCGGCCGGCGGTCGCAGCCGGGCCGAGATCCGCGGCGACGCGCCTGCGCAGCTTCGGCAGCCGCTCGCCGAAGTCGACCATCGAGTCGAACTTCGCACGGTCGCGGTGCGCGCGCCAGCGCTCGTGGTAGAGGTACTGCTTGCGCCCGGCGGCGTCCACGCCGGTCGCCTGCAGATGGCCCAACGGGTCCATGCACACCCACACCTCCTGCCAGGCGGGGGGGATCGCCAGTGCGTCGATCCGCGCCAGCACCTCGGCGTCGGTGATCCGCGCGCCTTCCGGGTCGCGGTACTCGAACCCGCGTCCCCGCCGCCGGCGCACGAGGCCGGGGGCGGCGCAGTCTGATCGCCGCAGCCGTGGCACCTCAGCGGATCCGCCCGACGGGCGTCAGGCGGCCGGGCCCGCGACGCTCGCAGTCATGCCCCGGCCGTCCGTTTCACGGGCGCCGCGGAACGCGGAATCGCCGGCTGTTGCCCGCCCTGGCGCATCATGCACGCCGAGCTACCCGGTGGCGCCGCCGGCGAACCCACGGGCCGTGCTCGGCGTGCTGGGGGGTGATCCGCGCCCGCCGCCCTAGAATCCGCCGCGGTGGAGTCGGCAGCGCAGGCGGACGGCAACGGCGGGGAGCTCGTCGTGCTGCTCGTCGAGGACGACGACGGCGACGCTCTGCTGGTGCAGGATGAGCTTGCCGAAACCCTGCCCGGGTGCACGCTCGTGCGGATGCGCACCCTTGGCGACGCTCTCTCCGCTCCGCCCGAACAGCTCGATTGCGTGCTGCTCGACCTCGGGCTGCCGGACACGGCGGGGGTTCAGAGCGTCGCGCGGCTTCGCGCGCGGCTCGGCGGAGCGCCGCTCGTCGTGCTGACCGGCTTGGCGGACGAGTCGGCGGGCATCGCCGCGGTTCAGGCCGGAGCCCAGGACTATCTCGTCAAGGGCCGGCTCGAGCCCGGCCAGCTCGGCCGCTCGATCCGCTACGCCGTCGGCCGCCGCGCGACCGAGGAAGCAGAGCGCGAGCTCCTGCTCGCCGAAGCCCAGGCCCGGGAGGTCGAGCGGCTCGAACGCGGCCTCGCGCCGAGCCCGATGATCGCCGACCCGCAGATCTGGTCGGCGTCCTGCAACCGCCCGGGGAGGCGTCGTGCGCTGCTCGGAGGCGACTTCTTCGACCTGGTCGAAGACGGCGACGGGCTCCTTCACGCGCTGATCGGCGACGTGTGTGGCCATGGCGCCGACGAAGCGGCGATCGGCGCGGTGCTGAGGGCGACATGGCGGGGGCTGCGACTGGCCGGGGCGTCCCAGGAGGTGGTGCTGGACACGCTCTGCCGCGTCTTCGAGCAGGAGCGTCATCTGCCACGCCTGTTCACGACGTTGTGCGAGCTGGAGATCGATCCCGCACGGCGGCGCGCACGTCTCGTCGCGGCGGGTCACCCGGGCCCGCTCCTGATCGACGGGGCTGCGGCACGCCCTCTGGGGGACGGGCGCACGGGGCCGGCGATCGGCCTCGGCGACGGGCCGTGGCCGACGGTCGAGGTGGAGCTGCCAGGCACATGGGCGGTGCTGCTGTACACGGATGGGATCGTGGAGGGCAGGGTCGGCGAGGGGCCCGAGCGCGTGGGGGAGGCCGGGCTGAGGCGGATCGCGGAGGATCACATGGCGGCCGACCCGGGCTGGCGCGAGCGTCCCGCCTCGCTCTTGGACGGCCTGCTCGACGCCGTCGAAGCGCTCGCGTCCGGGCCGCCGGCGGACGATGTCGCGATGCTGCTGATCGGAAACCATTCGGGCTCGGGTTCGGGGCAGCTCGCAGCGAGGGGCAGGTGAACGGGGCCGCGCGGCGGAGCCGGGGACTGCGGACCCGGCTCGCCGCTCTCAGCGTCGGACGGCTTCTCTCGCTGACGATCGGCGGGCTGCTCGTTCTCGCCGCCATCGGGATCGGGCTCGCGCTCGCGGCGAGCATCCGCCTCTCCCACCAGCGCAGCTTCCTGCTCGACCAGGTGGGGCCGTCCAACCGCGCGTCGCTCGAACTCGAGAACGCGCTCGTGAACGAGGAGACCGGGATTCGCGGCTATCTGATCACGGTCGAATCGCAGTTCCTCGATCCCTACGGCAAAGGCCTCGGCGCCGAAGCGGCCGCCCTGAAGACCCTCGAAGCCCACCAGCGCCAGGTGGCCGCCCCGGTGCCCGCCGAGATCGCGGCCGTCCGCGTCGCAGCGCGCCGCTGGCAGCACGATTTCGTCGCTCGCGCGCTCCGGGAACCGCGGAGCGTGATCGCGCGGGGCGTCGCGCCCGACGCCCGCGGCCGCGCGCTGTTCGACACGGTGCGCAAGAAGCTGACCGCGTTGCACGACACGATCGAAGCGAAGGCCGCGGCCGCCCGCACGAGCCTGAACCGCGCGTCCACCGAGCTCGACTCGCTGCTGATCTTCGCCGCCGTGCTCGTCCTTGGGAGCCTTGCGGTCGCGGGCGTGGTCCTGCGGCGCGCGATCACCGAGCCGCTGCGCAGGCTCGGCGACGACGCGCGGCGAGTTGCAGGCGGCGAGTTCCACGCGCCCCTTCCGATTCCCGAGGGCCCGCGCGAGGTGCGGGCGCTGACCGAGGAGATCGAGGCGATGCGCGAGCGCATCGTGCACGAGCTCGCCGAAGTCGACGCGGCACGCGAGAGCGTCGAGCGCCAGGCACTCGAGCTGTCGCGCTCGAACGCCGACCTCGAGCAGTTCGCCTACGTCGCCTCCCACGATCTGCAGGAGCCGCTGCGCAAGATCGCGAGCTTCTGCCAGGCGCTGCAGACGCGCTATCGCGGCCGCCTCGACGAGCGCGCCGATCAGTACATCGACTTCGCCGTCGACGGGGCGAAGCGCATGCAGACGCTGATCAACGACCTGCTCGCGTTCTCGCGGGTCGGCCGCGACGGCCCCCCGCCGCGGCCCGTCGCGCTGTCGGCCGTCCTGGCGAACGTGCGCGATGCGCTGGCCGCGCCGATCGAGGAGACCGGCGCGCGCATCGAGGCCGACGATCTCCCTCTGGTCCTCGGCGACGAATCCTTGCTGCGTTCGCTGTTCCAGAACCTGATCGTGAACTCGCTGCGCTTCCACGGCTCCGAGCCGCCGCTCTTGCGCATCTCCGCGCAGCGCCTGGACGGCGATTGGGAGATCGTGATCTCGGACAACGGGATCGGGATCGAGCCCGAGTACGCCGAGCGCGTCTTTCTGATCTTCCAGCGCCTGCATGGCCGCGACGCCTACGAGGGCAGCGGCATCGGCCTTGCCCTGTGCCGCAAGATCGTCGAGTACCACGGCGGGCGAATCTGGCTCGACACCGACTACGCGGAGGGCGCGAGATTTTGTTTGACGCTCCCCGCAGTGGACAATGTGCAGCGATGAGCGCGAATCCAGTCAACGTGCTGCTGGTCGAGGACGACCCGGGCGACGTGCTCCTCGTACGCGAGGCGTTCGCCGAACGCGGGCTCGTCAAGCGGCTCGACGTCGTCGGCGACGGGGTCGAGGCGCTGCGCTACGTGCGCGGCGAGGGCGAGTACGCCGGGACTCAGATCCCCGATCTGATCCTCCTGGACCTGAACCTGCCGCGCAAGAGCGGCGCCGAGGTGCTCGCCGAGATCAAGGGCGACCAGGCGCTCGCGACGATCCCCGTCGTCGTGCTCACCACCTCCGGGGCCGACCAGGATGTGATGCGTGCCTACCGCGATCACGCCAACGCCTACGTGACCAAGCCGGCCGATTTCGCCCGCTTCCGGGAGATCGTCGACCGCATCGACGAGTTCTTCGCCGGCGTCGTGCAGCTGCCGCCCCGTACGGCTTGAAGCGCCCGGCCGCCGGGTAGCTCTCCGCCAGATCGGAGGCAGCTGCAGGCGAGAGCGAGGTGGCGGAAGTGAGCGCGGGAGTAGAGACAGGCACGATCAAGACGAAGATCCCGGCGCGGCTCGACCGCCTGCCGTGGTCGCGTTTCCACTGGATCGTGATCATCGGATTGGGAACCGCCTGGATCCTCGACGGGCTCGAGGTCAACGTCGTCGGCTCGATCTCCGCCCGCCTGGCCGAACCGGGCGCGGGCGCCGGGCCTCGCCAAAGCCGACATCTCCAGCTGGGGCGCTTCGCTCTACATCGCCGGCTCGTGCTTCGGCGCCCTCCTGTTCGGGCAGCTGACCGACCGCTACGGGCGCAAGAAGCTCTTCATGGTCACCCTCGGGATCTACCTCTTCGGCACGGTGATGACCGGGCTGACGTTCTCGTCGGCCTGGTTCTTCGCGTTCCGCTTCATCACCGGGATGGGGATCGGCGGTGAGTACAGCGCGATCAACTCCGCGATCGACGAGCTGATCCCCGCCAAACACCGTGGGCGGGTGGACGTCTCCATCAACGGGAGCTACTGGCTCGGCGGCATCGGCGGCTCGCTGCTCGCTGTTCTGATGCTGAACACCGCGATCTTCCCGGCCGATGTCGGCTGGCGGCTGTCCTTCGTGCTGGGAGCGATCATCGGGCTCGCCGTCCTGCTCGTCAGGCGCAACGTGCCCGAGAGCCCGCGCTGGCTGTTCGTGCACGGCCGTGAGGAGGAGGCCGAGCGCATCGTCGACGACATCGAGCAGCAGGTCCGCGAGTCGACGGGCCGAGAGCTGCCCGAGCCGAGCGGGGCGGAGCTGACGGTACGCCAGCGCAGGACGATCCCACTGCCGCTGATCGTGCGCTCGGTCGTGACGATGTACCCGCGGCGCACGATCCTGGGGCTGGCGCTGTTCATCGGGCAGGCGTTCATCTACAACTCGGTGCTGTTCGGGTTCGGCGCGCTGCTGACGACCTACTTCCAGACCGCCTCCGGCGACGTGCCCTACTTCCTCGCGGTGTTCGCCGCCGGGAACTTCCTCGGGGCCCTGATCCTGAGCCCGCTGTTCGACACGATCGGGCGCAAGCCGATGATCGCGGGCACCTACCTGCTGTCGGGAGCGCTGCTGGTCGTCACGGGACTGCTGTTCAAGGGCCATCACCTCAACGAAATCACGTTCGAGGTCTGCATCTGCGTCGTCTTCTTCTTCGCCTCGGCGGGCGCGAGCGCGGCCTACCTGACGGTGTCCGAGGTCTTCCCGCTGGAGACCCGGGCGCTCTGCATCGCCGTGTTCTACGCCGTGGGAACCGGCATCGGCGGTGTGATCGGTCCTCAGATCTTCAATCGCCTGATCGAAAGCGGCAGCTACGAGCAGGTGTTCATCGCGTTCGCGCTGGGCGCGGCGATGATGATCATCGGCGGTGTCGCCGAGCTGTTCTTCGGCGTGAAGGCCGAGCAGCGGGGCCTCGAGAGCATCGCGAAGCCGCTGACG
The DNA here is from genome assembly GCA_963794635.1 of uncultured Solirubrobacteraceae bacterium. Taxonomy (GTDB): domain Bacteria; phylum Actinomycetota; class Thermoleophilia; order Solirubrobacterales; family Solirubrobacteraceae; genus Palsa-744. Next base: position 658,076 of record CAWCET010000003.1, on the reverse strand, counting down.
GTCGAGGACGTCCCCGCGGCCGAGCCGGTGCCGGCGGGCTGAGCGACAGGCCGCCGCCGGCCGCTCTCGACGCGCCGCGGCCGGCGCGCGTGCCACGCAGCGGCAGTGAGCCGTCGCGTCAGGCCGCGGAGCCTTGCCCGTCCAGGCGCCGGCGGGCGTCGGCGATCTCGCGTTCGGCGTCCGCGCGCGAGCCCCAGCCGCCGATCTCGACGTCGCGCCCCTCGATCTCCTTGTAGATCGAGAAGAACTGCTCGATCTCCTGGCGCAGCAGCAGGGGGAGGTCCTCCAGTGCTTCGTGCTGGTTCCAGTACGGGTCCTCGAGCGGGACGCAGATCACCTTGTCGTCGATGCCCTTCTCGTCGTTCATCGCGAACAGGCCGACCGGCTTGACCGGGATCAGGCAGCCCGGGAAGGTCGGCTCGTAGAGGCACACGAGGGCATCCAGCGGATCGCCGTCCTGGCCGAGCGTCCCGCGCAGGTAGCCGTAGTCGGTCGGGTAGGTCGCCGCGCTCATCAGCAGCCGGTCGAACTTGATCCCGCCGAGCTGCGGGTCGTACTCGTACTTGTTGCGCGATCCCTTTGGGATCTCGACCACGCAGACGAGATCGGGTGGCTGCTCGGGCACGCCCACGTTCTACCCGCTGGCGCGGCGGCGTGCGGTGCGGTTTCGGGGGAGGGCCTCCGGGTAAGCCAAGCTCGATGGCGGATGAGACCCCCGAGGAGCGCCGGCAGGCTCAGATCGCGGCTCGTGAAGCGGCCGCGATCGGCGGTGGCGCAAACGGAGGGGATCCCGACGCGCAGGCCGGCGGCGGCGCCGCCGACCCGGCCCTGCGAGCGGTTCGCGAGGCCGGCGGCGGCGAGGCCGAGGGCTTCGAGCAGGCCGAGCAGCAGCTGATCGAGCACGCAAGCCACGGCGACTCGCAGTCTGCGCACGTCCTCCTGCACGACCGGGGCGCCGATGAGGAGGCGATCGCGGGCAGCGCCTACGGGGAAGCGGACGGCGAGCAGAGCAGCGAGCGCGAGGACGAGGAGCCGCCCTCGGAGCGGTAGCGATGCGGGAATCCGAACAGCGCGGCGGCGATGCAAGCCGCGACGAGTCCGAGCACGAGCGGCTCGATCGCAACCTCGAGGAGCTGACCGGCGAGCTGCGCGTCGTCGTCACCGGCGTCCAGGTGCTGTTCGCGTTCCTGTTGATCGTGCCCTTCAACGTCGGCTTCGAGGGTGTCGGCCCGTTCGAGCGCGGCGTCTACCTCATCACGCTGGTGCTCGCGGCGCTCGCGGCACTCTGCGCGATCGCGCCCTCCGCGCAGCACCGCTGGGTGTTCCGCCACGACGACAAGCGCCACCTCGTGTTCTCCGCGAACCGCCTCGTGATCGCCGGGCTCGGTTTCCTCGCGCTCGCGATGTGCGGCTGCCTGCTGCTCGTCACGACGAAGCTGTTCGGGGCCGGGTGGGGAGCCCTGACGGCGGCCCTCGCAGCGATTCCGTTCCTCCTGCTGTGGTTTGCGATCCCGATGCGCCGCGCCGTGGCGCTGGACAGGGAGCAGAGGGGAAGCGGGCGGCGGCGCCCTGCGTCAGCGGCGGGCCCTCGAACCGCAGGCCGCGACGCGCCCGGCCGCCCCGCGGCCGGTGCTCGCGAGCAGGGCGCCGGACGCGCGCGCTAAGCCGCGAGGGCCGCGCGCAGCACGCCGCCCATGGCGGCAAGCGCTTCACGTGGCCCGCTGTCGCCGACCATGATGTGGGTGAAGCCGTGGACGTAGCCGGAATGGCGCCGCAGGATCGCCCTCACGCCCTCCTCGCGCAGGCGCCGCGCGTACTGCTCGCCCTCATCGCGCAGCGGGTCGAAGCCGGCGGTCACGACCATCGCCGGAGCCAGCCCCGCGAGGCTGTCCGCGTGCAGCGGCGAAACGCGCGGATCGCGCCGGTCGTGCGCGCCGATGAAGTTCTCCTCGTACCAGTCCATGTTCTCCTTTGTCAGAAGGAAGCCCTCGGCGAACTCCAGGCGCGAGCGAGCGGGAACGGCGCAGTCGGTGACCGGGTAGATCAGCAGCTGGAACGCGGGCGGCACCTCGTCACGGGCGGCGAGCAGCGCTGTGACCGCCGCGAGATGACCGCCCGCGCTGTCGCCCGCCACGGCGACCCGCCGCGGATCGGCGCCGAGCTCGAGCGCGCGAGCCACGGCGTCGCGATAAGAGGAAAGAGCGTCCTCGACGGCGGCGGGGAAGGGGTGCTCGGGCGCGAGCCGGTAGGAGACGCTCAGCACCCGCGCCCCCGAGGAGCGCGCGAGCGCCCGGCACACGGTGTCGTGTGTGTCGAGATCGCCGAGCGCCCAGCCGCCGCCGTGGAAGTACACGACCAGCGCGCTCTCGCTCCCGGCGGCCTCGGCGGGCACGTACAGCCGGGCGGGCAAGGACCCGGCGCCGCCCGCGACGCTCATCTCCCGCAGCTCTGCCATCGCCGGCGGCCGGGCCACGACCTGTCCCGCAGAGCGGCGCAGCTGCAGCCGCGCCTGCGCGGGCGTCAGCGTGTGCAGAGGCGCCGCGGGGTCGCGTGCGGCCAGGCGCAGCAGGAGCTGTGTGTCGAGGTCGATGGTCAGGCCGTCGCGCTCTATCGGGGGGCCGGCCAGGCGGCGCTTCAGCGGCTGCGGCAGCGCCAGCAACGACCTGAGCACCGCCCGCTCGACGCGTTCGCCGGTGCCGTTCCCGATCACCGGGCGCGCCGTGTCTTCGACCGTTGCGCCCATCCCGTCCGCGGTCCCGCCTACAGCTCGATCGCCCGCATCACGTGCTCGTCGGGAAGCTTCCCGAGGATCCCCCAGAGAACATCGCGCTCGTCTGCCTGGCCGCGCTGGAGGTCGTTGATCAGCAGTCGCACGGCGAAGAACACGATCTTCATCTCCTTCGCGCTCAGCGGGAGGCTCAGAACCCCGTGCTCGTCGGGTGCGCCGTCGAGCCCTGCGAGCACGTCGCGGCCGAGTGCCTGGATCTCCGGCTGGTGCGCCTCGTCACCGAGATACAGCCGCATCGCGCTCGCTGTGACCGGCACCTCGCTGGCGTCCAGCAGCAGGTGGTAGTCCGGTGCGGTGTCCTCCTCGCTCACATGCCCTCCTCGGTCGGTTATCGCGTCACGGGCCCTGCCGGGCGCTCCGGCGACGCCGGTGGTGAGTCGCCGGGCGGCTGCGTGTCATCTGCCTGGCTCGCCGGGGGCGCTCCTGCGCGAGCCGCCGAGCGCTCGCGCTGCATCCGCGCGAGTCGCCCGCCGGCCGCTGTGAGCAGCATGCCGAGAATCGCCGTGATGACGGCGAGCAGCGGCGGGAATTTGCCGAGCGACACCTTCGCTTCGGTGCCGGCGATCGCATGCGCCACGAGCAGTGCGACGCCGTAGATGAAGCCGGCCACGAGACCGCGGTCGGCGCCCCCCCAGCCGTCCTGGTGCTCGAACCCCGAGAGGAAGCCGCCGATCGCCGCGACGGCGCCCACCGCCCAGTAGGCGCCGGCGGAGACGCCGAGCAGCACACCGGCCAGCGCCCCGAAGGCGGCCGGGACGATCCCGCCCAGCAGGATCTGCAGCGGGCGCGAGCGGTCGCGAAAGAGCACGGGTTCCAAGATCGTTCCTCTCCCCTGAGGGTCGGCCGCGAACCCTAGCCGATGACGCCCGGGACCGATCGCCGTCCGTCCTAGTCTTCCTCTCGTGAGCTCCGCGGCACTCCGACTCTCGATCCTCGACCAGTCCCCCGTCTCGGAGGGCTCGACGGCGGCACAGGCGCTGCGCAACACGGTCGACCTCGCGCGGCTGGCGGATGAGCTCGGCTATCACCGCTACTGGCTCGCAGAGCACCACGGTGGCCCGATGCTCGCCGGCCCGAGCCCCGAGGCGCTGATCGGCCCGGTCGCCGCGGCAACGGAGCGCATCCGCGTCGGCAGCGGCGGCGTGATGCTGCCTCACTACAGCCCGTTCAAGGTCGCCGAGACGTTCAGCCTGCTCGCCGGGCTGTTCCCCGGACGCATCGACCTCGGCATCGGCCGCGCCGCCGGGACCGATCCGATGACGACCTTCGCGCTGCAGCGCGACCGCCGCGAGGCTGCTCCGGACGACTTCCCCCAGCAGCTCGCCGAGCTGCTCGGGCACCTCGAAGGCAGCCTGCCGGCAGACCATCCGTTCGCGCGCCTGGCCGCGACCCTTCCCGGACGCCCGGAGGTTCCCGAGGTGTGGCTGCTCGGGTCCTCGCTGCAGAGCGCGATCTGGGCCGCCGAGCTCGGGCTCCCTTACGCGTTCGCCGACTTCATCAACTCCGGTGGCGCGGAGGCCGCGCGCCTGTACCGCGAGCGTTTCGCCGAGCACGAACACGTCGGGAAGCGGCCCCGTGTCGCCGTCGCCGCGTGGGCGATCGCGGCCGAGGACGAGCCCGCGGCGCGACGGATCGCGGCGAGCGGGCGAATGACCTTCCGGCTGCTGCGCCAGGGCCGGCCGATCGCCGTGCCGCCGCCGGAGCGAGCGGAGCACTTCTTGGCCTCGCTGCCCGAGGACCCGCCAGGGCCCGGGATGCGAAGGCGCAACGTGCTCGGCAGCGGCGAGGAGGTCGCCGCCCAGCTGCGCGAGGTGGCCGGGGAGTACGGCGCCGAGGAGGTGATCGTGGTCAACATCACCTACGACCACGGCGACCGCCGGCGCAGCTACGAGCTGATCGCCGACGCGTTCGGGCTCACGGGCGACTCGCGGTCGCCGGAGACGGCGGGCGAGGACGTCGGAGCTACGCGCGCCTGAGCCCTCGCCCGGTCGCCGCTCGCCATCGATACGCCCGGCCGGCGCCCCCGTATATGTTCAGGCGATGCCCTTGCCGGCGGCGATCCGCCGCGCCACGGAGAAGGACGTCCCCGCGCTCGCCGGCGTGCTCGCACGGGCCTTCTTCGACGATCCCGTCGCGAGGTGGGCGTGGCGGGCCGAGGACCTGCGCCTCGGTGCACTCGAGCGCTTCCAGGCGACACGGCTGCGCCAGCTTCTCCCGCACGAGGAGGTCTGGACGGACGAGGGCACGGGTTGCGCCGCCCTCTGGGCGCCGCCCGGACGCTGGAAGTCGACCGTCTCCGAAACGCTCGCGCTGGTGCCCTGCTTCGCCCGGGCGCGCCTGATCGCGAGGATGCCGCTGGTCGCGCTCGGATGGGAAAAACTCGAGCGGGGCCACCCGCGCGAGCCCCACTACTACCTGGCGGTGCTCGGCACCGATCCGCCCGCTCAGGGCCGCGGGCTCGGCTCGGCGGTGCTGCAGGGGGTGCTCGAGCAGTGCGACCGCGACGGCGTCGGTGCGTTCCTCGAGTCCTCCAAGGAGAGCAACATCGCCTTCTACTCCCGCCACGGCTTCCGCGTCACCGAAGAGGTGAAGCTCGTGCGCGGGCCGTCGATGTGGAAGATGTGGCGCGATCCGCGCTGAGTGGTTCTCCCTCTGACATCGGAGCGAAGAGGTCTGATCCGAGCCCGGTGCGGGGCGCTCCCTGCGCGCAGGGCGCGATTGATCCGTGTGGCCGCCGGACGCGTACACACAACACCAAAAGAAAGGACCCGAACGATGGGCCTCGACAACCCCCTTCACATCGCATTCCTGCTTGTCATCCTGCTGATGGTGTTCGGCGCCAAGCGCCTGCCCGAGATGGGCAAATCGCTCGGTACCGGCATGCGGGGCTTCAAGGACGCGCTGAACCCCGAGCCGGGAGACCAGAAAACGCACCTGCTCGGCGAGCACCAGCCGGCTCCGGTGGAGGACCGCCTCCATCAGCCCGCCCCGGATGAGCGACAGGAGACTCTCGCCGCGTAGGATTCCGCTGCGGCGCGCGCCGGGGACGAGAAGATCCGGCGCCGCGCCCGAGGCAGATCCGAGAACGGGATGTTCAACCCCCTACGCTCAGCCGGCAGCGAGCGGTCCGCGACCCACCTGCGGGTCCTCGCCGACGAGGAGCTCATGCAGCTCGTCTACCGCGGCAACGCCGCGGCCTTCGAGGTCATCTACGACCGGCATGCCGACGTGGCCTACTCCCTGGCGATGAGGATGTGCGGGCAGCGCTCGCTGGCGGAAGACGTCGTGCAGGAGGCGTTCCTCTCGGTCTGGCGCAGCGGCGCGCGGTATGACCGCAACCGCGGGAGCGTGCGAACCTGGACGCTCGGCATCGTGCACAACCGTGCGATCGACGCGCTTCGCAGGCGCGCGGTCCGCGACCGCAACGTCGTGGCGGACGAGGGGATCGAGGAGCGGATTCCCGCCCGCGAGCGCACCGAGCTGGAGTTCGCGCGCCGCGACGAGGCACGCGAGATACGCGAGGCGCTCCAGCAGCTGCCCCGGGAGCAGAGCCACGTGATCGAGCTCGCATACTTCGGCGGGATGACCCACCTCGAGATCGCCTCGATGCTCGACACGCCCGTCGGGACGGTGAAGGGAAGGATGCGGCTCGGGCTCGAGAAGATGCGTCTGGCGCTCGGAGAACCAGGGGAGGTAGTTGGATGAGCACCGATGAGCAGCACGGCGGCTGCACCGGCCGCCCCGACGCCGCCGCCGTCTACGCGCTCGGCGGGATGGAGGAGCAGGAGGCCGTCGACTTCGCCGAGCACCTGCGAACGTGCGCGCTCTGCCGGGAGGAGCTCGCCGGGCTGCAGCCCGTCGTCGATTCCCTGCCGGCGGCCGTCGCGCAGCGCAGCGCGCCGGGCGCGCTACGGGAACGCGTGCTCTCGACGGTTCGCTCCGAGGCCGAGCTGCAGGGGGCGCTCCGCGCCCGCAACGTCTCGACAGAGCCGTCCCAGCGCTCGTTGCGGGAGTGGCGACCGTGGCGGCTCGTCGCCGCGGGCGTTGCCGTCGCGGCGGTCTCAGCCGCTGTGGCGCTCGCGATCGCCGGAAGCGGACCGACAGTGGACCGTGGGATCCGGGCACAGGCGAGCGTCCCGGGTGCGCACGCGATCCTCCACCTCGACGGCTCGCGCGGAGTGCTTCGGATCCAAGGCATGCCGCAGGCGCCGCGCGGCCACGTCTACGAGGTCTGGGTGGAACGCGCAGGCTCGGCGCGGCCGACAGACGCTCTGTTCACCGTCAGCTCGGCCGGCCGCGCTGCCGTCGGGGTGCCGGGCTCGCTCTCCGGCGCGACGGCGGTGATGGTCACCTCCGAGCCGCTGGGCGGCAGCCCCAAGCCGACGAGCTCACCGGTGATCGTCGCGCGCCTCGGCTGACGCGGTGACCGTCAGCTCGCGGCCCGCCGCGAGCACGCGATCGCCCGGATGGAGCTGGCGTCCACGTCGCGTCTCGGGCTCGTCGTTGACGATCGCGGCCTCGCCCGACAGCAGCGCTCGTGCCTCACCGCCACTGTCCACGATGCCCGCGAGCTTGAGCAGCTGGCCGAGCCTGATCGTCTCGCCCTGGATCGGAACCGCCTCGCTCACGTCTCGAGCCTAGAGGGGCCGCGCGCCTGTCAGGGAGGCGGGATCGACGATCGGCGGCGGATAACGGAGCCCTCCGCGCCTGCGCGCAGGCAGCCGCCAGGGCTCGTGCACATCCGCGCTCGGCAGTGCGCCCAGCTCCGGCAGGTGGCGGCGTACGTAGATCCCGTCGGGATCGAAACGTCGCGCCTGACGCAGGGGGTTCAGCACGCGGTTGGGGCGCGTGTCGTTGCCCGTGCCGGCGACCCACTGCCAGTTGCCGACGTTGTCCGCGACGTCGGCGTCGCAGAGCAGCTCGGCGAAGTGCGCGGCGCCCGGCCGCCAGTCGATTCCCAGCGTCTTCGTCAAAAGCGACGCGACGATCAGTCGCGCGCGGTTGTGCATCCAACCCTCGCGTGCGAGCTGGCGCATGCCGGCGTCGACGATCGGGATGCCGGTGAGGCCCTCCCGCCACACGCCGAACGCTTCAGGGTCCCGGCGCCAGCTCCGCGCGCGCGGCCGGTAGTCCGCGTGCGGGAGATCGGGACGGTCGGCGAGCACCTGGCGATGGAAGTCGCGCCAGCAGAGCTGGCGTGCGAAGTCCTCACCCCCCGGGCGGCCCTCGCTGCGCTCGAGCACGGTCCGTGCCGAGACGCAGCCGAAGTGCAGGTAGGGGCTGAGCCTCGAGGTCGCGTTTCCGGCGAGGTCGTCGTGGTGCTCGTCGTAGTGCTCGAGGTGACGCGCGGAGAAGCGGGTCAGGCGCTCGCGGCCCGCCGTCTCGCCTCCGTCGGGAAGCTCACGCGACGCGCGAGGAGACCGTGCCGGAAGGCGCATCGCCGGCAGCCCGCGAGGGGATGCGATGCGCCGGGGCGTCGTTGCGGCGCCCGGCAGCGGAAGTGCGCGCCACGCGCGCCAGTAAGGGGTGAAGACCCGGTAGTGCCCGCCCCCCGCGGGCAGGACGGCGCCGGGCTCCACGGCCGACGGGCTGCCGATCGCGAGGAGCTCCACGCGCTCCTCCCGGCAGGCGCGAGCGAGGCGCAGGTGCCGGTCGCGCGCATAGGGCGTGGTGTCCGCGCTCATGTAGATCGCATCGGCTCCGAAGCGGCGCGCGAGCGCGAGCGTCTGCTCGACCACATCGCCGCGCCTGACGAGGAGACCAGCGCCGCGAGCGCGGAGCGAGGCATCGAGATCGCGCAGGCAGTCGCGCAGGAAGGCCAGCCTGTTCGGGGCGCCGCAGCTCCCGGCGAGCATCCGCTCGTCGAGCACGAAGAGGGGCACGACCTGCTCGCGCTCGGCGACTGCGGCAGCCAGCGCCGGGTTGTCGCGCACGCGCAGGTCGCAGGTGAAGAGGATCAGCGCTCGGCGCATCCCTCTCCCGCTACCCGGCAGGGCGTTCTTCGTTCAGGGCCGTGCGCAGCGCGACGTCGAAGGGGACGGGCTCGATCCCGAACGGGAGCGCGCCGCTGGGGTCCGTGACGACCGTCCGGGTGCGCAGTCCTTCGACGATCGGCCGGGCGACGTTGGTGTCGACCGGCGTGACCAGGCCGAGCCAGAGCGAGGACAGGCGAGGAGTGAGCAGCGGCACTGGAATCTGCAGTCGTCTGCGGATCCCCATGGCGTCGGCCATGCGGTCGAGCATGTCGCCGTAGGAGAGGACGTCGGGCCCGCCGATCTGCACCTCACGGCCCTCCGACTCGGGTATGTCGGGGGCTCGGGCCAGGTAATCGATCACGTCTGCGACGGCGATCGGCTGGGTGTCGGTGCGCAGCCATCCCGGCGCGATCATCACCGGCAGCCGTTTCACCAGGTAGCGCAGCGTCCTGTAGGACTCGCTGCCGGCGCCGACGATCATCGCTGCCCTGAAGTAGGTCAGGGGCGGCCCGTGCTCCGAGAGGGCAAGGGCGGTCGCGTGACGGCTGCTCAGGTGCGCCGAGGCGGACTCCTCGCCGAGCCCGCCGAGGTAGACGACGCGCGCGACGCCCTCCGCGGCCGCGGCACGCGAGAAGTTGCGGGCGCCCTCGAGCTCGCGCTCCTGGAAGCCCGCGCCGCCGGCCATCGCGTGCACGAGGTAGTAGGCGCTCTGGACACCCGTGAAGGCGCCGCGCAGGCTCGCGGCATCGGTGACGTCGGCCTTGCGCACGTCGGCCCCGGCCTCTGCGAGCCGGCGAGCGCCGGGCCCCGCCGGGTCGCGCACGAGCGCTCGCACCGCCGTCCCGGCATCGAGCAGCGCGGGCGTCAGGCGCGCTCCGACGAAGCCCGAGGCGCCGGCGACGAGTGCCGTACCGCTCAGGCCGGCTCCTCAGGCCGTCCGCCGCGATCGCCCGGCGGCAGCGGAGAGCGCCCGCTCACGCTGCCGGGCTCCCACGGGGCAGGCGGCGGCGCCGGGGCGGGCGGCTCGGTGGCCGGCTCGGACCCGGGCTCCGCGTCGGGACGGCTGACCGGCCCCGACTGCGGCTCGGCCGCCGGCTGAGTGGGCGCGTCGCGCTCGGCGAGATCCGCGCCCGTCGTCGTGGTCATCACGGCCGCACCACGTCCGCCGACGGCGCGCCGGACGAGCCCGGGCGCGAGGATGCGCAGCGCCGCCGCGAGCCAGTAGGGACGCGGCACGTAGCGCTCCGGGCGCCCTTCGATCCCGGCTTCGCGGATCGCCTCCGCGGCCCGCTCGGGCGTCGAGACGATGCGGCGCAGGAGCGGGTTCTCGATCAGCTCGGACTGGGGGAAGCCCTCGGTTGCGATGAAGCCCGGGAGCACGAGCCCGACATGGACGCCGTTCTCGCGCTCCTCGGCGGCCAGCGCGTCCGACCAGCCCACGAGGGCGAACTTCGACGCGCTGTAGGCGCCGGTGCCGGCGCGCGCCACCCGCGCCGCGGTGGAGGCGACGTTGACGATCGCCGACGGCGCGCTGCGGCGCAGGAGCGGCAGCAGCTCCTCGGTGAGCCGCAGCTGCGCGTCGAAGTTGATCGCCATCGTGCGCCGGACGTTCTCGTAGCCGCCGTCGGCGAAGCGCGCGCGCCAGGCCGCGCCCGCGTTGTTGACGAGCAGGTCGAGCCGGCCGTGGCGTGCCTCGACGTGCTCGCGCACCTTCCGGGGCGCGTCCTCGTCGAGCAGGTCGACGGCCACGAAGCTCGCCGAGGGACCGAGCTCCTCGGCCAGGGGTGCGAGGCGCTCCTGGCGCCTGGCGACGACGACGACGGCCGCGCCGGGCTCGCGCGCGAGCAGTCGCGCTGTGGCCTCGCCGATGCCGCTCGAGGCTCCGGTGACGAGAATCACCGGCGATTGATCTGAGGTGGCGTCGGGCATCTGCTCCTCACTGGGCTTGTCACCGGGCGCCCGGACGGGCGTCTCGGGGCTAGCCTTTCAGATCGCGCAACGATGAGCCCGCCGGCACCCACCGCACCGGATCGCCTCCTCGCCCCCCGCAAGGCGGAGGCGCTGGAGCTGTTCAGCGGGCTGCCGTCGCGCTATGACGAGCTGTCCGCGGCCCTCAGCTTCTGGCAGGACCCGCGCTGGCGTCGCGCGCTCGCCGACGAGCTCGGCCCGCGCTCCGGCCAGCGGATTCTCGACGTCGCGACCGGCACCGGGATGGTCGCGGCAGAGCTGCTCAGCCGCGCCGACTGCCACATCGTGGGCGTGGACCAGAGCCCGGCGATGCTCGCCCGGGCCCGGGCGCGTTTCGCGACCGAGCCCGCCGGGCGCGTCGAGCTGATCCAGGCCCAGGCCGAGCAGCTCCCGTTCCCCGACGCGAGCTTCGACGGCCTCAGCTTCACCTACCTGCTGCGCTACGTCGAGGACCCGGCAGCGACGCTGGCAGAGCTTGCGCGGGTCGTCCGTCCGGGCGGCCGCGTCGCGTCGCTCGAGTTCGGCGTGCCGCCGTGGGCGCCCGCCCGTGCCGCCTGGCGCCTCTACACCGGGATCGGACTGCCGGCGCTCGGGCGCTTCGCCTCGCCGGAGTGGGGACGGGTCGGCCGCTTCCTGGGCCCGAGCATCCGGGGCTTCTACCGAGCGCACCCGCTCGACTCTCTAGTCGGCGACTGGCGCGCGGCGGGTCTCGAGGGCGTCAGCGTGCGCCGCATGAGCTTCGGCGGCGGCGTCGTGATGTCCGCCACGCGGCGGGCGTGAGCCGATGGTCACCCGTCCCCAGCGCCCGGCCTTCTACGCGCTGGGCGGCGGACGGCTCGCGGACGCCGTCACGCTGTTGCACCCGCCCTACACGCTCTGGCACCTGAGCTACTTCGCCATCGGCGCCGCGCTCGCGCCGCACGTCTACGTGAACCGGCTGCTGTGGGGGCTCGCCGCGTTCGCGCTGGCGGTGGGAGTCTGCGCGCACGCGCTCGACGAGCTGCACGGGCGCCCGCTCGGCACCCGTTTCTCCGACCGCGCGCTGCTGGGGTCGGCGATCGCGAGCGCGGCCGCCGCCGTCGGGATCGGCATCGCCGGGATCGTGACCGTGTCCGTGTGGCTGACGCCGTTCGTGCTCGCGGGGGCGCTGATGCTCCCGTCCTACAACCTCGAGCTGGCCGGCGGTCGCTTCCACAGCGACATGTGGTTCGCGGCGGGTTGGGGGGCCTTCCCGGCACTCACCGGGTACTTCGTCTGCGCGCTGCGCCTGAATGCGACGGCGATCCTGGTCGCGGGAGGCTGCATGGCGATGAGCCTCGCGCAGCGGCGACTCAGCTCCGCCGCCCGCGACCTGCGCCGGCGCACCGTCGCCGTCGAGGGCGTGCGCAGGCTGACCGACGGCAGCTCCGAACCGCTCTCGCTGTCACGGCTGCTCGCCCCGCTCGACGGGGCGCTCGCGACACTGTCGCTGACCGTCGTGCTGCTTGCGGCCGCGCTCTTGGCCGCGCGGCTCTGAGGCGAGTCTCGGCTCAGCCCGCCTCGGCGCGCGCTCCGGGTCCCGGCGCGACGGGGATCGCTCCGCCGGGCAGCGGCGTCCGCGGGCCGAAGAGCGCGAGGACCGAGCCGCCGAAGCCGCCGCCGATCAGGCGTGCGCCGGCCGCTCCCGCATCGATCAGCCGTGCGACGGTCGCCTCGACAGCGGGAGTCGAGATCGCGTAGAGGTCGCGCAGGCTGGCGTGGGAGGCGTTCAAAAGGCGCGCGAGCGCCGGCATGTCGCGCTCGCGCAGTGCTCGCGTCGCCGCCAGCACGCGGTCGTTCTCCTCGATCACATGGCGGGCGCGGTCGCCGAGCGGTGCGGGCAGCAGTCCGAGCTGCTCGGCGCGGACGTCGCGCAGCGAGGCGACACCGAGCAGCTCACACGCCCGGGCGCACTCAGCGCGGCGTTCGTTGTAGCCCGAGCTGGCGTGGCTGTGGCGCTGGCCCGAGTCGGCAACCGCGAAGCGCCAGCCGTCCAGCTCCAGTGGCACCGGCTCGACCACGAGGCTGCGGAAGTCGATCAGGAGTGCCGCGTCACGTGCACCGCACAGGCTCGCGAGCTGGTCGAGCAGTCCGGTGTGCGCGCCGGTCCACTCGTTCTCGACCCTCGAGCACAGGCGCGCGAGCGCGAGCGGGTCGCCGCGCAGGTCCCTCGCCCCGGCGGCATCCGCGTCGAGCTCCAGCAGCGAGAGGCAGACCGCGACGGTCATGGCCGCCGAGGAGGAGAGGCCACCGCCGCGCGGCACGTCGCCGCTGATCTCCAGGCGCGCCCCGCGCGCGGGCGCCCCGGCGGCTGCCAGCTCGGCCACCGCGCCGCGGACGAACGCCCGCCAGCCCTCCGAGCGGCCGGGCTCGGCCAGCAGGAAGCTGTCGCTCTCGTCGAGGTCCAACGCGAGCGCCTCGATCCGTTCGCCGGAGCCGTCCTCGCCCGCCGCGGCGGCCGCGAGGACGGTGACCCCCTGCTCGATCGCGAAGGGCAGCGCGAGCCCTTCGTTGTAGTCGGTGTGCTCGCCGATCACGTTCACGCGGCCGGGCGCGAACGCGCTGACGCGCCTAGCCGACACTGCCGATCGCCTCGCGCAGCCGCTCGGCTGACTCCTCTGGGAGCACGTCGCCGATGAACGTACCGGCGCCCTGCTCGGACCCCGCGAGGAACTTCAGCTTCTCGGCCGTTCGCAACGGCGGGTAGAACTCGACGTGCAGGTGGCCCTCCTGCGCGCCCAGCCCGCCGCCCGTCGGCGCCTGGTGCACCGCCATCACGTAGGGCATGGGCCGGGCGAACAGGGCGTCATAGCCCCTGACGAGCCGCTGCAGCGCGGACGCGAGCAGCCTCAGCTCCTCGGGCTCGCAGTCGAGCAGGGAGCGCCGGTGCTCGAGCATCACGAGATGTGCTTCGTACGGCCAGCGCGCGGCCTCGGGGACGTAGCCGACGACCGCCTCGTTCTCCAGGAGCAGCCGCACCCCGGCGGCGCGCTCGCGGGCGACGAGCGTGCACGGGGCGCAGCCGCCGAGGCGCGCATCCGCGGCCTGCTCGAGCGCCGCGACCGGAGGGAGGAAGGGATAGCCGTAGACCTGCCCGTGGGGGTGGTGCAGCGTGACGCCGATCTCGACGCCGCGGTTTTCGAAGATGTAGACGTACTCGACCTCGGCGCGCGCTCCGAGCTCCGCGTAGCGGTGGCGCCACACCCACATCAGGGCCTCGGCGCGCTCCGGCGCGAGCCCGCCGAACGAGCCGTCGTGATCTTCGGTGTAGACGACCACCTCGGCCGCGCCGTGCGGCGCGTCGAACGCGGGGAAGCGGTTGTCGAAGACGACGATCTCGAAGCTCTCGAGCGGGATCTCCGTCTGCGGGCCGCCGGGCTTGGTCGGGTCGAGGGGGCAGTGGGCGCGGTCGGGAAGGAACGTGCGGTCCTGGCGGTGGATCGCGTAGACGACCTCCTCGCCGCGCAGCTCGTTGAAGCGAAGCTCGCTCAAGGCTCCTCGCCCGGCCGGGGTCGCCCGGGTGGCTCGGCGCGCTCGTAGACGATCAGCGCGCGCCCGTCGTCTTTGACGAGCCGGCGCAGATCCAGCGGTCCGTAGCGCTCGGCGGCGGGCGCCCCCGGGGCGGAGGGGGAGCCGTGACCTGACGAGCCGGGTTTCGCATCCATCACCCCGAGGGTATATCGAGCGGCGTGGAGGGCGAGGCCGGCTCAGGAACCCGATCGGGCTCTGCGGTGCACGCGAGATTTCACCGATTCCGGGGGTTGACCGCGGCGCCGCCAGCGAAGAAGCTAGTGTGCATCGGTGCAAGCCCGGCTACGCGCCGGTCGAACGTCTGATTGGAGGAGAGATGTCAGAAGGCGGTCAAATCCTCGATCCAAGCGGTTCCGAGGAACAGGCGAGTCCGGGCTTCGACCGGCGAGCGTTCCTGCGCAGAACGGCGCTCACGGGGGTCGCCGCGGGCTCGGTCGGCACGATCCTGCAGGCATGCGGCTCCAGCGCGTCCAGCGGGAGCTCCAACGAAATCTTCGGGTCGCACCCGAGCTACAAATTTGTCTTCGTCAACCACGTCACGACGAACCCGTTCTTCACCCCGACCCAGTACGGGATCGCCGACGCCACCAAGCTGCTCGGCTGCACCTACCAGTGGACCGGGTCGGAAAACAGCAACGTGAGCCAGATGGTCAACGCGATGAACACCGCGATCGCCTCCAAAGCGGATGGCATCGCCGTCTCGCTGATCGATCTGCACGCGTTCAACGAACCGACCGAAAAGGCGCTGGCGGCGGGCATCCCCGTGATTGCGTACAACGCGGACGCCGAAGGCAACAAGCGACTCGCCTACGTGGGCCAGGACCTGAAACTCGCCGGTGAAAAGATGGGCGAACGGATTCTCGAAAAGGTCCCCTCCGGCGAAGTCGCGCTGTTCATCGCGACGCCGGGCTCGGCCAACCTGCAGCCGCGCATCGAAGGTGCGGAAAAGGTGCTCAAGGCAAAGGGCGTCTCGACCCACGCGGTCGCGACGGGCGCCAACGTCTCGGAAGAGCAGCCGGCGATCGAAGCGTTCTACAAGAGCCACACCGGGGTGAAGGGCATGTACTCCGTGGACGGCGGCTCGACCGAAAGCCTCGGGAAAGTGATGCAGAAGCTCGGGCTGAAGGGCAAGGTCCACGCCGGCGGCTTCGACCTCACCGAACAGACGCAGAAGCTGATCAAAGAAGGCTACCTCGAATTCTCGATCGACCAGCAGCCCTACCTGCAGGGCTTCGTCCCTGCGCTGCAGCTGTTCTTCTACAAGGTGTCCGGCACCCAGACCGGTCCCTTCGAAGCGAACACCGGCCTGAAGTTCGTGACGCCGGAAACGGTCGAACCGTACCTGACCAAGTCGCGGTTCGAGGGCACGACCGCGACCCCGACCGTCGTCAAATAGGCAAGTAGCGCCGGAGCGATCGTGGCGAGCGTGACACAGGATCCCGCCCCGAAGAGCCCCGGCACCCCGGAGGGCTCGGCGCAACCGCGCCGGGCCCTCTGGCGTGAGGTTGGCGAGCGGCTCATCTCGTTGCGAGAGGGCAGCATCATCATCATCACGATCATCGTCGCGATCTACTTCTCGGCGAACACGAACTCGTTCTTCTCACAGGGGAACTTCGAAACGATCCTCCCGTATTTCGCCCCGCTCGCGATCCTCGCGGCGGGCGAGGTGTTCGTGATGATCCTCGGTGAGATCGACCTCTCGATCGCGGCGATGTACCTGTTCGCACCGATCGTCTACTACAAGCTGAACACCTCTGTGGGGCTGCCTCTGGGCCTGTCGCTGATCGGGGCGCTGATCGTCTGCCTCGCGGTCGGCGTCGTCAACGGGGTGTTCGTCGCCGTGATCGGGATCAACTCGTTCGTCGCGACGCTCGGCACCCTGTTCACGTTCGAGGGTCTGTCGCTGATCATCTCGAAAGGCACCCCGGTAGCCACTCCCGGGGGGCAGATACCGGTCGGCACGTTCGGGAAGGTGTTCGGCGCCGGGACGTACTCGGAGTTGATCTGGGCGATCGCGATCGTCGCGTTGCTCCAGGTCGTGCTCACCTTCACCCGCTGGGGCCTCTACACGGTCGCCGTCGGCTCGAACAAGCTCGGCGCCGCCGAGGCAGGCGTGCGGGTGAACCTGGTCATGATCCGGAACTTCATGCTCTGCGCGCTCACGGCCGGCCTGGTGGGCATCTTCGAGGCGATCCGCTCCCAGACGGTGCAGCCCAACCCGGCGGGCCCGAACGAAATCCTTTTCCTGGCGGTCGCCGCCGCCGTGATCGGCGGCACGCTTCTCACCGGCGGCTCGGGGACCGTTGTCGGTGCGCTGATCGGCGCCCTCTTCCTGGGGATGCTCAAGGACGGGCTGATCCTCCAAGGCGTGCAGGCGAACTACCTTCTCTTCTATACGGGTCTCGCGGTGATCGTCGCGATGGCGGCCAACGTGTACGTGGGGCGGGCTCGAAGGGGGCACACGGGCAGTGGCTGACACATCCCAGAACGAGGTCGAGGCTGTGGGGCCGTCGAGCTCGCCGGACGACGTGCTGCGCGTCGAGAACATCGCGAAGCGCTTCGGCCCCGTGACGGCGCTGCGCGACATCAACCTGCATCTGAAGAAGGGCGAGGTGCTCGGGCTGCTCGGCGACAACGGCGCCGGCAAGTCGACGCTGATCAAGATCATCTCCGGCTTCCAGAAACAGGACAGCGGGAAGATGTGGGTGCACGGTAAGCCCTACGAACCGAAAAGCGTCGACGAGGCGCGCTCGAACGGGATCGACACCGTCTACCAGGACCTGGCCCTGATCGACGAACTGTCCGTCTACCACAACCTGTTCCTGCGCCGGGAGCGGGTGATGAAACCGGTTCCCCTCCTGCGCAACGGCGAGATGAAGCGCGAAGCCAGGAAGGCGCTCGACGAAATCGGCATCAACATCCCGCGCATCGACGTCTCCGTCGCGCGGCTCTCTGGCGGCCAGCGGCAGGCGATCGCCGTCGCGCGCACCGTCAACGGCGACGCGGACATCATCCTGCTCGACGAGCCGCTCGCGGCGATGGGGGTGAAAGAGGGCGCACAGATCCTCGATCTGATCGCACGCCTCAAAGCGGAGGGCAACGTCTCGATCATCGTGATCCTCCACAACTACGTGCAGGTGTTCGAAGCCTGCGATCGGGTCTCGCTGATCCAGGACGGGTTGATCACGCTCGACAAGCCGACCTCGGAGACGTCGGTCGAAGAGCTCACGGAGCTCGTCGTCAGGGAGTACCGCCGGGCGCGCGAAGAAGACCGCGGCGAAGTGCCGCCCGCCCAACCGGGCGCGCCGGCCGCGAGCTAGCTCGCAGCCTGCCCGACGAGCTTCTGCACGTAGGGCTCGAGCACGCTCGAGAGCGACGCTGCCGTCTCGCTCGCGGGGCCGCTGGGAAGCGCTGCGTAGCTGATCGCCAGGCGCACGAGCACGTCGCTGAGCAGCTCGGCGTCGCGGCGGCGCATCAGCGGCCAGCCCGAGACGATCACCTCGGCGAGACGGTCGGCGGCGCGCTCGACCAGCGGCTTGCCGTGCGTCGTGAGCAGCGCGAGCAGCTCCTCGGCGCCCTCTTCCATCACGATGGCGCGGAGCAAGGGGTTCTCGGCTGCTTCGGTCAGGAAGAGGTCGAGCGCTGCGGCCAGCGCCTTGGACGGGTCCGTCAGATGCGCGTTGACGCTCTCTTCGACGGCATCGAGGAAGCTTTCGGCCTCGCGGAGCACGAGGATCTGGGCGAACTCCTCGCGCGAGCCGAACTCCTTGTACAGAGTCTGCCTGCTGACGCCGGCGGCGACCGCGATGTCGGCCATCGTCACGTCGACCCAGTGACGCGACTCGAGCTCCTGGCAGGCGGCGTCGAGCAGCGTGTTACGCAGCAGCTCGCGGGCTGCCACCGAGTAGGGGACGCGTGGACTCGAGGCTGACATGCGCTTGCTCTGGACGGCGGGAGCGGTCGAGCCGGGGGGCATCACTCGACCTCTTCGAAATCGACCTTATCGCGCACGCCGCAGTCGGGGCACGCCCAGTCGTCGGGAACGGCCGAGAAAGGCGTGCTGGGCGGGAAGCCCTCTCGGGGGTGCCCGGTCTGCTCGTCGTACTCGTAGCCGCAGCCCGGACAGCGCCAGCGGCCGCTCACGAGGCCGCCCCCGAAGCCGTGTTCACCCCGGCGGCCCGGAGGTAGCGCCGCTGCTTGGGCGGGTGCAGGTTGGCGAGCGCCGCGTCGCCCTCGTAGTGCGCGAGAACGCGGGGGTCCATCACGCGCCGCCACACCGGAGGAGCGAGCGCGAGGACGATCATGCCCGCATAGCCCGTGGGGAGCTGCGGTGCTTCCTCGACGTGGCGAAGCGCCTGGTAGCGGCGCACCGGGTTCGCGTGGTGGTCGGAGTGCCGCTGGAGGTGGTAGAGCAGGACGTTGGACGCCGCGCTGTTGCTGTTCCAGCTGTGCTCGGGGCGGGTGCGCTCATAGCGGCCGTCCTCGAGGTGCTGGCGCAGCAGCCCGTAATGCTCGAGGTAGTTCACGACCTCGAGCAGGCTGAAGCCGGCGACGGCCTGGATCAGCACGAACGGGATGATCACGACGCCGAACGCGGCGACGAGCACGGCGTAGAGGACGAGCGTCATCGCCCACGCGGTCAGGATGTCGTTGCGGGGCGTCCAGGGGCTGCTGTCGAGGCGTCGCAGCCGCGCGGCCTCGAGCTCCCAGGCCGAGCGCAGGCTGCCCGACACCGTGCGCGGCAGGAACGCGTAGAAGCTCTCGCCCAGCCGCGCGCTCGCCGGATCCTCGGGCGTGGCGACTTTGACGTGGTGGCCGCGGTTGTGCTCGATGAAGAAGTGCCCGTATCCGGACTGCGCGAGCGCGACGCGGCTGAGCCAGCGCTCGAGGCTCGCGCGCTTGTGCCCGAGCTCGTGGGCGGTGTTGATCGCCACGCCGCTCACCATGCCGACGGTCAACGCCAGGCCGACCTTGTCCACCGTCGAGAGCTCGGGGCGTGAGAACAGCCAGCACGCGAGCACGAGCCCCGCGTACTGGACAGGGATGTAGAGGTAGGTGCACCAGCGGTAGTAGCGGTCCTGCTCGAGCCACTTGATGACGTCCTCCGGGGGGTTGCGGGCGTCCATCCCGATCGCGAGGTCGAGCAGGGGGAAGATGCCGAACACGAGCACGGGCCCGAAGAACCAGAACGCGCCGACGCCGGTCAGTTCTACGAGTCCCAAGGTGAGGAAGGGAAGGCTCGGGACGACCAGGCCGAGCAGCCACGCGTGGCGCTTGGGGTCGCGCCAGCGCCGCCCGGGCGCTTCCGCGGCGATGGCCCGCTGGTCCGGGGCGCCCGATGCGGGGGCTGCCACGACAGGGGCGGTCTCGGGAGTGGCTGGCATCTGCGGCGTACCTCCTGGGTCGGGCCTCTAGGGCTGCCTTCCCCTCCGTCGCGAGAGTTTACACAGAGAGCGAGCCGTGTCAAGAAGCTGGACAGAGGTCCGGCTCGCGGAAGGCACACCGCGCCCGAGCGGGGCGGCGCAGCGACGGCGTCCGGATATGCCGGAAGGCCGCGACGGCAGCCTCGCGCGCGACGCCGTGCCGATCCCGGTTCGGGGCGCTGCCGCGCCGGTTCGCGCGCCCGCGGCTAGCTCATCGGGGCGTGGGCGAGTCTCGAGCCCCGGCGGGCCGGGGCTCAGTCCTCGCCGGCGCCGGGTGGCCTGCGCGAGGCCATGTAGTCCTGGTTCTGCCGGCGCTCGCCACGGATCTGGATCGCGATGTAGACGATGATCACGTTGACGAGGATCCCGATGCCCACGAACGTGATGAGCAGGCCGATCGTCTTGGACGTCGCCGGGTCGGTCGCGAGCTGGAGCATCGACTCCGGAGGCTATCAACGGTACGGGCGCTCGGTGTTCTAGCCTTCATCGCGCCGCCGGGCCGGCTGGGCCCGCAGAACCTGGAGAGGTGCCGGAGCGGTTGAACGGGCGCGACTGGAAATCGCGTAACGGGGGAAACCTCGTTCGAGGGTTCGAATCCCTCCCTCTCCGTGCAGCAGCGGCTCGCGGGTGAACGGCCCTGACGCGATCCGACCGACGGCTCGTAAACTTCTGCCCGTGATCGGAGCCACGAGAGAGGAAGCTGGATGAGCGTCAACGGCAACGGAGGCCGCGAGGCCGTCATCTGCGAGCCACTGCGGACGCCTGTCGGCCGCTTCGGCGGTGTCTTCCGCGACGTCGAAGCGGCGACGCTCGCCTCCACCGTGATCGGCGCGCTGATCGAGCGTACGGGGCTGAGCGGAGAGGACGTCGACGACGTCGTGCTCGGCCAGTGCTCGCCCAATGCCGAGGCCCCGGCGATCGGGCGCGTCGCGGCGCTCGACGCCGGCCTCCCGGTCGATGTGCCCGGTGTCCAGGTCGACAGGCGTTGCGGCTCGGCGCTGCAGGCCGTGATCGACGGCTGCATGCGGGTACAGACGGGCGCTGCGGACCTGATCCTCGCCGGCGGCGTCGAGAGCATGAGCCAGACCGAGTACTACTCGAAAGCGATGCGCTGGGGCGCGCGCATGGGGGAGGTCGATCTGACGGACCGCCTCACGCGCGGGCGGGTCACCGCGGGCGGGATCAACCACCCCGTCCCGGGCGGGATGCTCGAAACCGCCGAGAACCTGCGCCGCCAGTACTCGATCCCGCGCGAGGAGCAGGACGAGCTCTCGCTGCGCTCGCACCAGCGCGCCGTGGCGGCGCAGCAGGACGGTCGCTTCGCCGAGGAGATCGTGCCGGTGCCGGTCAAGCGAGGGGATCCTGTGGCGCTCGACGAGCATCCCCGCCCCGACGCCAGCCTCGAGTCGCTCTCGGGGCTCCGTGCGGTGATGTCGAAGGACGATCCCGAAGCCACGGTGACCGCCGGCAACGCGAGCGGGCAGAACGACGGCGCCGCGATCTGCGTGGTGACCCACGCCGAGAAGGCCGCCGAGCTCGGGCTGCGCCCCCTCGGCAGGCTGGTCGCCTGGGCAGCCGCCGGTGTCCCGCCGGCGACGATGGGCATCGGCCCCGTGCCCGCGACCGAGCGCGCCTTGAAACTGGCCGGCCTGCAGATGGGCGATCTGGGGCTGATCGAGCTGAACGAGGCCTTCGCGGCGCAGGTGCTCGCCGTGCTGCGCGAGTGGCAACTGCCCGACGGTCTCGACCGCGTGAACGTCAACGGCTCGGGCATCTCACTAGGGCATCCGGTGGGCGCGACGGGGGCGCGGATCCTGGCGACGCTGCTCCGCGAGATGGACCGCCGCGAGGTCCGCTACGGCCTCGAGACGATGTGCATCGGCGGCGGCCAGGGTCTGGCGGCCGTCTTCGAGCGCGTCGAGAGCTGACGGCGTTCCGAGACGGCCGCGCGCCCTCGTTAGACTTCGACGCTCTGCGCCCGTAGCTCAGCTGGATAGAGCGTCGGTCTACGGAACCGAAGGTCAGAGGTTCGAATCCTCTCGGGCGCGTGCGAGGATCTTCCCTTGGCGCGGGCCCGGCGCGTTGCCGGGCCGCGCGCGCCGGGTCTAGCCTTTGCCTGCGGTGTCGTATGCGCCGATGTCGCAGGTGTTGCGGGTGTTGGCGTTGCGGGGGTTGCCGCGTTGGTCGAGGTCGTTGATGGGTTCGGCTTGGCAGTCGGCGGGGTTGCCGGCGGAGATTGCCGGGCTCTTGGGTTCGAGGGCTTGGGTTTCGGTGGGGCCGCCGTTGGCGGCGAGCGGCGCGAGGTAGGCGTTCAGCGGGTTGGTCCGGGTGCCTGTGAGGTCGCCGTTGAGGCCGTTGGTGAAGCCGCAGCCGTCGCTGGGGCCGGCGATCCCGATCAGGTTGTGTCCGCCGTCGATGACTTTGGCCCCGCCTTCGTTGTCCACGCCGAGGGCCTCGCATTCGTCGCCTGAGGACTTGTTGCCGGCGATCAGCGAATCGGTGAGCGTTGCCGTGCTTCCGATTTCCACCTCGAGCCCGCCGGCCTCGCCGCCGATGTTGGCGGCGATCGTGTCGTCGCGGGCGGTGAGGTCCGCGTCCCTGAGCAGGACGCCGCCCGCGTCGCCGACGTTCCCCGAGATCGTGGAGTTGGCCAGCGTGACGTCGACGGGTGTCTGGGGCGAGCTGCCGTAGGCGTAGATGGCGCCCCCCCAAGTGCCGAATCCGTTTGAGATCGTCGAGTCGAGCACTGTCAGCGTTGCTGTGCCGGAGTGCGGGGCGACGGTCACGGGCGCGTCTGCCCCTTCGCCGGTTCCGGCGATGCGGCTGATCGCGACCTGGCTGAGGGTCAGCGAGCCGCCGCTGTCGAGGATTCCGCCGTTGTTGTTCTTGCCGTCCGCTTCCTCTGAGCCGTTGACGGCGATGTTCTCGATGGTCGTGTTGAGCCCGGGTGCGACGCTCACCAGCGGCGAGCTGAGGCTGGTCGGGCTGGCGATCGTGGTCCGGTTCGCGCCGTCACCGTCGATCACGACCCCCACGGGGATCGTGAAGCCCCCGGCGAAGGTGCCTGCCCCTACCTTGATCGTGTCGCCGGTGGCGGCGCACGCCAGCGCCCCGGCGATCGTCTGAAACGGCTTCTTCGCAGACGCCACCGAACACGCCGGTTCCACCGTGGCCGACGCCGAGACCGCCAGCTTCTGCGCGTCTTTGCCTGCGGTGTCGTATGCGCCGATGTCGCAGGTGTTGCGGGTGTTGGCGTTGCGGGGGTTGCCGCGTTGGTCGAGGTCGTTGATGGGTTCGGCTTGGCAGTCGGCGGGGTTGCCGGCGGAGATTGCCGGGCTCTTGGGTTCGAGGGCTTGGGTTTCGGTGGGGCCGCCGTTGGCGGCGAGCGGCGCGAGGTAGGCGTTCAGCGGGTTGGTCCGGGTGCCTGTGAGGTCGCCGTTGAGGCCGTTGGTGAAGCCGCAGCCGTCGCTGGGGCCGGCGATCCCGATCAGGTTGTGTCCGCCGTCGATGACTTTGGCCCCGCCTTCGTTGTCCACGCCGAGGGCCTCGCATTCGTCGCCTGAGGACTTGTTGCCGGCGATCAGCGAATCGGTGAGCGTTGCCGTGCTTCCGATTTCCACCTCGAGCCCGCCGGCCTCGCCGCCGATGTTGGCGGCGATCGTGTCGTCGCGGGCGGTGAGGTCCGCGTCCCTGAGCAGGACGCCGCCCGCGTCGCCGACGTTCCCCGAGATCGTGGAGTTGGCCAGCGTGACGTCGACGGGTGTCTGGGGCGAGCTGCCGTAGGCGTAGATGGCGCCCCCCCAAGTGCCGAATCCGTTTGAGATCGTCGAGTCGAGCACTGTCAGCGTTGCTGTGCCGGAGTGCGGGGCGACGGTCACGGGCGCGTCTGCCCCTTCGCCGGTTCCGGCGATGCGGCTGATCGCGACCTGGCTGAGGGTCAGCGAGCCGCCGCTGTCGAGGATTCCGCCGTTGTTGTTCTTGCCGTCCGCTTCCTCTGAGCCGTTGACGGCGATGTTCTCGATGGTCGTGTTGAGCCCGGGTGCGACGCTCACCAGCGGCGAGCTGAGGCTGGTCGGGCTGGCGATCGTGGTCCGGTTCGCGCCGTCACCGTCGATCACGACCCCCACGGGGATCGTGAAGCCCCCGGCGAAGGTGCCTGCCCCTACCTTGATCGTGTCGCCGGTGGCGGCGCACGCCAGCGCCCCGGCGATCGTCTGAAACGGCTTCTTCGCAGACGCCACCGAACACGCCGGTTCCAGCTTCGCCTTCGCCGAGACATAGAGGGTCGCGGGCGTGGAGGCAGCTGCGGCGAGTGGCGCGAGTGCGCCTGCCACCAACATCGCGGTGGCGATCGAGAGCGTCCTGGGAATGCGGACCGGGCGTGCGCTCATGTCGGGCTCCTTCTGAGGTCGGGACGCCGGAAGCGTCGGGCTGGGCTGAATCCTCGAGCGTGGGATTGCGGTCCACCAGTCACAGCGCCCTCACATCGCCCTCACATCGCCCTCGATTCGTCCTCAGAGAAGACAAACGGACGCAATCGGGCCGGGCCCGGGCGTCGGCACCGGCCCTCGGACGAGGCTCCGGTTCGGCCGCTCAGGCGGTGATCGCGCGGCGGCGCAGCTCGGCGGCGCGCTGGAGCGAGTCGCTGTCGCCCGCCTGCTCGAGCGTCGTCGCGAGCTCGAGCCTGCCGCGCGCGACGAACGGTGCGGAGTGCATCGCCTGAGCGACCGCGATCGCGTGCTCCAGGCGCTCACGGGCCTCCTCGGAGCGGCCGAGCAGGCGACAGAGACCCCCCAGGTGGTGGTCGACCGGTCCCCACCAGCCGGCCAGCGATCCGACCCGCACTGCCGTGGCGGGTGTTTTGGCCAGCAGCGCGTAGAGCGGCTCGGCGAGATCCTGCTCGCCGATGAGCACGCAGGCGTGGCTGTAGAAGGCGGCGACGGCGAGCCACTCGACGTCCAGCGAGAGGTTTCCAAAGCCCTGCTCGGCACGCTCGCGGAGCAGCCGGCCCGCCAGCGCGCTGTCGCCCGCGATCGCGGCGGTCATGCACAGCCCGGCCTGGAAGGTAGCCACTCCGGCGTACTCCTCGGCGAGGCCCGCCATCGCCGGAAGCAGCGCGCCGGCCTGGCCGCCGTCGAGGCCGATCAGGACCGCGCGGGCGAGGTGTAGGGACTCGGCACTGGCCTCGTCGGCCTCGCGTCCATGGGCGAGCGCCCGTGCCGAGTGCTCGATCGCGTCGGCGGTGCGACCCTCGATCTGGGCGTCACAGGCGTCGAGCGCGGCCGCCGTGGCGAGCTCGGAGGGCAGCGCCAGCTCGGTGGCGGCGTGTGCGTAGGCACTCAAGGAGGCATCCCACGCCCCGCGCTCGCCCCGCTCCAGGGCCGACCAGGCGCTCATCCACCATCCGTTGGCGATTGCGGCGAGGTCGCGTCTTTCGGTTGCCAGGCCGACGATCCTCGCGGCCGCGCCCCCCAGGGCGATCGGGTCTATCAGCGGAACGACGTCGCGCGTGGCGCCGACGAGGAGAAGCAGCTCGGCGGAGGGATCGCTCGCGTCGACGGCCTCGGCGACGTTGATCCGAAGCTGCCGCTGACGACCGGCCGTGCCCGGCGATCGATCGAACATCAGCTGGCGCAGCAGCATCAGCTCGAGGGCCGGGCGCAGCGCCTGTTCGCGATCGTGCTCGTCGAGCCGCCCGATCGCTCGCTCGAGGGCCTGTACCCGCTCCGCGTCCACGGCGCCGAAGTCGAGGCGCCGCGAGAGCCCGAGCGCGGAGCGGGCCATGAGCTCCGGGTCGTCGAGCACCGCCGCCAGGCCGAACGCGGCCCGGAAGCGCTCGTCGGCGTCGTCGCTGCGACCACAGGAGTAGAAGGCCGTGCCGAGGCGGATCAGCGCGTCGGCGTGCTCGGCCGTGGTCGCGGAGAGGAACTCACTGGCCTGTTCGTAGCTCGCGATCGCCTCGTCGGTGGCGGCGGCGGCGGCGGCGAGATCGCCGGCGCGGATCGCCCACGCGGCGGCCGCCGGCGCCGCCGAACTGTCCACCTGGGCCACGGCGGCCCAATGGCGGGCCACATCGGCGACTCGCTCGGGGTCGGTGGGCTCGGTCTCGGCGAGCTTGACCGCGGCGACGCGATGAAGGGCAACTTTGCGCACCGACGGCACTTCCGCCTCAGCGGCCGCATGAACGAGCCCGTGTGAGAACGTCAGCGTGCCCCCGCCACCCTCCACGACGAGGCCGGAGAGCAGCGCGTCTTCGCTGGCCACGATCAGATCCTCGCCCTGCAGCCCCGCCAGCTCGCCCGCCAGCCAGGGGTCGAAGTCGCGGCCCAGGACCGACGCTGCGCGCAGCAGTCCACGGGCGGCATCCGGAAGCGAGTTGATGCGCCTCGCCAGCAGGTCGCGAACGCCACGGGGCAGAGGCTCGCGCAGATCGCCCGGCCGGAGCGAGGGCGCGCTGCCCATGTCGAGCAGATGCTCGCAGAGCTCTTCGGCGAAGAAAGCGTTGCCCTCAGCGGCCTCTTGAACCCGCTCCAGAAGATCCTCGGTGAACATCGGCCCGGCGACGTTCTCCACGATCCGGGTGATATCCGCGGGCTCCAGCGCGCCGAGCTCGATTCGCCTCAGGGCGCTGATGCGAGCCGTCTCGGCCAGTCTCGCAGCGGCCGTCGTGCCGAGGCCGCTGAGCCGCACCGTCGCGAGGATCACCAACTCCTCTAGCCCGTCTGCGGCGGCGAGGAACTCGAGCAGGGCGAAAGAGGAGGCGTCGGCGTGCTGGAGGTCGTCCAGACACAGCAGCGTCGGTCCAAGCGTCTGCAGCAGAGCCACGATCGACTCGAACAGCAGTCGCCGTTCGACCGCGCTGTCGGGGTATCGCGCCGCCGGCGCTCCTTCGCCGAGGATCTCCGGCAGCAGACGCGCCAACTCACCCACGACGGCAGCGTTTCCGGGAGGCACCAGTGCGACGGCCCGGCGGATCGGTCTCACGAACCCCGCGAATGGCCCGAGCTCCTGCTCCGGCCAGCGGCCGCAGAGCACACGCGCGCCCTCGCGCGCAACGGATTGTGCGAGCTCGTCGACGAGGCGGGTCTTGCCGATGCCCGCCTCGCCCTCGACCAGTACCAGCCGGGCGCGCTCCCTCCAAGCCGATGAGAGCTCCTGCAGTCCGCTCGCGCGCCCCACGAACGGATGTCGCCATCCCCCGCTCGGGCCGAGTCCGGCCGCGGCGCCGGCGAGATCCGGCGCGGACGGGGGTGAGGCGGCGCCCGCTCTCGCGGAGCTCTCCTTCCCGCCGCAGCTCCGATCCGGGTGCGGCCTGCCCCGTCCGAGTCTCGAGATCCGCCGTCGCCGCCGCCATCAGCACCGTCCGATCGGCTCCCTCGAGCCCCAGCGCGTCAGCCAACAGCCTCACCGTCCTGGCCCGCGGAACCTTGCGGCGTCCGGCCTCGAGTGCCGCCACGCCGGTCGGGCTGAGGCCCGCCTCCCACGCGAGTGACTCCTGCGTGAATCCCGCTGCGCGACGGCAGCGGCGCAACACCACGGCAAAGCTCTCGTTCACAGCCAAGTGCTCACGCCCTCCTGGTTTGCCGGAGGCCGCATCGCGGTGCGGGCCGGCGCAGCCTCCTCACCACTCCACAGCGTCCAAGCACGAAACGTACCTCCACCCGCGCGAAGATGGGGTCCACTCGCCGCCGCGGCGGCTGCTCCGCTCCCGGTCGCCGATGCGCTCGCGGCCGAAGGCCGGAAAACCACCCGTGCGCTCAGTAGGTCCGTAAGCACATCAACCATCCCGGCGGCGGCATCGCGCGGGCGAACGCGTTCGACGATCATGCCGCCTCATGCGCGGCAATGAGATCGGAGCGAGGAACGAGCGCCCGAGCGCGCTCGCACGCCGGCGCCTGACGCACTTCGCGCGCCGTATCGGGATCCTCACCGCGATCGCGGTCGCACTGCTGCTGGTTGCAGCGGCAGTGCTCTCCCTGAGCGAGCACGAGAGCTACTGGTACTCGTTCCGCTGGGCTCTCGACACGGAGGCGACCGTGGGTGGCTTCCCCCAGCCGCACAGCGTGGTCGGGCAGGTCGCCCAGGTCGCGCTGATCGTGCTCGGCGTGGGTACGCTCTTCTACGCGCTGGCCCTGGTCGCGGAGCTGTTCGTCGACGGGCACCTGGGGGAGCTGCTGGCGCTGCGCCGGACGCGGAAGATGATCGACTCGCTCACCGACCACCACATCGTCTGCGGCTTCGGTCGTGTCGGCCGCGCGGTCGTGCGCGACCTGCGCGCCGCCGGGGCCGCGTGTGTCGTGCTCGACACGAACCCCGAGCATCGTGTGCTGGCCGAGTCGCTCGGAGCGCGTTTCGCCGAGGGCGACGCGAGCGAGGAGCCGGTGCTGCGCGAGGCGGGGATCGATCGTGCCCGGGCGATCATCGTGTGCGCCGACTCCGACGCCGACAACGTGTTCATCACCCTCACGGCGCGCGAGCTCAGGGAGGACATCTCGATCGTGGCGCGCGCGGCGCTCGAGGACACGGAGAAGAAGCTGAAGCGGGCGGGGGCAGACCGGGTGATCTCGCCGTACAAGTCGAGCGGCACCGAGATGGCGCGCCTGGCGATGCATCGCCAGCTCAGCGGCGTGGTCGACGTGGACGTGCACTATCGGCTGGAGGAGATCGAGATCGCCGACCGCGGCTCGGGGCCCGGCCGCACGGTCGGCGACATCCGCGGTGACTCGATGATCGTCGGATTGCGACGCGGCGCCGCATTCGAGCAGCAGCCCCCGAGTGACACCGTGCTCGCGGCCGGTGACACGATCGTCGCGATCGGCACGCCCGAGACGCTCGCGCGCCTCGAGGCGCTGCTCGAAGCGCCCGCCGCCTGAGCGCCCGGGCACACCAGGGCCAAGCCCCGGGAGCCCACGGGCGCGAGCAGCGGCCCCGCAGCGCGATCCTGCCTGACGATGAGCGTCTCCGCCGACGGCATGCGGATGCCCCCGCTCGACGGCGCGGTCGAGTGGATCGGCTCGCCTGCGCTCGACCGCGAGCAGTTGCGAGGGCATGTCGTGGTGGTGAACTTCTGGACGCTGACGTGCATCAACTGGCTGCGCACAGAGCCGTACGTGCGCGCGTGGTCGAACGCATTCAGAGACGACGGGCTGATCGTGGTCGGCGTCCACACGCCGGAGTTCTCGTTCGAGCACGATCCCGGCGCCGTGCGCGCGGCGACCGCGGCGCGTGGCATCTCCTATCCCGTCGCGGTGGACAACGACTACGCGATCTGGCGGGCGTTCGACAACCACTACTGGCCCGCGCTCTACTTCGTCGACAGAGACGGGGCGATCCGCGACCAGCACTTCGGCGAGGGCCGCTACGCGCTCTCCGAGCACGTGATCGGAGAACTGCTCGGCGTCGAACGTCCGCCCGTGGAGGTCGCGGGGGAGGGCATCGAGGCCGAAGCCGACTGGGCGCACCTGCGCAGCCCCGAGACCTACCTGGGCTACGGCCGCGGCGAGCGCTTCGCCTCAGCCGAGCCCCGGGCGCGTGACGAGGCACGCAGCTACAGCCCGCGCGCGTCGCTGGAGGAGAACGAGTGGGCTTTGGATGGGGAGTGGGTGATCGGGCCGGAGAACGTCGCGCTGACGGGAGCTGCCGGGGCGATCTCCTTTGCGTTCCACGCGCGCGATGCGCATCTGGTGATGGCGACAGACGCGCCGGGGCCGATCCCTTTCCGCGTGACGCTCGACGGCGAGCCGCCGGGAGCCTCTCACGGCGGGGACGTCGACGCGCAGGGCGATGGGGTGCTGCGGGAGGGGCGCCTCTATCAGCTCGTACGCCAGGACGGACCCGTGCGAGGAGCCGTCCTCGAGATCGCCTTCGGCGCACCCGGCGCAGAGGCGTACGCGTTCACGTTCGGCTAGCGCGTCTCGGCGGTCTGCGCGCGGGAGCGCAGGGCTCAGCCGCCCGCGAGCGCCGAGGGCGGGACCGCGCCGAACTGCAGCGTCTCCGCCGGGAGTGCGCGCCGCAGGTCGCCGGCCGCTATCTCCTCAGCCGGCTGCTCCTCGGCTGGGAGAGCCGGCGGCGCGCCCGGCGCCGGGGCCCAGCCTTCGATCGGAGGAGGCCCCACGGCCTCCTCACTCGCCCGCCACTGGAGCGCTTCCGGCGTCTCGCCCGCTTCGAGCGGCGGGGAAGCGAGCGCGTCCTGCGGGTCGGCGGTCAACTCCTCTCCCGGGTCCGCGCGCCATAGCGGGTCGAGCACCGCGAACCGGAACTGCCCGCTCTCGTCGCACACCCAGAAGGCGTCGCCGTACTCGGCGCGCTCGTGGAGGATCGAGCGTTCGTAGTGGGCGGCGATGCGCGCGAGCGAGTCGATGTCCTCGACGTCGATCACGGCGACCCCCGACTGTTGCCAGACGGCTGAGACAGGCA
This sequence comes from uncultured Solirubrobacteraceae bacterium, assembly GCA_963794635.1. Taxonomy (GTDB): domain Bacteria; phylum Actinomycetota; class Thermoleophilia; order Solirubrobacterales; family Solirubrobacteraceae; genus Palsa-744. Next base: position 627,957 of record CAWCET010000003.1, on the reverse strand, counting down.
CGATCATCGAGCCGTAGCGAGACAGGATCGCCGCGGTGGTGGTGCGCCGCTGCGGCCGCGCCAGCAGGAGCGCGGCGGCGAGGGCCGCGCACGCGACCACGGCGAGGCCGGCCAGGGCGATCGCGCGCGCCGCGGAGACCGTCATCGCGATGGGACCGAACTCGATGTGCGCCGGCCTGCTCAGCTTCGCGGTGGCGGCGCCCGCTTCCGAGTGCTCGAAGCTCGCGGCAAGCTGTGTCCCTTCGGACGCGGCGCCGCTCGCGGCGACGGGCCGGATCTCCAGACGGTTCAGCGCGAACTTGCTGGCCGGTGCGAAGACCCCGCTCAGCGGAGCTCCGGCCAGCCGACCGGCGAGCACGACACGGGGCGCGATCGTCAGCGTGTAGGAGCCCCGTACGGCGGTGTCCGATTCCACGCGCGAGATCAAGGCGAGCAGCGAGTCGAGGTCGAGCTGCGCGTGGATGACACCCGAGTCGCCGTGCAGCGGCACGGGCGCCGAAAGCGGGACCGTCGTCTGCCAGCCGCTGGTCGAGGCGACCGTCGCGTCCAATGAGCCGCGCGCGGCAAGGCGGTGGGGGGCGGCGCTCGTGAAGCGGTAGGCGAACGCGAGTCCCACCGAGGAGACGACGTGCGTGAAGAGCGGGTCGCCGGTTCGCACGACCCCGTCCGGGTACGTGGGTCCGGCGGGCGGGCTGGCGCTGTAGCTGAGCCGCCCGCTCTGGCGATAGGGGACGTGCACCGCGAGCACTTCCGCCGCGGGACGCGTGAAGGCCAGCACCGCGAGTGCGAAGAACGGGACCATCGCCGCGAACGCGCAGGTGGCGATGACGGCGGCCTGGCCCGACCCGAGACGTCCGCTCTCCCGCGGCGAGCCGGCCGTCGCAAGCGCGCGGGTGGCGGGGGGCGGCGAACCCGAGCGTTCACGCCGGCGCCGGCGCCGGCGCCTGGCAAAGGAGGCGCCTCCGACCATCAGCGTCCCCAGCGCGAACAGCACCGCGATCAGGGCCGGCGAGCGGATCGAGTCGAGCGTCCTGCCGGCTCCCGGCAGATGGATCCAGAGCGCACCGATGAGCTGGGCGCGGGTCGGGTGTTCGAAGTCCGTGAAGTTGTTGTTGTCGCCCTTGAAGACGTAGCGCGAGCCTTCCCGGCCGATGATCCGGTGGAGCACCACAGTGCCGAGCTCGCGGTTGTGGTAGGCCACGATCTGCCCGACGCGGTAATCGCTCTCGCTGCGGACGACCGCGAGGTCTCCGGAGTGGAAGCGGGGCTCCATGCTGACGCCGTCGGTGACGACGTAGCTGGTGGACCCGCCCAGCGCGGTCGGCGCGAAGAGGAACCAGGCGAGGCCCACCAGGGCGAGGCCGAGGGCGCCCCACAGGAACTTTTTGATGTGGCGGGGTGCTGGCATCTCGCGTCTCTCGCGGTGGTCCGGTGCGCCGCCTGCGGAGCGGCCGCTCGCCAGAGGCGGCGGCCGCTCTGCGTGGGCGTATGCCTATTCGATCGTGACGGTGCCGCTGCTGACGGCTGCGACCGACAGCTTCAGGCCTTCTCCGTCCGGCACAGGAGTGTTGAACGTGCAGGTGACTGCGAACGGCGACGCACCTTCTGACGCGCCGCAGTCGGTCCAGTCGCCTTTCGACGGTGTGGACGCGGTCAGCGCCACGGCGACGTCGGAGGCCGCCTTGTCGAGGTCGAAGGTGACGGCCGTCATCGTTTCGCCGTCGCCGCTGAACGTGTAGTTCGTCGGCGAGGCGACCGTGTAGCCGCTGACCGTCGCCGAACCGGCACCTGCAGAGTGGCTCGCGACCGTGTTGCTGGCCGTGAACGCATACGCGCTCACGCCGATCACCATCGCGACCAGAAAGACAAGAAGGCCCGCGACGCGTCGCCCGCCTCCCGTGCTACGCCTACCGATGTGCATGCCCACGTCGGGCCCCCTTTTTGGGTTGTGATCACCGGACACTCCCTGTGTCCGAGCGGCACTCCCTGTGTCCGCGCACTGACCATCGGCCCGGGGTGGGCGACGCTTTATGCCTGCAGGCGCACGATCAGAGGTTCTTGGCGTCGACCGTGCGGGCGACCCGCGCCCGCAGCAGCGCGATCGCGCGCTTTTCCTGCGCGCGCGTGATCTCTCCGCGCTGACGCGCCGTTTCCAGCGCTCCGATGCGCCCGCGGATGATGCCTTCGACGAGCTGTGCGCGCGTGTGGCCGTGCGCTTCGGCGAGTTGCGCGAGCGACTTGCCGGAGCGCAGCTGTTCCCGGAGCGCCGCTTCGCTGACCCCGAGGTAGCGCGAGGCGCTCCGCACCAGGGCGCCCGAGCGGCGCTGCCGGCGGAGCTCTGCCCGCAACCGCCGGCGCAGCTTGTGCACCGCCGCTGCCGTCTGCGCGCGGGTCGCGCCGTGCTTGCTCAGTTCGGCCGAGCGCGCGGCGAGGATCTCTCGTTCGAGTTCCCGCGCGCTGTGGCCGGGTGTCGAGTTCGCGATCTGTTCGAGCGTTTCCCCGCTTCGCAGCCGGCGGCGCAGCGTGTTGACGCCGATCCCCAGGTATGAGGAGGCAGCCTGTGCCGCGCTCGGCGCGCCCGCGGGCGAGTTCTTCGTGCTCTTCTTCGAATGGGAGCCGCCGCCGCTGAGCGCGATCACCAGCACGGCCGCGATCACGGCCAGGAGCGCGACGCCGAGCATCAGCGTGCGCCTGGAGACGCGGCTCGCGGGAGCTCTGTGCGCTGACGTCATCGGGTTGTGAATGCTAGAGTGGCCGTCCGTCCGGCGCGCACGGTGTCCCTCCAGCGCGCCGGCAGAAATCGGACCGGCCGAACGCTGATCCACATGTTCGATTTGCCACGGCCGACGGGCTGCGGCGTTTGCTGCTCGAACCTCCGCAATCCATGGTATGCTCGCCGACGTCGAGTCGCGATCTCGGGGGGCCACAGGGGGTGCCCGGAGTGTTCCTGGGTCGCAGGCGCGTTTCATGAACCGAACCGTCTAATAGCCTCCCGCGCGGGGGCGAAAGCGAGGACTTAGGAGAATGAGGAGACTTAGGATCACGGTCGCGCTGGCCGCGGTCGCGTGCGTTGTCGGGGCGCTCGCGTCGCCGGCTCTCGCGAAAAGCGAAAAACCGAAAGCGTTCTTCGGCGAATTCACCGCCAGCGTCCCGACCGGGGGGCCGATCACGCCGTCCACGCCGGCGATCGCGAAGAGCAAGGAAGGCTCGCTGGACGAATTCTACGTGGGTAGCGAAAACCACCCGCTGTACTCGTTCGAATGCGAAAACCTGCGCTCGGAAGGCAAGGTCTTCGCGGAACGCAGCACGACCTTCAAGACGGAAGTCAAATTCCAGAAGTGCACCTCGTCGCGGCGAGACGGCAACGGGATCACCGAACACGGGCTGAAGACGAAGATCGGCCCGATCGAAATGGAATTCCACTCCAACGGCGCGACCGTGCTCGGCAAAGAAGAAGCCGGGGAACTGAAAATCACCAAAGGCACCTCGGCAGCCATCAAAATCAAGGGCTCTCAGTGCCAGGTCGTGATCCCCGAGCAGACCGTTCCGACCAACGGCGGAAACGAAGAAAAAGAAGTCGAAGGCGCCTCCTACTCGGGCGAACGTGAATCGACCACGAGGCTGAAACAGTACCCGAACGGTTTCAAGGAACGCCTTGAAGTCGACTGGGAACTGAAACACCTGATCGTCGAAATCCCGGTCACGCCGAACGGCGCCTGCCAGTACGAAAAAGAACCGGGCGGGAAATACAACGAAGAAACGAAATCTGTCCAGATTCCGTCCTACTTCGAAGGCGAACTCGAAGAAATCGAAATCAAGAAGGGCGAGCTCTTCTTCGAAACCGCCAAAGAACACAAAGAAAAAGAAGAAGAAATCTGAGCATCTGAGCTGACCCGCGCCGGCTCGCCGCCGGCGCGGGAAGGCACAGCGGAGAGCGCGGACGGGCCGAGCCCGCCGCGCTCTCGGTCGTTAAGGGCTGAGCGGCGTGCGCGTGCCGCCCAGGAACTAGATCTGGGCCTCGGAGAGCACGGGCACGCACTGCCCGTCGCTCTTGGAGCGGTACATCGCCGCGTCGGCCTGACGCACCAGCTCCTCGGCGGTCACTGCGCCGTGCTCGCCGCATGCCACGCCGATGCTGGCGCGCAGCTCGGCTTCTCCGCAGGAGAGCTCGAAGCTGCCGCAGACCGTCATGCTGATGCGCTCGGCGACCCGCATCGCGACCTCCGAGGAGGGCACGTCGCGCAGGACGATCAGGAACTCGTCGCCGCCGAGCCGGCCGATCACGTCGCTGTCGCGGCTTGCGAGCTTCAGGCGCTCGCCGACCAGCACCAGCAGCTCGTCCCCGGCCGCATGCCCCAGCGTGTCGTTGACGGGCTTGAACTTGTCGAGGTCCACGTAGACGACCCCCGTGCGCTGGCCGTCCTCGCGCGCGAGCTGCTCCTGCACGACGGCGAGGATCGAGGCCCGGTTGTGGACGTGTGTGAGCGTGTCGTAGGTCGCGCGGTGCTCGAGCTCCTCGCGGGCGCGCGCGCTGTCGGTGATGTCCAGCACGCACGTGATCGCGCCCCCGACCTCGCCGTTCGCGCGCGAGAGCGCGCGAACGCTCATCAGTGCGCGCCGCGAGGCGCCCGAGGGGCGCACGATGTCGACCTCGACATCCCGATCGACGCCCGCGCCGAGCACCTCGTCGAGAATCTCGCCGAACCTGCCCAGGCTCTCCTCGGTCAGCGTCTGCAGCAGAGCGTTGACGGTCGGTGCGGGCTCCCTGCGCTCGGCGGCCGCCTCCGCCTGCTCGCCCGGCACCATCGGCGCCGACTCGGCCGGGATCGCGCTGTCGAGCGGCTCGGAGCCGTAGAGGATCTCGAGCAGGCAGGCGTTGTTGTAGACGACGTCACGGGCCACATCGATCTGCAGCAGCCCGACGGGCATCGCGTCGGTCAGGCGCCGGAGCAGCTCCTCGTGTTCGTGCAGCGCCTCCTGGGCCGCCATCTCGGCGGAGACGTCGATGATCTCCACCACGACGCAGTTGCGTTCCGGGTGGTTCAGGAAGTTGTGCAGCGTCGTGTCGACCCATGTGTAGGTGCCGTCCTTGCAACGGCGACGGAGCCTCGTCTGCTGCGCGCGATTGCTCGAGATCACCGCGAGCCAGCCCTCGACCGCACGGCCCTGGTCGTCGGGGTGGATCTGGTCGAGCACCGACTTGCCGAGCAGCTCCTCCTCGGTGTAGCCGAACATCTGGGTGAAGGCGTCGTCGGCGGCGAGGACACGCGCCCCCTCGTCCTCCGTGAGCGTGCAGAAGCGCGGCCCTGCCGGGGTCGCCTCCCGTTCGGCCGGCTCGTCCGCCGCGTCCTCGTCGCTCGGCAGGATCACACCGAGGAACACGCCGTGAACTTCGCGCAGGTCGATGAAGTGGAGCGTCGACCACTTCGCCGGGGTTGCGAGCATCCGGACCCTCGTCGCTGCGGCGCCCTCCTGCTGGGCGGCCAGCCACAGCCGCACGACCGCGGTGCGATCGCCGGCGACGACGTTGTCGATCAGGGCCCGGCCCTCGATCAACCCCTGCCCCCACAGCCCGACGGTCTGGGGGACGGGGACGATCAGCCCGTTGGAAGCGAGCGCGCAGACCTGAGCTCCGGGATGCTCCCGGAGCAGCGCTTCAGCGCCTTCGGCGATCGAGTGCCCGTCGCGCGCGGCGACGTCCTCGGGCTCTTGCAGAACGTGATCATCCATGTCGAGTTCCCCCTGCCTCGACCCACTGCATCGGCGCTGCCCGCAGATCACATGAGCGCTGCCACAGCGCTTGGACTCCTGCGGGTCCTCAGCCGTCGGCGAAAGGCGCCAGCGGAACGCCGTGGTCTCGCTCGCGCATGCCCAGCTCGTACGCGCCGCCGTGTGCGCTGCGCAGCACGAGGCGGCCACCCTCACCGCGGCGGGAGATCGCCAGCTCCAGCCCCGCGATCGAGCAGTTCGCGACGTCGTGCTCGCCCGCCGGTCGCGCTCCGGCCGGGCCGGCCACGCCGGGGTCCGCGTAGCGCCAGCCCGCCACGCTCGCGGGAGGGACCGTCACACTCGCTCTCACGCTTAGCCCGCCCGCCCCTCGAAGCTCGAGCTGCGCGGACCACGGGTCCTCCGTGACGACCGGGCGGCCGGCGAGCCGGCGGGTCGCGCCGTCGAAGCTGAGCGCGCCGTTGACGATCCACGGCGTCAGGCGTGAGCCGACCTGCACCCGCCCGGCGGCGAGGTCGAGCCAGGCGCCCGGCGCGCCGGGGAAGTCGCAGCCGTGCATCCAGATCCATCGTGCGGCGTGCTCGGTCCCCCAGTTGTGCCCGACCATGCCGTGCCAGCCGGAGAGCTCGATGGGCGGACGGCCCTCGAGCTCCAGCACGCCGTCGAAGCGGGCGAGCGGGGCAGGACTCGTCAGCTTCGTGCGGGGCAGCGGCGTGCGGTAGAGCAGCGCCGGGCGCAGATGGCGCAGCTCCGGGGCGAGCGCCTGGACGCCGAGCGACCACCGTGCCGGCCCGCATTCGCCCTGCGCCCCCGCGGGACCCATCGCCGTCCGCCCTCCGATCTCGATCCACCCGCCCGGCGGCACGCGCACCTCCTCGAAGCTCGCCTTGTGCATCGCCGGCGCTCGCTCGCTCGCGTCGAAGACGGTGCACCACACGCTGCCCGTCGGCGCTTGGCCGGGTTCCTTGCGGACCGTGTGCCGAATCCAGACGCCGAGCGGCTCGTGCGGCGAGACCGCCCGCAGATAGAACGACTCGTACATCCCGGCCTCGCTCGGCGCGCTTGCGAAGACCGGCTCGACCCGCATGGCGGCGATCCTAACCCCGCCACCGCCGCCCTCCCTGACAGGATCCACGCTCGATGCCGTATCCATCGCTCGTCGAGCTTCCGCAAGCGCTCATCACGCCCACCCCGCGCGAGGGCGTGCGCTGGCTGCTCGGTGTGGACGGCGGCGCGACGAAGACGCTCGCGGCCGTGCTCGACCTGGAGACGCGCTCGGTGCACCTCGGGCACGCCGGTCCCAGCAACGAGGACGCCGTCGGCGCCCCCGCCGCGTTGCAGGCGCTGACCGATGCCGCCGAGACGGCGCTCGAGGGAGCCGGCGTCTCAGAAGACGAGCTGGGCGCCGTGGTCGCGGCGGTCGCCGGCACCGATACGGCATCGGTCGCCGGCCATGTCCGTGGGGCGCGCGGCGAGAGGTGGATCGTCGTCAACGACGTCGTCGGGGCATGGGCGACCGCGACCGGCGGCGGTCCGGGCGTCGGAGCGATCTCGGGTACCGGCTCCAACGTCTTCGGGGTTGGGGAGGCCGGGAACGGCTGGCGGACGGGCGGCTGGGGCCATCTGCTCGGGGACGAGGGCTCCGGCTACTGGCTCGGCGCGGAATCGATCCGGGCCGCCCTGAAAGACCGTGACGGGTCCGGTCCCCCGACGGCGCTCGGGGAGGCGGCGCGCGCCTTCTTCGACTGTCCGACGGTTGAGGCTGTCGCCGCGCTCGCATACTCGAAGCCGCTCACCAAGGCCGAGATCTCTGCCTTCGCCGTCGAGTGCGCGCGAACTGCCGAGAACGGTGACGCCGTCGCCGCCGGGCTGTTCGCTCGCGGCGCCACGCTGGTCGGCGAGCAGGTCGCCGCCGTGATCGAGCAGACGGGTCTCGAGGGGAGCTTTCCGATCGGGCTGATCGGCAGCACCTACAAGGCGGGCGACATCTACCTCGAGCCGCTGCGAGCCCGCATTGCGCTCGCGGCGCCCTCGGCGCAGATCTCGCAGGTCGAGATGCCCCCCGCCGGGGGCAGCCTTCTGCTCGCGGCGGTCGCGTGCGGGATGCGCGGTCAGCTCGACTCTGACGAGCTGAGCGAGTTGCTGGGCGCGGCGCTCACGACCTGAGCCTCGATCTCGTGCCGCGTCGCGATCGCCGCCGGGCCGCTCCCGGCGAGGCGCAGCGCGGCGGCCGCGCCGGCCAGCGCCGCGGCCCGCTCGGGCGCTGATCCCTCAGCGAGGGCGACGAACAGCGCCGCCGCGTAGACGTCGCCGGCTCCGAGGTCGTCGACCGGGGCGGCGACCGGGGACACCGAGATCTCCAGAGGGGGGCGGTCGTGACCGGCGAGCAGCACCGTCGTCGCAGGCCCCGCGGTCACCGCGACGAGTGCGCCGGTGCGGCGCGCCGCTTCGAGCCCGGGCTCGCATGCGGCTCGCTCCTGGCGGCTGAGCACCACGGCGTCGCAGCCCTCGAACATCGCCAGCGCGGCGCCAGGCAGGCTCTGCTGCACGACCTCGCCCCCGCGGGCGTCCCATCCCCGCACGAGACCCTGCGGCGTCAGCCCCGCGAAGCCCCATGCGCCGGCGGGCCGCGCGGTCAGCTCGGCGGCGACGGGCGCCATGTGCAGGATCGGGCCGGACCCGGAGCCCGCGCGAGAGCCCGAGCCGCCACGGGACCCGCCGGCGAGCTCGCCCGACATGGGCCCCGCCCAGGCGAGCATGCGCTGGCACCGCGCCTCGCCGCTGCCGGTCGTGTGCAGTGTCGTCGTCACGAGCGCGGGCTCGACGATCACCTCGAGCTCCTCGGAGAACGGCGCGAGCAGCTCCCGCAGCTCGTCCTCGCGCCCTCGCGTTACGATCGTCGCGTTCAACCCGAGCCGTGCCGCCTGCAGCGCGCTGTAGAGCGCGGTGCCGCCGGGGCGGCGCTCACCGCCGGCGAGCACGTCGATCGTGACGTGGCCGACAGCCACGTAGGAGCCGGGACCAAAACCTCGGCGGGTGCCGTCTGTTGTGTGTGCTTGAGACATGACCGTGAACGCGAACAGGCCCCATCATCTCCGAGCGGCGCTCGCCGTGGCACTCGTGTGCGCGTTGGCCGGGATGTGGCAGGCCGCGACGAGCGACGCCGCGCAGCGCGCTCGCCGGCCGGCCTCGCAGGCCTCGCGCTACCCGGCCGGCGCGACGAAGTCGGCTTTCCGAACGAGCCGCAAGGCGCTGGCGGCGGCGAAGAAGGCGAAGCCCCGCAAGCCCGCGGTACCGGTGCTGCGCGGCAACCCCGCGCGCGGCTTGCGGGCGTTCGAAGCGATGCAGCGCTCGTACTACATCCTCGGGTCCGGGCTCTACCAGGGCGAACCCTTCTCGTTCCTCTGGCCGTTCTCCCAGGGCCTGGCCGCGACCGTGAGCATGTCGAACGTCCCCGCGATCGTGAAGGTGCCCGCGCTGCGCACCTCCTTCGCGCGCGAACTCAAAGCGCGCCTCATCGGGCTCGCCAACTACTACGACGCCAGCAACTCCGGCCAGCCCGAAGGCTATTTCAACAGCACCCTCCCGGCCTACGACGGGACCGTGGCGCCGCCGGTGGGGCCCGGCGGGGCGAAGTACTACGACGACAACGACTGGGTGGGGATCGAGCTGATGCGCGTCTACGAGCGGACCCACGAACCGGGCCTGCTCGCGGCCGCCGAGGGCATCATGGCGTTCGAGATGCAGGGTTGGCAGACCTCGGCCGGACTGCCCTGCCCCGGCGGCATCCCGTTCTCGAACGAATACGAAAACAGCGACCGCAACACGATCACGAACGGCCCCGCGGCCGAGCTGGGGGTCCAGCTCTACCGCGCCACGAAGAACCCTGGCTACCTCGGCTTCGCCGTGCAGGCCTACGAATGGGTCAGGAGCTGCCTGCTGCTTCCCAGCAACATGTACGCCGACCACCTCAACCGCAAGGGGGTCGTCGAACCGCATCTCTACAGCTACACGCAGGGCGTGATGATCGGAGCCGGCACGCTGCTCTACCAGGTGACGGGCAACTCCGCCTACCTCTACCAGGCGCGCCAGACCGCCGCGGCGGCGCTGGCGTACTTCACCTCCGAACGACTCGGTGCCGAGAACCCGTTCTTCCCGTCGATCTACTTCCGCAACCTCATGTACCTCGACTCGGTCACGCACGATCCGCCCGGGCCCCGGCTCGCGCAGTCCTACGTCAACTACTCCTGGGAACACCTCCGGCTGACGAACGACCTCTTCGTCGCGGGCTCGCCGCCGAGCGGCCAGCTGCTCGTGCAGGCGGCGATGGTCCAGATCTACGCCCTTCTCGCGTCTCCGCCCAGCACCTACTTCTAGAGGGGCGATGGCGGCCGGGCCCGTGCGGGTAGGCTCTCCGCCATGAGCGAAGCCGCAAACCTGATCACCGCCGACGGCCTGCAGAAGCTGGAGGCCGAACTCGAAGCGCTGGAGGGCGACGGGCGCCGAGCGATCGCCGAGCGCATCAAGACGGCGCGCGAATGGGGCGATCTGAAGGAGAACAGCGAGTACCACGACGCCAAGAACGAGCAGGCGCACCTCGAGACGAAGATCGCGCGCCTGCGCGAGCGGATCGCGGGAGCAGTGATCGTCGAGGAGGAAGCCGCGAGCAGCGGCGTCGTCGGGCTCGGCTCCACCGTGGTGGTGCGCGACGGCGACGGCGCAGAGCAGACCTGGCAGATCGTGAGCTCCCACGACGCCGCGCCTCGCGAGGGGCGGCTGTCGGTCGAATCGCCGACCGCCACTGCGCTGCTGGGCCGCTCCGAGGGCGAGGAGACCTCCGTGACGCTCCCGCGGGGAACACGCACGCTCACGGTGCTGAGCGTCAGCTAGGAGGCACTACGCCCGCGTCATACGCGCGGGCCACCCGACGCATGAACGCGCGCGGCTTGCGCGAATACAGACGCCGGCTCTCGCGCAGCGCCCGGCGGCGTAGCTTGCGCCGCCCGCGCACGATCTCCTTGCGCAGCCTGCGGCGGTTGGCGCGGCCGACGCCCGCTGCCCTGCCGTTCTCGGAGAGCCACGCGCCGAACATCGCAAGGTCGTGCTCCTCGCCCAGCAGTTCGCCCAGCTCGTCGGCGCTGCGGGCGAGCCGGCGCACCCATCGGGCCTGCGAGGAGATCCGCTTGCGTCGCTTGCCGCCCAGCCGCGAGAGCGGGCTGTGCGCGGGCTCGTCGCGGCGCAGAGCCTCTGCCGCGTAGCGGAGATCCTTCACGCGCTTGCGCCACTGGTGCATCGTGTGCATGCGCGCGCCATGCGAGCCGGCCGCGCGCCGCCGGCGCCGGCGGCCCTGCCGGTAGACGCGCGTGAGCCCGTCCTCGATCGCGCCGACACCGGGGCGGGGCGCCAGCTCCCAGGCCAGCGCGCGCGCGCGGAAAAGACGCAGTTCGTCGGCGACGCGCATCCGGTTGCGCGGTGCAAGCATGCGCCGCTCGGCCGCGTCGCGCTCAGCCGCCAGATGGCGACGCAACCGCGCGATGCCAGGACGCCCGCCGAGCTTGCGCGGGCGCTGTGCGATCAGCGCGTCGAGCGTGTCGATCATCACCTCGGCGTCGCGCGCGCCCGCGAGGTGTTCGGCGGCGACTCGGAGCGCCGCCTGCTCTCGCGCGCAGCCCTTGGCGCCGAGCTCGCCCTCGAGCAGCCGGACGATCGTCCGCAGCCGCTTGATCGCCTTGCGCGTCTCGTGCACGGCCTTGCGCGCCTCGCCGCTCTCTGCTCGGGCGATCTGGGCGAGGGCGACGTCCGCCTGCTCGACGGCCATCCGCCGCAGTCCCTCCGGCAGACCCTCGCCCTCCCGGAGACCCAGTGGCCGTTTCGGCCGGCGGCTGCCTGCGCTGCGAAGGCTGCCCTTGGCGAGGGCCACCCCGAGACCGACCGCGGCGCTCGCAGCGAGGGTTGCCGCGAGCGGCGCGACAATGCTGCGATGCCCCCGCTTCCGAGCGCGCCGTGGTGGACGGTGCGGCGAGCCGCCAATCGAAAGCCATCGACGTATCGCTGTCCGTTCTGTGGTCATCTGCTGCCCGCCCTCAGCGAGCATATGCTGATCGCCCCCGAAGGGGACACGCGGAAGCGGCGCCACGCCCACACCGAGTGCGTGATGCGCGCGCGCCGCGACGGTCTGTTGCCGCTCCGCGAGGACTGGCTCGCCGCGCAGCCTCGCCGGCCGAGCCGGTGGCGGCGGCTGCTGCGCGGCAGGTGAACGAGCCCCGCCGGAGGCTCAGGCCCCGTTCACGTGGACGTGCTCGGGCTCGACGCGGATGATCACGCGCTGTTCGCCCGGCTGGCGGTAGGGGTAGGAGTCGACGCCGAGGTACTTTTTCGCCATTGAGTCGATGTGCTCGTCGGCGCCCTCGTGCGTGCGCTCGCTGACGCTTCCCCGGACCTCGACGTACTCATAGGGGTTCTCCATGTTCTGCACCGTCAGCGTGATGCGCGGGTCGCGCTCCAGGTTGCGCGGCCAGGCCCGTCCCTCGGCGCTGTTGAGGACCGGCTTGCCGTCCTGCACGTCGACCCACACCGGCGCGCTCAGGACCGAGCCGTCGCTGCGCAGAGTGGATACGTTGGCGAAGTTCTTGCCCTTCAGCAGCTCCTCGCCGCGCCCTTCGATCCGCTCGCTCATCTCTCAGCCTTTCTCTCGGGTGTGTGGCTCCAACATAGCTGCGGGGCACGCTCCCGGGATCGCGGATCAGTAACGGCTCAGGTTCGCGTAGCCGCTCGCCGGCGGGATCGGGTCGAGCGCCTGGAGCTTGCCGTTGTTGAGCGCGAAATGGACCACCCGCTGGCCGCCGCCCGGGCAGCAGAGCGGGTCGTTGCGCCGGTAGAGCGGATAGGCGATCGCGATTTCGGTATCGCCCTGGGAGACGACCGCGAGCTTCGCGCTCGGTTCCTTCGTGTCGGTGCCGAGGTAGTGCCCGTCCAGGAAGAAGAAGGCCTGCTGTCCGTAGCCGTCGCCCGACCCGGTGCGCGTCCCGACCAGCACCTGCAGGGTCTGAGACGGGTGGTATTCGGAGGTGTTCGACGGCGTATAGCCGTGCGAGCGGACCGTCGCCACAGCGGCCTGCACCGAGCCTTCCTTGCCCGAGGTTCCGCTTTCGGCGAAGGAGGGCTCGGGGGCGGTGCGGGTGGTCGAGGTGCCGGTCGTCGGAGGCACCGTGGTCGTGGTCGTGGCCGGCGGCGCCTGGGCGGTGGTGGTCGGCGCGCTCGAGCCGGTGGTCGTCGTCGCGCCCGGCGGTGCGCTGGAGATCGAGACGGTCTTCGTCTGCGAGCCGCAGCCTGCGAGCAGGAGCGCCCCGAGCACGGCGAACGTCGGCATTCGTCGCATCGCGCCCATGGTAGGCACCCGCCGCGGTGCTCGCTGCACGTACTCGCCCGCCCCGGGCTGCGGGTACGATCGAAGTGATGGCCGCACAGCCGCCGCAGCAGAAGGACCCGCCGGCGCGGGCGCCGAAGCGGAGCACCAAGGAGCTCGTGCGCACCGGCGGCGCCGTCGTGCTCGCGATCTACTTCACGCTGTTCGCCGTGCTGAACCTCGACGACGTGAAGGTCGACTGGGTCTTCGGGTCCGGCAAAGCGCCGCTGATCATCGTGATCGTGATCTCCCTGCTGGTGGGGATCGTGCTGACCTACTTCGTCGAACGGCGCTCCAAGCGCAAGGGCTGAGACCCGCCGCGGCCGGAGTCGCGCTCAGTGGCCGGCGCGCAGTGCGTCGGCGGCTCCGTCAGGCCCGATCGCGGGGGCGAGGGCGAGCAGCGTGAGGTGTCCGGCCGCCGACGGGAGCCGCCTGATTCTCCGGTCAGCGAGATGGCAGCGGACGAGATGCCACAGGGCGCCGACGACGGCCGCGCCCGCCTGCCGGCGGTTCTCGGCGTGCCCGGCGCCGAGCCGGGCGGCGAGCTCGGCTTCCAGCTGGACGCCGTAGCTCCGGCAGCGCGGCCCCGCGGAGGCCGCGAGCACCGTCACGGCCCTTGCGTGCAGCGGATGCGCCGCCAGGTGGGAGAGCATCCGCACAAGCGTCTCGTGCAACGCCCGCGGCCAGTCGGCGCCGCTCCGATCCGCGCCGCCTGCGATCGCGATCAGCCGCTCGCCCGCATCGGCGATCGCGGCTCGCAGGCAGTCGTCGCGATCGGTGAAAAGCTCGAAGAACGCCGCGAGCGGCACGCGGGCCTCGTCGCAGATCTGGGCCGCGCTGAGCAGGGCGACGCGCTCGCGCGCGGCCAGCCTCAGGGCTGAGCCGAGCAGCCGTTCGCGATCGCCGCGCGGGCGCTCCGTCGGCGGGCCGGGCAGCGCCTGCGGGGCGCGGCGCGCGTCGTCGCGCAGGAGCGACGCGACGCGCCGGGCGTCGGCCGGCCGCGACGGCAGCTTCGGGGCCAGCGCCCACCAACCGAGCTCGCGCGCCAGCAGCCGGCGCGAGCAGGAGCCGGGTTCGCGCAGCCGCGCGCCGAGGATTCCCTGCATGCCTCCGAGCGTCGCTTCGGTGGCGGCGGGCGAGGGGAGAAGAGCGCTGCCGGCGAGCGAGGCGCAGAGCAGCTGTTCCCACGCGGCGCAGGCCGCGCGAAGGCGCTGCGCCCCCGCCGCGCCGGGGGCGAGTGGATGCAGCAGTACGAGGGCAGCCGCATCGCGATCCCCCGCGATTGCGGCGGCATAGGCCCCGATCGCCGCCTCGAGCCGCCGGTAGCCGCCGCCCTGGGTCAGCGCGCAGGTCCGGCGCACGAGCGCCAGGTGCTGCTTGGCGATCTCGTCGAAGGTCGCCAGGAAGCAGTCCTGCTTGCCCGCGAACTGCTCGTAGAAGGAGCGCCGCGAGACGCCGGCGAGGCCGATCAGGAGGCGGACGCTGATCCCGTCGTATCCCTCGGCGGCGAGCGCGCGCACCATCGCGCCGTGGATCCGGACGCGCTGGTTGCGGGCCACCGCGCCCCTGCCGAGCCGGTGCGGGCCGCGGGGAAGCCGCTTGTAGAGCGGCCTCGGCGGCCCTGCGTGCTCCTCGGCGGCGGCATCTCCGGATCCGTCCTGCATGTGCACCTCCTCGGCGGCGCTCGCCTGCGGCGAGCATTCACAACAATTCCGAGGAATGGATTATCACATAGCGAGATGTTTTGTCTGCAAGATCTCGCCCTAGTGGGCAAGGAGCGCCTTCAGCGCGATCACCCCCAATCCCATCCCGATCCCGACTGCCGACTCGAGCAGGATCTCGGTGCGCGTCGCGTGTGAGCGCAGCCCTGCGATCAGCTCGAGGACCACGATGCTCCCTGCGGCCGTCCAGACCGCGACGTCCACGCCGGTCTCCTGGTCGGCGCCGAGGACCGCAGCGACGAGCAGTGCCAGGAGCGGGATCGCCGCGCCTCTGATCACCGCCCCCTCGTGGGCGAGCGACTGCCACATCTCGCCGGGCGTCAGCCGCTGACGGCTGCGCAGGCGGCGTCCGAGCACGTCTGCGTAGGCGTGAGCGACCCAGTAGAGGACGGCGGCCAGCACTCCGGACGCGAACGTGTCCAGGTAGGAGTCGTGCAGGCCGCTCTCGGCGGCCAACAGCGCCCCTGTCACGATCACCCCGAGCACGACGCGTGAGGGGTTCTCGGGCGGCGCCAACCAGTCGGCGCTGGTCGCAAGCGTATGAAGCAGCCGCCTGTGCGGCGGCCGTGCCGTGCTCTGTTCGGAGTCGCCCGCGATCAGGGGATTATCTCCGCGGCGCGGTCGGGGTAGTCTTCGCCGCATGCCGGGCGGGCGCTCATGGTGAGGCTGCGCCAGGCCGTACTCGTGGCAGCCGATCTCGAGGCGACGGCCGCGCTCCTGCGCGAGGCTCTCGGCCTCGGGGAGCCGTTTCGCGATCCCGGGGTCGGGCAGTTCGGGCTCGCCAACGTGGTGTTCGCGATCGGCGACTGCTTCATCGAGGTCGTCTCTCCCGTCGCCGAGGGCACCGCCGCCGGGCGCCAGCTGGAGCGCGGGGGCGGCGACGGCGGCTACATGGTGCTGTTCGACATCGAGGACCTCGACGGCGCACGTGCGCGCGCCGAGCAGCTCGGCGTGCGCACGGTCTGGAGCATCGACCTGCCCGACATCTCCGGCACGCACATGCACCCCGCCGACCTGCGCGGCGCGATCGTCTCGCTCGACAGCTCGCGGCCCTACGGGAGCTGGCGCTGGGGCGGGCCTGACTGGACCGGGCGGATCGGCAGCGGCCCGCAGGGCAGGCTGAGCGGGATCACCGTCGCGGTCGCCGAGCCCGGCCCCGTCGCGGAGCGATGGGCCGAGGTGCTCGGTGTCCCGCTCCAGGACGGCGAGCCGCGGCTCGCGCTGGATGGAGCCGAGGTCCGATTCGTCCGCGCTGACGGCGCCGAAGGCATCGTCGAGATCGCAGTCGCCGTGCCGGAGTCGGTGCGCGCTGGGCGCGAGGAGATCGAGGTCGGCTCGGCGGCGCTCACGGTCTCCTCGCTCGAAGGCTGAGCTGCGGCTTGCAGGACGCGTTCGGGCTCCTGTCGGCTTCCGGCTCGGCCGCCGTCGCCGGCCGGGCGGCCGGCCTTGCCTATCTCCTGCTCGACGTGTTCGCGGAGCGGCCGCTCCAGGGGAACCAGCTCGCGGTCTTCGCCGACGGCTCCGGCCTCGATGACGGCGAGATGCAGGCCATCGCACGCGAGCTGAGGCTCTCGGAGACGGTTTTCCTGCTCGCGCCGGAGGGGAGCAGCGATGCGCGCGTCCGGATCTTCACGCCGGCCGTCGAGCTGCCGTTCGCGGGGCATCCCGTTCTGGGCGCCGGCGCCGCACTGGCGGCCGCCCGCGGGCGCGAGGAGATCGTGATCGAGACGGGAGCCGGCGCGATCGTCGTCGAGTGCTCCGCGCGCGAGGGTCCGGCGCTCACGGCCTCGATGCGCCAGCCGGTCCCCACCTGGGAGACGGTGCGCGAGCCTGAGCCGCTGCTTGCGGCGCTCGGGCTCGCCTCCTCGCGCCTGGCTGTCGAGCGGTATTGCAACGGGCCGCGTCACGTGTTCGTCGCCGCCGGCTCGGCGCAGGAGGTGGCAGAGCTCGATCCGGACCTGCGCGCCATCCAGGAGCTCGAGCCGGATTCTGGTGTCAGCTGCTTCGCCGGAGGGAACGGGCGCTTCAAGACGCGCATGTTCGCGCCTGGGCTGGGGGTGCCAGAGGACCCCGCGACGGGGTCCGCCGCGGGACCGCTGGCGGTGCATCTGGTGCGCCATGGCTGGGCCGCCTCCGGAGAGCGCGTGGAGATCCGTCAGGGCGAGGAGCTGGGACGACCGTCGCTGCTGCTCGGCAGAGCCGAGGGCGAGGGCGACCGGTTCGAGCTGGTCCAGGTGCAGGGAGGGGTGATCGCGGTGGGGCGGGGGGAGCTGCTGCGCGGCTAGCTGCCGGCGGCGCGCTGCTCCTCGACGGTCAACTCGGCCGTAGGGACAGCCTCGAGCCGCTCGTCGGGGATCGGCTCGCCGCTTTGCACCGAGAGCCCGTAGGTGCCCGCCGCGAGCCGCGCCTCGGCGCGCTCGACGGCGGCAAGCTGTGACACGAGGTCCTCTTGTCGCGCGTCGTCGAGGCCGCGTTCGTTGAGGTCCTCGGAGTCGCGGTCGTTCGGTTCGTCCTGCTCGGAGTGACCTTCGGCCTCGCGTTCGCGCAGTCCTGCGAGCGCCTGCTCGACACGCTGGCGCTCTCCTTCGAGCAGTTCACGGGCACGCGCCGGGTCCATGACTGCCAGCCTAGTGGACGGGGGACCGGCCCGTTCTGCGGCGAGGCGAGCCGCCGCGGTGTGATCTGCGGGATGATGCGAGAAGGATGAGGGTGGGGAAGGGCAGGCACAGACGGCCCGCGGCGCTGGCAGCGCTGCTCGCTTGCGCCGCCGTGCTCGCGCTCCCGGGGCCGGCGCAGGCGACGCCCGTCGTGAAGTTCAAAGCCGAGCCGCTGCCGATCCCGGGCTACCCGCACACGGGCTTCATCCTCGGCGCCGGGACGGCGCTGCTGGCCGAATACCAGATCACGGGCACCGAATACGGCGGCTTCCCGCCGCCGCTGATCCACGTCGACTTCGATCTGCCCGAAGGGGTCCAACTGCATCCTGGAGGCTTCCCGACCTGTCCCACGGCCACACTCGAACCAAGCGGCAAGGGACCGAAGGCGTGTCCGAAGGGATCGCTCGCCGGTGTCGGCTCGGCTGCCGGCTTCGTCGCGTTCGGCAAATCGATCGTCGGTGAGAACACATCGATCGAAGCGTTCTACGCCGCGGGCGGCGGTCTGGAGTTCTTCACCTTCGGCCACGAACCGGCGCTGATCGAAATCATCTCCCAGGGGCACTACGTGCCGGCGGGCGCGCCGTTCTCGAAAGAGCTCGAATCGGACATCCCACTCGTGGAAACCGTGCCGGGCGCCCAGGACGCCTCGGTCAAAACGATCAAGATCGAGGTGGGGACCGCGATGCGCCAGGGTGGCAGCACGATCTTCTACGGCCGTCTGCCGAAGGCGTGCCCGCGCGGCTACCTGCCGGTTCGCACCGCCCTGACGTTCGCCGGGCTCGGCGGGCTGACCCAGCAGACAGTCGCCGTCGAATACAAGGCGCCCTGCCCGCGACGCTGAGCTCGCACCGATGCGCGATGTTCGTCCTCTGACCGGCCGTAGGCCGAACCGATCGGCTCCGAGCGGTGTTAGGTGGATTGAGAGGCAGGAGCGCAATCGCCTGCCCGCAAACCATCGATTGGAGAAGGACAGGAATGCGCAGAGCAATCATCAGCCTCGCGGTGGCCACCGCCGGCCTGCTGGCGCTGGCGAGCGGAGCCTCCGCCGCGCCGACGGTCCAGTTCAAAGCCGCCGCGGTGCCGATCGCCGGCTTCCCCCACACCGGCAACATCAAGGGTGCGGGCGCGGCGTTCGAATCGGAATTCAAGATCTCGGGTACGGAATACGGCGGGTTCCCGCCGCCGCTGATCCACGTCAACGTCTACCTGCCGGCCGGCGTGAAGCTGCACACCTCGGGCTTCCCGACCTGTGCGCCCTCGACGCTCGAACCGTCGGGCAAGGGCCCGAAGGCCTGCGCGAAGGCGAAGGCCGGCCCGACCGGCTCGGTCGAAGGCTTCGTCGCGTTCGGCAAAGAAGTCGTCCCTGAGAACGCCACGATCGAATCGTTCTACGCCCCGGGCGGCGGGCTCGAGTTCTTCACGTTCGGCCACGAACCGGTGCTGCTGGAAATCCTGTCCAAGGGCCACTTCGTGGGCTCGAGCGGGCTCTACAGCAAGAAGTTCGAAGCGACCGTGCCGCTGGTCGAAACGGTGCCCGGCGCCAACGACGCTTCGGTCAAATTCATCAAGGTGAAGACCGGCTCGGCGATCAAGAAGAACGGCAAAGTGACCTACTACGGCACGATGCCGACGAAGTGCCCGAAAAAATACCTGCCGCTGAAGGCTGAACTCACGTTCGCCGGACTCGGTGGCCTGACCGAAACCACGGTGACGGCCGAATACAAGGCTCCCTGCCCGCGCAAGTAACGGCTGGCAGGCGCCGGCCGGGCGGGCCGGCTGCGGGATGGAGCCCGCGGTCGGCCCGCTCGGGCGGCGATTCGAGGGAGGCCGGTAGTACATACCGGTCCCGGGGGCGTGCGGCACCCAGCCGCCCCTTTCAGCGGAGTCGCGCTTGTCGCGGCTCCGCTTTTTCGTGCTCTCGAGGGAAAGTGCCGCTAGCCGGCCGCGACCGTGAGCCCCGACACCGCGTGCCGGTCGTTCGAGCCGCCGGTCCCGCCCGAGAAGCCGATGTAGGCCGAGCTCGGCAGCGTCACCGAGACGCTCCCGAGCTTCGTGCCGTCGAGCCACACGGCGATCGCGCCGCCCGCGGTGTCGACCTTGACCTTATGCGTGCCGGTGCGCAGCGAGGAGGCGAGCGGCGAGAAGGTCGTGAGCCAGTGCAGCGTGCCGGCGCTGGTGCCCGCGCCGTCGCTGATGCCGGCGAAGTTGTTGGAGGGGTTGGCGGAGTTCTTGTAGGTGTCGAACGCCACAGCCCAGCCGGTGATCTTCGCGAAGCCGAGCCCGCCGCCCTGTTCGCCGAGCGATTTCGCGGTGGCGGTCCTCGTCGCGTCCCCGATCACGAACGCGAGCCCGTCGGCGCCCGTGCCGCCGCCGATCGAGATCGTGAATTCGTAGGCGAGGTTGCGCGGATCGACCTTGGTCGGCCAGAAGGCGCTCCCCGCCTGGTTGCTCGTCGCCTTTGTGAGCACGAGGCTCGTGCCTTCCAGCAGCGCGTTGCCGTTGAGCTGCCATCCGCCGGCGCTCGGGTCGGGGATCGACGGCACGCCGGTTTCTTCTTTGGGCGCGGTATACGTGTTGGCGAAGGCGACGGTGTTGGCCCCCGCGGCGAGGGCGAAGCTCGGGACCGTCACCTTGCCGGCAGAGGCCGCGATTTCGACCGGTGCGGCGCCGTTGATCGAGACGGTGGTCTTCCAGCCGGTGCCGGTGGGCGCCGTCTCGGCGACCGAGCACGCGGCGCCCTGGACCGCGCCCGTGAGGGTGGGGCTGACGGAGCCGCCGTTCGGGATCGCGGCTGTCGTGAAGCTCGACGGGCAGGTGCCGCTGTAGGTGAGCTGGGTTTCGGCCTGTGGGGAGCCGGAGGGCGCGCTGATCGCGTCGGTGATCTTCAGGCTCGCGACCGGCGGTTCTTCCTTCGGCGCCGTGTAGGTGTTCGTGAAGGCGACGGTGTTGGCGCCGGCGGCGAGGGCGAAGCCGGGCGCCGTCAGTTTCGATCCCGCTTCTTTCAGTTCGACCGGCGCGCCGCCGTTGACCGAGACCGTGGTCTTCCAGCCGGTGCCGGTGGGGGCAGTCTCGGCGACCGAGCAGCCGGCGCCCTGGACCGCGCCCGTGAGGGTGGGGCTG
Organism: uncultured Solirubrobacteraceae bacterium; assembly: GCA_963794635.1. Lineage (GTDB taxonomy): Bacteria > Actinomycetota > Thermoleophilia > Solirubrobacterales > Solirubrobacteraceae > Palsa-744. The sequence continues at coordinate 607,327 of CAWCET010000003.1, read as the reverse complement.
ACGGAGCCGCCGTTCGGGATCGCGGCTGTCGTGAAGCTCGACGGGCAGGTGCCGCTGTAGGTGAGCTGGGTTTCGGCCTGTGGGGAGCCGGAGGGCGCGCTGATCGCGTCGGTGATCTTCAGCGTCGCCGGCTTCGGTTCTTCCTTCGCCCCTGTCCCGGTGACGGTGAAGCCGGATATCGCGTGCCGGTCGGTGAGCCCGCCGGTAGCGCCCGAGAAGCCCACGTAGGCCGAGGCCGGGAGCGTGGCCGCCACGGTGCCGACCTTCGTGCCGTCCATCGACACCGTGATCCCGGTTTCCGTCGTTTCGATCCTGATCTTGTGCGTGCCGGTGCGCAGCGAGGAGGCGAGCGGCGTGAACGTTCCGAGCCAGTGCAGCGTGCCGGCAGTGGTGCCCGCGCCGTCGCTGACACCGATGAAGTTGTTGGAGGGGTTGACCGAGTTCTGGAAGGTGTCGAAGGCGACCGCGATGCCCGAGGTGCCGGCGAAGCCGAGGCCGCCGCCCCCTTCCCCGAGCGCGGTCGGCGCCGCCTTGGTCGCGTCGGCGAGCACGAACGCGAGCCCGTCGGCGCCGCTGCCGCCGCCGATCGAGATCGTGAATTCGTAGGCGAGGTTGCGCGGGTTGATCGCCGTGGGCCAGAAGGCGCTGCCGGCCTGGTTTGCGCTTGCGGCGGTGAGCACGAGACTCGGGCTTTCCAGCACGGCCTTGCCGTTGAGCTGCCATCCGCCCGCGCTCGGGTCGGGGATCGTCGGAGCACCGCCTTCTTCTTTCGGAGGCGTGTAGGTGTTCGCGAACGCGATCGTGTTGGCGCCTGCCAGCAGCGCGAAGCTGGGGGCTGTCAGCTTCGGTCCGGCTTCGGTGAGTTCGACCGGTGCGGCGCCGTTGATCGAGACGGTGGTCTTCCAGCCGGTGCCGGTGGGGGCCGTCTCGGCGACCGAGCACGCGGCGCCCTGGACCGCGCCTGTGAGGGTGGGGCTCGCGGAGCCGCCGTTCGGGATCGCTGTCGTGAAGCTCGACGGGCAGGTGCCGCTGTAGGTGAGCTGGGTTTCGGCCTGTGGGGAGCCGGAGGGCGCGCTGATCGCGTCGGTGATCTTCAGCGTCGCCGGCTTCGGTTCTTCTTTCGGGCCTTCTTCCTTCGGCGCGGCTTCGCCGGTGACGCTGATGGCGGCGACCTTGTGGATGTCGTCGTAGTAGCCCGTGCCGCCGGTGAAGCCGAGCAGCACCTTCGGCGGAAGCGTCACGGCAGTCGAGAGCGCCTGCGTACCGTCGATCCAGACGGTGACCGTGCCGTTCAGGGTTTCGACCTTGACCTTGTGCGTGCCGGTCCGAAGCGCCGGGATCGCGGTGGAGGTCGAGAGCCAGTGGAGCGTGCCGGCGGTGGTGCCCGCGCCGTCGCTGATCCCGACGAAGTTGTTGGAGGGGTTGACCGAGTTCTGGAAGGTGTCGAACGCGACCGCGATGCCTGAGATGCCGGCGAAGCCGAGTCCGCCGCCGTCTTCTCCGAGCGCGGTGGGGCCCGCCTTGGTCGCGTCGGCAAAGGTGAGCGTCTGGCCGTCCGCGCCGCCGCTGCCCGAGCCGATCGTCTGTTCGAATTCGACGACGAGGTGCCGGCTTTCGAGCGGCGCTTCCAGGAAGGAGGAGCCCGCGGCGGACTGGGTCGCGGGCGTGGTCTGGATCGTGCCCGAGCTGATCGTGGCCGTGCCGTTGTGCGACCAGCCGGCACCGGGCGACGGGACCGTGCCCGTGCCGGTGAACTTCACTTCGTGCAGGCCGCTGACGTCGGTGCCGTTCAGCACCCAGACGCCGCCGTTGTAGCCGGGAGCGCCCGGGGTGAAAGCGACCGTCTCGGTCAGCGTTTCGCCGGGTGCGATCGTCGTGCCCTCTGAGAGCGTGCTGGTCGCCGTGTAGCTGCCGCCGAGGGGCGGCTTGGACTTCGTCAGCGTGACGTTCGTGCCGCCCGTGTTGGTGATCGTGAAGCTCTTGGAGACGGTCGCGCCGACCTGGACGCTGCCGTATTCGACCTTTTCGGGACTGAACTTCAGGACGCCCGGCTGCCCGGCGCTGCCGGCCAGCCCGACCACGGACGTGCCGGCGCTCGTGTGCAGCACGAGTTCGCCGCTGAAGTTGCCTTCCGCGGTCGGTTCGAAGGAGACTTCGACGTTGACGGCTTCACCTGGCTGCAGCACCTTGCCCGGGGACGGTGCTCCGCTGACGGCGAACGGCGTCGTGAGCGAACCGACGGATTCGATCGTCAGGGGGGCGCCGCCGACGTTGCGGAAGGTCGCCGCAGAGGAGAGCTTGCCGCCGACGCTCGTGCCGCCGAACGAGAGCAGCGCCGGCGAAGCTTCGACCTTGGCTTCGGCGGGCTGGCCGGTGCCCTGCAGCGAGAAGGTGAACGTGCCCGAGCTCGTTTCCACCGTGAGCGTGGCGGCCTGCAGCCCAGTCCCGCTCGGTTTGAACGTAACCGGGATCTGGAGCGTCTGACCCGGGCCCAGGCTCGCCGGGAGGGCCGGTTTCGCGGTCCCCGGGATGAACTGGCCGTTGCCCGTCGAGATGCCGGTGATCGTCAGCGAGCTGTTCGCCGTCAGCGTGATCGTCTTTTCGGCGCTCTGCCCGATCGTCGTCGTGGGGTAGGCCGTGGAGGGACCGCTCACGGCCGGCGTGACGGGCGAGCCGAACGCCATCACCTTGCCTTCGCGGTTGGCGACGAAGAGCTTGTTCGCACCCACGCCGGGGGTGGCGAACTTCGAGCCGGTGCCGATCGCAGCGCTCCAGCGCAGGACCGGCCTGCCGCTCACCGGCACCGGGTCATACGCGCGCAGCTGCGCCCCTTCGCCGGTGCCGTTGGGCATCCACTCCGTCCAGACCAGCGCCGAGCCCGAGGTCGTCCCTTCGGAGGTGATGATGGGCGCCCCCGTCCCGAAGCCCCACGCGTCCGAGGAGGTCGCCTGCAGCGAGAGCGTCGGCATGCCTTCGCCGTTGACGCCGTACTGGTAGACGCGCAGATAGCCCGACGAGCCGCCGGCCGAGTTTCCGGCCGAGGCCGTGGGGATGTAGACCCAGCCGCCGTTGCCGGGCCACACGCCCGGGCGCGACCAGACCCCGCCGTAAGGGCCGATCCGCTGCACGACCTTGTCGCCGCCGCCGCTGCCCTGCTTGTAGCCGCCGAGTTCGTCGCGGTTGAGCAGGTAGACATAGCCGTCCTTGCCGACCGCGACCGCGAGGTGGGGGATCGAGGGCGTGCCGAAGTATTCGCCGTTCAGCCCGGTGATGCCGCCGGAGGCGAAGTCGGCATCCCAGGTGTCGAGTTCCTGGCCGTCGAAGGGCGTGAAGAAGTTCGTCGGTTTCAGTTCGCCGTTCGCTTGCACGGTGAGGCGGACGATCGACTCGCCGAACGTGTTCGGAGGCTGGTTGCCGGGGGCCGGCGTCGAAGGCGAGCCGGTGTTGCCTGTGCTGACCATCAGGCTGTTCGGCCCGTCTGAGAACAGGCCCGCGCCGGATTGCCAGATGCCGGCTCCGTTGCCGCCGGGCACGGCGACCCAGCGCGCCTTGATCTGCCCGGCGGTCGAGACCCCCATGACCCAGCCCTGCCAGGTGTTCAGATCGCAGTCGGAGCCGAAGGCCGCGTAGACGACGCCGTTCAACAGCAGCAGCCCGGGGCGCTGCAGCTGCGAGGTCGGGTTGAAGGTCTGTCCGGGCGCGTTCTGGGCGGTCCCCTGGAGCTGGACCGGGAAGCCTTCGCGCTCCTGGCCGTTTTCGAGATTGATCGCATCCATGTACCAGCGGACCGTCCCGCTCGAGCCCGAGGCGTACGCCTTGTGCGTCATGTACGCCGTGTTCGTCGCGGGGTCCACGACCGGGGTGGACGTCACGCCGACGTTGGGGGCGAGGTCGCTGCATCCGATGTCGGCGGCTTTCCAGGCGGTCCCGACGAGCGAGCTCGTCCATTTCTTCGCGCCGGTGCTGGGGTTGAGGCCGTAGACCTTGTTGTTCTCGGTCGCGATCAGAACCTCGCCGTCGACGAGCAGAGGCTGGGCGTAGACGGAGCCTTCGACTTCCGCCGACCACAGCTGGCCGAAGGTACCGCCGCTCACGAGCTGCGGCGTCAGCGCGCTCTGTTCGGGGTACCAGCCGTCGCGCAGGTTGTCGCCGGAGTTGGTCGGTTCCGAGCCGAGCGCGGCCGCGGGCGAGAGCAGGGCGAGAAGCCCCAGCACGCCAGCGGCAAGCACCGCGGGAAGCGCTCTGCCGGCGCTCTTCGGCCACGCGTCATGCGGCGGTCTCATCCCTGCGCGCGGCATCCCTGCCGTACCTCCCCCTTCATGTCTCGCGCTTCTCCGGTTCGCGCCTCGAGCGCGAACCCACCCGAACGGGTGATGGTAGCTCTACGCCCCGCGCAGCGCCAGCCCGTCGGCACCCACGCGTTCGGCGTATCGTCCCGATCAGGAAACGTCCGGAAGGGGGAGATCAGGTGACGAAGACGGTCGAAGGGCAGCGGATGGGGTGCGGCGCGAGATGCGCCTGATCCTCAACGTCATCTGGTTCGTCCTGTGCGGCTTCTGGATGGCGCTCGCATACCTCGTTGCAGCGCTGATCTGCTTCATCCTGATCATCACGATCCCGTTCGGGATCGCATCGCTACGGATCGCGCGGTTCGCGCTGTGGCCGTTCGGCAAAACCGTCGTGGAGCGCCCCGACGCCGGTGCCCCCTCGGCGATCGCGAACGTGCTCTGGATCCTGCTCTGCGGCTGGTGGCTCGCACTCGGCAACCTCGTGACCGGGCTGCTCCTGTGCGTGACGATCATCGGGATCCCGCTCGGCCTGGCGAGCTTCAAACTGATTCCCGTCTCGCTGGTCCCGTTCGGGCGCGAGATCGTCTCGGTCGAGGACGCGCGTGCCCGGGGTCTCGCGACGGGCGTCGCCGTCGAGTAGCCCCGCGTCGTATCGTCTTCGGAAACGAAAGGGGAGCCCGTGACGACGAAAGCAGACTTCAGCGAGGACGAGTGGAAGCTGATCGCCGAGGGCCCCCCGCTGGCGGGGCTGATGGTCTCTGCGGCCCAGCGCGGAGGCACGTTCCGCGAGGCCCTCTCGATGGGCAAGTCCTACGCCGAGGCGCGCAAGCAGCACGGCAGCAGCGAGCTGCTCGATGAGCTGATCTCGACGCGGCCGAAGGTCGAGCACCCCCACGTCCACTCGCCGGAGGAGCTGAGCGACCACGTCCTACAGCGGCTGCGCGAAGCGAGCACGGCGCTGCGCTCGAAGGCCACCGAGCAGGAGATCAGCGACTACAACGGCTTCGTGAGCAGCCTGGCCGAGCACGTCGCGAGCTCCCACACCGAGAGCGGTCAGGACATCAGCGACGCCGAGCGTGCCGCGATCACCGCGATCGACGGAGCGCTCGCCACTCCCGCCGGCTAGCTGCCGGTCCGCCCGAGCTCTGCAAGCCGTCCACCGCTCTGCCGCGGCCCGAGGGCGCGACGCTACGCTCTGCGAGAAGCGGAAGAAGGGGCAGTCGCGTGACGGCACGAGACGCGGCGACGCATTCGATCCGGTGGCTTGTGGCGACGGCGCTCGCAGGGGTGCTCCTCGCGCTGGTGCTGGTGCAGGCCGCCCCGGCGGCGGCGGCCGTCACGATCACCAAGCCGCTCGGCGGCACCGTCACGAACGAACGTCAGCCGCAGTTCGTCGGCTCGGCCGAACAGCTCGGCGGACCCGTCACGCTGGACATCTACGAAGGGCCGCTGGCGACCGGTGTGCCGATGCCGGCTCGGAGCACCACGATCATCGAAGCGGGGACGTGGTCTCTGGAACCCCTCGAGCCGCTCGCCGACGGCACCTATACGGCGGAGGCCGTCCAGGGCGCCGCGACGAGCCTGCCGGTCACGTTCACGGTCCTGACCGCCGCGCCGGTCGTGACGATCGATCAGCCCGACCCGGCTGCGGGCGAATTCACGCCGTCCTTCAGCGGCACGGCCAGCGACACGACGCCCGTGACCGTCCAGATATCCGCCGCCGAAACGGTCGTCGCGACAGCGACAGCAGCGGCGGCGGGCGCCGGCGCTGCATGGCATTCGAGCCCGGCGAGCCCGGCGCTCGCCGCCGGGAGCTACACGGCCGTCGCCGTCCAGCGCAGTTCGGTGACCGGAAATCCGACCGGACGCAGCGACACGGTCGCGTTCGAAGTCGCCCCGGCACCCCCACCGCCCTCCCCGCCGGTCTCCCCGGCGCCTGCTGCCGGCGTCTCGGCCGAGTTGCAGGCGGCGCCACCGGCACAGCGCGCTCTCTTGCTCCTGTCGCCGTTTCCGGTCGTGCGCGTCGCGGGCGTCGCGTTCGCCCACGGGATCAAGCTGCGCCTTCTCTCGGTTCAGCAGGCTCCGGCGGGCGCTCTCGTCCGCGTGCGCTGCCGCGGCCGCGGCTGCCCGCCCCACGGCGCGAGCAGGACGACCGTCGCGGGCCCCCACGGCGTGCCGGCGATCGTGTTTCGCTCCTTCGATCGCTTCCTGCGCCCGGGCGCCGTGATTGAAGTCTTCGTGACGAAGGCCGGCGCGCTGGGCAAGTACACCCGCCTCAGGGTGCGCCGCGGCCGCGTGCCTGAACGCGTCGACCTCTGCCTCGATGCCACAGGCGTGACGCCGATCGCCTGCCCTTCGCAGTGACGCGAGGTGGGCCGCCCCGAGCGGGGGACGGCCCACGGGCTGCGCCGAGCGCCGGGACCGCCGCAGGAGCGACGGCCCCCCGGTCGTTCCTAGGCGAGCGCCTTGGCCTTGATCGCGTCGAACTCCGCCTGGGTGATCGCGCCCGACTTGAGCAGCTCGCTCGCTTTCGCGATCTGCTGCGTCGGGTCGCTGCCGCCGGCGGTTTCGCGCACGTAGTCATCCATGCTCGCCTGCGCGGCTTTCTGCGCTGAGATCGTTCGTTCGGTCATGCCCTTGTGCTGGGCGATGAGGTAAACGAACACGCCGAAGTAGGGGAAGATGATCACGAAGATGATCCACCCGGTCTTGCCCCAGCCGCTGATGTCGGCCCGGCGGAAGATGTCGCCGAAGACGACGAACAGAAGCCAGATCCAGATGAAGAACCCCATGAAGATGAGGATCGTCCAGAAGACTTCTAGGAACGGGTATTCGGTCGCTGCAAGCAAGTGGGCCCCCTTGTCGGCCTAGGTCGGGTCGGTTTCGATGGATTGTCCGTTGCACCCCGGATGGTCGCGGCTTCGGTGCGGCCCGCATCATCCGAAATGGACGAGCGCCCCCGGGTAGTGTCCCGCGAGCATGTTCCCCACACATCCCGACCCCCGGAGATTCCCAGATGCCTGACGATCCCGACACCCTCTACGTGGCCGCTGCGTCTTACGGCAGCGTGGACGCCGCGACCGCCGACTACGAGCTGATCAAGGCCCTGTATTACGAGGTCAAAGCCTCCGACGAGTTCGACGCCGCGGTGATCGAGAAGCAGGGCGGCAAGGTGAAGATCGTCAAGAAGCACGAGCAGCCGACCCGTCACGGCGCCACGCACGGCCTCGGCTGGGGCCTCGCGGCCGGCGCCGTTGCGGCGCTGTTCCCGGCCGTCGGGATCATCGGCGCCCTCGCTGTGGGCGGCGGCGCGGGGGCGGCGATCGGTGCGGTCTCCGGCCACGTCCACGGGGGCATGAAGCGCGGAGACCTGAAGGAGCTGGGCGACGTGCTCGACGAAGGGGAGGCCGGCCTGATCGTCGTCTATGCCACCAACATGGCCGACCAGGTCGCAGCCAACATCAAGGCCGCGAACCGGCTGGTCTCGATGGCGACCGACATGGCCGCGGACGAGCTGGCGCAGGAGATCAAGGAAGCGGAAGCGGAGACCGCCGGGGCGTAGCGCCCCGCCGGCGGGCGGGGTGCGGCGCAGGATGTTCGCGAGCGCCCGAGGTCAGAAAACGAACATCCCATAGCGGTGATTGGATAGGTTTACCTCGTCGATCACGCGACGACGGGGGCCGGGATGGTGGGTTGGAGGAGGTTTGCGCGAGTTCGTGCAGCAGGCCGCTCGCGTCCGATCGCGGCGATCGTTCTCGCCGTCCTCGGGGTAGGGCTCGGATGCTCTTCGGCGTCGGCGGTGATCATCCACCTGCCCGACGGTCACACCGCCAGCTACATGCGCGTCCCGGGACTGGAGGGATTCGGTTCCAGCTCGGCCCTCCCGTTCGACATCGCCTTCCACAACGCCGAATACAACGGCGGCCCCGTGATGCCGTCGAACACGAACTACACGTTCTACTGGGACCCCTCCGGAGCGCAGGAATACGCCACCGGGTACGAAGCGGGCGTCAACCGCTATCTCGAAGACCTCGCCGCGGACAGCGGCGGCGTGCAGAACACCGACTCGGTCGCGGCCCAGTACGACGACGCGGCGGGCCAGTTCGCGAGCTATGACTCGCACTTCGGCGGGGCGCTGATCGATACGCACCCCTACCCGGCGAACGGCTGCAGCCGCGGTTCGGTCTGCCTGACCGAAGCGCAGATCGCGCAGGAGCTCGCACGCTACCTGAAAGAACACGACCTTCCCGCAGGCTTGGAACACGAGTACTTCGTGCTCACCCCGCCCGGGGTCGAAAGCTGCTTCGAAGCCGCCGGTGGGGCCTGTTCGTACGACGCCTATTGCGCCTACCACGGCAACGCTGCCTACGAAGGCGGTCAGCTGATCTTCACCGACCTGCCGTATGCCCCAGGGACGCGTTGCGAAGACACCGTGCATCCGAACGGCACGAGCTCGGACTCGGTCCTCAGCGCGCTCAGCCACGAGCACATCGAGTCGATCACGGACCCGGAGCCGAACACCGCGTGGACCGAATTCGCCCCCGAAGTCGGCGAGCTCGCCGACAAGTGCGAGGAATCCTTCGGACCCGCGCTCGGCAGCACCGCGGATGGCGAATACAACGAGGTCATCAACGGCGACGACTACTACACGCAGGAGATCTGGAGCAACCAGGGCCACCAGTGCCTGCAGCGCCTCGCCTTCAGCGGCACCCACCCGACCGCCGCATTCAAGAGCCATCTGCTCGCGGGTGGCGCGGTGGAAGTGAACGCTGCCGGCTCGAGCGCGCCCGGCGGCATCGCCGACTACGCCTGGCAGCTCAACACCGGTGGGAGCTCGCACGACGACCCGGGGAAGCCGTATGAGACGGGCTCCGCCAAGGACAGGTTCGTGCTGCCCGGCCCCGGGACCTACGACGTAGCCCTGACGGTCTTCGCGCACGACGGCACGAGTGCCGGCACCGGCCACGCGGTCGCCGTCACCGCGTCCGGCCCCGGGGTCCTCGCCGAACCTGCCTCCGCGATCACGCGGAGCACGGCCACGCTGAACGCGGTGATCGATCCGGGCGGCAGCGCCGTCACCGAATGCACCTTCGAATACGGCCCGACCAGCGCCTATGGCGCGAGCGCGCCCTGCTCGCCGGCGCCGGGATCGAGTCCGGGGCCGGTGCAGGTCTCTGCGGACATCGCAGGGCTCGAGACGAACACCGACTACCACTTCCGCGTCGTCGCGCGGAGCGCGGGGGGGACGAGCGCGAGCGCCGACACCGGCTTCGCGACCCTCCCTGACCCGCCGACGATCGAAGGTGAGGGCGCGAGCGCCGTCGGCCTCACCGGCGCCACGCTGCAGGGCGTCGTGAAACCCGAGGGCGATCGCGTGACGCACTGCTTCTTCGAATACGCGACGACGACGCCGCTGCCCGAAGCGGCGACGCGCGCCAAGTGTCCGAAGGCCGGCCTGTCCGGCGATGCCTCCGTGCCGGAGACCGCGCTTTTGAGGAAGCTGCCGTCCGGGACCGATTACCACTTCAGGCTGAGCGTGGAATACATCGCTGACGGGCAGGTACTCCAGGCCGGCAGCCCGGAAGAATCCTTCCAGACGACGGGCGCGAACGTGACGCTGGAAGCGCCCGAACCCGAATCCACCGGCGCGGTCGTGAAGGCGAGCGTCGACCCCGAGGGGACCACCGTCTCGGAATGCTGGATCGAATACGGGCTCACCAAGAGATACGGGCATACGGTGGCCTGCGAGCCCTCGGCGCCATTCAGCGGCGGCGGCCCGATCGCGATCACGGCGAAGATCGGCGAACTGGCCGAAGGCGCGGTCTACCTGTATCGCGTGAACGCAACCGACTCGGCCGGAGTGGCCCGCGCGGACGGCACGTTCCAGACTCCCGTCGTCGCAGCTCCGACCGTCACCGACCACGCAGGCGAAGTCAGCCGTGGCGCGGCCGAACTGGTGGCGTCCGTCGACCCGAATGGCGGCGAAGTGACGAGTTGCCTGTTCGAATACGGCACCGCCGACGAGATCCTCGGAGGCTTCCTCGGAGGCTCGGCGGCTCCCTGCGCGGCTGCGATCGGCAGCGGGTCGCGGGCGGTCGAAATCAAGCACGAGCTCGAAGGGCTCGCATCGGGAACCACCTACTACTTCCGGGTCACCGCGACGAACAGGGCCGGGACGAGCTCCGGCCCCGTGGGTGAACTCCGCACGGGCGCGCTCGGGCTCGAGACGAAGCTCGCGGCCCTCAGACGGGGAGCACCGGTTCTGCTCCGCAGCAACACGGTCTCGCTCGGCGGCTCGGCAAGCCTGCGGTGCGGCCAGAGCTCGATCACCGGGGAAGTCGGCGGCGAACAGCAGCTGCGGCTCAGCTCGTCCAGCTTCACAGGCGGCGCAGAAGAAGGCCAGTGCGAAGCCGACCTCTTCCAGAACGCGCCCGAACACTTCGCGATGTACCCCGCGAGGGTCTCGCTGGACCTGCCGTGGCAGCTGCCGCTGACGCAGCAGCTCGGGTCCGTCACATCGCAGCTGACCCTGCCGAAGCTGAGGGTCACCGAGAAGATCGTGTTCGCCCCGTTCCGGATCGAAGAGGAAGAGACCTGCGTCTACTCGCCCGCCGAAACCGAGTACGTCACCGACGGGTACGGCACGGGGACGTTGGCGCTGCCGCTCGAATCTGTCCGCATGGTGCTCGACAGCCTCGAAAGCTCGAGCGAGTGCGCCGCTTCGGAGTCGCTCACCGCGAGCTTCGCGCTCACGAGCGGGGGCGACGCGGTGAACGCCGCAAACGTGATCGACGAAACGGCTCCGTTCGACGCCGTCAGTTGCGCTGCCACGTCGCTGTGCGTGGCTGCCGACGAAGCCGGCCGGGTGTTCGTCTCCGGCGATCCCACCGCCGCCACGCCGACCTGGAGCCGGGGCGCCGACATCGACGAAGGCAACCCGATCGCCGGCATCTCGTGCGCGTCCCCCTCTCTCTGCGTCGGAGTCGACATCTTCGGCAACGTCCTCGTGTCCGACGACCCGGGCGCCGAGAGCCCGACCTGGAGTCGCTCGCACGTCGACTCGGTGAAACGCGAAGTCGCTCCCGGCGTCGATCTGGAAGCGCTGCTCTCGGTCTCGTGTCCGTCCAGCTCCCTTTGTGTCGCCGGCGACGTCGCCGGCGACGTCGTCACCTCCACCGACCCAGGGGCAGGGACGCCGACCTGGACCGCCCCGCGGCGAATCGACGGCGAACGCCAGCTGTCGTCTGTCTCCTGCCCGTCGACGTCCCTGTGCGTGGCTGTCGACGAAGCGGGCAACGCGCTTGCCTCCGAGGACCCCGGCGACGCAAGCCCCACTTGGAGCTCCTCGGCGATCGATCCGGGCGAGGCCTTGGTCGATGTGTCCTGTCCCTCGAGTTCGCTGTGCGTGGCGGTCGATGAAGGTGGCAACGTGCTCACCTCCCAGGACCCGGGTGCGGCGAGCCCGGCCTGGAGCTCCTCGGCGATCGATCCGGCCGGTGAGTTGACCGGTGTGTCCTGCGCCTCGACCTCGCTGTGCGTCGCCGTCGACGCCGCCGGGGGGGAGCTGGTCTCCGAAGACCCCGCCGCGCCGTCGCCGGCGTGGGGGCCCGCCCAGCACGCGGACAACGATCCCATCCGCGGCTTGGCCTGCCCCTCGGCGTCACTCTGCGTGGCGGTCGACGAATCCGGCAAGGCGCTGAGCTCGGATGAACCGGGCGCGACCCCGCCGGTCTGGACCGAGGGGGTACCAGCGGGCGGATAGGGCGCCCGCACTCGCCGAGCTGCAGGCCGACGCGATTCGGTCCTCCAGTAGGAAGCCCAGCAGCGGACTCGAACCGCTGACCCCTTCCTTACCATGGAAGTGCTCTACCAACTGAGCTAGCTGGGCGGGGAGGGGCAGACTCTAGCGCGCGCCCCGGGCCGCCGGCAGGGGCCTCGGGACTAGGCGATCCCGTCGAGCAGCTGCGCAGGGGAGGAGAGCTGCAGCCCACGCGAGAGGATCACGATCGTCTCCAGACGAGGCGAGCGCTTGCAGCGCTCGAGCAGGCTGATCTCCGTGCGGTGCAGGTCGCAGATCGAGGCCAGCGCCTCCTGCGAGAGACCCGCGGCGTCGCGGTGATGGCGCAGGTTCCGGGCGAATTGCTGGCGCGCGGTCTCCATCGCGGATCACTCTGGTCGGGCGCTGACGAAACGTCTACAGACTGTTGTCCGCGACCGTTTCGGCTCGACGAGAGACGCGACTATACGTTGTTGTCAACCCCAGGAGCGCGTCGACGGACAGCGCATCGCGCGCCGGCGCGCGATCGCTCGCTCGCCCGAGGAGTACGATCGCCTTCATGCGGAGCACGGGATCGCCGTTGCGGCTCACCGCGCTGGTGCTGGCGCTCGCCGTCTGCGTCGAGCTCAAGATCGTCGTCGCGGCACCCGCCGCGCTCGACGCCGCCGCGCTGCTGCTCACCCTCCTCGCCCTCGTGCTGGTGCTCGCGCGCGACGCGCTCGAGCAATCGCGCCGCCGGCGCGCCCGCTAGTCCTGCGGCGTCACGACCTCGACCGGCAGCCCGAGGCCGGTCACCTTGCTCGGCAGGTCGAGGTGCAGCCAGCGCGAGACTTTGCTCGGGAGCGTCGAGATGATGACCTCGTCGAAGCCACGCAGGTTGATGGCGTCCTGGATCGCGGCGGACGGGTCGGCATCGCCGACGAAGCCCTCGACCTCGCTGCCGGCGGCCTCCGAGAGAAGCGGCAGGGCGTGGGCGAGCACGCCCTGCGCCTCGCCGGCGTCCTGGTCCTCGGGGTCGACGGCCTTGTGGAGTCCGTGCGCGGGATTCGGGACGAGCAGCGTGAACGTGGCGCTACCCTGCCCGGCGCGCTCCCGCACCGCGTCGAGGAGCGGCTGCGTGGCCGCCGTCTTGTGCGCCACGACGAGGACTCGTGCCGGGGACTCTGCGGATGACATGCCTGGCTCCCTCCTGATGGTTGGCCGGCCCTACCGGCATCTTCTACCCCCATCGGCGCTCGGTTGCAACGGCTTCGGACGCACGCGCGGCGCCGGGCAAGAGCTAGCCGGCGGATTCGGCGCGCCGCAGGCCGGTCAGCGTCCAGAGCCCGAAGACGACGATCAGGGCCGCGGCGGCGATGAACGCGAGCCCGGTGTGATCGTGGACGCCCGAGATCAGCCCGCGCCCGGCCTCGAGGAAGGCCGTCGCCGGGTTGATCGAGGCGACGCCGTGGATCCAGCCTTTCAGGAGGGCGAGCGGGACGTACACCGGCGCCAGGAACAGCAGCAGGAAGACGGGCGTCTGCATGAGCGGTCCGGCCTGGATCGTGCGGAAGCGGAACGCGACGCCGGCCGCCCAGCCGTAGCCGATCAGCACGAGCAGGAAGGCGAGGCCGTAGAGGCCGAAGACGTCGACGCCGTCGCCCGTGATGCGCATCCCGGCGATCAGCGCGACGGAGGTGATCACGGCCATCGTGATCGCCGCGCGCGAGAGCGCCACGAGCGCGTAGCCGATCGCGATCCCGCGCCGGTCCTCGGCGGCGAGCATCAGCCGTCGCGCGAAGCCGCTCTCGAAGTCGAACGCCAGCGTGAAGCCGGTGAACAGGCCCGCGAACATCGAGGACTGGCACAGCACGAACACGAACTGGAACGCCGTGTAGCCGGCGGGGAAATGGAAGCCAGGGACATCGCCGAGGGCGGAGAGGCCGCCCGCGAACGCCGCGAGGAACACGAGCGGGAAGACGAGCGAGGGGACGAACAGGTCGGGACGGCGCACGTAGGTGTGGATGCTGCGCCACGCGATCGCGAAGGCGATCCGCCACGTGCCGGCGCCGGGAAGCACGCGCCTCATGTCCGCTGGAGCCTCCTGTGCAGTCCCGCGGCGACCAGCAGCAGCCCGACGGCGATGAGACCGGCCGAGACCGCGAACCCGCGCGCGAGCGCGGTGCCGTCCCAGCCGAAGATGTACAGGCTGCGGAAGCCCTCGATCAGGTAGGAGACCGGGTTCCAGGTCGCCACCGCGTGAAACCAGCCGGTGTGCAGCAGGTTGCGCGGGAGGCTGCTCGAGGAGAGGAAGATCAGCACGAAGAAGAGGGGGAACATCCCCTGGACCGCCTCGCCCGAGCCGGTCGCGAGCGCGGCCGCGCAGCCGATCGCACCGAAGCCCACCGCGACAAGCGCCCCGAGCACGAGGATCAGCGCCGCGCCGCCCAGGCCCGCGTGCAGGTGGGCGCCCGCGATCAACCCGACCACGATGTAGGCGCCTGCCTGGAGCACGCCGAGCCCCGCGACGCCGATCAGCAGCCCGGCGATCAGCGCGATGCGGCTCAGCGGGGTCAGGGCCAGCCGGTTGAAGAAGCCGGTCTCGATGTCCGCCGCCAGGTTCGTGCCGGTGTTGATCATCGAGAACATGCCGCCCTGTATGAACGCGACGGCGATCGCGAACGAGACGTAGGAGTGGGTGGGGAAGCCGGGGAGGCGCGTCGCCGCCTTCAGCCCGCTCGCGTTCACGGCGAGGAGGATCGCCGGGAAGAACACGACCGGGAACAGCTGGAAGGGCTGGCGCAGCGTCTTGAGCATCGCGCGCCGCGCGAGGACGCCGACCTGGTTGTAGAGGGCCATCTAGGCGGCGGCCTCGTCCGCGGCCGCCTCCCCGCCGTCGCCCGCGCCCTCCAGGGAACGGCCGGTCTTGGCGAGGAAGACGTCGTCGAGCGTCGGCGAATGCAGGCGCAGGTCCGCCACGGCCAGGCCCTCGGCGTCGAGCGCCCTCACGATCTCGGCGAGACCGCCGACGCCGTCGGCGAGCTGCACGGCGGCGCCGCCGGGCGAGGCCGCGGCCGCCTCCCCGAACCGCGCCAGCGCGCCCTGGAGGCGCTCGCGCTCGGAGGGATCTGCGGGGATCGCCTCGACGCTGGATCGCCCGATTGCGGACTTCAGCTCGGCCGGGGTGCCCTCGGCCACGATCTTGCCGCGGTCGATGATGCCGACGCGATCCGCGAGCACGTCGGCCTCCTCCAGGTACTGCGTGGTCAGGAAGACCGTCACGCCGTCGTCGGCCAGGCGCCGGACCTCATCCCAGAGGGCGGCACGGCTCTGAGGGTCGAGCCCGGTCGTGGGCTCGTCGAGGAAGAGCAGGCGCGGCCGGTGAACGAGCGCGAGGCCGAGGTCGAGCCGGCGCTTCATCCCGCCCGAGTAGCCGCCGACCTTGCGGTCCGCCGCCTCGGTCAGCCCGACCCGCTCGAGCAGTTCGCCGGCGCGCCGTTCGCGCTCGGCGCCGCCGAGGCCGTGCAGGGCGCTCTGGAGGCGCATGTGCTCGCGGCCGGTGAGGAACGGATCCAGCGCCGACTCCTGCAGCGAGGCGCCGATCGCCCGCCTCACATCGGCGCCCTGGCGCACGACGTCGAGGCCCGCCACGCGGGCGTGTCCGGCGGTCGGCGGCAGCAGCGTCGTGAGCACGAGCACCGTGGTCGACTTGCCGGCGCCGTTCGGTCCGAGGAAGCCGTAGATCTCGCCGGGGGCGACGCGGAGATCGATCCCGTCGACCGCGCGCACGCCGCCCTTGAAGTCCTTGACGAGGCCCTCGACCTCGATCCCGTTGTCCGCTCCCTCGCTCACCGCTGCGATCCCGTGCCCGGCGCGAAAATCATCATCATCTTAATAATTATTAGCATAAATTATTTGGTGACGTTATCATCTGGCGTATGACCGAGCATGAGGGCAAGCCCTTCGAGGCCGTCGGCTTCGCGGTTTCGACGCTCGGGTTCGCCGTCGCCATGCGCTTTCGTGAGCGTCTCGCGCCCCTCGAGATCGAGCCGCGGGACTTCGCGCTGCTGCGTGCCCTCTCCGCTCGCGAAGGTGTCTCACAGCACGCGCTCGGCGAGCAGCTGCGGATCCCGCCGAGCCGCATGGTCGCCTTCATCGACGCGCTCGAGGAGCGGGGCCTGCTCGAGCGCCGCCCGCATCCGAGCGACCGCCGTGCGCACGCACTTCATCTGACGCCCGCCGGGCGCAAGCTGCTCGCGAAGGCCGTTGCTGTCGCCTCGCGCTTCGAGGGCGAGCTCTGCGGGCGACTCTCCGCCGCCGAGCGCGAGCAGCTGCTGACGCTGCTCGGAGAGGTGCGCGAGCAGCTCGGGCTGCCTCCCGGGGTTCACTCGGCTCACCCCGCTCCCGCGTTCAGCTAGCCGTCGCCGTCCCTCCTCAAGGGATCGCCGATGTACGCCGACGTCTCTCCGGATGGCCATTCTCGGTCCCCCACAGCCGATCGAGCGAGGCGAACAGATCCTGCGCGCGCGGAGAACCGCGGCACTCACACGAGTGGCGATGGGCCTTGCCGGCGTCTCACTGATCCTCGCCGAGCCGGTTCTCGGCGGCGCGGCCGCAATCGCCGGTTTCGCGACCATCGCGATCAGCGCCGCGGTGCAGCTCGCCGCGCCGCGCACCGGCACCCTCGCCGTCGAGGAGACCGTGTCTGCCAGCGCCGCCGTCCTGATCGTCGGGCTCGGCTCGGAGCGGGTGGACGTGATCGCCGTGCTCTGGCTCGTCGCGATCGCCAGCGGCGTGCTCGCCCGCGGCGGACGCGCGCACTGGATCGGGCGCACGGTGGTGATGGCGGCGCTTGCGCTGCCGGTGATCCGCTACGGCTCGCTCGATGCCTCCTACGCCATGTTCGTACTGGCGGTCATAGCGCTGCTGCTGACGGCGGGCCGCCTGACGACCGAGCTGAATGTGCTGCTGCGCGAGGCGCGCCTGCAGGCGGACAGCGCAGAGACGCTGCTGCTCGCGGGCGACATCGCCGCACGGGTGAGCGAGCGCGCGGCGCCGGCGGCGCCCGCCGAGCTCACCGCGGCCGAACGAGCGCGGGCGCGCAGCGGCCTCGCGCGGCTGGTGCGCGGTGACGGGCTCGAGATCGTCGTGCAACCGATCGTCGACATCCGCAGCGGCACGGTCCACGCGTACGAGGCGCTCGCGCGCTTCGGCGTCGCCGCGGCCGGACCTCGCAGCGGCGGGGGAGCAGCGGTGCCGTCGCCCCTTCACTGGTTCGGTCTCGCTGAGCTGATCGGCGGGCGCCCGGCCCTCGAGCGCGCCTGCCTCGGCGCTGCCCTGCGCCTCTTGGGCGAGCGGCCCGGCGGCACGCGCCTGTCGGTGAACGTCTCGGCGCCCGTGCTGATGGAACCCGCCACGCTCGCGCTCCTGCACGACGCCGGCGACGATCTGCCCGACGAGCTCGCCGGGCTGATCGTGGAGCTCACCGAGGAGACGCTCGTCGAGGTCGATGCCGAGCTCACCGAGGCGATCTCACCGCTGCTCGCGCGCGGTGCGGTGCTGGCGGTGGACGACATGGGCTCGGGTTACTCGGGCCTGCGGCAGATCACGGCCGTGCGCCCCCGCTACCTGAAGCTCGACCGCTCTCTGGGCGCCGGGATCGATGCCGATCCCGAGCGCACCGCGCTGGTCGCCGCGCTCGCGGGCTACTCGAGCCAGGTCGGCGCCCTGCTGGTCGTCGAGGGCATCGAGACAGACGCGGAGCTCGAGGCGCTCCAGCGGATCGGCGTCCCGCTCGTTCAAGGCTTCCGGCTCGCGCGTCCCGGCGCCCCGTGGCCCGCCGTCGCCGACAGCGACGCGATCGGCCCCGGTGTGAACGGGCCGCCCGGGGGCCGCCCCGGGGAAGGCCCGGCGCGCGAGCGCAGCCGGGCGGGAGGTCGCCGTCGCAGGGCCGCCGCCGGCGTGGGCGCGCCTCGCTGAGGGGTATCGCGCGCACGCGCTGCAGGGCCCGCCGGGCTCGGCGTCGTCGCGTCGAGCGCGGTCCGCGAGGTGCGGCGCGCTGAGCCTCACACGCTCCGAAGGGCGGCAGCCGGGGCGAGGCGCGCCGCGCGGATCGCCGGGTAGAGCCCGGCGAGCGCGCCGAGGGCGAGCGCGATCGCGATCGCGCCCCCGACCGACGCCGGCGGCACGACCACCTGCCAGCCCTCGTTCGCCGCATAGGCGGCGGTCGCAAGCGCGCCGAGCCCGACGCCGACGCAGCCGCCGAGCGCCGACAGCAGCACCGACTCGCCGAGGAACTGGGCGCCGATGTGCACCGCGCGGGCCCCGAGCGCCCGCCGCAGACCGATCTCCGGACGGCGCTCCAGCACCGAGATGACCATCACGTTGGCGATCCCGACCCCGCCCACGAGCAGGGCGACCGCGCCCAGCGCGAGGAACACGGAGGTGAGCGTGCTCTGGGCCTCGGCGCGCGCCTGGAGCGCGTCCGACGGTCTGCTCACCTGCGTCTGTTCCGGGTTCTGCGGGTCCGCCGTGGCACCGAGAAGCGCGTCCGCTTGCCTGACTCGTTCGGGGTCGGCGCGCACGTACACCGTGCTGACGTGGCGGGTGGTGGCGAACAGCCGTGCGGCCACCGGGTATCCGATCAGCGCCGCCCGTTCGATTTCGGGCGCGAGCGGCAGAGGTCCCATGATCCCCGCGACCGTGAACCAGTGGCCGCCGATATAGACGTTGACCGGGCGGCCGCCGGCCACGAGACGCTGGACCCCGAGCCGCCGCGCGGTGACCGTACCCAGCACCACCAAGGGGTAGCGCTCGTTCGCCGCGTCCAGGAAGCGTCCCTGGAGCATGCGCCCGCCGAGCGTCCCGAGCAGCTGCGGTTCGGCCGCCTCGACGGTCACGCCGCCCGTTTCTGCCGCTTCGATGAATGGGCTGCGGCGCACGCTCGCACCGCTCACGCTCGTGACGCCTGCGGCCGAGCGAACGCTCTGCAGATGGCGCACGGCGCGAACGGCGGCTTCGGGCAGTTCCGCGTTGGCGCCGAGGAACGTCTGTCCTGGGCTGACGGTCAGCAGGTTCGTGCCCAGCTCGTTCAGCTCGGCGACGAGCCCGGCCTTGCTCGAATCCGAGATCCCCAGCACGGCCACCATCGCCGCGATCCCGATCGCGACCCCGAGCGCGGACAGCGCGGCACGCAGCCGCCGGGTTCGCAGCCCGATGCTCGCGACCCTCACGACGTCGCCGGCGAGCAGGCGGCTGGGTGCGAGCGGCGGCAGCGCGGGCTCGCCCGACGGCGCGGGTCCGCCGGCGTCCTCGCGCCGGGTCCGCCATCCGCCCGCCCGGCGCAGGGTGAGCGCCCTGACGCTCATCCTCGGGGCTCGTCGTCGTGGATCAGACATCCGTCGCGCAGCTCGACCTTGCGAGGCAGGCCGGCGGCGATCTCGCGGTCGTGGGTGATCACGACGACTGTCGTCCCCTGGGCGTTCAGCGACCGCAGCAGCTCGAGGATCTCCGCGCCGTTGTGCGTGTCGAGGTTGCCGGTCGGCTCGTCCGCCAGCACGATCGCCGGCTCGGTGACCAGCGCGCGCGCGATCGCGACGCGCTGGCGCTCGCCGCCGGAGAGCAGCGCTGAGGTCTGAGCGAGACGGTGCCCGAGCCCGACCTGCTCGAGCGCGGCCGACGCGGCGCGCCTGCGGGCGCGGGCGGCGGTGCCCGTGTAGAGCAGGCCGGTCGCCACGTTCTCGACCGCGCTGTCCGCCTCGATCAGGTGGAACTGCTGGAAGACGAAGCCGATCCGCCGCGCGCGCAGCGCCGCGAGGTAGCGGTCCGAGGCGCGGGCGACGTCCGCCCCGGCGATGCGCACCAGCCCTTCGCTCGGCCGTTCGAGCGTGCCCATGATGTGCAAGAGCGTCGACTTCCCCGACCCGGACGGGCCGACGATCGCACAGAGCTCGCCCTGCTCGACTCGCAGGTTCACCCCGCGCAGCGCCTGGACGCCGCCTGCGTAGCGCTTCACGACGCCGCGAAGCTCGAGCACCGCGCTCATTGCGAGACGATCAGGGTCAGTCCCTCGTGCACGCCCGCGCCTTCGACCTGCACGTAGCCGCCCGCGAACATGCCGGGGGTGACTGGGAGCGTGTAACGGCGTTCACCGCTGAGCGCTTCGATCGCGTAACCGCCGCCGGCGGTCGCGATCAGCGCCGTGGCGGGAGCCGTCAGCACGTCGCGGCGAACGCTCTCGACGAGCTCGACGCTCACCGGCGCCTCGTCCAGGTGCGCGACGGGATGCTCGAGCGCGACGGTGACGGGGATCGTCGGCGATTCGTCGCCGCTGCCGCCCCCGCCCGGTTCGCTGCTGGGTTTGGGCTGCGTCGCGACCGTGCCCACCGTGCTGATGCGCCCTGCGACGGACTCGCCCCCGGGGAGCGTCACGGGCACCTGCTCGCCGACGCGCGCGAGCTCCTGCTGTTCGGCCTTCAGCGAAACCTGGACGAGCTGCTGCGTGGAGGTGGTGGTGAGCGCGAGCTCGCCTGCGCCCGAGCCGCCGCCGGGACCTTCGTCGCCTTTTCCGCTCGGTCGTTTCGAGCTTTCGCTCGAGCTTGGATCGCCGCTCGCTCCTTTTGCCGGCGGCGTGCTCGATTTCGAGCCTTTGCCTCTGCCTTTGCCGTGCCCTCTCTCCGGGTGCTCGGATTTCGCCCCCTCGCTCGGCGAGCTCTTTTTTGGGGGTGTGGAGCGTTCGTGCGGAGTCTTTCCTTTGGAGCCTTCCCGCGCGGGCGCCTTTTCGCCCTCTTTCTGTGCCGGAGGGGAGGTGGACCCGGCGGGCGACGTTTCGCCGTTCGGCGCTTCGGCAGCGGTGGCCGCCGGTTCGCCCTCGGGGGGGTCCTGGCCGAGGCTCACGTGCACTTCGGTCACCCGGCGGGCCGAGGGGGCGAACACGACGCGACCCAGTTCGACGGCGCCCGTCTGGCGTAGGCGCTCGGCCTTCTGCCAGCGCTTGACGGCCACAGCGGTCGCTTCGCCGAAGGCTTCGAGATCGCCGATCGCGCCGTCGGGGTAGTAGCCGAGCTCGATCAGGTTCCTGTTCAGCTCGCCGACGTCGGGCCCGTCGCTCACACCCTGCTTCAGCGTCCTATAGGCGGGCAGCGAGCCATACATCAGCACGACCGGCGTGTTGTCGATGCGGAACAGCGTTCCGCCACGGCCGATGCGCGCGCCCACTCCCGGCAGCCATGTGAACGTCCCCGACAGGCGCGCGAAGACTTCGGTCTTGCTCCCGTAGCCGAGCGTGCCGTCGACAGTCGACGATTCGGTGAGCGTGCGGCGCGTCACCCTGGCCGTGGTCTCGCCCGCGGGTACGCCCGTGTCGCCGGTGTGGCGCTCGGCGGAGCCTGAGGTGGCGAGCACGATCGCGACTGCCGCCGCCGCGACGACGATCACGGCGCCGAGCGCGGCGAGCCGTCGCCGCCGCCGGCGAGAGGCTTCCGCCGGCGGCGGCAGCTCGTGCGCGGCGCTCGGGGCACCGGGCTCGAGGACGTCGGCCTTCGGCGGCTCGCTGCCTTCGAGCATCGCTCAGCTCCCGGGCGCCGCCGAGGCGGGGTGTTCTGTCCCTCCCGGCCCGCCGCGCGGCAAGAGCTTCGAGCACGCCTGCTGCGCGGAGCGGAAGGCGGGGCTTTCGGGGTCGGCGCCGCCAGCGCCAGGGTGCACCTCGATGTGCGGATCGCCGCCCTCCGCGCTGACTTCGAGCTGAACGCCATGCTCGCGCATGCACTTGCCGAAGCGCTGGAGCCTTTCTTCGATGCCCACCTTTTCCTGCGCCGACATGCGGTTCGTTCCCCGCTGCTCGGGCGGCCTGAAGCGCGCGCAGGACTTTTCGGCCGCCTTCATCGCCGCTTCGCTGCCGGCGTCGACCTTGATGCCGTGGGTCTGGGCTTCGGCCTCGATCCCGTGTTCGCGCAGGCACTTCGCGAAGTCCTGGAACTTCACTTCGGTGTTCTGTTCGGCCGCCCGTTCAGCGGCGAGCGCACGGGTCGTTGGGTTCCCGCCGCCGCAGGCGAGGAGGGTGAGGGCCGCCGCGGCCGGGGCTGCGAGGGCGAGGACGCGAAAGAGGGAGGCGCGCCCGCGCGGTGTCTCTGCGACCGGCCCCACGGTCAGCCTTCTTCGCCCGACTGCGAGGCTCCCGGCGCACCTTCCGTTTCGCCTCCGGAGCCCTTGTCGGGGACCTGGGCGCCCGGGGCGAGGAAGCCCCCCTTGGGCCCGTTGTGCATGAAGCCGGAGCAGGCTTTCTGAGCGGACTGGAAAGCGGGGCTGCCGGGATTGGGGCCGGCGCTGGTGGAGCTCCCGCCGATCCCGATCGCGACCTTTCCGCCGCCTACTTCGGTGTGGACGTCGATGCCGTGTTCGCGCATGCACTTGGCGAACTTCAGGACTTCTTCTTCGCGCTTGACCTTTTCCTGCGGCGAGAGGTTGATCTTCTTCGGTTCCGGCCGGTACTTCGCACAGGCCTTCTGGGCCCCCACCATCGCCTGCGGACCGCCGCTCCCGGGCGAGCCCTGGATCCTCAGCTGGAACGTGCCGCCGGACGAGGATGCGCTCGCTTTGACCCCGTGTTCGCGCAGGCACCTCGCGAAGTCCGCAGCCTTCTTTTCACCCTGTTCTTCCTTGGCCCGTTCGGTCGCGGCCGCGTCGGTCGCGGTGTTTGAGCTCCCGCAGGCGAGCAGCGCCGCAGCGGCGGCGAGCGTCGCCAGGACGGCGAGCAGGCGCACGGCGGCGCGGGCCTGCAGGTGGGGTGGATCGAAGGGGGGCATTTGGAGCTCCTTGCGCTGGACGGGGGGGCTGCGCGGCGAGGCGCAGCCACATCAAGCGTCCGAGACCTGAGAATCGTCTGAGAGCGAGCGAGGAGCATCGTGAAGGCCGCGGGAGATCCGGCGCGGAGCGCCGGGCGCGCCCTCTCAGCAGAGAGCGCGTCCGGCGGGCACCGGGGCCGCAGAGGCCTCACGCTCGGCCTCGCTCATCGCGAGCGCCGGCAGTCGCAGCGTTAGCTGCGCGCCCCCGCCGGGGGCGTTCGCCGCCTCTGCGGTGCCGCCGTGCATCTCGGCGACCTGCCTGACGATCGCGAGCCCCAGCCCGGAGCCGGGCAGCCCCCGCGCAGCGGCAGCGCGGTAGAAGCGGTCGAACACGCGCGGCAGATCCTGCGCGGAGATGCCGGGTCCGTGGTCTCGGACCTGGAGCTCGCCGTCGCGGACGCGCACCTCGATCGGGGGCCCGGCGGGCGGGTTCCAGCAGCAGGCGTTGTCGAGCAGGTTGGCGATCGCGCGATCCAGGCGCGCAGGCGAGGCGCGAACGAGGCATGGCTCGGCATCGAGCGCGAAGGAGCAGGAGGGCGCGTGCAGCCCGGCCCTCTGCGCCGCCGTTGCGGCCGCGAGATCCAGCCTCACGTCCTCGACCTCGATCTCGTCCACCGCCCCCTTCGACAGGTCGACCAGGTCGCCGACGAGCACCGTCAGCTCGGCGAGCTGCGCCTGTACGGCGGCAACCACGCGGGCACGCTCGGCCGGGTCGAGACGATCGCCGTCGGCAAGGGCGTCGAGGTTCGCGCGGACGCTCGTGAGCGGCGTGCGCAGCTCGTGCGAGGCGTCGCTGACGAGCTGTCGCTGTGCCAGGCGCGCTTCCTCGAGCGCCGAGAGCATGGTGTTGAAGCTGCGTGCCAGGCGGCCGAGCTCGTCCCCGCCGCGACCCTCGATGCGATGGCCGAGGTCCTGTGTTCGGGCCACCTCTTCGGCGGCACCGGTGAGCCGCTGCACGGGCCGCAGCGCGGCCCTGGACACCAGCAGCCCCAGCCCGCCCGCAAGCGCGATGCCTCCGAGGATCACGAGCGCCAGCACGAGCCTCAGATGCGACAGCGTGTTGTCGAGGTCGGTCAGCGGCAGCGCCGCCTGCCAGACCGCATTTGTGCCCGCGCGCTCCGTGAGCATCCGCACTGGAGTCCCGCGGATCGTGATGTCCGTGTAGAAGGCGGGCCGGTGCCCCGCCGCCACCGCACGGGTCGCTGCGGTGACCGGCAGCAGCGCCCCGCGATCGCCGGTCTGGACCGTTCGCCCCGGGCTGTAGAGCTGCACGTAGCCGGTCGCACCGCCAAGCGCCTGCTGGGGGATCAACAGACGCGCCTTCGGAGAGAGTTCGGGCAGGCGCTTGGCCAGCGCGGGCGGGAGCGAGGAGGTCCCGTGCTGTTCGACTATGTAGCCCCTCGCTTCGCCGAGGGCACGAGGGCCCGCCTGGACGCTCACGCCGCCGCTTTCGGAGCTCACGCTGGGTCCCCCGGCCTCGCCTGCGTGGGAGCTTTCCGCTCCCTTTCCGGCGTGTCCGGCGTGAGCCGAGGCCGTCGCGGAGCGGCGGACCACGACCCCGTCGAGGATCTGCACGCCTTCCTGCCTGGTGAGTGGCCCCCGGTCTTCGGTGGCGAGGAATGTGGCGAGCGGTCCCGCTTTCGCCCCCTTTTCCAGGTGCGCGGCCTGGACGGCGTTCAGCCCGGCCAGCGCGACGGTCCCCGGCTTCTCGCGCAGGCTCGCGTCGATCTGGCCCACGAGCTCGTCGCGGGTGACGAAGTAGACGACGACCGAGGCGATCATCACGGCGGCGGCGACCGCGCTCGCGGCCAGCAGCACGGTACGGCGGCGGAAGCTCATCGCGGTACCCTCAGCACGTATCCGATGCCGCGGACCGTATGCACGAGGCGGGGCTCTCCGGAGGCCTCGGTCTTGCGGCGCAGGTAGCCGATGTAGACCTCGAGCGAGTTCGACGCCGGCCCGAAGTCATAGCCCCACACCTGGTCGAAGATCGCGGTGCGCGTCAACACCTTCCGCGGGTGTCGCATCAGCAGCTCGAGGAGCAGGAACTCGGTTCGAGTCAGCTCGAGCACGCGGTCACCGCGGCGCACGTCGTGGGTGGACGGGTCGAGCTGGAGGTCCTCGAAGCGCAGGGTCTCATCGTCGCCCTCCCAGCCGGTCCGGCGCAGCAGCGCGCGCAGGCGCGCCACCAGCTCCTCGCGCGCGAACGGCTTCGCAAGGTAGTCGTCGGCGCCGGCCTCGAGCCCTTCGACGCGCTCTGCGACCTCGGTTCGCGCCGTCAGCATCAGGACGGGCGTGCGGTCGCCCGCGGCGCGCATGCGCCGGCACACCTCCAGCCCGTCGATACCCGGCATCAGGACGTCGAGCACGACCGCATCCGGGGGCGTCGCGGCGAGCGTGCGGATCGCCTCGCGCCCGTCACGGGCCGTCGTCACCTCGAAGCCGTTGAGATCCAGCACGAGCGCGAGCGCTTCCCTGAGGGAGGGGTCGTCGTCGACCACCAGCAGGCGCATGTGAGGATCGTGAAGGGCGAAGCTGAAAGGAAGCTGAACTCCCCGTCTTCCGACCTGCGGCGTCTTTATCTTGAGCCGCGATGCGGATCGGCGATGCCAACACGCTCGGTGCCCCGGTGCGCGTCACGGTGCGCAGCAAAGAGGAATGCGCGGGCGACCCCCAGCTCGAGGGCTTCCGCTGCGGCGACGGGCCGGCCGCCCGCGAGGTCGGCCTGATCGTCGGCAACCTCCTCAGCGGCGAGGCGCTCGCACAGACGGTCGCGTTCGTCAGCGACGTCGCGAGCGGGGCGCTGCTGGGGATCGCCTCGGTGCGCCCTGACGGCAACGCCCAGCTGCGGGCCAAGTCCTCCACGCCCTGGTTCGTGCGCCGTCTCTCCACCAACCCCTACGTGAACGTCGTCGCCCGCGACGAGCGCTACGCCGGCGCGCTGCTCGCGGACGGCAGCACGAGACTTGGGACGGCGATCCTCCGGGCGGGCCTGGAAGCTCTCGCCCAGGAGCTCGGCGGAGGCTTGCTGCCTACCGTCTGGGCGCTCATCCGCCGCCAGAACGAGGTCAGCAAGCGCACGTTCTCAGAGTTTGCGTTCTACCCCCATGACCGCTCGCCGGAAAACCAGCAGGACGTGTATGTCCGGCGGGCCGGACGACGCCTGCCGCCCGCGCCGCCCGTGGAGGCCTACATCCCACTGGGATACGAGGTCGAGGTCCGTTCGCTGCGGACCCGGCCGCGCTCACGGACGCGCGAGCGCTCCGCCTGATCCCTGCTCGTCGCGGCGCGGCTCAGCCGCCCGCCGCGCGCCGGTATCGGTTCACCGACAGCGCGGAGAAGATCGCGATCAGCCCCAGCGACCAGACGACCGCCCACAGCACGTCGTTGTTCGATGGCGCGCCCAGCCAGAGGTGGCGCATCGCGTCGACGATGATCGTGAAGGGGTTCACTTCCGCGAACTGCCGCAGCCCTTCGGGCATCGAGGCGACCGGGACGAAAGCGGAGGAGATGAACGTCAGCGGGAACACGATGATGAAGCCGACCGAGTTGACCGTTTCCGAGGACTTGGCGACCAGTCCGATGAACGCCAGCACCCACGAGAACGAGTAGCCGAACAGCAGCAGCAGGGCGACCCCGGCGACGGCGTCGCCGAAGCTCGAATGGAACGTGAAGCCGATGATCACCCCGGTGATCAGGAGGATCGTGATCGACAGCGCGTTCAGTGCGACGTCCGAGAGGGTGCGGCCGCCGAGCACCGCGCCGCGCGACATCGGCAACGACCGAAAGCGGTCGATCAGCCCCTTACGCACGTCCTCGTTCAGCCCGAGCGCTGTCGCGAAGCCGCCGAACGCCGTGTTCTGGACGATGATGCCCGGGATCAGGAAGTCGACGTAGGCGTAGCCGGGCGTGCGGATCGCGCCCCCGAAGACGTACCGGAAGAGCAGCACGAACATGATCGGTTGGATCGTGTAGCCGATCAGGAGTTCGGGCGTGCGCGTGAGGCGCACGATGTTGCGCTCGGCGATGATCAGCGTGTCCGTGACGAGGCGTCTCACGCGGCGCGCTCCTCGGCGGCAAGGCCGGCCGTCTCGCCCTCCTCGTCGTCCGTGCTCGCCGCGTGCCCGGTGAGCGCAAGGAACACGTCGTCGAGCGTGGGGCGGCGCAGTGCGAGATCCTCGACGTCGATGCCGGCGTCGCTCAGCCTCCGCACTGCCTCCACGATCACCCCGTGGGTGTCGCGAACCGCGAAGGCCACGTCGTGCCCGGCGTGCTGGGGCGCCTCGTCGGCCATCGGGGCGAGCACCTCGGCGGCGCGCGCGGCGTCGGCGGCTGACTCCAGGCGCACCTCCAGACGCTCGCCGCCGAGCCGGTTCTTCAGCTCGTTCGGGGTGCCCTTCGCGATCAGCCGCCCGTGGTCGATCACCGCGATGTCGTCGGCCAGTCGGTCGGCCTCGTCGAGGTACTGCGTCGTCAGCAGCGCGGTCGTCCCGCCGGCCACGAGTCCCTCGATCACTCCCCACAGGCCAAGGCGGCTGCGCGGATCCAGACCGGTCGTCGGCTCGTCCAGGAACAGCACCGGCGGTTCGGCGACGAGCGCGGCGGCGAGGTCCAGGCGCCGGCGCATGCCGCCCGAATAGGTCTTCGCCGCGCGGTCGGCCGCGTCGCTCAGCTCGAAGCGCTCGAGCAGCTCGCGGGCGCGGCGCTTGGCCGGCGCGCGCTCTGAGCCGTACAGGCGCCCGACCATCGTCAGGTTCTCCAGTCCGGTCAGGTTTTCGTCGACGGCCGCGTACTGCCCGGCGAGCCCGATGCGCTCGCGCACGCGCGCCGGCGTCGGCGACGACGTCGAGGCCCGTCACCCTCGCTGTGCCCTCATCGGGCTCGATCAGCGTCGCGAGCACCCGCACCAGCGTGGTCTTGCCGGCACCGTTCGGTCCGAGCAGCCCGAGCACCTTCCCGGGTTCGGCGACGAGGTCGACGCCGTCGAGCGCGCGCACGTCGCCGAAGCGCTTGACGATGCCCTCGACTTCGATCGCGGCCTGGCTGCTCATCGCGGCCCTCGGTGACGGTGGTTTGCGCTTGCGAGGAGCGCGAGCCCTGCCGAGCCCGCGTCCGGGTCAGCCCACGAGGCTAGCGGGGGCGGGGGCGCTTCCCGCGGCGGGCCGACCTGTGCGGGCTGCGCGCGGGCAGCCGGGCGTGCACGCTCGCCCCGCGATC
The DNA here is from genome assembly GCA_963794635.1 of uncultured Solirubrobacteraceae bacterium. GTDB lineage: Bacteria > Actinomycetota > Thermoleophilia > Solirubrobacterales > Solirubrobacteraceae > Palsa-744. Next base: position 579,224 of record CAWCET010000003.1, on the reverse strand, counting down.
AGGGAGAGCCGGGCTGCCGCTCGGCGGCGGTGCGGCGCGCGTCGATCAGCCGCTGCAGGAACGAGGGCAGCGGTCCGCCGTCGAAGTCGAGAAGCTTCGCCCACGCCGGACGCACCTTCAAGACCGCCATCTCCTTGTAGAGCGAGCGCACCTCCGCCTCGAACGCGCGCAGCGTCTCTCCGCTGATCCGCTTCGCCGCCGCGGCGATGTACTCGTCGGGCACGCCCTCGACGACCTCGATCGCCACCGTCCCGCGCAACAGGAGCGCCTTCTGCGGCGCGTCTTCCTCGTCGATCGTGACCGCGACGGCGGGCCGCTCGCGCAGCGCGCGCACCTTCGGTGCGCTCGGCGCCGTGCACATCACGACCTCGGTGCCGTTCCACAGGAACCCGATCGGCACGACGCGCGGCGTCCCGTCGAGTCCCGCGTACGCGATCCTCGTGGCGAGCGGCGACTCGAGCAGCGCCTGCGCCCGCGGGTCGCCGAGGACGGCGTTCACTTCGGCCCGGTCCACGTCTTGGAGCGTGCCACACCGCGTCGTCGTCCGGGAGGGGCTCCCGATCGCGCGGGACGCCGTGTCGTCGCAGCTCGGGCCCGGAGAACTCGCTGTCACCTCGCGAGGCCCCGTGCCCTTCGCAGTGGCGCTAGCGTCGGGGCCGCCGTGCGCAAGCGAGACGGCCACAACAGGGGCGTGATGGCTCGGCTCGCGGTGGGGCTGGCGGCTTTCGTGGGCGTCGGATGGGCAGCGGGAGAGCTCTGGCTGTCGTCGGTCGGCTCCTCCGAGGCGGACTACATGCGCACGCTCGCCGCGGAACGCTCGGCCGCCCTGATCGCGATCGCAAGGGTGATCACCTGGGCCGGGAGCACATGGTTCCTGGTCCCGCTGGCGCTCCTGTGCTCGGTGCTCCTGGTTCGTGCCGGGCGCCGGCTCGACGCACTCGCCGTCGCGATCAGCCTCGCAGGTGTATTCGCGATCGACAGCGCCCTGAAGGCGATCGTCGCCAGGCCGCGCCCTGCGGTCGAGCATCTGCAGCTCGTCAGCGGTTGGAGCTATCCCTCAGCCCACACGGGCCAGGCGGGAGCGTTCTGGACTTCGCTGCTGCTCGTGGCGCTGCCGGGGACCGGCACGCGTCGAGCGTCGGCGGCCGCGATCGGCCTGACCGCCGTGATCGTGCTCGCCGTCGGCTGGTCACGCGTGTATCTGGGGGTGCACTACCCCTCCGACGTGATCGCCGGCGCGCTTCTGGGCTGCGGGTGGGCACTCTTCACGCGGTGGGCGCTGTCATGAGGGTTTCAGGAAGCGCAGGAAGAACGCGACGAACACCATCACGATCCCGATGTTCACGAGCAGCCGCTCCCACAGGTGGCCCCTGAAGAACAGGATGTCCACGCCGACGATGACGGCGACCATCGCGAGCACGTAAAGCACGTTGGCGCTCTGCCTTCCCATCGTCTCCATCTTCCCGCACCGCGCCGGACCGGGCATGCGATAGTACGAGGCGAGGATCGAGGTCTTTGGAGACGGGAGTGGGGAGATGAGGGACTCGTCGTCGATGGGACGCATGAGGATGCTGGGGCTTGCACTGGCCGCGGTGTTCGCGCTGGCGGGGCTCGTGGCTTCGGGCGCCTCGGCGGCTCCGGAATGGAAGGCCTGCGTCAAGGCCGAACCGAAGAACACGGGCGCCTACACGGACAAGCTGTGCACGGTCGGCAGCCCGGCCGGCGAAGGCGCCTACGAACTGGTCCCGAGCGTCGGCAAGGGCAACGGGTTCAAAGGGAGGGCCGGCGCGACGACCCTGCACACGATCGAGCCCGCCGAAGGGGAGGGATACCCCGGTCTGGAAGACATGCAGATCAAGTGCAGCTCGGTCAAGTACCAGGGCAAGCTCGCGTTGCCGAACCTCATCAGGGAAGCCGTGCTCGAATTCAAGGGCTGCAAGTTTCTCTATGCGCCATGCCAGAGCGGCTTCAAAAAGGGCGTGATCGTCACGAACAGCCTCGCCGGCGAGATGATCGACATCGAAGGCGGCAGCGGCGTCGGCTCGCTGCTCGAAGCCGAAGCGGGCCCGGCCGCGCCGCTGGCGACCTTCACTTGCCGCGAGATCTCGACTACGAACCTGCTCGGCTCGGTGATCGCCGAACGCACCGGCGACGTCGGCTCGATCAGCAGGGAAGCGCAGGACCACTTCGTCGTCGGCCCGGCCCTCGGCAAACTGAGGTGGGAAGGGAAACATGGGGGCAGCGAATACACGCCGCTCGTCAACGTCCCGAACCACGCGACCGGTGGCGTGACCGGCGAACATCTGCTGCAGTCCGAAATCACGGGATACGGCCAGAGCAAACCGTACGGGACGCTGTACTCGGGCCTCGAAGGCGTCGCGAACGCGAAGGGCGAAGCCCTCATGATCACTCCGTGAGGACCCTCCCTGCGACCTATGGCGGGGGAAGGATTCGAACCTTCGAAGGCAGAGCCACGTGGTTTACAGCCACGCCCCTTTGACCGCTCGGGAACCCCGCCGCCGGCTGGTCAGTGTAGGGGATCGGCCTCCAGCCGCCCAGGCGCGCCGGCGGTCAGGAGCCGGCGCGCGCGGAGCTGATCAGGACGCCTCGCGCAGCTGCTGCGCGTCCGGCAGCGTCTGCAGCTTTTTCAGCGTCCGGTTCTCGATCTGACGCACGCGCTCGCGCGTGATGTTGAAGGCGCGACCGACCTCCTCGAGGGTGCGTGAGCGCCCGCCGACGATGCCGTAGCGCATCTCGATCACCTCGCGCTCGCGCCGGGGCAGCGCGGCGAGCACGCGCATCACGTTCTCGCGGCGCAGTGCCTCGGAGGCGATCTCGAAGGGAGAGGCGGCGTTCGCGTCCTCGACGAAGTCGGCGAGCGCGGAATCGTCTTCCTCGCCGACCGGCTTCTCCAGCGAGATCGGCTGCTGGGTGATACGCATCACGTCGCGTACCTCGCGCACCGTGCACTCGAGCTCGCCGGCGAGCTCCGCGGGGCTGGGCTCGCGGCCGAGCTGCTGGATCAGGCGCCGTTCGGCGTGGAGCAGCTTGTTCAGCCGCTCGACCATGTGGACCGGGATCCGGATCGTGCGTCCCTTGTCCGCGAGCGAGCGCGTCACCGCCTGGCGGATCCACCACGTCGCGTACGTCGAGAACTTGTAGCCGCGGCGGTAGTCGAACTTCTCGACCGCCCTGATCAGGCCCAGCGAGCCCTCCTGGATCAGGTCGAGCAGCGTCAGCCCGCGGCCGACGTAGCCCTTCGCGATCGACACGACGAGGCGGAGGTTCGCCTCGACCATGTGCTGCTTGGCGGCGATGTCGCCGCGCTCGATCCGCTTCGCCAGCGCGACCTCCTCCTCGGCGCTGAGCAGCGGCACGCGCCCGATCGAGCGCAGGTAGAGCCGCAGCGAGTCGAGGCTCGGCTCGACGGTCAGGTCGACCTCCGGCCGGCGCAGCTCCTCGAGGCGGGCTCGCAGACCGCGCCCCTCGTCCTCGCCCGCCTGCTCGTCCTCGTCCTCTCCGGCGAGCTCGGAGCTCCCGGTCTCGCTCCGCTCGGAAGCGGGCGCGTCGATCGGCACGCTGAGCTCGGGAGCGGTCTCGCCTGGGGCGAGCAGCTCCACGCCGTGCTCCTCCAGGTAGCTCACCAGATCCTGTGCGTGCTGCCCCGACAGCTCGGCCTCGTCGATCGCAGCCGAGATCGCATCGGCGGTCAGGAACCCGCGCTCCTGACCTTCGGCGATCAGGCCCTGCAACTCCTCCATCTCAACCACCGCCGGTTCGGCGGCGACCTGCAGTCCCTCCAGCTTCTCGCTCACTGTGACTCCCAAGGGTGTAGTCCGTATCCCCGTCGCGACGGCGAGCCGACGCGACCTCCCCGATCTATGCCTAAGCCTCCTGTGCCTTGAGCTCGAATGGCAGTCTCGTCGCGTACCCCTGCATATCCCTCGGTTGCGATGCGCCCCTGTCCGGCTCCCCTGGACGTCGCTTCCGACTAAGTGCGGAGTGATACCAGAATCGGCGGCGTGAGAGTTCGCGGTCACAGGCGCCCGCGAAGGCGTCTCGCGAGGCGGGTGCGCGGGGCTCGGCCCGCGGTACGCTAGGCGGCGATGCGGGGCAGCGGTACCAGCTCTATCGTCTCGCCCTCGCTGGGGTCCGGAGACGACGTACAGGCGCGGACGCCCGGAATCCCCGTCGGCCTGACGCGCGTCGGCGTCACCGGGGTCGAGAAGGTCGTGCGGATCCGCGAGGAGCTCTTCTTCGCGCGCCTGGACTGCTTCGTCGATCTGTCCCGCGACCAGAAGGGCGCGCACATGTCGCGCTTCGACGAGGTCGTCAACGAGGCGATCGGAGAGGTCGTGCTCAGCGAGTCCCCCTTCCGCGCCGAGACGCTCGCAAAGCACATCGCCGAGCTGGTTCGCGAGCGCCAGCGCGCCGCCCGGGCCGAGGTCACGATCGCGGCGCGCTACCCGGAGCACAAGCCGGCTCCCGTGTCGGGCGTGCGCACGCAGGAGATCTACACGCTCCACGGCCGCGCGGTCGCCTCCGAGCACGGCACCCGGCGCATCACCGGCGTCTCGGCGACCGGCATGACCGCTTGCCCGTGCGCGCAGGAGCTGATCGCGGCTCGTGCCCGCGAGCGGCTCGCGACCGACGTCGAGCTGAGCGAGGAGCAGATCGAGGCCGTTCTGCGAGCGGTCCCCGTCGCGACCCACAACCAGCGCGGCCTCGCGACCCTTCAGATCGGCTGCATCGAGGACTGCGTCGAGGAGATCGACGCGAGCACGCTGCTGGAGATCGCCGAGGCGAGCATGTCCTCGGAGATCTATGAGCTGATGAAGCGCTCGGACGAGGTCGAGGTCGTCGAAAAGGCCCATCGCCGGCCCCGCTTCGTCGAGGACTGCGTGCGCGAGATGATCGCCGGAGTCGTCGCCGCGTTCCCTGCACTCGACGGCAGGAGCTTCGTCTCGGCGCGACAGGAGAACCTCGAGACGATCCATCAGCACAACGTCGTCGCCGAACGCAACGGCCTGCTTGCCGAGGTGCGCGCGGAGATCTCATCCGGCGAGCCCGTGGCACGGCAGACGACGCTCGAGGCGTGGCTCGACGCCGGCGTCGAGCCGTCGCTGCCCTGAGCGCGGCGGCTCAGCCCTCGGTCTGGGCGGCGCCGCGCGCGGCCATCAGCCGCCGCACGCCGAAGAAGTAGTCGAGCCCCGAGAGGACCGTCACAAGGACGGCGAGGTACAGCAGCGCCGAGACCCAGAGCGGCTGGCCGTGGACCGCGATCAACGCGAGGATGGCGGCGATCTGCAGGCACGTCTTCACCTTGCCGAAGTTGCTTGCCGGCACGATCACGCCCGCGCCGCTCGCGCCCATCCGCAGGACGGTGACTGCCAGCTCGCGCGTGATGATCACCATCGCGACCCACGCCGCGAGACGGTGGAGGGACACGAGAGAGATCAGCGCCGCCACGACGAGCAGCTTGTCGGCAAGGGGGTCCATCAGCTTCCCGAACGTCGTCACGGAGTCACGCGCGCGCGCGAGGTAGCCGTCGACGAAGTCGGTCAGGGACGCCAGCGCGAACACGACCGCCGCGAGCACGTCTCCCTCCGGCGTGTTGCCGAGCAGCGCGACGACCAGCACCGGGACCAGCATGATCCGCAGCACCGTCAGCAGGTTGGGCAGGTTGACCGGGAACACCTTGCTCAGAGAACACTAGTCCCGCGCGCGGGCCGGTCGCCCGCCGCGGCGCTGATATACCGGGCGGCGGGTCCGGCTCGGCGCGAGCCGGCGGCCAGGACAACTCGAAAGGAGCGCCTGATGGAGAAGCGCACGCTCGGGCCCCAGGGCCCGGAGGTCTCGGAGATCGGCCTCGGCTGCATGGGCATGTCCGCCTTCTACGGCAGCTCCGACGAGCAGGAATGCACCCGCACGATCGCGCGCGCGCTCGAGCTCGGCTGCAACTTCCTGGACACCTCCGACATGTACGGCCCGCACACGAACGAGGAACTGGTCGGGCGCGCGATCGCCCCGCGCCGCGACGAGTACTTCCTCGCGACGAAGTTCGCCATCAAGATCGAGATGCAGGCCGACGGGCCACCGCGCCGCTCGATCGACGGGAGCCCCGAGTACGTCCGCTCTGCCTGTGAGGCCTCGCTGAAGCGGCTGGGCGTCGACCACATCGACCTCTACTACCAGCACCGCGTCGACCCGAACACGCCGATCGAGGAGACGGTCGGCGCGATGGCGGAGCTCGTCCAGGCCGGGAAGGTGCGCCACCTCGGCCTCTCGGAGGCGAGCGCCGAGACGATCCGCCGTGCGCACGCGGTGCACCCGATCACCGCAGTGCAGACGGAGTACTCGCTGTGGACGCGAGACGTCGAGCAGGAGGTCCTGCCGACGCTCCAGGAGCTGGGCATCGCGCTGGTCGCCTACTCACCGCTCGGCCGCGGCTTCCTCTCCGGCCGGTTCACCTCCCCCGAGGAACTGGACGAGGGCGATTTCCGCCGCTACGGGCCCCGGTTCAACGGCGAGAACCTCCAGGAGAACCTGAAGCTCGCCGAGCGCGTCCGCGAGCTCGCGGCGGAGAAGGGCATCACGCCGGGGCAGCTCGCGCTCGCGTGGGTGATGGGCCGCTGGGAGCACATCGTGCCGATCCCGGGCACCAAGCGCGTCGCCTACCTGGAAGAGAACCTCGGCGCCGCCGACGTCGAGCTGAGCCCCGAGGAGATCGAGCGGATCGCCGCGGAGGTGCCGGCCGCCGCCGGGGACCGGTACGACGCGCAGGGGATGCAGACCGTCAACCTGTAGGGCGTGTCCGAGCGTCACCTCGACTGGGAGGGCTGCTTCAACACGCGCGACCTGGGCGGCCTTCCGGCCGCCGGGGGCAGGCGCACGGCCTCCGGCACGCTGGTCCGGTCGGATTCGCTCTCGCGACTGACGGCAGGGGGGTGGCAGGCGCTGCTCGACCACGGTGTGCGCACGGTGATCGACCTGCGCAACCGGCGCGAGCGCGAAGAAGCTCCCGATGTGGCTCCGCGCCCGGCCGCGGTGCAGACGATCCACGCGCCGCTCGACGGCTCAGAGGACACGGCGTTCTGGAAACCGATCGAAGCGACGCCCGAGTACGGCACGCCGATCTACTACCGCGCACACCTGATGCGAAAGCCGCAGATGGCGGCGGGCGCGGTCAGGGCCATCGCCGCCGCGCCGCCGGGCGGGGTCGCGTTCCACTGCGTCGGCGGTCGGGACCGCTCGGGCGAGCTGGCGATGGTGCTGCTGGGGCTCCTCGGCGTGCCGGCGGAGGAGATCGCCGCCGACTACGAGTTGAGCGCCGGGCGCCTCGTCGGCCTGTGGGCAGCGCTCGGTCAGCCCGACCAGGCGCCCGAGCTCGAAGCGTTCCTGGCCGCTCGGGGGACGAACGCGGCCGAGGTGATCGAGACCACGCTCGCCTCGCTGGATCTGGAGACGACGCTCGCCGCCGGCGGTCTGGAAGCCCAGGACCTCGCCGCGTTGCGAGAGCGGGCGCTGGCTCCCGCGTGAGCGCTCAGTAGCCGACCGAGTAGAAGCTGATGTGGCGGCAGCCCTCGAACTTCCAATGGGGTTTGGCGTGGTGGCTCGTGTAGACCACCTGCCGGGCATTCTCGCAGTGCACGACCCCGCCGTCCTCATGCGCGTGGACGACGGTTCTGGGGTTGGTCCCGGTCCAGACGTAGTTGAAGGTGTCGTTGGCGTAGATGAAGTTGGGGCCGTTCCCTGCGCGGATGACCGCGGTCTGGCGGCTCTCGCCGCTCGGGTGGTAGTCGCCCCAGATCACATCGCCGGCCGCGCCGCCTTCGATGGTGTCGTCGCCGTAGCCGCCGAGCAGGTAGTTGTGCCTGTCCGCCACGCCCTTCAGGACGTGCGTGTGCCCGGCAGGGCCCTTGTCCATCACGAGGTGTTCGTCAGGCGGCCAGCCCGCGTGGCTGGTCATCGCCGCGGCGCCCGACGCGAGAGCGAGAGCCGCGCCGATCGCCGCCGCGAGCGCGGCCGGCCTGAGGTGTCGGTGGCGTGTCATCCGTGATCCTCCGTCCGGGTGTTTCGTCCCCAACCCGGCTACCCATGGACGGTTGCGCGCCGAACTCCGACATTCGGCTATCCAATCCCAAGCCCCGGCTCTCGCTGCGCCGGGCGCTAGGGTGGTGCCCCCATGCCACTGATCCCGATGGTCATCGAGCGCACGGCCCGCGGAGACCGCGAGTTCGACATCTACTCGCGGCTGCTGAACGAGCGCATCATCTTCCTCGGCACGCCGATCGACGACCAGGTCGCGAACCTGGTCGTCGCCCAGCTGTTGCACCTCGAGAGCGACGATCCCGACAAGGACATCTCGATCTACATCAACTCGCCCGGGGGCAGCATCTACTCCGGGCTCGCGATCTACGACACGATGCGGTTCATCAAACCCGACGTCGCGACGATGTGCGTCGGGGTGGCGATGTCGATGGGCTCGCTGCTGCTCGCCGCCGGGACGAAGGGCAAGCGCGCCGCGCTACCCAACTCGCGGATCCTGATCCACCAGCCCTCGGCGGGCTTCGAAGGCCAGTCGACCGACATCGAGATCCACGCGCGCGAGATCCTCAACATCCGCAAACGGATCGACCAGATCTACGCCGAGCACACCGGGCTCTCCGAGGATCAGGTCCGTGCGGACATGGAGCGCGACCGCTTCTTCACGGCCGACCAGGCGCTCGAGTACGGCCTCGTCGACAAAGTCCTCGACAAGCACTAGCGACGCTCGGCCGGCAGCCCGCGGCTGCGTCGCCGAGGCGGGCGCGGCGCTTCGGCAAGCACGCTAGACTGCTCCTACCTCGCGCCTGGGCGGGGTTTTTCTTCGCCCAGAGCCGCTGCAACCACTACTCAAGGGTTTTCCGATCATGGCCCGCGGAGACGTTCGAATCGCTATCACCCTCGCCTGCGAGGATTGCAAGCGCCGCAACTACCAGACCAACAAGAGCAAGCGCAACAACCCCGACCGGGTGACGCTGCGCAAGTACTGCCGCTGGTGTCGCAAGCACACCAGTCACCGGGAGACCCGGTAGCGCGGGAGCGCTTCAGTGGCCCGTGACCGCAAACGTGCGAAGCAGCGCCGCCAGCGCGGCACCGCAGGCTCCGGCCGTGGCAAAGCCGCGGCTGCGCCGAGCCAGCCGGTGCGCGCCGACCTGCCCGGCTCGCTCGACCACGCCTCCGGCGAGGTCGACGAGTTCGACGCAGCGCTCGTGCGCGGCGCGGGTGGAGTCCCGGCGCCCGCAGAGGCGACCCCCGAGCGCGACATCGAGGCCGACCCCAGTCACCTCTCCGAGCGCGAAATCGAGGAGGAGGCGGCTGCCGAGGGCGACATCAGCGACGACGAACTGCAGGAGCTGGAGCACGCCGGCGCAGGAGCGGGAGGCAGCAACGGCGACGGCGGCGTCACCCCCGAGCGCGCCTCCGGCGCGCCGCTGCGCGGCGGCAACCGCGTCATCGGCTTCCTCCGCGCAAGCTGGGCCGAGCTCCAGCGGGTCCAGTGGCCTGACCGCCGTGCGGTCGCGCAGGCGACGGCCGTCGTGCTCGGCTTCGTCGCGATCGCCGGCGCCTACCTCGGCCTCGCCGACTACGTCGCCAAGGAAATCGTCGAATTCATCCTCTGACGCACCGGCCGTTCCGGCGCGTCTCACACCCGACACCCTCTTCGCAACACCCCTCAGGAGCCTCTGAATGTTTCGCTGGTACGTCGTCAACACCTATTCCGGACACGAGAACAAGGTCAAGCACAACCTCGAGCACCGGGTCGTCTCGCTCGGGCAGCAGCGCGCCGTGCGCTCCGTCGTCGTGCCGACCGAGTCCGTCACCGAGATGGAGAACAACCAGAAGGTGCTCAAGGAGAAGCGGACGATGCCGGGCTACGTGCTCGTCAACATGGAGCTCAACGAGGACTCGTGGGGCGTCGTCAAGGGCACGCCGGGTGTGACCGGCTTCGTCGGCGCCTCCCAGGAGCCCGTGCCGCTGACCCAGGTCGAGGTCGACCGACTGCTCCACAAGGAGGTCGCGACGGCGACCCGGACGCGCGCCCAGTTCTCGATCGGGGAGTCGGTCAAGGTCGTCTCCGGCCCGCTGTCGGACTTCTCCGGCGAGATCTCCGAGATCAACGAGGACGCGGCGCGCCTCAAGGTGCTGGTATCTATCTTCGGACGCGAGACCCCGGTGGAAGTCGGCTTCGACCAGGTGAAAAAGCTCTGAGCGAGCCGATGACCGGCGCGAGCCGGCGTCCTTGGCTCGCTCGGTCCTCGACCCGGTCAGCCTCCCAACCTCACTAACCTCCGGATTTCAAAATGGCCAAGAAGGTTCTGACAACGATCAAGCTGCAGGCGAACGCCGGGCAGGCGAGCCCCGCCCCGCCGGTCGGCCCTGCCCTCGGTCAGCACGGCATCAACATCATGGAGTTCTGCAAGGCGTTCAACGCGCAGACGCAGAGCGAAACCGGCACGGTGATCCCGGTCGTGATCACGGTCTACGAGGACCGTTCGTTCACGTTCATCACCAAGACGCCGCCGGCTGCCGTGCTGATCCGCCAGGCGATCAAAATCAACAAGGGCTCCGGTGAGCCGAACCGCATCAAGGTCGGCACGATCAGCCAGGCTCAGCTGCGCGAGATCGCCGAGCGCAAGCTCCAGGACCTGAACGCCCACGACGTCGACCAGGCCGCGAAGATCATCGCCGGCACCGCCCGCTCGATGGGAGTGGAGGTGCAGGCGTGACGACGCATCACGGCCGTCGCTTCCGCGACGGCATCGCCAAAGTGGACCGTGAGCGCGAGTACGAGCCCGCCGAGGCCGTCGCGCTCGTGAAGAGCCTTGCGAGCGCGAAGTTCGACGAGTCCGTCGAGCTGCACGTCCGCACCGGCCTGAACGTGCGCCACGCCGACGAGCAGCTGCGCGGCACGATCGCTCTGCCCAACGGGCTCGGCAAAGACGTCACGGTCGTCGTCTTCGCCCAGGGCGACAAGGTCAAAGAGGCCGAAGAGGCCGGCGCCGATGTGGTCGGCGCCCAGGACCTCGCGAAGCGGATCCAGGACGGCTTCGACGACTTCGACGTCGCGATCGCGACGCCGGACCTGATGAACGTCGTCGGCCAGCTCGGCCGCATCCTCGGGCCGTCGGGCAAGATGCCCAACCCGAAAGTCGGGACGGTCACGATGGACGTCGCAAAAGCCGTCGAAGAGTCGAAGTCCGGCAAGGTCGAGTACCGCACCGATCGCACGGCGATCGTGCACCTGGTGATCGGCAAGGCGAGCTTCGACGACCGCAACCTGCTCGAGAACTACGCTGCTGTGATCGAAGAGCTCGTGCGCGCCAAGCCTTCGGCTGCCAAAGGGCGCTACCTGCACTCGATCACCCTGACCTCCACCATGGGCCCGGGCGTGAAAATCGACCCGAGCCGAACCCGTGACATCGTCGAGGAGGCGTCTGCGGCGAGCGCCGCTGCCTAGGCCCTCAAACCAAGCCCCAGAGACCTCCGGCCGCCAAGGCGTAAGACCGGGACAGGAGCCCTGAATGAACCGCGAGCAGAAGTCCGCCGCGATCGCCGAGATCGCAGGCCACATAGACGAGTCCGAGGCGATCTTCGCCGTCGACTACCGCGGCATCACCGTCGAGCAGATCGCCGAGCTGCGCACCAAACTGCGCGAGGCCGACGCCAACTTCAAGGTCGTCAAGAACTCGCTGACCGAACGCGCCGCCGACCAGGTCGGAGCCGAGCCGCTGAAGGGCTACCTCGTCGGGCCGACGGCACTCACCTTCGTGCGCGGCGACGTCGCGGTTGCCGCCAAGGCCGTCGCCGACTACGCCAAAGCCACCCAGCTGCTCCCGTTCAAGGGCGGCATGATGGGTGGCGAGGAGCTCGAGATCGATCAGATCCGCGCGCTCTCACGCCTGCCCGCACGCGACGTCCTCTACGGACAGCTCGTCGGCATCGTCGCTTCGCCGGTCGGGGGGCTCGTGCGCTCGCTGAACGCGCTGCTGAGCGGTGTCGCGGTCGCGCTCGGCCAGGTGCAGCAGAAGAAGGAGTCCGGCGAGATCCCTGCGGGCGAGGCGCCCGCCGCCGCGGCCGCTCCGGCAGAGGCAGAGGCTGAGGCGCCGGCCGAGGAGACTGCTCCGGAGGCGGATGCAGACGCCGCGGGCGAGGCGCCGGAGGCCGCCGAGGCTGAGGCTGAGGCGCCTGCCGAGGCTGCTGAGGCGGAGGCGCCTGCCGAGGCTGAGGCTGAGGCGCCTGCCGAGGCTGCTGAGGCGGAGGCGCCTGCCGGCGAGGACGACAAAGCTGAGCCGGCCGCCGAGGCGCCGGCGCAAGACGACGACGACAAGCAAGCGGACGTCTCGGCAGAGGCCGAGGACGCCGAGACGAATCCCACCAAGGAGGACTGACACACCATGGCAACCAGCACGCAGGATTGGATCGAGGAGCTCAAGGGCATCTCTGTGCTCGAGCTCGCCGAGCGCATCAAAGCGCTCGAGGAGGAGTTCGGCGTCTCGGCGACGGCAGTCGCCGCGGCGGCCCCCGCGGCTGCCGGCGGCGCCGGTGGCGCCGACGCCGGCGCCGAGGAAGAGAGCGGGACCGTCGACGTGATCCTCGCCGAGGCCGGCGACAAGAAGATCCAGGTCATCAAGGTCGTCCGCGCGGCGACCGGCCTCGGTCTCAAAGAGGCCAAGGCGCTCGTGGACGAGGCCCCCAAGCCCGTCAAGGAGGGCGTCGAAAAAGAGGAGGCCGACAAGCTCAAAGGCGAACTCGAGGAGGCTGGGGCGAAGGTCGAGCTCAAATAGCTCGCCGCCGACTCGAGTATCTGTTCAGAGGCCCCGCTGCGGCGGGGCCTCTTGCGTTCTGGGGCCCGTATCCGAATCCGTCGAGGTGGGTCGGCAGCGACACCGGCGCGCGCGGCGACATGCGTAGGGGGGCACGATCGGCGCTGGGCGGAACGCTGCCGTCCCGAGGCGCCGGCTGAGCCCGACGACAGGTCAGCCCGCTCCGCGCACGTTCGCCCCACCGCCACCGAACGCCAGACAGAATTCAGGCGCGGCACACGACAGCAGTTCTCCCCATGTCGCGCCCAGCACCCACTCCGGGTAGGGGCTCGGGTCGACTTTGGCAGGGCTTGTCCAGGTGCGTCCGTTGAATGTCGAGCTGAATTCGGGCTGGTCGATGGCGAGACAGAATGAAGGCGTCGCGCAGCTGAGGGGGGCAGCTTCGTACGCGGCGGGCTTTGATCCGGGCGCCCATGTCGAGCCGTCGTAGAGGAACGTCGTCCCGCCCTGGTTCGCAGCGAGGCAGAAGCGAGTTCCGGCGCATGACAGCGATGCGATCCGATAGGCGCTCGCAAGACGCCTCGACGCGCTCCAGCCGCCGCGGGTAAGGGACGAGGTGGTCGCTTCCTCGAACACGGTCTGCTGCCGAGGGCTCGTGTCGGAGCGCGTTTCCAGGGGCGCTTCGTGGTTGACGATCGTCACGCAGTCCCACGCGAGCACACAGCTGAGCTTTCTCGACGCTTCGAGCGGGCTGCTGGGTGCGACCATCCGCCACGAGCCACCGGCGAGGACGACGGTTGCACCGCGGCTTCCGACTGCGGCGCAGAATCCGCCGGCCGTGCAGGAGATCGCCACCAGCCTTTCCGATTCGCGGTCCGGAGCGCGGGGCGCCCCTGAGAGGAGCACGGGGTTGCCCCAGCGGTGGCCGTTGAAAACGACGCCGTAGGCCGCGATCGTGTTGCCGTTCGCCTGATTTCCCACCGCGCCGCAGAACGAGGGCGAGGAGCAGGAGACCGAGGCCACCGCAAGGCGGCCGTGGATGCGAACCGGAGCCTGGAACCGGCTGCCGTCGAACGTCAGCGCATAGCCGCGTTCGTAGATCTTCATGTGCTTCCCGGCTCCCACCCGCTGCGAGCCGCTCCCGACAGCCATGCAGAAGCTCGGGGACGCGCACGACACGGAGCTCATGAGGATGAATCCCGGCCGCGCGTAGAGCGGCTCGTCGAAGATCGGCTCAGAGACCACTCGCGGGCTGATCGCGACCGGGGACCATTCCGTCGCTGCGGCCGGCGCGGCAGTGACTCCGAGCGCGAGCACTCCCGCTGAAGCGATGGCGCTCACCCACGCTCGGACGCCTCCCGCAGTCCCTCCCCTGAACATTCCGACAAGTAAAACCTGGGGCGAGGCGGAAGTTGCCGTCCGGCGCTAATCTCGCGACGTGTCCGGTCCACTCCTGCTCCCCACGCGCGACGAAGCCCTCGCCCTCCTGCACGAGTGGGTCAGCCAGGAGCCGCTGCGCCGCCACTGCCTCGCCGTCGAGGCGGCGATGCGCGACCAGGCTCGCCGCCGCGGCGCCGATGAGGAGCTGTGGGGGCTGACGGGCCTGCTCCACGATCTCGACTACGAGCGCCACCCGGACGCCGAGACCGGCCACCCGCGGGTCGCGATGGCCGAGCTGGAGCGCCGCGGCTACCCGCCGGAGCTCATCCGGGCGGTCGCCTCGCACGCCGACTACATGCACGTCGCGCGCGAGAGCGAGATGGAGCGCTCGCTGGCCGCGGTCGACGAGCTGTCGGGGTTCGTCCTCGCGTGCGCCTATGTGCGTCCCGAAGGCCTGACGGGAATGACCCCCAAGTCGGTGCGCAAGAAGCTCAAGCAGCCGAGCTTCGCCGCGGCGGTCAGCCGCGAGGACGTCTCCCGCGGCGCGCAGGAGCTCGGCATCGAGCTCGATGAGCTGATCGCCGAGGTGATCGCGGCGCTCGCCGCCCGCGCGCAGGAGCTCGGCGTCGCGGCCTGAGCGCTCGCGCTTCCCGGCAGTGCGCGACCGCCACTCGGCGCCCCGCCGGGAAAAGGACTGCACAGGGCCCAATTTCCTGCCCGCGAGGGCCCACTTTCCGGTAAGATGCCCGTCGCTGGTCGATAGTCGCAGCCGCCTGGCAAGCACCTCGCGCCACATACGCGAGCGTCAAGGGCGGGGTCCGTGAGCACCGGCGGCCCTTCAGGGCGCAGCTTGTCTGTGCTATCTTTGCTGGTCGCGCCCCGGCGCCCTCCTCGTCCGTGTTTCGCCCTCCGAAGGAGTCATTTCTTGGCTGCTGCAGATGCTCTCCGGACGCGCCGCACTTTCGCGCGTCTGAACAAGACCGTTGATGTCCCCAACCTGATCGACATTCAGCGCCGCTCCTTCGAGTGGCTGACGGACCCGCAGAAGGGAGGGCTCCGCGAGACGATCGACGACATTTCGCCGATCGAGGACTACACCGGCAACCTGGCCGTGCAGTTCGGCGAGTTCACTTTCGACGAGCCCGTCGCCTCGCTCGAGCAGTGCCGCGAGAAGGACCTGACCTACGCCCGCCCGCTCACGGTGACGGTCGCCTTCATCAACCGTGAGACCGGCGAGATCCGCGAGCAGTCGGTGTTCATGGGCGACTTCCCGTGGATGACCGAGCGCGGCACGTTCGTCATCAACGGCACCGAGCGCGTCGTCGTCACGCAGCTCGTGCGCTCGCCGGGCGCCTACCTGATGGAGCCGAAGGACCGCGAGAAGCAGGTCTTCATCGCGAACCTGATGCCGGCTCGCGGCTCCTGGCTCGAGCTCGAGATCGACAAGAAGGGCAAGGTCTTCGTCCGCATCGACCGTAAGCGCAAGCTCCCGGTGACGGTGCTGCTGCGCGCGATGGGCTACGCGAGCGACGAGGAGATCCTGAAGCTGTTCGGCAACTCGCTCTACATCCGCAACACGATCGAGTCGGACACCGAGGCGACCCGCAGCGAAGAGGGCGCGCTGATCGAGCTGTTCAAGAAGCAGAGGCCGGGCGAGCCGCCCAGCGTGGACAACGCCAAGGCGCTGCTCAACCAGCTCTTCTTCGACCCCAAGCGCTACGACCTCACCCGCGTCGGGCGCTACAAGCTCAACTCGCGGCTCGGGCTCGACATCGACATCGACACCCGCACGCTGACGCACGACGACATCCTCGCGCTGGTGCGCGAGCTGGTCGAGCTGCCCAAGCGCCTCGGGCTGCCGGAGGAACCGGAGACGGAGATCAAGGACTACGCGGCCGAGGCGATCAGCATGCCGCGCGAGCCGGTGGCCGAGCACCTCGACGAGTACGAGCACTTCGGCAACCGCCGCCTGCGCACCGTGGGCGAGCTGATCCAGGAGGCTTTCCGGATCGGCCTGTACCGGATGGAGCGCGTCGTGCGCGAGCGCCTCACGACCGAGGACGCCGACACGATCACGCCGCAGACGATCATCAACATCCGCCCGGTCGTCGCGGCGCTGAAGGAGTTCTTCGGCTCCTCGCAGCTGTCGCAGTTCATGGACCAGACCAACTCGCTCGCGGGGCTCACGCACCGCCGTCGCCTCTCGGCGCTCGGCGCCGGCGGGCTCACGCGCGAGCGCGCTCCGATCGAGGTCCGCGACGTGCACCCCACCCACTACGGCCGCATGTGCCCGATCGAGACGCCCGAGGGTCCGAACATCGGCCTGATCGGATCGCTGTCCTCGTTCGCCGAGGTCTCCGAGTACGGCTTCGTCACGACGCCCTACCGGGTCGTCAAGGACGGCGTCGTGAGCGAGGACGTCGTGCGCCTGGATGCCACCCAGGAAGAGGAGCAGCTGATCGCGCAGGCCAACACGCCTGTCGACGCGAAGACCGGAAAGCTCAAGGGCAGCGAGATCCTGTGCCGCACCCAGGCGGGCCAGTACGTCACCGTGGGGCCGAAAGACGTCGACCTGATCGACGTCTCGCCCGAGCAGATCTGGTCGGTCGCGACCGCGATGATCCCGTTCCTCGAGCACGACGACGCGAACCGGGCGCTGATGGGCTCGAACATGCAGCGTCAGGCAGTGCCGCTCCTGAAATCGGACGCGCCGCTGGTCGGCACCGGGATGGAGCGCCGGGCTGCGCTCGACACCGGTGACGTGATGCTGGCCCGCACGGCGGGGACCGTCGACTACATCGACGCCGACGGCATCGTGATCGCGGGCTCCGACGGCAAGAAGGACGAGTACGAGCTGCAGAAGTTCATGCGCTCGAACCAGGGCACGCTGATCCACCAGAAGCCGCTCGTGGGAACCGGCCAGAAAGTGAAGGCGGGAGATGTGCTCGCCGACGGCTCCTCGACCGACCAGGGCGAAATGGCGCTGGGCAAGAACCTGATGGTCGCCTTCATGTCCTGGGAGGGCTACAACTTCGAGGACGCGATCATCCTCTCCAAGCGCCTCGTGCAGGACGACGAGCTCACCTCGATCCACATCGAGGAGTACGAGATCGACGCCCGCACGACGAAGCTCGGCGAGGAGGAGATCACGCGCGACATCCCGAACCGCTCGGAGGAGTCGCTGCGCAACCTCGACGACCGCGGCATCGTCCGCGTCGGCGCCGAGGTGATCTCGGGCGACCTGCTCGTCGGAAAGGTCACGCCGAAGGGCGAGACCGAGCTGACGGCCGAGGAGAAGCTGATCCGCGCGATCTTCAAGGAGAAGGCGCGCGAGGTCCGCGACACCTCGCTGAAGGTCCCCCACGGTGAGGGCGGCGTCGTGATCGACGTCATGACCTTCAGCCGCGACGCCGGCGACGACCTGCCCCCCGGGGTCAACGACCTCGTGCGTGTGTTCGTCGCCAAGAAGCGCAAGATCTCCGAGGGCGACAAGCTCGCGGGCCGTCACGGCAACAAGGGTGTGATCTCGAAGATCGTCGACCAGCAGGACATGCCGTTCCTCGAGGACGGGACGCCGGTCGACGTGATCCTCAACCCGCTGGGCGTGCCCTCGCGCATGAACGTCGGGCAGATCCTCGAGACGCACCTCGGCTGGGCGGCCGCTCAGGGCTGGTACGACGACGGCACCGAGGCCTACAAGGAGGCCGACGCCGCCGACGGCAAGCGCCGCGTCTACGTATCGACGCCCGTCTTCGACGGCGCGACGGTCGAAGACGTCGACACCGCGCTCGTGAAGTGGCAGGACGCCCACACCGGGCGGATCCGGATGGACATCGACAAGTCCGCCCGGGTCGGCGAGCAGGCGTCGGGCAAGATGACGCTGTTCAACGGCCGCACCGGCGAGCCCTTCGAGGAACAGGTCACCGTCGGCTACATGTACATCCTGAAGCTGCTGCACCTGGTCGACGACAAGATCCACGCTCGCTCGACCGGGCCGTACTCGCTGGTCACCCAGCAGCCGCTGGGCGGCAAGGCGCAGTTCGGCGGCCAGCGCTTCGGCGAGATGGAGGTCTGGGCGCTGGAGGCCTTCGGCGCCGCCTACACGCTCCAGGAGATGCTGACCATCAAGTCCGACGACACCGTCGGGCGCGTCAAGGCCTACGAGGCGATCGTCAAGGGCGAGAACATCGCCGAGCCGTCGATCCCCGAGTCCTTCAAGGTGCTCCTGAAGGAGATGCAGTCGCTGGCGCTCGACGTCAACGTCGTCTCCGAGGAGGGCCAGCGCGCCGAGATGCGCGACGAGGACGACGACCTGCTCAGGGCGGCCGAGGAGCTCGGCATCGACCTGTCGGGCGTCAGAGCGGCCACGACCGAGTCCAGCGACGAGGAGCTCGAGGGCGAGGACAAGACGGACGCCTCAGGCGAGTCCGATGACGACGCTGAGGCGGCCCCCGATGTCGACGAGGTCGGTGCGACCGAGGAGGTCGACCTGGACTCGCTCGTCAGCGAGGAGGCACCCGAGTAGAGCAACGGCCAGGGCGCCACCCGGCAGGCGCCCTGAGCCACAGATGCAGCCGGGCCTAGAGAAGAGGGGACTACGCCCCTCACGGACCAGAGGTCCCAACCCCTAGATACACAGAGAGGCCCACCTGAATGATTGACATCAACAACTTCGACGCAATCGAGATCTCTCTCGCGTCCTCCAAGCAGATCCGCAGCTGGAGCTCGGGCGAGGTCACCAAGCCGGAGACCATCAACTACCGCACGCTCAAGCCGGAGAAGGACGGTCTCTTCTGCGAGCGCATCTTCGGTCCCACGAAGGACTGGGAGTGCTACTGCGGCAAGTACAAGCGCGTCCGCTACAAGGGCATCGTCTGCGAGCGCTGCGGCGTCGAGGTGACCCGCTCCAAGGTTCGCCGCGAGCGCATGGGCCACGTCGACCTGGCCGCACCCGTCAGCCACATCTGGTTCTTCAAGGGCGTTCCGAGCCGCATCGGCTACCTGCTCGACATGGCGCCGAAGGAACTCGAGAAGGTCCTCTACTTCGCGGCTTCGATCGTCACCTGGGTCGACGACGAGGCGCGCGGCAAGGACCTCGACTCGCTCGAGAAGGAGGTCAACAAGGTTCTCGACAGCTACGCGGGTGAGCGCGAGGAGCGCGTGCTCGAGCTGCGCGAGTCGCTGGCCCGGCGCGAGAAGTACCTGCAGAACGGCAAACAGACCAACTTCAACGACGAAGACCACCTGTGGGCCGACTCGCTCGACATCAACCTGTCGAAGATCTCCGACGAGGAGCGCGAGAAGCAGGTCAAGGAGCTGACGAAGGCCTTCGAGGCCGACATCGCCGACACGGAAGCGTACATAGAGGACGCGGCCGAGCGGATGCGCAACGTCTGGGAGCTCTTCAAGACCATGGAGCCCAAGCAGATCGAGCACGACGAGTCCACCTTCCGTGAGCTCAAGGAGCGCTTCGGATCCCCCTACGGATTCGGCGAGTACTTCCGGGGCGGGATGGGCGCAGAAGCCATCCGGGACCTGCTCCAGCAGGTCGACCTGGAGGACGAAAGGGTCGAGCTCGAGGACCAGGTCAAGACCGGCAAAGGCCAGAAGCAGGCCCGCGCGGTGAAGCGCCTGAAGGTCGTCTCGGCCTTCATCCAGTCCGGCAACAAACCGGACATGATGGTGCTGGACGCGGTCCCGGTGATTCCGCCGGAGCTGCGCCCGATGGTGCAGCTCGACGGCGGGCGCTTCGCGACCTCCGACCTCAACGACCTGTACCGCCGCGTGATCAACCGCAACAACCGTCTCAAGCGGCTGCTCGACCTCGGCGCGCCCGAGATCATCGTCAACAACGAGAAGCGGATGCTGCAGGAGGCCGTCGACGCGCTGTTCGACAACGGCCGCCGCGGCCGGCCCGTCACGGGCCCGGGCAACCGCCCGCTGAAGAGCCTCTCGGACATGCTCAAGGGCAAGCAGGGCCGGTTCCGTCAGAACCTGCTCGGCAAGCGCGTCGACTACTCGGGCCGTTCGGTGATCGTCGCCGGGCCCTACCTGAAGCTGCACCAGTGCGGCCTGCCGAAGATCATGGCTCTCGAGCTCTTCAAGCCGTTCATCATGGCCCGCCTCGTGGAGCGCAAGTCCGCGCAGAACATCAAGGCTGCCAAGAAGATGGTCGACTCGATGATCGGCGAGGTCTGGGACGTGCTCGAGGAGGTCATCCACGAGCACCCGGTCCTGCTCAACCGCGCACCGACGCTCCACCGCCTGGGCATCCAGGCGTTCGAGCCGCTGCTCGTCGAGGGCAAGGCGATCCAGGTCCACCCGCTCGTCTGCCACGCGTTCAACGCGGACTTCGACGGTGACCAGATGGCCGTGCACCTGCCGCTGTCGGCCGAGGCCCAGGCAGAGGCGCGGATCCTGATGCTCTCGTCGAACAACATCCTCTCGCCCGCTCACGGCGCGCCGCTGGCGACGCCGACACAGGACATGATCCTGGGCGCCTACTACCTGACCTACGGTCCGGAGGCGAGCGAGCTGTCGGGGATCGACCGTGCGACCTACGAGCCGCGCCCGCACGTGTTCCGCACGGCGCAGGAGGCCGAACTCTCCTACGAGTCCGGCTCGGTGAAGCTGCACGACATCGCCGAGTTCCGCCCCTACGGGCGCGAGGGCGGCCACGTGCTGACGACGATCGGGCGGATCATCTACAACGACCGCATCGAGCGTGCCCTTGCCGAGGCGCTGGGCGACGACTTCGACCCGTCGAAGTACACGTTCGTCAACCAGTCGATGAAGAAGCGCGACACCACGCGCCTGATCGATCTGCTGGTGCAGAACTACGGCGCGACCACGATCTCGCTGGTGCTCGACGCGTTCAAGGACCTGGGCTTCAAGTACGCGACCCAGGCGGGGATCACGATCTCCAAGAACGACGTCGTGGTGCCGCCGGAGAAGCAGGACATCCTCGACAAGTTCGAGGCGCTGGTCAGCGACATCACCGGCCAGTACGAGGACGGCCTGATCACTCAGGAGGAGCGCCACGAGGCAGTTGTCGAGCAGTGGAACGCGGCCACCGACGAGGTTGCCGACGCCATGATCGAGAACTTCGACAAACTCAACCCGATCTACATGATGGCCGACTCCGGCGCACGTGGATCGTTCAAGCAGATCCGCCAGCTGGCCGGGATGCGAGGCCTCATGGCCAACCCGAAGGGCGAAATCATCGAGCGCCCGATCAAGGCCAACTTCATGGAGGGCCTGTCGGTGCTCGAGTACTTCATCTCGACCCACGGTGCCCGAAAGGGCCTCGCCGACACGGCTCTGCGCACCGCCGACTCCGGCTACCTGACCCGCCGTCTCGTCGACGTGGCGCAGGACGTGATCATCCGTGACACGGACTGCGGCACCGAGGAGTACATCGAGATGGCTGTCTTCAAGGCCGACGGCGAGCCCAACGACGGGCTGGTCGGGCGGATCGCGGCGCTGCCGATCGAGACCAAGCGGCACCGGATGCTGGCCGAGCAGGGAACCGAAATCGGCCGCGAGCAGCTCGCCGACATCGTCAGCGCATTCGAGGAGGAGCACGAGAAGGGCACCGACGTGAAGGTGCCCGTGCGCTCCGTCCTGAAGTGCGAGGCGCCAAGCGGTGTGTGCCAGGCCTGTTACGGCCGGGCGATGGCGACCGGCGCGCTCGCGCAGATCGGAGACGCCGTCGGGATCGTGGCCGCCCAGTCGATCGGCGAGCCCGGGACCCAGCTGACGATGCGTACGTTCCACACCGGCGGCGTCGCCGGCGCGGACATCACGCACGGCCTCCCGCGCGTGGTCGAGCTGTTCGAGGCGCGCAGGCCCAAGGGTCTGGCCAAGATCGCCGAGCAGGACGGCACCGTTTCGGTCGAGGAGACCGACAAGGCGCTCACCGTGACCATCACCGACGAGGCCGGCGAGGAGCACAAACACGCGTTCCCGCGCCGGACGCGCCTGTTCGTGGCCGACGGCGAGAAGATCAGCGCCGGCAAGCAGCTCAACGAGGGGTCGGTCTACCCGCACGAGCTGCTGGCGATCCGCGGCCGCACGGAGACCGAGGTGTACCTCGTCAAGGAGGTGCAGGAGGTCTACAAGTCCCAGGGCGTGGACATCAACGACAAGCACATCGAGCTGATCGTCCGGCAGATGCTGAAAAAGGTCCGGGTCGACCAGAAGGGCGACACCGACTACCTGCCGGGCCAGTTCGTCGACCGCTTCGAGTTCGCGAAAGAGAACGGCGCGGTGACCGACAAGGGCGGCGAGTCCGCGCAGTTCGAGGACATCATCCTCGGCATCACCAAGGCGTCGCTGAACACGGACTCGTTCCTGTCAGCGGCCTCCTTCCAGGAGACGACCAAGGTGCTGACCGACGCCGCGCTCGAAGGCAAGATCGACCGCCTCAACGGGCTCAAGGAGAACGTGATCATCGGCAAGCTGATCCCGGCAGCGACCGGGCTCAAGCGCTACCGCCGGATCGAGATCGAACCCTCCGAGCCGCTGCCGCGCGCGATCGACGACGTCGGCCTGCTCGATCAGGACGAGATCGCGGCCGAGCTCGGCCTCACCGACGGCGACTCGCTCGGCGGTGGCTACGGGCAGGAGTTCGACGCCGACCTCGCCTCGCTGGAGAAGATCGGCGCCGGTGGCACCGACCCCGGCTTCGCCGAGGAGCTCGCCGAGCTCGAGCTCCCCGCCGAGGACTCCGAGAACGGCAAGTAACGAGGCTCGACAGTCGCCTACCGCCGCCCGCCTCTGCGCGGGCGGCGGTCGTTAACGGGCAGGCGCGGTCCGGTCGCGGCGAACGCTTCGACCCATTGCAGCGGCCCCGTCGTGCACAGCGAGCGCCAGTCGCTCGCGGGCGCCCGCACGAGCCGCCCGGACGGGAAGGCGCCTGCGGGGGTCAGGAACACGCCGGTGAGCACAGCCGACCCGCGGCCGCCAGGGGCCAGCGTCGGCGCGCCGCGGCGCACTTCGAGCGTGTGCGCCCCGGCGACGAGCCGGACCCGCAGCGGCGGAGCGGGGGAGGTGATCAGGGAGTTGCCGCTCACCTGGCCGGATACCGAGCCGATCGCGCGACCGTCGACGCTCACCCGGATCGTCGGCATCAGCCGCCCTCGCAGCCACACGTCCCACTCGCCGCTCCTGTGAACCGAGAAGCGCACCCGCAGGACGCCTGCCCGTTTCATCACCACGCGTTCGCGAGCAGATCCCCACGACACCGGACGCCGCGCGCGGGCGAGAGGGACGCTGATGACGCGCGGAGCGATCGCCGCCGCCAGCGAGCCGTGGCGCCCCGCGAGCGTCGCCGTCGCCGCGAGGCGCCCGCAGGCGATCGTCCGGCCCGCGCGGGCCGGCCGCGACGTTGCGAGGGGCAACCGCGCGCTCGCCCTGCGCCTCCACACGAGGTAGTAGCGCCCGATCCGCGCGAGGGTGTAGGCGGCGGGGGGTCTCGGGGCCTGCGGGTCGCGGCGGGTGATGATCAGCGGGTAGGCGGCGAGCGTGCGCGCCGGGATCGACTCGAGGACGAACGGCCGTCCGTAGCCGCCTGCGGCCGATGCGAGCGCGGGTGAGGGGTACAGGGCGTTCGGGCTCCCAGGGTCGAGATCGCGCAGCGCATACAGCGCGTATTCGTCGAAGTCCGTGAGCAATGCCGGCCCGTGCCCGGCGAACGCCCGGTCGATCCGGTCGAGTTCTTCATAGCGAGCGGTCGTGGCGAGGTCGACCGCGTTGTACTGGAGCTCGTCGGAGCCGAGGACACCGGCGACGATCGCCAGCGACGCGGCGGCGGCCACGCCGGCCGCGAGCACCCGCGGGCGGACCGAGGCAACCAGCCCGGCCCCGCCCCAGGCGAGCAGCATCACCGTCGGGGACGTCAGCACCAGCGCCTTCGCGCCCGCCCAGGTGGTGACCAGCTCGCTCACCACGAGCCAGGTGAGGAGCATCGCCGCAATCCACAGTCCGACCCCTCGCGCCCTGCGTCGAAGGCACGCCCCGACGCCGATGAGGGCGCACACCGCGACGAGCACGCACAGGGCGTCGGTCAGCCATCCGGTGGTCCCCGGCGGATCGACTTTGAAGCTGCCGTTCAGCCACACGCCGAGCACCTGCGAGGTGTGCAGCCCTGTCTTCACGTTGCCCGGGTTAGAGGTCGAGGCGACTTCGCCGGCGACTTTCAACGCGCCGCCGAGCTGACGCCAGGTGGGCAGCGCCGCGATCAGGATCAGCGGCGCGCCGAGTGCGACCGCGGGCACCAGACGGCGCAGCCCTGCCGGGCCCTCCTCCAGGGCGATCGCGGCCACGAGCGCCGCCGAGCACGCGATCGCCCACGCCGCGAACGCAGGACCGAGCACCGAGAGGCCGGCGGCGAAGAGCAGGGCCAGCGGCACGGCACCGCGCGCGCCGCGCGCGAGCCAGTGACCGGGCTTCGAGACGAGACAGCCGCAGGCGAGCAGCAGGGGCACCGCCGTGAGCTCCTTGATCGAGCCCTCCAGCTCGTAGCCGTAGAGGAGTGCCGGCAGCGCCGCGGTCAGCGCCGCCGCCGCGGCCATGGCCCTGTTCAGGCCGAGCCGCCGCGCGAGCACCCATGCCGGCCCGCACGCGAGGGCGAGCACGAACGCGTTGAACGGCTGGTAGGCCCAGATCAGCGGGACGCCGATCAGCGCCCCGCTGGCGCCGAACATCGTGTCGGCACCGGACGGGTAGCCCGTCCCGTAGTAACCGTGCAGGAAGCGCCCGTAGGAGTTGGCGAGGTCCAGTCCGCCGTAGCTCTGCCCGTGGTGGATCAGGAATTCGGCCCCGATCATGTGCACGGCGGAGTCCGACAGGGCAACCGAGGAGAAGCTCGGCCTCCCGCTCAGCAGCACCGCGGCGATCGCCAGCAGGTAGGCGAGCACCGACACGATGAGAGGCAGCGGCTCGGCGACCAGCGCAGCCCTCATCTCGCCGAGGCGGGCCCGGCCGGCCAGGAGGCCGCCGAGGGCCAGCGCCGCGGCCAGCCAGGGCGTTGCCGGGGCTGACCACGAGAAGATCGTCGTCAGCTGCGAGAGCCCGATCAGCGCCGCAGCGCCGACTGCGGCGATCAGTGCCGGGCGCAGCTCGACGCCGCTGATCCGGTCAGCGAGCAGACCCGCCCCGATGCAGAGGAAGGCGAGCGTGAGGGGATAGAGGAGGGTCGTCGCGACGAGCATGGCGCGGCGAGCGCAGATACTCCCATCTTGCGGACCCGGGACGCGCCGATGGTGGCTCCGCAAAGGAGCCGGGCGGCCCGCGGGTGAGGAAGATCTCACTGCTCGTGCGCGACCGTCGCGGCCGCAGCGTGTTCCGGGAGTCGTGGCCGTCCCCGACATGACGCGCCGATCGCTGCTGCGCGCGGGCGCCGGCACCCTGGCGAGCGCGACGCTCCATCCCGCGGCGGCGCTCGCGGCGCGGGGCTCGGAGCGCTCGCTGCGAACGCTCGAGCTGGGAACGCTGCAGCGCGAGCGCACAGTGGCGCTTCCTGCCGGCGTCGCGGTCGCCGGCCTGCGGTGGCGAGGCGACCCGCGCGCTCGCATCGAGCTCAGGGTGAGGACACGTGCCGGTGCGTGGGGACCGTGGACCGACGCCGGTGCCCATGGTCACGGGCCGGAAGCGGCTGCAGCGGGCTCGACCACCGGCGACCCGCTCTGGCTCGGCGGTGCTCGGCTCGTGCAGCTGCGAAGCGCCTCGCGGCTGGCCGGCACGCGGCTGGCGCTCGTGACGGGCACCGGTCTGGAGGGCACCGGCGCGCATGGCTCGGCTCTGGCGCTCGCACAGCCTGTGCTCGAGGCCGGACCGGGTCAGCCGCCGATCATCGCCCGCACGGCATGGGCGAAAGGGATCCCGCCGCCGCGCGTGGCGCCCGAATACGGGAACGTCGAGCTCGCCTTCGTCCACCACACGGAGAACCCGAACGGCTATTCCGCGGCGCAGGTGCCGGCGATGCTGAGGGCGATCTTCCTGTTCCACCGCGAATTCAACGGCTGGAACGACATCGGCTACAACTTCGTGCTCGACCGCTTCGGTCGTATATGGGAGGCCCGCGCCGGAGGGATCGACGAACCGGTCGTGGGCGCCCAGGCGGGCGGCTACAACGTCGTCTCGAGCGGCGTCGCCGTGCTCGGCTCCTACTCGGGCACGCCGATCTCGACGGCCGCCCGCACCGCTCTGCAACAGCTGCTGGCGTGGAAGCTCTCGCTGCATGGCACGCCGTGCAGCGGTCGCGTGACCGTGCGGGTCGACCCGGCCGGGGCGTCCTACAGCAAATACCCGGCCAACGCCCGGGTCTCGCTGCTGCGCGTCTCAGGGCACCGCGATGCCGACAGCACGGACTGCCCGGGCGACGCGCTCTACGCCGAGCTGCCCGCGATCCGCGCGAGTGTGCTGCGGCTCGCGGGGAACCCGGTGAAGGCGGCGCTCGTGCTGATCCCGGCCGCTCCCGCCGCAGGCGCCCCGCCGCAGCTCGCGGTCTCCCTGGTGACGCTCGCAGGCGCCCCGGTGGCCGGTGCCACGGTGGCGCTGCAGGCGCGGACCGTCTCGCGGCGCGGGCTCGAAGTGCTCCACAGCACGCTCGCCGAAGGCGTAACCGACGCCGCGGGGCAATTCCTCGCTCCCGCGAGCTTCGCCGTCGGTGCCGGCGGACCCGTGTGGGTCCGCGCCCTCTTCACGGGCGGGACGGGGGGCGGGGCGGCTGTCTCTCGCGCGGTCAAGGTCGCGCCGGTCGCCGCCGCTACGCCGGCGCCAGCCCCCGCGCCCACGCCATGAGAATGCCGGCCTCGGCATCCGTCAATCCCCGGACGGGGTCGGTCTGCACGAGCAGCGTCGGCGCCGCGCGCCGCTCGGCCCAGCCCCGGCACTCGTCGTCGAGCGCGTCGTCGATCCACGCCAGTGGGCGCTCCGCGGCCCAGCGCTCGATGGCGTCGAGCTTCCAGTGCGCGTTGGAGCGGCCGACCGCCCGCTCGAAGCGCAGGAACGGGATCCCCGAAGGAAGCCCGAGCAGGTACGGCAGGTGATCGTCGGCGCGCTCTTCCCAGCCGCTGGCCCAGACGAGCTCGAAATGCTCTGCGAGGTCGAGCAGGTGAGCGGCCGCGATGGCCGAAAGGAAGTGCGGTATGCCCTCGATCGAGTGGTACGTGCCTTCGACGGCTCCTCCGCGGAGCTCTCCGGGGCCCGCGAAGAGCGAGATCACGCCGTCGATGTCCACCATCAGCAGCGGCCTCGTGGACGCCCGGGAGTCGAGCGGACCGTGGTCCGCCGAAATCCCCGAATACCCCGCTCTTGCAGGGTCTTTATTACTTCTCGGGAGGTCTTTAGCTTGCACAGAGGTTCTGACGGGTATGGTCCCGAGGCGGTCGATCCGCCTACCCCCGACGAGGCGGAGTAAAGCAGTGGCTTCCCGTAGTCGATGCAGGCCACCGCAAACGACCTCCCCCCCATGACCTTGGATCTCGGAATCTTTCTCGCACTCGCCTGCGCCTTCGTGGCGAACCTGGGCTTCTTCTACAAGTACAAGGGCGCCAACGCGGTGCCCAAGGTGGAAGTTCTCCACCCGATCCGTTCTGCGATCGGCCTGTACTCCTCGAAGTGGTTCTGCCTGGGGATGCTCACCGCGACGGCGAGCTGGGGGCTGCACGTGGCGGCGCTGTCGCTGGCTCCGATGTCGGTCGTCCAGGTCGCGCTCGCGGCCGGCGTGGTCTTCATCGCCGTGATGGCCGACCGT
Organism: uncultured Solirubrobacteraceae bacterium; assembly: GCA_963794635.1. GTDB lineage: Bacteria > Actinomycetota > Thermoleophilia > Solirubrobacterales > Solirubrobacteraceae > Palsa-744. Next base: position 551,276 of record CAWCET010000003.1, on the reverse strand, counting down.
TTCTTCGGCTTCGAGGTCGGCAGGCGCCAATGGGTCGGCCTCTTCCTGACGGCCGCCGGGCTCGTACTGCTCGGCGTGACGCTGCCCGCCATGCACGGCGCGCACTCGCACTTCTCGAACGTCGGCATGATCTCGTTCGAGGCCGGCCTGTTCTTCCTCGGCGGCCTGCTGATCATGGGCCCGCGGATGGGCGGCCCGGTCGAGCACCACGGCGTGATGCTGGGCGCGGCCTCGGGGATCCTGTTCGGCGTCTCCGACGCCTCGATCAAGGCGCTCACCGGCATCACCGGCGCGCACGGCTTCATGGGCCTGATCACGAGCCCCTGGCTCGCGGTTGCGATCATCGCCTCGGTCGTCGCCTTCTATGCCTCCGCCAAAGGGCTGCAGGACGGCGAGGCCGTTCCCGTCATCGCCGTCACCGGCACGACCGCCAACATCGCCGGGATCGCCGGCGGGATCATCGTCTTCGGCGACCCGATGGCCGGCAGCGCGCTCGGCGTGACGCTGCAGGCGCTCGCCTTCGTGCTCGTGATCGTCGCCTCGGCGATGATGCCCGCTCCGGTCCGCTCCGCCGGCGTCGCACCCGCGGCTGCGGCGGCTTAGACGCGAGCCTTGAGCCCCGCGCCCGGCTGCTAGCATCTGCGCCCCGATGCCGACCACCTCGCAACTAGTGCGCAAGGGCCGCGTGGCCCCGAAGAAGAAGGTCGCCACCCCCGGACTCAAGTCCGGCAAGGGTCGCAAGAAGAAGGTCGCCGCCCCGCAGCGGCGTGGCGTGTGCACGCGCGTGTACACGACGACCCCGAAGAAGCCCAACTCCGCGCTGCGCAAGGTCGCCCGTGTGCGCATCTCCGGGTCGATGGAGGTCACCGCCTACATCCCCGGCGAGGGCCACAACCTGCAGGAGCACTCGGTCGTGCTCGTTCGCGGCGGTCGCGTCAAGGACCTGCCGGGCGTTCGCTACAAGGTCGTGCGCGGCACGCTCGACGCCGCCGGCGTCAGCGACCGCAAGAAGGCGCGCTCGCAGTACGGCGTAAAGAAAAAATAGAAACGCCGACCAGCCGCCCCCAGAACTAGATGCCCCGTCGCGCAGCCGCCCAGATACGACCGATCGAGCCCGACCCGCTCCACCGGTCGAAGCTCGTTCAGCAGGTCATCAACAAGGTGATGCTGGACGGCAAGAAGTCGACGGCCGAGCAGATCGTCTACGACGCGCTCGCGCTGATCGGCGAGCGCAGCGACAAAGAGCCGCTGGAGACGCTCGAGGCGTCGATCCGCACCCTCACCCCGACCCTCGAGGTGCGCTCCCGCCGCGTCGGCGGCGCCACCTATCAGGTGCCGGTGGAGGTCCCCGCGCGCCGCGCGCGCACGCTGGCCGTGCGCTGGCTGGTCGAGTTCGCTCGCCAGCGCCGCGAGAAGACGATGGCGCAGCGCCTCGCAAACGAGCTGCTGGACGCGATCTCTCAGCAGGGCGGCGCGTACAAGCGCAAGGACGACATCTACCGCATGGCGCAGGCGAACAAGGCGTTCGCGCACTACCGCTGGTAGCCGGCTCGCGCCGTCCCTGCCGAGCCCGCCGCCCCCGGCGGGTTTTTCTTTAAGGGGGAGGGGGTAGCGCTGCGGGTGCTCGCACCGCCGGATCGAGGAGCCCGTGCTCGCGCGGGTGCTACCGCGCCCGCGGCGGCTCCACAGCTAGTCCCGTGCTCGCAGGAACGCGGCGACCGTCTCTGCGGACAGCCCGCTGAGCTCGCAGATCGCCTCGGGGGACAGCCCTGCCTCGCAAGCGTCCCCGATGGCATCCGCTGCCTTCTCGTGCGCCTCGATGAACGCGGCGCCCGTGGCGCGAAGCCGCTGCTCGAGCTCGTCGTCGCGCATCGCGCTTCATGGTAAGGCGCCCGTCGCCTTCAACGGGCGGCGTGCGCCCTCCTGTTCAGAGTCAGCCCGCCGATGCCCACGACCGCGAGGGCGATCGCACCGTCGGCGTGGCCCGTCAAGGCGAGCGCGACCACCAGGGCGAAGATCACGACCGCGAGGACTCGGAGAACCATGAGAGCAATCCTCCCACGCAAGGGGAGATCTGTGAGACCGGTCACACACCCGTCCAGGCCCCTTGAAGGATATTCGTTAGGTACCTAACATTTCGGTACCGAATGTCTTCCGTGACCGCCGCCAAGCCCGAACCCGTGAAGATCGAGCGCCACGTCTGGGTGATCTCGGGCGTCGTGATCCTCGGGATGATCATGTCGATCCTCGACACGACGATCGTCAACGTCGCGCTCGACACGCTCTCGAAGGACCTGCACAGCTCGATCTCCGAAGTGCAGTGGGTCGTGACCGGCTACCTGCTCGCGCTGGCCGCGGTGATGCCCGTGACGGGGTGGATGGCGCGGCGCTTCGGCGCCAAGCGCGTCTACCTCGTCTCCCTCGGCCTCTTCACGCTCGGCTCGATCGCGTGCGGGCTCTCGAACACGCTCGTCGCGCTGGTCGCGTTCCGCGTGCTGCAGGGCATCGGCGGCGGCATGATCATGCCGCTCGCGCAGCTGATCATGGCCCAGGTCGCCGGGCCGCAGCGGATGGGGCGGGTGATGGGCGTCGTCTCGATGCCCGCGATGCTCGCCCCGATCCTCGGCCCCGTCGTCGGCGGGCTGATCCTGCAGAACCTGCACTGGTCGTGGATCTTCTTCGTGAACGCTCCGATCGGCGTGCTCGCCATCTACCTCGGCTGGCGCATGCTGCCCGATACCGACTCCGGCGAGGCCGGCCCGCTCGACCGGCTGGGCCTGGCGCTCCTTCCCGCCAGCGCCGCGCTGATGATCTTCGGGATCTCCGAACTCGGTTCTGGCGCCGCGTTCGGATCGCTCCGGGTGCTCGGGCCGCTGATCGTCGGCATCGTGCTGGGCGTGGCTTTCTGCCTGCACGCGCTGCGGATCCCGCGCCCGCTGCTCGACATCCGCCTCTACAAGAACAAAGTCTTCGCCGGCGCGTCGTTTACGACCTTCGGGCTCGGCGCCGCGCTGTTCGGCGCGATGATCCTGGTGCCGCTGTACTACCAGAGCGTCCGCCACCTGAGCGTGATCGATACCGGCCTGCTCAACGGCCCCCAGGGCATCGGCGCGCTGATCATGATGCCGGTCGCAGGCCGCCTGACGGAGCGTTACGGCGGCGGGCGGATCGCGATCATCGGCGTCTCGCTGCTCGCTCTCAGCACGATCCCGCTCGCCTTCATCGGCGCGAACACCTCCTACGTCGTCCTCTCGGCCGTGCTGTTCGTCCGCGGGATGAGCATCGGCCTCGGCTTCATGCCGGCGATGACCGCGGCGTTCGCGGCGATGCGCCCGGAGCAGCTCTCGGACGCGACGCCCCAGATCAACGTGGTGATGCGGCTCGGCAGCGCTGTCGGTGTGGCGATCCTCGCCGTCGTGCTCCAGCGAGCCTCGGCCGGCGCCCACACCTCGGCCGAGCTCGCCGCCGCGTACGGGCACACGTTCTGGTGGGCGTTCGCGATCGCGCTGCTCTCGCTGATCCCGTGCCTGATGCTGCTCAAAGCCGAGCGCCCGTCCGACACCGAGGAGATCGCGTCCGACCACGACGAGGAGTCGCTCCTTCGTCACGAGAGCGCGATGGAGGTCGGGCTCTAGCCATGGCTGCAACGGACACCTCCGGCAAGGCGGCCGTCGAGAGCAAGACAGGCGTGGTGGCGAAGCCCGAGGAAACGCCGGAGCTCACGGCCCTCGGGCTCGCCTTCCGGCACCTCTTCCGCGCGGTCACGCGCATGCGCGGGCGCGACACGCACCTGGTCGGAGCGGAGATCAGCCACGCCCAGTTCGAGCTGCTGATCGAGCTCGACGAGCGCGGCGAGCTCTCGGCAGGCGAGCTCGCGCTCGCCGCCCGGATCTCCCCGGCGACGGTCACCCAGATGCTGGACGGCCTCGCGGAGTCCGGCCACGTCGAGCGCACGCGCTCGGACAGCGACCGGCGTGTCGTGATGGCGCGGCTCACCCCGCTCGGGCGCGCGCGCGTGGAAACCAAGCGCGCGGCGTGGCGAGACCGCTGGGAACGCGCGCTCGGAGATGTCTCCCCGCGCGAGATGCGCGCCGCCACGAAGGTCATGGAACGGCTCGGCGCGGTGTTCCAGGAGGAGCCCGGAGAGCCACCTCAGACGGCCGCCTGAAACGCCGAAATCACCCGGCGCCACGGGCAGGAACGCTGTTTGGAAGCGCGAACTCCTCTGCTATAGTCGCCGAGGCGCCACGGGCGGGGAGTCGCTTACGAGCGGTCCGTCCGTGGGACCTGATCGAAGATGGAGACCTCGAGCAAATAGCGACGCGAACCGGTCCGAAACAGACCAGCAGCGCGCGTGGGCCCGAGGGGCCCATTTTTTTGGCCCGCCACCATCCCCGAAACCGAAACCGGATCCTGATCGATGCCTAGACAGTTCTCTCTGGAAAAGACCCGCAACATCGGGATCATGGCGCACATCGACGCCGGGAAGACGACGACGACCGAGCGCATCCTCTACTACACCGGCCGCACCTACAAGATCGGCGAGGTCCACGAGGGCGCGGCTGTCATGGACTGGATGGAACAGGAGCAGGAGCGGGGCATCACGATCACCTCGGCGGCCACCACCGCGCAGTGGGACGGCCACCGCATCAACATCATCGACACGCCCGGGCACGTCGACTTCACGGTCGAGGTCGAGCGCTCTCTGCGCGTGCTCGACGGCGCGATCGCGCTCTTCGACTCGGTCGCCGGCGTCGAGCCTCAGTCCGAGACGGTCTGGCGCCAGGCGGACAAGTACCACGTCCCCCGCATCGCCTACATCAACAAGATGGACCGCACCGGGGCCGACTTCGACATGGGCGTCCGGACGATGATCGACCGGCTCGGCGCGCACCCCGTGCCGATTCAGCTGCCGATCGGCGCCGAGGCCGACTTCGCCGGGGTGATCGACCTGGTGACGATGAAAGCGATCGTCTACAAGGACGACCTCGGCAAGGAACAGGAAGAAACCGAGATCTCCGCGGAGCTCGCCGACGCGGCCGCCGCCGCGCGCGAGCACCTGCTCGAGGAGGTCTCCCACTACGACGACGAGCTGCTCGAACTGATCCTCGAGGAAGCCGAGGTCTCCGAGGAGGCGCTGAAGAAAGCGATCCGCCAGGCGACGCTCTCGACCAAGCTCACCCCGGTCCTGTGCGGCTCCTCGTTCAAGAACAAGGGCGTGCAGCCGCTGCTCGACGCCGTGATCGACTACCTCCCCTCGCCGCTCGACGTGCCACCGGTCGTCGGGACAGAACTGATCAAAGGCGAGGAGCAGGAGCGCGAGGTCGTGCGCAAGGCTGAGGACGCCGAGCCGTTCGCGGCGCTCGCCTTCAAGATCGCCGCCGACCCCTACGTCGGCAAGCTCACCTACTTCCGCGTCTACTCGGGCAAACTCGAGGCCGGCGGGCGCGTGCTGAACGTGAGCACCGGTCGCACCGAGCGGGTCGGGCGCATCCTGATGATGCACGCCAACGACCGCGAGGAGGTCGGCGAGGTCTACGCGGGCGACATCGCTGCCGCCGTGGGCATCAAGCAGGTCATCACCGGCGACACCCTCGCCGCTGTCGACGCCCCGATCCACCTCGAGAACATCATCTTCCCCGAGCCCGTCATCAAGGTCGCCGTCGAGCCCAAGACGAAGGTCGACCAGGAGAAGATGTCGGTTGCCCTGGGGCGCCTGGCCGAAGAGGATCCCACCTTCCAGGTGCGCACCAACGAGGAGACGGGCCAGACCGAGATCTCCGGCATGGGCGAGCTTCATCTCGAGGTTCTCGTCGACCGCATGAAGCGCGAGTTCGGCGTCGAGGCCAACGTCGGGCGCCCGCAGGTCTCCTACCGCGAGACGATCCGTGGCACGGTCGAGAAGATCGAAGGCAAGTTCGTCCGTCAGACCGGCGGCTCGGGGCAGTTCGGCGTCGTCTTCATCGACCTCGAGCCGGCGCCGGGCGAGGGGTTCGAGTTCATCAACAAGATCAAGGGTGGCGCGATCCCCTCGGAATACATCCCGGCGGTCAAGAAGGGCATCGAAGACGCGCTCGAGAACGGCGTCAAGGCCGGCTACCCGATGGTCGACATGAAGGTCACGCTCGTGGACGGCAAGTACCACGACGTGGACTCTTCGGAGATCGCCTTCAAAGTCGCCGGTTCCTACGCCTTCAAAGAGGCGGCAAAACGGGCCAAGCCGGTGCTGCTCGAGCCGATCTTCGCGGTCGAGGTCGTCACTCCCGAGGACTTCCTCGGTGAGGTCATCGGCGACCTCTCGCGCCGGCGCGGGCGTGTCGAGGGCCAGGAGCGCCGCGGCAACGCGCTGGCGGTGACCGCCCGGGTCCCGCTCAGCGAGATGTTCGGATACGCGACCGACCTGCGCTCGAACACGCAGGGCCGGGCGAACTACACGATGCAGTTCGAGAACTACGAAGAGGTCCCGCCGAACATCGCCGAGAAGGTCGTCGAAGAGCGCACCGGCGAGCCGGTGCCGGCCTGATAGGCCCGGGCTGGGCAGACGGATCGGGACCGGCCCGGCAGCAGCAGTCAAGGATTTACGCAGTTAGATAGATTTCCCCGGTTCGCCCTCATCGAGCGGCGGACCCAAAAGACCAGTTAGGAGCGAGTAGAAAAGTGGCGAAGGAGAAATTCGAGCGCGACAAGCCGCACGTCAACGTCGGGACCATCGGTCACATCGACCATGGCAAGACCACGCTGACCGCTGCCATCACGTCCGTGCTCGCTGAGCACGGCGGCGCGGAAGCGCGAAGCTTCGAGGAGATCGACAACGCGCCCGAGGAGAAGGAACGCGGCATCACGATCGCGACCTCTCACGTCGAGTACCAGACCGAGAACCGCCACTACGCGCATGTCGACTGCCCGGGTCACGCCGACTACGTCAAGAACATGATCACCGGCGCGGCGCAGATGGACGGCGCGATCCTGGTCGTCTCGGCGGCCGACGGCCCGATGCCCCAGACCCGCGAGCACATCCTGCTGGCACGCCAGGTTGGCGTCCCCTACATCGTCGTGTTCCTCAACAAGGCCGACATGGTCGACGACGAGGAGCTCCTCGAACTGGTCGAGGTCGAGGTCCGCGAGCTGCTCTCCGAGTACGACTTCCCGGGCGACGACATCCCGTTCATCACGGGCTCGGCCCTGAAGGCTCTCGAAGGCGACGATGCCTACAAGCAGAAGATCCTCGAGCTGGCCGCGGCGCTGGACTCCTACATCCCGGAGCCGGTCCGCGAGCTCGACAAGCCGTTCCTGATGCCGGTTGAGGACGTCTTCTCGATCACCGGCCGCGGCACCGTCGCGACCGGCCGTGTCGAGCAGGGCATCGTCAACACGGGCGACACGGTCGAAATCGTGGGGGTCAAAGACTCCACGCAGACGGTCGTCACCGGCGTCGAGATGTTCCGCAAGATCCTCGACCAGGGTCAGGCCGGCGACAACGTCGGCTGCCTGCTGCGAGGCACGAAGCGCGAGGAGATCGAGCGCGGCCAGGTGCTGTGCAAGCCCGGCTCGATCAACCCGCACACCAAGTACAAGGCCGAGGTCTACGTGCTCAAGAAGGAGGAGGGTGGCCGTCACACCCCGTTCTTCACGGGCTACCGGCCGCAGTTCTACTTCCGCACGACCGACGTCACCGGGGTCGCCAAGCTCCCCGACGGCGTCGAGATGGTCATGCCCGGAGACAACGTCCAGATGGAGATCGAGCTGATCCAGCCGATCGCCATGGATCAGGGCCTGCGCTTCGCCATCCGAGAGGGTGGCCGCACGGTTGGCTCGGGCGTGGTCAGCGAGATCATCGAGTAGCACCCAGCGCGCCTCCGGCACGACGCCGGGGGCCGCATTGGCAGTCCGATACGACGAAATTCATGCCCCGCGCCGATGGCGCGGCGGGAAGGGGCGGGTTCCCCGGTGGAATCCGCTTTTTCTTCGCCGCAGGGGCCCGCGACGCGGGGTCCCGCGCCGTGAGCCGCAGGCGCACAAGACAGACAGAACGCAGAAAGACACCAGAGACAGAGAGACATGGCAGCCGCCAACCAGAACAAGATCCGCATCCGCCTCAAGGCCTACGACACGTCGGCCATCGAGTCGGCCGCGAAGGAGATCGTCGAGACGGCGACTCGTACCGGCGCGAGCGTCTCCGGTCCCGTTCCCCTGCCCACCGAGAAGAACGTCTACTGCGTGATCCGCTCGCCCTTCAAGGACAAGGACTCACGCGAGCACTTCGAGATCCGCACGCACAAGCGTCTGATCGACATCCACCAGCCCACCCCGAAGACGGTCGACTCGCTGCAGCGCCTGGATCACCTCCCGGCGGGCGTCGACATCGAGATCCGTCTCGCCACCTGAGCACCGCCAGCCCTCTGCCACCTCAATGCCCGCGATCCTCGCCAAGAAGCTCGGTATGACCCAGGTCTTCCAGGAGGACGGCAGCGTCGCGCGCGTGACGGTGCTCGAAGCCGGCCCCTGCCCGGTGACGGCGATCCGCACCGTCGAGCGCGATGGCTACGAGGCGGTGCAGCTCGCGTACGGCGCGAGCAAGGAGAAGCACCTCTCGAAAGCCGAGCTCGGCCACCTCGCGAAGGCCGACGCTCCGCCGCTGCGCGCGCTGGTCGAGTTCCGCGGCGAGGCCGGCGAGCTCACGCTCGGAGAGTCCGTGACCGTCGACGCGTTCGAGGCCGGCTCCCGCGTCAAGATCGCCGGGATCTCCAAGGGCAAGGGCTTCCAGGGCACGATCAAGCGTCACAACTTCAGCAGCGGCCCCAAGTCACACGGCTCCCACAACGTCCGCGCGCCGGGCTCCATCGGCGCCTCGGCGACGCCCTCGCGCGTGCTGAAAGGGATCCGCGGCCCGGGCCAGATGGGCAACAAGCGCGCGACGCAGAAGGGACTCGAGGTCGTGCAGGTGGACGCCAAGGAGAACCTGATGCTCGTGCGGGGCTCGGTCCCCGGCCCGCGTGGCGGGATCGTGGAGGTGCGTACCGATGGCTGATGCCCCGATCCTGAGCGCGAACGGCGGCGCCAGCCGCAAGGCGAAGCTCGACGACGGCGCCTTCGGCAGCCGCTTCTCGGGCACGCTCGTGCACCAGAGCGTTCGCGCCGAGCAGGCCGCGCGCCGCCGCGGCACGGCCGCGACGAAGACGCGCGGCGAGGTCTCCGGCGGAGGCGCCAAGCCCTGGCGCCAGAAGGGCACCGGCCGTGCCCGCGCCGGCTCGAGCCGCTCGCCCGTCTGGACCGGTGGCGGGATCGTGTTCGGCCCCCAGCCGCGCTCCTACACCTTCAAGGTCAATCGCAAGGAGCAGCGCGCCGCACTGCGCAGCGCGCTCTCGCTGCACGCCGGACGCGGCTCGCTCGCCGTCCTCGACGCCGGCTCCTTCGAGGCTCCCAAGACGAGCCAGGCGTTCGACCTGCTCGACGACTGGAACCAGCCCCGTCCGACGCTGGTCGTGCTCACCGCCGAGGAGTCCGCCGCCGCGCTGTCCTTCCGCAACATCGCTCGCGTCGCCGTCGCCGAGGCCGGCGACGTCGGTGTCACCGACATCGTCGGCGCAGCGTCGCTGCTGGTCTCCGAGCAGGCGCTCGAGGCGCTCACCGCGCGCAGCGCCAAGCCGCGCTCGCCGCACGAGGCGGGAGCGTCCTGATGGAGCACACCCAGGTGATCATCCGCCCGGTCGTCTCCGAGAAGAGCTACGTGCTCTCGGCCGCCGACCGCTACACCTTCCGCGTCCACGCCGACGCGCACAAGACCGAGATCCGCCAGGCGGTCGAGGCCCTCTTCGATGTCCACGTCGTCGCGGTCCGCACGATCAGCATGAAGTCCAAGCCCAAGCGCCGCGGCAACACCAGCGGCCGCACGCGTCGCTGGAAGAAGGCGATCGTGCAGGTGCGCGCGGGCGAGTCGATCCCCGTGTTCCAGGGTCTCGCGGGACTGGAGGGTTAGAAGATGCCGATCCGCAAGCCCAAGCCGACGAGCCCCGGACGACGCTTCGTCTCCTACTCGGACTTCGCCGAGGTCACCAAGTCCAAGCCCGAGAAGTCGCTCGTGGAAGGCCTCAAGAAGAGCGGTGGGCGCAACTCCTACGGACGCAAGACCTCCCGCCACCGCGGCGGAGGGGCCAAGCGCGCCTACCGGCGCGTCGACTTCAAGCGCCGCAAGGACGGCGTGCCCGCGAAAGTCGCGGCGATCGAGTACGACCCCAACCGCTCTGCCTACATCGCGCTGCTGCACTACGCCGACGGCGAGAAGCGCTACATCCTCGCGCCCGCGCGCCTCACGGTCGGGATGACGGTGGCCTCGGGCGAGGGCGCCGAAATCGCGGTCGGCAACTGCATGGAGCTGGCGCGGATGCCGGTCGGCACGGTGGTCCACAACATCGAGCTGCAGCCCGGCCGCGGAGGTCAGATGGCGCGCTCGGCGGGCGCCTCCGCGCAGCTGATGGCGCGCGACGGCGACATGGCGACGCTGCGCCTGCCCTCCGGCGAGATGCGCATGGTCCGCGCCGAGTGCCGCGCCACCGTCGGCGTGATCGGCAACGCCGACCACCAGAACGTGAAGGTCGGCAAGGCCGGCCGCAAGCGCCACATGGGCGTGCGCCCGCAGACACGCGGCACCGCTATGAACCCGGTCGACCACCCGCACGGCGGCGGCGAGGGCTCCACCACGGCCGGCCGTCACCCGGTCACCCCGTGGGGCGTGCCGACGCTCGGCTACCGCACGCGCAAGCAGAACAAGACCTCGAACCGTTACATCGTCCGCGGCCGCAGGCGTGGAAAGGGAAGAAGTAGATGAGCCGCTCGAGCAAGAAGGGCCCGTGGGTGGAAGAGCGGCTGCTGAGCCGCATCGAAGCCCTCAACGCCGAGAACAACAAAAAAATGATCCGCACGTGGTCGCGCGCCTCGACGATCTTCCCGGAGATGGTCGGGCACACGATCGCGGTGCACGACGGCAAGAAACACATCCCGGTCTTCATCAGCGAGGCGATGGTCGGCCACAAGCTCGGCGAGTTCGCGCCGACGCGTGTGTTCCGCGGCCACGCCGGCTCCGGAAGGGTTCGATGAGCGCAGAGGAGGAGAAGGACGTGGCGCCCGAGACCCCGGAGGAGCCGAAAGCGGCGAAGAAACCGGCCGCGAAAAAAGCTGCGGCCAAAAAAGCCCCTGCCGGGAAGAGCCGCCGCCGAGAGCGAGCCGAAAGCGAAAGCGACCGCGAAAAAAGCTGCGGCGAAAGACGCTGGGGACACGGAGTCGCACGAAGGCGAGAACGCGCCCGAGAAACAGCGCCGGCGCAAAAAAGCGGCCGAGCCCGAGCTCGCCGCTCCCGGCGACGGGACCGAGGCGAAAGAGGCGGCGAAAGCGAAACCGGCCAAAGAGCCCGCGCCGAAAGCCGCGTCGCGCGCGAAAGCCGGCGGTGCGAAACCGGTGCGCCGGCGCGTCGTCAGCGCTCGCGCCCGCTACGTGCGCACCTCGGCGCGCAAGGCCCGGATGGTCTGCGACCACCTGCGCGGCAAGTCCGTTGCGGAGGCCCGCGCTATCCTCGCCTTCACCCCTCGTGAGGTGGCTCGGGACTGGAGCAAGCTGCTCGAGTCCGCCGTGGCCAACGCAGAGAGCAACCACGAACTGCTCCAGGACGATCTGATCGTCCGGGAGGCCTACGCCGACGAAGGGCCGACGATCAAGCGCTTCCGCCCGCGCGCGATGGGGCGCGCGACGCCGATCCGCAAGCGCACGAGCCACCTGACGATCACATTGACCGCCGCCCCCGAGAACGGGTCCGGCAGGAGAAAAGGCTAGGCATGGGACAGAAGGTTCATCCAGAGGCAATGCGCGTGGGCTACATCCACGACTGGAAGTCGAACTGGTTCAACGAGCGCAGCTTCGCCGACTACCTCGCGGAGGACGTCAAGGTCCGCGAGCACATCACGAACAAGCTCGCGCACGCCGGCCTCTCCGACATCACGATCCGCAAGGACTCCAACGAACTCGAGGTCAACATCCACACCGCCCGCCCGGGCATCGTGATCGGCAAGTCCGGCACCGAAGTGGACGCGCTGCGCCGCGATCTGCATCGCATGACCAAAAAGCAGATCAAGGTCAACATCCTCGAGATCAAGCGCCCCGAGCTCGACGCGAAGCTCGTCGCACAGTCGATCGCCGAGCAGCTCCAGAACCGCGTCGCTTTCCGCCGCGCGATGAAGCGCGCGCTCACGAGCGCGATGCGCTCCGGCGCGAAGGGCGTGAAGGTGCAGGTCGCCGGGCGCCTCGGCGGCGCGGAGATGGCGCGCGTCGAATCGTATTCCGACGGGCGCGTGCCGCTGCACACGATGCGCGCCGACATCGACTACGGCTTCTACGAGGCCCGCACCACGTTCGGTCGCATCGGCGTGAAGTGCTGGGTCAACAAGGGCGAGATCATGCCCGAGGGCTACACGGGCGCCGACCTGACGGACATGACGGCGCCTGCTCCCCCCAGTGACGGCCGCGACGGCCGTGACGGCCGCGATGGCCGCGGGCGCGGGCGCGGCGGCAACGGCCGTGGCCCCGGCGGCCCCGGCGGCCGCGGAGGTCGTGGCGGAGGCCCCGGCGGCGGTCGTGGACCGGGTGGTCCCGGCGGCGGCGGCGGACGCGGCGGTCGCGGTCCGGGCGGTCCGGGCGGCGGCGGGCGCGGCCCGGGTGGTCCCGGTGGCGGCGGGCGCGGTCCGCGCAGCGGCGGAGGAGGCGGTCGCTAGATGCTGTCCCCGAAGCGCGTCAAGCACCGCAAGCAGCACCGCGGCCGTCGCCGCGGCAACTCGCGTGGCCAGCTGCACGTCCAGTTCGGCGAGTACGGGCTGAAGTCGCTGGAGAGCGGCTGGCTGACCAACCGCCAGATCGAGGCTGCTCGTATTGCGATGACCCGCAAGATCAAGCGTGGCGGGAAGGTCTGGATCAACGTATTCCCCGACAAGCCGATCACGAAGAAGCCGGCCGAGACCCGCATGGGCTCCGGCAAGGGCTCCCCCGAAGGCTGGGTCGCCGTGGTCAAGCCCGGCCGTGTGATGTTCGAGCTCGCCGGTGTGTCCGAGCCGCTCGCCCGTGAAGCGATCCGGCTGGCTGCGCACAAGCTGCCCGTGAAGTCGAAGTTCGTGCTGCGCGAGGACTAGTCATGAAGGCGACCGAGTTCAGGGACCTGGAGCCCGCAGAGTTGACGAAACGGCTGGCCGAGCTGCGCAAAGAGGTGTTCGGGCTGCGCTTCTCCAACGCCACCGGCGAACTGGACGACACGGCCGGCATCGGCCGCGCCAAGCGCGACCTGGCGCGCGCGCTGACCGTCGCGCGCGAACGCGAGCTCGCCGAGAGCGACAACTAGAGGAACGGAACAAGATGGCCGACGAGCAAGAGAACGAGACGACCGAGACACCCGAGGCTGCCCCGCAGGAGGGCGCAGGCGAGCAGGCCGCCCAGCCGGAGGCCCCCGAGGCCGCCGCGCCCGAGGCCGCCGCCGAGGAGCCTGCTGCCGAGGAGCCGCTGCCGAGGAGCCCGCCGCCGAGGCCGAGCCCGCTGCGGAGGAGCCTGCCGCGGAGGAGCCCGCCGCCGAGGCCGAGCCCGCTGCGGAGGAGCCCGCTGCGGAGGCCGAGCCGGCTGCGGAGGAGCCCGCGGCACCGGCCGAGCCGGCCGAGGAGCTCTCGCCCAAGGAGCGCCGCCGTCGCGCGCGCTCGCGCCACACCGGCGAGGTCAACCCGTCGCGGAGTCCCGAGGACCGCCACGCCGAGCGTGTCGCGCTGCGCAAGCAGAAGGCCGTGCGCCGCCGCGCCCGCCGTGCCTCGGAACGGACGAAAGCCGCCGAGCGCCGCGCAGGCAAGCCCGCGGCCGAGCCGCTCGCGCCGGTCCACGCGCCCGTCGAAGGCGCGCGGCGTGTCCGACAGGGCATCGTCGTCTCCGACAAGGCCGAGAAGACGATCACGGTCCGCATCGACATCGCACGCCGTCACCGGCGCTACGAGAAGATCGTGCGCAGCTCCAGCACCGTGCACGCCCATGACGAGAACAACGACGCCCACGAGGGCGACGTCGTGCGCGTGATCGAGAGCCGCCCGCTCTCCCGGACCAAGCGCTGGGCGCTGGTGGACGTGGTGGAGAGGGCTCGATGATCCAGAACGAGACCCGGCTGCGTGTGGCGGACAACTCGGGCGCCCGCGAGATCCTGTGCATCCGCGTCAAGGGCGGCTCGCGCCGGCGCTACGCCTTCGTCGGTGACGTGATCACCGCGACGGTGAAGCAGGCCAACCCCCAGGGCGCCGTCAAAAAGGGCGAGGTCGTCACGGCCGTGATCGTCCGCACCAAGAAGCCGATCGGCCGCGACGACGGCACCTACATCGCCTTCGACGAGAACGCCGCCGTGATCATCGACGACCAGAACAACCCGCGCGGCACGCGCGTGTTCGGCCCCGTCGCCAGGGAACTGCGCGAGCGCAACTTCATGAGGATCGTCTCGCTCGCACCGGAGGTGCTGTGATGGCCAAGAGCGCGATGAAGCTTCGCTCCGGCGACCGTGTCGAGATCATCTCCGGGAAGGATCGCGGCAAGAGCGGCCGCGTCCTGCGAGTCGATCGCAAGCATGACCGCGTCTACGTCGAGGGCCTGAACATGGTCAAGCGCCACACGCGCCCCCAGCAGGTCGCAGGCGCGGCGAGCGAAGCCGCGCTGGGCGGCGTGATCGAGCGCGAGGGTCCGATCCACGTCTCCAACGTGATGATCCTGGACTCCAAAGGCAAGCGCACCCGCATCGGGATCGAGCGCGAGGACGGCCAGCGCTATCGCGTCGCCCGCGCAACGGGAGCGAGGCTGGACTGATGGCAGCCACCGAGACAGCGCCGCCCGCCCGGCTGAAGGTCCGCTACCTGGAGGAGATCCGCCCTGCGCTGATCTCGCGCTTCGGCTACTCCTCGGTCATGCAGGCGCCCAAGCTCGAGAAGGTGACCGTCAACATGGGCGTGGGCCTCGCCAAGCAGGACTCGAAAATGCTCAAAGCCGCCACCGAGCAGCTGGCGACGATCGCCGGGCAGCAGCCGAACGTCCGGCGCGCCCGTAAGTCGATCGCGGCCTTCAAACTGCGCGAGGGGATGCCCGTCGGCGTTGCTGTGACGCTGCGCGGCGAGCGCGGCTACGAGTTCCTCGACCGGCTGATCTCGATCGCGATCCCGCGCATCAGGGACTTCCGCGGCCTGAGCGCGCGCTCATTCGACGGTCGCGGCAACTACTCGATGGGCGTCAAAGAGCAGATCATCTTCCCCGAGATCGACTACGACGCCATCGACCAGGTGCGGGGCCTGGACATCACGATCACCACGACCGCCGGCAGCGACATCGAGGCCTACGCGCTCCTCGCCGCCCTCGGCATGCCGTTCAGCGCGCAGGGGCGCCCGAAGGGCTACGACCCCGAGGCCGACGCCGCCGCCGAGCAGGCTCACATCGAGGCCGAGGAGAAGGCGGCGGCCGCAGCAGCCGCGAAGGCCGCCGCGCCGCTCGCCCCCGACGCACCCAAAGCCGAGAAAATGAAAGCCGCCGCCGCCGAACGCGAAGCCGCCGCAGCGGCCGCGAGCGAGAACGAGGCGCCGCCTGAGGATGAGGCGGAGCCCGCGGCCGGTGCCGCCGCCGAGCAGGAGGCCGAGCCCGCCGCTGAGGCGGAGGCGCCCGCGGAGGCCGAGGCTGACGCGCCGGCGGAGGCTGAGGCGCCGAGCGAGACTGAGGAGCAGGTCGCTTCGGAGGCCGAGCCGGCCGCCGAGGCGCAGGAGGCCAGCGAGCCCGAGGCGGCGGAGGAGCCGCCGGCCGAGGAGCCCGCGACGGAGCAGAACACCGAAGAGGAGAGCAGCGACTGATGGCCAAGACCTCGTTGCGCGTCAAGCAGGCGCGCCCGCCCAAGTACAAAACACAGGCCTATACTCGATGCACGCGCTGCGGCAGGCCGCGCGCGGTGTATCGCAAGTTCGGGGTGTGCCGCATCTGCCTTCGCGAGCTTGCCCACAACGGCCAGATCCCCGGGATGACGAAGTCCTCCTGGTAGGAGCCTCAAAGCCATGTCCATGACCGATCCGATAGCCGACTTCCTGACGCGCGTGCGCAACGCGATCCGCGCCGCGCACGAGACCGTCGACGTGCCCGCCTCCAAGCTGAAGGGGGAGCTGGCCCGAATCCTCGACGAGCAGGGCTACATCGACTCGTTCGCGATCCTGCCCGCGCCCGACGGCGGCGCCGGCCAGGTGATCCAGATCCGGTTGAAGTACACCGACGAGCGGCGCTCGGCGATCACCGGGCTGCGCCGCGTCTCGCGCCCCGGCCGGCGCACCTACGTCGACTCGAAGAGCATCCCCAAGGTCCTCGGCGGCATGGGCACCTCGATCGTCTCGACCTCCCGCGGCGTCATGACCGGCCACGACGCGCGCGCCGCCGGCATCGGCGGCGAGGTGCTGGCGCAGGTCTGGTGAGCGATGTCGCGGATCGGTAGACAGCCCATCACCGTGCCTTCGGGCGTGACCGTCTCCATCGAGCCCGAGGAGGTGCGCGTCAACGGCCCCAAAGGGGAACTCAGCGAGCGCATCCACCGCGACATCGATGTCAAGCAGGACGGCGAGCAGCTCGTCGTCACGCGTCCGACCGACCGCGGCGAACACCGCGCTCTGCACGGCCTGACGCGCTCGCTGGTCGCGAACATGGTCGAGGGCGTCACCAACGGATACGAGAAGCGCCTTGAGATCCAGGGCGTGGGCTACCGCGCGCAGCTCAAGGGCAAGAACCTCGAGCTGGCCGTCGGCTACTCCCACCCGGTGCCGATCGCGGCGCCCGACGGCATCGAATTCGAAGTCCCCCAACCCACTCGCGTGGTCGTGAAAGGCATCTCCAAGCAGCTCGTCGGCGAGACCGCGGCGATCATCCGCAAGCAGCGCCCGCCCGAGCCGTACAAGGGCAAGGGGATCCGCTACGAGGGCGAGTACGTCGCAAGAAAGGTCGGAAAGCGGGCATGAGCGTCCTCACCAAGGAGAACCGCCGTCTCAAGCGCCGCCGCCGTGTGCGGGCGAAGATCGCCGGCACGGAGTCGCGGCCGCGCATCTCTGTCTTCCGCTCCAACCGCGGGATCTCGGCGCAGCTGGTGGACGACGTGAGCGGCAAGACGCTCGCCGCCGTCGCCTGGTTCGAGCCCGAGCTGCGCGGCCTCGGCAAAGCCGACGCGACCGCGCGCGCCGGCGTCCTGCTCGCCGAGCGGGCGAAAGCCGCCGGCGTCAGCGAGGCCGTCTTCGACCGCGGCGGCTACCAGTACCACGGCCACGTGCAGAAGCTGGCTGACGCCATCCGCGAGGCCGGCCTGACGGTCTGAGCCCGGAGTCCCGCTACTCTCTCCCACTGCCAATGTCCTCAGTTTCCACAGATCGCTCAGTCAACCCGGCCGGCCTGGACCTCCAGGAGCGGGTGGTCGAGATCAACCGCGTCGCCAAGGTCGTCAAGGGCGGCCGGCGCTTCTCTTTCACCGCGCTCGTCGTCGTCGGCGACGAACGGGATGTCGTGGGCGTCGGCTACGGCAAGGCGAACGAGGTGCCGCTCGCGATCCAGAAGGGCGTCGAGCGCGCCAAGAAGGATCTCTTCCGCGTGCCCAAGCACGGCAGCACGATCACCCACCAGACGACCGGCATCTTCGGGTCGGGCAGGGTTCTGCTGAAGCCGGCCTCGCCCGGTACCGGCGTGATCGCCGGCGGGGGCGTCCGCGCGGTGCTCGAGCTCGCGGGTATCCACGACATCCTCTCCAAGAGCCTTGGCACTCAGAACCCGATCAACCTCGTCAAGGCGACGGTCGCCGGGCTGCGCGGACTGCGCACCCCCGAGGAGGTCGGCGCGCTGCGCGGGCTGACGATCAACCAGGTGCTCGGCCTGGGCGGCGAGGAGCCTGCGAACGGATCCGTCTCCGCCGAGACTCAGGACGGCGCCGCGGACGCGGAGAGCCCCGCGCCCGAGCAGCCCGCCGCCGAGGGGACGCCGGCCGGATGAGCTCCCTGGCAGTGACCCAGCGCCGCTCGAAGAACGGCGCCAACAAGAAACAGCTCGACACGCTTCGCTCGCTCGGCCTGCGCCGGATCGGCCAGACCGTCGAGGTCAACGACACCGATCAGTCGCGCGGGATGCTCCACGCCGTGCGCCACCTGGTCGAGGTCGAGGAGAAGAAGTGATGGCCGAGGAGAACGGCAGCGAGCGGATCGGCCTGCACAACCTCGCTCCCGCGCCCGGCAGCCGCCGGCCGCGCAAGCGGGTGGGTCGCGGCGAAGGCTCCGGCACCGGCAAGACCTCGGGCCGCGGCCAGAAGGGCGCCGGCTCCCGCTCGGGCTCCAAGCGCCGTGCGCGGTTCGAGGGCGGCCAGATGCCGATCCACATGCGGATGCGAAAGCTCCGCGGCCCGCACATGAAGAAGTCGATGCCGTTCGAGCCCTTCCGCACGCACACGCAGCCGGTGAACATCTCCTCTCTGGAGGAGCGCTTCGACGCCGGCACCGAGGTGACCGTCGAGCTGATGAAGTCCAAGGGTCTCGCCACGCGCAAGGACATCCCGGTCAAGGTTCTCGCCAAGGGTGAGATCACGAAGGCCCTGACCGTCCACGCCCACGCCTTCAGCGCGGGCGCGCGCGAGCGCATCGAGGCTGCCGGCGGCACCTGCACCGTCGTCGAGGCCTAGGGCCCGCCCGCCCCGCCGGGCACCCGCAGCCGAGGGCTCGGCCATCGACTAGAATCGGCCGCTCCGCGGGTGTCCGGGCCGCAGGCCCCCGATACGCCGCGACGGAACCATGCTCGCCACGATCCTCAACGCCTTCCAGGTAGCGGATATCCGCAAGAAGATCGCCTTCACGGCGGCGATGCTCCTGATCTACCGGTTCGGCTCGCACGTGCCGGTGCCGGGCGTCAACCTCACGGCGGTCAACAACATCCAGAAGCAGTTCGGCGGCTCCAACATCCTCGGGCTGCTGAACCTGTTCTCCGGCGGCGGGCTCTCCCGGATCGCGATCTTCGCGCTCGGGATCATGCCCTACATCACCGCCTCGATCATCCTGCAGCTGCTGCAGGTCGCGGTGCCCTCGCTGGAAAAGCTGTCAAAGGAAGGCGAGGTCGGGCAGGCGCGGATCACCCAGTACACGCGCTATCTCACCGTCGGCCTCGCGTTCGCACAGTCGATCGGCTACGTGTTCCTCTTCCACAGCCTGCAGGCGAAAGCCGGCGAATCCGTCGTCAAGAAGTTCGACGCGCCGCACATCTTCCTGATCGTCGTCTGCCTCACCGCCGGGTGCGTTCTGCTGATGTGGATCGGCGAGCTCATCACCCAGCGCGGCATCGGCAACGGGATCTCTCTGCTGATCTTCTCTTCGATCGTCTCCCGCCTGCCGTCCGGGATCCAGTCGTGGTGGACCTCGACCGACCAGGTCTTCAAGGTGATGATGCCGTTCCTCGTGCTCGCCGTCGTGGCCGGGATCGTGTTCGTGCAGGAAGGCCAGCGCCGGATCCCCGTGCAGTACGCCAAGCGCGTGATAGGCCGGCGCATGACCGAGGGCGGGCAGACCTACCTGCCCCTGCGCGTGAACATGGCGGGCGTCATCCCCGTGATCTTCGCCGCGAGCCTGATGGCGTTCCCGCCGACCGTGGGCCAGCTCGTCAAAACGCACTGGGGCCAGCAGCTGTCGGACTTCTTCACGCCCAACGGCTGGCACTACGTCGTCGGGGAGTCGATCCTCATCATCATCTTCACCTACTTCTACACGGCGGTCACGTTCAACCCCGTCGACCAGGCGGACAACCTGCGCAAGTACGGCGGCTTCATCCCGGGGGTCCGGCCAGGCAGGCCCACGGCCGAATTCCTGGACCGCATCCTCGCCCGCCTGACGTTCCCGGGAGCGCTGTTCCTCGCGGCCGTCGCGGCGTTGCCGGCGATCCTGATCGCACGCACCCACCAGCAGTTCTACTTCGGCGGGACCTCGATCCTGATCGTGATCGGGGTGGCGCTGGAAACGATGAAGCAGCTCGAGGCGCAGCTGATGATGCGCAGCTACGAGGGCTTCTTGAAGTAGCTTGCGGGCGGCTCGCGGGTGTAGTGCGCCCGCTTGCGCCCCGATATGGGGTAGGTCCGGCGGCACGCTGCCTGCATGGGGTGTATCGGCAGCCTCCGAGCGGGTAGGCTGCCTCGGTCTTGTCCGAGCTAAACCTGATCCTGCTCGGCCCGCCCGGCGCCGGCAAGGGCACCCAGGCGGACCGTCTCCGTGAGGACTTCGGCCTGCCTCACATCTCGACCGGCGACATGCTGCGCGAGCAGGTCACGAACGAGACCGAGCTCGGGCGCGAGGCGAAGAAGTACATGGACGCGGGCGAGCTCGTCCCCGACGAGGTGATCATCAACATGATCACCGAGCGCGTCGGCGCCGGCGATGCCCGCGACGGCTTCCTGCTGGACGGCTTCCCCCGCAACGAGCCGCAGGCCGACGCTCTCACGCTGGCCCTCGACGGTCTGGACCGAAAGCTCTCGGGGGTGCTGCTGATCGAGGTCCCCGACGACGAGGTGGTCAGGCGCCTGTCGGGACGGCGCGTCTGCGTGAAGAACCCGACGCACATCTACCACGTCGACTACGACCCGCCCAAGCACGAGGGTGTCTGCGACCAGGACGGCTCGCGTCTCATCCAGCGCGACGACGACCGCGAGGATGTGATCCGCAAGCGCCTCGAGGTCTACCACGGCCAGACCGAGCCGCTGATCGCCTACTACGACGAGAAGGGGCTGCTGCGCCGGATCGACGGCACGCGCTCACCGGACGAGGTCCACGCGCACATCCGCGCCACCGTTGCGACGCTTCGGTTGGAGGAGGGCTTCTAGCCTGCGGCGGCTAAGCTCGTCTGAGTGATCATCAAGAAGTCCCCAGAGGAGATCGCCAAGATGGCGCGCGCCGGCCGGGTGCTGGCGGCAACCCTCGATCTGGTGCAGGAGAACATCCGGCCGGGCGTCAGCACCGGCGAGCTGGACGCGCTGGCGGAGCGGTTCATCCGCTCCCAGGGCGGCGTGCCGACGTTCAAGGGCTACCGCGGCTTCCCCGGCTCGATCTGCGCCTCACCCGACGCGATGATCGTCCATGGGATCCCCGGGCGCGAGCGCCTGGAGGCCGGCGGCATCGTCTCGATCGACGTCGGCGTGACGCTCGACGGGTGGGTCGCCGACGCGGCTCGCACGTTCGCGGTGGGCGAGATCGGCGCGCTGCATCGCAACCTGCTCGAGGCGACCGAGGAGTCCCTGCACGCCGGCGTCGCGCAGGCGCGGCCGGGCAACCGCGTGGGGGACCTCTCGCACGCGATCCAGGAGGTCGCCGAGGGCGCCGGGCTGGCCGTGGTCCGTTCCCTGGTGGGCCACGGGGTCGGGCGCAGCATGCACGAGGACCCGCAGGTCCCGAACTACGGCAAGCCGGGCAAGGGGCCGCTTTTGGAGGAGGGGATGGTGCTGGCCATCGAGCCGATGACCACCTCCGGCGGCGCGGCGGTCCGCGTCGGCGGCGACGGATGGGCGATCTACTCCCAGGACGGCTCCCCGGCCGCCCACTTCGAGTTCACGGTCGCGATCACGGCCGAGGGCCCTCAGATCCTCACGCCGTGGCACATCCCGGCTGCGGAGCGCGCGGGCACGCTCGCCGCCCAGGGCGCCTAGCACCCGGCACCTCCGGAATCCCCGAAGTTGCTACCATCTGGAGTCCTGCCTTGGCGCTCGTCGTCTGTCGCGCGCAGAGGCAAAAATCCTCGATGCGGTAGCGGCGGCCCGGGCGGCCGCCAGAGCCGGATCGCCGGACAACAGCCTGAAAGGGATCATGAAGGTACGACCGTCGGTCAAGCCGATGTGCGAGAAATGCAAGGTCATCCGCCGCAACGGCGTGGTGCTGGTGATCTGCCAGAACAAGCGCCACAAGCAGAGGCAGGGATGAGCGTCGGCTCACCTCGTCGAGCGTGGCGTGACGGCGCGCATCCCTATGCCCCGCGGAGGAACCTTCTAGATGGCGCGCATCGCCGGCATCAACCTCCCTCTCAACAAGCGTTCCGAGATCGGCCTGACCTACATCTACGGGATCGGCCGCTCGACGGCCAACAAGCTTCTCGCGGAGGTCGGCATCAGCCCCGACACCTACGTCCGCGACCTGACCGAGGACGAGGTCTCCAAGCTGCGCGACGCGATCGACAACGGCCTGATGGTCGAGGGCGACCTGCGCCGGGAGCGCCTGCAGGACATCAAACGCCTCCAGGACATCGGCTCCTACCGCGGGCTGCGCCACCGCCGCGGGCTGCCCGTGCGCGGGCAGAAGACCAAGACCAACGCGCGCACCCGCAAGGGGCCCAAGCGCATGCAGGTCGCGGGCAAGAAGAAAGCGGGCAAGAAGTAGATGCCTCCTGCTCCCAAACGCGCACGCGGACGGCGCAAGCCGAAAAAGAACATCCCTGTCGGCCAGGCCCACATCAAGACTTCGTTCAACAACACGATCGTCTCGCTCACCGACACCACGGGCAACGTCATCGCATGGGAGTCCGCCGGCGGGGCCGGCTTCAAGGGCTCGCGCAAGTCGACGCCGTTCGCCGCGCAGGTGACGGCCGACGCCGCCGCCCGCAAGGGGCTCGAGCAGGGCCTCCAGAAAGTCGAGGTCTACGTCAAGGGTCCGGGCTCCGGGCGCGAGACGGCGATCCGCTCGCTTCAGGCCGCCGGCCTCGAGGTGACCGGCGTCAAGGACGTGACCCCGCAGGCCCACAACGGGTGCCGCCCCCGCAAGCGGCGGAGGGTCTGAGATGGCGCGCGATACCGGCCCGCAGTGCAAGCAGTGCCGCCGCGAGGGTCAGAAGCTGTTCCTGAAGGGCGAGCGCTGCCTCACCGACAAGTGCGGCGTCGAGCGCCGCTCCTACCCGCCCGGCGAGCACGGCCGCGGCCGCATGAAACAGAGCGAGTACCGCGTGCAGCTGCGCGAGAAGCAGAAGGCGCGCCGCTACTACGGGGTGCTCGAGCACCAGTTCCGCGGCTACTACGACAAGGCCTCCCGCCAGCCGGGCATCACCGGCGAGAACCTGCTCGCCCTGCTCGAGTGCCGCCTCGACAACGTCCTCGTGCGGCTCGGCTTCGCGGCTTCGCGCCGCCAGGCCCGCCAGCTGATCCGCCACGGCCATTGGACGGTCAACGGCCGGCGGGTGGACATCCCCAGCTACCAGGTGCGGCCGGGTGACGTGATCGCCATCAAGGCGACCACGCCCGCCACCCAGGTGGTCCGGGACGCGACCGAGCTCACGGGGCAGATCCCCGCGTGGCTGCAGGCCGATCACGAGTCGCTGACGGCCAAGGTGCTGCGCAAGCCGGAGCGGCGTGAGGTCGCGGCGCCGGTGCAGGAGCAGCTCATCGTCGAGCTGTACTCGAAGTAGGACCGATTCCCCACGCCACCGCGATCGGCGGCGGCGCGCGTGAGCCGGGGTCCGCCCGACCCCGGCACGACAACAAAACGACGTAAGGACCCCCATGCTCGACTTCCAAATCCCCCGGATCACCAGCGAGTCGGTGGAGCAGAACCGCGGCACGTTCACGATCGAGCCGCTCGACCGCGGCTTCGGCTACACGTTCGGCAACTCGCTGCGGCGCGTGCTGCTCTCCTCGCTCGCGGGCGCGGCCGTCACGAGCGTGCGGATCGAGGGCGTCGCGCACGAGTTCTCGACGATCTCGGGCGTCAAGGAGGACGTGACCGACATCGTGCTGAACCTCAAGGGCGTCGTCTGCCGCATGCACTCCGACGCCAGCGAGGTCGAGGCTCCGCTGGTCGTCACCGGCCCCGGCGACATCACCGCGAAGGACATCGACCTGCCCGCGGGCGTCGAGATCCTCAACCCCGACCTGCACATCGCGACGCTCGAGAAGAAAACGAAGCTCGAGCTCTACATGACGATCGGCCGCGGCCGCGGCTACCGCCCGGCCGAGGAGAACAAGTCCTCCGACCAGCCGATCGGCGTGATCCCGATCGACTCGATCTTCTCGCCGGTTCGCCGCGTCGCCTACGCGGTCGAGCAGGCCCGTGTCGGGCAGAAGACCGACTTCGACAAGCTCACGCTCGACATCGAGACCGACGGTTCGATCGACCCCCAGGCCGCGCTGCGCGAGGCGGCCGAGCTGCTCATCAGCCAGCTCGCGATCTTCACCGACGCCGACCGCATCCAGGAGCTGCGCGCGGCGCCGGGCGGCCAGCTCGACGGCCACGGCCTGGCCGTCGGCGCCGGCGGGCCTGCCGCGCTGCAGGGCGAGGAGTACGGGATCCTGATCGAGGAGCTCGAGCTGGGCGTCCGCTCGTACAACTGCCTGAAGCGCGCCGGCATCCAGACCGTCGGCGACCTGATCTCCAAGTCCGAGGCCGAGCTGAACGCGATCCCCAACTTCGGCAAAAAGTCGATCGACGAGGTGATCGAAACGCTGCACGCGCGGGGGCTCAACCTGCGCCAGGACTGACCGGGACTACGACAGTCGCCCCGGCCGCGCCGCCTCCGTACACTTTCCGATCTGATGCGTCACCAGAAGACCCGCAACAAGCTCAGCCGCGACAGCGCCCACCGCAAGGCGCTGCTCATGAACCTGTCCAAGGAGCTCATCGAGCACGAGCGGATCAAGACGACCGAAGCCAAGGCCAAGGCCGTCAAACCCCACGTCGAGAAGCTGATCACGCTCGCCAAGCGGGGCGACCTGCACGCGCGGCGCCAGGCGCTCTCGACGCTCGCCCAGGACAAGTTCGCGGTTCACAAGCTGTTCGCAGAGGTCGCGCCGCGCTATGCGGAGCGTCCCGGTGGCTACACGCGCATCCTGAAGATCGGTCAGCGTTCGGGCGACGCGACCGAAATGGTCTTCATCGAGCTCGTCTGAGCGGGCGTCCCGTGGGGCACGGCCGGACCGCGGGACCGGGTTCTGTCCGGTCCACGAGCCGTAGGGCGGCGTGCAACGCCGGCACGGCGCCTGCGACGGCGTGAAGACGAAGCTGACGCTCGAGTACGACGGCGGAGGCTTCGCCGGGTGGGCGCGCCAGCCGGACGAGCGCACGGTCCAGGAGGAGCTGGAGCGCGCGCTGCAGACGGTGCTCGGCCCGACCGGAACCGACGGCCGTGCCCTGCGGCTGACCGTCGCGGGACGGACCGATCGCGGCGTGCACGCCTGGGGGCAGGTCGCCAGCTACGCCCACGAGGCGGTCGACCCGCTGCGGCTGAACGGGCTGATCGGGGACGACGTCGCGGTGCTCGCAAGCGAGCCCGCCGCAGAGGAGTTCGACGCCCGGCGCGACGCGCGCTCACGCACCTACTGCTACCGGATCCTCGCGCGGCGCGCGCGAAGCGTGTTCGAGCGCGACCGCTCCTACTGGTGGACCGGCGCGCTGGACCGGGAGCTCCTCGCGGCCTGCGCGGCGGCGGTGGTCGGGCGCCACGACTTCACCGCCTTCACGCCGACCGAAACCGAACACACGTGGTTCAACTGCACCGTCGCGAGCGCCGAGTGGCGAGACCACGGTGAGCTGCTCGAGTTCTGGATCGAGGCAGACATGTTCCTGAGGCACATGAACCGGGTCCTCGTCGGGACGATGCTCGACGTCGCGCGGGGCTGGGTCAGCCTCGAGCATTTCACCGCGCTCCTGGAGGGGCGGCCGCGCTCAGAGGCGGGGCAGACCGTGCCGGCGCACGGGCTGGCGCTGGCGAGCGTCGCCTACTGAGCCGAGAGGGCGCTCCCGCCATCGGGCGCCGGCACATCTTCACGTCCCGCAACCGAAGCGCACCCTATGCTGGAAACCCGATGCTGAACGTGCTCCTGACCAACGACGACGGGATCGAAGCCGACGGCCTGCAGGCGATGCGCCGCGCGCTCGTCGCGCTCGACGGCGTGAACCTGGCCGTCGTCGCACCCGACGGGAACCGCTCGGCGATGGCACGCTCGATCACCACTCGGCGGCCGCTCTGGGTCGAGGAGGTGCCCTTCGCCGACGGCACGAGCGGCTACGCGACGGACGGTACGCCCGTCGACTGCGTGCGGCTCGCGAGCCTCGGGCTGATCGAGGACTTCCAGGCCCAGCTCGTCGTCTCGGGCATCAACCACGGCGCCAATCTCGGCGATGACATCACCTACTCGGGTACCGTCGCCGCCGCGCTGGAGGGCGTGGTGCTCGGGCTGCCCGCGATCGCCGTCTCCCAGCAGTCCGGCGGGGCGAAGCTCGACTACACGTTCGACGGCGGGTTCGGGTTCGAGATCTCGGCGTCGTTCGTCGCTGCGCTCGTGGGGCGCCTGGAGGAGGTGCCGTTGCCCGAGGGGACGCTTCTGAACGTCAACGTGCCCGCCGGCGAGCCCGCCGGGGTCGAGGTGGCGAGCTTGGGGAAGCGCATCTACCGCGATGAGCTGAAGCTGGAGAGCGAGGAGGAGCACCGCCGCCGCTACTGGATCTACGGTGCCTACCCGGGCTTCCAGGATGAGCCCGGTACCGACCTGGCGGCGGTGCACGGCGGGCGTATCGCGGTCACCCCGCTGCACTTCGACCTCACCTACCACACGGGCCTGGAGGCGCTGCGGGGCTACGATCTCGACGGCCTGCTGGAGCCGCTGGCGCCCGACGCAGCACCGTGACCCCGGCCGCGGCGCGCACGCCCGCGAAGCTCGCGCGGCGGGCGGAGGAGCTGCGCAAGCAGCTGAGCCGCCACGCCCGCCTCTACTACGTCCTCGACGATCCTGAGATCGGCGACGACGCCTACGACCGCCTGCTCGACGAGCTGCGCGGGATCGAGCGCGAGCATCCCGAGCTGCTGACGCCGGACTCGCCCACGCAGCGCGTCGGCGGCGAGCCGGTCGGACGGCTGGAGAAAGTCGATCACCTGGAGCCGATGCTCTCGCTCGGCAACGTGCGCTCGGAGGAGGAGCTGCGGGCCTGGGTGGAGCGGATGCGCAACCACCTCGCGCGCGAGGGCATCGACCAGCCGCGCTTCTCCTACGTCGTCGAGCCCAAGATCGACGGGCTCGCGATCAGCCTCGTCTATCGCGACGGCGTGCTCGAGCGCGGGGCGACGCGCGGCAACGGCGAGATCGGCGAGGACGTGACGCACAACCTGCGGACGATCGGCGCGATCCCGCTGCGGATCGAGGACGCGCCGGCGCTCGTCGAGGTGCGCGGGGAGGTCTACATGTCGCTGCGCGACTTCACGGCGCTCAACGAGCGCCGTGCAGAAGCCGGCGAGTCGACCTTCATGAATCCGCGCAACTCGGCCGCCGGCACGGTGCGCCAGCTCGATCCTGCCGATGCCGCCAAGCGCCCGCTCTCGATCTGGTGTTACCAGGTCGGTGTCACCGAGGGGCTCTCCTTCGAGACCCACCACGAAGGGCTCGACTGGTTGCGCTCGCACGGCTTCCGGGTCAACGACGGGATCGCGCTGCTGGACAGCGAGGACGAGGTCGTCGCGCAGTGCGTCGCCTGGGAGCGCCGCCGCGGAGAGCTCGACTTCGAGATCGACGGGGCGGTCGTGAAGGTCGACGAGCTCGCGCTGCAGCGCCGGCTCGGCTCGGTCGGGCGCGACCCGCGCTGGGCCGTGGCGTGGAAGTTCGCGCCGACGACGGCGGTGACCAAGCTCGAGAAGGTGATGTGGAACGTCGGCAAGTTCGGCGACATGCGCCCATATGCCGTGCTCGCTCCGGTCGAAGTCGGCGGCGTGACGATCAAGCTCGCGACGCTGCACAACGAGGAGGACATCGTCCGCAAGGACATCCGCGCGGGGGAGGACGTGATCGTCGTGCGGGCCGGCGACGTGATCCCGCAGGTCGTCTCGCCGGCCCCGCACGTGGTCGAGCACAAGCGGCGCCCGGCCCTGCCGCGGCCGCCCGAGACGTGCCCGTTCTGCGCCACGCCGACGATCAAGGTCGAGGGCAGCATCTACACGAAATGCCCCAACCGGGTCTGCCCGGAGCGCATCTGGCAGCTGCTCAAGCACTTCGTCTCCCGGGGGGCGATGGACATCGACGGTCTCGGCGAGAAGCAGGTCGACCAACTGCAGAAACGTGGCCTCGTGGCGACCGCCGCCGACTTCTACCGGCTCACCGAGGAGCAGCTCGTCGAGCTCGAGGGCTTCGGTGCGATCTCGGCGCAGAAGCTGCTCGCCGCGATCGACGCCTCCAAGCAGCGCCCGTTCGGCCGCGTCCTGTTCGCGCTCGGGATCGAGGAGGTGGGGGAGGTCACGGGCCGCAACCTCGCCCAGTTCTTCCGCACGATCGACGCGCTGCTGGGCGCCGAGGAGGCGCGGATCGAGCAGGTCCCAGGGGTCGGAGAGAAGATGGCGGTCCTGATCCGCTCCCAGCTCCACGACGAGCGCATGCTCGAGCTGATCGCCGACCTGCGCGAGATCGGCCTGCGCTTCGAGGAAGAGGGCCCGCCGCCATCCGAGGGCCCGCTCGCGGAGAAGACGCTGGTGCTCACGGGCACGCTCCCGGATTGGTCGCGCGAGCAGGCCACCGAGCTGATCGGCGCCGCCGGCGGGCGCGTGACCAGCTCGGTCTCGAAGAAGACCGACTACCTCGTGGCAGGGGATAGCCCCGGGTCCAAGCTCGAGAAGGCGCAGCGGCTCGGGGTGAAGGTGCTCGACGAGGCCGGGCTGCGCGCGCTGATCGAGGCGGACTGACGTCACAGTTGTTGGATATATGACTCGTTAGGGTCATCCCCAACACAACGAAGGGGGACGGGATGCGTGCAGTGAAGGGAGGCGGGGCCCTGATCCTTGCTCTCGGCGCGCTCCTCGGCGTGCAGGCCTCCTCGGCGCAGGCGAAGCTGACGCCGGGACAGATACGCCTCGAGGAAGACCGCAAGCGGCTCTACGACGTCGAGCTCGAATACGAAAAGGACATCGGCAAGTTCTTCGCCACAGATGCGAAGGAATCGGCCAAGGTCGCCGCCAAGGCGGGCAAGGACCGAGAAAAGGCCGGAATCGACAGCAAGCTCGCCGAGAAGATCAACGGCACGATCGAAAAGGCCGGCGGCGAACTGAGCGAAGCGAAGATCGAACACCTCCGAGCGGCCCAGAGAGCCGATGAAGCCAAGGCTGCGGCCCTCGAGCTCGCCGCCGAAGAAGCAGAACAGGAAGAAGCGAAGTCGAGGATCAAGCGCGAGGAGATCCTCGGCGCGCTCGTGGGCGAGCGCGCGGCGCTGGAAGCCCAGATCGTCCAAGACGAAGAAGCGGTGACGGCGGAAGGACTCTAGCCGCCGGGTCATCCGCCGAGACGGCGGTGCGGGCCCCGGCGATCGGGGTAGTCTCAAAGTGTGAGGCGCAAGCGATTCCTGATCGCCGCGGGGCTCGCCGTCACTGCGGCGGTGCTGGCTCTGCTCGGCGTGGCCGCGGCGGAAGGCCCGGCCGGGTCGAGCTCGCAGCGCGTGATCGACGTCGAGGGCGTCGGCGTCGTGCCGGTTCCCGCAAAGGCGACCGCAGCCGAGGCGACCGCGGTCTACCGCGAAGGCCAGGCGAAGGCGCTGTCCGACGGGCAGGCGAAGGCTCAGTTCATCGCCGAAAAGGAGGGCGTCGCGCTCGGCGTCCCCGTCACGACCGTCGAGGACGGCGGCTCGATCGAATGCTCGGGCTGGGTCGAAGGCGAAGGCTACTCGCGCTATCTGCCCTACGAAGGCGAACAGCCGGACTTCGGCGTCGCTCGCCTGACCTCCTCAGGTTCAGGCCCGTCGACCCCGAGCGTGGCGGGAGCCACGGCCCCCGCCAAAAGCCAGGTCGCACACCGCCCGAAAGGCAAACGCAGGCGCGGCACGGCGAAGAAGGCCACCGCCACGGTCCCGACCTGCAACCTGACGGCCGAACTCACGCTCGCCTACGCGGCCTCCTAGCCACGGAGGCCGTTCCGGCCCAAACGCCGCGCCCTGATTGGCCAGAGCGTTCGCGTCATCGGAATACGCTGGGTGGGGGGCGGCCATGTACCCCGTGGCCGCTCGAGTGGAGAGAGAGGAGATGGGTCATGAGAGTTCCAAGGCCGTCGGCCGCGCTGGTCGTGGCGGGGCTGGCACTGGTGCTCGCCTCGAGCGGGACCACGCTTGCGGCGTCGCGCTATCTGGTCACGAGCACGAGCCAGATCAAGCCCAGCGTGCTGCACTCGCTGGCGAGAAGCGCGCGCGGGGAAATCAACGAAGCCACGAGCCCATGGGTGCTCGCGAAACCCGGTTTCCCGGCGGTGTGGGGACGCGCTCAGTGTCCGTCGGGCACGCACGTCCTCTCGGGTGGCTATGAAGGAGACTTGGCGCCCGGCGTCACGGTCCAGTCGAGCCACCCGGTCGGCAACGGCTGGTCGGTGCTCGCGTACAACAGCGCCAACTCGGCCGCGCTGGGCGAAACGAAACTGAGGGTCCACGTGCTCTGCCTGTCGGGCACGCCCTAGGTCAGGGCTTCGCCCGTGCCAGTTCCGCGGCGGAGATCTTCGCGCTCGCGATCGAGATCGTCATGTGATCCTGGAAGATGTGCGCCGCTTCCGTGGAGATGCCGTCGTTGAAGATCGCGAAGGCGAGGAGGTCTCCGCCCGCGGACTGGCAGTAGCCGACGAGGTTCGACGCGCCGGTCAGAGTTCCGGTCTTGCCCTGGCAGTGCCCGGCGGCCGCCGTGTGGCGCATGCGGTCTTCCAGCGTGCCGCTCCTGCCCGCCACGGCGAGGCTGCTGCGCAGGACCTGCCCCGTGGGTGTTCCCGACAGGCCTGCCAGCAGGTCGACGACCTGGTAGGGCGAGGTGTGGTCGGCGCGTGAGAGCCCCGAGCCGTCCACGATCCGCGGCGTGAAGCCGAGCAGCGAGTCGACCGCCTGCGAGACGACCGCCGCGCCGCGCGCGGTGGTCCCGCCGCCCCCGTAGAGGGCGCCGAGGTCCTTCACGAGCGTCTCGGCGAAGAAGTTGTCCGACGGCGGCAGCATCAGGCCGAGGAGCTGGGCGACGGTGGGCGAGGCGGCGGAGGCGAGCGGCAGCGCGCCCGTGGGGGTGCTCGCGGCGCCGCTGGTGCCCCGGATGCTGACCCCGTCGGCTTTCAGCGCACCCCAGAGCGCGTGCGCGGCGTCGACCGCGGGAGCGTGCGGGCCGCGGCCGTATTCTTCGCCGCGGTTGAAGGCCAGCCCGCTGAGGTTGCCTTCCAGGAAGGGGTCGAAGGCGTAGTTGCTCGACGGCTCGCCGCGGCGCGAGTCGAAGAAGCTCTCATCGCCGTAGACCGAGCCAGTGATGTGGTGGATGCCGGCGGTTTTGACGAGCTCGGAGACGAGGGTGTCGACGCTCGCGCCCACGCCCCCGTAGTGCGCGCTGATGAAGCTCTCGCTCCCGAACGTGGGGTCGCCGCCGCCGCGCAGGTACAGGCTGCCTTCCCAGGTGCCGCCCGGCAGCAGCTGCCCGACCCCGTAGACCGTGGTCGCCAGGCGCGCCGAGGGCCCCATCCGCTCGAGCACGGCCGTCGCCGTGTAGAGCTTCTCGACCGACGCGGGCGCGCGCAGCGTCGTCGCGCGTTCGGAGAACAGGGCCTTTTTGGCCGTGATGTCGTAGACGTAGGCGCCATCGCTCGGCCCGGCGAGGGCGAGCTGGTGTTTCAGGTCAGATTGCAAACCACCCAGGCCGCTCGCCGCCTGGGCTCTTGCAGCTCCGGGCGCACCCACGGCCAAGGTGGCACAAACCGAAACAAAGAGAAGCCACCTGGGCGCAGGTCGTTTCGAGGCCACGCAGAACTAGAATGTTGACGATGGGCAAGGTTGTCAAGCTGGAACCGAGCCTCAAGAAGGCTGCCGGTTCCAAAGCCAAGGATCGGCGGCAGCGCTCGCTGGCCCCACGCGGCGTCGGCCGCGCGGAGTCGTTCGACCGCCGGCGGCGCCCGCGCCGGGACAAGACCGCGCTCGTGCTGGGCGGCGGGGGCTTCACGGGCGGCGTCTACGAGATCGGGGCGCTCCGCGCGCTCGACCTGCTCGCGGTCAACAGCACCGTCAACAACTTCGACGTCTACGTCGGCACCTCGGCCGGCTCGTTCATCGCATCCCTGTGCGCCAACGGCGTCACGCCCGAGGAGATGATGCGGGTCGTCACGCGCAAGGGCAAACCGCCCTTCAAAGACATCGACATCGGCGATCTGCTGCGCCCCAACCTGGTCGAGTTCGCGATGAAGGGAGCCTCGATCCCGTTCAAAGCGCTCTCGGCGCTGAAGCAGTTCGCGGGCACGCGCGGTGGGGTCTCGGCGATGGACCTCGCGCTCGGGCTGGCGGATGTGCTGCCATCCGGCCTCTACACGGGAGCCGGGATCGAGAAGTACCTGCGAGAGGTGCTCGGCGAACCCGGCCGCACCGACGACTTCCGCGAGCTCGACTGCGAGCTCTACCTCACCGCGACCGACCTCGACACCTGCGAGCGCGTGGTGTTCGGCGTCGAGGGCATGGACGACGTGCCGATCTCCACTGCGGTGCGCGCCTCGGGCGCGTTGCCGATGGTGTATTCGCCGGTCGAGGTGAACGGCCGCGAGCTGATCGACGGCGGCATCGTCTCGACCACGAACCTCGACCTGGCGGTGCAGGCGGGGTGCAAGCTCGTGATCGTGATCAACCCGATCGTGCCGTTCGTCAACGACTTCGAGGCGACCGTCAAGACGATGCGCGGCGAGCGCCCGCGACGCGTCTCGGACATGGGCTTCGCGCAGATCGGCTACCAGGTGTTCAAGCTCGTCGCCCACCAGCGCCTGCACGAACTCGCGAAGGGCTGGGAGGCGCGCTATCCCGGCGTCGACATCGTGCTGATCGAGCCCGAGCCGACCGACGAACTGATGTTCCAGACGTCCATGATGAGCTTCACCTCGCGCGTCGAGATCGCCCGCCACGGCTTCGAGTCGGTCACCCGGCAGCTGGCGGGCGAGTACGACCGCTACCAGGCGGTCGCCGAGAAGCACGGCCTCGACATCTCCGGCAAGCGCGTGCGCCAGGTCGTCGCGCACTTCGACAAGGAGACCGAGGAAGCCAGGGGCTGGCGCAAGATCCTCGAAGGCACGACCGGCGCCCTGCTGAGGCAGGCCGGCTCGGGCTAGAGGACTTTGCTGACTGCGTCGAGCAGGCGGTTGCTGGCCTGCTCGGAGCGCAGCGCGATGCGGACGTGGTGGGGCTCCCCGAGCGCATCGCCCGCCGCCACCAGCACCCCGGTCTGCGCCAGCCGCGCGGCGATCTCCGCGCCGCTCAGGACAGGGTGCGCCGCCCACACGAAGTTCGCCTGGCTCGGGTCGACCTCGAAGCCCATGCTCGTCAACGCCTGCGTCACGCGGGGGCGCTCGCGGCTGATCGTCGCGGTGCGCCCGGTGAGGATGTCCGAGCAGCTGTGCAGAGCCTCGAGCGCGCCGGCCTGGGAGAGCTCTGAGACGCCGAGATCGGGCTCGAGCTCGGCGAGCAGCTCGCCGGCGCCCGGCGCACCGATCACGTAGCCGACGCGCAGGCCTGCGAGGCCCCAGGCCTTCGAGAAGCTCCGGAACACGAGCAGGCGGGGGTGGCGCTCGAACAGCGCCAGGGAGGCGTCGGCGGGCTGGGCATCGGCGAAGTCGATGAGCGCCTCGTCGAGCAGCAGCACGACGCCATCCGGCAGGCCCGCGAGGAGGCGTTCGAGCTCGTCCGGCGGGATCAGCTCCCCGGTCGGGTCGTTGGGGTTCGCGAGCGCGACCGCGCGCACTTCGGGATCCTGCCGAGCCGCCTCGAGCAGAGCGTCGATGCCGCCGTCGACCGGAACGGCCTGGCCGTGGGCGCGGCGTGCCATCAGCGGATACAGCGGGTAGGAGGGCCAGCGCGCGAGCAGCTTCTGGCCGGGCGCGATCAGCGCGCGGGTGGCTGCGCTCAGAAGCTCGGCGGCGCCGTTGCCGAGCACGAGGCGGCTCGGATCGACCCCGTGGCGCTCGGCGAGCACGGTGCGCAGCTCGGTGCCGCGCAGGTAGGGGTAGTGGTGCAGCCCGCGGCGGGCAACGAAGGTGATCGCGTTGACGATCCGCGGGTTCGGCAGCTCGGGCCAGGTCGTGTGCGAGAGGTCGAGCGTCTCGACTTTCGTCAGCGCTTTGCGGCGGCGCTCGGCCGCCTCCTCGCGCAGCCCGGCGTTGACCTCCTCCTCGGACATCGCTTCGAACTGCTTGTAGTAGTCGAGCAGGCCCATATATCGCCCGTTCTAGCAGCGCCCAGGCGTTCGGTGCATGCCGAACGGCGCCGCCCCGGCGCTCAGCCGACCCCGTTCCCGCCCGAGACGAGGCTCGAGCCGGGACCGTGGATGACCACGAACCAGAACACGAAGACGACCGCGATCACCAGCGCCGTGGCGCCGAAGATCTTGGCCATCACGCCTATGCGCTGGTCATAGCCAGCGGCGCGGCGCACGAGGATCCACGCGTTGTCCATCCGTTTCAGCAGCGACAGCGCTCCGAGCAGGAGCCCGAACAGCGCGGCGAACGCCAGCAGGATCCCGAGGCCGACGCTCCCCGTCAGGTAGTTGGCCTCCGAGCCGATCCACAGGCAGGCGACGGGAATCGGACCCCAGCAGAGGATCGAGACGGCGACCATCCCCGCGAACAGCGTGTTGGCGAAGGACCCGTCGACGCGCTGGCGCGTCTCACCCTTGCGTTCGGGCGTGTCGCGGTAGTGGACGGGCGCGGTGCCGGGACGGCGCCCGACGAACAGTCCGCCGTTGTCGGCTGGGTCAGTGTGCACTCGGGACCGTTCCTCGCTGGTTGGGGCGCCGGGGCTCAGCCGGCATACAGGGCGTCGAACATGTCGGCGTACTTCTCGTTGACCACGTTGCGCTTCACCTTCAGGGTCGGCGTGAGCTCGCCGGTCGCCTGGGAGAGGTCGTGGTCGAGGATGCAGAACTTCTTGACCTGCTCGACCTGGGCGTATTTCGTGTTGGCCCTGTCGATTTCGCCCTGGATCAGCTCGAGCACCGCGGGCTCCTTGCAGAGCGTCGCGATGTCCTCCGGCAGGCCGCGCTCCTTCGCGAAGACCGGCATCTCTTCCTCGTCGAGCGTGACCAGCACGACGGGGAAGGGCCGCGCGTCGCCGTGCATGACGGCCTGAGAGATCCAGCGGCTCTGCTTGAGGTCGTTCTCGATGTTGGCAGGCGTCAGGTTCTTGCCGCCCGCGGTGATGATGATGTCCTTCTTGCGGCCGGTGATCGAGAGGTAGCCGTCCTCGTCGACCGAGCCGAGGTCGCCGGTGTGCAGCCAGCCGTCCACGACGGCGCCGAAGCTCGCGTCCGCGCGGTTGTGGTAGCCGTCGAAGATGTTCGGGCCTTTGACCAGGATCTCGCCGTCCTCGGCGATCTTCAGCTCGACGCCGGGCAGCGCGCGCCCGACCGTGCCGAACTTGTGGTTCTCGACGGTCGAGGTCGTGGCGGCCGTAGCGGTCTCGGTCATCCCGTAGCCCTCGAGCACCGGCACGCCGCAGGCCCAGAAGAATTCGAGGATCTCTTTGGCGATCGGGGCAGCGCCGCTGGTGGCGTGGCGAACGTTCCCGCCGAAGATCGCGCGGACGTTGGCGAAGAAGCGCTCGTCGGCCTCGTCGAACGCGTTCTGCATGTCCTGCGGAACCGGCTTGCCCTCGGTCTGCAGGTTGCGCACCTGCACCCCGAGCGCGACCGCCTTCTCCGCCTCCTCGCGCTGCTCGGGCGGCAGGGCCTGGAGCCCGGCCTGGGCGAGCGTGTAGATCTTCTCGAACACGCGCGGGACCGAGGGGAGGTAGGTCGGTTTGACCTCCTGCAGCTCCGGGATGATCTCCTTGGTGTCGCCGCCGAAGTAGGCGAGCGTGCCGCCGAGGTCGAATACGGCGAGCTGGATCAGCAGGGCGAAGGAGTGGGCGAGAGGCAGGTAGAGGTAGATCACCTCGTCGCCCTGGATCTCGCCGGCGTCGCCGACCATGTCGATGATCGCGGCGTAGTTGCCGTGCGTGAGCACGCAGCCCTTGGGCGGGCCGGTCGTGCCGGACGTGTAGATGAACGTGAACGCGTCCGTGGGCTTGACCGCCGCGCGGCGGCTTTCGAGCTCATCGGCGGGCCTGCCCGCGCCTTTGGCGCGCACGTCGGCGAGCGGGATGGCCTTCAGCGGCAGCTCGGCAGGGGCTGAGCCGTTGCCGCTCGCGCTCGCGGGCGGGTCCATGATGATCACGGTGCGAAGGTTCGGCACCTGCTCGGAGATCGCGACGATCTTCTGCAGCTGTTCCTCGTCCTCGACGACGATCGCGCAGGCTTCGGAGTCCGAGATCACCCAGAGGCACTCCTCGGGCGAGTTGGTCTGGTAGATCGGCACCACGACCAGACCGGCCGAGGTCGCAGCCATGTCGGCGTAGGTCCACTCCGGACGGGTGTTGCCGAGGATGCAGATGCGCTCGCCCGGCTCGAGCCCGAGCTCGATCATGCCGTTGCCGATCTCCTGCACGGTCTCCCCGAGCTCGGTGTAGCTGACATCGCGCCAGGAGCCGTCGCGCTTGTAGCGGATCGCGACGTTTTCGCCGTGCTCGGCGGCCGCACGCGGGATCAGTCCGGCGATCGTCTTCGATCCCGTCCGTGTCGCTGCCTCCATCGCCACTTCCCCTCTCGCTGTCTCCTCGGAAATTGCTCTCTTGATAGTAGACGTTGCAGGTAGAGAGTTGTCCGAGTGGCTAGGGGATTCTTCGGCGCCTTTCACGCGGGTGAGCGCGTCGCTCACACCGGGTTCGGGACGTCGACGAACACGTGCTGGAGCCCGAAGCGAGCTGCCAGGTGCTCGCCGAGGGCGCGGATCCCGAACGTCTCGGTCGCGTAGTGCCCGGCGGCGATGACGTGGACGGCCAGCTCGCGGGCGCCGGCCGTGGTCCGCTCGGAGACTTCGCCGGTGAGCAGCGCCTGGGCGCCCGCTTCGGCGGCCTCCTCGACGTAGTCGCCCCCTCCGCCCGAGACGATCGCGAGCCGCTTGACGAGCGGCGGCCCGCCGTCGAGCAGGAGCGGCTCGCGATCGGTCAGCTGCCCCGCCTGCGCCGTGAGCGCGCCGATCTCGACTCCCTCGCCGGGAAGCGTTGCGATGAAGCCGATCGTGGTGCCGCGGTGCGCGCCGAACGGCTCGAGCTGCGGACCGGCGCCCAGCGCGCGGGCGATCAGCGCGTTGTTGCCGAGCTGCTCGTTGGCGTCGAGCGGGAGGTGGTAGGCGGCGAGGGCGATGCGGCTGTCGAACAGAAGCTGGAGACGACGCTTGAGCGCCGGGTCGATCGAGCGCACCCCCGACCCCCAGAAGAGGCCGTGGTGGACGATCAGGAGCTCGGCGCCGGCCTCGCCCGCGCGTTCGAAGGTCTCCGCGTTGGCGGAGACCGCGGAGACGAGCGTGCCCGCCTCTGCCGGGCCCGGGACCTGCAGGCCGTTGACGCAGTAGTCCTCGAAGCGCTCCGAGCCGAGGAGGGCGTCCGCCTCGGCGAGGATCTCGGCGACTCGTGCGGGCACGGGGCGACGATAGCTGCCGCAGAGCAGGGGCAGGACCCCGGCCGTGCTTGAGTACGCGCCGTGCCCACGTTGCTGACCGCGCCGCTTCGCCGCGAGCTGGCCCACGCGCTGCCGTCGCGGCCGTTTGCGGTTCGCTTCTGGGACGGCTCGACGCTGCCGGCGACCGAGGCGGGGGCGGCAGGCTTCGTCGTGCGCTCGCCGAGCGCGATCGCCCACATGCTGCGCTCCCCGGGCCGGCTCGGCCTCGGCCGCGCATATGTCGAGGGCTCGCTGGACGCCGAGGACCTCGACGGCGCCTTCGCGGTCGTCGACGAGTGGGTCCCGCCGGAGATCGGGCTCGGCCGGCGCCTGAGGCTCCTCGGCGCGGCCGCTGTGGCGGCCGCCACCGCGCCCGTTGCGCGGCGCCCCGCGCTGGAGCTCGTGCTGCGCGGCGAGCGACACACGCGCGAGCGCGACGCGGCGGCGGTCCGCTACCACTACGACGCGGGCAACGAGTTCTTCGCGCTGTTCCTGGACGACTCGATCACCTACAGCTGCGCGCTGTTCTCGCGCGGCGCGGCGACGCTCGAGGAGGCGCAGCGGGCAAAGCACGCGCTGGTTGCGGCGAAGCTCGGGCTCGCGCCGGGGCAGCGCGTGCTCGACGTCGGCTGCGGCTGGGGCGCGTTCGCTCTGTACGCGGCGCGGGAGCACGGCGTCGAGGTGCTCGGGGTGACGCTGTCGCGCGAGCAGGCGGAGCTGGCACGGGCGCGCGTCGCCGACGCGGGTCTGGCCGGGCGCGTCGAGATCCGCGTTGCCGACTACCGCGATCTGCGCGGCGAGCAGTTCGACGCGGTCGCGAGCATCGGCATGGTCGAGCACGTCGGCGAGGCGCGCATCGACGAGTACGCCCGGAAGCTCGCGTCGCTGCTGCGGCCGGGAGGGGTGCTCCTGAACCACGGGATCGCAGCGCTGCGGGCCGACGACGACGCGGCGGGCGACGACTTCACGAATCGTTACGTGTTCCCTGACGGCGAGCCCCTGTACCTCGCGCGCATCCAGCTGGCGGTCGAGCGGGCCGGGCTGGTGACCGAGCACGTCGAGGGATTTGCCGAGGACTACGCGGTGACGCTGGGACATTGGATCCGGCGACTCGACGCGCGCCTGGACGATGCGCGGCGGCTCGCCGGCGAGGAACGCACGCGGGTCTGGCGGCTGTACCTGCGCGGGGTACGCGTGGGTTTCGAAACCGGCTACACCGCCGTCTACCAGGTGCTCGCGCGACGGCCGTCCTGAGCCGGAGCGCGTCGGAGGGCCGTCCGGTCAGCCGGCGCCGGGGTCGGCCAGGCGCGAGCGCTGCCGGGCCGGGGAGATTCCGACGACGTCCCACACCAGGCCCAGCCGGGCGAGCCCCGAGATCAGCCACCAGGAGGGATCGAGCTGCCAGCGTGTCTGCCCGTGTCGCGCCGAGGCCGGGAAGGCGTGGTGGTTGTTGTGCCAGGCCTCACCGAAGGTGGGGAGCGCGAGCCAGGCGAGGTTGCGCGACTCGTCCTTCGTGCCGTAGGGGCGCCGGCCGAAGAAGTGGCAGAGCGAGTTGATGGAGAACGTCGAATGGTGCAACAGGAAGATCCGCACCGCCCCGCCCCAGAGCAGCGCGGTGAGCGCGCCATGCAGCGTCCCGGTCAGCGCCGCGCCCAGCGCGAAGGGAAGTGCGAGGCCGGCGAGCAGCCAGAGCAGGAACAGCCGGTCGACGGCGCGCGCCACCGGGTCGGCCAGGAGGTCCTTCGCGTAGATCTCGGGCGTCGAAGCGGCGTCGCCCGAGAGGATCCAGCCCACGTGCGCGTGCGTGAGGCCGCGCAGGGCTCCGAGCACGCCGGTGCCGTGCTGGTGGGGGCTGTGAGGATCACCGGGTTCGTCCGAGTGCTTGTGGTGCTGGCGGTGGTTGGAGACCCACTCGATCAGCGGGCCCTCGATCGCGGCCGATCCGAGCGCGCCCAGCGTGAAGCGGAGCGCGCGGCTCGTCTTGAAGCTGCGGTGCGTGAAGAGACGGTGGAAGCCGACGGTGATCCCGAACCCGGTCAGGGCGTACGCGATCGCCAGGACGACGAGGTCGCTCCAGCGCAGCGCGCCACCCCAGGCCTCATACGCGGCGTAGCCGAGCAGGGCGAGCGGGACCGTCATCGCGAGGATGTTCGCCAGGTGATCCAGGCGTTCTGAGCCGCCGGCCGGCGTCTGCTTGGCTTCTGCGGGAAGGGTGGCTATCGGGTTGGCTCCGGGAGCAGAGGGGCGTGGGGGAGCGCGGGGTTGTTTCCCCGAGCGCGTCGCGTACCTCTCGGCTGAGCGTACCGGGCGGGCTCCGGGAGCCGAGCCGCCTGGGCCGGGCGCGCCGGCGGGCTGCTCGACTCAGCGTATGGCGGCGGCCGGGAGGCGAGTCGCCTTGTGGGATACTGCTGCCTTCATCGGGGCGTGGCGCAGCCTGGTAGCGCGCACCGTTCGGGTCGGTGAGGTCCCCGGTTCAAATCCGGGCGCCCCGATTGCAGTACGACCAGTCGATCGCCGGACCGGGCACGCGGCGCTCTGCCTCACCGCCGCAGCGGGGTGACGGCGCGGAGGTGCGCCGTCACCGCGGGCCGCTATCCGAATTCGACCGCCGGCGTCGAGAAGAAGCCCGCCTTGACGGGCTTGGCGGCTTTCTTCCCGACCGGTTCCCCGCATGTCGGACCGCCGGTGAACGACTCGAACACCGACCCGGCCGTGAGCGCGGTCGCGGCCGCGAAGGGGCCACCGCTCACGCTGCCGGCCAGCCCCGCCAGCGAGCCTTCGCCGACCGGGAACATGATCGTCCCCATGGAGCGGCCTTCTTCGGAGGGCGCCCACTTGATCGACAGCGCCGCCGTCGCCGGCGTGACTTCTTCGGTGCCGAAGAGCAGTTCGCACGAGACCGGTCCCGCCGTCTGGAACTTGGCCGTGTAGGTCGCGCGTTCGGGCCCCTCTTCACATTCGGAGAGCGTCCCTTTGACGGTGACCTTCTGGACGGCCGGCGTCGCGTTCAGCCCAGGCGAGAGCTTGATCGTCCCGGAGTCGACGGTGCAGGCCGGCTTGCCGGGGGGACGTTCGCCTTCGCCGTCGGAGTTCGGGGTCCTGATCTCGATCGGCGCGCTGGGTTCGCTCGTTCCTTCGGCGTCGGTCTCGGTGACCGTCACCCGGTAGGTCGTGTCGGGTTCGACTGGCCCGAGCTCGCCTTCCCGGAAGTAGGGGATGCGGGTCGCTTCGACCACGGGGGCAGTCGAGCCCACCGGTTCGGCACGCATCGTCTGCGAGGAGATGAGCCCTTCGCGTTCCGGGTCGTCGCTCCAGCTGATCGGCATCGCCAGGTATTCCAGCGAGCCGCCTTCGGCCAGCACGACCGACGCCTTGACGTTGGTGGGAGGGGCCGGCGGCTGGTAGGGAGGGCTGCCCGGTTCGAGGTAGGCGCGCGTGCCGACGTTGTAGAGCTTGTCTCCGTGTGCGTCTTCGGCGGGCGAGGCTTCGAGCGTGCCAGAGATCGGACCCCATTTCCAGGTTTCGCCGAGCCAGGTCCACACGACGCTCGCCGTCGCCGTGTAGGTGGTGACGTGGCCGCCCCCGCCCCGGCCGCTTCCGCCGCAGCGGGTCGACATCGAGACGTTGCCCTGCGGGTATCCGTTGGCGGCGAAGCCCGTCTCGTAGACGTTCTCCTGGATGCCTCCGCACGAATGCCCGAGCACGGCGAACGCCGCTCCTTCGCTCATCGTCAGCGGGATCGCCGCCGCGCCCGCGCTCGCGGCCGCGCTCCCGCACAGCCCTGCCAGAACCACTGCCACCGCCAGCAACCTCCGCACCATCTCTCTCGGCCCCCTTGTCCGGGTCTTGATCTGCGACCAGGACGGGCTGCCCGTGGCGCACCTGGGTACTAGACAGCAAAAAACGCCACCGTTCACGGAAGGTTTGT
This sequence comes from uncultured Solirubrobacteraceae bacterium, assembly GCA_963794635.1. GTDB lineage: Bacteria > Actinomycetota > Thermoleophilia > Solirubrobacterales > Solirubrobacteraceae > Palsa-744. Next base: position 509,821 of record CAWCET010000003.1, on the reverse strand, counting down.
GAACTCTCACGTTGGGGAGCGGTTCAAGTCGGCTGCGATGAGCAAGGTCTGCCGGGAGAGACGGGCGGAAGGCGGGCCCCGGACCCGAGACCTCGTCAGAGGCCCCCGAGGCACCACCGTCGGCGTGGGGCTTCTTCTCGTGACCCCGACCGGCAACGAGGGGCCCCCGTGGGTGATGGCGCCTACCCTGTGGGAATGCCGATCGGGTGGTTCGCGCGTCGCGGTGCCAGGAGGGAGCCGGCGGTCCTGATCGCCGACCCGCGACTGGAAGACTGGGAGACGGTCGGCACGTTCGAGGACCAGACGACGGCGCTCGCGTGGCGGGACCGGTTGCGGGAGATGGGTCTCGACGCCGCATGTGCGGCCGATCACCCGCTCGACCGCTTCGGTCGCGGGGACATCTACCTCGTCGTTCCGCCGGGTCAGTGGTCGCGCGCGAACGAGGTCCTCGAAAACCTCGACTGACGCCGCTGCGGCGCGGCCCGGCTCCTAGGACCCGTCACTCCCCGTGAGGTCTTCCGGGTCATGGTGCTCACCGAGCGCGCTGAGCTGGCCCGCTTCGCGCGTTGCCTCGCCGGCGAGCGCATCGGCGCCCGTCTCGCGGCCCACGAGCAGGACATAGAAGCACGCGCCGGCTCGTTCGGCCTCCGCAAACAGGCGACCCTCCGAGAAGAGCTCGTGCACTTTGAGGGCGTGCTCTGCGGCCTCCCGCGACAGCGGGCCGGTGTCGCGAACGCTGCGAATGCGCCTCTCCCTGCGCGCCAGGTCGGCGCTGGGAGGGGGGAGGTTGTCGAGTGCCTCCTTGTCGCCGCCCTCCATGCCGACCAGCTCTCCGAGCCAGCCCACCGCGAGTTCGGTGAGCTCATACGCGATGAGCCCTGTGTGTTTCTCCCTGCCGAGGCGCGAGGCCTGCGTCAGCTCTGCGCGCGCCGGGTGATCATCGGGCAGAACCGAGCCGAACCCCTGCAGGAAGTAGTCGGCCATGCCCATCTCCGGCGTCGTCATGAATCGAGGCTAGCGGCCTCTGGCGCAGCGACGGGACTCGGTCGGCACGTCATCTGCCGATCGGCTCTGGCAGCCGGCGCGGCGACTCTCCGTCCCACGGTGACATCGCTACGCGGAGTCGCGTTCGGCCAGCAGCTGGCGGAAGTCCCCGACGGGCCCCAGGTGCGAGAGCTTCTCCGGATTGACGATCGAGCTGACGCTCCGGATCTGCCCGTCGGCGATGTCGAGCGCAACCACGCTGATCACACGCTCCTGCGCATCCGTGAACATCGCGCCCGCCCCGCCGTTGACCTCGACCGCATGCCAGGACGCACCCGGCAGGCGGGCAGCCAGCCGCGACCAGACGAGCAACGTGTGCGCGACGCGCGAGCGCCCGTTCTGCGAGCGCGCCAGAGCGGGCACCTTCCCGCCCCCGTCGCCCGTGAGCCGGACGTCGGCCGCCAGCATCGACTCGAGCCCGGCGAGGTCTCCCTGCTCGGCGGCGGCGACGAACCGTCGCGCCAGCTCGTCGCGCTGCTCGCGTGTGGTCTGGAACCGCGGTCGGTGCTCGTCCACGTGGCGCCGCGCCCGGGTGCCGAGCTGACGCACGTTGTCCTCGCTCTTGCCGACGATCTCCGCGATCTCGGCGTATCGGTAGTCGAACACGTCGTGCAGTAGCAGCACGGCACGCTGCTCCGGCGAGAGACGCTCGAGCAGGGCCAGCATCGCGACCGACAGCGAATCGGCGGTCTCGGCGTGTCGCGCCGGATCATCCTCGCCGTCGGTGATGATCGGCTCGGGCAGCCATTCGCCGAAGTAGCGCTCGCGGCGTGCGCGCGCGGAGCGCAGCGCGTTGATCGCCAGGCGCGTCGTCACCGTCGCGACGAACGCGTGGGGGTTCTCGATCTCCTCGCCGGACTCCAGCGCCTGGTGCACGCGCAGCAGCCCCTCCTGCACCACTTCTTCGGCCTCCGAGACGGTGCCGAGCATCCTGTAGGCGATCGCGAAGGCGACCGGCCGCAGCTCCTCGAGCAGTTGCTCACGCTCGGTCATGCCGCCGCCGGCCGCCTACGCCGGGTCGATCTCACAGGCGTCACGAACCACCCTATGATCGCCGAGCGGCCCTCACGCCGCCGTCTGCGCTGAGCGCTCGACGATCTGGGAGACCCAGCCGCCGGTCTCCTGACGCGTCGCCGCGTTCAGCCGGTTGTACGCGTTGATGCCCGCGATCGCGAGCACGAGCGCCGCGAGCTGCTCTTCGCTGTAATGGCGGGCGGCCTCGTCCCAGACCTCGTCCGAGACGGCCTCGGGGCTGTCCGCGAGCCGCGTGGCGGCCTCGGTCAGCGCCAGCGCGGCCCGCTCGGCGTCGGTGAAGTAGGGCGCCTCACGCCAGGCGGCAACCATGTTGATGCGCTCGGTGCTCTCGCCTGCGAACTCGAGCTCGCGAGAGTGGATGTCCACGCACACGCTGCAACCGTTGATCTGGCTGGCGCGCAGGTGCACGAGGTAGAGGGTGGCCTCGGGGATCCCGGAGCTCGCCGCGGCGGTGCCGAGCTGTTCGAGTGCGTCCAGTGCCCCCGGGATCAGGAGCGCCGGGTTCTTGATCCTGGCTTTCATGGCTTCGCTTCTCCTTTTTTTGATTTGGGATGGGTTCGCCCTTAAGACACGACGCAAAGCGGGAACGTGACAGCGCATCCCCTTGTGGGCGTCAATCGCCATGTACGGCGGCGAGGCCCCCCGCTACAGTCGCCGCCATGCCACACGTCCTGATCGAGACGCGGCGCGAAGCCTCCCGCGCAGACGAGTCAGCGCTGATCGACGCCGTCCACGGCGCACTCGTGCGCGCTTTCAAGATCCCCGAGGGCGATCGCCACGTCCGCCTCCTCGTCCACGCGCCCCACCGCTTCGCCGTGCCGCCCGAGATCGAGGACCCCGAGCGCTTCACCCAGGTCACGATCGACGCCTTCGCCGGTCGCTCGATCGACGCCAAGCGCGCGTTGTATCGCGAGATCGTCGACAGCCTCGAGCCGCTCGGGATCCGGCGCGATCACGTTTCGATCCTCGTGCGCGACGCCCCGCGCGAGAACTGGGGCATCCGCGGCGGCCAGGCCGCGAGCGACGTCGATCTCGGGTTCGACGTCGACGTCTGAGCAGGGCCCGCTTCGCCCGCGGGGCGCGGCGCTACTGCAGGTATCCCTCGACGGTCCCCGCGTCGCGTGCCTGCGCATCGTCGGGGTTGCCGCCGGTCTCGCGCAGCGCCCGGCGCTGACGCAGCAGGTCCCAGCAGCGGTCGAGCTCGACCTCGACATCGGCCAGCCGGCCGGCGTCCGCCTCCAGGCGCTCGGTGTCGGTGCTCTCCTGCTGCTCGCGGCTGCGGAGCTGCTTCTCTTCCGCGACCAGCCGCTCGATGCGGTTGGCGATGCTCTCGTCGCTCATGCGAAGAATGCTACCCGCAGTGCCGCAGGCTCACATCGGGATCGTGAGCCAGGGCACCTGCGCGGGCGCGAACGCGACCCCCAGCCCCAGCGCGGCGACCAGAGCGGCCGTGCCGAACACGGCGAGGTCGCGGCGGGGGAGGAGCTTCTCGATCGCGACGAGCGCCGCGATCGCCGCCATCCAGGCGACGTTCATCACGCCGACGGCGAACAACGCGCCCATCAACGCCCAGCTCGCGCCGATGCAGAGGCCGCCGTGCTCGATCCCGGTGCGCACAGCGCCCTGCGTACCGGGGCGCCAGCGGCGGGCGAGCAGTGCCGGCTGCCGGCAGTGGCGCAGGCAGCGCGCTTTCAACGGCGTGAGCTCGTACACCGCGGCCGCGAGGATCAAGCCACCGGCCGCGTAGGGCCCGCCGCGATCCCAGGCGAGCCAGGCCGGCGAGAGCGATTCGACCGACCTCACGAGCACGTACGCGAGGACTCCGACACCGAGCCAGGCGAGGAGATAGCCGCCGGCGAACAGCGTTGCCGCGCTGAGCGGCCGAGACGCTCCCGCGTCGCGGCTCACCCGTGCGTGGGCCTGCGCCATCGGCACGAGCGAGGGCAGCATCATCGCGGCCATCATCGTGACCCAGACTCCCGCGAACCAGCCGAGTCCCCCGAGTTCGGTCCCCGGGCCCATGTCCATGCCGCGCATCCGTTGCACGGTGATGACCCAGGCGGCCCCCGCGACCGCGATCAGCAGGCCGCCTGGGGCGAGGCGCCGCAGCAGCTCGGGCGTACCGTGCGCCGGTGTGAGGGTCGCGCCGCGAGCGCGCATCATGCTGCGAGCGCCCGCTCGAGCTGGTCAAGGCATCCGTTCCAGCCGCGGTCCTGGCTCTCCCGGCGCGCGTCCGTCGCGATGCCGGTGTTGACGAAGAGCACCGTGGTGGCCCCGCCGGACTCCGAGAAGGAGAGCTCGATCAGCTGCTCGTTCGAGGGGTCGTCGTCGAAGGCCCAGGTCATCTCCAGCCGTCGCGGCCGGTCGATGACCGTGTACTCGCCCCGCGCACCGTGGTCGCCGCTGTCGGGGCTGCGCATCACGATGCGCACCTCGCCGCCCACCCGCGGGTCGACTTCCGCGACGGGTGTCTCCCAGTTGGGATCGACGTGAAACCACCGGCGCATCACCTCGGCGCTCGTCCACGCGTCGAAGACGTCCTCGGCGGGGGCCGCGAAGGTTCGCTCGATTCGTACCGTCCTGCCTTCATCCTGCGTCACTGCTGCTCCTTTCGCTCGTCGAGGTACTCGCCGACGACGTCGAACATCCGCTCCCAGCGTTCGCGCTGGGAGTCGATCCAGTCGGCCGTCTCGGACAGCGCCTCGGAGCGCAGCGACAGCCTGTGTGTCCTGCCGTCGATCACGCGGCTGACGACGCCGGCCTCCTCGAGCGCCTGCAGGTGGCGCGAGATGGTCGGCTTGGAGACGCCGAAGCCGCGCGTCACCTCGCCGACCGTTGCGGGACCGTGGCTCAGCCGTTCGATGATCTCGCGGCGTAGGGGGTGGGCGAGTGCCCGGAACGTATCGTTAGCCATTGTGCTAACTATATACACATCACGACGGATCCCAAGACGGAGGTGAAGCGGACGATGGCCGGGCACACGATCGGAACCCAAGAGGAGTGGAGGGCGCAGCGCGACGGGCTGCTGCGCGAGGAGAAGGAGCTGACGCGGCGCGGGGACGAGCTGGCGCGCAAGCGGCGCGCGCTGCCGTGGGTCCCGGTCGAGCACGACTACCGCTTCCAGACGACGGGCGGCACGCGCTCGCTCGCGGATCTCTTCGAGGGCAGCTCGCAGCTCGTCGTCTACCACTTCATGTTCGGGCCGCCGTACACCGCGGGCTGCCCGGTGTGCACCTCGATCGCCGACACGCTCTCACCGCAGGTCCCACACCTCCGGGCCAGGGACACGAACCTGATTCTGGCCTCGCGCGCTCCGCTCGAGCGGCTGCTCGCGTACAGGGAGCGCATGGGGTGGGAGATCGACTGGGTCGAGACCGGCGACGAGTTCAACCGCGAGCTCGGGTTCCTGAACAGCAGCGAGGACCTGGCGGGCTTCTTGGCGGGGGACCTGCCTCCCACCGTCGTCCGCAACGCTGAGCTGTGCGGGACCGACGCGGCCGGCTATGTCGCCGAGGGGCCCGGCCTGAGCGTCTACGCGCTCGAGGACGGCCGGGTCTACCGCACCTACGTCACCACCAGCCGTGGCCTGGAAGTCGCGATGGGCTACTACGGACTCCTGGATCGCACGCCCAAGGGGCGTTACGAGAGCTCTACCGAGCCGCTCTGGATCCGCCGTCGCGACGAATACGCGACGGCATAGGGGATCAGCCCCGCAGGACGGCGTCGAGCTCGGCGAGCTGCCGTCGCGCCCCGCCGCACACCTGCTCGCAGAGTTCGAAGACCGCGGGATCGCTGATCGAGTAGCGCGCGTGGTTGCCGTCCTTGGCGCGGCCGACCATGCCGGCGTCGTGCAGGATACCGAGGTGCTTGGAGACGTTCTGCTGAGAGGCGCCGAGCGCCTCCTGCAGCTCCCCGACGGTCGCGTCTCCCTCACGCAGGCGGTCGAGCAGCCTGATGCGCATCGGCTCTCCCAGCACGCGGAAGCGCCGCGCGATCACCTCGATCAGCGGCTCGGGCAGAGGGTGGGGGATCTGGGGCGTCACGACGCGTAGTTTACCACAAACGCACAGTTGTGGAGTTGACGCATGACGCGACATGCGCTAGCGTGCCTAACGCACAAGCAAACAGTTGTAAAGCGGTTGACATGGGAGAAGGACGTGGAAGCTGGCATCGGAGTTCCCAGGAGCGCGACGGACCGGTGTGCCCCACATGGGCGCCGGGCGCACGGGGCGGCAGCCCGCGCCCCCGAGCGGTCCGCGCCGCGCCTCCTGGCTCGCATCGTCGAGCCCCGCTCGGCGGGGAACCCGCCGGTGGGCTCGTGAGCACGCTCGCCACGCCCGCCTCGAGGGCCGTGCCCGCGGCCGCGCCCGGCCGCACCGCCGCGTTCGGCCCGCTCGGGCGCCTCGGCCGCTGGACCGCGACGCACTTCCGTGCCGTCCTCGGCGCCTGGCTCGTGATCGCGCTCGCGCTCGGCTTCTTCGCGCCCAAAGTCGAGACGGCTCTCTCCGGCGCCGGCTGGGAAGCGAGCGGCTCCCAGTCCGTCCAGGCGCGGAAGCTCGTCGAACGAGACTTCAAGGGTCTCGGCAGCTACGGCCTCACGACCGTCGTCTACTCGCCGCGCGAAACCGCGGGCGACCCCGGCTTCAAGGGTGTCGTCGCCCATGTCGAACGATTGCTGCGCGCGAGCCCGGCGGTCAGCACCGTCATCGCCCCGGCAGCGGGCATCTCGATATCCCGCGACGGGCACACGGCGATCATCCAGGGCGGGGCGGCCAAGAGCCCCAACGAGATGGTCGCCGCCGCCGGGGAGCTTGGCAGCAGGCTCCACGGTCTCTCTACGAGCAGCGCAGTCGTGGACCTGACCGGCGCGCCGGGCATGTGGTCGGACTTCAACGCCGCCAACCGCTCCGCGATGCTCAAATCCGAGGTCATCTCCTGGCCGGTGACGCTCGGCGTCATGCTGCTGGCGTTCGGCTCGCTGGTGGCCGCGGGGCTGCCGCTGATGCTGACGATGGTCGGACTCGTCTCGGCCGCGGGCCTCCTCTACCTGGGGACCTTGATCTCGCCGATCTCGATCTGGGCCATGAACTTCGCGCTGATGTTCGCGCTCGCCCTGGGCATCGACTACGCCCTGTTCATCGTCTACCGCTTCAGGGCCGCGCTCTTCGGCTCGCACCTCGAGCCCGCGGAGGCCGCAGCCGCGACGATGGAGACAGCCGGCAAGGCGGTCCTGTTCAGCGGCATCACCGTGCTGATCTCGCTGACCGCCGTGATGCTGGTCCCGAGCCCGGCGTTCCGCTCGATGAGCCTCGGGATCATGTTCGCGGTCATCTTCGTGCTCGCCGCCACGCTGACTCTGCTGCCGGCGGTGCTCGGCAGGATCGGGGCGAAGGTCGACAAGCTGGCCCTCCCCTGGGCTCACTCCGGCGAGCACCGCTCGCCGCGCTTCGCCGCGTGGGGAGAACGGCTGTGGCGCAGGCCGGCCCTGTACGGCATCCCGGCGCTCGTCCTGCTGCTGGTTCTCGCCTTCCCCGTCACCCAGCTGAAGACCTCGATGCCGTCGATCAAGGTCGTGCCGCCGAGCGACTCCTCACGCGTCGGTTACGACCGGGTGCAGGCTGCGATGGGCCCTGGCGCGACCGGGCCGCTTCAGATCGTCACATCGGCGGCCCAGGCGCCCGGCGTCGCACGCATTGTGTCTGCCGACGCGGGCGTCGCCGCCGTGCTGCCGCCGCAGCAGGGTGCGGGCGGGCTCGTGCTCATCACCGCGATCCCGCGCGAGGACCCCTCCAACCCGGCCGTCGGGCGGACGATCGATCGCCTCCGCGGGGAGTTGCCGCCCGGTGTGACCCTCGGCGGGGCGGCGGCGGAGAACCACGACCTCCAGCAACTCCTGACGCAGAAGACTTGGCTCGTGATCGGCGTCGTGATCGCACTCGGTTTCCTGCTGCTGCTGTTCGCGCTGCAGGCGCCGCTGATCGCCGCCGCGGGCGTGCTCACGAACCTGCTCGCGACCGGTGCGGCGTTCGGGGTCTCCAAGTGGATCTTCCAGGACGGCGCGCTGCACGCGCTGCTCGGCTTCCAGCCGCAGGGCTTCCTGGACGCCTGGGGGCCGGTCTTCTTCTTCGCGATGATCTTCGCGATCTCGATGGACTACACCGTGTTCCTGCTCTCGAGCGCCAAGGAGCACTGGGACCGCAGCCACGACCCGCGGGAGGCCATGGTCGGGGGCCTCGCGCACTCCGGACGTGTGATCTTCGCGGCCGCAGCCGTGATGGTGGCGGTGTTCTTCACGTTCGCCCTCTCCGGCCCGCTGCCCCCGAAGGAGATGGGGATCATCCTCGGCGTCGCCGTGCTGCTGGACGCCTTCCTGATCCGGCTGCTGCTGCTCCCGGTGCTGCTGCGGGTGATGGGCAGCTGGGCCTGGTACTTACCACGCTGGGCTCGTCGGGTTCTCCCGGAAGTCAGCTTCGGTCACGCGTGAGACGGTCTGAGAGATGAGCTTCACCGCATCCGCACGGCCGCTCGCAGGGACGCTCCGGCACGAGGTCGACGTCAACGGGCGCCACACGATCGTGACCGACGAGCCGGAACGGCTCGGTGGCACGGACGCGGCGCCCGCTCCGCACGAGCTGCTCGCGGCGATGGTCGCCTCGTGCGTCTCGACGATGGTCGCGCTCTACTCCCGCCGGCACGGCTGGCCCGTCGAGGGCCTGCGGGTCGACGTCGGCTACGACGCGGAGACGGCGCCGCGCCGCATCTCGGTGCGCCTGACGCTCCCCGACGGGCTGAGTCCCGAGCAGGTGGCGCGTCTTCGGCGGGTCGCCGCGACCTGTCCTGTGCGCCGGTCGTTCGAAGCCGGCTTCGAGTTCGAGGAGGAGCTCCTTCTCGGGGGCGGAGCGCGCGCGGCGGCGTGAGCCACGTCCGCGGCGTCCGTCGGGTCCGCGGTGACCTGCGACGGTCAGGCCCGACGCGTGCCCGGCGTCTAAGACCCGTCTAGCGCCGCTGCCCGCAGCGGCTGCACTCGTACCAGCACGAGCAGGTGTTCTTGCGCCACTCCCAGCGGTGTCCGAAGAAGCTGCAAACCCTCATGAACACAGCGTGCCAGACTCCTCGGCTGTCCTGAATCCCACGGTTGGGTGAGCGCGGGGCGGGCGACTAGACGCCTGGACGAGTCGGCTCGGATTCCCTTCTCTAGGACGCTCAGAACGCCGACAGCAGTCGCGTATGAAGGTGACGGCAGCATTGGGGGCGGTGATCGCGGTGCTGGCTCTGGCGGGCACCGCGAACGCGTCGCTCGTGGGCTGGGGCGCCAACGGCCACGGCGAGCTCGGGGCGGGCTTCAACGGCCCGCCGCACGTTCCGGTCGAAGCGGCGCCGGCGCTCGACGGCGCCGTCCAGGTCGTCTCGACGTACTTCTCGAGCTACGCGCTGATGCCGGACGGCACGGTATGGGCCTGGGGCGGCAACGTATGGGGCCAGCTCGGCGACGGCGACCGCGCCACCCACATCACGCCGGTGCAGGTCCAGGGCCTCACCGGCGTCACTCAGATCGCGGCGGGCGGCGCGCATGCGATCGCGCTGCTCGCGAACGGGCGCGTCGCGACATGGGGCGCGGACGGCTGGGGCACGCTCGGCAACGGCACGACCGCGCACGGGCGCCGCGGGACCGGCAACCAGCCCGGCCTCGTGCCCGTGTACCCGAACGTGCAGGGCGCGGTCGCGGTTGCGGCGGGGGGCGCGGACGACGCGGTCCTGCTCTCGAACGGCACCGTGCTCGCCTGGGGCGAAAACCGCAGCGGACAGCTCGGCGACGGGACCACCGAAGAAAAAGATGTACCGACCCCCGTGGCGGGGCTGACGAACGTGCGGGCGATCGCGCTCGGCGGCGAATCCTCGCTCGGCGGCCATCTGCTCGCACTGCGCACCGACGGCACGGTCTGGGCCGCCGGCGGCAACGGCGTCGGCCAGCTCGGCGACGGCACGACCACGAGCAGCAGCGTGGCCGTGCGCGTCTCCGGTCTCTCCGGGGTGAGCGCAATCTCGGCGTCGGCCGATCACAGCCTCGCGATGCTCTCCGGAGGCGTGGTGATGGCTTGGGGTGGCGACACGTTCGGCCAGCTCGGCGTCAGGCCGAGCACCGTCTGCCGCCGCGCCTCCCTCTGCGACCTGGTGCCGGTCAGCACCGGGGTGAGCGCGACCGCGATCGCGGCGGGGCGCCTTTACAGCCTTGTCGTCTCGCGCGGCCAAGTGCTCGCGTTCGGTAACGACAAGCGCCTGCTGCTCGGCCAGGCCGGGCCTCCCCGCACCAAGCCCACGCTCGTGCCGGCGCTGAGTGGCGTGAGCGCGATCTCCGCAGGGGAATTCCACTCGCTGGCGCTCGGCGCGCTCGGCTGAGCGGACCACGCAAATGGGGGATCTGGATCGCCCCCGTATGCCCTAGTGTGGAAGGAGCGCAGTGGTGGCCCGGCCACCGTCCCCCCTGGTGGTCGCACCCTCACCATTTGCGCGCCCCGGTCGCAACAGGCTTTCTGACGAGAGAGGCCGCGCGGCCGGGGCTTTTTTCTGCTCCCATCTTCACCGAAGGTGTGAGCGGGAGCTGCGAGCCGTGAAGGCGCACGTTGGGATCCTGTGAATCCTGTTTGGACTCGCCGCGCCGGGGCAACCTTCCGGCTGTGCCGAAGGCGATGCCGGACTTCCCCGACCGTCTTCGCGAAGCGCCCGGCCCCAGTGCACTGCTGCGCCTCGCGAAGCGGGCGCAGCGCCACCCGCACGGCGAGCGCCCGCGCGTGAGCCCTGTCGTGATCGAGGAGGAAGCGGCGAGTCTCCTGTACGGCGAACGGAGCGGGACGGTCAACGCCTCACCGGTCGGGGCGCCGGTCGACCGCCGGCGCTAGGCGCTCCGTCGCCGGGCGCCCGTCACCGCGGGTCCTCGCGGTCGAGGTTCCAGTGGCGCACGACCGCGCAGAGCCAGAGCCAGGGTTCATCGTCGGTCACCTGCTCGCGTGGGGTCAGCAAGAAGCGCGTGATGGTGCGTTGCCCGCCCTCGTGGTCGCCGTAGAGAAGGTCCACGCTGATCGCGGTGTTGCCCGCGATCGCCGCTTTGAGCGGTCCGTACAGCGGATCGTCCGCGTCGCGGATCGCCGCCTGCCAGAAGTTGACGTCGCCGGCAGGAACGTAGAGATCGCGATTGTGCCGGCGGAACTGCTCGATCGCTGCCGGCTCGACCTCGCTGCCGGCGCGTTCTGGGTGCACGTACCAGCCGCGCAGCACGGCGATGCCCTGGGCCACGTTGCGCAGCGGCATCGCGAGGTAGACCCGATCGTTGTCTTCCTGCACCGCGCCGAGCCCGTCGCGCAGGTGCAGCCAGTGGTTGTCGACGAACCCGACCTTCTGCGGCGGGTCGTCCTGGCGCGCGTTGAACAGCACGGGGCGCACCCCCACGAGCAGGGCCTCCTCCGAGGCGCGCGCGGCGCGATTCGCCGAGCGGGTCGAGCCGAAGGTGGCGATCGCGAGCACCAGTGTGCCGCCGGCGGTGGCGAGCGATGCGATCGTGCTCCATTCGGCCACGCAGGCAGGCTAATGATCGATTCAACGACACGGCCGCCGGCCGGATCGGCCCTCAGAGGTCAGGCACGGGGGTCGCATCGTCCGGGGCGATCCCGAAGCGGCGCTGGTAGTCGGAGTTGAGCTCGCTCCATCCCTCCGGGAGCCGCCGCGCGCTCCCCCTCTCCGGCACGCTCGCGCCGTCGAGCAGGGCTCCCAGCGCCGTCAGGCAGATGTGCCAGCCGGCACCGTCGCGCGCAGCCTTCAAGCGATCGGCGAAGGTGTGCTCGAGTGTCAGCAGGCAGCCGCCCTCGCGCTCGGAGAGGGTGAAGCGCAGCTCGTCCTCGCCCCACGTATAGGCGATCAGCGCGGGCTCCTCGAGGGCGAGCAGCCGCCCCGTGCCCATCTCCGGCTCGCCGGGTGCGGACCGGAACACGACGGTCTGGCCCGTGAGCAGGAAGGGGGTCGGGTGCCATGCTTCGAGCTCGGCGGGGTCGGTCAGTGCCCGCCACACGCGCGGGCGGCTGTGAGCCAGCTCCCACTCGAACCGGAGCACCGAGCGCCCGCCGCGTTCGAGCAGTACCGCGTGCTCAGGCATCGCTGTCCTCCAAGTGGGCTTCGAGCGCTTTCAGGCCTTGCCGCCACAGCACGACATACGGCGTCAGCCAGCGTGCGATCTCGGCGAAGCCCTCGCCGCGCAGGGCGTAGACGCGCTGCCGGCCCTCGGCTGTCCGCTCGACCAGCCCGGCTTCCCGGAGCACCCGCAGGTGACGGGAGGTGTTCGGCTGGCTGAGCCCCGTCTCGCGCACGAGCTCGCCGACGGGGCGCGGTCCCGCGAGCAGCAGATCGAGCAGCGAGCGCCGCGCGGGGTCGGCGACGACGTCGAAGGCGTTCGCGGTGAGCATGGTCTACATATAATCATATCAATATATAAATAAAAAGAGATATATGGTCGATACGGCGCCGCGCCCGCCGTTCAAGCTTCGTCAAACTCTTCAAAGGAGCAACCATGGATTACCTGATTCAGATCTACAGCGAAGGCACTTGGGACGATGTCTCCGAGGAGCAGCGCGCGGCCATCTCGCGCGAGTACATGCAGCTCAACGAGACGCCGGGCCTGAAGGGCGGGGCCCAGCTCCAGCCCGCCGAATCGGCTACGACCGTGCGCGTGCAGAACGGCAGCACCCTGACCACCGACGGTCCGTTCGCCGAGACCAAGGAGGCGCTCGGCGGCTACTGGGTGCTCGAGGCGAGCGACCTCGACGCGGCGATCGAGTTCGCCGCTCGCATCCCCGCCGCACGCCTGGGCGGGGCCGTCGAGGTCCGGCCGCTGGTGGCCCGCTGATAGAGCAGGTCTTCCGCGAGCAGTGGGGGCGGGTGCTCGCCGCCATGGTCGGCTTCCTCGGCGACTTCGACCGCGCCGAGGAGGCCGCCCAGGAGGCGTTCGCGATCGCCGCCGAACGCTGGCCGCGCGACGGGACGCCCGAGAACCCCGCGGCGTGGCTGATCGTGACGGCGCGCAACCGGGCGATCGACCGCATCCGCCGCGATCGCAAGATCCAGCCGCGCGCCGAGCTGCCGGAGGTCCCCGACGACGTGCAGGAGCTTCCCGACGAGCACAGCGAGTTTCGCGACGAACGCCTCGAGCTGTTCTTCACGTGCGCGCACCCCGCGCTCGCGCTCGACGCCCAGGTGGCCCTGATCCTGCGTGCTCTCGGAGGTCTGACCACGGCGGAGATCGCGCGCGCCTTCCTCGTCTCCGAGCCGACGATGGCGCAGCGACTCGTCCGCGCCAAGCGCAAGATCTCCGCCGCCGGGATCCCCTTCCGCGTGCCCCCGGCGCACCTGCTGCCCGACCGCACGGCCGCCGTGCTCGCCGTCCTCTATCTGATCTTCAACGAGGGTTACGACGGCCGCGCCGGCCTCGCCGAGGAGGCGATCCGTCTCGGCGCGAGCCTCGCCGAGACGATGCCCGACGAGCCCGAGGTCCACGCCCTGCTGGCCCTGATGCTCCTGACGGAGTCCCGCCGCCCGGCGCGGCTGCGCGACGGCGAGCTGGTGCTGCTCGCCGACCAGGACCGCTCGCTGTGGGACGCCGGCCGGCTGCGGGCCGGACTCGGCTCGCTCGCACACGCACGCGCTCTGCAGGCCTCGGCTCCGCCGGGCGCCTACCTGCTCCAGGCAGAGATCGCGGCTCTGCATTGCGCCGAGGAGACGCGCTGGGAGCAGGTGGCGGCCCGCTACGACGAGCTGGCGGCGCTGACCGGATCTCCCGTCGTCGCGCTGAACCGTGCGGTCGCGATCGCCGAGTGGCGCGGGCCGGCTGCGGGTCTCGCCGCCACCGAGGGACTGGATCTGGGCGGCTATCAGTACTTCCATGCCACCCGCGCCGAGCTGCTGCGGCGGCTGGGGCGTCCCGAGGAGGCGCGCGGCGCCTACGAGCGCGCGCTCGAGCTGGTCCGCTCGGACACAGAGCAGCGCTTCCTCGAGCGCCGCCTCGCCGAGCTCCGCTGAGGGGCGGCTGCGTCCGGGCGGCGGCCTGGCGCGAGGCGCGCGGCTAAGCCAGGACTTCGTCGGCGGAGGCGAGCGTCCGCAGGTGCTCGCCGACGCCGGTGACGCTCAGCAGCCGCTGCACCTGCTGGGAGCCGGGGGTGACCGCGAACTCCTGACCGCGCCGCCAGCACTGCTCGCGCGCGGCGAGGATGATGCGCAGGCCCGTCGAGTCCAGGAAGGTCAGCCCCTGGAGGTCGAGTACAACCGTCTTCGTCTCGGCCAGCGACGGCTCCTCGATCGCGCTCTGCAGGAGTGGCGCGTTGGCCATGTCGAGTTCCCCCGTCAGAGCCAGAACCACGCGGTCGCTCTCCTGCCGCGGCTCTATACGGAGTTGCTCTTGCGCCCCCATGATCCGATTCTAACGGCAGGCGAGTGTCGGGAAGCTGACATTGGCGCAGGTTCCGCGGTCCCGCGGTTTCGCCATCTAGTCGAGCCGCTTGTGCATCCGCACCTGGCTCCCGCGCGGGGAGCTGAAGATCTCGACGAGGTCGCAGATCTGCTCGGTGATCCAGAGCCCGCGGCTTGCGCTCGCGAGGCGCCCCGGAGGCCGGGGCATGGACACGGCGTCGCGGATGTAGCCCGCGTCCTGGATCTCGCACACCAGCTCGTCGCCGGTGCGCCACAGCCGCAGCATGCCGACCCCGCCGCCGTGGCGGACGCTGTTGGTCGCGATCTCGTGGACGGCGAGCACCAGCTCTTCGGTCGATTCGGTGCCGAGCGCCTCTTTCACCGCCCAAGCCGCAACGAGCTGGCGCAGCTCGAAGAGATCGTCGGCGGCGAACGGGATCTCCCAGACGTCGCCCCGTGGGCGCGGGAGCCCTCCGGCCAGATCCGCATCCCGCGCCGTCTCAGCGTCTACGCGGTGCCCGTTCCGTAACGCGCCGGTGCCGCTAGCGGCCATACCACCGCCTCCGGCCACCCTCGACGCCGCCGAGGAAGAAGCCGAGCAGCCACAGAACGAGCAGGACCACCAAGATGATCCACAGCGCGTGGATCGCGAACCCGAGCCCGCCGAAGATGGCAAGTATCAGCAACAGCGCAATGAGAGCTACCACGCTGCACCTCGCTTTCTGTTTCGGAACCGTGCTTCCGCGCCGGTTGGAATGGGAGCGCACCCTGCAAATGCCCGAAAGGCGGGGGCGCCAAACCCAACCCGTTGCGGCGGTCCTGCAACTGACGAGGATCGCGGCGCGGCGCTCCCGGGCCGCGCCGGCCGCGATTGGCGTGCGGACAGAAGTTTTTCGTTCCCCTGTTTAGAGAACCGCTTCGGGGGCAAGAACGTAATACCGGTGTTGCCCTGCCGGCGGAAGGCCGCGCGCCCCCTGCGGCCCCCGCCAAAACGAGGGTGACAAGGAGTGGCATGTCGGCCGGTTCGCCCCGACGCGGACCGGCCGGCAAGCCACATGAGGTGTTCGGGGGCCGGCGGCCAAAGCCGTGGCGCCGGAGGCGCTATCGCTCAGCCGCGCTGGGCGAGGCGCAGGTCGAGGATCTCGGCCGATCCGGCCGGCGAGACCGCGTGGCCGTCGGTCAGGCGCTCGAGCACCGGGCCGAGCCCGTCGATCGCCGTCTCTCCGAACAGCGAGCCGGCGTGGCCCGCGCGCAACGGGCCAACCTTGATCTCCAGGTTGCGCGGGGCGACGCTCACCCCCATGCTCAGGTGGCCGGCGAGCACATCGCCGTCGGTGTGCGCGACCAGGGCGTCGGCGAGCATCTGGGTGTCGGAGATGCGGTCGGTCGAGAAGTACGCGCGGGCTGCAAGTGTCGAGAGGACTCGCGGTACCACCCCGCGCGCCACGGACGTGGGGCCGACGGTCATCAGGGTGAGATCGCCGGGCGTGCCGTGGTCGATCGCCTCGAGTGTCGCGCCCTCCTCGCAGGCGGTCTCGACGGGCGGGTTCGCGGCCGCCGCGTCGAAATGCATCGCGACCTCGGTGCCGCCCGTCGAGAGATCGCGGAACTCGACGCTCTCGCTGAGCGCCTGGATCACAGGGAGCCCGATCCCGCCCGAGAGCTCCTCGGCGGCCTTCACCCCGGGCCGGATCCCGACGCCCCGGTCGCGCACCACCGCGTCGACGCCTCCCGGGACGATCGAGAGCTCGACCTCCAGCGGGCCCTCGTCGCCTTCGTAGGCGTGCAGGACGACGTTGTTGCTCGCCTCGGTCACGGCGGTGGAGACGTCGTTGAGCGCGACGGCGTCCAACCCGACGGCCTCGGCCAGCCCGCTCAGCGCCTGGCGCACGAGCAGGACGTTCTCGGCTCTGTTGCTGAGCCTCAGCCGGACGTTCGGCGATCCGGCCATCGCTCCGCTGTCCGGATCAGGTTCCGTGCGCGATCCAACTCCAGGCCGGCTCCCGGAAGCGGTCCACGCGTGCTCTTCACACCGCGCCGCATTGCTGTCCTAGGCTAGCGCGCCTGTCCAGGCGCGTCCGTCAGGGCGCGGAGCTGCTCGAGTGAGCGGCGCAGCAGGCGGGACACCTGCATCTGCGAGATGCCGACACGCTCGGCGATCTCCGTCTGGGTCAGGTCCTCGACGAAGCGAAGCTGCAGAACCATGCGATCGCGCGAGGGGAGGTGTGCCAGCGCCGAGCTGACGGTCGCGTCGAGCTCGACGAGCTCGTAACGCTCGTCGTCGTGGCCGAGCGTGTCCCCGTAAGGGACTGTGTCCTCTTCTCCGCCGCCACGGGGCGCGTCCAGCGACACCGTCTCGTAGGCACGGATCGCCTGCAGCGCGTCGATGACCTCCTCGACGCCGATCTCGAGGTAGACCGCGAGCTGGTTCACGTTCGGGGCGCGGCCGGTCTCGTTGGAGAGCCGCTCCTGCGCGTCGCGCACCTTCAGCGCGCGCTCCTGTGCGCCGCGAGGGACGTGGATCGCCCAGCCGGAATCACGGAAGTAGCGGCGCATCTCGCCGAGGATCGTCGGTACCGCAAAGGACTGGAACGGGTGACCGCGCTCGGCCTGGTAGCGGTCGATCGCCTTCAGCAGCCCGAGCGAGGCGACCTGGAGCAGGTCCTCGAACGGCTCGGACGAGCGGCCGTAGCGGCGGGCGAGGCTGCGGGCGAGCGGCAGGTAACGCGCCACGAGCTGTTCGCGCGCGGCCTCATCGCGGTCCTGCTGCCAGCGCTCGAACAGGCGGGCGGTCTGCGCGGCGCCGTTCGCCGTCGGACGGGATCCGATTGTGGGGGTGGCGGATGTTTCCGGCATCTGCTGCCTCCTTCTCTCGGTTCACTGCACGCTACGGGACCGGCCTTCCCCACCGGTCGCGGCCAGTGTAGGCGATTCGCCATCAGAACGCAAACACCTAGTCAGGAATCATACGCAACTTGGACACCGAAGGATGTTCGTGTCCAAGTGCCGGCATGGAGCTAGGCTGAGGCGATGCCGGAGCACGGGCACCCCGACGGCAGAGCGCAGGACGCAGCGGCGCAGGCGTCCGGGCCCGGCCCGGCGGGCGGGGGGGCTCCCACCATCTCCGAGATCATCGCGACGCGCACGGGCGAGGAGCTGGAGCTCAACGACCGCCATCTGAATCCCCAGATGGGGCGCATCCTGCGCACGCTCGGCTTCGACAGGGTGTGGGCCGGCGGCGAGGGGGCGGACCTGATCGACAGCGACGGCGAGCGCTACCTGGACCTGTTCGGCGGCTACGGCGTGTTCGCAGTGGGGCGCAACAACCCGGAGGTGATCGCCGCGCTGCGCGAGACGCTGGATGCGCAGACCGGCAACATGCCGCAGCTCGGCGTGACGCTCTTGAGCGGCGTGCTCGCCGAGCAGCTGCTGGCGCGCGCGCCGGCCAGCGTCGATGCGATGGTTCCGGCCAACAGCGGCACCGAGGCTGTCGAGGCGGCGATCAAGATCGCCCGGGCGGCCACAGGGCGCCCGCGCGTGCTCTACGCCGACCACGCCTTCCACGGCCTGACGCTCGGCGCGCTCTCGATCAACGGCAACGAGGAGTTCCGTGCCGGCTTCGGGCCGCTTCTCGCCGACTGCACTCCGGTCCCTTTCGGCGACGAGCAGGCGCTGGCCGGCGAGCTCGCGCGCGGCGACGTCGCGGCGCTGGTGCTCGAGCCGATCCAGGGCAAGGGCGTGAACCTGCCACCGCCCGGCTACCTGCAGGCCGCCCAGAGGCTGTGCAGGGATGCCGGGACGCTGTTCGTCTGCGACGAGGTCCAGACGGGGATCGGGCGCACCGGGCGCTTCCTGGCGCTCGAGCACTGGCAACTGCAGCCGGACATGATCTGCGTCGCCAAGGCCCTCTCCGGCGGCTATGTGCCGATCGGCGGGGTGCTCGTCTCACGGCCGGTGTTCGACGCGGTCTTCGACGGCATGGAGCGCGCCGTCCGCCACGGCTCGACCTTCGGCGGCAACGATCTTGCGGCGGCTGCCGGAATCGCGACGCTGCGGGTGCTCGACGCGGAGCGGCTCGTCGAGCGGGCCGAGCGGCTGGGAACGATGCTGCTCGACCTGACGCGCCCCCTGATGGACGAGTTCGAGGTCGTCCGCGACGTGCGCGGGCTCGGCCTGATGTGGGCGATCGAATTCGGGCCGCCGTCAGGCGGCGTCGGCCGGCGCCTGTGGGAGCGCGTCGAGCGCCGCCAGCCCGGGCTGTTCTCCCAGCTCATCACGGTGCCGCTGTTCCACCGCCATCACATCTTCTGCCAGGTGGCAGGTCACCACATGAACGTCATCAAGGCACTGCCGGCGCTGACGGTCTCCGAGCAGGAGATCGAGCGCTTCGCCGCCGCGCTGCGGGAGACGATCGCCGATGCCGAGCGCTACCCCGCGGCGCTCGCGCGCTTCGGTCTGAGCACCGGGCTGCGCGCGGTGCGCTCGTAGGTACCTCGCGCCTGTGAAATTGGCCAGGCGGGCGCCGGCGGGGCAGAGGAGTCGCGCGCGGGCGCGCGAGTAACTGGAGTCGGAGGGATCGAGTGCCTCCCGACACCCGGAATCCTGGGACGCGCGCCCCGCGCCGCTAGCCTGTCGGGCCGTGCTTCGCACCAGAGATGACATACGCAACGTCGCGATCGTCGCCCACGTCGACCACGGCAAGACGACGCTCGTGGACGCGATGCTCTGGCAGTCCGGCGCCTTCCGCGAAGGCCAGGAGGTCGCCACGCGCGTGATGGACTCGATGGATCTCGAGCGCGAGAAGGGCATCACGATCCTCGCAAAGAACACCTCGCTGCAATACGGCGAGACGAAGCTCAACATCATCGACACGCCCGGGCACGCCGACTTCGGCGGTGAGGTCGAGCGCGGCCTGACGATGGTCGACGGCGTGCTGCTGCTCGTCGACGCGTCCGAGGGACCGCTGCCCCAGACCCGGTTCGTGCTGCGCAAGGCGCTCGAGGCCGGCCTCCCGGTGATCCTCGTCGTCAACAAGGTGGACCGCTCCGACGCCCGTGTGACGGAGGTGATCGACGAGGTCTACGAGCTGTTCCTCGATCTCGACGCCGACGAGCACCAGATCGAGTTCCCGATCGTCTACTGCAACGCCAAGGCCGGGGTCGCCTCGCTCTCCTATGAGGCGGGCGACAAGCTCGAGAGCGGGACCCTCGCGCCGCTGCTGGACCTCCTGCTCGAGCACATCCCGGCGCCCGAGTACGAGGAGGGTCATCCGCTGCAGGCGCTCGTCACCAACCTGGACGCCTCGCCCTACGTGGGGCGGCTCGCGATCTGCCGTGTCCGCAACGGCACGATCCGCAAGGGCCAGCAGATCGCGTGGTGCCGCGCGGACGGCACGATCGAGAAAGCCCAGGTCGCGGAGCTCTACGTCACCGAGGCGCTCGAGCGCGTGGACGCACAGGAGGCCGGCCCCGGCGAAATCATCGCCGTCGCCGGCATCGAGGAGGTCACGATCGGCGAGACGCTCGCCGACGCGGGCGATCCTCGCCCGCTGCCGGTGATCACCGTCGACGAGCCGGCGATGTCGATCACGATCGGTGTCAACACCTCGCCGCTCGCGGGCCTCGAGGGCGACAAGATGACCGCCCGCCAGATCAAGTCGCGCCTCGACCAGGAGCTGGTCGGCAACGTCTCGCTGCGCGTCTCGGACACTGAGCGTCCGGATACCTACGAGGTCCAGGGCCGCGGCGAGCTGCAACTGGCGATTCTGGTCGAGATGATGCGCCGCGAGGGCTTCGAGATGACCGTCGGGCAGCCGCGCGTGGTCGAGCGCGAGATCGACGGCAGACGCAACGAGCCCGTCGAGCGGCTCTCGGTCGACGTGCCCGAGGCGCACGTCGGCACCGTCACGCAACTGCTGGCGGCTCGCAAAGGCCGCATGGAGCACATGACCAACCACGGCACCGGGTGGGTCCGCATGGACTACCTGGTACCGGCCCGGGGGTTGATCGGCTTCCGGACGGAGTTCCTCACCGAGACGCGGGGCACGGGCATCATGCATCACGTCTTCGACGGCTGGGAGCCCTGGGCCGGAGAGCTGCTGACGCGCCAGACGGGGGTGCTCGTGGCCGACCGGCGAGGCGAGACGGCGACCTACTCGCTGATGACGCTGCAGGAGCGCGGAAACCTCTTCATCGGCCCGGGGGAGGAGGTCTACGAGGGCATGATCATCGGCGAGAACTCCCGCTCGGAGGATCTCGACGTGAACCCCACAAAAGAAAAGCACCTGACCAACATGCGTTCCTCGACTGCGGACGTGCTGGTGCGCCTGGACACCCACCACCGGCCGACGCTCGACGAGGCGCTCGAGTTCGTGCGCGACGACGAGTGTGTGGAGGTCACACCCGACTCGGTGCGCCCGCGCAAGCTCGAGCTGACCAAGCTGCGTCGCCAGAAGGCGATCAAACAGGCCCGCAAGTGAGCGTGGCGAGCGCCCCGCGTGCCGCCCCGGCGGACGGGATCGCGCTCGAAGGCCTCGTCAAGACCTTCCCGGGGCCCGACGGCCCGATCCGCGCGGTCGCGGGTGTCGATGTGCGGATCGCGCCGGGCGAGACCGTCGCCCTGCTCGGCCCGAACGGGGCCGGGAAGTCGACCACGATCGACATGTTGCTCGGACTGCTCGCGCCCGACGAGGGACTCGTCAGCGTCTTCGGGCGCACGCCGTCTGAGGCGGTGGACGCGGGCGCGGTCGGCGCGATGCTCCAGACCGGCGAGCTGATTCGCGATCTGACGGTGCGCGAGCTCGTCACGATGATGGCCTCTCTGTACCCGAGCGCGATGGCCGTCGAGGAGGTGCTTTCGATGACTGGCTCGGCGAGCTTCGCCGACCAGCGCACGCAGAAGCTCTCCGGCGGCCAGACACAGCGCGTGCGGTTCGCCGTCGCTCTCGTCTCCGACCCCGAGCTGCTGGTGCTGGACGAGCCGACCGCGGCCATGGACGTGGAGGGCCGCCACGCGTTCTGGACCGCGATGCGTGAGCTCGCGGCGGGTGGGCGCACGATCGTCTTCGCGACCCACTATCTCGAGGAGGCCGACGCCTATGCGGACCGGGCGGTGCTGATGTCGCGCGGCGCGATCGTCGCCGACGGTCCCACGAACGAGATCAAGGCCATGGTCGGCTCGCGCACGATCCGCGCGACGCTCCCCGGCGTCACGCTCGATGGCCTGCGCGCGCTGCCCGGAGTCACCGCCGCCGAGCGCCGCGGCGAGGCGGTGGAGCTCACCTGCGCGGACTCCGACGTGGCGATACGGGGTCTGCTCGCTGCCCACCCCGAAGCCAAAGACATCGAAATCGAGGCCGCCGGGCTCGAGCAGGCGTTCCTGAGGCTGACCGCTGAGGAGGCCCCGGCATGAGCCGCCCGTCGCTGCTCTACACGCGCTACGAGCTGCTGCGCACACTGCGCAACAGGCGCTTCTTCTTCCTTTCGCTCGCCTTCCCGCTCGCCCTCTACTACCTGATCGCCGCCCCCAACCGGCACCTGCAAGACATCTCGAACACCGGCATCGCCGCGCCGCTCTACTTCATGGTCGGGCTGGTCTCCTTCGGGACGATGGGAGCGATGCTCTCGAGCGGCGCGCGGATCGCCTCCGAGCGCCAGGCCGGGTGGAACCGCCAGCTGAGGATCACGCCACTCTCGACGCGGGCCTATTTCCGGACGAAGGTGCTGACCGGATACATGATGGCCATGATCAGCATCTGCGCCCTCTACGCGGCCGGTGCCACCCTCGGGGTCAGCATCGGCGCCGGCCGCTGGCTCGAGATGACCGGGCTGATCCTGGTCGGGCTGGTCCCGTTCGCCGCGCTCGGCATCCTGATGGGCCATCTGCTCACGCCGGACTCGATCGGCCCGGCGATGGGAGGGGGCATCGCTCTGCTTGCGATACTCGGTGGAACCTGGGGGCCGATCGCACAGCACGGCTTCCTGCACTCGGTGGCACAGGCCGTCCCGTCCTACTGGCTGGTCCAGGCGAGTCACGTGGCGGTCGGCGGAGCGGCCTGGGGCGCCAGGGGATGGGCCGTGATCGCGGTGTGGACCGTCGTTGCCAGCCGCCTCGCTCAGCGCGCCTACAGGCGTGACACGGCCCGCGTCTAGGCACTAGGGTACGCACCGTCCACCCCCCGGACGCAGGCCGGGAGCCGTCGGGGTCCCGCTCCTGCCCATCGAATCTCAGGAGAAGTGATGAACGCACCGACGCCGCTGCGCAGGCTGGTTTCCGCCGTGATGCTTGCGCTGTGTCTCGTGCTGGCGACGCCGGCAGCAGGGCTTGCCGAAACGACGACGACGCCCAAATACACGGAAGAGAGCAAGGAAGCATTCGAACAGCAACTCGCCAAAGGCGAAGTCAAGTCGGCCGAGTTCAACAAGAGGATCCGCAGCCTCCACATCACGACCAAGAACGGGACGCTCTTCTTCTATCGCTATCCGCGAAAAGGCTCCCCGGCGGTCGAGTCGGAGCTGAAAGCGCACCACATCACGTTCACGGTCCTCACGCCGACCGCGGCCGAAAAAGAAGCGAAATCGCTTCCGAAACAGACGAAACATAAAATCCGCTACATCGTCGGCGGCGTCGTGCTGCTGCTGATCGTGATCGGGCTGGTCGTGTACTTCGTGCGCCGCGGGCGCATGCGCGACTGATCCGGACGAGTCGTGAGGCCGGCCGGGGCGCGGGGGGCGCGCCGGCCGGCTGAACGAACCGCTTCGGCGCGGCGCGCGGCGAGAAAACGAGACTCAGTCTTGTAAACTCGCGGTCATGCCGGATCGCGTCGAGCCAGCAGCCGAGCTGAGCGGGGCCCGCGTCCGCATGGGCGAAAGGGTCATCTGGGAGGACGTCTCCCTGCGGGTCGAGCAGGGCGAGTTCCTGGGCCTGCTGGGCGAGAACGGCGCCGGCAAGTCGACGCTCCTGAAGGTGCTGCTCGGAGCGGTGCCGCTCGAGCGCGGAAGCGCCGCGGTGCTGGGACGCCCGGCGGGCGAGGCCAACCGCCAGATCGGCTACCTGCCACAGCGCCCGAGCTTCGGCGCCGGGATCGCGCTGCGCGGCGTCGATCTCGTGAGGCTCGGGCTCGACGGAGATCGCTGGGGGCTCCCGCTACCGGTGCTCCGGGGCGCCTCGACGCGGCGCGACCGGGCGCGCAGGCGCGTCGCGGAGGCCGTCGAGCTCGTCGGCGCCGCAGCGTACGCGGAGCGGCCGCTGTCCGAGCTCTCCGGCGGCGAGCAGCAGCGCCTGCTGATCGCGCAGGCGCTCGTCTCTTCTCCGCGCCTGCTGCTGCTCGACGAGCCGCTCGACAGCCTCGACCTGCCCAACCAGGCCGCGGTTGCCGCGCTGGTCGCGCGCATCTGCCGCGAGACCGGCGCCGCCGTCGTACTGGTCGCGCACGACGTCAATCCGCTGCTCGGATACCTCGACCGCGTCGCCTACGTCGCGGGCCGCCGCGTCGTCGCCGGGCCGGTCGGCGAGGTCATCACGACCGACACCCTGAGCGCGCTCTACGGGGTCCCCGTCGAGGTCCTGCGAGCCTCGGACGGGCGGCTTGCCGTGATCGGGCAGCCCGAGCCGCCCGCGCACCACCACGACCGCCACGGTCACGAGCCGGGCGATACGGCCGAGCGCGCGGCGGCCCATGCCCACTGAACCGGCGCCGAGCTGGAACCCCCTGCGCGACCTCGCGCAGATCCTCGAATACCACTTCATGATCAACGCCCTGCTGGCCGGCAGCGCGGCGGCGGTGATGGCCGCGCTCGTGGGTTGGATGATGGTGCTGCGGCGTGAGACGTTCGCGGGCCACACGCTCGCGATGATGGCTTTTCCGGGCGCAGCGGTCGCCGCGCTCGTCGGGGTGCCCGCCTCGCTCGGCTACCTGCTCTTCTGCGGAGGAGGCGCCGCCGCGATCGCGCGCGCGCCGGGCCGCCGCGGCTCCTGGCGCGAGGAGGCCGCGGGTGTGGGCGTCGTGCAGGCGATGGCGCTCGGGCTCGGGTTCCTGTTCGTGAGCCTCTACGGCGGCGTGCTGGGTTCCCTGGAGAGCCTCCTGTTCGGAGACGTGCTGGGCGTCTCCGACGCACAGGTGCTGCTCCTCGCCGCCGTCGCCGTGGCGCTCCTCGCCGCGCTGGCGTGGATCGGTCGCCCGCTGCTGCTCAGCAGCGTCGACCCCTCCCTGGCGAGCGCGCGCGGCGTACCGGTCGCGCGGCTGACGCTCGCGTTCCTGGCGATGCTCGCCGTCGCGGTCGCCGCGGCGAGCCAGGTGACCGGGCCCCTGCTCGTGCTCGCGCTGCTCGTGATGCCGGCTGCGAGCGCACGCGTGCTGACCGCACGTCCCGCGCTCAGCCTCGCGCTCAGTGTCGCGATCGCGCTGCTCGCCGTCTGGCTCGGGCTCGGCATCGCCTACTTCTCCGTCTACCCGCCGAGCATGTTCATCGTCGCGGTTGCGTTCGCCTGCTACCTGCTGGCGCGGGTCGCGGCGCTGCTCCGGCGCAGAGCCTCGCGCCGGCGCGAACCTGTCGCGCCGGCGCTTGGAGGCCTCACGGGAGCGGGCGCCTGATGCTGGGACAGGAATACATGCGCAATGCGCTGCTCGCCGGCGGCTTCATCGCGCTCGCGTGCGGGGTGTGCGGCTGGTTCGTGGTCCTGCGCGGCCAGCTCTTCGCCGGTGACGCGCTCAGCCACGTCGCCTTCCCCGGTGCGCTGGCGGCCGCCGCGGCCGGGATCGACGAGCGGATCGGTCTCTTCGCGGCTACGATCGCCGCCGGCATCGCGATCGCGCTCCTCGGGCGTGGCGCCCTCGCCGGCCGCGGCGCGCGCGCCTCCGGCGCCGCGCCGGCCGACGATGCGGACATCGGCGTGCTGTTCACGGTCGTGCTCGCCCTCGGCGTCTTCTTCTTGACGCGCTTCAGCCTGGGCGCGGGCGGGAGCGCGGGCATCCAGGCGGCGCGCACGCTCTTCGGCTCGATCTTCGGGCTCGGCGCCGGCGAAGCCGCGCTTGCCGCGATCGTCGCAGCCGGCGTCCTGCTGGCGATGGCGGCGATCGGGCGGCCGCTGCTCTTCGCCTCGGTGGCGCCTGAGCTGGCGGGGGCGCGGGGCGTCCCGACCCGGGTGCTCTCGGTGTGCTTCATGGCCCTCCTCGGCGTGGTCGCCGCCGAGGCGACCCAGGCTGTCGGCGCGCTGTTGCTGCTCGGCCTGCTGGCGGGACCCGCGGGCGCCGCGCAGCGGCTGCGAGCCGGCAGCGGGGCGGGCGCCGCGCTCGCGGCAGGGCTTGCCCTCGCGGCGATGTGGGGTGGGTTGGTCCTCGCCTACGAGGTGCCCTCGCTGCCGCCGAGCACGGCCGTGATCGGGCTGTGCACGCTCGCCTACGTGCTGCCGGCGCTGCTCCTACGGGGCGCCGCGGGCGCCCACAGGTAGCTGAGCACGCAGCCCAGCGTGAACACTGCGACCACGAGCAGCACCGGGCCGGAGTCCTCGACGAGCGCCCCGACAACCCCCGCGGCGAGGCCGCCCGAAACGGCCGCGAGCCAGAGCTGATCGCCGGCGACGGGTGCCAGCAGCCGCTCGCGAGAGCGGATCGCGAAGGCGGATGCCGCGAGTGCGACGACGGTCGCGATCGGCATCGCGTGGTTGTGCAGCTCGCCCCAAGCGGCCTTGTAGCGCCGGACGATGATGTCGCGCACGTCGCCCGCCGAGCGTGCGTGCAGGACGCTGCCGGTGAAGTGACCGCTGCCATGAGCGGTCGCGAGGTCGAGTCCGGCCAGCACGACGAGTCCTGCCACCGGGGCGAGGAGCGCCAGCAGCGCCCGCCGGCGGACGGATGCGTCCGGCGATAGGAGCACGGCGGTCACGGCGGTGCCGGCGCACACGAGGATCACCCCGCCGACGCCCGCCCCGACGCGGGCCGAGCCCTCGATCAGCGCGAGCGCGAACCCCGCGACCAGGACGCTTGCGAGCGCACGGCGCCGGGAATGGCGTGCGGAGGGGTACAGCGCGGCCGCGACCGCGCACAGGACCAGCACCGCGAGTCCCGACTTGAGCTCGTTGCCGACGCCGTAGAAGCGCGCGCCGAGGATCGGGTCGGGCCCGAGCACGGAACGGACGAGCAACTGGGTGTGTGCGAAGGAGTCGAGGACGATCAGGACCGGGGCCGCGACGGCGGGGGCGATCAGCGCGCGCGGCCACGGCAAGAGGACGTCGGTGAGGGCGCCGAGCGCCAGGCACACAACCGCGATCAGCGCGTATTCGACCCCTGCCGAGGGGGCCAGCGCGGCGGGGAGGAGAACAGCGACCGGCGCCCACATGACGCCCACGGCGCCGATCCGCACCGCGCGCGCCCGCGTCTCTCGTGCGCGCGTGAACGCGACGGTGGCGATGAGCAGCGCCGCCCAGCCGCAAAGCAGGAAGCCGAGTGCTGAGAGGCGGCGCGGGCCGACGACCCGCAGGCGCGCCGCGAACGCGCGCAGGTCCGCTCCGTCGAGCGACCCGTCGGCTTCGAGGGCTCGCCCGCGCATCTCGCTCGGGATCGGGAGGCCGAGCCAATCGAGGACCGTGGGGGCGAGGTCGACGGATGAGACGAGCCCGCGCTCCTGGGTGGTCTGTGAGGTCAGGGCTTTGCGCAGGGGGCCGGGGCCCGTGCGAGGGAGGCCTGCGGCGCCGATCCAGAGGAGCTGGCCGCCCGGGCCGGCTTCGACGTGCTGCACGGCGAGCAACAGCTCATCCGGCGCGCGGCGGGCGACGAGGTCGCACAGCTGGGACGTGTTGCTCGCAAGGTCGGCCACGACCAGGGCATGGGTCCGACGCAGGGATTCGACTCGGGCAACCAGCGTCGCGACGGATCCGATGGAGACAGCGGCCACGGTGCCGCCGGTGCCGGCGGCCGCTGCCGCCGATGTGACGGGGCCGACGCCTCTGCCGCCCTTCGGCTGGAGCACCCATCCGGCGTATGCCGCGCCTCGGGGGATGCTCGACGCGAGCAGGCCCGGCGTCAGCTCCTGCGGTGCGGCTCGCGCCCGCGCCCGCGCCGCCGCCCAGTTCTCGATCGCTCCGGTCTGCCCGGCTCCGGAGAGCAACGCGAGTTCCGGGGGCTCCGGCGTGGGGTACGCCGAGCTTGCGATCCGAGCCCCCTGTCCGATGTCGAGCAGCAGCTGGTTGCGGCTGTAGCTCCCCTGCGAGGCGGACATCAGCCCCGTCGAAAGGCCACACGAGGCCAGTTCCTGCTCACCGGCGTCGACGAAGACGATCAGCGCCGATCGCCCGGGCGCCGGAGCGGCGGCGGCGGCGGTGGGCGTCCCCACCGCCGAGGCGGGGACGAGCAGCAGCAGCAGGCCTAGCGCGGCCCGCCGGAGGCCTTGGCTCAGGCCTCCGTCTCCTGCTCGCCGCCGTTCCAGGCGCCCCCGGCGGCCGCGACAGCGACCGGCTCGGCGATGCGACCGTCGACGGCGCCGTTCGTTGCCGGCGCCGGCTCCGGGTGCTGCGTGCCCTCGATGTTGATCCTCGGCAGCCGCCGGTCGAGCCACGACGGGATCCGCCACGTCACGTCGCCGAGCAGGTGCAGGGTCGCGGGGAGCAGCAGGCACCGGATCACGAGCGCGTCGAGGAACACGGCGCTCGCGAGGCTGAGCCCGAACTCCTTGATCACGCGGTCTTCGCCGAGCATGAAGGACAGAAACACGCACACCATGATCGCCGCGGCGGCGGTCACGACGCGCCCGGTCAGGGCAAGGCCCTCACTCACCGCGCGGCGGCTCTCGCGCGTGATCGTCCAGCGTTCGTGGATGCGCGACACCAGGAACACCTCGTAGTCCATCGAGAGCCCGAACACGATCGCGAACAGCATCACCGGAATGAACGACTCGATCGGCCCCTGGGTGGTGTCGAACAGGCTCCCGCCCCAGCCCCACTGGAAGACGGCCACGATCACGCCGATCGAGGCGCCGATGCTGAGCAGGTTCATCACCGCCGCCTGCAGCGGGATCACCAGCGAGCGGAACACGATCAGAAGCAGCAGCGCGGAGAGCAGCACCACCACGCCGATGAACAGCGGCAGCTTGTGGCCGAGGGTGGTCGCGAAGTCGACCGCCCCGGCCGTGACACCTCCGACGTACACCTTGGCGCCGGTGCTCTTCTCGACCGGAGGCAGGACGTTCTCGCGGAGGTTGTGCACGAGCTGGGTCGTCGCGTAAGCCTGTGGCGAGGAGTCCGGGTAGACGGTGATGGTCGCGACGTCCTTGGCGCCGTTGAGTTTCGGCGGAACGACCGAGGCGACGCCGGCGGTGCCCTTCACCGCGTCGTGGATCGCGACCGCGGCGGCTTCGTTCGGCACCTTCGCGGCCACCAGCAGCGGCCCGTTGAAGCCCTGTCCGAAGCCCTCGGCGAGCAGCTCGTAGGCCTTGTGCGTGGTCTGCCCTGACGGGTCGTTGGAGGCGTCGCTGGATCCCAGCCTCAACGCGATCGCGGGTGCCGCGATCGCGAGCATGAGCACGGTTGCGAGCAGCGCCACGATGCGGGCGTGGGCCCCGACGAACTGGCTCCAGCGCAGCCACGTCCGCCCGCCGAGGGGCTCGCTGTCGCCCGAGCCGTTCGAGCCGTTCGAGCCGCCAGGGCCTGCCTCGGCCTCCGCGGCTTCCTCCGCTCGGCGCCTGCGCCGGCTTCCGTAGGCCACTTTGGCGCCGGCCATCGTCAGCAGCGCGGGCAGGAGCGTCAGCGAGGCGAGCATCACGAGCAGCACGCCGATCGACGCCGAGATCGCGACGCCGTAGAGGAAGTCGACCCCGAGCAGCATCATCCCGAGCAACGCGATCACCACCGTCGTCCCGGCGAACAGGACCGCGCGCCCGGCGGTGTCGATCGAGCGCAGGACCGACTCGCGCACGTCATGGAACGTGGGGCCGGGCGTGCGGAACGCCTCGCGGAAGCGCGTGAGGATGAACAGCGCGTAATCGATGCCTACGCCGAGGCCGATCATCGCCGCGAGCTCGGAGGAGAAGTTCGGGGTGTCGACGACGTGCGTGAAGAGGGCGATCAGCCCGAGGCCGGTGCCGAGGCCGAACAGCGCCGTGACGATCGGCAGCCCCATCGCGATCACCGAGCCGAACGTGATCAGCAGGACGACGATCGCCGCGAGCAGGCCGACGGCCGTGGAGATCCCGAAGCCGGGCTGCTCGGTCTGCTCGATCGCCTGCCCGCCGAGCTGGACGTCCAGCCCGGGCCGCGCGGCCGCTTTGGCGGTGTTCACGACGGCTTCGGGGGCGCTCTTGGGGAGCAGGTTGGCTTTTTCGTCGAAGACGACCGTCGCGAAGGCGATCCGGCCGTCCGAGGAGATCGAGCGACCCGAGGCCGCGCCGCCGTAAGGGCTGATCACCTGTGCGACGTGCGGCTTCTTGGCGACTTCGGCGAACATCGCCTCCATGTGCCGGCGCACGGCGGGGTCGTTGACGGTGCCGTTGTCGACCTTGAAGACGATCGTGTCCCGGTCCCCGGCCTGGGTGGGGAAGCTGTGCGCCAGCAGATCGGAGGCGCGCTGGGCGTCCGAGTTGGGCAGCGTGAAGTTGTTCGAGTAGCTCGTCCCAGCCGACTGCGCCAGCACGTTGACCAGCAGAAGCAGCACTATCCACCCGATCACTACGTACTTGCGGTGCGTCGTTGACCAGCGTGCGAGCTTCAGCAAAGCGGACTCCTTGTTGAGGGGGAAGGAGCTCCAGCCGGGGGAGCGGCGCGCCTGGGGGGACCCGACGAGAGGCGCCCCCTGAGGGTAGCCGAGTTCAGTTCAGACTCGGGTCCGGGGGCATTCGGGCGAGCAGCGCGTACTGCCCGCCCTTGCGCTCCAGGACGCTGCTCCAGAGCTGCTCGGGCGCGACGCTGAAGACGTCGTCGGGCAGCGCGTCGAGAGCGATCCAGTCCCCGGCCTCGATCTCGGCGTCGAGCTGGCCCTCCGACCAGCCCGCGTAGCCCGCGTAGACGCGCCGCCTGGTCGTGGCCGCGGCGAGCTGCTCGAGGCTGGCGTCCGGCGCCGGCAGGCCGATCCGGCCCAGGACCAGCAGACCGGCGGCCGACGGGTCCTCGAACTCGGCGAGCATCACGACGGCGCTCGACTGCACGGGCCCGCCGACGAACACCGGCTCGTCGGTGTCGAGGAGCTCCTCGAGCTGCGGCACCGCGGCGGCGACGCTCGACGTCGACGGGCGATTGAGGACGAGGCCGAGCGCCCCCTCCTCGGTGTGGAGGCCGATCAGCACGACCGAGCGTGCGAAGTTGGGGTCCTGAAGGGTCGCCGATGCCACGAGCAGGCGCCCCGCGAGCGATTCCGCCGCCATCCGCACAGGCTACCCCCGGTGGCCGGTTGCACTACCATCCGCGCGGGCCAGGCCGACCCACCGGGCACCACCTCAGCGACCTGCCGACAAGGAGCCAGCCGCCGTTGGACGCCGAGGAACTCAAGCAGCGGATCGACTCCTTTCCGAGCTGGAACTACCGCTTCGAGCTGCCGGAGGGCATCAGCACCCCGGTCGCGAGCGCTTGGCGGGTACGCCGAGCTGAGCAGCGCCGCCGCTACTTCTTCAGAGCGCTGCTCGACGTTGCGGGCGGCACGCTGGGCGGCCGCCGAGTCCTCGACCTCGGCTGCAACGCCGGCTACTGGTCGCTGGCGGCGATCGAGGCGGGCGCCGACTTCGTGCTCGGCGTCGACGGCTCCGCGACCGCGATCGAGCAGGCCGAGCTCGTGTTCTCGGCGACGCAGGTGCCTCGTGAGCGCTACGGCTTCGAGCGCGCCAACCTGTTCGAGTGGCAGCTCCCCGGGCGCTTCGACGTGGTCCTGTGTCTCGGCCTTCTCGACGTCGTGGCCAAGCCGCTCGCGCTCTTCGAGCTGATCGCCGCGGCGCAGCCGGAGCTCGTCGTGATCGACACAGGTCTCTCGCGCGCGCGAGGTTCGCTGTTCGAGCTCTCGCGGCTGGGCGAGCCGCGCAACGCCGTCGAGCGCGACCTCGTGCTGGTGCCGACCCGCCGTGCGGTCGCAGAGCTGGCCGATCGCTTCGGCTTGCAAGCGGTCGCGCTGGCACACGACTTCGCCGACGGCGAGCTCGGCGTCGAGGACTACCTGGCGGGCCGCCGGATCGCGTTCATCTGCTCGAGGGGGGCCCCGCCCGCCGGACTGTCACGCGCCCCGGAGCCGCACGCCAACCCCTGGGTCGGCGCCTTCGCCGGGATGGCGGCGCGGGCGGGGAGGAGGCTCCGCGGTTGATGGCGGGGTCCTCGAACCGGACCGAGCAGCAGCGCCGTTACTTCTTCGAGCCGCTGCTGATGCTCGCCGGCGGCTCGCTGAGCGGGCACCGCGTGCTCGACGTGGGCTGCGGTGAGGGCCTCTGGTCGCTCCAGGCCCTCGAGGCGGGCGCCGATGCCGTCCTCGGAGTCGACGAGGACGAGGCCGCGATCGCTGCCGCGCGGCGCCACGCGGAGGCGGCCGGCGCGGTGGACGGGCGGTTGCGCTTCGAGCGGGCCGCGGTCCCGAGCGTCCGCTTGGACGACGCCTACGACGTGGCTCTCTGCATCGGGCTGATGGAGCGCAGCGGGCGCCCGGTCGAGCTGTTCGAGCTCTTCGTCGCCGCCGGGGCCCGGCTGGTGCTCATCGACACCGAGGTGTCGGGCGCCCCGTCGAGCTTCTTCGAGCTCTCGCTGGAGGCATCCGCCGGCCAGGACGTCGCCGGCGGCGAGGGCGTCGCGCTGCTGCCCTCGCGCGAGGCGGTGGTCGAGCTGGCGGCGGAGTTCGGATACGACTGCGTGCCGCTTGCGCACGAGATGGGGGGCTACCAAGGCCTCGCCGACTACCGCGCCCAGCGCCGGGTCGCGTTCCTGTGCGCCTCGGAGGTCCCGCTCGATGACCTCGAGTGGGAGGAGCCGCCGCCGGTCACCCCGTGGTGGCGCGCGCTGATCGATCCGTCGCAGCGCGGCTGGCAGCAGCCTGCGTAGCGCCGCTTTCGTGACGCTACGGCACTCGCCTGCGGGCGGGGCGCGGCCCGCTCGGCTCGCGGGTTTCGCCCATCGCCCAGCGGCCTACGCGGCGGAGAAGATGTCCAGGCCGCCGCTCTGGAGGTGGTCGTTCGCGTTCCCCTCAGGCTCGATCACGTGCCCGTCCACCACGATCGGGCTGTTCCAGTGGCCGGGCGCGCCGGGGAGCTTGGCGACCGGGCGCGCCGAGCCCGGACGGTAGACGTAGATGCCGCCGCCCTCGAGGTCGTAGACGTAGAGCAGCCCTCCGGCCATCACCGGGCTGGTCCCGGGGTTGCCGTTCTGCCACGCGCGGAAGAGGAGGCCGTTGCGCAGCACGTAGGCGGCCGTGCCGCTTTCGTCGGCCACGAAGACCGTCGTGTGACCGGCTCGGCGCCAGACGGCCGGCGCGCTGAACAGCTCGGCGCCGCCCGGAACCTGCAGGCGCTGGAGTTCGCCGCCCAGATGTGCGGCGTTGCCGGCAGAGGGCGGCGCGCCATCGAGGTGTGCGAGCGACAGCACACGCAGGATGCCGTCCTTGCCCGCGACGACCGCGCGGCCGTCGCCGAGCAGGGCCGGCCCACTCGAGCCGAGGTCGGTGTCGGTGTCGTTGAGCTCGGCCTGGTTGCGCGGCGTGAAGGCCTGGCGCAGGCGCAGCCCCGGAACGGTCAGCTCCAGCACGCTGTCGCCGAAGTCGGTCGTCCCGTTCCACGGCGCGTTCCCGGTCGAGACCAGGATGGACGCTCCGCCGGGCTCGACGACGGCGCCGGCGCGCGAGAGGATCGCCGAGTCGCTGGCGCTGCAGCTGCTGGGGGCGATCAGCTGCCGGCGGTTCGCGCACAGCGTGTTGTAGACGGCCGCGACGCGGCCGCTCGCGCGGTCGATCAGGACGACGTGGCCCTGATAGGGAGGGATGTCGCCGATGTATCCGCCGGTGGCGGCGATCACGTACGGACCGTCGATGTTGAGCGCCGCCGCAAGCTTCTCGTGCGTGGGGTCGCGCGTGACGCGGACCGGCCATCCACGTGCCTCCACTCCCGCCGCGAGCGAGAGCTTGTGGATCAGCCCGTCCGGCGAGGCGGCGTAGACGAAGGCCCGGTCCGGGTCCGCAAGCGGGCTCGCGGTGGTGATCTGCGCGCTGCCCGCCCAGTCGCCGTACCCGGGCGGCGTGAAGGTCCAGAGCACGCGCCCGCTGTCGGCGTCGATCGCGAGCGTGCGCCCGTAGCTCGTGGTCACGACCGCGACGTCGTGCGCGGCGCCGTCGACGCTCGCGCCGTGCAGATAGATCGGCGAGGAGTCGACCGTGCCTGGAAGCGAGACGTGCAGCCTGCGCAGCCGGCCGAGCTGCGAGAGGGAGATGCCGGTCGGGGCTTCGGTTGTGTCGCTGCGCTGCGGATCGAGCCCGAACTCCGGCCAGTCGCGCAGCGTCGCCGTGCTCGCGGCGGCACGGGGCGCCGGGATCGCGGCGGAGCCGACCGAGGGCGTCGAGACGTCGGCAGGCGCGGCGCTCCCGCAGGCGGCGAGCGTGGCGCTCGCGGTCAGGACGCCCAGGGCGAATGTCAGCCGGCGCATCGCCCGTGTTCTAACGCATCGCCTCGCGGCAACTCGCCGGTACGCGTGGCGGGCGGTCGGCTGTGAGGGTCTATCCTGCGCCGCGGGCAGCGATACGAGAAAAAGGGGGTTGGGATGGCGAAGACGCCACAGGTCGGCGAGCAGGCACCGGACTTCGAGCTACCGGGCACCGACGGGAGCTTTCGCCTCTCCGAGCATCGCGGAGAGCGCGTCGTGCTGCTGTTCTACCCCGGGGACAACACGATGGTCTGCACCAAACAGTTCTGCTCCTACCGCGATCGGCCCGACGCTTTCGGGGCACTCGGCGCCACGGTGGTCGGGATCTCCGCACAGGACGTCGACAGCCACCAGGAGTTCACGGCCAAGCACTCGCTGACGGTGCCGCTCCTGGCGGATCGCGGGGGGGAGGTCGCCAAGCAGTACAGCTCCTGGGGCGGTCCGCTCGGCACCAAGCGCGCCGTGATCGTGATCGACGAGCAGGGCGTGGTGCGCCACCGCCACGACCACCGTCTGGGGCTCGACTACCAGTCGGTGGACGAGCTGAAGGCGGTTCTCGACGAGCTGCCCGCCCCTGCGCCGAGCTGATCTCCGAGGGCGACCTCGCCGTCGGCGCGCTCGTGGGCCGCGCGAGCGGCGTGCAGCTCGGCCAGCTCGAGCTGCATGTTGCGGGGACGTTCGCCCGGCAGCGCCGAGCGGCGGGTCCAGCTACCGTCTCCGTGCAGCTCCCAGGAGCTCTGATTGTCGGCGAAGGCGCGTTCGAGGGTGTCGAGCAGCTCCTCCCGGAGGTGGGGCTCGGCGATCGGCGCCGCGAGCTCGACGCGGTGGTCGAGGTTGCGGGGCATCAGGTCGGCGGAGGCGATGTAGACGGTGTGCTCGCCGCCGCGCTCGAACGTGTAGATGCGCGAGTGCTCGAGCAGGCGCCCGACGATCGAGACGACCCGGATGTTCTCCGAGATCCCCGGCAGCCCGGGGCGCAGGCAGCAGATCCCGCGAACGTTCAGATCGACCTGAACGCCAGCCTGCGATGCGGCGTAGAGCGCGCGGATGCACCGGCCGTCCACGAGCGCGTTCATCTTCATCGCGATCCGTGCGGACCGCCCTTCCCGCTGGGCCTCGGCGGTGCGCTCGATCTCGGCGATGATCCCGTCGCGGAGCATGTTGGGTGCCGTCAGAACCCGCCGGTAGTGCAGCGGGCGCCCGTACCCGGTCAGGTAGTTGAACATGTCGGCGACGTCGGCGCCGATCTGCTCATCGACGGTGAAGAGGCCGAAGTCGGTGTACAGGCGGGCGGTCGCCGAGTGGTAGTTACCGGTCCCGATGTGCACGTAGTTGCGCACCCCGTCGCCCTCGCGCCGGACCACGAGGACGCACTTCGCGTGCGTCTTCATCGCAGGCTGCCCGTAGACGACATGCACACCCGCCTCCTCGAGGGCCTTCGCCCAGTGGATGTTCATGCGCTCGTCGAAACGCGCCTGCAGCTCGACGAGCGCGACCGCCTGCTTGCCGCGCTCGGTGGCTTCGATCAGCGCCGGCACGAGCGGCGAGTCATCGCTCGTGCGGTACACGGTCTGCTTGATCGCGAGCACGTTGGGGTCCGCGACGGCCTGCTCCACGAAGCGCTCGACCGAGGTCGCGAACGAGTCATAGGGGTGGTGTACGAGCACATCCCCTTCGCGCATCGCGCCCAGGACGTCGGGGCGATCGCCCTCGTGGCGGACGAAGCGGGGATGGGTCACGGAGGGCAGCGGCTCCTCGCGCAGCTCCGCGTGGCCCGGCATCTTCACGATCTCCCAGAGCGCGCCCATGTCGAGCAGCCCGTCGACGGGGAACACCTCCTCGTCCTCGACGCCGAGCAGGCCCGTCAGCGAGGTGCGCAGCTGCTCGGAGATCCCCGCGCCGATTTCGACCCGGACGATCTCCCCGAAGCGGCGGCGACGCAGCTCGTCCTCCACCGCCTGCAGCAGGTCTGCCGCGTCGTCGGAGACCTCGAGGTCGGCGTCACGCGTGACACGGAACACGTCGCATTCGGCGATCTCCATACCCGGGAACAGGGCGTCGAGATGGTTTGCGATCACGTCCTCCAGCGGGACGAGAAGCGGCGCCTCGCCCGGACGGGCGAGCGTCACGAAACGAGGGAGGATCTCGGTCGGTACCTTCACGCGCGCGAAGACCGTCTGATCGGTCACCGGGTCGCGCACCAGGACGGCGAGGCTCAGCGAGAGGTTCGAGATGTAGGGGAAGGGCCGTCCGGGGGCCACCGCGAGCGGCGTCAGCGCCGGGAAGATCACCTTCTGGAAGTGGCGCGCGAGCTCGGCGCGGTGCTCTTCGCCCAGGTCTCCGACGCTCACGATCTCGATGTCGTGGTCGGCGAGCTGCGGACGCAGCCTGCGTTCGAAGCAGTCCGTC
Source organism: uncultured Solirubrobacteraceae bacterium (assembly GCA_963794635.1). GTDB lineage: Bacteria > Actinomycetota > Thermoleophilia > Solirubrobacterales > Solirubrobacteraceae > Palsa-744. Next base: position 473,305 of record CAWCET010000003.1, on the reverse strand, counting down.
AGCCGCTCGCTCTGCTCGAGCACCTTCTCGCGGATCAGCGTCAGCGTCTCGCTCGGCGTGCGGCCGTCCTGCCCCGCCGTCTGGACACCCGCCTCGATCTGGTCGCGCAGGCCGGCGACGCGCACCATGTAGTACTCGTCGAGGTTGGTGGTGTAGATCGCGCAGAACTTCACCCGCTCGAGCAGCGGCACCTCGTCGTCTTCGGCGAGCTGCAGCACGCGATCGTTGAAGTCAAGCCAGGAGAGCTCGCGGTTGATGTAGAGCGAGGGGTCCTCGAGGCCGTCCGGGCGCGAGGGCGCAGGCGCTCCATGCGCGGGGACGGCGGCGGGCGCCTCGGCGCTGCTCAGGCTGTAGTCGATCGCGCCGTCCATACAGCATCCACGCTACACGGTGCGCGTCCGCGCCGCCGCCCGCGCTCGCAAATTGGGCGAACGGCCCCGGTCGCGCGGTAGTCTGGGCTGCACACGCATGGCACGTCAGCTCTGGCTACTCCGACACGCAGAGGCCGAGCCGCATGGAAGCCGGGAGGATTCGGCCCGCCGCTTGACCGAGCGGGGCGAGCAGCAGGCGCGCGCGGCCGGTGTCGCGATCGGCCGCATGGGGGCCGGCTTCGACGCGATCCTCTACAGCCCGAAGGTCCGCGCGGTGCAGACCGCGGAGCTGGCTTCGGAGGGTTGGGGCGAGCAGGAGCGCGAGCGGATGGCGCGACACGAGCCGCTGGCGGGAGGCTTCGAGGCGCGGCAGGCGATCGACGCGTTCGCCGGGACCGGGCCGGACGGCCGCGTGCTCCTGGTCGGACACGAGCCCGACCTGTCTCAGCTGGCTGCGGACCTCACCGGCGCGAAGCTCGACCTGAAGAAGGGCGGGGTCGCGGTGTTGAGGCTAGAGGGAGCGAGCGCCGAGCTCGCCGTCCTCATGCGCCCCCGCGACCTCGCGCTCATCGCCGGGGTCCCAGTCGGCGGGTAGCGACGAAGGCACGTCGTTCGGGTCGACGACCTCGAGCGATTCGGCCGCGAAGCGGTAGCCGATGCCGAAGTGGGTGTGGATGTAGCGCCAGTCGGGGGAGGCCTTCTCGAGCTTCTGGCGCAGCTTTCGGACGAAGACGTCGACGGAGCGGTCGCCCCGCACCATCGTGTAGCCCCAGAGCCGGGAGTAGATCTCCTCGCGCTCGAGCACGCGGCCCTCAGCGGATGCGAGAAGCTCGATCAGCTCGAACTCGCGGCGCGTCAGATCGATGCTGCGCTCCCCCACGAACGCCTGGAAGCGGTCGGAGCGGATCTCGACGTCGCCCGCCATCACGGGGGCGGCCTCGGCGCGGCTGCTGCTGCGCCGGCGCCGCCGCGCGACGCTCTGGACGCGCGCGATCACCTCCTCCGGGTGACAGGGCTTCGTGATCCAGTCGTCGGCGCCGAGGCGCAGCCCGCGGACGCGCTGGGCGACGGTGGAGGGGCCGGTGCAGACGACGATGCCCAGCTCGGGCAGCGCCTCGCAGACCCGCTCCAGCCATGTCCAGGCCTGCGGCCCGAGCACGGCCAGGTCGACCACGAGCGCGCTGAGGCGCATCGCGACGATCGCCTCCGCCGGGACCGGGCTCGCGAGAACGCGGTGCTCCCACCCGAGTCGGTCCAGGCGCTTGCTGAGCACCTGAATGAAGCCGCTGTCGCGGTCCAGCACCGCGATGCGCAGGGCGCCGTTGGCAGAGACGACTTCGGTGGGCGAGGGAGCCCCCTTCTCGCCGGCGCGCTCGGTGGCCGTCATCGAGCGGGAGTCTAAGCGATGAGAAGTCCCTCGCCAGAGTGCCGCGATCGATGTAACAGGATCTTCACACGTACCTTTCCGGGCATCGCGAGGGCATTCGCGCCGGGCGCGGGCCGGCCCGGCAGCTGCCGTCAGGAGGCGCCGGCCGGGCGAGAGGAGTCCGAGAACTCCCGGAACAGGCCGGTGACCACGAATGCCACCTGCTCCCCGATGTCGACGGCGTTGTCGCCGATCCGCTCCAGCGCCCGCGCCACCAGCGTCATGTGCATCGCCCACTCGCGGCGGTCGGGGTCATCGCCGATTTCGATCGCGGCGCGGAAGATCTCGCGGTTGAGCCGGTTGATTTCGCGGTCCTGGCGCACGAGATCCTCGGCCAGCGCGATGTCCCGGCCGGCGAACGCCGCCTTGCACTGGATCACCTCCGAACGGGCGAACGCGCCCATCTTGAGCGTCGCGTCGAGCACGCCGGCGTCTACGGGCGCGTCGTAGCCGGACAGCGGGATCAGCTTCGCGATGTTCACGCACTGGTCGCCCATGCGCTCGATGTGCTTGATCGTGTGCAGCAGGGCTGCCACGAGGCGCAGGTCGCCCGCGACCGGCGCCTGCAGCGCGAGCAGCGAGAGGATCCCCTGGTGGACTTCCAGGTAGCGGCCGTCGACGCGGTCGTCGTCCGCGACGACCATCTGCGCCAGCTCGATGTCGCGGTGCTGGAGCGCCTCGAGCACGCGGTCGAGCTGCTCGACGACCAGGTCGAGGCCGCCGAGCGCATGCGTCTCGAGCTGCTGGAGCTGCTCGCGGAAATGAGAGCGCCCGGTGCCCTGGGCCTCCTCGGCCGCGATTGCGCCGGCGACCTCTGTCTGGCCCATGCCTCCGTCAGCCGAACTTGCCGGTGACATATTCCTCGGTCCTGGAATCGCCGGGCGTGGTGAAGATCTCCTGCGTCGGGCCGACCTCGACCAGCTCGCCGGCGAGCATGAACGCGGTGCGGTCCGCGACGCGCGCGGCCTGCTGCATGTTGTGTGTGACGATCACGATCGTCACACGCTGCTTGAGCTCCTCGATCAGCTCCTCGATCTTCAGCGTCGCGATCGGGTCCAGCGCGGAGCACGGCTCGTCCATCAGCAGCACAGCGGGTTCCACTGCCAGCGAGCGCGCGATGCACAACCGCTGCTGCTGGCCGCCCGACAGGCCCGCCCCGGGCTCGGTGAGGCGATCGGAGACCTCGTCCCACAGCCCTGCCCCACGCAGAGCCTTCTCGACCTTGTCGTTGAGCTGGCCGCGCTTGGCCGTCAGCCGCAAGCCGGCGGCGACGTTGTCGAAGATCGACATCGTCGGGAACGGGTTCGGTTTCTGGAAGACCATCCCGATGGCGCGGCGCACCGCGACCACATCCACGCCCGAGCCGTAGACGTCCGCGCCGCCGAGCAGGACCCGGCCCTCCGCGCGCGCGCCCGGGATCTCCTCGTGCATGCGGTTGATGCAGCGCACCATCGTGGACTTGCCGCAGCCGGAAGGGCCGATGATCGCCGTGACCTCGTTCGGTTTGAACTCGAGGTCGATGCCCTTGACCTGCTCGGCGTCGCCATAGAACGCGCGCAGCTGCTCGAGCTTGACGCCCACGGCGTCGGCGCTCCGGACAGCGGGGGCGTGGCGGCGCGCCTCCGGCGGCACGATCGTCGCGTGGCCGCTGGGCGCCGGCGCTTCTTCGCGCTCGCGGCCGGTGGTCTCCGGTGTGCTGTCGGGGTCGAGGTCGGTCATCTGCTCGTCGGGTCTTGTCGAGCTCATGCTAGGCGGCTCCTTCGCGAGACTAGTCGAGCGATCAGGTTGAGGAGCAGGATCATCAGCACCAAGGTCAGCGCTGCTCCCCACGCGCGTTCCACCACCCGCGGCGTCGGCGAGGTCACGTCTGTGTAGATCTGGACCGGGAGCGAGTTCATGAACGAGCCGAGGTTGGTCGTCGTTTCGTGCGTGTACGCGGCCGTGAACAGCAGCGGCGCCGTCTCACCCGCGGCGCGGGCGACCGCGAGCAGGATGCCCGTCACCATCCCTGGCAGCGCGGTGGGGAGCACGATCCGGCCCACCACTCGCCAGCGCGGGGCGCCGAGGGCGAGCGCCGATTCGCGCAAGCCGTTCGGCACCAGGTTGAGGATCACCTCGGCGGAGCGGACGACGACCGGGAGCATCAGCAGCGACAGGGCGATCGAGCCCTTCCAGCCGGCGTAGCTGGTGCCCGTGCCGACGACCAGGACGATGTATACGAAGAGCCCGAAGACGATCGAGGGGACGCCGGTGAGGACGTCGATGAAGAAGCGGACCACGTTCGCGAACGCGCTGTTGCGGCCGTACTCGACCAGCCAGACCGCGACCCCGATCCCGATCGGTACGGCGATCACCGAGGCCAGAGCGACCATCTCGATCGTGCCCAGGATCGCCGACTTGATCCCGCCGATGTTCGAGTTTTTGAAGAACGTGTTGCCGGTCGGGTCGGTCGTGAAGAAGTCGCCGCTCAACGCGCCGATCCCCTTGTGGAGCAGGTAGTAGACGATCAGCACGAGCGGGACGAGCGCCAGCACGGTCGCGGCCAGGATCGAGCCGCGCGCGAAGCGGTCGCGGCGCCGGCGCCCGGGACTCACCGCGAGGCGCTCGAGCATCCCGGGCGATCCCTCTGCACCGGGCGCGCTCATGCCCCCGCCGCCGTGTCGGCCGTCAGGGCGGCAGCGGTCGCGCCGCTGCGGTGGTCCTCCGCGCGCGGCGGGCCGCTCGCGCGTCCCGCTCGGACCACGAACCCGCGCGCGATGCCGTTGACGAGGAGGGTCAGCACGAAGAGCACGAGCCCGCAGGCGAACAGGGCAGAGCGGTGGGTGCCCGTCGCCTCGCCGAACTCGTTTGCGATCACCGCCGCGAGGCTGTTGCTCTGCCCGAATAGGTTCTGCACCATCTGGGTCGAGCCGCCGATCAGGATCGTCACGGCGATCGTCTCGCCGATCGCACGACCGAGACCGAGCATCGCTCCGCCGACGATTCCCGAGCGGCAGTAGGGGAGCACTGCGATCTTGATCATCTCCCAGCGTGTCGCGCCGAGGGCGAGCGCCGCCTCCTTGTGGTCGGGCGGTACGGTGTTCATGACCTCGCGGCTGATCGCGCTGACGATGGGCAGGATCATGATCGCGAGCACCAATCCGGCGATGAAGCAGTTGGGGATCGTGACGGTGCCGCCGCCGACGAACGGGATGAACGAGAAGGTCGAGGCGAACCACTTCTCCGCCGGGTAGAGCTTCGGGGCGAGGAAGAAGATCCCCCACAGCCCGTAGACCACCGACGGCACCGCGGCGAGCAGCTCGACGAGGACCGTCAGGGGCCCGCGCAAGCGCTTGGACCCCAGCTCGCTGGTGTACAGGGCCGCGGCGACGGCGACGGGAACGCCGATCAGCAGCGCGAGCGCTGAGGTGATCAGCGTGCCGACGACGAGCGGCAGCGCCCCGTAGTGCCCGGCGCTCGGATTCCAGTCGTTGTCGAAGACGAACCCGAGGACGCCCTGCTTTTCGAAGGCCGGGCGCGATTCGTCGAACAGCCTGATGAAGAAGTAGACGATCAGGACGAGGATCAGCCCCGCCAGGATCGTCAGCCCCCAGCGCAGCGCGCGGTCCGGTAGGCGCGCCAGCGGCGACCGCGCGAGCAATCCGCGGTCGCCGCCTGTGAGAGTTGCCCCCTCCACGAGACCCTGTTTACCTGTTCCGTGGAGACGGCGTCACGCGCTCAGCCGATCGGAGCGCCGTTGCACTGCAGGGATTTCTGCGCTTCCCTGGACTTCGCCAGGATCGGCGGCGGGAGCCGCGCGTAGTCGGCTTGCGCAAGGATCGACTGACCCGTACCGAGGCCGTATTCGATGAACTTCACGACGCCCTTGGCGGCTTCTTCGCCGCCCGGCCCGCCGGCCTTGCAGAGGTCCTTGTTCACGACGATGAACGTCTGCGAGGCGATCGGGTAGGCGTTCGCGTTCGGCGAGTTGATCACCTTCAGGCCGAGGTCGGCCGGGATCTTGACGCCGATCCCCGCCGCGCTCGTCGAGGCGAGCGTCGGCTCGACGAACTTGCCCGAGCTGTTCTGGACCGAGGCGTAGGTGAAGCCGTTCTGCAGGGCGTATGCCTGCTCGACGTATCCGACCGCGCCGACGGTCTGCTTGACCGCGCCCGCGACGCCCGCGTTGCCCTTGCCGCCGGTCCCCGTCGGCCACGGGACTTCCTTGCCTTCGCCGACCTTGCTCTTGAATTCCGGGTCGACGGCGGAGAGGAAGCCGGTGAAGCCGGCCGTGGTCCCCGAGGAGTCGGAGCGGTGCACGACCGTGATCGCGGTGCTCGGGAGCGTCACGCCCGGGTTGAGCGTCTTGATCGCCGGGTCGTTCCAGGTTTTGATCGTGCCCAGGAAGATGCCGCCGATCGTCTTGCCGTCCAGCTTCAGGCCGCTCTTGACCCCCGGCAGGTTGTAGGAGACCGTGATCGCGCCCAGGAACATCGGGATCTGCACGGCCGGGCTGCCGTTCTTGGCGATCGCTTCGGTTTCTTCGGTCTTCAGCGGCGGGTCGCTGCCGGCGAAGTCGACGACGTGGTTCTCGATCGCCGTCAGGCCCGCTCCTGAGCCGACCGCCTGGTAGTTGACCTTCGGGCTGCCGATCGAGGAGCCCCACTGTTCGTATACGGGAGCAGCGAACGTCGAGCCCGCGCCGGAGATCGAGCCGCTACCGCCCGACGGCGTGGTGGCCGTCGTCGAGGACGCCCCCGCTTTCGCCGTGGTGGTGGACGTGGAGCTCGAGTTGCTCGAGCCGCACGCGGCGACGCCGATGGCGAGCAGGGCACAGCTCGCGATCGCGCCCAGGTTTCTCTTGATCACTGCTTCTCCTTGGCTGGTTGTCGTTTCGGCCGGCTCGCGCCGGGTGGGGCCTCGGCCGTCCTCGCGCGTCCAGCGCAGACCGCGGCGTCCTTGAAGCTGCTCTGAGAACACCTTCTCGGGAACCGGTGGAACAAACCTACGTTCACAGCCCGGTCACAGTCTCCTTAGGAGCCCGACCCACCCATGTGAACATTTCGTGAAGGCTGCGGCTGGAATCTGTAGCCGAACCCCGGGTGCGTGTGGATGAAGCGGCGGTCCGGCAGCGCGCCCTCGAGCTTGCTTCGGAGCTTGCTGACGTACACGTCGACCGAGCGATCGCCGTGGCGCAGCTCCCCGCCCCACACGGTGCGGTAGAGGTCCTCGCGCGTCACGATCGTGCCCTGCCGGCGAGCCATCGCCGACAGCAGCTCGAACTCGCGAACAGAGAGCGTCAGCGCCCGGCCGGTTGCAAGCACGAGCCCCTCGTCGGGCCGGATCTCGAGCTCGCCCGCATACAGGACCTCCGGGTAGTCGGTGCTCTCGGGGTAGGCGGCCACGATCGCGCAGGCTCGCAGGCGCGCGCGAGGGTGGAGTTGCAAACTCGTGATCTATTCGTGAAAAAAGCGTAAAAGTCGCTCGGCGATGCGCGCGGGCAAATATGCTCCGCGGATGAGTCTGCTGCATCGGCCCTCCGACCCGGTGTTGATGGAGCTGGTCGAAGAGTCCGGTCGCAACATCCAGAAGTCCGGCCTGCTGCTCCGCGACCTGATCGTCGACTACCCGGAGCACGCGCAGCTGGCCCGCGACCTGAAGGTCTGCGAGCAGGACGGCGACCGCATCACGCACGACATCATCCATCGCCTCGCCGGCCGCGGCCGGGTGCGGGCGCCGTTCGACGCCGGCGACGGCTACGCCCTCGCGAGCGCGCTCGACGACGTCGTGGACCACTCGGAGAACACCGCCGCCGAGATGGTGCTCTACGGGGTGGAGGCGCCGATGGAGCAGGCGGTCGAGTTCGCGGAGGTGCTGGTCGGCGCCGGCGAGCAGATCGCCCAGGCGCTGCGGTGCCTGCGGACCGGGACCGACCTCGGCCCCCACCTGGTCGAGATCCACCGCCTCGAGAACGAGGGCGATCGTCTGCAGCGCGACGGCGTCGCCTCGCTGTTCGCCGGGGGCATCGACCCGATGGTCGTGATCCGCTGGAAGGACATCTTCGAGTCGCTCGAGGCGGCCGTCGACGCCTGCGAGACGGTGGCTCACGTGCTCGAGGGGATCACGCTCAAGCAGCGCGGGCGCTGAGGGCCGCAGGCCGAGGCCGACCGGACTGCAGGCCCGAAGCGGGGACCGGCAGGCCCCGGGGGCCGGCAGGCCGAGAGGCCGCCCGGCCGCCCCCCCGGCTCTCAGCCCAGCGTCGAGGGCGTGACTGCGACCGTGAGCTTCGCCCCTGAGTCGGAGCCGACGAGGAAGATCTGGAACGAGCCGGTCTCCCCGGCGGCCAGTTCCGGGATCACCGAGCGTCCCGCCGCGACCGTGTGCCCGCCGCGATCGGCGACCGCGGTCACGACCAGTTCGCGCTGCCCGACGGTCGAGCGGTTCGCGACCTTGCCCGCCACGAGCGCGATCCCGCCAGGTTCGTGTTCGAGGTGCCAGGCGGTCACTTCGATCTTGGGCGCCGCGCCGGGGGCCGGTTTCCCTTCGCCGAGCACGGTCTTGACGCCCTTGGCGGGTGCGCTCGCCTGGATCTGGTCGTCGACCCAGACGACGGTGCCGTGGGCGGGCACGTAGGACGCCGCGACGAGCGAGGTCGCGAGGCCCGGCGTCGAGTTCGAGTAGACGCTCGCTCCGTCGGCGCCGGTCACCGTGATGAGCACCGGCACCACGGCCTGCGCCCTGCCCGAGCGGTTGCGCAGCTGGACCGCGACGGCGCTCCCTTCGCTCGAGTGCAGAGCGACCGCGTCGAGCACCTGGAGCTGCCGGCTCGGGCTGGAGATCTTCAGGCCTTTCGCCCCGAGCGGCAGGTTCGCCGCCTTCTTCAGCGCGATCTTTTCGAGCCGCGCGCTCTTTTCCTGAGTCGTCTCGCAGGCGCTGAGGCCAGCGGCCGCGAGCGCGGCGAGCGCGAGCGCCGCCGCGTCCCGCGCGCTGCGTCTCAACCGAACGCCCCGCTGACGTAGTCCCGCGTGCGCTGCTCGCGCGGGCGGTCGAAGACCTGCTCGCTCGGCCCGTACTCGACGAGCTCGCCCAGATGCATGAACGCAACGTGGTCGGCGACCCGGAACGCCTGCTGCAGGTTGTGCGTGACGATCACGACAGCGACGCTCTCGCGCAGCCCGATGATCAGATCCTCGATCGTCGCCGTGGAGATGGGATCGAGCGCGGAGCAGGGCTCGTCGAGCAGCAGGACCTCTGGGTCCGCCGCGAGCGCACGCGCGATGCACAGCCGCTGCTGCTGCCCGCCCGACAGGCGCAGCGCCGAGCGGTCGAGGTCGCCTTCGACCTCGCTCAGCAGCCCCGCGCGCCCCAGCGCGTCCTCGACGGCCCGGGTGAGCTCGCCGCTGCGGCGACGGCGCCGCCGCCCGCGGTCGGGGCGCTGCTCTGCGAGCGAGTAGGCGACGTTGTCATAGATCGACATCGGGAAGGGGTTCGGTTGCTGGAAGACCATCGAGACGCGCCGGCGCAGGTAGTTGACCTCGAGGTCGTGGATGTCGGTGCCGTCGAGCGTGATGCGCCCGGCGCGGGCCGCTCCCGCGGTGATCTCGGTGAGGCGGTTGAGCGAGCGCAGAAGCGTCGTCTTGCCGGAACCAGAGGCGCCGATCAGAGCCAGGACCTCGCCCTGGCGCACCGGCAGGCTGACGTCGCGCACGACCCAGTTCTCTCCGTATGCGAGCCAGACGCCTTCGACGCTCATACGCTCGCGCGTGGCCAGGACCGGCGTCCGCGCGATGCGCGAGGCGAGGGCCGTCCCGCCGCCGTTCTGAGGCGGGAGGTCGCGCGCCGGGGCCACCGTGGGTTCCCGGTCGAGCACGATGCGCCGCACGGGGGGCGGCATCAGCGGGTCCATCAGGAGTCCGTCCAGGGCAGGTAGCGCAAGAGGCGACCGCGGATACGAGCTCCGCCCTCGCGTGTCCCGTCGGCGCCGGTGCTTGTCAGGCGCGTGACGGCCCAGTTCAGGCCGAGCACCATCAGCAGCAGCACGAACGCCGCCGCATAGGCCTTTTCGTGCGCGTTGCCCTCGCCCGAAGGGGAGTTGTAGTAGACGTAGCTCGTGAGCGTGGAGCCCGTGCCGCGCAGGAGGCCGAGGACCGGCGTGTGGCCGACGGATTCTGTGAGCTGTGCGTTGCCGCCGAGCAGCAGCTGGATGATCGCGGTGTCGCCGATGATCCTGCCCATCCCGAGCACGACGCCGGCGGCGATGCTCGCTTTGATCGCGGGCAGAAGCACGTAGCGGCTGGTCGTCGCCCGTGTCTTGCCGAGCGCGAAGGAGGCCTCGCGCATCCGCGGCGGCAGCTGCTGGAGCGACTCGCGCGTCGAGGCGAACACCAGCGGCAGGGCGATGAGCGAGAGCGTCGCTCCGGCCGCCAGGAACGACTGGCCGAGCGCCCCGGACGCGGCGGGCTCCGAGAGGAACGTCAAAAAGCCCTGCGAGAAGAACAGCAGCCCGAACAGCGCCAGCACGATGCTGGGCACGCCGGCAAGCATCTCGATCGCGGAGTCGACCGTGCGCGCGAGGGCTCGCGGCTGCCCGTACTCGACCAGCCAGACCGCGACACCGATGCCCAGCGGCGTCGCGATCACCGTGCCGATCGCGGTCACCAGCAGCGTTCCCTCGATGGGGTCGAGGATGCCCCCCGCGTGGGTCTGCTGGATCGCGCCCGCGGTGGGCGAGGTCCAGAGCAGGCTCGGGCGCAGGTAGGCGAGCCCCTTGATCAGCATGAAGACGACGATGAACAGGGCGATCAGGCACAGGCCGATGCCGCTCAGCCATGAGAGCCCGTAGAAGAGCCGGTCGGCGAGCGGCCACGTCGAAATGCGCTCGCGCGGCGGGCGGACGATCGCCGTCGGAGGGGATGTCGCGGCCGATGCCATCAGGCGCGTACGCCCTGCTTGCCGAGCTGCTGCTTGACGGCCCAGCCGGCGAGCGAGAGCATCGCGGCAGAGACGAGAAGGACCGCCCCGATCGCGTAGATCGTGTGCGTGATCGCGTCGATCGAGAGGCCTTCGGACTCGATGAAGATCTGGGCGGCCAGCGGTCGCACCGGCTCGAAGAAGAACGTGAGGCCGTCGAGCGGGTTGGCCAGGAACGCGCTGCCCCCCGTGACCATCGCGAGCATCACCGCCTCGCCCAGCGCCCGCGCGGTCGCGAGCACGGTGCCGGCGGCGACGGCCGGCCAGACCGCACGCAGGGACACGCGCCGGATCGTGCGCCAGCGATTCACCCCGAGCGCGGCAGAGCCCTCGCGCCATGAGGCGGGAACCGTCTCCAGCGCGTTCGCGGTGATGGCGACCATGATCGGGAGGATCATCACGGTCAGGATCAGCGTCCCCGTCGTCAGGTTGTTGCCGTTGAGCTGCACGACGTAGATCACCGACTGCTTGCGCGCGTTGCCGAGAATGTGTTCGTTCACCCAGGGCGCGATCGCAAGGATGCCGATCAGCCCGTAGATCACCGAGGGGACGCCGGCGAGCAGCCGGATCACCGGGTCGAGTGCCGTGCGCACGCGCGCGGGGGCGAACTCGGTCAGGAACACCGACGCGAAGATCGAGATGAAGAGCGCGAGCAGGACGGCGCCGACCGTCGTGATCAGCGTCGCCCAGATCAACGGCCAAGCTGTGAAGTAGAGGATGCCGTGGCCCGGCAGCGGCGCCGAGTCGCGCATCGCGCGCAGCTCAGAGTCGACTTCGGAGCCGGGACCGAACCAACCGAGGCCGTTGTAGGAGAACGACGGCCAGGCTTTGATGATCACGGTCACGACCATCCCCGCGATCAGCGCGAGGACGATCACGCCGAGCGCGCCGAGCAAGAGCTCGGCGCGCCGGTCTGAGGCGGCGCCCGAACGGCCTCGGAGGAGCTGTCGGGCGCCGCCGCTCACAGTGCTAGTGGACGGCGATCCACTGCGAGTTGATGATGTTGTCCACCGACTTCTTCCCGCTTGTCACCCACGCGAGAAACGCGAGCGTGGCGCCTTTGGGGGCGCCCTTGGTGACCATCCAGAAGTTACGCACGCCGAGGTACTGGCCCGAGCGTGCGTTTCGCAGGTTGCAGGCGACGCCGTTGTAGCCGACCGCGTTCACCCCGCTCGTGTAGGCGAACGACACGAACCCGATCGCCTGCGGGTCCGTGGCGACCGCGTTTTCCTCGAGGCCGTTGGACGTCTTCTGCGTGGCGCTTTCGGAGATCTTCTCGTTTTCTTCCAGGAAGATGTGCTGGAAGGCGTCCTGCGTACCGGAGGCGCCGTCACGGTCGAACAGGTCGATCGGGCCGCTGACCTTCGCGCCGGGCACCTGGCTCCAGTCGCGGATCTGGCCGGTGAAGATGTTTTCCACCGTGCTCTGCGAAAGCGTCGTGATCGGGTTGCTCTTGTTGGTGATGACGCAGACGCCGTCGCGGGCGATCTTCGTGAAGACGAGGCCTTTGGGATCGGTCCCGACGATCGGATCGCGGGAGGAGTCGCCGATGTCGAAGCGGCCTTCGTTGACACCGCTGATGCCGATGTCGGACTGGCCGCCCGTCACTTTGGGGAGCGGCTGGTGCTTTTCCTTGTGGTACAGGGCGGCGAGTTTCTGGGCGAGGGGAAGTACCGAGGTCGAGCCGCCGATGATGAGCGGGCGGGCGAGCGCGGAGGCCGGGACCAGAAGCGCGAGCGCGGTCACGGCAGTGAGTACGAGGGTGCGAAGGGCGCGCACTTGTTCACTCCTTTTCGTGGGGACAGTGTTGTCCGAGCCGTAGGGCTCGTTCTGGGGAACAGCAATGCTTGCCCGTCGATGCGCTGTCACGGCGATCGGCGTCACCCCGCGGCGAAGACTCCCGCCCAGCCGATTTGCGGGTGTTTCGTTTTTGTGAACGCCCGCCCGCCTTTTGCTGGATCGCCTTTATGTGAAACGGCGCCAGATGTGAACACTTTGTGAATACCTATCGCCGCTGCGATGAGCGATGTGTTGTTTTTGTGAACGCGGATTGCAATTCATGACTGCCCGTGTGACGCTCCGGTGGACCGACCGGCGGGCCTCGACGTGCACCGCGCCGGCCGCGGAGGGATGCGCCGGATCGGCGCGGCTTCGCGGTGGGACGGTGGATCCGCCTGCGCGCCCCAGACCATGAACGACTCCCCCAACCTCCCCGAGCCAGCCGGCGAGAAAGCGCCGTCTCCCGGCCGCGCCGCCGGCGCGCCGAACGGCTCCAACGGCTCCAACGGCCACGGCACCCCAGCCGGCCGTGCCGCGGTGCGCAGCGGCCTCGCGGACCGGCGCAACCCGGTGCTGGTCAGGCTGGGCGCGTTCGCCACCGGCGTGCGCCGCGTGCTCTTCCGCGACCCGCTGGGCACGTTCCTGTTCCTCGCGTCGATCGCGCTGACCGTCACCTTCTTCCTGCTGCTCGGGTCGATCAAGCCGAGCTCGAACGGCAAAGAGGTTCCGCTGAGCACGGTCCAGAACCTCGCGGACAAGAACCACGTCGCGAGCGCGGTGCTCCTCGACCACGACGCGCGTGTGGAGGTCACGACCCAGCCCTCCGCGCCGGTGCTCAACGCGAACGGGTCGGCGGTGACGCGGACGGTGCCGGTGCTCTTCACGAAGGGAAAGCACAAGGGCAAGCCCACGGGCCAGACCGAAACGACGGAACCGCCGAGCGGCCAGATCCAGGAGCTGTGGGCGGCCTACCCCGCATCCGGGGCCCAGACGCAGCAGCTGTCGGCGGAACTCCGTCACGGCGGCGCCACGGTGACCGTCGAACAGCAGCCCGACAAGGGCACGCGCCAGATCATCGTCCAATTCCTGATCCCGATCCTGATCCTGGTCTGCCTCTTCTCGCTGTTCATGAAGGTGATGGGCGACGGCGGGGCAGGGGGGATCGCGGCCTTCTCCGAGTTCACCGGCAAGGGCAAGAAGAAGGGCAAGGGGACGCGCGACAAAATCAGCTTCGCCGACGTCGCGGGCGCGGGGGAGGCGGTCGCCGAGCTCAAGGAGATACGCGACTACCTCGCCGATCCGAGCAAGTACCTGGCGGTCGGCGCGGCCGCGCCGAAGGGCGTCCTGCTGGTCGGGCCCCCCGGCACCGGCAAGACACTCCTCGCCAAGGCCGTCGCCGGGGAAGCGGACGCGACGTTCTTCTCGATCTCCGGCTCGGACTTCGTCGAGTCGCTTGTCGGCGTCGGGGCGGCCCGCGTCCGCGACCTGTTCGCCAAAGCGCGCAAGACCGCGCCGGCGATCGTCTTCATCGACGAGTTCGACGCCGCCGGGCGCAAGCGCGGCGCCGGCATCGGCCAGGGCAACGACGAGCGCGAGCAGACGCTGAACCAGATCCTCGTCGAGATGGACGGCTTCTCGGGCGACGGCGGCCTTGTCGTGATGGGCGCCACCAACCGCCCTGACATCCTCGACCCGGCGCTTCTACGCCCTGGCCGCTTCGACCGGCAGGTCGTGGTCGATGTGCCGGATGTGCACGGGCGCCTCGAGATCCTGCGCCTGCACGGGAGCAAGCGGCCGCTCGGCCAGGACGCCTCGCTGGAGGAGGTTGCGCGCGAGACGCCCGGCTTCAGCGGCGCCGAGCTTGCGAACGTGATCAACGAGGCCGCGCTGCTGAGCGTGCGCGACGGCCGCGCGCAGATCGACCAGGCGACACTCGAGGAGGCGATCGACCGCGTCGTCGCCGGCCCCGCCAAGAAGCACATCCTGACCGAGCAGGAGCGCTGGCTGATCTCGATCCACGAGGCCTCCCACGCCGTCGTCACCGAGGCGATGGGCCACGCGACCTCGACGCGCAAGCTCTCGATCGTCGCGCGCGGCCGCCAGCTGGGCACGGCCGCCCACATGCTCTCCGACCGCGACCAGACGATCATGTCGCGCGCCGAGCTCGAAACACAGCTGCTCGTGATCATGGCCGGGACCGCCGGTGAGCGGATCGCCTTCGGTTACACCTCGACCAGCGTCAGCGACGACCTCCACGCCGCGACCAACCTCGCCCGCTCGATGGTCACGTCGTTCGGCATGTCCGACCGGCTCGGGCTCGTCACGATCGGCGAGAAGGGCGGTGAGGTGTTCCTCGGCGCCTCCCTGCAAGATCTGGGATCGGTCGGTCCCTCGACGCTGAACCTGATCGACGAGGAGGTCGAGCGGCTCGTCGGCGACGCCGAGGCGCGTGCCGCTGCGATCCTCGACCGCAACTGGAGCTCCGTCGAGGAGACGGCAGCCGCGCTGCTCGAGCAGGAGACGCTCTCCGGTGTCGCGCTCGACGCGGTCCTCTCGACCGTCTCCGAGACCCGCCTCGAGGATCTCCGCGAGGTACGGCGTCCGGCGACGGAGGGCAAGCAGGGGCTGTGAGCGCGCGCCGCCGTCAGCGACCGAGGCGGCCGCTGCCGCGGCGCAGGCCGAGCCCCGCGGCGGCTGTCCGCGCCGGTTGGGAAGGCTCGCCGCCTGCCCTCGCCCGCGTTCGCCCTTGCGCTGGTCGCGCTCGTTTTCTCGACGACGGGGCTCGCCGACGCGGCCCGCCACGCGGTCGAGAGCGCGATCGGCGGTCATCCCGTGACCTCCAAGCCGAAGGCGGGGGCGATCCTCGTACTCGGCAAGAACCGCAAGTTCCCGGCGGGGGCGATACCCACCGTCAACAACGCCAAGCGCGTCGACGGCGAGACGGCCGAACAGCTCGCAGGCACCTGCCCGCCCGCCACCGTCGACCTCGGAACCTGGTGCATGGACTCAGCTCCCTATCCGCTCTCGAAGGCGGACGCCGGCAAGAACAACTACGTGTGGGCGAGCAAAGCCTGCGAGGCGGAAGGCGGGTGGCTGCCGACCGCGGCGCAGCTCGTCGGCGCCGCGGACCGCGTCAAGCTCGAGTCCACGATCCGCGACTCGCCGCTGACGGCGACGGTCGACCTGGATCCGACGCGCGGGCTCAAAGACGAGCGTGAGATGAGCTCGACGCTCGTCACCACCGAAGCCGGCTCGGCCGCGGCGGGCTCCGAGGGGGTCAGCGAAGGTGCGACCGGAAACCCGCGCCAGGGCCAGCCCAACCCGATCCCGCTGCCGGCGAACCCGTTCCCGGAATCGCTGCAGTACGTGACGGTCTTCGACAACGGCAACCAGGGCGGCTTCGCGGGCTCCGAGCCGGTCAAGGAACCCCAGAACTTCCGCTGCGCGTTCAACAAGACACAGGGCGCGCAGAACAACACGAACTCGTGAGTGACGTGCGGTTCTGCCCAGGAGCCGTACGACTGCCGGCCCGAGCGCTCACCGCGATCGTCCTGGCGGCGGTGACCATCTCCCTCGCGGACGCCGCGCGGGCCGGCGCGGTGATCCTGCCGGCGAAGACGATCGACGGGCCGAGCGAGGACATCGTCGGGTTCGGCGGCGCCGCGATGGCCGAAGACGGCACCGGGGGGTTGGTCTACCTCAAGCGCGTCGGCGGGGTCCCGCACGTGTTCGTCTCGCGTTACGCCGCCGGGCAATGGCAGGCGCCGATCCAGGTCGACACCGAAGAGCATTTCGGCGCGAGCTGGCCGCGGATCGGCGCCGCCGAAGGCGGCGAGCTGATCGTCGTCTGGGCGACCCCGTTCGCGACCGAACACGGCCACCCCGTCTACGAGCTGCTCGGGTCCGAGCTCGCGCCGGGCTCGAGCACCTTCGGGCGGGCGGCGATCATCGACCCCTACATCAGCGAAGCGACGGGGACCAGTCCCGACCTCGCGGTCAGCTCGACCGGGCAGGCCGACGTCGTCTACCGCGTCGTGAGCTTCTCTTCGGCCGTGTCGCTGCTGCGCCCCACCGACGTCGTGGAGAGCGTCCGGGTTGCCTCGTTCACCGGCGAACGCTGGACCTCGCTCGGCGCGATCAACCGCGAACCGGGACTTTCGATGCGCCCGCCGACGGAAGCGAACGCGCCGCAGATCGCGCTCGACCCGAAGGGCAACGGGGTCGTCGTCTGGCAGGAACCAGAAGCGACCGGCGTCGCGCGCATCTGGGCCCGCCGCATCTTCGGGCAGTCGCTCGACTACGCGATGCCGGTCACCGCCACGAGCTACAACGGCGTCCCGATCTCCAACGACGCGGACGCGCCGGCGGTCGCGATCTCGAAACTCGGTCAGGCCGAGGTGGCCTACCGGCAGCCGTACGCGCCCGGCTCGCCGCTCCCCGGCGCGCGAATCTTCCTGAACACGCTGCCGGACGGAGAATCGGAATCGGGCGCGCAGTTCCTCGGCGCCGGCATCGCCGACAGCTCGGTCGAAGGGGGCCGGCTGGCCTCGGTCGGGCGTCCGAGCATCGACGTCGACGAACGCCGCGAGACGCGGCTGCTCTACGACGCCGACGGCGAGCCGCGCGTCGTGGAACGGAGCGGCAGGGGGGTGCTGTCCTCCTCGACGCTCGGGACGCCGTTCACCGGCTCCCTGCTCGGCCCCGCGCCGGAACTCGCCTCGGCCGCCGTGGTGAACCCCGAAGACGGCGGGGTGTCGGCGTGGCCGAGCGCCGATGCGCGCGGTCGCCCCGGGGTCGGAGTGCGCGAGGACTTCCCCGACGGTGCCGTGCAGACGGCGCTGCTGAGCGGCGGGGCCGGGGGGCCGATCGGCGAAATCGCGGTCGGGCGCGACGGCCTGGGCGACGGGTTGGTTGCCTTCCAGCAGGGGCCGATCGGCAACGCCTCAATCGTGGGGGCGCAGGTGACCGCTCCGCCCGAGCCGTTCGCGGTGACCCTCCCCAAAGGCTGGATCCGTCCGGGGCAGCTCCACGTCGCGTGGGTCCCGGCCGAAAGCGCGAACGGACCGCTCACCTACCAGGTCGTGCTCGACGGGCGGCCCGTGGGCTCACCGCAGACGGGTCTCTCCTACACCTTCCCGCGCCACTCGGTCTCGACCGGTACGCACAACGTCCAGCTGCTTGCGCGCGACATCTTCGGGCAGGAGGTCCTGACCCAGGAATCGGCCGTGAAAGTGGACGGCACGCCGCCGCGTGTCCGGCTCACGAGACGCGGCCTGACGCTGGTCGTCCAGGTCAGCGACACCGGCTCCGGGCTCGTCTCCTCGTCGGTCCGTGTCTCCTTCGGAGACGGCGCCTCTTCGAACAAGCGCCGCGACGCCGCTCACCGTTACGCGCGCGCGGGAACCTTCACGGTCTTCGTGACCGCGCGCGACCGCGCCGGCAACCGCGTGTCGGTGCGGCGGAAGGTGCGGCTGTGAGCGCGCGCTCCTGCCTCGCCGCGCTGTGCGCGCTCGCCCTCGGCGCGCTGATCGCCGCCCCGGCTGCGAGCGCCGACGTGTTCGGCGCTGCGTCGATTCTCTCGGTGAGTCCCTTCGGCCAGGCCGAATATGCCCACGACCCCGCGCTTTCCGAAGACGGGCGCTATGTGGTCTTCGACGGATCGATCGCCGGCGTGTCGGGGGTGTGGCGGCGCGAAACGCGTCCGGGCGCGGCCCCCGAAGAGGTGGCCGGCGGCGACGCGGCGCTGCCGTCGGTCAGCGCGGACGGGCGCTTCATCAGCTTCACCACCAACGAAGGAGCGACCCTCGCGGCGATCACCGACGGCGGCCCTGTCACGAGTCCCGTGCGCGAAGCCCCGGGCGTCTACGTGCGCGACATGGCGATCCCGCCCTCGGAACCGGGCGCGTTCACGCTCGTGTCCGCCAAAGACCACTCGACGGAGAGCCTGACCTACGAACTCCCCGGCGAGGACGAAGAAGAAGTCGAAGCCGACCGGCCGCTGTACGGCTCCGTGGCGGCCGGGCGCAGCGCGATCACCGCGGACGGCCGGACGGTGGCGTTCGTGACAACCGCCCAGTCGGACCTCGCCGGGCCGGACACGCCCGCGATGCAGGTCGCCGTCCGCCATCTCGACACCGACGAAACGGAATTGGTCAGCGTGCGGTTCGATCAGGCCACCGGACAGCCGGCGATCAACAGCGAAACGAAACAGCCCGAACCCGTGCCCGAGGAAGAAGGGCAGTGGGGCGCGGTCTGGTTCAACGGCAAGCGAGCCAACTTCACCGCCGGCCACGTTCCCGAACCGTACAAGCCGCCCGAACTGCCGGGTGCGGCGATCAGCGCGGACGGCAGTGCCGTGGCATGGTACGGCGGGCAGATCTCCGAACAGGCGCGCACCCTCAGCGCCGAACCGCTGGTGAAACAGTACGGAGAGCCGCTGTGGCGGCGGATTGCGAACGGCCCCGGCGAACCGACGCGGCGGGTGACTGGAGGCTCGGACCCCGAAAGCCCCGGATGTCTCGCGAGCCCGGAGGCGCACCTGCCGCCCTCGCCGCGGCCGGGCGATCCGTGCCAGGGACCGTTCGCGGTCCAGCGCACGGGCGCCGTCGGGCTCTGGAACGGGGCGATCCCGAGCGACTACGTACCGCGCCTCAGCGCGGACGGCGACTTCGTCGCGTTCCTTGCCACCGCCCCCCTGACCAGCGAAGGCGAAGCGTTCGGGATCGGCGGGGAAGACTTCAACAGCGACGTCTATCGCGAGGACATGACGGCGCCCGACCGGACGAGCGGGCTGCGGCGCCTGACCCAGTACGCGAGCGGAGACGTGCATCACGATCCGACCAACGCGGACGTCCGCGATCTCGCGATCTCGCCGGACGGGAACCAGATCGCGTTCACGACGCGCCGCACGGTGTTCCCCCTCGGCTCGCCTGCCTTCGTGAGCGCGCCGGCCGCAGTGCCCGGCCTGCTCGAACTGTACGACGCCGACCTCGGGACCGAAACGCTCACGCGCGTGACCAGCGGGTACGAAGGCGGCCTGCCCGAACACCCTGAAATCGAAAGCGGCAACGAAGATCGCTACACGCGGTCCGCGGACGGCGCCCTGTCGCCGAGCTTCGACGCGAGCGGAACGCTGCTCGCCTTCTCCTCGACGGCGTCGAACCTCGTGTTCGGCGACGGCAACTCGCCGCCGAACGCCCAGCTCAACAAGGTCGACGGCGCGGATGTGTTCCTCGTGCCGCGGATCGTGTACACGGACGAACCGACGCCCCAGGAGATCTCGCCGGCTCCGGCCGGCCCCAGGCTCGAAGCGCCGTGGCGCCTGGAGGTGAGCGCCTCCTCGCTCGCCAGCGGCGCGGTTCAGCTGAAGGCCCGCGTGCCATCCGCCGGGCTGCTCGCAGCGAGCGCCACCAGCACGCTCCCGGCGAAAGGCGCACGAGCACGCGGCGGCGCGCGGCGGACCGTCGCGAAGGCGTCGATGAGCGCCCACGACGACACGCAGACGATCGCGCTGAAGCTCGAGCTACCGAGCCGCTACCGCGCGCTCGCCTTCCGCGCCCGCGGCCTGGCTGGCAAGGTCACGGTCACCTTCTCCGCCAAGGGCCACCCCACGCTCCGCGAGACACTGACGGTCCGCTTCGTCCACCGCTCGAGCAGCAAGAGGCACAAGTGAGAAGCCACGCGACCGCGGCGCTGCTCCTTGTGCTCGGGCTGCTGGCCGCGGCGGCGTTCGTGGCCCCCGGGGCGGGCGCTGCGACGCTCGCGAACGACGGTGGAGCCGAATGGCAGGTCGAACAGCCGCTGCCGGCGGCACCGCCGGGCACCGAAACCTCGGAAGGCCCGGTCTCGCTGGGCCACATCGGGGACATCGAGTTCTACGAACCGAACCGCGGCGCCCTGATCACCTCCGGCAACGGCGGCAGCGTGAAGGCCGGCGTGTGGTTCTACGACGGCGCCAGGTGGATCGAGCTCGCCGAACAGTGCGGCGCGACCGACGGGCGCATCGCCTGGGTCGGGCCGGACGAATTCTGGACCGTCTCGGACGGGCGCCCCGGGCAGGCGGTGGCGTCGAGCTCGGAACGCCCACCCCTGGCCGACAACACGCTCTGCCACTTCGCGCCGGGTCCCTCGGGGACGCTCGAAATCGTCGGCTCCTACGGGTCGGTGCCGTTCCTAGGCACCTCCTATCAGGCGATGCACGCCGCGGGCTGCCTGTCGTCCACCGACTGCTGGTTCGGCGGCGATCCGCTGCCCGAACCCCAGATCGGGGCGTTCATGCTGAATTGGAACGGCGCCGCCCTCGCGCCGCAGCCCTATCTCCCCGAAGGCCGCCCCGTCTGGGACATGGTCTCCTACGAAGGGCGCCTTTACGAGAGCATGCGGCTGGGCGCCGGCGACCACGTGGTCGTCAAAGAACAGCACCCGCCTGCGCTGCGCTCGATCAGGGCCGGGGTGAGCGGCGAAGAAAGCCCGTTCGAATCGGTCCAGCCCGAAAATCACCTGCTGTACTCCGAAAACGAGTTCGCGACCGCGCTCGACTACCTGCGCCTGAGCACCGCCGACGGCTCGCTGTGGGCCGCGGCCGGCGCGCAGGTGCCCGGCCCGCCGAACGGAACGAGCCGCCCCGCCGGGGTCACGATCCTGCGCAAACCGTCAGGGGGCGCCGAATTCCAGAGCGTGATCGGCCCGAAACCGGAAGAAGACGAAGAACTGCCGCCGCCGGGGCAGATCGCCTTCCCGGAAGACGTTCTGAACTCGATCGGCGCCGAGCCCGGGACCTCGAGCGCGTGGGTGGCCCTCGAAAAGGAAGAACACGTCCTCGCGCCGAACCCGCTGGACCGGGCCTCGCTCGCTCGCGTGAGCGCGTCGGGCGAAATCACCGACCGGGCTGAACTTCCGCTGCCGCAAGACCCGCATGGCCCGCTTGGCGACGCGCAACGCGTCGTCTGCCCGGCCGAACACGACTGCTGGGCCACGACAGCGGACGGCTGGCTGCTCCACCTCGCCACGGAAGGCGAACGCAGAGAACCGGACGTGCTCTCCGACCCGGTGTATGCGCGCATCGAGGCGGGCGAACCGATCGCGTTCCGGCCGCCCGACGCGGGCGTCCCGCAGGAAACGCCCGACGAAGTGCCCGAAAACAACTCCGGCGAATCCGTCTTCACACGCAGCGAAGAACTCGTCAAACCGCCGCGCGCGGAACTGGCACGGGTACCCGTGCCGCTGGTGACGCACCTGCGCACGCGGTTGCTCCATCGCACCGAACTCGTCCTGTCGTTCCATCTCGCCGTGAAGGCCAAGGTGCGCTTGAAGGCGCTGCGGCGCGGCAAGGTCGTCGCGCAGACGGCGATGCGCACGCTTGGCGCGGGCAACCGGCAGCTCGCGCTGCGGCTGAACCCGGACAGGTGGCCGCAGCACCTCAAACTCCAGACCCATGCGCTCGCGCCGCTGCCCACGCAGACGTCGGCGTCGCCGAACGTCGGCGCGATCACGACCTCGTTCGTCGCCCCCGCGCGACTGCTCTCCACGGGACTGGACGGTTGATCGGCTCGATGCGCCCGCCGGTCCGCCGCCGCGGGTTGGTCCTCGGCTGCGCCGTGCTGCTCGCGCTCGCCGGCGGCTGGCTGACCCTGCTCGGACATGGCGCGGCGCCCGCCGCCGGACTCTCCGGTGCGCCGGAACTCGTGGCGCAGACCGACGACTCGCCTCCCGTCGGGCGGATCACGCTGTTCGGCTCCTCGCCGGAAGAGGAAGCCGGCGAGGTCTGGGGACTCGCGCCCGGCGCCGAAGGCGCCCGCGCGGTCCAGTACTCGCCGCGCTCGGGCTGGACGCTCTCCGAACCGCTTCAGAACAGCGCCGGCGAAGCTCTCAAGGGCTTTGCGCTCGACACCCCGGAAAACTTCCGCGAGCAGACCCCGAGCCCGCTCGCCGCGCAGATGACCCCGGGGGGCGCCGGCGCGATGCTCGGCACGACCGGTTCCGGCGCCACGCTCAAGCAGCTGGTGCTGGTGCGCGATCCCGGCGGCGCCTTCAAAGAAGTGCCGGTGCCGGAAGGCGGCGAAGGGCTGGCGCCCGGCGAGTCGCTGTTCGGCCTGAACAGCGCGCCGGCCGTCGCGGCGCTGCAGGAAGCCGAAGGCAAGGCGGGGGCCTTCGTCGTCCCCTCCACGAGCGGCATCGAGGGCGCCGTGCTCCACTGGGACGGGTCGAGCTGGCACCGCGAGGCGATCGAAACGCCGCCCGCGGCGACGGAATTCGAAGTGCTCGCGATCGGCGCGAGCTCCCCGCAGAACGCCTGGCTGCTCGCGCGCACCGGCGGCCACGGCGGGACGCTGTCGCTCTACCGGCGCCTGACCGGCGGCAGCTCGCCGGTGTGGGCGCCGGTGGTCACCCGCACCGGCGGCGAAGCCGGGGCTCCGATCGAAATCGCCGGCGAAGCGCTCGACGAGCCAGGCGGGGACCAGGCGCAGCTCTTGACCGTGACGCCGACCGCGGTGTGGCTCGACGCGCGCCTGCGCGCCTCGCGCGCGCCCGCGAGCCTCTACTTCACGCCCGAAGGGGAAACGCGCGGCAGCTTCGCCGGGCTGTGGTGCGAGATCCCTGCGAGCTCTCCGGGCGCCACCGAACAGGCGAGCAAAGAATGCGAACAGCACCCGCTCCCCGAACTCCCGACCGACTACTCGCTGAGCTTCGCCTGGCCCGGCCCCGGTTACGGGGAACGGGTTGTCACCGGCGGCTTCGACGGACGCTTCATGCGCCTGTCGGGCGCCCGCATGGAAGCGGTCAACTCGCTCGGCTCGCAGCAGACCTCGGACCCGGGATCGACGTTCGGCGCCGCCTTCAGCAGCTCATCCGACGGCTGGCTCGGCAACCCCTTGATCGCGGTGCACATCACGACACCGGAAGGCGCGGTGCCGAGCAAGCTCTCGCCGCGGCCGGTCCCGTTCCGCTTCGCGCTGACCGCGCTCGCACCGAAGCCCGGCTCCGCCGTGGGTGCAGAAGGCAGCGAAGCGATGGCGGTCGGGGACCGCGGTGAGGTCGCGCGATACCAGCCGGGCAAGGGCTGGCTTCCCGAAACGCTCCTCGGCGCCGGCGGCAAACGCGAAACCCCGCGGTTGCGCGCGGTCGCCTGGCCGGTTCCGAACCGGATCTTCGCGGTCGGGGACAGCGAAAAGGGCGCCGGCCAGATGTGGCTGTGGCGAGGGGAAACCGGGCTGTGGGAAAAAGATCCGGCGATGCCGGTGAACTTCGGCGGCAACCTGCTCGGGATCGCCTTCGACCCGGCCAACAGCTCCCGCGGCTACGCCGTCGGGCAGCAAGGTGTGCTGCTGCGCTACGGCAAGAGCTGGGTCCAGGAAGAAGAACAGAGCATCCCGCCGGCCGCGAGGGGAGCCAACTTCACGTCGGTCGCGTTCGCCGGCTCGGAAGCGATCGCGGTCTGGCGCAAGCTGATCAGACAGGGCCAGAACAGCTACGTCGGAGGCGTGATCGTCAACAGCGGCTCAGGCTGGCACGAAGACGAAGAAGCGGATGCGGCGCTCGGCACCGGCGCGGTCCCGTGGGCGGTTGCCGGCCTGCCTGACGGCGGCGCCGCGTTCACCGCCAAGAGCTCCACGCAGGGCGCGACGATCTACGAGCGCAGCGGGCCGGGGCAACCCTGGCAGCCCGTCGCCTACCCGGGCGGCCTCGCGCCGGGGGCACTGACGCTGTTCCGCGAAGGCGGCGCGCTGCGCGCGATCGGGACGAGCGCCGAACCGGCGACGTTCCCCGCGGAAGAAGAATCGACCCCACCGCCCGGCTCGCCGCCGATCCTCGTAAACCCCTATCCGCTCCCCAACTCGCTCATTCGCGGAGTCCTCCGCCAGACGCCCACCGGTTGGAGCGACGAGGAGCACGAACTGAACGAAGCGCGCGAAACCCCCGGCGACTACCGCCTCTGGGACACGCCGAAGGTTCCCGATCCCGTCAACGCCGTGCTGGTCGATCCGACCGGCAGCCAGGGCTGGGCGGTCGGGGGCATCGTGAGCAGCCGCACCGCGCTCCTCGACACGGCGGACATCTACCGCTATCCGAGCACGGCCGGCGCCGAACCCGAACGGGCGCCCCAGCAGACATCCGCGGGCTTCTCATCGGTTGCGATCGGCGGGGGCGCCGCGTGCGGCGCTCCGTGCGCCACCCGGACAGACACCGGGATCGGACCCGAGGTGTGGCTGCGGCGAGCGATCACGCAGGCGGAAGAAATGGGACCGTCGGTGGGCAGGTTCGTCTACACGGGCCCCGGCGTCACGTCGGCCGAACTCGCGGGTCCGCGACTCTTCCCGGTGCCGTGGGGGGAAGAGGAGACCGACTACTCGCTGCGGGCGAGCCCGCAGCATCCCGAATCGTTCGCGGTCTGCGTGGCGGCCGCGCCCACCGACCGCGAAGGCTCCGGCGAAGGCAGCGCGTCATCCTTCGAAACCGCGTTTCACCCGGTGCCGAACTGCAGCACCGCCGGGGCTCCTGCCGGCAACAGCTACGCCTTCGAGAAATGCCCTCCGAGGGACGGCGCGTTCGGGACCTGCTCGGCCGCGGAAGGCCTGCGTGTGATCGTGATCGACACGAGCCTGGTACAGGCCGGGGAGCGCCAGCTCGCGCCTGGCGTGCTGGGCTTCCTTCAGACACAGCTCCAAGAAGCGGGCGGTCACGCGATCGTCGTCGGCAATGCGGACCTGCCCCAGGAATACGCCGAAGGCCACGGCGCCGCTCGTCAGCTCGTCGCGACGATCGAAGAAGGCAATGCGGCTGCGTACTTCTTCGACGCGCCCGAAGAGGACGTTCAGGAGACCCTCAGCGGCGCGAGCTGCGGGACGAAAGCCTATGGCTCGGGAACGCTCGGCTATGTCAACGTCAGCCACGAACAGCTGTCGAAGGGCTTCATCGGCCAGAGCGGATTCCTGCTGAGCGAAGTCGCAGAAAGCAGGCACGAAGTCTGCGCGGGCCACGAAACGCCCCGCTATGAACAGCGCGTCCATCTGATCCCCAACGTCGAAGAACTCGCCGTCGAAGGCGAACAGGGCACCTTGCTGCGCCGGAGCACGGTGGCCGCGTTCGCGGGTCTCGCGAGGCGCCCGCGTTCGGGCAATCTCTCCTTCCACCAGCAGACCGAATACGAAGTCGCCCCGTACGTGGCGATCCCGGATATCTGCAAAGGCACGCAGTGCGCGGTGGGGATCGTCCCCGAATACACCTTCGAATCCTCCGACCCGCACTACGGCCAGTTCGTGCGCCGCAACCTTGAACTCGAGCAACTCGAAAGCGGTGCTCTACGACTCGCACGGCAAGCCGATCTCCGAAGAAGCCGAAGGCGGCAAAGGCGGACTGTTCTGCGCCTACAACGCGACGCCGGCCGGCGAACCCGTCTACGTGATCCTGAAGACCGGCAACCTGGAGTACAAGCTTCCGGTCACGATCCAGGGCGGGAGCGTGCGCCAACCGTGCGGGACCGTGCCGCTCGCCGCCAAACCCGCCGTCGCCGAACCGGGCGTGGCGGCGCCGCCGGCGCAGCAGCCTCCGCCGGCCAGCAGCGCACCGCCCGCCGGCCTCAACGTGCCGTTCTCGAGTCCGTCCCCGGTGCCCGCCGTGCCGTCGGCACCTGTCGTGCCGCACACGCCGGTCAGCCAGTTCCTGCCGCAGGTCGCCCCGGTCGCGTTCATCCCGGCGTTCGTCCCGGTACCGCTGCCGACGCCCGCCCGGCCGACGCCGCCGAGCGGCACCTCGGCTGTGACCTCCCCGGTCGAGGCGGCGCAGAAAGAAGAGGAAGAGGAGGCGGCCCCCGAGTCCGTCGACGCTTCGGCGGCCGCCTACCACCCCAGCGAACACGAGATCCCGCCGGCATACATCGTCGGCCTGGTCGTGCTCGCGGCGTTCGCGGGTGCCTCGCTGCGCGGCAGGCGAGGCCCGCGCCGCGGCACCCGGGTCGCCCCAGCCACCCTGAGCGCGAGTCGCAGCCAGCGCCGCTACGAGCGCGAAATGGAAAGACGGCGCCGCTGAGCGGGTAAACGCGGCGTTCACGGTTTGATTACTCGCCCGGCCGCCACAGAGGCGACCATGGGCCCAGACGGCGGCAGGGCCCGGCCCTGGGGCGGTGCAGTCGCATCCCCGCACGCCACGAGGAAGCTCGCACAACCACCAACGATCGGAGCCCGATGTCGCTGCGTCTCACCCTGCTGCCCCGCCTCGTTGCCGTGCTCGGGGCGTTGGGGGTGGCGCTCTTCGCAGGCACAGCTGCCTGCGACGCCGCTGGGACGTCGTGGGGAGACCTCGGGCACTTCGGCGAACTCTCCGGCCAACTCAAAGCCCCGATGGCGGCGTTCGGGGTCAACCCCGAAGACGGCAGCGTCTGGGTCGTCGACACCGTAGGTACAGAACCGGAAGAACTGCGCCTGCAGAAGTTCGAAAAGGTCGGCGGCGCATGGAAGGTCGTCGCCTCCCGCAGCCTCGGTTCCGCCGAAACCACCCAGGAAGCTGTGAAGGAAGCCGAGGGTGTCGCGTTCGACCCGAAAGAGAAGCGCGCCTACGTCCTCGTGACCGAGTCGCGCCTGCGCGGGAAAAACGAAGAAGAACAGGTCGCGAGCGAACTCTGGGCGCTGTCGACCGAAACAAGCGGCGGCAAAATCGAACCCGCGGCCGAAACCAAAGCCGGCGTGCTCGTCCCGCGCACCGAAGCCAGCCTCACCGGCAGCCCGGTCGGCAAGAAGGAATTCTCCCCGAACTCTGCCGAAAAAGGCACGACGCTGTTTGCGCCCGGCGGTATCGCCGTCGATCCCGTCAACGACGAGGTCCTGATCACTGGCTGGATCGGCAGCGAAGAACACCTGAAACCGCAGGTATGGGCGGTCTCCGACAAAGGTGAAATCAAGACGGTCTGGGAAGACAAGACCAAGTCACAGGAAGAATGCGGATGCTTGACCGCGCCCGTCGTGACATCGGCCGGGAGGATTCTCGCCCTCGGGAACAACCTCAACGAAATCATCGAACTTCCCTCGAACCTGTCCTCGGAAACGGCGCCGAAACAGGCCTTCTGGCTGCCTCGCGCCAGAGAATGCGAAGAACGCCTCTCAAACAAAGAAAGCCCGTGCCCGTTCGTCGAAAAAATCGCCCAGATCGATGACGGGACAGAAGTCGGCGGGGCGATGGCGCTCGGCCCGGAAGGCGATGTCTACGTCCACGTCAAGGTGAGGAACGCAGGCGAAGGCGGGCTCCAGGACGGTGCCGTGATGGTGCTAAGCCCGACTCTGCAGGAGATCGGATGGACCGGCGGCGGAAGCTGGGGCAGCGCGACCAAAGAATGTGCGGTCAACGAGAGCAATCCCGGCAACCTCGGCCCGGCACTCGTCGGCGGGTTCGACGAACACGCGTTCATGTTCGAGCGTGGCAACCCGGCCGAAGGCAACGAAGACGAACACGCGCCCAAGGTCCTCGAATTGGGCGAAGGGGGCAAAGCCGGCAACTGCCCGCAGGGCGCGGCGACCCCGCCGGCCGCGGAAGCGGGCGGCTTCAAGCTGTCCTCCTTCCCGATCGCCGACACCGTCACCCTCTCATCCGAACTCACGCAGGCCAACGCGCTGAGCACCGAATGGGAATTCGGCGACGGAGCCAAGCAGACCGTCGAAGCGCGCCAGCAGCAGCAGACGCTCGTCCAGCACCAGTTCAAAAAGGAAGGCGCGCTCACGGTCACCGAGAAGATCCACAGCGACGACCTCGCCACGCCGACGATCATGGTCAGCGAAAAAGTCACGGTCGTGGCGCCGAAGGTGCAGGGCGAAGCGGCCAAACCGGAAGCGGCGTCGAGCCAGGCCGCCCTGAGCGCGGAAGTCAACCCGATGAAAAGCCCGACGAAATGCGAATTCCAGGTCGCGGAAGCGGCGGAACCCTTCAGTGGTGCGGGCGTGAAAAAGCTCGCGTGCCCGACAAGCCCTGGAGAAGCCGAAAAGTTCGTTGCGGAGAGCGCGACGGCGACGGGCCTGACCGCAGGCAAGCGCTACCACTTCCGGCTGCTCGCGAAGGCGGGCGCCTGGGAAAGCAGCCAGGAAGGCACCGAATTCGAAGTCGCCGCCGAAGGCGCGCCGGCCGTGACGACGACGCCCGCGACGGAAGTCGCCGCGACCACCGCGACACTGAACGGCACCGTGAACCCGAAAGGCAAGGAAACGAAAGCGTGCACCTTCGAATACGGGACCGCGCTGCCGTCGGGCAAAACGGTGGCATGCGCGACCTCGCCGGGCAAAGGCGAAGCGCCGGTCTCCGTCTCGGCGAAGGTGACCGGGCTCACCGGCAGCAGCACCTACAAATTCAAGCTGGCCGACGAAAACACGGAAGGTAAGAAAGCAGAAGGCGCGCTGCAGTCCTTCACGACGCTGGAACCGCCGTCGGCGCCATCTGCGGAAACCGGCGCGGCCGCGCCCGTCGCCCAGACGACCGCGACGCTGAAAGGCTTCGTGGACCCGCACGGCGAAGCCACGACGTGCGTGTTCGAATATGGCACGACGGCGGCCTACGGCTCGAGCGCCCCGTGCGCCGGCGCGCCCGGGAGTGGGACCGCGAAAGTCGAAGTCTCCGCGGCGCTCTCGGGGCTCGCGGCCAACACGATCTACCACTACCGGCTGACGGCGACCAACCACACCGGGACGACGCAGGGGGCCGACAAAGAACTCAAAACGTCGCCGGGCTCGTCCACCGGTCCCACGACCAGCACCGAAAAAGCGACCGAAACTCCGCCACCGTCAAAAGGCGTGGAACACGAGATCACGCAGAAGCCGGTGCCGATCGTCACCCTTTCCGGCTCGGCCACCAGCGTGGCGCCAAGCGGCGCCTTCACGCTGAAGCTGAGCTGCCCGGGGGGCGAGACGACGTGCTCCGGGAGCGTGCTGCTGAAGACGCTCACCGCCGTTGCGGCGAGCTCCGCGCACGCGGGTAGGAAGAAGGCGATCCTGACGCTGGCCTCGGCGTCGTTCTCGATCGCCGGCGGCAAGCTGAAGGCGATCTCGCTGCATCTGACCTCGAAGGCGAAGTCGCTGCTCGCAAAGCTTCACACGGTCCGGGCCAAGCTCACGATCGTCGCGCACGACACTCAGGGCGGCGCACACACCACGACGGCCATCGTGACGCTCAAGGCTGTCAAGAAGAAACACTGACGCTCCGTGAAGGGTGTGTGACGTCCCTGTCAATCGGGCGTCGCACGTCACGAAGCATCGAGTGCAAACGCCACCGGCTCTCCGGCGCCGGACGTGAAGCCGCGGTTGATCGCATGTGAAGCCCCGCCGGACACTTGTGAACAACCCGATACGTCACCGGCTGTAAACACCCTCGCACCAGGCCGTCACCACACTACGTGACGCAGACTGATGTGCGGCGCGCTGAGGGACGGCGCGCCGGTGAGGTCGGTCGAGGTGGGAATGAGTCCTGCCATGGTCGGCAACGGAACCTGCTAACCAGGAGGTAGTGGAGCAATGAAGGTCTTTTCTGCACGCCGGGCTCTCTCGGCGGGCGTAGTCGCGGCGGCCTCCGTGGCCGCTTTCGCGCTGCCGAGTGCCGCGAGTGCCGCGCTCCCCGGGCACTGCAAAGGCACGAGCACCGAAGGCGCCGGCTCGTCGTTCCAGCTCGAAGCCGAGGAAATCTGGAAAAAAGGCTTCAACACGAACAAAGCCGGCTGCACCAAAGCAGGCGAAAACCCGACGATCGGCTACCGCTCGATCGGCTCGGGCGCCGGCTACAAGGAATGGAACGAAAAAGAGCTGTACGGCACGGTCGGCTTCGTCGGCACCGACAACACGGTCAACCCGGCGGAAAAAGCGTCCGTTGAAGCAGAGGCCGACGCCGGCAAAGAATCGAAGCTGATGACCATCCCGATCGAGCAGGGCGCGGTCGCGATCGTCGTCAACCTGCCGGCGGGCTGTACCGCGAACTCGACGGTCGCCTCCGGTCGCCTTGCGATCAACCAGGAAACCCTCGAGGGGATCTACAAAGGCACCGTCACCAAATGGAGCCAGATCGTCGGCGACGAAGGCACCGGCAACGAACTCAAAGGCACCTGCGTCCCGTCTGAAGACGCGATCATCCCGGTCGTCCGTAACGACAGCTCGGGTACGACGCACATCTTCAAGAAGTCGCTGTTCAACAACGACCAGGAAAAGCTCGCCAACGAATCGGGCGGCGAAAACACCTGGGGCGAACTCGCCGAAGGCACCAAAGTGGGCTCCACCACGCTGAACCAGTCGTGGCCGACCGCTGCCAAAGTCGTGCACGCCAAAACGACCACCAACACCGGCGTGCTCAAAGAAGTCGCTGAAACGCCGGGGGCGATCGGCTACGCCGACCTCTCCCAGGCTCGCAACGTTGCCAACGGCGGCTTCACGGGCCAGAGCCCGCAGCGCTTCTGGATGGAGGTCGAAGCCAGCGCGAAGGTCAAAGTGAGCTCGAAAGGCACCACCGTCAAACGGAAGTACGCGGATCCGTCGAGCGACGGCGACGTCGTCGCAGCGGCTGAATCCAACTGCAAGAAGACCGAATACTCCAACGGGGTCGGCAGCTTCCCGCCGCCGTCGGTCAAGAGCAACTGGAACGAAGTCGCCGCGAAACGCGAATCGAAGTCCTACCCGATTTGCGGCCTGACGTACGTCCTTGCGCTGACGAACTACGAGGCCTACGCCAGCCACGGTGGCAACGCCGCCGAGGCGCAGACGGTGAAGGACTACGTCGGGTTCATCGGTGGCAAGGACGGCGCGAAGGAACTCAAGGGGCACGACTTCAACCCGCTGCCCAAGACGCTGCTCGCTTCCTCCGAAGAAGGCTTCGAAGGGATCGAAGGCTGACGAACCGCCAGCAGTCGCAGAGCCGCCGGGCACGACGTCCGGCGCAGATCGACGTCCGGCCCGCCCCTCCGAGGGGCGGGCCGGCCGCTTTAAGGGGCCGGTGCCCGCGCCCGGCGCCGGCGAGGGGGGCCGTATCCCGGAGCCGAGTCGCCCCGCTCCTCACCCCTGCCCCAAAGGCCGTTGACAAGATGAGGAACGCTGTTATGGTGCCGACGCTCGGCCGCGGGAGGCGCCGCCGGCGGCAGCAAGCGGGTCGCCCACGGCGGGCACCGAAGAGGGACCTGGAGCGAGATGCACATCGACCCATACATCGTGCTGGGGAGCGCGATCATCGGCTTTCTCGTCGGTATGACGGGAGCGGGCGGTGGCGCGCTGATGACGCCGATGCTGATCCTCCTCTTCGGCGTCAAGCCGGCCGCCGCGATCTCGAGCGATCTCGTCGCCGCCGTGCTGATGCGCCCCTTCGGGGCCGCGGTGCACCTGCGCAAACGGACGGTCAACCTGGAGCTCGTGCGGTGGCTGGTGATCGGTTCGGTGCCGATGGCCTTCCTCGGCGCCTACCTGCTCAAAGTGATGGGCAACTCGAAGTCGGCCCAGACCAACATCGAGACGCTGCTCGGCGCCGCGCTGCTCGTCGGCGCCGCGGCGATGGCACTGCGCTACGTGCTGGATCGCCGCAGCGGCCAGGAACGGCTCGGCGTCGTGCACGGGATCGAGATCCATCGCGTCCGCACCGTCGCGATCGGCGCGACCGGGGGCCTGATCGTCGGGCTGACCTCGGTCGGCTCGGGTTCGCTGATGATCATCCTGATGCTCTTCCTCTACCCGATGCTGGGTGCCAACCAGCTCGTCGGAACAGACCTCACGCAGGCCGTGCCGCTGACGGCTGCGGCGGCCCTCGGGGCGCTCGTCTTCGGCCACGTCGAATTCGGGGTCACCGTCTCGCTCATCCTCGGCAGCGTGCCGGCCGTGATCGTCGGCTCGCTGTTCTCGTCGAGCGCGCCCGACCGCTACGTGCGGCCTGTGATCACGTTCGTGGTCGCCGCCTCGGGCCTGAAGTACATCGGGCTCGACACAGAAACGCTCGGCTGGGCCCTGTGCGCGATCCTGGGCGTGGTCGCAATCGCGTGGCTGTGGAGCAAGCGCCCCTGGGAGGCGGGCGCGTGGAGCTCCGGCTCGACCGCGGTCGAGCCGCCGGAGGGCACCACGCCGCTCACGGCCGTATCGGCGGATGGGCGCGTCACGACGAGCGCGACGGACGTGACGCCGCGGCCGGATTTCGACTGATCCGTGCCCGTCCCGACCTGCCGAACGCATCGCTCACCCGAACGGGTGAACCCGCATTCACGGGTCTTGCTTTAGGTATCGGCCGTGTTTATGATGCCCAGCCTGAGAGGGATCACCGAATCTCGACATCTGTTTGGGTCAGGTGATCGACTATTCGCGGGGGCCGGATAGCGAGCAAGGAGGCGGGGAGTCGCGATGAGTGTCGAGACGGGGAGTCCATCGGAGGCGAGCGTGCCATGGGGCGCGCCGGCTCCGACAGCGCCGGCGCGCGGATTCCTGGGTCTCGGACGGCGACGCGTCCTCATCCCCGGCATTTCCGAGGTTCGTGGTCCGGCGGCATCGCTGCGCCGCGATTCGCTCTTCCGCCGTTCGCTGGCGGTCGCTGACCTTCTCGCCCTGGTGGGGGCGTTCCTGCTGACGATGGAGCTCTCCGCCCGTCCCCTGAAGCTGACCTGGGCGGCGCTGATCGAGATCCCGATCCTGCTCGTGGCGGCGAAGCTGACGGGCCTCTACGACCGCGACGAGACGCTGATGCGCAAGACGACGCTCGACGAGGCGCCAAAGCTCTTCGAGCTCGCGACGCTCTGCACCGTCGTGGCGTGGCTCTTCGGAGGCCTGCTGGTCGAGGGCGCGCTCGGACGTCACCAGGCGCTGATCCTGTGGCTGGCCCTGGCCGCCCTGCTGATCCTCTTCCGCTCGGTCGCCCGCATCCTCGCGCTTGCCATCGCGCCCGCCGAGCGATGCCTCTTCATCGGCGACGAGATGTCGGCTGCGACGATCCGCTCGAAGCTCGCCTGCGGCGGCGGCGTCAAGGCCACCGTCGTCGCCCACCTGGATCTGGACAAGGTCGCGCCCTGGTCGAGCGACTCCTTCTCCGAGTCCCGTCTCGCCGAGATCCGCGACCTCGCTCAGACGCTCGACGTCCACCGGGCGATCATCGCGCCCCGCAGCGCCGACGCCGGCGAGATGCTCAACCTCGTCCGCACGCTCAAGGCTGTCGGCGTCCGGGTGAGCGTCGTTCCGCGGCTGCTCGAGGTCGTCGGGTCCTCGGTCGAGTTTGATGACCTGCACGGCGTGACGGTGATGGGCGTGAGGCGTTTCGACCTGACGCGCTCCTCGGCGAAATTCAAGCGTGCCTTCGACGTGGTCGGGGCCTCGCTCGGGCTGCTCGCGGTCTCGCCGTTGCTGATCGCGATCGCGATCGCGATCAAGCTGGACAGCCGCGGCCCGATCTTCTTCCGCCAGCTGCGGGTCGGCAGGCACGGCAAACGCTTCTACATGCTCAAGTTCCGCACGATGGTGCCGGGCGCCGACGAGATGAAGGACGAACTGCGCCATCGCAACGAGGCGATGGACGGGCTGTTCAAGATCGCCGAGGACCCTCGCATCACGCGCGTCGGGCGCTGGCTGCGGCGGAGCGCCCTCGACGAGCTGCCGCAGCTCTTCAACATCGTGCGCGGCGAGATGAGCCTGGTCGGCCCGCGCCCGCTCGTGATCGAGGAGGACCAGCGCATCGAGGGCTGGCACCGCCGCCGCCTCGAGCTGATGCCCGGCATGACGGGCCCCTGGCAGATCCTCGGGCCGGCGCGCGTGCCGCTGCGCGAGATGGTGGCGATCGACTATCTGTACGTCGCCAACTGGTCCCCGTGGACCGACATCAAGATCCTGCTGCGCACCGTTCCGCACGTCGTCGGGCGCCGCGGGCTCTGATCGCAGCAGCGCCCGCCTGCTGACTCGCCGGCCGGCGCGGGCAACCGCGCCCGGACGCCGGCTATTTTTCTTTCGCCGCCTGCCGTTTGAATTCGGCGGCTTCGCGGGCTTCTTCGGCTTCGAAGCGTTTGCGGGCTTCCTGTTCGGCCGTCGATTCGTGCGACTTCTTCGTTTTCGCGCTGCCGCTGTGTTTCTTCTGCGAGCTGCCCTTGCTGTGGCTCGAGTGCGAGGACGACTTGCTGTGCCCGGAGGACTTTTTCTTGTGCTTGGAGACGGCTGCTGCGGCCTGTTCGCGTTCGAGCTTTTCGCGACGGTGCGCGGCGGCGGCCAGTTCGGTCTTTTCCCGTTTCAGCGAGGCCGCTTCAGCGGCCTTCGCGCTGGCCGTCGCGGCCGCTTCTTCGCCGCTCGCGTTGAGCGTCGGTGCAGCTTCGCCTTCGCCCTTGCCTTCGCCCCCGCCGCCACCTTCTGAGCTGCCGCAGCCTGCGAGCGCGGCCGCCGCCAGGCAGGCGGCGAGCAGGAAGCCGAGCCGGCGGGCCCTCGGCGTGCGGATCTCCTCGCGAGCCATCTCAGCCTGTCCCTTCGGGAGCCGTCACGGTCGGCGCGGAGCTGATCGATTCTTTGGTCTTGCTCGGCGCGGGCTTGTTCTTCTTCGCGGGCGCCTGGGGCTGTTTGGCCGTCACGGTCTTGGTCGTCACTTTCTTGGCTTCTTCTTCCTGTTTCTTCTTCGCGGTTTCTTCGGCCTTCTTCTTCGCGTCCGCCGCCTTCTGCTTGCGCTTTGCGGCTTCCACGGCCTGCTTTTCGCGCTTCTTCGCATTCGCTTTGGCCCTGGCTTCTGTCCGCTTCGCGGCCGCTTCGGCGGCTTCTTCTTTCTTGCGCGATTCGATCACCGAGAGGTCTTCCTGGTCCTGCGCGACTTCTGATGCTTCTTCTTTGCGCAGGGCTGCTTCTTCCTGGCTCGCTTCTTCCTGGGCGGCCGCGGCGGACCCCGGGTTCTGGCTCGCGCCGCCGGTGTGACCGCATGCGGCGAGCGCGAGCACCGCCGGCGCGAGCAGGCAGGCGATCGCGGTCGTCCTGGCGGCTCTTCCTCTGCGCGACAAGTAGGTCCTTTCGAGCGTCTCGGCGGCCAATCCGTGGCGGCGTCGGTTTCCCCTGGGGTCCGGGCGGTTCTCCTCAAGGAAAAGGGTAGCCGCGATCTCAGCCGCGTACGCCGTGCACGAGTGCCTGCAGCGCGTCCGATATCTGCCCGCAGACGTGGTCCGCGGCGAACAGGCGCTCCGCCTCGCGGCGCGCTGCGGCGCGTAGCGCCCCCGCATCGGCGTCGAGCTCTGAGAGCAGGCGTTCGACGGCATCGGTCATCGCCTTCACGTCCCCCGGGTCGGTCTCAGCGACCACCGTGCGCGCGACACCCTCGATCGCTCCGACCTCGCTGGTCGCGACCACGGGAAGGCCGCATGCGAGCCCCTCTGCGACCGTGAGCCCGAACGGCTCGTAGCTGGCCGCCTGGAGCATCAGGTCGCAGCGGACGAGCGCGGCCGCGATTTCGGGCGGCGCGACACGTCCGGCGAACTCAGAGTTCTCGGGCGGCAGGTCCTCGAGCAGCGGCCGGTAGTCCGACCACAGCGTCGGGCCCCCGACGACGCGCACGCGCGCCTCAGAGCCGCGCGCGAGCAGCTCGCGCGCGACCGCGATCACGTCGTCGATCCCCTTGCGGGCCGAGATCCGGCCCAGCACCAGCACGATCGGCGGGCGCCCGACGCCGCGGTCGAGCTCCGGTGCCGTGAAGCGCTCCAAGCGGATCGGGTTGGGGACGACGACGGTGCGCTCGAGCGGGAAGCCATAGTCGCGGTGGATGTGATCGCGAAAGACGCTGCTGATGCAGATCAGCAGGTCCGCCCGGCGGACCCGGAAGCGCTGGACGCCGGCGCGGAGCGCCATCGGCGCGGCCACCGCCGCGAAGCTCCGCCTGGACTGGCAGCGCAGGGCGAGCCGGCGCTCGCGCCACAGGAAACGAAGCTCGCCTGCGATGTGCGTCTCGGGGTGGATCACCAGCGGCACATGGCCGCGGAGCCTTGCCGGGACCGCCAGCGACTCGATGTTCGAGAACTGGTAGAGCACGTCGTAGGGCTCTTGCCGGTGACGTCGCAGCACCTCGCGGCGCAGGCGCAGGGATCCGAGCGCGCGCGCGAGCAGGCCGCTGAGGAAGATCGCGATCGTGCCGCGGCTGTACCAGCGGTCGTAGCGCCACTCGCTGGTCCCCTGCACGAACGTCACGTTCGTGAGGTCGCGCAGGTGGGGGGGAAGCTCCCTGACGGCGGAGGGCAGGAATATGTCGATGCGGTGCCCCTGCGCGGCGAGCCCTTCGACCAGCTCCCGCGCGACCCCGGGCACACCGCCGGATTCCTTCGCGCTCGGCCCGGCCCCCAGCCACGCTATGTGCAGATGCCGGCCCGTCATCGGCGGCGCAGCCTACTGAGTTTCCCGTGGGCCGGCCGGCGCTACGGCGGCGTGATCGCCGCGGCTCGCGGCGCTCGATGCCGGACTCGGCCGGCCCGGCTCAGCGCCGCGCGGCGAGCGCGGCGGCGACCTGTGCGTCGAGCCCGCGCGCGAAGGCCGCCACGGAGAAGCGCTCAGCATTCCGAACTGCCTCGGCGGGGTCGAAGCCGAGCTGGTCCAGCTCCGCGATCGCGGCCCGGAAGGCCTCGACGTCGTCCAGCGCCACGAGACGACCGGTGACCCCGTCGAGCACGGTCTCCAGTGCCCCGCCGGCGGCGGCGGCGATCACGGGCCGCCCGGAGGCCTGCGCCTCGACGGCGGTGATGCCGAACTCCTCCCTGCTCGGGACGAGCACCGCGCGCGCGCGTGCGTAAAGGCGCTCGAGCTCGGCGTCGCCGACGCGCCCGACGAACTCCGCCTCGGGGAACGCCGCGGCGAGCGCGTCGCGGTCCGGGCCCGAGCCGGCCACACGGATCGGTGCCCTCGCGCGCCGCGCCGCCTCCAGCGCGATGTGCAGCCGCTTGTGGCGCACCAGCTCGGAGACGATCAGAAGGTGCTCGCCCGGCTCGCCCGGCTGGAAGCGCCCCGTGTCGACGGGCGGGTGAACGATCTCCGACTCGCGCCCGTAGAAGCGCGCGATCCGCTCCTGCGTCAGGCGCGAGTTGGCGACGTAGCTGTCGACGCGGCCGCTGGCCGCGAGGTCCCAGCGGCGCATGCCGGCAAGCACGCCGCGCAACGGCAGCCGCAGAGCTCGGGGAGCCTCCGCGAGCGCCCGGGACTCCTCGTACCAGGCGTAGCGGAAGGGCGCATGGCAGTAGCAGACGTGCACGGCGCCCGCGGGCGCCCTCAGGCCGTGCATGAAGGCGCTGCTGCTGGTGAGGAGCACCTCGCACGCGGGCGCCCGCAGCCGCCCGACGGCCCAGGGGTAGAGGGGCAGAAGCCGCCTGAAGTTCTCCTGAGCGACGCCGAGACGCTGCAGCGGCGAGGTCCTCACCTCATGCCCGGCGAAGCGATCATCGGTCGCCTCGCGGTCGTAGAGCAGCGTGAGCACCGGCGCGCCGGGATGCATGTCGGCCATGTGCGCGAACACGCGCTCGGCGCCGCGGAGCACCAGCAGGTAGTCGTGGGCCAGGACGGTCGGCGGGCGAGGTGCGACCGGCGCGTGCTCGCTCATGCGGGGCGCTGAGCCGCCACGATCGCCGACACCGACAGCAGCCTCGGCGCGCGTGAGCGGATCGGCTCTGGCCAGATGCGCCCGCCGGTCATCGGGATCACGTCCGCGCCCGCGAACGAGGTCGGCTCGCAGGCGAGGCCCTCCTCTTCGAGCACGCGGATCGTGACGTGTGGCAGGGCGGGGGAGATGTGCGGCAGGTTGTCGACGCGGAAGGGGGTCAGCTCTCCCCGCACGGCGAGCTCCAGGCGGCAGCGCAGCGTCGCGACGTTCGGGGTCGACACGACGATCCACCCTCCTGGAGAGACCAGTCTTGCCGCCTCGCGCAGGGTGCTCCACGGCGCTTCCAGGTGCTCGATGACCTCGACCAGCATGACCCTGTCCGCGGGCGCCAGCGCTCCCATCTGCTCGCCCGCGACGGTGCTGAAGTCCACGTCCGCGCGCAGGTCGTCGTCGAGCCAGTCGATCGGGTCG
Organism: uncultured Solirubrobacteraceae bacterium; assembly: GCA_963794635.1. Taxonomy (GTDB): domain Bacteria; phylum Actinomycetota; class Thermoleophilia; order Solirubrobacterales; family Solirubrobacteraceae; genus Palsa-744. The sequence goes on along the minus strand of CAWCET010000003.1, from coordinate 434,800 downwards.
AGTCCCGCGAGTCCCGCCGGGCTCCAGCGATCCCGGAGGAGTCGCAGCAGGTCGCCGCGCCCGCAACCGATGTCCAGCCAGCGCAGGCCGGCCTGCGGGTGCGCGGCCGCGAGGGCCGCGCCGACGATCGGCTCCATCGAAGCCCCGGCGGAGGCAAGCTGGTCTGAGTAGGTGGGCATCTCGCTTGCCGCGCTCCTCGCCCGGCCGCCCGGAGCATATTCCAGCGTCGCTACGATCTGAGCGTGTCCGAGGGGGTCAGCGCAGCCGCCGGCCCGGCGGGAGGCCTCCGGCGAGAGAGCGCCCCGAGCGCAAGCCATCGTGTGCTGGTGACGATCCCGTGGGGGACCCGCGCCGGCGGCGCAGAGTCGATGCTCCAGAGCATCCTCGAGGGCGCCGCGGAAGGGCCATTCGAGTTCGAGCTGGTGTTCTTCGGCGACGGCCCGTGGGCGCGCGAGCTGGCAGATGAGGGGTTCGCGGTCACGGTGCTCGATGCCGGGCGGCTCCGTCAGCTGCTTCGCTTCGCCGCCGCGGTGCGGCGACTGGCGGCGATCATGCGTGCGCGCCGCCCCGCGCTGATCCTCAACTGGTCGGCCAAGACCCAGCTCTACGGCTCGTGCGCGGCGCTCCTCGCGGGTATGTCCTCGCGTGTGCTGTGGTGGCAGCAGTCGATCCCCGACGGCAGCGCGCTCGACCGCGCGGCGACGATGCTCCCCGCGCGCGCGATCCTCTGCTACTCCGAGGCGGCGGCGCGCGCCCAGCGCCGGATGCGCCCGGTGCGGGACACGTTCCCGATCGCGGCGGGGTCAGCGGTGCCGCGCTCCGCCGGCCATCCTGCGGCGATCGAGCTGCCCGCCGGCGTTCCGGTGGTCGGGATCGTCGGGCGCCTCGAGCCGTGGAAGGGGCAGGACAGGCTGCTGCGCGCACAGGCGCTTCTGCGCGCCCGCGGCCGCGATCTCCACTGCCTGATCGTCGGCGGCGACGCCTGGGAGCTCTCCCCGGAGTACGCGGCGTCGCTGCCACACCTCGTCACCGAGCTCGGCCTGGAGGGGCACGTCACGATGACCGGCCAGGTCCCCGACGCCGGGCCCTACATCGAACGCATGGACGTGCTGGTCAACGCGTCGGACCCGGAGCCGTTCGGGATCGTGCTGCTCGAGGGGATGGCACGCGGCGTGGCGGTCCTCGCGGTCGACTCCGGTGGCCCCTCGGAGTTCATCGCGAACATGACGACCGGCGTGCTCGCGCCCAGCGGCGAACCCGAGGCGCTCGCCGACGCGCTCGAGACGCTGATCGACTCTCCCGAGCTGCGCGCACGCCTGGCCGTGGCCGGGCGCGAGAGCTTCCTGCGCGACTACACCGACGTCGCGATGCGGGGGCGCGTCTTCGCTCGCCTGGCTGCCGCGCTCCCCTCCCTGCAGAAGGCGCAGCCCGCTTGAGCGCGGCCGCCCGCAGCGAGCCCGCAGCGCGGGCAGGCAGCACCGGGGCCGGCGCCGCGGCTCCGGTGCCGGTGACGATCGTGGCGCACGACGCCGGGGCTGTCGGCGGCATGGAGCGCCAGCTCGCCGAGCTCGCGGTCGGGTTGCAGGCGCGCGGCCACGCCGTCACCGTGATCGCGCGCAAATGCGTCCTACCCGCCGGCAGCGGAGTCGAGTTCCACCGCGTCCCCGGACCGAGCCGCCCGTTCCTGATCGCCTACCCGTGGTTCGCGCTGGCCGGCACTCTCGCCGTGCGCCGCCGGCGCCGCGGTGTCGTGCAGAGCACGGGGGCGATCGTGGCGAATCGCGTCGACAGCATCGCGATCCACTGCTGCCATCAGGCATACACCGCCAAGCCGGGACGTCCGGGACTGGCGTTTGCGCTCTACGGGCAGGCGGTCGGCATGGTCAAGCGCGTCTCCGAACGGCTGGGCGTGCGGCGCAATCCAGACGCCTGCTTCGTCTGCGTGTCCGAGGGCGTGGCAGCGGAGGTCCGCCGCTGCTTCCCCGCCGTCGCCGCGAACGTCCGCACCATCCACAACGGTGTCGACACGACCGAGTTCGCACCCGGTGCGGCCGCCGCTGAGGGGCTCGCGCTGCGCGCCGAGCTGGGCCTGGGGGAGGGGGCGCTCGTGGCGGCGTTCATCGGCGGCGACTGGGAGCACAAGGGGCTGCGCCACCTGATCGAGGCGCTCGTGCTCGCGCCCGAATGGCACCTCGTGGTCGCCGGGCGCGGCGGGCCGCGCCCCTACGAGGAGCTCGCCGCCCGGCTCGGCGTTGCCGAGCGCATCCGCTGGCTCGGCGTGCGCGCCGACGTCCGGCCCGTCTATGCGCTGGCGGACGCGTTCGTACTGCCCTCCAGCTACGAGACCTTCTCGCTCGTCGCCTTCGAGGCGGCGGCGAGCGGGTTGCCGGTGATCGCGAGTGACGTCAACGGCGTGCGCGAGCTCCTCACGAGCGGCGAGAGCGGGTATCTCGTCGAGCCGCGCGCCGAGGAGATCGCGGCGCGGCTGCGCGAGCTGGGCGCGGACCCGGACCTGCGCGCGCGGATCGGCGCGGCGGCGCGGGAGTCGGCGCTGCGCTTTCGCTGGGAGGAGATGGTGCGCGCGCACCACGAGCTCTTCCAGAGCATCGACGCCGTCTGAGCAGGCCCCTCAGGACGGGCCGGGCGACGCGCGCAGCGCGTGCTCGAGCAACTGCTCGAGCGGGTCGGCGGCCGCCGGCACCGAGAAGAGCCGCCGGGCCGCCTCGCCGCCCTGGCGCGCGAGCCGCTCGCGCAGCTCAGGGTTCTCGCGCAGCTCGGTGAGGCGGGCGGCGAGTGCCGCGGGGTCGCCCTCGGCGAACACCAACCCGCCGCCGGTCAGCTCGATCAGCCACGGGATCTCGCCCGAGTCCGACCCCACGACGGGCACGCCGCACCACAGCGCCTCGACGATCACGCGGCCGAACTGCTCCTTCCAGGTCGGGGTCGTCAGCGACGGCAGCGCGAGCACGTCGAGCTGGGCGAAGCCCTCGGCCATGCGCTCGTGGGAGAGCCCGTCGAGCACTCGCACGCGCGAGCCGGGGATCTCCGCACCCTCGAGCTCCGCGCGCATCTCGCCGTTCCCGATCAGCACGAGCTCCACCGGCGCGGCCATCATGCGGACCGCCGCCAGCAGGTCGCGCAGGCCCTTGCTCTCGACCAGCCGTCCCGCGTAGCCGACCGTGAACGCCCGGTGTTCTTCGGCGACGGCCGTCTCCCACGGCGGCACCGCGTGGGGTGAGAAACGCACCTCGCCGCGCGCACCCCACCGCTGAGCGAGCCGGCCCGCGCTCTCCGAGCGCGCCGCGACGAACGACGCGTCGCGCAGGACCTGCGAACGCATGTGCCTGACCGGGGCGGGGAGCTCGCGGTCGATGTTCTCGGCCACCTGGACCCCGAACGGGATGCCGCGTCGCAGGAGCGGCCGGCGCCACTGAGACGCCACCAGCGAGAACGGCTCCGCCTCGAGGAATGCGACATCGGGCCGTGCCCGCTCGATGATCGGCCCGGGCCGCGCGAGGTAGAAGTGTCGCTGGGGCCTGCCCGCGAGCGCGACACGGGTGGGACGCAGGGCCCCCTCCATACCCGCGATCGACGCCGGATGCAGCTCGGCTCCGGAGAACTCTCCCCGCCAGCGTGCCGGGACCACGACAGTCGGCTCCCAGCCGCGCCTGCGCAACTCGGCGTAGACCTCCTGGTTGACCCCGACGACAGCCGGGTGGCTGACCACCAGCAGCCGGCGGCTCATCGCGGGTCGAACGGCCGGCCGGGCGAGGCGGGGAGCGGGTCCGCGCCGATCGCGAGGGCGCTCTTCCGGGAGGGACTCGAGAGCGCCCGAAGGCCCGCTGCAGGAGGCCTCGCAGATGCAATCGGCATAAGGGTTGCACGCTACTCTTTAGCGGCCGATTACGTAGCTAGCTGAACATGGCCACGCATGGCCCCGCCTGCACGCACCGGACGGATCCTGACCGATGAACGAGACCACCGACGCCAACGCGATCTTCCCGCCGATCTGGAGACGGAAGTGGTGGATCCTCATCACCGCGCTGCTGGTTGCCGCCGGCACCTACTTCTACTACAAGAAACAGCCTGAGAAGTTCTCGGCCAGCACGCAGGTGTACCTCGGCGCGGGCGCCGAATCAGCTTTCGCCGAAAAGACCAGCGCGCGCAACCCCGTCACGAGCGGAGGCAACCAGGCCGCTCTGATCAACAGCGTCGTGGTGGAACAGGCGAAGGTCGCGCTGCGCAAATCGACGGTGACGATCGACAGGGCCGCCGCCAAGGGCAAGGTCAAAGCGAAAGCCGGGGAAAAGAGCCAGTTCATCACGGTCACGGCGGAATCGCCCAGCGCGCGCGGGGCCGCGCTGCTCGCCAACACCGTCGCCGCCGCCTACGTCAAACGCTGGACCGCCACGCACCAGCGCAACGTGCTGGCTGCGCTCGCTCTCGCGCGCCGGCAGCTCAACAGACTCGAAGCGGCCCACACCACCGTCGCGCCCACGACATCCACAGGGTCGAAGAACGGCAAAGCGGCGGCGCCCAAGCAGACGGCGAGCGGCTCCTCGGTGATCCAGACCGCCCAGCTCAGCACCAAGATCAACCAGCTCGAAGCGCAGCTCGGGATCGTCGGCGTGCGCCAGGTCAAACTCGCCAAGCCGCGGTCGAGCACGCTGGTCGCGCCGCACCCGCGCAAGAACGCCGAGTTCGCGTTCGTGATCGCGCTCGTGCTGGGCGCGTTCGCGGCCTTCTTCCTCGGCCGCTTCAACAGGCGTCTGCGCACTCTGGGTGAGATCGAAGCCGCCCTCCGCCAGGAGGTGCTGACCTCGCTGCCGAAGGTCCGCACCCCCGTCGTCCGCCGTGACGGTTGGATGTCGCCGTCGAAACATCTGGTGGAGCCGCTGCGCCGGCTGCAGACCACGCTGATGCTCGAGCACCTGCCCGGTGAGACACGGCACTCCTCGCCGCGCTCGATCCTGTTCGTGAGCGCCGAGCCGGGCGACGGCAAGTCGACGGTCGCGGCGGACCTCGCGCTGGTACACAGCGAAGGCGGCGAGCAGGTGATGCTGATCGAGGCCGACTTCCGCCGGCCGGTCCAGGCGCGCGCGCTCAACATCGAGGCAGATCGCGGCCTCTCCGACGTGCTCACCGGACGCTTGGCGCTGGTCGACGCGCTGCAGGTCGTGCACTCGGCGGCCGGGCAGTTCGCCGCACCGTCCACGACCAACGGAGCGGTCGCGACCGCGGTGGCGCCCCAGGGCGCCGGCGCCGTGTGGGCGCTGGCCGCCGGCCCGCCGGTGCCGAATCCGCCCGCGCTTCTCGCCGGCGCAGCGATGGCGGACCTCGTCCGCGCTGCCGCCGAGGACTACGACCGCGTGCTGATCGACGCCCCAGGACCCCTCGCCGTCAGCGACGTGATGCCGCTTCTGGGGATCGTTGAGGCGATCGTGCTCGTCGCCCGTGTCGGGCACACCCGCGAGCAGGCCGCCGTCCAGCTTCACCAGCTGCTCGCCCGCACCCCGACCGCGCCGATCCTCGGCGTGGTAGCCAACGGCGTCCCCCGTGCCGAAATCTCGAAATACGGCGCCGGCGCCACTCCCCAACGACGCTGGCCCGGTTCTCTGGTCGGACGATGAGCGCGGCGGCTCGCCCGCTCGTCGCCGGCGGCGGTCATCCGGCGGTCACCAGCCGCCGGCTCCACGACGGGCTGCTCGCGACAGCAGTGGCGCTCGTCATCGGCGCCGCGACGATCGCCATCGCAGTCGCGGTTCCCAAGCCCTCCATCCCGCTGGCGCTCGGCGGGATCGCGGTTGCGTTCCTCGTGGGGTGGCTCGCGGTGACACCGCGGCTGGAGTGGTCGGTGACGGCCGTGGTGATCTTCCTCGGCTGCATCAACGGCCCGCTCAAGCTGGTGGCGAACGCGGGCGTGGTGTCGTCAGGGCTGCAGGACGTCGTGGTCTTCGCCGTCACGCTCGGCCTGATCTTCCGCATGATCGCGAGCCGCACGCCCGCGCGGCTGCCGCCCCTGTCGGGCTGGGTGATCGCGTGGATCCTGTTCGTGCTGGTGGAGTCGCTGAACCCGGAGACGGCGGGGTTGCTGCACGCGCTCGGGGGCTGGCGCCAAGAGCTCCAATGGGTCCCGTTCTTCTGGTTCGGCTACCTGCTGATCCGCACGCCGCAGCGTTTCCGGCTGATGTTCTGGGTGCTCGGCGTGGTGGCGCTGCTGAACGCGTTCGCCTCGACGGGGCAGACCCAGCTCAGCCCTGAAGAAGTCGCGAGCCTCGGCTCGGGCTACAACAACCGCGTCTACGGGCCGGACTCGCGCAAATACGTCAGCCCCAACGGGGAAGGACACGTGCGGCCGTTCGGGCTCGGGTCGGACGCCGGCTTCAGCGCCGGTATCGGGCTGACCGCGCTCCCCGGTGTGATCGCGCTGATGGCGCTCGCGCGCAGGCGCCGCGAACGCTGGGCCGCGCTGATCCTCGCGCTCGGGTGCCTGGCGGGCGTGATCACCGGGCTGGGCCGATTGCAGGTCGTCGGCTGCGCATTCGCGATCGCGGGGTTCATCGGCTACTCGTTGCTCGCGGGGCGCCGAATATCCAAGCCGATCCTGGCGCTGGTCGCCGTGGCGGTGATCGCCCTGCCCGCGGGCCAGTTCTTCGTGGAAAGCGTGGGATCGAACGTGTTCTCGCGCTACACGAGCATCGCTCCCGAAAAGGTCACCGGCACCGCCAGCGGCTACAAGATCGGCGACCTCTCGGAGATCCCGAAGTACATCAAGGCGGAGCCGTTCGGCTTCGGGCTGGGGACCGCCGGCTCGGTCGCCGGCTTCGGGGGCAAGAGCCACGAACTCTTCGAAGGCCACAACATCAACGCCGAGACGCAGCCCAACCTGCTCGTCAAGGAACTCGGCGTCTTCGGTCTGCTCCTCTGGTACGGCTTCCTGCTGCGTCTGATGGTGCTGCCCGCGACGCACCTGAAAAAAGTGCGCGACGACGAACTTCAGCTGTTGCTCGTCGCGCTCGCCGCGCCGTTCCTGGCGGTCTTCTTCATGTCGATCGACGGCCCCGTTTCGACGGGCGTCTCGGGCGGTCTGTACCTGTACTTCGCGGCAGGGGTCATGGGGTACTGGTTCCTCGGCGACGGGCGCGCCCGCGCCGCTCGAGCGGAGTCGGAGCCCGCTAGCCTGGTCGCGGTATGAGGGGCATGCCGAGGAGGGGCCGGGGGGACGGGATGTCCCCCGTGAAGATGGGCGCGCGCCTGAGCGTTCTGCTCGGCGACCGGCGCGGCGCCGTTGCGGCGCTCGCAGCGTTCTCGGCGGTCTCGGGCTTCACAGAAGCGGCGATGCTGGCGGTCATCGCACAGACCGCGGTGTCGCTCGCCGGCAGCGGCAAGGTACAGCTCCATGGGCTGCACATCCACGCTTCGACGGGCACCCTCATCCTGATCGCGTTCGGTCTTGCGATCGTCCGCCTGCTGATTCAGTTCCCGCTCTCGATCCTGCCTTCGCGTATTGCCGCTGACGTCCAATCCGGACTGCGCAGGCGTCTCTACCACGCCTTCACGCTCGCGTCGTGGAGCGCGCAGTCCGCCGATCGCGAGGGTCAGCTGCAGGAGACGATGTCCGGTCAGGTCACACAGGCCGCCAACGGCGCGCTGCAGATCACGAGCCTGATCACATCCAGCATCACGTTCCTCGTCATGCTGGGCTTCGCGTTCGCACTGAACCCGGTCGCAGCCATCGCAGTCTTCGCCACCGCGCTCGCGATGTTCGGGGTTCTGCGCCCGCTCCGAAACGTGGCGGTCCGGCGTTCGCGGGCTCTCTCAAAGGCGCAGGTCCGCTACACCGCGAGTGTCGCCGAGTCAAACCGGCTGGCCGAAGAGACGCAGGTCTTCGGGGTCGCCGCTCAGCAGCGCGAGCGCATGGACGGCTACATCGACAGCGCGCGCGACCTTCTCTACCGAGCCCAGCTGATCGGGCGTCTCGTTCCGAGCCTGTATCAGAGCCTCATCTATCTGTTCCTGGTCGGTGCGCTCGCGTTCCTCCACGCCGCCGGCAAAGGCCACACCGCATCGCTCGGAGCCGTGGTCCTGATCCTCATCAGGGCCGCCTCCAACGGCCAGTCGGTGCAGGCCGCCTATCAGGGGTACTCGCAGTCATTGCCGTTCATCGAACGCACCCAGACTGCCGCGGAGCGATATGTCGGGAGTGCGCCGGCCGACGGCGAGGAGCATCTCGAGAGGATCAACACGATCGAGTTCGAGCACGTGCATTTCGCCTACCGGCCAGGCAAACCGACGCTGACCGACATCAGCTTCGCCGCGCTCCACAACGAAGCGATCGGCGTGATCGGGCCCTCGGGTGCGGGCAAGTCGACGCTGATCCAGCTCCTGCTGCAGCTGCGCGTGCCCGAGAGCGGCCGCTACCTCGTCAACGGCCAGCCTGCCAGCGACTTCCGCCGCGAAGACTGGCACCGGCTCGTCTCCTACGTGCCGCAGTCGCCGCGCCTGATCCACGCGAGCGTCGCCGAGAACATCCGCTACCACCGCGATCTCGACGACGAGCAGGTGGAGCGGGCCGCTCGCCTGGCAAGGATCCACGAGGACGTGATGAGCTGGAAGCGCGGCTATGAGACCGTCGTCGGGCCGCGTGCCGACGCCGTCTCGGGGGGCCAGCAACAGCGCATCTGCCTCGCGAGGGCGCTCGCCGCGCGCCCGGAGGTGCTGATCCTCGACGAGCCCACGAGCGCGCTGGACCCCCACTCGGAGACGCTGATCCAGGACTCCTTGACCGCGCTGCGGAGCAACCTGACGATGTTCATCATCGCCCACCGCATGTCCACGCTCGACATCTGCGACCGGGTGATGGTGATCCAGGACGGGCGTCTGGCGGCGTTCGACTCTCGCGAGACCCTCCGCCAGGAGAACCAGTACTACCGCTCGGCCTCCGCGATCGCGGCGGGGGCGCCGGGCGCGGTGCTCCCGTGAGCAACGGGCTCGACGCACCGGTCCTCGCCGGGCCGATTCCCGACTTCTTCATCGTCGGCCACGCGAAGAGCGGCACCACCGCTCTCTACGAGATGCTCAGGGGGCATCCGCAGATCTTCCTGCCGGCCAGCAAGGAGCCGTGGTTCTTCGCGTCCGAGCTCCATGTGCGTACGCCCCCGCGCCCCGAGGGCACCCCCCGCACGCTCGAGGAGTACCGCTCGTGGTTCGCCGGAGCCGAGCCCGACCAGCGGGTGGGGGAGGCCTCGGCGCTGTACCTGTGGTCGCGAACGGCCGCGGCTGCGATCGCGGCCGTGCAGCCCGAGGCGAAGATCATCGCGCTGTTCCGCGAGCCGGCGAGCTTCCTGCGCTCGCTGCACCTGCAGCTGATCGAGACCTACGTCGAGACCGAGCGGAATTTCGAGCGCGCGCTCGAGCTCGAGGAGGACCGTCGCGCGGGGCGCTCGATCCCCCGCCACACCTACTGGCCGAGCGTGCTCATGTACTCAGAGCAGGTCCGCTACGCCGAGCAGCTGCGCCGCTACCACGATGCGTTCGGCCGCGACCGCGTCCTGATGCTCGTCTACGAGGACTTCCGCGCGGACAACGAGGCGACGGTGCGGCGGGTGCAGCGCTTCCTCGGCGTCGACGACACCGTCCCGGTCGTGCAGAGCGAAGCCAACCCGACCGTGCAGATGCGCTCCGCGCGGCTGCATGGGCTCGTCCACGCGGTCTCGGTGGGCCATGGGCGCAACTCGCAGGCGGTGAAGGGCGCCCTGAAGACGGTGCTTCCGGCCGGCGCGCGCCGGGGGCTCGTGCGGACGCTGAACGAGCGCGTCCTGCATCGGGAGCCGGAGGAGGCCGATGAGGCCTTCATGGCGAGCCTGCGATCGCGCTTCAAGGGAGAGGTCGTCGCCTTCAGCGACTACGTCGGAGAGGACTTCGTGGCACGCTGGGGCTATGAGCACGTCGATTGACAGCCCGGCGCGGGCCCGGGACGGCGAGGTCGCGACCGTGCCCGACTTCTTCATCGTCGGCCACGCGAAGTGCGGGACCACGGCGCTCTACGAGATGCTCCGCGCGCATCCGCAGATCTTCATGCCCGACCTCAAGGAGCCCGCCTACTTCGCGACGGACCTGAGGCGGCGCTTCCAGCCGGCGGGCGCCGGGCCCCTGCCGGAAACGCTGGATGACTATCTGGCGTTGTTCGCGCCGGCACGCCCGGGCCAGCGCGTCGGCGAGGCCTCCTCGCTGTACCTGTGGTCGCGCGCGGCGGCGGCCGGCATCGCCGCGGTGTCCCCCGATGCGAGGATCGTCGCGATCCTGCGTGAGCCCGCCAGCTTCCTGCGATCGCTTCACATGCAGCTGCTGCAGAACCACATCGAGAGCGAGAAGAGCCTGAGGCGCGCCATCGAGCTCGAGCCCGAGAGGCGCGCCGGGAGACGCATCCCGCGACGGTCGGTGAGACCGTCGGCGCTGCTCTACTCCGAGCGCGTCAAATACGTCGAGCAGCTGCGCCGCTACCACGATGCGTTCGGAGCCGAGCAGGTGCTCGTGCTGATCTACGACGACTTCCGCGCGGACAACGAGAAGAGCGTGCGGCAGGTCCTTCGCTTCCTGGACGTCGATGACACGGTGCCCATCGAAGCTCTCGACGCCAACCCGACGGTGCAGATGCGCTCCCAGCAGCTCGATGAGATCGTCAATGCCGTCTCGGTCGGCCGCGGGCGCGCCGGGGGGACGTTGAAGCGGGCGGTCAAGGCGGTCGTTCCGGCGCGGGCGCGGGCGCGGATGCTCCACGCGGCCCAGCACCGTCTCGTTCACAAGGCGCCCGACCCGCCGGACCCGGAGCTGATGGCGGAGCTGCGGCGCCGCTTCGAGCCGGAGGTCGTCGCGCTCAGCGAGTACCTCGGCCGCGACCTGGTCGCCGAGTGGGGCTATGACGGCCTCGCCTGATCGGAGCCCGGGCGCCCACCAAGGACCGCTGCGGATCCCGGACTTCTACATCGTCGGGCACCCCAAGAGCGGCACGACGGCGCTGTACGAGATGCTGCGCCGGCATCCGCAGATCTTCATGCCGGACCTGAAGGAGCCGCGCTGGTTCGCCGCCGACCTGCGCGAGCGCTTCCAGCGCAACGGCTCGGACACTCATCCGCAGACGCTCGAGGAGTACGCGGCGCTTTTCGAGCCGGCCGCTCCGGATCAGCGCGTCGGGGAGGCGTCGCCGTCCTACCTGCGCTCGCGGGTCGCTGCCGCGGAGATCGCGCGCCTGCGCCCCGACGCGCGCATCGTCGCGGTGCTTCGCGAGCCGGCGGACTTCCTGCGTTCGATGCACCTCGAAATGGTGCAGAACCACGTCGAGAAGGAGCTTGACCTGCGCCGCGCGCTCGAACACGAGCTCGTCGCCGCCCGGCCCGGCCAGGAGCCCGTGCTGCGCTACACCGACCGCGTCCGTTACGTAGAGCAGCTGGAACGCTACGCGGAGTGCTTCGCCGCGGAGCAGATGCTCGTGCTGATCTACGACGACTTCCGCTCTGAGAACGAGGCGACCGTGCGCCGCGTGTTCCGGTTTCTCGGGGTCGAGGACTCCGTCCCGGTCGAGGTCCTCGAGGCAAATCCGAGCGTGCAGATGCGCTCCGCGCGCGCCGGTGAGGCCGTTCGCTCGCTGCACGCCGGCGACGGCCCGATCACGCGCGTGGCTCGGCGCGCGGCCGGAGTCGTCCCGGGTCCGCTGCGCTCGCGCGCGGGCGGACTGCTGCGCCGCGCGGCCTACGCGCAGCCTGACGCACCGGACCCGGAGCTGATGCTGGAGCTGCGGGGCCGCTTCGAACCGGAGGTGACCGCGCTCGGCGAATATCTCGGACGCGATCTCGTGACGCTATGGGGCTATGACCGGCTCGCCTGAGACGGCGGCTGGGGCGGCCCGTCCCGGCTTCGGCGCGCCGGCCGGTGAGGGGAGTGCCGCGCCGGCCGCCGGCCGGGTCCCCGAGTTCTTCGTCGTCGGACATTCGAAGAGCGGCACGACGGCGCTGTACGAGATGCTGCGCGGCCACCCGCAGATCTTCATGCCGGACATGAAGGAACCGATCTACTTCGCCCCCGAGCTGCCGCGCCGGGCCCACCGGTACACGGCGCCGGGAACACTCGAGGAGTACCTGGCGCTCTTCGCGCCGGCAGCGCCCGGGGAACTCGCGGGCGAGGCCTCGGCGTCCTACCTGCGCTCCCCCCACGCAGCCGGGCTGATCGCCGATGCGCGCCCGGACGCGCGCATCGTCGCGATCCTGCGGGAGCCCGCCAGCTTCCTGCGCTCGTTCCACCTCCAGGTCGTGCAGGCGCACTACGAGGACGAGCGCGACCTCGCCCGCGCCCTGTCGCTCGAAGGCGAACGGCGGCGCGGCCGGTATCTCCCGCGCCGCTCGCTGTGGCCGCAGGAGCTCCTCTACCGCGACCACGTCCGCTACGTCGAGCAATTGCGCCGCTACCACGACGCGTTCGGAGCGGAGCAGGTGCTGGTGTTGATCTACGACGACTTCCGTGCCGACAACGAGGCGGTTCTGCGCAGCGTGCTGCGCCACCTCGGCGTGCAGGAGCAGCTTGCGATCCCCGCCTTGGAGGCGAATCCGACGCTCGCCACGCGTTCCCAGCGCGCCGACGAGCTGCTGCACGCCGTCTCGCACGGCGAAGGCGCGTTGGTGGGCGCCCTGAAGCGGGCGGTTCCGCAGCACGTCCGGCGGCGGGCGCTCTCGGCGGCCCAGCGCCGCCTGGTGTGGCGGGAGCCGCCGGAAGTCGACGAGCGGCTCCTATTGAGCCTGCGCCGGCAGCTGGCCCCGGAGGTGCGCGCGCTGAGCGAGTACCTCAACCGGGACCTCGTGACGTTGTGGGGTTACGAGGGTCTCGGCTAGGAGGCCGCGGAGGGTCGTGCGAGCCAGTTGACGGACGTGCCGGCCGCGGCGAGGAAGCCCTCGCGCGTCAGGGGCGGCCCACCGGCCAGCTGCAGGAGCTCGTAGCCGAGCCCGGCGAGCAGCTCCCATATCTCCTCCGAGCTCGACCCGTACAGCGCCGCGGCCGACGGGACGTGCTCGAGGACGAGGATCGGTCGCGACCGTGCGAGCATCTCCCGGCCGCCGCGAAGGACGTCCAGCTCCGCGCCCTCGACGTCGATCTTGACGACCGCGGGATCGACGTGAGCGAGCTCGAGGTCGAGCGTCGAGACGTTCACCTCGATCGTCTCGGGCGCGCCCTGCTCGTCGCTGACCTCGGGGCTGCGGCGCAGGCCGCTCCAACCATCGAGCTTGCGGAAGTGGGTGAACTCCGCGCGTCCCTGCTCGGCGCCGAGCGCGAGCTCCCTGCAGTCGAGCCCGGGAAAGGCGGCGCGCAGCCCCGCGGCGAGCGCGGGGACCGGCTCGAACGCGATCAGCCGGGCGCGGGGCGCAACGAGCGCGGCCTCGCCCAGAACCTGCCCCCGGTTCGTCCCGGCGTCGACATACGTCGGCTCACCTTGCAGGGATGCAGCCAGCACGGCGCGGATCGCGACCTCCTCGCGCTGCGACTGCCGCGTGTGGGGGTCGACCGCGGCCAGCAGCTCCGGGCGCCCGAGGCGTCGCGAGAGCGCCCCGGCGCCGCGTCGCAGGACGCTCATCGCCCGCTCTGCGCACGTTCGGAGGGGAGGGGCCGAATCCGCGGTCCCAGCAGCGAGAACACGAGCTGCCAGGGAGCCTGAAGGAGCGTTGTAAGGCGGGAGGGGCGGGGCTCGCGCCCCGGCTTGCGCCCGAAGGAGACCATTTCGGATTTGATCAGCCGGTTCGCCTGCATCGGAAAGCCGGTCTGCAGTCTCGCGAGGTCCGGCGGCTGAGCAGGCGAGCCGGTCAGCGCGAAGATCGCCCTCAGCACTCCCTCGGGGTCCTCCAGGAAGTCCTCATGGCGCAGCAGCGCACGACGCTCGCGCGGGTGGGCGAGGAACACGAGCGTCCCGAGCAGGTAGGTCAGCGACATGTCCATGTTGGTCACCAGCGTGCGCCAGCGCCGCTCGGCGAGCGCGTGGCGATTGACGTGTTTGACGAAGGAGTGCACCACCTGCTGGGGGTCGCGGACGAGGAAGACCAGGTAGAGCTCGATGCCCTCGAGCCGCCCCAGCTCGCGCGCGCGCAACGGGAAGTGGGCACTGTCGACGATCTGGCTGACGCCGGCGGCCTGCGCGATCGAGCGGTAGAGGGATTCGGTCACCGGCCCCCAGCTCTGCCGCAGGCGCTCGCGACGGGCGGCACCTCCCGGGCGCAGGATCGCCGAGGAGCGTTCGAGGTCGCGCTGCGCGTCGGCGCCGAACGCCGCTTCGGCCCCCTCCACACCGTCGCGCACCTCGTTCCAGAAGCGGGTCCGCTCGGTGCCTCCGAGCAGCGAGGCGCCCTTGCGCACGAGCCAGTTGTCGAGCTCTCCGGCGTAGAAGAAGCCGTCGCAGTTGCCGAGCGCGATGCCGAGGATCGTGCTGCCGCTGTGCCCCGAGCCCATCAGAAAGATCACTTTGACGGGCTCTGCGGCGTTCTCGGCGCCTTCGCTCGCGCCGGAGATCCCGTGATCGACCGGCGCGTCCATCGCGGTCACTATACCGGCGGCGGAGAGGCCGAAACCGCGGCTCGGGAGGCCGGTTGCAGGCGCGTGAAGATCGCCGACCACGGCGCCTGGAGCACGGCCGTCAGGGGCCTGCGGACTCGCTTCTCGACGCCGGTGGAGCGACGCAGCGCGATCGTCTCGCTCGCCATCAGCCGGTTGCCCTGTATCGGCGCACCGACGCTCAGACGGCCGAGGTCCGGAAGCGCGGCCTGCGAGCCCGTGAGGGCGAGGATCGAGCCCAGCACGCCGTCGGGGTCGGCGAGCAGATCCTCGTGGCGGACCAGCATGCGTCGCGTCCGCGGCTGGCGCAGGAACACCCACAGCGACAGCACGTACGTCAGCCACAGGTAGGCGTTCGTCTTGGACTCGCGAAACCTCGGCTCGGGAACGTCGTCGCGGTCGAACGAAGCGACCACCCCCTGCGGATCGCGGACCAGGAAGAGCACGTACAGCTCGATGCCGCGAAGGCGCTGGAGCTCTCGCGCCCGCAGTGGGTAATGGGAGGTGTCGACGACGTGGGTGGCCCCCGTCGTCTCCGCGATCGCGCGGTAGAGGCGTTCGGTGACGGCCAGGAAATCTCCGCGCAGCTTTTTGCGGGCCCGCCGCGCGCCGGGCCGGAACAGCGCCGAGGAGCGCTCGAGGTTGTTGTGCGTCCGGCGGCCGAACAGGGGCGCGGCCCCCGGAACGCGCTCGCTCACGCGACGCCAAAGCTCGCGGCGCTCCTCGCGCTCGCCGGCGGGCCGGCCCTCCCGCGGCAGCCACTTGTCCAGCTCGCCGGCGTAGAACACGCCGTCGCAGTTCCCGAGACAGACGCCGAGGATCGTGCTCCCGCTGCGCCCGGCGCCCATGACGTACAGGACCTTCGGGCGCGTTTCGTCAGGGAGAGGCTCAGCCGAGCCTGTCATAGCCCCAGAGGCTGACGAGGTCGCGCCCCAGGTACTCGGAGACAGCCTCCACCTCTCCCTTGAAGCGCCGGCGCAGCTCCAGCATCGTCTGCGCGTCCTCGGCCGGCGGCGCGCCGAACACGAGCTTGCGGCGGATGCCGACGACCGCACCGCGCCGAAGGCGCCGCGGCGTCATCGCCCGCAACGCCGCGCGCGCCGTGCGCGCGGGCCCGTTCTCTCCGAGCGCGGTGGAGAGGATCGCGTCGTCGAGCCGCTGACGCCGCATCGCCTTCGTCGTCCTGTTGGCGTCGACCGTTTCGAATCCGAACGCGTCGTCGACTCCCAGGAACCCCGCCACCGTCCGCATCGTCGCGAGGTTGTCGGCGCGGAAGTCGTCGTAGATCAGGACGAGGACCTGCTCGCGCGGGAAGTTCTCGTGGTAGCGGCGGAGCTGCTCGACGTAGTTGACCTGATCGGCGTAGATCAGCATCTGCGGATAGGGGCAGCGCTTCGGGATCTCGCGGCCCTCACGGCGCGCCTCGCCCGCCGCCAGCGCTGCGAGCAGGTCGGATTGGTCCTCCCAGTTCAGGCGTTGGTAGTTGAGGTGGAGCGAGCGCAGGTGACTCGCCGGCTCGCGCAGGATGCCGATGATCCGCGCGTCCGGGCGCAGCCGCGCGATCTCCGCGGCAGCGGTGCGCGACCACAGGTAGGAGGCCGATGCCTCGCCGGCGATCTGCTCCGCGCCTGCCGGCTCGAACAAGGCGAGGTACTGCTCGAGCGTGGTCGGAAGCCCGCCCGAGCCCCCGAACCGCGAACGCCGGTCGGTCGCGAGGAAATGCGGCTCCTTCAGCTCCGGCATGAAGATCTGCGGATGCTGCGTGAGCATCGCGTACATCGCGGTCGTGCCGCTCTTGTGGTGCCCCGCGAGAAAGAAGTCGGGCCTCCGCTGCGCCGCCGCCCCTGTCACGCGCCGCGCGTCCCCCTCGCGCTGTACGGGCCCTGCGGACATTGGCCCCAAGTTACCATCAGCCGCCGGGCCTCCGCGAGGGCGGGGCGGCCCCGCGAGGCGAAAGGACGGAAACAGGTTTGCTGCAGATCGCGATCGACCGAATCGGCTCGACCCGGCCGGGATTCGGGCGCCCCGGCTACGGGCGGGCGCCCGAGTGAGCGATTTGAGCATCGAGCCGACCGGGCCGCTGTCCGTCTCGCCGGCGTCCGGTGAGCGGCCGGCCGGTGCGCCGATGGCGGCGGGCTCGGCGTCCCTGCCCCGCAGCGTGCTGATCGTGATGCCGCGCTGGGTTCGCGACGGCGGCGTCGGCGCGCATCTGATGCGCAGCGCGCAGGCGCTTGCCGAGTCGGGTGTGAGGGTCTCGGCGCTGGTCGGGCGCGTCGAATCGGATGAGCGCTTCGCGGGCGTCGCCCTTCACCACAGCCCGATGCTCTACAAAACCGACGCGATGGCGCCGCGCTTCGACGAGGCGCTCGCCGACGAACCCGAGGTCGTCCATCTCAACCAGCTGGAGGATCCGGATGTCCTTGCCTACCTGCGAAGGCGAGCGGCGGTGGTGGTCAGCGCGCACGGCTATCTCGCATGCGCGTCCGGGGTGCACTACTTCCGGGCCGGCGAGGCGTGCGGGCGCGCGCACGGCCCCGGTTGCGTCCCCAACCTGCTGCTCCGAGGATGCGCGCACCGCTGGAACGTCACGCACTACCCGTCCGACTTCCGCCGGGCGGGACGCGAGTTGCAGGTACTCCACGAGGCCGACGGGGCGATCGCCTACTCCCACGCCATGGACGCTCACCTGCGCGCCGCGGGAGTGGAGCGGCGGTGCATCGTCCCGTACTTCCCCACCCTCGACGCAGCAACCGCGAGCGCGGGCGTGCAGGGCCGGCGGATCCTGTTCGCCGGGCGGCTCGTCCCGTCGAAGGGCGTCGAGACGCTGCTTCGCGCGGTCAAGGGCCTCGATGCCGAGCTCGTCGTGTGCGGCGAGGGGGTCCATGCCCCGAGACTGCGGTCGCTCGCGGCCCGGCTCGGGATCTCCGGCCGCGTCGAGTTCCGCGGGTGGCTGGAGACAGAGGAGCTTGCCCGCGAGTTCGCGGAAGCCGCTGTCGTAGCTGTCCCGTCGCTCTGGCCAGAGCCGTTCGGACTCGTCGGGATCGAGGGCTTCGCCGCGGGCCGCCCAGCGGTCGGCAGCGCGACCGGCGGCATCCCCGAGTGGCTCGAGCACGGCGTCTCCGGCCTCACGGTCCCGGCGGGAAAGGCGCGGGCGCTCGCCGATGGGCTCGGGCAGCTGCTCGACGACGAGCCGCGCCGCCGGGCGATGGGGGAGGCGGGCCGCGAGATCGTCGCCTCGCGCTACTCGCTCGCGACCCATCTCACCGCGATCGGCGCCGCCTATGGAGCTGCGCGGGCGCGCTGGGAGGCCGAGCCCCGAGGGACCGTCACGTCGACGGCCGGCTGAGCCCGTGCTGCGCCGGCTGACGCGCGGCGGGCTCAGCTTGCGCGCCGGCCAGGAGGCCATCGAGCAGCTCCCGCACCGCACCGGCCGTGCGCGGCACGCCCATCGCGGTTTCGGCGAAGCGCCCGCCTCGCGCGCCGAGCTCCGCGCGGGCGCCGTCGTCGCCGAGCATGAGTGTGACCTCCTTCGCGAGAGCGGAGTCCTGGCGCGGGACGATCGTCAGCGCGTTCGCGCCGCGCAGCTCCGCCCAGGTCGAGGGCCCGTCGAGAGCGAGGACGGCGGTACCCGAGGCCAGCGAGCCGGCGAGCGTTCCCTTGCGGGACGTGGGGCCCGGCGGGTCTGCGAACAGCAGCAGATCAGCGGCCGCCAGCGCGTCCGATAGCGACTGAGGGTCGAGAACGCCGGTGAACGAAACGCGCTCGGCGACACCCAGCTCTCCCGCGCTGGCGCGCCAGGCCTTGCCGGCTCCGGAGTCGGGACCGGGCGAGCCGATCAGCCGGAGCACGGGCCCCGACGGCCCCGACAGCCGCGCCAGCGCGCGCAGGACGATCTCGGCCGAGCCGTCGCTCGCGTACCCGAACACGCCGAGAACGGCGGGCGAGGCGGCGTGGGATGACGCTGCGCTGTTCCCGCGCGGCCGCGGCAGGTTCGAGAAGACGGGCGCGAAGGCGACCGGTCGTCGCGGCAGCCAGCGACGGCTGCGCAGCCACCGGCGGCGCTCCTCGGTCGTGACCAGGACGGCGTCCACCGCCCGGAGCATCTCCAGTAGCGCCAGGCGCTGGGTGACCGCCCACAGCGTCCCGCGCAGTCCCTCGCGTCCGAACGGATAGGTGAGCTCGTGCATCACCGCGATGACCGGGAGGCCGGCGCGGCGCAGGGCACCCGCGAGAGGGCGCGCGAGGAACGGGATCCCGCGGTACGCCGTGGCGAAGCACGAGTAGTGAAGGACGATCGCCTCGGCCCGCTCGGCGCGGACGGCGTCCGGCAGCTCTGCGGTCCAGGCACGGCCCTCCGCGAGCGTGTCGCGAAGAGCGCTCTGTTCGCGCTCGAGCCAGTGACGGCTGCACGGCATCCCCTCGCGCGCGAGCTCGTCGGCAAGCAGCCGGCCGTGGTCGCGCATGCCGCACGGCCCCGGCTCGGACACACCGACGACCGCCAGGCGCGGTCCTTCGGCGACCCCGGCCCGCGCTTCGGTCTCGGGCGGCTCGGGCTCAGCCGAGCCGGTCATAGCCCCACAGCGTCACGAGGTCGCGCCCCAGGTACTCGCTGACGCGCTCGACCTCGGGCCGAAGGCGCCGGCGCAACGTGTTCATGAACTCCTCGTCCTGTTGCGGGGGCGGCTTGTACACGACCCTCTTCCAGGCCTGCTCGAAGCGCCGGCTGTGCAGCCGCGGGGGCAGCACCGTGTTGATGGTCCGCAGCGCCGGGCTGCGGGACCCGGGGTTCCGCCGCGCGAGCCTGACGGCGCGCTCGATCTGATGCAGCGTGAGGCTCCGCAGCCCCGGGAGCGTGGGTGTCTCGACGGTCTCCGGCTCGCCCTCCGGCTCGGCGAGGTCGAGGAACCGCGTCAGCGCCCGGAGCGTGCCGCGGTTGTCGGCGCGGTAGTCGTCGTAGATCAGGATCAGCACCTGCTCGGCAGGGAAGTGCTCGTGGAAGCGCCGCAGCTGGTCGGTGTAACGGACGTGGTCGGAGTAGAGGAGCGTCTGGGGCGACTGCGAGAGGAGCGGGATGCGCCTCCCGCGCCGGCGCGCGGGCTCGAGTTCGATCGCGCGCCTGAAGCTCTTCTGCGTCTCGACGTGGTTGTGGACCGACTGGAGGTGGAACGAGCGCAGGAAGCTCGCAGGCTCGCGCAGGATCGCGACGATGCGCGCGCGGGGTGCGACGGCCGCGATCCGCGCCGCCGCCCCGGACGAGCGAAGGTAGGACGGCGTGGCCTCGCCGACGCTGTCGCCGGGCGGTGCCGAAGCGAACAGGGCGAGGTAGGACTCGAGAGTTTCGGGAGCCTTTCCCGGCCCGAGGCTCCGGTGCCGCGAGCGCAGCTCGGGCGCGAAATACCGCGGCTCCTTCATCGGCAGGAAAACCCTGGGGTGCGCGCGCAGCATCTGCGTCAGCGCTGTGGTGCCGCTCTTCGGGTGCCCGACGATGAAGAAATCGGGCACGCGCGCCGGGGCGGGGGCCCGGGCCCACTCAGTCTCGGTCGACGCGCTCATGGCTCCGTGGTCAGTCTAACCCGGCCTTTCGCGCGCTTCGGCGCCAGATCGCCGCCGGGCTGGAGAGCCGCGAGCTAGGTGCCTGCGGTCGCCGTCGTCACCGCGATCGGCTGTGTCACGGCACCGGCGAGGCCCGGGGCGCTCGCCACGCGCACGCGATAGCTCGTCGTCCCGGCGCCGGCTGCGGGGACCTCGATTTCGAACGTCGAGTCCGAGAGGACCGTCGCGAATCCGAGGGTGCCCCAGGTGGCGCCTCCGGGAGAGAGGCGTTGCAGGTAAACGCGCGCGCCGGTGCTGGCCGGTTCGACCTTCCCCGAGATCAGAAT
Organism: uncultured Solirubrobacteraceae bacterium; assembly: GCA_963794635.1. GTDB lineage: Bacteria > Actinomycetota > Thermoleophilia > Solirubrobacterales > Solirubrobacteraceae > Palsa-744. The sequence continues at coordinate 414,335 of CAWCET010000003.1, read as the reverse complement.
CCCTTCGCCGGAGGCGACGGTCGTGGCCGATGGCGTGGCGGTGAGCGCGAACGCGACCTGAACGTGGGCCGGGACCGAGCGCTGGACCCCGCTCGTGACGCGGTAGTCGGTGTCCCTGGCGGGCGTCTGCGTGAACGTGTACGCACCGCCTTCGGTGGTCGTGGTGCTCGCCACCGCGGCGAACACGCCGGCCCCGCTGCGCGCCTGCAGCGTGACGGGGACGCCGGCCGGACCGGCGAGGGTGCCGGAGACGGTGACGCTTTCATTGAAGGCGAGCGACTCGGGTGAGGCGGAGATCGTCAGCGCCGGGTCCTGGGCCTGGGCGACCTCGTAGCTGAGGGTTTCGGACACTGCGGCAAGGCGATGTGCGTGGCTGTGGAGGAACGCGCGGAGCACGAGCGTCCCGGCGGCGTGGAAGGCGTGCTCGAAGGCGAAGCCCCCGTCTTCGCCCACCCGCGTCGACGCGACGCGCCGCCACCGGCCGCTTCCGAGCGGCCGTTCGCGCTGGAGGGCGACGACGGCGCCGGCGTCGTCCGGGCTGACGGTGCCGCTGAAGGTGATCGGCGTCTGGGCGCTCGCGTGACGCGCAGCTTGGAGAACGGCACCCCGGGCCGGCCCCGCGAGCGTCACGAGCGGTGTCATGCGGATGGCGATGCGCGCGCTGCGGCTGCGGCCGAGCCGTGCGTAGAAGAAGCTGTTCTCTTCGGCGGGGGCGAGCGTGGCCGTGAAGCTCCCGTCCGCTTCGGTGAGCGCGGTGGCGGCTTCCGTGAACCCGGGAGTGCCCGCCGTGCGCTTGAAGATCTGGATCTGCTGCCCGGCCGCTTCCCCTGCTTCGGCGCAGGTCAGCCGGCCCTTCAGGACGACGGCTTCGTTCGCGGTCAGCTCACTCGGGCCTTCGAGCGCTATACCGCAGCTCGAGCGGCGGGAGTGGCGCACGACCGGCACGGGTTCGGCGGGAGGCGGCGTTTCCGAGCCTGTCCCGGTCGGGGTTCCGCCAGCCGGCGGTGTTTCGCTTGCGGGCGGGGTTTCGCTGGTGCTCGACGTTGGCGTCAGGTTGACATTGCGACGCGCTCCCGCGGGGGCGGCCGTCCATGCGATCGCGAGGGCCGCAACCATGATCGCCCCGGTGAGGCGGCAAACAAGCGTGGTCCAGGAGCGGGTCGAGGTCATGGGTGTCAAGAGCGAGAACGCAGCCGCGGAGCTGTATCCCGTCCGCGTGCTTCTTCGGCATGCGCGGCGGGCGACTTGAGCCCGCTGCCCGGCGCTGGACGCGCACCGCCGCCGGGCGTGCCGCAGGCGCTCCGGGCGCCGTGGTGCCGCCGGCGTCAGAGCGAAGCGCCAGTGCCGAGCACCCGCGCGTACGCGTGCTCGTAGCGCTCCGCGAGCACCTGGGGACGGTACGCCGCGGCGGCCTCCCGAGCGGCGGCGCCCAGCCGGCCGCGGCGCTCCGCGTCGGCGTCGAGCGCCCGCATCGCCGCGGCGAGCGCCCCCTCATCGCGGCTCGCGAACAGCACGCCGGTGCGGCCGTCCTCGATCACCTCGGCGGGTCCGCCCTCGTCGGGCGCAAGCACCGGCAGCCCTGCCGCCATGCCCTCGAGCACCACCTGCCCGAACGGCTCAGGGATCAGCGACGCGTGCACGAGCACGTCGAGCGAGGCGAGTTCCCCCCAGATGTCCTCGCGGAAGCCACGGAACTCGACGCGACCGGCGAGGCCGAGCTCCGCCACGAGCTTGCGCAGCGACGCCTCGAAGTCCTCCTCGCCGAACAGCGGCGTGCCGATGATGACGGCGCGCTCGGAGCCGCTGGGGAACGCCTGCGCAAAGGCGCGGAGGAAGAGGTCCTGGCCCTTCCACGGCGCGATGCGCCCGAGCATCCCGAACGTGGTCGCCTCGCGGCGCACCTCTCCCTGCGCGTGGCGCGCGGGGGGAGCCTCGACGGCGTCGGGCACAACCCAGGCAGGGCGTGAGCTCACGGTGCCGAGCGTGTCGAGCGTCGCCTGCGAGTTGGCAAGGATCCCCCTTGCCAGCCGGGGGATCGCCCTCTGCAGGACGCGTGTGGCCGAGCGCGACAGGTAGTCGTCGGCGAGGCGGTCGCGCAGGTGCCACACGAGCGGGACCCCCGCCAGTCGGGCCGCGAGGCCGCCGTAGACGCCCGCCTTCAAGGAGTTGGTGTGGACGAGGTCGGGTTCGATGCGGCGCAGCCGGCGCGCGAGACGCAACGTGTAGCGCGCCGTCTCCAGAACCGTGCCCAGCGGCACGCCGCCGGCGCGGGCCGAGCCGCGCCGCAGGTCGCGCGCGGAGGGCGCCAGCGGCAGCACCTCGACCGAGATCCCGGCCTGCTGCAGGCGCGTCGCGAGCAGCCCGTCCTCGCCGAGGATCACGTGGGCGTCGACACCCTCGAGGTGGGGCAGCAGCCGCAGCAGCGCGATCTCTGCGCCCGAGAGCCGCGCGACGTGATCGAGGTAGACGACCCGCAAGCGCTCCGCCGGCGCCCGGTCGATCACGCGGCGGTAGAGCCGCCGGTGCGCGGCCGCCACGGCCGGCCACGAGAAGCGCTCGGCGTACTCGCGCGCCGACTCCCGTGCCGGCAGCCCTCCGCGTGCCGCCTCGGCGAGCCGCGTCGCCATCGCCCGCCGGTCGCCGGCGGGCACCACGAGGGTCGGGTCGAGGGGGCGGGCGACCTCGGGGAGGGCGTCGACGTCGGTGACGATGCTCGGCGTCCCGCATGCCGCCGCCTCGAGCACGACGAGGCCGAAGCCCTCGTGGCTGAGCGTCGGTACGACCGCCACGTCGGCCGCACGGTAGGCGGCCAGCAGGTCCTCATCGCTCAACCTCCCCACCATCCGCACCTCTCGCGAGGCGATCGCCGACGCTCGCGCGCCCAGCTCGCCCGCAAGCGGGCCGTCGCCGGCGACCAGCAGCATCGCTCCGGCGGGCAGCTCCGCGGCCGCGAGCTCCCATGCGCCGAGCAGCTCGCCGACGCCGGTGCGCGGCACGAGGCGCCGAACCGAGAGCGCCAGGAACGCGTCCCGGGGGATGCCGAGGCGGTCGCGCGCGGCGGCTCGGTCGCCGGGCGAGAAGTGCTCGGAGTCGACGCCCGGACGGAGGATGTGGACGTCCCACGGAGCGACCCCGTAGCGCTCGACGAGCACGCGGCGGAACGCGGCGGACAGGACGACGTAGGCGCGCGCGTGGCGCAGCACGGCCCCCTCGAGCACGCGGCGGAAGCTGTGAAGGTCCTCGCCGCGCTCGACGCTGCTCTCATCCGCCCAGGGGCCCTGGAAGTGGAAGACGGACGGTGTGCCTCGCAATCGGCTGAGCAGGAGCGGGCCGGCGGCGTAGAGCGCGAAGTGCGCATCGATCAGCTCGGCGCTCCGCGCGGCACGGAGCGCGGCACGGTGGAAGGCCTGCAGGCGGCGGGCGAGCGGCGCGTCGGCCCGCGAGACGGCGGCCAGGCGCTCCGGAGCGTCGGAGGCGGGCCCGATCACCACGCCGCGCGCCTCTGCGAGCGCCTCGAAGAGCGAGCGGAAGTAGCGCTCGAGGCCGCCGACCGTGTCGGGGAACCACCCCAGACCGAGCATCGCGACGGTGGGTGCGTCCTCGCGGGTGCGCTGTGTCGGTGTGCTCACGGGGTCTGCACTGCCAGCTCGCCTGCCTGTGCCCTCCTAAGAGCGCGTCTTCCCGTCGAGGGTGCCCCTGCGCCGCCGGGGTCCTCATCGGGTGCTCCGCGGCGACCGCGGGCCGCCCGTCGGGCGGCGGCAGACTAGCACCCGGCCGAGGTCACGGCCGGGCAACACAGCCGGCGCCGACCAGCTTGACAATGGCAGGCATGCACCTAAAGTTGTTGTCCGGCCAGCCGGCCGGCGCAGCCAGCGGAGCAAGGATGCAGACCACCCAGATCTCTCACCTGCGCACGCTCGAGGCCGAGGCGATCCACGTGATGCGCGAGACGGCCGCCGAGTTCGAGCGCCCCGTGCTTCTCTTCTCCGGCGGTAAGGACTCGATCGTCCTGCTGCGGCTGGCCGAGAAGGCGTTCCGCCCGGCGCCCTTCCCGTTTCCGGTGATGCACATCGACACCGGTCACAACTTCCCGGAGGCGATCGAGTTCCGCGACCGCCGCCTCTCCGAACTGGGTGAGCGCCTGATCGTCGCGAGTGTTCAGGAGTCGATCGACCGGGGTCGCGCCGTCGAGCAGACGGGACCCGGGGCGTCCCGCAACGGTCTTCAGACGGTGACGCTGCTCGACGCGATCTCCGAGCACGGCTTCGACGCGGCGTTCGGCGGCGCGCGGCGTGACGAGGAGCGAGCGCGCTCCAAGGAGCGGGTGTTCTCGTTCCGCGACCGCTTCGGCCAGTGGGAGCCCCAGCGTCAGCGCCCGGAGCTCTGGAGCCTTTACAATGGCCGCATCCACAAGGGAGAGCACGCTCGGGTCTTTCCGATTTCGAACTGGACCGAGCTCGACGTGTGGCAGTACATCGCGGAGGAGTCGCTGGAGGTGCCGTCCATCTATTTCGCGCACGAGCGTGAGGTCTTCTCACGTGATGGCATGCTGTACGCGGTCAGCCCGTTCGTCGAGATGGCCGACGGCGAGGAGGGCTTCACGGCGAGCGTCCGCTACCGGACGGTCGGCGACATGAGCTGCACCGGGGCGGTCGAATCCGATGCCGCCACGCTCGCCCAGGTGGTATCCGAGATCGCGGCGACCGACGTCACCGAGCGCGGGCAGACGCGCGCGGACGATCGCGTCACCGAGGCCGCGATGGAGGATCGCAAGCGGCAGGGATACTTCTGAGTCGATGGCGGAGAACGGTCGAGACCACGCGATGAACGGCGCTGCCGGCGCCTCGGTCGCGGCTGCCGAGGCGGACGCGGCGGCCGACGTCTTCCGCCGGCTCTCCGACCGTCCTTCGGACCTGCTGCGCTTCGCCACAGCGGGCTCGGTGGACGACGGCAAGAGCACGCTGATCGGGCGCCTGCTCTACGACTCCAAGCAGGTGCTCGCCGACCAGCTCGCGCACGTGGAGCAGGCCAGCCGGCGCCGCGGCGAAGGCGAGCTGGACCTCAGCCTGCTGACCGACGGCCTGCGCGCCGAGCGCGAGCAGGGCATCACGATCGACGTCGCCTACCGCTACTTCGCGACCGCCCAGCGGCGGTTCATCATCGCGGACACCCCCGGACACGAGCAGTACACGCGCAACATGGTCACGGGGGCCTCGACCGCGGATCTCGCGATCGTGCTCGTCGACGCCCGCAAGGGGATCGTCGCCCAGTCCAAGCGCCACGCGTTCATCAGCTCGCTGCTCGGGATCCCGCACGTGGTCGTCTGCGTGAACAAGATGGACCTCGTCGGGTTCGAGGAGGAGGTCTTCGATCAGATCGTCGAGGAGTTCGACCGCTTCGCGGCGCGCCTCGAGCTTCCCGACGTGACCTTCATCCCGATCTCGGCGCTGATGGGCGACAACGTGGTCGAGCGCTCCTCCGAGATGCCCTGGTACCAGGGGCCGCCGCTCCTCTACCACCTCGAGCACGTCCACATCGCGTCCGACCGCAACCTGATCGACGTGCGCTTCCCCGTGCAGTGGGTGGTCCGTCCTCAAGGCGGGGCAGGGGCGAGCGGGCAGAGCGCCGACTACCGTGCCTACGCCGGCCAGGTCGCGGGCGGGATCATGCGCGCGGGCGACGACGTGGTGGTGCTGCCGGGCGGCCAGCGCTCGACGATCGCCGGCATCGACACGTTCGACGGCGCGGTCGACGAGGCGTTCCCGCCGATGTCGGTGGCGATCCGCCTTAGCGACGACATCGACGTCTCGCGTGGCTCGATGCTCGTGCGGGCGCACAACCAACCGACCGTCTCGAACCGCTTCGAGGCGCTCCTCTGCTGGATGAGCGAGCAGCCGCTTCAGCGAGGCCGGCGCTACATCGTCAAGCACACGACGCGCTCAGCGCTGGTCGGCAGCGTCGAGGTGCGCTACCGGATCGACGTCGAGACGCTGCGCCGCGACGAGCACGTCCAGACGCTGCAGCTCAACGACCTCGCCCGCGTGCAGCTCGAGCTGAGCTCGCCGCTCGTGTTCGACTCCTACCGCCGCAACCGGCTCACCGGGAGCCTGATCGTGATCGACGAGGCGACCAACGACACGGTGGCCGCCGGCGTGATCCTCGACACCGAGGTCGAGGACACCGGGGAGCGCCCCAGCGAGCGCAGCCCGAACGTCCGCTGGCAGGGCTCGCGCGTGACCCGTGACAGGCGCTGGCGCGAGCTCGGTCACGGCGGCGCGACGCTCTGGTTCACCGGCCTGCCGGGCGCCGGCAAGTCGACGGTCGCCGCCGCCGTGGAGGAGCGGCTGCTGGAGATAGGGCGGCCCGCGTTCCTGCTCGACGGGGACAATCTCCGCCACGGGCTGAACGGCGATCTCGGCTTCGACGAGTCGGCGCGGACGGAGAACGTGCGGCGCACCGCCCACGTCGCCCGTCTGCTGGCCGAGTCCGGGACGGTCGCCCTGGTGAGCCTCGTGAGCCCCTACCGGGCGGACCGCCGGACCGCTGCGACCCTTCACGCGAGCGATGAGCTCCACTTCCTCGAGGTGTTCGTCGACGCGCCGCTCGAGCTCTGCGAGGAGCGCGACCCGAAGGGGCTCTACGCGCGGGCGCGCGCGGGCGAGCTCTCGGGTCTCACCGGGGTGGGCGCGCCGTACGAGCCGCCCGAGAGCCCGGATCTGACCCTCGGCAGCGGTGGCGAAACGGTCGAGCAGGAGGTCGAGCGGGTCTTGGCGCTCCTGCGCGAGCGCGGCATCGTCTGAGGGCGCCCCGAGGGGCCGGCCCGGCCGCTCGGCTCACCGGACGCTTAGGCCGGCTCCCTCCCGGCTTCGGCCTACCGGTGTTTGTGTTTGGTCGTGCCCTTCGAGGCCGGAGCCTTGATCAGCACGTCGGCACTGTGGCCGGATTCGACGGCGCCCTTCGGGAGCCTGACGAACGCGCGGTAGTGGAATGTGCCGCTCAGGCCGACGATCACGCTGAACCGCGAAACGCTCTTGGTCGCCTTCTTCACGATCGTGGAGCCGACGGAGTGCGGGGCCGGACCGCTGCGCTTGCTCGAGGCCTTCTGCGGAAGCAGCTGCTGGATCGTCAGCGGCGCGCCCGGGCGCGCGGGCGAGACGGTGCCGTAGAGCCGGTAGAGGCCGACCTTGCCGGCCGAGCGGACGTGAAGCGTGATCCGCGGCGTGACGTGGATTGTCAGAACCGGGCTGTAGGTCGGGCGTGGGTCGGTGGTCAGGATCCTCACCTCGAGGCTCTGGAGCATTCGCGCGACCTTGAAGACGAAGGTGCCCGTGCGGCTCGAGACGACCGTGCCGCCGAGCGTCGTGAACGGGTCGGTGAACGGGAACGGCGTCGCCTGCATGTCGAGCCCGTGACTTGCCTTGGCGTTGCCGCTGAGGCTCCCCTCCAGTTCGAGGGTTCCGCCGTAGACGACCGACAGCCGTTCTTCCTTGCCCTTCGGCAGGACGATCTTCAGCGTGCCCGCCTTGCTTCCCCCGGTGAAGACGACGTCTTTCGCACCGCAGACCGTTTCGGGCCCTTTGACCGGGTTCGTGAAGGACGCGCACATCCGGTAGTGCCAGCCCGTGAGCAGACCCGTCACCTGCTCGCCGACCTTGACGGCTTTGGCCGGCGACGGGGGCGGGACGGTGACGGCTTTGGTCTGATGGCCGTAGGCCACCGTCGGCCCGTAGTTGAAGTAGACGCTGGTCGTGATGCCCGGTGCGACGACGGTGCCGTTGAGCTGGGCGGTCGCGCCACGGATATGGCTGACGCCGCCGGTGCTGACGTGAACGGCCTGCTTGGCAGCGGCGCCCGCGGTCTGCGGGACTGCGCACGCCGCGAGCAGCGCCAGGGCTGCGAGCAGCGCCCACGTTCCGCGTCTCGCCTCTGAGGTGGCCCGTCTCGTCATCTGTGTCGTCCTCCGTCTCGTATCGGGAGCGATCTGCGCACGCGACGCGACGCCTACCCGCGCTCCTGCCGTTAGAACCCGCCGGGGGAGCGATCGGTGCGGTCCGATCTGCGCCCTGGGCGCCCGGGCAGATTACGCGCCGCCGGGGTTCACGCCAAGCCCTGGGGACGTGGTCGCACGTGCTCATGGCGCGTCTATATTTTTTTGATATAAAAGGTGAGGAATTGGGTTTCCCCTCGACCTGCGGAGAGCGAAGATGCTGGTTGTGCTGCTGATCGCCGGGCTCTGGGCCGCCGGATTGCTGTTCGTCACGGGGCTGTGCGCTGCCGCTCGACGCGGCGACGCGGAGTCCGGACACGCCGCCGAGTCCGCACACGCCGCCGAGGCGGCCGCATGGGAGCCCGTCGTGACAGCGATGCCCGCGCGCGAGCGCGAGCCGGCCGTGCCGCCGGCGCGGGCTGCCGCGTAGGCCTTCACAAGATGATCACGCCGCGTGGGCTCGCGGCCTCGACCATCTAGGGCCGAGCCGCCGCCCAGCGGTGGATGCCCGTGCCCGGAGCAGGGTCGCCACCAGAGCTGGCGTGGAGACGAAGACCTTGTCGACTGAATCGATCGCAAGCCCGCAGCCATCAGCCGGCGGTCCGGCCGCACCGGCGTGCGCCACCTGCGGCGCGCCGCTGGCCGCCGACCAGCGCTACTGCCTGGAGTGCGGCGAGCGCTCCCCCCAGACCAGCGAGTTCCTGCGCTCGGGCGCACCCGTTGCTGCTCCGCCGCCCTCGACGCCGCCCCGGCCCCCGGGCACGCCGGCCGACGCCCCGCAGGGCCCGCGCAGCAACACCGTCAGCCTCCTCGCGGGGGTGGGGGTTCTGCTGCTCGCGATGGGGGTCGGCGTCCTGATCGGCCGCTCCGGAAGCTCCTCCAAGCAGAGCCCCGCGCCCGTCGAGGTGGTCACGCAGGCCGGTGCGCCGACCGGCGCGAGCGCCGAAGCGAGCTTCACCGGCGACTGGCCGAGCGGAACCAGCGGATACACCGTCCAGCTGCAGACGCTGCCGGTCTCGGGGACGACCGTGGCGTCGGTGAGTGCTGCAAAGTCCGCCGCGAGCGGCAAGGGCGCGACCGCTGTGGGGGCGCTCAAGTCCGAAGAATTCGCCAGCCTCTCGGGCCAGGACTACGTGATCTACTCGGGCGTCTACCACAAGCAGGCGGAAGCCGAGAAAGCGCTCGGCGCGCTGAAGAAGAGCTTCCCGGCGGCGAAGGTGATCCACGTCTCCGAAAGCGCCTCCGGCGGATCGGGCGGCGGCGGATCGGGCGGCCGCTCCTCGAGCTCCGGCGGGGAAGCAAACCGAACGCGCCCAGCTCGCTGTCGAAACCCGCGCCGGCGACCACACTTCCGAACCACCACGCCGCGGGCAAGAAGTTCGAGGAAGAATCGGCGAAACTGCCCGACGTCGTCGAAACGGGCTGATGGCGGTGCGGATCACGCGCGATCGCACGAGTGCAACTGCGCCGCCGCGCAGCGCGGTGCCCCCGCCGGCCGCTAACGAGCTCGGGTCCTCGCAGCCGCCGGCAGAGCGCTCCGCGCTGCAGCGCCGCCGCGACGACCTCGCCGCAGAGGTCACCGAGCTGCACTGGGACCTCGGCGGCCTGGCATACGAGATGGCGGTGCGCGACCACTTCCGCCTCGATGTGCTGGTCCGGCGGGCGGCGGCTCTGCAGGAGCGCGACGCCGAGCTGGCCGAGGTCGAGCGGCTGCTGCGAATGGAGAGCGACGGCATCGCCGGGAGCTGCCCGAGCTGCTCGGCACCCCACAGCCGCGGCGCCGTCTACTGCTGGCAGTGCGGCGCGACCCTGATGCAGCGCCGCCAGAGCGACACGCTCGCGGGGGGCGAGGCACCGACCGCGGTCATGGACGCGCTGCTCGCCTCGCCCGAAACCGCGCCGGACCCGGAGTAGCCCGTGGCGGGCGAACGGCGCTGCGCCGAATGCCGCTCGCCGCTCGACCGCGAGCAGCGCTACTGCCTGACCTGCGGGGCGCGCGCCGGAGAGCGCAGCCCGCGCCTGAACGCTCTGCTCGCGCGGATCCCGGCTCCCGCGGCAGTCGCGCCCGCGGCGCGGAGCGCAGAGCCCCAGGCCGCGGCAGGCGAGCCGCTGCATCTTCCCGGTCCGCGCATCTCGGCGGTTCTCGTCGCGGTGTTCGTCGCGTTCGGGGCGCTGATCGGAAACGCCGTCGCAGGGGAGACCGCGCGCCCGCCGCGGGCGCTGCGGCTCGTGGTCGGCGGCAGCGAGGCGGCGAGCATCAGCACGCCGTCGGGAGGCTCCGGCGAAGCGGCGGGAGGCGAAGGCGGAGGAGGAGGAGGAGGCGAAGGAGGAGGCGAAGCGCCCGAAGCCGAACCCGAAGCGACGCCTGCCCCGGCCGCCACCGGCGGCAGCTCCTCAGCGGCATCGCAGAGCAGCAGCTCCGGTTCCTCCGAAAGCAAAGGCGGCGGTGGCGAAAGCGGGTCTGCGACCAAGCCGAGCTCGCGGCAGGCGGCCCCGGCCCGCAAGCTGACCTCGATCAAGCACGTCTTCCTGATCGTGCTCTCCGATCAGCCCTACGCCAACGAGTTCGGCGAACTGGGAGAAGCGCACTACCTCTCGCACACCCTCGAGGCGAAAGGGGAGGTGCTGCTGCGTTACGACGCGATCGCGCACGAGCAGCTCCCCAACGAGATCGCGCTGCTCAGCGGCCAGGGGCCGACGCCCCAGACGGCGGCCGACTGCCCGACCTTCTCCCCGCTGACGCCGGGCTCCCCGGGGCCCGACGAACAGGCTCTGGGCGACGGCTGCGTCTACCCCTCGTCGGTCAAGACGCTGCCGGGTCAGCTCGAAGCCGAGCACCTGAGCTGGCGTGCGTACGTGGAAGGGATCGGCGAAGCGGGCCAGCCGGGGCCCTGCTCGCACCCGGCCGCCGGCGCGGCCGACCCGTCCGTCTCCGGCGGCCCGTACGCGACCTATCGGAATCCATTCGTCTACTTCGAAGCGATCACGGGCGCCACCGCCTGCCAGACGAGCGATGTCGCCATCTCCAAACTCAAACCCGACCTGACAGGCTCGGCGGCGAGCGCGCCCGCCCTCTCCTACATCGTCCCCGACCGTTGCCACGACGGCAGCGCCGCGCCCTGCTCGCCCGGCGCCCCGGCGGGGCCTGCCGCCGCGGGGAGCTGGCTGGAAGGCATCGTGCCCTCGATCCTGGCCTCGAAGTCCTACAAGCAGGGCGGCCTGCTCGTGATCACGAGCGACGAGGCGCCCTCGTCGGGCGAATTTGCCGACTCGAGCGCCTGCTGCGGCCAACCGTCCTATCCGAACTACACCTCGCCCGAAATCGACCACGGGGGAGGCGATGTCGGAGCGCTGCTGCTCTCGCCGTTCATCAAGGGCGGCACGAGCAGCCAGGATCCTTACGACCACTTCTCGCTGCTGCGCACGATCGAGGACATCTTCGGCGTGCACCACCTCGGGTATGCGGCGCTGCCGGCTGTGAAGTCGTTCAGCCCGTCGCTGCTGAACGCGCCCGCGAAAGGCTAGGCGGAGGGCCGAGCGCCGGCGGCGCGCGGCTCTGGCCTCTGGGCGCCGGCGAGCTGGCGGTAGGTCACGGCCTCGCGGAAGCGCGAGCGCTGCAGCACCCACTCGAGCGCCAGCATGTGGCGGGCGTGGCGCAGGTCGGCGGGGTGCAGGTCGAGCCGCAGCGTGGAAGTCGGGAGCATTGCCCCGGCGCGGACGAGCGGCGGCGAGAGCACGCGGCCCAGGAGCCCGTCGGCGGCGAAGCTGAATGCCGGCGCGCGAGAGCTGGCCGCGTCGCGGCCGTCCTCTCCCGGCACGCGGTGGACGCGCAGCAGATCCGCCCACCAGGTGAAGCGGCGCCTCAGCGTCTGGCGGAGCGCGGAGGTGTACGCGTAGGCCGGTGCGACGAAGCCGTCCGGCTCGATCCCCGCTAGCTTCATCACGCGCCAGCCGGCGTGAACCGCGCGGCGCGTCTCGTCCACGTCCAGGCCGGAGAACTCGCCGGGCCTGTGAGCGAGCAAGCCGCCGCGGCGCAGGCACACGTGGCGGAAGCCGTGCTGGGCGATCGAGTCGCCGGCGTCGCGGCGCTCGGCCAGCCAGCTGACCATCTCCGGCGAGCGCTCGCCGACGGGGTGCAGGTCGCGAGCGGGGATAACCAGCAGCGTGACGCGATCGACGCCGTGGTCGCCGAGCCAGTCGCGGATCACCGCACAGCGCTCGAACGTCGCGGGCTCGATCCCGTGCAGCGCGACCGCGATCGTGCGGGCGCGCAGCGCCGGGGTCCGGCTCGGAACTTCGCTCATGTCGGTTCGTTGCCCGCCGGAGCTCGCCGTCGCTGTGACGGAGCGGTGAAGCGCGCCGATCAAGCCGCCCTCCTCGCGCGCTCCGCCGCGGCGCCCTCCAGGGCGGACTCGTAGCCGTCCGCGAGCAGCTCGAGCGTGCGCTCCCAGGTCCTACGGCGGACGGACCGCAGCGCGCCCGCCGCGAGCGCCTGGCGGCGCAGCGGTGCAGCGGCCAGCTCGACGAGCGCATCGGAGAGCGCGGGAGCGCTCGGCTCCCTCAGCAGTCCGGTCAAGCCGTCCTGCACCAGCGAGAGCGGGCCGCCCTCGGCGACGGCCAGGACCGCCAGCCCGCTGGCCTGGGCCTCCAGGATCACTTGGCCGAACGTGTCGGTCGAGCTCGGGAAGAGGAACACGTCGGCGTCCGCGTACGCCTGAGCGAGCTCGCCGCCGCGCAGCCAGCCGAGAAAGCTGACGTTCGCTCCGAGCAGCGACGCGAGCCGCTCCTGCTCCGGGCCACCGCCCGCAACCATGAGGTGAAGGCGCGGGTCGCGCGCACGCGCCGCCAGGAAGGTGTCGGCGAGCAGCTCGATGCCCTTCTCGCGGGTGATCCGTCCCGAGTAGAGCACCCGCACCGTCCCGTCGTCCTCGCGGCGGCGCCGCAGAGCCGGATCGAAGCGGGCGGTGTCGACACCGCGATCCCAGCGCATCACGCGCTCGGGGGGGATGCCGATCCCGGCGAGGGCCCCATCGGATGCCGCGCTCGGCGAGAGCACGACCTCGCAGGCGCTGTAGAGGAGCGCGACCGCGCCGTTCATCGCCTCGACGAGCCGCGCCTGGCCGCTGCGCAGGCCTGCGTAGGCGCCCAGCTCCGTGTGGTAGCTGCCCAGCAGCGGCAGGCCGAGGGCGCGCGCCACGAGGGCTGCAGCGATCCCGGACGGCCCGGGCGAGCACACGTGGACTGCGTCGAACCGGCCGTCTGCCAGCGTCTGCACGACGCCGGGCAGGCTCGGCACGCCGATGCGCAGCCCGGGATAGAACGGGACCTCGATCTCCGTCACCGAGGAGAGCCGCCGGTCGACCTCGGCGTCGGTCCCCATCACCTCGATCTCGAAGCCGGGCACGCCGCGCTCGCGGATCTCCTGAATCGTGCGGCTGACGCCGTGGGTCGAGCCGATCCCGTCGGCGACGATCGCAACGCGCGGGATGTCATCGCCGCGGGCCGGAACCGCCCCCGCCGGCGAGATCGCACGCAGCTTGGTCTGCTCGTTGGCCAGGAAGGCCGCCGCGGGTGCGTAGGGGACGGCGGCGACGCAGGCGTCGAACAGGCCGCGCGCCGCGCTCGCGGGGTCGAGCTCGCCGTGCGCCGCCGCGACCACCATCTCCACGGCGCCTGCGAGGCGCCGCTCGTGCGCCCGGCAGGCACGACGGAACAGGTCGCCGTGGCTGAAGCCGTCGGCCTGCATCCGCGCGATCAGCTGCCCACCGTCGAGATCGTCCAGGTCCAGCGCGCGCAGCCACGCCGCAAGCAGCGCGCGCGCATCCTCGGCCGAGACCTCGCCGGTGGCGCTGCCCTCCCGGCGATCGCCCTCGCGCAGGAGCCGTGCAGCCATGTTCAGCACTCGCAGAGGGTCGGGTTCCCCGCCGCCGGAACTCTCGACACCGAGCGTCCGGATCGCGAGCGCGATCGCCGCGTGTGCCCACTTGGCCGCGCTGCCCTGGGCCCCCCGGGCAGTCGCCTGCCCGGCTCGCACGTGCTCGAGGAAGGCCTTGGGGCCGGCCGCGCGCGGCGTTTCGGTCCAGGTCCGGCCGATATCGACCCCCGCGTGGTCGTCGCTGCCGCCGATGCCGGTGCCGTCCCGCGTCGCGACGTACATCTCAGCGGGCCTGTTCAGCTCGGGCGCACGGGCGCCGTTGCGCACCTCCCAGACCGCGAACAGCTCGGCCAGCCGGCGGCGGTGGCGCGCGCTCAGCGGAGCGGCGACGGTGTAGTAGGGGTGGGCGAGCGCACACGCGATCTCGCGCTCGTACATGTAGGCCGCGCAGAGCTCGACGTCGGCGCGGTGGGCCTGGAGCCATTCGTGGTCGTCCGGCGCGATCCCGTAGCAGAGCACGTGCACGGCCTGCGGCTCGCCGCGGAAGCCCGCCGTCAGCTCCTCCGAGACGAACACGTCGGGGCGCTCGGCGATCTTCAGCACGCCCTCGATCGTGTCGTGATCGGTGATGGTCACGAAGTCCATGCCGCGGCGCTTGGCCAGGGCGTAGACCTCCTCGGGCGGGGTCGCGCACTCCGGCAGCCCGACGGCGCGCTGGACGCCCAGGCGCGAGCGCTCGGAGGCGTCGGAGTGGCAGTGCATGTCGGCTCGGCTCGCCGGCTCGGCTGCCGGCGTTCTCCTGTCGTTCTCCATCTCGTTCATGACATGAGGATTCCCCTGCAAACACAGGTTTTCTGTGACCAAGCGGGAACGATCGTGTGAACTGCCCGTGAAGAGATGTATGAGAAAAGTCCAACCGGGCCCCGCCGGGGCGGATTCGCGTTCCCCTAAGCTCCCCCGGCCGTGACCAGCCTGCTCACAGTCCCCGCCGCGACGCTCATCAGCTACTTCCAGGCCGTGATCCTGGGTCTGACCCAGGGCATCTCCGAGCCGTTCCCGATCTCGAGCCTCGGTCACGCCGTCGTGCTGCCCGCCCTGTTCGGCTGGAACATCCACCAGAACGACAAGTACTTCCTGACGTTCCTGGTCGCAACGCACTTCGCGACAGCTGTCGTGTTCCTGGTGTTCTTCATCAAGGACTGGGTGCTGATCGTCAAGGGCATCTTCCGCTCGCTGCGGATGCGGGAGATCCGCGACGACGACACCTACGCGCGGCTCGGCTGGCTGCTCGTGGCGGGCACGATCCCGGTCGGGATCATCGGGCTGCTGCTCCAGGACCCGATCCGCAAACTGTTCGCCTCGCCGTCGGTTGCGGCGGCGTTCCTGATCGTGAACGGCATCGCCCTGCTGAGCTTCGAGCGCCTGCGCCGCCGCCCGCCTCGGCCGGGCGACGGCCTGGGGGACTCCGATGGACGGCTCTCGAAACTGAGCTGGCGCCAGACGATCGGCGTCGGCACCTCCCAGGCCTTCGCGCTGATCCCGGGCATATCGCGATCCGGCATGACGATGGGCGGAGGCCTGCTGTCCGGACTCTCCAACGAGGACGCGGCGCGTTTCGGGTTCCTGCTCGCAACGCCGGTGATCTTCGCGGCGGCGGTGCTGAAGCTACCCGAACTGCTCGGGCACGAAGGCTCGGATGTGCGGGGACCCGCGCTCGTCGGAGCCGTCTGCGCGGCGGCCACGACCGTCTTCGCCGTGAAGTTCCTCCTTCGCTTCCTCCAGACCAACAGGCTGACGCCCTTCGGCTACTACTGCATGGGCTTCGGGGCGTTCTGCCTGATCGTGTTCGCGCTGCAGTAGGACGCGCGCGGACGCGCCGGCCCGGTGCGGGCTCGGCTAGGCGCTCGGCTCGGGCTGCTGGGAGCTCGGTCCCGAGGCGAACCAGGCGAACGCGAAGCAGGCCAGCGCGACGACGAGCGCCGCGATGCCGTGCTTGGTGTGGTGGTGGCTCGCTTCGGCGTCGCCCGCCGAGACGTGACCGGGGAAGAACGACGGCAGCGAGTGCGCCGGCTCCACGAAGTAGATGACGGCGACGACCACGAGCACGATGCCGACGACCACGGCGGGGATCACCAGACGGCGACGGTTGCTCATCGCGGCGAAGGGTAATGCAACGCCCGGCGCAGCTCCGGCGCTCGAGCCGGATACCGCCATCATGTGAGCGATGCCTCTTCCGAAGACCCCTCCGAAGATGTTCGAGACCCGCAGTCAGGCCTGGGAGGAGGTCGGGCTGCTGAAGCAGATCAGCCCGCGCGTGGTCAAGCGTGCGCGGCTGGAGGTGCTCGTGCTCCTGCCGCTGTTCGTGGCGATCGTGACGATTTACCACAACCGCGTCTCGCTGTTCGGGAAGGAGGTGCCGGCGTACACCGACGCCCACCACGTCTTCCACCCGGCCCACAAGTACCTGGAACCGGCCCTGGAAACGCCGATCACGATCGTGACGGTGCTCCTGCTCGTCACCCTCGGCTGGGCGATCGCGCGCGACGTCGGCCGCGGGCTCGGCCCCGCTCTGTTCCGCCGGCTCGACCCGGCCACCGCGGGGACCGTCGGCTTCCTGATCCGCCTCGCGACGGTCGTGATCGCGCTCATCGTCGCGCTCGAGGTGGCCGGGATCGAAGCGAAAACGCTGGCGCTCGGCGGTGCCTTCACGGCGGTGATCCTGGGTCTCGCCGCCCAGCAGACTCTCGGCAACCTGTTCGCGGGGACGGTGCTGCTGAGCGCGCGGCCGTTCCGCGTCGGCGAGCGCGTGCGCCTTCAGGGCGGCCCGCTGGCGGGCCAGATCGAGGGCATCGTGTCCTCGCTCGGCCTGCTCTACACGACCTTCGCCACCGGCGAGGACTCGATCATGGTCCCGAACAGCGTCGTCCTGAACGTCGCGATCCTCCCGCTGCGCGAGCCGGAGGCGGTCAACCTGCGGGCCCGCCTGCGCGCGGGGATGACGCCCGGAGACCTTCAGGAGATCCTCGAGCGAACGCTGCAGACGCCGCTGCGCGACGCGCCGCGCATCACGCTCGAGGAGCTGGACGGGAGCGAGGTCGTGGTGCGGATCGCTGCGACGCCACGCGTCGCGAGCGAAGGCCGTCAGCTCGCCAGCGAACTGCTCTCGGTCGTCTCCCGCGAGACGCGCTCGCGCGCCGAGGTCGATCGCACAGGCAACGGCGCCGGCAGCGCCCGCGAGCCCGCGGGTCCTGCGGGCGCACGGAAGGGTGCGGCGCCTCCCGCGCCTGCGGGCGACGGCGCCGGCACCGAGCCGGCCGCGAGCGCCGGCGAGCTCGACTAGCGCGCGACGCCGTAGCGCAGGAAGAGGTAGGAGCCCGCTCGCATCGTGCCCAGCAGCTCGAGTCGTGCCGGCGGATCGAGCTCGGCGCCCGCGAGGATGCGCAGCGCCTGGCCCGCCATGGGCTCGCCGCCCGCGAGCAGCGGCGAGATCGTCAGGAAGATCTCGTCGAGGAGCTCCGCCGCGAGCAGCTCGCGCGCGAGGTGGGGGCCGCCCTCGCACAGCAGGCTCGCCAGCGAGAAGCGCGCGCCGAGCTCTGCGAGCGCGGCGTGGAGGTCGAGCTGGGGGCCCGGAGTCCGCACGTAGTCGAGCTGCGCACCGAGCTCGGGCAGGCTGGCCTCGGAGGCCGTGAGCACGACCACATGCGACTCCGGCTCGCGCAGCAGGGGGATGTCGTCGCCGAGCACGAGCCGTCCCGAGACGATGCACGCGAGCGGCTCGGGCGTCATCCCGCGGCTTTCGCGAAGCGCCCGCAGCGAAGCGTCGCGCAGCATCCGCCCGTAGCGCTCGGCACGCACTGTTCCCGCGCCGACGATGACGCCGTCGCACGAGGCGCGCAGCGCGTGGAACAGCTCGCGGTCGGCGGCGCCGCTGACGGGACCGGAGCGTCCGGAGAGCGTCGCGCGGCCATCGGCCGTCTCCACCATGTTGAGCAGCACGCGCGGTCGTGCCGGCGGCTCAGACGGGCGATCCCACAGCCCGAGCTGCTCGGTCAGCGCCGCGGCCGTGAGGGATTCGCCCTCCGGCTCGAGCACACGCAGCGTGGACGGGCCGGAGCCGGCCGCGGCGTCTGCGGGGGGTGTGCCGGAGGCCATCCGGGCACCCTAGCCGCGCGGTGCGGCGCCTACCGCGTTCGGGCGATGAGGCGAGGGTCGCGGCGCCGGCAACATCTCCTCAACACGGCCGCGGCGTGACGTGCTACGGTCGTCGCGTATGGCCGGACAGATGGTCCGGTGAAAGTAGTGCAAGCGCTCGCAGGTCGAAGCTCTGAGCAGCATCCTCCGCGTAGCAGCCTCGCACATACCGTGGAGGAGTTCACGTAATGCCAACCGGCACAGTCAAGTGGTTCAGTGACGACAAGGGGTTCGGGTTCATCACGCCCGACGACGGCGACAAGGACCTTTTTGTTCATCACACCGGCATCAACGGCGAGGGCTACCGCTCGCTCCAGGAGGGCGCGAAGGTGTCCTACGACCCGGAGCAGGGCGACAAGGGTCCCAAGGCCGTGAACGTCACAACCATCTGATTCCGACTGGAACGGAACGCTGCTCAGGGCCCGCTTCGGCGGGCCCTCTGCTTCTCTGAGGCGAGATGACCTCCGAGGCAAGCACCCTCCCACTTCCCGACGGCGCCCCATCGCGCCGGCGAGGCGTGGCCGGGGGCCGTTCGGTCGGCTCCGAGCGAGCCGGCGCCTGGCAGCTCGCCGTCGGCCTCTCGCTGGCCGCGATCGTCGGCCTGTGCCTGTTCGTCGTCGTGATGGCGGCGGACCGCCCGAGCGTGCTGGCGCCGGCCACGACCGGGAACTTCTATCCGCGCTGGATGGCCGGGCCGCTCGGCGGGCTGTGGCCGGGTCTCACCGGGAACAGCACGACCCTGAAGTACCTCTTCAGCGGCGCGATCGTCGCGATGTACCTCGCCTACGGGGTCGTGCTGAAGGGCTCGTCGCGAGTGCGACCGCGCTGGATCCTCGCCGCGATCCTGGCCGTCCACGTGATCTTCATCCTCTCGCCGCCACTCGCGCTGACGGACGTCTTCAACTACATCAACTACGGCCGCATGGAGTGGGTTCATCACCTGAACCCCTACACGACGATCCCGATCCTCGAGCCTCACGACGACCCCAGCTACGCGCTCAGCAACTGGCACCAGCTGCTGAGCCCCTACGGCCCGGTGTTCACGATGCTGACGTTCGTCGTCGTGCCGCTCGGCGTCGCGGCGTCGTTCTGGGTGCTGAAGGTCGTGCTCGCGGCATCCAGCCTGCTCACGCTGCTGCTGGTCTACAAGTCCGCGCAGCTGCTGAAGCGCGATCCGGTGTGGGCGGTGGTCCTCGTCGGCCTGAACCCGATCGTGCTCGTGTGGGGCCTCGGGGGCGACCACAACGACTTCCTGATGATGCTCTGCATCGTGCTGGCGTTCTACCTGCTGCTGAGGGCTCGCGAATCCGAGCGCGCACGGCCGCAGAAGCCCGCGCTGCGCGAATGGCTCGCCCCGGCCTCGCCCGCTCTGATCGGCGCCGGCGCGGCGCTCGTCGTAGCCGTGGGGCTGAAGGCCTCGGCGGCGGTGCTGATCCCGGTCGTGCTCGCGGGCCTGCTCGGCTACCGGCGCGCGCTCGCGCAGGTGCTCGTGGGGATGGTGATCGGAGGGATCGCGGTGGGCGCGCTCAGCCTGCTCGCCTTCGGCCTGCACATCCCCGACCTCAGCACCCAGAGCCGGCTCGTCACGAGCGAGAGCGTGCCGAACCTGATCGGTCTCGCGATCGGTGGGGGAGGGGAGACCGAAACGCTGCACAAAGTGATGACTGCCGCCCTGATCGTCTCGGTGCTGGCGTGCTGCTGGTACGCGTGGAGCCCGCGGCGCCGCATCGATCAGGAGGGGCCAGGGATCGCCGAGCGAACGATCACCGCTTGTGGATGGGCGAGCGTCGCCCTGCTCGTGACGCTGAGCTGGGTGCTGCCCTGGTACGTCCTGTGGGTGCTCCCGCTCGCGGCCCTTTCGACCTCGCGGTGGCTGCGCGGCGCCGCGCTCGCCCTCGGCGTCTACCTGATCATCGCCTGGGCTCCGGCCTCGGGGCAGCTCTGGAACGCGATCGGCTTCCACCCGGAAAAGACCTCGCTCGGGCGCCTTCACCAGCGCTACGTGCGCGAGCTGCTCAACTGAGCCGCGCCGCTCGCCGCTAGCCCTCGGGCGGCGTCCTGCGCTGCTGCTTTCGCTCTGCGTTGCGGCGCTTCTGCGCGAGCCGGCGCTCGCGCGCGGCCCGTGTCGGTTTCGTGGCCGTGCGGCTGCGCGGCACCTCCAGCCCGCCGGCGATCCGCTTGGCGAGCCTGTCGAGCGCGAGCTCGCGGTTGCGGGCCTGAGAGCGGGCGTCCTGGGCGACCGCGACCACGCGGGGGCCGAGCTTCGAGAGCAGCCGCTCGCGCTGCGTGGCGGAGAGCGTGGAGGACGCGGCTACGTCAAAGGACGCTTCCACGCGCGAGGCGGTCACGTTGGCGTGCTGGCCGCCGGGCCCGGACGAGCGGCTCGCGCGCACCGTGATCTCCGAGAGCGGCAGCGACAGCGCACCGCGGATCGGCAGCCTGCCGGCCGGGATGTCGCGCTCCGCCACCGTTCTCGCCTTTCCGCCCGGCGCACCCGGGGCGCCGCGCCGCTACCCCTCGCCGCCCCGGAGGTCGTGCAGGGCGCGCACGCGCTCCTCCTCGCCCTCGGGGACGCGTCCGTCGCGCCCCACGTAGCCGTCCTTGGCGCCGACGATCACATAGATCGCGTCGGCGTCGCCCGCGTTGCGGATCTTCCGCGCGACCGGGGCGTCGACCCACGCGAAGCCGCCCGCGGCGATCGTCTCCACCCTCCCGTCGCCGAACTCCATCTCGATCGCCCCGGAGTGGACGAAGTACAGCTCCTCCTGGCGCTCGTGGAAGTGGAAGCCGGTTTCGACACCCGGCGGGAGCACGATCGCGTTGACGCCGAAGGCGCCCACGCCGAGCGCTGAGCGGACCTTGCGGAAGCCGGGGCCGTCCCCGAGGTCGTCCAGGTGCGCGGCCGACCAGCCGTCACCGCGTCGCACCTGCTGGGAGTCGGCTGAAGCCTCCATCTCGGTCTCCTCTCCTCGGTTTCGGCGCCCCGGGGGCGCCACGGCGGTTGCCGAGGAGTATGAAGCGGCACGCTCAGCCGCGCCGGCCCGGGGCGAGATCCCAGAAGACCTCGTAGCGATGGATCTCGGGATCGGACAGCAGCTCACGGCCGCCGTAGGAGAGGGCGGGAAGCTGGCTCTCGTAACAGCGCATCGCCTCCAGCTTCGCCGCGGCGCGCTCGTCGTCGAGCCTCACCACGCGCGCCGAGCGCATCTGCCCGAGCTCGCCGACCGCGTCCAGGAACGAGTTCCAGAACGCATCGATGTCGCGGTGGCCATCCGGCTCGCGCCCGTCGACCCAGCTCGGCCAGCCGTGCAGCACGCAATAGGGGAGATCGGCGTAGAGCGTGACCGTGAAGCCCGCCCGGAGCAGGAGCCGCGCGTAGCGGCGAACGAGCACGTGATCGGGGTGGTCCCCGATCGCGGCCGGCGCCAGCACGTGCGTGCTCGCGCCGTCGAGCTCCGCAGCGAGCGCCCTGTCGATCTCCTCGGGTTCGAGCGGGTTGCCGGGGCGCCGGTACTGCGCGTCCAGCAGCGCCAGGTTCGTCGGCTCGAGCCCGGCGCGCGCGAGCGCGCGCGCGTCCTCCTGGATGCGGTCGCGCACGCGCGCCGCGGAGTCGCCCGCGCCCGTGATGCGGTCCCACAGCGGCACGGGCGCCCCGCTCGCGGGGACGCCGGCGAAGACGTTCACGACACGCAGCGGCGTATCGCCCGAGAGCACGGCTCCAGCAGTCCAGGACCGCGTCGTCGAGATGCGGGGAGAGCAGCAGCGGGGGGCCCTCTCCCCTGCGCAGGCGCGGCACGAAGCGAGCGTCGGCGCGGCTCCGGCGCAGCTCCCTCCAGCGGCTGCCCAGTCCGCGCAGGTGGTGGCTCGCCCGTGGCATCGGCGCGCCCAACCCTAGACGGTGAGGATCTCGCGGCGGTAGGCGGCCTCGATCGCCTCGGCGAGCGCCGCGCCGTCGCCGGTCGGGACGACGAGGCCCCGCCCCGGTGCGATCAGCTCCTTCATCCCGGTGTCCTGCGTGACGATCGCCGGGACACCGGCTGCAAGCGCCTCGACCGGGGCGTAGCCGAACCCGTCGTCCCAGCTCGGGTGGACGTAGAGGCTCGCCGAGCGCAGGGCTTCGAGCGGATCGCCCAAGCGCACCTCGATGCGGGGATCCGCTTCGCGCGCGGCGCTCAGGAAGCGGCGCATGCCGCGGGAGGCCCAGCCGCCCAGCAGCACCAGCCTCAGGTCGGGCGCGTCGAGGCCGCGGACGCAGTCGACGAGCACCGGCACCCCCTTCGAGACCGACAGGCTGCCGACGTAGAGGACGTCGAAGGTGGACGCGACGGCCGGCCCCTCACGAGGCGTGTAGCGCGGGTCGGGGGTGAGGGGGAACGCGTGCAGGCGCTCGGCGGGGACGCCCTCGGAGAGGAAGGACTCGCGGATGTGCTCGGTGGCGAAGAGGATCGAGTCCGCCGCGCGGTACTCCGCGAGGTTGCGGTCGAGGACGCGCGGCGCCCACGGGCGCTCGAGCGGATGGCGGCGGTACGCCTCGCTCTGGCGGGCGGCGACGTGGCGCATGTGCGCCGTGGCAGACACGACGGTGGTGCTGCGGTAGCCGGCGGCCCGTGCCGCCCGCAACTGCGAGAGCGCCTGGCCGTTGAACGCGAGCAGGTGCTCGCCGCCGCCCAGGTGCCGGCGCGCCGCACGATCGAATCCGACCCCCGAGCTCCACGTCGCCCATGCGGGCGAGCCGGCGAACGCGCGTGCCGCGAGCGTGGAAGCGCGACCCGGCCGCACCTCGATGCGCTCCGGCGGCGGCACGACGCCGCGGCGCTCGGCGGACGGCCCGCACACCAGTCTCCCGTGCGCGCCGTCGCGCGCGAGCGAATCCCAGATCTCCTGAAGATGGCGACCCAGTCCGCCTCCGCCGAACGGCGCCGAGCAGCTCAGCGTCGTCGCGCCCTCCTCGAGAGCGCGCCGCTGGGCGGCCTGCCGCTCGGCGCGCCAGGCGCCGTCGAACGGCTCCATCGCCGCGCTAGTGCTCGGCCACCGTGGCGCCCTCGGGCGCCAGCGGCCGGCCCTCCGCGTCCCAGCGCACAAGCCCGCCGGCCACCGTGTACGCCTCGTAGCCGGCGGTGCGAAAGGCCTCGGCGGCCATCCGCGAGCGCGAGCCGACGCGGCAGTAGAAGACGACAGGGCGCTCGGCGTCGATGCTCGCCGCCTCGCCGCTGAGCCGGTTCAGCTCGATGTGACGGGTGCCCGCGATGTGCCCGGCCTCGCGCTCGTGCGGCTCGCGCACGTCGATCACCTGCGGGGCCGGGTCCTCCCGCATCCACTCCTCGAGCCGGGCCGGCTCGATCTCAAGCTCCTCGCGCGCGCTCACGCGCTGAGCCTAGCGCCAGCCTGCCGGCGGCTCTAACGCCGCCCGCGCGACCCGGCCGCGAGCGGTTGGCGCGGCCGGTCAGTAGGCGGGGGGTTCGCGGTAGGGATCGCGCTCGACGATGCGATCCCTGCGCCTCGCGGAGAAGCTGATCATCCAGAACAGCGAGAGCACGAGGCCGACGACCCCGACGATGATCAGGATCAGGCCCACCGTGTGCAGGTTTATCCCGGAGGTGGTGGCGGTGACCGCGTAGCGGAGGATCGCGCCGACCGCGATGAGGAATATCGATGTTCCCAGGGGCATCTTCCACGGCTACCCGCCGGGCGGCGCAGCGAAACGGCGCCGGCCATCTGTCGTGCCCCGCGTCCAGCGCCGCGCCTCGCCAGCGGCATGGCTAGGATCAACCCCTATGGAGGCGGTCAGCGACGTCTACACGATCCCGCAGGAGCACCTCGACTTCTGCGCCACGATCGGCCAGATCGCCCGCGAGAAGATCGCCCCCCGCTCCGCAGAGATCGACGAGAAGGCCGAGTACCCGTGGGACATCCGGCGGCTTTTGGCCGAGCAGGACATCCTGGGCCTGCCGTTCGGGGTCGAGCACGGCGGGACCGGCACCGGGACGCTGATGCTCAACATGGCGGTCGAGGAGATCGCCAAGGTCGACGCGTCGTGTGCGCTGATCCTGATGGTCCAGGAGCTGGGGACGCTCCCGATCCAGCTGTTCGGCTCGGACGAGCTCAAGGAGCGCTTTCTGCCGCGCTGTGCGACCGGCGAGTGGTCACCCGCCTTCGCCCTGTCGGAGCCCGAGGCCGGGTCCGATCCCGCCGGGATGAAGACGACTGCCGTGCTCGACGGCGACGAGTGGGTCATCAACGGCACGAAGAACTGGATCTCCAACCTCGGCATCGCCGACTTCTACATCTGCTTCGCGGTCACGGACCGGGAGACCCGCCGGCTCACCGCGTTCGTGGTCGAGGCGGACCGCCCCGGCTTCAGCGTGGGCAAGCTCGAGCACAAGCTCGGGATCCGCGCCTCGCCCACCGGGCAGCCGATCTTCGAGGACGTGCGGGTGCCCCGGGCGAACGTGATCGGCGAGGTCGGCAGGGGCCTGTCGGTCGCCCTCGGCACGCTCGAGCGGACGCGTCTGGGTGCCGCCGCACAGGCCGTCGGGATCGCCCAGGGCGCCACCGACTACGCGGTGGAGTACGCGAAGGAGCGCCGCCAGTTCGGCCAGGCGATCAACGAGTTCCAGGGGATCCAGTTCAAGCTGGCGGACATGGAGCTGCGCACCGCCGCCGCGCGCGAGCTGCTCTACAAGGCGTGCGCGATGGCCGATCAGGAGCACCCGCAGAAAGCCAAGTACTCCTCGATGGCCAAGGTGTTCTGCTCGGACACCGCGATGGCCGTCACGGTCGAGGCAGTCCAGGTGCTCGGCGGCTACGGCTACGTCAAGGAGTACCCGGTGGAGCGCATGATGCGCGACGCGAAGATCACCCAGATCTATGAGGGCACGAACGAGATCCAGCGGGTGGTAATCGCCCGCACGCTCAAGTAGGCGAGCAGCGAGATGAGGCGCCCCAGCGACCCAGCGCCCCACGGATCGGTCCGACGCGTGGGCGCGGCGGCTCTCATCGCTATGTCGCTCGGGCTCGTCGTGCTGGTCGTCGGCCAGGGGTTCAGCTCGATCGGCGCGGTGCGCGCGCTCGAGGACGTGGCGCTCGGCGTGATCGTGGCGGCGGCGCTGATGGGCGGGGTCGCGTTCGTCGCCGTGAGGATGGCCGGGTGGCGCGACCCCGAGTCCGAGACCGAGTTCGAAGAGATCGTCCGGCATTCGGAGCGCCTCGCCCGCGAGGGCCTCGCCGTCGAACCTGACGAAAGCGAGTTCCTCGAGCTCGACCCGCTCGACGACGCCGACTTCGAGGAGCTGGTGCGCGAGGCCCTGGACGACCTTCCCGACCTGCTGCGCAACGCGCTCGCGCACGTCGCGGTCGTGATCTCCGACGGAGGCCGGCGCGCGGGCGCATACGGCCTGTATGAAGGCGGCACCGTCGCCCGCGACGACGTCCACGACCGGATCGTCGTCTTCCGCGACACGCTGCGGCGCGACTTCGGCCACGACGGCGACATGCTGCGGGATCAGGTCACGCGCACGGTGCGCCACGAGCTCGCGCATCACGTCGGGTTCGACGAGCTCGGCGTGTCCCGGCTGGACCTCTGATCGCCGGGGCCCCAAACGCGTGTTCGTGGTTGATCTTCTAGGATCAACCCCCGTCTACCCGAGATCCGCCGATTCGCGGGTCCACCGACCAAGGAGATTGATTCAGCGATGCCCGAAGCAGTGATCGTCGACGCCGTTCGCACCCCCATCGGAAGGGCGGTCAAGGGCTCTCTGAAATCGGTCCGCGCGGACGACCTGGCGGCCGTGCCGCTGAAGGCGCTGGTCGAGCGCAACCCGGGTGTCGAGACCGGCTCGATCGTCGACGTGATGATGGGCTGCGGCTTCGCCGAGGGTGAGTCGGGATACAACATCGGCCGCAACGCGACGCTGCTCGCGGGCATCGACCACCACGTTCCGGGCACGACCGTCAACCGCTTCTGCGCGTCGTCGCTGCAGACGACCCGGATGGCGTTCCACGCGATCAAGGCGGGCGAGGGCGACACCTACATCGCGGCCGGAGTCGAGGCGGTCTCGCGCGCGGGCAAAGGCGCAGACTTCCAGTTCCACCCCGAGCTCGACGGCTCGGAGAACTCGCTCTACAACGTCTACATCCCGATGGGGCTGACGGCCGAGAACGTCGCCGATCGCTGCAAGGTGAGCCGAGAGGCGCAGGACGAGTGGGCGGTGACCTCGCAGAACCGCGCGGTGGAAGCGCAGGAGTCCGGGCACTTCGACAAGGAGATCGTCGGCGTCACGGCGCCGGCGCACACCGTCACCGACAAGGAGGGCAACGAGGTCGAGGTGCCCGAGACCCTCGTCACGAAGGACGACGGCCCCCGTCCGGGCACCACGTTCGAGAAGCTCTCGGCGCTGCCTCCGGCCTTCAGGCCCGACGGGACCGTCACGGCCGGCAACGCGTGCCCGCTGAACGACGGCGCGGCCGCGCTGCTCGTGATGAGCGAGGAACGGGCCAAGGAGCTCGGCCTGACCCCGAAAGTCAGGATCATCGCGTCGACCGTCGCCGCGATCCGCCCGGAGATCATGGGCCTCGGCCCGATCCCGGCGATCGAGAAACTGCTCGCCCAGACGAAGATGACGATGGACGACATCGACGTGGTCGAGATCAACGAGGCGTTCGCGGCGCAGATCGTGCCGTGCAAGGAAGACCTCGGGATCGACGACGAGAAGCTGAACCCGTTCGGCGGGGCGATCGCCCTCGGGCACCCGTTCGGGATGACCGGCGCGCGCATCATGACGACGCTCATCAACGGCCTGGAAACGCGCGACGGCACGTACGGCATCGAGTCGATGTGCGTGGCGGGCGGGATGGGCATGGCAATGCTGGTGGAGCGCCTGAGCTAGGGGGCTCGTCGGGGGGTGGTGCCACGCGTTGGTGCCGCCCCCGGCTCGTGCCGCCCGGCGCGGTGATGCGTGTGGGCGCCGGGCGGGCGCGCTCAGCGCGGCGGCATCCGCAGCGCGCCGTCCAGCCTGATCGTCTCCCCGTTGAGCATCGGGTTCTCGACGATGTGGCAGGCGAGCTGGGCGTACTCCGGGGGCGTGCCCAGCCGGCGCGGGAACGGCACCCCCGCGCCGAGTGCGGCGCGGGCTTCCTCGGGCAGCGCTGCGAGCAGCGGCGTGTCGAACAGCCCGGGGGCGATCGTGTTGACGCGGATCCCGTACTGGCTGAGGTCGCGCGCGGCAGGCAGCGTCATGCCGACGACGCCGCCCTTGGATGCGGAGTAGGCGATCTGGCCGACCTGGCCGTCGAACGCGGCGATCGAGGCGGTGTTCACGCAGACGCCGCGTTCACCGTCCGGGCCGGGCTCGGTCGCGATCATCGCGGTGGCGGCGTAGCGGAGCACGTTGAAGGTCCCGATCAGGTTGATCTGGATGATCGTCTCGAACGGGAGCAGCGGGTGCGGGCCCTTGGACCCGGCCACCTTCTGGGCCCAGCCGGTGCCCGCACAGCAGATGGCGATCCGCAGGTCGCCGTCCTGGGCGGCGCGGGACACGGCCTCCTCGACCTGGGACTCCTCGCGCACGTCGCAGGCGACGAAGTCGGCCTCGAGCTCCTCCCCGAGCGCCTGGCCCCTCTCGGCGTTGACGTCGGCGATCGTGACGTTCGCGCCGCGCGCGGCGAGCGCGCGCACGGTGGCCTCGCCGAGCCCGGAGGCGCCGCCGACGACGAGTGCCTGTGCGCCCTCGATCTGCATCGAGGCGGCAGGCTATCTAATCCTCGGCCGCTCGCGCACGCGAGAGGGTGAGGGCGAAGAGGCCCTGCGGATCGGTCAGCCAGTGGGCGAGCTCCAGCCCCGCCGCGGCGAGATCGCCCTGCAGCCGCTCGGGCGTGAACTTGGCGCTGATCTCGGTGCGCACTTCCTCGCCGGCGGCGAAGCGGACCTCCATGTCCAGGCGCTGAATCCGCGCCGAGACGGCGCGCCGGGCGCGAAGGCGCATCTCGATCCACTCGTGCTCGCGGTCGAACAGCGCGACGTGCTCGAAGTCGCCGGGGTCGAAGTCGGCGTCGAGCTCGCGGTTGAGCACGAGCAGCACGTTGCGGTTGAACTCGGCCGTGACGCCCTCGGCGTCGTCGTAGGCCGCCTCCAGCACGCCCGGGTCCTTGACCAGGTCGGTGCCCATCAGCAGGTGGTCCTCCGGGCCGAGAAGCCGCCCGATCTGGCGCAGGAAGCGCCGCCGGCTGCCCGGCGGGAAGTTGCCGATCGTGCCGCCGAGGAACGCGACGATCCGCGGGCCCTCGGCCGGGGGCACCTGGTCGAGGTGGCGCTCGAAGTCCCCGATCACCCCGTGCACGCGAAGCCCCGGGTACTCGCTCGTCAGCGCGCTCGCGCAGTCGCGGACCATCGACTCGGTCACGTCCAGTGGCACGTACCGGCGAAGCGTGCCCGCTCGGTGCAGTGAGTCGAGCAGCACGCGGGTCTTGGCCGCGGTCCCGGAGCCCAGCTCGACGAGCTCGACCGCGCCGGTGATCGCCGCGATCTCGTCGGCGGAGCGCTCGAGGATCGTGCGCTCGGCGCGCGTCGGGTAGTACTCGGGCAGCTCGCAGATGCGGTCGAACAGCTCGGCGCCGCGCGCGTCGTAGAAGTGCTTCGGCGGCAGCTCCTTGAAGGGCCGCGTGAGGCCGTCGAGCACGTCGTCGGCCAGCGAGCGCTCGGACTGGGCGTCGAGGTGCGAGTCGATCGTGATCGCCTTGGAAGGCGTCGCGACCGTGGAGGAGGCCGGGGCCCAGGCCATCAGCTCGCGTCCCGGGCCAGCCGCAGGCCGGCGAAGATCTGGCGGCGCTCGGGCAGGTCCCAGTTGCGGAACGTGGGGCTCGCCACGCGCGGGGCAGTGGCCCAAGAGCCGCCCCGCAGCACGCGGTAGCGCTCGCCGAAGAACACCTCGGAGTACTCGCGGTACGGGTGGGCCGCGAACCCGGGGTAGGGGAGGAAGTTGGAGGCGGTCCACTCCCAGACCGCGCCGATCCCCGTCGGCGTCTGCTGTTCCGAGGTCGCCGCCCGCTCCCACTCCTGCTCGGTGGGCAGCCGCGCATCGTGCGCGCGGGCGAAGGCGTCGGCCTCGAACCAGCTCACGTGGCAGACAGGCGCCTCCAGATCACCCGCCGCCACGGAGGGATGGTGGCCGATGTCGTACTCCTCCTTCCACGCCCAGCCCTCGTGGGACCACCACTCGCGGCGTTCGTAGCCGCCGCCCTCGGCGAAGGACAGCCAGGTCGCGTTGGTGACGGGGCGGCGCGCGATCGCGAAGCCCGGGAGCGAGCGCTCGTGGCGCGGGCGCTCGTTGTCGTAGGAGAAGCCGGCGGCAGCTCCCATCTCGAAGCGCCCCGGCGGCACGTCGATCCAGCCGTCCTCGCCCTCGAGCGGCGCGAGCGGCTCGCCGTCCGGCAGGAGCCCCGCCAGCGACATCGTCTGGAGCATCGTCTCGGTGTGCTGGAGCTCGTGGCGCACGACCATCTCGCAGAGCACGCCGTCGCCGGCTCCGGCGCGCTCGATCACGGCGACGCTGCGG
Organism: uncultured Solirubrobacteraceae bacterium; assembly: GCA_963794635.1. Classification (GTDB taxonomy): domain Bacteria; phylum Actinomycetota; class Thermoleophilia; order Solirubrobacterales; family Solirubrobacteraceae; genus Palsa-744. The sequence continues at coordinate 384,733 of CAWCET010000003.1, read as the reverse complement.
GCGCGCACGGCCGCGAGGTACTCGCGGGCCGCCGCCGCGTCGAGCAGCTCGACCTCGCCGCGCACGGCGCGCGGCGTCTCGAAGGCGTCGTAGACGGCTGCCAGGTCGGCACGGAGCAGTTCCTCGCCGCCGTGCCGGTTGCAGATCCAGAGATCCTCGTAGGCGGCGATGTGCGCGAGATCCCACACGAGCGGGCTCATGATCGGGGAGAGCTGCGCCTCGAGCTGCTCGTCGTCAAGGCCGGCGACGAGCCCGAGCGTGCGTCCCCGTGCCTCATCGAGCGCAGCGAGCAGGGACTCGGCGTCGGAGGTGAGGGGATGGGTCGGGGCCGCGCGCACCGCCATCGGAGGCTGCGCGTCACTGTAGCGAGGCGGGCTCGGCGACGCCGTGTCCGACGTCACACGCGGTGGCCGGCGGCCCTCACCCGGGGACGACGTTCCAGGAGGCGAGGACGTGCGCCTCGTGCTCGGAGCCGAGCATCGAGATCGAGGCGGGGGAGAGGGCGAGGTGCGCGCCTCCCGCGGGCGCCAGCTCGATCCAGCGCGCGCCCAGCACGCGCAGGAAGTGCCCGTGGGAGAAGACCGCGACCGGGGAGGGGCCGGCGAGGATGTCCGCGAGCACGCGGTCTGCGCGGTCCCCGACATCCCCCGGCTGCTCGCCGCCGGGGCAGCCGTCGCGCCACAGGCTCCAGCCCGGCCGCCGCTGGTCGATCTCGGCGCTTGTGAGGCCCTCGTAGTCGCCGTAGTCCCACTCCTCGAGCAGCTCGTCGCGCTCGGCGCGCTCGCTCAGGCCGCACAGCTCGCAGGTTTCGAGCGCTCGTTGCAGAGGGCTGCAGAGCACGCGCGCGAAGCTCCACGCCGAGAGCGGCGCGACGAGCCCGCGCGCCGCCTCGCGCCCGCGGCCGGTGAGCGGGATGTCGGTGCGACCCGTGTGCTGCCCGCTGAGCGTCCACTCCGTCTCGGCGTGGCGGACGAGCACCGCCTGCGGCCCGCGCGCGCTCATGGTGCGGCCGGGGAGGGCGCCGCGCTGTCGTCGGCGATCACGGTGAGACGCTCTCGCCGCAGCAGGCTCGCGGGCACGTGACGCGACGGCGCCGCGAGCATCGCGTCGACGGCGTCGGCCTTGCTCGCGCCGGTCGCGAGCAGCAGGCAGCCGCGCGCCGCGTTCAGGACGGCCAGGCTGAGCGTGATCCGCTCGGGCGGCGGCTTCGGCGAGTCCGAGACGCCGTGGCAGATGGCCTGCTCGCCGGCGTCGAGGGTCGGCGCGCCGGGGAACAGCGAGGCGATGTGGCCGTCGGGACCGATCCCGAGCACGACGAGATCGAGCACGGGCGGGACGGGCGCCTCGCCGAGCGTCGAGAGCAGCTCGAGCTCGTAGCTCTCGGCGCCGGTGGCCGGGCCCAGCTCGCCGGGCATCCTGTGCACGCGCGCGGGCGGGATCCCGGCCGGGTCCAGCAGGGTCTCGCGCGCCAGCCTGAAGTTGCTCTCCTCGTCGTCGGGTGTGACGCAGCGCTCGTCGGCGAACCACACGTGCACGTCATCGAGCGCGGCCCCGCTCGCGCCGAGCAGCTCGTAGGTGCGACCGGGCGTCGTGCCCCCGCTGAGCGCCAGGTTTGCGACCCCGCGCTCCTCGCGCGCCCGGGCGAGCACGCGCTCGATGTGCGCGGCGGCGCGCTCGGCGACGCTGTCGGCGTCCGGGCAGGTCGTCAGCCGCGTCATGTGAGCATCGCCCGTGCCGCTCCGACGGCGGGCAGGTAGGTCGGGTCGCGCAGCAGCGCCTGGCGGATGCCCTCGCCGAGGACGCCGGTCTCGCCGCGCGAGGCTCCGGGGATCGTCCACTCGCGGTCGTTCTCGCGAGGCCCGGAGAAGCGCGCGTGAAGCCCCCCGGGGCCGCGGTCGAGCCGCAGGCGGTGCCCGGCGGCGGTCTCCACCGTGAGGCCCTGCAGGCCGGGGACCTGCAGCTCCGGCGCGACGAGGAGGCGCAGGTCGACGTCCTTGCGGCCGGCGTGAGCCCGGCCCGCCAGCTCTCCGTGCTCGGCGGGGAGCAGCTCGCCCTTGCCCCAGTCCAGGCGCGAGGCGAGCCAGCCGACCAGCAGCGCGCCGGCGGCCGTGGAGGCGGGGTGGTGGCGCACGGCGACCCCTGAGAGGTGATGCAGCTCGGGGCGCAGCCAGGGCGGGTCGAACATCGCCGCGACCCGCTCGCGCCAGGGCGTCGAGCGCAGCCACGCCAGGTCGACGACGTAGGCGCGCTCGCTGAGCGCCGCGGCGCGGTCGAGCGCCTCGACGTAGTCGGGCTCCTCGACGGAGTCGAGCAGCACGGCCTGGGCGAGCGGCAGCAGCTGGTCGATGATCTCGGGATGGCCGTGCGGCGACCAGAGCAGCGTCGGCAGGTCGGTCACGACCAGCGGGTCGGCGATCGTGGTCAGGTCGTCGAGGTGGCGGTCGCCGAGTTCGACGACGACCGTCTCGCGCAGGAGCGCGAGATCGCCGGGCGAGGCGGGGTCGTCGGTCGAGATCGTCACGCGGGCGTCGAGCCGCTCGCGCTTGGGCTCGTAGGCGAGCACCACCAGCCGCGAGGCGTGGTAGCGCCCGACGCCGCGCAGCCGGTTGGCGACTTCGCCGGTCCAGTCGAGGTCGACGAACGTGATCATGTTGAGCACGCGCGCGGGCACGACCTCCTGGCGTTCGGCGTGCGCCTGCACCAGGAGCCCGCGAAGGGCTGCTTCGATCGCGTCCGGTGTCGTGCCCTGCTCGCTCCAGACCGCGTCTGTGCGGGCCATCAGATCGCGCGCCAGCGGTCGCCGTCGCGCAGCAGCGCCTCGGCCCCGTCGGGTCCCTGCGAGCCGGCTTCGTACTGCGGCAGCGGGCCCGGCTCCGCTTCCCACGCTTTCACGATCGGGTCGCAGATCCGCCACTGCGCCTCGACCTCGTCGTTACGGGTGAAGAGCGTCGGGTCGCCGCGCATCGCGTCGGTGATCAGCCGCTCGTAGGCCTCCGGCGACTGCGAGAGGAACGAGGTGCCGTAGAGGAACTCCATGTTGACGGGGCGGATGATCATGCGGGTGCCGGGGATCTTCGCGCCGAGCCGCAGCGAGACGCCCTCGTTCGGCTGGACGGTCAGCACGAGCTGGTTCGGCTGCACCCCCAGCGAGCCGTCCTGGCTGAACGCGAGGTGCGGCACGGGCTTCAGCGTCACGGCGATCTCGGTGACCTTGCGGGCCAGGCGCTTGCCGGTCCGCAGGTAGAAGGGAACCCCGGCCCAGCGCCAGTTGTCCACCTCGAGGCGCATCGCGGCGTAGGTCTCGGTGTTCGAGTCGGCCGGCACGCCGTCCTCTTCGAGGTACCCGCGTACGTCCTCGCCGCCGGCGTGGCCGGCGCCGTACTGCGCGCGGACGGCCATCTCGGCGATGTCCTCGGCCTTCGGCTCGGAGATCGCCTCCAGCACCTTCACCTTCTCGTTGCGGACTTCTTCGGCGGTGAAGTTGACCGGGGGCTCCATCGCGACCTGACAGAGCAGCTGCATCATGTGGTTCTGGATCAGGTCGCGCAGGGCCCCGGCGGCGTCGTAGTAGTCCGCGCGCGTGCCGATCCCGAGGTCCTCGGCGGCCGTGATCTGCACGTAGTCGATGTAGTTGCGGTTCCAGAGCGGCTCGAACATCCCGTTGGCGAAGCGGAACGCGAGCAGGTTCTGGACCGTCTCCTTGCCCAGGTAGTGGTCGATGCGGTAGATCTGCGTCTCGTCGAAGACGGCCAGCACCTCGCGGTTCAGCTCCCGTGCCTCCTCCAGCGAGGTGCCGAAGGGCTTCTCGATGATGCAGCGCACCTGGGCGTCCTCGTGCTGTGAGAGGTGCGACTCGCCGAGCTTGCCGACGATCACAGGGAAGAACGCGGGTGCGGTGGACAGGTAGAAGGCGCGGTTCAGCGGCTCGCCCGCGGCCTTCTCGAACTCGTCGAGCTGGCCGCCCAGCACGCCGTAGGCGGAGTCGTCGTCGAAGGTGCCCGGGACGTAGCGCACGTTCTCGAGCAGCCCTTTGAGCACGTCCGGATCGGGCTTGCGGCGAGAGAACTCCTCGATCGCTTCCGCGCACTCCTGCTGGTAGTCCTCGTGACTCTTCTCTTTGCGCGCCACGCCGACGAGATAGAAGCGCTCAGGCAGCGCCCCCTCGTGCGCGAGGTTGTAGAGCGCGGGCAGCAGTTTGCGCCGCGCGAGGTCGCCCGTCGCGCCGAAGATCACGAGCGAGGTGGGCGGGACCGGCTGGCGCTCGAGGCCCGCCGTGAGTGGGTTGTCGGGCTGCTGGCGCTCCGTCGGCCGTCCGGCCGCGATCGCCATCAGCGGCCCCCGGCGGCCTTCGCGCCTTTGCGCGCTCCGCGTCTGCCTTTCGCGGCTTTGGCGGCTTTGGCTGGTTTGGCGCCCGCGCCGTTCGCCGCGGCCGCCGCACCCGATCCTTTCGGCGCGGCGACCACCGCGTGCCCGCCGAACTGGTTGCGCAGGGCGGCGAGGACCCTGTCGGCGAAGTCGCCGTTCCCGCGCGAGCGGAACCGCGAGTACAGCGACGCCGTGATCACGGGCGTCGGGACGTCGTGGTCGGTCGCGTCCTGGATCGTCCAGCGCCCCTCGCCGGAGTCGTCGGTCCAGCCCTCGATCGCCTCGAGGTCGTTGCCGTCGAGTTCGAACGCGCGCGCCGCGAGTTCGCAGAGCCACGAGCGCACAACCGAGCCCTGTCCCCAGAGGTGGGCGATCTTCGCGTTGTCGAGTTCGTACTCGCTCTTGTCGAAGATGTCGAAGCCCTCGGCGTATGCCTGCATCAGCCCGTACTCGACGCCGTTGTGGACCATCTTCACGTAGTGCCCGGCGCCGGCCGGGCCGAAGTGCATCCAGCCGCGATCGCCGATCGCGCCGCGGCTCTCCTCACTGGTCGGCGGCGCGAGCACGTCGAGGATCGGGGCGAGGCGTTTGACCGCGCCTTTCGGGCCGCCGACCATCATGCAGTAGCCGACTTCCAGGCCCCAGACGCCGCCGGAGACGCCGACGTCGACGTAGTCGATGCCCGCTTTTTTCAGTTCTCCCGCGCGACGCTTGTCGTCGGTCCACTTCGAGTTGCCGCCGTCGATGATCGTGTCGCCGCGGTCGAGCAGCTTGGCGAGCTTGTCGACCGTCTGCTGCGTCGGGTCGCCGGCCGGCACCATGATCCAGACCATCCGCGGGGGCTCGAGCTTCTTGACGAGCTCACGCAGCGAGTCGGCTCCTCCCGCGCCGTATTTGACCGCCTGTTTGACGGCCTTCGCGTCGAAGTCGAACGCGACCACCTCGTTGTCGGAGTCGCGTCTGATGCGGTGCACCATGCCGCCGCCCATCTTCCCCAGCCCGACGAAGCCGATCTGCGTCATGTCCACCCCTTGATCGTTGCGGTCAGAGCGCGCAGCGCGCTCACGGAGTCCACGCCCTCGAGCCGTACCCGCTGGGCGGGCAGCCCCAGCTCACGCAGCGTTTCGACGTCGCCGATCGCCTGCGCTTCCTTCAGCGTTCCGAAGTCGTAGGGCCGGCCCGGGATCTCGACGCGCGCCGGCCCGTCGTAGAGCAGCTGCAGGAAGCGTCCGACCTTCGGGCCGCCCTTGTGGAACTGCCCCGTGGAATGGAGGAACCGCGGGCCGTAGCCGAACGTCGTCGTGGCGCGCGTGGCGGCGCGCACTGTCTCGCGCAGCTCGGCGACCGCGGCGTCGAACGCCTCATCGGCCTGCAGGTAGCCCATCAGCGCCACGTAGTCGGGCGGTGCGGCGCCGAGCAGCAGCTCGCGCAGCTCGGCCTCGCCGGCGGCGGGCACGTCGGGCAGCTCGCCGCTCTTCTCGAATCCCTCGAGCACGCGGTTGGTGGCGTCCTTTGCCTGCTGCACGTTGGGCTGGTCGAAGGGGTTGATGCGGAGTCCCCAGCCGGCGACGGCGACGGCGATCTCGGCCAGCAGGAACACCCGCCCGAGATCTTCCGGCCCGGTCGTCGGGATCGTGATCACGGGGTGTCCGGCGGCGGCGAGCGCGGCGAGGCGCGCCTCGTTCTCGGAATCGCGCCCGCCACGCCCGGACGCGTCGGGCAGATGCGCGAACACGCGGTCGGCGCCGTAGTCGCCCGGCTCGCCCAGCGGCTCCTCGGCGACCGGGAGGATGCCGGTGCCCTGCTTTCCGGTCGACTCGGCCACGAGCTGCTCCAGCCAGAGCCCCAGGCCCGGCAGCGACGGCGCGATCGCGAACGTCAGCTTGTCGCGCCCGGAGCGCGCCAGCGCGGCGAGCACCGCGCCCAGCCACACGGCTCCGGGGAGGTCCCCGGCGCCGGGCGCGCCCGCCTTCCACGCGAGCGCGGAGCGGCGCAGGAGCGCGGCCGTGTCGACGCCCATGAGCGTGGCGGGCACGATCCCGAACGGCGAGAGCGCGCTGTAGCGCCCGCCGATGTCCGGGTCGCCGTAGAAGACGTGGCGGAACCCGTTCTGCGTGGCGAGCTCGGCGAGCCCGGACCCCGGGTCGGTGATCGCGATGAAGTGCGAGCCGTCCGGTTGCAGCGAGTGGAAGTGGGCGAACAGGGAGAGGGGCTCGATCGTCCCGCCGGACTTCGAGGAGACCACGAAAAGCGTGCGCGCCGGGTCGACGGCCTGCCCGACCGCGGAGATCCAGGCCGGATCGGTCGAGTCGAGGACGTGGAGGTGCAGGCCGGGGTGGGCCGGGTCCGGGTGAGCGGGCACCTGATCCTGGAAGGTCCGCCTGAAGACCTCCGGTGCGAGCGAGGAGCCGCCCATCCCGAGCAGCACCACGTCGGTGATGCCGTCGCGGCGCACGCCGTCGGCGACGCGTTCGATTTCGAGCAGCTCGTCGAGCATGCGATCCGCGATCGTCAGCCACCCGAGGCGGTTGGCGACCTCCGGCGTGCCGGCCGGAGCCCAGAGCGTCGGGTCGGGCTCCGCGAGCCGGTCTGCCACGCGCTCGTCGCGCGCGGCGCCGAGCATCTTCTCGATCGACGGTCCGTCAGCCGGCGGAAGGTCTGCCCGCAGGTCGAGGTCCGCGTCGCTCACGCCACGATCGTAGTGGCACCGGCGCTGGTATAGGTTTCCCGCGCCGTGAACGCAGACTCGACCCCGCAGCTACCGGACCGGAACCTCGCCCTCGAGCTCGCGCGCGTCACCGAGGCGGCGGCGCTCGCGGCGGCGCCGCTGGTGGGCCGCGGCGACAAGGAGGCCGCCGACCAGGCGGCGGTCGACGGCATGCGCTACATGCTGCAGTCGGTCTCGATGGACGGCGTCGTCGTGATCGGCGAGGGCGAGAAGGACGAGGCGCCGATGCTCTACAACGGCGAGCAGATCGGCGACGGCTCGCCGCCGGCGGTCGACATCGCGGTCGATCCGCTCGAGGGCACCACGCTCGCCGCGCACGGGATGCCGAGTGCGCTTTCGGTGATCGCCCTGTCGGCGCGTGGCACGATGTTCAATCCCGGGCCGATCGTCTACATGGAGAAGATGGCCGGCGCGCCGGAGATCGCCGACCTCCTCGACCTCGACCGCCCGCTCGGCGAGACGGTGAAGCTGATCGCCGATCGCACGGGGCGCCCGGTGAGCGACGTGATGGTGGTCGTGCTCGACCGCCCGCGCCACGAGCAGGGGATCGCCGCGATCCGCGAGGCCGGGGCGCGTGTGCGGCTGATCGCGCACGGCGATGTCTCGGCCGCGTTGCTGGCCGTGACCGAGCGCTCGCGGGTGGACCTGCTGTGGGGAATCGGCGGCACGCCCGAGGGCGTGATCTCCGCGGCCGCCGTGAAGTGCGTCGGCGGGCAGCTCCTCGGCCGGCTCTGGCCGCGCGATGACGATGAGCGCCGGGCCGCGCTGGAGGCGGGCTACGACCTCGACCGCGTCCTCGACCGCGACGACCTCGTCGCCGGCGAGGACGTGTTCTTCTCCGCGACGGGCGTCACCGACGGCGACGTGCTGCAGGGCGTCCGCTACCCGAGCGCGGGGGGCGCCACGACCGAATCGCTCGTCACACGCACCCGCTCCGGCACGGTGCGCCGCATCACCGCCACGCACGATCGCTCGAAGCTGCGCGCGGTCGGCGGCGAGCGCTTCTAGACAGAGGCTCGCCCGCCGGGCTCAGCGGCGCTTGGACTGCTGCTCGATGACCTTCCCGAACGCGTGCTCGAGCTGGCTGGTCATCCGCAGCTTGAACATCGCCAGCAGCGCCTCGGAGGCCAGCGGGCGCAGCGAGTCGACCACTCCGATCAGCTCGTCCCAGCGCTCCGGCGGCTGGCCTTCGCGCTCGAACGGCTCCCAGACCTCTCTCAGGAACAGCTTCGTGAAGGAGCGGGCGACCGAGTCGCAGTCGCGGCTGACCCGCTCGATCAGCTCGAGCGTGCTCCGCAGCGGGATCCCGAGCGCCATCACCTGTTCGGCGGCCTCCAGCAGCGCCGGGCTGGTGACTTCGAAGCGGTCCTCGCCGAGCGGCGCCAGCACGCGCAGGCGGCGCACCCGCTCCAGGTCCTTCGGCTCGGCCGGCCCGAAGCGCTCTTCGAGCTCCTGGCGCGTGACGACCTCCGGCTGCTCGGGCTCGTACGGCGCGATCACGGCGGCGCGCAGGCCGAGCAGCTTGCCGGCGAGCCCCTCCGAGCCGCTCAGCAGCCGCTCGATCGCGGCGAGGTTGAAGCCGTCCGCCTGCAGGTCCTGGATCAGCCGCAGCCGCGCGGCGTGCTCGGCGCTGTAGTAGCCCACGCGCGCCCGCACCTCCGGCGGGGCGAGCAGGCCGCGCGAGTGGTGGTTGCGGATGTTGCGAACCGACATGCCGACCTCTGCGGCCAGCTGCTCGATCGTCATGTCGTGCGCGAGCGGCGCCCCCTCGCCCGAGGCGGTCCCGGGCGCTGCCCCGGTGTCCTGCGACGCCGTCGCCGGGCCGGGTCGAGTGTCGGTTCTCACACCCATCTCGCTCGAGAGAAGGTTACCATGTTTGACGTGACCTCAAACGAGGTAACATTGATCCGAGTCATGCGAGAGGAGCCCACCCACCATGGCTGAACGGGGCGCGACACCACGGGTGCCGACGCTGGGGCGCAGGGCCTTGGCGCTCGCGCAGTCGTTCACCTCGCCGCTGCTGCCCGATGACTACATCGAGCTGCTGAACCCGCTGTGGTCCACGCGCGAGCTGCGCGGGCGCGTCGAGCGCGTCGATGCGGAGACCGACGAGGCCGTCACGATCACGATCAAGCCGGGCTGGGAATGGCCGGGTCATGCGGCGGGCCAGTACATCCGTCTCGGGGTGGAGGTCGACGGGCGCTTCCACTGGCGCGCCTACTCGCTGACCTCGCACCCCGCCCGCTCGGACGGCTGCATCACGATCACCCCCAAGCTCGTCCACGAGGGCACGGTCACGCCTTACCTGTGCCGGCGCCTGGCCCCCGGAGCGATCGTGCGCCTGGGCGGCGTCGAAGGCACGTTCGTGCTGCCCGACCCGCTGCCTGCGCGGCTGCTGCTCATCAGCGCCGGCAGCGGCGTGACGCCGATCGCGAGCATGCTCCGCGGCCTCGCCACCGAGCGCGAGCTGCCCGACATCGTGCACATCCACTCGGCGCGCTATCCGCGGACCGCGATCTTCGCGGAGGAGCTCCGCACGCTGGCCGCGCGGCGGCCCGAGTACCGCCTGACCGCGCGCCACAGCGGCGCCGAAGGGCGCATCCGCGCTGAGGAGCTCGACGCCCTCTGCCCCGACTGGCGCGAGCGCGAGGCCTTCGTGTGCGGCCCCTCGGGGCTGCTGTCCGCGCTCAAAGCGCGCTGGGAGACCGACGGCGAGGCGGCGCGCCTGCACCACGAGCACTTCCAGCCCGACGAGCTCATCGATCGCGCCAGGAAGGGCAGCGGCGGCCCGATCGTCCTGTGCAGGAGCGGCATCGAGACGGCCAGCGACGGCTCGGAGCCGATCCTGGGAGCCGGCGAGCGCGCCGGAGCCGAGATGCCCTTCGGCTGCCGCATGGGCATCTGCCACAGCTGCGTCGGGCGGCTGCGCTCGGGGCGGGTGCGCGACCTGCGCACCGGAGCCGTCTCGGGAGCGCCCGGCGAGATCGTCCGCACCTGCGTCAACGCCCCGGAGGGCCCGATCGAGATCGACCTCTGAGCCCGGCATCCGGCGGGGCCGGTCCCATCCCCGGGGCCGGCGCTCGGCTACACGCCACCCATCCAAACAAAAAAGAAAGACAGGACATGTCAGCAACGCTCGAAACCGATCACGCAGCGACCGAGCACGGCGAGCCCCCGAGCCCCCTGGCGCTTCTCACGCCCGAGCAGATCGAGGCGCTCGGCCGCGAGCTCGACGCGATCCACGACGAGGTCTACGCCGACCTCGGCGCGCGCGACGCGCGCTACATCCGCTCCACCATCGCCCTGCACCGGCGGCTCGTGCTCGCCTCGCGCGTGGCCCTGCTGTTCTCCCGGCGCCGTCCCGCCTGGCTCGCCGGGACGGCGATGCTCTCGCTGGCCAAGATCCTCGAGAACATGGAGCTGGGCCACAACATCATGCACGGGCAGTGGGACTGGATGAACGACCCGGACATCAACTCCCAGACATGGGACTGGGACACCGCCTCACCCGCCGACGCCTGGAAGCACTCGCACAACTACGAGCACCACACCTACACCAACATCCGTGGCAAGGACCGCGACCTCGGCTACGACATCATGCGGATCGACCCGCACCAGAAATGGCACCCGGTCTACCTGCTGCAGCCGCTCTACAACCTCGTGCTGATGGGGTTCTTCGAGTGGGGCGTCGCGTTCCACGACATGAACCCCGACGCGATCCGCGCCGGTGAGAAGTCCAAGGCCCAGGCGCTCGCGGAGCTGAAGGCGATCGGGCTGAAGGCCCGCCGCCAGGTCGTCAAGGACTACCTCGCGTTCCCGGCACTGTCCGCCGCGAGCGCACCCGCCGGCCGCCGCGGCGAGACGTTCAAGGCGACGTTCTGGGCGGACTTCACGGCCAACATCGTGCGCAACGTCTGGGCGCACTCGATCATCTTCTGCGGGCACTTCCCCGACCAGACCTACACCTTCAGCGAGGGCGAGGTCGCCGAGGAGACACGCGGCGGCTGGTACGTGCGCCAGCTGCTCGGCTCGGCGAACATCGACGGCGGCGCGCTGTTCCACCTGCTGAGCGGCAACCTGTCCTTCCAGGTCGAGCACCACCTGTACCCCGACATGCCCTCCAGCCGCTACGCGGAGATCGCGCCCCGCGTGCGCGAGGTCTGCCGCCGCTACGGCCTGCCCTACAACACGGGGCCGTTCCATCGCCAGCTCGGAACGGTCCACCGCACGATCCTGCGCCTCGCGTTCCCGGGCGGGCGCCCGCGCCGGAAGGCGGCTTCGTAGCGGGGTCGCCGCGGCGGCGTCTGTAGGATCGGCGGCCGGATGGCACGGATCTCCTACCGCGACCCGGACAGCGCCCCCGAGCCGATCCGCGAGGTGATCGCCGAGACGCCGCTGGCGCTGCTGCGGATCGTCGCGCACGCCGACACGGCCTTCGAACCGTGGCTGCGCTACAGCAACACGCTGCTCCGGCGCCTCGAGCTCGACCCGCTGCTGCGTGAGCTCGCGATCCTCGAGGTCGCGCACCTGTCGAGCTCGGAGTACGAGTGGACCCAGCACGTGCCGATCGCCGAATCCTTCGGCGCGAGCGAGCAGGCGATCGCGGCGATCGCGGCCGGGCGCGAGGACGACGAGGCGCTCGCCGAGGACCATCGCGCGATCCTCTCCTTCACCCGAGAAGTGGTGGCGGACGGCGCCGCCGGCGAGGCCTCGGTCGAGGCGATGCGCGCGCGGATCGGAGAGCGCCGGCTCGTCGAGCTGCTGCTCGTGATCGGCAACTACCTCGGCCTCGCCCGGCTGATCGCCACGGTCGGGCTCGAGCCGCACGAGCCCGTCGTCCGGCTCCCGGGCGGCACCGACGCGCTCGGGCCTTCCTGAGATCTAAACGGCGCTGAAGCGCCCGACCCGCGATTCGGCGAGGTCCAGGCGCGCGAGCGAGCGCAGGAAGCTGTAGGTGATGATCACGTGGATGCGCGACTGCGTGGCGTTGTAGAGCCGCAGGCCCAGGCCCGAGGCGATCGCCGGATAGAAGTTGACGACCGCCACCTCGACGGCGAGCCGCCCGCGCTCGGGATCGTCGTCCGGCAGCCGCCGCACCTCGATCTGCAGGTAGCCCGCGCCGTCTCGGCCCCGCCGTGCGACGAGCACGCCGCGCTCGATGCGCCAGCGCACCAGCCCGCGCGTCCCGTCCATCTCGTACTCGGGCGGCTCGAACGTGAGCAGCCTGAAGGGTTCGGTGAGCAGCACCACAGCGCGGCCGCGCTCGCTGTAGCGGACGCGGATCAGGCCGAGCGTGGCCCTCGTCAGAAAGCGCCAGTACGTGCGCGCGAGGCGCTCCAGGTGAACCGGCGTCCAGATCTCCTGGAGCGCCTCGCGGCCGATCGCCACCTCGGCGCGCTGCACGGAGCGGACCGCGCCCGTCTCTTCATCCACCGACGTCTCGTCGGAGAGGTTCGAGATCTCGGCCGGGAGCACGCGCTCGCTGCGAAGCAGCACCCACAGGGCGGTGGCGATCGCGAGCAGCCCCGCGAGCGCCGCGACTGCGATCCAGATCCCGGTCATGTCAGCTCTTCACCGGGCACGGGGGGTGGAGGCTATCCGCCTGATGTCCACCTGTGGTGGTATTCAACGCCAATGTCCGATCGCGCAAGGCGAGCAGGCGGTTACGGTCGCGCGACGGGCGAGTCGCCCCTCGAGCAGCTCGCATCGGAGTCCGGCGAGCTCGCCAAGCGCTGGGCCATCGCGCTGATCGAGAGCGCCGGGGCAGGCGAGCTCGGCGCCATCGACCTGGCGCTGATCGCCGGCGAGGGGCCGGAGCTGATCGAAGGTCTCCTCAGCGGCGAGGCCCGCCCGGGGCGGCTCGCACGCATCGCGGGCGCAGGCGGCGGAGAGCTCGCCCGTGCCTGCGAGGCGTTGCGCCGCGTGCTCTGGGAGGCGGCCGTCGAGGCCGTCCCGAGCGCGCGATCGGACACGCGCGCCGCACGGCGGCTGCTCGAAACGGGAGAGGACATCGCCGCCGCCTGTGCGCAGCTGCTCGCGGCCGAGCTGGACCGCGCCGGCGCCGAGCGCCCGCCGGACGCCGCGGAGCCGTCTGTGCCGCTCTCGCCGGCAGGCGCCAGGAGCGGCGCGGAGCAGGTCGTGATCGTGGACGAGCGCGGCGCGAGCGCGCAGCAGGTGCGCGGCGAGCCCGCGAGGTCCGGGCAGGCCGCCGAGCCTGAGCGGCCGTCCGGCCCGCCCGTGCCGCCCTCCGCGCAGACGGCGCCAGAGCCGCTCCCGCCGCCGCCCGCGCTTCCCTTTGCCCCGTCGATCGCCGCGCGCGACGCGCGTCAGGGGCCGGCTGCGTGGATCCGTTCGATCGGCGGGCAGCTGCGGGCCTTCGAGCAGGACCAGCGCCCTTTCTCGGTGCTCCTGATCGAGATGCTCGAGCCGGCCGCGGCACTGGACGCCGAGGCGGCGACGCGCGCGCTCCAGGAGCGTCTGGGCCAATGGCGCGGGCTGACGCTGACGCGTGAGGGGCCGGGGCGCTACTGGCTGCTCGCGCCTGGTGCAGACCGGGCGGGCGCCGAAAGCCTGAGGGACCTGGTCTCGTCGCCCCGCGGCGAGGCCCGCGGCGGCCCGGTCGCCGTAGGGATCGCCCTCTGTCCCGAGGACGGGCGCGATGCCGCCGGCCTGGCGGCGCATGCCGACCTCGACCTGTACGCGTCGCGGTCGCGCTCAGAGGAGGGCCGGGCCGGCCGCTCCTAGCCCGGGCGGGCGGCTCTCAGCCCGAGGCGGCGGTGCCGCCGGCCGCGGTGGGAGCGGGTGCTTCGGGCGGTTCGGGCGGCGCGCCGAGCGCAGGGGTGTTGGGGGCGCTGCCGACGACGCGGGTGTGGATACGAACCGTTTCGGTCACGCCGAGGGCGTGCGCGGCGCCCGTGGTGAGATCCCAGTCGGCGTGGTTGGCGTAGGGGCCGCGGTCGAGCACGGGCACGGTGAGCGCGTGGCCGTGGTAGGAGACGAGGACCAGCGTCCCGCACGGCAGCGTGCGGTTCGCGACGCCGACGACCTGCGGCGTAAGGGTCTGCCCGCAGGCCGTCTTGCGGCCGTAGAAGCCGGGCCCGAACCAGGTTGCGATGCCCGTCGGGTGCACTCCCGTGGAGGAGGCGGTGGGCGTCGCGCCCGGTGCGGTCGCGCCGCCGGTGGAGGCCGGCGCGGCGGCAGGGGTCAGCGCCGGGAGCGCGAGTCCCGCGGCGAGGGCCAGCACGGCCCGAGCTGTCTTGAAGCGTGAATGCATACTTCTCGACGCCTACGGGGTGAGCTGACGGGCTCGCGCGGCGTACCTGACACGCGGCGCTACGGTCCTTGCGAACCGATTCGCCCCAACGGACCAGTGCTCAGGTCCGCAATTGGGTCCCCCGCCTGCCGCGACCAGAGTCGCAGCAGCTCGGCGTGGGCGGCAGTATACATATCCCGCCCGGCGGCGCCGGGCCCTTCGTCGAAGCCGTCCAAGATGGCCGCAAATTGCGGCAGATAGGGCTTTGCAGGCCGCCTTTTCGGCTCAGCGGCCGAGGTGCGAGAGCAGCCCGCGCACCACGCGCTCGCCGCCAGAGATCCCGGCTTTGGCGATCTCGCTGACGATCTCGGCGGCGGTGCCGATCAGCTCGGTGCCGCCGGGAGGCTGGACGGGCCCGGTCGCGCGCTCCTCGACCGACTCGTAGCCCTGCTTCGGGACCTCCTCGGCCGCGCGCCTGCGTGCGGGCTTCGCCCGCGCCGCTCTGGCCGGGGCCGGTTTGGCCGGGGCCGCCCGCTTCGCGCCGGAGGCCGCTGCCTTGCGCTTCTCCGCGCGGGGGGCGCTCCCGTTGCCGTTCGAGGAGGCCCGCTCCTCGGCGGCGGCCGCATTGGCGCTGCGCGCGGCCGTGCGACGCGCGGTTGCCCGCTGGGGCCGGGTGCGCGGCAGGTTTGCGAGCACGCCGGCGTCCTCGGACGCCGCATCTCCTGCGATCGGCCGGCGCTCGGTGTCGCCCCCGGTGCCGCGACCGTTGCCCTCTCCAGGCTCGCTCACCGCCACATCATTGCTTAACGAGCCGTGTCCGGGCGGGCGCGCCCGGGCCTCGCACGGGATTCGCCTTGCAAGCGGGATCGGGCGATGGCTAACCGGTCCGTTCTGGCCAGGACGCGTTAGCATGGGATCCCGGTGAGCCGATAGGGCTGTAACGTCGGCAGGGCTGCGGCCGTAGTGTCGACTGAAGCGCACACATCAGCCACAGACACAAGGCAGGCCCGTGAGCCCCCTCCCGGGTAGTCGATCGACGGAAGAATGGAAAACCGAATGTCAGTAGTCGAGCTTCAGGAGCTGGATGAGGTCAAGGGTCTGCTCGCCAAGGGGCAGCAGGTGGGGGTTCTCTCCTATGCGGAGATCTCGAAGTCCGTGTCCGAGCTCGACCTCGACGAGGCCGACGTCGAAGAGCTCCACGGCTTCCTCGAGCGCTCGGAGATCGAGCTCGTAGAGGACATCGACCCTGCGACCACGGCCTCTGCGCAGGTCGAGCGTGCGCCGGACAAACGCGGCCGGCGCAAAGCCAAAGCCACGCTCGATCTGAAGCCGGACATGACGACCGACTCGCTGCAGCTGTTCCTCAAGGACATCGGCAAGGTGCGTCTGCTCACAGCTCAGGAGGAGGTCGACCTCGCCAAGCGCATCGAGCGGGGCGACCTCGACGCGAAGCAGAAGATGGTCGAGTCCAACCTGCGCCTCGTCGTCTCGATCGCGAAGAACTACCGCAACCAGGGCCTTCCCTTCCTCGACCTGATCCAGGAGGGAACGCTCGGCCTCGTCCGCGCTGCGGAGAAGTTCGACTACCGCAAGGGCTTCAAGTTCTCCACCTACGCGACCTGGTGGATCCGCCAGGCGATCGCGCGTGCGCTGGCCGACAAGGCGCGCACGATCCGCATCCCCGTCCACGTCGTCGAGAAGCTCAACAAGATCGGCCGCGCCGAGCGCAAGCTCGTCACGGAGCTCGGCCGTGAGCCCACGGCGGACGAGATCGCCGAGGTCACCGGCATCGACCCCGAGGAGGTCGACTCGATCAAGCGCTCGGCCCAGGCGCCGGTCTCCCTGGAGAAGCCGGTCGGCGACGAGGAGGAGTCCGAGTTCGGTCAGTTCATCGCCGACGAGCGCGCCGAGTCCCCGTACGAGCGCGCCGCCGAGATCCTGACGAAGGAGGCGCTCCGCGAGGCGCTCGAGAACCTCTCCTACCGCGAACGCCGCGTGCTCGAGCTCCGCTACGGGCTGGGCGGCGAGCACCCCCGCACGCTCGACGAGGTCGGCCGCACGTTCAACGTGACGCGCGAGCGGATCCGCCAGATCGAGAACCAGTCGCTGAAGAAGCTGCAGTCGCTGGCGGAGGCCCAGAAGCTCCGCGACGTCGCCTGAGGGGCGTCTCGGCCCCGATCTGCAGCTCGGGAGGCGTGGCCCGGGAGCGTCGGTCCGCGGCCTTCCGATCAGCCTGGGTCGGGCGCGTCCGCGGGTAGCGGCGCGTCGGGCGAGAGCGACGGAGAGCTGCCCGGATCGGCACCTGCCCAGAACATCAGGCTCGGTTCGTGGTACCAGCGGCTGGTCGTGCCCAGCAGCCGCATCCCGATTCTCCGGCAGACGGCGATCGAGCGGTCGTTGGCGGGGTCGGTCACAGCCCAGACCTCCCGCAGGCCGTAGCTGAAGCCGCAGGCGAGCAGGGCGCTCGCCGCCTCGCTCGCGTAGCCGCGGCCCCAGCTGTCGGGGTGAAGGTGCCAGCCGATCTCGATCTCCCCGCCGCCGTCCGGCAGCGGCTTCAGCAGCACGGTCCCCGCGGGCACACCGGAGGCACGCTCCACGATCGCCCAGGATCCGAAGCGGGGATCCTGCGCGAGCCGGGCGAGCATCCGGTTCATCCGCTCGGCTGCCTCGCGGCGGTCGCGCATGGCACCGCCGGATAGCCAGCGCATCACCTCCGGACGCCGGTAGATGTCGAAGTAGCGATCGACGTCCGCGGGCGACCACGGCCTGATCTCCAGGCGCTCGGTCCGGATCGTTCCCGCGGGGCCCTCGGATGGGGTCACGTGGCGATCTTGCCATGCCGGCCGCAGAGTCCAAGTCGCACCGCGCCGCTCAAGGCCCCCGCGGCGGATGCCGATGCGCCAAGCATGTTCGACGTCATGCCTGCGCTCCGTGAGCTCGTCGCGAAAGACGGCTCCGATCTCCACCTGAAGGTTGGCTCCTCTCCTCTGTATCGCGTCCACGGCGAGCTGACGCTCGACCATTCCTCGCCGCCGCTGGAGCGCGCTGACACCGATGGGGCGCTCCGCGCGCTGCTGCGCGACGAGAACAAGCTCGAGGAATACGCTCAGGACCACGAGGTCGACTTCTCTTACGAAATCGAGGGCGTGGCGCGGTTCCGCATCAACGCCTTCCAACAGCGCGAGACGACCTCGATGGTCTGCCGCGCGATCCCTCACCGCATCAGCACGATCGAGGAGCTCGCGCTCCCCGTCGTGGTGCGCGAACTGGCCGAGGAGGAGCGCGGGATCGTGCTGCTCACAGGCACCACCGGCTCGGGAAAGTCCACGACCCTGGCCGCCATGATCGACCACATGAACCACACGATGAGCAAGCACATCGTCACGATCGAGGACCCGATCGAGTTCGTGCACAGCGACAAGCGCTCCGCGATCAACCAGCGCGAAGTCGGGATGGACACCGCCTCGTTCAAGCGCGCGCTACGCCGCGTCCTGCGCCAGGACCCCGACGTGATCCTCGTCGGCGAGATGCGCGACGAGGAGACCGTCCAGACCGCGCTCTCCGCGGCTGAGACGGGTCACCTCGTGCTCTCGACGATCCACACGGTCGACGCGACCGAGTCGATCAACCGCATGCTCGACTTCTTCCCGCCCCACCAGCACCAGCAGGCTCGCAGCATGATCGCGGGCACCGTGAAGGGCGTCATCTCCCAGCGGCTCGTGCCGGGCGCCGACGGCGGCCGCGTGGCCGTGTGCGAGATCCTGCGCATGACCGGCCGCGTCCGCGACATGATCCTCGACCCCGATCAGACCGGGAAACTCGTCGAGGTCATCACGAGCGGCGGCTACTACGGCATGCAGACCTTCGACCAGGCGCTGTTCGGCCACGTCAAGGCCGGCCGCGTCACGTTCGAGGACGCCATGCGCGTCGCTTCGAGCCCGCACGACTTCAAGCTGCTGATGCAGTCCGACGGGCGGGAAGGCACCACGATGGAGGACGTCGCGAACGCCGAAAGCCGCCGCGAGGAAGCGACCTCGCGACCGAGCTCACCGCTCGGCGTCTGACGGCAGCTCCTGCGCCCCACCGGGGCCGGCCCTTTACTTCATTTGGTAAAGTAAAGGCTGATGGCCGTAGACGAGACATGTCCGGTGTGTCTGACCGCCGAGATCGTGTGCAGCAAGTGGACGCTGCTGCTCGTCCGCGACCTCTCCGAGGGACACTCACGCTTCTGCGAGCTGGAACGCTCGCTCGCCGGCATCAGCCCCCGCACGCTGTCCCTTCGCCTGCGCGCGCTCGAGGAGGAGGGCATCGTCGAGCGCCAGACGTTCGGTGAGGTCCCGCCCCGCGTCGAGTACGCGCTCACCGAGAAGGGCCGCGCGCTGCTGCCGATCATCGACGACATGCGCGCCTACGGCGAAGATTGGCTCGGCGTGAACTGCGCCGAGCGCACCAGCCTCGAGATCGCCGCCGCCTAGCGGCGCGTTCCACGGGCTGCAAGCCCCGCTGCGCCGAGCAGGAGCGAGCCGTCCGGCCGAGAACTCCGGCCAATGCGCTCAGTCCAGCTCCACAGCGCGCTGCGGGAGTTCCTCCAGGACGCCGCCGAGCGGCTCCAGTCCGATCTCGCCGCCGGCGCCGAGATCCCGTTCGAGGTCGATCAGCAGCAGAGCCGCGCCGCGCGCGGCGGTCCCGCGCTCTACTGCTACCGCCCGCTGACCGCCGAGTTCATAGCCGAGCGCCGCCGCGAGCTCGAAGAGCTGCCCTCCTACGAGTCCGCGCGGGCGGCGCTGGCCGGTTACGAGGGCCTGAACCGCTACCTCGCCGGCATCGGCGAGGACGTCGTGAGGCTCGAGCCGCCGGCGCGGGTACGAGTCGCGATCGGCTCGTTGCTGGGAGACGTGTTCTCCGACCAGTCGGATTTCGAGCTTCGGGCCGAGCGCCTGGACGCCGCGCTGGAGCGGCTGCACAGCACCGCGCTCGCAAGCGGCGCGGAGGTCACGATCGTCGCTGTGCTCGAGGGCATGACGATCACGAGCGCCGAGCTGCCGCTCGCCTCGGGCCTGACGATCGCAAAGCCCCAGGCGATCGACGGCCTCCCGCCGGAGGCACGCGCTCGCGAAGGGGCCGAGCCGGGGCACCTGATCGTCGCGCTGTCGAGCACCGAGCCCGACCCGCAGAGCGCCACCGAGCGCGGCCGCGCCGTGCTCCGAGACCTGCTGCGCGCGCTGCGGCTGTTCGGCGACGGGCGCGTCACGCTCGCGCCGCTCGGCTGGGCGAAGATCGGCGGCGGTCCCTGGACGCCGCTGCCCGTCGGCTCCGGCGGGCGACCGCACGGGATGCTCGTCGTCACGGTCGAGCAGGAGGACGAGCTCAGGGCGTTCTGCAACCTCGTCTCGCGGCGCGCCCCCGACGGCAACGAGCTCGCGTGGGCGCTGCGGCGGTTCGAGATGGGCTGCGAGCGCGCCGACCTCCTCGAGGCGCTGAGCGACAACCTCCTCGCGCTGCGGGCGATGCTCGAGCCCGAGGGGCCCGCGAGCGGCATGCTTCCCGGGCGCCTGGCGGCGCTCTGCGCGACGCCTGAGCGCCGGCTCGAGCTGACCGAGCGCGCCGTGCTGGCGATCGCGCTCGAGCGGGCCGCGATCGCGGGCGACGGCACTGCCCAGCACGGGGCCAGGATGCTCGCCGAAGAGGTCGCCGACCACCTCCGCGCGCTGCTGCGCGATGTCATCTGCGGTCATCTCGACCCCGATCTGGTCGGTCTCGCCGACGAGCTGCTGCTCGCCGAGCGCCCGCAGACCGCGGTGGCCGGCCCGCCTGCGAGCGCGCCGGAGCCCGCCTCAGAGCCCGAGCTGCTCGGCGACGCGGCTCAGGCCGAGGAGATCCTGGACCTCTTCATCTAGGTGCCCGACGAGCACCGGCGGGCGGCCGTCAAGCAGCTCGGACAGCTCCCGTATCGTCTCGCGGTCGCGGCGTACGAGCACGTCGACGTCGCCGAGGTTCATCGCCACGCGCCGTGCGAGCTCGGCGCCGAGCGCCGGCTCCAACTCGGTCTCCAGCTCCTCGACCGAACGGCGCCCGAGGCCCTCCAGGTGCACGCGGTTGACGATCACCTCTGGCGCGGGGCGTCGCGTCTCTGCCAGGCGCTCCGCGAGAAACCGTGCCTCACGGGCCGGCTCCGGCTCGGGGGAGGTCACGACCACGAACGCCGCCTCCTCTGAGCGCAGCAGGGTCTGGACCGCGCGGGTTCGTTCGCCGAACCCGTCGAGCACGCCGCTCAGCGAGCGGAAGAAGAGCGAGAGCTCGGCGAACATGTCGACGCCGGTGACGCGGGCGAAGATCGTGAACACCAGCGCGGTGCCGCGGCCGAAGAGACGCGCGGTGAGCCCCCCGGGGGCGAGGAACACCTGCAGCGCGCGGCCTTCCAGGAACCCGAGCAGCCGACCGGGCGCGTCGAGGAAGTCGAGTGCGTTCCGCGATGGCGGGGTGTCGAGCACGATCACGTCGAAGTCGTGCTCTTCGTAGAGCTCGTAGAGCTTCGCGACCGCGCTCAGCTCCTGCGACCCCGCGACCGCGGTGGACAGCTCGCCGTAGACGGGGTTCGCGAGGATCTCCTCGCGGGACTCGCCGTCGGGCGCGAGGCTCTCCACGACGGCGTCGAATGTCGCCTTCGCGTCGAGCATCATCGCCCACAGCTCGCCCTTGGCCTCGAGGCCCTGCGCCCTGAGCGCCTCGTCGTCGATCCGGTGCGGCTCGCCCGAGAGCTCGTCGAGGCCGAGCGAGTGGGCGAGCCGACGCGCGGGGTCGATCGTGACGACCGCCACCTTCTGCCCGGCGAGCGCGAGACCCAGCGCGAGCGCCGCCGAGGTCGTCGTCTTGCCGACCCCGCCCGCGCCGAGGGTGACGATCACCCGCTTGCCGGCCAGCCGTGCCGGCAGGTCGGGCCCGTGGTGGCTGTTGCCGGCGGCCATCCCGGGATCGTAGTTCCCATGCAGGAATCCACCCCCACCATGCGAATACTCACCGGAAGGCTTTCCAGCAATCGAGCATCGGAGCCACCGTGGAAGGAAAGGCCAAGGTCATCGCGTTCGCCAACCAGAAGGGCGGGGTGGCCAAGACGACGACGACGCTGAACCTGGCAGCCGCCTTTGCCGAGGAGGGGCACCGCGTGCTCTGCGTGGACATGGACCCGCAGGGCAACCTCACCATGTCTCAGGGCATCGACCCTGACTCGCTCGACAAATCCATGTACGACGTCCTGGTCCACAAGGTCTCGATCCGCGAGGTGATCCGCCGTCGCGAGATCGACATCGCCTGCGCGTCGATCGACCTCGCCGGAGCCGAGATCGCGATGTCGACGATGATCGGCCGCGAGCGCTCGCTGCAGAAGGCCTTCGAACCGATCCTCGAGGACTACGACTTCATCTGCATCGACACCCCGCCGAGCCTCGGGCTGCTCACGATCAACGCCCTGACGGCCTCCGACAAGGTGATCGTCCCCGTGCAATGCGAGTATCTGTCGATGCGCGGGCTGATCCAGCTGCAGAACACCCTGGCGATGATCCGGGAGAACCTCAATCCGGGCGTCGACATCGAGGGTATCCTGCCGACGCTGGTCGATTCGCGGACGATCCACGCGAAGGAGGCGATCGAGATACTCGAGGAAAACTTCGGCGACCGGGTCTTCGCGTCGCGGATCCGCAAGACCGTGCGCTTCGCCGAGGCGCCGGTAAAGGGGATGTCGGTGCTCAAGTACGAGCCGGACGGCGTCGCCGCTCAGTCCTACCGGCAACTCGCACGGGAGGTTCTCACCCATGGCCAATCCTAAGCGCGCCAGCATGCGCGAAGGGCCGCTCGCCGCGCTCTTTCGCAAGACCGAGGAGGGCGAGGAGGCACCCGCGGCGATCGAGGCGGCGCCCGCTGCACCCGAGCCCCGGCCCGCGCCGCAGAGCCCGCCGGCCCATCCCCGGGAGACCGGCCTTCCACACCCGGCGCTGCGCGCCGAGGAGCCGGTCCCCGAGCCGGAATCCCGCATCCCCACGCCCCAGGAGCGTCTGCGCCACGCCTTCTCCTCGGAGATCCCCGAGAACGTGATGGACCGCGCCGCACCCGCCGCACCCGCGCCGGCGCGCGAGTTCGAACCGGCGCCCGCCCGCGTCCCGACACCGGCCGGACAGCCCGTGATCCGGGTGGTGGGAGTAGGCGGTGGCGGTGTGAACGCGGTCAACCGCATGGTCGAGGCCGAGGTCGCGGGAGTCGAGTTCCTCGCCGTGAACACCGACGTCCAGTCGCTGCAGCAGTCGACCGCCGACCTGACGCTCCACATCGGCGGCGAGCTGACCCGCGGGCTCGGAGCCGGCTCCGACCCGGAAACCGGCCGGCAGGCCGCGATGGAGGACTACGACCGCATGAAGGCCCTGCTGAAGGGCTCGGACATGATCTTCATCGCAGCTGGCTCGGGTGGCGGTACCGGCACCGGCGCGGCGCCGGTCGTGGCGCGGATCGCACGTGAAGTCGGGGCGCTGACCGTGGGCATCGTGACGAAGCCGTTCGGCTTCGAGGGCTCGCGACGCAGCGAGCAGGGCGAGCGCGGTGTCACCTCACTTGCTCAGGAGGTCGACACGCTGATCGTGGTCCCGAACGACCGGCTGCTGTCGGTCCTCGACAAGCAGACCTCGATGGTCGACGCCTTCCGTGTCGCCGACGACGTGCTGCGCCAGGGCGTGCAGGGGGTCTCCGACCTCGTCACCCTCCCGGGGCTCATCAACCTCGACTTCGCCGACGTGCGCACGATCATGAGCGACGCGGGCAGCGCGCTCCTTGGGATCGGCATGGGCGTCGGTGAGAACCGCGCGACCGAGGCCGCGATGCAGGCGGTTGCCTCGCCGCTCCTGGAAACCTCGATGGAGGGCGCGCGCTCGATCCTGCTGTCGATCACGGGCGGCGAGAACCTCTCGCTCTGGGAGGTGAACGAGGCGGCCAAGTCGGTCTCCGAGGCAGCCCACCCGGACGCCAACATCATCTTCGGCGCGATGGTCGACGAGAAGCTCGACGACCAGGTCTGGGTCACCGTCGTGGCGACCGGCTATGGCGACGAGGGCCGGCGCAAGAGCGTCAGCCGCTTCAAGGAGCCGGCCGAGGGCGAAGTGCGCGTCCAGCGGCGCTCACAGGCCGCCGAGCCGCGGCGGAGCCGCAGCCTGGACGACCTGGAGATCCCGGAGTTCATCCCGAATCTCTAGGGCAGCGCCGGACGTAGCCCACGGCAGCGTCGTACCCGCGTGAGCCAGCGGAGCTCGGCGCCGGAGCCGCTGGACAGCTCAGGTGTCCGCTCCCACAGCGCGTCGATCTCCGCGAGGCGCTCCGCGCGGGCGGCCTCCTCCAGCACGGCGAAGCCGCTGCGTGAGCTGGCGTAGTCGCGGAGCCTCGCCAGGTCGGTCGGCTGGGAGTGGGGGAAGCTGTGGTCGTCGACCTCCGTGAAGAGCGCGCCCAGCCTGTCGGGTGCCGGCCAATGCCCGGGGCGGCCGAGAGTCGCCGGCCCGAGGATCTGCCGGAGCTCGGCCTGCCACGGGACCGCAGGGTCGAACGAGTTGCCGAGCAGCGCGAGCACCCCGTGCGGGCGCAGGACGCGGCCGATCTCGACGAGGGCTCGCTCCTGGTCGAACCAGTGGAACGCAGCGCCGACGAGGACTCCGTCGGCGCTCGCGTCATCGACGGGGAGAAGCTCGGCCGTGCCTTCCCGGACGATGGCGCCGGGCACAGCCGCCTCCAGCAGCCGGCGCATCTCCCCCAAAGGCTCGACTGCGGTCACGCGGTGCCCTGCGGCGGCGATCGCAGCGGTCAGCTTGCCGGTACCCGCTCCGACGTCGAGCACGTCCAGGGGGTCGGTGCCGAGCGCCCAGTCGATCGCCTCAGCCGGATACCCGGGCCGACCGCGCTCGTACTCGTCCGCCACGGCCGCGAACGAGCGGGCTCGCAGAAGACGTTCCGGTTGGGCCATGAAATCGCGACGGGGGGCGGACACTGTCGCTAGGAGGACTAGCAGCCCCGCGCAGGTCGCACCTCCCGCCCCGCGGCGCTGCGCCCGGCGTCTCAGGCTGCGTGCCGCGCCGCGGAGCGCCCCGTGCTCGCCCCCGCGCGGCCTGCGCTTGTGGTACTGCTGAGCGGCCATGGCCCGAACCGCCGAGAGAGGAGTCGTCGCCGCCGGGCATCCGCTGACGGCGGAGGCCGGCGCGCAGGTCCTGCGCGAGGGCGGCAACGCCGTCGACGCCGCTCTGGCCGCGATGCTGACCTCGTTCGTGACCGAGGCCCTGCTGACGGGGCTCGGCGCGGGCGGCTACATGCTCGTCGCCGGCGCTGGTGCCGCCCCGGTGCTGCTCGACTTCTTCGTGCAGGCGCCGACCCGGCGCGGCGACGGCAGCGAGGCCGAGCTCCTCGCGGTCGACGTCTCCTTCGGAGATGCGGTGCAGGTGTTCCACATCGGCCCGGCCTCCTGCGGCGTCTACGGCAACCCGGCCGGCGTGTGCGCCGCCGCCGAACGGTGGGGAACCGTGCCGCTGGCGGACCTCGCCGCCCCGGCCGCGAGGCTCGCCGCGGAGGGGGTGCCGCTCAACGCCGGCCAGGCCTACGTCGCCGAGATACTCGCCGACCTGCTCACCTCGACCCCCGAGTGCGCGGCGCTGTGGGCGCCGGAGGGCCGGGTTCTGCGCGAGGGGGAGACGATGCGCAACCCCGAGCTCGGAGCCGCTCTCCTGCGCCTCGGCAGTGATGGCCCGGCGCCGTTCTACACGGGCGACCTCGCCGCCGCGGTGTGCGAGTGGCTGACCGAGCGCGGAGGCTCGGTCGGGCCGCCGGACCTAGCCTCCTACCGGGCGATCGAGCGCGAGCCCGTGCACGTGAGCTACCGGGATCGCGAGATCCTGACGAACCCCCCGCCTTCCGCCGGCGGGATCCTGCTCGCCTACTCGCTGGCGCTGCTCGGCCGCTGCCCCTCGCCGCCGAGCCCGCAGGGAACGGTCGAGGCGATGGCGGCCGCCCAGGCCGAGCGCGGCGCGGAGTTCCTCGACGGGCTCGCCGAGCCGGGCTTTCTCGCGGGCTTCATGTCGAGCCGGCTCGGCTCCACGACGCACATCTCGGTGATCGACGCGGACGGCATGGCGTGCGCGGTGACCTGCACCAACGGCGAGGGCTCTGGTGTGGTCGTGCCCGGTACCGGCATCCACCTGAACAACGTGATGGGCGAGGAGGACCTCAACCCGCTCGGGTTTCACCTGCACCCGGCGGGGCGCCGGATGCCCAGCATGATGGCGCCTTCGGTCGTGCTCCGCGACGGCGAGGTCGAGCTCGTTCTCGGCAGCGCCGGGTCGAACCGCATCCGCTCGGCGGTGCTGCAGACGATCTTGGGTGTCGTGGACCAAGGGCTCGGCGCCGAGGAAGCCGTGCGGGCGCCGCGCATGCACTTCGAGGACGGCGTCGTCTACGCCGAGCCCGGCATCGAGCTCGATGGGCTCGACCCAGAGCTGCAGGTGGTCCGCTTCGGCGCGTTGAACCTCTTCTTCGGCGGCGTGCAGGCCGCCCTTCGCCGCGAGGGAGCGCTCAGCGGCGCGGGCGACCCCCGGCGCGGCGGCGCTGCGGTGCGGGCATGAAGGTGCGAGCGGGGCTCGCGCTCGCGGCGGTGGTCGTGCTCGTGCTCGCGGGGTGCGGCACCGGCGTCCAGGCCGCCGACCTGTTCCTCGTCACGCGGGAAGGCCCCGCGGCCGGCCAGCGGCTCGCGCTGCTCATCAACGAAGAAGGCGGGGTGCGGTGCAACGGGCACTCCGCGGGCAAGCTCGACGACGCGCAGATCGTGGAAAGCCGAGCCATCCAGGAAGACCTCGAAAAGCCGGCCTCAGAACACCTGCGACTCCCTGCTGCGGCGGGCTCGGTGCTGCGATACCACGTGCGCGACGCCAACGGCACGGTGGAATTCTCCGACGACTCCGCGCATCAGCCGCCGGTCCTGCACAAGCTCCAGCTTCTGGTCCTGGAGACGGCCCAGCAGCTCTGCCACCTGCCCGAGTAGCTACCCGAACCGCACCTTGCCGTTGGACTGCGCGCGAACCTGCGCGCGCTCGAGGAGCTCGAGGCGCTCGATCGCGCCGGCCAAGAGCGTCGCCAGCAGCCTCAGGCGGGCGTTCTCGGAGCGGAGCTCGAGCAGCTGCTGCTTGTCCGGGAGCTCGAACTCGACGGTCCCGGCCATGCGGTAGGAGTCGAGCTCGGCGAGCTCGTCGGGCGTCATCTCGCGGTCGGTCGCCTGGGCCACCAGCTCCGCGTAGAGCTCGCGCGCCGAGGCGCCGGAGTCGTCATCGGGATCCTCGGGCGCCTCGTCGGCGAACTCCACGACGCCCGCCGGATAGGGCAGATCGTCCTGCCGCTCGAGCAGCGTGAAGGGGCGAGTGCCGCGAGCGAGGATGTTCATCCTGCCGTCGGGCATTCGCTCGAGGACCTGCTCGACCGTGCAGGCGCAGCCGGTCGCCTTGAGCTCCTCGTCGGAGAGCCACAGGATCCCGAACTCGCTGCCCTCGCCCTCCAGGCAGTGTGCGACCAGGCGCAGGTAGCGGTCCTCGAAGATGTGAAGCGGCACGCTCTCCGTCGGAAGCGCCACGAGCCCGAGTGGGAACAGCGGGAAGTCGCGGACGGGCGGCGCCGGCATGCGCCTGAGTCTAGGACCGCGACGTCAGGTCTCGCCGCGCTTGCGGGCGGTGAGCATCAGGTTGTAGAAGATCGCGGGCGGCAGGCGGCCCTCCAGCAGGCGCCGGTCGAGCTCCTGGAGCACGAGGTAGCCGCGGTAGGCGTACTGGCGCCAGGCCCACGGCACCCCGTCCGGATCCGCCGTCGCCTCCAGCGTGCGGTTGGTCCACCCGAACCAGTTCGCCACCAGCTCCTCACCGGTGACACGCACGTCCTCGAAGCCGGCCGCACGCGCGGCGCTCTGGAGTTCGCCGGGCGCGAAGGCGTGCACGTCGACCACTCGCTCGAGCGCCTCGTCGGACTCGGCGCCGGACTCGTGGTGCGCCGCGGGTGCCCGCATCGCCATTCGCCACGCGGGGGCGACGGCGGTGGCGAGGCGCTTCGGGACGCGCGCGAGCCGGTCGCCGTAGCGCGATGGCTCGCCCGCGAACAACAGGGTGCCGCCGGGCGCGAGCACGCGCTCGAATTCTCCGAACGCCCGCGGCAGGTCCGGGATGTGGTGCAGGATGGCGTGGCCGAGCACGAGGTCGAAGCTGGCGTCCTCGAACGGCAGCTGCTCGGCGTCCGCGGGGGCAGTCGCGACATCCAGGCCCAGTCGCTCGGCGTTGGCGCGCAGCGTTCGCAGCATCCCGGGCGAGATGTCGCTGCAGGTCGCCTCGCCGATCGTGCCCGCGAGCAGGAGGTTGAGGCTGAAGTAGCCGGTGCCGGCTCCGATCTCGAGCGAGCGTTCCCAGCGGGGCGGGTCGCCCGCAAGCGCCTTGCGCACCTTCGCCAGCACCTGCGCCTTGCCGACCTCGCCGAAGTCGATGCCCCACTTGTGGTCGTAGTGGACCGCCGCGACGTCGTGGTAGCGCGTGTTCGCGTCCCGGATCTGCTCGGCGCTGAGTGGCACGAGCGCGGACCATATACTCGCGCGCCCCGCCTCGCCGCCGGCGGCGAGGGGCCACGGGACGGCAGGCGCGTCCCCTTTATGAGAAGCCAGTGACGAGCTCCTACGTACAGCGTGACCAGCCCGAGGGCGTGCCGCCGCTCGCCCTGACCGGCGAGCGGACGCTCCCCGACGTCCCCGAGGAGAACTACTGGTACCGGCGCCATCTCGTCGTCTACGAATGGATCGCAGAGCGGGTGCGGGGAGAGCGCGTGATCGACATGGCGAGCGGCGAGGGCTACGGGTCGGCCGTACTCGCGCGCGAGGCGGCGAGCGTGGTCGGCGTGGAGGCCAATCCCGAGGCGTTCGAGCACGCGCAGCTGCGCTACGCCGGAGGCCGGCAGGGTACGCGGGGCAGCCTGCGCTTCGAGCGCGCGCTCGTCGAAGAGTTCGATGAGCCCGCGGACGCGGTCGTCTTCCTGCAGACGATCGAGCACCTCCAGGACCCGGACGCGGCGCTCGAGCACTTCCGTGCGATCGCCGGCCCGGGAGCCGTGTATGTCTCGACCCCCAACGTGCTCACGCTCGCGCCCGAGGGCGCGGAGCGCTCGGATAACCCGTGGCACGTCCATGAGTACCGCCCGGAGGAGTTCGAACGGCTGTGCCGCCGGCACTTCGAGCAGGTCGAGCTCTACGGGCTGTTCCATGCCCGCAAGCTGCGTGCCCACGAGCTCGCCCTGCGGCTCGGATGGGATCGCGCCCACGCCGCGCTCGGTATCACCGAGCGCTTCTACGGCTGGTTCACGCCCGCGATCTCGGCTCAGGACTTCGCGCTGCGCCCGGGTCCGGCCACGCGCCTCATGGGGCGCTCGACTTGCTGGCGGTGTGCCGGCCTTGAGCGCTGGGGGCAGCGGCCGGCGCGGCGCGCTGGCGATCGTCCTGCACACCCACATGCCCTACGTCGAGGGCTTCGGCACCTGGCCGTTCGGGGAGGAGTGGCTGTGGGAGGCGATCGCCGGCAGCTACGTGCCACTGCTCGGCCTGCTCGAACGCGGCGCGCCGCTGACGCTGTCGCTCACGCCCGTGCTCTGCGACCAGCTCGAGGCGCCGGGGGTGGGGGAACGCTTCGCGACCTTCGTGAACGAGGTCCGGCGCGAGACGCACGCGGAGGATGCCGCGGGCCTGCGCGCCGGGGGGCATGAGCGCCTCGCATGCGAGCTGGACCGTGCCTGGGGGGACTACGAGGCAGCGGACGAGCGGATGCAGGAGCTCGGCGGGGACCTGCTCGGGGCGTTGGGCGCGCACGCCCAATGGACGTCCTCGGCCACCCACGCGGTGCTGCCCCTGCTCGCCACCGGCGCCGGGCTGCGCGAGCAGGTGGGCTCAGGGATCCGCTCTCATCGCCGGCGGTTCGGCACGGGCTGGAGGGGCGGGTTCTGGCTGCCGGAGTGCGGCCACGACCCCTCGATCGAGCCGGCGTTGCTGGATGCAGGGGTCCGCTCGGTCTGCGTCGAGCTGACCTCCCGGCTCGGGCTCGGCGCGAGTGGCCATCTGCGTCCGGTGCGCTCCGACGCCGGTCTCGTGCTGGTTCCCGTCGACCGCCAGACGATGTCGCTCGTCTGGAGCGACGGCGGCTATCCGTCCGCAGGCGCCTACCGCGACTACCACCACCACACGGTCCATCAGCACAAGCCATGGGACAACTCGGGTGGCGCCTATGACCACGACGCCGCGCTCGCACTCGCGCGTGAGCACGCCCGCGACTTCGTCGCCCGCACCCGGGCACGGCTCGACGAGCACGGGAGGGGACTGCCGGGCGGCGGGCTCGCGGTCTGCGCGCTCGACACGGAGCTGCTCGGGCATTGGTGGTACGAGGGTCTCGCGTGGCTCGAGGCGGTTCTCGAGGAGTGCTCGCGCCAGGACCTCGCGCTCGTCGAGCTCGACGACGCACTGGCGGGAGCAGAGCCCGCGCCCCTACCGGGCCAGGCGGACTGGGCTCCGAGCAGCTGGGGGGAGGGCGGGGACCTCTCGACGTGGTCGGGCCCTCCCGTCGCGGAGCTCGCGTTCGCGTCCAGGGCGGGCGAGCTGGAGGTTCTCCGCGCGGCGACGCCGGCGGTGGACCGCGACACGGTCAGGGCGATGCTCGCGCTCCAGGCCAGCGACTGGGCGTTCATGATCACGCGCGGGATCGCGGTGCCCTACGCGCTCGAGCGCCACGAGGATCACCGGGCGATGCTCGCCCGCGCCCTGGCCGGTGATCCGCCGCGAGAAGAGCTTCGCAACCTCGCGGCCGACGCGGATCCGGTCGACTTCGTCGCTCCGCTCCAGGGCTAGGCCCAGCGCATCTGCTCGGGCTCGTCGCGCATCCTGATCACGCGCGCCGGGACCCCGGCGAGCACGGCGTTGGCCGGGAACGAGCGGGTCAGCACCGCGCTCGTGCCGACGATCGCGTTGTCGCCCACGCGCACCCCGCGCAGGATGCAGGCGCCGTAGCCGATCCAGACGTTGTGCCCGACGTCGACGTCGCGCTTGTAGATGCCCTGAAGGCGGATCGGACGCTCCACCTCGGTGACGCCGTGGTCGAAGTCGATCAGCATCACGCGGTCGGCGAGGATGCACTCGCGTCCGATCGACACGTGCTGAAAGGCGGAGATCGTGCACTCCTGCCCCATGACGGTCTTCGCACCGACGCTCACCTCGCCCTCGTGCACCCGGATCTTGCAGCCGTGGCCGATCCAGGCCCAGCGCCCGATGCGCAGCGTCGCGCCGCGCCCGATCTCGAGCTTCACGCCGGGGCAGATGAAGCACAGGCCGTCCGTCTGCAGGCGGCGTCCGAAGCGGAGCTTCAGCCAAGCCAGCCGCACCAGCAGCGCGGCGTAGCCCGGACGCAGCATCCCGTTCGCGCGCATGAAGCGCAGCAGCGCCAGCGGTCCGCCGTGCGGCGGCGCGGGCGGAAGTCTGACGCCCGACGCGCCGAGCTGGCCGGGCGACGGTGCCGGCGCATCTGCGAGGAGCCCCATCGCCGCGGATCGTAGCTGCGGAGGGTGGGATCCGATGTCCCCTGCGATGATGCGCGCTCGATGACGCCGGACTCCCTCGCAAGCCGCCTCCTCGGCGGTGACCGCCGTGCGCTGGCGCGCGCGATCAGCCTCGTCGAGGACGATCGCCCGGAGGGCTGGGAGCTGGTCCGCGAGGTCTATCCGCACACCGGCAACGCGGAGGTCGTCGGTTTCACCGGACCCCCCGGGGTCGGCAAGTCGACGCTGATCGGGGCGCTCACGAAGGCGCGCCGGGACGCCGGGCGCACGGTTGGGGTGCTGTCGATCGACCCCTCCTCGCCGTTCACCCACGGCGCGCTGCTGGGCGACCGCATCCGCCTCTCCGAGCACTTCCTCGACCAAGGTGTATTCATCCGCTCGATGGCCAACCGAGGCGCTCTCGGCGGGCTCTCCGAGGCCGCGCTCCAGGCCGCCCTGCTGCTCGATGCGGCCGGGCGCCAGGACGTCTTCGTCGAGACGGTCGGCGTGGGGCAGGCCGAGATCGACATCATCGATCACGCCGACACGATCGTGCTCGTGCTGATGCCGGGGTCGGGCGACTCGATCCAGGCCCTGAAGGCGGGGGTGATGGAGATCCCCGACGTGATCGTGATCAACAAGGCCGACCACCCGCTCACCGACACGATGGTCAGAGAGATCCGCGGCGTGCTCTCGCTCGCGAACCTCGATCGGGACCCCGAGGAGGTCAAGGCCAGCTGGCGCGTGCCGATCGTGCGCACCGAGGCCAACCGGGGCGCCGGGATCGACGAGCTGGTCCAGCGCCTCGACGAGCACCGCGCACACATCGTGAACGCCGGGACGCTCGCCGAGCGCCGCGCCCGCAACCTGCGCAACGAGGTGCTGGCGATCGCCACCGCGCGAATGCGCCGGCGTCTGGAGGAGGACCTCGCGCAGGACGACGACTTCCAGCATCTGCTCGAGCAGGTCGTCGAGCGACGGCTCGACCCGGCGAGCGCCGCCGGCGCGCTGCTCCACGACGAGGCTGAGCGAGAGCTGGACGCCGGCTGAGTCAGCCGACCCGCGAGGACTGCCCGCCGTCGACCGGCAGCAGCACGCCGGTTATGAAGCGGGCCTCC
Organism: uncultured Solirubrobacteraceae bacterium; assembly: GCA_963794635.1. Lineage (GTDB taxonomy): Bacteria > Actinomycetota > Thermoleophilia > Solirubrobacterales > Solirubrobacteraceae > Palsa-744. Next base: position 352,665 of record CAWCET010000003.1, on the reverse strand, counting down.
TCGGAGGCGAGGAACAGCGCGGCGTTCGCAACATCCCAGGCGCTGCCCATGCCGCCCTTGAGCGGTACCGCCTCGTCGCGGCGAGCGGCGTAGCGCTCCCGCTCGACGCCGAGCGCCGCTGCGACCGAATCCACGCCCATCGGCGTGTCGATCAGGCCGGGCAGGATCGCGTTGACGCGGATCCCGTGCTCGGCATAGGACTGGGCCAACGACAGGGTCAGCGCATCCAGGGCCGCCTTCGACATCTTGTAGCCGTGCGGCGGGTTGCTCATCGGCGCGGCGCCGGCGACGAGCGCCGCGATCGAGGAGACGAACGTGATCGCTCCACCGCCCCGATCCCGCATCACGGGCAGCGCCGCCTTGGCCATCAGCATCGCCCCGCCCGCGTTTACGCGCACGATCCGCTCCCAGGCCGCCACATCGATCCACTCCGTCCACCCGTCGCCGCTGCCGATCCCGACGTTGTGGTGCAGGACGTCGAGACCGCCCAGACGCTGGACGCATGCCGCCACCGCCGCCGCGCCGTCCTGCTCGCGCGAGACGTCCCCGGCGAACACCTCCGCCTCGCCGCCGTCAGCCGCGATCGCCGCCGCGGTGTCCTCCGCGGCGCCGGCGTCGCGATCGAGCAGCATGACGCGGGCTCCCTCGCGGGCGAACAGAAGCGCGGTCGCGCGGCCGTTGCCGATCTTCTCGCCGGCGGTCTGGCCGGCTCCCGCGACCAGCGCGACCTTGCCGGCGAGCCGTCCTGGGCCGGGTGGCATTCAGGCGCCGAGCGCCCGCGCGATGACCATCTGCTGCACCTCGTCGGTGCCCTCGCCGATCGTGAGGATCTTCGCGTCGCGGTAGAAGCGGCACACGGGGTACTCCTCGATGAAGCCGTAGCCGCCGTGGATCTGAACCGCCTCCTCCGCGCATCGCACGGCAAGCCGCCCGGTCTTGAGCTTCGCCTGCGCCGCGGTCAGCGTGAAGTTGCGATCCGCGTCCTTCTCGAGTGCGGCCTTGTAGACGAGCAGCCGTGCCGCCTCGATCTCCGTCGCCATGTCAGCGAGCTTGGCCTGGATCGCCTGGAACTTGGAGATCGGCTTACCGAACGCCTTGCGTTCGCGGGCGTAGGCGAGAGCCTGGTCGAGAGCGCCCTGCGCCAGTCCCACGCCCATCGCCGCGACCCCGATCCGCCCGATGTCGAGGATGTGAAGGAACTGGCGGAAGCCCTGGCCGCGCGGGCCCAGCAGGTTGGCCTCCGGGACACGGCAGTCGGTGAAGGTGAGCGGTCTCGTGTCCGAGGCGTTCCAGCCCATCTTCCGGTAGGGCGTTCCCTGCTCGTAGCCGGGCGTGCCGTTTGCGACGATCAGGTTCGAGATCTCCCGGTCGCCGTCGCTCGGGGACGTGACAGCGGTGATGCACACCACGCCCGAGATGTCGGTCCCGGCGTTGGTGATGAACTGCTTGGCGCCGTCGATCACCCATTCGCCGTCCTCCAGGCGCGCGCGCGTGCGGGTGTTGCCGGCGTCCGAGCCGGCCTCGGGCTCGGTGAGCCCGAAGGCGCCGAGCGTCTCGCCCGAGCACAGGCGGGGAAGCCACTCGCGCTTCTGCTCCTCGTTCCCGAAGAGGTAGATCGGCTGGGTCCCGAGCGAAGTGTGGGCGCAGAGCGTGATCGCGACGGATGAGTCCACGCGCGTCAGCTCCTCGACGGTGAGCGCGTAGGCGAGCGTGTCGCCGCCGGCGCCGCCGTACTCCTCCGGGAACGGGATCCCCATCAGGTTCAGCTCGCCCAGCTTGCGCACGATCTCGTAGGGGAACGACTTGGTGCGGTCGAGCTCCTCGGCGACAGGCGCCACCTCGCCCTCGGCGAACTCGCGCACGGTGCGCCGGATCAGCTCATGGTCCGGGGAGAGATCGAAGTCCATCGCGCGCGCCATTCTCACACGTCGGCGCTGCGGAGCGAGAGCCGCGCGGGGCTCCACTAGGATCGCCGCGGTTGAACCGCACACGCCTGGTCCTGGACTTCCTCACCCGCGGAGAGGTGCATTCGTACGGTCCGCTGCGCTCGCAGCGAGCCGATCTGTACCTGCCGCTCGGGGCCGGTCCGCATCCCGTCATGGTCACGATCCACGGCGGGGCCTGGCACAAGCGCTACGGGCGCTCGCTGATGCGGGGACTGGCCGGGGACCTCCTGCGCCGCGGCTGGGCGGTCTGGAACATCGAGTACCGCCGGCTCGGAGGGGACGGGGGAGGATGGCCGGCGACGTTCGAGGACGTGGCCGCCGCGATCGACCACCTGGGCGGCCTCGACGCCCCGCTCGACCTCGACGGCGTCTCGTTCCTCGGCCATTCGGCGGGCGGCCACCTTGCGTTGTGGGCAGCCGCCCGTGACGCTCTGCCGAGCGGCGCGCCCGGCGCCGCTCCGGCGCTGCTGCCGACGCGCGTGGTCGGACAGGCTGCCGTGTGCGATCTCGCGGGCGGTTACCGCTACTGGGGCGGGGGACCGCTGACCGAGCTGATGGGCGGCTCCCCGGAGCAGCTTCCCGAGCGCTACGCGCTGGCCGATCCCATGCTCCTTCCGCCCCTGGACGTTCCCGTGCTCCTGGTCCACGGCACCGCCGACCGCACCGTGTCGATCAAGCCCGCGCGACGCTACGCGAAGCGGGCGCAGGAGGCCGGTTGCCCGGCAGAGCTGGTCGAGATCGAGGGACCCGGCGGGTCGCACCGCGCGCACGTCGATCCGCGCAGCCAGGCGTGGACGGCAGCGACGCGATGGCTGGGGCAGCCCGCAGGCCTCTGAGTGCCCGACGGGGGCGACGGCGGCCATTCCGAAGGCCGGATCTAAAGCCCCGCCGCGGAGGTGGCGATGAGGGCGACATGAGCCGCGTGAGGATCCACTGCTGGAGCTGTGCCCGCAGCATCGAGGCGGACCAGGAAGATCCCGGCCGCGCGCTCGCGTCAGGCGGCTGGGCGCTCTGGAAAGGCGAGACCTACTGCCCGCAGTGCGCGGCGGCGCGCGGGATGGCGCCGGTGCAGGCGAGCGGCACCGAAGCGCCTGGCACCGCGGCCCCTCAGGGCGCAGAGCAGACGGCCGGCGGCGAGCTCGACGCGTTCCCGAACAGCCCCTATGCGACGGGTGAGGGCCGCTTCGCCCGCTCGATCCGGATGATGAAAGCCAGCTGGCGGGTGCTCCGCGAGAACCCCGTCCTGATGGCCTTCCCGGTGATCTCGGTGGTCCTGAGCCTGCTGGTCGGGATCTTCTGCTTCAGCACCTTCGGAAGCTGGGCCGCTCACGGCGGCCACGAAGTCAACAGCGCGAGTGACGGCCTGCTCGTGCCGTCGCTGATCGCGGCCTACCCCCTCACCTTCATCTCGATCTACTTCTCGGTCGCGCTCGCCGAGGTGCTCTCGGGGCGCCTGGACGGCAAGGAGACGACGACCGCGGAAGGGTTCTCCGCGGCCAACTCGCGAATTGGCGTGATCGCCGCTTGGAGCCTGCTCGCGTGCACGGTCGGTCTCGCGTTGCGAGCGCTCGAGCAGCGGTTGCCGCTCGCCGGGCGCATCGCCGCCTGGCTGTTCGGCATGGCGTGGTCGCTGGCGACGATCTTCGCGGTCCCGATCCTCGCCTACGAGGGGCTCGGGCCGTTCGAGACCTTGAAGCGCTCGGCGCAGATCTTCAAGCGCCGCTGGGGCACGCAGATCGGCGGCTCGATCGGCATCGGCGCGGCGTCTGCCGTGGTCGCGATCCCGCTCGTCCTGCTGCTGTTCGTCGGCTTCGCGGTTCCGGGTGGCACGGGGGCGGCCCTGGTCGTGCTCGCCGGTGCCGGCCTGTTCGCGCTCGGCGCGGCGGTCTCTGCGATGGAGCAGATCTACCGTGTCTTCGTCTACCGCAGCGCCGTCGGCATGGACACCTCGCGCGGGCCGTTCTCGCAGGAAGACCTGCGCTCGCCGTTCACCAGGCGACGCTGATCCCCCGGCCCCCGGGCAGCGACCGGGCCGAGGGCTCGCGGGCGCCCGCTACCGGCTCGAGATCTCGCGCGCCAGCGCGACGAGCAGCCGTACGCCGAACCCCGATGCGCCCTTGCCCACGTAGGGCCGGCCGAGGTCCCAGGCGGTCCCCGCGATGTCCAGGTGAGCCCAGGGCGTCTCGCCGACGAAGTTCGACAGGAACGTGCCGCCGACGATCGTCCCCGCCTTGCGTGCTTCGGGGGCGTTGTCGAGGTCGGCGAAGCGGCCCTTGATCAGCTCGTCGTACTCCTCGTGGAGCGGGAGCCGCCAGACGATCTCGCCGCTCTGCTCGCCGGCGGCGCGGAGAAGCTCGGCGAAGCCGTCGTCGTTGCTGATCAGTCCCGCGTAGGTGCTTCCGAGCGCGATGATCACCGCGCCCGTCAGCGTCGCGAGGTCCACGATCTGCGTCGCGCCCTGGGCGACCGCGTGGCACAGGCAGTCCGCGAGCACCAGCCGGCCCTCCGCATCTGTGTTGTTGACCTCGATCGTCTTGCCGTTGGAGGCGGTCACGATGTCTCCCGGCTTCACCGCCGAGCCACTCGGCAGGTTCTCGGTCGCCCCGACGACCGTGACGAGCCGGATCGGCAGCCCGAGTGCCGCGATCGCAGCCGTCGCCTCGACCGCGGCGGCGCCGCCGGACATGTCGAACTTCATCTCCGCCATCTTCGGAGCGGGCTTCAGCGAGATTCCGCCGCTGTCGAATGTGACCGCCTTGCCGACGAAGGACAGGACCGGGTCCTCCGGGGCTCCCTCCGGCTCGTAGCGCATCGTGATCAGCGCCGGTTCCTGCGCGGACCCCTGCGCGACCGCGGAGAACGCGCCCATGCCGCGCGCCCGGATGGCGTCGCGGCCCTCGACCTCCACCGTCAGCGCCGCGATCTCCTCCGCGAGCGCCCGGGCGTGCTCCCCCAATGCGGTGGGCGTCAGGTCGTTCGCGGGACGGTTCTGAAGGTCGCGAGCACGGTTGACCCGCGCCGCCACCACGGCCGCGTCGCCGACCGCGCCTTCGAGCTCCTCCGGGCAGCCGACGATGAGTCGTTCCAGCCCGGCGGGCGAGTCCGGCGCCGGGGCTGACTTGAAGCGCTCGAAGCGGTAGTCGGCGAGGACGGTGCCCTCGACGAGCGCCGCAGCGATCGTCTCGCCGCTCGCCTCCGGCACGATCCAGCACAGGGCGCGCGTCGAGATCTCGCGCGCCCGGGCAGCGGCGGCAGCGGCTGCGACGCGTGCGCGCTCGCCGCTCGCCTCCTCCCGCGGGCCGAAGCCGACGAGCAGCCAGCGCCGCCCGTCCGCATGGGTGAGGGCCAGGGAGCCGGGCTTGGTGCGCGCCTCCCCGGAGTCCAGCAGCGCGCTCACCGCCGCAGGCGCCCGGGGCGGTGGCCCCTCGCCCTCGAACAGGGCGACGGCGACCGTGTCAGCCTGCTCGACGGCCTCGTCGGGGCGGCGGGGGAGGACCTCCATCGGCCGCCACCATACCGGCCTGTGAAGCGCGTCCGGGCTCGCGCCCCGACAGCGCCGAGCTGCCGGGCGCGGTCCGGGGCGAGCTTGCGCCCGGGTGCTCCGCCGGCCCCGCGGTCCCGGGCCGAAAGGAGCCGTCCACTAGGATTCTTGGCCTTCGCACTTCCCCAGCGACGACAGGAGAGACTCGCCCCCATGGCCAAGACAGTGATCCTCGGAGCCGCACGCACCCCGATCGGCAAGATGGGCGGCGGCCTGTCAACGCTGGACGCGACCGAGCTGGGGTCGACCGCGATCGAAGCCGCGCTCGAGCGGGCGGCAGTCGAGCCCGAGCAGGTCGAACACGTCGTGATGGGGCAGGTGCTGCAGGCGGGCCAGGGCCAGATCCCCTCACGCCAGGCGCAGATCAAAGCGGGCATCCCCAAGGAGGTCTCCTCGGAGACCATCAACAAGGTCTGCGCCTCGGGCCTGCGCGCTTCGGTGATCATCGACCAGGCGATTCGCGCCGGTGACCTTCAGGTTGCGGTCGGCGGCGGCATGGAGTCGATGTCCCAGGCCCCGTACCTGCTGCCGCAGGCCCGTTTCGGCTACCGGATGGGCGACGCCAAGATGCTCGACGCGATGGTCCACGACGGGCTCACGAACCCGTTCTCCGGCAAGCAGATGTTCGTCGAGGCGACCGAGGTCGGCGACGAGCTCGAGATGACCCGCGCCGAGCTCGACCGCTGGGCCCTGCGCTCCCACGAACTCGCCCTGAAGGCGACCGATGAGGGCCGTCTGGCCGAGGAGATCGTCACGGTGACCGTAAAAGGCCGCAAGGGGGACACCACCGTCGAGATCGACGAGGGCCCGCGCCGCGAAACGTCGCTGGAGGCGCTCGCGAAGCTGCCGGGCCTCGTCGGCAAGGAGGGCTCGCACACGGCCGGCAACTCGCCGGGTGTGAACGACGGCGGCGGCGCGCTGGTGCTCGCCTCCGAGGAGTGGGCGCAGGCCAACGGCAAGCAGGCGCTGGCCGAGATCGTCGCCCACGCGCAGAGCGCCAACGACTTCGCCTACCTCGCCACGACTCCGGCAACCGCCGCCAAGAAGGCGCTCGAGAAGGCCGGGCTCCAGCCGGGCGACATCGACCTGTGGGAGATCAACGAGGCGTTCGCCTCGGTCACCCTGAACTCGATCAGGATGCTCGGGATCGATGAGGACCGCGTCAACGTGAACGGCGGCGCCGTCGCGCTCGGGCACCCGATCGGCGCCTCGGGCGCCCGCATCCTCGGCAGCCTCGTGCACGAGCTGCGCCGCCGGGGCGGCGGCCTGGGGTGCGCGGCGATCTGCTCGGGCGGCGGGCAGGGCGACGCGCTGATTCTCAAGGTCTGAGCTGCCCGTGAGCGAGGCGGCGAACGGCAGCGGCCCGAACGCGGCCGCGTTCTTCGACCTCGACAAGACGTTGATGGCGGGATCCTCCGGCGTGTTCTTCGCGAGGGCGGCCTACGAGTCGGGGATGATCTCCCGCTCCCGGCTCGCGAAGGACCTCTACGAGAACATCCGCTTCCGGCTGCTCGGGTCCACCGACGACCGCGCCGACGACGTTCGGCGCCGCGTGGGGGAGATGATCGCCGGCGTGCGCGTGCGCGATCTCGAGCGGCTCTCGCCACGGGTGCTGAGCGGGGTCCTCCCGCGGCTGTATCCGCAGATGCTCGAGCGGGCTTACGCGCACCAGGACGCCGGCGTGCCGGTTTACATCCTGACCGCCGCCTCCCAGGAGATGGCCGACCTGCTCGCCCGGGTGCTCGCGTTCGACGGCGGGCTCGGCACGCGCTCGGAGATCGTGGACGGCCACTACACGGGCCGGCCCGCGGGGCCGTTCAACTACCGCGAGGGCAAGGTGATCTCGATGCGCGAGCTCGCCGAGCGCGAGCAGATCGATCTCGCCTCCTCGTTCGCCTACTCGGACTCCGAGTCCGATCTGCCGATGCTGCGCGCGGTGGGGGAGGCGATCGTCGTGAACCCCGACGCTCCGCTGAGGCGCATCGCGACCGAGCAGGGCTGGGAGATCGTCGAGCTCGACCGGCTCGCGCGGCGCCTGAAGATGCTCGCCGCGCTCGGGGTCGGCACCGCCCTCGCTTCCGCGGGCCGCGCGCTCATCGAACGCAGCGGCGTCCCGCGCACCGGTGCCCGGATCGGTCGCCGTCCCGCGGAGCAGCCGCGCGCGGGCGGGCGGCTGCTCGGCGGTACGCGGGCGCTGGCGGCCCGCAGGCGGGGGGCCTCCCCTCGTGCCGGGCGCTCGCGCCGGTAGGCGGCTCGCCCGGCCCGCCGCGTGGGCCTTCGCGGCGCCGCGCGCGCTCCGACAGGCGCCGCGCCGTGGCCGCGCATCGTCGTCGCGGAGCGCCCGCCGGCTCGCAGGGCATAGAGTGTGCGGCGCCGAGGAGGCCGGCGGTGTCCATCTGCGCCCGCCACGCGCTGCGCGCTCGAGTGCCTCCCGCACCGTTCCACTCAACAGTTTTCAGCCCCTGCCATGAGCACAGACGCATCCAGCCAGAGCAAGATCCGCGTGGTCGTCGCCAAGCCCGGCCTCGACGGGCACGACCGCGGCGCCAAGATCATCGCCCGCGCCCTGCGCGACGCCGGCATGGAGGTGATCTATACCGGGCTGCACCAGACGCCTGAGCAGATCGTGGAGACCGTGATTCAGGAGGACGCCGACGCGGTCGGCCTCTCGATCCTCTCGGGAGCCCATATGACGCTCGTGCCGCGCGTCGTCGAGCTGCTCCACGAGCAGGGCGTCGACGACGTGGTCATCACGGTCGGCGGGACGATCCCCGCCGAGGACATACCCGAGCTCAAGAGCCTTGGGGTCGCAGAGGTCTTCGGCCCCGGCTCGCCGACGCAGGCGATCGTCGACTTCATCGGCGGCACCGCCGTCGGCCGCCGCTAGAGCGGTTGACTGACTCGTCAGTCAACCGCTCGAATCAGTACCATCCCTAGGCAACTTACCCCCAAGGAGAACTCCCAAGAATGAAGATATGCGTCCTGGTGAAGGAGGTTCCGGACGCCGCCGTCGAAAAGAGGATCGACCCTTCGACGGGGCGCATGGACCGCAGCGGGGAGAAGAACCTCAACCCGTATGACACGCACGCCATCGAGGCTGCGATGCAGATCAAGGAGGGCGGCGCCGTCCCGGTCGAGGAGATCGTGGCCGTGACGATGGGTCCCGAGAGCGCCGTGCGCGCCCTCCACAAGGCGGTTTCGCTCGGCGCCGACCGTTCGGTCCACCTGACCGACGGCGACCTCGCCGGCTCTGACGTGGCCGCGACCGGCTACGCGCTCGCGCAGACGCTCCAGCGCGAGAGCCCCGACCTGGTGCTGCTCGGACAGCAGTCGGACGACGGCGAGTGCTACACGATCGGTGCGGTCGTCGCCGACCATCTGCAGATGCCCTCGCTGACGCAGGTGATCAAGATGGATGTCGAGAGCGGCGCCCTGCGCTGCGAGCGGCAGGCCGAGTACGGCTACGACACGGTCGCGGTCGAGCTCCCCGCGGTGATCTCGGTCGGTGACGCGATCAACGAGCCGCGCTACCCGTCGCTGAAGGCGATCATGGGGGCCAAGAAGAAGCCGCTGGACACCGTCTCCTCGGGTGACGTCGGCATCGACGGCTCGATGGTCGGAGCTGACGGCTCGGGCGTTCAGTGCGGCGAGTTCAAGGACCCGCCGGCAAAGGCCGCGGGCCAGATCATCGAGGACGAGGACACGAACGAGACCGTCGAGAAGATCGTCTCCTGGCTCGAGGAAAGGAAGCTGATCTAGATGGCGGACGTCCTTACATACGTGCTGCACAAAGACGGCCAGTTCAACAAGAACTCGCTCGGCGCCGTCTCCGAGAGCGCCGCTCGCGCCGCTGAGATCGGCGGCTCCTGCCACGCGGTCGTGGTCGGCGGGGAGGACCTGACAGACGACCTCTGCGCCTCGCTCGGCGCCTACGGCGCCACGAAGGTGTTCCGCGCGAAGGGTCCCGAGGGACTCGCACAGCCGGTCATCGACGTGATGTCGAAGGTCATCGACGACAACGGCGAGAGCTACGCGATCTTCGGCGGCGGCCTGCTCGGCTTCGAGATCGGTGCAGGTCTCGCGGCCCGGCGCAAGGGCGGCGTGACGATGGAGGTCACCGCCGTGCGCGCCGAGGACGGCAAGCTCGTCGCGGAGCGCCCGATCCTGGGCGACTCGAAAATCTCGGTGTCCCGCTACAAGGGCTTCGGGATCATCATCGGCCGCATCAACGCGTTCGAGATCAAGCAGGACGGCGCCGGCTCGGCCGAGGTGGTCGATGTCGAGGTCGAGTACTCCCCCTGGTCCACCAAGGCCACGATGGTCACGCGCGGCGAACAGCGCGGCGCGGACGTCGACATCGAGGGTGCGGACATCCTCGTCGCCGGCGGGCGCGGCCTCGGCAAGGCCGAGGGCTTCGAGCTGTGCGAAGCGCTCGCGCAGGCGTTCGGCGGCAACTCCGCCGTCGCGGCCACGCGTGCCGTGGTCGACGCGGGCTGGTACCCGTACGCGGCGCAGATCGGCCAGACCGGCAAGACGGTCGCCCCGAAGCTGTACCTCGCGGCCGGCATCTCGGGAGCGATCCAGCACAAGGTCGGGATGCAGAGCTCGGAGAACATCGTCGCGATCAACAAGGACGCGAACGCGCCGATCTTCGAATTCTCCGACCTCGGCGTGGTCGGCGATCTGAACAAAATCCTTCCGAAGCTGACCGAAGCGGTGAAGGCGAAGAAGGGGTCCTGACGATGGCCGCCAACGGCAGCAGCAACGGGAAGGTCGCACCGGCGGCCTTCCCGCCCCCCGTCGACTCCCAGAAGGAGTTCATCAAGCGCGGGCTCGACGACGAGGACGAGCTGATCGAGGTCGGCGTCGCGATCGTAGGGGGCGGCACGGCGGGGCTGGCGTGCGCGAACCGCCTGCTGCAGCTCCTCGCCGACGACGAGGAGCTGCTCGAGCGCCTCGGCGAAGTGCCCGTCGCCGTCGTGGAGAAGGCGAAGACGTGTGGCGGGCACAACCTGTCGGGCGCGGTGATGCGGCCCGGTCCTCTGCAGGAGCTGTTCCCCGAGCTGACCCGCGAGCAGTGGCGCGAGGAGGGATTTGCCTTCGGCGAGGTGACGAAGGAGTCGGTCTACATGCTCACCGGCCCCAAGACGAAGCTCCCGGTGCCGATCCCGGCGGTCCCCAACTTCAAGAACCACGGCAACGAGGTGGTCTCGGTGTCCGCGCTGGCGCGCTACCAGCAGCGTCAGGCGGAAGACGCGGGCGCGTACATCCTCACCGAGACCTCGGCAACCCAGCTGGTCGTCGAGGACGGCCGGGTGGCGGGCGTGCGCTCCGGCGACAAGGGGCGCGGCAAGGACGGCGAGCCGCTCGGCAACTTCGAGCCGGGGACCGACATCAAGGCGAAGGCCGTGGTGCTGGCCGAGGGCTGCTGGGGGCACCTCACAGGCCCCGCGATCAAGGAGTTCGACCTGGCGGAGGGCCGTGAGCCGCAGGTCTGGGAGCTCGGCGTCAAGGAGGTCTGGAAGGTCCCCAAGCCGCTGGACCGGGTGATCCACACCTTCGTGCAGCCCTGGCCCCTGAAGGTCTCGCCCAAGTACGGGCAGCTCGGCGGCACGTGGATGTACCCCATGAAGGACGAGAAGACCGGCGAGGACCTCGTCTCGATCGGCTTCGTCGTCGACCTCAACTACAAGGACGCGACGACCTCGGCCCACGACCTTCTGCAGACCTTCAAGATGCATCCGCTCGTCAAAGACGTGCTGGAGGGCGGCGAGCGCGTCGCGTGGGGAGCGAAGGCACTGCCGGGCGGGGGATATTGGTCGATGCCGAAACTCTCGATGCCCGGCGCCGTGATCGTCGGCGACGCGGGCGGGATGGTCGACACGGCGGCTCTGAAGGGCGTCCACCACTGCATCAAGTCCGGAATGCTCGCCGCGGAGTCGATCTACGCCGCGCTCAAGCGCGGCAGCAACGACTTCTCCGACTACGAGGAGGCGGTCGAGCGCTCCTCGATCGGAACCGAGCTCTATGAGGTGCGCAACACCCGGCAGGCCTTCCAGAAAGGCTTCCTCGTCGGCAGCGCGCTCGCGGGCCCGTCGATCATGACCAAGGGCAAGCTCCCGCCGGGGCGCCAGGAATGGCACCGCGACGACGCGGAGCCGATGTTCGTCGGCAACACCAAGGACCGCTATCCAAAGCCCGACGGCAAGTACACCTTCGACAAGCTGTCCTCCGTGTTCATCACCGGGAATGCGACGCGCGACGATGCGCCCAACCACATCCGGGTCCAGAAACACGTGCCGCGCGCGATCGCGGAGACCTGGCGCTGGATGTGCCCCGCCGGGGTCTACGAGATCCCTGAGGACGCGCCCGAGGACGGCCCGGTGGACGTGATCGTCAACTACACGAACTGCGTGCAGTGCGGCGCGATCACCGCGAAGGGCGGCCGGCTCACGACGCCCGAGGGCGGCGACGGCCCTCTCTACCAGGTCACCTGACGGGGGAGCAGGACTCGCGGCCGCAGACGCGAAACCTGCACCACGGCGGTGTGTTAGGGGGGATGATGAGGAGTGAGCCGCGCGCATCGCGAGGAAGGACCCGGGCGGCGGGACGGCTCACGGCCGTCCTGCTCGCATCGTTCGCCGCTGCCCTGACGGCGCTCGCTCCGCACGCGCTCGGTGACAGCACCGTCCCGGGGACGAACGGAAATCCCACCACGCCGCCGGCGACCAAGCCGCCCGTCTCGGCGACCCTCGAGGGGTGCACGACCTCCGAAGAAGCCGCGGAACGGACAGCGACGTTCGCGGGCGAAATGTCGATGATCCCCGGCGCGGCGAAGATGGAGATGAGGATCGACGTGCTGGAGCGGACTCCGTCCGAAGAAGCCTTCCACGTCGTCTCTGCACCGGGGCTCGGCGTCTGGCGCTGGGCTGCGGCCGGGGTCAAAACGTACCGCTACCTCAAAGAGGTAACGAACCTCGCAGCGCCGGCCTACTACAGGGGCGAAGTGCGTTTCCGCTGGGTCAACGCCAAGGGCAGGCTCGTGAAGTCCTACCAGCTGCGTACGCCGCGCTGCATCGAGATCCCGAAAGGCCAGGCCCCGAGCGAATAAGGCCCCTGCCCGCCGCCCGCGTGCGCGATTGGGGGCGGCCGCTAGAATCAGCGGACGATGAAGACCGAGATCCACCCCAAGTACGAGCAGGCCCACGTTCGCTGCACCTGCGGCAACGAGTTCATCACCCGCGCGACGCGCGACGAGATCCACGTCGAGGTGTGCTCGAACTGCCACCCCTTCTACACCGGCCGTCAGAAGCTGATGGACACCGGCGGACGCGTCGAGCGCTTCCAGCGCCGCGTCGCCAAGGGTCGCCTGGCTCAGTCCCGGGCCGCGAAATAGGCGCATGACCCCGCGTCCGGCCGCTGGCTCGCCGAGCGCGCCGGTCGCGAGCAACGCAGCGGTCGCCTCGCCTCCCGCGGCGGTGGGGACGCAGAAGCCCACCCCCGCGGGCACGATGCTGATCGACGGCGAGCTGGAGGCCGCGCGTGATGCGCCGGTCGGAGGGCAGGCCGTCCTCGAGGGCGTGATGATGCGCGGCGTCGCTCACTGGGCGATCGCCGTGCGCAAGCCGAGCGCCGAGCAGCTCGCCGAGGGCGGGCACTCACCCGAGGAGGCATCGCTCGGCGAGATCGAAGTCAAGAGCTTCCCGCTCGACTCCGCGCTGAAGCGCCACCGCGTGCTGCGACTGCCGATCGTCCGCGGCATCGTGGCGCTCGGCGGGTCGCTTGCGATCGGCTTTCGCGCGCTCGAGTTCTCGGCAAACGCACAGCTCCCGCCGGACGAGGCCGGCGGCGGCGCAGAGGCGGTCGGTGAGGACGGCGCCACGCCGCAGGAGGGCGAGCCGCAGGAGATCCCCAAGGCGGTCTGGTTCGGAACGGTCGTGGTCGCGCTCGCACTCGCGATCGTGCTGTTCTTCCTGATCCCGGTGGGCCTCACGAGCCTGATCAAGGACCAGCTGAACTCCTCGGTGCTGTTCTGGCTGATCGAGGGGTTGGTGCGGACCGCGATCTTCCTCGGCTACCTGCTGCTTCTCTCGCGGCTGCGCGATCTGCGGCGCGTGTTCGAGTACCACGGCGCCGAGCACAAGACGATCTCCTGCTTCGAGGCCGGCCTGCCGCTCACGCCCGCCAACGCCCAGCGCTTCTCGCGCCTGCACCCCCGCTGCGGCACGAGCTTCCTGCTGATCGTCATGATCGTGGCGATCTTCGTCTTCGCGCCGATCGGGCTCCCCGCCTGGTACTGGCTGGTGCTGACCCGGATCCTGGGCGTGCCGGTGATCGCCGGCATCTCGTTCGAGATCATCAAGTTCGCCGGCAAGAACCGCGGTCGCGGGTGGGTGCAGGCGCTGATGTGGCCCGGCCTGAAGCTTCAGCTGCTCACCACCCGCGAGCCCGACCACGACCAGCTCGCGGTCGCCATCGCCTCGCTCGAGGCCGTGCTGGCGCTCGAGAAGCTCGGCGAGATGTCCGCCGAGGATCTCGTCGGCGTCGAGCTCGTCGCCTGACGGGGCGACCGGGAGCACTGCGCCAGGCGGTGTCCTCGCTCGCCCGTTCGCGGGGCGGGGCGCACCCCGCTCGACGTGTCCGTACCCGGCTCGAGAGCAACGGTGCATGACGACGGACCGGCGCCCCACCACCATGTTCGGGCGGCTGACCGCCGCAGGCTCGGAGTTCGCCAACAAGCGCGGCGTCTATCTCGGGCGACGCTCGACGAAGATCCATGTGGCTCTGTACCGGCGGTCGGGTGGCAGGATCGGCGGCCATGTTCCCGGCTGGCCTGAGGCCCGAATCGTCCTGGTCGACCATACGGGCGCCAAGACCGGGCTGAGGCGCACCTCTCCGCTGATGTATCACGAAGATGGCGAGGCCATCGCGGTGGCGGCCTCGAAGGCCGGTCAGCCCACGCACCCCGCGTGGTTTCACAACCTCAGGGCGAACCCGGACACCTCGCTCCAGATCGGCTCGGTGGTTCGCGAGGTGCGCGCCCGTGTCGCGACCGAGGAGGAGCACGATCGCCTCTGGCCGCAGTTCGTCTCGTTCTACCCCGGGTATGACGCTTTCCAGCGGAACGCGGCTGGGCGCAAGATCCCGATCGTGATCCTCGACCCTCGCTAGCAGGTACTCGCGCGGGAGTGCGGGGCGGGGCACACCTCGCCGGCCTGCGCCGGCGTGGGAGCGTTCAGCCCAGCAGGGCGGTTTCGGGCGCTCCGACCGCGACGAGCCCGTCGACCTGCCGGCGCCAGCCGTCCTTGATCCGCTCGAGGTCGAAGCCACGCGCGTCGCGCAGGTAGACGAACAGGCCCGCCGAGAGCCCGGCGAGCAGGGTGTCGGCGAGCAGCTCGCTGTCGCAGCGGGGGTCGATCTCGCGCAGGAGCAGGGTGACGTGCAGACGGCTCGCCGCGTAGGGGGGAGAGTCGAGGTTCGCGAGCGCGGCTTCGGCCGCCGCGAGGATTTCGGCGTGCGCGTCGATCAGGTCCAGCCGCGCCTCCCCGAATGCGATCAGGCGCTCTCGCGCGGGTACGCCCGGCCCGAGCGGCGGCTCGCCGCGGATGAACGCTTCCTGCAGGCGGGCCTCGTCCTCGCTGAGGACCGCCGTCGCGAGCGAGGCGCGCGAGCCGAAGCGGCGGAACAGCGTCCCCTTGCCGACGCCGGCGGCTTCCGCGATCTCGTCCATCGAGACACAGCTCGCCCCCTTCTCGGCGAAGAGTCGTCGCGCCGTGCACAGGATCCGCTCACGGTTCCGGGCGGCGTCGGCGCGTTCGGCTGCCTGCGGCTGGATCACGGGTAGGTCCTGCATCTCGTTGTTTACATCGTATCGCATAGGGGCATAAACGGACTGCGGTCCGATTCTGTGTTACACTCAATCCATGAAAATCGGACTGCGGTCCGCACTCTCACCCGGACAAGGAGAAAGCACAATGAGCGCCCCAGTTGCAGAGCAGGTCTCAACCGGTACCTGGAAGATCGACCCGGTCCACTCGCACGTCGGCTTCGCGGTCAAGCACATGGTCGTCGCCACCTTCCGCGGCAGCTTCGACCGCTACGACGGCGGCATCGTCGCCGGCGCCGACGGCAAACCGGTGCTCGAGGGCACGGTCGAGGCCGGCTCGATCGTCGTCAAGGACGAGAACCTCGCGGGGCACCTCGCCTCGCCGGACTTCTTCGACACGGCCGCCTACCCCGAGATCAGGTTCACCTCGAGCTCGATCGACGTCGGCGAGAACGGCACGCTCGAGGTCGAGGGCGAGCTGACGATCAAGGACCGCACGCATCGCGTGACCGGTCACGGCAGCCTCTCCGGCCCGCACACCGACATCGCCGGCAACGAGAAGATCGGTGTCGAGCTCGAGGCAGTGATCGACCGGCGCGAGTACGGCCTGGAGTGGAACGCGCCGCTGCCGAAGGGCGGCTTCGCCCTCGACAACGACGTCAAGCTCGAGGTCGCCCTCGAGCTCGTGAGGGAGGCGTAGGAGCCATGAGGATCCTCGGACTGTCTGGGAGCCTGCGCGAGGGCTCCCACAACACGAGGCTGCTGCGCGGCGCGAGCACGTTGCTCGGGGACGGCGTCGAGCTGGTCGTCTACGACCGGCTCGGCGCGATCCCGCCCTTCAACGAGGACCAGGAGACCGCGCCGCCCGCCGCCGTCGAGGAGCTGAAGGATGCGATCGCGCAGGCTGACGGCCTGCTGATCGCGACCCCCGAGTACAACTCGTCGATCCCGGGCGTGCTGAAGAACGCGCTCGACTGGGCCTCCCGGCCCCGCGCCGGCAGCCCGCTGGCCGGCAAGCCCGCGGCCGTCCTCGGCGCCAGCACGAGCCTGTTCGGCGCCGTCTGGGCCCAGGCCGAGACCCGCAAGGTGCTCGGCTCCGCAGGCGCGCGCGTGGTCGACCGCGAGCTGCCGATCGGACAGGCTGACGACGCCCTGGGCGACGATGGGCTGCCGCTCCAGAACGATGCCCGCGAGAGCCTCCAGGCGACGCTCGACGAGCTCGTCGAGCTGGCGGGTGCCGCGCCGCGCGAGCCCGCGACGGCCGGCGCCGCGGCGGGCTTTCGCGCCGCCGCCTGACGCCGCCGGCGCGAGAGGGCGCCGCGTCCCGGATCCGCCGCGCGGGCGACTCGGGACGCGGCGGGCCGGCGCCGTAGCCGGGCTCCGAGCGGATACGCTCGGAGCGAGATGATCGAGGACCTCGTCGTGCAGATCGAGACCCGTTTCGCCGAGCTCGGCGAGCAGATGACGGACCCGGACGTGATCTCCGACCGCGAGCGCTACGCGGAGGTCGGCCGCGCCTACCGGCAGCTCGAGCCGGCGGCGAAGCTGGCCGCCGAGTGGCGCCGTGCCCAGGACGACGCGGCCGGCGCCGAGGAGCTGATCGCAGAGCTGGGCGAGGGCGACGGCATGCGCGAGGAGCTCGAGCAGGCGCGCGGCCGGATCCTCGAGCTGGAGGAGGAGATCAGGCTTGCGATGGTCGAGTCCGACCCCAACGACGACAAGGACGTGATCGTCGAAATCCAGGGTGGCGCCGGCGGAGAGGAGGCCGGGTTGTGGGCGGGGGACCTCTACCGGATGCTGACGCGCTACGCCGAGCGCCGGGGCTGGAAGACCGAGTCGATCGAGATCGGCGACGGCAAGTACACGTTCGCGATCAAGGGCGACGGGGCCTACTCGGTCCTGAAGTTCGAGGGCGGCACGCATCGCGTGCAGCGCGTCCCGGCGACCGAGTCACAGGGGCGCATCCACACCTCGACGGCCACCGTCGCCGTGCTGCCCGAAGCCGAGGACGTGGACGTGGAGATCGACCCGAACGACCTGCAGATCGACGTCTACCGCTCCTCGGGGCCGGGCGGTCAGTCGGTCAACACGACCGACTCCGCGGTCAGGGTCACGCACAGGCCGTCGGGGATCGTGGTCTCGATGCAGGACGAGAAGTCCCAGCTGCAGAACCGTGAGAAGGCGCTGCGCGTGCTGCGTGCGCGCCTGTACGAGCGGGCACTCGCCGAACAGCAGGCCGAGCTGGCCGCCGACCGCCGCTCGCAGGTCGGCACCGGCGACCGCGCGGAGAAGATCCGTACCTACAACTACGGCGAGCGGCGGGTGACCGACCATCGCATCAAGCTCACCGTGCACAACCTCGACCAGGTGCTCGAGGGCGAGCTGAACGAGATCACGGATGCGCTGCAGGCCGACGAGCGTCGCCGGCGGCTCGAGGCGCAGGCCGCCGCGTGAGCGGCACGCCGGCGCGCGAGGCGCTCGAGGGTGCGCAGACGGCAATCGCCGCGGCGGGCTGCGAAACCCCCCGCCTGGACGCTGAAATCCTGCTGGCCGACGTGCTGGGCGTGCCTCGCGAGCGGCTTGTGACGGACAACTCGCTGAGGGTGCAGGGGACGGCCGTGCGCGCCTACCAGGACGCCGTGCGCCGGCGCGCGGTCGAACGCGAGCCGGTCGCCTACATCACTGGCCGCCGCGGCTTTCGCAACATCGAGCTGGCCGTCGACCGGCGAGCGCTCGTGCCGCGGCCCGAGACGGAGCTGCTCGTCGAATCGGCGCTGACCCTGCCGCGCGGCGGCTCGGTGCTGGACGTCTGTACGGGCAGCGGCGCCGTAGCCCTGGCGCTGAAGCAGGAGCGCGACGACCTCGATGTCTGGGGCAGCGACCTCAGCGAGCCGGCGCTCGCCCTCGCGCGCGAGAACGCGGCTCGCCTGGGGCTCGAGGTCGGCTGGCTGTACGCGGATCTGCTGGAGGGCGTCCCCGACCGCTTCGACGCCGTGCTGGCAAATCCGCCCTACGTGGCGGACGCCGAGCGCTCTCTGCTGGCGCCGGAGATCCTCCGGCACGAGCCCGCGAGCGCCCTGTTCGCCGGGCCCGACGGGCTGGCGGTGATCGCGCCCCTCGTGCGCCAGCTCGGCGGTCGCGAGCGCGTGGCGAGCGCCGCGATCGAGGTCGGGGACGGCCAGGCCGAGGCGGTCTCGCGGCTGTTGCGGGATCACGGCTTCGCGAGCACTAGCGTCGAGATGGACCTTGGGGGTATAAAGCGAGTGGTGATCGGGAGAAAGGGAAGGGGATGATCGTGACTCTGGACGAAGGCGCCGCCGATCGCCTGCGCGACTGTGTGACCGCAGGCGGTGTGGCGGTTTTTCCCAGTGACACCGTGTACGGGGTCTGCTGCGACCCGGACAACGAGGAGGCGGCTCGCCGCCTCTACGCGCTCAAGGGGCGACCCTCTGCCCGAGCGTGTGCCGTGATGTTCTTCTCGCTCGAGGACGCCCTCGACGAGCTCGACGACCTCCACGAGAGCGAGCGCGACGCGCTGCACGCGCTGCTGCCGGGGCCGGTGACGGTGCTGCTTGCCAACCGCACGCAGCGCTTCGCACCCGCGTGTCGCGTGGATCCCGCCACGATCGGCCTGCGTGTGCCGGCCTTCGCGGACGATCTGGCGTCCCTCGCGACCGTCGGCGTGCCGGTGCTGCAGTCCAGCGCCAACATCAGCGGCGAGCAGGATGCCCGCACGCTCGAGCAGGTACCCGAGCGCCTGCGCGAGGGCGCGGATCTCGTGATCGACGGCGGCGAGCTGCCGGGGACGCCCTCCACGGTGATCGACCTGCGCGATCTCGACGAGGAGCACCGCTGGTACGTGCTCCGCGACGGCGCGGTACCCCGCGATCGCGTCGAGCGCGCCCTCGCGGCTCTCGCCTAGCTGGATCGTCGGCTTCCCCGCCGCCGGCCTCCCGGCGGCGGGGATCAGACGTGTCTCGGCAGCCGGAGGGCGCTGCGGGCAAGAGGGGTAACGCGCGCACAACAGGTCTCCACGGGCTGCTCGGCGGGCGGAGATCTCCCCACCGCGCGGGGTGCTAGCCTCGTTGCAGCTGCCGCAACTGGCGCCTCGCAGGTGGAATCAACCACCGGGAAGCGGACAGCTCACACGCCGCGCGCCTGGGCACCAGTCTTCAGTCCCCTGCCAAGGAGAGCGCCGTGAGTGAGCTGAGCCCCGACTACTTCAACCGACCGCTCGCAGATGTCGACCCCGAGCTCGCGGACGCGCTCGCGGGCGAGCTCCTGCGCCAGCAGTCCACGCTGGAGATGATCGCCTCCGAGAACTTCGTGCCGCGCGCCGTGCTCGAATGTCAGGGCTCGGTGCTCACGAACAAGTACGCCGAGGGCTACCCGGGCCGCCGCTACTACGGCGGCTGCGAGTGGGTCGACGTCTCCGAGCAGCTCGCCATCGACCGTGCGAAGGAGCTGTTCGGCGCCGAGCACGCCAACGTGCAGCCGCACTCCGGGGCGCAGGCGAACACCGCCGTCTACCACGCGCTGCTCGAACCGGGCGACACGATCATGGGCCTGTCGCTCGCCCATGGCGGCCATCTCACCCACGGGATGCGAATCAACGTCTCCGGGCGCCTGTACGAGATCGCCGCCTACGAGGTCGATCGCGAGAGCAGCCTCATCGACATGGACGAGGTGGCCCGGATCGCCCGCGAGCACAAACCGAAGCTGCTGCTCGCCGGCTGGTCGGCCTACCCGCGGGTGCTCGACTTCGTCCGCTTCCGGGAGATCGCCGACGAGGTCGGTGCGCTGCTGATGGTCGACATGGCGCACTTCGCCGGTCTCGTCGCCGCGGGCCTGCACCCGAGTCCCGTGGCGGCGGGCGCCGACGTGGTCACGACCACCACCCACAAGACGCTCGGCGGTCCCCGCGCGGGGATCATCCTCTGCAAGGAGGAGTACGCCAAGAAGATCGACTCTGCCGTGTTCCCGGGACAGCAGGGCGGCCCGCTCGAGCACGTGATCGCCGCCAAGGCCTTCGCCATGAAGGTCGCGGCGAGCGAGCTCTTCGCCGAGCGCCAGCGCCGAACGATCGCCGGCGCCCAGGCGCTCGCCGCTGAGCTGCTCGGCGCAGGCCACGGCGTGAGCGTCCTCACGGGTGGCACGGACGTGCACCTCGTTCTCGTCGACCTGCGCGACTGCGAGCCGGAGCTGACGGGCAGGCAGGGCGAGGACCGCCTGCACGAGATCGGGATCACCGTCAACCGCAACGCGATCCCGTTCGACCCGCGGCCCCCGATGGAGGCGTCGGGCCTGCGCATCGGTACGCCGGCGCTTGCCACGCGGGGGCTCCAGCAGGACGACTTCGCCGAGGTCGGCAGGATTCTGGCCGTGGCGTTGACGCCCGAATACGAGTCGCGCGCCGCGGAGCTCAGCGAACGGGTGCAGGCGATCGTCGATCGCCATCCGCTCTACGAGAGCCTGGCAGCGGCGGCCGTCGCCTAGCTCACACGGAGAGGCGCATGTCGATCCGGTCGAGGCCGGGGCCGTAACCGTCCGGTGTCTCTGCCACGGCGCGAAAGCCATGACGTTCGTAGAAGCCGCGGCTGTGCCGGCTCGCACCTGGACTCGTCGACCGTGTAGCCGCCACACGCGACGATCTCACCGCCCAGCTCGACGACGAGGAAGGGTGAGCTTCCGGCTCGCAGCCAGGACTCGAACTCTGCCGGCTCGCCCGCGGTGAAGTAACGGGGCACGTTCCCGCGCATCAGCTCCACGCAGGCCGGGATGTCCTGTGCCCGGGCCGCGCGGGCGCGCGCCACGCTGCTCATCGACCGCAGCGTAGGGGCTCAGAGCGCGCTTGCACGGTCGCCGTGTGTGCCTGCAGCGATGCTTGTGACCCCCGCGCGTGCGATGCTGTGGTGAGCAGATGGCGCACCCGACCGAGCTCGAAGCGCTGTACGCGTTCCTCGTTGCGCTCGCCGTGGCGGCGCTGCTGACGCCTTGGACGATGAGGCTCGCGCGCGTCCTCGGCGCGATCGACGAGCCGCGCGAGCGCGGGCTCTCCGATCGGGCGATGCCGCTGCTCGGTGGCCTCGCGATCTTCGCCGGGACGCTGGTCGCGACGCTGATGTGGCTGCCGGCCGGCTACGGCGAATCGCCCCATCTGTGGTCGGGTGTGCTCATCGGCGCGGCTGTGATCACCCTCGTCGGCGCCTTCGACGACCGCTTCGAGTTGCACCCGGCGGCGAAGTTCGCCGGCCAGCTGATCGCGGCGGTGATCGTCGTGCACTACGGCGTCGCGGTGAAGGCGATCACGCTGCCGTTCGTCGGCAAACTGCACTTCCCGAACGCGGGCGTGACGAACGCGGGGCCGATCCTGACGGTCCTCGGCCTCGTCTTCCTGATGAACGTCGTCAACTTCTCCGACGGCGTCGACGGGCTGGCCGCGGGAGTGTGCGCGATCATCGCCGGCGCGATGGCCGTGATCGCGTTCGACCTCGGCCGCCAGCAGCCGGGCGTGCTCGCCGCGATCACGGCGGGCGCCGCGCTCGGCTTCCTGGTGTTCAACTTCCCGCCGGCGTCGAGCTTCATGGGCGACAGCGGCTCGAACCTCCTCGGCCTGCTGATGGGGGTCGTGATCGTCGAGGCGGCGGTGAAGACCGCCGCGGTCGTGTCCTTCGTGCTGCCGCTGATCCTGCTCGCGGTGCCGTTCCTGGACACGACCTTCGTCGTGCTCAAGCGCGTCAAGTACAAGCAGCCTGTCTATAGGCCGGACAGCGAGCATTTCCATCACCGCATGGCGCGGATCGGCTTCTCGCGCCGGCGCACGATCGCCTACTTCTATGCCTGGACGCTGCTGCTGGCCGGCGTCGCGCTGGCCCTCCGGTTCGTCCCCTACAGCGACCACCATGGCCATCTCTACACCGGTTGGACGATCGTGATGATCGCGCTCGGCCTGATCGCGATCGCGGCGAGCGTGTACCTCGTCTACGTGCTCGAGATCCTCAAGTTCCGGCGCCTTTCGGAGATGCGCCTGCGGCGGCTGCGCCCGGAGGCGTCACCAGCGGAGATCGAGGCCGGTGTCGCGCAGGACTTCGAGACCGGCGAATTCCAGGCGCTCGCCCAGGACGGGCAGGGCGACGCCGCCGGCACGCGCGCTGGACCGCGCGTGACCCGGGCTCAGCAGCGGGTCGGCCAGCGGCAGGTGGATCAGGACGGCGTAGGCGCAGACCACGAGCGCGGCGGCCAGCAGGCGCCGATCGCCGCAGACGGCGGCTAGCGGCAGCGGCCAGACGGCGTACCACGGCAGCAGCCAGGCCGTCGAGCACAGCAGCGCGATGGTCGTCCATCCCGCCGCGACGCGCCAGTCGGCGCCGCGCGCCGTGCGCCAGAGCGCGTAGGCCAGCACGACCACGAACGCGGCGATCCACGCGTGGCGCCACCACGTGGGCGTGGGGTGGGCGGGGCTCCCGATCCCGAGCAGGCGTGCCGTCTCGGCGGGAACGCTGTGGGTGGCGATGAGCTGCTGCTGCTCGCCCACGGCGCCGAGGAAGCCCAGCGCGTGCGGTCCGAACCCGGCGACGCCGACCGCGGCGACCCCGACCAGGCCGAGCACGCCGGCCAGCGCGACGCGCCATCGCTCCCCGGCGGTGCGCTGTCCCAGCACGAGGAACGGCAGCACGAGGCCGGCTGTGAGCTTGACCCCCACGCCGCCGGCGAGAGCGAGCGCCGCGGCCCGTGGGCGGGGGGCCGCGTTCGCCCTCGGGGCGCTCAGCAGCAGAGCCAGGCCGAGCGCCAGCAGCAGCAGGGTGTCGTTGTGGGCACCGCCGACGGCGAGCACGAGCAGGACCGGGTTCAGCCCCAGCAGCGCCAGCGCGAAGGCCCGCGAGCGGCCGAGCCGTCCTGCGGCTTCGGTCGTGAGCCAGATCGCCCCGAGGCTGCCCAGCACCGCCAGCGCCTTCAGCGCCCACAGCCCGCCCGCCACCCCCAGCGGGGCGGCGGCGTAGCTCGCGAGCGTGAACAGCGGCCCGTAGGGCGAATGCTGGAACGGCCAGCCGATGAATCCGAAGACGGGATCGGCCGACGCTTCGGCCGGGAAGTGCGTGTAGGGGTCCAGGCCGTGCAGCGCCCCCATGCGGCCGAAGGCCAGATAGCCGAAGACGTCCTGGGAGATCAGCGGCGGACCGAGGAACAGGATCACGTGCGCCGCGATCACGGCCGCCGCGAGCGCGCCCAGCGGGAGGGCGCGCGACGCCGCGAGCGTGACGAGGTAGCTTCCGCACACCACCAGCACGAGCGCCTGGAAGCCGCCCTTCCCGAGCGCCGAGCCGAGCCCGCCCAGTGGCCCGGACAGCCACCCGGGCCAGCCGCCGCTGTCCGCCGGCACGTACTGCGAGGGAGCGGCGGCGGCGTCCACGCAGAGGACCGCGAGCGCCGCCAGCAGCGCCAGCAGCGCGAGCCAGCCTGCGATTCGAAGCGAACGCGACGCGGCGGGATCGCCGCCCGCGTGCAGCCACGATGCGGTGGGCCGGGCTCCAACCGGAGGGCGCTCGGCGCCCTCGAGGACCCCGGATCCGGCCGGCGCCGGTCTGCGCGGGGCCTGCATATGGTCATTCTCACCGCTTTGCGGCCGTCAGGCATCCACGCCGCCCGGTACGCTGTAGGTGAGCCTCGAGCCGGGGACGCCCGGCAACAAAGACCTGTCCGCACGCTGTAACCCGGCTGGTGCGGGCGTGCTAATTCCCGTGATGCGACGGAAACGCAACCGCAAGCTGCGCCTGCTTGGTGACGAGGACCGTCCGCAACGGGTTTTGGTCCTGTCCGCCGACGTCGGCGAGGGGCATGCCGCCGCCGCTCGCGCTCTCGCGGAGCAGATCGAGGCATCACCCGAGCGCGCCGATGTGACGGTGATCGACGGCCTGGACTCGATGGGCCGTGTCCTGCGTCCGATCGTCGAGGACGGCTACCGCGTACAGCTGCGCGTCATGCCGTGGAGCTACACGCTCGTCTACTGGCTGCTCGAGCACGTGGCGCCGGTGCGCTGGACGGCCAGGCGCCTGCTCTGCATGTTCGGCTCGCGACCGCTGGCGCGAACCATCCGCGAACACGATCCGGACGTCGTCGTCTCGACATACCCCGCCGTCACGGTGGTGCTGGCACGACTGCGCCGGCGCGGCGAAATCTCGTGCACGACCGTCGCGACGATCACCGACCTGACCGGGCTGTTCTTCTGGGCGCAGCCGGGGATCGACATGCACCTCGTCATGTATGGCGAGTCGATGCCGTCGGTCGAGCGAATCGCCGGCGAGGGCAGCGTGCGGCTCGTGAGCCCGCTGATCTCGGCCGAGTTCCTCGAGCCCCGGTGTCCGACCGAGACCCGGCGCGAGCTCGGCCTGCCCGAGGAAGGCCGCATGGTGCTCGTCTCCGGGGGCGGCTGGGGCGTCGGCGACATCGCCGGGGCCGTCGGCGAGTTCGTCCGTGACCCCGAGGTCACGAGCATCGTGTGCCTCGCGGGACGCAACGAGCAGGCCGAGGCCGATCTGGGTGCGACCTTCGCGGACGAGCCCCGCGTGCACGTCTACGGCTTCACCGACAAGATGCCCGAGCTGCTCGCCGCCGCCGACGTGCTGGTCCATTCCACCGGCGGCGTCACCTGCCTCGAGGCGCGGGCGGCCGGGACGCCGGTCGTCTCCTACGGCCTGCCCGTCGGGCACGCCAGGCTGAACACGCGCGAGATGGCGGCGCTCGACCTGCTCCGGCTCGCCAACGACACCGACGAGCTGCGCGAACACGTCGAGGCGAGCTTCGCCGACGGCGCCGCAACCCCCGAGCCGGCGTCCGCCCCGGCGGACCCGGCCGCGGCCGACCTCGTCCTTTCGGCGCCCCGGCGCGTGCGGCCGATCCCCCGCTGGCGGCTGCGGCTCGTGGCCGTCGCGACCCAGGTCGCGCTGGTCCTCGTGCTCGGCAGCTGGATGCTCTCGACGGACGAGGTCACGAGCCTCGCGGCGAAGGTGCTGAGGGTCAGCCCGCTCTCACATGTGCGCACCGACCAGCGCGCGGTGGCGGTGGTCGTGCGCACGCCGACCAGCAGCGTGTCGATCCTCGCGTATCAGCTCGCCGAACGCGGCATCCACGTCTCCTTCGCCGACGACGCCGGCGTGCCGACGCCCGAGCGCGTGGCGGAGCTGCGCCAGCTGCACGACGAGCTGCTGCCGGAGGTGCCCGGCTCCTCGCCGCTGCACTGGGTGAAGACCCGCTCGGTGCTCCACAAGCAGGCCAAGGCGCTCGGTCTGCACCACCGCTTCTACTACGTACAGCCGCCCGGGGGGCTGTCGGTCGGGCAGCTCGTGCTGGCGCGCACCGACGACGCCACGCCGGTCAAGGGCTCGATGCAGCTGAACGCGCTGGCGCCGCTGCCTCAGCGCCCGATCCGCGCGGGCGACGTGCTCGTCGTCTCGGTGGACGGCTCGGCCGACTCCGTGCTCGGATTCGAGCGGATGGTCTCCGAACTGTCCGCCCGCGGGCTCACGGCCGAGTCGCTCGAGGCGCTGACCCGCTGAGGGTCCATCATCGCGAGCAGCAGCGGCGAGCGGGCGAGCGCACCCGCTCCAGCCACCAGGATCAGCAGCGACGCGACGAGCGGCCAGCCCTCGAGCGGCGTCTTGTCGAAGTACTCGCCGAACAGGACCGGCGCGACGATCACGGGGATCACCGTCTGGGTCACGAACACGACCGGCGCGACCTGGATTGCGGGGCGCGATTGCAGGCTGCTCATCTCGCTGAGCGTCCCGACGCCAGAGGCCAGCGCTGTGCTCGCGGCCCAGAGCAGGGCGATCAGGACGTAACCCGTCTTGAAGTCGTTCGCGGCGAGCTTCGTCGCGATCCCGCTCCAGGCGAAGCCGCAGCCGGCGCAGAAGATCGTGAGCCCGGCGACGTTGCGACCGAGCGCGCGCAGCGCGTAGGGCAGGAGCGCGAGCGCGCCGACCGCGACGAGCACCACCGTGATCTTCCAGGGTGCCGCCGTGGCGGTCGTGTTGGCGGGCGCGAACAGCCCCGCGCCGACCACGCCGACGGCGATCGCGAGCACGCAGGCGTACTCGTAGCGGCCGGGCTTCTCCCCGAGCATGTGCTCGCCGGCGACCAGCAGCACGAGCAGACCCGCCGCGAGCGCCGGCTGGACGACGACGAGCGGTGCGAGGATCAGCGCGACGACCTGCAGCGGGAATCCGAGGATCGACATGCCCGTCCCGAGCAGCCATCGCCCGCGGCGGACCAGGCGCCAGGCGAGGGCAAGGCGCAGATGTGTCTCCTCGGGGGCTTCCTTGGCATCCATCGCCTGGAAGGCCACCCCTAGGCTGTACAGCGTCGAGGCGCCGACAGCGGCCACGATTCCAAGCACGAGTTCACTCATGGGCACCGACGATCATCGCAGCCGCACAGCACCGATCGCAGGCGTGATGGCCGCGGCCTACGCCGCCTACGCGCTGCCGGGCCTCGCGGGGGCGTGGCCGCCGCTGCGCCGCGCGCTCGGCGTCGAGGACCGCACCTCCGACGGTGGCGGCTATGCGCTGACGTTCGACGACGGCCCGCATGCCGAGGGGACGCCCGCTGTGCTCGACGTCCTGGCCCGCGAGCGGGTGCGCGCCACGTTCTTCCTGGTCGGCGAGCAGGTCCGCCGCAACCCGTCGCTGCCGCGGGAGATCCTCGCCGCGGGGCATGACGTGGCCCTGCACTGCGACCGTCACCGCAACCTGCTGCGGCTTGCGCCGATGCAGGTGCGCGAGGACCTCGCGCGCGCCGAGGACACGATCGGGATCGCCACCGGCCTCGTCCCGTCGCTGTATCGCCCGCCCTACGGCGTTCTGAACGCGAGCGCGCTCTCGATCGCGCGCCGGCGAGGTTGGCGCACGCTGCTGTGGAGCCATTGGGGCCGCGACTGGGAGGCCGGCGCCTCCCCGGAGTCGATCGCCGCGCTCGTGACCGGCGGCGCCGGCGCGGGATCCGTTCTGCTGCTCCACGACGCCGACGACTACTCGGCGCCCGGCTCCTGGCGGCACACGGTCGCCGCGCTGCCGGCTCTGATCGAGACGATGCGGGCTCGCGGGCTCGAAGCGGTCGTCCCCTAGCTGCGCACGCACCGTCGCCGGGAGCGCCCTGTCGGCGGTCTGACATCGGCATCTGTCGCTAGCATCGATGGCTTGTCCTCGGTTGTCTCCTCGCTGGACAGGGAGCTGGACACGCGTGCGTGCGCGCGGGTCGCGCCTGCGCGGACGCGCTGGTGGGTAGAGGCGCTCGTCGTCGTGTGGCTTGCGTGGGTCTACGACGCGATCAACAACCTTGCCCCGCTGCGCATGGGCCCGGCCCTCGCTCACGGCCGGGCGATCCTGAGCTTCGAGAGCTCGCTCGGCCTCGCGCCGGAGCGCACGCTCGACCGCTGGCTCGCCGCCCACCACGGGCTGGGGCTCGTCGTCTCCGACTACTACGACAACGCCCACTTCATCGTGACGGTGGGGCTGCTCGCGATCCTGTGGTGGCAGGGCGCCACTCGCTACCGGCCGATGCGCAACGGGCTCGTGGCGATCAACCTGATCGCGTTCGCCGTCTTCTGGCTTTTCCCGGTCGCGCCGCCGCGCATGCTCTACGGCTTCACCGACGTGGTCGCATCGACGCACGCGATCGGCTCCTGGCACAGCGGCGCGCTCGCGTCCGACGCGAACCAGTTCGCCGCGATGCCCTCGCTCCACATCGCCTGGGCGCTGTGGTGCACGGTGGCGGTCTGGCAGCTCACGCGGCGGCGGCTCGTGCGGGCGCTCGCCGTCGTCTACCCGTTCCTGACGGCCTTCGCCGTGCTCGCGACGGGCAACCACTACCTGATGGATGTGCTGGCGGGCGCCGCGCTGGTTGCGGTGTCGATGGCGTGTGTCACATGGGCGCCGCGCGCGTTCGCACGAGGCAGAGAACGGCCGCAGCCCGAGGCCGCGAGCGGCTAGCGCGCGGGCTCGGACGAGCCCAGATGAGCCCGCTCGCCCCGCGTGGCGCATGTCACAAAGTTGTTACGAAGTTCAAGTTCGGATAAAGTGGGCGCCGCCGCCGCAGACTGTTGAGGGACACTTCGACGGCCCCCGCCTCGAGAGAGCGCGGGCCCTTGCGCGTCTGTAGGGTGGCCTCATCGACATGCCCGAATCCGACCCCCACGAGGACCCATCGCGCCTTCCTGCGCGGAGCCCGAGGCGCCGTCGCGCCCGGCCCGCCCGTGCCCTCGAGGGCACGCCGCTCGCGCGCCGGCACGCCCGGCGCCGGGCCTGCCGCCCACTGACGGCGGCGATCGCACTGGCGCTCGCTCCTCCTGCGCCGCGTCGCGCGCGCTGTCAGCGCCCCCGCGGCAGGCGCCGCGGCCCTCTCTCCTGACGTGGTCTTCCTGAGATACCTCGACGTGTGCCTGGTGCTCGCGACGGCGCCGTTCGTGCTGATCGGAGGGCTGCCCCTGTTCGGCTACCTGGTGGCCACCGTCGCCTGGCTGCTGACGCGGCTCGGCACCGCGTTCGTCCAGGAACGAGCGCTGCGGGTCGGCGACCCGAAGCTGCGTGCCGGCATGCAGGTGGGCAGCATGATGGGCCGGATCTGGATCGTCGTCCTTGCGATCCTGCTCGCCCGTTTCGTCGGTGGCAAGGACGACGGCATCATGGCTGCCGCGGTGCTGCTTGCTGCCTTCACGGTCTACTTCGTGATGTCGTTCTTCATGCGCAACCCGCTCGCCGGCCCGAAGCCTCCCGCGCACGGAAGCCCGAGCGCGTCATGAGCGCCGCGACGCAAGCCGAGCCGCAGGGCGCGGTCCTCTCGGAGTCGCCCGGAGGGGCGGGCGGGCCCGAGAAGAAGAGCCACAAGGTCCGCAATCGCCTCCTGATCGCGTTCGGGATCTACCTCGCCGGGCTGATCGCGCTGATCGTGATCTACGGCTTCAAGGGCACCCGGAACAAAACCTTCAAGCCTCAGAACGAGTTCAAACTCGAACCCTGGATCTCGATCCACATCGGTGGCATCGACCTCTCGATCAACAAGGCAGTCATGTACCTGGTGATCGCCGGAGCGCTGACCTGCTTCACGATGATCTGGGTCGCGCGCCGGATGAAGCAGCGCCCGAACAAGGTGCAGACCGCGGTCGAGGCGATCTTCCAGCTGATGCGCGACAACATCACCGGCAGCGCCATGGACGACCAGATGGCGCGCAAGTGGTTCCCGTTCATCGGAACGCTCTTCCTGTTCATCCTGTTCTCGAACCTGATCGGGTACATCCCGCTGCCGACGAACACCGAGCACGAGATCACTGTGTTCGGCGCCCACATCCCGTCGTTCTCGCTCTACGCGGCGACGGCGAACCTCGCGATCCCGCTCGTGCTGGCGCTCGTCGTGTTCGTGTCCTACACCGTCGAAGGAGTGCGCGCGAAGGGGCCGATCGGGTACCTGAAAGGTCTCGTGCCGGGCGGCGTCGACGGCCCGATCGCCGTCTTCATCTTCGGCCTC
This sequence comes from uncultured Solirubrobacteraceae bacterium, assembly GCA_963794635.1. GTDB lineage: Bacteria > Actinomycetota > Thermoleophilia > Solirubrobacterales > Solirubrobacteraceae > Palsa-744. The sequence goes on along the minus strand of CAWCET010000003.1, from coordinate 322,838 downwards.
GAGCTGCTCTCCAACCTGATGCGGATCCTCTCGCTGACGATCAGGCTCTTCGCGAACATCCTCGCGGGGCACCTGATCATCCTGTTCTTCGCCGGCGCGCTCGCTGTGCTGCTCGGCGTCGCGTGGCTGGGCTGGTTCGCCCTCCCGTTCGGCATCATCCTCTTCGCCTTCGAGGTGAGCTTGGTGGCCGCCCTGCAGGCGTTCATCTTCGCCACCCTCACCGCGATCTACCTCGGCGGCGCCGTCGCCACTGAGCACTAAAGGAGAAAAACGACGTGCACATTGCTCTAATCACCCTGTTCGCGGTTGCCGAAGAAACCGCGAAGGCGGGCAAGTCGATCGGCCTCGGTGTCGGAGGAGGCCTCGGTGCCGTCGGCGCCGGCGTGGGCATCGGCATCATCTTCGGAAAGGCGATCGAAGCGATCACGCGCCAGCCGGAGATGCGCGACGAGATCACGCAGCTGCAGTGGCTCGGGTTCGCCCTCACCGAGGCGTGCTTCTTCTACGGCCTCGTGGCGGGTCTGTTGGCCGCGTTCATCGTCTGAGCGATGCCGATCGTCGCCGACCACACCGCCGTGCTCGCGGCCTCGGAAGGCAGCTTCCTGATCAAGCCGGGCGTCGGCCTGATGATCTGGACGCTCGTCGTCTTCTTCGTGACGTTCCTGCTGCTCAAACGGGTCGCGTTCCCGGCCATAAGCAAAGCGCTCGACAGTCGCCAGAAATCGATCGAAGACTCGATCGACACGGCCGAGCGCACGCGCGTCGAAGCCGACAAGCTGCTGGCGGAATACCGCGAGCGCCTGAAGGAGGCGCGCGCGCAGGCAGACGAGATCGTCCACCGCGCCCGCCAGGCCGCCGAGACGCACGAATCCGAGTCCAAGGACCAGGGCCAGGCACTGATCGCCGATGCGCAGCAGCGCGCCGAACGGGAAATCGGCGCCGCGACCGAGCGCGCGCTCTCAGACCTGCGCCGCGAGGTCGCCGACCTGACCGTGGCCGCGACCGAGAAGGTCACCCGCAAGGCGCTCAGCGAGGCCGACCAGCGCCGGCTCGTCGACGAGGCGCTCGCGGAGCTCGACTTCTCGACGATCTCGGCAGGGAGCGCCTCGTGAGCATCGGCGCCACCGGGACGCTCGCGGGAGGTGTCTCCTAGATGGAGGAGCTCGCGCAGGTCTACGCGCGCGCGCTGTTCGAGGTCGCGCGCGAACAGGGCAAGCTCGACGAGCTGCGCGAGCAGCTCACGCAGTTCGCCGACGCGCTCGAAGGCGACCGCCAGCTCGCGATCTTCTTCTTCTCGCCGTACTTCTCGACGGCGGAGAAGGAGCAGGGGCTGGAGCGGATGTTGGACGGCGCGGACGAGAGCTTCCTGAACTTCCTGCGCCTGCTGATCGAGAAGCACCGCATGCCGGTTCTCTTCCGCATCCGCGTCGAGTACGAGCGGCTCTGGGAGGGGGAGAACAAGGTGCTGCCGGTCGAAATCACCAGCGCCATCGAGCTCGACCCGGCCACGACGGAGAGCCTCGGCAGCACGATCGGCGAGCGCACCGGCCGCAGGGTCGCCCTCGCCGCCCGCGTCGACCCCGAGATCATCGGCGGCATCATCGTCAGGGTGGGCAACTCGATCCTCGACGCCTCAATCCGCAACCGACTGGAGCAGCTGCGCAGGCACGTTGCCCAGGGAGCCTGAGAGGGTGACCCGCCGCCAGGCGGGCCGGGCCCCTCGACCCCACGTAGAGAGGGCGATCCGCCCGTAGGGCGGGTCGGACCTTTCGACCCCAAGGAGATTCCATGCAAATCAACCCCGACGAGATCACAAGCATCCTCAAGAGCCGCATCGAGGGACTCGACGAGGGCACGGCCGAGCTCACCGAGGTGGGCACCGTGCTGTCGGTCGCGGACGGCATCGCGCGCCTTCACGGGCTCGAGAACTGCATGTCCTTCGAGAAACTCGAGTTCCCCCACGGCGTCACCGGCCTGGCGCTGAACCTCGAGTCCGACAACGTCGGCGCCGTGCTGTTCGGCGAGTGGGAACACATCTCCGAGGGCGACACCGTGCGCCGCACCGGCGAACTGCTCGAGATCCCCGTCGGCGAGGCGCTGCTCGGGCGCATCGTCGATCCGCTCGGGCGCCCGCTCGACGGCAAGGGCGACATCAACACGACCGAGACGCGCCCCGCCGAGTTCAAGGCGCCGGGCGTCGTCCAGCGTCAGCCGGTCACCGAACCGATGCAGACCGGCCTGAAGGCGATCGACGCGATGATCCCGATCGGCCGCGGCCAGCGAGAGCTGATCATCGGCGACCGCCAGACCGGGAAGACCGCGATCGGCATCGACACGATCATCAACAACAAGGACACGGGCGTGGTGTCGGTGTACGTGGCGATCGGCCAGCGCATGGCGACGGTCGTGCAGATCGCCCAGACGCTCGACGAATACGGCGCGCTGGAGAACACGATCATCGTCGCGGCGGCCGCGGACGAGGCTGCGCCGATCAAGTTCATCGCGCCGTACGCGGGGTGTGCCATGGGCGAGCACTTCCTCTACAGCGGTCGGCACGCGCTCTGCATCTACGACGATCTGACCAAGCACGCCTATGCGTACCGTCAGATGTCGCTCCTGCTGCGCCGCCCGCCGGGCCGTGAGGCCTACCCGGGCGACGTCTTCTACCTGCACTCGCGGCTGCTCGAGCGCGCGGTGAAGCTCAACGACGACCTCGGCGGCGGCTCGCTCACCGCGCTGCCGGTGATCGAGACGCAGGCCGGCGACGTCTCCGCGTACATCCCGACCAACGTGATCTCGATCACCGACGGGCAGATCTTCCTCGAGTCGAAACTCTTCAACTCCGGGGTCCGGCCCGCGATCAACGTCGGCATCTCGGTGTCGCGGGTCGGCGGCAACGCGCAGATCGGCCCGATGAAGAAAGTCGCCGGACGCATCAAGCTCGAGCTCTCGCAGTACCGCGACCTCGAGGCGTTCGCGCAGTTCGGCTCCGATCTCGACGCCGACACCCAGCGCACGCTGGCACGCGGCGAACGACTCGTCCAGACGCTCAACCAGAGCGAGCGCGCACCGCTGGCCGTCGAGGACCAGACGATCCAGATCTACGCCGCGACGAACGGATTCCTCGACCGCCTGAGGGTGGAGCGCGTGGCCGAGTTCCTCGCCGAGCTGACCGAAAGGGTCCACTCGCAGGGCGCAGCCGTGCGCGAGAAGATCCGTGGCGGGGACTGGTCGGAGGGGACGCAGAAGGAGGTCCACGACCTGGTCGAGCAGTTCCTCGCCGACTTCGGCTACGACCTCGACGAGGAGGGCCAGCCCCTCGACGACTCCGCCGCTCCCACGCTGCAGACCCGCGACGCCGCCGAGAGCGCCGCGGACGGCGATGCCGGCGCGGCCGAGGAGGAGGCAGCCGGGGTGCGCGAGGAGACCACCGCCGCCGCCTAGGCGGGGAGTGGAGCCAGAGCAGCCATGCCCTCACAGCGCGACGTCAAGAACAAGATCAACTCGGTCAAGAACATCCAGAAGATCACGCGCGCGCTGGAGACCGTCGCGGCGGCACGGCTGCGACGCGCCGAGCAGCGGATCGACGCGCTTCGGCCCTACGCCGGGGCGATCAGGCGCATGACCCGGCAGGCTGCCCGCGCAGCCGGCGCGGAGACCGCGCGGCTGCCCCTGCTCTCCGAGCATGACTCCGAGCGCAACGTGGGGCTGCTGCTCGTGACCGGCGACCGCGGCCTGGCCGGCGGCTTCAACTCGCAGATCATCCGGGCCGGCGTGCGCACGGCGGCCGAGCTGGGTGAGCAGGGCAAGCAGACCGCCTGGTATGCGAGCGGGCGCCGCGGCGTCTCCTCGATCAGCTTCCGGGGCCACGAGCTCAGCGGCGCCTACACGGGCTTCTCGGACCGTCCTGCCTACGCCGACGCCCGTTCGATCGCCGACGACCTGATCACGGGCTACGTCGACGGCTCGCTGGACGCCGTCGAGATCGTCTACAACGCCTACATCTCGCCCCTCACGCAGCGCGTGACGCGCGAACGGCTGCTGCCCCTGTCGGCGGCGACGATCGCCGGCGAGGACGACGAGGAGGAGCAGGAGAGCGACGGCCCGCGCGCGCTCGTCGAGTACGAGCCCGGACCCGAAGAGCTGCTCAGGCGCCTGATCCCCGACTACATCGAGATCTCGATCTACCGCGCGCTCGTGGAGTCCACTGCGGGCTTCTTCGGCGCGCAGATGACCGCGATGCGCAGCGCCTCGGACAACGCCGGGACGCTGATCACCGACTACACGCTGCAGATGAACCGCGCCCGCCAGGCCGAGATCACCCAGGAGATCATGGAGGTCGTGGCCGGGGCGGAGGGGCTCAGCTAGCGAACGACCGCGACCCAGGAGGCCGGCTCCGACCGCCGGCCCGAAGTCTTAGAAAGAAAGAAAGAGAGAACCCAGATGGCCAGCACCACCACCGAGCCGACCGCCACCGACCGGAGCGGCCCCAACGTTGGGCGCATCGAGGAGATCCAGGGCGTCGTGATCGAGGCCGTCTTCCCCGACCGCCTGCCCGAGATCAACCACGCGATCACGATCGTGCGCCCGAAGGAGAACCGCGAGGAGGAGGCTCCCGGGATCAGCGCGGGCGCCGAGGAGGACCTGCTCGTCTGCGAGGTCCAGCAGCACCTCGGCGACGACCGTGTGCGCGCGGTGGCGATGGACACCACCGACGGCCTCGCTCGAGGTGCCGAGGTGACCGACACGGGCGCGCCGATCTCCGTGCCCGTCGGGGAGGCGACCCTCGGGCGCATCTTCAACGTGCTCGGCGACCTGATCGACCTGGGCGAGCCGCTCCCCGCGGGCGTGGAGCGCCGCGGCATCCACCAGGAGGCGCCGCGCGTCGAGGACCTGACTCCAACGACGGAGATGTTCGAGACCGGGATCAAGGTCATCGACCTGCTCGCGCCCTACGCGAAGGGCGGCAAGGTCGGGCTGTTCGGCGGCGCCGGAGTCGGCAAGACCGTGCTGATCCAGGAGCTCATCCACAACCTCGCCAAGGAGCACGGCGGCCTGTCCGCGTTCTGCGGGGTCGGGGAGCGCTCGCGCGAGGGCAACGACCTCTGGCTGGAGATGAAGGAGTCCGGCGTGCTCGACAAGACGATGCTCGTCTTCGGGCAGATGAACGAGCCGCCCGGCGCCCGCATGCGCGTCGCGCTGTCCGGCCTGACGATGGCCGAATACTTCCGCGACGAGGGGCAGGACGTGCTGCTGTTCATCGACAACATCTTCCGGTTCGTCCAGGCCGGATCCGAGGTCTCGGCTCTGCTCGGGCGCATGCCCTCGCAGGTCGGCTACCAGCCGACGCTGGAGACCGAGATGGGCGGGCTGCAGGAGCGGATCACCTCCACCAAGCGCGGGTCGGTGACCTCGATCCAGGCGATCTACGTCCCCGCCGACGATTACACCGACCCGGCGCCGGCGTCGGTGTTCGCCCACCTCAACGCCACCACGGCGCTGTCGCGCGCGATCTCCGAAAAAGGCATCTACCCGGCTGTTGACCCGCTGGACTCGACCTCGACGATCCTGAAGGCGGACATCCTCGGCGAGGATCACTTCCGCGTCGCCAACCGCGTCAAGGAGATCCTCCAGCGCTACAAGGAGCTCCAGGACATCATCGCGATCCTCGGCATCGACGAGCTCTCCGACGAGGACAAGCTCACGGTGCAGCGCGCGCGCAAGATCGAGCGCTTCCTCTCGCAGCCGTTCTTCGTCGCCGAACAGTTCACCGGTACACCCGGGGCGTATGTGCCGATCGCCGAGACGATCCGCGGCTTCGACGAGATCATCGACGGCAAGCACGACGAGGTCCCGGAGAGCGCGTTCTTCCTGAAGGGCACGATCGAGGAGGTCGTGGAGGCAGGGAAGAAAGCGTGATCGCTCGCACCTTCCTGACATGTGGCTCGCAGGCGCGCATGCGCCGGCTCCTTGAAGGAGAGGGGATCTAGCGTGGCGCACGCCAAGTTCCGAGCCGAAGTCCTCACGCCCGAGGGCGAGGTCTTCGCGGAGGAGATCGAAATGCTCTCCACGCGCACAGCCGTCGGCTCGATCGGCGTGCTGGCCGGGCACGAGCCCGTGCTGGCGATGCTCGAGCCGACCGAGCTGCGGCTGTACCGCTCCGAAGGCGACATCGTGCGGTTCGCCCAGGCCGAGGGCTACCTGCAGTTCGCCGAGAACCGCGCGCTGGTGCTGGTGGAGGAGGCGATCGACCCCCGGCAGCTCGACCGCTCGACGATCGAGAGCAAGCTCTCGGAATCGCGGGCGAGCGCCGAGCGCTCCGAGGAGGGCAGCGAGGAACAGGCCCGCGCGCTGCGCGACATCCGCCGCTACGAGGCGTTCCTCGCCGTCGGCGAGTAGCCAGCACCCGCCGAACGCCTCTTCTGCGGCTAGCCTTTCCCGCCTGATGAACGCCGCCCGCGAGCCCATCGCAGTGATCGGCACCGGCTACGTCGGTCTCGTGACGGCGGCCGGCTTCGCCGAGCTCGGCAGCGAGGTCTGGTGCGTCGACATCGACGCCGAGAAGATCGAGCGCCTCCGCCGCGGCGAGGTGCCGATCTACGAGCCGGGCCTCGAGGAGCTGCTCGAGCGCAACGCCGGGCGGCTGCACTTCTCGACCGAGCTCGCCGGCGCACTCGACCACGCGCGGCTGCTGTTCGTCGCCGTCGGCACCCCGCCCACCTACTCGGGCGACGCCGACCTCTCCGCCGTGCACGCCGTGGTGGACGCGATCCCGGACTCCGACCGCCACGCGCTGGTGATGAAGTCCACGGTGCCCTGCGGAACCGGCGCCGTGCTGCAGCGGGTCCTGCGCGAGCAGGGCCGGGACGGGCTGCAGTACGTCTCGTGTCCGGAGTTCCTCAAGGAGGGCTCGGCCGTCAAGGACTTCCTGCACCCGGACCGGGTCGTCGTCGGCGACGACGGCGGTTGGGCGGGGGACGCGGTCGTCGGGCTCTACGCACCGCTCGAGGCCCCCCTCGTCCGCACCGACGTCGCGAGCGCCGAGATGGTCAAGCTCGCCTCCAACGCGTTCCTCGCCACGAAGATCTCGTTCATCAACGAGATCGCGAACGTCTGCGAGGAGACCGGCGCCGACGTCGTGGAGGTCGCCCGCGGCATGGGCCTCGACGACCGCATCGGGTCCAAGTTCCTGCAGGCGGGGATCGGCTTCGGCGGGTCCTGCTTCCCCAAGGACGTCGACGCGCTCAAGCAGCTCGCCGGCAACTCCGGCTACCACTTCCAGCTGCTGAACGCCGTGATCCAGGTCAACGATCTGCAGAAGCGGCGCGTGATCGGCAAGCTCCAGCGTCATCTGGGCTCGCTCGCGGGCAGGCGAGTGGCCCTGCTCGGCCTCGCGTTCAAGCCCAACACCGACGACATGCGCGAGGCCTCCTCGCTCGTGCTGGCCGCCCGCCTGCAGGCCGACGGCGCGCAGATCGCCGCCTTCGATCCGGTCGCCGAGGAGGCGGCGCGGGCCCTGATGGGAGCGGTCGAGTTCGCACAGGATCCGCTCGAAGCCGTGCGCGAGGCCGATGCGGTTGTGCTCGTGACCGAGTGGCCTGAGCTCCTCGAGCTGGACTGGACGCTCGCGGCCCGCGCGATGCGCGGCAACCTGGTGGTCGATGGCCGCAACGCGCTCGATCCCGCCGCCGTGCGGGCGGCAGGGCTCCTCTACGAGGGGATCGGCCGAGGATGAGCCGCGCCGGGGGGTCGTCGTGCAGGCGGTGATCCTCGTGGGTGGCGAAGGAACCCGCCTGCGCCCCCTGACCTCGAACGTCCCGAAGCCGATCGTGCAGCTCGTAGACCGGCCTTTCATGGCCTACATGCTCGAGTGGCTGCGCGGACACGGGGTGCAGGACGTGATCATGTCCTGCGGGTTCCTCGCCGACGGCGTGCGCGAGGTCCTCGGCGACGGCTCGGCCTACGGCCTGCGGCTGCGTTTCGTCGAGGAGCCCGAGCCGCGCGGGACGGCCGGGGCCGTCAAGCTCGCCGAGCCGATGCTCGAGGAGCGCTTCCTGATGCTCAACGGCGATGTGCTGACCGACATCGACCTCAGCGCGCAGATCGCCCAGCACGAGCGCAGCGGCGCGCGCGGGACGCTCGCCCTCGTCCCGGTTCCGGACCCGAGCGCATACGGCCTTGTCGTGCTCGACGAGGACCGCAAGGTACGGGAGTTCATCGAGAAGCCGAGCTCCGAGCAGAACCTCCCGACCAACCTGATCAGCGCCGGCGCCTACGTGCTCGAGCGCGAGATCCTCGACCTCGTCCCGCCGGACCGCAACGTCTCGATCGAGCGAGACGTCTGGCCGCGCCTGGTCGGCGCCGGCCTCTACGGGTTCCCCAGCGAGAGCTACTGGATGGACATCGGGACCCCGGAGCGCTACCTGAAGGGCACCTTCGACATCATCGAGGGCAACGTCGAGACCGCTGTGCGCGCACGCCTGGGCGACGGCTGGATCTCGGTGGACCCCTCCGCGGAGCTGCTCGGCAAGGCGATCCCACCGGCCGTGCTGGAGCGCGGCGTCCGCGTCGCGGCGGGCGCGCAGGTGGGCAGCCTCGTGGTGCTGGGCGAGGACGTGGCGATCGGCGCGCACTCCACCGTCGAACGCGCCGTTATCCTTAACGGCACCCAGGTCGGCGAGGGCTGCGAGCTCCGTGACTGCATCGTCGGGCCCGACTGCACGATCGGGTCGTCGAGCAGCATCACGGGCGGCGCGGTGCTCGGCGAGGGCGTCGAGATCGGCGCCGACAACGTGATCACGCGCGGTGCGCGTATCTTCCCTGGGGTGCAGTTGCCGGACCGCGCAATCAAGTTCTGAGCCGCCGCACCAGTGGACGATGATTCCAACCATGGAGGAGCGCCGCAGATGAGCGAAGGGGTGACCGCAACGCCGGCCGCCGAGGACATCTCCCGCGAGCTGATCGGCCGCGTCGACTCGACCGGCCAACTGGCCGACGTGCTGGGGATGCCCGAGCATCTGCGCGATGCCGTCTGGCGCGCGGAGTCGGCGATCATGGAGGACTCGGACACACCCGCCGGGCTCGTCGTAGCGGGCATGGGCGGCTCGGCGATCGGCGGCGCGCTGGCTCGCGCCGCGCTCGGCGACCAGGCCTCGCGGCCGATCTTCGTAACGCGCGCCTACGGGCTGCCGACGTGGACCACCCCCGAGACGATGGTGCTGTGCGCCAGCTACTCGGGGGAGACCGAGGAGACGCTCGCCTGCTACGAGTCCGCCGGGGCGCTCGGCGCCAAGCGCACGGTCGTCACGACCGGCGGGCGGCTCGCCGAGATGGCGCGCGCCGACGGCGTGCCCGTGATCCCACTGCCCGCGGGCTTCCAGCCGCGTGCGGCGGTCGCCTACATGACCGTCGCCGCGCTCGAGGTGGCGGCGCTGTGCGGCGCCGGGCCGCGCCTCACGCCGGAGATCGACGTCGCAGCGGCGCACGCAGAGCACCTGGTCGAAGAGTGGGGTCCCGACGCCCCATCGGACTCGCTCGCCAAGGAAGTCGCCCGCGGGCTGCTCGGGACGACACCCCTGATCGCCGGTGCCGGACTCACGACCCCGATCGCATACCGCTGGAAGACGCAGATCAACGAGAACGCGAAGCAGCCGGCCTTCTTCGGCGAAGTCCCCGAGCTCGATCACAACGAGCTGGCCGGCTGGGAGGGCGCCCCGAGCCTCGGTCGCTTCTCGGCCGTGTTCCTCGACGACTCCGACGCCCACCCGCGCGTCAAGCAGCGCATGGAGCTGACCGCCCAGATGATCGCCGGCGAGGCCGCCGCGAGCTTCCGCCTGGAGACCCGCGGGCAGACGGCGATCGAGCGTGTCGTCTCGCTGGTGCTGCTCGGCGATCTCGTCTCGATCTACCTCGCCGCGCTGCGAGGTGTCGACCCGGGTCCGGTGAAGGCGCTCGACGAGCTCAAGGGCGCGCTGGCGAACGCCTGAGCGCGTGGGCGCCCGGCCCGGCTGCCCGATGCCGAAGGGGCCGGGGCGAGGGTCGCAGGGCGTCGCCCGATGCCGCTCCGAGCGCTCGAGGGGCCGCAAAGCGCTGTGATACGGTCAGAAGCGGCCGAGGAGCGCTGCGACGGGCTCTGGAACCCGCCACGCTCGGCCCCCTTAGCAGCAAGGGCGCTCACCTGACCAGACAGGAGAGTTCGTATGGCAACGCCTACCGCCACCGGTTCCGACTTCAGGGTGGCCGACCTAGCGCTGGCCGACTTCGGCCGCAAGGAGATCACGCTCGCCGAGCACGAGATGCCCGGCCTGATGGCGATCCGCCGTGAGTACGCCGACGAGCAGCCGCTCAAGGGCGCGCGCATCACGGGGTCGCTGCACATGACGATCCAGACGGCTGTGCTGATCGAGACCCTGACCGCTCTCGGCGCCGAGGTGCGCTGGTGCAGCTGCAACATCTTCTCGACCCAGGACCACGCGGCCGCGGCCGTCGCCGTGGGCCCTGAGGGCACCGCCGATGACCCCCGCGGCGTGCCGGTCTACGCCTGGAAGGGCGAGACGCTCGAGGAGTACTGGTGGTGCACCGAGCAGGTGCTGCGCTGGCCGGAGGCCGACGGCCCGAACATGATCCTCGACGACGGCGGCGACGCGACGCTGCTCGTCCACAAGGGAACCGAGTACGAGGCCGCGGGCTCGGTCCCCGACCCCGCCGGTGCCGAGTCGGAGGAGTTCGGTGTGATCCTGACGCTGCTGACGCGCTCGCTGGGCGAGGACCCGCAGCGCTGGACCAAGATCGGCGAGGGCATCAAAGGCGTGACCGAGGAGACGACGACCGGCGTGCACCGGCTGTACGAGATGGTGGAGAACGGCGAACTGCTGTTCCCGGCGATCAACGTCAACGACTCCGTCACGAAGTCGAAGTTCGACAACCTCTACGGCTGCCGGCACTCGCTGATCGACGGCATCAACCGCGCCACGGACGTGATGATCGGCGGCAAGGTCGCCGTCGTCTGCGGCTTCGGCGACGTCGGCAAGGGCTGCGCAGAATCGCTGCGGGGCCAGGGCGCGCGGGTCATCATCACCGAGATCGACCCGATCTGCGCGCTGCAGGCGGCGATGCAGGGCTACGAGGTCAAAACGCTCCAGGAAGTGATCCCGATCGCGGACATCTTCGTCACGACCACGGGCAACAAGGACATCATCACGGCCGACGACATGGCGCGGATGAAGCACCAGGCCGTCGTCGGGAACATCGGCCACTTCGACAACGAGATCGACATCGCCGGCCTCGGCCGCGTCGCGGGCATCGAGAGGATCAACATCAAGCCGCAGGTCGACAAGTGGGTCTTCCCCGACGGGCACGCGATCATCATGCTCTCGGAGGGCCGGCTGCTGAACCTCGGCAACGCCACGGGCCACCCGAGCTTCGTGATGAGCAACTCGTTCTCCAACCAGACGATCGCCCAGATCGAGCTCTTCACGAAGAACGACGAGTACGAGAAGCGCGTGTACGTGCTCCCCAAGCACCTCGACGAGAAGGTCGCGCGGCTGCACCTCGACGCGCTCGGCGTGAAGCTCACGACGCTCAGCCCCGAGCAGGCCGCCTACATCGGGGTTCCGGTGGACGGGCCGTACAAGCCCGACCACTACAGGTACTGATCGCCAAACCGCTGACCGGCGCGCTGCTTCGTGATCGCTTGCGCGGCGTCCGCCGGATCGCCGGTCAGCGGGCACCTTCTTGCACGTCGGAAGTTGAAAGGATGAGCCGATGAAGGCGATGGTCCTTGCGGCGGGGCTCGGCACGCGCCTGCGCCCGCTCACATACGAGATCACGAAGCCGATGGTGCCGGTGCTCGACCGGCCGGTGATGGAGCACATCGTCGAGCTCCTCGCCCGGCACGGCTTCGAGGAGGTGATCGCGAACCTGCACTACTTCCCCGACTCGATCAGGGAGTACTTCGGCGAGCGCATCTCCTATCGGTTCGAGGAGGAGCTGCTGGGCACCGCGGGCGGCGTGCGTGCCTGCCGCGAGTTCTTCGGCGACGAGCCGTTCCTCGTCATCTCCGGCGACGCGCTGACCGACATCGACCTGCGAAGGCTGGCGGCCCGTCACCGCGACGCGGGGGGCATCGCGACCCTCTCGGTGAAGAAGGTGCCGGACACGCGCGAGTACGGCGTCGTCCTGCACGACCGCGACGGGCGGATCACCGGCTTCCAGGAGAAGCCCGAGCCCGAGGAAGCGCTCTCGGATCTCGGCAACTGCGGCATCTACGTCTTCTCGCCGGAGATCTTCGACTACTTCCCCGATCGTCCGTTCGCCGACTGGGCGCAGGACGTGTTCCCGGCCCTGCTCGAGAACGACGTGCCGTTTTACATCCATGAGATCGACGAGTACTGGAACGACGTCGGCTCGCTCGGCGAGCTGCGACAGGGCACCTTCGACGCGCTCGAGGGCGCGCTGCACCTCGAGATCGCCGGCGAGGAGGTGGCGCCCGGGGTGACGGTCGCCCCCGGCAGCTCGATCCCCGCCGATGCCGAGGTCGACGGCCCCGTGTGGATCGGCCCCGGCGTGCGCATCGGCAGCGGCGTGAGGCTCACCGGCCCGGTGGTGCTCGGTGACGGCGCGAGCGTCGGGGACGGCGCCCAGCTGCGCTCGAGCATCGTCTTCCCCGGCACCGAGATCTCGCCGCGCTCGATCCTGATCGGGGCGATCGCCGCACACGAGGGCATCCTCGAGAGCCTCACCAGGCGCGGCTAGAGGACGCCCGCCCTGCCGGGCGCCGAGGGCTGCGGGCGTTGCGAGCCGCATCCGCCGCAGCGTGATGGCGGCGCGCGGCGGATCCGAGTATCACTGTGACCGCGTAACGATGAGCACGACCGCCGCACCCCCCGCCGCGCCGCGCGCCGGAACCAGCCGGCTGCGACTGGTGTTCGCCGGGCTGATGATGGTGCTGCTGCTGGCGGCGCTCGATTCGACGATCGTCGCGACCGCGCTGCCTACGATCGTCGGCGACCTCGGCGGGCTGGACCGGCTCGCTTGGGTGACGAGCGCGTTTCTCCTGGCCCAGACGGCCGTCACGCCCCTGTACGGCAAGCTCGGCGACCAGCTCGGCCGAAAGCGCGTGCTGCAGAGCGCGATCGTGCTGTTCCTCGCCGGCTCGGCGCTCTGCGGCCTGGCGACCTCGATGACCGAGCTGATCGCGTTCAGGGCGGTTCAGGGGCTCGGCGCCGGAGGGCTGATCGTGCTCGTCCAGGCGAGCGTCGGCGACGTCGTGCCGCCGCGCGAACGCGGCCGCTACCAGGGCCTGTTCGGCGCCGTCTTCGGCTTCGCCTCGGTCGCCGGGCCGCTGATCGGCGGGCTGCTCGTCGACCACCTCTCGTGGCGCTGGATCTTCTATGTGAACATCCCGATCGGGCTGATCGCCCTGGTCGTGATCTCCGCGACGCTGCCCGAAGCGCGCGGCGGCGTCCGCCCGGCGATCGACTACCTGGGCGCGGGTCTGCTCGCCTCTGGTCTGAGCGCGATCGTGCTCGTCGCGAGTCTCGGCGGGACGACCTGGTCGTGGGGCTCGGCGCAGGTGGTGCTGGTCGCGCTCGCGGGCATCGGCCTGCTCGTCGGCTTCGTCTTCGCCGAGCGCAGGGCCCGCGAGCCGGTGCTCCCGCTGTCGCTTGTGAAAGACGAGATCTTCCGGATCGCGGGCCTGCTCTCGCTGATCGTCGGGTTCGCCCTGTTCGGCTCGGTCACGTTCCTGCCGCTGTTCTTCCAGACGGTCTTCCACGCCAGCCCGACCAGCGCCGGACTGCGGCTGATCCCGCTCCTCGGCGGGCTCGTGTTCGCATCGATCCTCTCGGGCCGGCGGATCTCGAGCACCGGTCGATATCGCCGCTTTCCGATCATCGGCACGGTCCTCATGACCGTCGGCCTGTTCCTGCTCTCGCGCGTCACGATCCACACCACCTCCCTCGCGATCGACGGCGCGCTCGTCGTCCTCGGCCTCGGCCTCGGCTCCACGATGCAGGTGCTCGTGCTCGCGGTCCAGAACGCCGTCAGCTACGACGTCCTGGGCGCGGCGACCTCGGGCGTCACGCTGGCGCGCGGGATCGGCGGATCGTTCGGGGCCGCGATCTTCGGGACGATCTTCACGACGCGGCTGCGCTCCGAGCTGCACGGCCTGCTCAGCGGGCCGCTGGGCGCGCAGGTCGCTGCGGGGGGGCGCCTGACGGGCGCGCAGGTGGCGACCCTCCCGGAACGCGCGCGGCTCGCCTACGAGAACGCGTACGTCAACGCGCTGCATCCGGTGTTCATCGCCGCTGCGGGCGTGACGGCGGTCGGCTTCGTGCTCAGCCTGCGGCTGCGCGAGCGCCCGCTGCGGACCACGGCTGCCACCAGCACGGGGCTCGAGGACTCGCTGGCGGCGCCCAAGACGCCGAGCTCGCTGGCGGAGATCGACCGCGCGCTCAGCATCGCGGCGGGCGAGGACCGCAGGCGCGAGTTCGGGGCGCGTGTGGTCGCCCGCGCGGGCGTCGACATCAGCGGCGGCGCCGCCTGGGCGCTCGCGCGGTTCAGCAGCTACGGCGCCGCGGGCACGCTCGAGATGGCACGCTCGGTCGGGATCCCGCAGGAGCGGATCGCACCCGTGCAGAGCGAGCTGCGCGAGCGCGGGCTGGTGGAGGGCGAGGGTGAGGATTCGCGCCTGACGGCCGCCGGCACGGCAATGGCCGACCAGCTCCTGAGCGCGCGGCGCGAGGAGCTGCGCGCGCTGCTGGACGGCGACGACGCCGAACGGGCGCCCGAGGTGCAGCAGCTGCTCGAGCGGCTGTGCGTGGAGCTCAGCGGGCAGCGGCCGTAGGGCCGGGTGCCGTCTCGGCCGCGAGGTCTTCGTAGCGCTCGCGGCGCTGCTGCTCGCGCTCGGACTCGGCGAGCATCCGCACGAACAGCACGACGATCGCGATCCCCATCACGAGCGACTGCTCGACGGCCATGATCAGACCGGCGACGCCCTGGTCGTCGAGCGGGGACAGGCCCCAGATCTTGCCCGCGTGGTCGTACGCCGGGTACAGCACCGTGGGGGCGAACGCGATCGCCATCCCGAGCAGGCCGACGAACAGCTTGCTGGTGCCCATGTAGACGATCGGTCCCATGCCGCCGAGTCGCATGCGCGCGCGGATCGGCGAGATCAGATGCCACCAGTACAACGAGCCGACGAGCAGGAAGCTCAGATGCTCCAGGAAGTGAATCTGTTCGTGTCGCACGGCCAGGTCGTAGGCCGCCGGGATGTGCCACGCCCAGATCACGCCGACGTAGAGCGCAACCGCGAACGCCGGGTGCGCGAGAGGGCCGGCGCGGCGCTCGACGTCGGACACGGTGCGTGTGACGGGGCGCAGGATCACCTTGGTGAAGCCGAGGATCGCCAGGATCGGAGCGATGTCGAGCAGCAGCATGTGCTGGACCATGTGCGCCGCGAAGAGCTGATCGGCGAGCGAGTCGATCGGCGAGCACAGGGCGGCGAGCACGACGAGTGTCGAGGCGGTGAAGCAGCACAGCCGCCACAGCGCCGCGTCCGCGGCGGCGCGCGGAGAGCCGCTCGTGCGCACGGCACGCCAGCGCCGCACGTAGAGCCCGAGCACGAGCGCCGCGACGGCCAGCGCGATCGGGCTGAAGGACCACGACAGGTCCGGCTTCATCGCGTCCGATTCTCGCACGCCGAGTGGGGCGAGCCCACGACGTGCGGCGGGCGCGGCAAGGGCAGCCCCCGAGCGTCGCCCGGAGGTCCGGTGCACGCTCGCAGAGCGCCGGGGCGCGCCGGCCGATCTGCGTCCAACGGCCATTTACATCCGCCGAGCACCGGCGTAGCATCGATCCCGACGCCAGAGACAAGGCCGACTGAAGGAGCGACCATGCAGATCGACATCAGAGGTCGAAACGTACCGGTCACGGACGAGCTCCGCGCCCACGCGGAGCGTCGCCTGGGGAAGATCTCGCGACAGGTCTCAGACCTGGCCCGCCTGGAGATCGAGATCTTCCGCGAGCGCAACCCGCGCGTCGCCGACCGCCAAGTCGCCGAGGCAACGCTTTACCTCAAGGGCGTGACGCTTCGCGCCAGAGACGCATCGCCCGAGATGGTCCACTCGATCAACCTGATGGTCGACGAGCTCGCGCGGCAGGTCAAGCGCCACCGCGACAAACGTCGGCACCGGCGCGAGGCACAGCTCTCCTCGCCGCGGACGACCGGCGCGAGCGTTCCTTCGACCTGACGTCTGCGCTTTTGGGGTCGGCGCATGCGCCGACCCCGAGCGAGTCGCACATGTGCGACTCGCCAGGCGGGCGCATGCGCCCGCCTGAACAGCACCAGATGGGTTTGGGACTTCCGCGCGCGGATGTTTAGAACTCCGCGAGCGCGGGGTACCTTCGGCTGCGGGGATGCGCGTCCGGGGGATGTCACTTGCAGCATTGAGCGCCGTCGCGGTGTGCGCGGCGCTTCCCGTCGCGGCAGCCGCGAAGAAGCCCTCTTCGCTCCCGCCCGCCGAAGGCGACGCGCCCCGTCCCGGGCCGCCGATCCTCTACGCCCCGCCGGCGACGGCGCCCCAGCTGGAAAACGCGAATGGCTCGCCGTGGAAGGCGGCCCCGATCCTCGTCTCCGGTGCCAGCGCCTACCGCAAGGGTGAGTTCCTCTACCAGGGCTACATCTACGACGACCACGGCGCCAAGGAGACGGTCGACCCCACCAACCCGATGATCTCGCCGGGCGGCGACTCCGCCGGCGGCGACACCTTCTCGGAACCGGACGGCACCTACACCTACCCGACCGGCCCCGGCTACGACGAGAACGCCGCGAACCTCGTAGAACTGCGCGTCAAGCCGCTCGCGAGATCGACCGCCTTCAGGATCACCCTGAACACCCTCGAAAACCCGGCGCTGGTCGCCACCGCGATCGCGATCGGCGGCACCGAAGGCGTCAGCCACCCGTTCCCCTTCGGGGCGAACGTGAGCGCCCCGGCCGACTACTTCCTGACGATCCACGGCGAAACGGCGGTGCTGACGAACGCGAGCACCGGCGAAGCCGTGCCCGGCCCGGCACCCACCGTCTCGGTGGACCTCGCGCGGCGGCAGATCACGGTCGAGGTCCCTCACGGCGCGTGGAATCCCGGCACCTCGACCGTCCGTCTCGCCGCCGGCGTCGGGCTCTGGGACGAAGCGACGGGCTCCTACCTGCTTCCCGGCGCCGTCGCGTCGGCAACGACGCCCGGAGGCGCCGGCACCGACCCGGCGCCGCCCGCGTTCTTCGATGTCGCCTTCCGCTTCAACGACCAGGAGCCGGTGCCCGGCACCCCCAGCCCGGGGAACGAGCTCAACCCCGCCTACTGGCGCGAGTCCGCACAGGCACAGGCGCTCGCCACGGGCGACATCAGCGAGTTCCACGCCGAGGTCGACTTCGCGAAGCTGAAGGACAAGGCGAACGACGACATGGACGGAGAACCCACGGGCGTGCCCGTCTCCGGCGCCTTCGACCGGATCCTCGCCTCGCACTACGCCGACGGCCAGGGCGCCGACTACGCGACCGGCGGCTGCGGCTCCTCCACGGAATGCGTCGGCGAGATGCGCGGTCAGCTGCTGCCGTACGCGATCTACGTGCCGAGCGGGCCCGCGCCCGCCTCAGGATGGGGGCTGACCCTGCTGCTCCACTCGCTCTCCGCCAACTACAACCAGTTCTCCGGCACCAAGAACCAGTCCGAGTTCTCAGACCGCGGCTCGGGCTCGATCGTGATCACGCCCTCGGGCAGGGGGCCCGACGGCTGGTACTACGACCACGCGGGCGCCGACACCTTCGAAGTGTGGGCCGACGCCGCCGCGCACTACGCGCTCGACCCCGGCTTCACGGACATCGCGGGCTACTCGATGGGCGGCTATGGGACCTACAAGTTCACGAGTCAGTTCCCAGACCTGTTCGCCCGCGCGCAGCCGACGGTCGGCCCGCCCGCGCTGGGGATCTGGGTCCCGCCCGCCCCTCCCACCGGCGGCGAAGACTCCCTCACGGAAAGGATGCTGGCCTCCGTGCGCAACGTGCCGTTCCTGATCTGGGACGAGACGACCGATGAGCTCGTGCCGATCGCGGGCGTGCTGAAGCAGGTCGAAAAGTTCGATTCGCTCGGCTACCGCTACGAATTCGACCAGTTCCAGGCCGGCGAGCACCTCACGCTCGCGTTGAACGACGAATACGCGCCGGCGGCGGCGTTCCTGGGCACCGAAACCGTGAACCGCAACCCCTCCCACGTGACCTACGTCTACAACCCGACGATGGACTTCCCCGCCGACGGCACCTCCTCGGGCCACGCCTACTGGGTCTACGGCGTGACGCTGCGCGAAAGCGCGGGCGCGGCGCCCCTGGGGACCGTCGACGTACGCTCGGAGGGGTTCGGCAGAGGCGATCCGGTGCCCGGCGAAACCACCCATGGGGCCGGGGCGCTCACGGGGGGCACGATCCCCGCGATCCCCTACACGAGCCAGTCGAAGGCGTGGGGGCCGGCGCCGGCCGAAGCGGCCTCGGACGCGCTGCAGATCACAGCCGCCAACGTGTCGGCGTTCACGATCGACGCCAAGCGCGCCAAGGTCGACTGCAAGGCGGCGCTGCACGTCACGACCGACGGGCCGCTCCAGGTGACGCTCGCGGACTGCCGCGGCGGGCAGACGCGGACCCTCGACTTCGACTGAGAACGGCCTCACCGCCGGGAGCTATCCTTGGCGCATGCCCTCACTGCTCGATCGCGCGCTGAACGCGGGCGAGGCCAAGAAGTTCAAGAGCTACCAGAAGCGCGTCGCGCTGATCAACGCGTTCGAGCCCGAGCTCGAACACGACAGCGACGCCGAGCTGCGCGAGCGGATGGACGTTCTGCGCGGCCGCGCCGCTGACGGCGAGGACCTCGACGCGCTGCTCCCCGAGTGCTTCGCCGTCGTCCGCGAGACCGGCAAGCGCCGTATGGGGATGCGGCACTTCGACGTGCAGATGATCGGCGCGATGGCGCTCCACGAGGGCCAGATCTCCGAGATGAAGACCGGCGAGGGCAAGACGCTCACCGCGACCCTCGCCGTCGTGCTCAACGCCTTGGCCGTCGATCCGGGGCGCAGCGAGGACGACGGAGCCCCGGTCCGCCGCGGCGTTCACGTCGTCACGGTCAACGACTACCTCGCACGCCGCGACGCCGAATGGATGAGCCCGATCTACGAGGCGCTCGGGGTCAGCGTCGGCGTGATCGAGAACATGCAGCCCTACGACGAGAAGCAGCGCGCCTACGCCTGCGACGTGGTCTACGGGACGAACTCCGAGTTCGGCTTCGACTACCTGCGCGACAACATGGCCAAGGATCTCGCCGAAAAGGTCCAGCGCGGGCACCCGTACGCGATCGTGGACGAGGTCGACAACATCCTGATCGACGAGGCGCGCACGCCGCTGATCATCTCCGGCGCGCCCGAACAGGCCGCCGACCTCTACGTCCGCTTCGCGGGACTGGCACCGCGGATGGTGCTCGGCAAGACGCCCGAAGGGATGGATCCACGCAGCAAGAAGCAGTTCGTCGCCGACTTCGACTACGAGATCGACGAGAAGCACAAGAGCGTCACGATCACCGAGCAGGGCGTCACCAAGGCTGAGCGCTACCTCGGCATCGATCACCTCTACCGCGCCGAGAACGGCCATCTCGTCAACCACCTGCTGCAGTCGCTGCGCGCTGAGTCGCTCTACAAGCGCGACGTCGACTACGCGGTGATCGACAACGAGGTCAAGATCATCGACGAGTTCACGGGCCGCATCCTGGAGGGCCGGCGCTGGTCGGAGGGGCTGCACCAGGCGGTCGAGGCGAAGGAGAAAGTGCCGATCCAGGAGGAGAACCAGACCCTCGCCACGATCACCTACCAGAACTTCTTCCGCCTCTACGACAAGCTCGCGGGCATGACCGGGACCGCCCTGACGGAGGCGACCGAGTTCATGAAGATCTACGAGCTGCCGGTCGTGCAGATCCCGACCAACATGCCGATGGTCCGCGACGATCGCAACGATCAGGTCTACAAGACCAAGGAGGGCAAGTGGTCGGCCGTGACCAAAGAGATCGCCGCCCGCCATGAGCACGGCCAGCCGGTGCTCGTCGGCACGATCTCGGTCGAGGTCTCAGAGCTGCTCTCCGAGCGCCTGACGCGCCAGGGGATCAAGCACCACGTGCTGAACGCGAAGCCCGAGCACGCCGCCAAAGAGGCGGACGTCGTGGCGGAGGCCGGGCAGCCCGGCGCCGTCACGATCGCCACCAACATGGCGGGCCGCGGTGTCGACATCAAGCTCGGCGGCAACCCCGAGCACCTCGCCCACCAGCAGCTCGCCCGCGACGGCCTCGAGCCCGGCAGCGAGGACTACGACGCGCGCTTCGCCGCGCTGCTCCCCGAGCTCGAGAGCAAGGTGGAGTCCAGCCGCGAGCAGGTGATGGCCTCCGGTGGCCTGTTCATCTGCGGCACCGAGCGCCACGAGTCGCGCCGCATCGACAACCAGCTCCGAGGCCGCGCCGGGCGCCAGGGCGACCCGGGCGAGTCGCGCTTCTTCCTCTCGGCCGAGGACGACCTCGTGCGGCTGTTCGCCGGCGACCGCATCTACCGCATCCTCGACAAACTCGGCGGCATCGACGACGAGGGCAACGAGGAACCGATCGAGGCCGGAATGCTCTCGAAACAGATCGAGAAAGCCCAGAAGAAGGTCGAGGAGCAGAACTTCCTGATCCGCAAACGCGTGCTCGAGTACGACGACGTGATGAACGAGCAGCGCCGCGTGATCTACGCCTACCGCGACGAGGTGCTGGAAGGCAAGAGCATCGGCGAGGAGGCTCGTCGGGAGGTCTCGAACGTGATCGAGCGCACCGTCGACCAGTACGCGCCCGGCGAGTTCGTCGAGGACTGGGACGTCGACGGCCTGTACACCGCGCTGTCGCAGTTCTTCCCCGTGGAGATCGACACGGACGCCCTGCGCGAACAGCGGCTCGACCGCGGTGCGCTGATCGACTCGATCATCGACGAGGCGATGACCCGCTACGACGAGCGCCAGGAGGCCCTCGGCGAGGAGCTGATGGGAGCGCTCGAGCGCTTCCTGCTGCTGCAGACGATCGACGAGCGCTGGCAGGAGCACCTTTTCGACATGGACTACCTGCGCGAGGGCATCCACCTGCGCGGCTTCGCGCAGATCGACCCGCTCGTGGCCTACAAGAACGAGGCCTTCACGCTGTTCGGCGATCTGATGAACAGCGTCTGGTCGGACTACGCGCGCATGATCTTCAACGTCCAGGTGAACGTCGACGATGGCCCGCCCGGCCCGAATGGCGGCGGTGTGCCGTCGTTCGCAGCGGCCGGCAGCTCCACGTCTGCCGGGCGCGTCTCCTACTCGGGCGGCGCCGCAGCGGGCGCCGGCGCGATGGCCGCAGCCGCCGCGGCAGCCGGCGTGGTCCCCGGCGAAGGCTTTGCCGAGGACGGCGGCGAATACGAGGCGATGCCCGTGGTCGAGCAGCGCGTGCTCGACGACGAGCACCAGGTCGGGCGCAATGACCCCTGCTGGTGCGGGAGCGGCAAGAAGTACAAGAAGTGCCACGGCGCCTGAGACGGCCGTGAGCCGGCGCGCTCCGGCGTCCTCGTTCGCTCGCGTGCCGAGTACGCTTCGCTCGCTGCGTCCCGCGCTGCTAGCGTGACCCGTCGATGGAGGCGGTTCGCTTTCACGAGTACGGGGATGTCGACGTGCTCGCACTCGCGGAGATCGAGACTCCGGAGCCGGGCGAGGGCGAGGTCCTTCTCCGTGTGAGAGCGGCCGGCGTCAACCCGATCGACTGGAAGGTCCTGCACGGGCGCCTCGCCGGCGGTGAGCCCCTCGGTGCACCCCGGGGCCTGGGTGTCGACGTGGCGGGCGTGATCGAGCGGGCCGGCCCCGGCGTCGAGGGCCTCTCGCCCGGCGACGAGGTGCTGGGCAACCCGATCACACCCGCTTACGCGGAGTACGCGCTGAGCCGTCCTGAGATGCTCGTGCCCAAGCCGCCCGGGCTCGCGTGGGAGGTCGCGGGCAGCCTCGCCGTCGTCGCCGGCACCGCCTACGCGACGCTCGAGGCGCTGAAGCTCGGGACCGGAGAGACGCTGTTGATCCTCGGCGCCTCAGGCGGCGTCGGGTCGCTTGCCGCCCAGCTGGCGGTCGCCCGCGGCGTGCGCGTCGTCGGCACCGCCGGCCCCTCGAAGCTGGAGCAGGTGCGCGCGCTCGGCGCGACCCCCGTCGCCTACGGGGAGGGCCTTGCCGAGCGGCTCCGCGAGGCGGCGGCGGAGGGCCTCGATGCGGTGCTCGACTGCTCGGGCCACGGCGAGATCCCAGCGGCGGTCGAGCTGAAAGGGAACACCGATCGAGTGTTGACCATCGCGGCCTCGCAGGAGGCGACCGATCTGGGGGTGCCCTTCCACGCGGGCGGCGGCGGCGAGCAGACGCCGCAGGCCATGCGGGAGATGATCCCGCTCATCGAGGCCGGCCGCATCAGCTTCCCGATCGCCGGCGTCTTCGGCCTCAGCCAGGTGCCCGACGCGCTGCGCGAGAGCGAGCACGGCCATCCGGCCGGCAAGCTCGTGATCGTGCCCTAGACCTGGCTCTGCGGGAGTCCCCAGGGGGCGTCGAGGGCGATCCTCCACCGACCATCCGTGCCTCGCGCGTAGACGACGGTTGAGGAGCTGCGCTGCTCAAAGCCCTCGCCGCTCAGCGTCAGCGACCCCGTCGCGAGCGCGACGTCTCCCGCCCGGAAGAGGCTCGCGAGCTCGATCGAGACGCGCGTCCCGTTCGTGAGCAGCGCCTGGAGCGCCTCCCGGATGGCCGGGCGCCCCTGGACCAGAGAGCCGTCGGCCGCGACGATCGCAGCCTCCTCGCTCCACATCGCGAGCGCGCCGTCGAGGTCGCGCCGGGCCAGTGCCCCGGCGAACGCCTCCGCCAGCTCCTCGGGTGTCCCTGCCGCCATCGGCGGGCAAGATACTGGTCGCCGGGCCCCTGCAGGACGCAGGGCTGCTGATAGCGTGGGCCCGTGGCCAACGCCGACTCCAGCGAGAACACCCCGCAGCGGCTGGCCGCGATCCGCGAGCAGATGAAACTGCTGGCGGACTATCTTTGACCCTGCCGGGTTGAGCGAGCGCGCCGGCGCGCTCGAGGCCGAGATGGGATCGGCCGGATTCTGGGACGACTCCGAGCGCGCGGCGTCCGTGTCGGCTGAGCACGCTCGTACCTCGCGCCGCCTCGATTCGTTCCGCTCCCTCGAGACGGACGTGGAGGACCTGGACGGGCTCGCCGAGATGGCCGCCGAGGACGCCTCGCTGCAGGCCGAGGTCGACGAGCAGATCGCCTCGGTCGAGGACCGCCTCGCGGCCCTGGAGGAGCAGCGCCTCTTCTCGGGTCCCTACGACGCAGGCGACGCGCTCGTGACGGTGAACGCCGGGGCGGGTGGGACCGACGCGCAGGACTGGGCCGAGATGGTCCTTCGGATGCTGATGCGCTGGGCCGAATCGCGCGGCTTCGGGGTCGAGCTGCTCGAGGCGAGCCCCGGCGAGGAAGCCGGCGTCAAGTCCGCGACGTTCCGCGCCTCGGGCGAGAACGCCTACGGGCTCCTCGGCGCCGAGCGCGGCGTCCACAGGCTCGTTCGCCTGTCTCCCTTCGACTCGGCCCATCGCCGCCAGACGAGCTTCGCCGGGGTCGAGGTCGCGCCGGTCGTGGCCGACAGCGGCGAGGTCGAGATCAACGACGACGACCTGCAGGTCGACACCTACCGCGCGTCCGGGGCCGGCGGCCAGCACGTCAACAAGACCGATTCGGCGGTTCGCATCACCCACCGCCCGACCGGCATCGTCGTCCAGTGTCAGAACGAGCGCTCGCAGTCCTCGAACCGCGCGACCGCGATGGCGATGCTGACCGCGAAGCTGCTGGAAAGGAAAGAGCGCGAACGCCAGGAGGAGATCGCTCGCGAGAAGGGGGAGGCGCAGGACGTCAACTTCGGCTCGCAGATCCGCTCCTACGTGCTGCACCCCTACCAGATGGTCAAGGACCACCGCACGGGCTACGAGATGGGAGACGTGCAGCGCGTGCTGGACGGCGACCTCGACGGCTTCGTGCGCGCGTACCTGCTCTCCGCGGCCTCGGCCGCCCCCGCGGGGGCCTAGCTTGCCCGGCCTCGAAGCGCTCGTGCGCCAGGCGCTGGAGGAGGACATCGGCGCAGGTGACGTGACCACGGCCGCAACCGTGCCGCCCGGCGCGCGCGCGGTCGCGCGGATCGTGCAGAAGGCGCCCGGTGTGATCTTCGGGCTCGACGCCGCCGAAGTCGTCTTTTCCCAGCTCGACCCGGAGGTCGAGATCGAGCGCGAAGTGCATGAGGGGGAGTGGCGCGAGCAGGGGGGAGCCGTGCTCACGGCGCGTGGCGATGCCGCCGCGCTGCTGAGCGGCGAGCGCACGGCGCTCAACTTCCTCGCGCACCTCTCAGGCGTGGCGACGATCTCGGCGCTGGCAGCGCGCGCTGTCGAGGGCACCGGTGCCAGGGTGCTCGATACGCGCAAGACCACGCCCGGATTGCGGACCCTCGAGAAGGAAGCTGTCGCCGCGGGGGGCGCAACCAACCACCGTGCCGGGCTCTACGACGCGATCCTGATCAAGGAGAACCACATCGCCGCCGGCGAGGGGGGAGTCGGGGGAGCGGTCCAGCGCGCCCGAGCGGCGGCGCCCGGCCTGGCGGGCCGGCTCGAGGTCGAGGTGCGCAACGAGGCGGAGATCGACGAAGCTCTGGCGGCGGGGGCGCCCCGCCTGCTGCTCGACAACATGGACCCGGCGCGGCTGCGCGCGGCGGTCGCGCAGGTGGGGGGGCGCGCGGAGCTGGAGGCGAGCGGCGGGGTGGACCTCGACACCCTCAGGGAGGTCGCCGAGACGGGGGTAGGATGGGTCTCGATGGGCGCCCTGACGCACTCGGCGCCGGCTCTCGACCTCTCCCTCTACCTCGAGGTGCTGCGATGAACCTTCCGATGGCTCCGACCCAGGCGATCCCGGCGGCGCGGCCGCTGCCGGTGCTCTCGGCCGAGGAGATCACCGCGCTCCAGAGCGAGGTCCGCGAGCTCGCTGCTGCGCGCGATGCCGTGATCCTGGCCCACAACTACCAGGTGCCCGAGGTGCAGGACGTGGCCCATTACGTCGGTGACTCGCTCGGGCTCTCCCGCCAGGCGGCGGCCGCCGAGCAGTCCACGATCGTCTTCTGCGGCGTGCATTTCATGGCCGAGACGGCCTCGATCCTCTGCCCCGAGAAGAAGGTCCTGATCCCCGATCTGGAAGCTGGGTGCTCCCTCGCGGCGTCGATCGACGCCGCGCAGCTCGCCGCCTGGCGCGAGCAGTACCCGGAGGGGGTCGTCGTGATGTACGTCAACACCACGGCGGAGGTGAAGGCGCTGACCGACTACTGCTGCACCTCCGCGAACGCGGTGGATGTCGTCCGCCACATCTACGAGACGCACGGAGAGGAGACCGAGATCCTCTTCGGCCCCGACATGTGGCTCGGCTCGTTCGTGGAGAAGGAGCTCGGGCGGCGCATGCACGTCTGGGACGGCGAGTGTCACGTCCACGCCGGCATCCGCCCGTCCGACATCGAAGCCACGCGGGCGGCTCACCCCGGGGCGGACTTCCTGATCCACCCCGAGTGCGGCTGCTCGACCAGCATCATGGAGTACGTGGCGGCGGGGGACGTCGATGCCGAGGGCGTGCACATGCTCTCGACCGGCGGCATGCTCAAGTACGCGGAGTCGATCGCGGACCTGGCCCCTCCCGCGGGGCAGGTCGAGGAACCGGGCCTCGCCGACACGACCGAGCCGCCCGCCGCCGACATCGCGACACACCCCGTTCGCGAGGCGGTCGTGGCGACGGAGGTCGGGATGCTCCACCCGCTGCGGATGGCCGCTCCCGAGGTCGAGTTCATCCCCGCGAACGCCGAGGCCTCCTGCGTGTTCATGAAGATGATCACGCTGCCCAACCTGCGCGACGCGCTCCGCGACGGGCGCTTCGAGGTGAAGGTCGACCCCGCGACGGCGGCCAAGGCGCGGGTGCCGATCGACCGGATGGTGGCGATCGGTTAGCGTGGTGCATTAACGCATCCGCTGACGTGAGTGCGATGGAGCCTCACGAGGAGATCGCGCTCGTGTTGATTCGCCAGGCCAGGCGCAACGCAGGCTTGACGCAGGCGGAGCTCAGCCGCCGTAGTGGGATCAGCGTGCCTGTGTTGAGCGCCTACGAGAACGGTCGCCGCCAGCCATCGGTCGCTGCGCTGGCGCGGATCGTCGAGGCCTGCGGGCAGGAGCTGGACCTCCAGCCGCGACTTTCGCCGTACGGGAGCGCGCGGGCGGCTCACATCTTGGAGCAGGTCCTCGACCTCGCGGCCGCCCTCCCATACCGTCCGCGTCCGGATCTCACCTACCCGCCTCTCGCCAAGCAGGCTCTTTGAGCTCGCTCGGCGAGCGCCTGCTGGCGGTCCACGATGCGCTGGAGAGCGCCGAGATGCCACATGCGTTCGGAGGAGCAATCGCGCTCGGTTACTGCGTCGTCGAGCCGCGCGGCACGCGTGATCTCCACGTGAACGTGTTCCTGCCCCAGAAGCGGTTCCCAGATGTGGCAGCCGTGCTGCCGGCGGGGATCGCGATCGGGGCTGAGGACGTCGAGAAGGTGCAGCGTGACGGCCAGGTCCGGCTGATGTGGTCTGACACTCCGGTGGATGTCTTCATGAACAACGTGCCGTTCCACGAGGAGGCACGAGCCGGTGTGCGCCAGGTCGAGTTCATGGGCCGCAGGATCCCGGTGCTGGGCTGCACCTCGCTCGCGGTCTTCAAGGCGATGTTCGACCGCACCAAGGACTGGGGCGACATCGAGGCGATGCTAGAAGCGAGGACGATCGACGTCGCCGCAGTCGAGAGATGGCTTGCCGAGATGACCGGCGCCGCTTCTGAGCGGGCCGCGCGGTTCGCGCGGGTTGCGGCTGGCGGACGCCCCTGAGGGGCGCTAGAACTCGCCGGCCGTATGAGGCCCGACCACGCCCACGGCGAGGTCGTCCTCGATCCCCGCGGCGATCTCTCTGACCTCGTCGAACGTGACCGCATCGAGCGCCGCGATCGCGCTGTCCGGGTCGATCGACTCGCCGAAGACGATCTTCTGGTTGGCGGCGTGGCGAGCGACCGCCCCGGAGTTCTCGAACGCCAGCACGAGTCGGCCGGCCGCGTAGGCGCGCGCCCGCTCGACCTCCTCCGCGGTGGGGCCGTCGTCGCGCAGCTCGACGACGATCTCGCGCATGCGCGTGTACGCCTCGATCGTCTTCTCCGAGTCGAGCCCGGAGCCCAGCTGGAGGATCGGGACATCGGCGAACGCGTGCGAGAGCGCGTAGACGGAGTAGCAGAGGCCTCGTTTCTCGCGGATCTCGTCGAACAGCCGCGAGCCCATCGACCCGCCGAGCAGCGTCGAGTAGATCGCAAGCGCCGCGCGCTGGCGCACGTCGCCGACCGTGATCTGCGGCCTGTAGATCATTCGCAGGTGCGACTGGTTGGTGTCGCGCTCCTCGACGAGCTTCTCGGGCTTGAAGGCGGGCGCGGGGGAATACGGCTCGGGCTCGGGGAGGGCCGGGAAGCGTCCGAACAGCTCCTGCAGCTCGGGCTCGCCGGGGAGGTGCTCGACGTTCCCCGCGAGGAACGCGCCGCCGCGCGAGCCGGCCCAGCGGCGCTCGCGGAACGAGACGATCCCATCGCGTGTGAACGCGCGCAGGTTCTCAGCCGGGCCGAGCACGGTGCGCCCCAGCGGGTGGTCGCCGAATGCGGCACGGTCGATCAGGTACTCCGCGACGGTCGACGGCTGATCGAAGGCGCGGTTGATCTCCTGGATCACGACGCCCCGCTCGCGGTCGAGCTCCTCGGGGTCGAGGTGGGGGCGCCCGACGAAGTCGCTCAGCAGGTCGATCGCAGCCGGGGCGCTCTCGGCCCGGACCGTGATGTGAAAGGCCACGAGATCCTGGCTGGTGTACGCGTTCAGGACGCCGCCGAGCCGCTCGGCCGTCTCGTTGACGTCGCTGTAGTGCGGGTACTTCTCGCCACCCTTGAACACGAGATGCTCGAGGAAGTGCGCCATGCCGTTCTCCTCGGGGCGCTCGTTGCGCGCGCCGGCGTCGAACGCCACGAGCACCGTCAGGGCCCGTGTACCCGGAAGCCCGATGCTGTGGACAGGGAGCCCGTTGGACTCGACGACCGTGCTCTCGAGCGTTGCCATGGGTCCACCCTAGATGGTCCTGCGGCGAGGTCCGTGGGCGCTCGTCTACGCTAGCTCGACCGCAATGCCCCCTGCCTCGAAGCGCCGAACCCCGCTGGTGATCGTGCTCGCCGTGCTGCTGCCCGTGCTGCTGGTCGCCGGGCTGTGGCTGGGCGGCCATCCCGAACACCTGCCAGGGTTCCTGCGCAGCGCCTTCGTGAACGAACACCAGGCGAGGGTCGTCGACGAAGCGCTGGAACGGATCCACCGCGACTACTACCGGCCGGTGTCGTCCTCGTCGCTCGACGACGGCTCCGTCTCGGGCGCGGTGGCCAGCCTCAAGGACCGCTTCTCGCACTACCTGACGCCGAACGAATTCAAAGAATTCAACTCCCCGCCGCACTTCGCGGGGATCGGAGTCGTGGTCGATCCGCTCAAGCAGGGTCTGCTGATCGCGCGCGTCTTCGACTCCTCGCCCGCTTCTCGCTCCGGGCTGAAGCCGGGCGAACTGATCGTCGGCGTCGGCGGGCACAAGCTCGAAGGCGTGAGCGCGGAAAAGGCGACCGAACTGATCAAGGGCTCGCCCGGGACCGACGTGGAGATCCAGGTCCGCTCCGGCAAAGCTCCGCACTCCGGGACGCGGACCGTCCGGCTGACGCGCGCGACGGTCTCCGAGCCGGTCGTCGCGTCCACGGTGAAGACGGTCAACGGGAAGAAGATCGGCGTCGTCGCGCTCGCCACGTTCAGCCCCGGCGCGCACGGCGAAGTGCGCGAAGCGGTCGAAAACGTGCGCAAGAAAGGCGCCCAGGGCATCGTCTTCGACCTGCGGGGGAACGGCGGCGGGCTCGTCTCCGAGGCGCAGCTGATCGCCAGCACCTTCATCGAGAAGGGCACGATCGTCTCCACGCGGGGGCGCAACGTGCCCTCCCAGACGCTCGAAGCCGTCGGCGACGCGATCCCCGAATCGATCCCGATGGTCGTGCTGGTCGACCGCGACACAGCCTCAGCGGCCGAGATCGTCACGGCCGCCCTCCAGGACCACCACCGCGCGACCGTCGTCGGGACGCACACGTTCGGCAAGGGGGTCTTCCAGGAGGAGGAGCCACTCGCGAACGGCGGCGCGCTGGACATAACCGTCGGTGAGTACTTCACTCCGAACGGGCGCAACCTCGGTGGCGGCGGCGTCAAGCAGGGCGCCGGGATCACGCCGGAAGTGAAGGTCGCGAAGGGCGTCGACGAACCCCACGGTCTCGAAGTCGCGCTCGACACGGTGCGGGCGAAACTCGGGTGAGCGCGCGGAGCGCCGCCGCGCCGGCCCGCGCGCTGGTCGCGGTGCTGGCCCGGCGCGGACGCTTCCTGGTCGCCGAGCCGCTCTTCGAGCCGCGCGAGCGCGGAGCAGGCAGGCAGGATCGGGGCGGGCTGGTCGTCGGGCCCGCCCGTGGATCGCGCGGAGGTGCGCGCGAGGGTGACATCGCGCTGATCTCGCCGGCGCGGCGAGGCTCCTCCGCGCGGGTGCTCAGGCGCGTCGGGCGCCCGGACGTGGCGCGCGACGTGATCGACGCGCTGCTTCTCGATCGCGGGCTGCGACGGGACTTCTCGCGGACCGCCGAGCGCGAAGCCGAGGAGGCCGGCGCCCGCGTGATGGCGGACACGACGGCGCGGCGCGATCTGCGGGAGCTCGCCACGTTCACGATCGACCCGGCCTCCGCGCGCGACTTCGACGATGCGATCTCGGCCGAGGCGCTCGGCGGCGGCCGCGTCCGGGTGTGGGTGCACATCGCGGATGTCGCCGCGCACGTGCAGGCCGGCTCGCGACTCGACGTCGAGGCCCGGGAGCGCTCGACCAGCGTCTACGCGCCGGGGACCGTTGAGCCGATGCTGCCGCATGCGCTGTCGAGCGACTCGTGCTCGCTGCGCCCCGGGGTCGACCGGGCTGCGGTCACGGTGGAGATGGAGCTCGACGGTCCCGAGGTCGTCAAGGCGTCCTTCCACCGTTCGTTGATCCGCTCGGACGAGCGACTGGACTACGAGCGGGTCGATCGCATCTTCGCGGGCCGCGAGCAGGCCGCCGACCCCTGGGCGGTGCCCCTGCAGGCGGCGCGCGAGGCCGCGGCGGCGCTGCAACGGCGCCGGGAGTCCGCGGGAGGCCTCGCCGTCGACTCGCCCGAGCCCGAGTTCGACTTCGACGAGGGTGGCCATGCCCTCGCCGCGCGCGGCCAGGCCCAGACCGAGTCTCACCGCGTCATCGAGCATTTGATGATCGCGGCCAACGAGGCGGTCGCACGGCTGTTGGCCGAGCGCAAGGTGCCGTGCCTCTATCGCGTCCACGAGCGGCCGGACCCCGAGCGCGTCGAGCGCCTGGTGGCCCAGCTCGCCTCGCTGGAGGTGCCGACGCCGCCCGTGCCCGACCCGATGTCCTCGACGCAGGCCGCGGAGCTGCTCGGCGCCCTCTCCGTGGCCGTCCAACGGCATGTCGAGCGCAGCGGCGGGCGCGGACGGATCGCCCTCGGCTCGCTGATCCTGCGCACGCTCAAGCAGGCGTACTACTCGCCGGCGAACCTCGGCCACGCCGGCCTGCGCTCGAGCGCCTACTGCCACTTCACCTCGCCGATCAGGCGCTACCCCGACGTCGTGTGCCATCGCGCGCTGCTATCGGCGATCGGCGCCGGCGAGCAACCGCCGCGCGCCGCGGAGATGGCCGAGCTGGGCGCGTGGACCTCCGATCGCGAGCGCGCTGCGATGCAGCTCGAGCGGGACGCCGACGACATCGCGAGCTGCTTCGTGCTCGAACGGCTGCTGGGCCGAGACGGCCCGGGACGGGTGTTCGACGGCGAGATCACCGGGCTGATCTCAGCCGGGGCGTTCGTCGCGTTCGCGCCGCCCGAGGACCGCGACGCGAGCGGTCTGCAGGCGCCGCCGTTCGAGGGCATGCTTCCCGTGCGGCTGTTGCGCGCCCCGCGCAGCCGTCCGGGCCCGGGCGGGCGCCGCGAGCGCTCGGAGGCGCCCGGCGAGCGCTCCGAGCCGACAGGCGGGGGGCCGGGACGCAAGCGAACCGCTCAGCGCCGTGGCGGCGGGGGAGACGCCGGAGCCGAGCGCGAGTGGTGGGAGCTCAACCCGGAGGGGACGATCCTCAGGGGCGAGCGCACCGGCGCGGCGATCCGGCTCGGCGACCGGCTGGGGGTCAACGTCGCCAGGATCGAGCCGATCCGCGGACGGGTCGACCTCGAGCAGGCAGGCTAGGCTCGCTGGATGGCGAAGGGCAAGGGCAAGAGGAAGGTCGGCGCGGGCGACGTCGCGTCGAATCGCTACGCCTCCTACCGGTACGAGCTGATCGAGCGGATCGAGGCCGGAATCGTCCTCGAGGGCACCGAGGTGAAGGCGCTGAGGACCAGCGGCGCCCAGCTCAAGGACGGCTACGCGTCGCTGCGTGACGGTGAGCTGTGGCTGCACTCGGTGCACATCCCTCCGTACGGCCCGGCGTCGCGGGAGAACCACGACCCCGAGCGGCCCCGCAAGCTGCTGATGCACCGGCGCGAGCTCGACAGGCTGGCGACGCGGGTCAACGAGCGCGGGCTGACGCTCGTTCCCACCCGCATCTACTTCCACGGCTCGCATGCCAAGGTCGAGATCGCGCTCGCACGCGGCAAGGACCTCTACGACAAGCGCGAGACGATCCGTGAGCGCGAGACCAAGCGCGACATGGAACGGGCTGTGCGCGAAGCGCGGCGCTGAGCGCCGTCAGCCCCGGGCACGGAAGACGATGTTGCGGTCGACCTGACCGCTTCGGAGGTAACCGGGCAGATGCGCCGCCAGCCAGTCCTCTGAGGGCAGCGTCTCGACGAGGATCGCCGGCCGGCACCGCTCGATCGTTCTCAGGGCGCCCAGAAGGGCCTGCTGCTCGTGGCCCTCGACGTCGAGGTGGATGACACCCACGTGACGGTCCTCGGGGATCGCGGCGTCCACCGTCGTCACCGAGACGGCCTCGCGGCTGCGGCTGAAGGAATCGTCGAACACCAGCCTCGCGACGCCGCCCGAGAGGTTCCACCCGGTGGCACCGGTCGTCACGAATGCCTCACCGGCCTCGTCGCTGAGGCCCGCGTGGGCGAGCCTCACGTTCTCGAGCCCGTTCAGCTGCACCGTGATGCTCGCGCACCGGAAGTTCTCGAGGTTGGGCTCGAAGGCCCAGACGATCTCCTCACGCGACTTCGCCAGAGCGGGCAGGAAATCCCCGAAGAACGCCCCCGCGTGAACCACGTCGCCCTCGATCTCGCCGAGCAGCGCCAGCGTGTCGCGCTCCCAGACATTGCCGCGGCGGATCGTCCTCGGCACGACGCCGCGCGCGCGGGTGGGCACGCAGTAGACCCCGTGCTCGTTACGCGCGATCAGCACGTCGAGCGCCTGGTCGGGGAGCGCGGGGAGCCTTCGAACCGAGGCCGGCGTCGCAAGCCGCAGCCGCGCGTCCTGCGCCGAGATGCGCGCGTCGTTGAAGAGGTTGCGAGCGCGCCGCAGGCGCTTGGCCAGCGGCTTCGGCAGGCGCCCTGCCAGCACGGCGAGCCGATCGGTCTTGGGCTCGAGCCTGGCACCCTCCACGGCGGGCAGAATAGGCGATCGCCGCCGGCGCACGGCGCGCCGCGCGCTCCTAGCGAATCGAGCCGAAGCTGTGGCTGCCGGAGCTGAGGATGTGGCTCTGCTCCATCCCGAGCACGAGGAGCACGATCAGCCCTATGTACACGGTGCCGACGATCAGCCTGTGGCGCGGCGCTACGCGGTAATAGGCGTCCTGTGCCGCCGAGCCCGATTTGCGCGACTGCCAGCGGCGGTAGAGCTCGTAGCCGGCGAAGAGCACGATGATCCAGATGATCGGGTTCGGGAAGAGCAGGGCGAGCGCCACCAGCACGCCGAACCCGATGAACCACATCCAGGGCGCCATCGCGGCCATCGCGCGCCCGCCGTCCAGCGGCACGATCGGCAGCAGGTTGAAGAGGTTCAGGAAGAACCCGATGTAGGCGAGGGCGCGGAAGAAGTCGCTGTTCGTCGCTTCGCCCACGACCAGACACGCGAGCGCTCCGACGGTGCCCAGCACCGGCCCCGCGAGCCCGACGCGGGCCTCGGCGAGCGCGTTCTCGCCGAGCGACTTCGACGTGATCACGGCGCCCATGAACGGGATGAACATCGGCGCGCTCGCCTTGATGCCCTCGCGCCGCAGCTGGAACACGTGCCCCATCTCGTGCACGAACAGCAGCACGACGAAGCCGACCGCGAACCACCAGCCGAACCAGAGCGAGTATGCGGCGACCGAGACGATCGCGGTGAGGGCCGTGGCCTTCGGGAGCAGCAGGAACAGGCCCTTGATCGCGGCGAAGAACTTCGCGACCACGGCGACGATCGCCGCGAGCGCGCCGCCGATCCGCTCCCGGAAGGTGCGCTTCTGGCGGGGCCGGTCGCGCGGCAGCTCGCCGAAGGGGTTCTCGACGGGCGTCGCGGCGCTCGGGTAGGTGGGCGGTGCGGCAGGCGCCGGAGCCGGGATCGAAAGCTCGGAGTTCTCCACACACCCATTGTCGCACCGTCCCTAACGGGTTCATAACCCCCGCAGCGGGACGTGCGCGTAGTCGCTGCGGATCGGCTTTTTCGCGGAGAATGCGGCTTCGCCGCGACGGCGGTCTTG
The DNA here is from genome assembly GCA_963794635.1 of uncultured Solirubrobacteraceae bacterium. Taxonomy (GTDB): domain Bacteria; phylum Actinomycetota; class Thermoleophilia; order Solirubrobacterales; family Solirubrobacteraceae; genus Palsa-744. The sequence goes on along the minus strand of CAWCET010000003.1, from coordinate 288,891 downwards.
CCTCGCCGCGGGCGTCGGGCTAGGTTGAATCCAGACGCGGAACCGAGCCGCGAAGAGCGAGGCCACCGAGGTGTGAGGCCGCGCCACCTGAGACGGGAGAGGCCCTCGGGCCGACAACGTGGAGGGTTCCTCAGGCGGCTTGGGTCCGCGTCGCTTTCGTTAAGCGCCGCGCGCAGGCCGGTAGAATGGGGGCAGCAAACATCCCCGGGGACGACAGGCTTCGACGTGGTCGGTTCGTGGGGGTGGTCGCGAGTCGAGGTCCCGGGCGGCCTCGTAAAACACCCGGGAAAACCATAAGTGCGGACTCTCACGAGTACGCCCTCGCTTAGCCTAGAAAACTAAGTTGAGGTCTCGGGCCCCGCTCGCCTGCGGCGGGGATCCCCGGGATCAGAAGCAGGCTCACCCGGCGAGGTCCGCCTTCGCCGAGCCGGGGAAAATCAAGGAGGCTGGTCCCCCACAACCCGGCCGGCGAGGCGAGCGGGGGACGAGATCAGAGCGCCGGCTACGCTCGTAGACGCCACCTTTCACGCGGTCACGGACGTGGGTTCGATTCCCACCGTCTCCATAGGTTCGAGATCTTGGCTCGGCGAACCCGAGATCTCCACGACCGGCACCCTTGCTTGACGGCCGGTGGGTGCAGGCTGGAGCGCGAGGGTGTTCAGCGATCGGCGGCGAGCGTCCCGTCGGCCTGCGAAGGGGCCGTCCAACTCGACAGGAGGTTCAGCGCCTCCTCTGAGCGACTGCCTGCATCCGCCGTGTAGACGGCGAGGGTGAGGCTGCTGTCCGCCGCGAGCGAGAGCACCTCGTAGCTCAGCGTGAGTTCGCCGACGATGGGGTGTTGAAGGCGCTTCGTCCCCGTCTGGTGGTAGCGCACGTTGTGCGCAGCCCACCAGGTGCGGAATGCCTCGCTGCGGGTGGACAGCTCCCCGACGAGATCAGATAGGTCTCGGTCGTACGCGTCGTGGCCGGCCTCCGACCGCAGATGCGCGACCAGGTCCTTTGCGACCCGTTCCCAGTCGACGTAGAAGTCCCGGGCGGCCGGGTCGAGGAACGTGAAGCGCGCGCTGTTCGCCGGCTGCTCGTGGCTCTCGAAGATCGGTGCGTAGAGCGCTCGCCCGAGCGAGTTGGCGCCGACGTAGTCGACGCGGCCGTTGCGCACGATCACGGGCGCATCGATCCGGTCGATGATCTGCTGGACGACCGGGCGCACCTTCCGGGCTGCCGGACGACGGCGCCTCGGCTGAGCTGTCGGGCTGACGGCTCGTGCGAGATCGAACAGATGCTCGCGCTCGGCATCGTCGAGACGAAGCGCCACCGACAATGCCGAGAGCACGGACTCCGACACGCCGCCCAGGTTCCCCCGCTCCAGCCGGACGTAATAGTCGACACTCACGCCCGCGAGCATCGCCACCTCCTCACGGCGAAGCCCGGGCACGCGACGATTGTCGCCGTAGATCGGCAGGCCGGCGTCCTCCGGACTGATCCTGGCGCGACGCGAGGTCAGGAACTCTCGGATCTCGCTCTTCGGGTCCACGGATCCGAGGCTAGCGCGGCGTCCGCGTCCTTGGGAGGTCCTGCCGGCGGCATCACCGTTTACCGCGACAGCGGCCACGGGAGCGCCCTCGAGGACCCCGTTATCGGCGACATTGCCAAAGCCCACAGCAAGAGCCCGGCCCAGGTGATGCTGCGCTGGGGCCTGCAGCACGGACGGTCGGTCATTCCGAAGTCCACCAAGCCCCATCGCATCAAGGAAAACATCGACGTGTTCGACTTCGAGCTCTCAGCGGAGGAGCTGGCCGCGATCGACGCGTTGGACACCGGCCATCGCGGCGGACCCGAGCCGGATGCGATCACGCTCGAGGCGTTCGGCCGCGAGATCCCCGACGCCTGACACGAACCCGGCGAGTCGAGCGCGCTGAGTCTCACAGGCGCCCGAAGGATGGCGCAGACTCGACAGCCGCTTCCGCCTTCGGCGCGTCTCCCGGGGCGGCGGCAACCGCCGGCACCCGAAGGCTGGTCCGGGAGGGGTCCGACGGGCTCGGCCGACGCCGCTCAGCGATCCAGGGGAGACTTCTCAGTCCGTTGGGCGGGGTCGCGCTCCCGCTCAGTCGTGCGCTCGGGGCGATATCCGTAGGCGGCTTCGCGCACGGCGGCGTCGCTCTCGAGGCCGGCGCCGAGGGCTCCCGCGACTGTGGCGAGGGAGGTGGTCATCCAGGCGATCTTCAGGTCGGTGGCAAAGCTCACATGGCCCCCGATCGAATCGGACACGACGCGTTGGTCGAGCAACAGCTGGCCTGCCGCCAGGGCGATTGCGAACAGCGCGCAGTACAACGACGCGACACCGATGATCAGCGTCAGCGTGGTGGCGACGTTGAAGAGGATCGCCTGCTCGCGCCCGGCGCCCGCCGGCCGGCGTCTCCACAGACCGTGGACGAGAATCAAGAAGACGACGACGGCCGCCATCGAGATGAAGCTGAGCGCGGCCAGTCTCCACGGGCTGAGCGCGGCGGCCAGGTCCCACACTTCGGCCGTCACAACGGCGAAGACGAGCGCGGCTCCCGCCGCTGCAAGCGCGCGGGAGAGTCTCGCGGTCAGCCGCCATGGCCGGTTGGCGCGGAGCATCCCGGCAAGCAGCCGGGCGTTGCCCCGCACGACGGCGGCCACGAGCCGTACGTCGACGTTGTCGTCATCGGGGTGCAGGGTCCGCTCCGCTCGTGCTACCTCGTGCAGGCGTTGCCGGACGCGCCGGCGACGCTCCCCGCCTTCGCGTCCGCCGAGCTCCAGGCTCTCTCCGACGAGCCCGTCGACGAGCCGCACCACGGCATCGCGTGCGCGCCTCCGCATCTGCACCGCTCCGAGCGCCGGGAGCGAAATAACGGCGACTCCGTGGGTAGCGCTGGCGTCGGCCACGACCGGCCGCCGGCCGATGCGCAGGGGCAGGTCCGTCAACACGATCCCGAGGTTCCAGTCCTCGCCGAGCAGTCGCTCGTGCGCGATGTCGATGACCTCGGTGCCGGCACCACCGCGCGCGGCCGACTCGTCGGTCACGACCGGGATCTCCCACCGCACCTCGGAGGAGACGCGCGCCGCGAGCTCGGCCGGGAGTTCCTCGGCGATGTCCTTGCCGAGTTCCTCGGCGACTCCCTCGGCAGTCATCAGGCCGAGCCTGATCGTGTGGTCCTCGCGAGCCGTCGGGGGGCGGTCGATGAGCGTCTTTCCGATCGTGGCGTCTGTGCCGGACTCTCTACCGGGGCAGGCTACCCCCCACAAGCCCAGGAGTACCCGGGACGCTCAGTTCCCAGAGCAGTCGATGGGCGCGACCGGCGCTTCGCGGATCGCCACCCGCAAGCCGCGACCCGCGCGACAGCGAGGATCCGGGGCCTGCTCGACGCCGTGGATCCTCTTCGTCACTGCGCTCCTGTGTGAAGGGCCACTGGTGGGGGCTCGTGGTCCTTGCCTTTCTCGCCCTGGACCTCTGGCTTCTGCGCAGCCTCGTGCGCTATGCCCGCACACAAGGTGATCCCCACGACGTCATTTCGACGTGTCGTTTCGCATCCGCGACGTGCGGTTCGGGGCACGCATGAGCGCTCACGTCACCGGCGGCCATCGGGCCACCAGCTCTTCGAAGGCGTCGGCCGCGGCCGTCGCGCCGCCGGTCGCGGCAAAGCCTTCGGCGACGCGCAGGGCACCGGCGCGCTTGCTCATCGCAGCGCGGATCGCCGTCCTGAGCCGGTCGGGACGCAGGTTGCGGCGAGCCAGGTACGCGCCAGCGTCCGCCACCTCGACACGGCGCGCCACCTCGAGCTGATCGCGGCCGAACGGTACGACGCATACCGGCACGCCTGCGTTCAGCGCCTTCTGCGTCGCGCCTGCGCCTCCGTGGGTGATCGCGCAGTCCGCCCGAGCGAGAATCGGCCCGTGCGGGACGAAGCGCTCTACCCGCGCGTTCGACGGGATCGGCCCGTGCAGGTCAGCCGCCGGCACCGTGGCAAGGACGGAGACGTGCTCGGCGGCGAGCGCGTCGAGGGTGGCGCGCACGAGTCGCCCGTCGTCCTGGTACTCAGAGGACGTGCTGACCATGATCAGCGGCTGGGTGATCTGTTCGAGCCAATCAGGCGTGTCGGCCGGGGGGTCCCAGGCCCCGGGACCGACCATCCGTATGTTGCTCGGCCAGTCCGACCGCCGGTACTCGAACGGTTCGGCAGTCATGTAGAGGAGCAGCGCCGGTGAGGTGAACATCTCGTCCGCCGTCCTGAAGGGCGCTACCCCGACGGACCGGCGTGTCTTGTTGACGTGCGGCAACGTGGCCTTTGCGAACGAGCCCGAGAGGACTGGCCGGAGAAGCGCGTCACGAAGACGCCCGAGAGGGCCTCCTGCAGGCCGGAGGCCCGGGCCGTATGGGGGCAGCGTCCGGGAGGAAAGAGGTAGCGGATACGGAAACCATTGCGCCCACGGCCTGCCCGAGGCCTCCGCCGCTGCCGTCGCTCCCCACGTCATGCAGTCGACGAGCAGCGCGTCGGGCTCGTGCTGCGCGATCGCGGCGCTCAGGTCGCCAGCCTCCTCCGTGGACCTGGCTCCGAATGTCGCCATGGAGCGCTTCATCGCCGACAACGGGGTGCGGCCACGGTAATCGTCGTGCTCGATCGCCTCGATCGCCGGCGCGATCTGGCTCGCATCGAAGCCCCGCGCGGCCATCGCCGGCACCTCGGAAGAGAGCGTCCGGACGGCCACCCGGTGACCGCGGATAGCGAGTTGATCCAGAGTGGGGACGAGCGGGAACAGGTGCCCGCGTGCCGGCGACGTGTAGGCGAGGATCTTCACTCGGGTCCCTCCAGGATTCCGCGGATGGTCATGATCAGCGTCGCTTCGACCTCACCCCGCGCCAGGCCGAGATGGGACGAGAGCAGGCGCCACGTGTGCACGTCGCAGACGGCGATCAGAGCCGCGACTTGTCGCTCTCGATCCCGGCCGGTGCCCGATCGAAGCAGCGGACCGAACGCCGTCTCCACCCACTCGTAATGGAACTGCCGTCCCTCTTGGACGTACTGGAAGCCAGATGCGCCCGGATCAAGGGCCTCGAGCTTCAGTGCGCGCGCGCCAAACGTCTCATAGTGATCCAGCAGGTTCTCCACAGCGGCCGCGACGTCTCCGGCGGGCACGGCGCTGCGCTGGGCGGCGACCGCCTGCCTTGCTCGCGCGAAGGCAGCACGCGCCAGTCCGTCCCTACTGCCGAAGTGGCGTAGAAGCGTCTGCTTTGTGACGCCGGCCTCCGCCGCGATGTCGTTGAGCGATGTCGCGGACCAGTCCTCGTCGAAAAAGACGCGCGTAGCGGCGTCCTGCAGCGCCAGCCGTGTGCGTTCCTCCGCCTCCGCGCGAGCGATCTTGTTGTAGTTCCTCGTCGGCATCCGCGTTACCGACGGTAACATGAAATCGTCCGACGTGTCGTCGCCAAGGACAGCCGTCGGGTCGCGTCGCCTCAACCGGCGCCGGCATCGCCCTTCCTGCGGGGGACCTGCGCCGGCGCCGCTTCGACGCGGCGGCGATCCAGGCCGTCGAGGATGAGATCCAGTCCCCACGCAAACTCGACGGCGGTGTCGTATCCCGACTCGGGCAGCTTCTGGGCGATCTCGACGAGGTGGGGATACGCCTCCGGCGTCCCGATCGTCTCCGCTCGCTGCCGAGCGGCCCGGCCGGCGCTGTCGCGGCTCTCGAACCCCATGTCTCTTTCCTGCAGGGCGAAGCCGTAGATGTAGGCGTCCTGGATCGAGTAGGCGTGGATCGCCATCTCGAACGAAAAGCCCGCGTTCCGCAGGCATCCCATCACCGCGTTGTGGTTCCGGAGGTTCGCAGGGCCCGGACGCCGCGACTCCATGAGTCCTATTGCCCAGCTGTGGCGCCTGAGCGCCTCGCGCGTCGACATGGCCCGGGTACGCATCGCCGACCTCCAGTCGACGTCCGCCGGGGGGAGATCGATCTCGGCGAAGACGATGTCCACCATCCCGTCGAGGAGCTCCTCCTTGTTGGCGACGTGCTTGTAGAGCGCCATCGGCACGACGCCGAGATGCTGCGAGAGGCCGCGCATGCTGAACCCGGCGAGCCCGACCTCATCCGCACGGGCGACGGCCACCTCCAACACGCGGGCTCGGCTGAGCGGTTTGCGGCTCGTGTTCTTCCGGTTCGCCATCGGCCTTGACAAGTGTACAGCGTACACCCTATAGTGGGCGACACGAGTGTACGCCGTACACCTGAACAGAGAGAGGCCATCTCATGAACGACGAGCCGTATCCCGTCCAGTACTCGGTCGACTACCCGGACCGGCCGCTGAACCGACTGACGACGTTCTTCCGGCTGTTCGTCGCGATCCCGATCCTGGTCGTTGTGGGCCTCCTCGAGGGCGGGGGGTACGGCTACAGCGGGGGCAGGACCGCGGCGATCGGCGCCGCCGGTCTCGTCGTACTACCGACGCTCCTGTTGATCCTCTTCCGGCAGAAGTACCCGCGCTGGTGGTTCGACTGGAACCGTGAGCTGATGCGCCTCTCCGCCCGGGTGGGCGTCTACCTGGCGCTGATGGAGGACCGCTATCCCTCGACGGACGAGCAGCAGGCGGTGCATCTCGACTTCTCCTATCCGGACGCGCGCAGCGAGCTCAACCGCTGGCTTCCGCTGGTCAAGTGGCTGCTGGCAATCCCTCACTACGTGGCGCTGTTCTTCCTCTACATCGCTGCGTTCTTCGTCGTGATCGCTGCCTGGTTCGCGATCCTCTTCACCGGCCGCTTCCCGCGCGGAATGTTCGACTTCCTGGTCGGCGTGGGCCGTTGGACGAACCGCGTCATCGCCTACGCCCACGTGCTCGTGACCGATCGCTATCCGCCGTTCCGCCTCGCCGCATAGGTTTCCGGTCGTGGGCAGCCGTGATCAGTCCAGCGAGGCTGATCACGGCTCGGAACACCCGTGGTCCGGGCTCCGCTTTCTCGCGTCCGGCAACCCAGGGACGGGGGGGGCGCCGGCGGTTCGCTCATCCCACGAACGCAGTCATGCGGATGGAGACGAGGACCCCGGGGGGTTCGGGCCCGAGCCTCGCCACGTAGCGTGCGGGCGGGTCGGCCTGGAACCAGCGCGAGTACTCCTCGTTGAGGCCCTCGAAGTCCTCCGGGCGTGTCAGCAGCAAGCCCACCTCGATCACGTCCTCCAAGCGCGCGCCGCCCGCCTGCAAGATCGCCCGGCAGTTCCTGAGCGCCTGTGCCGTCTGAGCCTGGATCGTGTCGCCGGCGAGTGCTCCGCTGGCAGGGTCGATCCCGACGATGCCCGAGAGCACCAGCTGCTGCCCAGCTCTGACTGCCTGGCTGAACATCGGTGAGGCAGGAGCGTCGGCGGTGGTCACGATCTCACGCGGCATCTCGTTCCTTTCGCTGGCAGGCCGGGCGTTTGACGGGAGGATCCCAGCAGACCCCATGTGGACGTCGGGTGCAGACGCAGTGTGCCCTTGCGCGCCGAGATGCTCTGGGTTCGCAGAGCGTGCTCCGGCTACGCTCCCGTGGCCGACGGGCCGGATACTCGCGCGCGATGGCCGCGTGCGAGCGCGAGCGGCCGCAGGAGCACCGCGACGGAACGCAGGAGCGGCCAGGGAATCCCCGTCGGACGGATGACGTCGCCGAACTCGGGGATCATGGTCGCGAGCTGGAGCGGGCGCGGCATTCCGCGCGCATCGAGTTCGTCGGCGGCCGCGAGTGCGAACAGCGTCTCGAAGAACGCCGCGGTCTGGAGCGCCGGACGGAAATACTGAGATGCGCGGGCATCCTGCACGCCCTCGTTCCAGAACCGATGCGGTGTATCGGGCGGGATGGAGATCGAGTCGCCCGGGCCCAGCGTCGTACGAGTGCCGTCCACTTCGAACACCAACGACCCCGCGATGATCTCGGCGCCGCTCTCCTGAATGGGATGAACGTGCAACGGCTCGCGCTCATCGCTTGGGGGGTTGACCGTGTCGATCAGCAGTTGCTCGCTGCGGATCTCGGTGAAGGTCATGCTCTGTCCCGAGCGGGGATTGATGACCTGCTGCCCAAGATGTGCCATATGCTCGCTCTCGAATCGATACTACGGTTACCGAAGCTTCGGTTACCATAGCATCTATGGGCATGCCTGCGCATGCGGCCCCCGACCGGCTTCCGATCGGCCAGCTCCTGGCCAACCTCCTGAGGTTGTTCCGCGCCGAGCTTGCTGCGCGGGGCGCGGGCTCGGCGGAGACGGAGAACATCCGGCCTGCCCACCTCCGGGTGTTCGCGGTCATCAAGGCAGAGGGCAGCCGCTTGACGGACCTCGCGAGCGCGGCCGGAATGTCGCTCTCTGCAATGGCAGAGCTGGTCGACGACCTCGAGCAACTCGGCTATCTCGAGCGCAGGCGCGATCCGCGCGACAAGCGCGCCAAGACCATCTGTCTGACGGACGACGGTTGGCGCGCGATCCGGGTCGGACAGCAGGTGATCGCCGACATCGAGGCCGCCTGGGGTCAGGCCCTGGGGCACGAGCGCTTCGAGTCGCTGGCCGGCACGCTGCAGGATCTCCTCGATCAACTCGATCCCGAGGTCCGGGAACGATACCTGCGCTCGCGTCCCGTCAGCGGGCCCTAGCCCGCTCGGGGCTCCGCGCCGGCCTCTGAGCCCAGGGTCCTGCGTGATACTGGGCGGCGATGTCCAAGCCTTCGACGGCCCCGGACCTGGTCACGCTCGTGCGCCGCGCGTACGAGGCGGCCGGCGACGGCGAACTCGATGTGATGATCGGCGTCTATGGCCCCGGCGCGGTCCTCGTGACGGAACGGTTCGGGCGCTTCGAGGGCCGAGCAGCGATACGCGGCTACTACGAGGAGTGGCTGGGCTCCTTCGAGGACCTCGTGATCGACCTCGATCTGCGCGACCTCGGCAACGGTGTCGTGTTCGCAGGTCAGGTTCTGGCGGGCCGTCACCCCAGCAGCATCAGTGAGATCCACATGGCCAACGCCGCGGTGCACGAGTTCGTCGACGGCTTGATCGTACGATCGACGACGTACGTGGACGTGGATGAGGCCAACGCCGCCGCGGAACGGCTCGCGCGGGAGCGCGCCTAGCGGCTCCGGCGTCTAGCCGCGCCTGCGCGGCGCGGGCAGACGAAGTCTCGTGGTGCGCGTCCTGCTCGCCTTCGTGGCACCGGGCTCGGTCACGGTGACCGCGATCTTGGCGCGCACTCCCGCGTTCGAACGCAGCAGCGCGACGCCGGCCTTGCTAAGCGTTATCACGACCGTCCTGCTGGCACCGGCCGCCAACACGAAGCTGACCTTCCCGAGCACCACCCGCCGGATCTTCGCGCTTCGCGATGCCCCCGCCTTGCGCGCCGGCCGCGGTGCCGGGAGTTCGGCTTCGACGACCCCGGTGACTGTGCACGGCTTCCCTGTTTTGGGGCATTTCGCCTTGATGCCGGTGTGAAGTTTCGGGGATGTCCCCCCGCCGGTCACCACAGGTGGATTCCCTTCGAGTTCCGGTTCCTGGATCACCGGCGGTTTCGGCGGTGTCGTGGGCGGTGTGATCGGCGTGGTGGGCCCGCGCATTTCCGGCGGCCCCTCGGTCCCGCGCGCGGGAGGCGGCGGCGGCAGGCGGTTGATCTTGACGACCACGACGTCTTTCAGGTCGACGGCGTCGTCGCCGTCGACGTCGAACGAATAGCTGTGCGGGACCGTGACGGTCTGTTCAGCCTGGCCGCTTTCGAAGTCGACGGCCGTTTCGACCAGGGGGGAGGTTCCTTCGATGAACTGCGGGTCTTTGTCCGCTTCGCCGGAGGTCGCGACCGCGCCGCTGCACGGGAGCCCCGACCCGGTCGGTGTGGCGGTGATCAGCGAGCCGCTCAACGGATAGCTCGCTGCGCACCGTCATGTGGCCGGGTTCAAAGAGCTTGGGCGTCAGTTCGATCAGGCCGCTCCCGCCTTCCGAGGCCGGTTCGGTACTGAGCGGGGCGTACTCGCAAAGTTCGGGTTCGTCGGGGAAGTTCGACTCGATGAGTTCGTGGTAGCCGGACGCTTCCAGCTTCGTCACGCCGGCCGGCGCCGAGGCGTTGAATTCGCTCGACCGGGTCGGCGGCGATTGACTGGCCGACCAGATGACTTCGAAGCCGCGTTTCACCGTGAAGGTGAATTTGACGTCTTCGACGTCCCCATCCGGGTTTTCGTAGCGCTCGCTGTACGCGCCGCTCAGTTCCACCGATACTTCGGGAATGGTGTAGTAGGGGTACTGAGGCGGCGGTGGGGGCGGTGGCAGTTCGGCGTGGCTCGACCCGGAGGCCGCCAGTGCCGTGACCAGGGCGATCGAGGACGCGGCGCCCACAAGACGAATCCGGTTCCTTCCGATCTTCGATCTCTCCATTGAGCCCCCCGTGATGCTCGAGCCGACACCTGCCAACTCGACTTCACTGATGATACGTGACAAGAACGGGCGCGGGCACGCACGACGTGGACCGCCTGAATCGTTGCGGACCGCCTGTCTTCCTGTGCCGCGGAGAGGAAACCCGTCAGAGGACGGGGCGCACCACGAGCATCCCCCGGCTGGAGATGAGGTGCTCCAGTTCGCCGGCGAGCCGCTGGACGTGCTCGCTCGCCTGCTCTTCGAAGCGGTCGACCTCGGCGATCTGTGCGATCAGCACGTAATCGGCCTGGCCGATCGACTGACCGGGCACGTCCGCCGGCCGGGCGAGGTGCCAGTCGGACACCGTGTCGAGGGACCCGCTGACGAGGTCACGGTCCTCAGACATCAAACGCTCGAAGTCCCCGGCCAGCTCGGGCGAGCGCAGCTGGAACCACATCACGAGGGTGGCGGGGTGACTCATGCCCGAAGGGTAGAGGACGACCTCGAAACCCGCGCGCCGACGTCGGCGCCCGCCGGCTGTGGTGCTTCCGCCACACTTGGGCGGTGCGAGATCCGCGCGTGGATCACTACATCGCGGCGCTGCCGGAGTGGCAGCAGGAGGTCTGCACGATGGTTCGGCGCTGTGTCCACGCCGCCGACCCGGAGGTCCAGGAGACCATCAAGCGCACCGACCGTCCCTACTTCGTCCTGCAGGGCAACGTGTGCGCGCTGTTCGCGGCGAGGACCCACGTGAACGTCTTCATCTATGACCCGATCGCCCCTGATCCTCACGGCATCATCAACCAGGGTCACGGCAACGCCACGGCACGTGCGGTCCAGATCCGCAGAGATGACCCGATCGACGAGGTGGCCCTCACCGCGCTGCTCGCGGCGGTCATCGCGAACAACCGGGCGGGAGGTTGGAGACGGCTGAAGCGGGGCTAGGCTCGGGCCTCGCTCGGGGCTGCATCAGCGGGGCGAGCCGCACCTCGCTCTCACGGAACGAGCACGGTGCGCTCGCCCCCGACCTCGGGCGCCGACCATACCCGGGCGACGTCTGCCAGCGGCTCCGGTCTCGCCGTCACGGCGATCGTGCCGTCGCTGATCGCGGCGACGAGCGAACCTAGCTCCGCGAGGTAGTCCTCTCGCGCGACCGATCCCTGTCCGCTTCCCTGCAGGCGCAGGTTGCACGAGCGCAGAGCGGCGGAGGGCAGCTCGATCGTGGCTCCGGCGACCGCACCGATCTGGATCCAGTCGAGCGCTCGGCTCCGGTCGGCCCTCGCCCGCAGGAGCGCGACCATCGCCTGCTGGGCCGGCTCGCCCCACAGATAGTCGAGAACCACGTCCACGTCGGCCGCGGCCTGGGCGAGCGCCCGACCGGAGGCGTGGGCGTCTGCCTGCAGCTGGACGACCTCGTCGGCGCCCAGCGCGCTGAGCGCCTCCAGGCGCTCGAGATTGCGCCCCGCGGCGAGGACACGCCCGGCGCCGAGTCGGCGCGCGATCTGCACGGCCATCGTGCCGGCATTGCCCGTGGCGCCGAGGACGAGGACGCTCTTGCCGGGCTCGAGCGGGACGCGACGGCGCAGGGCGACCCACGAGGACATTGCGGGGTTCATCGCCGCCGCAACCCGCGCGACGTCGGCGCCGGGGTCCAGCTCTATCGAGCGGCGAGGATCGACGAGCGCCTTCTCGGCCATCGTCCCCGTGTCGTCCTCGGCGGCGAAGTAGACCACCTTCCCGTCCGCGCGCCGGCCGACCCCGTCGATGCCGGGGGTCATCGGCAGTCTCCCGTTGCTCGCGTAGTGTGTCCCGGCCGCGCCGCTGCGGACGCGCGGATGCAGTCCTGCCGCCAGCACGTCGACCAGGAGCTCCTCGCCGCGCGGCTGCGGGACCTCCACCTCCTGGTAGCGCGGCGGCTCGCCGAACGCCGTGACCACTGCTGCGTTCATCTTGCTCATCGGCGTGGCTCCTCGACTCGGTTGGTCCGTATCACGTCTCAAATTAGTTGGTTTCACGTACTAAATCAACTACACTTGCATCGTGGCCAGGGGATCGAGCTCGGACGGGATGCTCAGCGCAGCCGACGGCCTCGTCCAGCTTTCGTTCCTCGTGCAGGGGGTGCTTCAGCGCCTGGTCGCCGGGCACGACGTATCGGTCATCCAGGCGCGGCTGCTCGGGATCCTGCGCGATCGCGAGCCCACGATGAGCGAGCTCGCGCGGCTGCTGGGACTCGACAAGTCGAGCACCACCGGCCTCGTCGACCGCGCTGAAGGCCGAGGGCTCGTTCTACGCGAGCCCTCCAGGGACGATCGTCGCTCGACTCGGGTGCGGCTGACTGGGAGCGGGCGCGCGGTGGTGACGAGGGTCGCAGAGCGCGTCGACGCCGAGCTGGCCGTCGTGCTCGAGGACCTTCCCGGGCGCGATCGGGAGACCCTGAGCAGGCTCGTCAGCACGCTCGTCGTCTCGCAGGCCTCAAAGCAGGGGGTTGACCTGTTCGCGGATCTGCGGCCGGATTGACCGCGGCGATCAGCCGGGGACGCGGAACCTGAGGATCGTGGCGCTCCCCGAGCGCGCGGCGCCGAGCGGCTCGAGGTCGATACGAGGCAGACTCGGGGGCGAGAGCGGGATCCCGTCGCCGAGCAGCACCGGCAGCACGTACACGAGCACCTCGTCGACGAGACCGGCCTCCAGGCATTGGGCGGCGACGTCGGCGCCGAGGATCTCCACGCTCTTGGCACCCGCGGCGCGGCGCGCCGTGGCGAGCGCTTCGCCGATGTCGCCGGTCAGGTACGTGACACCTCCGGGGGGCGGCTCCGGAGGTCGATGTGTGAGCACGAAGACCGGTCCCGAGAACGGGTAATCGACGCTGTCCGGTTTCTCGGCCTGGATCCTCGCGCCGACGTCGGCGGTCCGCCGGCCGACGAGCATCGCGCCGGTTGCCGCCGCGATCTCGTTGATGTCGTCACGGTCGGCGAAGTCCGTGAGCTGGCGGCCGTCGCCCCAGTCCATCACGTGCCCGGCGGCGGCTATGAAGCCGTCGAGCGACATGCACCTGTTGACGACGACCTTGCCGTCACCGCTGCTCGTGTCGCTCACGCTGTCCTCCGAAGGCCGTGGATTGCCGGGTCACTCACGCCGCGCCGGTGTCGCCCGCCGTCGCGACGATCGCCCGCAGCGCCTGGACGTGGGCCTGGAACGCGTTCTGGCCCTGTGGCGTCAGCCTGACGCGAACCCGCCGCCTGTGGTTGCTCACGGGCCTCTCGATCGTGACGTAGCCCGCTGTCTCGAGTGTGGAGAGCTGCTTGGAGAGAGCTGATTCGGAGAGCCCCAGCTGCTCGCGGATGAACGCGAAGTCGATCCAGTCCGCTGCCGCCAGCAGCGCGACGATCGACAGGCGCGTGCTCTGGTGGATCAGCTCGTCGAAGCCGGGGGCGCTCACCCGGCGGACTCCTGCGGGCGGAGTGCAGCAAGCAGTCGCGGCCCCCCGAGCAGGATCACGACCGCCACGAAGATGCTCGCGATGATCGACGGATCGCGCGCGCCGTCGGCGTTGAGTGCGAAGCCGGCTGCGACGGTGATGACACCGAGGGCCGCAACCGCGAGCACGACGATCAGCGCCGTCCTACGGCCCGCGAGCTCCGCCTTGACGCTGAGGTCACCGGTGCGGTGGCGACCGCTCGCGACGCGCGGCGCGACGTTGGCGTGAACGGCCCCGAAGATCAGCGTCGCCCCCGCCGCGAGCCACACGACTCCGCTGTCGGCTGCGACTCCCACCGCGATCCAGCCGAGCGCAAGGCCCCACCAGTACCAGCCCGGCAGGCCGACCTCGTCGATAACGCTCCTGCGGCGGCGAGCCACCTCGGCCAGCGCGCCCTCAGCCTCCTGATGTGTGATGGTGCGGTTCATCTCAGTCCTCGCTTTCCGGTCAGGAAAGTCAACGTACACTTTCCTGACGGGCAAGTCAAGCGATCGCTGACGCTCGCACCCGGCAACGCTGGTCGTGAGGCGGAGGCTCGGCCGAGCCTCAGGAGCGCCCGAACCAGCGCGCTCGCCGCACCGCTCCGAACTCGCGCTTCTCGGCCGCGAACTCGAGGGTGGGATCCTGACGCCGGGCCTCCGGCGCGTCGCCGCGGAGAAAGTTGACTTCGACCTTGCTCACGAGACCGCCGCCGAACTCCGCGTAGCAGACGCCCGAGGCCTCGTAGCGGGCCGGTGGCTCCGCTCCCGCCACCGCGGCAGCGATGTCGTCGGCGACCACGCGGGCGGCGGCCTCGGCGAAGATCCCCGCCTTCGGCACGTTGCGGGGTCCCGAGCACACGTCTCCCAGCGCATACACGCCGTCGAACCTCGTCCTCAGGTTGGTCTGGTCGACCGGCACCCAGTTGTTCTCCACCAGCCCGGACTCGGCGAGCACTGCCGGCGCGCGGTGGATCGGTATTCCGACGAACAGGTCAAACGGGCAGCGTCTCGCCGCTCGCCAGCTGCGCCGTGCCCGTCGCCGGGATCGATCCCGGTGACGAGGTGCTCGGACAGTTCGGTGACGCCCCGCGCCGCAAGCCCCTCGCGGAACATCTGCGATACCTCGCCGGTGACCGGGACCGGGCGCGACATCGGGAACGTCGTCGTCATCTCGACGGCGTCGCGGATGCCCTGCTGCCTGAAGTGCTCGTCCAGCATGAACGAGCCCTCGAATGGCGCGGGCGGGCACTTGAACGGCTGCCCGAGCACCGAGAGGAGCACCTTGCCGCCTTTGAAGCCGGCAAGCGCGTCGCGCAGACGCTCGGCGCCGGCGAGCGTGTAGTACTCGTGGCCGCCCTCGGCGAGCCCCGGCGTGGCGGCGAAGTCGTAGTCGGCGCCGAGCGCCACGACGACGAAGTCGGCGTCATATGTGCCGGCGTCGGTCGTCACCCGCCGTGCCGCGGGGTCGACCGCGGTGACCGTCTCGCGGCGGAACTCGACGCCGTCCTTCACGAAGTCGCTGTAGGGCAGCTCGACCTGCGCGGGCGATTCGCGACCGAGCATGACCTCCAGCTTGGAGAAGCCGAAGAAGAACGCGTCGTTGCGGTCGATCAGCGTGACGCGGACGGTGTCAGCGCTCGTCTCGGACAGGCGGGTCGCGAGCTCCAGCCCGCCGAACCCGGCCCCCAGGATCACGACGTGCCTGCTCACAGCGCGCCAGCCTACTTCAACGCCGCCGCCGGCTACGGGCGTCGGGAGACCGGGCAGCCTCCCGGGCGGGTGCCAGGGGGAGCGCGCGTACGGCTGCGTCCGCGATCGGCGTAGGCTTACGCGCGTGAGCATCGAACTGGCAGTGGTCCTCTTCGACGGAGAGGGCGAGGCGGTGGAGCGCTACGCGGCCGCCCGCGACCGGTCCAGCAGCCGCGCTGACTTCGGTGCTGCCCCGGCCTGGACCCGTGAGGTCGGCTTCGTGGAACGTCACCACAGCGGCCGGCTCCTGATGCGCGGGATGTTCGCCGGGCATTACCTGGACGTCGACGAGTCCGACCACCTCTCACAGAAGGGAACCGCCGAGGGCGCGGTCAGCGGCGCGATCCTGGGCCTCGTGGCAGGGCCGCCCGGCATCGCCGTCGGCTTCCTCGCAGGGGCCTTGATCGGCGGCCAGGCCGGAGCGCCCTCTGATTTCGAGGCCGAGCCCGAAGCGCTCGCTGAGCGGCTGCGGGATGCGATCCCGCCGTCCTCCTCCGCGATCGTGATGTTCGCGCCCGCTGCGGAGGTCGACGAGGTGCTCGGCCTGCTGGGCGATACCGCGAAGAACGTGGTCCGGCGTCCGCTTGCGGACGACGAGGTCGCCGCGCTCGAGGCGACGCTCGAGACGGCGCCCGGCGACTAGCTCAGAACGCGACGAGCATCAGCCCGACGGTCACGCCCGGGCCGATCGTGATGGCGAGTCCGAGGTCGCCCGCCTCCGGCGCGCGGTCGCGGATCGTCGCGTCGAGCACGTAGAAGATCGAAGGCGTGCCGACGTTGCCGTGGTCGGCGAGCGCCTGCCAGCTCACGGCGACATCGTCGTCGTCGAGCGAGAGGGCGTCGCGGGCTTCTTCGACGATGCGTCGTCCGCCGGGGTGCAGCATCCAATGCGCGATCTGCTCCTCGCGGACGTTGTTGGCAGCGAGGAAGTCCTCGACGACTCCGGCGAGCCGCTCGCCGGCGATGCGCGGCAGCTCGGGCGCCAGGCCGAGGTAGCTGCCCTGCTCGTCGGCCGTGATTTCGACGGCTTCGAGCGTTCCGGGGACCTGATGCACGGCGGTTGCGAGGATCGCGGGACCGCTCGCTTCGCTGCGCTCGCTCAGGAGCGCGGCCGCACATCCGTCGCCGAAGATCGCGGCGCCGACCGTCTTGACACGCGGGTTCTCCTCGCGGGCGAGCGCCTGCAGCGAGCTCATGCTCTCGGCCGCGACCACCAGCACCTCGCGTGAGGGGTCGGCGCGCAGGATCTGCCCGCCGAGGCGGAACAGCGGGACGGCGCTCGCGCACCCCACCGACGTCACGTGGTACTTGTCCGTCGCCGGGTCGAGGCCGCAGCGCTCGATCAGCCGGTGGGCGAGGCTCGGGCAGCCGAGGGAGTACAGGCTCGAGGTCAGCACGGTCCCGACGTTGTCGAGGCTCACGTCGAGTCGCTCGAGCGCCTCGACAGCCTGATCCAGCAGCTCCTGCTCGACGCCGGCCGTCCGCTGCTCGAGGCCCGCCGTCAGAAAGTCCTCGTCGAGGTTCAGCTGGCGTCGCTCGATGCCGCTGCGGGAGAAGACGCGCTCGGCGAACTCGTCACCCGCGAGGCCGAGCCGGTCGAGGGCCTCGCGCTGTGTCACACCGTTGCCGGGATCGAGCACCGCCAGCCCCGCGAGCGTCGGCACGCGACGCAGCGGCCGCGCGAGGTGCCCCCTCAGATGGGCCTGCTGGCGTCTGTATGTGTCTATGGAGGCGATCTGGTCTCCCGGCCGGGTTCGTCTTTACAACGGGTATCTACCAGCCTCAACGGCCCCCGCCTGCTCCTGTTACGGATTCCGGCCTGATCCTTCGCCATTTCTTACGAGAAGGCCGCGAAGATGCCTCTTTTCGCGCAATCGCGCGAATATTGCACGCCAAATCGACCGAGGGAGAGGCATGTACGTGATCGGCGCGGGGCTCCCCCGCACGGGCACCCTGACCCAGAAGGAGGGGCTCGAGATGCTCGGGCTCGGGCCTTGTTACCACTGGGTCAACCTGATCGCTGACCTCGACGCCGTCGAGCAGTGGCACCGCTATCTCGACGGCGAGGACATCCTCGACGAGATCTTCGCGGGATACGAGTCGACCACCGACTGGCCCGGCGGCTTCGTCTACCGGGAGCTCGCCGAGCGCCATCCCGAGGCCAAGGTCCTGCTCAGCGTGCGCGATCCTGAGACCTGGGACCGCAGCTACCGCGAGACGATCTGGAACTTCACGCGCGGCGACTCGCTGATCGGGCACCTCTCCATGGCGCGGCGCGAAGTCGAACCGCGCTGGCGCCGGTACCTCGAGCTCGTGGACCGGATGCTCTGGAGCGACGCCTCGCCGTTCGGGGGAGGTGACGACCCCGAGTCGATGAAGCGCCAGATGGAGGCCTACAACGCCGAGGTTCGCGAAGCGATACCCGCCGAGCGGCTGCTCGTCTGGAAGGTCCAGGAAGGCTGGGAGCCGCTCTGCGAGTTCCTGGAGGTTCCGGTTCCCGGGGAGCCGCTCCCGCACGCGAACGACACCGACACGTTCCGGGGGCGGGTCCTCGATGGCGCGCTCGCGGCGCTCAACGCTTGGCGCGAGGAGCAGGCGGCGGCCGCAGAGAGCTGACCCGCGCCCCCCGGAGGCTCAGACGAGCTGCTCGAAGCGGCCCTTCGAGGTGATCGGCGTGCGCCGCTCGACCTCCGGCATGTACTCGTCGAGGAACACCTGCGCGACGAGCTCCTGCCGCGAGCCGACCCCGACCTTCGAGTACAGGCTCTTGATGTGGTCCTGGACGGTGTGCGGTGAGAGCACGAGCGCGGCGGCGATCTCCTCGTTCGTCGCGCCCCGCGCGAGCAGCGTCGCGACCTCACGCTCACGCGCGGTCACTCCCTCCACCTCCAGGCGCAGCGTCGCCGAGTGCGGTCCTCTGGCGAGCTCGAGCACCACGGCGACCCGGCCCGAGCCCGGCCCGTCGGGAAGCGACGCGTGCAGCGTGATCCAACCGAGGGCGCTGGGCACCGTCACCTGGCCGCTCCCGGGCGAAACGCGCCCCTCGACGTCGCGGGTGAAGGCCGCGAGGCCGAGGATCGCCGGAGGCGGCGCCTCCGGGTCGTAGCTGCCCGCACCGCTGCGCATCGCTGCCAAGAGCTCGTGGGCAGGAGGCGTCAGGAGCTCCACCTCGTTGCCCGCGCTGAGCACGAGCATGCCCGGCGCTTCCGGGTGCTCTCCGCGGCGCGCCGCGTCGAATCGCAGCGAGCCGCGGATCGCCTGTGCGATCGCCGTCGTCACGCGCGTGAGCCTCTTGACGTCCTGCGCGGTGAACGCGCCCGAGCTCTCACGGCGCGCGATGTGGACCGCGCCCCAGGCGCGCCCGCGCAGCACGAACGCCGCTCGCAGCTCATGGGGGATGCCCGCCGGCACGAGCAGCTCGCGATAACGCGTGCTGCGCTCGGGGCGCCCCCGCGTCGACTGATCCAGGGAGCTGACCGGCACGCGGCGCGCGGCGAGCGACGCGAACGTGTTGAAGTCCTCGATCAGGTACTCGCTGCGCGCCATCAGCTCTCCCGCGGCCGGCGCCGACTCGGGGCTGAAGACGCCTCGCTCGATCAGCTCGTCGGGCGAGTCGCTGGTCATCAGGCGGGTGTACGGATCGAGCGTGTGCCAGCACGTCGCGTCGCTGTCGACGACACTTCTCAAGCGCGCCGCGAGCTCGCCGAACAGCTCCGCTCGCGGCAGGCCCCTGGCGGCGAGCGCCGCGATCTCCTCAACGATCGGCTCGGCCATGATCCAGACGGTACATCGTCGACGTGCGAGGAATATCCCCGGGCGCGGGGGATGGTGGATCGCGCCCTCCGGCGCCAGGATGTCCTCGTTGCCGAACGGACAGGAGGACAGAGATGAGCACAGACACGACAGACGCCCTGGCCCCGATCGCGCTCGCGCCGGGTACGGGCGAGGCGCTGTGGTTCATGGGCGGCCTGACCACGATCAAGGCAGGCGCCGACGCGACCGCCGGTCGTGTGGCGGTGACCGAGAACCTCGCGCCGCGAGGCAGCGGCTCGCCGTTGCACGTCCACCGGCGCGAGGACGAGTGGTTCTACGTGATCGAGGGAGAGCTGACCTTCTGGGTCGGCGGGGAGACGATCGTCGCACCGGCGGGCTCATTCGTATACGGCCCGCGCGAGGTCCCGCACACGTTCGTGGTCAGCTCGGAGCAGGCGCGTTTCCTGCTCGTCGTCGAGCCGGCCGGCTTCGAGGACTTCGTGCGCGCTCTCGCGACGCCCGCCGAGCGAATGGAGATCCCGCCGCCGAGCAGCGAGCCACCCGACCTCGATGCCCTGGTCGCGGTCGCCGCGAGCTACGGCATCGACATCGTCGGTCCGCCCGGCATCCCTGGCTGAGCGCTGCGGGCGGAGTGGCCCGGTGCTCGGCCGAGCCGCTCCGCCGCATGGCATCCGCCCGGGCCGGCGTTCGTCTCGAGCGCACTGCGGGCCGGGTGCACACGGCTCCTTTCACCGGGGCGGAGCCGGTGCGTCAGTCGGCGGCCGCGCCGCGTGCGTACGGGTCCTTCGGCGAGCGGTCCTCGGACAGCGATCCGGTCGATCGCTCGACCAACTGCTCGATCGCGTCGGCGAGGTGCACAGGGGCGATGTTGTAGTCGCCCCGTGCCACGCGGATGCGGTGCGCCTCGAGCAGCACCTCGGCATGCGTGTGTCCTGCGGGCGGCTCGAAGCGGTAAGAGGCGAGCTCGATCAGCAGCCCGAGCGGGTCCTCGAAGTAGATCGAGTCCATGAAGCCGCGGTCCTTGATCCCGCTGTGACGGATCCCGCGCTCGTCCAGTCGCTCGACCGCTCCTTTGAAGGTCGCCTGTGAGAGCGCGAAGGCGACGTGATGGACGCAGCCGGGATCGGTCGGCGTGCGCTGTGCCTCGCCCGTGCGCTCCTCGTTCGTGAAGACGGTGATCAGACGCCCGTCCCCGGGATCGAAGTAGAGGTGGCTCTCGCTCGGGTTGTCGAGATTCGGCTGCTCGAAGACGAAGGGCATCCCGAGCAGCCCCTCCCAGAAGTCGATCGACGTCCGCCGGTCGGCGCCGACGAGCGTGATGTGGTGGACGCCCTGGGTCTGGAGCTTGCGCATGACCGCCAGCCTACGACACGATCGCGAGAGCCGGGCGCTGCGCTCGGAGCGGCGCATCGCCGCGTGAGATCCGATTGGGTGCGCCGCTCTGGAGCGGTCCGCCGGTCCTCTACGCGGGGGCGATGAGCCGGTCGAGCAGCAGATCGACCGAGGCCTGGGCCGTCTCGCCGGCGCCGCGCTGATCCTCCGAGTAGGCGATGAAGAGCGCGGCCTCCGTGAGCACCGCGCAGAGCATGTGGGCGAGGAACTGCTCCTGACCGGAGGGGACCCGCCCTTCCCGGGCCAGCTTGGCGAAGCTCGCGCGCAGCCCTCCGAGCCAGTAGCGCTCGTCGAGCTCGCGCCAGCGCGCCCACCCGACGACGGCCTGCGGGTCCAGCAGGTAGATGCGCTGCACTGCGGGGTCGAGCGCCATCTCCATCCACGAGCGGGACCCGGCGCGCAGGCCCTCGAGCGTGTCGCTGCCGGCTCGGGCGTCACCCGAGGCCGTGGCGGCGAGATCGGCGACGACCTGCTCGAGGACGGCGTCGAACAGCGCCGTCTTGCCCGGGAAGTGGTGATAGAGCGCACCGCGAGCGACGCCCGATGCTTCGAGTACGGCCTCGATCGAGGTGTGCTCGTAGCCGCGCTCCCCGAACAGGACCCGCGCCGAGTCCAGCAGCCGCTGCCGTGTCGCCTCGCCACGCGCTACGCGCCCGTCCGTCATGCCCATATTGTAAACCGACTGACGGTCTGATAGTTTGCGCACCGCAAAACGAGCAGGAGGGGACATGCAGGTTCAGATGCTGAACGTGGGCTGGATCTCCTCGCCGGCCATGGTGTGGCGCCAGGGCGAGGATCCCGCGACGCAGTTGCGATTCCCCATCCCTGCCTATCTGGTCGAGACCGACACCGAGCGCGTCCTGATCGACACCGGCCTGAACCCCGCGGCGGTTCCCGACCCCGGCCTCCACTACGGCGAGCAGGCGTCCTTCATGGCGCTCGAGCAGGAGCAGAGCATCGCCGAGCAGATCGATGTCTCGACGATCACGCGGATCGTGCTCACCCACCTGCACTTCGACCACGCCGGGGGCCTTGCGCTGCTGCCGGCCGAGATCCCGATCGTGGTCCAGCGCCGGGAGTGGGAGGGCGGACGTGACGAGGCGACGATCCGGCGCAACTTCTTCTACCCGCGCGACTATGAGCTCGACGGGCGCCGTGTCGAGCTCGTCGACGGCGATCACGATCTGCTCGGAGACGGTTCGATCGAGTTGCTCTCGACGCCCGGACACACTCCCGGGCATCAGTCGGTGAGGATCGGCGAGCAGCTGGTCCTCGGTGTGGACGTGGCCCATTTCGCTGCGACGCTCGACGACCTGCGCTTCCCTTCCTTCGCCGACGACTTCGACGCGCAGAAGGACTCGGCGATCCGTCTGCGGGCGATGCGCGAGGAGGGCGTCACGGTGGTTCCGGGGCATGATCCCGGCGTGCTGGCGCCGGGCCCCCTCGCGCTCCCCTGAGCGCACGCGCTCGGCGCATCGGAGCGGCGCGATGCGCAACAGCGATCGGCGACGTACTCAACCAAATGGTTGATCAACTGATAGGCTGAACAAGGTGGCGACCGATCAGCTCAGCACCACGTTCTCTGCCCTCGCCGATCCCACCCGGCGCGCGATCCTCGCGCGACTCGCCCAGGACGGCGAGGTCTCTGTGAACGAGCTGGCCGAGCCGTTCCCACTCAGCGTCCAGGCCGTCTCCAAGCACATCAAGGTGCTCGAGCGGGCAGGTCTGGTCACCCGCGGCAGGACGGCGCAGCTGCGCCCGTCCCGGCTGGAGGGGGCGCCGCTGCGCGCCGTCTCGGAATGGCTCGAGCAGTACCGCGGGATCTGGGAGGGGCGGCTCGATCGCCTGGCAACCCATCTGATCGAAATCCAGAGGAAGGCGGACTGAGATGGCTGAAGGGCAACAGACGATGAGCGAGCACACGATCGTGATCGAACGCGAGCTCGACGCACCCCGTGAGCTGGTGTGGCAGGTGTGGACGGATCCGGACGAGGTGGCCAAGTGGTGGGGGCCCGAGCACTTCACGACGCCGCGGGAGAAAATCGAGTTCGACCTCAAACCCGGTGGCGTGAGTCGTCTGACGATGGTCGGCCCCGAAGGCGAGGAGTACCCGAGCGACGGGCACTTCATCGTGGTCGAACCCCCCGAGCGCCTGTCCTTCGGCGAGGAGGTCACCGAGCACCCCGCGATCGAGTCGGGTGAGACGACGATCGACTTCGTCGACCTCGGAGCCGGCCGCACGAAGGTCATCGTGACCTCGAGGATCATCGCCACGGCGGATCTGCCGGACATGGCCCGCCAGGGATGGAACAGCCAGTTCGACAAGCTCGTGGCGCTGCTCGCGGAACGCACGGCCTAGTCCCCGACGCGTAGCTACAGCGCCGGGGCGGTTTATCTTGTCCGGCCGATGCCGATGAAGGACGCGAGTGTGACGGTGCGCGACGCGCAGGCCGGCGACGAGGCCGCCTGCGCCGCCATCTACGCCCCTTACGTCCGGGAGACGGCGATCACGTTCGAGCTGGAGCCGCCGGGCCCTGAGGAGATGGCCGCGCGGATCGCCGCCTCGCAGGCCGGGCATGCCTGGGTCGTGCTGGAGCAGGACGGCGCTGTCGCAGGATATGCCTACGGCGCGACGTGGCAGTCGCGTCCCGCCTACCGCTTCTCCTGCGAGGTCAGCGTCTACGTCGAGATGGGCCGGCGCCGCAGCGGCGCCGGACGCGCTCTGTACGAAGCGCTGTTCGAGCGTCTGCGGTCGCGCGGGTTTCGCAACGCGGTCGCAGGCATGACGATGCCGAACGAGGCCAGCGAGGCGCTGCATCTCGCGATGGGCTTCCGCCCTGTCGGCTCGTACACCGACATCGGCTACAAGCTCGGCAGGTGGCACGACGTCGCCTACTTCCAGCTCCAGCTTGCCGATCCCGGCACCGCGCCGCCGCCCGAGCCGGGCTGAGGGCTCAGTCGTAGCGGCGGCGCAGGAGCGGCGCCAAGAGCCCCGCAGCACCCAGGAGCAACAGGACCAGCGGCCACCCGATCAGACTGTGCGACGGGCCCTGGCCTGAGGACGTTCGGCCCAGCTGCGCTGCCGTGCTGAGCAGGAAGAGCAGGATCCCCAACACACCGACGTAGCCTGGGCCACGCTTGCGCGCCCGGGCTCCCGCCACGATCAACACGAGCGAGACGGCGAGCAGATAGACGTCCCAGCCCGTGGTCTGCGAGCCGGAGAGGTGGCCGCCGAACCTGGCGGGAAGGCCTTCTCCCGGATGGTCGGAGCCGACCGTCACGAAACCGAGCGCGAGGGCGCTGAACGCGCTCACGAAGACTCCGAGGATCCCGGCAGCGACGACCCCCACCGAGCCGGCCGTGAGCATGTCGCCCGCGCCGATCGCGCCGGCCAGGTCGGCCAGCGCCGCGACGATCAACACGGCGATTCCCCCTCCCAGCAACAGCCAGCGAACCGTCTCGGCCGACGGGTCGGGGAACACCTTGATCCAGACGAGCATCCATGCCCCCAGGAGGGCGAGCCCGGCGAGCAGCATCAGGTAAGGCGCCTGAGCGCGGCGCGCGCAAGCGGTCGCGAGCAGGCCTGTGACGGCGAGCACGGCCGCGTCGTAGAGCAGGTGGTGCGTGCTCGCTCCGACCCAGTCGAGGAACTGGAACAGCGCCAGGGGCGAGAGCAGGATCCCCGCGACGGCTAGGACCGAGCGCCAGGATTCGGCGCGATCGCCCGCGGCGGCGGAGCCGGTCATCGTCACGCCGAGAAGCGCGACGGACGCAGCGGCGAGCACGAGGAAGAGCTCGAAGCTGGTCCAGTGCCCTTCGCGGCGGCTGAGGACCAGCAGCGCACCGAGCGCGAGCATCACCCCACCCGCGGCGCGCATCATCCCCGTCGCGTCCCGGCTCCTCACTGATGGTGAGCCTATGGAAGCGTTCGGATGTTTCGGCGCTTCGAGGCGCCGTGCACGCCGCGCGCAACGGCAGGCTCGCCGCCGCTCGCCAACACAGCGCGCACCGCCGCGGGCAGCCGCTCGCGCCGCGCCGGCGTGCGAGCACCCGAGGCGAGCTGGCGGTGGGCGAAGCCGTGTGGCATGTCGACGAGCGCGAGCAGCACGAGGTCGCGCGAGCGCCGGTCGGCGCGGCCGTAGAGCGAGCGCGCGAGGCCGGCCATCAGGGCTTCGACCTGCTCGTTGGCGGTCTCCAGCTCGCCTCGCAGCGCGCCAAGGTCCATCGCGAGCAGGTCGGTGCGGCCGAGCGCATCCAGGAGCAGGGTTTCCTGTGGCTCATCGAGGCAGTGGTCGTACATCGCGAGCGCCACCGACACGGCGCTCTCCAGGGGGCGCGCGGGAGAGACGGACACCGCCAGCGCGCGCTCCTGCGAGCGGCGCGCCGCTCGCAACCAGGTGTGCGCGAGCAGCTCTCCGAGGGAGTCGAAGCGGTGGTAGATCGAGCCGACCGGGACGCCTGCCTGCCGCGAGATCGCCTCGACCGTGGCGCCGCGGACGCCGCGCGTGACGACCGTCGCGCGGGCGGCGTCGAGGATCGCGTCGGTGGAGAAGACCCGGCGTGCCAAGGCATGTAGAGTATACGTTCTAGAGCGGACATTCTAAGGAGGTCACGATGCCGTCGTTGCGCAGAGATGAGGAGCTGTTCGTCCTCGACCTGGGGGAGGGGCACAACCGCTTCAACGAGGAGTTCGTCTCTTCGTTCGAGGACTGTCTCGACGAGGTCGAAGCCGCCGCGCCGTGCGCGCTGGTCACGACGGCACGCGGCAAGGTCTACTCCAACGGCCTCGATCTGGAATGGATGGCGACGCAGGGCGACGCCGCGATCGACTTCCTGGCGCGCGTGCACGAGCTGCTGGCCCGCGTGCTCGAGATCGGCGTGCCGACGGTCGCCGCGCTGCAGGGTCACACCTACGCGGCGGGGGCGATGCTGGCGCTCGCGCACGATCAGCGCGTGATGCGTGCGGACCGCGGCTGGTTCTGCCTTCCCGAGGTCGACATGGGGATCCCGTTCACGCCCGGCATGACCGGGCTCCTGGCGGCGCGACTGCCCTCTGGAGCCGTTCACGAGGCGGTGGTGCTGGGGCGCCGTTACGACGGCGCCGAAGCGGCACAGGCAGGGATCGTCAGCGAGGCCGTGGGCGAGCAGGAGGTGCTCGGCCGCGCGCGCGAGCTGGCCGCCGGGCTGTCGGGCAAGCCGCCCGAGGCGATGCGGACGATCAAGCAACGTCTCTACGCGCCCGCGCTCGACGCTCTACGGGGGCCGCTCGGCACCGTCGCCGTGCCCCAAACGGCGTGATGCCCGCGAGGGGGCCGGTGCGGTGCCCGAGCGCGGTGCGCAACTGGGGCTCGACGCCCGCCGAGCGCGCGGAAGGGTTCCCGTGCGATCACCTGCTCGAGGACGCACCGATGCGGCTCTACAGGGCCGTGGACGTCTCGGCGCCGTCCGGCGCCGTGTTTCGCCGCCTCTGCCAGCTGCGCGTCGCGCCGTACAGCTACGACCTGATCGACAACAGGGGGCGGCGCAGCCCTGAGGCGCTCACACCCGGTCTCGACTCACTCGAGTGCGGGCAGCGCTTCATGCAGATCTTCCGTCTCGCCGAGTTCGAGCCGGGGCGTTCGATCACCCTGCGCTCGCGCGGGACCGTCTTCGGCGACGTCGTGGTGACCTACCGGGTTTGTGACGCGCCGGCCGGCGCCGGCTCGCGGCTCGTCGCCAAGCTGCTCGTCGCCCCGCCCGCGGGTCCGCTCGGGAGCCTGCCGGCGAGATCGCTGCTCGCGGTCGGGGACCTCGTGATGATGCGGCGCCAGCTCCTGAACCTCGCGCGGCTCGCCGAGCGCGACGCGCGGGGGCCCCTGGCTGGGTAGCTTCCCCCTCGTGGCGAGCGCTTACAGCGAGGCGCACCGGGGCGGCGAGGGATCTCCGTTGCTGCTCGTGCACGGCTTCACGGATACGTGGCGGACGTGGGAGCTCGTGCTCGCTGCGCTCGAACGCGAGCACGAGGTGCTCGCGCCGACACTGCTCGGGCACGCGGGAGCGCGCCCGGGCGGCGGCCCGCTCGACGCGGAGGCGCTGATATCGGAGCTGGAACGCACGATGGACGCGGCGGGCTGGGAGACGGCGCATGTGGCCGGCAACTCGCTGGGCGGCTACCTCGCAGCTCAACTGGCGGCACGCGGGCGCGCGCGAAGTGTGGTCGCGCTCGCCCCGGCCGGGGGCTGGGCGGCGGACGACGACTTCTTCGGCGCGACGCTCGTGCCGTTCTTCACCACGCTCCGCGAAGGGCTGACGGCCGCCGAGCCGCAGCTCGACGCGATGCTCGCCACGCCCGAAGGGCGGCGGCTGGCGAGTTCCCAGACCGTCTGCAACTACGAGCACATCCCCGTCGAGCTGCTCGCGCATCAAGCGCGCGGAATGATCGGTTGCGACGGCGCTGCGGAGCTGATGGAGAGCGCGCTGGCGGAGGGGTTCTCGCTCGACGCCGAGAGCATCGACTGCCCGGTTCGGATCGTCTGGGGCGCGGAGGACCTGATCCTGCCGTGGCCGGCGGCGGCGGTTCGCTATCGCGAGGAGTGGCTCCCGAACGCCGACTGGGTCGTACTCGACGGGGTCGGGCACATGCCGCAGCTCGACGTGCCGCTCGAGACCGAGCAGCTGATCCTCGGCTTCACCGCCCGGTGAGCGCAGGCCCGGGGCGCGGGCGCTCCGACGCCGTCGTCGTCGGCGGCGGTCACAACGGCCTCGCCGCGGCTGCGTATCTGGCGCGCGCCGGTCGCTCCTGCGTGGTGCTCGAGCGCAGCGAGGCGCTGGGCGGGGCGGCCGTCTCGGATGAGGTCTTCGCCGGCGTTCCCGCGCGGCTGTCGCGCTACGCCTACCTCGTCAGCCTGCTTCCGTCGCTGATCGTCGAGGAGCTCGGGCTCGAGGTTCAGCTCGCGCGCCGCGCGGTGTCCTCCTACAGCCCCGATCTGCGGTGTGAGAGCGCGCATGGACTGCTGGTGGACGAGGCCGACCCGGAGGCGACCGCCCGCTCGTTCGCTGCCGTCACCGGTGATCGCAAGGGCCACGCGGCCTGGCGCGAGCTCTACGAGATGACCGGGCGCGTCGCCCGCGCCGTGTTCCCGTCGATGACCGGTCCGCTGCCGCGCCGCGAGCAGCTTCGAGCGGCGGTCGGAGCCGCAGACTGGGAGGAGCTGTTCGAGCGGCCGATCGGCGAGACGCTGCGAAGCCGGCTCGGAGACGATCTGCTCACCGGCGTGGCGTCGACCGACGGGCTGATCGGGACCTTCGCGGACGCCGACGGGGCGGACCTGCTCGCGAACCGCTGCTTCCTCTACCACGTGATCGGCCGCTGCAGCGGCGAGTGGCTCGTGCCCGTGGGTGGCATGGGCGCCGTCACCGGCGCGCTGGCATCGGCCGCCCGGCGAGAAGGAGCCGAGCTCCGGCCGGGCGTCGAGGCGGTCGCGATCGAGGCCTGCGCCGATGGGGCGGAGGTCGTCTGCGACCGCGGCGGGGAAGAGGTGCGCCTCGCCACCCGGCTCGTGCTGTTCGCCGCCGCGCCGTACGAGCTGGCACGCCTCACGACGAACGGCAACGAACATGTCCAGCGGCCCGAGGGCTCCCAGCTGAAGGTCAACATGCTGCTGTCGCGCCTGCCGCGGCTGCGCGATGAAGGCCTGTCTCCCGAGCGCGCGTTCGCCGGGACGTTCCACGTCAACGAGGCCGCCTCCCAGCTTCAGTGCGCCTACGGGCGGGCCGCGGCCGGCGAGCTGCCGGACCCGGTGCCCTGCGAGGCCTACTGCCACTCCCTGACCGACCCCTCGATCCTCGCGCCGCAGCTGCGCAGCGCAGGCGCGCAGACCTTGACGGTCTTCGCGCTGCACATGCCGGCACGGCTGTTCGCGGCCGACCCGGAGAGCTCCCGCGAGCGTGCACTGGCGGCGACGATCGCCTCCCTCGACAGCGCCCTCGCCGAGCCGCTGGAGAACTGCCTGCTGCGCGACGCCGACGGTCGCCCGTGCATCGAGGCACGCAGCCCGCTCGATCTCGAGTCCGAGCTGCGCATGCCGGGTGGGCACATCTTCCATCGCGACCTGTCCTGGCCGTTCGCGGAGGACGAGCGCGAAGCGGGGAGCTGGGGGGTGGCGACGGAGTTCCCGTCGGTGCTGCTCTGCGGGGCCGGTGCCCGGCGCGGCGGCGGGGTGAGCGCGATCCCCGGCCGCAACGCCGCGATGGCGGCGCTCGAAGCGCTGGACGCCCGTCGCCGGCCTGCCTAGCCTCTCCTCACAGCACCATCTGCGTGCATGTGAAGCTGGCTGCGAGGCGCTCGTCCTTCTGGACGCGCACCTGCCAGACCTGCGTGCGCGAGCCGACGTGGAGCGGCTCTCCCACGGCGCTCAGGAGATCGCCCTCCCCGGCTGATGCGATCACGTTGATCTTCAGCTCGACGGTCGTGAAGCCGCGCCCCTCGGGGAGGTGGCGCAGCGTGCCCCACGCGGCCACCGTGTCCGCGAACGCGACCCAGGCCCCGCCGTGCACGTAGCCCATCGGGTGCAGGTGCCGGCGGTCGACCGCCATCAGCCCGAGCACGTGCTCGTCGGTGATCTCGCTCAGCACGATCCCGAGGTCCCCGGGGAAGGTGCCCGCGAGCCTCTCGGCACTGAGCTGCGGTGTGATCGCCTGATTGGTCTCGCCCATCTCGTCTCGCCCCTCGGGCGGCGCATCCTACCCTTGCCGCCGCGCCCGGAGCCCACCGGTCGGCGGCCGGGGCGGGCTACGATCGCGAGCCGATGCCGGCACCCACGCACGAGCAGGCGGACGCCGGGCTGCTCGCCCGCTCGCCCTCGACCGCGCTGGTGCTCGGCGGTATCGCCTCGGTGCAGTTCGGTGCAGCAATCGCCGCGACGTTGTTCGACACCGCGGGCCCGGCCGGGACGGCGCTGTTGCGGCTCACGTTCGGTTCGGCGATCCTGCTGGCCGTCTGGCGCCCGCGTCTGGCGGGGCGCACGCGCGAGGACCTGAGGCTGGCCGCGCTGTTCGGGGTCGTGCTCGGAGCGATGAACCTGAGCTTCTATGGGGCGATCGACCGGATCCCGCTGGGGATCGCCGTCGCGCTCGAGTTCGTCGGGCCGCTGACGGTGGCGCTTGCCGGGTCGCGCCGCCGGCTCGATCTGCTGTGGGTCGCGCTGGCAGCCGTGGGGATCATCCTGCTCACGCGCCACGAAGGCCACGGCCTCGACGCCGTCGGTGTCGCGCTGGCGCTCCTGGCGGGGGCGCTGTGGGGCACCTACATCCTCGTGAACGCCCGCCTCGGACAGGCCTTCGAGGGCGGCACCGGGCTCGCCCTGGCGATGTGCGTCGGCACGGTCGCCGTAGCGCCGTTCGGGATCACCGAAGCCGCCGGTCAGCTGCTGAGCGCGGAAGCGCTCGCGCTCGGCGCGGCGGTCGGGATCCTGTCCTCGGCGATCCCGTACTCGTTCGAGGTCGAGGCCCTGCGGCGGATCAGACCCGCCGTCTTCGGCGTGCTGATGAGCCTCGAGCCCGCCGTCGCGGCGCTGGCCGGGCTGATCGTGCTCGGCCAGCGCCTCGGCGGGCGCACGCTGATCGGGATCGCGCTCGTGATCGCGGCCTCGGTGGGGGCCGCGCGCTCAGGGCGCGAGGCGGCGGTCACCCTTTAGACGGCCGATCGCCGGAGCCGCAGCGGCGAAACGCCGGCCCGCCGCACCTAGGCGGCCTCGCGGCGCGCCGGCGGCTGCTGCACGGCCCAGCCGTTTCCGTCCGGGTCGGCGAAGAAGACGAAGCGTCCCCAGGGGAAGTCCTGGACATCGCTGACCGGGACCCCGCGGCCTGCCAGCTCCTCGTGCGCTGCGTCGGCGTCCGCGACGACGAGCTGCAGCCCTCCGACCGAGCCGGGCGCGGCCTGCGTGAGGCCTTCGCCGAGCGCGATCGAGCAGTCCGATCCCGGGGGCGTCAGCTGGACGAAGCGAATGTTCTCGTCGACGCGGTGATCGTGTTCGGCGAGGAACCCGGCGCGGGTGTAGAAAGCCTTGGCGCGGTCCACATCGGACACGGGGACCGTGATCAGTTCGAGCTTGTATTCCATCACTGCCTTCCTTTCTCGTGGTCGTGCTGAAGCTACGGGCGGTTGCGGCCAGGATCTGTCCTCGATCTTCGGGATCATGGGGATGTGGCCGACGCTCCGACAGCCGGACGCCTGCTGGCGCTGCTCTCGCTGTTGCAGGGGCGGCGAGAGTGGCCCGGTTCGCTGCTCGCGGAGCGTCTCGGCGTGTCGGGCCGGACGGTGCGACGCGACGTCGAACGGCTGCGCTCGCTCGGCTACCCGATCGACTCGACCAGCGGCCCCGCCGGCGGCTACTCGCTGACGGCGGGAGCGGCGATGCCGCCGCTGCTGCTCGACGACGACGAGGCACTTGCGGTCGCGATCGCCCTTCGCACAGCCGCGCGGACGGCCGTCGCAGGCGTCGAGGAGACGGCTCTGCGCGCCCTCGTCAAGCTCGAGCAGGTGCTGCCCGCGCGGCTGCGCCGGCGCGTCCAGGCGTTCGGGGCGGCCGAGGTCGTGGGCGGAGCCGGCGGCGGGCCGACGGTCGATCCGGGCGTGCTGACAGTGCTGGGGGCGGCCTGCCGCGATCGCGAGCTGCTCCGCTTCGCCTACCGCGGCCGCGACGGCGAGCGCAGCCGCCGGCTGGTCGAGCCGCACGCGCTGCTCGTGCACGGACGGCGCTGGTACCTGCTGGCCTTCGACCCCTCGCGCACCGGCTGGCGCACCTTCCGCGTCGACCGCGTCGCGTCGCCCGTGTCGGCCGGCTCGCGCTTCGAGCCGCGGACGATCCCGGGCGGAGACGCGGCCGCCTACCTCACCCGAACGCTTGCGGGCGTCGTCTACCGGCACGAGGCGCGCGTCCGCTACATGGTGGCGAGGGACGAGCTCCGGGGTCGCGCCCCCGGCGGCTGGGGCGAGCTGCGCGACCTGCACGACGGGACGTGCCTCTACGAGACCAGCGCCGACGACCTCGACTGGCTTGCTCTCCGGATCGCCCTCCCGAACGTCGACTTCGAGCTGCTGGAGGGCTCCCGGGAGCTGCGCGAGCGGCTTGCGGCGATGGCCGGGCGCATCCAGGCGGCGCTCGGCTCCGAGCGCGCGGCGGCGCCTCAGGCGGGTGCGGGCAGCAGACGTTCGACGACGGCGAAGGACGGCCGCGCGCGTACCTGATCGCGGATGTCCAAGCGGTAGTCGAGGAGCGCCAGCGGCGGCGCGATCATCATGTCGGCGACGTTGGGCTCCTCGCCGCCTATCACCCCCGCGGCAAGGTAGCCGTCGGCGCGGTCGAGCACGTCTCCCAGCTCCGCCAGCAGACGGCGCTCGGCGCCGGCGTCCGCCCGGAACGTCGTGCGCGCGGCGAGCGTCGCGCAGAGCCTGCGCTGCGGGCCGTTGCCGGCGAGCAGAGCGCCGAGCCGGCCGCGCCCGCCGCGCTCGGACAGCTCCTCAGAGCTGCGGGCGCCCGCGACGAGCACGAGCCGGCGAGCGAACATCTGCAGCGGCTCGCCGGCCCAGGCCTCGGCCTCTTCGACGGCGGTGCGCCGCCCCGGATCGGCCGGGAAGAGCGGCGGCGACGGGGCGATCTGCTCGAGGTGGCGGGCGATCGCGTTGTTGCCCTGCACCTTCGCGGAGCCGATGCTCAGCGCCGGGACCGTGCCGAGCCGATCCAGCATCGCGCTCATCCGGGTCGGCTTGCCGTCGACCATCCGGAACGGCTTCGGGCTGCCCGGGAAGCCGCGGAGGCGCACGAGCTGCGGATGCAGGCCGGTCGGCAGCTCGACCGTGCGATAGCCGATCCCCTTGCGCTCGAGCATCAGCTTCGCGGCGGCGCACGCGTGCGAGCCCCGGATCACGTACAGCTTCGCCGCCGGGCTCGCGTGGCCCGCGTTCCGTGACGCTGCGCTCGTGCCGGTCGCGGCCACCGCCGGGCAGTATCTCCGAATCGCCGCTAGTCGAGCGGCGTCGTGTAGGCGCCGCTCAGCCCGCCGTCGACGAGGAACGTCGAGGCGGTGATGAACGAGGATTCCCGGGCGGCCAGGAACAGCGCCGCGCTCGCGATCTCCGAAGGCTCGGCGAAGCGCCCCATCGGCACGTGCACGAGACGGCGCGCCGCCTGCTCGGGGTCCTTCGCGTAGAGCTCTTTGAGCAGCGGCGTGTCGACCGGTCCGGGGCACAGCGCGTTCACGCGCACGCCGCGGCGGGCGAACTCCACGCCGAGCTCGCGGGAGAGCGCGAGCACGCCGCCCTTCGAGGCGGTGTAGGAGATCTGCGACGTGGCGGCGCCCATCACGGCCACGAAGGACGCCGTGTTGATGACCGATCCGCGTTCAGGGCCGTCGTTCTCGAGCAGGTGCGGGATGCCGTGCTTGCAGCACAGGAAGACACTGCGCAGGTTGACCGCCTGGACCCGCTCCCAGGCCTCGAGCGCGGTCTCGAGCACCGACGCGTCGTCGGTGGGGGAGATGCCCGCGTTGTTGAAGAGGATGTCGATGTGACCGAAGCGCTCGCGCACCTGCCGATACAGGTCGGCGACGAGCTCCTCGCTGGTCAGGTCGATCTGCAGAGGAAGATCTCCGGGGCAATCGGCGAGCACGTCCACGCCCGCGACCTTCGCGCCCTCGCGCTGGAACATCTCCACCGTCGCAGCGCCGATGCCGCCCGCCGCGCCGGTCACCACACACACCCGTCCCTCGAGCCGTCCGTCGGCCATCAGCTCATTCCCCCGTCGCGTAGAAGATCGTCTTGACCTCGGTGTAGGCGTCGAGCGCGTGCGGGCCGAGCTCGCGGCCGTAGCCCGACTGCTTGAAGCCGCCGAACGGCGTCGCCACCCTGACCGAGCTGTTGGAGTTGATGGAGAGCACGCCGGTCTGGACTGCGCGCGCGACGCGCAGCGCCCGGGCGCCGTCGCGGGTCCAGATCGAGCCCGACAGACCGTAGATCGTGTCGTTTGCGAGCGCGACGGCCTCCTGCTCGTCGCGGAACGGGATCACCGCGGCGATCGGCCCGAAGATCTCCTCGCGGGCCGCGCGTGCCCCGGGCTCCACCGGCGCGAGCACAGTTGGGGCGAACCAGTAGCCGGGACCCTCCGGCGCCGATCCGCGGAATGCCACGGGCGCTCCGTCGTCGAGGAACGAGGAGACCGTCTCGCGCTGGGAGGCGGAGATCAGCGGGCCCATCTGAGTGCCCTCGTCGAGCGGATCGCCGACGCGCAGCGCCTTCACCGCCTGCTCCAGGGCCGCCATGAACGGGTCGATCGCCTCGGCCTGCACCAGGATCCGAGAGCGCGCGCAGCAGTCCTGGCCGGCGTTGCCGAACACGGCGAGCGGCGCGGCGGCCGCCGCCGCCTCGATGTCGGCATCGGCGAAGACGATGTTGGCGGACTTGCCACCCAGCTCGAGCGTCACGCGCTTGATCGTCTGCGCCGCGCCCGCGGCGATCGAGCGCCCGACCTCGGTCGAACCGGTGAAGGCGACCTTGTCGACGCCGGGATGCTCCACGAGACGCTGCCCGACGGTGGAGCCGGGGCCGACGACGACGTTCACGACGCCGTCGGGCACGCCCGCCTGCGCGGCCAGCTCGGCGAAGCGCAGGGCCGTCAGCGGCGTGAGCTCTGCCGGCTTGAGCACGACCGTGTTGCCCGCGGCCAGTGCCGGGGCGAGCTTCCAGGAGGCGATCGTGAGCGGGAAGTTCCAGGGCGTGATCAAGGCCACCACGCCGACCGGCTCACGCACGGTGAACGCCTCGCCCCCAGCGACCGGGATCGTGTCCCCGAGAAGCCGCTCGGGCGAGCCCGCGTAGTAGCGGAACGTCTCCACCACCATCCCCATCTCGCCCCGGGCGTCGCTGATCGCCTTGCCCGCGTTGCGCGCCTCCAGCACGGCGAGCTCCTCGGCGTGCTCGGCGAGGTTCTCGGCTAGGTCGCGGAGCAGCGCCGCACGCGCGCCGGGCGCGAGCGCGCGCCACGCTCCAAGCGCCGCGCGCGCAGCCGCGACTGCGGCATCGGCCTCGGCCGCGCCCGCCCGGGGGACCTCCGCGAGCACCGCCTCGGTGGCGGGCTCGATGACCGTGAGCTGCTCGCTCACGGTGCTAGGACCCGCCGCGGCGGACCGGCCGACGTGCCTGCTTGCTCAACCGTCGCCCTACGGTGACTCGGCGATCGCCGGGAGCGCCTGTTCGATGTCGAGCTCGTCGATCGTGCGGATCGGGCCCTTGAAGGTCCGTTTCGCCGAGGCGTAGTACCAGATCGTCACGGCCGCGATCACGCCGATCGTGACGAGCGGGGCGTAGTTCACCGCGTTCCAGCTGAATCCGCTTTCCCACGGGACGCCTTCGGGCGAGAACGGCAGCGAGAAGATGATCACGCACAGCGCGACCCAGACGACGGCGATCGGGTTGATCCACTTGTACTTCGAGCCGAGCGTCCATGGGCCCGCCTGGAAGGAGTCCCCCTGGCGCCAGCGCAGGAACACCGGGATCGTGTAGGCGATGTAGAGGCCGATCACCGAGATCGAGGTCACCGCAAGGAACGCCACGGGGCTCCCGAGGTGGTTCGGGAAGTACGCCGGGATCGTGATCACCAGTGCGAACACGACGACGAACAGCACCGACCAGGTGGGTGTCTTGTTCTGGCCCAGCCGCCGCCACAGGTTGTGGCCCGGGACCGCACCGTCGCGCGAGAACGCGAACGTCATCCGAGACGCGCTCGTCACGCACGCCATCGAGCAGAACAGCTGGCCGATCGTCGAGATCACGAGCACCGCCTTGGCGGCTGCCGAGGTGAGGGCCGTCTCCACGATCGTCACCGCCGGGTAGCCGGCTTTGTAGATTTCGGCTTCGTGTGCGTGCTGGATCGCGAACGTGATCCCCAGCAGCAGGATCCAGCCGAAGATCGCCGAGTACAGCACCGACAGCCAGATGCCGCGCGGAGCCGAGTGCTCGGCTCCGTGCGTCTCCTCGGAGACGTGGGCGGAGGCGTCGTAGCCGGTGATCGTGTACATCGTCAGCAGGAACCCGAGGGGCAGCACGTACAGCCAGAATTTCGCGCCGCCGAGGGCGCCGCCCGCGAAGCCGGATTCGTTGGCCCTGTGGCCGAAGACGTAGGAGAAGCTCGCGTGGTGGGAGGGGACCGCGAAGAGCAGCACGATGATCACCAGAACGCCGCCGATGTTCCACCACACCGACGCGTTGTAGAGCGAGGTCACGAGGTGGCTGCGGATCACGTTGACGAGCAGCGCGATCAGCAGGATCAGCGCGAACAGTGCGAACGTGACGTGTGCGGTGTAGTGAAGGCTGGTGCCTGCGGCGGCCTTCGCGAAGTCGAAGACGAAGTGGACTTCGTACAGGCCGAGGGTGTACATCAGGAACGTCGCCGCGGCGTAGATGACCGAGGCCGAGACGGCGACCAGGCCGATCAGGTTGAACCACCCGGTGAACCATCCCCAGCCGGCGCCGCCGAGCTTCGACGACCAGTAGTAGATGCCGCCGGCAGTCGGCATCGCCGAGGCCAGCTCGGACATCGACCAGGCGACGAACAGGATCAGGACGGAGACGATCGGCCATACGATCGAGATCGCGATCGGCCCGCCGTTCTTAAGCGCCTGCCCGTAGGTCGTGAAGCATCCCGCGAGGATGCAGATGATCGCGAACGAGATCGCGAAGTTCGAAAAGCCGCTCCACCGGCGGTTCAGCTCCTGCTTGTAGCCGAGCTCGGCGAGCTTCCGCTCGTCGCTTCCCATCTGTGGCGCTGCTGTGCTCATCGACTCGCCCCCCAGGAGGTCGTAAAGGTTTGGATCCCGCTCCTTCGCTCGTGACATTACGCTCATGCGTGGACGGAAGTCAAGAGCCGCGAGCCCGAAGATGCCGGGGCGCAAGGCGGAAACGCTCGCTGTTTGCCGGCTCGCCCGGCGTCAGCCTCCGGGCAGCAACCCGGCGAGGACGTGCTCGGTCCCCTGCAGGTGCTCGCTCATCACCTGGGCTGCGCGCATGGAGTCGCCGTCGCGCACCGCGGCGAGCAGTCTCCGGTGCTGGGCGTTCGAGGAGGACAGCACCTCCGGCGGGTGCGCGATGTAGGCGATCAGGTCGGTCATCGCGCCCTGCACCTCGGTCATCGCGCGCACAAGGCGGGTCGAGTCCGTCGCCTCGGCCAGCCCGACGTGGAGCCGGATGTCCGCCTGGCGGTAGGCGGCGAAGTCCTCGGTCGCGTCCTCCAGGGTCTGGCAGACCTCGTCCAGCGATGCGAGCGCGGACTCGGCGGCTCGCTGCGGCGCGAGGACGGCGACGCCGAGCTCGATCGCGAGGCGCTCATCACAGATGTCACGCCATTCGGAGAGCACCCGCTTCGAGGGTGGGTCGGCCGGCGGCTGGGGGTCCGCGACGAACGTGCCGCCGCCGCGCCCGCGCGTCGCGAACACGTGCCCGCTCTGGCTCAGCGCCGTCAGGGCCTGGCGCAGAGTCGAGCGCGCGATGCCGAGGCGGGCGCACAGCTCGCGCTCGGCGGGGAGCTGAGAGCCGGGGGGGAGCAGACCGAGCTTGATCGCCGTTCCGAGCCGGTCGACCGTCTCCTCGAAGGCCGTCTGCGAGCGGACCGGCGCGAAGACCGCCTCCGGCGGCGCGAGCAGCCCCGCGCCCTCGGTGGCCTCGCTCGCCGCGCTCACAGCCGCTCGAACCCCCTGAAGCGCTCCCAGTCGGTGACCGCTGATCCGAACGCGGCCAGCTCGACGTCGGCGCTGTTCAGGTAGTGGTCGACGACCTCCTGCCCGAACGCCTCGCGCGCGACCTCGCTGGCGGCGAACAGCTCGCGCGCGGCGTACAGCGTGTCGGGGACGCGCGGGTGGTCCTGATCGGCGTAGGCGTTGCCCTCGAGCGCGGGCTCGAGCTCGAGTGCGGCATCGACGCCGTGGAGTCCCGAGGCGATGATCGCGCTGAGCGCGAGGTAGGGGTTCAGATCGGCGCCGCCGACGCGGTTCTCGAAACGCTTGGAGGGACCGTGTCCCACGACACGCAGTGCGCAGGTGCGGTTGTCCTTGCCCCAGGCCACCGTGGTGGGCGCGAAGCTCGCGGCCGCGTAGCGCTTGTAGGAGTTGACGTTCGGCGCGAGCAGCAGCGTCATGTCGCGCAGGCAGGCGAGCTGGCCGGCGAGGAAGGAGTCGAAGAGCTTGTCGTTCTCGGGGCGGGCGAAGAGCGGGCCGTCTCCGTCCGCCAGCGAGAAGTGGATGTGGCACGAGTTGCCCTCGCGCTCGTCGTACTTGGCCATGAAGCTGATGGCGCAGTCCTCCTGCGCGGCGATCTCCTTCGCGCCGTTCTTGAAGATCGCGTGCTCGTCGCAGGTCCTGAGCGCGTCGGCGTAACGGAAGTTGATCTCGTGCTGGCCGAAGTTGCACTCGCCCTTGGAGTCCTCGACCACCATCCCGGCCGCCGCCATGCTGTTGCGGATGCGGCGGATCAGGGGCTCGACGCGGGCGGTGCCGAGCAGGGAGTAGTCGACGTTGTAGAGGTTCGCGGGGCGCAGGTCGCGGTAGTGCTTGTGCCACGCCTCCTCGTAGGTGTCCCTGAACACCATGAACTCGAGCTCGGTGCCGGCGTTGGCGCCCCAGCCGCGCTCGGCGAGGCGAGCGAGCTGGCGGCGGAGGATCTGACGCGGCGAGGCGAGGACGTCGGAGGAGTCGAGCCAGGCGACGTCGGCGAGACAGATGGCCGTGCCCTCCTGCCAGGGCACGGGCCGCAGCGTGTCGAGGTCGGGCACGAGCATCATGTCGCCGTAGCCGCGCTCCCAGGAGGACATCGCGTAGCCCTCGACGGTGGACATGTCGACGTCGACGGCAAGCAGGTAGTTGCAGCCCTCGGCGCCATGCTCGACGACCTCGGCGAGGAAGTGCGTCGCGGTCAGTCGCTTGCCCTGCAGGCGTCCCTGCATGTCGGTCAGCGCGAGGAGCACCGTGTCGATGGTCCCCTGCTCCACCGCCTCTCTCAGCTCCTCGAGCGTCACCCGTGGAGAAGGTACTCGACCTGCACCTTTGATGTAAATGGATTGGAGGATCGGAAAACGACGCGCGTGGCGGCGCGGACGGTCGTGGCCCCCGTGTTGCGGTGTGGGCGCGCCTACGCCGCGGGAGCGGGCGCCTGTTCGGCGCGCGCGGCCCGTGAGTGCTCGCGACTGTCCCGCGAGGAGATCAGCACGACCGTCAGCACCGCGCCGACGAGTGCGAAGCCCGAGCCGACGAGGAAGGCGCGCTCGAATCCGCTCGTCAGCGCTTCGGCGTGGGAGTGGCCGGCCGAGAGCAGGTCCTTGGTGCGGGTGTTGGCGACGGTTGCGAGGATCGCGAGCCCGAGCGCGCCGCCGACCTGCTGAGCCGTGTTGACCAGCCCCGAGGCGAGGCCGGCCTCGTGCGGGCGGGTGCCGCTCACGGCGGCGATCGTCACCGACACGAACGAGAGCCCCAGGCCGATCGCCGCCAGCAGCGATGGGCCGAGGACGTCAGAGGCGAACGATCCGTGGGTGCTCACCTGTGAGAACCACAGGAGCCCCGCGGCCACGAACAGCAGACCTGCCGTGAGGACGGGCTTGAACCCGACCCGGGTCACGAGCACCGACGCAGCCCCGGCGGCGAGGATGATCCCGACCGCCAGCGGCAGGTAGGAGAGGCCGGCGCGCAGCGCCGAGAACCCGAGCACCTGCTGCATGTAGAGCGAGACGAAGAAGAACATCGAGAACAGCGACATGCCGATCAGCAGCGCGACGATGTCGGCGCCGCGAAGGGTACGCAGCCGGAAGATCGAGAACGGCATCAGCGGCGCGCGGCGGCGGCGCTCGATGACGACGAAGGCCGCGAGCAGCGCGATCGCACCCGCGATCTTGAGCAGCGTTTCCGCCGAGCCCCAGCCGACGTTCACCGCTTCCACGAGCGCGTAGACGAGCAGCGAGAGGCCGGCGGTCACCGTGACTGCGCCGGGGATGTCGAAGTCGCGGTCCTCGATGTCGGCGTGGCTCTCGTTGAGGATCCGCGGTGCCAGCCAGGTGCACGTGAGGCCGATCGGCACGTTCACGAACAGCACCCAGCGCCAGTTCAGGCCGCTGGTGAGGATCCCGCCGAGCAGCACGCCTGCGGCGCCGCCCGCGCCCGCGACGGCTCCCCACACGCCCAGCGCGCGGTTGCGCTCCTCGCCTTCGGTGAAGGTGGTCGTGATGATCGACAGGGCGGCTGGTGAGACGATCGCGGCGCCGAGCCCCTGGACCGAGCGCGCGGCGATCAGCCAGGCCTCCGACTGCGCGAGGCCCCCGAGCAGCGAGGCGACGGAGAAGAGGGCGAGCCCGATCATGAACATCCGCCGCCGTCCCATCAGGTCGGCAAGGCGGCCTCCCAGCAGCAGGAAGCCGCCGAAGCTGAGCGTGTACGCGTTGACGACCCAGGAGAGGTTGTTCTCGGAGAAGTGCAGCGCCGTGCCGATCGACGGGAGCGCGATGTTGACGATCGACGCGTCGATCACGACCACGAACTGCGTCATGGCCAGGAGCAGCAGGGCGATGTTCTTGTTGACAACGCGGCTCGACGGCTCGTTCATCGGGGCTCCTTTGCGGTCACGTTCGGTGGTGCTGGCGAAGCTAGTGACAGTCGAGGTCAGTATCTGTCCTCGATCTCGCGACTCCGCGCGGAAGCGGAACTCCGCCTCCGCTTGATCTGCACAGTACCATACGGAGTTAGGATTCCGTTTTGGCTCGTAACGAGCGCGGGACGCAGGAGGGGAACGATGAACGCGACCACAGCCAACCGACCGATGCGCGCAGACGCGCGGCGCAACCGCGAGCGCATCCTCGCCGCCGCGCGCGAGCTGTTCGCCAGCTCCAGTCCCGATGTCCAGATCGACGACGTCGCGCGGCTCGCGGGCGTCGGCGTCGGCACCGTGTACCGGCACTTCCCCGACAAGCACGCCCTGATGGGAGCACTCGTGCGCGAGCGCTTCGCGCTTTTCAACGAGCGTCTGCGCCTCGCCCTCGAGGAGGGCGGGGACGAGCCCTTCGAGTCGCTCGCCGCCGCCCTTCGCGACAACGCCGCCTCGGTCGCCGGGGACGCCGCGACCCGTTTCGCGCTGATGAGCGGGGGCGAGCCGGTCTTCGAGTACGCGGGCGACGAGAAGGAGGAGTTCCTGCGGCTGTCGCGGCGTCTGGTGCTCCGTGCCCGGCGCGCCGGAGAGCTGCGGCCGGACTTCCAAGCGATCGACATCCCGATGATGATGTGCGGGGTGTGCGCGACGATCGATCGCAGCGGCCCGGGTTGGGATTGGCGCCGGCACCTGGAGCTCATGCTCGACGGCATGCGCGCGGATGGCCCGCCTTCCCGCGCTCCAGCCCGCTCTGCACGGCGCTCGTGAGCGCGCGATCTACAGCGACGTGATCGCAGGCGGTGCGCTCGGCCGCGTTCCGGTGACGCCGCTCAGCGTGTGAGGCCCGCCGTCTCGCTCGCGCCGGCTTCCTCCGCGGCGATTCCCTCGAGGAGCGTGGCGAACGGTCGCAGGCGCAGCGCGAGCTCGAGCTCGAAACGGCCGTCGGGGTCGTCGAGCAGCTCTCCGAACAGCTCGCGCAGCCGCGCCATCCGATAGCGAACGGTCTGCGGGTGGACGCCCAGCTCCTGCGCGATCGTCTTGCGCTGTCCCGGCGAGCGCAGCCATGCCTGCAGCGTCATCGCGAGGTTGGCGCGCGTCGCCGCGCCCGGCACCCTCGACAGCGGTGCGAGCCGGCGGTCGGCGTACTCGCCGGCGAGCCGCGGGTCGGTGCCCAGCAGCAGCTCGAGCTCGTGCTCCTCGGCGCCCGCCAGCGAGCCGGCACCCGCCCGCCCGGCGAGGCCCGCGAGCATCAGCGTGAGCAGGGCGCGCGCCCGCGCGAGGCTCTCGCCGGCCGCCGACAGCGGCACGGCGGGGCCGAGTGCCAGCCTGGCGCCGGCGCGTTCCGCGGCGGCGCGCAGGCGGGCGCGCCGCTCAGGTCCGTCGGGGTCGAACAGGACGCCGACGAACTCGGCCTCACGCGGCCCGAGGACCGCCTGGTCGAGCGCCGAGCGCGCGAACGCCTCGTACATCTCGCCGGGGCCGACGAAGATCGCAACGGTCGGCGAGAGCTCCACGCCCGCGGTCGCGGCGGCCGCCTGCAAAACCGCCGGCGGAGGCTGCGGCGCCCGCAGCAGCAGCCGTACGAACTCGCTGCGGCGCGACTGAGAGGCGCCGGAGCGCAGCGACTGCTCCTCGGAGAAGCCGGCGACGGCGTGCGTCGAGAGCTCATCGACGCATCCGAACCCGGTCTCGGCGAGCCGGTAGAGATCCTGCGGCCGCGCCCCGAGCTGGGCGCCGAGCTCGGCGACCCGCCGCCACATCGCCTGCCCGGCGATCCGGTAGAAGGCCATCAGCTCGTCCAGGCTGCGGCCAGAGCGTGCCTGTGCGCGCCCGAGCGCGAAGTGCAGGTCCGGCGCAGCGCTCGGCCGGGCCGGTTCGAACCAGCGGTCGACGGCATCGGTGAGCCCGAGACGCAGGTTGCGTTCGAGCGCCTGTTGCGAGTAGTCCCGCATGCCCCCGCGGCTGCGGATCTCCGCGATCGCGGCCTCCACGATCGCCGGGATCCCGGGAAGCAGCGCGTCGCGAAGCTCGGGCGACGGTGCCTGAAGCGGCTCACCGACGGCGAACGGCGCAGAATTGTCTGCCCGCGACAAGATCCCCCTCCTCGAACCCTCTCCGACGCCTGCGAGCGTACAAGACCTGCGCCTGCGAGCGCAATCAGATCAGCGCCGCTCACGGCCGCGAAGCCGCTGTTTGCGGACGGGCGCGACGAGCGAGGGGCCGGCCGCGGCGCGGGGAGCCATCAAGCGCGCGCGAAGAGGCGTATAACTGCGCCATGGCGTCCGAGACGCGCGAGATCCCGCATGAGGATTGGCAGCGCTGGTTCGAGGACTTCAGCCGTGATGAGCCCCGCTACCTGGCCACGGTCGAAGTGCTCGGCGGCGAGATCGGAGCAGAGACCGAGGCCGCACGGCCGCGCCTCACGGCGATCACCTACGACCGCAAGGACAACATCCTCGTGATCGGCCTCGACGGCACCGACGACGACGTCACCGAGGACCTCCAGCACATCGTCTACGGCCCCCGGCGGATCCTGGTGGCCGAGGGCGACGGCGAGATCTCCTTCGAGATCGAAGACCAGGAACGCACGCAGACCGTCGTTCGGCTCGACCCCGCCGGCTGAGGCGCGGCTCCCGGGCCGTCAGGCGGCGGCGACGCGGGCCTCGTCGCGCAGGTGCCGGGTGCGCCCTTCGATCGCCGCGGCGCAGGCCGCCGGATCGTCGTAGAAGGGAACGTGGCCCGCACCGAGTGTCACGTGCGTCGCCCAGGGCAGCATCGTGCGCGCCCGCGGCGCCTGCAGCCGGTACGGCAGCAGGCGGTCGCGCCGCCCCCACGCGATTGTGAGCGGCGTCTGGCGAAGCTGCTCCGGACGATCGAAGTCGTAGGCGTCGAACGCCTTCAGCGTCTCTGCCATGACCGGCGAGGCCCATGCGTCCTGCAACGTCGCGACCGCCTCCTCGGCGGGCAGCCGCGCGGGGTAGCCGAA
Organism: uncultured Solirubrobacteraceae bacterium; assembly: GCA_963794635.1. Lineage (GTDB taxonomy): Bacteria > Actinomycetota > Thermoleophilia > Solirubrobacterales > Solirubrobacteraceae > Palsa-744. Next base: position 245,516 of record CAWCET010000003.1, on the reverse strand, counting down.
CGTCTGCGAGAACAGGGCGACGCGTCCCGCCCGGGTGCGCGCAGCCGCGCAGACCGCGGGCCGCAGGACCGCCGGGGTGCCCGCGAGCGCGAGCAGTGAGAGCTGGGTGAAGCGGCGCTCGGGCGGCGTCCAGAAGCCGGCGGGCGAGAAGGCGGTGACCGAGCCGACCGCGCGCCGGCGCCCCAGCTCCAGCGCGATCGCCCCGCCCATCGAGTTCCCCGCGACGTGCGGACGCTCGAGGCCGAGCTCCGCCAGGAACCACTCGAAGGCGTCGGCATGCGAGGTGATCGTCGGCTGCATGCTCGACGGCAGCGGCTCGGAGGCCCCGAAGCCCGGCGTGTCGCAGGCGATCACGTCGTAGCGCTCGCGCAGGCGCGAGATCACCGGCCGCCAGGCCTGCCAGTGGTGGCCGACACCGTGGAGCAGCACCAGCGGCGGGCCTTCGCCCTCGCGGTGGTAGTTGATCTGCATCACCCCGCCGCCTCGCGGATCTCCTCGGCGCCTTTCTCGGCGATCATGATCGTCGGCGCGTTGGTGTTGCCCCCGACGATCGACGGCATGATCGACGCGTCGATCACGCGCAGTCCCTGCAGGCCGTGCACCCGCAGCTTCGAGTCGACCACGGCATCCTCGGCGGTGTCGCTCATCCGCGCGGTGCCGACGGGGTGGTAGATCAGCATCAGCCGCCGGCGCAGGTCGGCTTCGACGTCCGAGCGCTCCTCGATCCCGGGCCCGGGCTTCAGCTCCTTGAGGACCACCTCGCGCAGCGGCGAGCGCGAGGCGATGTCGCGCGCGAGCGCGATGCCCGCGAGCAGCGACTCGAGGTCCTCGGGCTCGGAGAGGGTGTTGGTGATGATGCGCGGCTTCTCGCGCGGGTCGGCCGAGCGCAGCCAGACCTGGCCGCGCGACTTCGGCGAGACCAGCGTGGGCGCGATCACCGCGCAGTGCCCGTCGTATTCCTCGGCGCCGTGATCTTCGAAGTACGCGGCTCCCATGTGGAGCTGGATGTCGGGCGCCGGCAGGCCGGGCCGCGTGCGCGTGAACGCGCAGACCTCGGCGACGGTCGAGCTGAGCTTGCCGCTGCGTCGCAGCAGCCACTCCGCGAGCGGCTTCGGCTTGTCGGCGCCGTAGAGGGTGTCCGGATCGGAGACCTCCCAGAGGATCGTCACGAACGGATGGTCCTGCAGATTGCGCCCGACTCCGGGCAGCTCGTGGCGAGGGCTGACGCCCGCGGCGCGCAGCTCCTCGGCCGCGCCGATGCCCGACAGCAGCAGGAGCTGTGGAGAGCCGATCGCACCCGCGGCGAGGATCACCTCCCGCGCGGCCCGCACGATCTCGCTCCCGCCGCGGCGCCGTCCGACGCGGACCCCGACGGCGCGGTCGCCCTCCAGCTCGACCCCCTGCACCGTGACGTTCGTCCGCACCTCGAGGTTCGGGCGCGTCATCACGGGCCTGAGGAACCCGTCGGCGGCGCTGAACCGCCGGCCGCGCAGCTGTGTGACCTGGAACATCGAGACGCCGTCCTGCTCGGGGCCGTTGTAGTCGGGGATGCGGGGGATGCCGGCTGCCTCGCTGGCGTCGAGCAGCCGTCGCCCGAGCGGCCGAGGGGAGCGCTGCTCGGAGACCTTCAGCGGACCGCCCGCGCCGTGGAACTCCGAGGCCCCGCGCACGTTGTCCTCGGAGCGCTTGAAGTAGGGCAGCACGTCGCGGTAGCCCCAGCCCGGCGCGCCCTGGGCCTCCCAGCCGTCGTAGTCGAGCGGGCGCCCGCGCACGTAGAGCATCGCGTTCATCGAGCTCGACCCGCCCAGCATCTTGCCGCGCGGCACGTACAGTTCGCGACCGTCGACGTGCGGCTCGGGCTCGGTCGCGTAGTCCCAGTCCAGCTTCGTGTGGAACTGCTGCGGGAACGCCGCCGGGATCTTCACCTTCAGCGAGCGGTCGCGCCCTCCGGCCTCGATCAGCAGGACGCGCGCCTGGGGGTCCTCGGAGAGCCGGTTCGCGAGCACGCAGCCGGCCGAGCCGGCGCCGACGATCACGTAGTCGTAGGCGCCCGCGCTCATGCGACGGGGTCCTCGCCCGCGCTGAGCGATCCCGCGAGCGGGGCTCGGCCGGGCGCCGGCTGGAAGCTGAACTCGGACGGGTCGAGCGCTTCGGTGCGCCGCCGGTACTCGCGCATGTAGCCCGGCCAGTTCGCGACGATGCGACCGTTCGGGTCGCGGTACCAGGAGTCGCATTGCGTCCACGCGGTGCCCGCGAAGCGGTGCTGCAGGGCACGGTCGGAGGCCGCCTCCACCTCGGGCCGGACCTCGATCGCCCCGGCGTCGCGCTCGATCAGCTGCTGGAGCGCCTGGCGGACATACGCGGTCTGCATTTCGAGATAGAAGATGATCGAGCCGCCCGAGGTGTTGGTGTTGGGCCCGTAGAGGACGAACATGTTCGGGAACGACGGCACGGTGATGCCGAGGTGCGCGTGCGCGCCGTTTCCCCAGGACTCTTCCAGCGAGCGTCCTGCCCGCCCGGTGATCGCCATCGGGAACATGAAGTCGTTGGTGCGGAACCCGGTCGCCCAGATCAGGCAGTCGAACTCGTGCACTCGGCCGTCGACCGTGCGGATGCCCTCCGGCACGATCGCCTCGATGTGCGCCGTCTCGAGCTCGACGTTGGGCCGTTCCAGCGCCGGCAGGAACTCCGAGCTGAACAGGATCCGCTTGCAGCCGAACACGTAGTCGGGCCATGCCTTCTCGCGAAGCACCGGGTCTTTCAGCTGCGAGCGCATGAACGATGCGGAGCGCAGCGCGCCGATGCGCCCGAAGGTCCGCGGGTGGCGGATCATCAGCGTCAGCGATTCGCTGTACTCGAAGACGAACCGCCGCCGCGCCTCCTGCAGTTTCGGAATCCGTTCGAAAGCCATCCTGAGCAGGGCGGGGTAGGGCCGGTTCTTGCGCGGCAGGAACCAGTTGCCGGTGCGCTGGAAGACGGTCATCTGACGCACCTGGCGGGCGATCTCGGGCACGAACTGGACGGCGCTCGCCCCGTTGCCGATCACCCCGACCCGCTTTCCGCGCAGCTCGTAGGAGTGATCCCAGGAGGCGGAGTGAAAGGCGTGTCCGGCGAACTCGCCCGCGCCCTGGATCAGCGGCACGTGCGGCTGGTGGAGCTGGCCGGTGGCGAGCACGATCGCGTCGGCCTCGTAGCGCTCCCCCTCGGAGGTCTCGACGGTCCAGGTGCAGGTGTCCTCGTCCCAGCTGCAGGCCGTCACCGTGCGGCCCGTGCGAACCAGCGACTCGACGCCGTAGCGCGCCGCAACCTCGCGCAGATAGTCATGGATCTCCTGCTGTGGCGAGCACAGCTGCGACCAGTCCCGCCGCTGCGCATAGGAGAAGGAGTAGAGGTGGCTCGGCACGTCGCACGCCGCCCCCGGATAGGTGTTGTAGAACCAGGTCCCGCCGAGGTCGCTCGCCCGCTCCAGGATCGTGATGTCCTCGATGCCTGCCCGGCGCAGCTCGATCGCAGTTGCGATGCCGCCGATCCCCGCTCCCACCACGAGCACGCGCGGGCTGCGTCCGGACCTTGGTTCTCTGCCATTCGCTGCGACGGACACGAGACTCCCTCCTCGCGCCAACCTTATGCGCTGGGCGGCGGGAGCGTCGCGGCCAGCAGGCCGTTCGCGCGCTCGAGGTCGTGGGGATCGATCCAGTGCCCGCCGTCGAACTCCCTGTAGTCCACCGCGAGCCCGCCCTCGGTCAGCCGCGCGACGGCCGCGCGCGCGAACTCGACCGAGATCACGGGGTCCTGGCGCCCGTGCGCGACCATCACTCCAAGCCCCGCGCGCTCTGCGACGTCCGGCTCCCAGCCCGGTACGACCGGGATGAAGCCCGAGAACGCGAGGATCGCCGCGGGCGAGGGCCGCGCCGCGTCGAGGCCGGTCGCGTAGCTCATCACGCACCCCATCGAGAACCCGCCGAGCACGGTCCGCTCGGGCGTCAGCCCGGTCCGCTCCCAGAGCACGTCGTGGAGTTCTCCCAGCGCCGCGCGGGCGGCGGCGAACGTCTCCGGATCGGGATACCCGACCCGCGGCACGAGGTACCAGTGGAAGCCGGGCGATCCCGGCACTTTCAGGGGAGCCCGCGGCGTCACGATGTGCAGGCGCCGCGCGGGATCGACGACGTCGGCGAGCCTCAGCAGATCCTGCTCGTCGGTGCCGCGCCCGTGGTGCAGCACGAGCAGCCCGTCGGGAGCGCCCGCGGCGGGACGCTCGGCGTAGCTCAGCAACGTGATGTCTGCCTCCTCTCTGCGCCGGCGGCGGGCGCGCTCACCGCGAGCTCCCCCAGCAACCGTGAGGCGACGCCTTCGATCGTCTCTTCGCCGTAGGCCTGGGAGGGCTCCCCGTCGGTTAACACCGCGACGGTGAAGGCGATCGGCCCGCGTTCGAGGCGTGCGACCTCCGTGTAGAGCCCCCGCGAGGGCAGCGCCCCCGTCTTGAAGTACACCTGCCAGTCGGGGCGCGCGACGGGCGGCACGCCCCAGCTCTGCTCGGGCTCGATCGTCGACATCAGGTACCTGGCGTAACCGTAGTAGCGCGGCGGGATCAGCTGTTCGAGCCGGCTCACGAACACGACCTGATCGGCCGCCGAGGTCTGCGTGAACGCCCACCAGCCGACGCCCGGCGCGTAGTCGCGCATGCCGGCTTCGCGGGCCACGCGCGCCACGGCGCCCGCGCCGACGATCCCCAGCACCGCGGAGGCGTCGTCGTTGTTGGATTCGTGGATCATCGGGTAGAGCAGCGCCCGGTCGCTAGCTCCGAGCGCCCGCCGGTGCGCTCCGAGCATCTGCAGATAGGCCGTGAGGAACATCACCTTGACGACGCTCGCGGTCTCGAAGTGTTCGCGTGTCCGAAGTCCCGACAGCCGCCCCGAGCTGTCGAGCACCGCGAAGGAGGTCCGTCCCGCGCGCCCGGCGAGGAACGCACGCGCGGATGCGATCGCTGCCTGCGAGGGAAACGGCGGCAGCGGCGTGCCCCGCGCTTCGCCGCCCCACTCGAACGCGGCATGCGCCCGCGGCGGGCTTGCGCTCCTCGCCGCTGCGGAGAGCCGGAAACCGCGCGGCGGGCAGGCGCCGTGCGCCGCCGGCGCCCCCATCGATGCTTCCCACGCCGGGTTCACGCAGACGCGCCATGCGAAGCGCTTCGCCGGCGGGTCGACGACTGCGCTCGCGTAGCTGACGGCGCCCGGGAGCTCGTGGGTGGAGGTGGTGGCGGCGAGGTGGTAGACGTCGCTGCCGCCGTCGGCCACATACCAGCGCGCGGGGACCGGCGGCGAGCTTGCCGGATCGTGCGCGATCCGCGCGGAGAGCCGTACGCGGCCCGGGCCGAGGCTCCGCGCGGAGAGCGCCACGCGCGGATCGACGGTGAGGGTCAGCTCGGGGCTCGCAGCGCTCGGGGCCAGCGTGCGAACCACGCGGACCCTCTCGTTGCGCTGCGGCGGGGCAGGGGCCGCGATCGCGTAGCTGCCGTCGCTGCCGGTCGTGCCGTGGGCGATCGCCCTCCACGAGCCGTACGGGTATTCGCTCGCTTCGACGGTCAGGGCCACGCCGGCTGCCGGCGCGGCGCCTTCTGAGGCATGGCCGCTGACCGAGAAACCGGTGCCGTAGGCCAGCTCGGCAGGCGTCAGGGACCCGGTCAGGGCCGGCGTTTCGCTGGCCTGGCCCGGTCCGGCGAGCGCGAGCCCGAGCGCCCCTGCGCACGCGGCGGCTGCAAGGGCACCGCGTACGGCGCGCGATCGCAGCTGTCTCGGTTTCCGCCCGGCGATGGGCCGGAGGCTAGATGATCGATCGCGCTCCGTGGCCAGGCCGCGGAGCGGGTGTCCTAGTGCCTGAAGGTCACCTTCGCAAATGCGGCGGAGTGGTATTCGCCTTTGTGGAGCGGGTTGAAGCCGACGCGGATCCTGATGTGGAGCTGGCGGCCCGAGGCGAGCGTCCGCTTGCCCTTCTTGGACAGCGGCACCTTGATCGTGACGATCTTCGGGCCGCCGACCTTCTTGTAGGTGGTGTGCAGCCCGGGCGAGGTGACGCTCACGCGCCCGGCCGTGAACACCTGCGCGCGGATCACGAGCTTGTGCCCGCGGACCTTCTTGCTGAGCAGCTTGATCTTGCAGCTCCCGATCGACAGGCGGGTGTTCTGTTTGATCACGGTGCCCGACTGCGCGGTGATCGTCGTGGGCATGTAGAGCGGCTTCGAGCACAGGCCGCCGACGTTGCCGAGCGCCGAGTTGGGTCCGGTCGGCAGGTCGAGTTCGAACTTCGAGACCGGCACGTCGGGGATCGACGCGAACGTCGAGGTCGTGATCCCGCTTTTGATGTTCGTGTTGCCTTCGAGGATCACCTTGACGCCGTGATCGCCTTCGAGGATCAGGTCGAGATCCGGGAAGGCGGCGCCGCCGTGGGAGACCAGGTAGGCGGGGCCGGTGAGCTTTTCGGGCAGGACCGGCGTCGTCACCGTCGCGCTCCCGACTTTCGAGCCGGCCGGGCAGCTCTTGTAGTTGGTGCCGCCCGCCCAGACCTGTTCCGTGCACGCTTTCTGCAGCGTGGTCAGGCGCGAGGGCAGCTGCTTGGGCAGCGATGCGACGACCGAGCGGATGTTCGCCTGGTGGTCGGGCTGTGTGAAGCTGACGACGAGCGCCGCGCCGTCGGCGCGCGACGGTTTGCTCGGGCTGGCCGCCGCGAAGGCGGGCTTGAACGGCAGGCTCGTGCAGGCGCTCACGCCGAACGGGGTCGACGGGTGCGAGGCGGCGCCCTGGATCGCCCCGATCGAGGAGTCGGTCGAGAGCGGGCCGCAGTTGGTCGGGTTGAACAGGAAGCTGGGCTTGCTGATTTCGACCGAGAGGCTGCGCAGGTGCAGCGGCACGCCGCCGACGATCCGCGGCAGCGTCGCGGTCGCGATCACGCGCCCGCTGTGGACGTCGACGCCGATCGAGACCCGCGTCATGACCCGCCCGAGGTCGAACGGTCCCGCCGCCGCCTCGATCGGGATCGACAGCCCGTAGGGCGCGCCGCCGGTCGGCCCGGTCAGGTACACGGGCCCGGAGAACGAGAACGGTTCGGATCCGACACCGGCGGCCGCGGTCGCTTTCCCGATCGCGCTGCTCGCCGCGCAGTTGCCCTGCGAGGCAGCAGGTTCGGGGCACAGGGTCACGGACGGGATCAGTCCCACCAGCCCCGCCGGCAGCACCGTCTGCACCGTCGAGATGTTCTGGTTGCCGTCGGCGCGCGCGAGGTTGAAGGTGAAGTTCGTGAACGCACCCGCTTTGCTCGTCGAATCCGCCGTCGTCTGGGACAGCGCGAACGGGATCGCCGCCGGGCAGCCGCTCGCCGCGAATGCGCTCGCCGAGCTGAACCCGGAGAGCCCGGTCCACGGCGTGAAGTTGAACGCGGTCGCACCAGGGGCGCAGGAGAGGGGGTTCGCCAGCGGCGCGCGAGGCCCACCGTCGGTCGTCAGGACGAGGTCGCTGAACGGCAGCTGGGGGTTGTTGTGGAAGCTCACCGTCAACCTGCCGGTGGTCGGGTCCGGCGTGGCTTCCCCGGTCAGCCGGACCGAGACTCCGTAGACGCTCTCGGCGTCGATGAAGACCAGGTAGGGCGGCGCGGTGATCGCACCGGTCCCGTTCTTCTTGCCGAGATAGACGTTGCCGGCGAGGCTTTTGGCGGGCAGGTCGGTTTCGATCAGCACCGAGCCGATGCGCGAGGCCGCCGGGCAGCTCACCGGGTTTTCGGTCCCCTCGCCGAGCTGCGCTTCGGTGCACGCTTCGAGCCCGTGCGCGGCGGACGGGTTCAGCGTCATCCCTTCGGGCAGCGTGACCGTCGCATCTTTGATGTCGGCCGTGTTCGGCGAGCTCGTGAACTGAGGCACGTGGACGTCGGTCGCCTCTTCGGCCGGCGAGTCGTACTGGCCCGGGTTGGCTTGGACGGCGGCCGTCGGCTGGAACGGGACGTTTCCGCAGCCTTCCACTCCGACCGGGGTGTGAGTGACGGCGTGGCTCACTTCGTGCGCGTAGGATTCGACTTCGAGGTAGGACGTCGTCGAGCTGGAGCATTCGCTCGGGAGCGTCAGGAAGTTGCCGCCTTTGGTGCCTTCGAAGTTGAGCTGAGACGACTCGATCTTGAGGGCGGCTTCGAGGTTCAGCGGACCGACTTTCACGGTGCTGGTCGTGGGCACGTTGTCGATTTCGAACCACTCGTGGTAGTCGCTGCCCCACGCGACGTGGCCCTTCAGCAGCAGGTGCACGGGCGTGATCAGCGCGCCGGCGGGCGCCACCGAGATGCCGAACAGCAGCGGCAGGCCCGTGGTCGAGGTGCCGGGACGCTGCCCGAGGTTGTAGACCTCGCCCGTCAGCCCTTCGAGCGGGACTTTGGCGAGGCCCAGGGGTTCGGCGACGGCGTCGAGTTCGGTCGTCCCCGCTTTGGAGCTCGCCGGGCAGGTTTCCGCTTCGAAGTCCGCTTCGGAGCACGTGCCGAGCGCCTCGGGGTTTGCCGCGAGCCCCTTCGGGATGTCGACGCGGAGCCGTTTCAACGGCGAGCCTTCGACTTCATTGCCCGAGTGGTTGAGCGTGAACTTCGTGATGCCCCACAGCGGGTGCCCCGCCGCCTGCGTGTAGAACGAGCCGCCGTTGGAGTACTTGCAGTTGGAGGGGAGCGCTTCCTTGCAGGTGCCCGCTTCCCAGTTCGGGTCTTCGACGCCGAATCCGGCCTGCGCCGCGGGTGCCGCGGCGCCCGCGGCGACCGCACAGCAGGTGAGCGCGAGCAGTACGGGACGGCGGTGCGTCTTCATGCGAGGCCTCTCTCTTCGCCCTGTCGTGACAACGGGCGCATGGCTGCGCCCGTCGAGTTGCTACCCGGATCTCGCCGTTGCTACTCAGGGGAGCCGTCGCGCCGCGGGCCCGAAGGCGGTCTGAAAAGCGACGCCGGGCAGCCGCCGGAGCGAGCGCCGGTGCCCGCCGCTCAGCCCTCGCGCGGCGCGTAGGGCGCGAGCTCGCGGCGCGCGATCGAGAGCTTGTGCACCTCGTCCGGGCCGTCGGCCAGGCGCAGCGTGCGCAGGTGCGCGTAGGTGGAGGCGAGCCCGAAGTCATCGGAGACGCCGGCGCCGCCGTGCACCTGGATCGCGCGGTCGACGACCTTCAGCGCGACGTTCGGCGCGGCGACCTTGATCGCGGCGATCTCGGTGCGGGCGTGGCGGTTGCCGACCGTGTCCATCATCCAGGCCGCCTTCAGCGTCAGCAGGCGCGCCATCTCGATCTCGATCCGCGACTCGGCGATCCAGTCCTGCACGTTGCTGCGCATCGCGAGCGGCTGGCCGAAGGTGACGCGCGAGACGGCGCGCTTGCACATCGCTTCGAGCGCGCGCTCGGCCGCGCCGATCGCGCGCATGCAGTGGTGGATGCGCCCCGGGCCCAAACGCGCCTGGGCGATCATGAAGCCGTCGCCCTCGCCGGCGATCAGGTTCGACGCAGGGACGCGGACGTCGGTGAAGTCGACTTCCCCGTGGCCGTCCTGGTCGTTGTAGCCGAACACCTGCAGGTCGCGGACGATCGTCACGCCGGGCGTGTCGACGGGGACGAGGATCTGGCTCTGCTGTTTGTGGATGGGCCCGTCCGTCGAGGTCTTGCCCATCACGATCATGATCTTGCAGTGGGGGTGGGTGACGTTCGTCGTCCACCACTTGCGTCCGTTCAGGACGTAGTCCTCGCCGTCGCGCTCGATGCGCAGCTGGATGTTGGTCGCGTCCGAGCTGGCGACCTCGGGCTCGGTCATCGCGAACGCGGAGCGGATCTCGCCGTCGAGGAGGGGCATCAGCCACTGCTGCTTCTGCTCGTCGGTGCCGAAGTCGTGGAGCACCTCCATGTTGCCCGTGTCCGGCGCCGAGCAGTTGCACGCCTCGGAGGCGATCGGGGAGCGCCCGAGCACCTCGGCGAGGGGCGCGTAGTCGCTGTTGGTGAGACCGGCCCCGTGCTCCTCGTCGGGCAGGAACATGTTCCAGAGGCCCGCCGCGCGCGCCTTCGCCTTCAGCTCCTCCATCACCGCCGGCTGGTGGTGGGGGTCGCCGGATTCGCGTAGCTGCCGGGCGTAGACCGGCTCGGCCGGGTAGACGTGCTCGTCCATGAACGCGGTGAGGCGCTCCTTGTATTCGGTGCAGCGCGCGCTCGGCTCGAAATCCATCGCTCTCTCCTCGTTGACCTCCAGGGCTTAGGATCATCCCCGATGAGCCCAGACGGCGCCAGCTACCGCGCGGCGGGGGTCGACTACGAGGTCCTCGACGCCGGCAAGCGCCAGGCGCTGGCCCGCGCGCTCTCGACCTCGCCGCTGCTCGCCGCCCGCGGGGGGAATGCGATCGACGCGTCCAGGGGCGAGCCGGCGTTCGTGTTCGAGCTCGGCTCGCAGACGCTCGCGTTCGTGGTCGAGGGGCTCGGCACGAAGGCGATGATCGCCCGCGCGGTGCTCGAGCAGAGCGGCGTCAACCGCTTCGCCGAGGTCGCCTACGACACCGTCGCCGCGATCGCCAACGATCTCTGCTGCGTGGGCGCCCTGCCGCTGGTGCTGAACGCCTACTTCGCGACCGGCGATTCCGAGTGGTACGCCAACCGCGAGCGTGCCGAGGCGCTGCTCGGAGGCTGGGAGCAGGCCTGCCGCGACGCGGGAGCGACGTGGGGAGGAGGCGAGTCGCCCTCGCTGCCCGGGCTGCTGGCCGGCGATGAGATCGAGCTCGCCGGGGCCGCCGTCGGCGCGCTGGCGCCCGGTGCGCGTCCGCTCCTGGGCGAGGAGCTGCGCCCCGGCGACGAGATCGTGCTGCTGGCGAGCAGCGGCCTCCACGCCAACGGCGCCTCGCTGGCGCGCATGCTCGCCGCGGGGCTCCCGGACGGCTACGCGACGCGCCTGCCCGACGGCACCAGCTTCGGAGAGGCGCTGCTCGCGCCGAGCGTGATGTACGTGCCGCTCGTGCAGCGGCTCCTGGAGGAGAAGGTTCCGGTCGGCTACCTGAGCCACATCACCGGCCACGGCTTCCTGAAGCTGATGCGCCCGCGCCGGGAGCTCACCTACCGCATCCGGCGGCTCCCGCAGGTGCCCGCGGTGCTCTCGTTCATGGTCGAGCACGCCGGGCTGGATGCCCGCGCGGCCTACTCGACGTTCAACATGGGCGCCGGCTTCGCCGTCTACTGCGCGGCGGGGGCCGGAGCGCAGGTCGTCCGGCTCGCCGAGGAGCTGGGCCTCGCGCCGCTCCTCGCCGGGGCGGTAGAGGAGGGACCGCGGCGGGTACTGATCGAGCCTGTCGACGTCGCGTACGAGGGAGCGGAGCTGGAGCTCTCGGCCTGAAGGCCGATCCTAACCCTCGAGGTGAGCCTTAGATGAGAATGGCAGAGCGCAACAGGCAACGGTCCTCGCCGGCCCCGTCCTCCTCGCTCTCGTGGCGTGGGCGGAGCGCCGGTTCGATCTTGCAGGTGCCGCAAAGTGCGGATAGTGTTCGCCGCCAAGACGCCGCTGTTCCCCGTCAGGGGATCTCGATGTCGGCCCGCCGAGGCTTCGGAGCCAACCGATCGGCGGACGTGTCCACAACAGAGGAGAGATGAAACTGATGCGGAGAGCATCCAGCTGTCTTGCCGTCGCAGGCTTGGCCGTACTCGCGCTCGCGCTGCCCGGCGCGGCCTCGGCTGCGCCGACGGTCCAGTTCAAAGCTGCAGCCGTACCGATCGCGGGCTTCCCGCACACGGGGAACATCTTCGGCGCCGGCGCGGCGTTCGAATCGGAATTCAAAATCTCGGGGACCGAATACGGTGGGTTCCCGCCGCCGCTGATCCACGTCAACGTCTACCTGCCGGCCGGCGTGAAGCTGCACACGACGGGCTTCCCGACCTGCCCGCCCGCGGAACTCGAACCGTCGGGCAAGGGCCCGAAGGCCTGCGCGAAGGCGAAGGCCGGCCCGACCGGCTCGGTCGAAGGTGACGTCGCCTTCGGCAAAGAAGTCGTCCCCGAGTCGGCGACGATCGAAGGCTTCTACGCCCCGGGGGGTGGCCTCGAGTTCTTCACGTTCGGCCACGAACCGGTGCTGCTGGAAATCCTGTCCAAGGGCCACTTCGTCAGCGTGAGCGGCGAATACAGCAAGAAGTTCGAAGCGGCCGTGCCGCTCGTCGAAACGGTGCCGGGCGCGAACGACGCGTCGGTCAAATCGATCAAGGTCAAGACCGGCTCGGCGATCAAGAAGAACGGCAAAGTGACCTACTACGGCACGCTGCCGACGACATGTCCGAAGAAATACCTGCCCGTGAAGGCCGAACTGACGTTCGCCGGATTGGGCGGCCTGACCGAAACCACGGTGACGGCCGAATACCACGCGCCCTGCCCGCGCAAGAAATAGGGCAATTGATGAGCTGACACCAAGGAAGGCGTAAGCTCCAGCGCAGTGAGGCGGGCGACCTCGCAGGAATCGAGGTCGCCCGCTTTGTCGTGAGAGACAGGAAGGAATCGGGGAAGGGATGCAGAGGGTCAGGCGCAGGAGGGCTGTCGCGGGGCTCGCTGTGGCGTGCCTCGTCGCCGCTCTCGCGGTCCTCGCCTCGCTGGCGATGTCCGCCGGCGGGAACAACGGCAACTACGAAGTGCGGGCGATCTTCGACGACGCCGGCAACATCATCCCCGGCGAGCAGGTCAAGATCGCGGGCGTCAAGGTCGGCAAGGTCACCTCGGTCACGCCGACGCCGCAGGCCAAGGCAGCCGTCGTGCTGGACATCTCCAACGACGGCTTCAAGAGCTTCCGCGAAGACGCGAGCTGCGAAATCCGCCCGCAGGCCCTGATCGGCGAGAAGTACGTCGACTGCCTGCCGACCCAGCCGCGCGTGCCGGGCACTCCGCTGCCGCCCCCGCTGAAGAAGATCCCGTCCGGGCACGAAGGCGAAGGCCAGTACCTGCTGCCCGTCAAGAACAACGCGAGCCCCGTCGACGTCGACCTGCTCGGCGACATCAACCGGCTCCCCGAACGCGAGCGCCTCACGATCATCATCAACGAACTCGGCGCCGGCCTTGCGAGCCGCGGCTCGGATCTGCACGAAGTGATCGAACGTGCCAACCCGGCGCTGCGCGAATTCGATCGCGTGCTCGCGATCCTCCAGAGCGAGAACAAAGTCCTCAACCAGCTTGCCGTCGACTCCGACAAAGCGCTGGCGCCCTTCGCGCGCGAGCGCGAGCACGTGGCCGACTTCCTGGCCCAGAGCAACACGGTCGCGCAGGCGAGCGCCGCGCAGCGGGGCGCGCTCGAACGCAACCTGCAGCTGTTCCCGTCCTTCCTGCGCCAGCTCGTGCCCTCGATGCAGCGACTCGAACGCTTCGCGAACCAGACGCTGCCGACCTTCACCGACCTGAACAAGGCGGCGCCGTCGATCTCCAAGGCCTTCGTGGCCCTGCCCGGGTTCTCCAAGAGCTCGGAAAAGTTCTTCACGAACTTCGGCCAGACCGCCAAACGATCCGGGCCCGCGCTGACCTCGTCGAAAAAACTGCTCGGGGAGCTGAAGGCGCTCGGCACGCCCGCGAAGCCCTTCAGCGAAAACCTCGCCTCGCTGTTCACGAGCCTGCGAGACACCGGCGGGCTCGAGCGCATCATGGACTTCATCTTCCTCGGCGCGGGCGCGGCCAACGGGTACGACTCCCTCGGCCACTTCCTGCGCACCGAAGGCGTGGGCGGCAACTGCATCAAATACTTCATCGAACCCGGCCCCGGCTGCAGCCGGAAGCTCGGGACGACCGCCTCGAGCGCCAGCGCGCACTCCGCGAGCGTCTCGCACGAACCCGTCGGCCTCGTGATGGAGCGCACCCTCGCGGTCCTGAAAGGCGCAACCCCGGCGCAGGCGCAGGCCAAATATCCCGGCACGCCCTCCTCAGGCGAAGTCGCCGGCGGTTCGCTCGGCGGGTCGGGAGCGCAATCCACCGCGGCGGCGTCCCAGCCGGTCGGCGGCTCGACCTCCGGTACGACGTACTACTCGCCGTCGGCCGAAAGCCCGGAAGCCGACGGAATGCTCCTCAACTACCTGCTCGGGAACTGACGTGGGCTCCGTACGGACATACATGACGCTCGCCTTCGGCGCGACCCTTGCGCTGGCGCTGCCGGCCGGCGCCCCGGCCGCCGAAGCCGAAGCGCCTGCGATGGCCCCGGCGCCGTCGGTGACCACGACGGCGGAACCGGCGCCGGAACCCGCTGCGCCGGCCCCCCAGACGACGGAAGCCCCCGCCACCAGCGCCCCGGAAGAAGCTCCCCTGGTCCAGGCCCAGCAGTCGCAGGGCTCGACGGCGGGGACGAAACCGAGCCACAGCGCCGCGGCGCCGAAGACGCCGGTCCCCGCCGAAGCCGCGGGAGGGACCGCGGCGCAGCCGCGCGCCGCGCACAAGGCGGCGGCCCCATCGGCGCTGACGCCGGCCCTGCCGAGTGCGCTGAGCGGCTCGATCGCCGGCGTGCCGAGCTTCTTCATCGAAAACTTCGAGATCCCGCCGTTCCTGCTGCCGATCTTCGAGGCGGCCGGAGCCGCCTACGGGATCCCCTGGCAGGTGCTCGCAGCCGTCAACGAGGTCGAGACCGACTACGGCCGCGACCTGTCGGTCTCCAGTGCCGGCGCAGAGGGATGGATGCAGTTCCTGCCCTCGTCGTGGGCCGAGTACGGGGTCGACGCGAACGGCGACGGCTACAAGGACCCCTACAACCCCGCCGACGCGATCTTCGCCGCCGCGCGCTACCTGCGGGCCGCGGGCGGCCAGGAGAACATCCGCGGTGCGATCTTCTCCTACAACCACTCGCAGGCGTACGTGAGCTCGGTGATGCTCCGCGCGCAGCTGCTCGGCGGCACCCCCTCTGAACTGCTCGGCGCGATCACGGGCCTGACCGAGGCGCGGTTCCCGGTGTACGCCGCCGCGCACTTCGCGGACGGGTTCCCGTCGGTCCGCACCCGCAGGGGCGGGAGCCGGACGCTCGTCGGCACCGCGATCTACGCGCGCGCCGGCGCGCCGGTGATCGCCTCCCAGGACGGGGAAGTCGAAGCGGTCGGCGACTCGCCCACGCTCGGGCACTACGTGAGGCTCCGCGACGCGTACGGCAACCAGTACACCTACGCGCGCCTCGGCTCGATCCAGCGCGTCTACCCGGTGCTCGAGCCGCTCCTCAACTCCAAGGTCAGCGCGCAGGTGCAGGCGCCGCGCGAACCGGCCCCCACCGGTCCCGCGACCGCCGGCGAACAGCCGCGCTCGCCGGTCAGCGAGGGCGCGGCGGTCTCGGGCCTCGCGCTGGGCGCAGCGGCGAGCCTGGAATCGGCGCCGGCGCAGCCCTCGGCCTCCGGCGGCCCGGCAGCGCACCCAGCCGGCCCCGCCGCGCCGCAGACCGTCGCGCCGCACGTCCAGGCCTTCCGCGAAGGCTCCAACGAGGTCTACCTCCACGGCCTGCGCCCCGGCGTCCAGGTGATCGCGGGCACCGTGCTCGGGCACGTCGCGTCCGCCGCCGGCTCCGAAGAACCGCACATCGTGTTCCAGATCCGGCCCGCCGGGCCGGACGCGCCCCTGATCGACCCCAAGCCCGTGCTCGACGGCTGGGTCGCCCTCGAGAACAGCTCGGTCTTCCACGCGAAGGGTGAGAACCCGTTCCTCGCGACCTCGCCGACCGTCGGCCAGGTGCTCCTGGAGGGCAAGCAGCAACTCGAGCCACAGGTGCTGCGCGACTCCGGCATCCGCCTCGCACGCTGTGCGCGCGAGGACGTGAGATCGGGCCGCGTGGACAAGCGGGTGCTCGCGGCGCTCGAGTACCTGTCGGTCTCGGGTCTGAAGCCGACCGTCGCCGGGATGCCGTGCCCGCCGAGCACGCCGGCGGCACTCGCCTCGAACACCAACGCAGGAAGCGAGATCGAGGCGGTCTCGATCACCGCCGTGAGCGGCGTCCCGGTCGCCGGTCACCAGGGCACAGGCACCCCCGCCGACACCGCCGTGCGCCGCCTGCTGATGCTGCAGGGCCTGTCGCGCCCGCAGCGCATCGTCAGCCAGATGCGCTACCCGAGCACCTCGGTGGCCGTCACGAGCGCGCGCGCAGCCGACGCGATCCGCGTCGAGTTCGCTGCGCCGAGCACTGCCAAGAGCGCGCTGGCGCGGGTCGCCGGCCTCTACGCGTCGGCGCTCTCACCGCAGCAGTGGGACCGTCTGATCGCGCGGCTCGGGCAGATCCCCGATCCTGCCGTCTCGAGCAAGCCCTCGAGCGCTGCGATACCCGTCGGGTCATCAAGGGGGAGCGGTGGCAACCACTAGCCCTCCGAGCCCTCCCGCTCCCCAGCAGCCGCCTGCAGGCGCGCCCGAGCCGCCTGCCCGCAAGCGCGCCTCCAACTCCAGCATCATCGCCGTGGGCGCGATCGCGCTCGTGATCCTGATCATCGCCTACCTGATCTTCGGGACCGGCGGCGGCGCGACCTATCACCTGATCTTCCCGGAAGCAGGGCAGCTCGTCCGCGGCGATCAGGTCCAGGTCGGCGGCGTCCCCGTGGGGAGCGTCACCGGGATCGAACTGACGCCCAACGACAAGGCCAAGATCACGATCCACGTCGACGGCTCGCTGGCGCCGTTGCACGCGGGCACGAAGGCGCAGGTCCGCACGCCCTCGCTCTCGAGCGTCGCGAACCGCTACATCCAGCTCTCGCCCGGCCCGAACAACGCGCCGGCGCTAGCCAACGGCGCGACGCTGCCCGCGAGCGCGACGAAAGAAGTCACCGACCTCGACCAGCTCTTCAACGCGCTGAACCCGAAGACGCGCAAGGGCCTCGCCGAGTTCATCCAGGGCAACGCCCAGCAGTACGTCGGCGCCGGCAAGGAGCTCGGCGAATCGACCGAATACTTCGGGCCCTTCCTGAGCGCCTCGAACCACTTCTTCGCCGAGCTCGTGCGAGACCAGCCGGTGTTCACGAACTTCCTCATCGAAACGGCGAAGGCGGTCACCACGATCGGCGCCCGCGCCCCGCAGCTGTCGGACCTGATCGAAAACGCCAACACGACCTTCAAGGCGATCGGCGACCAGCAGGCGAGCTTCGCGGCCGGGCTCAAAGAGCTGCCGGTGACCCTGCGCGAAGGCAACAAGACCTTCGAAGAGCTGCCCGCGACGTTCAAAGCGCTCGAAACGCTCGTGATCGCCTCCCGGCCCACGACCCAGCCGCTGATCTCGCTGTTCACCCACCTGACCTCGCTGGCGAAGGTCGGCACTCCCGCGCTCCACGACTTCAACCTGGCCTTCAACAGGCCCGGCCCCAACAACGATCTCACCGACATCGCGCTGATCCTGCCGAAGCTCTACAAGCAGCTGACGACCGCCTCGCCCGCGGTGGTGCAAGGGGAGAAGGAATCGGCGCCGATCACCAACTTCTTCGGCCCGTACTCCCCCGACCTCGTCGGCGCGCTGCGGACGTTCGGCGAGTCCGGCGCCTACTACGACGCCGACGGCCACTACGCGCGCGTCAGCCCCGTCTTCCCGAGCTTCACGCTGGGTGAAAACAGCACCCTCAAACCCACCACTCCGACCGCTGCGCTCTCGGCCCTGAAATCCGGTCAGCTGCGGCGCTGCCCGGGCGCCGCGACCCAGCCGGCGGCGGACGGCTCCTCGCCCTTCGTCGACGGCGAACTTCTGACCTGCGACCCGTCCCAGCACCCCTGATGGACCGCCGCCGCAAAAACTCCCTCGCCGCCAGCCCGCTGCTGATCGGAGCCGTCACGACGCTGATCGTCGTCGTCGCGGTGTTCCTCTCCTACAACGCCAACAACGGGCTGCCGTTCGTGCCGACCTACAACATCAAGGTCGCCCTGCCGGAGGCCTCCGGCCTGCAGGTCTCAAACCAGGTCCGGATCGCCGGCACGCGCGTCGGCGTCGTCAGCTCGATGGAACCCCGCCAGAACCCGCACACCGGGAAAGTCACGGCGATCGCCGACCTGAAGCTCGAAAAGAGCGTCGAAAAGCTGCCCGCCGACACCAAAGCGATCGTCCTCTCGGTGTCGGCGATCGGCCTCAAGTACCTCGAACTCGAAAAGGGCCATTCGCTGCGCAAACTGAACGCGGGCGCCACGATCCCGACCAGCCAGACGCGCGAACCGGTGAACATCGAGGAACTCTTCAACATGTTCGATGCCAAGACGCGCACGGCGATCAAGATCAACACCAACAACTTCGGCGACGGTCTCGCCAACCGCGGGCTCGGTCTCAACAAGACGATCTCCGAACTGCGCCCGGTCGTGAACAACGCGATCCCCGTGCTGGCCAACCTCTCCTCGCCGGAGACCGACTTCCGCGGCTTCTTCAAAGGCCTCCTGCGCGCCTCCGAAGAGGCCGCTCCGGTCGCCGAACAGCAGGCTCTCCAGTACGTCTACCTCGACACCTTCTTCACCGCCTGGGCCGGCGTTGCCAAGCAGCTCGAAGAAGCCACCGCGGAAGGTCCGAAATCGCTCGAACAGGCGATCCACTCGCTGCCCAACCAAGCGAGCCTGATCAACAACGCGACCGAGTTCATGCGCCTGCTGCGCCCGTCGGCGGCCGACCTCGTCACGGTGGCGCCGCCGCTGGCGAACGCCTTCAAGGAAGGCACGACCAACCTCGCCGCTGCGACCCAGCTGAACTCGGCACTGGCCGAATCCTCCGAAGCCCTCGCGAAGTTCGGCAACAACCCCGTCGTCACGCTCGCCTTCGAAGACTTCACCCAGACCGTCGAAGTCGGCAACCCTGTGCTCGCCGGCGTCGCGCCCGAGCAGGCGAAGTGCAACTACTGGACGCTCGCGTTCCGCAACGTCGCGAGCGTCGAGTCCGAGAGCATCGGCGTCGGGACCGTCGCGCGCGCCGGCTTCGTGCTCGCGCCGGGCGGCCCCAACAACGAGGGCTTCCCCTCCTCGGCGCCCGCGAACGGCGGCTCGACCGAACGCGCCGGTGGAGCGGGCGGAAAGATCATCGACAACAACCACCTGCACGTGAATCCCTACCCGAACGTCAGCGCGCCGGGCCAGCGCCAGGTCTGCGAAGCCGGCAAGGAGAACTTCATCCCGGGCCAGGCAGTGATCGGCAACGTACCCGCGAACCAGGTCGCCTCGGGGACCGAATTCACCTCGCGCAAGACGGACCTGTTCGGCGAAACGTACCCCGCCTCGACGCTCAGGGCGCTCGGGCTCTCCACCGGCTCGAGCTCGAAAGGGAGCAAGAAATGAGCGGTCGTCGCTGGTGGCACCGACGCCAGGAAGTCCCCGTCTCGGAACTCGGGCGGGGCAGCACGGTGCGCTTCGCGATCGTGCTGCTTCTCGTGGCCGCGATCGCGATCTACTTCGGGTTCACCAAGCACATCCCGTTCAAACACGGCTTCCAGCTGAAGGCGCAGTTCAACACGGCCGTGAACGTCCACTCGAAGTCGCCCGTGCGCATCGCCGGCGTGGACGTCGGGAAGGTGGCCTCGATCAAGCGCGAAGGTCACACCGGCCTCGTCACGATGGAAATCGAAAACAAGGGCCTGCCGATCCACACCGACGCGACGGTCAAGATCAGGCCGCGCATCTTCCTGGAAGGGAACTGGTTCGTCGAACTGTCGCCGGGAAGCCCGTCGGCGAGGACGGTGTCCTCGGGCTACACGATCCCGATCACGCAGACCGCCGACCCGGTCCAGCTCGACCAGGTGCTCGACGCCTTGAACACCGACACGCGCGCGAACCTGCAGAAGTTCCTGATCGGCTACGGCGAAGGCCTCACCAAAGAGCCGAACGCCGCCGAAAACGCCGAACAGCTGCCCGAGGTCCAGAACGTCACGGGCGCGCAGGCGATCAACAAGACCTATCACTACGCGCCCAACGCGCTGCGGGGCGGGACGATCATCAACCAGGCCCTGACGGGAACCGAAACACACGACTTCTCGAAACTGATCGCAGGCATCGGCAAGGTCACCTCGGCGCTGAACGTGCACGAGCAGGACCTCGGCGAACTGATCGTGAACTTCAACACCTTCTTCGAAGCGTTCGCCGACCAGAACCAGAGCCTGACCCGGCTCGTCGCGGAACTGCCGACGTCGCTGAGGGGCATCACCCACGGCCTGCGCGAGCTGGGCAAGTCGTTCGGCCCGACGCAGGCGTTCGCGACCGACATCCTGCCGGGCGTAAGGCTCACGCCGGCGACCGTGAAGGCGCAGATCCCCTGGATCGAACAGGTGCAGGCCTCGCTCGGCCCGAACGAGCTCGGCGGGGTCGCAAAGGGGCTCGAGGCCGCCACTCCCGCCCTGGCCAAACTGAGCGCCGAACAGGTCCCGCTCTACAAGGAAACCGAAGCGTTCAACAAGTGCCTCACGAAAGTCATCTACCCGACCGGCAACGCTAAGCTCCAGGACGGCAACTCGACCTCGGGCGTCGAGAACTACAAGGAATTCTGGTACGGCCTCGTCGGCCTGTCGGGGATCGGGCAGAACTTCGACGGCAACGGCGCGTTCGCCCAGTTCCTGGTCGGCAACAGCGGCCAGACGCTGGTCTCGAAACCGACCTCGATCGCAGGCCGCGCCGGCTCGGGCACCGGCGAAAAGCTGCTGACGCGCTCCCCGCTGACGCCGCTCGGCACGCGCCCGGTGTTCCCGGCGACCGAGCCCTCCTATCAGCCGCTGCAGCCGTGCTACAAGCAGGCGCCGCAGGAAGTCAACAACCCCGCGCTGGTCAACGGGCCGGCAGACGGAAGCTAGCGTGAACCCGCCCGAGCACAGCCACGAAGGCGGCCTCTCGGTCCGCGAGCAGATCGAGCGCTACCGCACCGCGTTCATCTCGGTGCTCGTGCTGTTCGTGCTCGCCGTCGCCGTCGGCGGCTACATCCTCGCCCACGAGAACCTCCACCTGCCGAGCTGGGTGCCGGTCCTCGGGCACGAATACTACGACCTCAAGGCGGAGTTCCAGACCGCGCAGGCCGTCACCCCCGGCCAGGGCCAGGCGGTGACGATCGCGGGCGCCAAAGTCGGCGAAGTCGCCAGCGTCGATCTTCACAACGGGATCGCGATCGTGAGCATGAAAGTGACGCCGAAGTACGCGCGCTTCTACCGCAACGCGACGCTGCTGATCCGCCCCAAGACGCAGCTGCAGGACATCACGATCGAGGTCAACCCCGGCGATCCCTCGGCCGGCAAGCTCAAGAGCGGTGAAACCGTCCCGCTCTCCCAGACCGCGCCGAACGTCAACTTCGACGAATTCCTCGCAGGCCTCGATGCCGACACCCGGGCCTACCTGCAGGAGCTGCTCGCCGGGGCAGGAGAGGGCTTCGGGAACAACGGGCCCGCGTTCGCCGCCACGCTGAAGCGCTTCGAGCCCGCCGCGCGCCTGGGCGACGAGATCCAGAAGGAACTCTCGACGCGCTCGGAAAACATCAGCCACTCGATCCACAACTTCCGCCTGCTGATGGAAGCGCTCGGCACGAAGGACACGCAGATCTCCGAGCTGGTCGACGCCTCCAACGCCGTGTTCAAGACGTTCGCGAAGGAGGACACGAACCTCCAGACGACGCTGAAGCTGCTCCCCGGCGCCCTGCACCAGACCGGCAAAGCGCTGAACAAAGTCGGTGAGGCCTCCGAACAGGTGACCCCGGCGCTGACGAAGCTGAACCCGTTCGCCAAAGCGCTGGCGCCGGCCGAGGAAGCAAGCAAAAAGCTGGCGATCAACACGGCGCCGATCATCAAGAACGAAATCCGCCCGTTCGCGCGCGAAATCCTTCCGACGGTCAACGAACTGGCGCCGAGCACCACCGCGCTCGCCGAAGCGTTCCCGAAGCTGACGAGCGCCTTCTCGGTGGTCAACGAATTCTTCAACGAGCTCGGGTACAACCCTGGCAAAGGAAAGACCGGCTTCGACTTCTTCCTGGCCTGGGCCAACCACGACCTCAACAGCGTCGTGAGCAACGCCGACGCGCGCGGCACCGTCGGGCGCAGCCTCATCTACTTCAACTGCAAAATCCTGCCGATCCTGACCGGCGTCGCCGAAGTGAACGAAAACGTCTCGCTTCTGATCGGCCTGCTCCGGCCGCCGGGCAAACAGGAATGCGAAAGCCTCGGGCTGATCGGCAAAGGCCAGAGCACGAGCGGCTCGGGCCGGGCGTCGGCACGCAAGGGCACCAAGACGAGCACCGGCCCGTTCGGCAACCTCGGCTCGGCCGCGTTCGGCCAGAGCGCCTCGGCCAAACGCGCGGCGGCCGCGAAGCACGCCAAGCAGGCGAAGACAGCGAGCTCGGGGGGGAGGGGCTAGGTGCAGAAGCGCGCTCCCACCCTCGGCAACATCTTCGTGATCATCCTGTTCGCGCTGAGCTGCTTCGGGCTGCTGCTGTTCCTGTGGGGATCCTTCGGCGGGCCGCTGCCTCTGAAGCCGAAGGGCTACCGCATGGAGATCGCCTTCCCGCGTGTGCTGGCGCTCGCCGAAGAGTCCGACGTGCGCATCAGCGGCGTGAACATCGGGCACGTGATCTCGGTCAAGAAGGGCGCCGAAGGCAAGACGATCGCGACCGTCGAAATCAACGGCAAATACGCCCCCGTGCGGCGCAACGTCCAGGCGATCATCCGCCAGAAGACGCTGCTCGGCGAGACCTACATCCAGCTGATCCCGCACAGCCACACCGGTCCGTACGTCGCGGACAACGGGCGGCTGCCGCCCGGCAACGTCCTGCCTTCGGTCACGCTCGACGACATCCTCGCGACGTTCGACCCGAAGACGCGGGCCGCGTTCAAAATCTGGCAGCAGGCCGTGGCGGAAGGGATCAACGGCCGCGGGGAACAGATCAACGCGGCGTTCGGGCAGCTCGAACCCTTCAGCGAAAACGCGAACAAGCTGCTCGCCATCCTCGTCACGCAGGAGGGCGCGCTCCGCGATCTGGTCAAGAACACGGGCGTGGTTTTCAACGCGCTCGGCAGCCGTGACCACCAGCTCGAAGGGCTGATCGTCAACGGCGAACGCACGTTCAAAGCCGCCGCGTCCGCCAGCCAGGCGTGGGCGGAGACGTGGCGCCTGCTGCCGCCGTTCGAGCGCCACTCGACCAAGGCGCTGCAGGAACTCGACAAGTTCTCGACCGTCGCGAACCCGTTCCTCGTCGAATTCCGCCCCGCCGAGCGCAGCCTCTCCACGCTGCTGTCGGCGGCGAAGCCGTTCGTGCCCGAACTGAACAAGTTCCTGACCGCGCTCGGCCCGCTGACCTCGGCCGCGAAGAAGGGCCTGCCGGACCTCGGCAAGTCGCTCGACCTGACGGTGCCGATCCTCGAAAACCTGCGACCGGTCCTGCACAACCTCGACCCGTTCCTGCAGTACACCGGGAGCTACGTCAAAGAGGTGCAGTCGTTCTTCTCGAACATCACGGCCGCGACCGAGTTCCAGCAGGGCAACGCCAACATCGAAGGCGGCCAGGGCCCCAAGCAGCACATGCTGATGACGCTGGCGACCCTGAACCCCGAAAGCCTCGCGAGCTACGACACCCAGGTCGGCAGCCAGCGCGCCAACGCCTACCCGCTGCCCGGCAACTACAACCAGATCGGAACCGGTCTGCCGGTCTTCAGCACGACCTCCTGCGGCAAACCGACGCCGTCGGTCAACGGGCCGCCGAGCGAAGTGATCTCCGAAGCGCTGATCCTGAGGCTGATAAACCTGCACGTGGCGAACCGGCCCGAAACGTTCACGGGCTTCGCTCCCAAAGAAAAAGCCGAAAAAGAAGAACTCGAAAAGGCCGAAAAACTACCCGCCGGGACGAACGCCGTCGGCGCGCCGCCGTGCCGCCAGCAGGGGCTCAACAGCTTCAACGGCAAATCGAGCCAGTTCCCCCACGTGGTCTTCGAAGGAAAATGATGTCCGACCCCCACGATCCCTACGCGCAGCCCGATCCCGGGGGCGAGCCGGTCGCTCCGGGCGAGCCGGTCGGTCCGGGCGCGGCGAGCGGGCACGGCGCCGCCGGCGACCCCTACGCGCCGGACGAGCAGGGCGTCGCCGGCGATCCACAGGCGCAGGGCGAGCAGGGCGGCGAGAGCTTCGAGTTCCACTCCACCGGCCTGGAACTCGAGGGCCGAGAGGGCGAGTGGTCGATCCGCGCCAAAGACGTCGTCAAGCACCTCGGCGGCGTGCCCGTGCTGAACGGCCTCAACGTCGCCTTCCCCGAGGACACGATCACGGTCGTGCTGGGGCCCTCGGGGACGGGCAAGAGCGTGCTGATCAAGCACATCATCGGGCTGATGTTCCCCGACTCGGGGGAGATCTACGTCAAAGACCAGGCCGTCTCGCGGCTGCCGATGAAAGAGCTGCTCGAGCTGCGCCGCAAGATCGGCGTGCTCTTCCAGGACGGCGCGCTGTTCGGCTCGATGTCGGTCTACGACAACGTCGCCTTCCCGCTTCGCCAG
The DNA here is from genome assembly GCA_963794635.1 of uncultured Solirubrobacteraceae bacterium. Classification (GTDB taxonomy): domain Bacteria; phylum Actinomycetota; class Thermoleophilia; order Solirubrobacterales; family Solirubrobacteraceae; genus Palsa-744. The sequence goes on along the minus strand of CAWCET010000003.1, from coordinate 221,118 downwards.
CACACGGACATGACCGAGGGCGCGATCGCCGAGCGCGTGATCCAGCGGCTGCGCGACGTCGGCCTCGGCGACGCGATGGACGACGCTCCCTCGCAGCTCTCGGGCGGTATGCGCAAGCGCGCAGGCTTCGCGCGCGCCCTCGTGATGGAGCCCGACGTGGTGATCTTCGACGAGCCCGACTCGGGCCTGGACCCGGTCCGCACGGCGCTGCTGTGCGAACTGATCCAGGAGATGCACGCGATCTACAAAGGCACCTACATCGTCGTCACCCACAACATCGCCTCGGCACGCCAGATCGGCGAATACATCGCCGTCCTGTGGCGGGGGCGGATCGTGGAAGCCGGCGACGCCGAGCGCATGTTCTCCTCGGAGAACGCGTTCGTCCGCCAGTTCCTCAGCGGCTCCGCGGAGGGGCCGCTGACGATGGACTGAAGCGCCGAGAAGGACGGCCCGTCAGACGGACGGGTCGTAGATCAGCTTGAAGTGGGTGACCGTGCCCGGCCGGCAGATCGGCGAGGAGTCGGTCCCGGTGACGGCGATGTGGCCGTTCTGGAAGCGGCCTTTGATCGTGTACGTGGTCGAGAACGATGTTTCGGTCTGCGTTTCCTCGGGGCCGAGCGTCACCGGACCCGAGAAGGAGAAGCTCCCCGAGCTGCTGATCGGAAGCTTCTTCGTGACCCTGATCGTGACCTCGTCGAGAGCGGGCAGACCGTCGGCCGGCGCCGGCCCCGTGTTGCATGCCACACCCGCGAAGGTCACCGCTCGACCACCCCTGGCGACCTTCAGGTTCACGGCGCCGTTGCTGTATTCGAAGCTGCCTTCCTTCTTGTCCACTTCGCTGGCCTTCTGCGCGTAGCCGCCGGCCCGCACGTGCACCGAGCTCGCCACGCGCGCAGGCAGCGACGCCTGCGCGACGGCCGGCGAGAACGCCGCCGTCATCGCCGTGAGGATCCCGATCCACCTTCTCATCGCGCGGGAATCATATCCGTGGTGGACCGCCGTTCTGCCGGGGGGAGCGTGCGGGACTCAGCGCCGGGCCGCCCCGGAGGGACGAGCCGGCCGGGCCCGGCGCTCGGTCCGTACGCGATGATGGGGCTGTGTGGGCACGCGTGAACAGCCGCCGGGCTCGCGCCGTCCTTCTGGGCGCCGCGGGCGCTCTGCTGCTGGGCGCGCCCGGCGCCGGGGCTGCGGGGATCTCGGCGCTGCGAGGGCCGAGCCTGTGGATCGTGCACGCCGGCGAACCCGCTGCGATCGCTGTCCAGGCGCGACAGGCAGGCGTGCGGACCCTGCTCGTCAAGGCTGCCGACGGCACCACACCGGACCCCCAGTTCAGCCCGGCGCTGGTCTCCGCACTGCGCGCGTCCGGGCTGACGGTGTGCGGCTGGACCTTCGCCTACGGCTCGGAACCCGCCGCCGAGGCAGCGGCCGCGGTCGCATCCGTGCGGGCGGGTGCGCAGTGTCTCGTCGTCGACGCCGAGGGCGAGTACGACAGCCGCTACGGGTCCGCGCAGGTGTTCGTGCGATCGCTGCGCAGTGCGCTCGGCCCCGGCTTCCCGATCGCCCTGGCGGGGCAGGCGGAGACCTTCCAGCATCCGAAGTTCCCCTACTCGGTGTTCCTCGGCCCGGGCGCCTTCCAGCTCGACATGCCACAGATCTACTGGCACGACCTCGGGCTGTCCGTGCCGGCGGCATACCGTCTCGCGATTGCGGAGAACACGCTCTACGGGCGCCCGATCGTGCCGGTCGGCCAGCTCTACGGCGGGGTCGGCGCGCAGGAAGTGGCCCAGTTCGCCGCCCTCGCCGATGAGTACGGGTCGCCCGGCGCCAGCTTCTTCGACCTCGACTCCGCGGAACCCGCGCTGCTGGCCGCTGTCGTCCCGCGTCTGCGGCCCGACGTGCGCATCGTCGCGCGCCCGAGCACGATCCGGCCCGGTGCGGACGGAGACGCGGTGCTGTGGGCGCAGGAGCTGCTCAACGGCGCGGGGGCGCGACTGCCGGCCGGCGGCTACTTCGGCGCGCAGACGGCGCGCGCGCTCGTCCGCTTCCAGGCTCGCCACGACCTGCGCCGTAGCGGCATCCTGGACGCGCCGACCTGGCGCGCTCTGCTGCGGGTGCGCCCGCGTGTGCCCTCGTGGGCCAGGCGCCCGCCGGACTCGGCGCTGTAGGGCCTCGGACCGGGCTCTTCGGCCCACCGCACACGAAGTCCCTGGACAACAGCGGGTTTTGACTCCGACTGCATCTGATGCGAACATACGTTCGTATGATCGCCTGCGTGCATCTGCCCCGTTTCGAGCTCATCGCCGCCGCCGATGGGTCGAGTCTTGCGCAGCGGGCGCTGGCGGGCGGGGCGCTCGCGGTGGCACCGCCCGTGAGCGCCGACGCCGCCGCCGCGGCGGGGAGGCTGGGGGAGGTGTCGGGGGCCGCGGAAGCGCACGGCGTCAGCAGGGGGATGCTGCTCGGCGAGGCGCTGGCGCGGTGCCCCGAGCTGGTGCTGCTGCCGGGTAACCCGGTGCGCGTGCGGGAGCTGTGGGAGGCCTCGCTGCAGGCGCTCGAGTCGATCGGGGCCGCGGTCGAGCCGGGGGGAGAGGAGGAGCCGGGCCGGGGCGCGGAGCCGGCCCCGGGACTCGCCTACTTCGACACCGCCGGGCTGAGGGGCCTGCACGGCACGCGCGAGGGGACGATCGCGGCAGCGCGGCGCGCGCTCGGGCGCCCCGCTCGCATCGGCCTCGCGCCGGTGCGCTTCTGCGCCCTGGCCGCCGCGCTGGCGGCGCCCTCGCGGCGGGCGCTCGTGATCGATCCCGCCCGGCCCGCCGAGGCGCGCCGCTGGCTGAGGGCCCGCCCCGTCGACCTGCTGGGCCACCGGGAACGCACGGCCGGGCTCGTCGCGCCGCTGAGGCGTCTCGGCGTGCTGACGCTCGGCGAGCTGGCGGAGCTCGGCCGTGCCGAGCTCACCGACCGCTTCGGAGAGGCCGGCGGGATCGCCCACCGGCTGGCCTGCGGCGAGGACACCGCGCTGCGCCCGCGGCGTCCGCGCGAGCAGCTCGAGGAGGCGATGGGGGTCGGCGACGCGGCCAGCGGCGCCGCGCTGAAGCGGGTGCTGGGAGTACTGGTGAGTCGGGTGCTGGCACACCCTGCGCGCCGCGGGCGCACGCTACGCGCCGTGACCCTGTCGGCCCAGCTCGTCTCGGGAGGCAGCTGGAGCGAGCGCGTCGTCTTCCGCGAGCCGGTCTCCGCTCCCGAGCGCATCCTGCTGGCGCTCTCGCTGCGGCTCGAGCTGCTGCCCGCGCCGGCCGCCGCGCTGCAGCTGGCGGTCGAGGGCTTCGGCCCGCCGCAGGGTGAGCAGGGGACGCTCCTCGATCAGAGCCGCGCCTCGCGCTCCTCGCGGCTGGGCGAAGCGGTTGCGCAGGTGCGAGCGGTCGCCGGCCGCGATGCCGCGCTGCGCGCAGTCTGCGTCGATCCGGGCTCGCGTGTGCCCGAGCGGCGCGTTGTGCTGGCGCCGGTGGCGGATGTCTGAGCGTAGGGACGGCACGGAGGTCGTCTGGTGGCCCGGCTCCTGAACGCCCCGCGGCCGGCCCGCGTGCGCTGGGGACACGGTCTTCCCGCCGAGGTGGACGGCGAAGCCGTGGAGGCGATGCGCGAGTCGTGGCTGGTCGAAGACCGCTGGTGGGACGAGCATCCGCTGCGCCGCCGCTACTGGGAGCTGATCTCCGAGCGCGGCCGGAACATCGTCGTGTTCCACGATCTCGGCACGGGCCGCTGGTACGTGCAGAGATGACCGTGCGCCTTCGATGAGCTACGTCGAGCTGCACTGCCACTCGGCCTACTCCTTCCTGGATGGGGTCTCGCTGCCGGAAGAGCTGGCCCAGCGCGCGGCCGAGCTCTCGTATGAGGCGCTGGCGCTGACCGACCACAACTCTGTGTCGGGCTCGATGGAGCTCGCTCAGGCGGCGGCTGCCCACGGGCTGCGCGCGATCCACGGGGCCGAGATCGATCTCGCGCCCATGGGAGCCGGCCCGCCCGCCCGCTCGCCCGCGGCCCATCAGCCGCGTGGGCGTGCGCAGCCCGGCCCTCACGTGACGCTGCTGGTCGAAGACGAGAGCGGCTGGCGCAACCTCTGCCGGATCATCACCATCGCCCACGCGCACACCCGCGACGGGCCGGGCCGCCGCGAGCTCGGAGAGCCGCAGATCGCCGCAGAAGATCTCGCGGCGCACGCCGAGGGCCTGGTCTGCCTGACCGGCTGCGCGGCACGCTCGGTTCTGAACCCGCCCGAGGCGCCGCCGAAGGCGGTGGGCGGGCAGGCTCCCGCCGGCTCCGATCCAGCGCTGCGCACGCTGCTCGAGGGCTTCGGCCCCGAGCGCCTGTATGTCGAGCTGCAGCGGCCCTACGCGCGCCACGACCGCGCCCGCAACCGCGCCTTCGCCGCGGTCGCCCGGCGGCTGGGGCTGCGGACGGTGGCGACCGGCGACGTCCACTCCCACTCCGCCGCGCGAGCTGAGCTGCAGGACGCCTTCGTAGCGCTGCGCCACCGGCTCACGCTCGACGCCTCCGAGCCGCTCCGGCGCGGCAACCGCAGCCATGTGATGGCCGCGCCGCGCGCGATGGCGAGCCGTTTCGGCGACCACCCGGAGGCGGTCGCCGAGACCCTCGCCCTGGCCGAGCGGCTGCGCTTCGATCTGACGAAGGACCTCGGCTACCGCTATCCGGGCGCGGAGGAACGCGATGCCTCCCGGCGCCTGGCCGAGCTGTGCGCGGCGCGCCTGCAGGAGCGCTTCGGGCCTCGCGCCCCGAGCGCGGCGCGCGCACGGTACGGGGAGGCCGAGCGGCGCCTGGCCGAGGAGCTGAGGGTTATCGACGGCCTCGGCCTCGCCGGCTTCTTCCTGCTGCACCACGAGATGCTCGAGCTGGCGCGCGAGGTCGCCGTCGAGGTGCGCGGGCCGGACTCCGTGCGCGCATTGCTGGCGCCCGGCAGGGGGCGGGGCTCGTCGGTCTCCTCGCTGGTCTGCTACCTGGCCGGCCTCTCCCACATCGATCCGATCGAGAACGACCTCGCGCTCGGGCGCTTCCTGCACGAGGACCTCCACGGGCTGCCCGACATCGACCTCGACTTCCCGCGCGACATCCGCGAGCGGCTGATCCCGCGGGTGCACGACCGCTTCGGCCGCGACCGGGCCGCGCTGGTCGCTGCCTTCCCGACCTTCCGCATGCGCGGCGCCGTGCGCGAGCTGGGCAAGGTGCTCGGGCTGCCGCCTGGGGAGATCGAGCGGATCGCGCGCGGAGCGGACCCGTGGGGACCGGCGGCTGAAAGCGGAGAGGTGGACTTCGCCTCCGGCCGCTACGAACGCGACTCGGCCGACTCCAGCGCCGACCGGCGCTCACAGCGCTGGCGCTGGCTCAGCCGCCTGGTCGAGGAGGCGCAGGGCCTGCCCCGCCACCTCTCCCAGCACTCGGGGGGCATGATCATCGCCACGCGGCCGTTGATCGACTGCTGCCCGGTCGTGCCGGCGGCTATGGAGGGCCGCCAGATGGTGCAGTGGGACAAGGACTCCTGCGCCGACGCCGGCTTTTTGAAGATCGACCTGCTGGGGCTCGGGATGCTCTCCGCGGTCGAGCGCTGCGTGGAGGAGGTCCATCGCGTGAGGGGGGAGAGGATCGACCTGTCCCGCATCCCCTTCGACGACCCCGAGACGTTCCGTGCGATCCGCGCCGCCGACACCGTGGGTGTCTTCCAGGTCGAGAGCCGTGCCCAGATGCAGTCGCTGCTGCGCACCCGCCCGCGCAACCTCGAGGACCTCACGATCCAAGTTGCGATCGTGCGCCCGGGGCCGATCCAAGGAGGGGCGGTGAACCCGTACATCAAGCGCCGGCAGCGGCTGCGCGAAGACCCGGGCTTCCAGATCCCCTACGACCATCCCGCGCTGGAGCCGGTTCTGAGAGAGACGCTCGGCACGATCATCTTCCAGGACCAGGTGATGCAGGTGGCCGAAACGTTCGCCGGCTTCACGCCGGGGGAGGCCGACGGCCTGCGCAGAGCGATGAGCCGCAAACGCTCCGGCGAGCTGCTGCGCCGCCAGCGCGAACGCTTCGTCGAGGGGGCGATGAGCCGCTCGGGAGCCACGCAGGAGGTGGCCGAACGCGTCTGGGGGATGGTCGAGGGGTTCGCGGGCTTCGGCTTCCCCAAGGCTCACAGCGCGGCCTTCGGGCTGCTCGCCTACCAGTCCACCTGGCTGAGGGTGCACTACGGAGCAGAGTTCCTCTGCGCGCTCCTGAACGAGCAGCCGATGGGCTTCTACGCGCCCGACAGCCTCGTCCACGAGGCCATGAACCGGAGCCCGCAAGCCCGCATCGCGATCCTCGGGCTTGACGTCAACTCCTCCGAGGTCGAGTGCGCGGTCCAGAACGGCGCCGTGCGGCTAGGTCTCGGCTACGTCAAGGACGCACCCGTCGCCGAGATGCGCGAGCTCGTCGCCGAGCGGTCGAAGGGCGGGCGCTATCGCACCCTGGCCGAGCTGGCCGCCCGCTCGGGCGCCCGCCGCGTGACGCTGGAACAGCTCGCCTGGTCCGGGGCCTGCGACGGGCTGCTGGCGGCGGAGGGCGCGCGCGTGGGGGCCGACCGGCGCTCCGCGCTGTGGCAGCTCGGCCTGGCCTCGCCGGCGGTGGGGATCGAGGAGGGCGCCGATGCCACGGAGAAGACCGCCTGGCAGCTGGCGCTGCCGTTCGAGCTGCCCGTGGCGCCGCCCCTGCGCAAGCTCGGGCGCTGGCAGCGGCTGATCGCCGACTACTCCACCAGCGGCGTGACCGTCGGCGATCACGCGATGGCGGTCCTGCGCGAGCGGCTGACCGCCCACCGTCTCGCCACGAGCGCACAGCTCACAAGGCTTCCCTCCGGTTGTGAGATCGCGCTCGCCGGGCTCGTGATCGCCCGGCAGCGGCCGGGCACCGCCAACGGCACGATGTTCCTGCTGTTCGAGGACGAGTTCGGCACGGTCAACCTGATCGTGCCCCGGGAGGTCTACGAGCGCCGCCGCCACCTCGCGCGGGCCGAGCCGCTGCTGCTCGCGAGGGGCCGGCTGGAGCGCCATCAGGAGGGCGTTCGCACCGTGCTCCGCCGCGGCGAGGAGCACGGCACGGTCGTGCGCGAGGTCACCGAAGCCGACGGAGAGCCGATCCGGCCCGTGATCAACCTGCTGGTCCGCGAGCTGGAGCCGCTCGAGCGCTACCTCGACGGTGCGCTCGCCGAGCCGGGAGCCGAGGGCGCCACCGTGCGGCGGCTCGAGCCCCAGCGCGGCGGGCACGAAGGCGAGTCCGACGGCGCCGAGGTGGGCTCGAGCATGCGCGCGGTCGCCCCGCCGATCCAGAGCTTCGCGGCCGGACGCCGCCGCTAGGCGCTTGGCTCGAGCGTGCTCGGGAGCGCCGGGAGCCCGCCCGACGTGCCGGGCTAGACTCGCGGCCGTGCGCGCGATCGAGCTGGCAGACGTCGACTCGGCCCAGTGGCAGGCGCTCCAGGGCGATGAGCCGCATCCGTGGGGCGGCGAGGCGGAAGCGCTGCAGTGGGTCGAGAAGACGCACTACGTGGGAGTCCCCGGCGAGCACGGCGGGCTGCTCGCCGCGGCGGCCGCGCTCGTCGCCGACGTGACGGCCGGCGGCGAGCCCTTCGAGGTCGTCGGCGTGGGCGGCGTGATCGTGGCGCCCGAGATGCGCGGGCGCGGTCTGGGGCGGGTCGTCGTCGAGGCGATCCTCGAGGTGGCGGCGCGCCTGGGGCCTGAGCGGGCGATGCTCTTCTGCCGCGAGCCCCTGGTCGCGATGTACGAGCGGTTCGCCTTTCAGACGGTCCGGGCGCCCGTCACAGCGGCGCAGCCCGGCGGGCGCGTCGAGATGCCGCTCCGCGCGATGTGGAGGCCGCTCCGCGACGGAGCGAGCTTGCCCGAAGGCCCGGTCGCCGTGCTCGGCGAGCCGTTCTGAGGCCGGCGCGGCCCGGCCGGCGCCACCGGGGAAGGCGGGCGCCGGCCTGCCGATGCTCGTCAGCTCGGGGCGGCGATCCGCCGCGAGCCCTCGTTCTCCTCGGCGTCGGTGACCGCCCAGGCGAGACGCTCGATCAACTGCTCGGCCGCATGGCCGTCGGCGAGGTGGATCGAGCTGATCCGCTCGTCGAGCAGCACCGAAGCCTGGCCCGACTGCGGGAGTGTCCGTCCGGCCGAGGGGTCGGCCGTGACGATGATCCTGGCCATGAATCTCTCCTTCCGATTCGAGATCCCTCCTCCGTGACACAACGTGCCGGGCGCACATGAAGGTGCGGTTAAAACCGTGTGTTCTTTCTCTAACCCGGTTCACCGGCTGACCGGAACACCCGCGAACTGTCGATAGCCTGACGAGATCGCGCGCCTGGGCAACACCGATCTCGACGTCTTCGGGCTCTGCCTCGGCGGCAACGTGTTCGGGTGGACGATCGACGAGGCGCAGTCGTTCGCCGTCCTCGACGCCTACCGCGACGCAGGCGGGAACTTCATCGATACCGCCGACTCCTACGGGAGCCGCGGCTCGGGCGAAGGTGCATCCGAGGAGCTGATCGGCCGCTGGATGGCTGCGCGCGGCAACCGCGACGAACTCGTCATCGCCACCAAGGTCGGGATCGCGGCCAAGCGCCGCGGCCTCGCGCCCGGGACGGTCGCCCAGGGCTGCGAGGACTCGCTTCGGCGCCTCGGCACCGATCGCATCGACCTGTACTACGCGCACAGGGACGACCCCGACACTCCGATCGAGGAGACGCTGGGGGCGTTCGGAGAGCTGATCGCGACGGGCCGCGTCCGCTACGCCGCCGCGTCGAACTACGCGCCCGAGCGGCTCGAGCAGGCGCTCGAGCTCGGAAGCCGGCAGGGACTGGCGAGCTACGCGGCGCTGCAGACGCATTACAACCTGATGGAGCGAGACTACGAGCGCGAGCTGGCGCCGCTCTGCGCATCGCGGGGAATCGACTGCGTGCCCTATTTCGGGCTGGCGATGGGCTTTCTGACCGGGAAGTACCGCCGTGGCGGCGCCGAGATCGACAGCCCCCGCGCCGCCGGCGTGGTCGAGAAATACCTCACCGACCGCGGCGAGCGCGTGCTCGCCGCGCTCGACGAGGTCGCAGGCGCCCACGACTGCAGCGTCGCGGCGGTCGCGCTCGCGTGGCTCGCCGCGCAGCCGACGGTCGTCGCGCCGATCGCAAGCGCCCGCACGCCCGAGCAGCTCGCGGACCTGCTCGAATTCACGACGCTCACGCTCGACGCCGGCGAGATCGAGCGTCTCTCGGCCGCGAGCGCCGGCTGACGGAGCCGCGCCGCCTCGGGGCCCGAGCGTCCCGTCTCAGGCTCGGCGCGCCGTCGCGAAGCTGAGCGTCTCACCGTCGGGGTCCTTCAGCAGCAGATCCCCTGAGCCGGGATCGCCGCCCGCCACCGACGCCTCCCCGGCCGCCTCGGCCACGGCGGAGACCGCCTCGCCGCTGCCGAGCTCGAAGGCGACGAGCCTCAGGCCGGGGGCGTCGGAGGGCGGCGGCGGGCCTCCTGCGCTCATCCAGGTGTTCAGCCCGATGTGGTGGTGGTAGCCGCCCGCTGAGACGAACGCTGCCTGCGGGATCAGCGCCTGGCGCTCGAAGCCGAGCCCGCTGTAGAAGCGCTCGCCGGCATCGACGTCGGCGACCTTCAGATGCACGTGGCCGATCCCGGTGCCCGTTGCCATGCGCGGGTCCGGCGGCGTCGTCGAGGTCGACAGCAGGTCGTCGAGGTCGAGCGGCGCCGTGTAGATCTCATAGCCGCCGCCGGGCGTCCGGCCCCACTGCTCGCGCGGCCGGTCGGCGTAGACCTCGATCCCGAGCCCGTCGGGGTCGTTCAGATAGAGCGCCTCGGAGACGCCGTGGTCGGAGGCTCCGCTCAGCGGCCAGCGCGCGCCCGCGATGCGCCGCACGGTGTCGGCGAGCGCCGCGCGCGTGGGGTGAAGCCACGCGACGTGGAAGAGCCCGGTGGCGCCCGGGGGCGCCGGGCGGGAGCCGGGGAGCGCGACGAGCTCGAGCGCGGGGTCGCCGGGGTCGGTGCCAAGCAGGACGCGCGCCTCATCGCGCTCGATCAGCGGGAGGCCCAGCACCTGCTCGTAGAACGCCGCGCTCTTGTCGAGGTCGGCGACCGCGAGCCTTACGAGACGGATCCGCAGTGAGGGGTCGATGCTCGCCATCGTCAGCTGAGAGGGTAGTGTGGCGCCGATGAACTACCGGCGGCTCGGCGCGAGCGACCTCGAGGTATCGGAGATCAGCCTCGGGTCGTGGCTGACGTACTCCGGCGGGGTCAGCCGCGAGCAGGCGGCAGCGTGCGTGGAGGCGGCTTTCGAGGAGGGGATCAACTTCATCGACACCGCCAACGTCTACGGGCGCGGCGCCTCCGAGGAGCTCCTCGGCGAGGTTCTCGCGGGACGCGAGCGTTCCTCCTACGTGCTCGCGACGAAGGTCTACTTCCCGATGTCCGACACCGACAAGGGGCTCTCCGCCGAGCAGATACACAAGCAGATCGATGCTTCGCTGGCGCGTCTGAGAACCGACTACGTGGACCTCTACCAGTGCCACCGCTTCGACAGCGACACGCCCCTCGAGGAGACGATGGCCGCTCTCACGGAGGTGGTGGCAGAAGGCAAGGCGCGCTACATCGGCTTCAGCGAGTGGCCGGTCGAGGAGGTCGAGCGCTCGCTCGCGCTCGGAGGCGTCGAGCGCTGGGTTTCGAGCCAGCCGCAGTACTCGATGCTCGTGCGCGGCCCGGAGGCGCAGCTGATCCCGCTCTGCGAACGCGAGGGGATCTCCCAGATCGTGTGGTCGCCGCTGGCCCAGGGCGTGCTCGCGGGGCGCTACAGGCCGGGCGAGAGCCCGCCGGCGGACTCGCGCGCGGCAAGCGAGAGCATGGGCGGCTTCATCGGCCGGCTCATGACCGAGCCGATCCTGCAGGCCGTCGAGCGCCTGCGCGACGTCGCCGGGCAGGCCGGCCTCACGATGGCCCAGCTGGCGCTCGCCTGGGTGCTGCGCCAGGACAACGTCGCCTCCGCGATCGTCGGCGCGAGCCGCCCGGAGCAGGTGCGCGCCAACGCATCGGCCGCGGGGATCGAGCTCGACGAGCAGACGCTCGCGGCGGTCGACGCCGCGCTGGGCGACGCCATCCTGCGCTGAGGGCGTGGACTTCGAGCTGCTGAGCGCCGACGGGCAGCGCTTCGTGCCGGCCGGCGGCTAGCGCGGCGCGACGACGAGCGACTGGAAGCCGCGCCCGACGGGTCCGTCGAGGTCGTGCAGAACGGTCTCGGCGACGCCGGCGCCGCCTGCGTGCAGGAGGGTTCGCGCGTCCACGCCGATCCAGTCGCCGCGCGGCTCGCGGTGCAGGTGCAGGTGCAGATCGGCGTTGATGAACAGCCAGCCCGCGAATGGCAGCGACGCGCTGATGCCGTTGCCGAAGTCGGCGCTGGCCGCCACGCGGGCGAGCGGGCTTGCAGGCTCGTCGTCCACGAGCGCCGGGCCCAGGCGCTGCCAGACACGGCCCGGGCCCGGCTCCCACGGCTCGTTCAGCCAGCGCATCTCCATCGCGCTGGCCGCAAAGCTGGCCTCGTCGACGTCGGGATTCAGGGCGAAACGGACCTCGCGGCCCTCCTCGGGTCCCGGCATGCGCTCGGTCGCGAGCGCGCCGTCGGGCAGCTCGGGCAGCTCTGCGGGCACAGCCTGGACCCGCAGGGCGCTCGCACGGCACACCAGCTGCTCCTCGCCGTCGATCTCGGCGTGCAACTCGGCCGCGAGCTCTTGGACGCGGCGGCCGGCTCGCACGGTGCGGGTCGTGACGGCGAGCGGCGCGAAGGGCAGGGTGCGCAGGAACTCGAACCCGAGTCGCGCGACGCGTGTATCGGGCTGCGGCTCGTGGCGCTCGAACGCCCGTGTGATCAACGCCGCGGGGGCGCCGCCGTGGAGCGCATGCGGGTCCCACGGCCCGCGTGCCTGCTCGCCGGGAACGAAGCGGCCGTCACGGCCGCTGAAGATCGACTCCGCCATCCGGGCTCAGCTCGGCGCGTGCTCGCGGCCGCCGGGCAGCGACGCGGCGAAGCCCGCCAGCAGGCCGTCCAGCGGCCACAGACCCTCCGCCAGCTCTCTCATTCGCTTCCCTCCGCTCGTCGTCGCTATGAGCCGGTGCGCTCCCAGGAGAAGCCTCGCACAGCGAGGTACAGGCCGAAGGCCGCCCAGAGCCCGATCACCGCGAGCGCGTCGAGGTTCTCGGACAGGGTGCGGCCGGTGACCATCGCGCCGGAGAGCCCGACGATCAGCGGCTCGAGGGGCAGACCCTCGGCGATGCTCCGCAGGAAGCCGGGCGCGCTCGCCGAGTCGAACACGTAGAACGACACGAACACCACGGGCAGGAAGACGGCGTTGACGTAGGCCGCGGTGGACTCGAAGTTCGGGATCGCGTGCGCGAAGGCGACGCCGAGCGCCGCGAGGCAGATGACCCCCGCCAGCACGAACACGAAGAGCTCCAGCCAGTCCTGCGGCCAGCCGATCCCGAACACGAGCCGCCCGGCGACGAGCACGATCGCGATCTGGATGACGCAGTTCGTCACCGCGTTGGCGGCCACGCCGGCGAAGTAGGACAGCGTCGGCAGCGGCGTGCCGCGGATTCGCTTGAGCACTCCGCGCTCGCGGAGGAACACGATGTTGTAGGCCAGCGCCGTGAACGTCGTGGCCATCACGCTCATCGCGGCGATCGCGGGCAGGAGCTTGTTCAGGTCCTGCTGGCTGCCGCTGAGCAGCGCGCCGCCGGCCGCGAGGAACAGCAGCGGCAGCACGAAGTTGAAGAACGCGGCGCTCGGGTTGCGCCAGAACATCCTGCGCTCCAGGCGATACTGGCGCCAGCCGAGAACCAGCGTGTCAGGCATCGGCCGTCAGCTCCAGGTAGACGTCCTCGAGCGTCGGGCGCCCGACCGTCAGGTCGCGCAGCTCCCAGCCCTCCTCGAGCGCCCGCTTCGTGAGGGAGTGCAGCAGCGCCGTCGGCTCCTCGGTATCGAGCTCGACGAGCGCGCCGTCGCGGTCGCGATAGGTCACCCGGTAGCGGTCGGCGCTGTCCCCGACGCCGAGATCCCGCGGCGGGCCGATCGCGAGCACCCGGCCGTCCTTGACGATCGCGACGCGGTCCGCGAGCTCCTGCGCCTCGTCGAGGTAGTGGGTGGTGAGCAGGATCGTCTTGCCGAGCTCGCGCAGCGAGCGCACCGTCTCCCACGCGGCGCGGCGCGCCTCGGGGTCGAAGCCGGTGGTCGGCTCGTCGAGGAAGATCAGCTCGGGATCCCCGACCAGCGCGAGCGCGAAGTCCAGGCGCCGGAGCTGGCCGCCCGAGAGCTTGCGGGCGCGGACGTCGGCGCACCCGTCGAGCCCGGCCAGCGAGAGCACCTCGCCGACCTCGCGCGGATGGGGGTAGAAGCCGGCCCACTGCGCGAGCGCCTCGCGCGGGGTGATGTGGGCGTAGATCCCACCCGACTGGAGCACGATTCCGATCCGGCGCCGCAGCTCGATCGAGCGCAGCGCCGGGTCGTAGCCGAGAACCGAGACCGTCCCCTCGCTGCGCGCGCGGTAGCCCTCGAGAATCTCGACCGTCGTGGTCTTGCCCGCGCCGTTCGGCCCCAGCAGGCCGAAGACCTCCCCGCGGCGCACGGCGATGTCGATGCCGCGAACCGCTTCGAAGTCGCCATAGCGCTTGCGCAGATCGCGCACCTCGATTGCGGGGGCCTGCTCGCTCACGTCCCGATCATCCCAGCACCTCGCGCGCCGGGGGCGCGCTTGGCGGATGCGAACCCGCTCGTGCTACCAGTGCACGCCACGCGTCAGCGTGGCCATCGCGATCTGCTCGAAGGAGGCGTGTTCCTCGACGTCCTTCTGGCCCTTCGCCGCCGCGGAATCGGGGAAGACCCGATATCCGAGGTGCAGCAGGCGGTCCACGAGGCTCGGCGAGAGGCTGTAGAGGACTTCGCCGAACTTGCCGAGCGCGGTGCCCATCTCCTTGGGCCGCGAGCGCAGCGCTTCGCAGATCATGTCGGCTGCCTCCTCCGGGCTCAGCGTGGGGAAGGCGTCATACATTTTCGTCGGGGCGATCATCGGCGTGCGCACGAGAGGCATGTGGATGGTCGTGAACGTCACCCCGTCACCGATCACCTCGGAGGCCACGACCCGGGTGAAGGCGTCGAGCGCCGCCTTCGAGGCGACGTAGGCGGAGAAGCGCGGCGGGTTCGTCTGCACGCCGATCGAGGAGACGTTGACGATGTGCCCGGAGCCGCGCTCGCGCATGTGCGGCAGCAGCCCGATGATCAGCTTGATCGCGCCGAAGTAGTTGAGCTGGATCGTGCGTTCGAAGTCGTGGAAGCGGTTGTAGCTGAGCGCGATCGAGCGCCGGATCGAGCGGCCCGCGTTGTTGACCAGCATGTCGACGTTGCGGTGATCGGCCAGCACCCGCTCGAGCAGGCCTTCGACCGACTCGAGGTCGGCGATGTCGGCCGCGTAGACGTACGCGGTCCCGCCGCCGGCCACGATCTCGGCGCGCACTTCCTCGAGGTTGTCGACGTTGCGCGCGATCAGCAGCGGGACGCCGCCCGCCGCCGCGACCTTCAGCGCGGTCGCGCGGCCGATCCCCGACGAGGCGCCGGTGATCATCACGTGCTTGCCGCCGAGCGCCTCGCGCAGGGTGCGCCGGCGGCCCATGTTCGGCTCGAGCTCGCGCTCCCAGTAGTCCCACAGGCGCGGGGCGTACTCGCTCAGCGGCGGCGGCGTCTCGAGTGGGGTTCCGGCGAGCACGCGCTGGGTCTCGCTGGAGTCGAAGCGCGGCACCAGCTCCATGTGGCCGAGCACCTCTCGCGGGATGCCGAACTCGCGCAGGGCGACGTCTGATACCTGCTTGAACGGCGGCAGGGCGGCGGTCAGGGCGAGCGGCCATTTCGGCAGCACGTCGATCACGCGTTTGTCGACGTTCGCGGCGAAGCGGGGGGCGTGCGCGGCGCTCGCCAGCTCGTTGATCAGGTCGGTGACCTTCTGCGGGCGCGGGTCGGTGAGGTGGAAGGCCTGGCCGTCGAGGCCGGGCTCGTGGGCGATCTGCTCGAGCGCGCCCGCAACCCAGTCGACCGGCACGACGTTCGTGTAGCCGAGGTCGACGCCCACGAGGGGCACCCATTCCGGCACGACCCGGCGCGTGCGCTGGATCGCTTTGAAGAAGTAGTAGGGGCCGTCGATCTTGTCCATCTCACCGGTCTTCGAGTCGCCGACGACGATCCCGGGCCGGTAGGTCCGCCACGGTACGTAGGGCTGCTCGCGCACGATCCGCTCGGACTCGAACTTCGTGCGGTGGTAGGGCGAGGGCAGTCTCTGGTTCTCGTCGAACATGGTCTCGTCGAACACGCCGCGGTAGTTGCCGGCGACGGCGATCGAGGAGACGTGGTGCAGGCACCCGGCGTCGAGCGCGCGTGCGAGTTCGACCGCGTGCGTGGTGCCGCCGACGTTGACGGCCGTGTTGCGCTCCGCGGGGGCCGTCATGTCGTAGACCGCCGCGAGGTGGAAGAAGTGGTCGATCTTGCCGCGCAGCTCGGCGACCTCATCTCCCTCGATCCCGAGCAGGGGACGGCGCAGGTCGCCGACGACGGGCTTGACACGCTGTGCGGCGGCCCCACCCGCGGCGATGGCCCAGCGCTCGAGCAGGTCATCCAGGCGGGGCCGGCTGCTTTCGCGCACCAGCACGTAGACGTCCCCCTGGCGTTTCTCGAGCAGCCTCTCGACGAGCCGGCGTCCGATGAAGCCCGTCGCTCCCGTTACGAAGTAGGCCATCGAGATGGAGCCTACACGTCGTGCGCGCGCGGATGAGGGCTCACGGGCTCTGACACACCGCTGCCAGGACCGTCACCTCGCCGCGCTGCCGGCCCGACTCCGTGGCGCATTCGGGCTAGGCGCCCGCGCCCGCCCCGCCGCGTCCCTCGCCTGCGGCGAAGCGTTCCGCCCCGCGCGCGCCGTCCGCGAACACTTCGGGACCGGCGGCCGCCTCCAGAGCGAGCGCGTCGGCGAGCGGCATCCCGAAGCCCTCGATCGCCGCGCGGCGATCGGCGAGCATGGTCGACTGGGGGAAGCGGGCGAGACCGTCCGCCAGCTCCAGGGCCCGGTCGAGGTGTGTGCCCGCGGGCACGACCTCGGTGAGCAATCCCATCGCGAGCGCCTCGCCGGCGTCGATGATCCGCCCGGTCAGAATCAGGTCGAGCGCGCGGCCCATGCCGACGATCCGTGGCAGCCGCTGCGTGCCTCCGTCGATCAGCGGCACGCCCCAGCGCCGCTCGGGATAGCCGAGCTTGGAGGAGGAGGTGGCGATGCGCAGATCGCACCAGAGCGCGATCTCCAGGCCCCCTGCCAGGCAGAAGCCCTCGATCGCGGCGATCGTCGGCTTGGACGCGGTCAGCCGCGTGAATCCCATCGGCCCCTCGGGGCTCATCAGGCGGGGTGCCATCGTCTCGGTCGCCTTCAGGTCGGCGCCGGCGCAGAAGGCGATCCCGCCCGCGCCCGTGACGATGAGCACCCGGGCCTCTTCGTCGGACTCGAAGCGCTCGTAGGCCTCGAGAAGGGCCTCGGCGGTCGGGCCGTCCACCGCGTTGCGGCGGTGCGGGCGGTCGATCGTGATCACAGCGGCGGCGCCACGGCGCTCGTAGGCGACGGCGTCGCGCCCGCTCGGTCCGGCGTCGCTCATCGCGGCGATCGCTGCCCGCCGGCCGGCGCTACCAGCCGCCGTGCCAGTCGGCGATCTGCTTCTCGGCGGCTTTGCGCCGGTACTTCCGCTTGTCGAGCGATTTCTGCAGCATGCTCATCAGGAAGACGAACACCGGGAAGAAGATGATCACCCCGAACATGATGTTCGTGATCGCCTTGTCGTCGGTCGCGCCGTAGAAGCCGCGGCCGTCGTTTTCGGTCGCCTGCGCGACGCTCGCGAACACGAGCACGAGCAGCAGCGCGTAGGGGATGATCGCGAGTCGCAGGCGGCGCATCGGCCCCGATCCTACTTCAATCCCCGGCGAGCCCGCTCCTGCGACGCCCCTACCATCAGCAGCCGATGGCGCTGCTGATCGCATCCGACCTCCACAAGGACATCGCGGGCGAACCCCTGCTGCGCGGGGTCTCGTTCAAGCTCGAGCGCCGCGAACGGATGACGATCGCGGGCCGCAACGGAGCGGGCAAGACGACGCTGCTGCGGATGCTCGCGGGCGAGACCTCGATCGACCGGGGCGACCTCTCGATCGCCAAGGGCGTGCGCATCGCGCTGCACGACCAGCGCCCGCCCCGCGAGCGGGACCTCGCGCTCGGCGACTACGTGCTCTCCGGGTGCGCCGAGGAGCTGGCGATCGAGGCCGAGCTGGCCGAGCTGGAGGCCGGGATGGCCGCGGGGCAGACCGACGAGGCGACGCTCTCGAGGTACTCGACCGCGCAGGCGCGGCTGGAGGCACGGGGCGGCTACCTGTGGCGCTCGCGCGCGAACACGATGGCGCACGGCCTCGGCTTCCGCGACGAGGACCTGGAACGGCGCCTGGACACGTTCTCGGGCGGGCAGCTGACCCGGGCATCGCTGGCTCGGGCGCTCGCGACCGGTGCCGATGTGCTGCTGCTGGATGAGCCCACGAACCACCTCGACATCGCCTCGCTGGAATGGCTCGAGACCACGCTCGCCGAGCTCGACGCAGCGGTCGTGCTCGTCGCGCACGACCGCTGGTTCCTGGAGGCGGTGGGGACGGCGGTGCTGGAGCTCGAGGCCGGCCGCTCACGGTTCTTCGCGGGCAGCTGGGCGCAGTGGCGCAAGGAGCAGGCCGCGCGCGAGATCGCGCTCGGCAAGGCGATCGACAAGCAGCAGGCCGAGATCGAGCGGATGGAGCGCTTCATCGAGCGGTTCCGCTACAAGGCGACGAAGGCCAAACAGGCGCAGTCGCGCGTCAAGAAGCTGTCCAAGATCGAGAGGATCGAGCGCGATCCGAGGGACGGCCAGGCGCTGGAGTTCCGCTTCAAGGCGCCGGAGCGCACAGGTCGCGTGATCTTCGAGCTGCAGGACGGGCGCGTCGAGATCGGCGGGGAGGACGGTGGCGAGCCGGTCGTCCTGCTGAACGGGGCCGAGCTGTGGCTGGAGCGAGGCGAGCACGTCACGCTCGTCGGTCCGAACGGGACCGGCAAGACGACGATGATCGAGACGCTGGCGGGGCGGCGCGCGCTTGCCGCCGGGAAGCTCTCGACGGGCCACAACGTGCAGGTCGGCTACCTGTCCCAGCACGCCGACGAGATCGGTGCGGGCGGGAACCCGAACCAGAGCGTCCTCGATGCGACGCAGCACGCGACCAAGCTCACTCCCAACAAGGCGCGTGCGCTGCTCGGAGGCTTCCTGTTCTCCGGCGAGGAGGTCGAAAAACCGCTCGCGGGCCTCTCCGGCGGCGAGCGCCGCCGCCTGTCGCTGGCGATCCTGGTCCATTCCGGCGCGAACGTGCTGATCCTCGACGAGCCCACGAACCACCTCGACATCGAGAGCCGCGAGGCGCTGGAGGATGCGCTGCGAGCCTTCCCGGGGGCGGTGCTGCTGGTGTCCCACGACCGCGCGCTGCTCGACGCCGTGGGAACGCGGACGGTCGCCGTCGAGCACGCGACGCTGCGCAGCTACGAGGGGGGCTGGGCGGAGTACGCACGGGTGCGCGAGGAAGAGCAGGCGCAATCTGGGGCGGGGGAGTCGCCGCATGCGGCGACTCCGGCGAGGCCGCATGCGGCCTCGCCTGGGGCGGCGCATGCGCCGCCCCACGGAGGGGCGCATGCGCCCCTCCGAACAGCAGAAGGCGCCAAAAAGGAGCCCAGGCGCAAGGCCAGGCCGAAGGGGCCCTCCAAGAACCGTCTCAACGCCCAGCAGAAGGCGGAGAAAGCGGTGGAAGCCGCGGAGGCGAGCCTCGCCCAGCTCGAACAGGAGCTGACCGACCCCGCCGCCTGGGCCACGCGCTACGAGGCGGCCAAGTCCGAGGCCCGCCACACCGCCGCCAAGCGCGCGGTCGACGCTGCGTACGCGGAGCTCGAGGCGCTCGTCGAGTGAGCCCTTTCCGGGCGAGGCCGGCCGGGCGCTGCTCGACCGAGCCGTAGAATCCCGGTATGACCGACGGGCAGCGCACCGCTCGCAACATCCTGATCATCGTCGCGATCGGTGCCGCCGTCTACTTCATCCCGGGCGGGGGTCGCGTCGCCGACGCGTTCACTGCCTTCCTGTGGGCGATGTTCGGGCTCGGGATCGCCTTCCTGGGACTCCGCGTCTACCGCGAAAACACATTCCGGCTGAGCGCCCTCGGCGACCGCCACAGGGGCCTGCTCTACGGCGGCATCGCGCTCGGGATGTTCTGCTTCATGGCGCGCAGCCGGATGTGGGAAACCAGCTTCGGCGAGCTTGTCTGGTTCGTGCTCGTGGCCGTCGCGGCCTGGGCCTTCCTCGAGGTCTACCGGCACTTCCGCAGCTACGCCTAGGCGCGACCGCCGCCCTCGTATCCTCGGGGCGTGGCGAGCATCACCGAGAAGAAGAAGCCCGAAGGGCTCGCGGCTCAGCGCCGCGCGCTCCCGGACCAGCCGGGCGTCTACCTGTTCCGCGACGGCGCCGGGCGCGTGCTCTACGTCGGCAAGGCCAAGTCGGTCAAGAAGCGCGTCGCCTCGCACTTCTCCAAAGCGCAGGTCCCGAGCAGCCCCGGGCACGCGGAGATGGTCGCCCTCACCGAGCACGTCGAATGCGTGGTCGTCGCGAGCGAGTCCGAGGCGCTGCTCGCGGAGCAGAGCTTCATCAAGCAGTACCGGCCGCGCTTCAACATCCGCCTGCGCGACGACAAGTCCTACCCGTTCATCGCGATCTCGCTCGACGAGGCATATCCGCGCGTCTACTTCACGCGCGAGCGACATCGCTCGAACCGCGCGTACTTCGGGCCGTACTCGAACGCGAAACGCGTGCGCTCGACGCTCGAGGTGCTCGCAAAGGTGTTCCTGTTCCGCTCCTGCACCGGACCCGAGCCGGGCAGGCGCAGCGGCAGCCCGTGCCTGGACTACTACATCAAGCGCTGCGGGGCGCCCTGCGTCGGCTACGTGACACGAGAGGAGTACCGGGTTGCCATCGACGGCGTCACCGACTTCCTCTCCGGGCGCTTCTCGCAGATCGAGCGCGACATCGAGCGGCGCATGAAGGAGGCGGCCGCAAACGAGGAGTTCGAGCAGGCGACCGTCGAGCGCAACCGCCTGCAGGCCGTGCGCTCGCTGCTGGAGCGCCGGCGCGTGACCGGCGACTCCGTCGGGACCTTCGACGCCATCGCGGTCGCGCTCGACGGGCGGGAGGCCAACGCGCAGGTCTTCCAGGTGCGCGACGGCGTGCTCTCCGACCGGCAGTCGTTCTACCTCTCGAACGAGACCGAGCGCGACCCGGACGAGGTCGCCGAGGAGTTCATGCTCCAGTACTACGGCGGGCAGATCTCGATTCCGGCGCTGCTCGTCGTCCAGGGCCTCCTCGGCGAGCGCCCGGCGCTCGCGGACGCGCTCGCCAGCCGCCGCGAGGGGCCGGTCGAGCTGCGCGCGGCCGAGCGCGGCGAGAAGCGCCGCATCCTGGAGCTCGCCGAGCGCAACGCGCGGCTGGCGCTCGACCAGGAGAGGCTGCGCTCCGAGCGCCGCCGCCAGGGGCGCGTGGAGGCGCTCGAAGGGCTCCAGCTCGCGCTCGGGCTGGACGCGCCGCCGGTGCGGATCGAGTGTTTCGACATCTCGAACCTCGGGGGCACGCACACCGTCGCCTCGATGGTCGTCTTCGAGGGCGGCGCGCCGAAGAAATCGGACTATCGCCGCTTCAAGATCCGCTCGACCGAGGGCGCCCCCGACGACTTCGCCTCGATGGCCGAGGTGCTCGAACGGCGCTTCGCGCAGTGGGAGCGCCAAGCCGACATCTCGCCGCACGACCCTTCCTATGACCCCAGCTTCGCCTCGCTGCCGAACGTCGTCGTGATCGACGGCGGCAAGGGCCAGCTCAGCGCGGGCCTCGGCCCGCTGGCGGGCTTCCGCGAGCGCGGCGTGGCCGTGATCTCGCTCGCCAAGCGCATCGAGGAGGTCTTCCAGCCCGGCCGCTCGACTCCGCTGGTGCTCGACCACTCGACGCCCGAGCTGCAGCTGCTCCAGCGCGTCCGCGACGAGGCACACCGCTTCGCGATCACCCACCACCGCTCACGACGCGACAGCGCGATGACGAGCTCGGTGCTCGACGGGCTGCCCGGCGTCGGCGAGTCGCGCAAGCGCGCGCTGCTCAACCACTTCGGCTCGCCGGACGCCGTGCTCGCCGCTTCTCAGGAGGAGCTGCAGTCGGTGCCGGGCGTGCCCGCGAAGGTGGGGCGGGATGTGCACGCCTACCTCCACCGCGCGGGCTGAGCGACGCGAGAGCCGGCGCCTGCCGGTGTCCTCGCTCGCTCATGTGCCGAGCACATTTCGCTCGCTGCGTCCTTGGCAGGCTTGGCTCTCGCGCCGCTCAGCGAGCTGACGGCCGGCGCCTGCCGTGCAGGATCTTCACCGCGCGTCCGGGAATCGCGGCACAATGACGACGTCATGGCCGTGCTGAGGCCCCTGCGACCGCTGCGCGTGGTCGGCGACAGATCCGAGAAGCCCGTCCTCGATTCGCGGCTGGAGAACCTCGTCGTGATCACCGGGTTCTCGGGGGCGGGCAAGTCCACTGCGATGAACGTGTTCGAGGACGCCGGCTACTTCTGCGTCGACAACCTCCCGCCCGAGATGATCCGGTCGCTCGTCGAGCTGGTCGTCCACAAGGGCACCAAGGTCGAGCGCGCCGCCGTGGTCTCCGATGTGCGCGGCGGCGTCTACTTCGAGGGGCTGCAGGCCGTCGTCGACGACCTCGACGCGCTCGGGCTGAAGCATCACGTGCTGTTCCTCGAGGCCTCCGAGCAGACCCTCGTCAACCGCTACAAGGAGACGCGCCGTCGCCACCCGCTCGCCCCCGACGGGAGCGTCGCTGCGGGCGTCACGGCCGAGCGCGAGCTGCTGGCGCCGCTGCGCGAGCGCGCCGACCTCGTGATCGACACGACCGGGATGTCGGCGACGAGCCTGCGCGAGAAGATCGCCAGCGAGCTGCTCCCGCGCCAGACGGTCGGGCGCCTCGCCGTCACGTTCATGAGCTTCGGCTTCAAGCACGGGCCGCCGCGCGACGAGGATCTCGTCCTCGACGTGCGCTTCCTGCCGAACCCGCATTACGAGCCGGAGCTGCGCGAGCTGACCGGCCTCGACCCGGCGGTGGTGGCGTTCGTCGGGCGCGACGGGCGCCTCGAGGAGCTCTACGAGCGGCTCGACCCGCTGCTCGACTTCCTGCTGCCCCAGTACGTCGGCGAGGGCAAGGCGCACCTGATGGTCGCCGTCGGCTGCACCGGCGGGCGCCACCGCTCCGTCGCGATCGCAGAGCGCCTCGCCGAGCGCTACCGCGCAGCGGCCGACCTCGACGTGAACGTCGCGCATCGCGACATCGAAAAGGCACCCCGCGGGGCCTAGCCCGACACGCCCGAGCGGCGGGTTTCCGTCTCCGCAGAGCCGGCTGGCGGCGACGAGCGCGCGAGTGCCGCTGATAGCCTCCGCCGGGCTCGGCCGGGCGCCGGGAGCGGCGTCCGGGACAAGGATGTCGCAGTTCTGAATGCACCAGGAGGCGAGATGTCGGTACGCGTAGGAATCAACGGATTCGGCCGGATCGGCCGGAACGTGTTCCGCGCCGCGATGGCTCAGGGCGAGAGCGCCGAGCAGATCGAGTGGGTGGCTGTTAACGATCTGACAGACGCCGAGACGCTGGCGCACCTGCTCAAGTACGACTCGATCCTCGGCCCGTACCCGGGCACCGTCCAGCAGAAGGGCGAGGACGCGATCGAGGTGGACGGCCGCGAGCTGAAGGTGCTCGCCGAGCGCGATCCAGGCGCATTGCCCTGGGGGGACCTGGGCGTCGACGTCGTGATCGAGTCGACCGGTTTCTTCACCGACCGCGAGAACGCCGCGAAGCATCTCGCCGGTGGAGCCAAGAAGGTCGTCATCTCCGCCCCGGCGACCGACCCCGACGCGACGGTCGTGCTCGGCGTGAACTTCGACGAGGTCTACGACCGCGACGCCCACGACGTGATCTCCAACGCGTCGTGCACCACGAACTGCCTCGCGCCGGTGGCCAAGGTGCTCAACGACACCGTCGGCATCGACCACGGCCAGATGACCACGATCCACGCGTATACGGCCGACCAGCGCCTGCAGGACATGCCGCACAAGGACCTGCGCCGGGCGCGCGCGGCGGCGATCAACCTGATCCCCGCCTCGACCGGCGCCGCAAAGGCGATCGGGCTCGTGATCCCGGAGCTCCTGGGCAAGCTCAACGGCTTCGCGATCCGCGCGCCCGTGCCGACCGGCTCGGTCGTCGACCTGACGGTCCAGACCTCGCGCGAGACGAGCGTCGAGGAGATCAACGCCGCGCTGAAGGCGGCGTCGCAGAGCGGCCCGCTGCAGCGCTTCCTCTCCTACACCGAGGACCCGATCGTCTCGACCGACATCGTGAAGTCTCCGTACTCCTCGATCGTCGACGCCAAACTGACGGCCGTCATGCAGGGGACGATGGCGAAAGTGATCGCCTGGTACGACAACGAGTGGGGCTACTCAAACCGCGTCGTGGACCTCGTCCAGCGCGTTCTCTAGGGAACACCAGCTCGTGCGCTCGATAGACGACCTCGACGTTGCCGGGCGCCGGGTGCTCGTCAGGGTCGACTTCAACGTCCCGCTCGCCGAGCGGGCGGACGGCACGATCGAGGTGGGCGACGACACGCGCATCCGTGCTTCGCTGCCCACGATCGAAGAGCTCCGGGCGCGCGGGGCGCGGCTGGTGCTCGTCTCACACCTCGGGCGCCCCAAGGGCAAGCCTGACGCGCGCCTGTCGATGGCGCCGGTCGCCCGCCGGCTGCCGGAGCTGACCGGCGCGCGCGTGGAGCTCGCGGCCGGCGTCTGCGGCGAGCAGGCGCGGAGCGCGAGCGAGCGGCTCGCCGACGGGGACATCCTGCTGCTCGAGAACGTGCGTTTCGACCCCGGGGAGGAAGCCAACGACCCGGCCTTCGCCCGCTGCCTTGCCGAGCTCGCGGACCTCTACGTCAACGATGCCTTCGGCACCGCCCACCGGGCGCAGGCCTCGACCGAGGGCGTCGCGCATGTGCTGCCGAGTGCCGCCGGGCGGCTGCTCGAAACCGAGGTGCGCACGCTGGAGAAGATCCTCGAGCAGCCCGACCGCCCCCTCGTGGCGATCGTCGGCGGGGCGAAGGTGGCCGACAAGATCGGCGTGATCGATCGTTTCCTGGAGATCGCCGACGCGGTCCTGATCGGCGGTGCGATGGGCTTCCCCTTCCTGCGCGCCCAGGGCCACGAGGTCGGTGATTCGCTGTGTGGCGCGGAGGACGTCGAGCACGCGCGCCGCGCGCTCGCGGATGCGCAGCAGCCGGGCAGCGCGCGCCTGCTGCTGCCGGTCGATCTCGTGATCGCCAAGAGCTTCGACGCCTCCGCAGAGCATCGCGTGCTCGACGGCGTGGACGTGCCGGAGGGCTGGATGGGCCTCGACGTCGGCCCCCGCACGGGCGCCGCCTATGCCGGCGAGATCGCCGTCGCGGGCACGGTCTTCTGGAACGGCCCGATGGGCGCGTTCGAGATGGAGCCCTACGCAGCCGGCACGCGAGCGGTGGCCGAAGCGGTCGCCGCAGCGCCGGGCCTGACCGTGGTCGGCGGCGGCGATTCGGCGGCGGCGCTCGCCCGCTTCGGTCTCGCCGGGAGCGTGGACCACGTCTCCACCGGTGGCGGGGCGACGCTGAAGATGGTCGAGGGGGCGACGCTCCCCGGGGTGGCGGCGCTCGGCGGCTCCGAGACCGCGGTGGTCGGTCGCTGATGGCCCGCACGCCCCTCATCGCCGGCAACTGGAAGATGAACAAGACCGAAAGCGAGGCCGAGGAGCTGATCCAGGCGCTGCTGCCTCGCGTCTCGGCCATCGACGCCGTCGATGTCGCGATCTGCGTCCCGTTCACCGATCTGCGTGCCATGGTCGACAGCGCGCGGGGCTCGCGCGTCGAAGTCTTCGCTCAGAACATGCACCAGGAGCCCGCGGGCGCGTACACGGGCGAGATCTCCGCCCCGATGCTGGTCGAGCTCGACGTGCGGGGCGTGGTGCTGGGCCACTCCGAGCGCCGCGAAATGTTCAACGAGACCGACCGCACGCTGGCCGCCAAGGTGCCGGCCGCGCTCGAGGCCGGCCTGGCGCCGATCCTCTGCGTCGGCGAGACCGAGGAGGAGCGCGACGGAGGCGAGACCGAGCGCCGCCTGCGCCATCAGATCAACGAGGACCTCGCCGGCGTGCCGGCCGAGCGCCTCGACGAGGTCGTCGTCGCCTACGAGCCGTGCTGGGCGATCGGCACCGGCCGGGTGGCGAGCGCCGAGCAGGTCCAGGACGCGCTCGCGTTCATACGCGCGCTGCTCGCCGGACGCGACGAGACCGCTGCCGAGCGCACCCGGATCCTCTACGGGGGCTCGGTCAAGCCAGAGAACGCCGGTGAGCTGATGGCGCTGCCGGACGTCGACGGCGCGCTCGTGGGGGGCGCCTCGCTCGAGGCCGACTCCTTCGCCGCGATCGTCGCCGCCGCGGCGCGATGAGCGCAGCGGAACGGGACGCGCCGCAGCTCGCGCCCGGCCCGGCGGAGCTGCCGGTGCCGCGTGCCTGCCTGATCGTGCTCGACGGGTGGGGGCTCGCCGAGCCGGGCCCGGGGAACGCCGTCTCGCTGGCCCGCACGCCGGTGTTCGACGAGCTCTGGTCGAGCTACCCGCACACGTCGCTGACCGCGTGGGGCCGGGCCGTCGGCCTCCCCGACGGGCAGATGGGCAACAGCGAGGTCGGCCATCTCAACCTGGGTGCGGGCGCCGTCGTGCGCCAGGACCTGATGCGCATCGACGACGCGATCGCCGACGGCGAGCTTGCTGTCAACCCGATCCTGCGCGATGCGTTCTCCGGCGCCCCGCGCGTGCACCTGCTCGGGCTCGTCTCCGACGGCGGCGTTCACTCCTCGCTGACCCACCTCGAGGCGCTGATCGCCCTCGGCAGCGATCTCGGGGTCGCGGACCTCGTCGTGCACGCTTTCACCGACGGGCGCGACACGCTCCCGCACTCGGGCGCCGGGTTCCTCGCCGAGCTGGACGCCACAGCGGGCGCCCGCGTCGGCTCCGTCGTGGGGCGCTACTGGGCGATGGATCGTGACCGGCGCTGGGAACGGACGGCGCGCGCCTACGAGATGCTGGTGCACGGGCAGGCGCCGTATCACGCGGACAGCGGCGAGCAGGCGGTGCGAGAGGCATACGAGCGCGGTGAGACCGACGAGTTCATCGAGCCGACCCTCGTGGGCGCCGAGGCCCGTATCCGGCCCGGCGACAGCGTGCTCTGCTTCAACTTCCGTCCCGACAGGATGCGCCAGCTCGTGCGCGCGCTGGCCGAGCCGGGGCTCGGCGAGGACGACGAGCAGCTCCCCGGATGGCCCGGCCGCGGCGGCGCCGGCGCGGTCGAGCGCCTGACCGCGCTGACCGAGTACGAGGAAGGCTGGCCGTATCCGGTCGCGTTCGCGCCCGAACGCCCCGCCACGACGCTCGCGGAGGCGCTGGCCGAGCACGGTGCGCGTCAGCTGCACGTGGCCGAGACCGAGAAGTACCCCCACGTCACCTACTTCTTCAACGGCGGCGAGGAGGCTCCGCTTCAGGGGGAGCGCCGCGAGCTGGTGCCCTCGCCGCGCGACGTACCGACCTACGACCACAAGCCCGAGATGAGCGCCCCCGAGGCGGCGCAGGCGTTCGCCGACGCGTGGGGGAGCGAGGACTACACGTTCGGGATCATCAACTTCGCGAACGCCGACATGGTCGGCCACACCGGCGTGATCGAAGCGGCCGTGCGCGCAATCGAGACCGTGGACCGCTGCCTGGGGACCGTTCTCGACGCAGTGCACCGCTCCGGCGGCGCGTGCTTCGTGACCGCCGACCACGGCAACGCCGACCACATGCTCGAGCCCGACGGAAGCCCCAACACCGCCCATTCGCTCAACCCCGTTCCGGCGATCGTCACCTGCCCGTCGGCCGCACTGCGTGACGGCGGCATCCTCGCCGACGTCGCGCCGACCCTGCTGGAGATGCTGGGACTCGCGCAGCCGCCGCAGATGACGGGCCGCTCGCTGCTCGGCTGAGCGCGGGCCGCACGGCGCCCGGACGCCGCCCCCGCTAGATTCCACGCGTGGCGAACGGGGATCTGGAGCAGCTTGCGAGCGAGCTCGCCGTGGAGCGGGAGGGGCGGCTCTCGCGCCGGCTGCTGGGCCTCTTCTGGATCGCCGCCGGCGTCAACCACTTCGTCAACCCGCGCTTCTACGAAGCGATCGTGCCGCCCTCGCTCGAGAGCGAGAAGCAGCTCGTGGTCCAGGCCAGCGGCGTCGCAGAGCTCGCGGGCGGGATTGCTGTCATGGTGCCCTCGCTGCGACGCCTCGCGGGCCTGTACCTGGTCGCTCTGCTGGCGGCGATCTTCCCGGCCAACCTCTACATGGCGCGTGAGCCCGAGCGATTCGGCGACGTGCCGCGCTGGGCGCTGTACGCGCGCCTGCCGCTGCAGCCGCTGATGATGATCTGGGCCTGGCGGGCGACCCGTCGCTGAGACCCCGCGCCCCGAACGGGGCGCCCCTGCCCGGCGTGACGCTCGGACGCTGCTATGTTCGGATTTGCAGGGGAGAGGGAATGTCACCGATGGCAGCCGCTACCGCAGTCGAGATCACGTCCAGCGACCAAGAGGCGCTCACCCTCGGTGAGCTTCGGGCGTGGCGGGGACTGCTCAGAGCGCACGCCTGCCTCGCCAAGCGCATCGACGCCGAGCTCGAGCAGACGCATCGTCTGCCGATGAGCTCCTACGAGGTGCTCCACCACCTCGAGGAGTCGAGCGGGGGGCGCATGCGGATGTGCGATCTCGCCGAGCAGGCTCAGCTCTCACGCAGCGGCCTGACCCGGATGGTCGACCGGCTCGCGCGCGACGGGCTGCTCGAGCGTTGTTCCTGCAGCCACGACGCCCGCGGCTCGTATGCGTGTCTGACCGAGGCCGGGCGCACCCGCCTGCAAGAAGCGCGGGTCACCCATCGCGCGGCGCTGCGCGCAGCGTTCTTCTCGCGCTTCTCCGAGGAAGAGCTCTCGCTCCTCGCGGACATGTGGGAGCGCATCGCTCCCTGTAACGGCCTCTAGGGCCCTCTCGCACAGACCGCCGGCAGGCGGTTTTTTCATGTCCAGAGCCGGCCTCAGCGGTCGGGCTCGCCGGCGCCGGCGGTGGCTCTCGGCGTGTCCTCGGCCTCCGGCTCCTCGGCCACGGCCGCACGCGCCTGCTCACGCAGCCTTTTCGCGCGCCGGTGCAGGATGAGGGTGCCGACGATCGCGAGGAGCGCCGCCGCCAGGCCGTAGAGCCCGAAGGCTTTGATCGCGTTGTCCGCAGAGCGGCCGAGGAAGTACGCGATCAGCCCGATGGCGGTCGCCCAGCAGATGCCGCCGAGCGCGTTCCAGAGGGCGAACGAGCGCCAGTCCATGCGCGTGGCTCCCGCGAGCCAGGACGCCCACACGCGCAGGCCGAGGATGAAGCGCCCGAAGAACACCGCCTTTGGACCGTGCTTCTCGAAGAACGGCTCGCCGACGAGGAGGACCTCGCGCCGCTGGCGCTCGAACGCGCCCGGCCGTTCGAGCGCCCAGCGCCCGCCCTTCCGGCCGATCACGTAGCCGATGTTGTCCCCGACGATCGCGGCGACCGCCGCGATCGCGATCACGAGCCCGATTTGCATCTTCCCCGAGCTCGACAGGATGCCCGCGGTGATCAGCCCGGTCTCACCGGGCACCGGCATGCCGCCGGACTCGGCCATCACGACCAGGAACAGAAGCGGGTACCCCGCGGCTTCGACGAGGTGTTCGACGTTGACGATCGCGCCGAGCATCCGCCTAGCATGCCGCAGCCGCGACCCGCCGCCCGGGGACGGGTGAAATCGGCCGGCTCAGCGGCGCCTTCGAGCTGGAGGATCGCCTGGCGGCGAGGTCCTACTGCTTGGTGTTTTCGGCGATCAGCTGCTTGAGCGCAGAGGCGGTCTGCTGAACGTCGGAGTAGACGACATTGCGCAGCACGACCTTGGTGGGCGCGGGTGCCGTCAGCACCACCACCGCAACGATCACGAGCGCGACCGCGATCAGTCCGAGCAGCAGCCCCACGAGGCGTCCGCGGCCGCCGCGGCGCCTCTGCCGGCTGCGTGACGGTGTCGCGGCGACGGGGCGCGAGCGCGCCGGTCCCTGACGCGGGCGCCGCGTTCCGCTCGCCGCCTGGGGAGCGCGCTGCGAGCGCCGGCCCGCGGGCAGCACGGTCGTCGCCGAGGTGGCACCGGCCGCTGCGCGCGTCCCTGCAGCATCGCCCGGCCGCGCCGGCGGGATGCCGCGCGCGCCGTCGTGAAGCGCGCGGCGCATCTCGTTCGCCGTGCGGTAGCGGTCCCTTGGATCGAGGGCGAGCGCCATCGCCACGGCGTCGCCCAGCTCCGGGTTGACGGCCGCGACGATCGAGTCGAGAGTCGGCGGCGCCTCTTGCTGCTGCTTGAGCGCCAGCTCGGTCAGCGAGCTTGCCTCGTAGGGGAGGCGCCCGGAGATCAACTGATAGGTCACGACGCCGAGCGCGTAGAGGTCGGCGCTCGGGCCGGCCTCCTCGCCGCGCGCCTGCTCGGGGGCCAGGTAGGCGGCCGTCCCCAGGACCGAGCCGACCTGCGTGATGCTCGACTGCTCGGTCGCCTTCGCGATGCCGAAGTCGGCGAGCTTGACCTCGCCTTCGCGCGAGCGCAGCAGGTTCCCGGGCTTGACGTCCCGGTGAACGACGCCGTGACGGTGGGCGTAGTCGAGGCCCTCGCACGCCTGTTCGATGATCGACAGCGCCTCGTCGACCTCGACCCAGCCGTCGTCACGGAGGATCTCCGCGCACGACTGCCCCTCGATGTACTCCATGACGATGAAGTACTGCTCACCGCCCGGGTCCCGGCCCGAGTCGAAGACCTGAACGATGTTGGGGTGGATCAGCCGCGCGGCGGCCTGCGCCTCGCGCTGGAAGCGCGACACGAAAGCGGGGTCGTCGGCGAGGTGTTCGGCCAGGAGCTTCACCGCGACCTGGCGCTCCAGCCGCAGATCCATCGCGAGGTGAACGGTGGACATGCCGCCGAACCCCAGCCGTCCCTCGAGCCGGTAGCGCCCGGCGATCTCCTGACTGCTCATTTGCCTTCCGACCCGCCCGCGCCGTTGCCGCCGGCGCCGTTGCTCCCAGCGCCTTCTTCGGGGTTTGCGCTGCCCGGGACTTCGGTTTCGCCGGGAGCCGCCGTGCCGCCGCCGGTGCCGTGTTCGGCTTCTTCGTGTTCGTGGACGGGCGGCGCCGGAGCGCTCGGCGTCGTGGTGGTGGTCGGCGTGGGGGCTTTGGTGGTCGTGGTCGTCTGCGTGGTCGTCGTGGGAGGCGGCGTTTTGGCCGTCGTCGTGGTCGTCGTGCCTCCGAGCGGCTGGGCGCACGCTTCGCGCGCGACCTTGTGCAGGTTTTCGATCCCGAGACGCAGTTTCCCGCGCAGGGTCGTGTTCACGGACGCGGGCAGCGCGGCGTAGTCCTGGTCGGTTTTCAGCAGCGCTTCTTCGGTCGCCTTGCAGCTGCCGTTGCCTTCTTCGGCGGCCTTTTCGACCGCTTCGATGTCGGTCTGGAGCGGCCCCGCCTGGGCCGCGGGGATCAGCCCCCCTCCGGAGCTGCCGCAGGCGACCAGGACGGCCGCGGCGACACCGAGGAGCGCTGCCACCCCGAGCTTCACCGGCGCGCGCCTCACTGCCCGTACTCCAGGCGCTCGGCGAGCGAGTCGGGCAGCCGTGCCGCGCGGATCGCCGCGGCGGCCCCGGCGACGTCGTAGTCGGCGCGGTGGTAGGTCGCGTCCATCCCGTCCAGGTCGAGCAGCATCCAGCCGGCGCGCGGGTCGCCGTCACGCGGCTGTCCGACGCTGCCCGGGTTCAGGAGCCATTCGCCCTCGGCGACGTCGAGCCGCGCGCCGTCGCGCTGGGGCTCGCCGGTGGCCGTCTGCCCCTCGGGACGCCCGAAGGAGAGCGCGACGTGGCTGTGGCCGATCAGCGCGATGCGCTGGCTCTGCTCGTCCATGCAGAGCTCGGCGAGGAGGGCTGAGAGTACGTACTCCCAGACCGGGTCGCGCGGACTCGCGTGGTACAGGCCGACCTGCGACTCCTCGCCCTTCGGGCTCAGCGTCCTTAGGAACTCGAGGTTCTCGGGATCGATCACCTCGCGCGTCCATTGCGCGGCGACGCTCGCGCCGCGCGAGAAGTCCCCCATCGAGAGCTCGCCCGTCACGGCCAGGTCGTGGTTCCCCGCCAGGCAGACGGCGACGTGCTCACGCGCCAGCTCCACGCACGCGTCGGGGTCGGCTCCGTAGCCGACGAGGTCGCCGAGGCACCACAGCTCTGAGGCCTCGCTCGAGGCCACGGCCTCGAGCGTTGCCTCGAAGGCCTGCCTGTTGGCATGGATGTCGGAGACGACGGCTACCTTCATCACTGCAGGGTAGGAACACCACCGGCTGTCCGGCGTTCCACGGCGCCCGGCCCGGCGAGATCGAATCCCGCCCGTCCGGCCTCAAGTCGAAGACTGCCCTCCGGACTCGCCGCCGCCGTACTCGGGCAGGTTCTTGATCCCCTCGCGTGTCTGCCACTTGGAGTAGTTGTCCTCCATCGCGTCGATCAGCTCCCGCATGAAGCGCGGCGAGAGGTTGACGCGGGACACGACGACCCCCGGCACCTCCTCGGCCTCGACCTCGTGGTCCACGCGGGCGAACGTGACCGTGAACTCGTAGTCGGAGTGGCTGACGTTCGCGAAGTTCGCGTAGACGCCCCCCATGATCTCGGGGGAGAGGTGGATGTTGATGTGCCGCTCGGAGCCTGAGTCTTGCTCGTTCACATGGCTAGTATCGCAAGGCCCGCCCCCGGACCCATGAACACACCCCTCGCCGACAGCTCCCACCCGCAGCCGGGGGGCCACGATGAGCCACTGGCCGGGCTCCGCAGCGCGCTGGACGGCGCCGTCGCCGAGCTGGCGCCCGGTGGCGACGGGAAAGCGATCGCCCCGCCCACACTCGAGCGGCCCAAGCGCTCCGAGTTCGGGGACTACTCCACGAACGCGGCGCTGCTGCTCGCCCCGCGGCTCGGCGAGCCGCCCCGCGAGGTCGCCGAGCGGCTCGGAGCGACGATCGCGACGCGGCTCGCAGCGCAGCTCGACCGCTACGACATCGCAGGGCCCGGGTTCCTGAACCTCTTCATGTCCGACGGCTGGTGCCGCCAGGCGCTTGCGAGCGTTCTGGAGCCGTCGTTCGGCGCCGGCGGGGCCGCCGCGAAGGGTGAGGCGCAGCGGATCCTCATCGAGTTCGTCTCGGCCAACCCGACCGGTCCGATGCACGTCGGGCACGCCCGCAACGCGGCGTACGGCGATGCCCTGTCGCGCATGCTCGCGTTCCACGGCCACAGCGTCGCGCGCGAGTTCTACATCAACGACGCCGGCAGCCAGGTGGTCAAGTTCGGGGAGTCGATCGCCGCGCTCGCCCGCGGGCAGGCGGTGCCCGAGGACGGCTACCGCGGCGACTACGTGGGCGGCCTCGCCGCGGAGCTGCCGGGCGCGGCGACGGAGCCGGCGTCCGTGGTCGGCCGCGAGGGCGTCGCGGTGATGCTCGAGCGGATGCGGGCGTCCCTGGCGGCCTTCGGGGTGCTCGAGTTCGACCACTGGCAGCACGAGAGCGCGCTCCACGACGGCGATCCGAGCCCCGTCGAGCACACGCTTGAGGTGCTGGCCGAGCAGGGGCGGACCTATACCGAGGAGGGCGCCCTGTGGCTGCGCACGACCGAGTTCGGCGACGACAAGGACCGTGTGCTCGTGCGCTCGAACGGCGAGCACACCTACTTCGCCTCGGACACCGCCTACCACCAGGACAAGCGCGAGCGCGGCTTCCAGCGCCAGATCGACGTCTGGGGCGCAGACCACCACGGCTACGTCGCCCGCACGAAGGCTGCCTACGAGGCGCTCGGCGGAGACCCGGACGAGCTCGAGCTGCTGATCATGCAGCTCGTCCACCTGGTTCGCTCCGGCGACCGGGCCCAGATGTCCAAGCGCGCGGGGGAGTTCGTGACGCTCGACGAGCTCGTCGAGGAGATCGGCGTGGACGCCGCGCGCTGGTACCTGCTGGCACGATCGCACGACACCACGGTCGACCTCGACCTCGACCTCGCTCGCGAGCAGTCCGCGGAGAACCCGGTCTACTACGTGCAGTACGCGCACGCCCGCATCGCCTCGATGCTCGACCGCGCCGGTGCGCCTCGCGTCGAGCAGGCGCTCGAGGCCGCCGCGAGCTCCGAGGGCGCCGCCGCGCCGCTTCACCCCTCCGAGCGGGCACTCGTGCTGCGGCTGGTCGCCTTCCCGGGTGAGCTAGCCGAGGCCGTCGCCCGGCGCGCGCCCCACCGCATCGCCGCGTACGCGCTCGAGCTGGCGCAGGGCTTCACCGCCTTCTACCGGGACTGCCGGGTGGTCGGCGCCGAGCCCGCCGCCGTGGAGTCCTTCCGGATCGCGCTCTCGGTCGCGTCGATGAACACGATCGCGCGCGCTCTGGATCTGCTCGGCGTCGCCGCGCCGGACCACATGTAGGGCTTCCGGTCGAGCGCCGCGTCCCGGTCGCTCGCCGCACGCCTCAGTCGAAGCGCGCGAGGTCCGAGTCGAGCCGCGCCGCGTCCGACGGTGGGAGCGGAAGCGGAGGATCGCCGGAAGTGCCGCGCGAGCGCCGCCGCCAGCGTGGCAGCAGGACCGCGAGCACGCCCGCCAGCACCAGCACCGCCGCGAGGGGGACGAGGTACGCGGCCATCCCGAACCCGTGGTCGGCGGGCAGCCCGAGCACCGTGGAGCCGTACTGCGAGACCAGCGCCGTCTTGATCTGGGCTTCGTTCTTGCCTTCGTCGATCAGCGACTGGATGTAGGCGCGCTCGCGGTCGGCCTGCGGCGACTCGGCGACGTTCAGCGGGATTTTGCAGGTCACGCACATGACCTGGCGTTCGATCTGGGTGAGCGCGGCGCGATGGGGTTCGGCGGCGCCGGCGCCGGGGGCCAGGGCAAGCGCGAGCACCGCGATCAGGGCCGTGATCGCGAGCCTGCGTCCCTGCGTCATGACGAGGAGCGCGCGAGCGCGATCGCTTTTTCGATGAATTCGGGCCCGATCTCGCCCCGGTAGAGCGTCACCACGTGTCCGTCGCGGTCGACGATGAAGCTCTCGGGGAGCTGGTCGGTCCCATACGCCGCCGCGAAGCTCCCGGTGCCGTCGCGAAGGCTCGGGTAGGTCAGGTGGAACTCGTGCACGAAGTGCTCGGAGTCCGGCGTCGCGTCCTTGTAGGTGACTCCGAGCACCGTCGCGCCGTAGCGCTTCAGCGTCGCCTGAGCCCGCTCCAGCAGCGGCGCCTCGCGTTCACAGGGCTGGCACCAGGAGGCCCAGAAGTTCAGCAGCACGACCTTGCCGCGCTGGGAGGCGAGCGATCCGGTGCCGTGCCCGCCGAGCACGGGCAGCAGCGCGTTCGCGTTGGGCGCCACCGGGCGCCGGCCCTCGTGCACCTCGGTATCGAGCGTGCGGCTGGCCGACTGGGTCGAGATGCCGTAGATCAGCAGTCCGATCAGGCACGCACCGGCAATCGAGATGAGGATCGGCACGAGGCGGGGTCTCACGGTCCTGAAGGGTAGAGCGCGGGCGCAGGCGCTCGCGCACCCTGCGACGCGGCGACGTGCGGCCGGGCGCCCGTCCCTTCCGCGCGCCGGGCGCGTGGACGGGTCCTCTAGCCCCCGATGTAGGACACGCGGCAATCCGGCTCTACGCCGCCAATCTCTCAGGGTGCGCGGCAGTCTGCGCGGCAGTCGCCTGCGAGAAGAACGCATCTAGGCGCGCTGCGGCCTCATCCTCGCTGCCGGGGAGCAGGTGCCCGTACAGATCGAAGGTGGTCGAAATGTCAGCGTGTCCCATGATCGTGCAGAGCGTCTTAGCGTTCATGCCCGCCGCGATCGAGAAGGACGCGAACGTGTGCCGCGCGGCGTGCAAGGTGACCACCGGCAGGCCCGCCGCCGTCCAGACCTTCCCGGCACGATCCGCCGCTGCCGCGATCCACCAGACACCGCCCTCGAACACCCGAGTGGCCTCGTGGCTCAGCAGGTGTTGGTCAAGGTGGTCGCGCAGTACGGCGGCAACAGGAACCTTCCTGTAGCCCTTGCGTGACTTGGGGGCGATCTCACCCTCGCATTCGTCCCAGCTACGGCGCACGTTGATCACGCCCGTCGCAAGGTCAACGTCCTCACGCCGCAGCGCGGTCAACTCGCCTCGTCGCAGCCCGGTGTAGAACGCCGTTGCCCACAGGACACGATCGGCGCCAGATAGGGCAGCGATCATCGATGCGGCTTGGCTGGGGGAGACGACCTCACGCGGGGCCGGTCGCACGCTCGGTTTTTCGATTCCGACCGTGGGGTTGGCGCGCGCATCGCCACGGGCCACAGAACGCCTGTAGAGCGCCCGCAGAGGGGTCACGGCGGCATCTACCGTCGCGGGTGCCGCGCCGCCCTCTACAAGCCCGTCAATGAGCTTCTGAACGTCTCGTGTCTGGACCTCGTTGAGCCGAAGGTGGCCGAGTACGGGCAACACCTTCGTTCGCAGCAGCCGCTCGTAGTCGCGGACCGCCACCGGCTTGTAAGGGTCGCCGCTGCGGTTCGTGATCGTTCCGGCGCGAAGTCCCGCAAGCCAATGCTCGGCTGCCTCGCTCAGCGTTGCCCCTCGCTGCGCGGTCAACGAACCGGTGCGGATCGCGGCAGCGGCGCCGGTGCGCCATTGCTTAGCGGCGGTGATCGTGTCGAAGGTCTTGCGCAGGCGGCGGTTAGCGGCCTTGTCGTAGACCTGAGCCTGGAACGTCGGCTTGCAGTTGCAAGCGCCCCCGGTGCGGCTCATGCACGAACGCGCGTGGCGTGCTTCGATTCCTGTGCTCATTGGGCTATCTCCCTTTGGGCCATGCCCCCGGCTGTTTGCGCAGCGCGGGGGCGCTTCTGTGTGTCACCGGATCGTACTCCCATCCACGGGCACTAGATCGCCCGCTCGGCGGCTTGCTCGGCCCAGCGGGCTAGCTCGGTCACGGGTACAAGCCGCAGACGACCACGGCGGATAATCCGAATGTCGGGCTGGGCGTGGCGCTGGAAGCTGTCCAAGCTCATCCCGAGCGCGGCAGCAGCCTCGGTCCGCGTGAGCGCGACCCGGGGGACAGGCGCGACGTTTGTCATTACGTCGCGGGCGGTGAGGGGTCTGTCGGTGGCCTGCTCGCTCACGACAACCCCTTGGACTCGGCGTAGAGCTTGGCCGCGATCCCGGGCGGAGCCATCCTCCGCGCGCGACACCGGGTCATGCGGAGGGGCATCGGAGGGCAAATCGGTATCCATCGGGGCAACAGACCGTCCTTCACCTTTCTAGGTTGGCGTTGCCCTTCCTGTGTGTGCGTGTCTGTATAGCAGACGCTCACGAGGCCAAAAAAGCGTTCATGCGATATCGGTGCCGTTGAAGAAGAAGGCACCCTGGAAGTGTGAAACGGGTTGCAATACGGCACCGACTATGCCCCTGTGGGAAAGTTGCCCTAAGGTTCGGTCATCGGAGATCAAGGCAAGTTTCCTGAACCAAAGCCCTCCCCTAGCTAGTTAGACTCTCTCCGATGCCGTTTCCCCCCAGTTTGCGAATGTAACTCTGTGACCATCTTGACGTCTAGCCCCCTTGCCGTGCTTCGGTGAGTGCGCGGCGAGTCGGCTTCCCTGTTCTTGGCTCGCCGCTAAACTTCTACGGCGACGGAGGATCGATAGATATGGAGACTCAGACGGTGAGCCGGTCGGGACGCTGATCGCGGCCCTGGAACCCAAAGGGGATGAGCACTACACGACCACGGGCCACAACAACGCATGGTTAGCAAAGGAACTCAAGGCGGGGAACGCCACAATCGTTGCCGGCGACGATAAGCCGCTCAGCCTGCTCGAAATGTGGGCCGAGGTCAAGGCAGGTTCTACGTTGTAGACGCAGAGGGTAGGGCCATCGGGAGCGTCGAGGCCAGCTTGAACCTTGACGGCTCATATCTGGAAGCCCTCGATCCGGATGAGTTGCGCGACCCCAACGGAGAACTCCCGTTCGAGCGCCTTGGACTGGCATTTGAGCCGATCGTCAGAGACACAACGCCACGGATCCCGACACCGCCTGAGGAGTGGCGGCGCAAGGGGTAACCATGGCGACTGACGTACTCGATCGGGCTTGCAATCGCTGCGGAGCGCGAGAATGGGGCGTAGGGATTCTGCCCATGGTGGAGGCAGCCCTAAATGGTTACGCCCCGTTAGAGGGCCTTCCAGGGCCTTCTAATGGCCTGCATGTGACTGTTGACGGTCTCGCGTGTTGGGATTGTATGAGCAGCTCCGAGAAACGGATCGAAGAATGGCGTTGTGAATACTGCGGGACACCGTGTCCCGCTACGGACCCGCTCGGGTGGGTGATCGGACGCAATGTGCTCCTGTGTCCGGACTGCTCGACGGCGGAGCAAGCGGCAGCCGTGGCAGCCGTTGGGCCTGTGGTCAACGCGCAGCTTAGATGTATCTACTTCACCAGCACAAACAACGAGTTCACTTTTAACCTCTGCCGCAACACGGGCCTATGTGATTTCTGCCGCCTGTAGTTACGGTATACTTGTTGGCACACAACCCCAGTTGTACTCTCGCGAAACGCCTCCGGCCTAACCACCCGGGGGCGTTTCACTTGGTATGAGTCCGATTCAGGGCATTACCGCAAGAGCGCCCGGGGCAACTCGGGCGGTCTTGTTTTGTAGTCGCGGTGGCGTCCGGACGGCGTGCTACCTTGATAGTCGCTTTCCTTGGGGATTTCACACTTTTCAAGGGCAGAAGGGTCTCAGGTGGGTTTACCGCCTGAGGCCCTTCACAGTTTTAACTATCCAGGACCGCGTGGTACGGTCCCGATTAGTGTGAAACCCTCAACCTGGAAAGCGAGTGTATGTGAATAGTCTCCTGTATCTCAGAGCGGATACCTGAGCAGGTGACAATTCGCGCCTCGCCAGTGAGGGTGGCAACGCCAGCGAAATCGGGTTCACGCCCGCGCGGGGCAGGCCGTCCCGGTGTTCGCCGCGTCGCTCGTCAGCCTGACGACGGCGGCGGCGGCGATAACGACCCAGAAGGTACGAGAGACTCCTTCGCGCCCGAGACGGTGCGATGAGCAGCGCGATGCCGCGACCAGTATCTCTGCGCACCGTAGAACGAAGGAAGCCGCCCCGAGACGGGCGGCTTCCACACATCTCTGAGGCGAACAGAGGAGGTGTGCGGGGAGCATAACGCGCGCCACGGTCGGTAGCCCGATCCCAAGCTCCCAGCGAGAGTCGCTGCGCGAGCACACCCGACCATTAACGACGTTCCGGGAGAGGAACCGCGATATACGGCGGCATTCCGAAACGTCGGGAGAGAGGTTCGTCGGCCAGCCACCTTGACCGTGGGGAAGCCTCGCAACGAACAGTCGCCAGACGGCGGGAGAAGTGACCAGCCATGCGCTCCGCAGGAGGGGGGTAGGGGGGTGGTTCTATCCCATGATTTAGTAACTCGGCAGTTCAGGAGGTGCGAGGTGCAACGAACAATCAGCAGGGCCGCAGCGCGAAGGGTTCCGTGTCCGGCCTGTAAGGCATTGGCCGACCAGCGGTGTAAAGGCAAGCGTGGAAATCTCCGTGAGTCGAACCATAGAGCGCGCGTCGAAGTAGCAGGCGAGGTTAAGCGCGCTGCCGAGCGGCAGCCAGGAAGCTAATGCCAGACGAGCCAATGTTGACGGCGGCGGAGGAAGAAAGGATCAGTGCCGAAGCTGGCTACTCCGATGCCCGTGCGACAAGGAACGCAGCAGACAAACGATCACGCAGCAACCCAAAGGAGGGGTGACTGTGAAACGCGATTTGGACACGAAAGGTCTTGACGGCGGAGAGGATGAAGATGCAATCGCCATTTTTCAATCCTCCGCTGCCCCGGACGCTCTCGACCCGCAAGACGGCTACTCGGGAGGCGAAGAAACGTCGATCTCCTGGAAGTGGTCGCTCGATGATGAACAGAGGCTTGTCGCGAGAGCGGAACGGGTGTTGGCCGAATACGCAGGTGAAGAGCAATGAAACGCGACGAGTGGGAACGCAAGGGTGGGAAGAAACCCGCGACGACGGAACTGAAATCCGCGAGCAAGCCACGAGCCCGAGTTCTCTGGCTAAAAAAGCCGGTACCGCTCGCGCCACGCTCTCGAACGTTGGTTCACGGAGTGATGAGCGATGCGAAGGCCGAGCTGCGCGAACAGTACGGCGTCGGAGGACCAGAGCAATGAGCGCCCGCGACGAAACGCTCGAAAGTCTGCGCCTCATGGCGTCCGCCGCCAGCTTTCCTGCTGACGTTGCACGGCTGAGCGCCGAAGCCGAGAACGAGACCGGAGGACCCGTCACACGAGAAGTGAGGCGGCTGAACGCGTGGCTATTCAAACTGCTCCTGGCGGGAGCAAACGACGAAGAGATCCTCGACGCTCTCGAAGATGTACGCGGTGCCGTTGCTCACTGGCGCGAAACCGAGCAGCAATGAGCAGCGACGAGAAGCCGAGACTGCTAGCCCAACGCCCCGAGCAGGGCTATACAGCCTCCTCCGCTGCCGCCCTACGTGGCGAGCCCGAGGCAGTCAGCCAGGCAGAGCAGGCGCGTCAGACTGCCGAGGCGAAGAGGCGTGACGACGCGTTGCGCGCCCACAAGGTGCGCGTCTACGCCAGGGAGTTATCGCGGATCGAAGATGAGGTGCGCTCGGTCGGGAAGCTGATCGCGGGCGAGCCGCTGATTCACTCCGGCGCTGCGCGGGAGTTACAAAACACGGTGCGTTCACTTACTCGCGCGATAAACACATTAAAGACGTCCGGTCCATAGGGTAAGCTCCTTGATATAAGTCGTAATACGACGACTGTCCTTAGATTCATTCAGTCCGGCCCGAGTCCTTAGCAATCCCGCGACCGAGCCAACTCAGGAGTTTCACATGCAGCTTGTCACAGTTCGAATCGACCCCGCCACGGTCGAGGCGCTAGACCGTCTCGCAGACGCCGACGACCGGTCACGATCAAACGTGATCCGCCGCGCGCTGCGCGAATACACCTTGGAGCGTTCGTTCGTCCCGAACGCGCCTACAGCAGCTACAGCTTCGGTCGGTCGCACTTCAGCCTGCGATTGATCGAAAACCGGCGGCATGCCCATTGTCGCCGCAAACTTGCTCGCGTTCTCCTTGTCCGTGAGCAGGGATAGCTAAGGGCAGGCGTCCGGACTCCCAGCTGGACGCCTGCCCAAAGCGACGACCAAACACGCTGGGCGAGTGCGAATGCGGGTCACAGCCCGCGCTACCCCCGCGCCCCCTTGAAAAGTCAGGATCGTGATGCGCGCCGACCCGCCTTGTTGATCCTCCGTGGCCGCGCAGGTGCAAAAAACGCCTGGCAGGGGGATCTCACCCGGGGGAGGGGGTTCGCGTGGTTTTCACCAGTTCAGGCCCTTAGGAGCCGATTTACGCGCCTCTGACGCGACATTTTCACCCTATCAGAGCCTTGTTCGCGTCCACCATTGAGTTTCAGGAGTAAATCATCGGACTTTCAGGCCCTTTGCCGCAACCGAGAAGTCAAAGAGGGCAAAAACGGGGCGAACTCGCGTTGATTGAGAAGGCGTTACCGCCTGATCCTCACCCTGCGACCCCTCCGCCGCCGCCCGACGGTCTCGGCCCCGCAGGGCTCGCTGTTTGGGCCGAGGCGTGGGGTTGCGCATGGGCGCAACAGACGGACCGCCCGACGATCGCCCATCTCGCGACCCTGGAAGACCGCGCAGCGGATATGGCCGCGACGATCGACCGGGAGGGGCTGACACTCACCGAAGCGATTGTTTCCCCGAAAGGTGAAGTAGTCGATCACCGGACCTACTCGCATCCATTGCTTGTCCAACTCGCAAAGGCAGAAAACATGATCGTAAATCTGAGGGGGCGTCTCGCCCTCGACCCCGTTAGCCGGGTGCGGCTCGGAATCTCTGCGGTTGATTTGCAGTCGCGTGACAGCGACTTGAAGCGGTTACAGCGGCGACGGACGATAAATAGGGAGAGTTAGGTAAATGGGTAAGCAGCGAGGCCCGAAGCTGAGACTGTCGCAGGCGCGGCTAGAGCGAATGATGGACCGGCTGCCGAAGGAACCGGCTAAGCCGACGCGGACCAAGAAGAAGGCCAAGCGGGAGCGGCGCGCGAGGGGTCGCAATGCGTGAACGGAGTTATCTGCGCAAAGCGGCGAAGCGTGCGCGGGAGCGAGCATTTGAACATGCGGTAGCTGAGGCTGCGCAAACCGGCGGGGTCGATCAGGAGCAGGTGGCGGCACGGACGGTCACCCTGGCAAATCGCTACTACCAGCGTTATCGCGAACGGCTGTGGGACAAGGGCAAGATTGATGTTCACCCGGACTCCGACTATCAGGAAATAGTGGAAGCGCAGGAGGCCGCAGAGCAGGAGTCGGAGCGCCCCTGGCACTACCCGTACATCAAAACTAAGCGTGGCCTGCGTCCGCCCACCGTGAAGGAACTTCGCGCCGAGATCGCGAGGAGGTACTGATGCTGAGCGAGCAGGACCGGGACATTGCCCGCAGCGTCGGGGAAACCCTCGCGGAACTCTCACCGCACGACCGCAGAACCTACGCGCAAGCTCTCGCCGCTACCCGAGAGGACCCCGAGTTGTCGCAAAGGCAACGCGGCTGGGGTTATCTGGTGGCAAGTGCGATTGACGCCATGGAACGCACGACCGAGCCGATGCACCCGACCCTGTATCTGACGCTCGCGCTGGAAAGACTCGACGCGAAACAAAGCAATGGGGAGCGAGGCCCGTTCGGCGGACCCGAGACCTGGAATTGACGATCCTCCGCCGCCGATCCCCGGTCCCGAAGCCCCGACCACGCTGTATTGACCTGCGCGGCACCGCTGAGGCTCAACGGTACCCGCGAGCGGTGCCGATCTCGCTCGCTCTTGAACTTCTCCGCCGCCGTAGTAGGCAGCGGCCGACCCCGGGGAGGACCAATGCCCGGTGAAACAACCACATGGAAAGCCTTGTTTGCTTCCCCAACTGACGAAGTGAAAGCGTTTCCGGCACAGGTTTCGCAGCCTGGACAAGAAACGTGGGACAAACTCCTAAAGGAACGCCTGCTCAAACTCACCGAACACGGCTCTGAATATACCGCTGCCTCCGGTGACTGGGTGAAGGCGACGGCTAACATCAAAGTGAACCTGCCGACCCCGACTGCGAACGCGGTTGTGGCCGTGTCAGCGAACAACCATGAAGTCAAAGTTGCTGCCGGTAGCGCCTTGATCTATGGGGACTGGATTACGGGCGCAACCCCGGTGACGTTGGTCGGCTACCAGCACTTGCTTCTGATGGCGGACGGGTCGAACTGGCACATCCTGGCCGGGGAATCTAAGCGCACACAGGAATACGGGGCGCTGACGAGCCGAAGCCTCAACACGGCTTATGAAGTGTCCTCGACACGACCGGCGGTTGTGATCCTTCAGATTGCCTTCAGCACGACAGGACAGATCGCGAAAGTGGGTGTCGGTGGGCCGACGTTTCCGGTCGTTGTCGAAATCCAAGGGGTTTACGAAATCGTGCAGTCAGTCACGGTGTGGCTGAACCCGGGCCAAGAGTGGCAGGTCACGGGGAACCCGTTTCAGGTGCGGTCAAGCCAGATCGTGCTTTGACGCTCCGCCGTCTGGCGTGAGCACTCAGCCTCGATAGCGAGGCTGAATCAACCCGGCGCGACGTATGCGCCCGTATAGGAGGAGGTCGGCAATGGCCGATCAGACACCATCGCTCGATGCGATCAAACGACGTGCCGAGCAGGTCAACCGGCGTCACAGGACGCCCAATGAGGTCGCAAGCGACTTTTCCAGAAACGAAAGGGACCGGGCGACGACCCGTGCGAGCACGCTGCTTGAAAAGGCCGAAACGCAGGCACGGAACCTGAACCCGAGCGAGCTTCGCGAAGTTCAGGACTCGCTCTCCGCCGCCGAGACGTGGCACGCGCGGCACAAGTCTCCATGAGGAACGCGTGGAGTCCAGCACGGCGCGCATGAGCGTCCGTAGAGAGCCCTTGACCTACGAACGGGCGAGCCCGCACAGCTTCTACGCGGATAGCTGGCGCAGCAAGCATGAGGGCGACAACGCTGCGCGTCAGCGTCTGGAATCCCACGAACGCGAGGTTCGTTACGAGCTTGGCGCGAGGCGGGCGAAGGCCACAAGGGAAGCTGGCGCGACCTTTGAGCGCAGGGTCAACCCGAACAATGTGTTCACAGGCGACGGATCGAGCCTCACGCCGCCGCTGTGGGCCGTTGACGAGTTCGTGACGGCTGCTCGCCCTGGACGCGTTATCGCCGCTGCCTGCCCCACGTTCCCCTTGGCTGATGGCGTCGCGTCGGTGAACGTGCCGAGGATCGCGACGGGTACCAGCGTCACGGCGGCGCGGGAGGTCAGCGCGGCCCCTTCGCAGGACTTCACCGACGAAAAGGTGAGCAGCAACGTTGTGACGTGCGCAGGCTACGCCGACGTGTCCCTACAGATGTTGCAGCAGAGCGGGACCGGTGGCGCGGCACTCGACTACGCGGTCACACAGGACCTTCTACGCGCGTATGACCAGAACCTAGAGCTTCAGGTCACCTTCGGGCGCGGATCGAGCTACCAGGAACTACAGGGTATTACCGAAACCCCGTCGATTGGCAACGTCACCTTCACGGCGGCAACGCCGGTCGCGACGGAATTGTTCAAACCGCTCGGAGAAGCGTTCGCGACAGTTGGTAACACTCGCAAGCTGCCGCCCGAGGCGGTTGTAACGCGCACCGGTAGGTGGGCTTGGATCGGAGCCGGTGAGGATGAAGATAAGCGACCGTTGAACCTGAATATGGAGGCGCAGCCGCCGCTTCCGCCCGCTGATATTTACGGAAACATTCTTGGTGTCGCGGTGAGGTTGTCGGACGTGATCCCAAGCACCCTCACGACGGGGAAGCTCTACCCGGTCGGAAAAGAAGACGTAATCCTCGTGATCCGCCCGTCGGATTTCATGCTGTGGGAGGCGACCCCGAAAGTCTCCACCTTTGAGGAGGTGCTGTCGGGTTCGCTCAGCGCGAGGGTGAGATTGCACAATTACGCCGCATTCATTGTGAGATACCCGTCGGCCGTTTGCACCATAACTGGCACGGGCCTTATTCCGCCGAGCGGGTTTTGATGATGAGTAAGAAAACGACAGAACCCGCTTGGCCCCCGCTGAGTGAGACACAAACGGCGCTAGCTGAGGTGGGGGAGCTTCTTTTTGAGGTGTCCGATCTGGGCGCGGT
Source organism: uncultured Solirubrobacteraceae bacterium (assembly GCA_963794635.1). Classification (GTDB taxonomy): domain Bacteria; phylum Actinomycetota; class Thermoleophilia; order Solirubrobacterales; family Solirubrobacteraceae; genus Palsa-744. The sequence continues at coordinate 176,504 of CAWCET010000003.1, read as the reverse complement.
CGCTCGCAAAGCTCCTGCTCTCGCGGGACTGATGGCGCGTCGGCGTGAGCAGTTGGCAGCGGAGTTGCCGCCGGTAACCCCGCTGCCTGCACGGCCTGTGGATCGACGGCCCGTGTTCAACGCTGACGTTGACCGCTGGCTAGGGGAGGTGAGCTAGCTAATGACATTCACGAACGAACAAAGCATGTTGCTGCTCGCGAGGGCGATCTGCGAGCTCGCGGATGGCGATTTGGAAGGAGCCGGGGTCGCTCACGCGCGGAACCTTTCGGCGTTGGCTGCCCGTGGCCTGTTGCCTGATCTCTCATCCCCTCCGCCGCCGAGAACCGACCCGAGGCTTCCGAGTCCCGCAGAGGCTCTGACCAACGAGACGATCGACGGCACAACCCCTCCGACGCCAGTCCCCGAGCGGAGGGTTGTGCCCGGAAGCAATGAGTGGATTGACTTGCAGCAGCAGGTAGAAGCCGAAGCGAACAACGCTCGCAGCCTTGGGGAGCGTCTGCGGGGTAGGCGATGAGCGTGCAAATGGTCGGTAAAGCGTCGGTGTTCGGGGTCGAATATGAGATTCCCGGATTCGGACCAGGAGTGCGCGAGATAGTGGAGCCGAGGGCGTTCCGGCGGACGCTCGGTACGAAACCCAGCATTCAGCTTCTCGTCGGTCACGGAATGGGGGGAACCGGGTTGCCCTTGGCCTCGACCGATGACGGCAGCCTCGACGTAAGTGAAGATTCCGAGGGCCTAGCGGTGCGTGCAGAGCTTGACAGCAGCGATAACGAGGCGGCGAGCATCGCCGCGAAGCTGAAACGCGGCAGCTTGGCAATGTCGTTTGCCTTCCGGGTTCCCCGAGGGGGCGACGAGTGGGAGGCCGATTACACCCTGCGGCGGCTGCGGGAAGTGTCGCTCGCAGAATCTGAGGTGAGTTTGGTGAGCAGAGGCGCGAATCCGGCGGCGTCGGCGGAACTGCGCGGCAAGCCATGGACGGTAGAGCAGCGCCGCGCGCGTGCTGAGCGAGCGGGGAAGTGGTGGGAGAGGACGGCTCCCGTGTTCGTTGACGGGGCGCTCTGCCTGAGGTGTAGCGGGCTCGGTTGCGCCGAGTGCGAGGGCACGGAGGCTGAGAGCTTCGACGTTTGGCTGCGGGCACGCGAAAGCACGGCACGGCTACAGGCGGGGTTGCCGACGCTCGCGAGCGGGTTCGATGCCTACAGGCAGAGACTTGCCGAACTACAGACGGATTGGGCGGAGCATGAAGCCCACCGCCTCGAATGGGAAGTCTCGCGGCGACTGAATCGACAACGCAACCTCCCAACAGAAACGGGCCGGGAGACAATCCCCGGCCCGTTTTCCGTTGATGCGTTACCCCCACCTAACGCGGGGGAGGCTACAGGAACACGAGCAGCAGCGCGAACCGGGAACCGGCCTAGTGTCCTTCTGCTTCCTGTTTCGCGTTTTCTGCGGCTTCTTTCGTTTCTTCGTTTTCATGCTTTAGGTTTTCGTTTTCTTCTTCGCGTTCCTGATTATTGTTTTCGTTTTCGCTTTTCAGTTCTTCTGTTTCTTCTTCGTGTTTCTTCGTATCTTCTTCTTGTTCGGTTTTGAGTTCTTCTTGTTTCGTCGTGAGTTCTTCGGCTTTGCTTTCGGCAGCTTCCGCCGCAGATTCCGTATGAGCAGCAGGCGTGCTCGTGCCACCGCAGCCTGAGACCGCCGGTGCCCCGATCAGCACCAGCGCGATCAACCCCCGCGCAACCCCCGTCGCATCGGGCGATCCTATTTTCCGAAGGCCACGATAGAGGCGCTGTGTCGAGAGCATGTTGCGATGGGTTCACCGTCCTGCGTGCCCCGCGTACAGCGCCATCCGGTGCGGAGCGTTCTACTGCGCTTTGACTGAGACAGGAAATGGCTCATTTCTCGCCGGGCTATCGGGCATCGCTCATTGCCCTGTACGCTGATCTGCCAGCTAAGCCCTCTGGCTTTCAGCTTTCCGCAGCCGCTAGCGACCGGTTCGCTAGGAGCAGACAGTATTTCCCGGCCCGTCTGCTGATCGAACGGGTGCGATTTCCCGACTAGTTCATCGCCTTCTGAATGGACGTAGAGACAGACGACAACATCGCGGGGCAGACCAAACGTGCTGAACGCGAAACTGCCGGTGCTGCTCCCCGGAGCGGTTTCGGGAGTACCAACCCATATGCCACGCGAGACGTCGAATACCTGCGGGCACCCTGATTCTGCGCCGTAGGCGGCAGCCTCGCCAAACCAATCACAGGTTTCCGTTGGACCGTATGAGTAGCCCGGGCAGGAATGTTCGACCGTGACGTTTGCCTGTAGCTCGCTGCTTTCAGGCAGAGTGCGAACGGTCGCACCGCCACTATCGGCGCGAGCCACGCTCCCCGACCCGTAGCCGACTAGCGCCAGCGCCAAGATCACCAGCAAGACCCCCCTTCGCATCCGCTGATCCTATAGACCGCCGCGAAAAGCGCACGATGTTCTACGCGCATATCAAAGCGCGTGACCCGAATCAAAGGCCGGGAGACCACGCCAGCAAAGCTTGAGCAGGTTCTACGCCGAGTCTGCCGGGGGATGCGCCACGTGCGTTCTCCGCCGTCGATGTCGGCTTGCATGAGAACCGCCTTCAAACTTCACAGTCGCCGCGCTTGGGGGTCGTCAGAAGCAGGCGTTGGATCTTGTTGACGGCCTTTGGGTCTAGCGGCCCTACGTCCTTTTCCAGTATTCGCAACCGCGCTCGCTGCCCAACAGCTTCTCGTCTGTGTGGCTGGTCTCCGCTCGGGTGCGCTCGTTGTCGATGGAACCGCGATTGTCTAGCACTGCGAAGAACTGGGTGTCCGGAAGCAGAAAGTTCACGAACAGCCTCTCGGCGGGTCGATCGCCCTCATTGCGAAACCCGAGGGTGATCAGATTTGATCCGGCGGGCTTCCTCCGTAAAGCGTGGGTATCGCTTCGGCGTCGAAGATCAGGAACGGATCGGCGCGTCTCGCTCGCTCTGCCCGGGCTGCTTCGGCCTCCTCACGTACGAGCCTTCCGAGCGCGGCTCCCGACCTTTGAGCTTTGTAGGCGATCCACAGGGCAAGGAGTGCGGCTACGGCGCCCAGGACGCCGCCGAATAGCGCCAGCTTTTCTAGGGCGTTGTGGTTCGTCTTGAGGACTTCTACGGGGACGGCGGCGAGCATCGGTACTCATCCTCGCGCGCTGCGAGGACGCTTCCGAACGCCCCGCGTCAAGAGGTGCGGAAAGCGCCAGCGGGGATAGGGTGCCCCGATGCCCGTCTGGCAACAGGTCACCGGAACGCAATGGAGCTACGCGCCTCCCGAGGGCGGCACGATCCTGCGCACGATCATCTACAACCCGATGCACGGCACCGACCTGCCGGGGCCGAAGTACGTAGTCACCGGCCCGGGGCATGAGGTGAGCGTGCACCCGACGCTCAGCGAGGCGAAGGAAGCCGCCGAGGCGACGCTGTAGGGGAGTCCTCGCGGGGCGGTGCGCGGCAAGTGCGCGGCAGTTGAGTGCCGCGCAGTGCGGTTTTAGGCGGTCTCCCGGCGGTCGAAGGCCCTTATTCCTTGGCATTCGCGCCTATCTAGGGGCCTAGCCCCCGATGTAGGACATCTCGATGCGCGCGGGAGCGGACTCGCGCTGTGCGGCCCGCTCGGCGGAGTAGCGGTCACGCCGCGTCGCCCATGCGCCCGCGATCAGGCGGGAGAGATCCTCGTCGCCGGCGCCGCCGCGCAGCGGCCCGCGCAGGTCGCGCCCCTCCGCGGCGAACAGGCATGCGTAGAGCTTGCCGTCCGGCGAGAGCCGTGCGCGCGTGCAGCCGTGGCAGAAGGGTGCGCTCACGGCATGGATCAGGCCGATCTCGCCGCCGCCGTCGAGATACCGGTAGCGGCTCGCGACCTCGCCGGGGCGTGTCGGCTCGAGCGGCTCGAGCGGCCAGCGAGACCCGATCGTGTCGAGGATCTCGGCGGCGGCGACGACCTCCCCTCGTTGCCAGCCGTTCGTCGTGCCGACGTCCATGTACTCGATGAAGCGCAGAACGCAACCGCCGCCGCGGAACCGCTCGGCCATCGCGAGAACCTCGCCGTCGTTCAGGCCGCGGCGCACGACCATGTTGACCTTGACGGGATCGAGCCCGGCGGCGAGCGCCGCCTCGATGCCGCCGATCACCTGTCCCGGGTCGATCGGGGCGTCCGCGACCGCGCGCAACACGTTCGGATCGAGCGCATCGAGGCTCACGGTGACGCGGTCGAGCCCGGCGGCGGCGAGGTCGGCCGCCTGGCGCCCCAGCAGCAGCCCGTTGGTCGTGAGGGAGAGGTCGTCGATGCCCGGGATCGCGGCGAGCATCCCGACGAGGCGCGGGAGCTCGCGCCGCAGGAGCGGCTCGCCTCCCGTCAGCCGGATCCTGTCGACGCCCTGCCTGGCGGCCAGCGTGGCGACGCGCGCGATCTCCTCGAAGCCCAGCAGCTCATCGCGGGGCAGGAACGCGTGGTCTGCGCCGAATACCTCGCGCGGCATGCAGTAGCGGCAGCGCAGGTTGCAGCGGTCGGTGACGGAGATCCGCAGGTCGCGCAGCGGTCTGTCCAGCGCGTCGAGCACGCCTCGAAGTTACCGAGCCCGCGCCCGTGCAACGGCCGGGCCGCCGCACGGCGAGCGCCCCTCGCCGGCGAGCCTGCTCGGCGGGGTTCGCCGGGCGGCCGCTCCCCGGCCGCCGCCGGACCGCGGCATCTACCCTTGTGTGCATGGCAGGACAACGGCTCGTGGAGGTAGAGGATGCGCGCAGGGCGATCCTCGCCGCGGCCGCTCCGGGGGCCGGCGAGTCGGTGGCCCTGGGCGTGGCCGCGCTCGGACGTGTGCTGGGCGAGGACGTCGTCGCGACGCATCCGGTCCCGGCGTTCGACAACTCCGCGATGGACGGTTTCGCGGTGCGCGCACCCGATCTCGCCGGGGCCGGCCCGGGCAACCCGGTGACGCTCCGCCTCGTCGGCGAGTCGCGGGCCGGGAGCCCGGCGACGGCGGCGGTCGGAGAGGGCCAGGCGGTCGCGATCTCGACGGGGGCGATGATGCCCGACGGCGCCGACACGGTGCTGCGCGTCGAGGAGGCCGAGCCTGCCGGGGGCGCGACCGTGCAGGCGATGCGCGCCCCCGAGCCGGGGCTCTACGTGCGGCGCGCAGGCGACGACGTCCTGCCGGGCCAGACGGTGGTGCGCTCCGGGACCGTGCTCGGCCCCGCCGAGCTGGGAGTGCTCGCGTCGCTGGGCCGCTCGCTGATCCGCTGCGTGCACCGGCCGCGGCTGTCCGTGCTGGTGACGGGCGACGAGCTGCTCGGTCTGCACGAGGCGCCGCGGGCGGGCGCGATACGCGACACCAGCACGCTTACGATCTCGGCGCTCGCCCGTTGCGGGGGCGCGGAGGTGGTCCGCACCGGGCGGGCGGGCGACGACGCGGCGGAGACGCGCGCGGCGGTCGAACAGGCGCTCGAAGGTGTCGAGATCGCGATTGTCTGCGGTGGCGTCTCGGTCGGCGTCCACGACCACGTGCGCCCGAGCCTGGCCGAGCTCGGGGTGAAGGAGGAGCTCTGGGGGCTCGCGCTGAAGCCAGGGAGCCCGGCCTGGTTCGGGCGCCGGGGCGCGACGCTCGTGTTCGGTCTTCCCGGCAACCCGGTTTCCGCCATGGTCACGTTCGTGCTGCTCGTCGGACCGGCGCTGCGCGCGATGCTGGGGCGTCCGGTCGCCGAGCCGATACAGGCGACGCTGGACGGCGGCTACGAGAAGCCGGCCGGCCGTGCGCACGCGGTGCGCTGCACCCTCCACACAGACGAGCACGGCCTGCACGCGACGCCGACCGGCCCGCAGGGCTCGCACGTGCTCAGCTCGATGCTCGGCGCGGACGGCCTGGCGATGATCCCAAGCGAGACGACGCACGTGCCCTCCGGCGCGACGGTCGCCGTGGAATCCCTGCGCGAGTGGACATGTGCGTGAGCTCTGCCCCGGAGATCGATGTGGAGGTGCGTCTCTTCGCGACGCTGCGCGAGCGGGCAGGCAGCGCGAGACGCGAGCTGCGGCTGCCGGCGGGAGCCACCGTCGCGGACGCCGTTGCGCTGCTCGCCGAGCGGGACGCCTCGCTGGGTGAGCTGCTCGAACGCCTGCCCGTGTCGACGGCCGTCAACCGCGAGTACGCCGCCGCCGCGACCGTCCTCGAGACCGGCGACGAGCTCGCCCTGATCCCTCCTGTGAGCGGCGGCGAGCCGGCCGCGATCCACGTCGCCGTCAGCCCCGAGCCGCTGTCCGCCGAGCGGCTCACGGCGCTGGTGGGCGATCCGCGCGCGGGCGCGGTCGTCGTCTTCCAGGGTGTGACGCGCGAGATCGCGGCGCTCGACTACGAGGCGTACGCCGAGATGGCGAGCGAGCAGATGGAAGCGATCCTGCGCGAGTCCGCGCAGCGTCACGGCCTGTGCGCGGCGGCGGCGGAGCACCGGGTGGGCCGGGTGACGCTCGGCGAGCCGAGCGTGATCGTCGCTGTCTCCTCGCCCCACCGCGAGGAAGCGTTCGCCGGGGCGAAGGAGGCGATCGACGCGATCAAGGCTCAGGCGCCGATCTGGAAGCGCGAGGAGGGCGGGGGATGGGTGGAGGGGACCGAGCCGCAAGCAGCTCGGGAGCGCGCGTGAGCGGCCGGCTGACCCACCTGGACGAGGACGGGCGCGCCCGCATGGTCGACGTGTCCGAGAAGCCGGCGACGGCGCGCACCGCCCGGGCGCGCGCGCGGCTGCGCATGTCGCCCGGCGCCGCCGAAGCGGTCCGGGACGGGTCGGGTCCGAAGGGCGAGGTGCTTGCGGTGGCGAGGCTCGCCGGCGTCCAGGCGGCGAAGCAGACCCCGGCCCTGATCCCGCTCGCACACCCGCTGGCGCTGAGCTACGTGGACGTCGAGGCGCGCGTCGATCCCAGAGAGGGGCTCGTCGAGTTGACCGCCGAGGCGCGCACGACCGCGGGCACCGGGGTCGAGATGGAGGCGATGACGGCGGCGGCGGTAGCGGCGCTCACGGTCTACGACATGGTGAAGGGGCTCGAGCGCGGGGTCGAGATCGAGCAGGTGGTCCTTTTGGAGAAGCGCGGCGGGCGCAGCGACTACCGCCTCGAGGACGAAGCATCCGCTCCGTCCGAGGACGCCGCCGAGGAAGCGATCGGAGCGCCGAGTGGAGCCGCCATCGTCACGGTCTCGACTTCGAAGGCGGCCGGCGAGGGAGATGATGAGAGCGGGCCGCGGCTTGCCGCCCTTGCCGCACGGCTCGGGCTGGAGGTGATCGCGAGCGAGCTCGTCCCCGATGACCGCACCCGGCTCGAAGCGCTGCTGCGGAGCCTCGCCGACGAGCGCCGGTGCGCGCTCGTGCTCACCAGTGGCGGGACGGGTCTCGCCGCGAGCGATCTCACACCCGAGGCGACGCGCGCGGTCGTCGAGCGGGAGGTGGAGGGTCTCGGCGAGGCGATCCGCGGCGCGTCCAGGCCTCACACGCCCAACTGGATGCTCTCCCGCGCGCGCGCCGGCACTCGCGGGGGCACGCTGATCGTCAACCTGCCGGGGAGCCCGCGAAGCATCGAGCAGATCGGCGACGAGCTCGTGGAGCCGCTCCGGCACGCCCTCGACCTGCTGGGTGGGGGCGACGGCGCTCATCCCCCCGCTTCTGAGCCGAGCGGGTGAGCCTCCTCGAGTAGAGACCGTCCTCGCTTCGAGTCTGGAGCTCGGCGCCCTCGTGGCGCGATACTGCCGGCACGATGTCCGAGAACGTGGATCTCGTTCGCTCGATCTATGCCGACTGGGAACGCGGCGACTGGGGCGAGGTCTGGTGGGCTGCCCCGACCATCGAGTTCGTGATCGCCGACGGCCCGGATCAGCGCACGATCGCCGGCCTCGACGCGATGACGCACGCGTGGCGGGAGTTCCTGGCCGCCTGGAGCGGCTACGCGGTCACGGCCGAGCAGTTCCGTGAGCTCGACGGCGAGCGCGTCCTCGTGCTGCTGCACGCGACAGGGCGCGGGAAAGCCAGCGGCGCGGATATCGCGCCCGGCTCCGAGCGCGGCGCGAACGTCTTCACGATCGCCCACGGCGCCGTCACTCGCTTGGCGATCTTCTTCGACCACCGACGGGCACTCGTCGAGGTCGGGCTGGCCGAGGAGGGCGAGAACGACGCGAGGCGCGAGTGAACGAGCTGGGGTGCACCGTCCGCATAGCCCTAGAATCAGCCCCTGCGCGGCGATAGCTCAGTTGGTAGAGCGCAAGCTTCCCAAGCTTGAGGTCGCGGGTTCGAGACCCGTTCGCCGCTCTGAGAAGTGAGGTCCACGCCGAACATCTGCGCCGGACCGTTCGGAACGATCTACGACTTCTACATCGAGCGGCCGTGGCTGATGCAACTGGTCGGGCGCGCGGTGTGGGGGATCGACGCGCGGCCCTTGTACGCGGCGATGGCCCCGATCGAACGGCTCGAGGGAGGGGAGCGGGTGATCGACGTCCCGTGCGGCGGCGGCGTGGCGCTGCGCGCCCTCTCTCCCGGCCAGCCGATCGAGTTCCTCGCGGGCGACATCGATCCCGTCATGGTGGAGCGCACCCGCCGGCGCGCGGCGGCCCGTGGGCTCGCGCAGGTGCAGACCGGGCCCGCGGACCTCGAAGCGCTGCCCTACGCGGACGCGAGCGCCGAGTTGTTCGCGTGCTTCAGCGGCCTGCACATGCTCGCGGACCCCGCCCGCGGGGTGCGGGAGATCGCCCGCTGCCTGAAGCCCGGGGGCGAGGTGATTGGCACGACCTTCCTCCTGGAGGGGAGCCGCCGTCAACGGGCGATGTTCGCGACCGGCGCCCGGCAGGGGCACCCCGAGCCGCCCCCGCGCGGGGCCCTCGTCGAGATGTTCGAGGCGGCGGGGATCGAGCGGGTCCAGATCGCGCCGCGCGAGGGCTTCGCCGCCTTCAGCGGCCGGCGCGCCTGACCGCGCTCAGACGAGCGCGCCCGGTCCGTCCTGGTCGCCCGGCGAGGTCTCAGCGGAGAGATCGATCTCGCGGCGCTCGCGCGCGATCCCGCTCCTGCGGAAGGGGAGCCGCTCGATCAGGCGCGTCAGCTCGAACAGCTTTTCGGCCTGGCCGGAGCCGTGCGTCATCGAGAAGCTGCAGCCGCGCTCCTCGCAGGCCGCTTTGACAGCCAGGATCGCGCCCAGCCCGCTGGAGTCGATGAAGCTGATCTCGGTGATGTCGACGAGCACCTCGCCTGCTCGGAGGGCGCACAGGCGTATCGCGGCGGCCTCGAACGCCGGGGCACCGCTCATGTCCAGCTCGCCCGACAGCACCAGCACGTAGCGGTCGGACTCTTCGTATGCGCGAATCGTGAGCGCGTCGGCGGCCATCTGGCTCCTCCGCTGTCGTTGACACCGGCCCTCCCCGGCCTACTGACGGCGGCCCTCCCGCCCCACGATCCGGTACCCGACCGGCGCGCCGTTCAACCAAGAAGGCGGCCTGATCAGGCGCCGGTGTATGACGCCGGCGCGGGAGGGTCGTCCCGGATCGCGGCGATCTCCGAGAGCAGTTCCTGTGGGCTCGTGCCGCCGAGCACGCGCAGCCGCGGCAGGCGGTAGGGGTCGCCGTCCGGCTGCCCCCACCCGGGAACGACGGTAGTCGAGCCCTTGTATCCGGCGGCCTTCACCTCTGCGATCACGCGCGCGTCGTAGTGGCCGGAGGGGTAGCAGAACCAGTTCACCGGGACCCCGTAGCGGCGCCGCACCGTTTCGCGTGCGACCGCGACCTGGTAGCGGAGTTCGCTTTCGTCCAGCGTCACGAGGTCGGCGTGGCTGTAGCCCTGCGTGTCGAGCTCCCAGCCTGCCGAGACGAGCCCTTTGATCTGGCGCTGGAGCAGCCCGCCCTGCGAGGGGGGCAGACCGCTCAGCTGGATGTTCTCGACCCCGACCCAGCCGAGCCGCTGCAGGACTGGCAGCGCCTGGGTGTACTGCGACTGGTAGCCGTTGTCGAAGGTCAGGACGATCGGCTTGCCGGGCCCGAGCGGGACGCCGCGGGTCCAGTAGGCCTCCACCTGGTCCTGCGTGACGGCGTGCCAGCCGGCCTGCTTCAGCGCCTTCATCTGTTCCGCGAACAGCTGCGGTTCGACGTAGAGACCGGGGAAGGGCGCGCCGGCCGGCGGAGCCGCGATCACGTGGTACATCAGCAGCGGCACCGCCGCCTGGCCGGGGGGGCCGGTCGGGCCGGCGGCCGCCGTGCCGCGGCTCGGATCGGTCACCGTCTTCTGCGAGCCGCCCGCCCCGTTCGCATGAATGCGCGCAGCCCGCGCGCCGGGGTGAGAGCCGACCTTCGGCGAGCTCGAGCCGCCGCTGCCGGCGGCCGCCACGGCGACGATCACGATCCCCGCGACGAGGATCAGCGCGCCGAGAGCCACCACGCGGCGGCGGCGAAGCTCGCGGCGACGCTGCTCGCGCCTGTCGCGGCGCTCGTCGAGGTCCATCGCGCGCTCGCCTCAGCGCGGGCTCGGTGCGGCGGCCATTGCCGTCAGGATACCCGGGGGCAACGCGATGAGATTCCGTCTCATATAAGATCAAGTCTCATTATGACCCAGGCACAACGCAACGCCGCCGGCCGGCGAGCCGGGCGCAGGCTCCTTCTCGCAGCAGTCTGTGCCGCCGTCGCAGCCGTTCTGGCCGGCTGTGGGCGCAGCGGGCCGCCGCCGGTGAAAGCGTCCGCCTCCGGCGCGCGGTTCGTGGTCGTGGCCGCCGAGAACTTCTGGGGCAGCCTCGCCACACAGCTCGCCGGCAACCGGGCGACGGTCAGCAGCATCATCGTCAACCCGGCCGCCGACCCCCACAGCTACCAGCCCTCGACGGCCGACGCGCGCCGAATCGCGGGCGCCAACATGGTCATCGTCAACGGGGTCGGCTACGACGAATGGGCCGAGCAGCTCCTGCGGGCGAGCCCGTCCTCGGAGCGGGTCGTGCTCAACGTAGGCGAACGGCTCGGCCTGCCGGCAGGATCGAACCCCCACCGCTGGTACTTCCCGGGCGACGTGCGGACCGTGATCGCCGCGATCGTCGCAGGCTACGACCGCTTGGACCCATCGGACGCCTCGTACTTCGCGTCCCGGCGCACCCGGCTCGAAACCCAGGGCTTCGCGCGTTACGACGCGTTGCGGCGAGAGATCCGCGCGCGATACGCGGGCGTGCCGGTCGGCTACAGCGAGAGCATCTTCCAGGGCCTGGGCGAAGACCTCGGGCTCAAGCTGCTGACGCCGCCGAGCTTCGCCCGCGCGGTGGCGGAGGGCACGGATGTCAACGCGGCCGACAAGCAGGCCGTCGACGAACAGGCGCGCAAGCGGCAGATCGCGGTGTGGGTGTTCAACAGCCAGAACGTGACCCCGGACGTCCAGCGCGTCAACGAACTCGCTCGCGCGGCGGGCATCCCCATCGCCACCGTCACGGAGACGCTCTCGCCGGCCGGCGAGACCTTCCAGGGCTGGCAGACGGCCCAGCTCGAACGCCTCGCGGCAGCGTTGCACCGGGCGACAGGACGATGACGGCCCCCGCGCCCGAAGTGCTGCGCCTAGAATCGACGTGATGGAAACGAAGCTCACCGGGTGGGCCGGCGAAGCGGAGTCGGCGCTCGCCGAGGCGGGCCACCGCCGCGGCGGAGCGAGGACCGCGATCATCGAGCTGCTCGACGAGCAGCGCTGCGCGCTCTCGGCGGCCGAGATCCAGGAGCGCCTCCAGCGCCGCGGGCGCGAGGCTTCGCGCGCGAGCATCTATCGCGTGATGGAGGAGCTCGAGCAGATCGGGCTGCTTGCGCGGGTGGAGGTCGGCCAGGGCACCTCGCGCTACGAGCCGGTGCGCGGCGCCTCCGAGCACCACCACCACATCGTGTGCGAGCGCTGTGGGCGTCTCGAGCCGTTCAGCGACCCGGGCCTCGAGCGCGCGATCGAGCGCGTCAGCGAGCGACTGGCCGTCGAGGTCTCCGAGCACGAGATCGTGCTGCGGGGTGCCTGCCGTTCCTGCGCTGCCTGAAGCACCGGGGCCATGCCCGGGACTTCGTGGCGTCCGGCTCAGTCGCCGCTCAGGTTCGTCGGCAGCGGCTGCCCGTGCGGCGGCGGGTCGGCGGCGAGCAGGCCCGGGATCGTGACGAGTTTGTAGCCGCGAGCGCGGAGTCCCTTGATGATCAACGGGAGCGCTTCGATCGTCTCCTGGCGCGGCCCGCCGGCATCGTGCATGAGGATGATCGCGCCGGGGTGGGCTCCTTCCATCGCGCTCTGGACGATCGCCTGGACGCCGGGCTGCTGGTAGTCGTCGGTGTCCACCGACCACAGCACCATCAGCAGGTGCAGCCGCTTCAGTTCGCGGAATGTGGTCGCGTTGAACGAACCGTAGGGAGGCCGGAACAGGGTCGGGCGGGGCCCACCGAGGAGTTCGATGCGCGCGATCTGTTCGAAGAGCTCTTCGTACTGATCGTGCGCGGAGAGATCGGCCATCATCGGATGCGTCTCGGTGTGATCGCCGATCACGTCGCCGTCTTGGATCTCCCGCACGGTCGAGGCGCTGAAGTACTGCAGCATCTTGCCGATCACGAAGAACGTGGCCCGCACGTGGTAGTGCTCGAGCACGCTCAGCACCTGCGGCGTGTAGGGCCCGGGTCCGTCGTCGAAGGTCAGCGCGATGTCGCGCGCGCCGGCGCTGCCCTCTTTGACGAACGGCGTATAGGCGAGCACGGAGCGCACAGCCGTAGCTTCGGTCTGCCGGGGGTCGGCGGGCGGCCGTGAGACCGCGTGGACCGTGTCGGTGCTCTTCGGGTGCGGAGGCTTGTGCCGGGACCCGGCAGACGCGGCGGCGACGACGATGACGAGCAGCACGAGCACGCCCACGAGCGCGAGCGCGCGCCGGCGCCGCACGAGCGCCTCGCGCCGGGGCGGGGGCGCCCCGTTCCTGCCCCCGCCGCCCGGGCGGGGCGGAGTGGGCTCGCGCGGCGTCGCGGCAGGCGGCCTGTACCCCGCCTTGGACCGTGGCTCGTCTTCGAAGTCCCAGCTCCAGCGGGGCATGGCAGGATGCTAAAGCCCGTCCCCCCGGGTCAGCCCAGTGGCGTCACCGAGCCGCGTGCACGCACGCGGACGACGGTCCCCTCTGCCAGCGCCTCGCCTCCCGCAACGCGCGCGATCAAAAGCTCGCGTCCGCCGTCCTCGCCCGCCCGGATCTGCAGCAGCGCGTCGTGCCCGTAATAGCGGCACTCCTCGACGCGACCCTCGATGCCGTCCAGCCCGGCACGGGCGAGCGGCAGCACCTCGAGCTGCTCGGGGCGCAGCATCACCGCTCCGGCTCCGTCGCCGGGGACGGCTGCGCTCAGCGGCAGCGGCCCGAGAGGTGTCTGGGCGGTGCCGTCGAGGAAGCTCGCGTAGAGGATGTTGACGGCGCCCAGGAACCGCGCGAGCCGCTCGTCGGCGGGATGCTGGTAGAGATCGGCTGGCGCGCCCTGCTGGACGATCTTCCCGTCGCGCATCACGGCAACGCTGTCGGCGAGCGACAGCGCCTCCTCCTGATCGTGCGTGACGAGCACGGTCGTCACGCCCTGCTCGCGAAGCAGCCCGTGGACCTCCTCGCGGACGCGGGTGCGCATCGACGCGTCCAGCGACGAGAACGGCTCGTCGAGCAGCAGCGCCAGTGGCCGCCGGGCGAGCGCCCGTGCGAGCGCGACGCGCTGCTGCTCGCCGCCTGAAAGCTGGTGGGGGAGGCGGTGTGAGAGCTGGGCGATCCCGACCATCTCGAGCAGCTCCTGGACGACCTCTCCTCCGCGCCGTTCGGCGCGAGTCAGCCCGAAGCCCACGTTCCCGGCGACGTCGAGGTGGGGGAACAGCGCTCCTTCCTGGGGCACATAGCCGATCCCGCGCTTCTCGGGGGGAACGTAGCTGTGGCCGTCGTCGAGGGTCCGGCCCGCGAGGCTGATCTCGCCGCGCTCGGCGCGCTCGAAGCCGGCGATCACGCGCAGCAGCGTCGTCTTGCCGCAGCCGGAGAGGCCGAGCACGGCGGTGAGCGAGCCGGCGGGGACCTCGAGATCGACCCCTCGCAGCACCGGCTGGCGGCCGTAGCCCTTCCAGAGCCCGGCGACCTCCAGGCGGCTCACGCCCGGCCTCTGGGGATCGACCGCACGCGCCGGCTCAGCAGCAGCGCGGGCACGGCGGAGATGAGCACCATGAGGCCAGCGTAGGGCGCCGCGGCTCCGTAGGAGAAGTTGGTCGTGTAGGTCCAGAAGCGGGTCGCGAGCGTGTCGACGCCCGTCGGGCGCAGGAGCAGCGTCGCCGTGAGCTCCGTGGCGCTCGAGATGAACACGAGCGCGAACGCCACCGCCATGCCCGGCGCGATCAGCGGCAGCGTGACCCGGAGGAAGACGGACGCCGGACGCCGGCCCAGCGAACGGCCCAGCTCCTCCAGCCGCGGCGAGGCCTGCGACATCGCCGAGCGGACGCCGACGACGGCCAGCGGCAGGAACAGGATCGCGTAGGCGACGACCAGCTCGAAAGCGCTCTGGTACAGCGAGAACGCGTAACGGACCGAGAACGCGACGAGCCCTAGCGCCACGACCAGGCCGGGCAGTGCCATGGGCAGATAGGAGAGCCGCTCGATCAGGACCGTCAGCCGGCCGCGATGGCGCAGCGAGAGCGTGCAGACGGGCACCGCCAGCAGCGTCGCGATCGCGGCCGCGGCCGCGCTGTACAGGGCCGTGTGGCCGAGCGCAGGCAGGATCGAGGGCTGCGGCAGCGTCGAGGAGCCGCCATGGGCGATCCAGTAGACGATCGTGCTCACCGGCACGCCGAGCGCGAGACCGGCCAGAGCGGTGAGCGCCAGAAGAGCCGGGACGCGCCGGCGCCCGAGTCGCACCGGGGAGGAGATGCGTTTCGCGCCCGGCCCCGTGCGGAACGCCCTGCCGCGGCCGCCGAGCGCGAGCTCGCCCACGAGCACCGCCACGCTGATCGCGACCAGGACGAGCGAGAGCGTGCACGCTGCTGCGGCGTCGAAGCCGAGCTTGAACTCGGTGAAGATCTCGACGGTGAAGGTCTGGAACTGGACGATCTCGAACGCGCCGTACTCGGCGAGCAGCCCGAGCGTGACGAGCAGGCAGCCGCCCAGCACCGCGGGCCAGACCTGCCGGAGCGTGACCCTGCGGAAGACGGCCCACGGCGAAAGACCGAGGCTTCGCGCCGCATCGTGGAGCCCGGCGTCCACGTTCGCCATGGCCGCCGCGACCGGGAGGTAGACCAGCGGATACAGGGAGAGGGTCATGATCATCACGGCTGCGAGATAGCCGTGCAGCCCGCGAGCGATCGAGACCCAGCTGAAACCCACGACGAAGTCGGGGATACCGAGCGGGAGCACGAGCAGGACGGCCCACATGCGGCGCAGCGGGATGTCGCTGCGCTCGACGAGCCAGGCCGCGCCGACGCCGAGCACCGCGCAGAGCACCGTGCACGCGGCCGTGAGCCTCACCGTGTTCCACAGCAGCACGGCGACCGTGTGCCGGAACAGCAGCGCGCGCAGATGGCCCCACCCGGATTCCTGCGCCTGGACGAGCAGGAACACCAGCGGGAGGAGCACGAGGCCGGCGGCGATCGCGCCGCCGGCGACGCTGAACAGCGGCCAGCGTCGCCGGCCCGACCAGACATGGCCGATCCGGTCAGAGAGCTGCTCGGCCGGCGCTTGGCTGCTCATCGGGATCAGAGAAGACCCAGCTTCTGCTCCAGTTCGAGCGCTTCATGTCCGTCGCCAAGCTGCGCCGGCGTGAGAACGCTTCCTCCGAAGCTCGACAGCGGGGGCAGCCCGGGCGGCGGCCCGACCCCGGGGCGAAGCGGGTACTCGTAGCTGTCGCTGTGGGCCAGCGCCTCCTGGCCGCCCTGGCTGACCAGGTACGCGAGCAGCTGCTGTGCCTTGGCCTGGTTGCCGCTGGCGCGCAGGACAGCCGCTCCGGAGACGTTGATCAGGTTCCCCGGGTCGCCGTGCGCGTAGGGCGCGAGCTTCGAGTGCATCCCGCCTTCGCCCTGCTCGCGTCGCAGGCGGTACCAGTAGTAGTGGTTGATCGGGCCGATCGTGCTCTCTCCGTTGTTGACCTGCGCGACGACGGTCTCGTTGTCGGGATAGACCTTGCTGTTCTGCTTCATCCCCTCCAGGAAGGCTTCCGCCGCCGGGCGGCCGCGGAGCTTCGCGATCGAGGTGACGATCGGCTGGAAGTCCGTCTCGGATGGAGCGAACCCGACCTTGCCCTTGAAGTTCGGCGCCGCCAGCTGCAGGACCGAGGTCGGAACTTCGCCGGCCCTCATCTGGGAGGTGTTGTAGACGAGCTCCGAGACGCGCGCCGAGACGCCGACCCAGTCGCCGCGCTTGGAGCTCGATTCGCGAGGCACGGCTGCCAGCGTGGACGCCTGGACGGGGACGAGCAGGCCTCTCTCGCCGAGCGCTTCGAGGGCGGGGGAGTTCTCGGTGTAGAAGACGTCGGCGGGGGAGCTCGAGCCCTCCTGGATGATCTGGTTGGCGAGCGTCGCCTCGTCTGCCGAGCGGATCCGGACCTTGATGCCAGTCAGGTGTTCGAAGTTGTGGACCAGCGTCGCGGTCGTCTGTTCGTGCTGCCCGTTGTAGAGCGTCAGTTCGTTGCCGTGGCTCTTGGAGGTGCCGCACGCGGCGAGCGCCAGCGCTGCGAGGACGCCGAGGCAGGGGAGGGAGAGCCGAGCCGGCGCGAGCGTCTTCAGGGCCGTCTTTGGGGGGCGCATGTCGTAAATCCGATTAGATCGGTCGGGATGATTTCGCGGGAAAGTATCACACGAGTTAGGGTTACCTAACTCCGCAAGATTCTGGTCGCTTGGCCGTTCTCCGCCCGGATTTGTGAAAATGACGGCGGATGCACGTGACCGCCAAGGCCGACTACGCCGTTCGCGCCGTTGTCGAGCTGGCCGGCAGCAGCCAGGCGGCGCCGCGCAAGGTCGACGACATCGCGAAGGCGCAGTCGATCCCCGTGTCGTTCCTGGAGAACATCCTCACCCAGCTGCGCTCATCGGGTGTCGTGCGCAGCCAGCGGGGTCCCGAGGGCGGCTACTGGCTCGCGCGTCCGGCCGACGAGCTCGACCTCGCCCACGTGATCCGCGCGGTCGAGGGCCCGCTCGTCGGCGTCCGCGGGCAGCGCCCGGAGGAGATCGAGTACACCGGCTCTGCGGCGGCGCTCCAGCAGGTCTGGGTCGCGCTGCGCGCCAATCTGCGCAAAGTGCTCGAGGAGACCACGGTCGCAGACGTCGCCGGAGGACATCTGCCCAAAGAGGTGACCGCGCTCACCAAGGCCGACGCGGCCTGGGAGCCCCGCTAGCGGCGATCGTGCCGCAGCGAGGGGGCGCCGTCGCCCGCGGTCGGGTGTTCCCGCCGCTCGCCGCGCTCTCTCCTCACCCGGCTCACGCGCCGCTGCCCGCCTCGGCGAACACGCGTGGCTGGGGCAGCCGCACCGCGAGGATCTGGCCCTGCTTGAGCTCGAGCTCCTGTGCGGTCTCGCGCGTGACCTGCGCCCACAGCTGGCGCCCGTCGCCGAGCTTCATCTCGACCCGCACCTCGAAGCCGAGATGGACGACGCGCTCGACGAGGGCCTCCTCGCCGTCGCTGTCCGGGTCCGAGAGGAACCGGATGTCGTGCGGGCGCAGGAACGCATCGCCGAGGCGGTTGACCGGACCGATGAACGACATCACGAACTCGTTCGCCGGCGCCTCGTAGAGCTCCCGCGGCGAGCCGGCCTGCTCGATGCGGCCGTTGTTCATGACGACGATCTGCTCGGCGACCTCCATCGCCTCCTCCTGGTCGTGGGTGACGAAGATGGTGGTGACGTGGATCTCCTCATGCAGCCGGCGCAGCCACTCGCGCAGCTCCGCGCGCACCTGGGCGTCGAGGGCGCCGAAGGGCTCGTCGAGCAGCAGCACCTGCGGCTGGACCGCGAGCGCGCGCGCCAGGGCCATGCGCTGCTGCTGGCCGCCGGAGAGCTGGGATGGGTAGCGGTCGGCGAGCCCGTCGAGCCGCACGAGGGCGAGGAGCTCGTGCACGCGGTCGCGGATCTCCTGCTTGGGGCGCCTGCGCACGCTCAGCCCGAACCCGACGTTGTCCTGGACCGTCATGTGCTTGAAGGGCGCGTAGTGCTGGAAGACGAAGCCGATGCCGCGCTCGCGGGCAGGAGCGGCCGTGACGTCCTCGCCGTCGATCACCACCGCGCCGGTGTCCGGCGTCTCGAGCCCCGCGATGATGCGCAGCAGCGTCGACTTGCCGCTCCCGCTCGGGCCGAGCAGCGCGGTCAGGGCGCCGTCGGTGACGTTGACGCTCACGTCGCGGAGTGCCTGGAACTCGCCGAAGTTCTTGCTCACGTCTCGGACTTGGATCGCCATCAGGAGCCTTCCTTCTTGTTGGCTCGACGTGCGAGCAGGTTCATCGCCAGCAGCGTCAGGAGCGCCAGCAGGGCGAGCATGACCGCCGCCGTGTAGGCGCCGGTCGTATCGAAGTTCTCGAAGCGGTCCTGCACGTAGAGCGGCAGTGTCTGGGTCTGCCCCTCGATGCGCCCGGAGACGATGCTGACCGCGCCGAACTCGCCGAGGGCCCGCGCGGTGGTCAGGACCACGCCGTAGCCGACCCCCCAGCGGATGCCCGGCAGCGTGACGCGCCAGAACGTCTGCCACGGGCTCGCTCCGAGCGTCTCCGCGGCCTGCTCGGCGTCGGTTCCCAGCTCGCGCAGCACCGGGACGGTCTCGCGCACGACGAAGGGGAGCGTCACGAGCGCCGTCGCCATCACCATCCCGGGCACCGAGAAGATGATGTTGATGCCCTGGGCGGCCAGTTCGTCGCCGAACCAGCCGGCGCGTCCGTACACGAGCACCAGCGCGAGGCCGACGACGATGGGGGAGATCGCGAACGGCATGTCGATCAGCAGCCCGAAGAGCGTCTTGAACGGCATCCTGCCGCGCTCGAGCAAGATCGCGGCACCGATCCCGAAGACCGTGTTCAGCGGCACGACGATGAGGACGATCTCGAGCGACAGCCACATCGCGTGCAATGCGTTGGGTGCTGTGACCGCGTCCCACACGGGCGCCAGCCCGTGTTCGAAGGTGCGGTAGAAGATCATCACGAGCGGTGCGCCGAGCAGCAGCGCCAGATAGCCGAGAGCGACCGTCCGCAGCGCGATTCGCCCGCCGCGCGAGGAGCCGACCCGCGCCGCCTTCTGGGGGCCGTCCGCCCGCCGCCCGCCGATCACCCCGGCCCGCTGCTCGGCTCCGACGGTGATCGCCCCGCCGCTAGAGGACATGGCGCGACCATCTCCGCTGGAGCACGTTCAGCACTGCCAGCACGATCAGTGCGACCGCGAGCAGAACGACAGACACCGCCGCGGCGGCGGGGAGGTTTTCGTTCTGGATCTGGCCGAATATGTAGACGGAGCCGACCTCGGTCTTGAACGGCAGGTTGCCCGTGATCAGGATCAGCGAGCCGTACTCGCCGATCGCCCGCGCGAAGCTCAGCGCGATGCCGGAGAGGATCGCCGGCACCAGGGTGGGCAGCACGATCCGCCGCAGCACCGTCGGATAGCCGGCGCCCAGTGAGGAGGCGGCTTCCTCCATCGAGCGGTCGAGGTCGATCATCACCGGCTGCACCGAGCGCACGACGAACGGAAGCGTCACGAACAGCAGCGCGAGCACGACGGCCGTCCGGGTGAACGTGACGTTGATGCCGACCGGGCTGCTCTTGCCGTAGAGCGCCAGCAGCACGAGCCCGGCCACGATCGTCGGGAGCGCGAACGGGAGATCGATGATCGCGTTGACGATCCCCTTGCCGCGGAAGCGGTCGCGTACGAGCACCCAGGCGATGATCGTCCCGAACACCGCGTTGATCAGCACCACGATCACGGAGACGATCAGCGTCAGCTTGATCGCGGCCCAGGCCTCGGGATTCGAGACCTCTTTCCAGAACGAGTGGGTGCCCCCGTCGAAGGCCTTCGAGACGAGCGCTGCCATCGGCAGCAGCACGAGGATGCTCAGGTAGAGGACCAGCAACCCCCTCCCGAGAACCCCCGTCGCGCGGCCCGCGATCGCGGGGCCGCGCCTGCGGGGTGCCGCGAGCGCGGCCGCCCCGCTACTTGCTGGTTGAGACGCCAAGCGATTCCTCGATCTTCGTGACCAGCCCGGTTTCCTTTTCGAAGAACTTTTCGTCGACCTTCTTCCAGCCGCCGAGGTAGGCGATCGTGAAGAGGCCGGGCGGGTTCTTGAACTGCGAGGCCGCGGGCACCCCCTTGATGACGGGCCGGTAGCCCTGTTCCGCCCAGATCTGCTGCGCTGCGGGTGTCAGGAGGTATTCGGCGAACTTCTTGGCGCCTTCGCTGGAGCCGACGACGGCCAGCGGGTTTTCGATCTGGATCGTGTTGCCGGGGATGATGTATTCGATCGGCGCGCCCTTCTTCTGGTCCGCGATCGCCTCGGTCTCGTAGTCGAGCAGCGCGTCGCCGCGCCCCGCCAGGAACGTCTGCAGCGCGTTGCGCGCCGAGGAGTCCTGGCTGACCGTGTTGTGGAACAGCTCCTTGAGGTATTCCTCGGCCTGCGCTTCGGTCTTGCCTTCCTTGAGCTGCGCGCCGTAGGCCCCGACGATGTTCCAGCGCGCCGCCCCGGAGGTGAACGGGTTGGGCGTGAGCACCTGGACGCCGGGCTTGATCAGGTCCGACCAGCCGGTGATGTGCTTCGGGTTGCCCTTGCGCACGATGATCACGTCGACGGAGTTGGTGACCATTCCCTTCGTCGGCGTCTGGTTCCAGCTCGAGGAGACCATCCCGCTCTTGACGAGTCGTTCGACGTCGGGTTCGAGTGAGAAGTTGACGAGGTCGGCGTGCTGGCCGTTGGCGACGGCCCGGCTCTGTTCGCCCGAGGGGCCGAAGGACTGGCTGAAGACCACTTCCTTGCCGGCGGGCGTCGCCTCGAAGGCCTTGGTCAGCTTTTCGTAGGCGGTCTGCGGCGTCGAGTAGGCGACGAGTGCGACCTGCTTGCTCCCGCCGCTCGACGACGACCCGCAGGCCGTGAGGCCCAGGGCGGCGAGTGCGAGGAGAACGGCTGTGGCGGCGGTTGAGCGCAGGGTCATGATCACTTTCTTTGTGAGAAACAGGGGAAATATCGGCTTTGTAGAGCCGATCCGGAAAGTAGCGCAAAGCCGATCGGATTTCCACAACAAGGCCGATCGGATTTCCACAAGTTCCCGCTTACGATGGACACGTACGCGACTCTCTGTCCAATTGCTTGACAGAAACGGCTCGGGTTTGGGTACCATGCAAGGAGCCGCTCCCCTAGTGGAGCCGCCCTCATGTACGCCCCGGGTCCTCATGCCGGGGCCAACCGCCAGGTAAAAGGAGACCCCCACCGATGTCAGCCCCCACCACCGTTCCAGGCGACGAGGCCGCCGCGGCCGTCGAGTCGATCGCGGAGGGCGCGGGGGGCGAGCAGGGGTTCTCCCTACACCTGACGCAGGACCAGAAGGACATCCGCGACTGGGTGCACGGCTTCGCAGCCGACGTCGTGCGCCCGGCCGCGCACGAGTGGGACGAGAAGGAGGAAACGCCCTGGCCGATCATCCAGGAGGCCGCGAAGATCGGCCTCTACGGCTTCGAAGGCATGGCGCAGTTCTTCGCGGACCCCACGGGACTCGGCCTGCCGATCGTCAACGAGGAGCTGTTCTGGGGCGACGCCGGGATCGGGATGTCGATCATGGGCACCGCGCTGGCGGTCGCCGCGATCTTCGGGCAGGGCTCGAACGAGCAGATCGGCGAATGGATCCCGCGCTGCTTCGGGACGCCCGAGGACGTGAAGGTCGCCGCGTTCTGCGCGTCGGAGCCGAACGCGGGCTCGGACGTCTCCGGCGTGCGCACGAGCGCGAAGTTCGACGAGGCGGCGGGCGAGTGGGTACTGAACGGCCAGAAGGCCTGGGCCACGAACGGCGGCATCTCCGACGTCCACGTCGTGATCGCCTCGGTCGACCGCGAGCTGGGCTCCAAAGGTCACGCCGCCTTCGTTATCCCGATGAGCGAAGCCAGCGGCATCGAGCAGGGCGCCAAGGTCAAAAAGCACGGGCTGCGCGCCTCGCACACCGCCGACGTGCACCTCGACGACTGCCGCATCCCCGCCGGCTACGTGCTCGGCGGCAAGGAGAAGCTCGACGAACGCCTCGCGAGGGTGCGCGAGGGCAAGAAGGGCAACGCCCAGGCCGCGATGGCGACCTTCGAGGCCTCTCGCCCGACGGTGGGCGCCCAGGCGCTGGGGATCGCCCGTGCCGCGTACGAGTACTCGCTGGAGTACTCGAAGGAGCGCGAGCAGTTCGGCCGCCAGATCATCGACAACCAGGCGATCGCGTTCACCCTCGCGCGCATGAAGCTCGAGATCGACGCCGCGCGCCTGCTCGTCTGGCGCGCCTCGTGGATGGGCCGCAACCAGGTCCCGTTCAACAACGCCGAGGGCTCGATGAGCAAGCTCAAGGCCGGCGAGGTCGCAGTGTGGGTCAGCGAGCGAGCCATCCAGATCCTGGGGGGCAACGGCTACACGCGCGAGTTCCCCGTCGAGCGCTGGCACCGTGACGCGAAGATCTACGACATCTTCGAGGGCACCGCCGAGATCCAGCAGATGGTCATCTCGCGTGCGATCAGCGGGATCCCCGGCCTGTTCGGCCGGCCCGCGTCCTAGCCGGCGCGCGGCCCGGAGCCTCGAGCCGGGCGAGCCCGGCGCCGGTCTCGGAGGCGCTCGCCGCGATACTGCAGCGGTGTCCGGTGCGGTCGTCCTCACGGGAGCGCCCGGAGCCGGCAAGTCGGCGACGCTCCAGGCTCTTGCGGCGCTGCTCGCACGCAGCGGCGTGCCGTTCGGAGCGATCGAGGCCGAGCAGCTTGCCTGGGGCAGTCCCCGGCTGAGCGTCGCTCAGGCGGCCCGGCAGCTCGCCGCGGTTCTCGCCATCCAGCGCCGGGCGGGACGGCGGCTGTTCGTGGTGGCGGCGGGCATGGAGACGGAGGCCGAGCTCGCCGCGATCGCCGCCGCCGTGGACGCCGAGCGGCTGTTGATCATCGGCCTCGCCGCACGGCCCGAGACGCTGTCCGCGCGCCTGCGCCGGCGCGAAGCCTCCGAGCAGCGCGGCGACGAGAGCATCGTGGCCCGTGCACGCGCCCTCGCGCTGACGGCACCGGCGCTCGCCGGCATCGATCGCGTGGTCGACACGGACTCCAGGACCGCCGCGGAGCTCGCGAGCGAGATCCTCGGCGAGATGCGCTCGCGCGGCCTCGTCGCGGGCGCGGGTCCCTGACCCGCGCCGGACGGTGCGGGGACTGCCGGCGGGTCACCTCGGCACGCGCGTGGCGTCCGCGCGCGGGTCAGCCCGCTCGCCTGGCCTCGCGCCGGTCGCGGATCATCGAGCGCGCTACGAAGTCCCCGATCACGGTCATGACCCAGATGATCACCGTGGCCGCGACCAGCGTCACCGCGCCGTGCACGTGCAGCCCGGGCACGATCAGCGCGACGATCACGAGGGCGACGATCGTCGAGGCGAGCGCCAGAAGGCCGGCCATCGCGACTGACGGCTGTCGGATCAGCACCCTCAGCGCGAGGAAGGACACGAGGATGTGCACGATCCAGAAGAGGAGCGTCGCCTCGAGCAGCCCGCCCGCGTTGATCGAGAAGTCGCTCAGCACGGCCGAGCAGATCAGCAGGCCGGCCGCGATCGCGACCAGCGACGTCCCCAACCGGATCCCCCACCGCCGCAGCACCGGGCGGAGGTTACAGCGGCGCCGGGCCGGCTACCAGGCCGGCCGGCTACCAGGCCTGGCCGGTCCCGCAGTGCGGGCAGCAGACCGTCGTCGAGACGGCGGCGGAGAAGAGGTAGCCGCAGCCGCAGCTGTAGAGCGCGGTGTCGATCGGGCCGCCGGCCTCGCGGACGCGGTCCACGGCGGGATCACAACCGCCGGCTGCGCGGCGCCCGGGGGCCGGTTCGGCGGCGGCGGCCGCCTCGCTCCCGGGAGCCGGGGCCCTGGCGGCACGCTGCTGGGCGGTGCGGTGGTCGTCGCGGCGCCGGCGGAGGCCGTCGCGCTCGCGGAGGGGGTTCAAAAGCCTGGGTCTCATCGATCCTCTCTCAATAGGACGTCGCGCACGCAAAAAGGTTTCGCGGTGCAACCTTTGTTTCCTGTCGAGGGGGGTCGACCGGGCGTGCTGGGGGGCCTCGCACGGGAGCCTCGTCGGCAGGCGGTGGGGTTTTGAGATAATCGAGTCGTGAACCCGGCGCGGAAGCGAAAGGTGCGGCTGGTCGTGGCGCTTAGCGCAGCCGTGGTACTGGCTACCGCGCTCATCTACACGAGCTTCAGCGCCGCCAGCCCGGCGCTCACTCCGAGCCAGCTGCTCCGCTCGGCCCAGTCCGGGCAGAGCTACGTGCTGACGGGCACCGTGGCCAAGGGCAGCGTGCATCACGAGGGCGAAGTGCTCGACTTCGCGGTGCGCGACCGGGGCGGCGCGACGAGCGTCCCGCTCGCCTACACGGGGACGGTCCCCGACCCGTTCCGAGAAGGCCGCGAGGTGATCGTCACGGTCGAGAAGCAGGGCGGCCGCTACGTCGGCGAACGGAACTCGCTGATCACGAAGTGCCCGTCGAAGTTCAAGACCGCGCCGCCGAGCGAGCAGCAGAGCTCCTGAGTGCGCGCCACGAGCGACCACGCGCCCGGCTCGGGCGAGTGCCGGATGGGCCCGGAGGGCTGAGCTGATGGCGGGCCTCGGGTACGCGTGTCTGCTGCTGGCGCTCGGCATCTGCGCCTACGGCATCGTCGCCTCGCTGTACGGCGTGCGCGCCGGGCGCCCCGAGTTCTCGGAGTCGGGCCGGCGCTCGATCTACGCGCTCGCCGGGATCCTCACCGTCGCGTTCGTGGTGCTGGAGGTCGCGTTCCTGCGCAACGACTTCACGTTCAACACCGTCGCCGACACCTCCAGTCGCACGACGCCGGCCTTCTACCGCGCCGCGGCCGTGTGGTCCTCCCAGGAAGGCTCCCTGCTGCTCTGGGCGTGGCTGCTCTCGCTCTGGTCGAGCCTCGCCCTGTTCCTGACGCGCAACCGCATGCGCGACGTCGCGAGCTACGCCAGCGCCGTGCTGCTCGGCTTCGGCGGGTTCTTCGTCTCCCTGATGATCTTCTACGCGAACCCGTTCGCGACGACGTCGCCGGCGCCGCCCGAAGGTGCGGGGCTGGACCCGCTGCTGCGCTTCCCGACGATGATGATCCACCCGCCGATGCTGTACTCGGGGTACACGCTCTGCACGATCCCCCTCGCGTTCGGCGTCGGGGCGCTCCTGGCCAGGCGGGTGGACGCCGAGTGGATCAGATCGATCCGCCGCTTCGCGTTCGCGGGGTGGCTGTTCCTCGGCTGCGGCATCCTGCTCGGCGCGCGCTGGTCCTACTCCGAGCTCGGGTGGGGCGGCTACTGGGGCTGGGACGCCGTCGAGAACGCCTCGCTGATGCCCTGGCTGACGGCGACCGCCTTCCTGCACTCGCTGATGATCCAGGAGAAACGGGGGATGCTGAAGGTCTGGAACGTCTCCCTCGTGCTCGCGACGGGCACGCTCGCGATCATGGGCACGTTCCTCGTCCGCAGCGGCGTGCTCAACTCGATCCACGCGTTCGGGGGCGCCACGCTGGGCGTGCCGTTCGTGTGTCTGATCGCGCTGCTGATCGTCGGCTCGATCTACCTCGTCGTGACACGGCGGGACATGCTGCGCTCAGAGCACAGGCTCGACTCCCTGCTCTCGCGCGAGTCGATCTTCCTGATGAACAACATCGTCCTCGTCGGCCTCTGCTTCGTGATCTTCTGGGGGACGTACTTCCCGCTCATCTCCGAGGCGCTGACGGGCAAGGAATCCTCGGTCGGGCCGCCGTGGTTCGACCGCTACACGGTGCCGCTGGCGCTGATCCTGGTCCTGCTCAGCGGGATCGGGCCCGTGATCGCCTGGCGCCGAGCGTCGCTGGCGAACGCTCGGCGCAACTTCCTGAAGCCGGCGCTGGTGGCACTGATCACGGCCGGCGTCCTGCTCGTCTCCGGCCTCGGTCACAAGCCGCTGGCCGTGGCGATGTTCTGCTGCGGGGCGTTCGTATTCGCCTGCGTGGGGCAGGAGTTCGTGCGCGGGACCCGCGCCCGGCGTGCGATGGCCGGTGAGGCCGCGCCCGTGGCGCTGCTCGCACTCGTGCGGCGCAACCGGCGCCGCTACGGGGGCTACATCGTGCACCTCGGCATCGCCGTCCTCTTCATCGGCGTCGCCGCCTCCTCGTCCTTCCAGCACTCCAGCGAGCTGCAGCTGCGCCCGGGCCAGTCGACCCGCGTCGGCGCCTACACCGTGCGCTACGTGCGCCCGA
Source organism: uncultured Solirubrobacteraceae bacterium (assembly GCA_963794635.1). GTDB lineage: Bacteria > Actinomycetota > Thermoleophilia > Solirubrobacterales > Solirubrobacteraceae > Palsa-744. The sequence continues at coordinate 150,095 of CAWCET010000003.1, read as the reverse complement.
CCGCGTCGGTCACGCCGAAGTACGACCGCGCCCACACCGGCTCGACGCTCGCGCTCGGCGCCGAAGTGGACGTCACCAAGGGCGGCCACCACGTCACCACCCTGAACCCCAGCCAGGGCTACTACGCCTCCCAGGAAGCCGAACAGGGCACCGTCGGCAGCCTGATCGGCGGCCAGGCGGTCAGCCACGTAGCGATCGACGCGGGGGTCACGCGCGACGTCTGGAGCGCGATCTCACCCGAAATCGAAGCCCCCGAGCTGAAGCGGATCGTCGAAGCGGGCAACCGCACGCTCGGCGCCGAAGAGGCGCCCGTCGCGCTGCTCTACCTGGCCAAGCAGTACCTGAAGAGCCCGCCGCCCGCGCAGTTCCATTTCGAGGTCTCGCCGCTCGTGATGTGGATCTGGATCGGCGGCCTGATCGTGTTCATCGGCGGCGCCATCGCCGTCTGGCCCGCGCCGAGCACGGTTCGGGCCCGCGTGGCCGCGCGCGCCCGCCTGCCGCGGCGGCTCGTCCGGGCCTGAGCGCGGCTGAGCGCAGATGAGCGCCTCTGCCGTGATCATCACGTTCTGCACGCTGGGTCTGCTGGCCGCGATCGTCTACGTCGTGGGCGCTCCGCTGCGCGAGGCGGCCGAGCGGCGCCGCACCGGCGAGCCGGGCGGCGCGGAGCCTGTGCCGCTGTCCGGTGGCAGGGCCGCCGATCGCGAGCGCCTTGAGATCGCGCGCGAGACCAAGTACCGCGAGATCCGCGACGCCGAGCTCGACTACCGGACGGGCAAGCTCTCCGAGCGCGACTACCGCGAGCTCGACGCCGAACTGCGCGCCGAGGCGCTGACGATCCTGGACTCGCTCGAGGAGGAGGGCGCTACGCCCAGGGCTGCTTCAGAAGAATGATCGCGTTCACGAAGAACAGGACCGCGAAGAAGACCGTCCAGCGGTTGAGGTTGCGCTCGACCATCGAGCCGCCGCCGAGCGGGCCCTGACCGCTGCCGACGCCGAAAGCGCCCGACAGGCCGGAGTCCTTGCCCGAGTGCATCAGGATCAGGAACACGACGATCACGGCGAGGAGTACCTGGATGATCGAGTCGATCGTTTCCACGCGCGAAGCGTAGCGAAGGCGCTCGCCGGGGGCGCCGAACGGGCGCGTAGGTTTGTGCAGTGTTGCGCAAGGTTCCGCCCAAGATGGGGTACTGGGTGCAGATGTCGCGCCGATCGCGCATACTTTCGGCCCGAGGAGACGAGGACAAACGTTGCCAGAGTGATTACGAATCCTTTACGGATTCTTGGTCCTCTGCCGATATGACTCCCGGTGGGCGTATCCCTGGTGCGCCGACCACACCAAATGGGACGACCCGCAGATGAACGAGAACAAGGCATGACGCCGCCCACCAGAGCTCGTCGCAGGGCTCTTCGTGCTGTTCTGGGCGCCCTCGCGGGCGGCGGCCTGACGGCCGCGAGCCTCGCCGCCCCCGTCGCGACCAGCGACGCGGCCTCCGGCATCGGCGGCGTGCCGACCACCCCCGAAGTCACCGCCCCCGAAGAAGCGGCGGAAGCTTCATCGCCGGCCACCCAGACCGGCAACACCACCACGACACCGGCCCCGGCCCCGGCCTCGCCCACGACCGGGACGACCACGACCCCGCAGCCGCCGGCGCCCAAGCAGGAAGCGCCCGCTGTCACGGTGCAGCGCCGCCAGAAGACCTCGGGCGGCACCAAGAGCAGCCCCGCAAACAGCAGCGCCACCGGCAAGGGCAAGGCGAAGACCGGCAACGGCCCCAACAACGTCGAAGGCTCGCCCCAGGCCGTCGCGAAGGCGGGCGCGCTCGCCGCTGTCCTCGCCTCCTCGCAGGCCTCGACCCAGGCGCTCGCCTTCTACCGCGTGCCGCTGTTCATGCTCCCGATCTACAAGGCCGCGGCGGTCCAGTACGGCGTGCCGTGGCAGATCCTGGCCGGGATCAACGAAATCGAGACCGACTACGGCGCCGACCAGTCGGTGTCCAGCGCCGGCGCGGTCGGGTGGATGCAGTTCATGCCCGAAACCTGGCAGTCCTACGGGGTGGACGCGCTCGAAGCCGGCTACGCCGACCCCTACAACCCCGTCGACGCCGTGTTCGCCGCGGCGCGCTATCTGCGGGCGGCGGGCGCCGCCACCAACCTGCGCGGCGCGATCCTCGCCTACAACCACTCTGAAGAATACGTCGACTCGGTGATGCTGAGGGCGAAGCTGATCTCGACCTATCCGAAGGCGGTGATCGCCACCCTGACGGGTCTCGTCGACGGCCGGCCGCCGGTGAACGGCAGCTCGCTCGAATGGAGCGCCGCACACGCCGAAGCCGGACCGGGCAGCGCGACGGCGAGCGCCGCCGCCAGCAAACCGAAGCCGTCCTCGTCCACACCGGGTGCCGGCTCGGCGGTCTCCCCGGCAGCCGCCGCAGCCGCCGCGTCTCACGCGCAGCCGGCGCCCAAGCTGCAGGTGGTCGACCTCTCGACCTCCTCGCATGCCTCGGTGGTCGCCGTCCAGGACGGCAAGGTGGTCCAGATCGGCAACAGCCGCCGCCTTGGCCACTTCATCGTCCTGCGCGACGTCTACGGCGACCTCTTCACCTACGCCGGGCTCGGCAGCGTCGCCGGCAGCTACACGCCCGAGAAGCCCGACAGTGCAAAGGGCACCTCGCCGGTCGTCCAGGCTGCCAGCACGCACGACCCTGCCCCTTCGAAGGCCGCAAGCGCGGGCAGCCAGGCGCCGGTCACCCTCCAGGTCAAGACTCCCGCGCCCCAGAACCGCGGCTCCGGCGGCGGGCGCGCCGAACTGGCAAGCGCCGAAGCCGTTCCCGCCGGCATGGGCCGCCAGCGGCTCTACGCCCACCCCGGGAATCCCGACGCCAAGGCTTCGGCTGCGGTTGCGAGCGCCCGTCGGGCCGCACGCGCGAAGGCCGCCCGGCGGCTGCCGCTGCGCGCGGGCTCGGTCGTGCCGAGCGGCACCGTGCTCGGCAAGGTGCTGGTCTCCAGCGGCGGGCACTCGGGGCACCTGCGCTTCGCGATCCGTCCCGCCGGGGACAACGCCTACATCGATCCCGGGCCGGTGCTGGCGAACTGGGCCGAGCTCCAGAAGGCGCTGCACCCGCAGGGCGCCCGGGCGCAGAACGCGCTGCTGGGAGCCACCGCCGGCGACGTGTTCCTGCTCTCCCGCGCCCAGCTCGAGCGCACCGTGCTCTCCGACCCGGGCATCACGATCACCGGCTGCTCGCGCCAGGACGTCACCTCCGGCGCGGTCGACCGCCGCGTGCTCGCCGTGCTCGCGTTCCTCTCGCGCAGCGGCCTGAAGCCCACGGTCAGCGCGCTGCGCTGCGATCAGAGCCAGTTCACGAGCGCGGGCACCGCCTCGCCGCACTCGCGCGGCGACGCGGTCGACATCAGCGCCATCAACGGCATCCCGCTGACCCACCATCAGGGTCCCGGCACGATCACCGACCTCACGATCCGCGCGCTGCTGACCCTGCCGAGCGAATTCGTGCCGCACGAAATCCTGAGCCTGATGCACTACCCCGCCTCGCCTCAGACGAAGGCGGTCTCCTCGCACTGGAACAAGCTCGAGCTCATCTTCGCGCCCGCCGCCGCTCCGCTGCTCGGCGCGGCGTCCTCCGGGTCGGTCGCCCACTCGGCCGGCAAGGGGCAGACGGCGGCTGCGCCGGTCGTCACCACGACCGTTCTCAGCGCTCTGCAGTGGTCCCAGCTGGACAGCCGGATCGGCGCGATCCCGGCCCCGAAGATCGCGTTCAAGCCGACTTCCTCGGCGATCTCGGACGCCAAGAGCACCAAAGCCAAATAGCAACGGCGGGCGGCCCGGCGCCGGGCCGCGTGCAGTGCGCCGTGTGAGCGCTCTGCGATCATGACGCCGTGGCGAGCTTCGGCGGCATCGACCTTGGTGGCACGAAGATCCAGTCGGTGGTCGTGGACGAGCATCACGATGTGAAGGGCTCCGCGCGCCACCCGACTCCGACCTCCGGCGGGCCCGAGGACGTCGCGCAGGCGATCGCTCAGGGTCTGCGCGAGGCAGCGGGCGAAGCGGGCGTCGAGGTCGACTCGCTGGAGGGCATCGGCGTCGGCTCACCCGGGATCGTCGAGGGGGGCACGGTCACGAGCGCGCGCAACCTCCCCGGCTGGGAAGGCACGTTCCCCCTGGCCGAACGGCTCACCACGCTGCTCGGACCGTCCGTCGCGCTCGGCAACGACGTTCAGGTCGCCACGATGGCGGAGTTCGAGCTCGGGGCCGGGCGGCAGTTCCACTCGATGCTCGGAGTCTTCTGGGGAACCGGCGTCGGCGGATGCTCGGTGCTCGACGGCGAGCCATGGCGCGGACGCGGCGGCGCAGGGGAGATCGGACACACGTGCATCAAGCTCGACGGGCATCTCTGCACGTGCGGGAAACTCGGCTGCGTGGAGGCCTACGCGGGCCGCGCGGCGATGGAAATCCATGTGCGCGAACTGGTCGAGAAGGGGGAGAAGACCGACCTGTTCAAGGTCATGAAGCACCACGGACGCGACCGGCTCACGAGCGGGGTGTGGTCGCGGGCGCTCGACAAAGGCGACAAGCTCGCCGAGCACATGATCGATCGCGCGGTCAAGGCGCTGGCGGCGGGTGCGGCCTCGGCGATCAACCTGCTCGACCTGGAAGCCGTGATCATCGGCGGCGGCCTCGGTGTGCGGATGGGAAAGCCGGGCGCGGAACGCATCTCCGCGGCGATGCTCCCCCACCTGTTCCAGGACTCGCGACCACCCCGCGTCGAGGTCGCATCGCTCGGGGATCTCGGCGGCGCGATCGGCGCGACGCTGCTCGTCGCGAGCCCGGGAGCAGGGCGCGACGCCGCGCCGGCCTAGGCGTCTAGCCCAGGACCGTCACCGCGACGAGCACGATCGACAGGCAGGAGAGCACGACGACCGTCACCGCCGTTGCCGCGTCCATCGCGCCGCGGTTGCGCCGCTCGCCCATCAGGCGCCTGGAGCGCGACAGGCGCCAGATGAAGAACAGGTTGATCGGCAGCAGCAGCCCGTTGACGACCTGCACGCCGACCAGCAGCGAGATCACGGGCAGCCCCGGCACGACCGCGACGAGCGCGCTGATCGCGATCATCGCCGTGATGATGCCCACGAAGACGGGCGCCTCGCCCGGGCGACGGCCGATCCCCTTCTCGTAGCCGAGCGACTCGGAGACCACGTAGGAGGTGGCGATCGGCAGGATCGCGCAGGCGAGCAGGCTCGCGCCGAGCAGCCCGATCCCGAACAGCGTCTCGGCGAACTGGCCCGCGAACGGCCTCAGCGCCTGGGCAGCCTGGGCGGCCGAGCCGATTTCGTGGATCCCGTGGGTGTACAGCGTCGCGCCGGTCGCGATCACGATGAAGGCCGAGATCATGCACGCGAAGATCGAGCCGGAGACCGCCTCTTTTTCCTCGCGGCCGAGCTCGTCCTCGCGCACGCCGCGCTCGACCGTCGCAGACTGCAGGTACTGCTGCATGTACGGGGTGATCGTGGTGCCGATCGTCGCGATCAGGAGGATCACGTAGGTCGAGGAGGTGTGCAGCGTCGGTTTCACGATCGCCTTGCCCACTTCCACCCAGTCGGGATGGGCGAGGATCGCCGCGATCGGATAGGCGAAGAACGGGATCGTGAACCAGATGAAGATCCTCTCGGCGCTGCGGTATGAGCCACGGACGATGATCAGCCAGATGCCGACGGCGAAGATCGGCACGCTGACCTGGGCGGGCACGCCTGCGAGTCCGAGCGCGGCGCCGGCTCCGACGAAGTCCGAGATGCAGATGCCGAGGTTCGCGACCAGGACGGCGATCGTCGCGATCACCGACCAGCGAATCCCGTACTCCTCGCGGATCAGCTCTGCGAGCCCCTTGCCGGTCACCACCCCCATGCGGGCGGCGAGCAGCTGCACGATCGCCAGCGAGATCGTGATCAGGACGATCGTCCAGAGCAGGTCGTAGCCGTATTTGGCGCCGACCGTCGAGTAGGTCGCGATGCCGCCCGCGTCGTTGCCGGCGTTGGCGGCGATCAGGCCCGGGCCGAGCAGCCCGAGCATTGCGAAGATGCGCGCTCGGCGACTGCTAAGGCGGGCAGGCAGCCGCGGTCGGCCACGGGTGGCCGACCTGACACGGCGCATGAAGGGCGGTACTCGGACCGCCATCGAACTGTCCGCCTACAGAAGTCATCAGCGGTGAGTCTATTGGCTGGGTGGGCCCGCCCGGACGAATGCGAGAAAGCGTGCGTTCAGTCCTCGCCGAGCAGCCCGAAGCGCCGCCGCCATCCGCGGGGGAGCATCGCCTCCAGCACGTCGTCGACGGTCACGACCCCGAGCATGTGCTTGCCCTCGTTCACCACCGGGACGGAGGTGAGGTTGTAGTCGGCCATCAGGCGCGCGACCTCCTCGAACGGGGCGTCGGGGGACAGGCACGGGACGTCGTGCTTGAGCTCTGCGTCCAGGCGCCGGTCGGGCTCGGCGCGCAGCAGGGCCGTGACGGGCACGCTGCCTTCCAGCGCGCCGCCGGCGCCGTCCACGAAGACGCTTGTCAGGAGCTCGGGCGCGACGCGGCTGTGACGCACGGCGCGCAGTGCCTGCTCGGCGGTGCTCGATCCAGGCAGCAGGACGAAATCGGGGCTCATCAGGCCGCCCGCCTCGGCCGGGTCGTAGCCGAGCAGCGCGCGCACCTTGACGCGCTGGCTGACGGGCAGCAGCGCCATGACCGGCTCGCGCCGCTCGTCCTCGAGCTCGCCGAGCACGTCGGCGGCGTCGTCGGGCGCCATGCGGGAGAGGATCTGCGCGACCTGCTCGTCGGGGCGGTCCTCCAGGAACTCCCGCTGGTGATGGTCGTCGAGCTCCTCGAAGACGTCCGCCTCGAGCTCGCGGTCGTCGTCGCCGACGGCCTGGATGATCTCCTCGCCCTCCTGGCGGGAGGCCGCCTCGACCAGGTCGGCGATCTGGGCGGGGTGGAGCTTGGCGAGCTTCGGGTGGGGCACGCGCAGGCGCACCGTCGGGACGTGGCCGACGAACGGCTCCACGCCCGCCCAGTCGAGGAACTCGCCGGTGCCGATGTGCGCGCCGAGGGGCTTCGGCAGCAGGCGGCGCAAGCCGCCGCGCGGGCCGGTGTCCACCCCGACCACGCGCCATGAGCCCGCGACCAGCGCGAGCTCGATCTCGTTTGCGCGCACGAGGCGCGCGCCCTGGACGTTGATCAGCTGGCGGTCGAGCAGGTCGCGCTTGAGCAGGACCTCCTCGGGACGCCGCTCGAAGGGGCGCAGGTCGAGCTTCGCCTTGCGCAGCACGACGCCGTGGGGGCCGATCTCAGAGACGCGCTCGACGCCGAGAAAGGACCGTTTTCCGGCGACGGCGACGAGCAGGCCGGTGATCGGCGGGTAGCCGGCGCCGCCGAGCCGGACGATCACGTCAGCGACCTTGCCGAGCCGCTCGCCGTCGGCGTCGCGAAGCGGCGCGCCCACCAGTTGGGAGAGGTGCAGGATCGGCGGCAGCTCGGTTGGGAGCGGTGCCGGCTCCTTCGTGCTCGACGCGTTCATGCGCGCACAATGCTACGCGCCGGCGCCGCCGTCCCTCTAAGGTCGTGCGACCGATGCCCTTCTGGCTGTCGATCGCCTGCCTCTCGGTCTTCCAGGGCGTGCTCGTGGCGCTCCCGGCGCCGGTCGGCTGGGCGCCGCTCCGGCGCCTGCGCGCCGGGGGCTGGGCGCTCGTGCTGCCGCTCTCGATCGTCGGCTTCGTGGTGATCGCGCGGGCCGCCGAAAGCGCAAGCGCCGAGGGCCTCACCTACCTCGCGCTGGTCGCGGTTCCGCCCCTGGCCGCGCTGGCGCTGGGCTGGCTCTCGCGGGGGGCGAGGCCGCGCCGCGCGCTCTGGGCAGGCGCGCTGTTCGCGCTGGCCTGGGCCGACCGCGACGGGTTCGCCGGCAATGCCGCGGCGACCGTGCTCTCGGGCCTCAGCTGCGTCGCGCTCGGCTCGCTGCTCGGCGCGATCACGCCGCCGCGCTGGCTCGCCGTCGGGATCGTGGCGATGGCGGCCGCCGACACGGCGCTGGTCGTCTCGGACCTGCTGCAGGCCCCCAACGACGCGCTCAACGCCGCCCAGCCCGCAGCCGGACTGCCGAGGCTGCAGGCGGCGACGTTCGGCTCGGCGCTGATGGGCTACGGCGATCTGTTCGTGGCTGCGGTGTTCGGAGGGATGCTGGCCGCCGAAGGCCGCGCCGGCCGGCGGGCGGGTGACCAGGCCCTTGCGGCGGTGCTCACGGCCGGGCTGGCGCTCGCCTTCGACCTGCTGTTCTTCGCCGTGAACGAGCTGCCCGCCACGGTGCCCGTCGCGGGCGCGCTCGGCTTGCTGGCCCTCAGCCGCCGGAGACGATCCGCCGGGGCCCCAGGCGCCCAGCGCGGGGCTCGCCTTCGGGCGCGTCCTGCACGAGCTCGCCCTGCAGGCGATCCTCCAGCTCGGCCTGCGAGGCGATCGCCCGCGCCGTGATCTCCAGCGGCTCCGGAGCGTCCAGCTCGCGCTCGGACGCCGCCCCGGCCTGCTCGATACGCCGCACCTGCGGCATCACGCGGCTGTCGAAAGAGCCGACGGCCTCGTTGTAGGCGGCGACCGCCGAGCCGAGCTGGCGGCCCGCCTTCGCGAACGGCGTCACGAAGCGCGCGAGCCGCGTGTGCAGCTCGCGCGCGGACTCGGCGATCTCGCGGGCGGAGTCGGCGATCTGCTCCTGGCGCCAGCCGTAGTGAACGGCGCGCAGCAGGCCGATCAGCGTCGTCGGCGTCGCGAGCAGCACCTGCTGGGAGACGCCGTACTCGATCAGGCCGGGGTCCTGCGCGAGCGCGGCGTGGTAGATGCCGTCGGAGGGCACGAACATCACGACGAGCTCCGGCGTGGAGTCGAACTGGCGCTGGTAGGCCTTCGCGGCGAGCTTCGTGATGTGATCGCGCGTCTGGCGGGCGTGGTTGATCGCATGAGCCTCGCGCTCGGCCTCGTCCTCGCTCTCGAGTGCCAGCAGATATGCGTCGAGCGGCACCTTCGAGTCCACGACGATCAACTTGCCGCCGGGCAGCCTCACCAGCATGTCCGGGCGGAGCACTCCCTCGCCGGTCTGGATCGTGCTCTGCTCGACGAAGTCGCAGTGGGAGACCATGCCGGCCATCTCGACCACGTTGCGCAGCTGGATCTCGCCCCACGATCCGCGCGTCGAGGGGCGCTTCAGAGCGCTGACGAGGTTGCCCGTCTCGCGCTTGAGCGTGCCGACGCCTTCGCCCAGCTGACGGACCATCTGCGCGAGCTCACCCTGACTCTGGCGGCGCTCGCCCTCCAGGCGCGCGATCTCGCTCTGCATCCGCGCCAACTGCTCCTGCACGGGCGCGACGGCGCCCTTGATCTGCTCGGTGCGCTGGGCCATCTCGCCGGCGGCGCGCTCCTGCTCGACGGCGCGTGACTCGGCGACGCTGCGGGCGAGCGACGCGCCGGTCTGCTCCATCACGTCCATCGAGACGGCGCGCACCTCCTCGCGCAGCCGCGCGCCGTCGCGGCGCAGCACCAGCGCGGCCAGCACCGCTCCGACCAGAACCCCGAGTATCGCCAGCAGCACTGTCATCGCTTCTCCCCCTGTCCGTGGGCGGCTGCCAAACATGGCATGGGTGCCGGACGGAGCGGATCGGGTCCTCAGGGAGGTTCCGGCGCTCCGGTTCCAGCTTGACATCACATGAGAACGGGTCTACTTTGGCTGGTCATGGCCCGCGCTTTGGCGTGCCGTGCGGCCCGAGAGGAGGGCCGTCAACGAGGGGTCGTGTCGCGGCGGAGGGGATCTGCTGGCATGGTCCGCAGATCAGCAACAGGAGGGTGAGAATGTCAGCCAAGAAAGGCTGGATGCAGTCCTACCGACTGCTCGGCTGCCTGATGGCAGTGGCTCTGTTGGCCTCGGCGCTGTTCGCGTCGACCGCCAGCGCGAAAAAACCGCCGCTGAACCCGACGAAGTACATCGCGCTCGGCGACTCGCTGAGCTTCGGCTACAAAGCCGCGACTCTGAAGGCGAACGCCGAAGCGAACAAATCGAACTGCGAAGCCGGTGTCGCGGCCGCAGAAAAAGGCGAAACTGCACTCGCCTACACGGAAAAGGCGCTCTGTGAGCCGGCCTCCAGCTTCGAAGGCGGCTTCGTCGGCTACTTCGCCAAGAAGCTCGCGAAGACCGAAAAGGAAGCGGGCAACGAACTGCAGACCGTCAACCTCGGCTGCCCCGGTGAGACGAGCGACGGCCTGATCGGGCACATGCTCGGCGGCACGCCGGAAGCCGAATACAACCCGTGTGCCTACCACAACAACCTGCCGAGTGAAGGCTTCCCGCTGAAGGTCGAATACGGCCACAGCACTTCTCAGCTGGAAGCGCTGCTCGGGCAGATCGCCGCATCCAAAGAAGTAGGCGGCACTCCGATCTCCGTGATCTCACTGCAGATCGGCAGCAACGACGAGCTCCACGCGCTCGGCGCCTGCGAGAACGGGCTGTACCTCTCAGCACACGGCTTCACCAGCATCATCGAATGCGCCGCGCACGAAGCCGGTCCTGAAGGCTTCCTGTACTCCGGCGGTTTGATCAGCCACATCCTCACCAACATCGGTACCACGATCGGCGTGATCCGCGAAGCGGGCTACACCGGCAGGATTGTGGTGCAAGGGTTCTACAACCCGTTCGCGACGCTGCTCGAAGGCAGCGACAAACTGGTCGAAGTGCTGAACGGCGACCTAGAAGGCGAGATCGTAGGGAAAGCCTTCGGTCCAAACCTCTCGCTCGCCAAGCCCTTCACGTTGGTGAATCCGGAGGGCCCGCTGTACAAAGAAGGCGAAACGGCGAAAGAACACGCCAAGCTCGTCAAAACGGAAAACAGCAAGATCTGCAAGTACACAGAAATGTGCAAAAACGGGATCGTGCTGCCGAGTGGTGACATCCACCCGACCGAAAAAGGCTACAAGGCCATGGGCAAACAGCTCGTCCAGGTCTACGGCGAAGCTCCGCTGAGCTGATCCTCAGCATCATCAGGTAGTAACGGGGCGTCCGCCGTGAGGCGGGCGCCCCGGCCGTTTAACGCGCGTCCGAGACGGTGACCGCGGCCCCGGCCGCCAGCGCCTGCAGGATCCCGAGCATCGCCCCGGCGGCGGGGACGAGCCGCGCGGAGGGGGCGGTGGCCGCGATCACGCTGCGAACCGGCCCGTCCACGAGCGAGCGCACCGCGATGTCCTGGTGCGGCGCCGCCAGCGCCATGCGCGGGATCAGCGCGACGCCCACGCCGGCGGCGACCAGGCCCTGGACCGTCTGGTAGTCGTCGCTCTCGAACGCGACGTTGGGCTCGAAGCCGGCGGCGTGACAGCAGCGCACGACGTGGCGCGAGCAGTTGCTCTCCTGGGAGGTCTGCACCCAGGCCTCGCGGGACAGGTCGGCGAGGCGCACGCGCTCGCGGGCGGCCAGACGGTGCTCTCGCGGCAGCGCGAGGAACATCGGGTCCTCCAGAAGCGGGAGGCGGGCGGCACGCCCGGCGTCGAGGCTCTGGCCGTCGAACTCGAACAGCAGCGCGAGGTCGAGCTCGCCGCCGCGCAATCTCGGCGCGACGTCCTCGGGCTCTCCCTCGGCGAGGCTGAGCTCGACATCGGGGTGGGCGGCGCGGAACTCCGCGATCGCCTGCGGCATCAGCGTCGCCCCGGCGCTCGGGAACGAGGCCATCCGCAGCCGCCCGCCGCGCAGCCCCGAGATCGCCTGCAGCGCCTCTTCGGCGGCTTCGAGCTGGGCGAGGATCCCCTCGGCGTGGCCGACCAGCGTCTGCCCGGCGGCGGTGAGCGTTACGCCTCGGGGGTGGCGCTCGAGCAGCGCGAGCCCCGTCTCTGCCTCGAGCGCGGCGATCTGCTGGGAGAGCGCGGACTGCGTGTAGTCCAGGGCGCTCGCGGCGGCCGAGATCGAGCCGCGGTGGGCGACCTCTCTGAGGACTCTGAGGCGGGCAACGCTAAGCATTAGACTAACTTATACACATAATAATAAATATCATTAGAACTGATGGCAGGTAGCGGGCATCATCAGACGAAGAAGACCGAGGAAACGAACTTCACGCGGGGCCGGACGGCCTCGCAAAAGGAACAAGGAGAAACGCAATGCCCGCCAAGATCATCGTCTCCTACGACGGAACAGCCAACGAGGACGACGCCGTCATCCTCGGGCGCGAGTTCGCCCGCGCCGGCGCCGAGGTGTCCCTCGCCTACGTGCGCCACACCGAGGACTCGGTCGGCGACACGCAGGGGATCCTGAGCCGCGGCCTCTCGCTGCTCGGCGAGCCGAACGCTGCGACGCACATCGTCACCGACCGCTCGACCCCCGAGGGCCTCGCGGCGCTCGCCGAGCGCGAGCAGGCCGACGTGATCGTCTTCTGCTCGGACTCGCACACCGCCAAGGGCCACGTCTCGATCGGCAACTCGGCGCAGCGCCTGCTCGAGGGCGGCCGCACGGCGGTCGCGATCGCGCCCGTCGACCTGGCTGACAAGAGCCCCCAGGTCCGCCAGGTCGTCGCGGTCGGCGACGGCGACGGCGGCGCCCGCGAGACGGCTGCCGCACTGGCCGGCGCGCTGGGTGCCGAGGTCGTCCCGGTCGCCGGCGAGGACACCGACATCCTCGTGCTGGACTCGCGCGCCGACGCGCCCGAGGGCCGCGTCACGCTGAGCGCCTCGGCCGAACACCTGGTCGAGATCGCGACCAGCGCGGTGCTCGTGCTGGCGCGCGGCGAGCGCCTGGCCTTCGGCTCCGCCCAGCAGCAGCACACGGTCGCCTAGCGGCGGCCGGCCTCGCGCGCCCGCGAACGCAGGCGCGCGAGGCCGTAGCGGGTGAGCGCTCCGAGCACGTCGAGCGCGCCACCCAGCAGATGCGCGACGGGGCCCGTCCACAGACGGGCCTCCGCGCGCTTGAAGCTCCGCCGCTGCCCGGCCACGGCGGCACGGTATCGTGGCGTTCGTGGCGAGCGCCGTGAAGACAACGCTCACCGAGCTGGGCGACTCGCGTGTGCGCCTGCAGGTGGAGGTGGAGCCCTCGGAGGTCGAGGTGCGCCTGGAAGAGCGCGCCCGTGCGCTCGGGCGCCAGCTCAAACTGCCCGGGTTCCGCAAGGGCAAGGTGCCGGCGCCGCTCGTGATCCAGCGCGTGGGCCGCGAGGCGATCCTCGAGGAGGCGCTGCGCGAATCGCTGCCCGCCTGGTACTCCGACGCGATCGCCAGCTCGGGGATCGTGCCCGTCGGCGATCCCACCGTCGACCTCGACTTCGCCAACCTTCCCCCCAAGGGCGAGGAGCTGCGCTTCTCGATCGAGATCGGTGTGCTGCCGGTCGCCGAGCTCGGCGAGTACAAGGGGCTCGAGGTTCCCCGCGCGGAGGAGAGCGTCGAGGAGCAGCGCGTCGATGAGGCGCTGGCCGGCGAGCGCGAGCGCCTGGCGCGCCTGGAGACCGTCGAGCGCGCCGCGGCGGCCGGGGACTTCGTCGTGATCGACTACCTCGGCTCGCTGCCCGACGAGACGGGCGAGCTCGTGCCCTTCGCGGGCGGCGAGGGCCGCGACCAGCTGGTGGAGCTCGGCTCCGGCAACCTGATCCCCGGCTTCGAGGAGGGGCTGCTCGGCTCGAGCGCCGGTGAGGAGCGAACCCTGTCGGTGACCTTTCCCGAGGACTACGGCGCCGGCGAGCTGGCCGGACGCGAGGCGAGCTTCGCGGTGACCGTCAAGGAGGTCAAGGAGAAGCAGCTCCCGGAGCTCGACGAGGACTTCGCGGTCGACGCCGGCTTCGACGACCTCGAGGAGCTGCGCGCCGACATCCGCGAGCGGCTGCTGGAGGCCGAGCGCGCGCGCATCCAGGGCGAGTACCGCCAGGCCGCGCTCGACGCCGCCGTCGCGAAGGCGACGGTGCCGGTCACGCCCGAGCTCGTCTCCGCCCGGGCCAGGGAGATGTGGGAGCGCAACCTGCACACGCTCTCCCACCGCGGGATCTCGCGTGAGGCCTACCTGCAGATCACCGGTCGCACCGAAGATGAGATCCTGGCCGAGGCGCAGGGCGAGGCCGAGCAGGCGCTGCGCCGCGAGGCGGTCATCACCGCCGTCGTCGCCGCCGAGGGCATCGCGCCCGAGGACGACGACGTGCTCGCCGCGCTCGCGCCCACCGCCGAGCGCGAGGGGGTCGAGCCGCAGCAGCTGCTCGAGGACCTGCGCGCCTCCGGCCGTCTCGAGGACGTCCGCGAGGATCTCGCCGCGCGCGAGGCGATCGACCTGATCGCCTCCGAGGCGAAGCCGATCCCGCTCGCGCAGGCCGAGGCACGGGAGGCGCTCTGGACGCCGGAGAAGGAAGGCGAGGCCGCGGTCAAAGAGGCGGCCGAGGCCTCCCGCCTGTGGACGCCAGATCGCTAGCCTCTAGAGGAATCCGCAAGGCCTTGGCAAACAAAGCGAGACTATGAGCCCACTTGTACCGATGGTCGTCGAGCAGACCTCGCGCGGCGAGCGAGCATTCGACATCTACAGCCGACTGCTGAACGAGCGCATCATCTTCCTCGGTACGCCCGTGGACGACCAGATCGCGAACCTGATCGTGGCCCAGCTCCTGCACCTCGAGTCCGAGGACCCGGAGAAGGACGTCTCGCTCTACATCAACTCGCCGGGAGGCTCCGTGTACGCGGGCCTCGCGATCTACGACACGATGCAGTTCATCAAGCCCGACGTGCAGACGATCTGCGTGGGCATCGCGATGTCGATGGGCGCGCTGCTGCTCGCTGGCGGCGCGGAGGGCAAGCGCATGGCCCTGCCGAACGCGAAGATCCTGATCCACCAGGTCTCGTCGAGCTTCCAGGGGCAGGCGACGGACATCGAGATCCACGCCAAAGAGATCATCGACGTGCGCAAACGGCTCGATGAGATCATCGCCAAGCACACGGGCAAATCGCTTGACCAGGTGGGCAAGGACACCGAGCGCGACTACTTCATGAGCTCGGAGGAGGCCAAGGAGTACGGCATCATCGACCGAGTGATCTCCGAGCACTAGCCCGGGGACCGGCCGCAAGGGGAGGAGTGCAAGATGGCCAGACCGACAGACTCCAACGAGCAGCTCCTCTGCAGCTTCTGCGGCAAGTCGCAGCGGCAGGTCAAGAAGCTGATCGCAGGGCCCGGCGTCTACATCTGCGACGAGTGCATCGACCTCTGCAACGAGATCATCGACGAGGAGCTCGCCGCCCCGCCGGCCTTCGACCTCGAGAACCTGCCCAAGCCGCGCGAGATCTACGACGTGCTCGACGAGTACGTGGTCGGCCAGGACGCCTCCAAGCGCACCCTCTCGGTAGCCGTCTACAACCACTACAAGCGCGTGCAGATGATGATGTCGCCCGACAGCGACATCGAGCTGCAGAAGTCCAACATCCTTCTCCTCGGCCCGACCGGTTGCGGCAAGACGCTTCTGGCCCAGACCCTCGCGCGGATCCTGAACGTCCCGTTCGCGATCGCCGACGCGACAGCCCTGACCGAGGCCGGGTACGTCGGCGAGGACGTCGAGAACATCCTGCTGAAGCTGATCCAGGCCGCCGACTACGACGTCAAGAAGGCTGAAACCGGGATCATCTACATCGACGAGGTCGACAAGATCGCGCGCAAGGCCGACAACCCGTCGATCACGCGCGACGTCTCCGGCGAGGGCGTCCAGCAGGCGCTGCTGAAGATCCTCGAGGGCACCGCGGCCTCCGTGCCTCCGCAGGGAGGCCGCAAGCACCCCCACCAGGAGTTCCTGACGATCGACACGACCAACGTGCTGTTCATATGCGGCGGCGCGTTCGCGAACCTCGACAAGGTGATCGAGCGCCGCATCGGCCACAAAGGCGTCGGCTTCGCCGCCGCGATCGAGAACAAGGCCGAGAAGGACACGGGCGACACCTTCGAGCAGTGCCTGCCGGAGGACCTGATCGAGTACGGCCTGATCCCCGAGTTCATCGGCCGCCTGCCGGTGATGAGCGCGGTGCACCAGCTCACGCGCGACGATCTCGTCTCGATCCTCGTCGAGCCCCGCAATGCGCTCGCCAAGCAGTTCCAGCGCTTCTTCGCCTTCGACGGCATCGAGCTGGTCTTCAGCGAGGACTCGCTGATCGCGATCGCAGAGCGCGGCCTCGAGCGCGAAACGGGCGCCCGCGGCCTGCGTTCGATCATCGAGGAGATCCTGCTCGAGGTGCAGTTCGAGCTGCCCTCGCGCCGCGACGTCAAGAAGTGCGTGGTCACGAAGGAGACCGTCGAGAAGGGCCTGACGCCGACGCTCGTGACCGAAGCGGCGCCAGAAGACGCGAACGAGGCCTCATCGCGGCAGGAGTCCGCGTAGGCGCAGCGGCCCGCCTTCCCTTCGCGCCGCGCCGCCGAGCCGATACCATCGCCGCTGATGGCCCATTTCAGGAAGAAGAAGCAGCCAGAGGAGAGCAGCGGGTCGGGACGCCTGCGGCGGATCCCGTGGGCGGTGCTGCTGCAGGGCACGATCATCGTCGGAAGCCGCTGGCAGCGGCTCTCCACGAGCGAGCGTGAGCGTGTGCGCACCCTTCTGAGCGCGTCCGGTGGCCGCATCGACAGGCTCAGCCCGAAGGACCGCAAGGAGCTGCGCAAGCTCGCCGACAAGCTCGATCTCAGGGGCATGGGCTCCGAGCTGCTCGCCCTGCGCGCGATCCGCCGCCGCGCGCTGCTGCGCCGCTAGGGCCGCAGCCGCAGGGATGGCCGACGCCGCTTCCGACGGGCTCGAAGCGCTCTCGACCGGGGAGCTCCACGACCGCGCGGTCAAACGCGCCGAGCGCCATCTGGACGTGAAGTTCTTCTGGTCGCTGCTCCAGGCGATCCCGGCCGCGGAGACGGCGCGCGGGGACCAGGGGGAGGCCGACTTCGACATCCAGTTCTCCAAAGGGCTGCTCAAAGACGCCCTGCACAGCGGCGAGGGCGAGCTTGGGGATCTGCTGCGCCCCCTGTTCGTCGACTACCTGCGCAAGCACCCCGACGCGTAGCGATGGACACGACGCCGCACCGAGACGAGCGGATCCCTGGGCGCGACCGCTGGAGCGAGGCGCGCGCCGAGGACGCGCTGCGCTCGCTCGAGCTGTTCGGGATGCGCTTCGGGCTCGACCGGATGCGCCGCATGATGACTGCCCTCGGTGGGGCGGGTGGGGATCCCCTCCTCGCCTACCCGGCGATCCAGGTGCTCGGGACGAACGGCAAGTCCTCGACCACCCGGATGATCGCGGCGATCCTCGCCCGCCACGGCCTGCGGACCGGCGCCTACACCTCCCCCCACCTGATCGCCTGGCGCGAACGCATACAGATCGACGAGCGCGAGCTCGATCCCGAGGACTTCAGCGCCGCGATCGCGCGCGCCGACCGGGCCGCGCGGCAGGTCAACCGGACGCTCGCCGAGGACGACCACGTGACCCAGTTCGAACTGCTGACCGCCGCGGCGCTCTGGGAGATGGCGCGGCGGGAAGTCGACGTCGCCGTCGTGGAGGCCGGCCTCGGCGGCCGCTACGACGCCACCAGCGTGGTCGCCCCGGAGGTCACGGTCCTGACGAACGTCGCGCTCGAGCACACCCGCTGGCTCGGCCCGACGATCGCCGACATCGCCGAGGAGAAGCTCGCGGTCGTCCAGGAGGGCGCGACCCTGGTCCTGGGCGAGGGGCTCGCTCCCGACGCACTCGCCGTCGCCGAGCGCGTCGCCGGTGAGCGCGGCGCGGAGATCGTGCGCCCGGCCCCGCTGCCCTCCGATCTGCATCTTCGCGCCCCCGGGGCCTTCCAGCGGCGCAACCTCGCGCTCGCGCGCTCCGCCGCGGCCGCGCATCTGCGCCGTCTCGGACGCGAGCTCGACGAGCGCGCGGTTCGCCAGGCCGCCGAGTCGCTCGCCGTGCCGGGCCGCCTGCAGGCGCTTGCAGGGGAGCCGCTCACCGTGCTGGACGGCGCACACAACCCGGACGCCGCCGCGGCACTCGCTGATTCGCTCGAGGAGGTCTTCGACGGCGCGCCCGCGCTCGTCCTCGGCGTGCTCGAGGACAAGGACGCAGCCGGCATGTTGCGCACGCTGCTCCCGCGCTGCCGCCGGGCGTGGTTCACGGCACCCCCCGGGACGCGCGCGCTGTCGCCGGCCGCGCTGCTCTCGCAGGCCCGTCAGCTCGGCTTCGACGATGCAGCGTGCGAGCCGCGGCCCGAGCGGGCGCTGGCCGAGGCCCGGCGCTGGGCGCTCGAGCAGGGCACCGGGGTGCTGGTGACCGGATCGGTGTATCTCGTGGGCGAGCTGCTTGCCTCGATGCACGGGATCGAGGAGCAGCCGGACAGCGCGCGGGGGTCGGTTCGGTGAACGACGGGGGCCCGTCCGTGCTCACGATGGTCGGCGCCGTCGCGCTCATCGTCGCCCTCGTGATCCTCGTGTTCTTCGCCGCTGGCTACGGTTTCGGCCGCCTGTTTCTCTAAACTCGACCGGCCGATGCCCCCGCTCGCAGTCTTCGGAATCGAAAGCAGCGGCCTGTCGCTCGTGGTGGATCTGCTGATCCTCTTCGTGGTGGTGCTGTACCTGTCGCTGATCTACTGGACCTACAGCGACGCGCGCCGCCGCATCGAGGACCCCATGCTGGTCGGCTGTGCGACCGCGGCTTCGCTGTTCCCGTTCGTCGGAACGATCATCTACATGATCCTGCGTCCGCCCGAGTACCTCGAGGACGTGCGCGAGCGCGAACTGGAGACGCATGCGACCGAAGTGCGGCTGCACGAGCTCGAGGGCTCGCTGTGCCCGCACTGCGACTACCGCATCGAGCCCGACTTCGTGCGCTGTCCGAGCTGCCTGCGCAAGCTCAAGGAGCGCTGCCTGAACTGCTCCAAGCCGCTGGACCGGACCTGGACGATCTGCCCCTACTGCGAGGCGGACGTGCCCGGGCTCGACGCGCCGCGCCCGCGGCGGCGGCGATCCTCCGCACGCGAGGAGGAGAACGGCGATCTGGCGGCGTCCGCGCCCGCGCCCAAGTCCGCCGCGGGCCGCAAACGGGCTGCCGCCGCGCCGTCGTCGCAGGTGGAGCCGGCGATCAGCACCGAGACGGCGGTCGAGCCCGAGGTGCGGGCGGGTGAGGAGCTGGACCCGGACGCGGCGGCTCCCGTCGCCGCGGCGGAGCCCGCCTCGCGGCGGCGCTCGACCGGGCGCTCGCCCCGTCCCGGCGGGCGTCCGCGCCCCACGTCCTGACAGCATCGTCATCGCAGGTGGACCCCGACCGAAGGAAGCCATGGAGAGAACGCTGATCCTTGTCAAGCCCGATGCCTTCGCCCGCTCTTTGAGCGGCGAGATCATCGCCCGATTCGAGCGCAAGGGGCTTCGGATCGTCGCCCTGCGCCATATGACGGTCACCCGCGAGCTCGCCGAGGAGCACTACGCCGAGCACTCCGAGCGCCCGTTCTTCGGAGAGCTCGTGGACTTCATCACCTCCGGACCGATCGTCGCGATGGTGCTCGAGGGCCAGGACGCGGTCAAAGCGGCGCGCCAGGTGATCGGCGCGACGAATCCGCTCGAGGCGGCGCCCGGCAGCATCCGCGGCGACTTCGCGATCGAGACCGGCCAGAACATGGTGCACGGCTCGGACTCGCCGGAGTCCGCTGCGCGCGAGAGCGCCTTGTTCTTCGGCGAGCTCTAGGGCGGGCCCCCGCGCCCACGACGCCGGCCGCCCAGCTTCCGTGCCGAGCGTCGTCCTCGCTTCGCGTTCGCCGCAGCGCCGCGAGATCCTCAGCCGTCTCGGGCTCGACTTCAGCGTTAGGGTCTCGGAGGCACCCGAGCTAGAGGTGGGCGAGCCCGCCGCCGTCGCGCTCGAGAACGCGCTGCGCAAGGCGCGCGCCGTGGCGCGCCCGGGCGAGGACGAGCTGGTGATCGGGTGCGACACGATCGTCGTGGCCGACGGGCGCATCTTCGGCAAGCCGGCCGACGAGCGGGCGGCGGAAGACACGATCCGCGCACTGGCCGGACGCACCCAGCACGTGATCAGCGGCCTGGCCGTGCTGGTCGCGGGGGAGGAGCGCACCGCCCTCGCGAGCACGGCCGTGACTTTCCGTCCCGCGAGCGATGAGTCGGTGGCGTCCTACGTGGCCACGGGGGAGTGGCGCGAACGCTCGGGCGGCTATGCGATCCAGGGGCAGGGCGCGAGGCTCGTGGAGAGGATCGACGGCGAAGTCGAGAACGTCGTGGGGCTTCCGCTGAAGACCCTTCTCGAGCTCGCTCCCGAGCTCCGCCCGGCCCGCTAGGGGCGGCCGCGCGCCGCGGTCCGGCGTGGCGCTCGGGCCAGGCCGCGAAAGTCTGCGTTTGCGGCGCAATCCGGCTCGCAGCCCTTGCCGGAGATCCACAGGTGTCCGCTAGACTGCCCCGACCGGTGGGGCCCGACGGAGCGCCGGCGGACCGGGTGCCTGAACGGCACGCGGCGCGACCAGCTCTCGACCGCCGCCACCTCCCTCGAGATGAGCATCTTCACCTATCTGACCGGATTCGGCGGCCGCGACATGGCGGTCGACCTCGGCACGGCGAACACGCTCGTGTACGTCCGCGGCCGCGGCATCGTGCTCTCCGAGCCGAGCGTGGTCGCGATCGACTCGCGCTCGGGCGAAGTCCACGCGGTGGGCATCGAGGCCAAGCGCATGCTCGGCCGCACGCCGGGGACGATCCAGGCGATCAGGCCCTTGAAGGATGGCGTGATCGCCGACTTCGACGTGACCGAGCAGATGCTCCGGCACTTCATCCAGAAGGTTCACCAGAACCGCTGGGCGCATCCGCGCGTCGTCGTGTGCGTGCCCTCCGGCGTGACCGGCGTCGAGAAGCGCGCCGTCGAGGAGGCCTGCCTGTCGGCCGGAGCGCGTACCGCCTACCTGATCGAGGAGCCGATGGCCGCCGCGATCGGCGCGGGGCTGCCGGTCGGCGAGCCGACCGGCTCGATGGTCGTCGACATCGGCGGCGGCACCTCCGAGGTCGCTGTGATCTCGCTGGGCGGGATCGTCGTCTCGCAGTCGATCCGCGTCGGCGGGGACGAGATGGACGAGGCGATCATCAACTACGCGAAGAAAGAGTACAAGCTGCTGATCGGCCAGCAGACGGCTGAGGAGCTGAAGCTCGAGATCGGCTCGGCGTGCCCGATGAGCGAGGAGCTGCAGGCCGAGATCCGCGGCCGCGACATGGTCGCCGGACTGCCGAAGACCGTCGTGCTGACCAGCGAGGAGATCCGCCAGGCGCTCGAGGAGCCGCTGAGCCAGATCATCGACGCGGTCAAGGAGACGCTCGACCGCACTCCGCCCGAGCTCGCCTCGGACATCATGGACCGCGGCATCATGCTGGCCGGCGGGGGCTCGCTGCTGCAGGGGCTCGACGAGCGGCTGCGCGAGGAGACGCAGATGCCCGCGCATCTCGCCGAGTCGCCGCTGACCTGCGTCGCCGTCGGCTCCGGGCGCTCGCTCGAGGAGTTCGAGGCGATCCATCGCTCCAACCGCACCTCGCGCAACCGCCGCCGCCGGTGAGCGCCGTCGAACCGGCGTCGCGCGGGGCCCGGGTCGGTAACCTCCGGCGCCGCCGCGAGTAGTCTGTCGGCTGAACGCTTCGGAAGGGTAGTCACCGTTGTACGACAAGACCGTCCGGCGCCGTCGAGCGGTGCTAGCACTGCTCGTTGTGCTCTCGCTGCTGCTGTTGACCGCCTATTTCGGTGAGTCTTCCAGTGGCGGCCTGCACGGCGTTCAAAGGACATTTCTGACGATCGTCTCGCCGATCCAGGACGGCGCCAACGCGGCGCTGAAGCCCGTGCGCAATGCCTTCGGCTGGTTCGGCGAAACCATCGACGCCAAAGGCCAGCGCGACGAACTGCGCAAGCAGATCGACAAACTGCGCCCCGAGCTCGCCGCCGCGCAGGCCGAACAGCGCACCTACCGGCAGCTGATCGGCCTCTACCACCTGAACCAGCTCGGAGTCTCCAACTACCATCCGGTCGCGGCGACCGTGGTCGGGAAAAGCCCCAACATCTGGTACTCCACGGTGACGATCGACAAGGGATCCCCCGACGGCGTGCGCGTGAACGACCCCGTGATCAACGCCGAAGGGCTGGTCGGCAAGGTCGTCGCGGTGGAGCCGGACGGTGCGCAGGTCGATCTGATCACCGACTCGACGATGGGCGTCTCCGCGCGCATCGGGACGGGCACCGCGACCGGGATCGTGCAGCCGAAGGTGGGCGAACCGAACGACCTGCTGCTCCAGTACCTGCCCGCCGACACACAGGCCAACAAGGGCGAATACGTCGTGACCTCGGGCACCGTCGCGAGCCCGGACGACTCGCTCTACCCGCCCGGGCTGCTGATCGGCCAGGTCACCTCCGTCAACGAAGAAAGCGCGTACAAGTCGGTGAACGTCCACCCGATCGCGAACCTCCACAACCTCGACGTCGTCGAGGTGCTGACCTCCAGCGCCGGCGGGACGGCCGCGAACCTGAAATCCGTGATCGCCTCGCTGCCCGCCGGGCAGGCCTCGGAAGCCTCGACGCAGGGAGAACAGCTCGCCTCGACGGGAGCCGGCGGATGAGCGGGACGCCCTCGGCGGGCCTGCTCGCCCGCGTCGCCGCCCTCTCCGTCGTCGTCGTCCTCTTCCAGATCGGCGTCGTCTCCGAGGTCCCCGTCTTCGGCGTCAACGCCGACCTGACGCCGCTCCTGGTCGCCTTCGTCGGCCTGCTCTGCGGCTCGACGCTCGGCGCTGTGACGGGCTTCGCTGTCGGGCTGCTCGTGGACCTCGCGCTGCTGCAGACGCTCGGCCTGACATCGCTGGTGTTCACCCTGATCGGCTACTGGGCCGGGCGGCTGCGCGAACTACGCGATCCGCAGGCGGCGCTGACGCCGCTGCTCGTCGGGGCGGCAGCCGCCGGGACGGCGCTCGTCGGCTACTCGCTGATGGAGTTCCTGCTCGGCGTCGACGCGCCCGTGAGCCTCGACCTGCTCCGCCAGATCATCCTCGGCACCGTCGTGGACACGATCGTCGCCATACCGATGTGGGCGATCGTCCGGCGCGCGCTCGGCAGCGCCCTCCCGGAGGACCCGAGGCGCCGGCGCCGTCGGCGCGCGTACACGACCGGCGGGCTCAGCCCGCTCTCGAAAGCATGAGCGCGATCGAGCCCGTCAAACGGCGCGGCCCGACGATCCCGGTCTCGCCGGGGCTCGCGGTGCGGGTGGCGATCATCAGCGGGATCGCGATCGCGTTCTTCAGCGTGATCTTCTTCCGCCTCTGGTACCTGCAGGTGCTCTCGGGGGAAAAGTACGTCCAGGAAGCGAACGCCAACCGCGTGCGCGACCTGCCGATCGCCGCCCCGCGGGGGCAGATCCTCGACCGCGAAGGCCAGCCGATCGTCGCCAGCCGCACGACCAACGCGGTCCAGATCGTGCCCTCGGCGCTGCCCGCGCCGGGGCATCCGCGGCTGGCGCTCTACCGCAGGCTCGGAAAGCTGCTGGGGATGAGCCCCGCGCACATCGAGGCGATCGTGATCCGCGAGCGCCAGGCTGTTCCCTATGCGCCGGTCACGATCAAGACCGACGCGGGCAGGGGGGTGCTGACCGTGCTCGGCGAGCGCCAGGACGAATTCCCGGGGGTCGTGCAGCAGCCGGTCTCGATCCGCGCCTACCCGTACGGCGAGATGGCCGCCCAGATCATCGGCCACGTCGACCAGGTGTCCGAACCCGAGCTCAAGCTGCCGGCCTTCCGGGGCGTGCAACAGGGGACGATCGTCGGCCAGGAAGGGCTCGAGTACTACTACGACCGCTACCTGCGCGGCAAGCCGGGCGTGCGGCGCGTCGAGGTCAACGCCGAAGGCCTGCCGGTGCCGGCGACCCTCGCGCCGACAGAGCCGGTTGCCGGGCGCAGCCTGCGCCTGACGCTCAACCTGGGGCTGCAACAGGAGGCCGAAAAGGCGCTGCTGCAGGGCGAGGAACAGGCGCGTGCCGGGGGCAAACCGGCTCCGGCGGGCGCGTTCGTCGCGATGGATCCGCGCAACGGCCAGGTCCTCGCGATCGGCTCGCAGCCGAGCTTCGACCCCAACAAGTTCGCGAAACCGCTGACCGAATCGGAATACCACGCGCTGATCGGCAGCGGATCGAAAGCCGGACCGCTCACCGACAGGGCCGTCAACGGCGCCTATCCGACCGGCTCGACGTTCAAGCCGATCACCGCGATGGCGGCGCTCGAAGGCGGGGTCATCACCCCCGGCGAAGGGCTCGGCGCGGGCTCGTGCATCACCGCCGGAGCGGAGCAGTTCTGCAACGCCGGGCACGCCGACTTCGGGGCCGTGGGGCTCGTCGAAGCGCTGAAGGTCTCATCCGACACCTACTTCTTCGAAGTCGGCGAGCGCGCCAACGCGCACGGCAACGTGATCCAGCGCAAGGCGCGCGAACTCGGCATCGGCGAACCGACGGGAATCGACCTGCCGAGCGAGTTCGCCGGCGTGATCCCGGACAAACACTGGCGCGAAGAACAGAACAAGCTGGAGCTCGCGTGCGAGCACCGCAGGCATGTCCCCAACTGCGGGATCGTGCTCGAACCGACGGGCGAATGGACCGTCGGGGACAACATGCACCTGGCGGTCGGCCAGGGCGAACTCCTGACCGACCCGCTCCAGATGGCCGTCGCCTACTCGACGCTCGCCAACGCCTACATGAACGGCAACGGCGAAGGCACCGTCGTGACACCCCATCTCGGCATGGAGATCGACGAAGCCGAGGGCGGCGAGCTTCAGAGCCTGTCGTTCCCGCCCAAGCGCCACGTGCATCTGAACGCGACCGACCTGAGCCTCGTGATGGAAGGCATCCACGAGGCGGCCAGCCAGCCCGGCGGCACCTCGGCCGAAGTCTGGGCCGGCTGGGACCAGGCCGCGCACCCCGTGTTCGGGAAGACCGGAACCGCCCAGCACCTCGGGCGCGAAGACCAGTCGTGGTACATGTGCTACATCGGCGACCCGAAGCACCCGATCGTGATCGCCGTGACCGTCGAGGAAGGCGGCTTCGGGGCGGAAACGGCGGCGCCGATCGCGCGCCTGATGGCCTCGCAGTTCTATGGCGTGAAGAAGAAGTTCGTCGCCGGGAGCTCGAAGACGTTCTGATGGGGCTGGCACCGATCCAGAGCCCGATCAAGGCCGCCGAGGAGGCCGCGCCCGCGGCCGCGCCCCGCTCGCTGCGGCTGCCGCTCGACCCGCTGATGACGCTCGCGGTGCTGGGTCTCGCGGCGTGCTCCGTGGTCACCCTGTCGGCCGCGACGCGCAATCTCGTGCCCGGCGACCCGCACTACTACGTGGACCGCCAGGCGATCTACCTCGGCGTCGGGGTGGTCGCGATGCTCGTTCTGAGCCGGATCGACTACGGCGCGCTCAGCCGCTGGAAAAACGGCATCTACATCGCCCTGCTCGTGAGCATCCTCGCGGTGCTCGGCCTCGGCCACAGCGCCCGCGGCTCTCAGCGTGCGATCAACTTCCCCCTGTTCTCCTTCCAGGCCTCCGAGCTCGGGAAGGTGCTGCTGATCGTCGCGCTCGCGGCGCTGGTGGTGGACCGCGCGCGGAACCTGCGCGATCGGGAGACCACGATCCGCGTGATGATCGCGGCGCTCGTGCCGGCGATGTTCGTGATCGCCCAGCCCGACCTCGGCTCGGGGATGGTCTACATGACGATCGCCTACACGATGCTGTTCATCGCCGGGACCTCCTGGCGCCACCTGGCGGCGCTCGCGGCACTCGTCACGGTCTCGGCCGTGTTCGTGCTCGTCGCGGCGCCCGCGGCGGGGGTGAACGTGCTGAAGCCCTACCAGGTGGAACGCCTGACGGCCTTCCTGCACCCCACATCGAACCCGCAGAAACAGGGCTACCAGCAGCAGGAGTCGAAGATCGCGATCGGCTCGGGCCAGAAGACGGGGCGGGGGCAGGGGAGCAACCAGACCTCGAACGGGTTCGTGCCCGAGAGCCACACCGACTTCGTGTTCGCAGCGGTGGGAGAGCGCTACGGGTTCATCGGCGCCGGGCTCGTCCTGCTGCTCTATGCGTTGCTCATATGGCGCTGCCTGCGGGTGCTCGTGATGTCCAAGGACCTGTTCGGGACACTGATCGCGGCCGGAGTAGCGGCTATGCTGATGTTTCAGGTGTTCGTCAACGTTGGGATGACGATCGGGATCATGCCGATCACCGGCGTGACGCTTCCGCTCATGAGCTATGGCGGATCGTCGGTCATCGCGACGCTACTGGCGATAGGCCTGCTGCAGTCGATTTACGTGAGGGCGCGCGCCTCAGCCGCGCTGAAGGGCCGCGTCCCGCGCTACTGAAAGATCATGCCCGCCGAGCATCCCCCCAGCCACCAGCGGCCCTCCAGGGCCGCTCGCGTGACGGCTGTGGGTGCGTCCACGACGACGCTTCCGATGCGTGCAGGCTGCGATCGCGGCCCCGCCCTCATGTCAGGCCGGGCGCTCTGTTTCGTCCCGCCAAGGGGCGTGCGCCGGCTTCGCGGCGGCCCTGCGATCGCGCCCACTCGGACGGCGGCGCCTTCAAACATCGAAAGACTGGATCAAATTGAAAAAGCAAGTACTCGTGAGCGTCGACCGCGCGGAGACGCGCGTCGCGCTGCTGGAGGGGAGCGGTGCTCCGGCCGCCTCGAAGAACGACTCCGCGAAGGGAGCCGCTCGTAAACGAGGCCGGCCCCAGGCGGGCTACCGCGTTGCCGAGCTCTACATAGAGCGTCGCGGCCAGCGCTCGATCGTCGGCAACATCTACAAGGGCAAGGTCGACAACGTCCTGCCCGGGCTCGAGGCGGCCTTCGTCGACATCGGCCTCGAGAAGAACGGCTTCCTGCACGTCGACGAGATCGTGCTGCCGGGCGTCGAGACGCCGCGCCGCGGGCGCGGCGGCGGGCGCAAGATCGGCGACCTGCTGAAACCCGGCCAGGAGATCGTGGTGCAGGTCGTGAAGGACCCGCTCAAGACCAAGGGCGCGCGCCTGTCGATGGAGCTCACGATCGCCGGGCGCTACATGGTGTACGCCCCGACGGGCGAGGGCATCGGCGTCTCGCGGCGACTCGAGGACAAGGAGCGCGAACGGCTCCGGCGTCAGAGCAAAGACCTCGAGCTGGGCGGCGGCGGCGTGATCATCCGCACCGCGGCGCACGGCGCCAAGCGCCCGGACTTCGAGCGCGAGCTCAAGTACCTGCACAAGCTCCACGAGGTGCTCGAGAAACGCGTCGAGGAGACGCCGGCCCCCGGACTCGTCTTCCAGGAGGCCGACCTGTCGGTGCGCGTCGTGCGCGACATCTTCTCGGCGCACTTCGAGCGCGCGGTCGTCGACGACGAGCAGCAGTACCACCGCCTGATCTCGTTCTTCACGCGCACGGCGCCCGAGCTCGTCGAGCGCGTCGAGCTGTGGAAAGAGGATGAGCCGCTGTTCGAGGCGTATGAGGTCGACAAGGCGATCGAAGGCGTGCTCTCGCGCCGCGTGGACCTGCCCTCCGGCGGCTATCTGATCATCGACTACGCCGAGGCGCTGACCGTGATCGACGTCAACTCCGGCAGCTTCATCGGCCGTGGCAAGGGAGCGGGCCTGGAGGACACGATCACGCGCACGAACCTCGAGGCCGCCGAGGAGGTCGTCAACCAGCTGCGCCTGCGCGACATCGGCGGGATCATCGTCATCGACTTCATCGACATGGCCCGCGCGCGCAACCGCGACGCGGTCATGAAGGTGCTGCGAAAGACGCTCGACGAGGACCGCACAAAGACGTTCACGGCGGAGATCTCCAAGCTCGGTCTCGTCGAGATGACACGTCAGAACGTGACCGAGGGCGTACGCGAGATCATGACCAGGCACTGCCCGACCTGCGAGGGCGAGGGCGTGATCCGTTCGGAGGAGACGATCGCGATCGAGTTCGAGCGCCGTCTGCGCGACGTCGCCACCGAGCACCCCGACGCCGACGCGTTCCTCGTGCAGGCCAATCCCCGCGTGACGACGCAGTTCACCGGCAACGGCTCGCGCGTGCTCCACGCGCTCGAGGCGGACACCGGCAAGTCGTTCCTCTTCGAGGGCTCCGAAGGGCTGGCGCTCGACCACTTCGCGATCACCTTCACCGGCAGCCGCGAGGAGGTCGAGGAGCGCGCCCTGCCGTTCCGCCAGGGCGACGAGGTGCTCGTCGAGATCGTCGAGCCGCACATGTACGACGAGGACGACGCGGTCGCCAAGGTCGACGGCTACATCATCTCGATCGCCGGAGCCGCCGCCTACGTCGGCGAGAACCGCATGATCCGCATCGACCAGGTCGGCCGCACCGCGGCGAGCGCGCTGCTGCTCGACGAGGATGGCAACCCGGTCGCGGCCCCGGCGCGCCCGTCGCGCCGGACCCAGAAACAGGCCCGGCCCTCCGGCGAGCCCCGCTCGGGAACGCGGCGCGGGCGCAGGCGGACGGCCTCGGCCGACCGCGAGGACTCCGAGGCGCGCGCGGAAGCGGGTCTCGCGGAGTCGAGCGCGGCGATCGAGGAAGAGCCCGACCAGAACGGCGCGAACGGCTCCGAGCCGCCAGCCGACGGCTCCACGGCTGAGGATGGCCTACAATCCAAGCCTCGGCGTCGTGGCCGCAGAGGCGGGCGACGCCGTTCCGCTGCAAAGGCGAAGGCCGCCGAGTAGCGAGTTCCTCCAGAAGCCCCGACCGGAGCACACATGTACGCGATCGTGAAGACAGGCGGCAAGCAGTACCGCGTGGAGCAGGGGCAGACCCTGCTCGTCGAGCGGCTGCCCGAGGACGAGGGCGCGAGCGTCGCGCTCGAACCGCTCATGTACCGCTCGGATGAGACCGTCGTCGACGAGGCCGGGCTCGCCCAGGTCAAGGTCACGGCGAAGGTGCTCGCGCACGTCCGCGGCGAGAAGCTGCGGGTCTTCAAGTTCAAGCCGAAGCGCGGCTACAAACGCCGTACCGGCCACCGGCAGGACCTGACCCGTATCGAGGTCACCCAGATCACAGCCGGCAAAGCGAAAGCAGCCAAAGCGAAAGCCGCCGCCGAGGACGCGCCGCCCGAGGCCGCCGCGCCGAAGCCGGCGGCTCCCGCCAAAGAGAAAGCGGCGCCGAAAGCGAAAGCCGCCGCGAAACCCGCGGCCAAAGACAAACCGGCCGCGAAACCGAAAGCGAAGGCTCCGGCCGAGGAGGCCTCAGATGGCTCATAAGAAGGGGCTCGGATCGAGCCGCAACGGGCGTGACTCCAACGCGCAGCGGCTCGGCGTGAAGACATTCGCAGGAGAGGCCGTGACCGGCGGCGAGATCATCGTCCGCCAGCGCGGCACGCGCTTCAAGCCCGGAGCGGGCGTGGGTATCGGCAAAGACGACACGCTCTACGCGCGCGCCGCCGGCACCGTCAGCTTCACCACCGGCCGCCGCGGCCGCGTGGTCAGCGTCCTGCCCGCCGGCGAGTAGCCGTGAGCGCGCGGCGCGCCGTCGGGCTGCTGGCCGCCGGACGCGCTGCGATCGGAGCCGCCGTCCTGCTTGCGCCCGAGGCGACGGTCTCGCGCTGGCTGGGTGCGGAGAATGCGCGCCGGGGCGCCGTGAAGGCGCTCGCGCGCGGTCTCGCCGCGCGCGACCTCGGTCTCGCGCTCGCCACGGTCCAGACGCTGGACGATCCCGTGATCGGCCCCCGCGTGCAGCTCGCCTGCGCGTTCGCCGACGGCGTCGACGCGCTTGCCACGATCCTCGAGCGAGATGCGCTGCCTCCCGTCGCAGCCGCGGGAACCGTCGCGGTCGCAGGCGGCGCCGCACTCGCAGGGCTCTACCTCGCACACCAGCTCGCGCACGAGGAGTGAGCCGCACGCCGCGGCGTCTCCCGGGGCCGGGCCGCCGCCCAGCCCGCCCCGACGCAGGGCGCGGGCCTTCAGCCCGCCTGCGCGGTGGGGCGCACCAAGATCTCGTTGACGTCCACGTGGGGCGGCTGGGCGAGCGCGAACATCACCGCACGCGCGATGTCCTCGTCAAGGAGCGCCTCGTCCGGTTTGTTCTCGAAGAAGGGCGTGTCGACCATCCCCGGCTCGATCAGCGTGACGCGGATGCCCGTGCCGTTCAGGTCCTGGCGGGCCGCCTCGCCCATCGCTGTCACAGCGTGCTTGGTGACGCTGTAGAAGGAGCCCGGCAGCACACGGCGCCCCGCGACGCTCGAGGTGAGCAGCAGGTGTCCCCGTGAGGAGGTGAGCGCCGGGATCGTGGCGCGGATCGTGAGCGCCGCGCCGTAGACGTTCGTCAGCACCATCTCGCGCCAGTGCTCCGGGGTGTCCTTCAGGAATCCGCGGGGCCCGCCGAAGCCGGCGTTCGCGAAGGCGGCGTCGAGCCCTCCGTAGGAGTCGAGGGTGCTCTGGACCATCCGCTGCTGCTCGTCCCAGTCGGTCACGTCACACGGGACCGCGAGCGCGTACTCGGGGCCGCCGAGCTCCTCGGCGAGAGCCTCGAGTTTTGCGGCCGAGCGCGCGGCGAGCACCACCCGCCAGCCGTCCTTTCGCGCCAGGCGTGCGGTCGCCGCCCCGATCCCGGACGAGGCGCCGGTGATCAGAAGGACGGGCTCCACCTCCGGTGACGGTGCGGTCAGGTCTGTCTCCTCGCTGGGCATCTGCTCGCTCCTCGGTCGAAGGGTTTGCTCGCAGGCAGGCATATCACCATCGCCGCGACGGGCGCGACCAGCGTCCGGCGGGGGACCGGGCGGAGGGCGAGGCCTCAGAAGAGCTCGCGCTGCTGTCACGATTGCTCGCGATGCTCCACGACCGGGCAAGGATCGAGATCGAGGCGGGCGCCGGCGGCGACGGCTCGACCAGCTTCCGCCGCGAAGCGCACGTCCCGCGGGGCGGGCCGGACGGCGGGGACGGCGGGCGCGGCGGCGACGTGATCCTGGTCTGCGACGGCTCGCTGCGCGACCTGCAGGCGTTCAGGCGGCGCAGCCGCTTCCGCGCCGGACGCGGGGGACACGGCCAGGGCTCCCAGCGTCACGGCGCCGACGGCGCGACGCTCGAGATCCGGGTGCCGCCGGGCACCGAGGTGACGGCGGCGGCCGGCGAGGAGGGGGGAGACCTCGAAGGGCGGCGCTGGGAGCTGCTCGCCGACGGGCAGCGCGCCCCCGTCGCCCGCGGTGGTGCAGGGGGAAAGGGCAACAAGCGCTTCGCGACCCCCACACGGCAGGCGCCGCGTTTCGCCGAGCGCGGCCTGCCCGGCGAGTCGGGCTGGGTCGAGCTGCGCTTGAAGCTGCTGGCCGACGTGGGCCTGGTCGGGCTTCCGAACGCGGGCAAGTCCTCGCTGCTCTCGCGCCTCACGCGCGCAGCCCCGAAGGTCGCCGACTACCCGTTCACGACGCTGGAGCCGGTGCTCGGGGTGCTGGACTCGGGTGAGCGCCAGCTCGTCGTCGCCGACATCCCGGGGTTGATCGAGGGCGCGAGCGACGGGGCGGGTCTCGGGCACGACTTCCTGGCTCACGTCGAGCGCACCCGCCTGCTGGTCCACGTGCTCGACATCGCCCCCGAGCTGATGCTCGGCGGCGCGCCGGCCGACGACGGCGTGGGCGAGGCCGAGAGCAACCATGCGACGATCGAGCGCGAGCTGGCCGCCCACGATCCGCGGCTCGCGGCGCTGCCGCGGATCCTCGCGCTCTCGAAGGGCGATCTGGTCAGCGCCAAGCGCCGCGAGCAGCTCGCCGCGCTCTGGCGCGGGCGGCTCGGGACCGAGGTGCCGGTGATCGTGACCTCGAGCGCCACGGGACTCGGGCTGGACGAGCTGTCGGCCGCGCTGTTCGCCGCGGTGCCCGTGGAGACGGCGCCGGTGCCCGGGGTCCCCGCGGCTCCCGCCGTCGACGGCGAGCTCGTCGAGCACATGGTCTTCCGGCCGACAGGGGCCGGGGGCTTCCGGGTGGAGCGCGTCGGGCCGGGCTCCTTCGCTGTGCGCGGACGCGGCGTCGAGGTGCTCCTCGCTCGCCACGACATCGAGAACGAGGACGCGATGGACTACCTCGAGGGGCGCCTGCGGCGCATCGGCGTGATCAGGGCGCTCGAGGAGGCCGGCTTCGAGCCCGGCGACGAGATCGAGATCGGGGGCGTCACGTTCGAGCTCGACCCCGAGGAACCCCGCGAGTCCCGGGCCCGGCGCCGGCCCAAATAAGCTCCCGGCCGTGAGGCGGATCGTCGTCAAGCTCGGCTCGAGCGTCGTCGCGGGCAGCGACGGCGAGCTGCGCATGGATGTGCTCGCGGGCATCGCCGATCAGCTCGCGGGCGCCCACGAAGGTGGCCAGGAGACGATCGTCGTCACCAGCGGCGCGATCGCGCTCGGCATGCGGGTGATGGAGCTAGGGGTCCGTCCCACGTCGGTGGGGGCCCTGCAGGCTGCGAGCGCGGTCGGGCAGGGAAAGCTCTACCGGGTCTATGACGAGCTGCTACGCGAACGCGGGGTCACGAGCGCCCAGCTCCTGCTCACCTTCTTCGACATGAGCGCCCGCACCCACTACCTGAACGCCCGCCAGACCCTCACGACGCTCCTCTCCTGGCGCGTGCTGCCGGTGATCAACGAGAACGACACGACCGCGACCGACGAGATCTCCTTCGGCGACAACGACTTCCTCGCCGCCCAGGTCGCGGTGCTGGTGGGGGCGGACGAGCTCGTCCTGCTGACGGACATCGACGGCCTCTACACCGCCGACCCGCGTCTGGATCCCGACGCGCGGATCGTCGCCGAGGTCCACGACTTCACGGCGCTGCGCGAGCTCGAGATCGGACACACGACCTCGCCGCTCGGGTCCGGAGGCATGCGCTCGAAGGTGGTCGCTGCCGAGATGGCGACCGCCGCGGGGATCCCGACGACGATCTGCAACGGCGTGCGTCCGGGCACCCTCGCCGCCGTGCTCGCCGGCGAGAGCGAGGGCACCCGCTTCGCGGCGGGGGAGGCCCGCTACAGCAGCTTCAAGCTCTGGCTGAAGTACGCCAAGCCATCGCGCGGCTCGCTCGTCGTCGACGCCGGCGCGGCGCGTGCGGTGCGTGAGGGCAGCGCGAGCCTGCTGCCGGTCGGCGTGACCGAGGTGCGCGGCGAGTTCGACGCGGGCGACGCCGTTGAGATCCTCGAGCGCGGTGAGAGCCCGCCCCATGCCCTCGCGAAGGGGATCTGCAACTACTCGGCGACGGAGCTGCGGCAGGTCATCGGCCTGAAGTCCAACGCGGTGCGCGAGCTGCTGCCGCGGGCGACCGAGGAGGCCGTCCACCGCGACTACCTCGTGCTGGACTGAGCCAGAAGCGCCTTCGTGGCACGGCTACTCTTTGGGGATGGCGATCGCAGTCAAGTCCGTCGAGCAGGTGTGCCGCGAAGCGCGCGCTGCCTCGCGGGTGCTCGCGCGAACCCCGACCGGGGTCAAGGACGCCGCGCTCGAGGCGATCGCGCGCGCTCTGGAGCAGCGACTGCCGGAGATCCTTGCCGCGAACGAGCTCGACATGGAGGCGGGCCGTGAGGCAGACATCGGCGATGCCCTGCTGGACCGGCTTCGCCTCGACGAGGCGCGCGTCGCTGCGATCGCCGCCGCTGTGCGCCAGATCGCGGCGCTCGCGGACCCCGTCGGCGAGGTGATCGACGGCGGGCGCCTCCCGAACGGGCTGGACGTGCGCAAGGTGCGGGTCCCGCTCGGGGTCGTGGCCGTGGTCTACGAGGCGCGCCCGAACGTCACGATCGACGCCGCCGCACTGTGTCTGAAGTCGGGCAACGCGATCGTCCTGCGCGGCTCCTCGACGGCCGCGCACTCGAATGAGGCGCTCGCTCGGATCGCCGCCGAGGCAGCGGTCGGCGCCGGGCTCCCGGAGGGGGCGGTGAGCCTCGTCTCCGGGGGCGGGCGCGAGGAGCTCGCCGAGCTTGCCACCCAGCGCGAGAGCGTCGACCTCATCATCCCCCGGGGCGGCGAGAGCCTGAAGGAGGCGCTCCAGGCCGTCGCGACGGTGCCGGTGATCTACGCCGCCTCGGGCAACTGCCACGTCTTCGTCGACGCTGCCGCCGACCTCGAGCAGGCGCTCGCGATCGTCCTGAACGCGAAGCTCCAGCGCCCGGGCGTCTGCAACGCGGCCGAGACGCTGCTGATCCACGAGGCGATCGCCGACCGCTTCGTGCCGGTCGTCGCCGAAGCGCTGAGCGAAGCGGGCGTGACGCTCCGCGCCGACGACCGCGCGCACGCGCTGGCGGCTCCCGCGGCCGGGGAGCGGGCCGAGCCCGCCGAGGAGCACGACTGGGCGACCGAGTATCTGGGCCCCACGCTGGCGGTCGGGATCGTCTCCGGCGTCGATGAGGCGATCGAGCACATATCCCGCTACGGCAGCGGGCACTCCGAGGCGATCGTCACGCTCGACGCCGGCGCCGCGCGTGCCTTCCAGCTCGGGGTCGACGCGGCCTGCGTGTACGTGAACGCCTCGACTCGCTTCACCGACGGGGGCGAGTTCGGGATGGGCGCGGAGATCGGCAACTCGACGCAGAAGCTCCACGCGCGCGGGCCGATCGGGCTGCGCGAGCTGTGCACCTTCAAGTACCTCGTCGAAGGCGACGGGCACGTCCGCGCTTGACGGGCGGGCGGGCTTCGAATTGCCGGCACTCGGGATCCTCGGCGGAACCTTCAACCCGCCCCACGCCGGCCACCTGGCCCTGGCGCGCCACGCGCGCGAGGAGCTCGGCCTCGAGCGGGTCTGGCTGATGCCGCTGCACACCCCACCCCACAAGCCGTCCGGCGCGGACCCGGGCCCGGAGCATCGCCTGGCGATGTGCCGGCTCGCGGCGGAGGGGGAGCCCGGCGTCGAGGCGTGCGGGCTCGAGGTGCGCCGCGGCGGCCCGTCCTACACGGCCGATACCTTGAGCGAGATCCATGCAAGCCACCCGGAGGCCGAGCTGACGTTCGTCATGGGAGCCGACACCGCGCTGACGCTCCCGGGCTGGCACGATCCCGGACGGGTGCTCGAGCTGGCGCGGCTCGCGGTGGCGCGCAGGCCGGGTAGCGACGGCGCGTCCGTGCTCGACGCGCTGTCCCGCGTCGCCGGCGATCCGCGCGTAGTGTTCCTGGAGATGGAGCCGATCGGAGCCTCCTCCTCACTCGCGCGCGAGCGGCTCGCCTCCGGCCTGCCCACCGCCGGGCTGCTGGCGGATGGCGTGCGCGACTACATCGAGCGCAACGGCCTCTACGGCGCGGTCGCAGAGGCGGCACGATGATCGCCTCCGAGGAGCTGATCGCGGAGGCCGCGCGCCTTGCCGCCGACAAGAAGGCGCACGACGTGGTCGAGCTCGACCTGCGGGGCGTCGTCGGCTACACCGACTGGTTCCTGGTCTGCACGGGCAACACGGGCCGTCAGGCGAAGGCGATCCAGGACGGCATCCTGGAGGGCCTGAAGCGCGAGCACGGGCTCGCGCCGCGGCGCGTCGAGGGCAGCCCCGACGGCGGCTGGATCCTGCTCGACTTCATCGACATCGTCGTGCACATCTTCACCCCGCAGGCGCGTGAGTTCTACCGGCTCGAGCACCTGTGGGGAGAGGCGCCGGCCCGCGCGGCCGGCAGCGGTTGACCTCCCGCCGCGGCTGCGGTTAGGGTCGGCCGGACAGCGTCGCAAGGGGGCGGCGCGTTTCTCGAGAGAGGGGAATCCATGCATCACCCGAGTGCACTCCGCCGGGCGCGGATGCTCATGTGCGCCGCGCTGCTCGCAGCCGCCGCCGTCACGCTCGCCGCCGCCGCGCTGGCAGGACCCGCGCGAGCGGACGGGCCCGGAACCGGCTCGCCCTGGACCGTCAGCGTGGGCGACTCCTACATCTCCGGTGAGGCCGGCCGGTGGGCCGGCTCCACCAACAAGAGCTCCTCCGAGGTCGACGCGCTCGGGTCGACTGCATACGACGACAACGCCGCAGGCAACGCCGAACTGATCGCACACTGCCATCGCTCGAAGTCGGCCGAGGTCTACATCGGCGGGGGCGTCAGCGGCGAGAACCTCGCGTGCTCAGGAGCCAAGACCTACAGCTTCAGCGAAGGCGAAAAGTGGAAGCCCGGGCTCGACTTCTACAACTCCGGCGGAAAAGAAGGCCAGGCCCTGATGCTGGAAAACTTCGCCAAGACGCACGATGTGAAACTCGTCGCTGTCTCGATCGGAGGAAACAACTTCAACTTCGCTTCCGTCGTGCAGGACTGCGTCGAAGACTTCCTCGAGTCGACGATCTTCTACGACTTCTACTGCAGCAAGGAAAGCTCGGTGACGAACAACTTCACCGCGAGCTACCAGTCCAAAGTCAAAGGCGAAGTCGAAACCGGGCTGCGCAACGTGGCCCAGGCGATGACCAACGCCGGCTACAGCTCCTCGCAGTACACGCTGCTGGTGCAGGACTACCCGTCGCCGATTCCGCTCGGCTCGGGCTTCCGCTACACCCAGAGCGGCTATTCGCGGCAGACCACGGGCGGGTGCGGGTTCTGGAACGCCGATGCGAACTACGCAAACGAAAAGATGCTGCCGGCGATCGACAACACGGTGCTCGGGGCGGCCAACGCACTCGGCCTGGCCAACGTCCGCACGCTGGAACTGGCCTCGGCCTTCAACGGGCGGCGGCTATGCGAGAAAGGTGTGGGGCTGCTCGAGGAAGAGGGGCTCAGCTCCTGGAAACAGGCCGGTGCCGTGGACAAAACCGAGTGGGTGAACGAGGTCCGGACGGTCTCCACGATCTTCGGGCCCTACGAAATCCAGGAAGACATCCACCCGAACTACTGGGGCCAGCTGGCACTGCGCAACTGCCTCACGCAGGCCTACAACGGCGGCACGCCCAAGGGCGGGACGTGCACGATCTCCGCAACGGGCCTGAACTCGGCGGGCGAGCCGAACATGTCGCTGCACTGATCGGGCGGAAGAAGGCGCCGGGAGGGCGGGGGACCGCCCGCCCGGCGCCGCCTCCGCTGCGGCGGGGGCGCCGGATCAGGGTGCGCTGCCGAGCTCGAGCTCGGGCTCGGCAGCGGCCAGCGGGGTCTCGCCGAGCGCGGGCGCGCCTCCCCGGTGCGTGACGAGCAGGACCAGCGCCTGGGTGAGCAGAGCGACCGCCGTCGCCAGCAGGAACCCGGCCGCGGTCCCGAGCGGGCGCAGCGAGACGGCGAGCGTGAAGCAGAACAGGGCGAACGCGCCGAAGCCCGAGATCAGGCCGCGCAGGAGCCGCAGCGTCTCATCCACGCCCCGCTGGGCATGGGTGAACGTGGCGAGCACCGTCGCGATGATCGGGAAGGGCGCGAGCAGCCCGCTCAGCTGCGGGCCGAGCCAGCCCGCGATCGCCGTGAGAGTGAGCACCAGCACCAGCGCACAGGCGGCGCGCAGCGGCAGGTCCCATGCCGGCAGCGGGTGGCTGGGCGGCGGCACGGGCCGTGGCCGCGGCAGCATTGCGAGGCCGGCAGCGAGCGCGGCGAGCGCGAGCACGAGACCGCCCGCGGGGGGGATGCTGACCGCGCTGAAGAGCACGGTCGCGACGGCGAACGCCAGCCAGCCGCCGATCATGCTCGCGCCCCAGAACAGCCTGCCCGCGAGCCTGCCGTAGACGACCACGAATGCGATCAGCGAGACGAGGCCGAGCAGCGTGCCCACGGCCGCGTCGGCGGCGAAGCCGCTGCCGTGGGCCAGGGCATAAGCCAGCAGGATCGGCCCCGCCACGACCGGCAGGCCCGCGATGAGACCTCCGATGCGCGGGCCGTAGCGTCGGGCGGTCACCGAGGCGCCGACGACGAACGAGGGCGCGAGGAACAGCTTCACGAGCAGTTGCGTCACCGGAGGATGATTGCGCAGACGCCGGGATCCGGCCACCGCCCGGCCGGTGGACAGGCGCCCTGGAACGACGAGCGGCGGGCCAGATGACCCGCCGCTCGTGGGAAAAGGTGCTCAGTCCTGCTGAGCCCTGCGAACTATTTTTTGGGTTTCTTCGGGTCTTCTTTTTCTTTCAGGGCCTTCTTGTCGTACTTGGCGACATCGCTGGAGAAGGCGGTGAAGAGGTTGCCTTCGAGGACCGCGACGTTCTTGCCCGCCGCTGCGGGCAGCCCCTCGTCCGTGTTGACGAGTGCCGTGATCACCGGTTCCGTCAGCGCGGTCGTCCCGCAGTTTTTGGCTGCCGGGGCTGCGAACGCGTTGCCGACCAGCTTGTTGCCTTTGAACTCCGTGATCTTGCCCTTGTCGAGCGCTTCGACCGTACCGACGGCGCCTTCGATCGGTTCGGTGCCTTCGGGCGGTTCGGTGACGCCGTCCCAGAGCCCGATGTTGACCGGTTCTTCGTCGGAGCCGATGTAGCAGTTCGGCCCGAGCAGTTCGTTTTCGAGGTGGATCTTGACCGGCAGTTCGATCGCCTTGTGGTCCCCGAAGCCGAGCGTCGAGGGCCTGACCTCCGGGGTGCCGGCGAGTTCGGCGGTGGCGTAGACGGGACCGCCGATCTCTTCGCTGAGGCCCGTCAGGCCGCCGGGCACCGGCTGCTGGGTTTTCGACAGCGACAGGGCGCCGAAGCGCGGCGGGATCAGCGGGTAGACGCCGAAGCCCTCGGCTTCCAGCCCGCCCTGCAGGATCGTCGGGTTGGTGATCGGAACGGTCTTGTTGCCGATCGTGAATTCGCCTTTGAGCGTTTCACCGTAGGTGCAGACTTTGCCTTCGGTGATCGGGCAGTTGATGAAGCGCAGGAAGTCTTCCTTGTTGACTTTGCCTTTGAACAGGCCGGCGTCGGCGGACGAGGCGCCCGCGAGCGCCAGGCACGCGACGGCCATGCAGGCAAGGAGCCCGCGCCGGCGGCGTTTGGTGGACGGTCTCATTTCTGCAGTGTCTCCTTTGTGAAATGGGGCCGTCGGCCCCCCTCGTTCTCCGGACAAATCCCTCACAGGTGCTGCGCGATGCCTGACGGCAGGGCCGGAGAGGAGGCAGAGCCTCTGCGAGCGCCACGGAGGAGGGGTGTGTCGCGACGCTCGCACAGACTCCGTCTCTTCTCGGCCGTTCGGCCCGGCTCTTCGTTCCCGGCGCGGTTCCCCCCGAGGCTTTCCTTCATCCCCGGCCCCCGCGTCTCCCCGGTGAACAGACGAACCATTTCCGGCCTATTACCCGCTCAAACGGTGTTCAAACATAAAATTTGAAACCGATGAGCTTTGTGCCTGAACGACAGCGATAGCTAAGCACACCTCATCATTCGTGTCAACCCCAGTGACACGACATCGTGTGCGTGACGCACGGAGAGCCCTGAAAACATTGAAGAACACCGTGTTTACAAGGCTTGACGCGCAGCGATATGGCGGTGCGCGGCATCGTCGAGAAAACCGAACGGGCGTCTAAAAGAACGATCACGGCAGGTAATGTCGTTCGGTATCTTCAGAAGCAGCCGATGGCATCTCCCGGACACAAGAGAGGCGCTCCGCGGCGCGAGCGAGCCGCCCGCCGCCCGCTGGCGCTCGCGCGCGGAAGCCAGCGCGAGCGGCTGATCGAAGCCATCGTCGAGCTCGCCGGGCAGCAGGGCTACCAGAACCTCAGCATCGCTCAGATCAGCGCGCAGGCGGGCGTCTCGAGCGCGACCTTCTACGAGCAGTTCGCCGATCGCGAAGCGTGCCTGCTGGCCGCCTACCGGGATCTCACCAACCGCACCCTCCAGACCATGGGCTCGCTGCAGCAGGGCGAATGGGCGGGCGCGGTGCGCCCCGCGTTCACCGAGCTGCTGCGCAGCCTGCAGAAGGAACCCGATGCCGGACGCGTGATGTTCGTCGAGGCGCTCGCCGGCGGGCCGAAGGTGCGAGCCGCGGTCCGCGAGCTCCTGGATGCGATGGAGCGCAACGCCGAAGCGCTGCTCGAGAACGCGCCCTCGGGCGGCGCGACGCTCGACATCCCAGCGCGGGCGCTGATCGGCGGCGTACGCCACGTCGTCGCGCGGCATCTGAGCACTCACAACGAGGACCGCCTCCCTCAGCTCGCCGAGGATCTGCTCGCCTCGATGGGCTGTTACGCGGTCGCCGCTGAGGCGGGCCGGTGGAGCGTCGGCCCGCAGGCGCTGCTCGGCGTGGGCACGACGGTGCCGGAGACTTTCGCGCCGCAGGAGCTGGCCCGGCTCCCGCGCGGGCGGCACGGGCTGCCACCGGGCACCGTGCTGCGAAACCAGCGGGCGCGGATCATCCAGGCGACAGCGGCAGTGACGATGCAGAAGGGCTACGCGAACACGACCGTGGCCGAGATCGTGGCCGAGGCCGGTGTCGCAAAAGAGGCGTTCTACCGGCACTTCTCGGACAAGGAGGAGGCCTTCCTGGCCGCGCAGGAGGCACCCGGACAGCAGATCCTCGACGCGCTCGTGCGCGCCTACTTCTCGGCGGATGCCTGGCCCGAGCGTGTATGGCGGTCGCTGCGCACGCTGCTCGCAGCGATTGCCGCGAACCCGGTGATGTCGCACCTGCGCCTGGTCGAGTGCTACGCGGCCGGCGCGACCGCGGCTCGGCGCGGCGAGGAAATCACGCGCTCGTTCACGATCTTCCTCGAGGAGGGCTACCGCGCCAGGTCGGAGGCCGCCGCGCTGCCGCGGCTCGTGCCGCAGGCGATCGCGGGAGGCATCTTCGAGATCGTGCAGCGCGAGGTGGCCGCCGGTCGCGCGACCGAGCTTCCGCGGCGCCTGCCCCAGCTCGCCTACATCGCGCTCGCGCCCTTCCTCGGGCCCGCCGAGGCGATCGAGCGCGTCCGCGCGCTGAGGACATCCTCTGAGGAAGTGGAGCTAGCCGGGCTCGAACCGGCGACCTCCTCGCTGCCAGCGAGGCGCTCTCCCAGCTGAGCTATAGCCCCAAGGTCGAGCGCCCAAGTCTACCGCCTGCCGCGCCCGCCGGAAGCGGGCGCTCAATGGCGCGGGATGAACTCCGGGACGTCGAGCTCGTCCCCGCCTTCGCCGCCCCCATAGCGGCTCCGTTCGCGGCCGCGCGAGGTCGCGTCGCCGGCTTCGCGTTCGAGCGCGGCGCGCTCGGACGGGGCGACCTGGTCCAGCTGCGCCGTCATCGCGCCGTGGGTGAGGCGGACGTCGCGCAGCAGGCGCTCGGCGTTGGTGCGCAGGGAGGCCGCGAGCTCCCGCAGGTTGCGGGTGATCTCGCTGCCCTCCGCCAGCACCTCGTTCGAAACCGAGTGCGCGTCGCTGACGATCTGGCGCGCTTCTTCGCGCGCGTGGGTGCGACCCGCCCGCGCCTGCTCCTTGGCCTGCTCGTCGAGACGGATCAGCTCCTCGCGGCGCGCCTGCAGCAGCACCTCGGTGTGCGCGCGGGTCTCCTCGGCCACCCGCGCGGACTCTTTGCGCGCGTTCTCGAGCATCTCGCCCGACTCGCGCTCTGCCTCGGCGCGGATGCGTTCGCTCTCCGCGGCCGCCTCGGCGCGCGCGAGCGCGGCCTCCTCGCCGCCCTCGGAGCGCAGCCTCTCCGCGGTGGCGCGGGCGTCGTCCAGCACGCGCGAGGCCTCCGCGTGGGCGTCGGCGAGGCTCTGCGAGGCCTCGTCGCGAGCGCGCTCGGCGTCGGCGTTCAGCCTGTCGGCTGAGGCCGAGGCCTCTCCGGCCGTGGCCTCCGCTTCGGCACGCGCGCCCGCCAGGATCTCGCGCGCTTCCTCTTCGGCGGCGTGCACGCGGATCTCCGCCGCGCGGTCGGCCTCCGCGATGCGCTCGCGCGCGCGGGACTCGGCCTGCGCGCGCAGCTCCTGCGCTGCCGCTTCGGCGGCGCCCACGATGCTCGCGACGCGCCCCGGGGTGGAGGCCAGCGAGTCCGCGACCCCGCCCTCTGCCCGCTCGCCGCTTTCCGGATCGTCCACGGACGCATCGTAATCCGCGGGCCGCGGCGGTGGGCGCCGAGCCCATGTGCCGGTCTCCGCGATCCCTGGCCGTGCACGAATCGTATGGCAGAAAAAGTGGGGTATTCGTCCTTGCAGACAACCGCCCGATCGGCGAAGATCGGCTCATGCCCGACGCGCCACGCACGATCGCGATCCTCCTCTACGACGGTGTTCAGAGCCTCGATGTCACCGGCCCGCTGGAGGTCTTCAGCGGCGCGGGCAGGGCTCTGAAAGCGCGCGGAGAGGCCGGCTACGAGGTGCGGACGATCGCGCGCGGCGCCGCGACGGTGCGCTCCGAGAGCGGCCTGCGCCTCGCTCCGGACGGCGGGTTGCCGCGGGCGCCCGAGGCGATCGACACGCTGCTCGTACCGGGAGGGGCAGGGCGCGCGAAGGCGGTGCTGGACCCGGCGCTGCTTCGCTTCATCGCCCTGGCGCACGGCCGCTGCCGGCGCGTCGCATCCGTCTGCACGGGCTCGTTCCTGCTCGCCGCGGCCGGCCTGCTCGACGGGCGCCGCGCGACGACGCACTGGGCCTTCGCCGCCGAGCTCGCCCGCAGCCATCCGCTCGTCGAGGTCGAGCCGGACCCGATCTTCATCCGCGACGGCTCGATCTGGACATCGGCCGGCGTGACGGCCGGCATGGACCTCGCGCTCGCCCTCGTCGAGGACGACCACGACCGCGAGCTCGCCCTTCTGATCGCGCGCCACCTCGTCCTGTTCCTGCGTAGACCCGGAAACCAGTCTCAGTTCAGCGCGGTGATGCGCGCCCAGCAGCCCCGGCGCGAGCCGCTGCGGGAGGTCCAGCGCGAGGTGCTCGAGGACGTCGCCGGGCTGCACACCGTGGAGGAGATGGCGCGGCGCGCCCACATGAGCCCGCGCAACTTCGCGCGGGCGTTCCGCGCGCAGACCGGCGTGACGCCCGCCCGCTACGTCGAGAGCGTGCGGCTCGAGGCGGCCCGCCGGCGGCTCGAGGAGACCGCCGAGCCCGTCCAGGGGGTCGCGCGTGCGTGCGGCTTCACGAGCGCCGAGGCGATGCGCCGCAGCTTCCAGCGCACGCTCCGCGTCGGACCCGCCGAGTACCGCCGCCGCTTTCACTCCGGGCAGGAGCCGCCGCACGCCCACGGCGAACCCACAAAAACAAAAAAGATCACGAGGAGGCCCCGATGAACATCGCTATACCGATCTACGACCGCTTCACCGCGCTGGACGCGGTCGGGCCCTATGAGGTGCTCAGCCGGCTGCCCGGCGCCCGCGTGACGTTCGTCGCTGCCGACGCCGGGCCGGTGCGCACCGACAACGGCATGCTCACGATCGCGGCCGAGCGCGCGCTCGCCGAGCTCCCCGAACCCGACGTGATCCTCGTGCCCGGCGGTCCCGGCGAGGTGGCCCAGCGTGCCGGCGAGGCGATGCTCGACTGGCTGCGCACCGCCGACCGCACCAGCACCTGGACCACCTCCGTCTGCACCGGGTCGCTGATCCTCGCCGCCGCCGGCCTGCTCGACGGGCGCCCGGCCACCGGCCACTGGCTCGCGATGGACGAGCTGCGCCGGCTCGGCGCCCAGCCGACGAGCAAGCGAGTCGTGTTCGACGGCAAGATCGTGACGGGCGCCGGCGTCTCGGCCGGGATCGACATGGCGCTCGCGCTGGCCGCACGGATCGCCGGTCCCGAGGTCGCCCAGGCGATCCAGCTGGGGATCGAGTACGACCCGCAGCCGCCGTTCGACGCCGGCTCGCCCGAGAAGGCTCCGGCTGCGATCGTCGAGTTGCTGCGCGGCCGCAGCCGCTTCAGCGAGGCGAGCGCGGCCTGACCGTAGTCCCCGCTCGGCTAGTACTTCGGCTGGGAGTTGTGGCCGTGCCTGGTGGTTTCCGTAGTCGTGCGGGGTGGCGGCTTTCCGCCGCAGCCGCCCACCGTCACCCCGCCGACGAGCGCGGCAATCGACAGGGCTATGGTCAGCGTGCGGCGCATGCGGCGACGCTACCCGCGCCGGGCGTAAGAGAGCCGTAATTTCGGGCCTCCCGCGATCGTTTCCGAGCGCGCCCTTTCCCTGCGAAGCCGCCCGATAAGGTGCGCTCACATGAGCGAGCATCGCTATGACCCGCAGGAGATCGAGCCGCGCTGGCAGCGGCTGTGGGCCGACGAGCGGAC
This sequence comes from uncultured Solirubrobacteraceae bacterium, assembly GCA_963794635.1. Lineage (GTDB taxonomy): Bacteria > Actinomycetota > Thermoleophilia > Solirubrobacterales > Solirubrobacteraceae > Palsa-744. The sequence continues at coordinate 106,077 of CAWCET010000003.1, read as the reverse complement.
CTGGGAGGTCCTGAACCTAGAGCAGGGCGAGGCGCCGAACACCGCCCGCGCGAACGAGCCCGAGAGCTCCTACGTGCTCGAGATGCTGCCCTACCCGAGCGGCGAGCCTCACATCGGCCACCTCAAGTGCTACGCGCTCGGGGATGCGATCGCGCACTTCCACCGCCGGCTCGGCAAACGCGTGCTGCACCCGATGGGCTACGACGCGTTCGGGCTGCCGGCCGAGAACCACGCGATCAAAACCGGTGTGCACCCGCGCGTCTCCACGGCCGCATCGATCGGGGAGTTCCAGAAGCAGTTCCGCGAATGGGGGATCTCGATCGACTGGTCGCGGGAGCTCGCGACGTCCGAACCCTCCTACTACCGCTGGACGCAGTGGATCTTCCTCGAGCTGCTCTCAGCCGGGCTCGCCTACCGGCGCGAGGCCGCGGTGAAGTGGTGCCCGAAAGACCAGACCGTGCTCGCGAACGAGCAGGTCGACGCCGACGGGCGCTGCGAGCGCTGTGGCGCGATCGTCGAAGTGCGCCAGCTCGAGCAGTGGTTCCTGCGCATCACCGACTACGCGGAGCGGCTGCTGACCGACCTCGACATCATCGACTGGCCCGAGCACGTGAAGACGATGCAGCGCAACTGGATCGGGCGCAGCGAGGGAGCCGAGGTCACGTTCCGCTGCGAGGAGATGAGCGTCGACTACCCGGTCTTCACGACGCGGCCCGACACGCTGTTCGGCGCGACCTTCTTCGTGATGGCGCCCGAGCACCCCGACGTGCTGCGGCTCGTGGCCGGGACCGAGCACGAGCAGGCTGCCCACGACTACGTCAACCGCGCGCTGAACGAGTCCAACGAGGAGCGCGGCAACGCCGAGAAGGAGAAGACCGGGGTCCCGCTCGGGCGCACCGTCACGAACCCCGTCAACGGCGAGCAGATCCCGATGTTCGTCTCCGACTACGTGCTGATGGAGTACGGCACCGGAGCCCTGATGGCCGTCCCGGCCCACGACGAGCGCGACTTCGACTTCGCGAACACGTTCGGCCTCGAGATCCGGCGCGTGATCGCGGCTCCCGACGGCGCCGAGGGCGATCTGCCGTACACCGGCGACGGCACGATCATCGACTCGAATCCGCAGTTCGACGGCATGGGCAACCGCGAGGCGCTCTCGGAGATCGTCGCGTGGCTCGACAGGGAGGGCAAAGGCCACGCCTCGGTCAACTACCGGCTGCGCGACTGGCTGATCTCGCGCCAGCGCTACTGGGGCTGCCCGATCCCGGTCGTCTACTGCGAGAGCTGCGGGATCGTGCCGGTCCCCGCCGAGGACCTGCCCATCGAGCTGCCCGAGATCGAGGACTACGCGCCCAAGGGGCGCTCGCCCCTGGCGGCCGCGGAGGACTGGGTCAACACGCACTGCCCCTCCTGCGACGGGCCCGCCCGCCGCGAGACCGACACGATGGACACCTTCGTCGACTCTTCCTGGTACTTCCTGCGCTACTGCGACGCGCGCAACGACGAGGAGGCATGGGACCCCGGCGCGCTCGCGGAGTGGATGCCGGTCGACCAGTACATCGGCGGCGTCGAGCACGCGATCCTGCACCTGATGTACGCGCGCTTCTTCTGCAAGGCGCTCGCCGACCTCGGCCACCTCGAATTCCAGGAGCCCTTCAGGGCGCTCTTCACCCAGGGCATGGTCACCAAGGACGGCGCGAAGATGAGCAAGTCGCGCGGCAACGTCGTCTCGCCGGCTTCGCTCGTCGAGCGGGTAGGCGCCGACGCGGCACGCTGCTACACGCTGTTCATGGGCCCGCCCGACCAGGACGCCGACTGGTCAGACGAGGGCGTCGAAGGCGTGCACCGCTTCCTCGCGCGCCTGTGGCGGCTGTCCGCCGAGACGGCCGAGCGCGCCGGCGGGCCGGAGCCCGGGCTGGGCTCGCCCGACCCCGGCGACGGCGCGGGCCTCACGCTGCTGCGCAAGACGCACTGGGCGATCGACAAGGTCAGCGGCGACCTGCGGCGGTTCGCGTTCAACACCGCGATCGCGGCTGTCATGGAGCTGATGAACGAGATCTCCCGGCTGCGCGATGAGGTCTCCGTCGAGGAGCTGCGCTTCTCGCTCGGCACCGCGGCCTCGCTTCTGTTCCCGTTCGCGCCGCACACCTGCGCCGACGTCTACGAGAAGCTGACCGGCGAGCGCGTCTGGGAGCAGACCTGGCCCGAAGCCGACGAGGTCTATCTGGAGAGCGAGGTCTACGAGCTCGTCTGCCAGGTCAACGGCAAGGTCCGCGACCGCGTGCAGGCCAGCGCGGAGGCCACGCCCGAGCAGCTCAAGGATCTGTGCCGCGCCGCCCCGAACGTGATCGCGCACCTCGACGGCAAGGAGCTCGTCAAGGAGGTCGTGGTGCCCGGGAAGCTGGTCAACCTCGTCGTGCGCTAGGCGGCCGGGAGTCGCGGGAAGCGCCGTCTAGAGTCCTGCCGGTGCTCGACCTCAAGCCCGCCTACCTGATCCACGGCGACGACCACGGCGCGGTGGCCGAGCGGCGCGCAGGGCTGAGGGCGCTGGCCGAGCGACAGGATGACGGCGCCGTGGCGCTGGAGGTGCTCGAAGGGGATGCGGCGACGCCGGCGGGCGCGGCGCAGGCGCTGGCGGCGATGACGCTCTCGATGGGACGGCGCGTGATCGTCGCCGAAGGCGCCGAGCGCTGGCGTGAGAAGGACGTCGAGGAGCACCTCGTTCCCGCGCTTGCGGCCCTTCCAGAGGACACGACACTCGCCGTCTTCGCGCGCGAGGAGGCGCGCGCAAAGGCGCCGCAGGCGCTGCACGGCGCGGTCAAGAAGGCGGGCGGGCAGGTCGTCGCGCAGATGACGGTGAAGTCTTGGGAGCTGGGAAGTTGGGTGCGCGAGCAGGCTCCGCGCCTGGGGCTCGCGTTGGATGCGGCGGCGGCGAAGGCGCTGGTCGCCCAGGTCGGGGAGCGCCAGCAGCGGCTGCTGCGCGAGCTGGAGAAGCTCGCGCTCGAAGGGGAGGCGTCCGCCGGCGCCGCGCCCCGCTCTGTGACGGTCGAGGAGATCGAGGCGCGCGCGGCGCAGTCGGCCGAGTGGCGGGCGTATGCGCTCGGCGACGCGCTCGTGGCCGGCGACGGCGCGCTCGCGGTCGCCACCTACCTGCGCCTGCGCGAGCAGGGAGAGCGCGTGGCCGGGCTCACCTACCTGCTCGCCTCGCGGCTGCGCGACGCGATCGCCGTCGCCGAGCAGCTGGCCGCGGGTCGTTCGGCGGCCGAGGTCAAGAAGAGTCTGCGGATGCCGCCGAAGGCGGCGGAGCGCTTCGTGCGGGACGTCGCGCGCCGGGACCTCCACGTGCTGCGCGGGGCGATCGGCGTGCTCGCGCGACTGGAGCTGGACACGCGCGGCGGCGCAGTGCTCAGCGGCGACCGCGACGCGCTGGCGGCTATGGACGAGGACACGGTCGTGACGCGCGCGATCTGGGAGATCGCCGCGTGAGTCGCACCGGCGCGCCCCCGGCCGGCGGGCCGGCTGGGGCTACTCGGAGCTGGAGCCGCTGAGGATCTTCGCCGCGCGGGACTTCTTGCGAGCCCCGGTGTTGCGGTGAAGGGCGCCGCGCTTGACGGCCTTGTCGATCGTCGAGACGAGCTCGCGGTGGGTCTCGGCGGCGTCGCCCTCGCCACTGCCGACGGCGGCCGTGAGAGTGCGGAAGTGGGTCTTGATCGCCGAGGTGTAACGGCGGTTCTCGAGCCGCTCGCGCTCGGAGCGCAGGATCCGCTTCTTCTGGGAGTGGATGTTCGCCATGGTTCTGTGGCGGCGCGCAACCAGACGTCCCGGCCGCGCCGCGGAGCGCCGTACTATAGCGGCCTTGACAGCCAGCGCCGAAGCCTTCGGGGAGGAATCGGCCCCACCGCCGCCCCCGACGAGCGGAGGGAGGGTCGCCCGCAACACCGCGATCTTCTCGATCGCCACCGGGATCTCACGGGTGGCGGGGCTGGTTCGCGAAATCGTCGCGGCGAGCTTCTTCGGCACGTCAGGCCCGGCGTCGGCCTACACGATCGCCTTCCAGGTCCCGAACCTGGTCACGAACCTGTTCGCGAACGCGGCGCTCTCGGCGGCCTTCGTGCCCGTGTTCACCGAACTGCTCGAGCAGAAGCGCCGGCAGGAGGCGGTGCGCCTGGCCTCGACGCTGTTCTGGATCATGCTGATCGGGCTCGGCGCCCTGACCGCCTTCTTCATCCTCACCGCGGGCGTGGTGATGCCGCTGTTCACCGGGCCGACGTTCACGCATTACCTCGATCTGCTGACGGTCGGGCTCTCGCGCGTGCTCTTCCCCGTGATCCTGTTGCTCGGGTTGAACGGGCTGCTCGTCGGGATCCTGCAGTCCTACGAACACTTCACGATCCCGGCGATCTCGCCGGCCGTGTGGAACGTCGTGATCATCGTGCTCCTCGTGGTGCTGCACCCGCACTTCCACGGCGGCGAAGAAAACGGCGAGGCTCTCTACGCGCTCGCGATAGCGATCCTCATCGCCACCTTCGTGCAGCTGGGCATGGCGTTCGGTGCGCTCGGGCGGATCGATTTTCGCCTGGCGTTCCACATCGACTGGCACGATCCGCGCATCAAACAGGTCTTCATGCTGATGCTCCCGGTCACGATCGGCCTCGGGATCGTCAACCTCGACCAGCTCATCAACTCCGTCTTCGGCACGCTCGTCGACAAGGAAGCGCCGCGTGCGATCGACAACGCGTTCCGCATCTACATGCTGCCGCAAGGGCTGTTCAGCGTCGCGGTTGCGACCGTGCTGTTCCCGACGCTCAGCCGCATGGCTGCGAACCGCGACGTCGATCCGATGCGCCGCGCGATCGGCATCGGCATGCGCCAGATCAATCTCCTGCTGATCCCCTCGGCGGCATTCCTGATGGTGCTGACCGAACCCGTCGTCCGACTCATCTTCGAACGCGGCCACTTCGGCCACGAGTCGACCCATCTGGTATCGGTCGCGCTGTTCTGGTTTGCCTTGAGCCTGCCGTTCGGGGGACTCAACCTGCTGCTGACGCGGGCGTTCTTCGCCGTGCAGAGACCCTGGATCCCGACGAGGCTGGCGGGGCTGAACATCATCGTCGACATCGTCGTCAGCATCGGCCTCTACAAGCCGCTCGGGATCGCGGGGCTGATCATCGGCACGCTGGCCGCGAACATCGTCATGACCTGGCTGCAGCTGACGCGGTTGCGCACCGGCTTCAACGGTCGCCTGGAAGGGGGTCTGACCACGATGATCACCGCCCGCATCACCGTGGCGGCCCTGCTTCTCGCCGGGGTCTCCTACGGCGTCTGGCGCGTGCTCGACTCCGTCCTCGGTACCTCGATCGAGGCGCAGATCCTGAGCGTCGGTCTCGCCGGGGCCGCAGGCACGTTCGTCTACGCGCGCGCGGTGCTTGCGATGCAGGTGCCCGAGGCGCACCAGGTCGGAAGACTGCTGCGTTCGCGGTTCGGGCGGGCGTAGGCGGGGCGCGCGACCGACGCCGCGCCGTGCTCGCCGCTCGGGGCCTTCGCCCGGGCGTCTCAGCCGGCGGCAGGCTCGCCGCGGCGGGCACTGCGCACGTGAACCCTCAGCGCGGCACCGCGGTCTGGGCCTTGCGTGCGCGGGCGTCGAGGACGCGCTCGTAGTTGAGGCGCATCAGGGCGATCGCGTCCTGCGCGTCCTGCGTGCTCTGAAGCTTTCTGGCGGCCGGGCCGACGCGCCCGGGGAAGACCGGGTGCTCAACGATCCGCCCCTCGTCTTTCAATCGCGCCCAGACGTCGGGCGGAAACGAGAAGTGGGCAGAGCGGTCGCCGTGGAGATGCCCGATCTCACGGCCGTCGAGCTTGAAGGCGAACTCGCCGCGGCGCCCCGGTCCGGCCTCGACGCCCGGCCAGGACCGAACCTCGTCGCTGACCTGCTCTCCGTATGCGTGCTCGTCTGCCATGGGGCCTCCTGACGGTCGGGCGGCCCATAGTAGGAGTTCAAGTTTAACTTGAAGTCGAGTGGAGATTGTGATTTCGTGCCCGCCGTGGCGACGTTGATGACGATCGGCGAGGTCTCCCGCCGCAGCGGCGTCGCGAGCTCGGCGCTGCGGTTCTACGAGCAGCAGGGCCTCATCGCCTCCGAGCGGGCCGGCTCCGGGCACCGGCGATACCGCCGGCCCGTGCTGCGCCGGATCGCGTTCATCGTCTTCGCCCAGCGCATCGGGCTCACGCTCGAAGAGGTCGGCGGCGAGCTCTCGAAGCTTCCGGCCGACCGGGCGCCCACGCGCCGCGATTGGTCGCGCCTGTCGAGCGGCTGGAGCGAGCGCATCGACGAGCGCATCGAGGAGCTGAAGCGCCTGCAGGCGGGCCTGACCGAGTGCATCGGGTGCGGGTGTCTCTCGCTCGACCGCTGCAAGCTCGCCAATCCGGAGGACCGCGCCGCGCGGCAGGGTCCCGGGCCGCGCTACTGGATCGCCGCAGGACGCTGATCGGGCGCGGAGCGCCTCCGTTTCTGAGCCGGTTTGCACTAGCCTGGGGCTCCCGGCGGATCGTCCACTCGGCCACGGCCCCAAGGGGCCAGTCATGGCAACGCGCCGCCTCGGCGGCGGCCAGTCCGGGCGGCTGAGAGTGTCAGTTGCCCAGGCACCAGACACAAGTCCTGGGACATAGCAGTGCAGCGGCGATCTGTGTACGGGGCGGCCGGGCGAGCCACAAGCTCGTCCGGCCTTCTTCGCCCGGGTCTAGTCTTGGGGTCGTGGACGTGAGCTCCTACGCGCGGATCGAGCCGTTCACGACGCTCGACGGCTCGGAGATACGTGAGTGGGCCGGCCCGGTGTCGATCCCGGCGCGCAACCAGAGCCTCGCCGAGGCGACGATCCCGCCCGGCGGCGCGACCGCCGCGCATTACCACCGCCTGACGGAGGAGCTCTACCTCATCACCGCGGGCACGGGACGGCTCGTGATCGACGGCGAGGAGCGGGAGGTGGGGGAGGGCGACTGCGCGCTGATCGCGCCGGGCGCGGTCCACAAGCTGTTCAACACGGGCTCGGGGCCGCTGCGCATCGTGTGTGCCTGCGCGCCCGCCTACTCCGACGAGGACACGGTGCTCACGGAGTGATCGGCAGCCGGCGCCTATCGCGCGAAGCCGGCTCGAGAGGCGGCCCCGCCGGGCGCAGCCCGCGCCGCTGCGCCTCTCCCGCCGCGTGTCAGCCGTCTGACGTGCGGCGTCCGTCCCCGCTCTCAAGACCGATTTACAGCCTGTCGATAACGCCCCCGGGCGGCACTCGGCCGCGCTTCCTCGACGGACCAAGGGGGTCGGCTGATGTCGGATTTCGCGATCGGAACGAGACTCGCGCTCGTGGTGAGCTGCGCGGTGGCGGCTGTCGCCGCCTGGGCGCTGGTGCTGGCGGCGCCGGCGGCCGCGAGCGAACCGGAACCGGTCTGCGGTGCCGGCGTCTGCTCGGAGACCTACGAAGAGACGGGCGGCGCGCAGTCGTTCACGGTGCCGGCGCTCGTGAGCTCGGTGACGCTCGACGTCAGCGGCGCGGGCGGCGGCGGCGGCTTCGGGGCGTCGGGCGGGAACGGCGCGCGGCTCGCCGCACGGTTCCCGGTGACCCCGGGCTCGACCCTGACGCTCGTCGTCGGGCAGCGCGGAGAACTCAACAACGGCGGGTACGGGGGCGGGGGACGAGGCGGCCCTGCGTTCACCGAAGAAGGGATGGGCGGCGGCGGAGGCTCGTTCGTGTTCTCCGAAGCCGGTCTTCTGATCGCCGCAGGCGGCGGCGGCGGAGCGGGCGGCACCACCACCGGAGGGGCAGGGGCGTGGAACGGCATCAACGGCGGCGTGAGCTCCGAAAGGCCGTTCTGGGAAGAATCCGAATCTGGCCGCGGCGGTAAACAGACCGGCGGCGGCGAAGGGGGATGGGGCGCGCAGAGCGGCTCCGGACCGACCGAGACCTCCGCGATCGAGGGCACCGGCGGAGAAGGCGCCTTCGGGCGCAACGGCGGTGGCGGTGGCGGAGGCGGCTACTACGGCGGTGGCGGCGGTGGCTCGCAGGGCTCCGGACCTTGGAGCAACGGCGGCGGGGGCGGCGGCGCCGACTTCCTCTCCGAAGCCGGCGAAGACGCCTCCTTCAGCAACGGCGGCGGCGGCCAGGGCGGCCCCGGCGCGCTCTACGGCGGCTGGTTCGGCGTGAGCGGCGACGTGATCGTGTCCTGGCGCCAGCTCGCCACGACCGTGACGGTCAAAGCGTCGGCCGGCAGCGTCCAGGCCGGCGGCCACGAGCTCTACACGGCGAGCGTCACGCCGGTCCCTGCCTCCGGAACGGTGACGCTTCTCCGACGCGGAAAGCCCGATCGAAGGTTGCACCGAAGTACCGGTGCAAGAAGGCTCCGCGCGATGCTCGGTGACATACCCGGCGACGGGAGCGCACGCGGTGTCAGCGTCCTATTCGGGAAGCGCAGACCATCTGCTGCTGGGATCGTCTTCGCCATCCGCGGTGAGCGTCTACGTCGAACCTGTCCCGGCGGCGCCTGAAACCAGGAGCCCCGCGGCGGCGAACGCCGGGGCGCCCGCGACGGCTCCGAGCGACCCGTCCGCGAAGGCGCCGCTCCTCGTCTCGCACGGCGCCGTCGCGGTCCTGGCGGCCCACGCCTTCTCGTTGAGGGTCCGATGCGGCTCGGCCGCATGCAAGGTCCGGCCGAACGTGTGGATCACGATCGCGGGCCGCAGCTGGCAGCTTCCGGTGACGGTCACCGGGACCCAGGAGCACGCCGCGCGCCTTCTCGTGACGGTTACCGGGGTCGCGCGCCGCGGCCTGCAGGCGCTGTTCCGCGCGCACCCGCGCTGGCGCGCGTTCGTGAACGTGCTGCTGGGCGAACCCTCCGCGAACGCCGGCGAACAGCTGACGAGCATGGGCCAGCTCTCGGTGAGCAGGGCGGGCCCCTAGCGGCATCGCCCACTCCGCCGCTGAGCCGGGCCTGGGCACCATCTATCGTGCCAGTGGCCCATGGACCAGCAGCACATCCGCAACTTCTCGATCATCGCCCACATCGATCACGGCAAGTCGACGCTGGCCGATCGCATCCTCGAGCTGACCCACACGGTCGCGCCGCGAGAGATGCGCGCGCAGCTGCTCGACTCGATGGACCTCGAGCGCGAGCGCGGGATCACGATCAAGGCTCAGGCGGTGCGCGTGTTCTACACGGCCAAGGACGGGCAGACCTACCAGCTGCACCTGATCGACACGCCCGGGCATGTGGACTTCACCTACGAGGTCTCGCGCTCGCTCGCCGCGTGCGAGGGGGCGCTGCTGGTCGTCGACGCCGCGCAGGGCGTCGAGGCGCAGACGGTCGCGAACACATACCTCGCGATCGACGCCGGCCTCGAGCTGATCCCGTGCCTGAACAAGATCGACCTGCCGGGAGCCGAACCAGAGCGCGTGGCCGGCGAAGTCTCCGAGCTGATCGGCGAGCCGCCCGAGTCGATCCTCAGCATCAGCGGCAAGACGGGCGAGGGCGTCGCGGAGGTGCTGGAGGAGCTCGTCGAGCGGGTGCCGCCCCCGGAGGGCGACCCGGACGGCGCGCCGCGCGCGCTGATCTTCGACTCGGAGTTCGACCAGTACCGCGGGGTCGTGGCCTACATCCGCGTCGTGGACGGGGTCTTCAAGAAGGGCGAGGCGATCCGCGCGATGGCGGCGGGCACCGAGGCCGACATCGACGACATCGGGTTCTTCAGCCCGCAGATGATGCCGACCGACCAGCTCGCCGCCGGCGAGGTCGGCTACCTGATCACCGGGCTGAAGGACGTCACCCAGCTGCGCGTCGGCGACACGCTCACGACGCGCGTGAAGGCAGGGGTCGGCGCCGCGAGCGAGCCGCTGCCGGGCTACCGGGACGTCAAGCCGATGGTCTTCTGCGGGCTGTTCCCGATCGACTCCGACGACTACCCGGACCTGCGCGACGCGCTGGAGAAGCTGACGCTCAACGACGCGGCGCTCTCGTGGGAGCCCGAGACCTCCGACGCGCTCGGGTTCGGCTTCCGCTGCGGCTTTCTCGGGCTGCTGCACATGGACATCGTGCGCGAGCGCCTGGAGCGCGAGTACGACCTCGAGCTGCTCGCGACGATGCCCTCGGTCGAGTTCGACGTCACGCTCACCAACGGCGAGGAGATCGAGGTCCACAACCCCTCGGACATGCCTGACCCCGGCACGATCGAGGAGATCCGCGAGCCCTTCATCAACGCCTCGATCATCGCGCCCAAAGAGTTCGTCGGCGCCGTCATGGAGCTGTGCCAGGAGCGGCGCGGCGAGCACACCGGGATGCACTACCTGTCTCCGGAGCGCGTGCAGCTCAACTACCAGCTGCCGCTCGCGGAAATCGTGCTCGACTTCTTCGATCAGCTGAAGTCGCGGACCAAGGGCTATGCGTCGCTCGACTATGAGCTGAGCGGCATGAAGCCCTCGGACCTGGTGAAGCTCGACGTGCTCCTCGCGGGCGATCCCGTCGACGCGCTGTCGATGGTCGTGCACCGCGACAAGGCCTACGAGGTCGGCCGCTCCCTGACCGACAAGCTGCGCAAACGAATCCCGCGCCAGCAGTACGACGTCCCGATCCAGGCGGCGATCGGCTCGCACATCATCGCGCGCGAGACCGTCAAGGCGTTTCGCAAGGACGTGATCGCGGGCTGCTACGGCGGCGACATCACGCGCAAGAAAAAGCTGCTCGCCAAACAGAAGGAGGGCAAGAAGCGGATGAAGCAGGTGGGCCGCGTGGAGGTCCCGCAGGAGGCCTTCCTGGCTGTTCTGGAGTTGGGGGAGGAGTAGAGATGTCTGCGGGCAGCGCCGCGGGTGGCGCCCGTGATGGTGAGCCCGTTCGGCTGCTGTTCGTCTGCCTCGGCAACATCTGCCGCTCGCCCACCGCGGAGGGCGTGATGCGCCACGTCGTGGCCGAGGCCGGGATGCAGGACCGGGTCGAGCTCGACTCGGCGGGGACCGGCTCCTGGCACGTCGGCAGCCCCCCAGACTCGCGCGCCCGCGACGCCGCGGCGGGCCGCGGCGTCGAGCTGACCGGTGCTGCGCGCCAGGTGCGTCCGGAGGACTTCGCCGAGTTCGACCTGATCCTCGCGATGGACCGCTCGAACCTGCGCGACCTGCGTGCGGTCGCGGGCCCCGGCGAGGCGGCAGAGAAGGTTCGTCTGCTGCGCGAGTTCGACCCCGCGGCGGGTGGGGGCGCGGGGGCGGTCGATCTAGACGTGCCCGATCCCTACTACGGCGCCGGTGGCGGCTTCGAGGAGGTCTTCGACCTCGTCGACGCCGCGTGCCGCGGCCTGCTCGAGGAGATCCGGGCCGGGCGCGTGCCATGACGCTGCCGCCCGGCGCCCGCGATGCGCGGCGGATCGGTGGCGGGGACATCAACGAGGCGTACCGGGTCACGCTCGCGGACGGACGCGACGCGTTCGTCAAGACCCGCTCGGAGACGATCCCGGGCGAGTACGCCGCCGAGGCGGCCGGGTTGCGCTGGCTGGCCGAGCCGGGGCTCGTGAGGACGCCGGCGGTCCTCGAGCTGGACGAGCGCTGGCTCGCTCTGGAGTGGGTCGAGCCCGGCCGGCTGAGCCGAGATGGTGCCGAGGAGCTGGGGCGCGGGCTCGCCGGCACGCATGTCGCGGGGGCCGATCAGTTCGGGGCGCCTCCGGGGGCGACGCTCGAGACGGGCTTCGGCTCGCTGCGGCTGCCGAACGAGCCGGCGGCGGACTGGCCGAGCTTCTACGCCCGGCGGCGCCTGCTGCCGCTCGCGCGGATCGCTCGCGAACGGGGCGCGCTCAGCGAGTCCGGCGCTCTCGCCGTGGAGCGCGTCTGCGAGCGGATCGATCAGCTCTGCGGCCCGCCCGAGCCGCCGTCGCGGCTGCACGGGGATCTGTGGGCGGGCAACGTGATGGCCGGCGCCGACGGCCGTGCGTGGCTGATCGACCCCTCCTGCTACGGCGGGCACCGGGAGGTCGACCTTGCGATGCTGCGGCTGTTCGGTGCGCCGTCAGCGCGCATCTTCGATGCCTACGAAGAGGCCGTACCGCTCGCCGCCGGTGCGAACGAACGAGTCGAGCTCTACCAGCTCGCGCCGCTGCTGGTGCACGCGGCCCTGTTCGGCGGGTCCTACGGGGCGGCGGCCGAGCGGGCCGCGAGCCGCTACCTATAGGTCTAGGGTCGGGCCCGGGATGCCCGTCAACCTGCACAGCGACACCCAGACGCGCCCGACGGCCGAGATGCGCGCGGCGATGGCCGCGGCCGAGGTCGGGGACGAGCAGCGCGGGCAGGATCCGACGACCAGCGAGCTGGAGCGCCGGGTAGCCGAGCTGCTCGGACACGAGGCGGCGGTGTTCCTGCCGAGCGGCACGATGTGCAATGAGATCGCGCTGCGCCTGCACATCCGCCCGGGCGGCGACGAGCTCCTGCTCGACCGCACGGCGCACCCGATCGTCGCCGAGGCGGGCGGGCCGGCCGCCCTCTCGGGCGCGTCGATCTCCGCGCTGGACGGCGAGGGCGGCATCTTCACCGCTGCGCAGCTGCGCGACGCGCTGCACGTCGACGGCGACCGCTACGCGCCCCGCTCGCGCGTGGTCTCGGTCGAGCAGACGAGCAACATGGGCGGCGGGCGGGTCTGGCCCCTCGGACGGATCGAGGAGGTGCTCGGCGTGGCGCGCGAGAACGGTCTGCGCGCCCACCTCGACGGCGCGCGGCTGATGAACGCCGTCGTCGCGGCGGGGGTGCCGGCGTCCGACTACGCGCGCGGCTTCGACACCGCCTGGATCGACTTCTCCAAGGGCCTCGGCGCACCGGTCGGGGCCGTGCTCGCCGCGTCTGGAGAGCTGATCGAGGAGGCGTGGCGCCACAAGCAGATGATGGGAGGGGCCCTGCGCCAGTCGGGGATCCTGTCCGCCGCATGTCTGTACGCGCTCGATCGGCACGTCGAGCGGCTCGCCGAGGACCATGCCAACGCGCGCGCTCTCGCCGAGGGGCTGGCCGCGCTGCCCGGGGTTTCGATCGACCCGGCCGCCGTGGAGACGAACATCGTGATCTTCGAGGTGCCCGATGCGCCCGCGCTCGAGCGCGCCCTCGCGGCCGACGTCGACGTGCTCGCGATCGGCCCCCGGCGCGTGCGGGCGGTGACCCACCTCGATGTCGATCGCGCGCAGATCGAGCTGGCGCTGGAAGCGATCGCCGCGAGGCTGTGAGGCTCGCTCGGCCGGCCGCCCTCGCGGAGCATGGCCGGCGCTGCGGCGGCTATGGCCTTGCCGCGACGGACGGGCGCTCGCCCGCGCCGCCGACTCCCGGCTCCTCGCCCATGCGCTCCAGCCCGGGGAGCCTCAGGCGCATGAGGGTGCCGCCGCCGGGAGCGGGCTCGGCGGCGACCGCGCCGCCCATCTGCTCGGCGACCTGCCGCACGATCGCGAGCCCGAGCCCGGACCCTGGCCGCCGGCGCGCGTCCGCGCCGCGGTAGAAGCGGTCGAAGATGTGCGGCAGGTCCTCCGCCGAGATCCCCGGGCCGTGGTCGCGGATCGTCAGCTCCTTGCCGCGAAGGATGACGTCGATCGGAGCTTCCTCGGGGCTGTACTTGACGGCGTTGTCGAGCAGGTTGCTCACCGCGCGCTCCAGGCGCGCGGGCACCCCCGCGATGATCGCCGGTTCGAGCTCCATGTGAAGCGTGTGGCTCGCGCGTGGGCTGGTCTTCTGGACGACCTCCTCCACCAGCAGGTCGAAGCGCACGTCCTCGATCTCGTCGCTCGGCTCCTCTCCGCGCGAGAGGTCGATCAGGTCGTTGATCAGGACCGTCAGCTCCTCGAGCTGGACCACGACGTCGTCGAGCAGCCGCTCGTGCTCGGCCGCGTCCATCTCCGTCCCGAGCCGCTGCAGCAGCTCGATGTTGGTGCGCACGCTCGTCACCGGCGTACGGAGCTCGTGCGAGGCGTCGGCGACGAGCTGGCGCTGGGAGCCCACGGAGGCGTCGAGCGCGGTCATCGAGCGCTCGAGCGCGTCGAGCATCGCGTTGAAGCTGCTCGCGAGCCGGCCGAGCTCGTCCTCGCCGGTCTGCGCGATCCGTCCGCTCAGGTCCTGGGTGCGCGCGACGTGCTCGGTCGTCTGCGTGAGCCGCTTCAACGGCAGCACCGCCGTGCCGGCCACGAGCAGCCCGAGCAGTGCCGCGATCGCGATCCCTCCCACCACGATCAGGAACAGGATCAGCCGCAGCCGGCCCAGCAGGTTGTCGGTTTCGGCCAGCGGCAGCGCGAGCTGCTCGGCGCGGTTGCGCCCGAAAGGCTCGGCTAGCAACCGCAGGTGCACCCCGCCCACGTCCACGTCGCGGTAGAACGGTTCGCCGCCGCGTTCGGCGAGCAGGGCTGTGCGGTGGTCGACCGGCAGCGTCACGTCCTGCGCGGAGCGTGCCAGCACCTTGCCGTTGGAGTCCACCACCTGCTGGTAGCCGCGCACCTCGTCCGGGTTGGGGGGCAGTTTCCCGAACAGCGAGCCGGGGCGGCGGCTGATCCCGCCCGACGGCGGCTCGATCGTTTCCTCGTGCGTGGCGCCTTTACGGTTGGCGCGCAGCCTGGTGCTGATGTCGCTTTCGGCCTCTTTGGCCGCGATCGCGAACGCGCTCGGCGCGCTGACGACGATGCTCGCCGCCCCGTTGCGCCCGATCTTCAGGGCGCCGACGGCGAACAGGCGCTCCAGCCGGCGCGTCTCGTGGGCGCGCGAGCGCAGCTGGTTGTCGACCTGGCTGTGGAGCTGGCCGGCCGTCAGCAGGTAGACGAGCAGCGAGGCCAGTACGACGGCGATCGCAACGGCGGCGGCGGCGGCGAGCGCGATCCGGCCGCGGAAGCTCACCGCTCGCCTCGCAGCACGTACCCGACGCCGCGCACCGTGTGCACGAGCCGAGGCTCGTCGCCGCTCTCGGTCTTGCGGCGCAGGTAGCCGATGTAGACCCCCAGCGAGTTCGAGCTCGACCCGAAGTCATAGCCCCACACTCCTTCGAAGATCGCCGAGCGCGTCAGGACCTTGCGCGGGTTGCGCATGAACATCTCCAACAGCAGGTACTCCGTGCGGGTCAGCGAGAGCAGCTGCTCGCCGCGCCAGGCCTCGTGACTGCGGGGGTCGAGCCGCAGGTCCTCGAAGCGAAGCTCCTGCGCCTCGCCCTCCTCGCCGTCCTCGGCCCGGCGCAGCAGGGCCCGCACGCGTGCCAGGAGCTCGCGCAGTGCGAAGGGCTTCACGAGGTAGTCGTCGGCGCCCGCATCGAGTCCCGCCACGCGGTCGTCGACCTCGCCGCGCGCGGTCAGCATCAGCACCGGCGTGCGGTCGCCGCCCTCGCGCAGGCGGCGGCACACCTCCAGCCCGTCCAGGCGCGGCATTGCGACGTCGAGGATCACCGCCTCATAGGGAGCGGCGCCGAGGCGTTCGAGTGCCTCGAGGCCGTCCGCGGCCTGCGCGACGTCGTAGCTCTCCATCGTCAGCGCGCGCGAGAGCGCGGTCTGAACGGCGGGCTCGTCGTCGACGACGAGTATGCGTGCCGGCTCGGCCATCGTGGTTCGCCTTGGTTCACCGGCGCCCGCGCCGGGGTACCGTCCGGGGCGGGGGCCGATATCAGGCTAGCGTGAGCGGCTCGGGGCAACACCCAACAGGCGACGGCGAGAAGGCCATGGACGACAGCGGCGAGCAGGCCGGCGACGACGGTCAGGACACCCGCGACGAGGCACTCGCCTCGCAGTCGCGGACGCTGCGCAACAGCCTCATCAGCCTCGCCGTGTTCTTCGGGATCGTCGTGCTCCTGCTGCTCTCGGTGCCCGGCCTGCAGACGGCGGCCGAGAAGATCACCGACGCCAAGCCCGCCTGGGTACTCGGCGGGATCGGCTTCGAGCTGCTCTCGTGCGTCGGCTACATGGTCCTGTTCGACCTCGTCTTCGGGCGGATCGGACGCAGTCTCGTGACGCGCCTCTCGCTGTCCGAGCTCGCCGTCAACTCGGTCGTCTCTGTGAGCGGCCTCGCGGGCCTCGCGCTCGGCGCGTGGGTGCTGCGCGAACGGGGCTTCTCGGTGGAGCGGATCGCCAAGCGAACCGTGCTGATCTTCGTGCTGACGAGCGCCGTCAGCGCCGTCGCCGTGGTCGTGATCGGAATCCCGATGTGGCTGGGCGTGCTGCCCGGCTCGACGAACCCGCTCCTGACGCTGCTGCCGGCCTGCATTGCCGCGGCGGCGATCGCCGCCACGATCGCCGCGGCCCGCTGGGCCGGGCGGCGCGCCGACCGGCTGGGGGAGAGGGGCAGTCGCAGCGCGATCGCTCTGATCGCCATCAGCGGCGGCGTCGACGACGCCCTGCACGAGATCCGGCGACACGACTGGCGGCTGCTCGGGGCCGTCGGCTACTGGCTGTTCGACGTGCTGACGCTGTACGCGGCGCTGGCGGCGTTCGGGAACGTCGCTTCGTTCTGGGCGATCGCGATGGCCTACCTGATCGGGCTCATCGCGAACGCGCTGCCGGTCCCGGGCGGCTTCGCGGTGGTCGAAGGAGGGCTCGTCGGGATGCTGGACCTGTTCCACGTCGCGTCCGGCTCGACCGTCGTGGCCGCGGTCGTCGTCTACCGGGCGATCTCGCTCTGGGTGCCCGCCCTGCTCGGATCTGTCGCCTTCCTCAGCCTGCGGCGTGACATCGGCCGCCCGCCGCTTCCCGCGAGCGAGACCGGCTAGGCCCAGCGCGCTCGGGAGGGGCGCTTGCCCTCGCGCGGTGCGCCTGTCGCGTTCCGCCTAGGTCTCGAGCGTCTCGGCGAACGCTTCCTGTGCCGCGTCGCGCTGGCAGATCCGATGCGGCAGCGAGGCCATCACCCGCGCCACCTCGCCGGTCACCGGCCCCGAGAGACCAGGGCAGTACACGGGCGCCGGTAGAGGCCCTGCCGCGCTCCCGGGCGCGTTGACCGGCTCGAGCTGCTGGGCGGCGGCTAGCGCGTGGGTCAGGGAGTCGGAGAAGACGTCGATCGCTTCGCGCCCGGTGTAGATCTCGATCGAGTGGCCGTGGTCGTAGATCGTCGCGGGCACGCCCCGCACGACCGTGTTGCTCTGGGGCCCCAGCGGGGCGTTGGAGTGCAGCCGGTAGATCACGGTCGTGACCTGCAGTGGCAGCACGCAGCTTCCGCCGCCGAAGATCCCCTTGCTCTTGACGCAGTCGCCGTAGTAGAGGCTGTCGCCGATCCGCTCGATGTATCCGCGCCGGCCGTCGGCGGCGGACAGATGCTCACCCTGGAAGGCCGGTCCCACCCAGTAGACGCGGTAGTAGGGGAACGTCTGGGCTTCGCGCAGTTCGCGCGCCGAGATCGGCCCTGGGTGCTCGGTGCCGCCGCAGCCGGCGGCAAGCAGGACCGCGCACGCGAGTGCCGCGAGCACCACTAGACGGGGCGCGTTCCGGGCGCGCGCGCTCACAGCGCGCGCGCGAGTTCCGCGCTGCGAGGTTCGGATGGCGGCCACGTAGGGCATTATCTTCTCGTGCCCTTTGGCGTGCAGAGCACCCGGAGCGCGCGGGCAGGTGCCGTACGGCCTCCCGGACACGCGCCCGCGACCGCCGAACTCGCCGCCGTCACGGCCGGTCACGCGGCCCCGCGGCGTCGCGGGCGGACGGCGCGATGGTCCGAGCAGGCCGCCGTGATCGCGCCCGCGCTCGCGTTCGCCGGTGCGCTGGTCCTCGCCTGGCTGGTCGTTGAACCACGCACGCCGGACCTTGCCGCGCAGGTCTACCGCGTCGGGCTGTTCCGCCAGCTCGGCTTCGCGGTGTGGGACGGCAACTGGTACGCCGGTCATCACATGCCCGGCTACAGCCTGCTCTTCCCGGCCCTGGGAACCGCGATCGGGCTCCGGGCCGCCGGCGCGCTCTGCGTGCTCGCCTCGACCGCGCTGTTCGCGTCGCTCGCGGCCGGCGAGTACGGGCGCGCGGCCCGCTGGGGCGCGGCCGCCTTTGCGCTCGCCGCGGTCGGCGACATCTGGCTGGGGCGGCTCGCGTTTGCGCTGGGAGTCGCGATCGCGCTCGGCGCTGCGCTCGCGTTCCAGCGCGGGCATCCGCTCGGCGCGGCGGTCCTGGCCGCGCTCGCCGCGGCCGCCAGTCCGGTGGCCGGGCTGCTCCTCGGCCTCGCTGCCCTGACGGTCGCGGTCTCCCGTCGTTCGCCGCGTGCGCTGCTGGCTCTCGCGGCGCCCGCGGCCGCTGTCGTCCTGCCGCTCGCGGTCCTGTTTCCCGAAGGCGGCTACGAGCCCTTCCCGGTCCTCTCCTTCGCTGCGACCGTGGTCGTCATCGGCGCCTTCGTACTGGCGCTGCCCCGTGAGGAGCGAGTGTTGCGTGTCGGCGCCGGCGTCTACCTGGTGGCGTGCGTGCTGTGCCTCCTGGTGCACTCTCCGGTCGGCTCGAACATCGAGCGCTACGGGGTCCTGCTCGGCGCGCCGCTGCTGCTCTGCGCGCTCCTGCGCGACCGGGGCGCGGGGGCTCGGCTCGCAGGCATCGGCGTCGCCGGCGCGCTCGCGCTCGCGGCGATCGGGACCTGGGTTCTCTGGGGGCCCGTGCGGGAAACCGCCGCGGTGGCGGGGACCCCGGCGACGAGCGCCGCCTACTACCGGCCCGTCGAGCGCTTTCTCGCCGGGCTCGGCGGGGCCCCGGTCAGGATCGAGGTGCCGCTCACACGCTCGCATTGGGAGGCGGCGATGCTCGCGCCGCATGTCGCGCTGGCGCGCGGCTGGGAGAAGCAGCTCGACAGCCGCTATGACGGCGCGCTGCTCGACGGCCGCCTGAGCGCGCGCACCTACCGCGAATGGCTCGACCGCGAGGCGGTCTCCTACGTCGCCCTGCCCGACGCCCAGCCCGACCCGTCCAGCGCAGCCGAGGACCGCCTGATCCGCTCGGGGCTCGCGTATCTGAAGCCGGTCTTCGCGAGCGCGCACTGGCGGGTGTTCCGGGTGCACGGCGCGGTCCCTCTCGCATCGGGACCGGGCCGCCTGTCCGAGCTCGGCCACGACACCTTCGTGCTGCGGGCGGCGGCCGCCGGCACGTTCCTGGTGCGCGAGCATTTCACGCGCTACTGGAGCGTGCGGGCCGGGGATGCGTGCGTCGCGCACGGCCCCGAAGGCTTCACTTCGGTACGCGTACGCGCGCCGGGCCGGATCGAGGTCGCGGCGAGCTTCTCGCTCGCCCGCGCGCTCGGCACCGCCAGCTCCTGCCACGTCTGACCGGCTACCGCGGCGCGAGTCCGAAGAGCCCGGTGTAGCCCGTCAGGTAGATGTTTTTCCCGTCGCTGACGACGGGGTCGAACGCGCCCGTTTCCATCTGGAAGAGCTGGCGGCCCGTCGAGATTCCGAGCCCGTAGGTGCGGTGGTCGGCGAGGTCGGCGAAGTAGACGATGCGGCCGATGATCGTGGCCGAGCCGGAGATGCGCCCGCCCGCGTGGAAGCTCCAGCTGATGTGCCCGGAGCGCGCGTTCAGCGCGTAGAAGGTCCCGCTGTAGGAGCCGAGGTAGATCGTGGGGCCGAGCCCAGGCGCATTGGTCACCGCGGGGGAGGCGTACACGTAGGAGCCGGTCTGAACGGCCCAGTCCAGGCGCCCGGTGTGGGCGTCGTAGGCGTAGATGCGCCCGTCGGTGTTGCCGAGGTAGACGCGGCCGTAGAAGACGGCGCAGGTCGAGTAGAAGGTGCCGCTGCCGAGCAGCGCGCCCCCCGACCCGCTGCGCCAGATCAGGTGCCCCGTGCGCTCCGAGACGGCCTGCAGGTGCCCGGAGTAGTCGCCGAAGTACAGGACCCCCTTCGACAGCGTCGGGCTGGCCTTGACGGCGCCTTCGGCGTGATAGGTCCAGACCACGCTCCCCGTGCTGTCGTCGAGCGCGTAGACGGTGCCGTTTTCCGAGCCGAAGAAGACGACGCCGTGGTCGACGAGCGGGGAGGACTCCGCACGCGAGGGCAGCGCGCGGCTCCAGCGCGTGTTGCCGTTGCTCGAGTCGATCGCGAAGACCCTGCCTGGCGCCCCCTGGCCGCCGTTCAGGACGGTGACGTAGACCGTGTTCGAGGTGACGGCGGGGGAGGACGCCGAGAGGCGGCCGAGTTTGCGCTTCCAGACGACCTGCCCCGTGTGCTTGTTGGTGGCGGTGAGGACCGCGTTGTCGCCGAGCTGGAAAAGGCGCCCCGCGTAGATCACCGGCGGGAACTCCAGGAGTTCGTGCGCGTTGCGCTCCCAGAGCTTGCGGAAGGGCGGTCGCACGCTTTCCGGCGCGGGGAAGAAGCGCGAGTGATCCGCGGTGTAGCCGTAGTTGGGCCACGAGAACCGGTCGGGCGGGCGTTTCGGCAGCGCCGTGGGCGTCGATTCCGCGGTGAACGGCGCGTGCGGGTGATAGACGCTGCCGGTGCGGTTGCGCTCGTAGAGGTAGGCGCCGAGCGCGACGCCGCCGAGCACGACGACGACGACGCCGGCGATCACCCAGGGCAGCCGCCGGCGGCGAGTGAACAGGCGCTTGCGACGCGGGCTCACGTTCCGCGCGACCGTCCGCCCGTCCGGCCGGGGCTCAGGCGGCGATTCTCGTGGACTCTTCGCCCGTCCTGGCGGCGGCCTGATCGGCCGCCTGCTTCGCGGACGGGGGCCCCGACCGCGACTGACGGGCCCGGGCGCCGCGGGCTGCCCGTGCTGCTCGGCGTCCGGCCGCGAAGCTCGCTATGAGTCGCATCGCGCCCAGAGCGAGGATCCACAGCGAGACCAGCGCGAGCGGGGGCAGGGTGAGCCCGGATACGAGCGCAAGGGCGTCGTGGTTGGCTCCGAGCGACCAGTTCCACAGCAGATAGTCGCCGACGGTTAGCAACAGCACGAAGACCGACGATCTGCGGGACACGAGCAAACCTTAAAGCGGTCCGGGGACGGACCGCAACCTCGGCGGACGCCAGATCGAGCCTGGGCCTATGATCGCGGGCGATGAGCGAGCCCCGGTCGCGGATCTTCGCGCAGGACGCCCTGGCGGGCGTCGCCGTGCTGGTCACCGGCGGGGGCACCGGCCTGGGGCGCGAGAGCGCGTTCGAGCTGGCTCGCTGCGGCGCCGAGGTCACGATCGCCGGGCGACGCGAGGAGGTGCTCGAAGAGGCTGTCGCGCGGGCGCGCGAGGAGCTGGGCGCCCCCGGTGAGCGCATCGGCTGGGTATCGGGCGACGTGCGCGAGCCCGGCGGGGCGGAAGAGCTGGTGCAGGGCGCGGTCGAGCGCCACGGCCGGCTCGACGTGCTCGTCAACAACGCGGGCGGGCAGTTCTTCAGCCCGGCCGAGCTGATCGCGTCAAAGGGCTGGCGCGCCGTTTGGCGGCTGAACGTGGGGGGGATGCTGAACATGTCGGAGGCCGCCCACCGGCTTGCCTTCGCGCCGGCCGGCGCGGGGAGGGTGATCAACGTCACGCTCTCTCCGCACCACGGCATGCCCGGAATGGCGCATTCGGGCGCCGCCCGGGCGACCGTGGAGGCGCTCACCAGGGAGCTGGCCGCGCGGTGGGCGAACTCGAACATAGCGGTCGTCGCGGTCGCGGCGGGTCACTTCGCCACCGAGATCACGGCCAAGTACCCCGAGAGCGTCCGCGCGGGTGCATCGCGCACGGTTCCGGTCCAGCGGCTGGGGGAGCCGATCGAGCACGCGTGGTTGATCGCGCTGCTGAGCTCGCCGCTCGGGGCTGCCTTCAACGGCTCGACGGTGACGCTCGACGGGGCGCGGGACAACTGGTTCGGGCCGTGGCCGCCACCGGGCCTGGCCGACGAGGCCGGGGAGGTCCCGGTCGAGGAGCGCGGCGCGGCGGCGCGGGCCACGGGGTCGGGGCTGCGCTGAGGCGAGCATGGCGGCGTCTGGATCGGTCGAGTCTCCGGCGCCCGCATCCGAGTCCGCGGGAAAGCTGCTGTCGGTCAACGTCGGCATGCCGAAAGACGTGCCGTGGCAGGGGCGAACCGTGTTCACGGGGGTGTTCAAGGAGCCCGTCACCGGCCGGCGCCGGGTGGGCCGGCTGAACGTAGAGGGGGATGGCCAGGGCGATCTCGCGGGCCACGGTGGGGAGCAGCGTGCCGTGTTCGTCTACCAGATCGAGTCCTACCGCTACTGGGAAACGGAGCTGAAACGGGACGACTTCGTCCCCGGCCAGTTCGGGGAGAACTTCACGATCGAAGGGCTCGCCGACGACGAGGTGTGCATCGGGGACCGTTTCCAGATCGGCACAGCGACGCTCGAGGTGACCCAGCCGCGGGTGACCTGTTACCGCGTGGGGATCCGGATGAAGGACCCGAGGATACCGGCGCTGCTCGTCTCCCATCGGCGCCCCGGCTTCTACTTCCGGGTGCTCGAGGAGGGCGAGGTCGGGGCAGGGGACGAGATCGTCAAGGTGGCTTCGGGTCCCGAGCAGATGCCGGTCGCCGAAGTCGACGCGCTGCTCTACCTCCCCGGGCACGCGCGCCAGGACCTGCTGCGCGCCCTGCGGATTCCCGCTCTCAGCCCGGGCTGGCAGGAGTCGTTCAGGGCGCTGCTCGACCAGGGGCCGGGCGCGGGCAACGCCGGCCTCGCCGCGAGCAGTCCGCCTCCGGCCTGGGCCGGGTTCCGGCCGCTCGCCGTCACTGCGATCACACACGAGAGCGAGTCGGTGATCTCGATCTGCCTGGCGGCGCCGGACGGCACCCCGGTACCGGCGGCGTTGCCCGGCCAGTACCTCACGCTGCGTGTGCAGCCGCGGGGGCAGAAGCGTGCGCTTCTGCGCAACTACTCGCTCTCCGGTCCGCCCGGGGCCGACTACTACCGCGTCAGCGTCAAGCGAGAGCCCCATGGCGCGGCGAGCGGGTACCTCTCGACGAAGCTCGCCGTCGGCGATCAGATCGACGTTGCCGCCCCGCGCGGCACCTTCATCCTGGACGGGACGGATGCGCCGGTGCTGCTCGTGAGTGCGGGCGTTGGCGCGACCCCTGTCCTGGCGATGCTCCAGTCGCTCGTGCAGGCCGGCTCCGAAAGGGCGGTCTGGTGGCTGCACAGTGCCCGCAACGGGCACGAGCATCCGTTCGCGGCCGAAGCTCGGGATCTGATGGCCTCGCTCCCCAACGGACGCAGCCGCATCTACTACACGCGTCCCGGGCCCGATGACGTCGAGGGCGAGGGGTTCGACGCGAAGGGACGGCTCACCGGCTCGGTTCTCGCCACGCTCGATCTGCCCGTGCACGCGCAGGCCTACCTCTGCGGCCCGGGCCCGTTCATGGACGAGATCAGCGCTGGCCTCGCGAGCCTGGGCGTCGATGCGGCGCGGATCCACACCGAGCCGTTCGGGCCCGCCGCCGCTCAGACGCCGGGAATCGCGCCGGTTCCGGCGCGGGCACCTCACGCTCCGCCGGGCAAGCCCGGGGACGGTCCGTCGGTCCAGTTCGCGCGCAGCGACCTCGCGATTCCGTGGAGCGACGGGTACGCCAGCCTGCTCGAATTCGCGGAGGCATGCGACGTCCCGGTTCGCTGGTCGTGCCGGACGGGCGTCTGCCAGACCTGCGAGACGACGATCATCGCGGGGGCTGTCGGCTATGACCCCGATCCGGTGGAGCAGCCGCCCGACGGGAGCGTGCTGCTCTGCTGCTCGCGCCCCTCGGGGGACGTGGTGCTGGATCTGTGAGGGTCGGGGCCGGTCGCCTCCTCGAGCGGCGACGGGTCTGCTCGTTCAGAGCGGCGGACGAGAATTGAACTCGCATCATTGCCGTGGAAGGGCAAGGCTCTACCATTGAGCTACCGCCGCGCGCACCGAGCCGCCACGCTGGGTGGTTCGGCGCCGGTGACAGTTTGCACAAACCACCTCGCACTTGTCCATCTCGCGCAGGACGGACTCCCATTTCCGGCTCCGCAGACCTGCCGCGATGCTAAAGCTCTTGTCGGCGAGATGGTCGAACTCCAGAACGATCGGATCGGATTCGCCGCAGTCGGTGCAGGGATGCTCGCGAAGGAACTCGATGAGGAACCGCATCCGTTCCTCCACGAGCGCCCGTTTCCGGCGATTGTTTTCTGCGATGTAGCGCTCGCGATTCGCGACGTAGTGCTCGCGTTTGTACTCTGCTCGGCACGGGCGGCAGTACGTGTCTCGCTGCCCTTGGTGGCGGCGGCGCCACGCGAAGGCTGTCGCGGGCTTCTGTTGTCCACAGCGACAGCAGCGCAACGTGGAAGCTTCGTCGGATTCCGATGACACGAACATATGTTCGCATAGGGGTCGGACGACTGCCGAGCTCGTTAGCCCTAGAATCGACCCAGCCACGGGGAGTGGCGCAGTCTGGTAGCGCACCCGGCTGGGGGCCGGGCGGTCGCAGGTTCAAATCCTGTCTCCCCGATACGCAGGGCGGAGCATCACTGAGGATCACGGTGGAGCACCGGAGAGCAACGATCTTCAGCTAGGACGGGGCCTTCGGGCCCGCATCGCCCGCCAACGCTGCGAGTGCGCCCCGGTTGAATCCGGCGCGGACCGCACACGAAACCGCACACGGCCGAGCGCGTGTGCGGACGCCACGCTAGAACGGTGCGGCAACTGCGGCCTCGAGCGCTGGCAGTGCGGCTGCTACCCACCTGAGCCCTGGGAAGGCGCCGCGCCGCAAACCTTGAGGGGGGGGGCAGCCGGTGCCTAGCGGTGCCCCCGAGGCCGGTCACATGACTGCCGTGCTCGAGCAGTTGCGCGCTGCGCACGCCGAGCTCGTTGAGCGGATCGTCGACGATGCGCTGCGGCTCCAGGCGCTCGAGGATGACCGTGACCGGATCGCCGCGGCGATCGCTGCGCTGCAGGGTGCGTCTGCACGGCCGGCTGAGCCGGTCGCGTCGCGCCGGGCTGACGAGGCCCGCGCGAAGCTGCATCCCCGTCCGCGGGTAGCGAAACCGGCGCGGGCGCCGGCCGTGCAGAAACCGCGCGGCGTTGAGCGCATCATCGATCCCCCGCCTCCTCCTGCGGGCCCTCCCGGCGGTGCCCCCTCGCCGCGGGTCGATGGTGCGCTGAACGCCGGCGCCAAGCCGAAGCGTGTGCCGCATAACGCTTCTGGTGTCACGCCCGAGGACGTGCTCAAGAACATCGGAACGGGGTGGCAGGGCGCGGGCGCGATCGCCGCGGCGACGGGGATCGGTGTCAAGGCTCTCCGTGCACGGCTCGACCTGCTTCTGGCGGACGGCCGGATCGAGTCGAAGGGTGTGCGGGCTGGTACCCGCTACCGGCTGACTGGTGCTGGTGACGGCGGTGACGGTGGCTCAGCACCTGTCACCGCCGCCACGAGCACACCTCAGGAGCCGCCGGCTCCGGCGGCTGATCGTGAAGCGGGCCTGGTTGACCGTGGGCTGACGGACAAGATCGAAGGGATGCTGTCGCGGGCCCGCGGCCCGCTCTCGGCGCGGGATATCGCGAAGAGCCTGGTGGTCAGCGTCGCTGATGTCGCGCAGCAGCTGAACATCATGGTCAAGCAGACCGAGCGCGGCCGCTACCCGGGCGTACACCGTGACCCGTCGGGCTGCTACAGCCTGCTGCTCGAGGCGGCGGCATGATCGTCGTCCGCGCTGAGCTCAAGTCGGCGATCAGCCGCTCGCGGGACGCGACGCTGTGCGAGGTCGAGATCGTCAACGACAAGACGGGCAGCCCTTCGCGTGGCAACTACGAGGTCCGGCTCTACAGCCGCGGGGACAAGCCCCGACTGATCCGGACCGCCCGCGTCGAGCGCTGGCCGCGTAACGCGCGGCCAGCGTGGCGGCTGATCCAGGCGGCGTTCGAAGCGCTTGATGGAGCGGTCGCGTGAGGTCCCGGTGGAACATGTGCCCGAACGAGGCGTGCTCGAGCTACCGGGTCGCGCGGCGAGTGATGGGTGATGTGGCTCGCGTGGCCGCTGCTCGTTCTTCTTCACCCGAGGCTGAGCCGTGCGGTTGCATCGATTGCAAAGAGCAGCCCGAGATGGTGCAGGCCGCGAAAGAACGGGGCTGGCTTGACCCGCAGTCCTACGTCGTGGAGCCCGCGTTCAAGTCTGGCTGGGATGCCCGGTCGTCTGAGGCTGTACCCGCACACTCAGAAGAGGAAAGGGGCGAACGGCTCTATCAGGCGCTGGGGTTGTTCGACTGGCGACGAGGCGGCCTTGTCGCGGACGTTGTTCGGGCGGCCCGCGAGGGCTGGGAGCGGTCCTCGCCCGAGATGAACGAGAGCGGCTCGTGGGCCGAGTTCGATGCCCTGATCGAGAGGGTCGAACCGTCGCATATCCGTGCGTTCGCCGCTGCCGTCCGGGAGGGTTTCAATGCCCACTGACGAGCGCACGCCGGTTGACAGCCGTGAGATAATGTGTGTAAGCACAAATCGGGGCGGCACCGCTAGAACGGCCCGCCCCCGACACCAGGAGGTTGAGTCCTGATGCAAGCCGAAGGTATCACCCAGCGCAAGTACGCGCTAGTCAAGGTCAAGCCCGGCGACTACCTGCTCCCCGGTAACGACCGCACCACGCTCTGGCGGATCACGCGCTACGAGGACGGGAAACGTCACGGGCTAGAGGAAGGCCCCGAGATCGTGACCCGCTGGGAGCTTCGCAAGTGGCACGCCCCGATCAGCGACGCCGAGTTGCAGCGTGTCGATGTTGATGCGTGGGAGCTGTGGGAGAACGAAGCGTCCTCGCTGCTGACCCGCGCAGAAGCGATCGAGGAAGCGATGAGGCTCGGGGCTGGTGAAAGCTGATGCCGGCTGAGCGCGGACGGGCCTGGACGGTTATCGAGGATGGCTTGCGAGTCCGCAGCTTTGTGTCGGGCGCTGATCCCGTGGAGGCGGCTTTCGTTGTGATGGACTCGGACCGTGCGGCCTTCCATGCCCGTGAAGCCGAGGCCCGTCTGCGCGAGGCCGAGTCCCGGGAGAGCGCCCTAAGAGCCGCGGCCCAAGCCTTTATCGCCGCAGTCGAGGATCTGTCGCCATTCGCCGTGAAACCGCCGCTCTCATCGAACCGTGCTGGGGCGGTCGAGAGATGGGCGGCTCTGCACAACGCAAAGGACGATCTCGCTGCTGCTCTTTCTGCTTCTGGTGACGATCCGGACCCGGAGAGCAAGTGAGCGACTGGACCGTTCCGCAAGCCGCTGAGGCGTTGAGGGCCTACTACCGGCTCCCTGGCAACTCGATGGGCGGCGTCGTCCACATCATCACCGAGGACGGCAACACGAAGCAAGGTCACGCGGAGGGGTGTCTTGAGCAGGCCCGCGCAGGGGGCGACCCGGCTGATATCGCGGTCGCGTCCATGCTCGCTGCAATGACCCGCACTCAACGCACGAAGCTATCCCGGATGGCCTTCTACCCGGATGCCGACCCTGTGCGTGGTGTCGTCTCGGAGAGCCAGCAGTGACCGCGCGTTGTGTTTGCGGCCACTTGTACGGGGCGGCTCTCGCTGCCTGTCCTGAGTCCGGTAAGACACGAGAGGAGACCCCGTGAAGGCCCTGCGCCGACCGTTTTTGTGCTGGCTGAGGCTGCATCGCTGGCGCAACAACGCGATCCACGGGTGCCCGCACCAGGATTCCTGCGTTCGGTGCGGCAGCGTCAGGATGAAATGGAACCCGCTTGACCGGGGTGACTCTAATGCCCACTGACGGGATGCCGATAAGCGACGAGAACTGGGAGCTGTTGCAGAAGCTCGCACGGTCGGCTGAGCGGCCTCGTCCCGGGGCGGAAGGCTGGGTAGCACACACGCCCGCCTACAAGCCGCTGGTGTGGCTCAAACTGGTGGACGAGCGCGAGCGCGCGGGTGGCGGCATAGAGCTTCGCCTGACGGACTTCGGCTGGTCGATGCTCGCGGATGGATTGGAGCGTGCCGATGCCTGACCGTGCGCGGGTGACGATGATCTCGCCGCTCCGGCCGATGCTGGCCGCCGCGCCTGACGCTCTGTTCCTGCTGATGCCGATCAGGTTGAACGTGTGAGGCGGACGGTCTGCTTCTGTCCGCGGCACCGGCCGACATCGTTCGCGGAGATCGCGCCGCGGCTCGCGCGGGCGCACGCGAACGTGGTCCGGCAGCGGCGTGAGGCGAGGGAGCTCCGTGGCCGGCTGCGGGAAGCGGTCCTGAAACGGGAGCGGCTGGTCGCGCACCGTGAACTGCAGCTCGCCCGTGCGTTCGCGACGAACCATGGCGGCTACATCTCGACGCGGCGCCGGAAGCTGGACGCGGCCCGCAAGGAGCTCGCGGCGTACACGCGGCGGCTCAACGCCGCGGAAAGAGCGGCGTGATCGACATCGACAAAGGAGAATCCTGATGGCTGCAGCAGCGACGGCTGGACACGAGCTCGCGATCGAGAAGGTCGTGATCGAGACGGGCTTTAACGCTCGCGAGATCGATGAGGCAGCGCTCGCGCCGCTCGTCGAGTCCATCAAGGAGGTCGGCGTCCTGGTGCCTCTGTTGGTGGGTCGGGAGCCCGCGAACGGCGACGGCAAGCATCAGCTGTTCGCCGGCGAACGACGGCTGCTGGCCGCCAAGAAGGCCGGTCTGAAGGCGGTCCCCGTCATGTACACCGACGTGAAGGGTGAGGCGGCGATGGTCGTCGAGAACGTCGTCCGTGAGCAGCTGACCCCGGTCGAGGAGGCCCGCGCGATCGAGAAGCTGTTGGGCGCCGGATACAACGAGGACGGCGCCGCGAAGGTGCTCGGCTGGCCGAAGCAGCGCGTCACGCGCCGCGCTCGGCTGCTTGAGCTGCCCGAGGAGGTCCGTGCGCTATGGGGTGATCCGGTGAACGCGCCTGCGGACGCGCTGCCGCTGATGCAGGACATCAACGCTGTGGCGCCGTGGTTGGCGGAGCTGATCGCTCGGGAGGTCGTCCAGACGAGGGACGAGCAGTTCGCTGACGAACGCGTGGAGCTGCGCGAACTGGTCGCCAACCCGCGGCAGTTCCTCGACTGCCTCGACAACGCCCTCGACCAGGCGCAGCTGCCTGAGGACGCGATCGTCGTGGAGTGCCCCGGCAGCGTCAGGCTCGACGGGTATGGCGTCGGCGGCTATCCGCAGGATCTGGTCGACGAGCAGAAGCGCATCCAGCAGATGCGCCGCGCCGTCAACCAGTACCACTCCGGGGTTGAGCTGACCAGCGAGGACGCCGACCGGGCGCGCGCCGCAGGCGTCCTGATCGAGTTCGAGTCCGACAGCGAGCTCGGGTGGGTGACGAGCAAGGCGTGGCTCGTCGACGCCGTTCGCTTGGCGCAGAGCAACGAGCACGCGGCGCTGTCGAAAGCGGTTGCGAAAGCCGAGAGGAAAGCCGCCAAAGACGGGGGTTCGCCCGCGGTCGCCGCGGGCTCAACGGCGGCGGCCGGCTCCAGCGGGACGAGCGGACCGTCGATGTACGAGCGGGAACAAAAGCTCACCCGTGACACCGAAAAACGGTGGCGTGAGGAAGCACGTGAGCCGAACCTCGAGCTCGGGCGAGGGCTGCTGAACAAGCTCAGCAAGGTCGACCCGGCCGACGTCGACGTCGCGGTGTTCTACGTCTACGGGCTGCTGGGCCGCAACAGCGCGCACGGCCACACGGACTACATGATGCCGGCGTACGGCAGCGACAACGCCGCCCACCTGGCTGCTCGCGGCCTGCGGTTCGTCTTCGAGGACTGGCAGACGGTCGAGAAGGCCGCGAGCGGCAAAGTCAAGATCCAGTACCTCGAGCCGGCCGAGGCGGAGAAGCGGCTCTGGGAGTGGCTCGGCCAGGCGACCACTGCGGGCGAGGTGTTCGGTCGCGGGCTGATCATCTACGCGGCGGCGAAGGAAGCGCTCGACGTGGT
Source organism: uncultured Solirubrobacteraceae bacterium (assembly GCA_963794635.1). Classification (GTDB taxonomy): domain Bacteria; phylum Actinomycetota; class Thermoleophilia; order Solirubrobacterales; family Solirubrobacteraceae; genus Palsa-744. The sequence continues at coordinate 76,309 of CAWCET010000003.1, read as the reverse complement.
GCTCGCCCGCTCGAACCGGGTGCAGAAGAGCGCGTCGACCGGCAACAAGGACGCGGACCAGGCGCTCGCGAAGATCCTGAAGCAAGCGGACCTACCGACGCCGGCGCTCACGAAACTCGCGAACTCCATGAAGCGATGGAGCGCGACCGAGCAGGCGGAGAAACAGGTCGCGCGCGAGGCGAAGGCCAGCTAGATGCCCGGGACGGTCTGCACCCCGGTCGTGGACCTGCTGTCTGCGAGGCGCTTCTCGTACGGGAACGAGGATCACCTGCAGGCAGCGATCGCGGCCGCCCTCGAGGACGCCGGGTTCGACGCTGAACGAGAGGTGCGTCTCGCCGCCGGCGGCCGTATCGACCTGCTGGTCGGCCGTGTCGGTATCGAGGTCAAGGTCGACGGTGCCCCGGGGAGGGTGCTCGAGCAGCTCCGCCGGTACGTCGCCTCCGAGGAGATCGACGGCCTGGTGCTCGTCACGTCGCAGTTCAAGCACCAGATGCCGGTTGTCCTCGATGGCAAGCCCCTCGCGACCGTGTCGATCGCCGGGGCAGGCCTGTGAGCTACGGCACGCTCCGTCACCAGGTCCCGATGGCGGATACCCCGTTCGCTGGTCGGCCGTTGTGGGTGATCCAGGCGACCCCTGACGTGACGATGCGGCTGAAGCGGATCTTCCCGCGGATCGAAAGCTACCTCGGGCTGCGCACATGACGTTGGAGCACACGCCGGAGGTCGCCCGCGATCTGGAATGGGTCCTCGACCGGTGGCCGCTCGACATCAGCAAGGAGGACAGGAAGCTGCTCGCCGGCGGCGCCGATCAGCACCGGCAGCGCGAAGAGGACATCCTGTCGATCCTCAGCGGTGACCGGCCGCACCTCGAGCTGGTCGAGCCCGCTAGACCACCGCGTGACTACCAGCTCGTCGCCGCGGATCTTGCGCTGACGACACGGTCGCTGCTGCTCGCCGACGATCTCGGTCTCGGCAAGTCGATGTCGGGGCTGCTGGTGCTCCGCAACCCGGATGCTCTCCCTGCGCTGGTCGTCTGCCCGACGCACCTGCCGAAGCAGTGGGCGCGCGAGTTCGCGCTCACCCTCCCCTGGCTGAGAGTGCACATCATCACCTCCGGCCAGGTGTACGACCCGGCGAAGCGCCGCGGGATGAAAGGCCACGACCCTGACGTCCTGATCGTCAACTACCACAAGATCCGCGGCTGGGCCGACCATCTCGTCGGCCGGATCAGGACCGTGATCTTCGACGAGGCACAGGAACTCCGCCGCGCCGACAGCGAGAAGTACAAGGCCGCCGCAAGGATCGCCGACACCGCCGACTACCGGGTTGGGCTGACCGCCACTCCGGTCTACAACTACGGCGGCGAGATCTACAACGTCCTCTCCGTCCTCTCACCGGACGCGCTCGGCTCCCGTGAAGAGTTCTCCCGCGAGTGGGGCGGCGGCCAGTGGAACGACAAACTGAAGGTCAGCGACCCGAAGGCCCTCGGCACCTATCTCCGGGACCAGGGGCTGATGCTGCGCCGCACCCGCGCCGATGTCGGCCGGGAGCTACCCGAGGTCGTCCGGATCCCACACACCGTCGACGCTGACGAGGGCCTGCACGCCAGCCTGATGGAGGGCGCGGTGGATCTCGCCGACACGATCCTGCACGGCGACCGGAAGCAGGCGTTCCTCGCCTCAGGGGAGCTCGACTGGGAGATGCGGCAAGCCACCGGGATCTCCAAGGCCGGCTATGTCGCCGAGTTCGTGAAGATGATCCTCGAGAGCCAGCGGAAAGTCGTCCTGTTCGGCTGGCACCGCAAGGTGTACGAGATCTGGCTCGATCAGCTCGCCGACTACAACCCCGTCCTCTACACCGGCAGCGAGAGCCCGACCCAGAAGGAGGCTGCCCGCCAAGCGTTCCTCGACGGCGCCGACGACGAGAACGACGTCCCACGCAGCGACGAGTGCCGCATCCTGATCATGAGCCTCCGGTCCGGCGCCGGCCTCGACGGGCTGCAAGAGGCGAGCAACGTCGTCATCTTCGGCGAGCTCGACTGGAGCCCGGGGATGCACGACCAGTGCATCGGCCGGCTACACCGTGACGGCCAGGACCAGGGCGTCGTCGCGTACTTCCTGATCGCCGAGATCGGCTCCGACCCCGTCATCGCCAAAGTGCTGAACCTGAAGCGGAAACTCGCCGAACAAGTCGTCGCGCAACGCGCGAGCCGGAGAGCCGCATGACCGCTACGGCCACCCAGCAGACGGAGAAGCAGTTCGAAGCCGCCGTCGTCGAGTACGCCCGCCTATCCGGCTGGCTCGTCTACCACCCGTTCGACAGCCGACGCTCGGAAGCCGGCTGGCCTGACCTGAGCATGGTCCGGGACGGCGTGCTGCTGCTCGCCGAGCTGAAGCGAGAGAGCGGGAGAGTCACCAAAGCACAGGCCATCTGGCTCGAGGCGCTGAGCGCCGTCGCTGCCTGTGTCCCGAACGTACGGGTGCGGGTGTGGCGCCCGTCTGACTGGCCGCAGATCGAAACGGAGCTGGCACGTGCCTGACCGGGTTTGCGCATGCCCTTGCAAACGGTCGTTGGAGGGTATGAAGCCGAGCGCCCTCTACGCCACGAACGCGTGCCGGACGCGGCATTACCGGGAACGGAAGCTCGCGGACCACCAAACACCCCGCGTTACGTCACAACGCCGTGATTCGAAGCCCTCCGGGTTGCAGATCAGCTTCTGGAAGGCGCAACAGGCGCTAGAGCAGTGGCTCGAGGAGTACGTGCGTGATGTGCCGGCGCCACACAACCTGGCAGTCCAGATCCTCGAGCAGGCGATGTCGGACAAGCAGCGCGACGAGCTGCACGCCCGCAAACGCGCCAAACGCGCACCCACCCTGACCGTCGCTGAGCAGCGGGAAGCGCTCGAGCGCGAGGACCTCGCACCGACCGCACCGTCCCCGGAGACGGCGAGATGATCCCTCCCAATTGGATCCTCTCGGAGTACGCGCGGCTCTACAGGCCCTCCTCGTCGATGCTGGATGTGCTTCGAAAGGACAGCGAACGGCGAGAAGCCAGGCGTCGTCAGCTCGAGCGCGAACAGCCGCTCTGGACGAAAGCGCGCCGACGGGCGCGAAACGGCTGGCGCAAGGTTCACCGGCGCATCAACGGAGCTCGCGAAGTCATCGCACTCTTCATCGCTCCGTGGCTAGAGCCAGAGGACTACTGATGGGCGACAAGAGCACCATCGAGTGGACCGACGCCACCTGGAACCCGGTGACGGGCTGCTCAAAAGTGTCACCGGGGTGCGCGCACTGCTACGCGGAGACGCTCGCGGCACGACTGCACGCGATGGGGCAGCACGGCTACACCGACCTGCCGTGGACGCCCGCGAACGCTGCGGAGAACGTGACCCTGCGCCCGGAGCGGCTCGACCAGCCTCTGCGCTGGCGCAAGCCCCGGGTGGTGTTCGTCAACTCGATGAGCGATCTGTTCCACGAGCTCGTTCCAGACGAGTTCATCGCGGCCGTGTTCGGCGTGATGGCCGCGTCGCCAGATCACACGTTCCAGATCCTCACAAAGCGGCCCGAGCGCATGGCCGCATGGTTCCGCTGGTACCAGGCGGAGTGCGAGCGCCTGCGCATCGAGCCCGGCGGCGAGGCGCGGCTCGCGCTCGGAAATGCGCGCCAGCGCGTGGGTCCGCTCGACGGCCTCTCGCTGCTCGGCACGCCGTGGCCGCTCCCGAACGTGTGGCTGGGCGTGTCGATCGAGAACCGCCGCTACGTCGACCGTGCAGACGTTCTTCGCGAAACGCCGGCGGTCGTACGCTTCATCAGCGCCGAGCCGCTGCTTGGACCGCTTGTGCATGAGCGCAACGAGCACGGCGGCTTCCGGTCTGTCGCTGGGCATGAGGGCCGATGTGAAAGTGCATGGTCGCTCGCCGGCCGCGCGGCGCCCTATGAAGGCCCGCAGCTCGACCTGACCGGGATCGACTGGCTGATCGCCGGCGGCGAGAGCGGTGTCGGTCACCGGCCGATGCGAGCTGGGTGGGTGCGCGACCTCCGCGACGCATGCCTCGAGACGGCGACGTCGCTACACGAGGCGGGGTGCCGAGCGAACGGCCGACAGGCGCGCCCCGCGTTTTTCTTCAAGCAGTGGGGCGGCCGGACGCCGAAGGCCGGCGGCCGCGAACTTGACGGCCGCACTTGGGACGAGATGCCGGAGGTCGGCGCGTGAAGTTCCCGTACGTGTGGGTGTGGGGACCTCATCCAGATCAGCCGTGGATGACGCAACTCGACCGGCGTTGGCAACGGTGCCGGGTGATCTGCCGCGGGACGATGAACAGCGCGCTGATCGAGTTCGAGGACGGTTACCGGTCCGTCGTCAGCCGGAATGGGCTACAGCGCGCGATCACACCAGAGACCGCGCAGGAGCTGCGCCAGGTCGTCGCCGAGCTCGGCCTCGTCAGTCATGTGCCGGCGCTCGACTACGCGTCGAAGCGGGAGAACAAAGGCAGCGTCACCGACGACCGGTCACCAGGCGGCAAGCGGCCACGCGGTGGCGTCGATCGCAAGGACGATCGTGAGCGCGAATTCGCGCTCAAATCCGTCGAGCACTTCCGCAGGCGAATCGCCAAGGCGCGCAGCCAGCGCTCCGCCGAGCTGATCCTCAAGGACGCCGTAGCCGCGCTCGCTGCGTGGAAGCGCCAGCCAGCGCCAACGGGCGAACCCGAGTATGGCTCCGCGCAGTGGAAGCGCTTCGTCGCTGAAAGCGATCTCTCATCTTCTGAGATCGCCCGCAAATACGGCGTGAGCGGCCAGTACATCCGCCGGATTCGCAGCCAATACAGGGACGCCGCATGAATCCGTCCGACGGTGCTGTAGGCTGCAACCACTCTCTAGTGTCAGGCGATCTGCCACTAGACGTGTTCCTTCCGCCCGCGACGCACTGCGAGGCCACATGACAGTGAAGATCCTGGAGCCGGCCATCGGTCGGCGTGGCGCGTGTATCGCGGCGATCGATGGTCGACTGTGTGTGGTCGACGATCCAACACCGATCTGTCACGGCTACCAGAGTGGCTGTCGCTGCGAGGCGTGCAAGGAACGTGCCGACCTACAGCAACGGTGTGACCACTCGCTGTTCGTCCTACCTCAGGACTGCGAATGCGAGCGTCCGATCGGCGCTGCCGGCGGCGACTGCGCTAAGTGCGGCAAGCCCAGACCACTCCCGGCGGCAGCGTGACCCACTGCGGCAAAGCGTGCGCTGGCGGTCGGCGGTTCCGCGACCGCAGCTGCATAGGTGGGGGGGTAGGTCGAGCTTCTGGTGGTCTGACGTCGACGCGCGCATCGACATTTTTTTCCCCCCCGGATCACTTAAGCCGCCACGGCGACCCAGGGATTCCGCATGCTGGAGCCGTTCGTGGCTCGTAGAACGACAGCCGCCGGCTACGGGTACAAGCACAAGGCGCTCCGTGCTCGCCTGGCCAAACAAGTCGCTCGCGGCGGCGTCCATTGCGCACGCTGCCATCGAGTGATTCCGCCCCCGAGCTCCAGCATGCCGTGCCCCGGCCTACTGGCTGGCGGACAGGTGTGCGGGAAGGTCGGCTGCGGCTGGGATCTCGGCCACGACGATCACGACCGCTCGAAGTACGTCGGCCCCGAACATCACTGCTGCAACGTGGGTGCGCCGCGCCGCGGAAGGACGCTCGTTCGGCGGCTCGTGCAGCGCCGATCCGCGAGATGGTGATGGCCGCACGAGCCAAGCCGGCCGCCAAGGCGCGCAAAGCAGCCAAGCCGAAAACGTCGCGGGCCCGCAAACCGCGGGCCGCTCCCCCAGAGCTGAAGGCCCCCGACCTGTACGAGCTCGGTGCTCGGGTCGTCAGCGTCTTCGGAGCCTTCGACAGTCGCGTGCTGATCGAGATGCCGGCAAAGTACGCCGAGAGTCTGTTCCCTGAGCCCTTCCACCAGTCGGGCCTGTCGAACGTGGTCGACGGCGCCGAGCGCGAGATCAAGGCGATCCGCGACCGCGACAAGCCGCTCGCCGAATTCGCGCTTGCCGCGTCTGCCGTCGCGCTCGCCCGCGAGATCGAGAACCCGTACAACTCCGCGACCTCGAAGTCAATGTGCGCCCGGGAGATGCGCGACACGCTCGACCGCCTACGCGAGTTGGTGCCCCCGGAGCGGCAGGAGGACGCAATTGACCGGCTCGCGCGCAAACGCACCAGACGTCGTTCTCGGAGCGCAGAGACCACGAATAAGCCAGGTTCCTGAGTACGTCGCCTCGTCCGGTCGCGAAGCGATCGAGCTTGCAGCTCTCGCCGGCCTTGACCTCGACGACTGGCAGCGATACGTGCTCCGCCACGCGCTCGGCGAGCGCGACGACGGCAAGTGGTCAGCACCGACAGTCGGCCTGGTCGTCGGACGCCAGAACGGCAAGGGATCGATCCTGGAGGCACGAGAGCTCGCCGGGCTGTTCTTGCTCGACGAGGAAGCTGATCATCCACACTGCCCACCGGCAGAAGATCGCGACGAACCACTTCCGGCGCCTGCGGAACCTCATCCGCAACGTCCCCGAGTTCGAGAGCCGCGTCGCGAAGGCGCCACAAGGGAAGGGCTCCGAGGCGATCGAGCTGAAGGACGGCCGACGGATCGAGTTCGCGACCAGGATGAGCGGCAACGCCCGCGGGCTCACCGCCGACCTCATCGTCTACGACGAGGCGATGTTCCTGTCAGAAAGCGACCGGAGCGCGATCACGCCGACGATGGCCGCCCGCTCGATGGTCGGCAACATCCAGACCTGGTACGTCGGCTCAGCGGTCGACCAGGAAGACCCCGCGCAGGACGGCCTGCCGTTCGCGCAGGTCCGCAAGTCCGGGATCGACGGCAAGCAGGGCGTCGCCTACTTCGAGTGGTCGGCCGTCGGCGACGACCCGGAACGCGTCCCCGAGGAGATGCGTCGCGACCCCAAGGTCTGGGCGCAAGCCAACCCGGGGCTCAGCATCCGCATCTCACAGGAGTGGATCGAACATGAGCGCACCGTCGAGATGGGAGCACGAGGCTTCGCGGTCGAGCGGTTGAGCATCGGCGACTGGCCCGACACGAGCGAGGACGCAGGCCGCGTGATCAGTAACGAGGCATGGGCGGCCGTCGGGTGCCGCGACGACTCGAAGTGGATCGTCGGGCCGAAGACGTTCGCCGTCGACGTGAACCCCGACCGCACATGGGGCTCGATCGACGTTGCCGGCCAGCGCCAGGACGAGTTGTGGCACGTCGCTGTCGTTGATCGCCGGCGCGGCACCGGCTGGATCGTGGACAGGTGCGTCGAGCTGCAGGCGGAATGCCCAGGCTCACGGTTCGTGCTCGACAAGCGCGGTCCCGCCGCGAACCTCATCGAGGAGCTGAAGGACGCCGGCGTTGAGGTGGTCGAAGCTGACTCCAACGACTACGCCAAGGCATGCTCCGGGTTCTTCGACGCAGTCGCCAACCAGACGCTGCGCTACCCGGTCCCGCAGCCCGAGCTCGAGGAGGCGGTCACCGACGCGCGCACGCAGCCCCTCGGGGACGCGTGGAAGTGGTCGCGGAAGAACTCGACCAGCGCCGACATCACGCCCCTGGTCGCCGGCAGCCTCGCGCTCTGGGGCGCCATGAACCTCGAGAACGAATACGCCGTCGTGCTTTACGGGAGTGACGAGGCACCCATCACCCCCGACGAGCCTGAGCGTGGACCGAAGCGGCCGAAGGTGCTCGAGCCGGACGACTACACCACCTGCTTCGCCTGCTCACAAGGATCGTGTCCAGTGCACGGCTGATCGGAGGAGAACACATGGAGAATGGGACGCAGCAGCTCAAGCCGGACGCCGAGGTGCACGTCAAGTTCAGCGGGCAGCTCGTAGAGCAGATGGGCGACGACTGGAGCCCGCCCGTCGAATGCAGGCTCGTCAAGCAGGACGATGGCACCTATGACCTGCAGACCCGATACGCGCAGCGATCTGAGTGATGGGCCAGCGCTCCCGGCTGGTCATCAACGCAGGCAACCTCCTCGAGTTCATCGGCGCCGCCTGTCTCGTCTACGGGATGGACCGGCTGCTCGGGCTCGCGTGGGCGTTCATCGTCGGCGGGATCCTGCTCGTCGCGGTCGCTGAGCTGATCTTCGATGCGAAGGTGTGGCGGCTCCCGCTGCCGCTGCGTCCCCACCCGCGGCGGTGGAGCAACGAACGCCGCCAAGCCTTCGACCTGTGGTGGACGCGCCGCTCGCAGCGCCGCCACCGGCAGCGGGTGCTCGGATGATCCACAGCGACGGATACGCCGAGCTGCTCGCCCGCCGGCCGGTCCTCTACCACCGCGTGTGGGACTCGGACGAGGCCAAGGACGCGTCCGTGCTCGAGCACGGCCTGGAGCGTGTCGCGAGCGGCTACACGGGCTTCTGGGAGAGCCGTGCCGGGCACGTGTTCCTCAACGCCAGCCAGGCGGTCTTCGAGCGTCACCCGCACATGAGGGAGCCCGGAGCGCGGCCGTGGAGCCTGTTCGCCGTCGCGACCGCTCAGCTCGAGCGCCAGCGGATCGAGCCCGACGAGGACTGCTTCCTGACACACAGCTTCATCGACCACGAGCTCGCGAGGCGCGGCGAGCGCGAGTGCAGACGCCACCACGTGCCGTTCCCGCCCAGCACGTGGCTCGCGGAATGGGGCGCCTACCTCGGCATCGGGTGCCCGACCCTCGCAGAGTGGGCCGACGCGGTCGAGCTCGGCTCCGACCCGCAGGCGACCCGCGCCACGATCATGGCCAACACGACCCTCTCCTACCGAGGCGTCGTGCCGGCGTCCGCGCTGCGGCTCGTCGCCCACGGGGAAGGGAAGTCGTGACCGTCCTCGCGCGCCGCGCAGAACGCCAAGCGCAGCAGCGCGGCTTCCCGATCAGCCAAGGCGGCTGGGGCAGCTGGATGGGCGACCCGGCGGCGATCCCGCCGCCGTCCGCCGGCAACTACAGCACCTCCGGCGTCATCGTCAACGAGCGAACCGTCCTCTCGCTGATGATCGTCGCCGCGTGCATCCGGATACTCGGCGACACCGCGGCTGGGCTCGAACCGCACGTGTACCGGATGAAGGGATCACGGCGCTCGAGGGAGGACAAGGAGGTCGAACCGCCCGGCGTGATCGTCGAGCCGTACGCCGACATCACACGACGCGACGGCGACTTTCGCCGGATCGCCAGCCTCGGGCTCAACGGCAACATCATGAGCCACGTAGTCGACCGCGACCAGAGGGACAACCCGGCGCAGGTCGAGGTGCTCAACCCCTCGATGATCAAGGTCGAGATGCGGGGAGGTCGCAAGACCTACCTGCTCGGCGCAGCTGGCAAGGAAATCCCGTCCGCGGACATCATCCACACGCCGTGGATGAGCTTGGCCGGCGGCCTCGTCGGCCTGAACCCGATCGAGATCGGCGTCAACGGGTTCGGGATCCCGATCGCCGCCGAGCAGTTCGCCGGCCGCTACTTCGGCCAAGGCATGCACCCGTCGGGGATCCTCAGCATCGAGAAGCCGCTGCGCCCCGACGACTCCCGGCGCATCAAAGACGAGATCTTCACCAAGCACGGCGGCCTCGCCCAGTCACACACCCCGATCGTGCTGGATGCCGCCGCGAAATGGCAGCAGATCAGCATCACCCCTGAGACCGCGCAGCTCCTGCAGTCCCGAGCGTTCAGCCGCGGCGAAATCGCCGGGTTCTACGGCACCCCAGGCTTCCTCGTCGGTGTGCAGCCCGACCAGGGCGGCCCCTGGGGGAAGGGCCTGCAGGAGGAGGTCATGGGGTTCGCGATCTTCGGCCTGTCGGGCTACACCGAACGGCTCGACGAGGCCGACACGCGGCTCCTGCCCGCCGGGTACTACGCCAAGCGCCAGGTGAAAGAGCTCTTCGAGACCAACGACCAGATGCGCGGAACGTTTGTCTCCATGCTGCGTGCCGCGTCGGTGATCTCCCCGAACGACGGGAAAGAGATGATCGGCCTGCCCCGCAGCGACGAGGACGGCGCGGACTCCATCTTCGCGCCGATGAACAGCGCTCACGCCGACTTCCTCGCCGCCGGCGGCGAAGGCGCCGAGAGCGGGCTGCCTGAATCGAAGAACCCGAAGGGCGCACCCCTGGGGACCACCCAGGGCGGCACGCCCGCACCCAAACCAGGAGGGCAAGAATGAGCGTCAGCGAGCTGCGTGCGGAACTGTCCTCCGCCGAGATCAACGACCTTCCCGACAGTGCGTTCGCGTACATCGAGCCCGGCGGCAAGAAGGACGACGACGGCAAGACCACGCCGCGGAGCAAGCGCCACTACCCGGTGCAGGACAAGCCGCACGCCGACAACGCGCTCAGCCGCGCGAACGCTGCGCTCAAAGGCGACGACGAAGACGCGAAGAAGATCGCGAAAGCCGCCCTCCCAAAGATCAAGAAAGCTGTCAAAGCGTTCGCCGACGAGGAAGAGCAGAAGGCCGCGAAATGGAATGCGCAGAAGCGTGACAGCGACCCTTCCTACGAAGACCTGAGGGACATGCTCGCGACCGCCTGCGCGGCCGAGTACGCGCCCAAGGACGACGAATACTGCTACGTCTACGACTTCGGCGACGACTGGGTCGTGTTCTCCAAGAGCGGCGAAAAACTCCGGTGCTCCTACGAGATCGACGGGAGCACCGTCACCCTCGGAGACGCCGAACAGGTCCGGCCCGTCACCACCTACACGCCGATGGTGGAGAGCAAGTCGGCTCCGCCCGCCGCAAACCCGGCGACCCCAAAGCGGGCCTTCACGTCGCTCGTCGAGCAGCCGCCGGCGCAGGTCGCCCAGGTGCAGATGCGGCTGGCCGAGGACGCCGACACATCTCACGTCGCCAACTTCACCGGCTACGCGTCAACGACCGGCACCGCCTACTCGGTTCGTGACTGGCTCGGCGAGTACGACGAGACGATGATGCCGGGCTCGTTCGCGAAGACGCTCCGCGAGCGCGAGGATATCCCGATGCTGTTCAACCACGACGGGGTGCCCCTCGCCTCGACGTCGTCGTCAACGTCGGTGCTCGCCGAAGACGCGACCGGGCTTCGCAACGACGCCGAATTGGACCGGCGCGACGCACTGTCGAACACCATCTGTGTGCAGCTCGAGCGCGGCGTGCTGAACAAGATGAGCTTCAGCTTCCGGGCCGTCAAGGACGCATGGAACGACGCATACGACAGCCGCAGCGTCACCGAGGCCGCGCTCTACGACACGTCGATCGTCACCTACCCCGCGAACCCGACGACCAGCGCCGAGCTCGTCGAAGAGATGCGCTCAGCACTCGGCCGTGAGGGCCGCAGCCTGTGGCTCGCCGACCACGAGCTATCGATCCGGTCCGCGCTCCCGGCGTTCATAGACCGGGAGGACGTCCCGGCGGAGGCTGACGAGCTGCTCGAGCGCGCTCTACGGGCGCTCGCGCACGCCGACGACGTCGTGTGCCGGTCGAAGGGGCCGCATGGCCGGGCACGCACATTCCAGGTCGCTCACGCCATGCTCGAGCTCCGGGCCGGGAAGACGCTGAGCTCCGCCAACAAGACGCTCCTGAACACCGCCCTCTCAGCGCTGTCCGCCGCCGACAAGCAGCATCAGAAACTCGCCGACGCGCACGCCAAGGCCAGCGAGGCCGTGACGAGCGTCGTCAACTCCGGGTCCAGCAGCAGCAGCGGGGGCTCGGAAGGCAAGGATGGCAACCAGGGGACCAGCAACGGCAACCCGATCACGCCTCAGGACGGCGCCGGCCCACGGGCCGCGTCCCTGAAGCTGCAGCGCCAGCGCGAAGCAGAGAGTCGCGCCCTCCACCGCCGGTAACGGCTCGTCACACCCCGACAGCAGCCGGGCCTCGCACCACCACTCGCCGCAAGGTGAGCCGGAGTCGACTGGCACCACTCGAGCACGGGCACTCCACCACATCGACTCCACAAGGAGACCGTCATGCGCACCATCGAGCAGATCCGAGCGGATCTCGCGAAAGCCACCACCGACGAGGAGCGCTCGACGCTCATCACCGAGCTCGAGCAGGCGATCGCCGCCCGCAACCAGGAGCAGCCGACCGAGCTCGAGCAGGCCCGGACCGGCCTGAACGAGGTCACGGAGCGGCGCTCCACGCTCGTCACTGAGTTCGACGCGATCACGACGGCCGCCGTCGACGACGACGGGAACGCCCGTGACTTCACCGTGGAGGAGGCCGAGCAGCGCGGCCGGCTCCGCGCCGAAATCGACCAGCTCGACGCCCGACACGACGAGCTCGAGGACCAGGTGCGCCAGCAGGAGGCCGACGCACGCAAAAAAGAGATGACCGACGCGATCGCACAGGTGCGCACCGACCTCGGCCTCGGCGAGGGCCTGCCGATCGGGGAGCAGGGCCTCGCAGGCATCACCCTGAACGAGCCGCGCACCTACGAACGCGGCAACGGGCAGAGCTACCTGCTTGACCTCGCGCTTGCGCGTACCGCGCTCGGGCAGGGGCTCGGGGTCCGGTCCGTCCAGGCGCAGGAGCGACTGACGCGCCACGCCCGCGAGAACCACGTGCTCGGGCTGGAGATCGACGAGCGGATCAGCCGCCTCGACGAGACGAAGCGCGAAAAGGAGCTCCGTACCCGCGACGGCTACTTCCTCAAGCAGATGATCGAGGTGCACAACCAGCGCGACCAGAACCGCGGGCCCATCGCTGAGCGTGCGATCTCCTACCGTGCGCTTTCGACCGCAGCCACGGCCGGCGGCGAGTTCGTGCCCCCGATGTACCTGACGGAGGAGTGGATCATCTACGCCCGCCCGGGCCGCGTCCTCGCCGACCTGCAGCACCACGAGGAGCTGCCCGACGGGACGATGTCGATCAACATCCCGAAGGTCACGGGCGGCACCAGCGTCGGGACGCAGGGGATCCAGAACACCAACGTGTCCAACACGGATCTCCAGACCCAGTTCGTGACGTTCCCCGTGGTCACGAAGGCCGGTCAGCAGATCGTGTCACTGCAGCTGCTCGAGCGTTCGCCGATCAGCTTCGACCAGGTCGTCGGGCGTGACCTCGCGCTCGCGTACGCGCAGAACCTGAACGAAGGTGTCGGCAACGGCACCGGCGCGACCGCCGAAGGCGGCGTCGACATGGTCGGCATCCTCAACACGAGCGGCATCAACGTCGTGACGTGGACGCAGGCGTCGCCGTCGCTCAAGGGCCTGTACGGGCGCATCGGCACCGGGAAGACGCTGGTCGCCAAAGGCCGGAAGCTCGCGGCCACCCACCAGGTGATGACGTCGGACTGCTGGGAGTGGATCAACCAGACGTTCGACACCAGCGAACGGCCGGTCGTGGTGCCGCAGTACCTCGGGCCGTTCAACGCGGTCGCGGTCGCTGCCGACGACGCAGTCGCGCAGGGCACGATCGGACGCAACATGCAGGAATTCGACACGTTCATCGACCTGACCCTCCCCGAAAACCTCGGGGCCGGGAAAAACCAGGACGTGCTGATCGGCGGGCGGTTCGACGAGAACTACCTGTACGAGTCGCCGATCACGATGCGCATGCTTCCGCAGACCTACGGTGCGCAGCTGAGCATGCTCATGCAGCTCTACGGCTACTCGGCGTTCACCGCCGCACGGTTCCCGGTCGCGAACTTCGCGCTCACCGGGACGGGCATGTCGACGGCCAACCGGACGTTCAACTCGTAAGACCGCAGCATCGGGCGGCACATGGCCGCGGCAGCCACACCGGCTGGCGTTCCCGGTCCGACTCCGGGCCGCCCATTCACACCCGCCAATCCACTCCACCGGAGGTCCCATGCACCCTGACGCAATCCTCACCGGTCTCCGGCACGAGCTGGAGCGCCTCGACAAGAACGCGCCCGACCACAAGGAGCGCAAGGCCCAGCTCGCCGCCGAGATCGAGCACGCCGAAGGCCTGGAGCGCCCCGCTGTCAACCCCGACCAGCCAACGGCTGTTGCTGACCCGGACGTCGGGTACCTCGCCGGACTCAAGCAGGAGCTCTCCGAAGCACCCAAGGAGCGCCACCGTGACATCAAGGCCGAGATCGCGCGCGTCGAGAAGGCGATCAAGGCGCCCGAGCCCGAGCCGCCCGTGGCAGCCGACGAGCCGGCCGAGCCCGAGGAGCCCGGTGAGCCAGCCGTCGAGGCAGAGAGTGTGACGTCACCCGGCAACGCCGGCGACGGCGATGGCAGCGCTGAGGCTGTCGATGCCGCCGCCGACGCGGAGCCTGGGGCGCCAGTCGAGGATGACCTCGAGGCGAAGTCGCGCCGGGACCTCAACGAGATCGCGGCCGGCCACGGGATCGAGAGCCCCGAGCAGATCCCCGACAAAGACAAGCTCGTCCAGGCCATTCGCGAGAAGCGAGCCGCACCCACCGATGGGTGACGAGAAGCCGACCGCCGAGGAAATTGAGCAGCGCAAGCAGTCCCGCGGCGGTCAGAGAGGCGTAGAGCAGGCCCGAAGCGCCCCTGTACCAGATCAGGCCCCACCGGCCGAGACCGCGCCTGCGCAGGGCGCAAAGGAGCAGTGACATGACGCAGGCAACCAGCAGCATCACGACCGCCCAGTTCGACAACGGCGACGGCAGCGATGGCGCGCTCGTCTTCGACGGCGTGAGCAAAGTCATCGAACTCACGCCATCAGGCAACGAATACACCCTCACTCGCGACGTCTTCGCCACGACGATCGTCGTCAACAAAGGCGTGACGATCAACACCGCCGGGTTCCGACTCCGCGCCACGGTCTCGGTCTCCGGCGAAGGCACGATCGCCGACAACGGAAAAGCCGCCGCGGAAGCGGTAGCGGGAGCGGCGCTAGCCGAAGCGGGCACACTCGCACGCTCGAGCCAGGCCGGAGGCGCCGGGGAAGTCACGACCGCGAAAGCCGGCACCAACTCCACCAAAACCCTCGGCGGCGCCGGCGGGAAAGGCGGAGAAGGCAAAGCCGGCAACACCGGCGGCGCCGGCGGGACGAAAACGGCCGTCGAAGCGAAGTCTCGGATCGGTCCACAATCTCGACTTCGCCCTGTTCGGCTACGTCAACAGCGCGGCCGGCCCCCAGAAGCCGCAGGGCGGCGCGGGTGGCGGCGGAGGTACCGGCGACGGCACCCGCAAAGGCGGCGGCGGCGGCGGAGGCGGAGGGGTCGTGTTCATCTCGACGCCGAAGCTCTATGGCACTCTGAAAATCGAAGCTGTGGGCGGAGCCGGCGGCGCTGGCGAAGCCGGCGGCGAAGCAGGCGGCGGCGGCGGCGGCGGCGGCGGGGCGATCATCCTCGCCTGCGCCGAAAGCATCTCCACGTTGGTGACGACCTCGGTCGCTGGCGGAGCCGCAGGCAAAGGCACAGGCGCCACCAAAGAAGCGGCGGCCGGTGCGGAAGGCGTCGTCTACATAGCCGGCCCGACGTACTGACCCACTACCAGGACGCCAGGGGGGCACGCCGTTCGAGCGTGCCCCCCTGCAACAGAAGGGAGGTTGCCCGTGAGCTTCGACCAGCGCAGCAACTTCGGCGTGACCTCCATCACCGTCGCCCCGTCGCCCGCTATCGACGGCACCAAAGCGACGGTGAAAGACGCGACCGTCTTCCCCGAACCGCCGTTCAACGTCACCGTCGCCCCGGCGCTGGACGCGCTCGTCACCGCCAAAGAACAGGTGAACAGGGAGAACTCGGAGGTATGGCGGGTCACCGCCAGGACCGGCAACGAACTCACGGTTCTCCGCGAACAGGAGGGGAGCAGCGCACGTGCAAGCGTGGTCGGCGACCAGATCTACCTCGGTGTCACCAAGCGTACCCTCGAAGAACTCCAGGAGGCCACCGAATCGAACGGCGCAGCGATCGTCGCCGAGACCGCCCGAGCAGAGACCGCGGAGGCGCTTCTCGCCCCCAAGGCTTCCCCGGCACTCACCGGCACCCCGACCGCGCCCACAGCGCCCGCCCTGACCGACGACACGCAGCTCGCGACGACCGCGTATGCGGACAGCGCTGTGGCGGTCGAGACCGCGCGCGCAAAAGCGGCCGAAAAAGCCGAACGGGAAGCCGCCGAAGCCGCGAGCTCTCAGGGCCTCGTTCCGACCGTCGTCAAGAACGCGGCGTACGAAGCGAAACCCGGCGACTACATCCCGATCGACATCTCCGCCGGCGCGGTTGCGATCACGCTCCCCAACGCGCCTGTCGACAAAACCCGGGTTGGCGTGAAGATCGTCAAAGGCCCCGCGACCCCCGGCGAACACACCCTCACGATTCACTGCGCCGGCGCCGACGTGTTCAACATCGCCGGCGGCAGCACCACCCTCACTCTCTCCGCCCGCTTCCAGAGCGTGCTGCTGCAGTACCAGCACTCCACCGGCATCTGGTACGTGCAGACAACCGACACGCCGCTGAACGAGGGGCTCGGCGCGGCGCTGCTCGGCAGCGACGGTACGGTCGGTGGCCCCGGCGGACTCCCCACCGAACGCCTCAACCCGCTCGGAGAAGTCGAAGGAGCGGTCACCCCGAACTGGGAAGAAGGCAACGCCGTCACCGCCACCCTGAAGGGCGCGACCACCTTCGAAAGGCCTTCCCACCTCCCGTCTATCCCCGGGTGGATGAACGTCACGCTCACCCAGGACGCCAGCGGCCACGCTCTGAAAATCGGTGCGGGGATCACGATGCCGGGCGGCGAACCGGTGTGGTCGACCGCGCCGCTCGGCGTCAACCAGTTCTCGCTCTGGTGGGACGGCCTCGGGAACCTCTGGATGTTCATCGGCACGGAAGGCAAACAGGGCAAAGAAGGCCCCAAAGGCGCTAACGGGGAAACGGTCGGAAGCGTCGAGGCCGCGCTGAAGATGACCTACCCCGCCGTCAACGGGAACCCGAAGGCTACGGCCACCAAAGCCGCCGTCGCGTGGCGCATGCAACGGAACATGGTCGTCATCCCGGTCAAATGCAAAAAGCTGAAGATCCTCTGGACCCCCGGCACCGTCAAAGGCAAAGTGCGCGTCGTCGTGTTCGACACCGGCCAGAAAGTCGCCGGGAAATACTCAGTGCTCGCCGACACCCACGCGTTCGTGAACCCCGGCGTCGAAAAAGTGTCCGGGATCCTCGCCGAACTCGAACGCAAAGAAGGCGAATGGGAAGCCGGCGAAGTCGTGATGATCGGCCTGATCCCCGAATCCGCCGAAATGATCCTGCCGATCAGCACCGAACCGTCCGTCGGCGCCTCCTGCAAGTTCCCCGAAGGCGCGATCCCGCACGGCGTGGCGTTCACCAAAGAAGCCTGGATCAGCGACCAAGTGGTGCTCGTCGAAGCCACCGCCAAGGAAGAAACGTTCGCGGCGATCGCCGAAGCGACACCGGTCGCCCCGGCATACAACGTCGCCTATGCGGTACTCTGCGCATGAGGCACGGCGTAGGCGTTAACCGCGGCCAGGGGCAGGCCGAATGCAACCTGCTCCCCAACAGCATCTTCCGCCGCAAGCTCGACGCCGCGGGGCTGCGCGTCTACGCAGCGGACCAGAAATACGCGCACGCGCTCGGCCGCCAGCTGAACTACGGCAACGAATCGTGGCCGCACTGGAACGACCACGGCGACGGCTACGTCGGCCCGGGGTGGGGCGAAGCCACCTCGGGGTTCGCCACCACGATCAACGTCGCAGGCTCGAACGTGCCGCTCTACATCGTGGACAGCAGCACGATGCCCACGCACATCGTCTGGCTCGTGGTGGAAGAACCAGCCGTGGGGGAAATGCTCGGCCCCGAAGAAGAAGTCCGCACCAACGAACCAGGGCTGCAGGCGCTACTGAGCGCCGTCCCCATGCCCGAACTCGCCAAGCTCGCATTCGGGCAGGTGGGGTCAACGGGCACCGATCAGAAAGCCGTCGTCTACGACAAGGCGACCGGCTACATGTACATGTTCCACCGCATCGCGATCTTCCAGGCGGGCGCGCTGAAAGGCGAATGGAAGTGCGGCTACGGCGGCCGCTACTACGCGCCCACGTGGAACGGGATCGGCGTGTTCGCGAACGGCGGCGGCTCCGCGAGCTACCTCTCGACGTGGGCCGGGACGATCAGCCTGCAGGACCTGATCGAAGTGCTCCGCGGCGGCAGGATCAACCACATGCTCTCGATGGCCGCGGTCGTGACCGGCGGCGCCGCGGGGCACGTCGCCCCGGCGATCGCAGGAGATACCCGGGAAAACAAAGCCGCCGAATACGAAAACAAAGCCAAAGAAAAACTGGTCAACCCCGCGCACGGGACCGTCGACCAGGTGCCCGAGGGGATGGTCGTCACGCTCCCCGACGAATCGCACCCCACCGACTACGGGATCCCGCCGGCGAACAAGCTCGAAACCGAGATCTGCCGGTCCATCATCGATTACGGGCTCGCCGTCAGGGACAGCGGCCCGAGCTGCTCGATCTACCTCGAGGACTTCCACTCGATCAAAAGCATCTACAACTACGCGAAGTGCTGGCCGCTCGCGGGCTACGAAGGTCCCGGCCACGGCAACTTCACGGAAGTCGACGCCGCGGTGAAAGGCACCGGCTGGGAAAACCCGTCGCTGATCCCGCTGATGACCGAGAACCTGACGAACACGAGCGGAGTGCTCTACAAACTCGCGCAGGCGATCGGGAACGAACTGAAACAAATCGAACCCTTCGCCAGCTAAGGGGGCCCGATGTCCGCTCGCCAGTCGCGCCTCGCGAACCCCGGCACGTGCCGGAGGAAGACCAGGAAACCATGCTAGGCGGCTCCTACCTCGGCGAAAGCTGGCTCGCAGCCGGCGCGACTCTGCTGGATATCGAGGCGCAAGAGGCCTTCACGACCGTCGAAATCGTCGGCGCGTTCGCCACCCAGGCTGGCTCGCCAGCGGCCGGCACTATCACGTTCACCCTGACACAGCCGATGGCGAACGACGGGATCGTCGCACTACCCACCCCGATCGTCGCCACGCTCGACGCAACAGGACGGCTCGTGGTGCGGCTCTACGCGAATGACGATGCGGCGACCGTTCCCACGGGCGTCCAGTACGGCGTCACAGAGCAAATCGTCGGGGCGCAGCCACGCGACTACTTCATCCTCCTGTCACACAGCGAAACCCCCGTCGACATCTCCACGCTCATGCCGGGCGACACCGGTTGGACATGACCAACCCGACCGCCACCCGCCAGTGGGCGACCTACATCGACCTTGACGAGGCCGAGGATTACCTGCAACTTCCTGACGACGCCGAGCTCACGGACAAGCAGAAACTCCGCCTACAGCGCTACATCGACTCGGCGTGCACGTTCGCCCAGAACCGGAGCAACCGGCCACTCGGTCCCGCCGAGTTCAAAGAGCGCCACGACGGCTGGTCCGGCGAGTACATCCAGCTGCACTACAGCCCCTTCCTGCAGCTCGTCCTTTGCCGCGAGTGGCAATCCTCTGGCGGGTTCGTCGAGCTCCCCGAGAGCACCCCCGAGAACCCCGTAGAAGGCGTCCAGATCGACTACGGGACCAGCCGCCTCATGCGGACCTTCACAGGCTACTCGTGGCCCCGCCCGTTCTTCCCCGGCAGCCGCAACATCGAGGTCACCTACCTCGCCGGGTTCAACCCGGTGCCCCCAGACATCTGGGAGGCCACCCAGGAGCTCATCGCCTGGAAATGGCGCAACACCCAGCAAGCAACCCGCTCCTGGTCCCCGCACGGCCAAGAATTCGACGGTACCGGCACAGACGGGCTCTGGCCCGGTGTTCCCGACCGGATCGCTGACATCTTCACCAGCTACTGGCTCCCGAGCATCGGCTGATGAGCGAAGACCAGTTCGGGCAGATCATCGGGCCCGAGGCCATCCTCGCCGCAGCCGTCAGCACCCTCGAACTGTGGATGCCGGGATACCTCGCCGCCCTCGAGCGGAAAAACCACCTCGAGAATAAGACGATCCCGCGGCCACAGATGTACCACGGCGGGATCGACTGGGGCAGCTGGGAAGGCCGAGTGCTCCCCGAGGTGATGGTGCTCGTCAAACCCACGGGCCTCCCCGAGCGCACAGCCCCCCTTTACATCCAACGATACGAGCTATGGGTCGGCTGTGCGTGCATAGGCCAGCAGCTCGCCGGACGCGCCGAGGATGAAGCGCGCGTCGTCGCCTCCTATCTCGGTGCGGCCAGCATGCTGCTCGTCCAGGGCGAACGGTCCAGCCTCGGCGGCCTCGTCGAGCAGCTGGAGATGACCAGCGCCCCCGAGGTGAGCATCCCCGACGAGGAACACCGCGAGATCGTGCAGGCCACCACCGGCTTCGAGGTGCGAGTGCCCGGCATCATCAGCGAGTTCGCCGGGCCCGTCGGCGCAACCCCCGAAACCGAAGAATCCGAAGGGCCCGCCCCACCGGTCGTCAAAACCACGGCTCTCACCGTCAAAGGCGAGCCCGTCTAACCCACCAGGAGGAACGTGTGTCACTAGGCACGACAGTCATCAACAAGGAGCTCCCCTCCTTTGGTGCGAGCGCGCCGGTGCTCGGTACGGCCGGGATCGTCGGAGAAGCCGACTACGGCCCCGAAGGCGTCACGCTCGTCCGGAGCCTCGCGCAGTGGGTCGAAGCGTTCGGCCCCTACAGCGCCACCAACGCCGCCATCTACAACTGGGTGAGCGCGTTCTTCGCTCGCGGCGGCCGCCGGCTCTACTTCGACCGGCCGCTGAACGCCGGCGCCAAACTCGGCGAAAAGGAACTCGAATCGACCGGCGGCAAGAAAGCGCTGGTCGTGAAGGCGAAGTACAAGGGGAAAGGCGGCAACAACATCCAGGTCGCGTTCCTCGAAAACGAAGCGAAAACCAAACTGTCGCTCGCGATCTACAACGCCGAAGGCGAACTTCTCGAACAGTCCCCCGAACACGCCAAAATCGAAGAACTGCTCGCCTGGGCCAAAACGCACACCACCTACGTCGAAATCGAAGAAGGCTCCGAATACGCCGCCGCCAAAGGCGAAAAGGGCAAAGCCCTCGCGAAAGGCGCCCTCGCCGGCGGAGCGAACCCAACGGCGCTCACCTCCGCGGAACTCGTCGCGGGGCTCGTGAGCTTCACCCGCAACCTCGGCCCGATGTACGTGGCGATCCCCGGCAACACCGAAGGAACGACACACACGGGCCTCGCCGAACACGCCGCCACCCACGAAGCACGCTACGCGGTCGGAGATCTCGCCGATAGCGCTACCCCGGCGACCCTGATCGGTGAGAAGGGCGTCTCCTCGCTCTCCGCCGCCTACCAGGGGTACATCGCGTTCACATCCAGCACCTGCATTCTCCCCGGCCCGACACCCGGGTCGACCGTCAAAGTGCAGGGCTCCGCGCTGTTCTGCGCGCTGCACGCCCAGGCCGCAGCGACCGGGAACCTCAACCAGGCGACCGCGGGGTACCGGTGGCCCGTCTCACCGAACGTGCTCGGCTTCACGAACACGTTCACGCACGCCCAGCAGGAACAGCTCGTCGAAGCGGGCATCAACGTGTGGGGCGAAGAACTCGGGCAGCTCTGCCTGATCGGGTTCGTCTCCGCCGTCTCAAGGGAAACCGACGAAATCTTCTGGAGTGCAGCGGCCGGCGCAGAGCGCCAGGCGCTCACCTACGAAGGCGGCGTCATCATGCAGGAAACCGCGAACAACCAGACGATCGACGGGAACCACCATCTGATCGCCAGGGTCGAAGGCCGGCTGCAGGGCCTCGATTAAACGCCACTGGGAAGCCGGGGCGCTATACGGCGAACACGCCACCGGGGCACGGAAGCCGCCGGCGTCGTCGAAATGGGCGAACCGATCAACACGCCCGCCGGCATCCAGAAAGGCGAACTGAACGCGGAGCTCTGAGGTGCGGATCAGCGAGTACGCCCAGGCAACCACCCTGACGATCGTGAGCCGCCCGGTCACGGTCAACGTCAACGAATAGGAACGGCGATGCTATACACCAGCAGCCAGGCGCTCATTACGGTCAACTTCACCGGTGTGACGATCGACAGCGAACCGTGGGAGCTCTGGGAAGACGGCCAGAAGAAAGCCGAGGGCCTCAAAGCCTTCCCGGGAGGCATGAAAGACGGCATCGAGCTGGGATCCACCCCGACACGAGAACCGCTCAAGCTCGGCCGCAAGTGGTGCGACCCGCTGATCACTGCATACAAGTCGCTGGAAGCACTCGTCGGGTTCGGTCCGATGGAAGCGTCCCGCACCACCCTGAACGCGAGCAAGCAGCCCGTCGGCTCACCGATCACGCTCAGCGGGATCGTCCTCGAGATCGGCCAGGTCATGTACAAGGCCGGCCCGTCCGAGGAGCTCACGCTTCTCGCGGACTATGGGCCCCGACGTCGCCCGCGCCTAAGCCGCAGGAGGATCCTCGTGGGGAACCCGGTCAGCCCACCGGACGCACCGTACACCTACGAGGATCTACTCAGTGACCGGGATGTAAAGCTGACCGTGCTCGGCCCGGACTGCTGCTTTCAATGGATCACCGGGTCGGCGGCCAGCCCGAAGGGCGGCCAACGGGTCGGGATTATCTTCTGGCACCGCGCCAACGACGGCCGCGCCTGCGGCGGGTACGTCAACTTCGACCCCGACATGGACCGGCCGTCATGGACGGTCGAGAGCACCGAACCGCTCACGATCAGCCCGAGCGTACTCTGCGACGGCGGCCACGGCTGCGGCGGCTACCACGGGTTCATCCGCGCTGGCGCCTGGGTCCCCGCATAAATCGACTAGGAGGAGAGCATGGCTTCAGTACAGGAGCGGCTTCGCGCCGCAATGGAAGCACCGTTGAGCGAACCGATCCGGCTGCCGTTTCCGTCATCGACGGACGGGTCGCTCGTGGTCCGCTACAAGCCCGTGAAAGACTGGGGGCAGGTGCAAGCGTTCGCGCGCACCAACGACCCTGTCGAGGAGCTCGAGGCCGCCGCGGACACGCTGCTAGGCGCCTGCGAAGGCTGCGAGGCACACATCGACGGTGACGTCACGGAGCTGCCGCACAAGCTCGGGCGGGAACTCGCGCGCGAACTCGGCTGGAACGTCGACGGCGTCACAGACCGCCAGGCGCTGTTCCTGATGTGCCCGAACACGATCAAGCTCATCAAGCACCACGACGACCTGCTGAGAGAGTCCGAGGCGGCCGCCGAGAAGGCCGAGGACGCGGCCGAGGGGGAATCCCCAGCGAGCTAGCGTGGCTCGGCGCCCGCTGCTCGCTGTTCGGCATCCAACACCGCCTCTACTGGGAGACCGACCCAGGCTACGTGCTGTGGCTCAAGGCCGAACTGGCACAGGCCGAAGCCATCATCGAGCACGATCGGAGGCGGTGACAGTGGAGGAAGGATTCGCGCCGACGATCCGAGCGATCAAGAAGTGGCAGCCCGAGGTGCGCAAGGAGCTGCGCCACGAACTGAAAGGCGCCGGCGAGATGATCGCCGGCGGCGCCAGGCTGTTAGCCGACGCCCACTCCAAGACCGCCGGCGCCACGATCAAAGTGCGCTCCGGCGTCCAGTCCAAGAAGGTCGAAGTCAAGGTGCAGGCAGGCTCCCCGGACGTGCCGATCGCGGGGCTGCTCGAGGAGGGCAACCGTAAGAAACGCGCCGACCCCAACGCACGCGGGCCTCGCAAATCGGTCGGTGCCCCAAAGTTCTCCCACCCCGTCTTCGCGAACGTCGGTGGTGGCCAGTGGAAGGGCGCTTGGGCTGAACAAGCCATGCACCCGTACCTTGCGCCGATCGTGAAACTCCGCCAGGCCGCTGTCGCCAAACGCGTCCGAGCGGCGGTGCAACGCTCGATCGACACGGTGAAACTCGGATGAGCAAAAACATCGAGTGGAGGCTCATCGTCGATGACGAGGGCGCGATCAAGAAGATGGAGCAGGTCTCCCGTGAGGGAGAAAAGACCGACAAAAGCCTCCATAAAGCGAAAGGGACGAGCAGCGGCCTCAAGAACGAGCTGAAAGGACTCGGTGGAGCGTTCGGTGGCCTAAAGAGCATGATCGGTAGCGCCGTCGGCGCGCTTGGCCTGTTTGGTGCCGGCTACGGGATCGAGAACATCATCTCGACCACGAAACAGCTCGCCGAGGAAACCGAGAAGTTCCATGCCGTCAC
Organism: uncultured Solirubrobacteraceae bacterium; assembly: GCA_963794635.1. Classification (GTDB taxonomy): domain Bacteria; phylum Actinomycetota; class Thermoleophilia; order Solirubrobacterales; family Solirubrobacteraceae; genus Palsa-744. The sequence goes on along the minus strand of CAWCET010000003.1, from coordinate 52,258 downwards.
CGGCATGAGCGCCAACTCCTCGCTCGACTACGTCGCCGCGTTGAAGGCGCGCGGGATCGGTACCGAAGCGGTCGTCCGCGGCTACAAGGCGCTGTCGAAATCAGTGCAGACCGCAGAACGCGGCGAGTACACCTACGCGGTCGCCCAGGAGAAGTCGCACGCCCAGGGCAAGCTCTACACGGGCCTGCTGGGCACGCAGAGCGAAGCGTTCCAACGCCTCGGAATCAGCCTTTCCGCGTTGAAGGCGATGAGCCCCGAAAAGCAGTTCCAGACGGTCACCGAAAAGCTCGAAGGTATGAAGGCCGGGCTGCTGAAGACGCAGATCGCCTCGACGATCTTCGGGAAGGGCGCCACCGCGCTGCTTCCCGTCCTGGAACGTGGGCCCCTTTCGTTGAACCATTACCGGGCGGAGGCCGAAAGGTTCTTCCCCACCCTCAAGGGTGGCACCAACATCATCAACGAAATGAACGCCGCGTCCGCCGAATCGAAACTGGCGTGGGAAGGCATGGAGTTCACTCTCGGGACGGCTGTCATGCCGGAGTTGGTCAAGGTCGAGCGCGGGTTCGCGGGAGTGATCTCCGAAGTCGAGCACGGCAAGGGCGCATGGGGTGGCCTCGAGAGCGACCTGAAAGGGATCGCCTCAGCCGGCAAGGACGTCGTGGGGTGGCTAGTCAAGATGGGCAAGGCGTTCGGTATCCCCGTCGGCGCCGGCGGGTCTCGGCGCGGCGCTCATGGCGTTCGCGGGGATCCACACGATCAAACACCCGATCAAGGCCGCGTCTGAGGCCGCCAAGGCCTCCAAAACCGGTTACAAGGTCGTCAAGGGGCTGGGAAAGTTCAGCCTCGAACACCCCTACCTGGCCCCGTTCACCGCCGCGCTGCTCGCCGGCGCGTATGGCGGTCTCAAGCTCAGCGAAAAGACACCGAACGGTTTGCTGGGCGGCGCATATGCCAACCCCGGCAACGCCCAGCTCCGCGCCCTGAGCCAGCTCCTCGGCGGCCAGCCGCGTGCGATCCCCGGTCTCGGACACACCCACCTCGGCGGGACACCCGCAGCGTCCACGGCCGCTGGCGAGCACCTGCGTGAGCTGATCGCGATCCGCAACGCGATCATCGAGCTTCACAACCACGGCGAGTCCGGCCAGCAGATCATCGGCGAGATGCACATGGACAGCACCAAGGTCGGGGAAGTGATCGCGCTGAACCCGAAGGCGATGCGGTTCCTCGCCGAAGCCGTCGAACGCGCGTCGCTCACCAGGAACGCCCGACGATGACAAGCGCCGCGCATCTCGCCACACTCACAGGGAAGCTCGGCGGCCTAACACCGGGCAAATCCCCCGGGTACGCGCTCGAAGAGCACACGCTCACCGGGATCCTCGGCGACGAAGGTATCACCCCGACGGACGGGTGGGGGAAGTGGGCGAAGGTCGGCCGGCGGCAACGCACCGGCGTCACTGTCCTCGAGGGGTTCGAACCGTACACGATCACCGTCCCCCTGTTGCTCGACGCGCAGGCGCTCGGCCTTGACGACATCGAGGCGCTCGTCCAGATCCTCGAATGGATGGGCGGCCGCGGCACCCTGTTCAAGGGGAAGCCCGGCCACCCCGGCGTCGGTGAACCGCCACTGATCGAACTGTCCTCCGAATCGGACCTGGTGCCCGCCTGGTGCCAGTCCGGCCGCGGCCACGAAGGCTCCGTGCTGTACGTGCTGCAATCCCCGATCGACTACAACATGCTCGGCCGGGAATGGCTCACACCGATCCGGAAGGCCGCCGGTGAACCCGGCGCCGGCCGCCGGACCCGGCAGGCCGCGACCCTCACTCTCGTCCAGTACGAGGGGACCAGCGCCAACACGTCCGACTCGGTCGCGAACCGCGTCAACATCCTGCGCAAGCAGGAACACACCTACCTGCCGTTCACCGTCGGCGACAACATCAACACCTTCACGAAGATCGCGAAGCACTTCAACCGCTCCGACCCCGCCCGGATCCCCGCCGCCGCCCGCGAAATCCAGAAGGCGAACACCCGGTTCGGCGCGAGCGTCTACAAGCTTCCTCCCCCACGGCGCACACATCAAGATCCCCGAATCCGCGACCGCGAAACGGTTCTGAGCGATGGCCGAAACCAGTAGCCCAAGACGGGTCGCGGTCTCCCGGTTCGTCGCAAAACAGGTCGCCTCCAAGGCGAAAGGCCCAGTCGACGAACAGGAGCTCGCCGAAGCGATCAACGAGATCGAAATCGAGACGCAGACCGGCGGCAGCCCATTCATCAAGGTCCACCTGATCGACCCGTACTACCGGCTGCTCACCTCCGGGTTCATCGCGATCGTCGAAGAACGCCTCGACAAGATCGAGGTCGAATTCCCCGAAGGCTCCAACTGGTGGTGGCGGTTCGTCGCCGTCGAAGTCTCGAACGACCTCACCCAGCCCAACCTCACCCTCGTGTTCGAGGACCGGATCGTCGCATGGCTCCGCGAAGAAATCGGGTACAAGACCGTGCCCGCCGGCACACAGACCCGCGGCCAGTTCATCAAAGCGATGATCGACGAATGCAACCTGCGGCTCCGCCACGAAGGTCTGCCGGAGATCCGGGCGGTCATCCCGTCGCTCGACAAGCTCCAGGAAGTCGAAGAAACCACAGCCGAAAAGCGCGAAACGGTCACCGGCAAGAACGAACTCGGGCAGGAAACGCTCACCGGCAAGAACAAGGCCGACGAAAAGAGCCGGACCAACAAGACACCTGCCGTGGGGAAGGGCAGCGAACTGAGCGTCGGCGGCCAGCCGCTCAGCGAAGAACAGCGCGGCCAGGCGAACATCCTGCTCAGCGTCGCCGAGAAGCTCAAAGCGCCGCTCGTCGCTGTCGAAGCGCTCATGTTCGCCGCGATCGCGGAGTCCCGTCTCGGTGAACAAGGCCACACCCCGAACAGCGCCGGTTACTGGGGCACCCTGCAAGGCAGCCAGGCGGAGTGGCCGAACGCGCCCGCCGAAACCGCTGAGATGGCCGAAGCGTTCCTCAACGGCGGGAAGGGCTTCCAGGACGGCGGCGCGATCCTGCTTTCCCGCACCTCCCAGAACCCGATCGAAATCGCCGTCAACGTCGAGAAACCCTCCGTCTGGCCCGACAACGCGTACGCGTCGGAGGCCGGGTACAGCGAATTCCTGCCAGAGGCTCAGGCGATCATCACCGAAGCGCCGCGCTCGAGTTGGGCGTTTCGGCGGCCGTCGGGATGGTCGCGTCGCGACGTTAGGCTTGCTGCGTGCTGTCGCTGGTCGTGCTCATCTCCGGCGGGGATCCAACCTCCGCGCGCTGCTCGAGGCGTCCGAAGACGCCGAGTTCCCGGCCCGCGTCGTTGCGGTCGGCGCGGATCGCGACGCCGACGGTTTCGCCCACGCGGAGGAGTTCGGCATTCCGACCTTCTCGGTCGTCCTCTCGAATTTGCCGACCGGATGCGTGGGGCGACGCCCTGCTCGAGGAGATCGCCGTCTGGGACGCGGACCTGGTCATCCTGAGCGGCTTCATGAAGCTGCTCCCGCCCGCGCGTGGTGGATGCGCTCAGCCCCGCGGCTGATCAACACCCATCCGGCGTTCCTGCCCGAGTTCCCGGGCGCGCACGCGGTGCGGGATGCCATCGAGGCGGGCGTCGCCGAGACCGGTGCGAGCGTCATCGTGGTCGACAACGGCGTGGACAGCGGTCCGATCATCTCGCAGCGTCGCGTTCGCCGTGCTACCCAGACGACACCGAGGCGACTCTGCACGAGCGCATCAAGCCCGTCGAGCGCGAGCTGCTCATCCAGGCCGTCCTCGACATCGCCAACGGGCAAGTAGACCTTGCGGCCTCGCACAGAAGCACGGCCCCTCGATCGACCACACGCTCGCGGGACCGGTAAACTGGTCGACCGTCGCAACTGGCGTTGAGATGGGCAACCATCGGGGAGCGACTGACACGGTTGGTAGCCGTTCGCCTGGGCCGCCGCGACGAGACTCCGCTGTTCGCACGACCCGTGTCATCCCCGCCAACTAAGGAGCTCTCATGAGCGGCCCATCCATCGACCCTCCCTCTATCGTCCGCGCGACGTCATCCCGATCCGCCGCGCCCTGGTCTCGGTCAGCGACAAGACCGGACCTGCTCGAGCTGGCGACCGGCTCGCGCGGCGCGGGCGTCGAGATCGTCTCGACCGGTTCGACGGCGGCCACCATCGCGGCGGCCGGCATCCCGGTCACCCAGGTCGCCGAGGTCACCGGTTACCCCGAGTCGCTCGACGGTCGGGTGCGCACGCTTCACCCGGCCATCCACTCGGGCCTGCTCGCCGACCTGCGCCTCGAGTCGCACGAGGCCGAACTCGCAGCCCAGGGCATCGAGCCGTTCGAGCTCGTCGTCTCGAACCTGTACCCGTTCGCCGAGACGGTCGCCTCGGGCGCAGCGGATGACGCGATCATCGAGCAGATCGACATCGGCGGCCCCGCCCTGACGCGCGCGTCGGCGAAGAACCACGCCAACGTCGCGGTCGTCACGTCGACCGCGAGCTACCCGCTGATCTACAAGGCGCTCCAGCTCGGCGGCACGAGCTCTGGCGCAGCGCCGGCGGCTTGCGCGACGAGGCGTTCCAGCACACGGCTGCCTACGATCGCGCGGTCGCCGACTGGTTCACGGGCGGCGACACCTTCGAGGTGAGCGGCACGCGCGCGGCGACGCTGCGGTACGGCGAGAACTCGCACCAGTCCGCCGCGCTCTACGTGCGGCACGGCGGACGCGGGCATCGCGCAGGCCATCCAGCTCGGCGGCAAGGAGATGTCGTACAACAACTACGTCGACGCGGATGCCGCGCTGCGCGCCGCCTACGACTTCGACGAGCCCGCCGTCGCGATCATCAAGCACGCGAACCCGTGCGGGCATCGCGACGGCGAGTGCCGACATCGCGACGGCCCACGCGCGCGCCCACGCGTGCGATCCGGTCTCGGCCTATGGCGGGGTGATCGCCGCGAACCGCATCATCACGCTGGCGGCGGCCCAGTCGATCAAGCCCATCTTCACCGAGGTCGTGATCGCGCCCGGATACGAGCCCGATGCGCTCGCGCTGCTGCAGACCAAGAAGGACCTGCGCATCCTGCAGCTGCCCGACGATTTCCGCGCGCGAGACCGACCGAGTTCAAGCAGTTGTCCGGCGGAATCCTGGTGCAGGATGCCGACCGCGCACTTCGCCCCGTTCGACGAGTGGACCCTCGTCGCCGGCGAGCCGGCGGATGCCGCGACCCGCGCGACCTCGAGTTCGCCTGGACGGCCTGCCGCGCCGTCAAGTCGAACGCGATCCTGCTGGCGCACGACGGCGCATCCGTCGGCGTGGGCATGGGCCAGGTGAACCGGGTCGACTCGTGCGATCTCGCGGTCAATCGCGCGGGCGAGCGCGCCACGGGGCAGCGTGGCGGCCTCGGATGCGTTCTTCCCGTTCCCGGATGGCGCGCAGATCCTGATCGACGCTGGCGTGCGGGCGATCGTGCAGCCCGGGGGCTCGATCCGCGACCAGCAGGTCATCGATGCGGCCGCAGCCGCGGCGGGCGTCACGATGTACTTCACCGGCGAGCGGCACTTCTTCCACTGAGCCTACCCGGCCCCCTGCGGTTGGAGCGACCCCGGTGGCGGGCAGAAACTGCATCCTAGTGGGCGGAGATCCCACCACGTGGGCGGAGTTGTAACTCCAGCCGCGCACAGTTTCTCCCGCCAACCCGTGGTCACCCATTGCGCGGGCACGGATTCGCAGCCGCTTCATAGGATGCTGCCGATAGGTTGAGAGGCATGACCCAGCCCTCGTTCGCGCGGCGACTGTTCGCTTCGCTCGCGGCGGCGATCCTGACCGCGGCGGTCGCCTGCGCGGCCGTCGTGCTGGGGGCCTACTTCGTGGTCATCGTTACCGGCGAGACGGTCGACCTTCCTCTCGATCGCCCACGTCTACTTCTTCTCCGGGTCGTACTGGTCGTGGTGCTGCAGCGGGCGGGCTCCTCGGTGGCCTCGCGAACTCGGCGGCGTGCGCTCTCGGCACGGGCATCGCGGCCGGCATCATCGCGCCCTACTTCGGTGTCGTCATCCTGGACAGCCTCGCGGCACCGAATTCACGACCGCGTCCGACATCGCCTTCCTCAGCCTCATTCTCGGCAACCTCGGCCTCGTCGTGGCGACCATCGCTGGCGTGCGATCCTGAGTCGGCCGTTCGCGCCTACCGCTGGGCGTTCGGGCTGCGGATCGTCGCGCCACCCGAGGTCCACCGCGTCGCCCTGGTCCGCGCTCCAGCCAAGACCCTGTCGAAGGGCTCGTGACCCACCTGAAGCGCAACCGATCCGGTCGCGAAAGCGCAGGCGCAGTGGGACCGCGTATGTCGCAGCGCTCGAGGCAGAGGGTTTCGGCACCCGTGAGATCGACGCCGACGACACTCACCCCGACTGCGCGTTCATCGAAGACACGGTCGTCATGCTGGGCAGGTCGCCGTGATCTGCGAGCCTCGGCGCGAAGCGCGGCAGGGCGAAGAGGATGCCGTCGTCGAGCTGGTCGCGCGAGCTCGGCCTCGACACCCGGCACATCCGCCAACCCGGCACGCTCGACGGCGGCGACGTGCTGAAGGTGGGCAACACCATCTACGTGGGTCGGGGCGGGCGGACCAATGCGGAGGGCATCCGCCAGTTTCGAGCGATCGCGATCGAGCTCGGCTACACCGTCGTCGCGGTGCCGGTGACCAAGGCCCTGCACCTGAAGAGCACGGTGACGGCACTGCCCGATGGCACGGTGATCGGGCATCCGACGCTCGTCGACAACCCGTCGATCTTTCGCCCGGTACCTCGAGGTTCCCGAGGTCGAAGGTGTCGCGGTCGTCGTGCTGACCAACAACTCGGTGCTGATGTCTGCGTCCGCGCCGAAGACGGCGGCGCTCATCGAGGACCTGGGCTATCGGGTTACGACCGTCGACATCAGCGAGTTCGAGAAGCTCGAGGGCTGCGTGACCTGCCTCTCGGTTCGCATTCGCTGACCGCAGCTTCCCGTGAGGGGCGTCAATCTGGTCCCTGAGGGTCGTCCAGAGACCAGATTGACGCCCCTCACGAGGTTCTTGTAGTCTGGAAGGCTGCTCGGGGAGCGTCCGCACACGACGCGGGCTCGAATAAGTCGCATACCAGGAGGACGCCATGATGACGACAGCATTTGCCACGGCTCGCACTTTCGCGGGAGCCGCCACTGTCGGTGTCGCCGTGTCGCTCCGACCGCGCCAGTAGCCGCCTTTCTCCCAGCCCCTCGCAGCGGCGCCCCACGGGCAGCCGCATCTCCGCCCAAGTTCACACCTTTTCGCGACTGGTTCGTTCGTCGCGCGCGCCACCATCCAAGGAATTCACATGTCTCAACGAACGACTCCGGTCGCTCGCCCGAACGTCTCGGGACCTTCCGCTCGATCATCACGCATCTACCCCTTCGCCAGAACGGGCCACTCGCCGCATCGTGCTCGGGATGGTCGCCGCGCTGCTCGCGGGCGATCGTCGCGCTGCTCATCCCGCAGGTGCTGCGGAGCTCGTCGACGGCCCGCTGAAGACGGGCGACTCCAGCCAGATCTGGCCGGCCGTCGGCATCGTGCTCGGCCTCGGCGTCCTCGAGGCGGTCGCTGATCGCGCTGCGGCGCTGCTTCGTGCTGCAGCCCGGCACCCGCGTCGAGGCGGACCATGCGCAACGCGCTGTACGCGAAGCTGCAGGACCTGCCGGTGAGCTTCCACGACCGCTGGCCCTCCGGCCAGCTGCTGTCGCGCGCGATCAGCGACCTGAACCTCATCCGCCGCTGGATCTCGTTCGGCATCGTGCTGCTCGATCGTCAACATCCTGACGATCGTCGTCGGCTTCGTCTTCCTGGTCGGATCGACTGGATTCTCGGCGTGATCTTCGTGGTCTGCTCGATCCCGCTGTGGATCTACGGCTACGTGTTCGAGAGCAAGTACTCGACGGTGGCGCGGCGCAGCCAGGACCAGGCCGGCGACCTCGCGACCGCCGTCGAGGAGTCGGTGCACGGCATCCGCGTGCTGAAGGCGTTCGGTCGCGGCCCGCACCAGCTCGACCGGTTCTCGCGCCAGGCCGAGGAGCTCCGCGGCACCGAGATCGAGAAGGCGCAGGCGATCGCCGGCATCTGGTTCTGGCTGCTGCTGGTTCCGGATGTCACGTTCGCGATCTGCCTGCTGGTCGGGCGTCTGGCTGGCCGCGACCGGCCAGATCACCGCAGGGCGAGCTGGTCGCGTTCTTCGCGACGGCGACCGTGCTGCGCTTTCCCGGTCGAGTCGATCGGCTTCCTGCTGTCGATGACCTACGACACGCGGACGGCCGTCGACCGGTTCTTCGAGGTCATCGACTCGCCGAACCCGATCCAGGACCCCGAGCACCCGAAGACCATCGCGCAGCCCGAGGGCCGCCTCGAGTTCCAACAACGTGCACTTCCGGTACGAGGACTCGCCCGCGCAGTACCCCGACCTGATCGACGGGCTCGACCTCACCCTGGAGCCGGGCGAGACCATGGCGCTGGTGGGTCTGACCGGGTCCGGAAAGTCGACCGTGACCGCGCTCACCACGCGGCTCTACGACGTGACCGGCGGATCGATCACCGCTCGACGGCGTCGACATCCGCGACCTGACCCGGTACGACCTGCGCAGGCACATCGCGATGGCGTTCGAGGATGCGACGCTGTTCTCGGCCTCGGTGCGCGACAACGTGCTGCTCGGTCGGCCCGAGGCGCAGCGAGGCTGACCTCGCCGAGGCGCTCGAGATCGCGCAGGCAGCGTTCGTCTACGACCTGCCGGAGGGACTCGACACGAAGGTCGGTGAGGAGGGGCTCAGCCTCTCGGGTGGCCAGCGGCAGCGGCTCGCGCTCGCGCGCGCGGTTGCGGCGAAGCCCGAGGTGCTGGTGCTCGACGACCCGCTGTCGGCGCTCGATGTCGACACCGAGGCTCTCGTCGAGGCCGCGCTTCGGCGGGTGCTCGCCTCCACCACGGCGCTCATCGTCGCGCACCGGCCGTCGACGGTCATGCTCGCCGACCGGGTCGCGCTGCTCGAGGGCGGCCGGATCACCGCGGTCGGCACGCACTCGGAGCTGCTGGCTTCGAACGACCACTACCGCTTCGTGATCTCGAGCCTCGAGGACGAGGAGGCACGCGAGCTGCCGCTCGCGAAAGCGAGAAGAACGAAAGACCGAACCGACGAGAGGAGGCGACGAAATGAGCATCGCTCGGAGTCGAGGGCGAAGAGCGCGACGACCTCGACAAGGCCGAGAGCCGGCCAGTGCGGCAGCGTTCGGTGCGCCTGCTCGGGTCGCTGCTGCGATCCGCTGCGCGGCAAGGTCGCCTGGACGTTCGTGATCGTCGTCATCGCGACCGCGGCCCAGGTCGCGGGGCCCGCGCTGATCGCATACGGCATCGACGTCGGCCTGCCCGCGCTGGTGAAGCACTCGAACTGGTGCGCCGCTCATCGAGACGGTCGTCGCGTACCTGGTCGCGGCGGTCGTCGGCGCGTGGCTGATCTCGTCGTACACGGTGCTCAGCGCGCGGATCAGCCAGGCCATCCTGATCGACCTGCGCAAGCGGGTGTTCCGGCACACGCAGCTGCTGAGCCTGGAGTTCCACGAGTCCTACACCTCCGGCCGCATCATCGCGCGCCAGACCAGCGACCTCGACACGATCCGGGAGCTGCTCGATTCGGGCATCAACCAGCTGATCCAGGGCATCCTCTACATGGCGTTCATCGCGATCGCGATGTTCTCGCTCGACTGGCTGAGCGGCGTCGTGCTGTTCGTCGTCGCTCGTGCCGCTGTACTTCCTGGCGCGCTGGTTCCAGAAGCGGTCGCAGAGCCTGTTCCGGCTCACCCGGGTGGCGTCGGCGCGGCGTCATCGTGCACTTCGTGGAGACCATGACCGGCATCCGCGCGGTGAAGGCGTTCCGCAAGGAGAAGCGCAACGAGAAGGAGTTCGGCGACCTCGTCGAGGACTACCGGGCTGCCAACGGCCGCACCATCCAGCTGTTCGGCATCTTCGATCCCGGGCTCGTGCTGATCGGCAACCTCACGCTCGCCGCCGTGCTGCTGGTCGGCGGCCTGCGGGTCGCGACCGGCGGCGTCGAGATCGGGACGCTGCTCGCCGTGCTGCTCTACACCCGGCAGTTCTTCGGGCCGGCGGAGGAGATGGCGATGTTCTACAACGCGCTACCAGTCGGCGGCGGCGGCGCTCGAGAAGATCTCGGGCGTGCTCGAAGAGGAGCCGAGCGTTCCCGACCCGGTGCAGCCGGTCGACACTGTGGAAGGCGCAGGGGCGCGTCACCTTCGACGACGTCGAGTTCGCCTACAGCAAGCGACCGCGTCGTGCTGCCGCAGTTCGACCTCGACATCCCGGCCGGGCAGACCATCGCGCTGGTGGGCTCGACGGGCGCGGGCAAGTCGACGCTGGCGAAGCTGATCTCGCGGTTCTACGACCCGACCAAGGGCGAGGTCGACCTCGACGGCATCGACCTGCGCAAGCTGCATCCCGAAGGACCTGCGCCGCGCGATCGTCATGGTGACCCAGGAGGCGTACCTGTTCTCCGGGCAGCGTCGCCGACAACATCGCGCTCGGGAAGCCGGATGCGCACGCGCGAGGAGATCGTCGCGGCCGCGAAAGCGGTCGGCGCGCACGAGTTCATCCAGGCGCTGCCCGACGGATACGACACCGACGTGAACAAGCGCGGTGGTCGGGTCTCGGCCGGGCAGCGCCAGCTGCTCTCGTTCGCGCGCGCGTTCATCGCCGACCCGGTCGTGCTGATCCTGGATGAGGCGACCGCGTCGCTCGACATCCCGAGCGAGCGGCTGGTGCAGGAGGGTCTGCAGACGCTGCTCGCCGGACCGCACCGCCGTGATCATCGCGCACCGGTTGTCGACGGTCGCGATCGCCGACCGGGTGCTCGTGATGGAGCACGGCGTGATCGTCGAGGATGGCGCGCCGAACGAGCTCATCGCCGGCACCGGCCGCTTCGCGCAGCTGCACGCCGCGTGGCGCGACTCGCTGGTGTAGGTGCGGGTCGACGAGCGGACGGCTCGTTCGTGCGGTAGCGCGGAGTTTCTCGTGACACGCCGGATGACCGGCGCGACGACACGCGGGCGGTGGCGAGAAACACCTCGCCGCCGCACGTCGAGCTGCGCACGCTTCGGGGCGCACGCCGCGCGGCGAGGACCTCGTGGGCATCTCGATACGCGAGCGGCCGTGCCGCGCGCTACTCGATGAGCGGGGTTCGGGGTGGGATCGGCTCGGGCGAGCTGCGCCGCGCGCTACTCGATGGTCGAGGTGTCGGCGGCGTGCGGTGGTACGGAGAAATTTCCGACACGCCGGGCATCGCGGCGGCGAAACGGCTGACGGGGCCGAAAAACACCTCGGCACGGCACGGCCCGGCACGCACGCGGCCCGGCACGGGACGGCGGATCAGGGGGTCCAGCGTGCGGCGCTGAGGTCGACGCGAAAGACCCCGCCCGCCGACCACCGGAGCGGCGTCGACTCCGCGCGGTAGTACTCGAGCGCCCGCGACTCGTGGTCGCGCGCCGGATGCCCGCTCGCGCGCACCACGCGCCACCACGGCACATCGCTGCCGTAGTAGGCCATGACCTGGCCGACCCCGCGCGCGGCACGCGATCCGATCGCCGCCGCGACATCGCCGTAGCTCATGACCCTGCCCTCGGGGATCTCCTCGACGACGGCGAGAACGCGAGAAACGAAGTCCTCGCCGGGTTCCGGTCACGCCGCGTGCTACTCCGCGCGCTGGCCGAGCACGACGTAGTTCTCGAACTCGCCGAACGCCGTGAAGCCGAGCGACTCGTACAGTTGGACGCGCCGGCGAGTCCTTCGCTCGAGCGTGTGCAGGGCGAGCCGGTCTTCGCCGCGCGAGTCGAGCAGCGTCGTCAGAGTGCCCGGCCCGATGCCCTTGCCGCGCTCGTCCTCGGCGACCGCGAGCTCCGCGATCTCGAAGTGACCACCCAGCCACGCCTTCTCGAGCGACGGGTGGATGCGCGCGGCCACGTAGTCGGTCCAGTACTGGCCGTGCTCGCCGATGTAGCCGTAGCAGAATCCGATCAGGCTTGCCGGCGTCGTTGCGCGACGACCGTCATCGCGAATCCCTCGCGCTTCAGGTGCCGCGGGAAGATGTCGTTCTCGAACGCGGCGATGCCGAGTTCGGACTTGTCCCAGTGCGAGGCCGAAAACGCGGTGCGATAGCAGCGAACGGATCTCGTCGCCGAGCTGTCGCGGCCTCCTCTGGCCCGAGAAGTTCGATCGTGCAGCCGTGGTCGGGTCGCCGAATCGGTCATAGCTCGAGTACTCCAATGTTCTCGCCGTACTGGGTCTGGCCCGATCACGACGAAACCGATGTGCAGGAAGAACTGTTCCGGACCGTCCTCGCCCGGCTCCCAGATGACGTAGAGCTGGTCGAAGCCGCGGCTGCGCGCCTCGTCGGCGAGGGCGTGCGCGGCGAACCGCCCGACGCCGAGTCCCTGGGCGATCCGCGGCGACATTGATTCGCCAGATGCAGCTGCGGAACTCGTCCTGCTCCGCGTCCGGATCGAAGTTGCCGCGGATGAATCCGACGACGTCGTCTTCGCCGTCGTCGTCGATGACGACGCGCGGCCACGAGGTGGCGGGATTGATGTAGGCGTCAGCGATCGCGTACGAGGTCGGGGTGACGAACTGTTCCTGGCCCCGACGCAGCGTCAGGCCGTTCGCCGCCACGATCGTCTTGGCTGAAAGTTCTTCGAGTCTCAGGTCTGCCATGCTTCACAGGGTAACCGCTGTTTGTTTCGCGCTCACTACTCGGATGCCAGACGGATTCGGCGTCGGAGCGCGCGCGATTATCTGCGACGAAGATAGGTTGAGTGAACATCACCGGTGCGGTTCTCGAGGACATCGGTCGCGACCGTCCCTTCGCCGGCATCCCGTCCGCTGACGATCAGCGAACTCGAGCTGGATGACCCGGGCCCGGCGAGCTGCTGGTGCAGATCGAGGCCGCGGGCGTCTGCCACTCCGACCTTTCGGTGGTCGACGGCAACCGCGTGCGGCCCGTGCCGATGCTGCTCGGCCACGAGGCGGCCGGCACGATCGTGGCGCTCGGCCCGGGGCTGCGGGACGTCGATGAGCGCTCGCGGTGGGCGACCGCGTGGTGATGACCTTCCTGCCGCGCTGCGGCGCAGTGCGCGGGATGCGCGACCGGCGGTCGACTGCCGTGTGAGGCCGGCACGGCGGCCAACAATGCGGGAACCCTGCTCGGCGGGGGCCGTCGCCTCTGGCGCGACGGCAGCCCGATCAGCCATCACCTCGGGGTCTCGGCGTTCGCCACCCACGCGGTCGTCAATCGATCGTCGGTCGTGCGCGTCGACCGGGACGTGCCGCGCGGATGTCGCCGCGGTGCTCGGCTGCGCGGTTCTGACCGGCGGCGGAGCGGTGCTCAACGCCGGCCGGCCGGAGCGCGGCGAGACGGTCATGGTCGTCGGACTTGGCGGTGTCGGGATGGCCGCGCTGCTGACTGCGGTCGCGGAGGGGCATCCGGTGGTCGCGGTCGATGCCTTGCCGGAGAAGCTCGAGCGCGGCGCTCGCGCTCGGCGCCAGCGAGGTTTTCACGCCGGAGGAGCTCGCCGAGTCGGGTGTCACGCGCGTCGGTCGTCGTGGAGGCGGCGGGCAACGCGCGCGCGTTCGAGACGGCGGTCGCCGCGACCTCGCCGGGCGGAACGACGGTGACGCGTCGGGCTGCCGTCGCCGACCGCGATGGCGAGCATCTCGCCGCTCGGCCTGGTGGCCCAGGCGCGCATCGATTGTGGGCAGTTACCTGGGTTCTGCGGTGCCCGCAGCGCGACATCCCGCGCTACGTCGACCTCTGGCGTGCGGGCCGGCTCCCGGTCGAGAAGCTGATCTCGTCGCGGATCGCTCTCGACGACATCAATACGGCGATGGACGAGCTCGCCGATGGTCGCGCGATCCGCCAGATGATCGAGTTCTGACGCGCTGCGGCCAAACATACCGGCTGGTCGGTATTATCGAACGGTAGCCATCAGGCCGCCACCATCGGACCACCACAGGCAATGGAGCCAGCACATGACGCGACCTCGAGCCAACAGCACGCTGGCGGCGCGCCGCGACGCAGCGCCGCTCCACGGCCGCTTCCCGGGTCTCGACGTTCGCGCGCTGCAGGACTGGCTGCTGCTGAACCAGCCCGAACTGCGTCGGCGCCGTTCCGCTCAGCGCAAGCCTCATCGCGGGCGGCCGCAGCAACCTGACCTACGCGATCCGCGGCGCAGCCGAACCGCTCGTGCTTCGTCGGCCGCCGCTCGGCCACGTGCAGACGACCGCGCACGACATGGCGCGCGAGTTTCGGGTGATCTCCGCCCTGCGCGGCAGCCGCGTTCCGGTGCCGCGCGCTGTGCGCTACGTCGACGACCCGACCGCCGGCGTCGACGCACCCTTCTACCTGATGGAGCGCGTCAAGGGGCGCGCCGATCGTCACGCGCGACGCACAACGCGCCCTACACGCCCGCGCAGCTGCGTGAACTCAGCCTCGACCTCGCGCGCACGCTCGCGCACCTGCACTCGATCCACCCCGGGACGGTCGGACTCGGCGACTTCGGCCGCCCGGACGGATTCCTGGTCCGGCAGGTCGAACGCTGGGGCAAGCAGTATGACGGGTCGCGAAGCCGCGGCCTGCCCGGAGCTGGATGCGCTGCAGTCCGAGCTGCACGCGGGCATCCCCGAGACGCGCCGGTCGTCGATCCTGCACGGCGACTACCGGCTCGACAACGCGCTCGTGCGCGACATCGCCGGTTCGCCGCAGCTCAGCGCCATCCTCGACTGGGAGATGGCGACCCTCGGCGACTCGCTCACCGACCTCGGTCTGCTCGGGCTGTACTGGAACATCAACACCCTGCGGCAGTGAGCTGCAGCGGCGCCGTGCCGAGCGCGGTCGACATCGCGGCGGGCTACCCGACCTTCGAGGAGCTCGTCGACGAGTACTCGGAGACCGCGGGGGTCACCGTGCCCGAGCTGCCCTGGTACCTCGGCCTCGCCGCGTTCAAGCTCGCGGTCATCCTGGAGGGCATCCATTTCCGCTACCAGGCCGGCCAGACCGTCGGGCGCCGGATTCGACCAGATCGGTCGCCCTCGTGACTCCGCTTGCGCGCGCCGGCCGCGACTACCTCAGGGAGGCCTGACTCATGGACTTCGCACTCGATTCGACGACGACCGAACTGCTGGCTCGTCTCCAGGAGTTCATGGACGAGCGCGTCTATCCGGCCGAGCCCGTGCTTGCGCGAGCAGCTCGCCGCCGCACCCGGCGACTGGTCGCAGCAGCCCGTCATCGGCGAGCTGCGCGGCCGAGGCCCGGGCGCGCGGGCTCTGGAACCTGTTCCTGCCGGGCGCGGATGGCGCGGGGCTGACCAATCTGCAGTACGCGCCGCTCTGCGAGCTGCTCGGTCGCAGCCCGAAGCTCGCCCCCGTCGCGACCAACTGTGCCGCCCCGGATACCGGCAACATGGAGTTGCTCGTCGGCGTACGGAACGGCCGGCGCAGAAGGCGCGAGTGGCTTGCGCCGCTGCTCGACGGCAGCATCCGGTCGTCCTTCTGCATGACCGAGCCCGATGTCGCGTCGTCGGACGCCACCAACATCCAGACCTCGATCGAGCGCGACGGCGACGAGTATGTGATCACGGGCCGCAAATGGTGGTCGACCGGCGCGATGAACCCCGGGCGCGACGCTGCTGATCGTGATGGGCAAGACCGACGCGACCGCCGACCGCCATCGCCAGCAGAGCATGGTGCTCGTTCCGCGCGATACCCCCGGCGTGACGATCGTGCGGCCGCTGACGGTCTTCGGCTTCGACGATCGCGACCATGGCGGTCATGCCGAGGTGCGACTTCGACGACGTGCGGGTGCCCGCAGCGAACGTGCTGGGCGCCGAGGGCGAAGGTTTCGCGATGGCGCAGGCCCGGCTCGGGCCCGGGCGCATCCACCACTGCATGCGAGCTGATCGGCATGGCGGAGCGCGCGCTCGAGCTCGGTCGCGAGCGCGCGAACTCCCGGGTCGCCTTCGGCCGCCCGCTTGCCGAGCAGGGCGTCGATCCGCGAGTGGTTCGCGGAGGCTCGCGTCGAGATCGAGGCGAATCGACTGCTGGTGCTCAAGACCGCCTGGCTCATGGATACCGTCGGCAATCGCGCCGCGCACTCCGAGATCCAGGCCATCAAGATCGCGGTGCCCCGGATGCTCGAGCGCATCATCGACCGCATGATGCAGCTCTTCGGCGCCGCCGGGGTCTCGTCCGACTTCCCGCTCGCCGAGTTCGCGGCGGGCGCGCGGGCGCTGCGGCTCGCGGACGGGCCCGACGAGGTTCACCTCAACTCGCTCGGCCGTGCCGAGCTGCGCGCTAGCCACAGCCTCGCACGATAACCGGGCCGGTCCGGCTGGCACCGAATCCAGCACACACCCTCGCAACCACACCTCACACCGAACCCGCAGGAGAAATCGTCGCAACAACAGGAGCACAATGGCTGAACAACGAACCGCGATCGTCACCGGAGCCGGGCGCGGCATCGGGGCGGCAATCGCGCGGCGGCTCGCGCAGGACGGCAACCGCGTAGCGGTGATCGACCTGCGTGCCGCGGACACCCAGGACACGGTCGATGCGATCGTCGCCGCCGGCGGGCGAAGCCATCGGGGTCGGGGCGGATGTCTCGAACTCCGACCAGGTCGCGGCCGCGGTCGACGCAGGTCGCGCAGCGAGCTCGGCGCACCGACCATCCTGGTCAACAACGCCGGGATCCTGCGCGACAACCTCATCTTCAAGATGACCGACGACGACTGGGATGCCGTGATCGGCGTGCACCTGCGGGGCATGTTCCTGATGAGCAGGGCCGTGCAGGCCTACCAGGTCGAGGCGAAGTGGGGTCGCATCGTGAGCCTGTCGAGCACCTCGGCGCTCGGCAACCGCGGGCAGGCGAACTACTCGGCGGCCAAGGCCGGGCATCCAGGGCTTCACCAAGACCCTCGCGATCGAGCTCGGTCGCTACAACGTCACCGCGAACGCGATCGCCCCCGGGTTCATCGCGACCGACATGCTGCGGCAGACGGCCGAGCGGATGAACATCCCGTTCGAGGACTTCCTGGCGGCGGCGGCGAAGGAGATCCCGGTCGGTCGCTGGGGCGTGCCGGAGGACATCGCGGCCGCGGCGTCCTTCTTCGTGAGCGAGGAGGCTTCGTTCGTGTCCGGCCAGGTGCTTTACGTCGCGGGAGGGCCGAAGGCATGACCGACTACGCCTCCGTCGCCGAGCTGGAGGCGGCCGTCGGCGGTGCCCGCCGAGTCCAGCGAATGGCGTCACCATCGACCAGGAACGCATCGACCAGTTCGCGGAGGCGACCGGTGACCACCAGTGGATCCACGTCGACCCCGAGCGAGCGGCGAGCGGACCGTTCGGCACGACCATCGCGCACGGCTTCCTGACGCTGTCGCTGATCTCCCACCTGCTCATTCGGGCATCACCACGCGTCGAGGGCAGCCCGATGGTCATCAACTACGGCCTCGACAGGGTGCGGTTCCTCGGCGTCGTGCCGGTGGGCAGCCGCATCCGGGCTCCATTCGCAGCTCACCGCCGTGACGCCCGCCGCGCAGGGTCTTCGCGTCGACTCGACGGTCACGATCGAGATCGAGGGCGCCGACAAGCCGGCCCTGGTCGCCGAGTCGATCGCGCTCTTCGTCCTCGAGCAGTAGTCATCGCGGTGAGGGGAGGAACAGCCAGGTCGGATCGTGCGCGAGCTGCTCGACCGACCTCGGCACAGTCGCGGGCATCCACGACGAGGCGCTCGCCGTCTTGAAGCATTCGAAGGGCATCGGTCCGGTTGGCGCACCGCGGACTTGTTCCCGGGCCGGTCGCGCCTGGCGGCTGGGCGTGCTCCTGCTCGATCGCGCCGGCTTTCTCTACGCGACCGGCGAAGTGACGCGCGCGGTGCAACCGGGTCGCGCCGCCGTCAACCGCTCCGCGGCGGGGGAGGAGCGCCGCGCGATCGCTGCGCAATTGCTGCTCGCGAGGCGACTTCGCTCGCGGCGAGGTGATCAACCACGGCTGGCGCCGATTCCGCTGGACCGGGCCGGATGCCTCGAGGCCGGTTCCGGGCCGCTCGCGGTCACGGATGACGGCGTCGTGATGGTGCGCTTCGACCCGGGAGACCTCGGTGTCGCGCCCCTCGAGCGCTATCTCGCTGACCGGGTCGGCATCCTGATCGCGGACCGACGGGTCGCTCCAGCGATTTGCGCCGGCTACTCGCCGTCTTTGCGCGGTCCAGTGCTCGCGCAGGAACATGGCGACCGAACCACTCGTTGAGTCCGCTTCCCGTGTTCTGCTCGGGGTCCGCCTCGAAAACCGCGTCGCCGGTGTGCGGCTGCTGCAGGTTGGCGACATCGGCGTCCGCGACCTTGCTGTGCACCGCGCCGTCGGTGATCAGCCCGACCTGGTCGGCTGTGACGAACCGCAGGCCTTCGGCGGTCTTGCACGACGATCCCGTCGAAGAGATCGAGCGAGGATCCGCGAGCACGTGCTCGACGGTGCCGATCCGGTTCCGGTCGTGTGAGCACGGGGCGTGCCCTTGCTGAGTGCTTCGTATGCGATGGGATCCTCGGCCATGGCTCGATTGTAGCCAGCCGCCCTTGGCGGATGCCCCTGCGAGTGGTCAAAAACTGTCGGCTTCGGTTTCGCGGAGGCGACGGTTTTTGGCCAGCTCGCGGCGTGCAGTCGCGGGCTACCGCGCGCGGTGGGGGATGCCTGCGGTCATGCCGCCGTCGACGACGAACTCCGCGCCGGTCGAATACGACGAGTCGTCGCTGGCCAGGAACACGATCATTTTCGAGACCTCCTCGCGGTGCCGCCGCGTGCTGCGGGATCTGCAGCTGCCTCGAGTCGATGTCGGCGGTCATCGGGGTCTCGATGTAGCCCGGATGCACCGAGTTGACGCGGATGCCGAACCCACCGAGCTCCTGCGCGGCCGACTTGGTGAGCCCGCGCACCGCGAACTTCGACGCGACGTAGCCGTGCAGGTAGGCGCCGCCGCGCAGGCCCTCGACCGACGAGATGTTGATGATGGAGCCGTGCTTCCGCGCCTTCATCCCCGGCGTAGCCGCCCGGATGCCGAGGAACACGCCGGTCTGGTTGACGGCGATGATCGCGTTCCACATGTCGAGCGTGTACTGCTCGAGCGGCGCGCCGTGGGCGATGCCGGCGTTGTTGACGAGCATCGAGACCGGACCGAACGCGTTCTCGGCTGCGGCGATGGCGGCTGCCCAGCTCGTCTCGTTCGTCACGTCCAGGTGCACGAAGGTCGGCGCTCGCCCAGTTCGGCGGCAAGCGCCTCGCCCTGTTCGTCGAGGATGTCTGCGATCACCACCTTCGCGCCCTCGGCGAGGAGCGCGCGGCAGTGTGCGTCTCCCCATCCCGCGGGCGCCGCCCGAGACCAGGGCGACCTCTCCGTCGAGCTTCATGTGGATTCTTCGTTCGGTCGGTTCGGCGGTGAGTGCTGGCGAGGTAGCCGACATCGGTGAGCTCGGTCGCGACCTGCTGTTTCGACAGCGGCCCGCCCGGCGAATACCACTGCGCCAGGTAGTGCACGTCGGAGAAGAAGTTGGCGATCAGGATGGCGGGCGGGATGTCCGTGCGGAAGACGCCATCCGCCTGCCCGCGCGCGATCAGCCTCGAACGCGTCGTTGTATTCGCGGCGACGCCGCTTGACCTCCTGCTGCCGCTTCTCGCTCAGCATGTGCTGCGAACGGAAGAACACGGTGGCGTCGTGAGTCCGTCGATGGACGTCTCGATCACGTCCTCGCAGACCAGCCGGAGTGTCCGCCGGCATCGAGGCCCCGCGCGACGATCTCGTCGAGGTGCTCGCGCTGCAGCGACAGCAGGCGGTCGTAGATGTCGAAGAGCAGGTCATCCTTCGATTTGAAGTAGTGGTAGAGCGCGCCCTTGGTGACGCCCGCGGCATCCACGATCTGCTGCACGCTGGTCTGGGCGTAGCCGTACTCGGCGAACAGCTCGACCGAGACCCGCCTGAGCTTCGTCGGGATGGCGGGCCACCGGTGCTCGAGCGTTCCTGCTGCCTGCGCCATCGTCACAGCACCGGGGCCAGCGAGCCGCCGCCGTCGATCACGATCGTCTGTCCGGTGATCCAGGCGGCGTCCTCGGAGAGCAGGAACGCGACCGGCCCGGACGACATCCGTCGCGACCCCGAGGCGCTTCAGCGGATACGGCCGCGACCTTCTCCTCGCGGCCCTCGTAGAGCGCCTTCGCGAAGTCGGTCTTGATGACGGCGGGCGCGACCGCGTTGACACGGATGCCCGGGGCGAGCTCGAAGGCGAGCTGGGTCGTGAGGTTGATGATCGCCGCCTTGGAGACGCCGTACAGCGGCGATCCCGGGCGCGGCGGTGACGCCGGCGATCGACGCGATGTTGACGATGGCGGTCGTGAGGCCGGCGGCGACGGCATCCGCGGCTCCAGGCCAGGCTGCCGAGAACGTTGACCTCGAAGATCTTGCGCACCGCGTCCTCGCCGACGTCGACCGCGTTGCCGTACGCGGGGTTGATGCCCGCGTTGTTGACCAGGAAGTCGAGGCGTGCCGAACTCGCGCGCGACGGTCTCGAAGACCTCGGCGCGGTGTTCGGCGCTGTCCGCCTTGCCCGCGATGCCGATCGCGTCGCTCGGGGCCGCCGAGCTCGGCTGACGGCGGCATCCAGTGCCTCCTGCCGCGCGCGGTGATCACGACCCGCGCACCATCATCCACCAGGCGCTGGGCGATGGCCAGGCCGATGCCTCTGCTGGCCCCGGTCACGATCGCCGTCTTGCCGTCGAATCGACCCACGGATGCTCCTCCTCGTTGCGAACATCATTGCCACCGGTTATTGCGACCACGGCCTCGGCCGACTTTGACTTCCATCGGCTCCGGCTCCGGCTCCGGCTCCTGCTCCCGCACCGGCTTCGGTGTCGGTGTCGGTGTCAACCGAGGGTTCCGACCGGTTGGTATGTGAGTCTACCCGCGTCCCCTCCCCATGCGTTTGCCCCCGTGTGGAGCGTTTGCCCCCGCCCGGACGGGGGCAAACACGTCGCACGGGGGCAGACGCTGGGGTGAAAAGTATCTTGATATCGAGATACTTTGGGAAACGGGTAAGCTTGCGATGGCCCATTTGAGAGGGCACTTGAAAGGACGCAACCACCGTGGCAAAGATCAAGGTTGAAGGAACAGTCGTCGAGCTCGACGGCGACGAGATGACCCGCATCATCTGGCAGAAGATCAAAGACACCCTGATCCACCCGTACCTCGACATCAACCTCGACTACTACGACCTCGGCATCGAAAACCGGGATGCGACCGACGACCAGGTCACCATCGACGCGGCCCACGCCATCCAGAAGTACGGCGTCGGCGTGAAGTGCGCGACCATCACGCCGGATGAGGCGCGAGTCGAGGAGTTCGGCCTCAAGAAGATGTGGAAGTCGCCCGAACGGCACGATCCGCAACATCCTCGGCGGCGTCATCTTCCGCGAGCCGATCATCATCTCCAACATCCCGCGCCTGGTGCCCGGCTGGAACAAGCCCATCATCATCGGCCGCCACGCGTTCGGCGACCAGTACCGCGCCACCGACTTCGTGTTCAAGGGCGCGGGCAAGCTCACCGTGCAGTTCACGCCCGGATGACGGCTCCGAGCCGCTCAAGTTCGACGTCTACGACGCTCCGGATGACGGCATCGCCCAGGTGCAGTACAACCAGGACGCCTCGATCCGCGACTTCGCACGCGCGAGCCTCAACTACGGCCTCGACCGCAACTACCCGGTGTACCTGTCGACCAAGAACACCATCCTGAAGGCCTACGACGGCCGGTTCAAGGACATCTTCCAGGAGATCTTCGACGCCGAGTTCAAGGAGCAAGTTCGACGCTGCCGGTCTCACCTACGAGCACCGCCTCATCGACGACATGGTCGCGTCCGCGCATCAAGTGGGAGGGCGGCTACGTCTGGGCCTGCAAGAACTACGACGGCGACGTGCAGTCCGACACGGTGGCGCAGGGCTTCGGTTCGCTCGGCCTGATGACCTCGGTGCTGTCGGTGCCCGACGGCATCGATCGTCGAGGCCGAGGCGGCCCACGGCACGGTGACGCGCCACTACCGCCATGCACCAGGCCGGCAAGCCCACGTCGACCAACCCGATCGCGTCGATCTACGCCTGGACTCGTGGGCTCGTCGCACCGCGCCAAGCTCGACAACAACCCGGAGCTCGCCGACGTTCGCGGAGACCCTCGAGGATGTCGTCATCAAGTCGGTCGAGGCCGGCCACATGACCAAGGACCTCGCGCCGCTCGTCGGACCGGACCAGAAGTGGGAGACCACCGAGGAGTTCCTCGACACGCTCGACAAGGCGCTCGCGGCCCGTCTCGCGTAACTTCGTCCGCGACTTTGGCTCGCGGGCGTGCGGTATCGCAGGAGATTTTTCGGACACGCCGTGGCTCGGGCGCAGCTGTCGTCCGGCGTCGTGCGCACAGAACACCTCGCTTGGATGCACGCGATCTCACGTAGTTCTGAGGTCCGGCCTCGGGCCTCGGCACGCGTTCCGGTCATCGAGTAGCGGGCGCGCAGGCGCGCGTATCGAGATGCCCTACGGATTTCGTGGGGGTCTCGATACGCCCTGCGGGCTACTCGACCGTCGGGTGCGAGTTTCTCGAACTCGCTGCAGTTCCGGTCGACGTCGAGTAGCGGCGCCGCAGGCACGCGTCTCGAGACGCCTCGGCTACTCGACCATCGAGTCGGCGGCGAGCGACTGCGAGGTCGACTCAGCCCACCTGGGCGGGCTCGGGCGGCACGGGTGCTCCCTTGTAGCGAGCCCGCGCCGGGGTCGTGTAGCCGGTGAAGTAGTCGGTGTGCACGCTGCGCGCGTGAACGGCGCGCAGAGTAGCCCGCAGCGACGAGACGAAGCTCGGTGGCCCGGAGATGTACGCCGCGCGCTTCGCGACATCCGGAACCGCCGCGCAGCACCTGCTCGCGCGATGAGCGGGCCCCGCCGAGGTAGGTCCAGCCAGCGGGCAGCGGAACGGGCGACGATGACGACACCACGTGCACGGGCACTCCCGAGTTCCGCCAGCCGCGGCGCGTAGGCGAGCTCTTCCGGCGTGGATGCCGCGTAGATCACGGCGACATCGTGCGAGTCGCGTCTCGGCCACCAGCTGCTCGAGATGGCTCATGAACGGCGTGATGCCGATCCCGCCAGCGACGAGCAGCAGCGGTCGCGCGGTCTCCTTCGGCAGCACGAAGTCCCCGCCGACCGAGGTCGCCGACACGATCTCGCCGGGCTCGAGGCGCAGCAGCGCGCTCTTGAAGCTGCTCGAGCGCTCGGCCGTGTTGAGTCCGAATCGCAGACTCGGTCTCGTCCGGGTGCCGATGCGATGCTGAAGATCCGGCGCATGCCCACGCGACGTCGGCCCCGGCGTGCGGAATGGTCAGCTCCATGTACTGGCCGGCGCGGAACCGCACCGGCCGTTGCGGGCGGAACGACAGCTCCCAGCTGGTCGGCGTGAGCTGCTCCTTGCCGAGGAAGTCGAGCCGGATGCCGCGCGCGCTGACCCACGGCGAACGCCAGCAGGTTGCCGACGAGCAGGGCGAACTGCGGAGTCGTCGTCGAGAAGACGCCGCCGATCGTGAACGGGAACGAGAAGATCGCCGCGACGATCACGGCCTCGACCAGCTGCTGCCACCGGCGCGGCGGCAGGGTGAGCGGTTCGCTCAGCATGAACGCGGCGAAGAAGATCGTGCGAACGTCGAGAAGGGCAGGCCGAGCAGCGTCCGGCGAGGTCGTACTGCGTCGTCGCGTAGACCGACGACGGTGAACACGAAGACGGCGACCACGAAGACGAGCGCCATGAGCAGCCGGCGAGTTCGATAGAGCACCGCGAATCCGAGGATCAGCGTGACGGGCAGCAGCCACGGCGAGGCGAGCCACCAGGCGGCGAAGTCGCCGAACGGCGTGATCAGTGTCACGACGAACGCCCCGAGTGCGGCCGGGTTGAACATGTGGCGTCCTCGGAAGGCGATCACGAACTTCGACAGCTGGGCGATGAGCGCCGCGATCGCGAGCCCCACGTACTGGAGAACCAGGCGTTCGGCAGCGGTCGGGTCGACCGGTTCGATGATGAACAGCAGCAGCAGCCCGGTGATGAGCGCCGACTCGGTGTGCGGCTTCACCCGGAACATCAGCGCGAACAGCGAGTTGCTGCAGGAGAAGCCCAACAGCACGACGCCGGAGATCAGGATGGCGAGCGGTTGCTCGGAGATCACACCGACCAGCGAGAGCAGCTCGGTTTCGACGAAGAGCGCGATCAGGCAGTACAGCACGAGACGGTACATCGTGAGCCGTGCCGGTCAGCCGATCGAGCCACTGCAGGTTGAATCGTCATCAGGTGAACACCTCCCCGGGAAAGGTCCGCGAATACTCGACTCGGCGAGTCCGGGAACATTCTGACGTAGTCGAACGGTAGCTCGCGCTGAGCGCCGGTGCCGCCGCGAAGAACAGCGCGGTCGCGAGTCCGTCGGCGACGCAGACCGCTCGCGCGTAACCGCCCAGGTCGCGGCGACGGTCGTCGTCGGTTCGCCCGTGGTCGCATCGAGGATGTGGTGAAGGCCGTCGCCCCAGCTGCGTCGGTTGGGGGCGGATGCGCAGATCGACGCGTTCTGCAGCTCGCAGATCCCGATCGCCTGGTCGGCGTCGAACGGATGCTCGAGACCCGACCCGCACGGCCTCGCCGCCGCGGTGCAGCAGGTCGCCGCTCGCGTCGATCAGGTACTCGTCGACTCCGGCATCCTCGAGCACGGCGCGCCACGAGGTCGACCAGGTATCCCTTGCCCGCGGCTCCGACGTCGACGAGCACCGGTACGCGTGGTGGTCAGCGTCGTGCCGTCCCAGTGCATGATTTCGTCCCAGGTCGGCACGTCGACGGCTTCGTCGCGGGGTCGCAGCGTGTAGTCCCGGTCGTAGCCGAGGTTTTCGAGGCGTTCGCCGACGAGCGGTGACATGGCGCCCTCGGTCGCGTTGTAGAGCTCGCGGTAGAGCGCGAACAGGGGCGCGGCATCCGTCGGGAACGTCCAGCGTGCCGGCGCTCCGTCGCGATCCGCGCGACGAGCGAGTCGGCCCGGAAGCGCGAATACACCGAGTCGAACTCGCTCGATGCGGGCGTGGATCGTCGTGGACCACGGCGTCGCCGAGCGCGCGCGGCGTGCGGATGCGCCAGGGCGCGCCGATCGCCTCGAACGCGAGCTCACCGGATAGGCGGTCTCAGCTCTTGGCATCTGCCTTGATCGTGGCGAGCGCCTGGTTGAAGCCCAGGCTCGTGAGCGATGAGCCCGCCACGACTCCGATGTTGAGCGTGTTGATGTTCTTGCCCACCGTCACGCCGGCGATCCCGCCCTCGAACTGCTGCTCGTACGCCCGCGCCGTCGGGTCGGCCTTGACGGTCACGACCTTCATGGCCGTGATGATGTTCTTCGACGAGTGTCAGAGTCACCTTGATGTTCTCCTGTGCCGCCCGGCGAGACGTAGGTGCCGGGCGCGGTGTAGGTCCCGTCCTTGTACGTGGCGTTGCTGGTCGCTGCACTGGCACCGCTTCACCGGACCCGCTGCTCGATCCCCGCCGCCGGTCAGCAGCGTCGGCTGACGACGCGCTGCAGCCCGCAAGGGTTCCGACGACCGAGAGGCCGGCGAAGGTGACGAGTGCGGTTCTGGTGCGGAGTGGGTGGGTCATGGATCCTCGTCGGTAGCTGGGCTGTCGATGGATGGCCGGCGACATTGCCTCGTAGACAACCAGCATCGGACAGTGCCTATACGAAACCTGTGTGCCGGCTATGGCGAGCCATTGCCCCGCGCGGTTGCCACTACCTTCTTCAACGAGCGCTCTGCCGCGAAATGGTTCATCCGCCGCGCATCCGCTTCTTGCGCGCTCAGTGCAGCTCGACACCGTTCGCCCACACGCGCGTCCGCGGTCCACTGGTTGTCGAGCTGTCACCGCGTCGGCGACGTATCCGGGCGCCAGCAGGCCGTGCCGGCTTCGAGCCCGAGAACGCGGGCGGGCGTCAGGGTGAGCGCGGCGACGGCATCCGCCGGTGAGACGCTTGCAGCTCTCGATCGCAACCCACAGTGCGCGGTCCTGGACGAGCGTCGAGCCGGCGAGCGAGTCGGTGCCGGCCAGGTGGGCGACGCCGCTCGTGCACCTCGACCTCGAGCGAGCCGAGCACGTATGTCGCCGTCGTGACGACGCCCGCGGCCGCCATCGCGTCGGTGATCGAGCGCGACTCGGCCGGGCGCCGAGCGGAACGCGAGGGCTGCGACATCCGGATGCACGTGCTCGCCGTCGAGGATCAGCTCGAGCACGACCCGCTCGTCTTCGAAGGCCGCCACGACCGGCCCGGGCGCGCGGTGTCCGATGCCGGGCATCGCATTGAAGGCGTGGGTCAGCAGCCGGGCGCCGGAGTCGAATGCGCGCCGTGCCAAGCGCGAAGTCGGCTTTCGTGTGTCCGATCGCCCGACCACGCGTCGTTCTCGACGAGTACGTTGACCAGGTCGAACGCGTTGGGCAGCTCCGGGCGCGATGGTGACCTGGCGAAGCGTTCCGTGTGCGGCATCGAGCAGGCGCTCGAGCTCGGCGGGCTGCGGCTCGAGCAGGAAGTCGGGGATCGTGCGCACCGCGGCGCGCGGGCGACAGGAACGGTCCCTCGAGGTGGGAGCCCAGAATCAGCGGATCGAATGCCGGCGAGCCCGGCGATGATCGCGAGGCTGATCTCGAGGGCCGCGATCGGGTTGTCACGAGGCTGATGACCGACCGCGTCGTGCCGTGGGCGCGATGGATCGCGAGCGCGCGAGGATCGACTCGGCGTCCTCGTCGAACGAGAAACCGCCGTCCGCCGTGGCCGTGCAGGTCGATAAAGCCGGGCGTGAGCCAGTGCGCCGCCGACGTCGACGATGGTGTCGGCGCGTGAGGCGGGGCTCTCCGGTGCCGATCGCGATCGATGGTGTCGCCGTCGACGAGCATCCAGAAGTCATCGACCTGGCCCGCGGCGTCCAGCTTTCGGCCCGCGAAAACAGGATGCTCACGGCGACAAGCCTACCGATGGCGCGAGTTCGACGATTTTCATGGAAAACCGCGGGATACTGGACCTGCCGCGTCATCGCTTGTCCCCGCGGACGAGTTTCGCGTCGATCCCAGTTCGATGTCCCATACCCCCGTATGAAAGGTTTCTCTAGTGCGCCGAGGTTCGTGTGCCTGTCCGACGACGAGCGGGATGAGCTGACATGGAAAAGCTCGATGAGGCCTTCAGTGGCTTCGGTGAGACGCTCACGGTCGAGGAGGTCGCCGACCTGCTCAAGCTGAAGAAGGAGACCGTCTGGACGATGCTCCGCACGGAGGATCGGGCGGGCAACAAGATCGAGGACCCCCTTCCCGGCTACAAGGTCGGCAAGACCTGGGTCGTCGTCAAGGCCGAGCTGCGCGAGTGGATGCTCCGCCGCCGCAACACCTCCGCGTGACCTCGCGCTGAGGATCTCGGGCGAAATTTTCGAACGTAGTGAGACTGTTTCACTTTTGCCGTCGACGGCGGCCGGGCCTCGGAGCCGATCGAGACCGCTTGTAACCTGTACCCCCTTTGGCGCTATCGCGCATCACGCCGCGATTTGCCCGGGCGTTGGCGTGTACCCCGAAGCGCGTGGCGCGCGGATTCCTGCGGCCGCTTCCTAGCCCGGTCGCCCCGCACCGGCACGGAAAAGCAATCCCCCCGAACGGGGTGCATTTCGCATCTTGTCTCGCCCGTTGCCACGTGCCTAGCCTGTGCTCCGAGGGTCAACCTCACAGTCGCATCTCAAGGGAAGTTGCCGATTGAAGGCGCAACCCGGACACACCAGCACGCGAACCCCCTCGCGTCGCGGGATCATCCGGTTCACCGTCTTTCGGAACGTGTGAACTCACCAGACGTTCCTCATCGCAAAAAACTTTGGGACGTGATGGCAATGGCACAACCGCTGGCGGATCAGCAACTCGGCTCGGCAGGCCGCGGAGCGCTCGTATACACGCCGCGTGAACTCGCAAAACTGCTGCGTACGGACACGCGGCACCTCGCCGCACTTCGGCGCGATGGCGGGGGTCCGGCCTACCTGCAGTTGACGCGGTCGATCACCAGATACCTCGTCGACGATGTGGCCGACTGGCTCGCCAGCGATCCCGGAAGACAACCAGTGGATGCGCTGGACTCGTGATGACCGACGTCATGACCGAGGAGAGCTCCACCGCCGCCGACGACGACGATCTGGATCCCTCGATACATCCGAGATTCCGTCGCCTGCATCGATTCCTGCTCGCCCGGGATGAGCGCACCCTCTTCCTCTCGTTCGCGGAACTCTCGCAACTCATCGACGGTGGCCTCCCGCCGACGATGATCGAGCGTCCCGGCCAGTGGTGGTCGAACAATCCGTCCCGCTCCTACGCGAAAAGCTGGCTGCTGGCGGGCTGGTCTGTTCGCTTGATGAAGGAGGCGGCCGGCTGCGAGTTTCTGCGCGACGGGTATCAGCCGCCGAGCCTCAGTCGATTCGCGGAGCTGCGTTCCAAGCGCGAACGCTACGCGTGGAACGCCCTGCACGGCGATCCGCAGAAGTCGGATCTCGAGCGCGGTTGGTGGGCGCCGCACCTGGTGTTCATCGTGCATCATCGATCGCTCGGACTCCTGCGAGTGGGCATTACCGGCCGTGGCACGAGGAGAATCGCGAACCTCTGCGCCAACCAGCGGGGTGAGCTCGTGCAGGTCGAGCAGTTCGCGAACCGGTTTGCGGCGACGTTCGTCGAGTGCGGCGTCCTCGCCGCGACCGACGATTGGCGTTTCCCCGTCGAGGCGTCGCTGCTCGAGGGGCGAAGCAACGTCTGGGACGATTCGGGCCCGGTCCCCTCCGTCGTTCACCTGTCCGAGGTCATTCAGAGCCGGATGAATCCACCACTCTGGAACACCTCCGCGCAGGGGCTCGGCGACTACCGTCGGCCAGCGATCGTGGGGCTACCGGAAGATGATGGTGCGCGCTGGTCGAGCAGCACGCGGTGTTCGGCGAACCACTTGACCGCCTGGGTCAGGGTGCGGGACTCCTCGTCCTGGCCGATCGCGACGAGTTCGGACGGCGTTCGCGAGTGGTCGACGCGCACCACGTTCTGCTCGATGATCGGACCCTCGTCGAGGTCGCTGGTCACGAAGTGCGCGGTCGCGCCGATGAGCTTCACGCCGCGGGCGTGCGCCTGCTTGTAGGGGTTCGCGCCCTTGAACCCGGGCAGGAACGAGTGGTGGATGTTGATGATCCGTCCGCTCGAGTTCGCTCGCACAGCTCGGGCGAGAGGATCTGCATGTAGCGGGCGAGCACGACGAGCTCGATGCGGCGTTCCTCGACGACCTCGAGCACGCGGTCCTCGAACGCGAGCTTCTCGCCGGGCGTCCGTCACCGGCGTGCGATTCGAACGGGCACCCCGTAGAACTCGGCGAGCCCGCCGAGGTCCGGGTGATTGCCGAGCACCAGCGGGACGTCGACCGACAGCTGGTCCGCGCGCTGGCGGTAGAGCAGGTCGTTGAGGCAGTGCCCGGCCTTGGAAACCAGCACGAGCGTGCGCAGCGGGCCGGCCGACGACATCCAGCTGCCAGGTCATCCCGTAGCGCGCGACGACGGGCGCGAGGGCCGCCTCGAACCCCGCGGCGTCGATCGCCGACTCGCACCTGCAGCCGCATGAAGAAGGTGCCGGTGTCGGAGCTCGAGAACTGCTGCGACTCGGTGATGTTGCCGCGGCCTGCGACGATCGCGCCGCTGATGGCGTGCACGATCCCGGGCTGGTCGCGGCAGATCAGCGTGAGGATCCAGTGCGTGGATGTCGGTGGTCACCCCTCAAGGGTATCGGCGCGCGGACCGTTGACATCGCCCGCGCGCGGGGGACTAGCTTGGCGATACCCATTGAACAGGTCTGAACAGGTTCAGTAGCCCCTCGCGCCGACGCTGCCGAGCCGGCCACCTGCCCCATGCGAGAGGACCACCGTGGCTACCCCAACGACAGAAGCGCCCAGCCGACGCCGCGCGTCGAACTCAACGGCATCAACACCATCCAGGAGAGCGAACGCAAGGGCATGGCCCGCAGCCTGTTCTGGCCGTGGTTCGGCGCGAACGTCTCCGTGCTCGGCCTGAGCTACGGCTCCTTCGTACTCGGCTTCGGAATCTCGTTCTGGCAGGCGACCCTCGTCGGGATCATCGGGATCGTCGTGTCGTTCTTCCTCTGCGGCGTGATCGCGCTGGCCGGGCAAGCGCGG
The DNA here is from genome assembly GCA_963794635.1 of uncultured Solirubrobacteraceae bacterium. Classification (GTDB taxonomy): domain Bacteria; phylum Actinomycetota; class Thermoleophilia; order Solirubrobacterales; family Solirubrobacteraceae; genus Palsa-744. The sequence continues at coordinate 21,865 of CAWCET010000003.1, read as the reverse complement.
ATCGGCGCCGACCATGATCCTCAGCCGGTCGATGTTCGGCGTGAACGGCAACAAGGTTCCCGCGGTGCTGTCCTGGGTGCTCACCGTCGGCTGGGAGACGGCGCTCACCGCGCTCGCCGTGCTCGCGACCTCCACCGTGTTCGACCGGCTCGGCTGGAACGGGGGCGTCGCGACAAAGGTCGTCGCGCTGATCGTCGTCGCCGTGCTGATCGTCGGGGCCGGCGTCATCGGCTTCACCGTGATCATGCGGCTGCAGGTGTGGATCACCTGGATCACGGGCATCCTGACCATCGTCTACATCGTGCTCGCGTGGCCGCACATCGACTTCGCGAAGGTCGCGGCACTGCCGAACGGATCGGGCGAGGCGCTCATCGGCGCGCTCGTCTTCGTCATGACCGGGTTCGGACTCGGCTGGGTCAACGCCGCCGCGGACTACTCGCGCTACCTGCCGCGCACGACCCCGTCTCGCTCGGTCATCGGCTGGACGACCTTCGGTGCGGCGCTCGCCCCGGTCATCCTGGTCATCGTCGGACTGCTGCTCGCCGGATCGTCGGCCAAGCTCAGCACGCGCGATCGGAGCCGACCCGATCGGCGCGCTGACGAGCATCCTTCCGGTCTGGTTCCTGGTACCGTTCGCGATCGTCGCGATCCTCGGGCTCGTCGGCGGCGCGGTGCTCGACATCTACTCGTCCGGGTCTCGCGCTGCTGAGCGCGGGCATCCGGATTCCGCGTCCGGCGGCCGCGGGCATCGACGGCGTCGTGATGATCGTCGGTTCGATCTACGTCGCGTTCTTCGCGAGCAGCTTCATCGCCCCGTTCGAGGCGTTCCTGGTCACGCTGGGCGTGCCGATCGCAGGCTGGGCGGGCATCTTCATCGCCGACATCCTGCTGCGTCGCAAGAACTACTCAGAAGCCGACCTGTACAACCCGAAGGGCCGCTACGGCAACGTGCGGTGGCTCGCCATCATGCTGATCGTGCTCGGGACGGCGATCGGCTGGGGCCTCGTGATCAACACGCTACGGCGTTCCGAACTGGCTCAACTGGCAGGGCTACCTGCTCGGACCGCTCGGCCTCGGCGGCAGGACGGGCGCGTGGGCGTACGCGAACCTCGGCGTGCTGCGCCTCGCTGCTCATCGGATTCGTCGGCACCCTGATCTTCGGCCGGTCGGCCATCCGTCGCCAGGAGGCCCTGCCCGACTCTGCACCGGCGAAGGTCAGCGGAGTAATGGCCGCGCCCGGGGGCGAGCCCGTGCTCGTGGTGATCGACATGCAGGTCGTGTTCGGTGACCCCGTCGAGCCAGTGGTTCACCCCCGGGTACCCGCAGATCGAGCCGACGGTCGCCAGGCTCGTCGAGGCGTTCGGCGACCGCGTCGTCTTCACCCGGTTCGTCGCGCCGGTGAAGCCCGCGGGCGCCTGGATCCCGTACTACGAGCAGTGGCCCTTCGCGCTCGTGCCCGCGGACGATCCGCTCTACGACCTGATGCCCGGCATGGCGCGCGGACGGCAGGCCGGTCGTGACCGAGACGACGTTCGGCAAGTGGGGACCCGACCTCGCACGCGCGATGGCGGCAGCGACGAGATGGTGCTCGTCGGGGTCTCGACCGACTGCTGCGTTCTCTCCACCGCGCTCGCGGCGGCGGATGCCGGAATCCACGTTCGAGTCGTGCAGGATGCCTGCGCGGGACTGAGCGACGCCGACCACCGGCGCGCGCTCGACGCGATGGCGCTGTACGGGCCGCTCATCGAGATCGTCGACGCTGCGTCGGTGTCGCTGCGACGTCACGCGGCAGTGGCTGACGTGGCCGCGGCATCCGTTCCACCGCTCAAGCACGAGCGCATCGCGCGCGTGCTCGAGGGCGAGATCCGTCGCGGCAGCATGCCGCACGGTCGGCGGCTCCCGGGCGAGACCGCGCTCGCGAGCGATTCTCGGTCAGCCGCAACACCGTGCGCGCGGCACTCGTCGAACTCGGCCAGGCCGGCCTCATCGCGACGCGCTCCGGCAAGGGCTCGTTCGTCACCTACGACGGCAATCCGCTGAACGTCGAACTCGGCTGGGCGCGGGCGCTGCAGGAGCAGGGCGTCGAGACGCGCGTCGAGGTGCTGCGGCTCGACGAGGTCAGCGACCCCGAGCTCGCCGCGAGCCTCGGCGAAGCCAGATGATCGCTTCGTCGTCATCGACCGGCTGCGCTCGGCCGGAGGCGTCGGGCATCTCCTACGAGCGGTCGCGCATCCCGGCGCATGCCCGCGGTGCGTGCGGCGGTCGCGGACGGGCAAGGCCGAGCGGTCGCTGACCGACCTGCTGCGGGAGCCGGGCTGATCGCGGCGCAGGGCGAGCAGTGGGTGGAGATCCGTCAGCTGTCGCGAGGACCGGATGCCGCGTGCTCGGGCGCGCCGCCGGCGACTCGTTCCTGTGGTCGCGCTGCGTGACCCGGGACACCGCGCGGCGACCTGGTCGAGAACGTCGAGAGCCTGCTCGACCCGACCCACTTCAGCCTGCACTTCCAGTTCGCGCAGTCGGACTTTCGTGAGCGGTCGCGACTCGGCGCTCGGCGCGCTCTACGGGCTCGCGCATCGGCGATGCGCTCGGGATGCCGACGCAGCTGATGTCGCGCGCAGGCCGATCGCGCGAGCGCTACGGCGCGCTGCGCGGGTTCGAGCCCGCGGACGCCGATCATCCGCTCGCCGCGGGAATGGCCGCGGCATCCGTCACCGATGACACCGAGCAGGCGTTCCTCGTCGCGCGGCTGCTCGATCGAGGGCGGCGGACACGTCGACGGCCGCGTGTTCGCCCGCGAGCTGGTGCGCTGGGAAGACGGCATGCGCGCGAAGGGTTCGCTCGACCTGCTCGGGCCGTCGACGAAGCGCGCCGTCGAGGCCGTGCATCGAGGGTGAGTCGGTCGATGAGTCTGGACGATTCGGCACGACGAACGGCGCCGCCATGCGGATCACGCCGGTCGGCATCGCGGTGCGCGTCGAGCGACCTCGTCGACCTCGTCGATCGGGTCGAAGAGGCCAGCCGGGTCAGCCACAACACCGGCGTCGCGATCGCGGCGGCCTCGGCCGTCGCGGCCGTCGGTGAGCGCGGGCATCGACGGCGCGGACGCCGACGGACGCGATCGAGGCGGGCATCGCCGCGGCGCGCGCTCGGAGCGCGAGCGCGGGCTACTGGGTCGCCGCGGCCGATGTCGGCGGCGCGCATCCGTCTTGCGCGCTGGCGCTCAGCCGACCCGGCGGACGTCGAGGGCAGCCTGACGCGCCTCTACGAGGTGGTCGGCACCAGCCTCGCGAGCCAGGAGTCCGTGCCGGCCGCGTTCGGCATCCTGGGCCTGTTCCCCGGCGACCCGTGGGAGGCGTGCCCTTGCGGCGGCGTCGCTCGGCGGCGACAGCGACACGGTCGCGGCCATGGTCGGGGCGATGAGCGGCGCGATCTACGGCGTCGACGCGTTCCCGCTCGATGCCGGCACCACGGTGGCTCGAGGTCAACTCGCTCGACGTCGAGCACGGTGGTCGACGGGCTGCTGGCGCTGCGATGACGGCTGCGTCTCGGTCGGCAACGTCGTCGTCGACATCCTCGCCCGGGTTCCCGCGCTGCCCGAGCGCGGGCGGCGACGTGCTGGCGACGGCGCTCGGGATGTCGCCGGGCGGCAGCTTCAACGCGCATGCTCGCGGCAGTGCGCCAGGGGCTGCCGACCGCCTACGCGGGCGGCCACGGCACGGGATTCTTCGGCGACCTCGTCCGCTCGCGCCTCGACGCAGTGCGGCATCGAGGTGCTGCTGCGCGCAGTCGCCGACCGCGACAGCGGATACGACGTCGCGCTCATCGACGCGGGCGGCGAGCGCACCTTCGTGACCGCCTTCGGCGCGGAGGCGCGCGCTCGCGGCCGAGCGGCTCGGCGGCCGTCGCGGCCGAGCCAGACGGACCTGGTGCTACGTCTCGGGCTACGGACTGCTCGAGGCGACCAACGGCGGCGGTGCTCGCACCGTGGCTTGCGCGCGCTGCGACCCACGGGTGCGCGGTGCTGCTCGATCCCGGGCCCGCTCGTCGCCGACATCCGCCCGGCCGTGTGGGCGGCGGCGCTTGCGCGCGCCGACTGGCTGAGCTGCAACGAGCGCGAGGCGATATTGCTCACCGGCGCGACCGATGCGCGCGTCCGCGATCGAGCTGCTGGCGGCGCGACCCGGCGGGGTGCTCGTGCGCCTGGGAGCAGGCGGATGCCTGCTCGCGGTCGACGGCGAGGTCGACCCGGTTCCCGGGTTCGCGGTCGAGGCCGTCGACACCAACGGCGCGGGTGACGCGCACGCCGGCGCGTTTCTCGCCGCGCTCGCGGCCGGGCTCTCGCCCGGTGCGCGGCGGTCCGGGCCAACGCCTGCGCCGCCATCGCGGTCAGCCGGTTCGGGCCGGCGACCGCGCCGACGCTCGACGAGGTCGTCGACCTCGTCCGGTCGGCCAGGCGCGAGACTGAGCCGTGACGGGTCGGTCGTCCTTGGTACGCTTGCCCTGTCGCAACTGGCGTTGAGATGGGCAACCATCGGGGAGCGACTGACACGGCTGGTGGCCGTACGCCTGGGCCACCGCGAACAACTAGATTTGTCTCGCCATGTCAACAAAGGAGCGCCAGTGAATCCCGTCAGCATCCCCCCAGTCGTCCTTCAATGCTCCGCTGGCCGACGTCGATCCGGAGATCGCGGCCGTGCTCGACAACGAGCTCGGCCGCCAGCGCGGCACCCTCGAGATGATCGCGAGCGAGAACTTCGTGCCGCGCGCCGTGCTCGAGTCGCAGGGCTCCGTGCTCACCAACAAGTACGCGGAGGGCTACCCCGGCCGCCGCTACTACGGCGGCTGCGAGTTCGTCGATGTCGCCGAGCAGCTCGCCATCGATCGCGCGAAGAGCCTGTTCGGCGCCGCATACGCGAACGTTCAGCCGCACTCCGGCGCATCCGCCAACGCCGCCGTGCTCGCGCGCCATCGCGAACCCGGGCGACACGCATCCTCGGTCTCGAACTCGCGCACGGCGGCCACCTCACCCACGGCATGCGCCTCAACTTCTCGGGCAAGCTCTACGAGGCGCACGCCTACGGCGTCGACCCGACGACGTTCCGCGTCGACATGGATGCGGTGCGCGAGAAGGCGCTCGAGGTCAGGCCGCAGGTGCTCATCGCGGGCTGGTCCGCCTACCCGCGCCAGCTCGACTTCGCCGCGTTCCGCGCGATCGCGGACGAGGTCGGCGCCGTGCTCTGGGTCGACATGGCGCACTTCGCGGGGCTCGTCGCCGCCGGGCTGCATCCGTCGCCCGTTCCCTACGCGCACGTCACCTCGTCGACCGTGCACAAGACGATCGGCGGCCCGCGCTCCGGCTTCATCCTGACCAACGACCTCGAACTGCAGAAGAAGATCAACTCCAACGTCTTCCCCGGGCAGCAGGGCGGCCCGCTCATGCACGTCATCGCGGCGAAGGCGACCGCGTTCAAGCTCGCGGCCGAGCCCGAGTTCAAGGACCGCCAGGAGCGCACGCTCCGCGGGGCGAAGATCCTGGCCGAGCGGCTGACCGCAGGAGGACACCAGGGCCGCCGGCGTCGACGTGCTCACGGGCGGAACGGATGTGCACCTGGTGCTCGTCGACCTGCGCGAACTCGGAGATCCACGGCCAGAACGCGGAAGACGTCCTGCACTCGGCCGGTATCACGGTCAACCGCAACGCCGTGCCGTTCGACCCGCGGCCGCCGATGACGCCGTCCGGCGTTCGCATCGGAACGCCGGCGCTCGCGACGCGTGGTTTCGGCGACGCCGAGTTCACCGAGGTCGCCGACATCATCGCGACGGCGCTGAAGCCGGAGCCCGACGTGCTCGCCCTCAAGGAGCGGGTCACCGCTCTGACCGAGCGCTTCCCGCTCTACGACTCTAAACAAGTCCCCTCAGGCAGCCTAGGAAGTAAGCACGGGTCGGATGACGGCAGTGCGGATGGACGGGGTCGCGACCGCGGCGGCGATCAAGGACGAGCTGCGGGGCGCATCGCCGCCCTCAAGGCGGAGAGGGGCATCAGCCCGGGCCTCGCGACCCTGCTGGTCGGCGACGATCCGGGTTCGCTCAGCTATATCGGCGGCAAGCACCGGACTCGCTCGAGGTCGGCATGGAGTCCGTGCGGGTCGACCTGCCGGGCACCGCGAGCGAAGCGGATGTGCGCGCCGCGATCGCCGACCTCAACGCCGACCCGCGCGTGACCGGGTTCATCGTGCAGCTGCCGCTGCCCGAAGGAATCGACGAGCACGCGATGCTCGAACTCGTCGACCCGGCGAAAGACGCCGATGGGCTGCACCCGACGAACCTCGGCCGGCTGGTGCTCGGCGTCGAGGGCATCCTCACCTCGCCGCTGCCGTGCACGCCCGCCGGCGTCGATCGAGCTCGCCCAGCGCTACGGCGTCGAGTTCTCCGGCCGGCACGTCGTCGTCATCGGCCGCGGGCTGACCGTCGGACGCCCGCTCGGCCTCCTGCTGACCCGCAAGGGTATCGACGCCACCGTCACGCTCACGCACTCCACGAACGGACGATCTCGCCGCCGAGGTGCGCCGCGCCGACATCGTGGTCGCCGCCGTCGGCGTTCCGCACCTCGTGAAGCCCGACTGGGTCAAGCCCGGCGCGGCCGTGCTCGACGTCGGTGTGACGCGAGTGGGCATGACCGAGAGCGGCAAGGCGAAGCTCGCGGGCGATGTCGACCCCGGCGTGGCCGAGGTCGCCGGCTATCTGTCGCCTAACCCGGGCGGCGTCGGTCCGATGACTCGGGCGATGCTGCTGCAGAACGTGGTCCTCGCGGCAGAGCGGCAGCTGGCTGAGTAGCCGCTGCCTATATCGCTCGGTGCGGCGCCTGCGCCTAGGTTTCTTCTATGACGACGGCCCACGGCAAGTCCAAGCGCGAAAGCGCGGAACCCATCGACCTCAACCCGCTGTTCTCGCAGGCCGGGGGAGTCCACCGAGCTGCCGCGTTTCGTGATGCCGCAGCGGCCATCGGCACCCGAGACGGCCTACCAGATCGTGCACGACGAGTCGATGCTCGACGGCAACGCGCGTCTCAACCTCGCGACCTTCGTCGGCACGTGGATGGATGACCAGTCGATCCGCCTGTACGCCGAGGCCGCCGACAAGAACATGATCGACAAGGACGAGTACCCGCAGACGGCCGCGATCGAGACGCGCTGCTGGCGGATGCTCGCGCACCTGTGGGGTTCGCCCGACTCGGAGAAGAGCATCGGCACCTCGACGATCGGCTCCTCGGAGGCGTGCATGCTCGGCGGGCTCGCGCTCAAGCGTCGCTGGCGAAACGCGCGGCAAGCCGCGGGCAAGGATGCGTCGAAGCCGAACCTGGTGATGAGTTCGGCCGTGCAGGTGTGCTGGGAGAAGTTCTGCAACTACTTCGAGGTGGAGCCGCGCTACGTGCCGGTCTCCGACGAGCATCCGACCCTCGACGGCTCGCAGCTCGAGAAGTACGTCGACGAGAACACGATCGGTGTCGTCGCCATCATGGGCGTCACCTACACCGGGCGTCTACGAGCCGGTCGAGGAGATCTCGGCGGCCCTCGACGCGCTGCAGGACGAAGACGGGTCTCGACATCCCGATCCACGTCGACGGCGCATCCGGGGCCATGATCGCGCCGTTCCTGCAGCCCGACCTGGTCTGGGATTTCCGCCTGCAGCGGGTGCACTCGATCAACACCTCCGGCCACAAGTACGGGCTCGTCTATCCGGGTCTCGGCTGGATCATCTGGCGCACCGAGGACCTGCTTCCCGAGGACCTGATCTTCCGCGTCAGCTACCTCGGCGGCGACATGCCCACCTTCGCGCTCAACTTCTCCCGCCCGGGCGCGCAGGTGCTGCTGCAGTACTACCTGTTCCTGCGGCTCGGTTTCGAGGGCTACCGCTCGGTGCAGGGCGCATCGCGGGATGTCGCGAAATACCTGTCCGACGGCGATCGGCCGCGATGGAGCCGTTCGAGCTGTGCAGCGACGGCTCGGACATCCCGGTCTTCGCCTGGAAGCTCAGGACGACCATAACGGCACTGGACCCTCTACGACCTCTCCGACCGGCTTGCGGATGCGCGGCTGGCTGGTTCCCGCCTACCCGATGCCTGACGACCTGGCGTCGGTCACCGTGCAGCGCATCGTCGTGCGCAACGGCCTCAGCCGTGACCTCGCGGGCAGCCTGCTCGACGACATCGCGACGGAGGTCAGCGTACCTCGAGGCGCTCGCCGCCCCACTGCCGGCCGGGCATCGAAGCAGGCTCACCACCACTAGTCGACCGGTCGACGGAACCGGCGGCCAGCTCACGGGAATAGGCTGGGCATATGCGCGCGCCCACCGGTGAACAGTTCCGCCTGACCCGTTCGACACTCCGCTCGGTCATGCCGAGGCGACCATCACCCAGGTCGCCGCGTCGATCCGCGAGTTCCGCATCGGCGGCGTCGAGCTGACCGAGCCGTACGGCGAGTTCTCGACCCCGCCGTTCGGCGTGCGGCATCGTGCTCGTGCCGTGGCCGAACCGCAGTCGAGGATGGCATCTGGACTCTCGACGGCGTCGACCCAGCAGCTCGACCTCACCGAGCCCGACAAGCACAACGCGATCCACGGCCTGCTGCGTTACGCGCCCTACCGCGTCGTCGAGCGGCGGACGACTCGCGTGACGCTCGGCGCAACGGTCTTCCCGCAGCACGGCTACCCGTTCCTGCTCGAGACCTCGGTTCGCCACGAGCTCACCGACGACGGGATGACCGTCACGCACCGCATCACGAACGAGACCGACCTTCCCGCACCCGTCGCGATCGGCGCGCATCCGTTCTTCTCGATCGGCGACGTCGCGACCGACGACCTGACGCTCACCGTGCACGCGGGCTCGCGTTTTCCGGTGGACGAGCGCCTGCAATCCCGTCGGCCGAGATCCCGGTCGAGGGCACCGACTACGACCTGCGCGCCGGTCGCCCGGTGCGCCGAGCTCGACCTGGATGACGCGTTCGGCGATGTGACACCGGTGGACCAGGTTACGGCGTCGCTGACGGCTCCGGATGGCCGTTCGGTTGCGCTCTGGCAGGACGAGAACTTCCCGTACGTGCAGGTCTTCACGACCGACAAGTTCCCCCGCGGAACCGAGCACGTCACGGCGATCGCGATCGAGCCGATGACCGCACCGGCCAACGCCTTCAACTCGGGCCAGTCTCTGCGCTGGCTGAACCCGGGTGAGACCTGGCAGGCGAGCTGGGGCATCCGCTACACGGTTCGCGGCCGTCGAGTCGAGACCGGACGCACCATGATCTCGACCGCGCTGGCGAGGGCGCTGCGCGACTCCGGGCTGGAGTGGCATCCCGCGGTCGGCGACGCCTTTCGCATCGACCGGATCGAGGCCGACGCCGACGTCTTCTACCTCAGCGACATGACTATCGAGGCGCACCAGTTCACGACCGGAACCGAACTCGGCTTCAACGGCACCACCGAGTGGGCGCTCGATTCGGTCGCCATCGAGGACGCGCTCTGGCTTCCCGGCGAGACCCAGTTGCGCGATGCTGCTCGGGCGCGCGTTTGTCGCGCTCGAGGCGGAGCGGCTGCCGGAGCCGGCGGTCACGGCTCGCATCGACGGGGCGAGTCCGTCGAGTCTTCACGGCCGAGCTCGCCGAGGATGCCTATGCCCGGGCGCTGCTCGCCCTGCTCGACGACGCTGCGCCCGACGCCAGACTCGCGATCAGGGGCGGCGCGGTGCGGATGAACGCGAAGAGCGCCGAGCACGAGGGCGATCACCCCGAGGGCGAGGCCCGCGTGCCGAGGATGAGCGCCGTCGAGGCTGTCGATGCCGCGGCATCGTCGCCGCGATCGTCACGCCGCTCTCGGTGTCGGTGGGCGGCGGGTCGTTGATGTAGAGCGTCGGCGCGGGATTGTCCGGCTCCTGGCCGTCGGTCAGGGTCGGCTCGTTCCAGGCCTGACGACCGTCGCCGTTCGAGTAGGTCTGGATGGTCGGAAATTCGACGCTGCCGGTGTCGGGCGTCAGGTCGAGGGCGACCGGGAACTCCTGGAACTGGCCGGCCTTGATCGAGACGCCCGGGTCGGCGGTGTAGATGACCTTGCTCGGGTGCCTCGCGTGACCTGCGACGCCGTCGTTCATGATCGGCTTCGGCAGAGTTTCGACTCGACGATGTGTGCGGTCCAGCCCGGCACGGGCTCGTATTCGGCGCCGGCGAACGGCGTCTTCGTCGGCAGGTCGATCTCGACCCTGACGGTTCCCGCGTTCTCCATCTTCGTTGGGAACGCGGAACGTCACCTCGATGTCGTCGCCCGGGCGCCGCCGTGTTGGGGCTGATCTTGACGTGCGCGTCGCGGCGAGTGGAGCCCCGAGCACCAGAATCACGACGGCGGCCGAGAGGGCGGAGATTCTCGCGGTTCGGCTGAGGTTCATAGCCGGATTCTATGGTCCCCGGGTGAGAGCAATTCGCGCGCGCTCGTTCAGCAAACCGGTGCGCGGGTTCGGCAACGAATCACAGGTATGCGGGCGAAGCAGCGGATCCCCATTCGAGTCCATCGATGTGCACCGGCTCGGCAGGTCCGAGTGGCGAATTTCGGATGCCGCGGACCCGGACCACATTCTGGGTTCATCGAGCGCCAGGCGTCACGATCGGTTCGAGATCGTCCTCATGTCCGATCCGGTGCGTTGGGCTATGCGGAGTCGTTCGAGTCCGCTCTCATCGCGTTCGGGGACGGCGGCCGCTTCGGCGGTGAGCTTCTCGCCCAGCGGGCAACGTCGCCGGACCGTGAGGCCCGGTCGCACCCCGCGCGGGTGCGACGCTCTTCGCACATCCCGCGCCGCCGTTCGTCGTGGATCGACCAGGGTCGCGAGTCCGGCATCATCTGACGGCTTCGTGTCGTTTCTGGCGCCTGCCTCGGCGCCCGTCCGTGGCGAGCCTTCGAGACTCTTGACGTCCCGTAGTCAGTGTTACTATGTACCGGTAGTTAGTAACACTGAGTAGAGGGAACAGATCGCATGGGCAAGCAGGATAACAGAGATGCTCAAGGGTGTGCTCGAGGGCATCGTGCTCGCGATCATCGCGACTCGGCCGCCTACGGCTACGAGATCACGGCGTGGCTGCGCGACCAGGGTTTCTCCGACTCGCCGAGGGCACCGTCTACGCGTTGCTGATCCGGATCGAGCAGCGCGGCCTGTCGACGTCGAGAAGGTGCCGTCCGAGAAGGGGCCGCCACGCAAGGTCTACTCCCTCAACGACAGCCGGGACAGCGACTACCTCGATGAGTTCTGGGGAACGTGGAGCTTCCTGACCGAGCGTGAACTCGAGCTCCCGACACCAGACTCCAGCCGAAGGAGAGCAATGAAATGGCAGCGAAATGGCTCGAGCTGATCGACCGGATCGCTCGAACAGAAGAAGGCAGTACCGGCAGGTACCACGCGCGCCTCGACGCGCTCCCCGAGCCGTACCGCGCCGCCGGCCAAGGCCATGCATCGCTACTTCATGTACAACGGCGGCACGTCACCGACGGCGACACCGCCATCACGATGTTCTCGGACTTCACCGACCTGTGGGAGCGCGCCGTCGCCGACGGCGACGCCCGTTCGCGAGATCGTCGGCGATGAACCCGGTCGAGTTCGCCGAAGCTTTCGCCGAGGCGTACGCGGGAAAGCGCTGGATCGACAAGGAGCGCGCCCGCCTGACCAAGGCGATCGACCACGCCGAACGCGTGCAGAGAGTGACGGCCGCTGCCATGCCAGGCTGGGCCACGGCAACAGCCGCCATCCGCGTCGCGCGGCCTCACCAAGTCGTACAAGAACGTGGACGTGCTGCGAGGGCGTCGACTTCGAGGTGCGAGCCGGCAGCATCTTCGCGCTGCTCGGCTCGAACGGCGCGGGCAAGACCACGGTCATCCGCATCCTGTCGACGACTCTCAAGGCCGACTGCCGGCACGGCCGCGGTCGACGGATTCGACGTCGCCATCGCAGTCCCGAAGGTGCGCGAGTCGATCAGCCTCACCGGCCAGTTCGCCGCGGTCGACGAGATCCTCACCGGCCGCGAGAACCTCGTGCTCGTCGCCCGGCTGCGGCACCTGCCGGATCCCGGCCCGATCGCCGACGACCTGCTGGCCGCTTCTGACTCACGGATGCCGGCGGCCGCAAGGTCTCGACCTACTCGGGCGGAATGCGTCGCCGGCTCGACATCGCGATGAGCCTGATCGGCGAACCCGCCGATCATCTTCCTCGACGAGCCGACCACGGGACTCGACCCCGAGGCGCGCATCGAGGTGTGGCGGGCCGTCAAGAGCCTCGCCGACAGCGGCACGACGGTGCTGCTCACCACGCAGTACCTGGACGAGGCCGAGCAGCTCGCCGACCGCATCGCGATCCTGCACAGGGGCCGGATCATCGTGAACGGCACGCTCGCCGAGCTGAAGCAACTGCTGCCGCCGGCGAAGGTCGAATACGTCGAAAAGCAGCCGTCGCTCGAGGACGTCTTCTTCGCGATCGTCGGCACGAGAAACATCGACAAGGAGTGACCATGGCAACACACTTCTTCAGCGACACCGTCGTTCTCACCGGGCGATCTCTGCGCCACATCACGCGCAGCCTCGACACGATCATCACCACCGCGATCATGCCGATCGCGCTCATGCTGCTGTTCGTCTACGTCTTCGGCGGCGCGATCAAGTCGGGACCGGGCTCGTACGTCGACTATCTGCTGCCGGGCATCCTGCTGATCACGGTCGGGATGGGCATCTCGTACACGGCGTTCCGGCTGTTCATGGACATGCAGGGCGGCATCTTCGAACGCTTCCAGTCGATGCCGATCGCGCGATCATCCGTGCTGTGGGCGCACGTGCTCACCTCGCTGGTCGCCAATCTGATCTCGGTCGTGATCGTCGTGGGCGTCGCGCTGCTGATGGGATTTCGTTCGGGGCCGGCGTGCTCGGCTGGCTCGCCGTCGCCGGCATCCTGGTCCTCTTCACGCTGGCGCTGACCTGGATCGCCATGATCGCGGGCCTCTCCGCGAAGTCGGTGGACGGCGCGAGTGCCTACTCGTATCCGATCATCTTCCTGCCGTTCATCAGCTCGGCGTTCGTGCCCACCAGCACGATGCCCGGCCCGGTGCGCTGCCTTCGCGCAGAACCAGCCGGTGACCTCGATCGTCAACACCATCCGCGACCTGTTCGCCGAGCAGCCGATCAGCGCCGACATCTGGATCGCGCTGGCCTGGTGCGTCGGCATCCTGTCGTCGCCTACGTCCTGGCGATCGCGATCTACCGGCGCAGGATCAGCTAGTGAAACCTCTGGACAGGCCTGTCATCTGGTCGCGAGTGCAGGCTCGGGAGGCGTCATGACGAGATCCTCGCCGAGTCGGTCACGGCGGCGGCGAATTCGTGAAGCGCTTCCGCGTTGTACAGGGCCGCATCGAGCTGCGCGCTCGCACCTCGCCGCGAAGATATGCCAGCATGCCCTCGGCGAGCCCTCATCGCTTTGTTCGACGATGAGCATCGATCCTTCCGGCAGCGCGCCCGACAGCTCGCGAACTCGCACCGTGACGATGGGGATGCCCACGATTGCGGCCTCGAGCAGCACCATCGGCTGACCCTCGTAACTGCTCGACAGGAGAAAGCAGTCCGCCGCCGCGACGAATCGGGAACGGGTTGGCGAACGGACCGACCAGTAACACCGATCGTCGCCAGTCCGAGCCTCGACGATGAGCCGACTCGAGGTCGCCTACGCAGCGGACCGTAGCCAATCAGAAGCAAGCCGGTGCGGATGGGCTTCAGTGTGCACCTCGCAAACGCACGGATCATCCGCGCCTGGTTCTTCTCGGTCGAGAATCGCCCAACGGTGCAAAACCAGACGAGGCTCGTCGTCCTCACTCAGCGTCGTGCGCCCAGTCGGGGATGATTGGCTCGAGCCTGTCAGGTCGCGCGGATAGTCAGGGATGTCGAGCAATGGTACCCTGGCGCCGCGCATCGACCCGGTGTCTCGTTGACGACATTGGTTGCGGAAAGAAGGCGCCTTGTCTGGAGCCCATACGGCTTGCTGAGGCTCGCGAGGTTACTTCGCGCAGGGGTTCGGACACCGAGACGAGCGCGTCGTACTGGTCGTAGAGCGAGAATACCGCTCGCAGCGACCGGAACATCCGTCGGTCTTCCACGGATGATCCTGTGTTGCTCCGCCGCATGTCGTTGTGCATCCAGATCGAGCGCCGGCCGCCGGGTGAGTGCAGCAACAGGGTGGCCCAGAACGGGCTGTAGCCGCTGAAGTCGATGACCGCGTCGAACGGGAGTCACCGAAGCAGCGAGTCCACTCGTCACCCAGATCGCGACCCGCGGCGGGACCGCTGGTGTAGTCGCGTCGCACGCGCGCGTTGCGATCGTCGCAGAGGTGGCTGAGCTTACTGCCGTTCATTCCACCACTTCGGATGAATTGGGTCGCACGCGTGTCGACCTTGCCTGGTTCGCCACTGTGCCCGGCGATGCGGGGTGAAGAACCACGGCACTCGATATCGGTCGTAGTCGATGTGCGGAAGCAGGTTGAGCGCCGAGTGTGATGCCGTTGGATCGCATGCCGCCGAGATGGATCAGCAGGGATTCTCGGCGCATCGGCAAGCGACACGAGGCGATAGCCGTCCCTCGCGCCCCGGAACACGATGTCGATCACGCGTGCAGGCGGCGCGGCCGTCCGACTGCGGTGTGAATCGTCTGCGCCCACTCGGCGCGGCGCGCGATCCAGGGATCCTCGATGGCGACGAAATGAAGTCGGCCAGCTCTGATCGATGGTGGAGTACACCGGACCGGGGAGCTGAGTCGGCATCGACAGATAGTGCCGCGACCGTCCGCCGTAGTCGTCGCGGTCGGGGACGAAGAACACGATGGGCTTTCTGTGGCGAGGTAATCGAAGAAGATCGACGAGTAGTCGGTCACCAGCATGTCGTGACCGCCAGCAGCGCGTTGGTCGGATGTCGTTCGGGACGAGGACCTGCGCGACGTGGGCTCCGGACTTGCGCGAACTCGTATACGGACTGGTGCAGCCTTGACGATGACGAGGTAGCTGTGCTCCGAGCGCGTCCTGGAGGTGCGACTGCGTCCGCAGGATCTCGTCGAAGATCGTCCTCTGGTCGGGAGAAGGCCTCGCCGCGCCACGTCGGCGCGTACAGCACCACCCGCCGCCCGGATCGATATCCCTGCGTCGGTCAGCATCCGGTTGGTCTGTCGTCGTGTCGTCCGAGGTGCTGGTAGGTCGACTCGCGGATAGCCCTCTTCGATGACCGAGCCCGGTAAATGCTCCGCGAAGCCGGTAGGCATCCTCGTACATCGTCGTGGTCATGTACTCGTTCTGCGAGAGAAGAAAGTCGGCGCTGAGAAAGTTGCGCAGGGTGTTGGCGGATTCCGATGCACCGTCTGGCATGTCGTAGCCCATGCGCTTGAACGGTGTGCCGTGCCAGGTGTTCAGATAGGTCTGCCCGGGCGCTTGCCGAAGTCTGGCGGAAAGGTCGCATTGTTGATCAGGTACTGGCTCGTCGCCAGAGCACGGAAGTATTGTGCGCCGACCCTCGCGCACGAATCGCACCGTCGCAGTTAGAGGCAAACTCCCGACGAATGTCGCGATGCGACCGCAGATTGTCGAGGACCCAGATGTGCCGGCTGACACCCGTGATCCGGGGCGCGCAACAGCTCGCGGAAGATCGCCTCGGGATTGCACAGCGCGCCGTTCCCGGCGAACGATTCGTACAGAACGCTGCCCTCACGCACAGGACCGCGCGTCACCCACGCCCGTTGTTCCGCCTGCAGCGCACGCGAAATGCGCAGCATCAGACGTCTCAGTCGCGAGAGGGTTCGGCCCAAGAAGTCTCCAGATCAACAAGCTCGGTGTCGCTGCTGAGCCTGTCCGAGTCGCTCTAAGAAATCTCTAAGAATTCGGCGGGTTCAGACCTGACCCAACCGATAGCCCTTCCCGCGGACGGTCAGGATGATGCCCGGATCGGTCTTTCGTCGCACGTAGTGCACATAGGTGTCGACGAGTCCTGGCTGGTCGGTGTCCGCAAACACCTTGGAGTAGTTGGCCACGGGAATAGGTCTGGCGCGGATGTTCGGCAAGGAGCTGCAGAAGCGACGTCTCCCGCTCGGTGAGCACGATCCGGCCATCGTATGGGGAGTAGAGAGTGCGACTTTCCGGATAGAGCTCCCACAGGCCGAATTGCACGGAGCGCCCCTCGCCCGTGAACACCCGACGGATGGCGCGGAGTCGAGCAAGTAGTTCATCTATCTCAACGGGTTTGACCAGGTAGTCGTTAGCGCCGGCATCGAGCCCGCGCACCTTGTCGCTCACGCTCCCGAGCGCGGTCAGGAGAAGGACCGGAGTCGTCACCCGTCTGTCGCGCAGTTCGGCGATCAGGGACAGCCCGTCGAGACCGGGCAGCAGCCGGTCGATCACGAGGACGTCATAGTCGTTGACCGTCAGGTCGGCCAACGCCTTTGCACCGTCGGTGAGCAAGGTGACGCTGTACACCTGCTCGAGGAGCCGCCCCGTGGTCGGTCCCAGAATGGGATCGTCCTCGACGAGCAGCAGCCGCGGACGGGGCGTGTCCGTGTCTGACGCCAAATGAGGTGAGGCGCTCATTCCGTCCTCGTATTCAGTCGACTCGTTGACGATCCCAATTTAGGGACGACAGGATCCAAGAATCCGGCAAAGCCGAGGGGCACGGGATGAAGACGTGTACAGCTTTCGCGCCAGCGCTCGGTCAGGTGGGCGGGTCGATTTGGCGCACATCGGTGACTCACCGCGAGTTACCGGGCGGTGGAACGCTACCGCCTGGTCCCGTCGAGGAGCACGTTCACGATGGCGTCGCTCATCTTCTCCACGCTGGTGCTGTTTCTGGTGGCGCGGACGATCGCGCCGTCGACGAGGTCACCGTAGATTCGTGCGAGTGCTTCAGGGTCGAGGTTTTTGCGAAGGGTGCCATCGTCGATGCCGCGGCGAAAAAGGTGCACGATGTGGCTGGTCAGTTCGCCGTCGACAGTGTCGTCGGGTTTGGGCCGGAGGGTGGTGAGCGCGACATATTTTGTGCCGACGGCGAGAAGGGCGCGAGTCAGTCGGGCGAGCGCTTCGGGTACCGGGGTGGAATCATCCGCGACCTCTGAGCCGGGACTCCACCTCGCGCGCACCCGTCTCCGCGAGTGCGGTGAGCAGTGCGTCGCGGGTGGGGAAGTAACGGTAGAGCGTGGATCGGGCGACCCCCGCGGCTTGTGCGACGTCGGCGAGGTTGGCCGCCTCGCCATGTTCCGCGAGGATCGTTGCGGCCGCGTCGAGGATCGCGGTCCTGGCGCGGTCCTGCAGCGCGGTTCCTCGAGGCATACGCGAAGTGTACTCGTGCGCTTGATTATCGGACATACATGTCCGATAATGGGACTCAAATGATGCAGATCGCGACTCCTTCCTTCACGCCGGTCGTCGCCCTCGTCACGGGCTGCTCTTCGGGTATCGGCCGGGCGACGGCGCTCGCATCTGGCGCGGTCGGGCTTCGCGGTCTGGGCATCGGCGCGCAACGTCGAGTCGATCAAAGACCTTGAGGATGCCGGGTGCCGTACCATCGGCCTCGACGTGACCGACGAGAGCTCGCTCGCGCAGGCCGTCGCGACGATCACGCCGGCGGAGCGGTCCGATCGGATCCTGGTCAACAATGCGGGCTACTCGCAGCCCGGGGCCGTCGAAGAACTGCCTCTCGAGCGTACCGCGCCCAGTTCGAGACCAACGTCTTCGGTCTGATCCGGCTGTGCCAGCTCGTCCTGCCCGGCATGCGCGAGGCCCGCGGCGGCACCATCGTCAACCTGGGTTCCGGCGCCGGGCTCGTTACGCCACCGCTTTCCTCGGCCTACGCCATGAGCAAGTACGCCCTCGAGGCCTTCTCCGACTCGCTCCGCTTCGAAACCGCCCGCTTCGGCATCCGCACGGTCCTCATCGAGGCATCCGCGATCAACACCTCCTTCACTGACACCCTCGAGCGCGCCCTCCCTCCGCAGCCCGACGACAGCCCTTACAGAGTCGTTACGCGGAACGTCATGCGCTTTGCGCGGAACGAAGGAGACAACGGCATTTCGCCGGAGCGGGTCGCCGACACGATCGTGAGAGCGGTTCTCACTCGCCGTCCGCGCGCGCGCTACAAGGTGGGCAGCCAGGCCCGTATCGCCCCATTCGCCCGCCGCGCGCTCGGCGACCGGCTCTGGGACAAGGTCATGGCGCGACTCGTCCGCGCCGAATGAGATGGAGCCGCTCCCCGACGAGTGCGGACGGTGACCCGACGAACGGCAGAAGACACAGTCGAACTCCGCGCCATTGCGCTAGTCCATGAAGCGTTGAGGCTCGAGACTGGTCGTCTTGCTCACGATCGTCTTGCGGGTTCCGCATCAGAAGGGCGGACACCACGAACAGTGCGGCTACCACAACTACCGCAAGGCAGCAAACGATAACGATCCAGGTGAGGGAAATGCGCCCGGCCTCCTCCGGCGGAATGGCACCGCACCATTCCATGAGAGCAGCCGGAGCACTAAGAAACCGCTAAGACCCTCTTCATCGGTTCCTTGCGCGCCGAATGAAGCTCGCGAGGTCCCGCTGCGCCTTCTACCCGGGACGCCTGCTTCTCTAGCGACCGAACGCGGTCGCGGCCGGGCAGTCGAACGGATCGCCGCCGGCAGCCAGTCCGACCCGGTTCAGGTAGCTGATCACGATGCCGTATGCCCGCCGATCAGCGTCGTCTCGGTGTACACGATGTCGTGCGTCACGCAATATTCTTCGCGATCAGCTGCGCGCCGCAGTTGCGGGCGCGGCATGTTCGGGAACAGGTGGTGCTCGACCTGGTAATTGAGGCCGCCCATGAAGATATCCATGAAGCGTCCGCCGCGGATGTTGCGCGGGTCAGTACCTGGCGTCGCAGGAAGTCGACCTTGGAGTCGTGGGGAGCATCGGCATGCCCTTGTGGTTCGGGGCAAAGGATGCACCCATGTAGAGGCCGAAGACGGCCAGCTGCACGCCGATGAAGGCGAACGCCATTCCGGGCGGGAGCACAGGAAGATGACGGCCAGGTAGCCGCCGATGCGGACGACGAGCATGGCGATTTCGAGCCAGCGCTTGTCGACCTTGCCGCGGCCGAAAACGGTGCGGAACCCGTGCATGTGCAGGTTGAGGCCCTCGAACATCAGGATCGGAAAGAAGAGGTAGCCCTGACGCCTTGTGACCAGGCGTAGATGCCGTTGGTCTTCGCGGCATCCGCCTCGGGAACGAGATGAAGTCCGGCTCGATGTCGGGATCCTTGCCGATGATGTTCGGGTTGGCGTGGTGGCGGCTGTGCTTGGTCATCCACCACGAATAGCTGATGCCGACGAACAGGTTGCCGAGCGATCGACCGGCCACATCGTTCGCCCTGCCCGACTCGAAGACCTGGCGGTGGGACGCCTCGTGGGCGAGGAACGCGTACTGAGTGAAGATGATGCCGAGCGCACCCGCGATGAGCAGGACGAACCAACTGTGGCTGAGCATAGACTGCCCGCGACCGCCCCGCCGAGGGCGAGGGTGATGACTGCGAACACGAGAAAGTAGAAGCCGGTGCGTCGCCGGAGCAGGCCGGCGTCCCGCACGGTGTGCAGCAGCGCCGAGTACTCGGTCGTCGGGTTGGTGCCGTCTCCGCGAGGCTTCGTCTTGATGATGGTGACGCGAGGTTGTGGGAGTGTGGCGCTCATGGTTGGCCCGTTCGCTTTAAGCAAGCGAATCCCAGATCTGGGACCGCAATAAGCAACCGGGGTGGGCGACTCACGTATGTGTCACGCTACCCTGCCGCTGTGGTACAGCGCACTAGGCGCACTCACAGGCAATGCGGGCGCGCTACTACTGGGCATAGTGCGGCTATTCGGCCGCGAGTGCCTCAACGGGCGAGACCCGCGATGCCCTGCGAGTCGGCGTGATCGAAGCGAGTGCTGAGAAGAGAAGCGCCGCGACGAGAGTAGCCAGCACGAAGAGCCATGGAACGGAAAGGGGAACGAAACCGACACCCGCGAACCTCCTGCTGACACTCCCCAGCAACGATTGGGCACCAGCCCAGCCGTAGAACAGGCCGAGCAGCAGCCCGACAACGGTTGCTGCCACAGTCATCTGGGCGCTCTCGACCAGAATCATCGTCCGAACCTGCCCACTGCTGAACCCGAGCGCTCGGAGCAGCCCAAGTTCCTTTGAGCGCTGAACGACGCTCAGCGACAAGTTGTTCACTACGCCGACCGCCGCGATGACGATGGAGAATCCGATGAGGCCACCGAATGTGGGAAGGATCACCGACAACACGGTCGTCGCGCCAGCAAACTGTTGTGGCTGATCCTGCCTGCGCCGATTTGATGAGCGACTCGAAGGTCTGGGAGGCGACCGTGAGGGTCGTGACGAGCGCAATTCCGATGACCAGTCCGATGCGTGGTCCGGGTGCTCCGCTCCGAGTAGCGCAGCGAGTTGCGAGATGCGAGGACAGCGGGAGCGCTCGATCCGAAAAGGGCGCCGACCAGCCAAGAATGCCGGGCATGAAATGCACCGCACCGATCGTGATGCCGGTGAAAGAGCCGACCCCGCCGAGGAATGCGATCGGAAGACCGAAGACGCTCGTTTGGCCGACGACGATTCCCAGTACGACGAGCCCCATGCCGAGGACGAACATCACGAGCGCGAGCGCGTTTCGCAGTGGGCGAGCGTCGAGCTTCTCGTGACCCAGATTCCTGCGCCGAGCCGAGCGCCTCGAGCGGTGTCACGTCGAGCACGCGCCGCGCCCCGACCCAGGACGCCGCCCATGTGGTGAGCACCACGATGACCATCGGCGCCAGGATGTACGGGTCCACGATCGGGATAGTCAAACGATGGCAAGTACCGGTCGCGGTGAGAATCTCCAGCGCCGCGACGCTCAAAACGAATCCGGCGGCCGCGCCGATCAGCGATCCGATCGCCCCCACTGCGAGTCCTTCGCGAGCGACGGAGTTTCGAAGCGAGATCGACGTGGCACCGACCAGGCGCATCAGCGCGATCGACTTTCGCCTACCGGCGATCACGGTCGCGAAGGTGTTGGTGGTGACGATCGATCCGACGTAGATGGCGATGACCAGGAAGACGACGGCGAGGATGGTGAGGGCTGTCTGCGCCGTGTCGTGCTGGGCGACGCCGCTGGTGGTCGATGTAGGTCGCCAGCATGTTGGTCACCTGCAGGAGCAGCACCCCGAATCCGCTGCTCAGCGCCGCAACGGTAATGCTTGCCCCGTGCTCGCGGGAACTGGCCCGGAAGGTCGTTGCGCCGGCTCATGGCCGCCGCTCCATAGCGAGCATCTGCTGCGAGATCTGTTCGGGGGTCGAACGCGGAAGCTCGTCGACGACTTTCCCATCGCCGAGAAACATTATGCGCTGCGCGTAGCTGGCGGCGACCGGATCGTGCGTCACCATTGCGACGGTCTGCCCGGTCTCCGAGCTCGCGGTCGACAGGATGCGCGAGCACCTCACGTCCCGATCGGGAGTCAAGGTTGCCCGTCGGTTCATCGGCGAAGATCAGGTCAGGTCGGGTGCCTAGAGCTCGCGCTATCGCGACACGCTGCTGTTGGCCGCCGGAGAGCTCATGCGGACGATGGGAAAGGCGATCCGCTAACCCGAGCGACAGCGTGAGGCCATCGATCCATTTCCGCTCCTCAGGATCGGGCTTTCGTCCGTCGAGTTCGAAGGGCAGGAGGACGTTTCCGAGCACATCGAGTGTCGGCACGAGATTGAATGACTGGAATACGAATCCGACCCGGCGGCGTCGGATGAGGGTCAGTTCTCGCGTCGCCCAGCCGGCTGATATCGGTCCCG
>CAWCET010000002.1:0-184109 GCA_963794635.1 uncultured Solirubrobacteraceae bacterium | reverse complement strand
TCCGTTCACACGGCGGCGGTGGCGACACATGGCGTGAGGCCCGCGTCAGGCCTCGTCGACCTCAGCTATCCAGGAGTTGATCTCGGTGACGGCCGCATCGAGCGACAACTTGATGCTGGCCGAGGCGGCAGCCCGCTTGTAATCGTTACCCCAGTGGGCGTATCCGGCCACCGTTGGCGGCCACGCCCTTGCCGGCAAACCGAGTTGGCGGGCTTCTCGACTCGGCCTGAAACAGAGCCGCACCGGCTGCGTGGATCTCCGCAAGCGTCGGGCTTCCGGTCGCGGCTGCGAGGTCGCGTAGCAGGAGTAGGTCGACGACGTCACGGGCGCGATCGTTGATGGAGTCCGGCGGTTCGTGGGGATCAGAGACCGCGTGTATCTTCTGCCCAATTTGGAAGCGCATGGCAATCCCGACAAGGGCGTCGGGGTCCGGCAGACCGAACCCACTCAGTGGTGGCGGCTCGATCGCCTCAAAGTCCTGGCCGATACCTGCCTCGTCAGGTGAGACTTCGAACTGGATGCGCCTCCAGGTGACGCCTCGGAACCCCATGATGACGTCGAACCGACGTGGCTTGATGATCTTGGTGGGCACGTTGACGACCTCAACCTCGCCCCGACGCACCGCGAGGGGTCCCCACGGCTCAGCCAGTGCGTCCTCCAGGGCCAGAAGGAACGCGTCCAGATCACCGCGGATTAGCCCGTCGACGTCCTTAGTGGTTCGGGCGGTGGCGTTCAAGCGGTGCTGGAGCAGGGTGCCGCCCTTGAGGAGGAATAGCTGCCTACCGTCGGCGTCAATTGCGCGTTGGACGCACGCGATAGCGACCGACGAGGCGACGAGCCAGCCGAGTCTGCCGCCCTTGGCCTCGGGACCGAGCTTGCCTTCGGCTTGGGCGATCCAGTTGTTCAAGACGGTTGCCGACGGCGGCTGCTTGGACTTCGGCTTCAGCGTGTGCAGCATGGCGGCCAGCCGGGAGCTGATGCGCTCATCGCTCATCGCTCATGGCGGGCCTCCAACGCCTTGGCCAGCTCGTCACGTTCGGCAGTCTTCAGATAGCCCCGGGCATGTCCCCGGTCGAGGGCCTGCCGGAGCAGATAGGTGGGGGTACCGTACGCGATGCACTGGGCAATGGCCGTTGCCGGTGTGACGGTGGGGATCTCTTGCCACCAGCCGATCTGCGTTGGCGCGAGATCCTCCCGGTGGATCACGTAGTCGTCACCACCTGTACGGCGCAGGCGTCGGTGCTTGGCGACGGTGACATGGATGCGGTTGGGGTTGACGTCGCTAATGCCATAGGCGTCCAGTGCGGTCTCGTGGCTCAGGCACGCCTCCGGCGCCCTGGTCCATAGCACGGCAAGCATGTAGGGGTCGTACTGGCCAACCGGGTACTGCGGGAACCGATAGACCCCGTGCGCGACGCGGGTGAGCGTGCCCCGCTGCACAAGCATTTGGAGCGCGCCCTTGCCCACATCCAGGTCGGTGGCCTGCTGAGCAGTCACGAACCCGAGCTGCGTGGTCGCCACGTCCCACAACTCGTCTCGCGCCAGCGGCTTGCATCGGCATGGCAAAAGTATAACGGAACCGTGACACTATTGACGCAGCAGTCATAGGAGTTCCCGTTTCGCCTATTTCGGGCGAGGTCGACAACCTCACGGACTTCCCGGTTGCGAAGATTCTCGCGCGCATCAAGGTCCATTCCCCCCACCAAAATTTGCCCCAGACACGTACCGGTGTCGCCAGATGCCGCGCTGAGTGCCGTGCAGACCATCGCCTCCAGATATTCCGCACCACCACCGACGACTCACGAGATCTTGAGCCGACTGGTCCAGCAATACGCGATGATCGAAGCGGTCGAGCTCATCCACGCCGTCCATGACCCGTCTCGCCGAGGCGACTACCCGACCACCCCTGAGCCAGTCTGCCCACTCGACAGTCGGCAACGCCCGCAGCCGCATCGCAGACGCAACGATCGGCAGACTGTGGTTATGCAGGAGCAGTTCTCGGGTGAGTTGGAGACGTTGCGTACCGACAATGTGCGCTTGCTTCGCCTCCTGAAACTGAGCGAAGAGCAGGCCCGAGCGGCGGATCCAGATCAACCCGCGCTGTCGGAGCACCGGAGTCGCCCGTCAACATGAGATCGGCGCCCGAAGACAAGGTCCGGTTCTTTCTCGATCTATTTCGTTGTCGCTCCGACGTTTACGCTCTTCGTTGGGAAAACCGCCGGGACGGCCGATCCGGTTGGATGCCGGCGATCCATGGTTACTGGCGCAAGGGTATGTGCCGTGCCGATGCCCCGTATCTTCCGTTGACTCGCCGACGTCATCGGACAACACTTACGCGGCGAGATTCATATCGGTCTCTACCCGCTTGGCGACGATGACTCATGTTGGTGGGTCGCGGCCGACTTCGACAAGGAGGCCGCGATGCTCGACGCACTGGCCTATATGAAAGCCGCACGAGCCCAAAAGGTTTCGGCTGCATTGGAGGTATCGCAGTCGGGACGGGGAGCACACGTCTGGATCTTCTTCGCGCAGGCCACGTCGGCGGCAACGGCCCGCAGTGTCGCGACCAGCCTGCTCGGCGAGGCTTTTCAACTCCGCGGCAGTATGCACCTCAGCAGCTATGACCGCCTGTTTCCCTCCCAGGATGTCCACACTGGCCGTGGCATGGGCAACCTCATCGCCGCGCCGCTGAACGGCAAACGCCGCCAACACGGCACAACGCTATTCCTCGACCCCGCCACACTAGAACCCTTCGACGATCAATGGGCGTACCTCTCCAGCATCCCGAGGCTGTCACACAAGGACGTGATCGCGCTTGTTCGCACGCTGCCCGATCCACAATTCGGCCATCACGTGCGCAGACTGCAATTACCCTCCTCGTCGAAAATCGTGCCAAGGCCAGCAGCGATCATCAGGGCAACTTTCGCATCCCGACTCACGTTAACCGCCAACGATCTTGGTCCGGCCATGATAGCGGCCGTCAAACACGCAGCCTCCATTCGCAATCCGGAATTCGATGCCCGTCAGCGCGCTCGACGCAGCACCTGGGACACACCGCGTTTTCTGTACAGCTACGACGAGACGGCCGAGGGCGATCTCGTGCTGCCTCGCGGACTTTACGGGCTTCTAACAGAATTGGTCGACTCAGCCGGGAAGTACGTTGCACATCGACGACAAGCGCGCCATTGGCGACCGTCACGAATTCACCTGCTCAGCCCAGCTCCGGCCGGAACAGGCCGACGCCGTGCGACACCTCGTCGAGGAAGACACCGGCGTCGTGATCGCACCTCCTGGCTTGGGCAAGACGGTGATTGCCTGCGCCGCAATCGCTTCTCGCACCAGCTCAACCCTTGTCCTCGTCGACCGCAAAGCACTGGCGGACCAATGGCGTGACCGGTTGCAGAAGCACCTCGGATTCAAATGCGGACAGATCGGCGGCGGGCGATCCAAAACCACCGAAATCATCGACATCGCACTGCTCCCCACACTCGCCCGTCGTGAAAACATCGAAGACCTCACCGCTGGCTACGGTTTTGTCATCGTCGACGAATGCCACCATGTCGCCGCCAGTGCCTTCTTTCAGGTTCTCAACCGGATACCCGCTAGACACTGGCTCGGACTCACCGCCACACCAGAGCGCCGCGACGGGCTCGAAGACCTCGTCTACCACCAACTCGGATCACATCACGTAACCCTTCAAGGCCCCGCCGACCGGCCAACTCCCCTCTGCGGATACCGATCCGCTTACACCCCACCCGGCCCTACGGCTACACCCCACCCAGTTCCGCTATAGCGGGCAAGCCGATCCGAGCGCTCCAGGCGGAATGGCTGAGATCTACCGAGCCCTCATTGCCGATGAAGCCCGACTCGAGCAGATCACCACCGACGTCCTCGCCGCTCACACCGACGGCGCCAACATCCTCGTACTCACCACGTGGATCGATCACCTCAACGCAATCGCCGAGCGTCTCCGCACCGCCGGTAAGTCAGTGGTCGTACTGAGCGGCCAAATGAAGGCGCGCCAACGCCGTGAGATTTCCGAACAACTCGCCAACCACACTGCCGATACCGAACCCTTGCTGATTGTTGGCACCAGCTCGTTCATCGGCGAGGGATTCGACTGCCCTGCCTTGGACACGCTGTTCCTTGCCGCCCCGATCACTTTCAAGAACAGGCTTGTCCAATACGTCGGGCGCATCACCCGACCCCACCCCGCCAAGACCACGGCGACTGTGCACGACTACTACGACGAACTCACTCCGGTGCTTGCCTCTTCGCTGCGAAAGCGCGCACCCGGCTATACCAAAATGGGCTTCCCCGACCCCAGGACACTGGTCCGGTAAGCGTCGCTCACCGGGACGGCTAGGTCAGATGACCCAGCAATCACAGGTCCATCGCCTTCCCTAATTGTGTTACAACCGACGACGCCGACGACGCCGACCGTGTCAAGTTCCGGTACCCGCTTGATGAATGAGTTCCGGTAGGTGCTTTACACAGAAACCGGCTGTGGTGGTGTCGGGGTCGTTGCCCGCGTAGCCGTGATGGGCTGATCATCGGGTGGAGCCGGGCGGGGCTTGCGGGGGCGGCCGTGTGGCGTGGCGAATGCGCCATGCTCCTTGGCCCGGTCGTGGCGGATCGCGTGCGTGCGCACGATCGTGCCGTCACAGGCGATCTGCACCGACCCGGCAACAATGGAGACCTGGACTTCTTTTCCCCGCCAAGACCGTCCGACCCGGTACATGGTCGCAGCGAACGACACATATCCGCTGTTATCAACCATCCGGGTCACCACGATCCCGCTGGTCACTGCCCTCGGGGTTCGCCGGCCTTGGCGCAGCACCACCGATGTGGTTTCCGCTTTACGCCGCTGCACATGCGAAGCGACCAGCACGTCGTGGTGATAGATCTGCACCAGGTTGTCGGCGACGACCGCCTCGACCGCCTCTCCGGCCAGCACGATCGGCACCCGATAGCCGAACCCCGCCAATCGGATCGACCCGCGCTGATCCACCCACCGCGCCACCCCGGCGCAGCGCAGATCCCCACGCCCGGGCGCGGCGGGGGTTCGCCCTTTGGCCGCGACCGCGGTGACAGGCTCCACGACCTCGAGATCCGGGCCGGCGGCCAACGCGAACCGTTGCGCTGGCGGGCACATCCCCAATGACTGGTGCGGGCGCTCGGTGTTGTAATGGTCCACCCACCCATCGAGAGCCACCTGCAACTCGCCGATGGTGGCGAACCTGCGGTCGGCGTCAGCCAGGAACTCCGCGCGCATCGTCTTGTGAAGGCGTTCAACCTTTCCCGTCGTGGTAGGCGAGCGCGGCGCGGTCAACAAATGCCGGATCCCGTTTCTCCACACAGACCCGATCAAACAACACTTCTGACGACGAACCACCCGGGCCGAACCGCCCGGTGAACACCTTCCCGTTGTCGGTCAGAATCTGCTCGGGTACGCCGTGGCGGTTCAGCGCCCCCAGCAACGCATCACAGACCGGGCGTGCGGTGGCCCGCGCGACCACCTTCGCCGACACCACGAACCGGGAATTGTCATCGATGCCGGTCACCACCTTGACCTCCACCCCATCGGCCAGGTGAATCCCGCCCACGACGTCCATCTGCCACAACTCCATCGGCCGACCACGTTCCCACCGCTTGTAGTCGCTGCGCCGCCGACGCCGCCTAGCCGGGTCGATGCGCCCGTTACGCACCAATGCCCGATACACACTGGAACGACCCGGCACCTGAGCAACACCTTCGCGCGTGAGCTCATAGACGATCCTGGTCGGACCCCAACGCGGGTTCTGATCACGCAACACCAACACCCGCGCCTCCACCGCCGGCGCCATCTGATGAGGACACCCATGCGGACGCGACGACCGGTCCTCAAGATTGAGCACCGCCCCATCACGGGCATACCGGCGCAACCACGCATGCACCGTCTGGCGCGACACCCCATACCGGCGGGCAACATCGCTGATCACAGCCCCATCCAGGACCTCCAGCACCGCCCGATAACGCATCTCGGACACACGCAGCTCCCGTAACATGCCGGCCCCTTTCGCAGTCCACCAACGACTACGAAAAAACCCCCACCCACCAACGGGTGTAAAGCACCTACCGGAACTGTTGTCGCGGACCTACCGAAACCGCGTCCTGGAACCGTAAAGCAGCAACCGGACCCCAAACGTCAAGGATGAACCGGGACTGCACACGACGACGCCGACCGCCCTCGTTCACAAACGTTCACAAGACGAAACGGCCGCCAGCTCATGCTGGCGGCCGTTTGGCCTAGTCAAGGCCACTTTCTTTTGTAGCGGGGACAGGATTCGAACCTGCGACCTCTGGGTTATGAGCTAACCGGTTGCGGTCTTCGCCGATGCACTCCGTCTCATAGCTGCAGGTCAGCGACGTTCAGTCGTCCCGACCTGTCTCACCTCGTCCCGCTCGTTCGCATTGGTTCCACCGTGTTCCGTGTCCAAATCCGTGGCCAACCCACCGACCGGCAAGCGCAGCCGCCTCGCCGTCTCAGGGGTGTAAAGCAGCAAGCTGCGTCGCCCGGATCGAGACGCGTAAAGGAAACGATTACGCTGCTGTCGGCGAGCGATGGCTCAGCTGTGTGAACTGACGTTCATCGGTTTCGGTCGGGGCCTGTGGTTGAGTCGGCCTGGGGCGCGGTGCCGATGTTGCCATTGGTCCGTTTCCCCAGGCCGCTCGCCGAACCCGCCGTGCGTGTTTCCACGCAACGGGCTCTCCACGGTGTCTGCCGTTAGGCGTGGTTGGCCAGGGTCCAGGGGTTGGGGATCGTGTTGCCGCGGTACCGGTATTTGGTGATTGGCACCTTGGCGAGGTTGAACAGTTCGATCCCGTCCGCCGAGGGCCGCGTCCACTGACCATTGGGTGCGGTGTGGTGTCGGCGGACGTCTTTCCATCTCCAGCGGTGCAGTTTCTTCCACCAGCGGATCACCCTGTGCCACACGAAGTTTTCCAGGGAGCTCATGGTGTGTTTAGCGACTGCGTGCCGGAAATAGGCCGACCAGCCGCGCATGATCTGGTTGAGCCGGATCAGCACGTCCCTGGGTGGCTGTTGTGACAATCTGCTGGTCAGGGCACGGACCTTGTCCTTCAGGGACCGGATGGGCCGATCAGCGATGAAGGTGTAGACGTACCACTTGGTCGTGCCTCGCTTGCGGCGCCACTGGATGCGGAACCCAAGGAAGTCGAACCCGTCGCTCATGTGCAGGGTCCGGGTCTTGGCCTCGGAAAGCCGCAAACCCAGGGGTGCCAACACTGCGGCGACCTCTTCGCGCATGGTGGCGACATCGGCACCGTTGCCGTGCACGAGCACGACGAAATCGTCGGCATAGCGGACGATTCGCCAATTCGGCAGGCCTTTGGCGCGACGTCGGGCGCGTCGGCGAGGAGTGCTCATGATCCCGCCGGGCTGCCACGGCCCGTGCACGTGCTCGTCGAGCGCGCTTAGGGCAATGTTGGCCAACAGCGGGGACAGGATGCCTCCTTGCGGCATGCCGGTGGAGCTGTCCTCGTGATTGCCGAGTTCGGTCATCACCCCGGCCTTGAGGAACGATTTCACCAGCGCGAGCACGCGCTTGTCCTTGACCCGTGCGCGCACCTGATCCATCAGGGCCGAGTGCTCGATCGAGTCAAAGCACGCTTCGATGTCCGCGTCCAGCACCCAGCGATAACCCTTGGTGCCGAAACGTTGAATCTCCGCGACCGCGTCGTGCGCTCGCCGCATCGGCCGAAACCCGTAGGAGACCGGCGCGAAGTCGGCCTCGAAAATGGGTTCCAACACGAGCTTCAGCGCCGCCTGAACAACCCGATCCGCAATGGTCGGAATCCCTAACCGTCGGACCTTACCGCTGCCGCCGGTTTTGGGGATCGTGCGTTCCCGCACTGGAAGTGGCCGGAACGAACCGGTCTTCAGCTGGGCCCGCAGGTCGCTCAGGAACCCAGGCATGCCGACGTTGTCCTCCACGTCGCGGACGGTCAGGCCGTCCACCCCGGGAGTGTTCGCGCCGGCATTGCCCGCGACCCGGTCGAACGCCACGAACAGCGTCACCGGGTCACACACGAAGTTGAACAGATCATCGAACCTGCGGCCGCGATCGGCCGCGGCCCAATGGTGAAGTTTGGTCTGCATCCCCGATACTCCCGATGGCGATCCCCGCAGGGGCGCCACGTCGGGAGCGCCGACATTCACCGGCGCGTCTTTCAGCATTACAGTGTCCTTCCCTTCTCGATACCGCTGCCGCCCTTCCCCATGTGCCGGGCTTTCCCCGGCTCGGAGTACTACGGCGGCTCCGCCCCGTCCTGGACCGGTCGGCGGTCGATGCGCCCAGCCGATGCTCCAGGCCGGATGCCTGGGGCAACGGCGGGACCAAGACGGTTCCCGTGTTCACTGTGATTCACTCGATGAAGGAGGAGCCCGACTCGGTCCCTGCGGCCTCACCACGGTTACCCCGCAGCACTTCACCGTGGTCTCCCGGCCGGTCGCCGAAACCGACCCAGGAGTTCCCAACTCCGAACGAAACGAGTTGAGACGCACCGCTCTCGGCCCATATCCGCCAGGTCGGGGCCGATCCAGACTTGAGAGACGTAAACGCCGGTTCCTTTCGTACTCCTTTCCATCCCGCTCGCCGGACCCGCACCATCTGGCAGTGCTGGCACGTTCCGACTTTGTCGGGGCCGCTTGCCACCCTCACCGGCATCACCCGGATCAGGCTGCCCCCAGCTTCACCGTCCTGCTGCGACAGGATCGGCGGAGGAGGTCTCCCACCTCCTCTCGAACCAACAGCGCCTCACGGCGCACTCGGCGACGCCTGAAAGATGACCCCGTGTCGACGCCCGAATTTTGACCCCCTGCAGCTGATTCTCGGCTTATCCGAGCCGAGGGAGATGAAGGGGTGTTATCCGTGGAGGACTGGGCTGAGATCCGCAGGCTGCATCGAGCGGAGGGGTTACCGATCAAGGCGATCGTGCGGGTGTTGGGTGTTTCGAGGAACACGGTGCGGGCGGCGATCGCCTCGGACGTGCCGCCGAAGTATGAGCGCACGCCGGCCGGGTCGATCGTCGACGAGGTCGAGCCGCACATTCGTGAACTGCTGCAGGCGTATCCGAGGATGCCGGCGACGGTGATCGCGGAGCGCATCGGTTGGACGCGTGGGCTGACGGTGTTCAAGGAACGGGTCGCTGAGTTGCGTCCGGTGTATCTGCCGCCGGATCCGGCTGGCCGCACGTCCTATGTCGCCGGGGAGATCGCGCAGTGCGATCTGTGGTTTCCGCCGATCGAGCTGCCGGTCGGTTTCGGGCAGGTCCGTCGCCCGGCGCTGCTTCCCGTGTTGACCATGATCACCGGGTACTCCCGCTGGTTGTCGGCGCTGCTGCTGCCGACCCGGTCGGCGGCGGATCTGTTCGCCGGCTGGTGGCAGCTGATCGAGAGGCTGGGTGCGGTGCCGCGGGTGTTGGTCTGGGATGGTGAGAGCGCGATCGGGCGGTGGCGGGGTGGGCGGGTCGAGCTCACCGGGGAGTGTCAGGCGTTCCGGGGGACGCTGGGTGCCAAGGTCCTGGTGTGCAAGCCCGGCGATCCCGAGGCGAAGGGGTTGATCGAACGCTGTCACGACTATCTGGAGCGGTCGTTTCTGCCGGGTCGGGTATTTGCCTCACCGGCGGACTTCAATAATCAACTGCGGGAATGGATTTCGGTGGTCAACACCCGGCAGCGCCGGGCGTTGGGGTGCGCCCCGGCCGATCGGATCACCGCTGACCGTCACGCGATGCTGTCCTTGCCGCCGGTGGCGCCGGTCTCGGGTCGTCGTTTGGCGACACGACTGGCACGTGATCATTACGTGCGCCTGGACAGCAATGACTACTCGGTGCATCCGTCGGTGATCGGGCGTCGTATCGAGGTGATCGCCGACCTGGATCGGGTGCGGGTGCTCTGCGACGGTCGGGTCGTCGCCGATCACGAACGGATCTGGGCGTGGCATCAGACGATCTCCGATCCCGACCACGTGGCAGCCGCGAGAACGCTGCGGCGCGAACGAGTCGCCGTGCTGCGCCCGGTCGCCGAGCTCGACGTCGAGCAGCGGGCCTTGAGCGACTACGACACCGCACTGGGGCTCGACGGCCTCGACGGCGGGGTGGCGTGATGGCCACCCGACCTGCCACGGCAGCCAAACCCGCCCGCGACCTCTCGGCCGAAGTCGCCTTCCTGACTCGGGCGTTGAAGGCGCCCACGCTGCGCGAGTCGGTGGACCGTCTGGCTGAGCGCGCCCGGGCCGAATCCTGGAGTCACGAGGAGTTCCTGGTGGCGTGTCTGCAACGCGAAGTCTCCGCACGCGAGTCACACGGCGGTGAGGGCCGCATCCGGGCCGCGCGGTTCCCGGCCCGAAAGTCGCTGGAGGAGTTCGACTTCGACCACGCCCGCGGACTCAAACGTGACCTCGTCGCGCACCTGGGCACCCTGGACTTCGTGGTCGCTAAGGACAACGTGGTGTTCCTCGGCCCGCCCGGCACCGGCAAGACCCATCTGGCGATCGGGCTGGCGATCAGAGCGTGCCAGGCCGGGCACCGGGTCCTGTTCGCCACCGCCGCGGACTGGGTCAGCATGCTCGCCGAGGCCCATCACGCCGGCAAGCTCCAAGCCGAGCTCGTTCGCCTGGGCCGCTACCCACTGCTGGTCATCGACGAGGTCGGCTACATCCCGTTCGAACCCGAAGCAGCGAACCTGTTCTTCCAGCTGGTGTCCTCCCGCTACGAACGGGCCAGCCTGATCGTCACCTCCAACAAGCAGTTCGGCCGCTGGGGTGAAGTCTTCGGCGACGACGTCGTCGCCGCAGCCATGATCGACCGCCTCGTCCACCACGCCGAAGTCATCGCCCTCAAAGGAGACAGCTACCGACTCAAAGACCGCGACCTGGGCCGCGTCCCTACCGCTGCCACAACCGAAGACTGAACCAACAAAACCAACCAGCAGGGGGTCAATTTTCAACCCGTCGAAAAGGGGTCAAAATTCAGCCGTCGTTGACAGGCCTGGGTCTTTTGGCATGGTCGTTCGTAGGGCGTCTGGCCGCCTAGGGTCATGGCTCAGTCATCGCAGGTCCGAACGATCCGCGCTGCGTTTGTCCGTCGTGGTCGGTCACGTAGGTGTGGGAAGTCCGAGTACGTCCGATGCCACGTAGTTCAGCGCGAACTCGTTGCTGACCGGACCGGAACGGGAGAGGCGTGCATCCTAGGTAGGTGTCGAGCCATCCGTTGCGTTCGTCCGAGGCGTCGGCGCCTATGACTTGAATGGCGTGGTCGGTGGCGTCGAAGGCCAGGTCCGCGGTCAACAGTTTGGCCATGTTCGCCTCACCGGCCACCGCGCCGCCAAGTTGTGGCCCGCGTGCGGTTCGGTCGTGGCCATCGCCATCAATGTTTCACCGCGGGCGATGCGCGGTAGCCATCTCTGGCGTGCGGTGTCGGGTCCCGTCGCGTTGATCACCTGAGTGATCGCCGCCGGGCACCTTCCTGGGTTCAATGAGCAAGCAGCGAGCGAAATCTGATCTGCCTCGTTGTTTAGCATGCAGACCGCGCTTGTCATGGCCGACGAGGTTCTGACCCATGGTTATTGCGGCGGCATCCCGGGCGGTGGGTACGCGCCGCGCAGGATCCACGGCAGCCAGCTGATGCCGTATTCGACCTCGTCGCTGGCGTCGTAGTCGGGGCTGGGATCGAGCGGAATATTCTCCTGCATGACCACTGGAGACGGAAGACCGTTTTGCGGTCCTTGCGGTGGTGTCGGTGGTCGATCAGGCTGCCCGTAAACCGCGACCACGACGGTGCGATCCGGACTGTTCTCCGACCAGACGCCGATCTGGCTGTTGGCGCAATCTGACATGATCGCGAAATCCGCGGGGTTGTAATACCACTGGTTGAGTAACTCGACACCGCTGATCGCGACTGCGGGATTGATCGCCACGGTTTCGGCCACCTTGCCGTGGAAGCCTGCGGCATTCGCGCGGTCTTGTGGCGCAGACCCGTCAGAACCGATGTCGCCGTCGAGGTTTCGGTTGTTCAGCACATCCAGGGTGTGCCATTGGGCGGCCAGTTGCAGTTGCGGATTGATCTTGATGTCGTTGGTGCAGCCGGCCTGATGTTGAACGGTGTAGATATTGGCGACCACACCGTTGTTGAGCCGCTTGTTGTCAGCGTGTGCGGCGGGCGTACCCAACACGGCGCCGACAGCCGTAGCGAACAAAGCGGACAGGGCCAGCGGTCGAAGTTGCATGTCAGTTTTCCTTTCCATCAGCCGCCGGTGACCGGCGGTAGTTCGCTGCCGAGTTCCGCAATTGCCGAATCAGCGCGGCGCAAAGTTCGTTGAACGCCTGATTGATCAGGTACCAGGCCTGGTATTCGTCGCCCTGCGACGATGCGCGTCGCGACGCGGCGGGAGGAAACGCTGAGCGACGTGCCCAGTGTGCGCCAGGATACGGAGCGGTGCTGCACGGATAGTCCCGATCAGACTGGATCGAATCCGGAGATCAGCCACCGGCCGCCGATCTTGTCGAGGGTGACTCGAACGCTGGATGCGGTGTTGGTCGGCGCGTCCTGACCGACGATGACGGTCTGGTTCACGAACAACGCGACGACGGCGTGGTCGGCGGTCGCCACTTTCGACGCCGCGCCCGGGACAGTCGCCACGGCGGAGATCTGCTTTTGCTGTGCTCCCGGGATCACCACATCGTGGGTCAGCGACGTATAGGCGTTGAGGAAGGTACCGGTCAATCTGCCCCGCGCGGCCTCAAGGTCCTTCTGCACGGTGTCGGGCCGGTAGGACAACAGCGCGATAGTGCCGTCGGTAGCGGCCTGCACGGATTCCGCGCGCGCGAGCGCGGCCTCGCGCACGGAGGCGTCCTGCCATTTGAGATAGCCTGCGGCAGACGCCAACACCAATGCCAGCCCCGGGAGCAGCCCGTAGCCGACCGACCGCGACCAGCGGATGCGACGCCGCACCTTCGCCGGCTGCTCATCGTGGTCTAGCTCGTCGACCTCGGTGGCCGCATCGGTCGCCTTGGTCTCGTCCGCAACGGCCTCGTGCGCAATGGCCTTCTCACCGGCCTCCTCTGTTGTCACTGTTTGCTCCGGCTCACCAGGAATTTCCACCACCGAGTCGATAACACCGCGCTCGCCCGCACGGGGCGAGGTGACCGCGCTCACGGCACGAACCCGACGTTAGAGACTTTGACCTGATCACCGACCTTCTGCACATGGATACGCATTCGCCAGGCCCGCGGAACCTGCTCGGGCACACCGGCATTCGACGTCTGCACGGACAACGCCACCAATGCCTGGGCGGTGTCGGCCGTCTCGGACTCCAGCCCGGCCTCGGTAATCGTCCCCACCGTGGTCGCCTTGGCTTGCTTAAGTACCTCGATGAACGGCTGCGACCGCTTGGCGAAATCGTCGTAGAACTCCCCCGTCGCCCCGTCCAGAATGCGTCGCACGTCAGTGTCGGCATGCTGCCAGTCGATCGTCGACAAATTCAGCGCACCCTGCCTGGCCACCTGCAGAAATTGACTTCGCTGGGCCTGCGCCTGCTGCGACTGGTGGACACGAAATCCAAACCATCCGATCAACGCCGCTAACGCGACGACAACAACCAGGCCCCACAGAGTCGCCCACCACTGCGCCGACATCGATTTCCTTAACCGAGCCGCCGGCTCGCTGTCTGCACCATCCTCTTCGTCGATTACGTCGTCCTCGTCGACTGTGCCCTCTTCGTCGACGGTGACGTCGTCAACGCACAGCTCCGAATCAGTTGCTGCCGGCATGCCGTCCTCCCGTTCATCGTGGTTGGTGAGTCTTCGCGCCAGTGCTGTCAGCCGCGAGGCGGCGGCATCAGCATCGATTGCCATGTCTTGCTCCTTCGGCGCGGTTTGGGCCAGGTCGGATTGGGTGTAGACATGCCCGTCGGGTCCGATGTAGGTGCCGGTGGCGGGGTCGTATTCGGCGGCGGCGATGGCAGCGGCGGCGGCCGGCGGGGGCTGCCGGCGGGCCCGCTCGCCGGCGAGCGGCGGTTCCCGGGCGGCTGTTGCGGGACGGCTTGGCCCGACAGCGTGGCGTTGGGGTCGCCCTTCCAGTTGTAGCCGTCGTTGAGCGGCACGTATTGCTCGTCGCTTTCGCACATCTTCACCGTCGGGCGCGCGTTTGCCGGGCACGGTCACGCACGGGATAGTTGCGCGCGCCGCGGACGTTGAACGGCGAGTCCTGCGGCACCCGGCAGTACAGGTCGCCCGCGGGCCGATCCGGGGTAGTCCTCGAAGGTGGGACGCGCGCTGCTGGGCCGGCAGAAAGCCGGTGGTGCATGGCGGCGGCAGGTTGAGGTTGAGGTTGAAGTCCAAGTACAGACCCCTGGTAGGCCTGCTTGGTGTTCATGATTCGGCACCAGCCGTGCCCTGGACATTCGGCGACGCCCTGCGGCAGCAACACCAGCATCTGCTCGATGGTCGGCTGGTAGGTGACCGCCACCTTGCCGACGCTGACCAGGTTGGCCAGCAAGATCGGCAGCGTCGGTTGCAGCCGGTCGAATGAGCTGGCGCGCCTCGTCGGCGGCCGGGGCGCCCGTTGTCGAGCACGCCGCGCAACGCGCGCGTCGTTGTGTCTGCAGCTGCCCGGTGATGGTGGCCAGGTGTGCCGCCCACGCGCTGATCGGCATCGGCGTGTCGGTCTGGGATGTCCAGCACCGGCTGCGGACTGTCGATCAGCGTGGTCAGCGCGTCCAGGTTCTTGCGCGCGTCGATCGCCAAGTTCGTGGAGCCTTTGACGAGCCGGGACAGTTCGGGGCCCAGTCCGCCGAAGGCGGTGTAGACTTCGTCGATCACGGTCTTGAGGTTGTCGTGCGGGATTGCCTGCAGCCCACGGTTGGTCGCGTCGAGCAACGCGTTGATGTCGGGCGGCACCGAGGTGTCGCTCGCCGGGATGACGTCGCCGTCCTTCAGCGGCGGCGAGGTGGCGCTGCGCGGCAGCAGCGCGACGTACTGCTCGCCGACCGCGGACTGGCTGTGCACCTCCGCGTCGCAGATCCGACGGGATGTGCGACGTCCGGATCGCAGCGACAGCACCGCCTCGACGCCGGTGTCGGTCAGCTGGACGATCCTTGACCCGCCGACCTCGGTGCCGCGGTAGGTGACGTTGCCGCGCTGGTACAGCCCGCCGGCCTCGCGGCAGCTCCACGGTCACGGTGTAGTGGCCGACGCCGAACAGCAGTGCCGGCAGCCGCATGTAGCCGAAGCCATCATCACGTCGCCGCGACGAGCGACGATCACGGCGAAGATGGCCAGCTGGATCCAGATTCGTCGGGTCAGGCGCATGTCAGGGTCCCTGATCTGAGTGGTAGGGCAGCGACCAGCGGGTTGCCGGCGGTGTAGGGGCTGGGCAGCTGGCCGATGGTGCGGCCCCACTGCATTTCCAGTTCGGTCAGGTTGCCCTCCCAGCGGGTGCCGGTGAACAAGCGACGTAGTCCAGCCGGCTCAGCGTCAAGTCGATGACGGCGGTGAGGTTGCGCGTAGTCGCCGCGCACCCAGTTGGTCGAGCGTTTCCTTGGGCCACGGGAAGGTGGCAAGCAGCTCAGCGAGCGGGTCAGCGCCGGGCCGGCGTTGGCCAGCGACTCCAGCACCGGTCCGAGGTCTTTGAGTTCCTTGACCAGGTTGTCCTTGGTCTGATTGACCGAGTCGGCGGTCAGCGCGCTGAACTTGCCGAGCTGGTCGAGCGCCTCGGCCAGGTTGTCGCGCTGGTCCTTGAGCACGGCCAGCGCGTCGGGGATGGTCTTGAGCGCCTTGTCCAGCACCGGTTTCTGCTCGGCGAACTGACCGACCAGCCTGTTGAGGCTGTCGGTGGCCGCGATGATGTCGCCGGTCTGGTCGTTGAGGTTGCGCGACGAACTTGTCCAGCTGCTCGATCAGGCTGCGCAGGTCCTCCTCGCGGCCGGCGAAGGCGGTGCTGAACGCCGCGGTGATGTCCTGGATCTGGCCGATCCCGCCGCCGTTGAGGAGCAGCGACACCGCCGCCAGGGTCTGCTCGGTGGTCGGATAGGCGCCGCCCGACGACAGCGGGATCAGCGAACCGTCGTGCAGCTTGCCCTGCGGCGGCACGTCGGTCGGCGGCGCCAGTTCGACGTGCAGTGACCCAGCAGGCTGGTCTGGCCGATCTTGGCGGTGGCGTTGGCCGGCAGCTCGACGTCGCCGTCGAGGCGTCATCGTCATCAGCGCATGCCAGCCCTGGCGTTCGATCTTGGTGACGTTGCCGACGGTGACGTCGCCGACCCGGACGCGCGAGTTCGGTTCGATGTTGTCGACGTCGGGCAGCTGCGCCTGGATCATGAAGGACCCGGGCCGCCGCCCTGCGGTGCCCGGCAGCGGCAGCGAGTTCAGGCCCCGCCAACCGCAGCCCGCGACGATCGCGACGACCATCAGCGACCAGCACGCCACGACGGCTGCGCAGCGCCGATGCGCTCGTCATGACCCGCCTCCTGGCGGCACCATCATGCCGGGCAGCCCTGCAGCGGGATCGGTCGGCCGCGCCTCGGCGGCGCCAGCGGGGCGCGTCGGCGGCGGCCGGCGGCGGCTCGGCGGCGGCGCTGCGGCGGCCGGCGGGCGGCGGGCGCCGGTGGCGGCGCCTGCGGCGGAACGTAGTCCGGGCGCAGCCAGTCCTCGCTGTAGGTGACCTCGTTGGGCCGCGCCTGCGCGCCGACGAACGAGGTTCATCGCCCAGCGGCGGGAAGTTGTACTGGCGGTTCTTGATGATCGGCGCCAGGTACTGCACGCACAGCTTGGCCGACTGCTCGGCGTTCAGCCGCGAGGCCGCCTGAATCGCCCCGCAGATGAAGGTGATCGGGTTGGCGAAGTTGTTGACCGCCAGCGCGCCGGTCAGCGCGCCTTGCGCCGGCTGGTAGATGTTGACGAAGTTCTGAAACGCGGTCGGGGCGATGTGCAGCGTCTGCTTGATGTCGTCGAGGCTGTCGTCGAGCGCCTGTGGATGATCGACGCCAGCTTGTCCGAGGTGGTGCCGAGCGCCTCGCGGTTGTCGGCCACGAAGCTCTGCACGTCGCCCACCACGTCGTTGAGGTCGGTGACGGCGTTGGCCGACCTCGTTGGGGTCGTTGG
The DNA here is from genome assembly GCA_963794635.1 of uncultured Solirubrobacteraceae bacterium. Lineage (GTDB taxonomy): Bacteria > Actinomycetota > Thermoleophilia > Solirubrobacterales > Solirubrobacteraceae > Palsa-744. Next base: position 166,947 of record CAWCET010000002.1, on the reverse strand, counting down.
CCAGCAGCGCCGTCACCGAGGCCAGATTCTGGTTGAGCTGGCGCATCAGGTCGGCGCTGGCCTGCAGCGCCGACACCAGCGATCGACAGGTTCTTGACCGTGCGCGAAGATGTCATTGCTGTGGTCGCCGAGCGCCGAAAACGCCTGCGACAGCTTGATCATGGTGTCGCGGATGTTGGCGCCCTGGCCGCGCAGGTTGTCGGCGGCGGTGTTGATGAATGCGCCCAAGGGTGCTGACGCCGCCGGGCTGGGTCGGCTGCAGCGTCGTCGGTCAGCTTCTGCAGTTGCTGCGCGCAAGTCGTCCCATTCCACGGGCACCGCGGTGCGGTCCTGCGGGAATGACCGCGTCGTCGGCCAGCGTCGGGCCCGCCGGTGTAGGCCGGCGTGAGCTGGATGGCCCGCGCGGTCACCAGCGGCGGGCGACAGGATCGACCGCCTTGGCGTCGGCGGGAACCTTGTATTTGCTGTCGAACCAGAAGGTGATCTTGACCCGCGCGGGCTGCGGCTCGATCGTGTCGATCTTGCCGACCGGCACGCCCAGGATGCGCACCTCGTCGCCGACGAAGATGCCGTTGCTGTTGTCGAAATAGGCGACGATGCGCGGTCGTGCTGATCGCGGCTGTGATCCGCAGCGCCGAACGACGCCCGCCGACCAGCACCAGCGACCAGCACGACCGCCAAGCGCGATCCGGAACGCGTGCGCTGCGATCATTGGCCGCCTCCCGGTGCGCTGGGTCCGGCGGCAGCTCACCGGGTGCCGGAACGTACACCGGCGACGGGGTCGGCTCGGGGTGCGGTACGCCGGGCTGGCGGCCGGCGCCGGCGGGCCCGGCGGCGGTCCGCCCGGCGGCGGGGCCGGCGGCGGCTCGCGGTAGCGGGTAGCAGCCGTGCCGGTAGCGGGTAGCGGGGATCGCCGGGGTTGCCGGTGATCGCGTCGGGCAGGTTGAGATTCGGCTCGCCGCCCTGGCCGGTGCGCGGATAGGGCATCGGCAGCGGCGGCGTGCCGGGCTGGCCGGTCTGCGGGTCGGTGCGTTGCGACGGCAGCAGCACGTGTGGGGTCCAGCCCGAGATCGGAGAACGCGGCGTCGACGAACGGCTGCATGAACTGGCCGGGCAGCAGGTTGGCGACGTAGGCCTTGAAGAACGGGCCCGACGACACCGACTCGCCCAGCGACATCGCGTACGCGTTGAGCAGCTTGATCGATTTCTGGACCCGCTCCTTGCGGTTGTCGACGATCGTCAGGACGCCGTTGAGCTTGTCCAGCGCGGGCCTGCAGCTGGTCACGGTTGTCGGCGATGAAGCCCGACAGCTGCCGGGCGAGCGCCGAGATGTTGCGCGAAATCTGTTCCAGCGCGGCGCTTTGGGTCCGCAGCTGCGCCAGCAGCGCATTGGTGTTGGCGATCAGGCTGACGACCTGGTCGCTGCGCTGGGCCAGCACCGCGGTCGCCTTGTTGGCGTTGGCCAGCAGGTTGCGCAGCTGCGCGTCGCGGTCGTCGAGGGTCTGGGAGAACCGCGCGACGCCCTCGACGGCGACCTTCAGCTCCGGCGGGGTGTCCTTGAAAGTGTCTGCGCCAGCATCGCCAGCGAGTCGCGACAGCTGTGTCGGTGTTCAGTCCGCTGATGGTGGTCGTCGAGATCGCCGAGCGCGTCGGGCAGCTGGTAGGGCGAGCGTGGTGCGGTCGAGCGGGATCGGGCTGCGACAGCTGGCCGTCGCCGCGCGGGGTGACTTCCAGGATCTTTGCGCCCAGCAGGCTCTTGGTCTTGATCGCAGCCTCGGTGCGGTCGCCGAGCTGGATGTCGTTGTCGACGTTGAACGTGACCAGCACGCGGGCGCCGTCGAGTTCGACGCTGGACACCTGCCCACCTGGTAACCCGAAACCTGCACGGCTGCACCGGGATTCAGTCCGCCGGCCTCGGCGAAATAGGCCGAGTAGTGTCGTTGCCGGTTGACAGAACGGCAGCTTGTCGTACTTCAGCGCCGCCAGCGACGACCGCGGCGATCACGGCCAGCCCGACCGCGCCGATGATCAGCGGGTTGCGTTCGGCGAAGGACTTCATTTCGGTGTGCACCGTCCCGGTGCCTGGCCGGCCACCTTGATGTACACCGGTTGGCCGCCCTTGCCGTTGACCTTGAGGAACAGCGTCGCACAGGTAGAAGCTGAAGAAGTCGCCGTATAGGCCCTGCCGGGCCAGCGCCTGGTAGGCGTCGGGCAGCGTGTTGAGCAGGTTGTCGAAGTAGTCGTGGTCGGCCACGACGATGCCCGGCCGTCGCGGTCGGTCTGGTGAACGGTCTTCTGCAGCGGCGGGCGGGCCTGGGCAGCAGGTCGGCGATGATCCGGCCGCGGCGTTGGCGTAGGCCACCGCGTTGCTGATGTCGGTGCGGCGTGCCGGCGAGCCGCTCGACCAGCTGCGACAGCGAGTCGACCGCCTTGGCGAACTGGTTGCTTTGGTCGCCCAGCGAACCCAGCACGGTGTTGAGGTTGTCGATGACCTGCCCGATCAGCTCGTCGCGGTCGGCCAGCGTGTTGGTCAACGCGGCGGTCTGTCGAGAAACGAGCTGATCGTGGCGCCCTGGCCCTGGAAGGCCGCGATCAGCTGGCCGGTCAACGCGTTGACCTGGTCGGGGTCCAATGCGCGGAACAGCGGACGGAACCCGCCGATCAGTGCGTCCAGATCCAGCGCTGGCTGCGGTGCGGTCGCAGCGGAATGGTGTGGCCTGGCGTTGAGCCGGTTGACTCCGCCGGCGCCCTCCTCCAGTGCCAGGTACCGGCCGCCGATCAGGTCGTCGTAGCGGATCACCGCCCTGGTGCCCTGGGTCAGCACCACCGAGTCGTCGGCGGTGAACTCGACCACAGCGACGGTGTCGTTGCTCGTGATGGTGATCGTTTTGACCTTGCCGACCTCGACGCCGGCGATGCGCACGAAGTCGCCGTCTTTGCAGCCCGCTGACGTTGGTGAACTCGGCGTCGTAGGTCGTTCTCGGGCTGAAACCGCAACTGGGCGAATACCGCGAACAGCGCGAAGGTCGCCGACAGGCACACCACGACGAAGATGGCGAGGCGCCAGAGCGGCGCCGGCCAGGTTGTCTCTCACGGCGCATTCCTTGATTCATCGATTGCGGTCACGGTGATCGGTGGGCTCGACGGCTGCGGCTGGCGATTCGGAGGTCTGGCGACGGTGGCGGTCCAGGCGGGCGGCAGCCCGGGTACAGCGGCGTGCCGTCGGGTCCGTATAGCGGCGCGCCGTAGGGCGGTGCGCCCGGGTACGGGATCGGTCCGGTGCGCCGGCGGTCCGCAGGCACGCGGATGCTCGGCGGTTGCGGGACGGCCCGGGTGACGGGGAAGTAGTCGGTCCAGCCAGGGATGCCCGATGCCGGGGTTGGGGCGGATGTCCGAGCCCGGTGCCCCAGCCGGTGTTGGTGACCAGTTGGCGCACCGGGTAGTTCTTGCTGACGTCCGGCAACGACCCGCAGCCCGGTTTGCCGCCGGGACCGCCCTTGGCGGCCACGATCGGCAGGTTGTCCGGGTAGCGGTACGGGTCGTCGCCCAGGAGAAGCGCGGCGTCGAGGATCACGGCTTGCCGTTGCCGCCGACCGGCTGATAGCCGCCGTTGTCCAGCAAGTCACTTCGCCCCGAGGAGCATGCAGGTGTACTCGGGGTTGTACTTCATCAGCAGGTCCGTCGTGGGCTGCGAGCACGTTGATCGCGCTGACCAGGTTGTCCTTGTTCGGGCCCGAGCAGATCGATGCCGCTGTGCGACAAGCCCGATGACGTTGAGCAGCAACGCGTCCAGAGCCTGGAGTGTGTCGGTGATGGTGGTGCTGGTCGTGCTGGCCGCATTCAGGATGCGCAGGATGTCTGGCGCGGCGGCGCCGTAGGCGTCGCCGAAGTCCCTTCAGCGAGCGCCAGTCCTGCGCGAACGGTGTCGCATCCGCGGGTTGACCGCCAACAGCACCTGGTTGGCGTCGGTGGTGGCCTGCCCGATGCGCTGCCCTTGGCCGCGCACGCCCTCGGCGAGCGCGGACAGCACGCGCGTTGAGTTTGGCCGGGTCGATCTGGTTGCAGCACTCCGACCAGATTCTGGAAGACGGTGTTGACCTCGGTGCTGACGTTGCGTGACCGCAGCACCGCGCCGCCGACAGTCGCTTGCGGGCTGGGGTCGTCGGGATAGATCAGGTCGACGTACTTGGCGCCGAAGGCGGTGGTGGCCCGATCTGGGCCTCGACGTTGGCCGGGATGTGTCGGATCTGGTCGGGGTCGATCTCGCAGCTTCGAGGCTCACCGGCTCGGTGCCGCCGTGATCGTCCGCGACGCGGCCGACCTGCACGCCGCGCAGCTTGACCTTGGCGCCGGTTTCCATCACCAGTCCGGAGCGGTCGGAGGTCAGCGTGACCGGCACATAGGAGCTGAAGGACCCGGTGAACATGCCCGACGCAGACCACAACGACGGCGACCACGCGCAGACAGGATCACCGCCCACCACGCGGGGTGGATGCGCCTTCGCCTGCGTCTGCGTTCCATGCATCGCTACCCGGACAGGTTGAAGTTGCCGGACTGCCCGTAAATGGCCAGCGACACGAACAAGGTGACGAACACCGCGGCAGACCAGCGACGCGCGCACGGCGCGGCCGACGGCCTCACCGACCCCGGCCGGCCCGCCGGAGGCGGTGAAGCCGTAGTAGGTGTGCACCAGCATGACGACGATCGCCATCAGCGACCGCCTGCACGAACGACCAGACCATGTCGGTCGGGTTGAGGAATGTGTTGAAGTAGTGGTCGTAGACGCCGGTCGACTGGCCATAGATGACGGTGGTGCCGAACCGGGCGGCCACGAAACGACATCACGCACCGCCACGCAGTACAGCGGGATCACCACGATCACCCCGGCCACCACGCGGGTCGACGCCAGGTAGGCGATCGATGCGGATGCCCATCACCTCCAGCGCGTCGATCTCCTCGTTGATGCGCATGGCGCCCAGCTGCGCCGTCGCCCCGGCGCCGATTGTGGCGGCCAGGCCGATCACCGCGGTCAACGGCGCGACCAGGCGGCACGTTGAAGTAGGCCGACGACGAAGCCGGTCAACGCCTCCACACCGATATCGCTGAAGGGTTGTAGCCCTGGATCGCGATCAGCGAGCCCGCGGACAACGTCAGGAACGCCGACGATGACCACCGTGCCGCCGATGACCGCCAACGCGCCAGTGCCCAGGCCCATCTGCGCGATCAGGCGCACCAGTCTCTGCGCGGTAGCGACGTAAGTGCGTCGCCGACTGGACGCGAGGGTTCTTGCGTAGAAAGCTGCGCCTGCGTCGCCGATCCGGTTCCACGCGTCGACCCAGCGTCGCACGCCTGTGCGTCGAGCCGCGGGAACCGCTGTGCTGGGCACACTGGCGCTCATAACGTGGCCTTCACGCCGACGGCGGTGGCGATGACGTTGATCACGAACAGCGCCATGAAGGTGAACACCACGGTTTCGTTGACCGCGTTGCCGACCCCGGCGGGCCCGCCGCCGACCGAGATGCCCTTGTAGCAGGCGATCAAGCTCGGCAGCCAGACCGAACAATGCCGCCTTGACCAACGCGATGAACACATCGGCGGACACCGGTCAGCAGCGTCAGCCCAGCCACAAACGCGCCCGGGGTGACGTGCTGGACGAACACCGAGAAGAAGAAGCCACCGGCCAGGCCGACCACGATCACCAGCGAGGACAACATCAACGCGACCAGGGTCGCCGCCAGCACCCGCGGCACCACCAGCGTCTGGATCGGGTTGATGCCCATCACCCGCAGCGCGTCGAGTTCCTCGCGGATCGTCCGCGCCCCCAGGTCGGCGCACATCGCCGTCGCGCCCGCGCCGGCCACCACCAGCACCGTCACGACCGGCCCGATCTGGGTGACGGCGCCAAACGCGGCGCCGGTGCCCGAGAAGTCGGCCGCGCCGAACTCGACCAACAAAATGTTGAACGTGAACATCACCAGCACGGTGAACGGGATCGCCAGCATCAGCGTCGGCAGCAGCGACACCCGCGCGACGAACCATGACTGCAGCAAGAACTCACGCCACGCGAACGGTTTTGTCGGGTGAAACCAACGTGTCCAGCGACATCGCGAAGAAGCCGCCGAAGGCGCGGACCGGTTTGGTCGCGACCGTGCTATATCGGCTCCTGCCCCCCTCCGTGCGGCCAGTGGGTGGCCGATCGTCGGATTCGGAGTCCGCACGGGACAAGACGGCTCCATCGCTTCGCGCCCCAACCATGGCGTGTTCCTCCCTTGACGGCATCGTCGGTGCAGCAGCGGAAGTATCCACCGATTTATCCGAATCTAAATTAGACTTGGTAGAGGTAGAAAGCAATAATCTGGCTAATACTAGTTGTGATATGCCTTGTTACTGTTCGATTCCTAGGGATAATTGAGATAGTTTTCGATGCAGCGTCAGGTGCACGAACAGTGGCTGGTAAACCCGCCGGCCCAGTCGACATGCGCCTCCCGTGTGAGCGGGCCTGCGGCCGGCTGCCACCGACTCCTCCGTATTGCGTCTCGGCGGATGGACCTCGGCGCTGCGCGCTCCTTGCCGCACGTGGCTGGGCGTGCCGATCAGGGTAGTAGCTCCGAGACTCTTGCTGTCCAGTTCAAATTCTAACTAGAATATGATGCTGCCACATAAGTTGGAGCCACGGAAGGCTGCTTGCGTAATACCTGGTCGCAGCGGTCTATGTGTTTGGAGCGGCGTTCTGTTCGCCGTTTTGTTCTTCCTCGGCTTTGGACTCATCGCCCGGTATATACCACCCCCTGCTCCGACCCGAACGGCAGCCGACGTCGCCCTCGTTCTACCGCAACAACGCCAACGCCATCCGCGCCGGGATGATCCTCAGCATGTACGCTCTGGTCTTCTTCGTTCCCTTCACTGCCGCGATCTCGGTGCAGCTCAAGCGGATCGAAGGCGAGCACACCCCACTGACCTACGCCCAACTCGGCATCGGCTGCACGCTTCCTGTCGCGTTCTTCCCGGCGCTCTACTACTTCCAAGTGGCGGCATACCGGCCCGACCGAACGCAAGAGGCGATCCAAACGCTCAACGACATGGGCTGGCTCCCCTTCACCGGAATCATCTACGCCATCTTCGTTCAAAATCTCGTCATCGGTATCGCTGTGCTCTCTGATCAGCGGACCCAGCCCGGGTACCCGCGGTGGTACGGCTACTTCTGTCTCTGGACGGCACTGCTGTACTGCCCGGCAAGTCTGGACGTGTTCTTCAAGGACGGCCCGCTCGCCTGGAACGGTCTTTTCTCGTGGTGGCTGTCGCTGGTGGCCTTCTTCGCCTGGATTGTCGTCACAGTCGTGGTCACCCTGCGCGCCATCGGTGCACAAGCGCTCGACCATCGAGCCGAAACGAGATCGATCGATAGCGACGACCCGTTAGGAGCGTTGCCGCCCTTTGGGTATCCGGGGCACCGCCTGACTTGAACGGGTTTCACCAAACCGGGCGGCAAGCGGAATCCACCTACATGTCCCCCACGAAAACCGGAGGCCAACATCAGCGGGAAGTCTTCTCCAACAACTGCGGAGTCGACGACTGGGGATTGGGAATTCTGCTGGCATCCAAACAGATTCGTCGCATTACCGCATGGTTCCCGGACGGGCGCCGCACGTAACCGTGGCGCAGGTCCGTGCGCAAACCGGCACCAAGCTCGTCTTTAACGACTAGGGAATTTCATCGGAGCGCGTCGATGAGCACGGCGGTGGGAACTGAAACCGCTGGGCGGTAGGGATGCTGTACAGCGAAACACCCAACATCGATCTGCACACGCTGAAGGTAGCCGTGTTCGACGCGCCGTCGTGCGGCCGGCGAATTCGACGACGACCTGTTCCGCCGCGCCTTTCACGATCGCCTGCCCCTGCCTGAACCCAGGCACTACCGATTCCTCGACATCCCGTTGAAACGGCATCACCGACGTTGGCAAGAAACACCGACGTCGAGCCGGACTACCACATTGGCAATCTCGGCTTGGCCGATGTGGGTGCCGCTCATCGTCTCGCCTCCATTTGGGGGCGCAGCGCCGACTCGCTGATGAACTCCGCCAAGTCCGCACTGTGGGTCATCAACCAGTAGTCGACGACGCGGTAGGGCGAATTGTTAACCACCCGTCCACGCCCATTGCGGTAGTAGGTCGTCATCCCGGGGTGGCTCCACACCATCGTCGAATGCGCCTCGTCGACCTGGGCCACCCAGCCGTCATGCGCCTCAGTGCGGCATTCCACCGCACCGATGCCGCTGCGGACCATCTTGGTGATCACATCGACGATGTAGCGGCCCTGCGACTCACCGATGAAAAAGTACGATCCGCCGGCACCGGAATTCGTGTTGGGCCCATACATCAAAAACAGGTTCGGAAACCCCGGCACGGTGATGCCGAGATAGGCGGTGGCATCGTCATCACCCCAGATGTCCCGTAACCGCTTGCCGCCCCGTCCGACGAACTCGATCGGCTGCAGGTAGCGCGTCGTCTCGAAGCCGGTGGAGAACACCACCACGTCGGCCTCGACCTCGTCGCCGCCGCTGCTGAGCACGCCGCGCTCGGTGATGCTGTCGACTCCCTCGGTGACCAGCCGAACGTTGTCGCGCTTGAGCGCCGCGAACCAGCCGTTATCGAGCAGCATCCGCTTGCCGAACGGCGGGTAATCCGGAACACACTTCTCGATCAGATCGGGCCTGCCCTCAAGCTGGCTGACGATGTAGCGGGTGAAGTAGCGGCGATGGGCGTCGTTGACGGCGTTAAGTGAGCGGGCCGGATCGCCCCATTGCGGGTCGATCTGCAACGACGGATGAATCCGATCGTTGAAAACCCATGCCAGCCGGAATCGGTACCAGGCAAGGTAAAAGGGCACATGGTCCATCAGAAAGTGCGCATCCCCGGGTACCGGCGCGAAATACTCGGCGCACGGCGCGACCCATTGCGGGGAGCGCTGGAAGACGGTCACCTGCGCGACTTTGTCCGCGATCGCCGGCACGACCTGCATCGCGCTGGCCCCGGTCCCAATCACGGCCACGCGCTTCCCGGCGACGTCGACGTCCTCGGGCCAGTGCGCGGTATGAAACATCGGGCCGGCGAAGCGGTCCATGCCGGCAATGTCGGGGATCTTCGGCTTATTGAACAGTCCGACAGCACCGATGACGACGTTAGCCGACACCGCACGCGGTGACCCGTCACTGTCGCGGGATGAAACCGTCCAGGTCTGCGTGGCTTCGTCATACACCGCGCTGTCGACTTCGGTGCCGAAAATGATGTGGCGGCGCAGATCAAAGTGATCGACCGCTTCGGCCAAGTAGGCCACCATCTCGTCGCGCTTACCGAAGTGTGTCGACCAGTGTCGCGGGAAGAACGAGAAGGAATAGAGGTAGCTGGGGGTGTCTACGCCCGCGCCCGGGTAGGTGTTGGTGAGCCAGACGCCGCCGACCTCCTGATTACGTTCGAGTATGACAAACGGCACGCCCAGTTCGCGCAGCCGTACCGCAGCGATGATCCCCGATATTCCCGCACCGATGATCGCCACGCGGAAGTCGCTGGTGTGCAACGGCTGGGGCGGCTCTGGCACAACCAGCCCCATCTCCTCGCGCATCACCCGTTCATATTCGGGGGGGATCTCTTCGGCCATGCAGATGCTCAGCATGCGGCGCAGCAGCCAGGATCCGGTATCGGTACCGCCGCGGGTCGCCCGTGTGACCAGGCCATGATCGCCGATGCGGCGCACCGGCGGATTTCCTCGGCGACCGCGTCGGGGAAGCCGCCCGAGTCGTTGGGACCCAGACCCGAACTGCGTTCCGGGCGATAGGGATCGTTGAGCCAACGCTGATCCCCGGTCAGCTGGAACAGCACCATCGTCAAGGTGGGCATATTGGCCACGCGCAGAGCCTGCTCCAGGCGTGCTTCGTCGATCGGGCGATCCGGCTTGGTCATCGACATGGCAGGCCTTCTCCTCTGGATGCCTGGGCCAGATCGACGGCCTCAGGAGTTCTAAATTATGTAAGCCCCGTTAGGGACCTTCTTCATAGTCTCTCCGTTCCTTTGTAGTCGCCTTTCGCCCACTTCACGATGCGTATTCTGTCGGCCCTGTCGGTGAATATAACCACGATTAGCCGGTTGTGCCGCGATCAGCCCAACTGACGAACCGGTCCTCCTCTGTCGGAGTGCAGCAGATCAGCAATGGTCAGTCCAAACGGATCGCCAAACGCCGAGACAGCTTCCTCAAATGAGACGCCGTGCTTCCGAAGATTACGGTTAGCCTTACGCGGATCCCACTCAAATTCAATCGCCATGGATGCTGATTGAACGATGGCGTCGCGTCTGCGTCAATTATATCTTGAAATGTTTACCACGGCGACCCCGACAATTGCGACTTCCGCTGTAGCTTCGAAAGATACGGTTTTTCGGCAGCAGCTAGCCGCTTAGTCGCTGCTTCACTAAACTTCAGATGCCGGTTCTCGATCAAGGCTTGCACCTCGACTTCGGTAACTGAGTTCAACCGCAGCGCGTTATGGCAACCAACCTCACCCCTCAATACCACAAGGCCGAAGAGCAATACCGCCGCGCAACGACCACAGAAGACGAGCTCAAATGGCTCGAGGTCATGCTGCGCGAGATGCCGAAGCACAAGGCCTCGGAGAAGCTGCAGTCGGAACTCAAACAGAAGATCAGCCGGACGAAGAAGAATCTCGACTCCCGGGTCCCCGGAGTGGAACGCGCGTGGCGATGTGACGGGTCGCGCGATGAGGCTGATCGCCGACGGCGTCGTGGACCGCGAGGGAGTGCCGGCTCTTGCGTCGCGCCTCGGCTACAGCCCGCGCAGCTGCAGAGGATCCTGAGAGCCGAGCTGGGCGCCGGTCCGCTGGCCCTCGCCCGCGCGAGCGGGCGCAGACGGCACGCACGCTGATCGAAGCGAGCTCGCTGACGATGGCCGAGATCGCACTTGCGGCCGGCTTCTCGAGCATCCGGCAGTTCAACGACACGGTCCGGTCCGTGTTCGCGCTGTCGCCCACCGAGCTCCGGCGCCGAGCGGGTGGCGGGCGCCCGGCGGGGACACTCGACCTACGGCTCGCGTTTCGCGGTCCCCTGAGTCCGGAGAACCTGTTCGGTCATCTCGCCGCCACCGCCGTGCCCGGCGTGGAGGAGGTCCGCGACGGTCGCTACCGCCGCACGCTACGGCTTCCGCACGGAACGGGGATAGCCGAGCCCACGCCCGAGGACACGCACATCTCCTGCCGTCTGACGCTCGAGGATCTGCGCGATCTTGGAGCCGCCATCGCGCGCTGCCGCTGGCTGCTCGACCTCGACGCCGACCCCGAGGCGATCGACGAGCAGCTCCGCGCCGACCGTGGACTGCGCCTCGGTCACGCGTACTCCCGGCCGGCGCGTCCCGCGGACCGTGGACGGTGCGGAGCTGGCGGTCCGCGTCGCGCTCGGACAGCAGATCTCCACGGCGGCCGCGCGGACACTCGCCGCGACGATCGCCGCGCGGTGGGGCGAGCCGGTCGCAGATCCCGCCGGCGGGCTCTCGCGGCTGTTCCCCGCCTCCGCTGCGCTGTCCGAGCTCGACGTGGCGATGCCCTCGGCCCGGCGCCTCACCGTTCAGCGCCTCGCAGCCGCACTCGCGCAGGGCGAGCTCGAGCTGAGCCCCGGAGCCGAGCGCTCCGAGGCATTGGGCGTCCTGCGCGAGATTCCGGGGATTGGGCCCTGGAGCACGGAGCTGATCGCGATGCGAGCGCTCGGCGACCCGGACGCCTTTCCCGCGAGCGATCTGGGCGTACGTCGCGGAGCAAGCGCGCTCGGGATCCCCGCGACGCTGCGTGAGCTCAGCGAACGCTCCGAGCGCTGGAGCCCGTGGCGCGCATACGCGGTTCAGCATCTGGGGGGCCACGCCCATGCGGTCAACGACTGGCCGCCGGTGTCCCGAGGGCACCCACCCGGTGCGACGGGCTCCGGCCGGCCGGCGTGCCGGGCCCCTTCGAAGCTCGCGGCCTGAGCCGGCGCCCCGCTCCGCACGCCAGGGCGCGACGCTCTGACGGCGAGGCGGACCTGCAGCCAGGCGACATCCTCGTGACGGCATACACGGATCCGGGCTGGACCGCGGTGTTCCCGGTGATCGCCGCACTCGTGACCGAGGTCGGGGGCCTGATCACCCACGGCGCCGTGATCGCGCGCGAGTACGGCCTGCCGGCGGTCGTGGGCGTCGAGCACGCGACGCGCCGGATCGAGGACGGCGAGCGGATCCGCGTGCACGGGGCGGAGGGCTACGTCGAGATCCTGTCCTAGCCGCCCGGGAGGGCGAATCGCGCGCGCCCGCCGATCCGTGCCGGAGACTGTGCGGATGCCGGCGGAGCGAGACGTCGAGGCGGCGGCCGTTGCGCTCGCGCGGCTTCCCGTGCGATAGCCCCAGATGGCCGCCGGCGCTTCGAGCCCGAACGACGCGAAGGACGGCACCGCCACGCTCGGCTTTGCCGACGTGACGGCCTCCACGGTCGCCAACATCGGGCCTGGAGTCGACTTCTACTTCGCCTTCGGCGTGATCGCCGTGACAGCCGGGACCGCCGCGCCGTTGACGATCCTGGCGGCCGGCGTCGCGGTGTTCTTACTCGCCTTCGCCACCGCGGAGTTCACCAAGATGGAGCCGTCGGCGGGGAGCTTCGTCACCTACGTCGAGACATCGTTGGGGCCGAAGGCGGGCGTCGTGACCGCGCTGTTGGTGACGGTCGGCTTCACGGTGGCGATCGCGGGCGTGTTCGCGATGTCGGGCGGGATGATCGCGCTCACACTCGATCACTACACCGCGTGGACCCCCTCCTGGCTGCCGATCGCGCTCGTCATGACGGCAGGGGCGATCTGGTTCGCGATGCGGGGGCGGGGCCTCGACGGCCGCTATCGGCGTCGCGACGGTCCTCCAGGTGCTGGTCATGGTCGCGGTCTGCGCCGTCGTCCTTATCGACCGGCGTGGCCATCTTCCGGGACGCTGTTCGCGCGTCGCATCTCAACAACGGGCTGGCGGGGCTCTCCGCGGGTTTTCCGCTCGCGCTCTACATGATGATCGGCTGGGAAAACGCCCCGGCGCTGGCCGAGGAAACGCGCGATCCGCGCCGTACGATCCCGCGAGCCCTCTTCATGTCGGTGGGCCTCGCCACCGCGCTCTTCGTCCTGTTCGCGTACGCGACGATCGTCGGGTTCCACTACGACACCGGCTCGATCGGCCGGGCATCGGTGCCGTTCCTGGAACTGGCCGACCGCTACCTGGGCGGCGCCGCGATCCTCGCGTGGCTGGCGGGCATCGTCGCGGTTCTGTGCACCCTGGTCGCCGCGGTGAACTCGCAGGCGCGGGTGATCTTCGACGGCGGCCGCTCGGGGCTTCTGCCCGCCCTGCTCGGCAGGTCCCGGCCCCCGGGCGAGACACCGGTCAACGCCCTGCTGGCGATGACGGTCGTCGGGGCCGGGATCGTCGTCGTCTGGTGGCTGTGCCACGTCACGGGCCTGCTCGGCGGCACGGACAACCCCGTGAACCTCTACGCGGAGTGCTGACGCTGGGCACGATCCTGATCCTGCTGGTCTACGTGCTCACCGCCGTCTCGCTGCCCGTGTTCATGTGGCGCCGGCACCGCGACTCGTTCTCGCCCGGACGCTACGTCGTGATGCCGGCTCTCGGTGTGCTGGCCCTCGTGATCCCGTTCATCGAGCTCTTCGGTCCCGGGCAGCCCGTCCCCTACAGCGTGTTCCCCTACCTCTCGCTGGCGACGCTCCTGGGCGCCTGGGCGATCTCGTTCTACGTGGTGCGCCGCAATCCGCAGGCGGGGGCGAGCGAGGGGCGGGGCGCGTCAGGCTCGTGACGCGCCCCCGACCCGCACACCCGTGATCTGACCAGGGACACACAGGCGCGAGGCCCATGGAGAGGCGCGAGCCTCGCCTTCCATCGCGACGAACGGAGGTCAGCATGAGCACGAGCGACGAGGAGATGGTCCTGGCCCACTTCATCGTCTCCGACGATGTCGAGCGGTCCTGCCGCTTCTACACCGAAGTACTCGGCGGCAGGACCGTCATCGGCGGCGAGTCGGATGACGTGGTGACGTACGTCGCGCTCGCCAACAGCTGGATCATCATCAACCTCGGCGGAGGCCCGACGGACGACAAGCCGACCGTCACGCTCGAGACGCCGCCCGACCCGGATCGGGTGAGCAGCTTCCTGAACATCCGGGTAGCCGACATCCACGCCGTGTACGCCGAATGGAGCGCGCGCGGCGCGGAGTTCCTGACGCCGCCGAAGCAGCACGAGACCGAGCTGCGCTGCTACATCCGCGATCCCGACGGCCACCTGATCGAGGTGGGTCAGACGACCCTGCCCAGAGGCTGGCGTCCGCCGTCCTGACGCCGCTTCCCTTCGGCTTCTCGCGTTACCGAGGCCGCGGGTCCTTACGCCGCAGCGCTCGGGGACCCCCGGGCCGGCGCTGCCCAGAGGTCCCCGGCCGCTCTCACCCGCGCTCGCGGGTGAGACGCCCTGTCACCGGCGCCGGCTCAGCTGCTTTCCGACGGTTCGCCACCGGCTTCGCCGCCGGCGGGCGGTTGGCCACCCGCGGGTGCCCCGCCGGGCGGTCCACCGCCCTGCGCTGTGCCCCGGGGTCCTCCGAACGCGCCTTTGAGCGGACTGCGGCACTTGATCTGCGCGCTCTTGAACTTCGAGCTCGTCGTGTCGATGCCTTTGGTGTCGAAGACGGGCCCTTTGCCGCTCGTGTTCGGGGCGGGCAGGTTCACGCCGTTTTCGCGCATGCACGACGCGAACTTGGCGAGCGCTGCCTTGGAAGCTGCGCTGTTCGGCCTTCTGCGTCCGAACCTGAAGCCGCCGCCGCATTTCTTGAGCGCTTCCTGGAACTTGGCGCGTGAGACGCCCTGGGGCAGTTTGAAGCCCGGAGCGCCGCCGGCCGGGGGCACCACGCCGGACGGGGGAGTGCCGGTGGCAGGACCGCCGCCGGCCGGGCGCGACGGCAGCGTTATGCCCTGTTTCTGCAGGCATTCGCGCAGCGCCGAGAAGCGGTTTGAGCCTTTGCTCGAGGTCGTGCTCGCGGCCGCTTTGACGCCTGTCGTCGAGTTGCTCGACGACGAGCCGCAGGCCGCGAGGGCGACCATCGCGAGGAGCGCCGCGATCGCGAGAGGGACCCGCACGCGGCTGCTGCGCCGCGCCCGGGGCTCATGGGTTGAGTCAGTGGTCATGCGAGGTGTTCTCTTCCTTTGGTTTGGTGATGTTTCTCAGCCGCCGAACAGCTGCTGCGAGGAGCCGCCGCCGGAGCCGGAGCCGGCGCCGGCGCTGCGCTGCCGGTGCCGGTGGTGCCGGTGCCGCTCGGGTTCACGCTGATCGAGCTGGCCGTGACGCTGCCGTTCTTGCCTGGCTCCCCCGGACGACGACCGTGTCGCCCGGGTGGATGCTCTTGACGCTTGTCGAGACCGTCTTGCTGACTTTCGTGCCCGACGGGCTGCTGACCTTGACGGTGGTTCCTTCCCTGGTGGTCACGTAGAGCGTGGTGCCGTCGAGATAGGAGACTTCCCCGGTCGTGAGGCCGCCGCCGAGGCCGCCGACGCCCAGCGAAGCCGCCGCCGCCGGCTGCCGCGCCCGCGAACGGGTTCGCCCCGCCGGTGCCGGCGCCGGCACCGGCGCCGGCGGCGACGCTCTCCGGGCCGCGCTGCGAAGCGCGGCGAACCCGGACGGAACGCCGCTCGCCGTCGAGGACCCGCTCCTGCGACTTCTGGACCTCGACCCCGGCGAAGAACGCCAGGGCCAGCAGCAGCACCACGGAGAGCGCGATCGGCACGGGGGCGAGCAGCTTGCGCCGCGGGCGCGGCGGCAGCTCCTCGGTCTCCTCGAGCCAGGCGTCGTCCGTCCTCGGGCCTGTAGTCGTCGGGGCTCTCGTCGATCGGGGTCTCTTGGATGTTCATCTCGTGCTCCTGGTCGGTCATTGGATGCTCACTCGAAGCGCAGTGCCTCGATCGGTCGCAGCGACGCGGCGCGCGCGGCGGGATAGGTTCCGAAGAAGAGGCCCGACAGCGCGGCGGCTCCGAAGGCGAGGAAGATCGAGTAGGTCGCGATCGCCGGGTGTACGCCCGCGATTTCGAACTGGCTGCCGATCACGCCCAGCAGGACGCCGCCGAGGCCGCCGATCAGCGAGACGAGCACGGCCTCGGTGAGGAACTGCGTGAGGATGTCACTGCGGCGAGCGCCGATCGCCTTGCGGATGCCGATCTCGCGCGTGCGCTCGGTGACGCTCACGAGCATGATGTTCATCACGCCGATCCCGCCGACGAGCAGCGAGATCGCGGCGACCTCCCCGAGCAGCGTCGTGAAGACGCTGCTGGTCGAGCTCGAGGTTTCGAGCAGCGAGCCCTGGTTGAGGACGTTGAAGCCCGGTTCTTCGGTGTCTTTGATCTTGTGGCGTTCCTCGATGATCTGCTTGACCTCGGCTTCGGCCGCGTTGAGCGAGGATTCGCCCTTCGCCTGCACCGTGATCGAGTCGATCGCGCCGACGCCGGTCAGCGAGTCCTGCACGGTCGTGATCGGCGCCATCACGACGTCGTCCTGGTTGGTCGTGCCGTTCGTGCCCTTTTTCGCGAGCACGCCGACGACTTCGTAGTCGCTGCCGTTGACCTTCATGGTCTGACCGACGGCGCTCGCGCCGCCGAACAGTTCCTGGACGACTTCCTGGCCGATCACGGCGACGCGCTCGTGCTTGGCGACGTCTTCGTCGGTGAACGAGTGGCCTTCGGCGAGGCTGTAGCTGTGCGCGGTCAGGTAGGAGGGCGTCGTCCCGATGAACGACGACGGTTCGAAGCTCGTCGCGCCCGAGACGAGCGTCACGCTGCTCGCGTTGACGACGGGCGAGGCGCTCTTGACGTCGGGCGCGGCACCGGGAGCCTGCAGCGCCTGCGCGTCCGCCTTCGTGAGCGAGATGCTGCTGCTCGAGCGACGCTCCCGCGAAGCGCCGCAGGCCGCCGCTGCCCTGGACGATCAGGACGTTCGTGCCGAGGCTCTGGATGCGCGACTGGACCGCCTTGGAGGAGCCGTTGCCGACGGCGATCAGCACGATCACCGAGGCGACGCCGATCGTCATGCCGAGGATCGTCAGCCCCGAACGGAGCTTGTTGGCAGTGATGCCGCCCCAGGCGATCCGCAGCGTCTCGCGGCCGATCATCGCGGCGCCCCTCCGTAGAGCTGGTGCGAGGACTTCTGCGACTGGACGTCCGGCGTGGCGCCGTCGAGCTCGACGCAGTCGGCGGTCCTCGACGATCCGTCCGTCGGCGAGGTGGATCACGCGCTTGGCCTGCTCGGCGACATCGGGCTCGTGGGTGATGATCACGACCGTGCGCCCTTCCCCGTTGAGCCGGGCGAAGATGCGCAGCACCTCCTCGGTCGAGCGCGAGTCGAGGTTGCCGGTGGGCTCGTCGGCGAGGATCAGCGCCGGGTTCGTGACCAGCGCGCGCGCGACGGCGACGCGCTGCTGCTGGCCGCCGGAGAGCTCCGAGGGCTGGTGGTGGACGCGCTTGGCCATCCCGACCGCGGCGAGGGCGCGCAGCGCGCGCCGGCGGCGCTCGTTGCCGGTCGAGTCCGGCGTAGGCGAGAGGCAGTTCGACGTTCGCCAGCGCGCTCGTGCGGGCCACGAGGTTGAAGCTCTGGAAGACGAAGCCGATCTTGCGGTTGCGCAGGTCGGCGAGATCGTCCTCGTCCATGTCGCGCATGTCGACGCCGTCGATCGCGTAGCGCCCGCCGGTCGGCAGGTCCAGGCAGCCGAGGATGTTCATCAGGGTGCTCTTGCCGCTGCCCGAGCTGCCCATGATGGCGACGAAGTCGCCACGCTCGATCTGCAGCGAGACGTCCTGCAGCGCGGGCACCCTGATGGCGCCGAGGAAGTAGGTCTTCGAGACGTGCTCGACGACGATCGCCGGCGCCCGGTCGCCGCTCGGGGCGCCGCGCGCGGGTCGCCGCTGGACGAGCGGCTGCTCGCGCGCCTTGCGCACGCGGCGCCCGCGCCGGGGCCGGGGCAGTGCCATCAGCCCGGAGGTCCTCCGGCCGGGAAGCCGCCGCCGCCGCTGGCCGCCGAGGCCGCCGCTGATGCCGCCGCCGCCGAGGCCGCCGAGTCTCGAGGTGCCTCGGGACCCGAAGCCCGAGGAAGAGGAGGATTTGGTGCTCGTCGCGATCGTCTCCACGATCTCTTCGCCTTCTTTCAGCCCGCTCAGCACGATCGTCGAGCTGTCGCCGGCAAGCCCCGTCGTGACCGGCTGGGTGACGTGCTTGCCGCCCCGCACGACGGTCACCGACCCGCCTTTGATCGCGCTCGTCGGGACGTTCAGCCCTTCGGCCTGCTTGACCACAACTTCGGCGGTCGCGCTCATGCCGACTTTCAGGCCCGAGACGAGCTGGTCGAGCTGGAAGGTGACGTCGTAGCTCACGGCTCCGCTGCTGCTGGACGGCACCTGTCCGACCTTCGACGACGTGGGCGGCGACCTTGCGGCCGCTCCAGCGCTTCGATCGTCACGGTCGCGATCTGGCCGACGTGGACCTGCCCGACTTCCGACTCGCTCAGGGCGACCACGAGCTGCAGAGACTGGAGGTTGTTGAGCACGGCGAACGCCGAGCTCGAGCCTTCCGAGGAGCTCGACGGCGTGCTCGACCGCGCCGCTCGACGGGCTCGAGGTTCCGGTCCCGCCGGTGCTCGAGCTGCTCGAGGAGCTGCTTGCGCTCGAAGCGTTGCGCGTCGTGCCGGTCCCGCTAACGGTCTCGCCGACTTCCCCGGACAGCGAGACGATCGTGCCCGACTCGGGGGCCACGAGCTTGGTGTTCGCGACGGCGTTTTCGGCGCTCTGAACGCTCAGCTTGTCGCTCTGGACCGTCGCCCGTGCGGAAGCGAGGTTCGCTTCGCGGGTCGCTTCGCTCTGTTTGGCGGTGGACGTTTCGCCGCCGCCCTTCGAGGACGTCGCAGATTCCGTGGAGGATTTCGAAGCAGTCTTGGGTTTGGATGTCGAGCCGGTGCCCGTGCCGGTCTTCGTCGGCTGGGTCGTGGCCGGTGCCGTGGTGGTGGCGGGCGTCGTCGTGGTCGTGGTCGGCTGTCCGGTGCTCGTCGTGGGCGTCGTGCTCGCGGGCTCCGAGCCGGCAGGCGCCTCGGTCGTGTCGAGGACGTCGGAGGCATCCTCGGTCGACGCCGCGCTCGCGGAGGGGCTGCTCGGACGATCCCGAGCTGCTTTCGCCTTCGTTTTCTTCGAGCTGGGCGAGGTTGGCCTCGGCGGATTTCAGCGTCGCCTCGGCCTGCTGGAGCGACACTTCGGCGCTCTGCGGGTCGACCGTGGCGAGCAGCTGTCCCTCGGCGACTTCCTCGCCTTCCTTGACGTAGATGTGGGTGACCGTGCCGCTCGTCTTGAAGCCGAGGTTCAGATCGCTCGCGGAGGCGATGCTGCCGCTGCCGGAGACGGTCGACTGGACCACGCCGCGCTTGACGGTCGTCGTTCGCGTCGTCTCGCCGGCGCCCGATTCCGAGGCCGGGCCGATCGCGAGGATCGCGAGCACGATCGCGGCGATGCAGAGCGCTGCCAGGAACCCGTTCAGGACCGGCTGGCGGCGGAACGCCTCCCAGAAGCGGGCGAGCGGCCGGCGCTCGTGGGTCCACGGTGCCTGCGGGTCACGACCGGCGGGCGCGCCGGGGAGCGTCGGCGCGGCCTGGTCCAGCGTCTCGTCCTGATCGAGGGTCATTTTTTTTTGGGGAGGGGGATCGCGCGCACTCTCGCGACGCTTGGATCAAGCGTGGTGAGAGGCAGTTAGCGTCTCGTTAGAAGGGCCTAAAAGGCTCATATGTCCTTGGATGGCCTCAGACGGCGGCATCCACGGCGCTGTCGAGCACCACTGAGTTGACTTCGGCGTGCTCCTTCGGAGCCCTCTCCATGGGCGGAATCGTCACCGTCACGAGCGCACCGCCGCCCGGGGCGTTCCCCGCATGTGCGACGCCGCCGTGTTCCTCGGCCACCTTCCTCACGATCGAGAGGCCGAGTCCCGATCCCGCGACGGTCCGGGCCGAGGGGGCGCGGTAGAAGCGGTCGAAGACGTGGGGGAGATCGGCCGGGTCGAATCCCGGACCGTGGTCGCGGACGCTCAGCGATCCCCCCGCCAGAACAACCGCCACGGTCCCCTCGCGCTGGCTCCACTTGATCGCGTTGTCGAGCAGGTTCCCGAACGCCCGGCGCAGCCGCATCTCCCGGCCCAGCAGCACGGTCGGCTGCAGATCTTCCAGCACGTTCACGTCCGGGTGGCGCTTGCGCCGGCGGTCCAGCTCCGAGCGGACGACCTCGTCGAGCGCGACAGGCTCGAAGGCCTCTTCCTCGTCGGCCTCGCGTGCCGTCTCGAGCAGGTCCTCGATCAGCACCCCCAGCTCGGCGCTCTCCTCGATCAGGTCGTTCAGCAGCGGTGCCCGCTCCTCGGCGGGCATGTCGGGATTGCGCAGCAGCACCTCGAGGTTCGTCCTGATCGTGGCGACCGGCGTGCGCAGCTCGTGCGAGGCATCGGCGACGAGCTGGCGCTGCGCCTGGCTGGAGGTCTCCAGGGATCCGAGCATCTCGTTGAACGAGGTCCCGAGCCGTCCGAGGTCGTCGTTGCCATGGACGTCCAGGCGCCTGCTGAGGTCGCCGGTCGAGCGGACGTGCTCGGTCGCCTGACGGAGCGCGTGCACGGGTCTGGCGGCGGCACGGGCGACGAACAGCCCCAGCAGCACCCCGAGCGCGATGCCCGACAGGGCGATCGCGAGCAGGATCACGGCGAGGTCGTGCAGGGTGTTGTTGAGATCCGTCAGCGCGTGCTCGGCGATCACCGCGCGCCCGCCTCCCAGCGGGCGCCACGTAGACCCGGATCGGGGTCCCGCCCACGGTGGCGTTGCGGAAGTACGCCTTCGCCTTCCCCGCGGCGACCTCGCGATCCTTGGGCGTGACCGAGAAGCGGGTCGTGTCCCCGGGGGTCCTGTAGAGGTGCCCGGAGGAGCTCAGCAGCGCGAGCGCGCCCTGGTTCTGAAGGCTGGGGCGCAGCAGCCGGGCGTGTGGCGGGCGCGCGCCCCCCTGGGCCGGGGCCGTCCCAGCGGGTAGGAGCGCGCACCAGGTGCCGATGCGATCAGCGAGACCTGCTCCTTGAGCTGCTTGTCGAGCCTGCCCCGCAGGCTCCCGCGCACGGCGAGGTAGCAGGCGGCGGAGCTGAGCACGACGGCGAACGCGACGGCCGCCGCCGTGAACAGCACCATCCGCCGGCGAAGGCTCATCTCGGGCTCTCGCAGGATGTAGCCGACCGAGCGCACGGTGTGGATCACGCGGGGCTCGCCGCCGGCCTCGAGCTTGCGCCGCAGATAGGAGACGTACACGTCGAGCGTCTTCGAGCTCTCGGTCAGGTCGTACCCCCAGACGCGTTCGAAGATCATGCTGCGCGAGAGCACCTTGCGGGGGTTGGTCAGGAAGTACTCGAGCAGCAGGTACTCGGTGCGCGTGAGGTCCAGTTTGCGCTCGCCCCGAAAGGCCATGCAGGCGGCTGTTTCGATCTTCAGGTCCGCGAAGAGGAGCTCCTCCTCGGGCTCGCCGCCCTGCGCCGGCATGCTCTGCGCGCGTCGCACGCCCGCCCGCACCCGTGCCAGCAGCTCGTCCAGCGCGAAGGGCTTGACGAGGTAGTCGTCGGCGCCTGCGTCGAGGCCCGCGACACGATCGACGAGGGCGTCCTTCGCGGTCAGCATCAGCACCGAGGTGCGGGCGCCGCCGGCGCGCATCCGCCGGCATACCTCCAGGCCGTTCATCGTGGGCATCGCCACATCGAGGACCACGATGTCCGGCGGGGCCTTCGCCGCGAGGTCGAGCGCTTCGGGTCCGTCCGTCGCAAGAGTGACGTCGAAGCCCTCGAGCCGCAGCGCGCGGCCGACGGCGTCACGCAGTGCGCGATCGTCGTCGGCCAGCAGGACCCGCCCTGTACCCATCTATCGCGAGTATCGGCTGGTTGTGTAAAGACCTGGCAAGAGGATCCTTAACGGTTGCTGGGAGGCTTCACCAACTTCTTACCGGCGTCTCACCCGCGGCTAAGCCTCGTCGGCGACGGTTCCCCGGATGAGACTTCACTCCCGAGCCCGAGCGTGGCGCGCCTGCCGCGCGGTCGGCGTCGTCGCGGCGACGTGCGCGCTGATCCCCGCCGCGGCCGGTGCGGCCACCGAGGTGAGCAGCAACTGGGCGGGTTATGTCTCCTCCGCTCATGGCAGGAGCGGCTTCCACGCCGTCTCGGGCACGTGGACCGTCCCGGCCGTGACATGCGACACGGCGCCGGGCCACCTACTCGGCTGTCTGGGTCGGCCTCGGCGGCTTCCGGCAGCGCAGCGAACGCCTGGAGCAGCTCGGGACGATGCAGGACTGCAGCGCGAGGAACGCCGCGAGCTACGAAGCGTGGTTCGAGCTCCTGCCCGCGGTCCCGGTCACGATCCACATGGCGGTTCACGCGGGAGACGTCGTGAGCGCATCGGCGACGGTGACCGGGCGAACGGTCGTGTT
Organism: uncultured Solirubrobacteraceae bacterium; assembly: GCA_963794635.1. Taxonomy (GTDB): domain Bacteria; phylum Actinomycetota; class Thermoleophilia; order Solirubrobacterales; family Solirubrobacteraceae; genus Palsa-744. The sequence continues at coordinate 144,380 of CAWCET010000002.1, read as the reverse complement.
CCGTCTCGCCGACCTCACGACCGGGGCCAGGTTCGCGACCCATCGCCGTGTGGCGGCGGTTGACGTCTCGACCGCGGATTGGATCGTCGAGGCGCCCTCCGTGTGCTCCGGGAACGGCGAATGCGGCTCGCTGCCGCTGGCCGGGATCGCGCCGGTCCAGTTCAGCGGGGCGGTTGCCCGTTCGACCGCGCGGGCGAAGCCGGCGGGCGACCCGGCCTGGAGGACGACGACGCTGAAGCTCGAGCAGGACTCGGTCACGCGCGCGGCGAGCGGGACCTCCGCGGCCGCTCCCGTGCGTGACGTGCTCACGGCATCCCCGTCGGCGATCACGCAGCCTTCCGGGGCCTTCTCGGTGTCGCTGAGCGAACAGACGACGCAGCTGCCCCTGCCGTCGGGTCCGACCCTGCCGGGATTCGGCTCCGCCTGAAGCGTTCCCTAAGGCGTCCAGTTGTCGAGCGCAGGCGTGACCTGGAGCTCGTGGGTCATCGCCCGAGGGCTCTGGCTCGCCAGATACGCGACCGCGCCGGCGATGCTCGGCTGGTCGGCGGTGTGCGCGTCGCCCTGCCCGGAGCGGTCGATGCCCGCGTCCACCACGAGCAGGGCCACGTGGATCCCCTCCTCGCGAAGCTCCAGCGCCGCCGCCTGAGTGAGCGCGCGCACGCCGAAGGCGCCCGCGGCCCAAAGGCCGCGCCCCGGCATCGCCCGCCGGGAGGAGCCGCCCGTCACCTGGATCGCGGTCGCCGGCGTGCCCTGTGCCTTCAGGAACCGCGCCGCCGCGCTCAGGAAGGCGTAGGCGCCGAGCGCCGGGCGGGCGGTCCAGCGCTCGAAGGCCTCCGGGCTGCTGTCGGCCAGCGCCCCTCCGCCGAACGGGCCACCTGCGCCCGCGGCGTACGGAGACGCGGCGTTCACGACGAGGTCGACCTGCCCGAAGCGGCCTGCAACCTCCTCCAGCGCGGCGAGGACCGACGCTTGATCGGTCACATCGACCGCCACGGCGTGGGCCCCGGCGCCGCGGACCCGATCGAGCGTCTCGGCGGAGACGGCGCCGCCCGCGACGTCCCAGCCGTCGGCCAGCAGCCGCTCGATGATCGCGAACCCCAGGTTGCGCGCGCCGATCACCAGGGCCGCGCCCATCAGCTGCTCACCGCCCGGTCTCCGAAAGCCGCATGAGGAAGCGATCCTAGCTCCGTGCGGACGCGGCGGGCCGGCCGCGCCCGGCGCGGCTGTCCCGCGTTGCCGAAACGGCGGGCCCGCGACTCACGGCGGCAGGTGGAAGGGCACGGTGGCGACGACGATCCCTTCATAGGAGCGCAGGGCCCTGCGCAGCCGGGCGGCGGTCTGGCTGTGGAGGATCCGCTGCCACGGCCTCGCCACGACGATCTCCGGAACGACCAACGTCATCGTCAGATCCGGGCGTTGGCGGTGCAGTGCCGCCACGTAGTAGGTGAGCGGCGCCACCGTCGCGCGGAAGGGTGACACGATGATCTCCAGCGGCAGGTGGCTGCCCCACGCCTGCCACTCCCGGCGGAAGCGTTGCGCCTCGTCGTCGGTGGGGCTCACATGCAGCGCGAGCACCGGCTGCCCGAGCGAGGCGGCGTAAGCGAGCGCGCGCAGCGCGGCCAGGTTGAACACCGCGACGGGCACGATCGTGAAGTTGTGCACTTCGGTGGGGGTGTCCTGCAGCTCGGCGTGACGCGGCGTGACCGGCAGAGGGGTGCGGGGACCGGACACGCTCGATGGCAGCAGCCGGTGCGAGTCCTCGGCCGCGCGCGGCGTCAGTGCGCGCGCGGCCATCGCGTAGTGGCCGTGGATGCGTTCGCAGAGCAGCACGATGAACGGCACCAGCACGACCACGAGCCAGGCCCCCTCGGCGAACTTCGTGACCGCTGCGATCACCACGACCGCTCCGGAGAGCACCGCGCCGAGCAGGTTCGTCGCCAGACCCGCCCGCCAGCCGCGGCCGCGCTCGCGCAGCCAGCGGGCGACCATCCCGCTCTGGGCGAGGGTGAAGGCGATGAACACCCCGATCGCGAACAGCGGGATCAGAGGCGCCGTCTTGCCGCCGAAGGCCGCGAAGATGATCGCCGACGGCACCGCCAGGACGAGAATGCCGTTGCTGAACGCCAGGCGGTCGCCGAGGCGCAGGAAGTGCCGCGGCACATAGCTGTCGCGGGCCATGAAGTAGAGCAGCCGGGGAAAGCCGTTGAACGCCGAGTTCGCGGCCACCAGCAGGACGAGCGTGGTGGCGAACTGGACGAAGGCGTAGGCCGCGCCGCCGCCCACGGTGGCATGGGCGATCTTCGACAGCAGCGTCTCCTGCCCGCCCGGCTGGGCGCCTGTGAAGTGCGCGACCAGCACGACCCCGACGAACATCGAGATCAGCAGGATCAGCATCGTCGTCAGGGTCTGCCGGGCGTGCTTCGCCTGGGGCGGGCGGAACACCGGAACGGCGTTGGAGATCACCTCGATGCCCGTCATCGCGGTCGCGCCGGAGGCGAAGGCGCGGAGGACGAGCAGGAGTCCGACCGCCTCGACGGGGGCGTGGTAGGGGTGGGGCGTCGTGGGCGTGAACGAGTGCGACGCCGCCTTCACGAGCCCTGTCACGACGACGAGGGCGATCGCGGCCACGAACAGGTAGGTCGGCGCCGCGAAGAGGGCACCCGCGTCGCGCACCCCGCGCAGGTTCCCGGCCGCCAGCACGAAGATCACCACCAGGCCGACCAGGACGCGGTCGGGGTACAGCGACGGGATCGCCGAGGCCACCGCTTCGACCCCCGAGGCGACGGAGACGGCCACGGTCAGGATGTAGTCCAGGATCAGCCCGGCTCCCGCGATCAGCCCCCATCGCGGCCCGAGGCTGTCGCTGGCGATGATGTAAGAGCCGCCGCCGCGCGGGTAGGCCTTGATCACCTGGCGGTAGCCCAAGCCGACCGAGAGCATCAGGATCGCGAGCGCTGCTCCGATCGGCAGGGAGAGGTGGAGCTCCCCCGAGCCCGCGAGGAGCAGCACCGCCAGCATCGCTTCCGGGCCGTACGCGACGGACGACAGCGCGTCGGGGGAGAGCACCGCCAGCGCGAGCAGGCGCCCCATCCGCTCCTGGGCGAGCGCCGTGCTCCTCAGCGGCGGGCCGATCAGGACGCGGGCGGCCGATCGCAGTGTCCGACCGGTCGGTGAGTCCGCGTCACCGGCCTTCGAGGTCGCTTCGATTTCCTCGATGTCGGCATGGCCGTCCCGGGATGGGTGCGTGCCACGGACATGGGCGAAGCGCCCGGTGCGGGAGACGACCGGGTCGGCGAACTCGATGTGGCGATCGACGGGCAGCGCCTCCTCCCAGGCCTCCGGAGGCGGCAGGCAGCCGTGCCACCCCTTACCGACACGCTCGAGGGCGGCGAGAGCCTCCTTGTCGAGCTCGGGCAGGGCGGCGGAGGGGGTGACAGCCGCGTCATCGGCTCCCGGTGGCACCGCTACATAGGAGCAGGACTCGCGGTCGGGTGACGTGGCCATGCCGGCGGAGCGGGCCGCGGCAGCCGCCGGCGCTCGGATCGCCGGCAGACCGGTGTGTGGCGGCGGGGGCGCGCGCGACGGCGCGACGGCGAGCGTCGACTAGGCTCGTGCCGAGCCCGCGGCGCGCCGCCCAGACGCCGGAGACCGATCATGAACGCACGATGAGCAACCCCCGAGAGGATCTGCGCCTTGGCTTCCTGAGCTTCGGGCACTGGCAGCGTGCGTCGTGGTCGCGCACCTGGACGGCGCAGGACGCGCTGCTCCAGACGATCGAGCTCGCGCAGGCCGCTGAGGAGATCGGAATCGACGGAGCGTTCGTGCGGGTCCACCACTTCGCCCGCCAACTCGGATCGCCGTTTCCGCTGCTCGCTGCGATGGGCGCCCGGACGAGCCGGATCGAGCTTGGCACCGCGGTGATCGACATGCGCTACGAGAACCCCCTCTACATGGCCGAAGACGCCGCCGCAGCCGACCTGATCGCAGGGGGGAGGCTGCAGCTCGGGATCAGCCGCGGCTCCCCCGAGCCCGTGCTGGATGGGCCGGAGGCGTTTGGCTACCCCGATGCGCAGGGCGAGGCGGGGGCCGCGCTCGCGCGGGCGCACACCGAGCTGTTTCGCCGGGCGATCGCGGGCGAGGGCGTCGCGCGCGCCGATCCGGCGCACACCGGCACCAGCGGATCGCTTCCGATCCAGCCTTTCTCCGAGGGGCTGTCCGAGCGCATCTGGTGGGGCGCCGGCGGGCGCGAGTCGGCACAGCGGGTAGCGGAGCAGGGGATGAACCTGATGAGCTCGACGCTGCTGCTCGAAGACACCGGCGTGCCGTTCGACGAGCTTCAAGCCGGGCAGATCGAGGCCTACCGCGAGTCCTGGAGGGAGGCGGGGTGGGAGCGCACGCCGCGCGTCTCGGTGAGCCGCAGCGTGATCCCGATCACGAGCGATCTCGACCGCCGCTACTTCGGAGGCGACGAGAACCGCGACCAGGTGGGGCTGTTGGACGGTCACACGTCCCGATTCGGGCGCACGTACACGGGCGAGCCCGACGTGATCGCGACGGAACTGGCCCAGGATCGCGCCGTGCAGACCGCGGACACGGTCCTGCTGACGGTGCCGAACCAGCTCGGCGTGGAGTACAACGCGCACCTGCTCGCGACGATCGTGCAGGACGTCGCACCGGCGCTGGGGTGGGCTCCGAAACGGGGGCACGAGGAGTCCCGGCCCGGACGGGAGACGCCTGGTGCTCCGGCGCTCGGCGCCGAGACGATCTGAACCGCGCCCGGCCGGCGCCGGCGCGTCACGGGGCGGCTGAGGCCGGCTTCGGCCGATGAGCATGCCGGCTCAGCGGACCACACCTGAGACGCCGGTCGTCCGGCGCGGGGATCTCGACTCACCGCCCGACCTCACGGGTGCCCCGATCCGGCGCCGGCTGCTCCTGCTGGGAGCCGTCGTGGTCGCGATCGTCGCGGTGATCACGCTCGTCCCCGGCCTTGCGAGCCTGCGCGCCCGGCTCGAACACGGCGACCCCGCCTGGCTCGCCGTCGGCGCGGTCCTGAAGGTGCTCTCCGGCGTCTGTTACGCGATCGCGTTCCGCAGCGTCTTCTGCCGGCGCATGAAGTGGAGCGTGAGCATGGACATCGGCTTTTCGGAGCTGGGCGCGAACGCCATTCTTCCGATCGGTGGCGCCGGCGGGCTCGCGCTCGGCGCCTGGGCACTGCGCCGGGGTGGCATGGAGACGAGGCGAATCGCCCGTAGGAGCGTTGCCTTCTTCTTCCTGACGAGCGTCCCGAATGTGCTCGGCGTCGCCCTGCTCGGCTTCGGGCTCGCGCTCCACGTGGTCTCGGGTCGCGCCTCTCCGCTGCTCACGGTGGCCCCCGCGGCGATCGCGCTGCTGGCAATCGTCGCGACGATCCTCGCCGGCCGCCTGGCCGCCACCGTGGAGGAACGCGTGACCGCGCGGCGCGGCGCCGGATCGCGTATCGCCGCCTCGTTCCGCGCGCTGGCCGAGGGGGTGCAGGACGCCTTGGAGCTGCTGCGCGAAGCCGACCCGCTTCTCTTCGTGGGCCTGATCGGATACCTCGTCTTCGACGTCATGATCCTGTGGGCGACGTTCCACGCCTTCGGCGACGTCCCGCCGCTGGCGATCATCTGGATCGGCTACCTGATCGGGGAGCTGGGCGGCCTGATCCCGGTGCCGGGCGGAATCGGCGGCGTCGACCTCGGCCTCGTCGGCGCACTCGTGCTCTACCACGTGCCCGTGGGCGCGGCCACCGCCGCCGTGCTGGGGTACCGCGCCCTCGCGCTGGTCGTTCCGATCGTGATCGGAGCGGTTGCGTTCGTGCGCCTGCGCCGGTCCATCGCGCGGGAGGCGATTGATGTCGCCGGGTGCGGACCCGGTGAGATCGTCGAAGTCGTCGGCGTCGGGGAGGCGCAGATCGAGGGCTAGCGCAGGCTCCCGCGGTCCCTGCAGTCACAAAATCCGCCTTCGGCGCACTCTATGGCGATGGGCCATGCGAGCGAGCTGGCAGATCTCTACCGGGACGAGGGCGAACGGCTGCTCATGTTCTTGACGCGTCGCACGTGGGATGCCGAGGTCGCCCTCGAGCTGACCGCCGAGACCTTCGCGCTCGCGCTCGCCTCGTGGGGGAAGCTCGGCGCCCTGACGGTCGAGCAGCAGCGGGCCTGGCTGTTCACTGTCGCGCGCCGACAGCTCGCGCGCTACGTTCGCCGCGCGAAGGTGGAGCGGCGGGCCGTCGAGCGGCTCGGCATGCAGGTCCCGGTGATGGACGCCGGCGAGGCGGCGGAGATCGAGCGCCGGGCCGGCCTGGAGGAGCTGCGCCGCGAGCTTGCCGCTGAGCTGTCGCGACTGGACTCGGCCGGGCGCGACGCCGTGCGTCTGCGGATCGTCGAGGAACGGCCCTACGCGGAGGTCGCCGCGATGCTCGGCGTCTCTGAGCAGGCGGCTCGCGCCCGTGTGTCCCGCGCCCTGCGACGGCTGGGCGACGCGCTGGAAGCCGGCCGCGACACGAGCGGTCTCGGGCTGTCACGGGCATGCGCCGCACCGCAGGAGGGAGGGTCGTGAGCGGCGATCTCCGTGTCCTCTCAGAGCTCGGACGCGAGCTGCAACGAGCAGCCGAGAGCGCGCCTCGAACGCGTCGCCGCCGCGCGCTCCCGCGCGGGCGAGTCGGCCTGCTGGTGGCGGCGATAGCGCTCGCTGCTGCAGCCGTGGCGACCGCCGCGGTCCTCCTGATCCGCGAGGGGGCGCCCCTGCCCGCGCCGCACGCGCAGGACCTTCGCTCGAGCGGCATCCCGCTCGCAGGCAGCGCGCGGCTCGCTGGGCTCGACGCACCTGACCCGAGCGGCGGCGCCGCCCCTTGGGACCTGCGGCTCTCGCGCACGAGCAGCGGCGAGGTCTGCACCGCGGTCGGTCAGGTCGTGAACGGAGAGTTCGGCATCGTCGGCCTGGACGACGTCTTCCGCCCGCTCCCGCTCGGCGGCGTGGATGCCTGCAGCGTCGTCAGCCCGGGTTCGCCGGTCCTCGTCGGTGCCCGGTCCTTCCTCGGGCGGACCCCACACGAACAGCGCACCGTCGTGAGCGGTGTCGCCGGCACCGATGCGCGGGCGGTGTTCGCCTACGGCACGGGGGCGCCGCGCTCTCTGCGGCTCGGACCGGAGGGCTCGTTCATCACCGTCTACGAAGGCGCCCCGGAAACGGTGCGCCCGACGATCGCGGTCGCGTTCGCAAACGGCCGCCAGCGCGTCATCCGGCTCGAGAGCTCCTCGGCCTACGAAGTGCCCGATCCGGGCGGCGGGGCACCTTGGGTGGCCAGCTCCGAACCCGACCTCCAGGTCAACGCATACCCGGATGAGGACTGCGCGCAGGCGATGCAGGAGGCGACCCAGGAACAGCCCGGCCTCGGCATGCGCCCGCTGACTCCCGGCGTCTGCGCCCGCTTGAGCAGCCAGCCCCTGTTCGTCTCGATGCGCCGTTTCGTGCCCGGCAGCGGGGAAGGGTCCGGCTATCCGTGGGGCAACGCTCCGGCCCGCACGCTCGTCTACGGCATCGCCACGCCCCGCGTGCGATCCCTCAGCCTCAGCGGGGACGGCGGGTCACGAGAAGTCGCGATCGACCGCCGCGGTGGCGCGTTCCTCGCGGTGCTCGACGGCCATGTCGACCCGCGCACGCTGACGCTCGTCGCGCGGCTCGCCGATGGCTCGAGCCGCGACTATCGCTCCTCGACGCCCGTGCTCGACGCGAACACCAACCGTCCGGTCGCCGAACCGCCGGTCCCCGCCTACCGCGAACCCGCTCCCGCCGCCCAGCAGGAGCTCCCGGCGTTCGAGCTGCCGATCGAGTGGACCGCGCGTGAAAGCCTGCGTGCGCGTGATCCCGTGAACGGGCAGACGTGGGTGCTGCGAAGCTGGCAGGGCCAGCCCAACCGGCACGTCAGCGGGGTGCAGGCGCGGGCTGGCCGGTTCGTCTGCGTCGCGCTGGGCGTGCTCGCCCACGGTCGCCTGGTCGAGCCGAGCTCGGATCCGTCCGTGAGCTCCCCGTCGGTCACGACCGAAGACGGGCGCTGCGATCAGCCCCCTCAGATCCAGCGCATGCGCTACATGCTGCAGATGGAAAGCTTCGTGGCCGACCCGTACGCCTACGCGCCGGTGCCCGGGACCGTCGTCCTGAGCGGCTTCCTGCCGGCGGGCGCGAGCGACGCCGTGCTGCTCGGCGCCGGAGCGCCGCGACGGCTGCAGCTCGATCAGAACGGCGCCTTCCTGCTCGTACTGCCGGGTCGCTACTGGCGTTCCTCCCCTCACATCTCCTACACCCTGCACGGGCGTCGGATCGGGCACGGATCGGGCGCGCGCTTCCCGCTCGGCAACTCGCCCGCCACGCCGCAGGTTCGGGCGCCCGACCCGGCCGGGGCCGCGCCCTGGGGATTCGCCGCCACGCGCGACTGCGCCACTGCGATCGGGCGCGTCGTGCAGGGGCGGCTCGCGAGCCTCGACGTACAGAGCGGCGTGCTGAAAACCGGCGCTTCGATGACGGGCTGGAGCTCCAGCTGCATCACGCACGAAAGCGCCGGCGTGTCGTACCCCCGGCGCAACGGCCCTGTGGAGTTCGACGTCCAGCAGGCCGAAACCTATCTTCCGGTCCACGCCGCGCCGGCCAACGTGCTCACCCAGCCGGAGATCGAGCAGCGGATCCCGCCGGGACGCACGTTGATCACCGGGATCGCGCTGCCGGATGTGGCTTCGGTGACCATCAGCACACCGTCGGATGTGCGCACGCTGCGTCCGGCTGGGCCGCTGCACGCGCTTCTCGCTGTCTACGAAGGCTTCTTCGTGCGCGGCACGATCGTGGCGAAGATCGCACTGCGCGACGGGCGCGTGCAGACGGAGACCCTGCACGCGCCGGGCGCCGGCGCCGCCGAACCTCCGAGCGGGGCGACGGCGGCGGATCGGCTCGCGGCGACGCGCCGCCAGATCGCCGCGGTGCGCGCGACGCTCTCGCGCTACAGGGCGAGGGGCGAAACCAAACGCGCGCGCGCAGACGTCACGTTCCTCGCCACGATGCGCTCCTTCCTGCGCGTCGCAGAAGAGCGGCTCGCCTTCCAGCAGAGCCATCCCGGTCTGCTGCCCGCCGAATAGCGGCGCCGTCCCGCCCGCGAGGCCCGCGGCCGCGATCGCGGATCGAGGTGAGGGCCCGAGCAGACAGTTCGCCTCGGTGGGAGGAGGCGACGATCCGCTAGGCGCGTGTCGGCACCCAGCCCGCGGGATAGACGCCCGGCGGCAGGCCGCCCTTCCCCGCCGGGAAGTGGCGCAGCGCGATCCTCTCCGCCGCGGTGTCCGCCAGCAGCGGTTCCAGGTCGGCGATTCGCAGCAGCACACGTATCGTCGCGCCGATCTGCAGGTCCGCGGCGTTCGGCTCCTCGCCGCCGATCACGCCCGATCGCGCCAGCTCCTCGATGTGCGCGATCTTCTCGGGAAGCCCCGCAAGATCCTCGGCGAGCCGCGCGGCCGAGATGCGGTGATAGCCCCAGGCGCCGTGGATGAAGCGGATCGCGTAGTCGGTGCCCGGTCCGTCGAGGGGCTCGCCGCCGCCGATCGCCGCGAGCAGCTCCGGGCGGAAGTGCAGCGCGCCCCAGGGCAGGCGCCGCCCGAGATCCTGCAGCTCCTCGTCGCCCCAGCGCTCGGCCTCTCTGACCTCGTCATTCGGGTACAGAGCAGGCTCGGGCTCGATCGCCTCCAGGCGCTCGAGGATCGCGCGCGACCCGTGGATCGGCTCGCCGTCGACGAGCACGCCGGGGACAGTCGTGTTGCCCTCTCCGTAGATCTCCTGCATGCGGGCCGGGTGCTCTCCCGTGATCGGAAGGTCGACGCGCTCGTATGGCAGGCCCTTCAGCCGGATCGCGGCCTCGACCGTCATGCAGGGGTGCGACGGAGGCAGGGCGTGGAGGACGAGCTCTGGGGGTTTCGGGCTCACAGGTGTGCGGGGAGGTCGGTCGTGTGCGGCTCAACGGCGCGATCGGCGAGGCGGCGCAGTGACACGCGAGCAGCATACGGCCCATGACCGGCGGGGCAGCCCGTGACCGAATGGCCAGGACACCGGGCGGCGACGGGCGGGCAGCGTGTCCTAGAGCCGATGGAAGACGCGGATGACCCTGCCGTCGGCGGCCCGCCAGATCATCGTCGGCTTCCAGATCGGCCCGCCGCCCGCGCTGCGCGGCACCGCGACGATGAGCTCGTTGCCGATCGGCGCTGCCGTGGCCGTGAACGGCGGAGAGATCTTCGGGCTGTAGCCGCTGGCCCGGCCCGCCGGGTAGCGGAGTGTCACCGAGGCGACCGGATCCGGGACCACCATGGTGATCGTCGCGCTCGTGTCCGAGCCCGGCGGCCCGGTCGAGACCGCTTCTCCCTGCTCGATCTGCGACGCATCCGCGCCGCCGCCGCCAACGCCGCCGAGGAGCCCGTGGCCGATGTTCACCTCGAGTGCGGTGTTCCCGATCCCCTCGTGGCCGGGCCTGCACCCCTGGATGACGGGGTAGAGGTAGTAGGAGCTCTCGCCGATGACACGCGTCCGCCGCACGTAGCGCGAGAACACGATGCCGGCACCGCTGACGCCGGGCGGGAGCCTGTCGGCCGGCGTCGCGCTGCGTCGAAGCACCCCGAGGATCGACAGGAGGGAACGTTCGGGCTTGCCCTCAGACATGCGGCTCGCGACGCCGTAGCAGGGAGATCTCCCGGGCTTGCTGCCGGCGAGGTGCGAGGAGGCGTGGTACCGCGAGACGCCCTCGGGTCGCGACGAGCCCCCGCCGTCACCGGCGGACAGCCAAGCTCCGATCCCGAGCACCACCGCGCCGCTCGCGGCCGCCACCCCGAGCCGCTGGCGACGTTGGCGCCGGCGCGCCTCCTCGATCACACCGTCCTCGGGAGGTGGCGGGGCCGTTGGGCGCTCGAGTGTGGTGGTCATGTTCGCGCAGGCGGACTGTAATAGATGCTTGCGCTAGCATGAATAGCACAATGTTGGACATCAAGGTCGACCCCGCGGCGTCGGTACCCCTTCACGATCAGGTCGCCTCGCAGATCCGTCGCGCGATCGCCGACGGCGAGGCGAGGCCGGGGGAGAGGCTGCCGCCGGCGCGGCACCTGGCCGCCGTCATGCATGTGAACGCCAACACGGTCCTGCGCGCGCTCAGAACGCTCCGAGACGAGGGACTGCTGGAGATGCGTCCGGGTCGCGGGACGCGGGTGAGCGGTACGCCCGAGCGGGGCGCGCTGCTGGCCGCTGCCCTGGAGCTGGTCAGGCTCGGGCGCCAGGGCGGCTATGACCGCGCCGAGCTGGTCGCGATGATCGAGCAGCTCCCCTGAGGGGATCGAGCGGTCCGCCGGCAGGATCGAGCAACCGCCTCTGACGGGCTGAGCGCTGCTGTCCGCTGAGGCGGGGCGGGCCTCATCGAAATCGCCTCGTCACACATTTGGGCGCCGGGGCAATCTAGGAGTGATGGCTGATCCCGAGGGATTCGTCCCCTTCTATCGCGATGAGGCGGAGGCGGTGCTGATGTTCCTGACGAGGCGGACGCTGGACGGCGAGGTCGCTCTGGAACTGACCGCCGAGACCTTCGCCCAGGCGTGGCTCGGGTGGTCGCGCGTGCGCACCGACAGCAGGGAGGAGATGCGCGCCTGGCTGTTCACGATCGCGCGCCGCCAGCTCGGCCGCTACCTGCGGCGCGGCCGCGCGCAGCAGAGTGCGCTGCGGCGTCTGGGCCTGTCCACACCCGTTGCCCACGAGGACGATCTCGCGGCGATCGAGGAGGCTGCCGGCATCGAGTCGGTCCGCGCCGATCTCGCCGTGGAGCTGCAGCAGCTGAGCGCCGATCAGAGGGACGCGCTTCAGCTTCGGGTGATCGAGGAGATGCCCTACGAGGAGGTCGCGGGGCGGCTGGGGATCTCGGAGCCGACCGCCCGTGCGCGCGTCTCGCGCGCGCTCAGGTCCATGCAGCGGTCGCTGGCCGTCACCTGGGGAGGCGCCCGATGACACACCGATTCCGTCCGCTGGAAGCGTTCGAGGCCGACCTGCGGCGTGTCGCCGAGGAGCCGGCGAGTCATAGGCGCCGGCCGACGTTGCGGCTCCCGGTCCCGCACCGCGCGAGGTGGGGGCTCCTGATCGGAGTCGCCGCGGTGCTGCTCGCGGGCGGGACGATCGCGCTGGCGGCCACAGGCGTCATCCTCACCGGGGCTGCCGTGCCGCCGGCAAAGCCGGTCGGTCCCTCCGAAGGAGTCGGCACGCCCGTCTCCTCGCGCTTGCTGCCGCTGCGGATTCAGGATCCCGAAGGCGGCCCGCCGTGGGGGCTGCGGATCGTGGAAACCTCCCGCGGGCTCGTCTGCGCGCAGGTCGGGCGGGTCCACGACGGGCAGCTCGGAGAGCTCGGCACCGACGGAGCGTTCGCCGACGACGGCCTGTTCCACCCCTTCCCCGCGGAAGTGGTCCAGTCGTTCCCGGGCGGATCGACCGAAGACGGAACGGAGATCGAAGGCGGGACCTGCACGCTCGCGGTCACCTCGGCGTGGGGAAGCGCCGTCGCCGCGGAACTCTGGGGCGTCGATCGCAACGCCGCCCCCAGCCATGGGCCCCAGGACCTGCCCGTCTCACAGCAGCGTGACATCAGCTACGGGCTGCTCGGCCCGCACGCGGTCAAGGTCACCTACCAGGAAGGCTCCTCGCTGCGCAGCGAGGCGGTCGTGCCGGGTGTGGGTGCCTATCTGGTCGTGCAACCGGGCGTCGCGGGCGACGACCACCAAGGCTCCGGCGAGGCACCCGGCACGCAGACGCCGGGCTCCGGGCCCGGCGCGGACGGCGCGCTGGCGACCATCACCTACGACGAGAACGGGACGACTTGTGAAAACGGCTATGACGCGCGCACCGGCGCGAAGGTCGGCATCGAGCACGCGTGCCCGCCTCCGGGGGCGCCCGTGTCGTCGGGGACGGCAGCCGCTTCCAGCCTCCGGGTTCACCCCCAGATCCACCTACGGGTCCGCTCGGGCGCTGTGGTCGCGGCCGATGTGTCGTTCCGCGCGCCGTTCGCTGTGCGGAACGCGGCCGAGGGGTACTCGCTCTGGAGCGAGGGCTGCGGACCGAAAGGCGAAGGCTCAGCCGCGGCCGTCTTCAACCGCGACGTCGCTCGCGGCGCGACCGTGCACCTCGTGCTTGCCCATCCGTTCGCAGCGCGCTGCTCGAAGGGCGTCGTGCCGATCGAAATCCTCTTCGACTCCTCGTTGCCCGGGGCGTCGAGCTCGGCCGGGAAGGCTCCGGGTCAGCGCGTGGTCGCCACCGCGTCGATCCGGCTGCCGGCCGGCGACCGCGCGCTCGCGCCGCGACGTGTGAGGTGAGACCCGCCTCTAGGTCTCGGCGATCGGGCCGCCGTCCTGCGCACGGGAGCGCGACGGGCCCGCCATGGGCGGCGGCTGCTTCGGAGCCGCGTGACCGAGGCAGACGAGCATTCTCGGCTCGATCGTCTCGGGCAGAGCCAGCAGCCGCCCCACGGCGACGCGGCTGAAGGAAGAGACGGGCACCGCGCCGAGACCCACGGCCTGTGCCGCGAGGAGCATCGTCGCCATCGCGGTGCCCACATCGATGTAGAGGCCCGGCATCCCGGGGGGAAAGCCGAACGCGTGGGCGCGCGCGTGGTCCACGGAGATGACGATCACGGCGCGCGGGCGAGCGATCATCCCGGGCGCCACGAGCCGGATCAGACCGAGCAGCGCGCTGTCGGTGACCGCCAGGATCGGCTGAAGCCGCCGGTTGCCCGCGTTGGGAGCGGCACGGCCGGCTCGGACGACGGTTTCCAGCTCCTCCGCTCCGATCGGCTCGCTCGTCATGCTGCGCGTCACGCGACGGCTGAAGATCGCGTGGAGAACCGGATCCTCGCCGATGCTCACGGAGCCTGGGCGTCCGGACCGGCGTCGCGGCCCGACAGAGCGAGCAGGCAGTCCGCCAGCGAGGCGCACAGCGCGTCGAGCGCCGCGGTGTACCCGGCGCGATCTGCACGCGGGGTAAGCGTCGCGGGCATCGCGTCGAGCTCGTCGATCAGCTCCGAGAGCGGCTTCGGGGCTTCGTCTCTGAGCGCGTCTGCGAGCCGCTGCGCGGCCGTCAGCAATCGCATCGGCGCGTACTCGGCAGCCTCGTCGAGCTGCGTGCGGGCTGCGGTTATGAGGTAGGCGAGCACCCCTACGAGAGCCCCGACCGTCTCCTCGTCGGCCATGCGCCGAGGGTACCGGCTGGCCTGGGGGCGGGGGCTCCTCAGGCGAGGAGCTTGGCCTTGGCCTGCGCGAACTCCTCGTCGGTCAGCTTCCCGCGGTCATGGAGCTCTGAGAGCTTGGCCAGCTCGTCGACGCCGCCGGACGACGCGCCCCCCGCTGCCTCGAAGCGCCGGAACGCTTCGGCCTCCGAACGATCGTGTTCTTTGTGTTCGTGCAGCGTGTGCCCGCGCACGAGCAGGTACGCGAGCACCCCGATGAACGGGAGGATGATGATGAAGAGGATCCAGAGCGTCTTGGCGAGGTTGGATAGGTCCGAGCTGCGGAAGATGTCGAACACGACACCGACCGCGATCCAGATCCACAGGAGGAGGATCGCGAACTCGAGGACGTTCAGCAGTGCATCCCCGAAGCTGTATGCGGTGGCCAGCGGCAACACGTTGCAAAGCCTACTCGGCGCCCGGCTCGCTTTCACCGAACCCGATCTCTGAGACGACTCGATCGCGAGGGGCGCAGGTGGGCGTCGGCGTGGTCGAGCGCGACTCGCGCTCGGTCGCCGCCTCCGCGGCCATGGCGTGCATCACGTGCTCAGGCGAGTCCCACGGTTGCGTTGCCGGGCTCGAGCAGCTCGAGGGCGAGCGCGGACCAGGCGAAGTCCTCGGCGCCCATGCCGCGCCCGTCGTGGGGGTCGTAGAACTCGCGCAGTCCCTCACGCATGACCATCGCCGTCAGAGTCCGGGCGAGCGCAGCCGCCTGCTCCTCGTAACCGAGACGCACGATCCCGCGCCAGATCAGCCACGCGCTGTTGATCCAGGTCGGCCCCCGCCAGTAGCGCCGCAGGCCGCTGAAGTGTTCGCGCAGCGAGAAGGAGGGCTCGTCGAATGCCACCGAGGGCGGCGGCGAGGTGAGCCAGAAGCGGCGCTCATCGAACAGATGCCGGGCCAGCCGGTGGCCGATCTCATCCGGGAGGTCGGGGAGGGCGAGCGGGGAGAGCGCCGCGACCGTCACCGGAATCCGCTCCTTCACGGTGGGCATCGCGTCGGGCAGGAACAGACCGCTGCGCTCCTCATAACAGCGCGCGATCAGAGCGGGAGTGATCGAGGGCAGGCCGAGCGCGAGCCGCGAGAGCCCGTGGATCACGTTCGTCATCACCTCGCAGACGACCGGGTCGCCGTCGGCGCGCACCGCCGCGATCCGGAACTCGCGCTCGCGATTGCGGTGCACCAGCTCCGTGAACCCCGGCAGGCCCTGCGCACGGTGGCGCCAGATCGGATCGAACTGGGGCGAGGCGTCCAGACCCGACTCGTCCGGCTGCAGCAGCCACAGCAGTCCGTCTCCCTCGAGATCGCGTTCGGCGGCGATCGCCGCGTGGTGCCGGACGATGCGCGGCTCCAGCCGCGGGTCGCCGACGGCGGCGCGCCACGCGAACGCAAGCGCCGGCGGCTGGATCGTCGCGGTCATGAAATCGTCGGGATGGATCACGTTGTAGAAGAGCCGGCGCGCTCCGTCCACCGGGTGCTCCCAGAAGACCGTGTGACCGATGAACCCGTCCGGGCGGGCCGCGGCGAGCAGCGTCTCGAGCTCGGCACGCGAGCGGGCCGGGTCGAAATGGCGCCACGCGATCGCCGCGAAACAGGAGTCCCAGTACCACTGCCAGCTGTAGCGCCCGGGGCTCGGCCGCGTGTACGCGAACGGCACCCCCTCGCGCTCGCCGACGGTCCAGCCGCGCTCCAGCACCTGCCGGCAGCGCTCAGCAAGCGCGGTCATGCGCGCAGCTTGGCAAATGCGGTCCCTCGTAGCCGCTCAGGCGTGAGCGCCGGGCACGACGCTCACCGCGGCACGGGGTGTCGCGCCACCGCCCGGCGGGCGCCGCTGCCACCATCATCCGACCAGCGTCCGGCATCAGCGGCGTCCTGTGTCGGCGCAGCCTTGCGGCGGGCCGAGAACTGCACCACGTCGACGGCCGCGCCGGCCCGGTCATCGGCGTCCTGGCGCAGGAGCGCGCTCAGGTCGAACGAGCGGAACCCGATCAGATCGGACGCTGATGCGCCCGTCGAGAGCGTGGCTCCGCAGATCGGGCAGCGACCCTCGAGGATCGCGATCGCCGGAGAGTCCGCTCGGAGTCGGAGCCGGCAGTCCGTGCAGCCGAGATGACGGGAGGGCGTCACGAGACCGGGGCCGCGTCGGGGTCGCGTCGCGCGAAGTGCGCCAACCGTGCGCTGTCGTGCACATGGTGGGCGGCGCGCTCAGCGTCATCGCGCGAGGCAAAGCCTCCGGAGTGAACGACCGCGTTGCCGCCGCTGTCCACGATCTCCCAGAGGTAATGGCCGCCGTTGTCCTGTGAGATGACGAACTCCAGCGACGCCCGATCGGCGGCCCTGCCCGCGTCCCGCCGCCGTGACGTCACGGCCTGACCCTTCTTTGTTGCGGTGGCCATGGCCGACCGCCTCTCTACCCCTCTGCACGAATGGATCGACCGGATAGGGAGAAGAGCTAGAGCTACCTGGACGGACCTCTGACTATATCGCGCCCGGAGGGGTCAACTCGCAGCTCGCGCAGGCGCTCTCCGCTCGTGGGACGCGGGCCAATGTCCCCGCCTTGTACTACTGGAGGCGCGCTCGAGCGAGGCGAGCTCGAGCGCGCCGGGACTCGATGTGGCCGGCCGGCACGGCTCTGATCGGCGTCCCCCGAGGGCGGCTCAACGACGGGCGAGCCGCCGTCCGCTTTCGGTCTCGGGAGGGGTGTAGTTCAGCTCGAAGTGGTGATAGAGGGCCGACTCGTCGGCCTGTGAGAGCTCATCGCCGTGCTGCTCGATGTTCGGCGCCGACTCGACCCGCTCCTTAGTGACGTCGACCTGCAGCTCATCCGGCCCGATCGCGATCCCGCGCAGCGGCACGAAGGTCAGATGGCGGCCGATGAAGCCTTCCTTGACCGTCGCGAACTGCGGCTCGTCGGTCTCGACGTCGACATAGACGTCCTGAAGCTTGCCGATCTTCTCGCCTTCGCTGTCGAGCAGCATCCTTCCGTGCCACTCGGCGACATTCCACTCTGCGTTGGGCTGATCGCTCATGCTCGAAGCCTCGCTTTCGGTGGTGGCGTGACTGCCCTCATTCTAGGACCGTCGATCGTCACGGACCGTGACCGTCAATCGCCTGAGCCGGCGGGGAACACGTGTGCCGGCAGGACGTATCGCCGGGGTGGGCCGTCCTGTCGGGGGTCACTCGCGCGGGGCCCGTGCAGTCCGGGGTTCCGTGTCGAGAACGCGCTGGACTCAGCGACGGCGTCGTGGTCGGCGATCCAGCGCAGCATCGCGGCGGAGTTGGCGCCCTCGGCGAGGATCACCGAACGCTCGATCACCATGCCGCCGGAGCCATGCGGACGGGCGAGGCGTCTGACCAGGCTCGCCGTCGCATCGGAGGGGTCCGTCGTCGTCTCTGTCATGTCTCTTTCCTCTCGGTGGGCATTCATCGTAACATGAAATACAAATCTAGAGTTGATATTCTCCCTTTATGGCCGGCGAGGCTCGTTCATCCTGGGCGTTCCTGACCAATCACGCCCGCGTCCTCGTGTGTATCGCTGATGAGCCCGGCGTCCGCCTGCGCGACATCAGCGAGCGCGTCGGGATCACCGAAAGGGCCGCGCATCGCATCGTCGCCGAGCTCGCCGACGCGGGGTACATCACTCGCAAGCGCAACGGCAGACGCAATGCCTACGTGGTTCACATGGAGCGTCCGCTCCCCGACGCGCTCGCGCGCGAGCAGAAGGTCGGCGATCTGCTTGCCGTGCTCGCCCGTCCGGGCGACGGGGCCGCAGCCGGACGGGGCGGCTCGGCCCGCTGAAGGCGCTTTCGATGCCGTGGCTGCGGTGCGGCCCCCGCCGAGCGGATCTCGGCGGCTTCAGCACTACGTCGCGAGTCTCGGCCTCTCCGGCTCGTGCGCTCCCTTGGAGAGCTGCCCGGCGCGCCCGAGCTCAGCATTGACCTCCGCCCCGAACAACAGCGCGACGTTGGTGAGCCAGAGCCAGACGAGCAGGATTATCGCCGCCGCAAAGGACCCATACGTCACGTTGAAGCTCCTGAAGTTGGCGAGATACGCGGAGAACCCGGCCGACGCGCCGAGCCATATCGACACTCCCACGGCGGCGCCGGGAGCGATCCAGCGAAGCCCGCGGCGTCGGTTGTCGGGTGTCACGGTGTAGATGTAGGAGAAGACGAGCAGGGCGCTGGCAAAGGCTGCGGGCCAGCGTGCGATCCGCCAGACCGAGGCCGCGACAGGGCCGAGTACTTCGTGGGCGACGCTCCCGCCGGCGAACACCAGCACGAGCGTGATGAGCACGAGTGCCAGGAGCACGAGCGTCGAGGCGATGTCGATCAGCTTGCGGCGTAAGAAGCTGCGCCCGCGTGAAACCTCGAAGACGACGTTGAGCGAACGCCGCGCCGCCTCGAGATAGCCGGTGGCCCCGTACAGGGCTGTGAGGCTCGCCAGCACCAATGCCGCTGCGGCGGTGCCTTTGCTCTTGAGCGCTGCGCGCACCGCAGCGTTGATGGGCGAGAGGGTCGCAGCCGGTACCACGCCACGGAGATGGCCGAGGATCGAGTTGTAGGTCGCCGGATACTCCCCCAGCACCCCGAGGAGCGACACGGCCAGGAGCAGCATCGGGAACAGCGACATCAGGGCGTAGTAGGTGAGGGCGGCGGCGTGATGCGTGCCCTGATCGTCGTAGAAGGAGATCACCGAGCGCCTCGCCAGCTGCCATGCGCGCCTCACGACCGCCAACGTAGCGGCGTCGCGGGTTCGGCATCACCTCGGGGAGTCTCTCGGCTGCCCTAGAGGTGGGCGACGAGCTCCGCCACGATCTCCGCGGCGGGCCGGGTCGTCCGGGCCACCCCGACGCTCTGACCGGCCCACAGCGACATCGCCTCGATCTCGCCGGTGGTCCCGGCCAGCGGAGGCGCGGGGGAGTAGCGGACGACCTGTTCGCCGGAGGCCAGGCGGGCGATCTCGTCGCCTTCCCCGGGGCGGCTGCCCGGCTCTGGCCGTCCGGCGGCCTCCCACATCGCCGAGGTGGAGTTCCGCAGAGCGCGGTGAGGGGAGTCGGGCCATCCGACCTCGTAGAGGTTGGGGTACCACTCGGCATCCGTCTCCGCCGCCGAGGTGAGCAGGCGCCGGTATTCCTCGTGGAGCGGCATCTCCTCGGCGAGCAGGAAGCGAGTGCCCAGCCAGGCGGCCTGCGCTCCGAGCGCGAGCACGGCCGCCACTCCCCGGGCATCGCCGATCCCGCCGGCTGCGATCACCGGCACCGGTGCGACCGCGTCGACCACCGCGGGCACCAGGGGAAGCGTCGCCACGCGGCCCCACACGTGGCCGCCGGCCTCCCAGCCCTGAGCGACGATCACGTCGACTCCGCATGCGACCGCGCGCCGCGCTTCCTCGGCGCCGGCGACCGTGTGAAGGACCAGTCCGCCGGCGTCGTGCACCGCCCCGACATAGCTGTCGGGGTCTCCCCAGAGGAACGAGACGATCCGCAGGCCCGCGGAGAGGGCCTGGTCGAGCCTTCGGTGCTGATCTGAGGTGAGGACGAAGTTGCCCGCGATCGGCCGGTCGGTCAGCGAGGCGGTCTCACGAATGAGCGCGCCCGCGTCGTCGGCCCACCACAGCCCGATGCCACCCAGGCCGCCCGCGTTCGAGACCGCGGCGGGCAGCCTGGGGTCGGCGGCCATCGGCGCGGAGACGATCGGGTGCTCGATGCCCAGCAGGTCGCAAACGGGTGTGTGAGCAGCCATCGGCAGGACCTCCTTCTGGCGCGTGCGGCGCCGGTCGATTAGGCTCGATTCGAGTTTCGAAAACGGCTCCGATGGCGTGTGGATCGTCACCGGCCACCGACGCGCCCCGGGCAGGAAGGCGACGCGGGTCACACGGGTGCAGGTGGACGGCGCGGCCCTCTCGCCGTTCGTCGCTCTCCAAGCCAACACAGGAGCGGATCATGCGTAGCGACATCGTCCCCGGCGGCACCTTCCCCGACTACGAGCTGCCCGATCACGAGAACCGTACCCGGAAGCTGAGTGAGATCCAAGGTGAGGACCCGCTGATTCTCACGCTCGCCCGCGGCAACTACTGCCCGAAGGAGCACCAGCAGCACCTCGAGCTCGCTGCCAACTACTCGAAGATCGCGGTCTCCTACACGCAGATCGCCACGATCTCGAGCGACACCCACCACTCCAGCCAGGAGTTCCGCGCCTCGACCGGGGCGCAGTGGCCCTTCCTCTCGGACCCCGAGCGGATCGTCCAGAAGGATCTCGACATCCAGGAGTACACCGACCCCGAGCACGATCCGATGATCCCGCACACCCTGGTGCTGGCGCCGGGCCTGCTGATCCGCAACGTCTACAACGGCTACTGGTTCTGGGGCCGGCCCTCCTTCTCGGAGCTGTGGCGGGACCTTCGCGCCGTCAGCAGCGAGATCCGCCCCGATTGGGACCTCGCGAAGCCGGGGCTTCGCGAGGAGTGGGACGCGAAGGACTACTCGTCGTTCCACGGCTGGAACAAGCGCTCACCCGGGTCCGCGCCGACCTCGTATCAGTCGTGAGCTCCGGCGAGGACATCCGCGCTCGCGTGACCGAGCACTGGGAGGCATCCGAGCGCGGCGACGCCGAGGCCGAGCACGCGATCTACGCCACGGACGCGATCCTCGACTATCCGCAGTCCGGCGAGCGCTTCAGAGGCCGGGCGCACATCCGGGCGCAGCGCGGCGGCCACCCGGCCGAGCGGCATTTCACGCTGCGCCGGATCGAGGGTGAGGGCGACACCTGGGTGAGCGAGTGTGTGATCACCTACGACGGCGCACCCACCTACTCAGTCAGCATCATGAAGTTCGAGGACGGCCTGGTGACCCACGAGATCCAGTTCTTCGCCGACCCGTTCGACGCCGCCCCGAACCGCGCCGCGCTGGCTGAGCCGATCCCCGCCGATGAGCGGTGAACGTCTCCCTCTGGCCTTCCACATCGCCCACGGCCGGCGCCGGCCTGAGGCGCCGCCTCATCCGCGGGGGGCGAAGCGGTCAGGTCGTGCCTGTCCGCGACTGTGCCTCGGCGGTGCCGGCGACGAGGTCGTGAAGCTCGCCGCCGACCTCGAGGCGACCCGATTGCTCGAGCCCGCCCGCCCGCACGGGCGCGAACCCGGACGTGCGGATCAGCCGCTCGACTCCCTCATCGGCACGGCGGTCGTCGGCGACGTAGAAGAGGACCGCCGGCTCGGGTGAGCGCCTGCTCGAGGACTCGAGGACGTCGGCGGAGAGCGTTCCGAACGCCATCGCGAGGCGGGTGCCCGCCGGCAGCCAGCCGGCCACGACCCCGCCGGAGGCCTGCCCTTCGGGCAGCAGGCGCACGACGTCTCCATGCTCGTCCAGGCCCACCGGGTTGCTCGGGACGACCACGAGCTTGTCGGACACCCCGCCTGCGATCTCGTCGATCACGCTGTGGAGCGCCGTGAAGCGCAGCGCGAGGATCACGGCATCTGCGCCGTCCAACGCGTCGGAGTTCCCGTCTGCGACGAGTGCGCCCGGACCGATCTCCGCGGCCAGCCTTCGCGCAGACTGCTCGTCGGCGCTCGAGAGCCGAACGGTCTCACCGCCTGCGGCGAGCAGGCGCGCGATCACCGAGCCGAGCGTTCCGGTGCCGATGACTGCGCTGATCACGACCGACCTTTCCGCGTGCTTCCGATGCGCCCAGGTGACCCGAACCACCAGGGGCCAGGAAGCCTACCCGTCCAGCAGGGCCGATTCTCGCCTGCGCGGCGGGCGCGTACCTCCCTCGCCGGCGTCGTCAACCCGGATCGGGTGAGACGCGCGGCATGCCTCAGCCCGAAGCTTCCCGGCGCGCGGCGTCGTTCAATGCTTCGGCTTCTTGATTCAGCTTGCGGATGAAGCTCGTCCCGTGTTCGCCCGAACGCGGGACCTGGGCGAGGCGCCACTGCCCGCCCGCGTAGTTCAGGAGTTCTGGAGGGCTGCCGTCATACACCGTCGCCAGCGTGCCGGAAACCGAGACGCGGGTGGCGGCGTCCACCTTCGCGGCCGGCGTGAATTCCCCCCAGTGTTCGGACATGAACGCCGAGCACTCCTTGTGCTCGGTGGCGAGCTGGCGCAGCAGGGCCGCGTCGAGGTAGCGGCGGCAGAGGTCGTAGAAGTTGCCGGTGGCGGCATCGGCGTTGAGCGCCTTGTAGGTGCTCTGCACGCCCGCGACCGAACGTGGCTCGCGCGAGGACAGCCCGCATCCGCACAGAGCGACTGCTGCTGCCGTGACCGTTGCAGCCGCGAGACCTCGTGCCATCGACCAGTCCTCCTGGGCTCTCGTGTGCAGGTCCTTCGTTGGCCGAGGTGCCCCGGCGACGCGCCCCGCCGGGACGCCGAGCACAGCCTAGTGCGAGCGCTGTGGGGCGCGCTCCACCCAGCCGATCCCTCGCCCGGGCCGCGCTCATGGAGCCTGGGGCGAACCGGCCGGGAGCGCTGGGGATCAACCCGGGGCGAGATGCGCCTCGGCCTCGTAGACCGTCCCCAGTCGCCGTGCTGCGACCAGTCCCGTGACGATCTCCGTGATGGTCTGCACGTCGCGGGAGAGCTCTTGGGAGATGCTGAGCATCGGCGTGCCGACGACCGACATCTCGCCGCCCGCGGTGGCTACATGCCGGGGAAGCCGCGAGCTCCACTCAGAGCGTCGCAACCGCCAGAAGTAGAGGTCTTCCTCGTCGCCGACGAACCGCGAGGCATGCACCAGAGCCTGCCCTTCGCTCATCGCACGCTCGAGCTCAGCCAGACGCTCGCGCGTGTAGAGGTCGGGGGTAGCCACTGCGTGGAGATCGGCAGGCACGGGCGCCGACTTGACAGGCCGGATTCCGGCCATAGGCGAAAGCGCGTGCAGCCATACGACGGCCTTATCGGAGCCGAGCTCGCCGGCCGACGGTGCTCGAGCAGGTACCCGTCAGAGTGCTGACAACCCACCCGGGTTGGCGTCGATCAGGGCGCGTCCTCGGAGGCCGGCTGATCCAGCGGTTCGATCGTGTACTTGGCAGCGATCAGAACCAGCACCAGGACGGCCGTCACGCCGTTGGCGAGGGCGACGGCGAGATCGGAGCGCAACACGCCGTATGCCAGCCACATCGCCGTGCCCAAGCCGAAGATCAGGAGCCACGCCCCCGAGAGGTCACGGGCGTGACGGCTGCGCAGGGTTCGGATGACCTGCGGCAGGAAGCTGAGCGTCGTGCACGCGCCGGCAACGAGGCCGAGGGCGGTCACCGGCTCTCGCTGTTCCTGCTCGACACGGGTCTGGCGCGTCTGCTCATCACCTGGACATCCACGGTATCGGGCTGCCCCTGCGGCCTCGGAGCCCGTCCTCGGGGGCACCGCACCGCCCGTGGTCCGGCAGTCCGGGGGGAGCCGCGCGGGCGCGCCCTCAACCGGCCGGCGCGATCACCAACTTGACGAACAGCTCGTCGAGCTCGGCGTTCGGGTCGGCGCTCAGCCCGGTGTGCACCTCGGAGGGCTGGATGATCGTGCTGGACGGAGCGACGAGCCACCCAAATCGCTCGGAGGGCTCGAGCAGGGCGACGGGACCTCCGGCAGGGTCGCCGGCGGCCACCAGCTCGAGCGCACGGAGCTGCGCCCGGATGTCCTCGAGGTCGAGGCTGGGAGAGAGGAGCAGCGCACGCTCGTCGCCCACGGCTGACCGGATGCGCAAGAACCCTTCGTGCTGACGGGAGAACAGCACGATGCCCACGTTCAGCTGCTCGCCGCGATCGAGCCGCGGAACGAGCCGCAGCATCGCGTAGGAGAACGGTTTACGCGTTCCTGGCACGCTCGGCCTCCTCGGCGAACCGGCCCAGCGCCAAGCGCTGGGCCAAGTACTCGACATAGACATCCGGGCTGTCGTCTGCATACCAGCCGTCAGGGACGAGGCCGGCAGCCGTCTCGATCAGCGCGCGATCGATCCTCGGTGACAGCTGCGCGCCCGCATCGACGATCGAGCCTGCGCGCGGGAGCAGCACATGATCTGCGATCAGCGGGAACGGACGGCCTGGGTCGACCTCGGACAGGCCCTCGTGCTGGAGATACAGCGACGCGCCGTGGTCGATCAGCCACAGCTGCTCGTGCCAGACGAGCAGGTTCGGGTTGCGAGGGCTGCGGTCGACATTCGTCGTCCACGCGTCGAGCCAGACGATCTCGGCGGCGAGCTCGGGCCCCGGCTCCCACCGCCCGCCGGGCGCATAGCTCAGCGAGCCCGGGAGGAAGTCGACGCCCAGATTGACTCCGGCGCTCGACGCGATCAGGTCTTGGATCTCGGGGTCTGGCTCGGCTGCCGCCAGCCTCTCGTCGATCGCAACGGTCACGAGCTCCGGGACGAGCAGGCCCAGCGCGCGCGCCAGCTCGCCGACGATCACCTCGCTGATCAGGGCCCGCACACCCTGGCCCGCGCCACGGAACTTCGTCACGTACAGACCGTCGTCATCGGCCTCCACCAAGCCGGGCAGGGACCCGCCCTCGCGCAGCGCCGTGACGTAACGGACCGCGGAAACGCTCCGCAGGCTCATCCCACTCATGGGCGCGACCCTATCTCGCTCACGCGCTGCGAGCGCGAGGGACGACGCCTGACTGAGCTCGCCATCTCACGTCCCATCCTCCGTCGTCTCGGGCGTCATGTCCCTGCGGGCGCGCAGGGCGCGCAGGGCGCGGATCGGGCCGGTTCGGGGGACTTCGTCGCTTCCTAAGATCGAGAGCGCATGAGCGCTCGACGCTTCGCCGGCCGGGACGGGATCGAGTTGGCCTACCGGGATATCGGCTCTGGCCGGCCGCTGATCCTGCTTCACGGCTTCATGGGCACGGCCTCGCACTGGCTCGAACGCGGGCCCGCCGCATCGTTTGCCGAGCATGGGTTCCGTGTCCTGCTACCCGACCTGCGCGGCCACGGGAACAGCGCCAAGCCGCACGATCAGGGTGCCTATCCACCCGATGTTCTCGTCGAGGACGGGGTGGCCTTCGTCGAGCATCTCGGGCTGGGCGCGGGGGACTACGACCTTGGCGGGTACTCGCTCGGTGGCAGGATCGTCGCGCGCATGCTCGTGCGAGGCGCCGAGCCGGCTCGGGCCGTGGTGGCGGCACAGGGCCTCGGGAAGGTCAGCGGTCCGCAGGGCAGCGACGCGACCCGCCGCGCGCTCGCCGCAGCTCTCGGCGGAGTCGATCTCGACCACGGCTCGGCGGAGGGGCGGATCGCGCGTTGGGTGTCCGGGCTCGCTGAGGACCCGCGAGCGTTGCTCTACCTGATGGACTCGCTCGTCGCGACGCGCGAGGAGGAGCTGCGAGCGATAACCGTCCCGACGCTGGTCGTGATCGGCGATCGAGACGAGCGCTCCGACGCCGACGAGCTCGCGGCGCTGCTCCCCGCCGGGCGCTTCGCTCGCGTCCCCGGCAACCATGAGAGCGCGATCGCGGCGCCTGAGTTCGCCGAGGCGGTCGAGGCCTTCCTCGGCGAACCGGTGCTGCCCGAGGGGTCGGGATAATCCGTGACCGAAGCCTGCTCGCTCTCGCTTGCGCGAGAATCGGGCACTGTGCACGGTGGCCGAACCGGGATGGGTGGGCGAGGGCTTCGCCCGTTGCCTGCCATCGGCCTCCCGGCGGCGCTGTCGCTCGCGCTCTTTGCGGCGGTGCTCGCGTTCGGCCTCGCCGCCGCCGCGCCGAGTCGGGCCGAGACGATCACGCTCGGCCTCGGCGGATGGCAGGTGCAGAGCAGCGCTCTCGCATCGCAGAGCGGAAGACAGATCTCCGAACCGGCATACCCGGCGGGCTCGTGGCTGAGGGTGTCCCCTGATGACGGCGGAGCGCCGGGAACGGAGATCGCGGCGCTCCTGCAGAACGGCGCCTGCCCCGGGGTCTTCTTCTCCGAAGACATGCGCAGCTGCTTCGGGTACATGGATGCGATCGGTGCGGACACCGTGCCCGAGTTCGACGTCCCGTGGTGGTTTCGAACGAACTTCGAACCCTCCCTCGCCGCCGGCGAGCATGCGCAGCTGATCGTCAACGGGGTGGTGGGCAACGCGAACGTGTTCCTCGACGGGCGTCGTCTCGCCAGTCGCTCGACCGTGCAGGGGGCCTTCACCCGTTACACGTACGACGTCACGAAGCTCCTTCGCCCGGGGGTGAACTCGATCGCGCTCGAGCTGTACCCGAACAACCCGCGAACGATGTTGACGCTGGATGACGTGGACTGGAACCAGATCCCACCCGACAACAACACCGGCGTCCAGTTCCCGCTCCAACTGCACATCTTCGGCGGGCTCTCGATATCCGGCGCACACGTGACCCAGGAAGACAGCGCGGACGCCTCCACCGCCGCTCTCACGGTGAAGGCGAACGTGTCCAACGACACGAGCACCGTACAGAGCGGGACGGTGTCCGCGACCGTGACGCCACCGGTGGGTGCAGGGCCGCCGATCGTCCTCACGCAGCCGGTCACCGTTGCCGCCGGCGCCACCACCCCGGTTTCGTTCGCTCCATCCGAGAATCCCCAGCTCACGCTCGAACACCCGCGCGTGTGGTGGCCATATGAGATGGGCGCCCAGCCGCTGTATGGGCTGTCGATGTCGGTCGCCGGGTCCGGCGGCGAACCGGACACCCAGTCGGAGAGCTTCGGCGTCCGCACGGTGACCTCAGAACTGGTCGGTCCCTCGGCGATGGCGCCAGATGGTGTGCGGCGCTTCGCGGTCAATGGGCAGCCGTTCGTGATCCGCGGCGGCGGCTGGGCCGAGGATCTCTTCCTGCGCTACTCGGCCTCGAACACCGCCGAGCAGATCGCGCTGATCAAGAACCTCGGCCTCAACGCGATCCGCACCGAGGGCAAGCAGATGCCACAGGACTTCTACGAACAGATGGATCGAGCTGGGATCCTCGTCGACGCCGGCTTTCAGTGTTGCGACGCCTGGCAGCCGGAACGGCGCCGGCTCAGCCACCGCGAGCTCGAAACGATGCAGCTGTCTGCCCGCACGATCGGCGAAGAACTCCGCAATCACCCCAGCGTGCTCGACTTCAGCTGGAGCGACAACGCTCCGACGCCTTCCCAGGAGCGCGTATCCGTGAAGGGCTTCGAGGAAGCCGACTTCCAGGATCCGCTGGTGTCTTCGGCCGAGTACAACTCGAGCCCGATGCTCGGCCCGTCCGGCGAGAAGGAGGGGCCGTATGACTGGGTGCCGCCGTCCTACTGGTACGACGACAGCCATTACGACGCCCCTGATCCGACCCGCACCAACGTCGGCGGCGCCTGGGGGTTCGACAGCGAGGCCAGCGCAGGCGACACGGTGGCGACGGAACCGTCGCTCGAACGCTTCATGTCGAGTGGCGAACTCGACGCGCTGTGGCGGGAACCTGCGTTCAACCAGTTCCACACCAACTACGAGCCGGAAATCCCCGGCCCGAAGAACGAAGGCTATTCGTTCGGAACGCTCTACGAGCTCGACCGGGCGATCTCGAACCGCTACGGAGCGCCGTCGAGCCTGCAGCAATACGTGGAGGAGGCACAGCTGCAGAACTACGAGACGCAGCGGGCGGAGTTCGAGGCCTACGTCGACCACGCCGACGCCCTGCCGACCCCTTCCACCGGAATCATCTACTGGCAGCTCAACAAGGGCTGGCCGACATTGCTCTGGGACCTCTACAACGAGGAATTCGACGAGGCCGGCAGCTACTTCGGCGCGAAGGAGGCCAACACGCCCGTGCACGCGCTTCTCGCCTACGACACGAACACCGTCACCGTCGACAACCTCACCGACCAGGCGACGGCCGGCCTGTCGGTGCGGGCGCGCGTCTACTCCCTAGACGGCACTCTGCTCGACGACCAGACGGCCGCCGGACTGACGGTCGGACCCCAAGGGGATCTCACGGGCGTGCTCGCGCCGAGGCTCCCGCCTGCCACGAACCCGCCCCAAACCCCGCAGACCTACTTCGTCCAGCTGATCCTGAGCCGCGGCGGCGAAGTGATCGATCGCAACGTCTACTGGCTCTCGACCCAGCCCGACGAGATCGAATGGAAGCAGACAGAAGGAAACCCGCACGCTGTGATGTCGCAGTACGCAAACCTTCAATCGCTGCGGGACCTCCCGGCGGCGCAGCTGTCGGCGATCGCCACGACCCGCCCGGCGTCCGGGCCGGGGGGAGCGGACACGCAGACGACGGTGACGCTCACGAACACCTCGAGCAAACCCACCGTGGGCCTGTTCCTCCGGACGGACCTTCGGCGCGGCAGCGCCGCCGGGATCCCGGCCCCCGGCGATGACGAGGTGCTCCCGACCTTCTGGAGCGAGGACGACACGACCCTCTGGCCAGGCGAAAGCGAGACGGAGACCGTCGCCTATCGCTCGGCGGCCCTGCAAGGCGAATCGCCTGTCATCAGTGTCTCGGGTTGGAACGTCCCGACGATCGACGTGGCCGCGCCTTCCGGATAAGAACGGGATCGGGCGCGGGTGAGCGCAGGTGATGCGCCGAGCCCGCTAGGTGGCCACGTGTCCGGCGGGGCTGAAGTTCCGCGCGAGGCTGCGGCCGTGCTCCCGGGCCAGCTCCTCCGCTGCGCTCGCCAGCTGTGCAGCAAGCTCTTTGAACTCGTCGAGGGCGGGGTTCACACCGACGAGGGTGAAGTCCTTCTCCACCACCAGCAGGTCGAGGCCCCAGACGTCGGACAGGATGCGACGCATCCACCCCGTGGCGTGATCCCATCCCTCCCTTGGGGTGCCGGCCGCGTAGTAGCCGCCGTGCACGGTCGCAAGGACAGCGGGCTTCCCGGCGATCGCCGTGTCGCTGCCGGCTGCCATGCGCGGATCGGTGACGACCAGATCGACGTAGGTCTTGAAGTGCTGTGAGACGCCGAAGTTGTAGAGCGGGACCGCGAACAGCAACGCGTCGGCCGCCTCGAGCTCGTCGGTGAGGGCGGCGGCCAGCTCGACCGCCGTCGCCTGCGCGGCTGAGCGGGACTCCGCTCCGATCGCGCTCGCCGACACGGCGTTGGCCCACGCATCCGAGGGGAGGGGATCGACGCCGATCTCGCGGTTGGTGATCGAGCTATCCGGATGCACCTCGCGCCACTCCCGCTCGACGACGTCTGCGATCTGGCGGCTGTGCGAGCCCTCGTGACGGATGCTCGCGTCCAGACGAAAAAGGGAGATGCTCATCGCTGACCTCCTTTGGGTGTAGAGGGGACGGCACCCGGGCGACGCCCGACCACGCCTGACCTCGGTCCGCCTGGGGCGACGGTAGCACAAGAGGACCGTGGTCCGGTTAGCGTTGGCAGGAGCTGGGCCTCCAGCGTAAGATCCGAGCCGATGAATGGGTCTGCCACGCAGATCGTCGACCGGCCGGAGGGGGTCTAGTGGCCGCGACCAGTCGCCGCGAGCCGCGGTTGTCGCCGCGCAAGTCCGCCAAGCAGGAGCGGGCGCAACTGACCGTCGAGGCGATTCTCGAGGCCGCCTCGCAGGTGTTCGAGCGCTACGGCTACGCGCACGCGACCACCAATCGCATCGCCGAGCGGGCCGGGGTCTCCATCGGCTCGCTCTACCAGTACTTCCCGAACAAGGACGCGATCCTCGTGGCGCTTGCCCGGCGTCACCTGAGCGACGGGATGGCGGTCCTGGGTCCACAGGTGCAGCGGCTCGGCGGGGACGAGCCGTGGGAAGACGTGCTCCCGGGGATCGTCGATGCGATGGTGCAGATGCACGCGGTCGCGCCGATGCTGCACCGCTGCCTGTTCGAGGAGACGCGTCTGCCGAAGGCCGTCCGTGACGAGCTCGAGGCGCTCGAGGATGCGCTCATCGAGATCACCGCGAGCGCGATCGCCGCCGACCCCTCGATCGATCGCGCCGACGTCCAGCTTGCCGCCGCGATCGTCGTCAACGCGATCGAGGGCCTGACCCATCGACTCGTGCTTCATCCCCAGGCCGGGGCGGACCGCGAGCGCGTGGCCGGCGAGATCACCACGCTGGTGCGCGCGTACCTGCGGGCCGTGCCCGCCCGCTGAATCCTGACGCGCCCCCGCGCGCAGAAAAGCGAGCCGCCCCGACCGACAGGCGCACGGCGGGCGCGGAAACCCACGAGCGGCGGGGCGTTCTGTAAGGGCGGAAAGCGAGTAGAAACGATGTGAGCGATTGCTCAAGATCTGCGCGTGCTCTCGCTGGCGAAACGCCGTCTCGATGGGGTGCTGCGTCTGCGCCGCGGTCCAGCCGGCCTGGTCGTGCTCATGACGTGCGCGGGGCTGGCGTGCGCGTCTGCCGCATACGGCGACACCGCGACGGTCGGTGAGCTGAGCCTGACGCCGACGGTGGCGAGCCTCGCGTTCACCGGCCAGGAAGTTCCGGTGTTCCAGGGCGACACGAGCGGCGGCTACGTGCTGAGTGTCCCCCACGACGGGGTCATCACGTCTTGGAGCTTCCTCAGCGGCGGTCTCGAAACCGGGTCGACGTTCGTGTTGCGGCGCCTGCAGCCGAGCGACGCGACGGACACGAGCTGGCGGGCCTCGGGTGTCTCCGCGCCGGTCGCGATCACCTCTGCGACCGGAACCGATGCGATCAACGGGCCGTTCGCCACCAGCATCCCCGTCTCCGCCGGAGACCGAATCGCGCTGCAGCCGGTCAATGGCTCGGACATCCCGATCGAGGCGGGGGTCACAGGCGCAGACGGGATCCGCTATTTCGCGGCCCCGCTGGCCGAAGGCTCATCGGCCACCCTGCCTGGCGGCGAGAGCGACAACGGGCAGATCGTGCCGGTCCAGGCGATCGAGTCCTACGTTCCCTCCTCCGAAGTGAGCGGGCCGCCGCCGGTGCCCGTCAACACCGCGCCGCCGCTGATCACGGGCACACCCGAGGCGGGACAGACGCTGACCTGCACCCCGGGCACCTGGACCAACAGCCCCAGCTACACCTACACCTGGGCACAGTCGACCTACCGCCTGATCGCCGGCACACACCCACCGCGAGTCGTGACGAGCACGACGAGGGTGGCGAGCGGACCGACCTATCGCCTGGCCGACCTTCAGCCGGACGTCGCGATCAGCTGCACCGTCACGGCGAGCAACGCCGCGACTGGCCCGCTCGCAGGCCCGCAAGCGACGAGCGCACCGGTAGCCGTACAGGCGATCGCGCCGGTGCTGGCGCCCCGCGGCCTGCTGGGCCCGAACATCCCGAAGGTCGTCGGTCACGCGAGCCGCGGGGGCACGGATCTGTGCGACCCGGGGCGCTGGCTGCACTACCCCTCCTCGCTCACCTACAAGTGGTACGAGAAGGGCTACAGCCCCTCTCGCCACTTCGCCTACGCGACGCTCGTCGGTAGCGGCGCGAAGCTCACGATCCCGCTCGCGCTGGAGCTCCACAGCATCTACTGCGAGGTCACCGCGTCCAACGCCGCCGGCTCGGCGAAGGCCAGCAGCGCCGCTGTGCTCGTGCCGCAGTCGGGACCGCAGGCGCGGGGGAGCGCGCGCATCCAGATCGACGATCCCGGTCCCGCCCGCGTCGAAGCGAGCTCCGGCCCGGCGAACGCGCTCCAAGCCGGACCGGACAAGCGCTTCCTGTTCCGCTGCCTGGCCCCGTCGTTCTCGCCGAAGCCGAAGGACAAGCTGACCTACGAGTGGCAGGTCGATCTCCACGGCTTCTTCCCCGACGCGCTGAAAGTCGCGGGCGCGGAAGTGTTCATCCCCGATCTGACGCTCTCCGGCCCCGAACTCACCGTCACTCCGGTGACGCCTCCGGTGGCGGTCAGCCCGGTCGAAGAACTGCCCGGCCACGACCTCAGCATCGACGGCGGCTACCCGCAGGAGGACCTGACCGGCGGGGCACCCAGTCAGGGCGAGGGAACCTACGGCGACCTGACGATCCGCTGCCTGGTCACCGCCACGCTGCCGCACGCCCACACGACCGTCTCCTCAGGGTCGCTCTACGTGCTGGCCCACAGCTGAGATGCGGACCGTGCCCGAACTCGCGCCTCCGTCGACGCCGATCATGCGAGTTGGGGGTGGCCGATGGGCTTTCTGAGGAGGCACACCACGTACGCCAACGTCGTCGCGACCCTGGCGCTGCTCTTTGCGCTGAGCGGAGGTGCGATGGCCGCGAAGCGCTATCTGATCACCTCGCCAGGCCAGATCAGCCCGCGTGTACTCAAGAGACTGACCGGCAAGACCGGCCGCACCGGGCCTCGGGGTGCCGCAGGGGCGCCGGGTTCACCCGGGGCGCAGGGAGCCGGCGGAGCGCCGGGCCCGCGCGGCGTCGCCGGACCTGAAGGCCCCGAAGGCCCGGAAGGGCGGGCGGCCCCCACACAGCTGGCCCCCGGCACATCCGAGAGCGGCGTCTACGGAATCGGTGCGTCCCGCTCCAACGGAGACCACCTCGCGCTCGCCGTCACCTTCCCGACGCAGCTCCCCGCGGCGCTCCCGGTGACGAACGTCTTCTACACGCCCGCCTCAACGCCGGTCGCGCATTGCAGCGGCCCGGGCCACGCCGACCCGGGGTACCTCTGCATCTACAGCAGCGTCGCCGAAGGGCTCGCAACACCGGCGCTCGTCGATCCCGAAGACGGCGAGATCGGGGTGAGCACGGGCAGACTGGGATTCGGACTCACCTGGAAATCGACGAGCACGAAAGGCCTCGGCGAAGAAGAACAGGACTTCGGCAGCTACACCGTGACGGCGCCCTAGCATGGCCGCGACCGCATCGAAGCTCGGTGTTCGGAATGCCCCCGGATCGAACCCGCTCGCGGCGACGCGCCGCCGCAGGGAGAGCATCAGAGGACCGCGCTTCGGCTTGGTGCTCCCTGTCGCCACGGCCGCGCTCGGCCTGTCACTGCTGAGCACAGCCGTCGCCGGCGCGGCGCCTTCGTGGCTTGGACCGGCCAAGCTCTCGGCGCCCGGGCAGAGCGCCGAAGCGCCGGAGGTGAGCGCGGACCCGGGGGGCGATGCGGCCGCGGTCTGGCAGCGCTCGAACGGCGTGGTCGATCTCGTCGAAGTCGCGAGCAGACCGGCGGGTAGTGGCTCCTGGCAGGCGCCCGTCACGCTGTCGGACACGAAATCCGATGCCTTCTCTCCCCAGATCGCGACGGACTCGCACGGAAACTCGGTCGCCGCGTGGGCGGGCTTCGATGGCAGCGAATACGCGATCGAAGCGGCCACGGAGATCGGTCCCGGCGGTCCCTGGACGGCCCCGGTCACGCTCGAGCGCCTCGGGGCGGAAGAGGCGAGTGAGCTCCGCCCCGACATCGCCGTCGATCCGAACGGGGACACCGTCGTCGTGTGGCAGCGCATCGACGGCGCAGAAGTGCTGGTCGAAGCTTCCAGCAGGCCCGCGGGCGGGGGGTGGGGGGCGCCGGAACAGCTCACGAACACCGCAGACCGCATGCACCCGGCCGAAGTGTCGATCGATGCCGCAGGCGATGCGACGGCGGTGTGGGAAGACAAGAAGACAGGTGAAAACCTCATCGACGCGGCCACCAGGCCGGCGCGTGGCACCTGGAGCAGCCCGGTTGCCATCTCCGCGCCGGGAGAGAACGCGAACGAACCACGGCTGGCGCAGGACGCCGCAGGCGACGCCGTGGCCGTGTGGGAACGGCCCGAAGAAAAAGGGAATGAGGTGATCGAAGCGGCGACGAAGCCACCTTCGGTCTCGACATGGGGCAGCCCCACCGTGCTGACGAACCCCGCGGCCACGAAGGAACCGGCGAACCAGCAGGTGGCGATCGATCGAGAGGGCGACATGGTCGTCGCCTGGTCGTGGCTGAAAGGGGGGGCGGGGGACGTCGTCGAAGCAAGCGAGCGATCGGGGTCCAGTGCCGCCTGGCAGGCCCCTGTCGCCCTCTCGGCCCCCGGGGGGAACGTCGAAGAGAAGCCTCAGCTGGCCGTGGACCAGCAGGGCAGCGTGATGGCGGTGTGGGAACGGCTCGACGGCGCCGACGAAATCGTCGAAGCGGCCGCCGGCGAGGCGGCAGAAGGTGCATGGCAGACGCCTGTGCCCCTGTCGGCCGGCGGTGCGAACGCGCTGGCGCCGGCGGTCGCGCTCGATGCGCAGGGCAACGCCGCGGCCGTCTGGACGCGCCTGGACGAAAAAGGCTCTTACATCGCCGAAGCGGCCGGCTTCGACGGGGCCGGGCCGGCGTTGCGCTCGCTCGTCGTCCCATCCGCCGGGTCGGTCGGGCAGTCACTCTCGTTCTCGACCTCGCCGTTGGATGTCTGGTCGGTGCTCGGGGCGACCGATTGGAGCTTCGGCGACGGGACCGCTGAGGCGGGCACGACCGTCACCCACACCTACCGTGCCCCCGGCGTCTACCCGGTCACCGTGACGAGCGACGACGTCCTGGGCAACACGACGAGCACGAGCGCGATGTTGCCGATCGCGGGGGCGCCCGGGAGCGGAACCCCGGCTGGCGCGGCACCGAAGATCACCGGGGCAAGACTCACCCGTTCCAGATTCCGCGTCTCTGCGCGCCCCACCGCCATCTCGACAGCCCTCAAGGTGCGCCAGGGCACGAGCTTCGACTTCACCCTGTCGGAGATCGCCGACCTGCGGATCGTCTTCAGGCAAACGGTGCCCGGCCTGCGGGCCGGGAAGGGCTGCGTGGCCGCGACCAGGAAGCTCAGACGGGTGCACGCGAGACACTGCACGCGCGCGGTGGCGGTCGGGAAGCTCGCCCGAGCGGGCGAGCGGGCGGGACGTGACGGCGTCGCCTTCAGCGGGCGCATCGGCACCAAGGCCTTGCGTCCCGGTGCCTACCAGGCGAGTCTCACGGCGAGCGCGGGCAGCCAGAGCTCGCGGGCGGTCACCCTCTCGTTCACGGTCGTGCGCTGAGCCGAGCCGGGCCGGCGCCTCCCCACCCAAACGGGGGGTTTGATACCACCGCGACGGCCTATGACCGCTGTCAAGCAGCGACAATGACGGGGATGTCAGCAACCAGCCGCCGCGCCACCCCCCGGCCCACACCGACCGTCCAGGTCGCCGTCATCGAGTTCCTTGCCGAGGTCCTCGCGACCAGCGAGGAGGAGGGCCGCGTCGATGACTTCTACGGGCGGATCTGCGAGGCCACGACGCGCATGACCTCGATGCGACGCGCGGTCATCTTCCGCTACGACAGGGCCCGGCGGCAGGTTCGCCCCGCAGGCGGCTACGGGCTCGACCTCGACCTCTTCGAGAACGATTTCTTCACGGTCGACATCGCACCGATCGCCCGGCGCGCGCTCGAAGAGGACAACGTGCGCGAGGCGAGCGAGCACCTCGAGCGCCACCTGCCTCTCGAGTACGTGCACGCGCTCGGCGTGACCCAGATCGTCTGCACGCCGATGGTCGCACGCGGACGCTGGCTGGGTGTGATCCTCGCCGACCGCGCAGGTCTCGGCGCGCCGCTGGAGGACACCGAGCGCGAAACGCTGTGGGTGCTCGGCAAGACCGCGGCGCTCGCCGCTACCGCGCGCATCGCCACCCGCCAGCACGAGCGCGCCCTGCAACTCGAGCAGCGGATCGAGATGGCCAGAAGCATCCACGACGGTGTGATCCAGCGGCTGTTCGGCCTCTCGCTCGCGCTGGACGGCGAACAGCCGCTCGACGCGGACATCCGGGCGCGCACCGTCACCGAGCTGCAGACGGCGCTCGCGGACCTGCGACGGGCTCTCGTGCGCCCGCTCGGTCAGCCCCTGCCCCCGACCACGCTCACCCTCGGCGATGAGCTGGAGCGGCTCGCAAGCTGCCACCCCCGGCTCGGGATCAGCTTCGACGCGTCCACCATCGACGTTCCCCCGCAGCTCGAGCCGCTCGCCCAAGCCGTGCTGATCGAGGGCGTGCGTAACGCCCAACGCCACGCCGTGCCCACCTACCTTCAGGTCGCCACGACCCTCGATGCCGGCTCCTTCAAGCTCGAGCTGATCAACGACGGCGCCGGGCACGCGTCCGCCGCCGGGACAGGCATGGGCCTGCGCGTCGCGGCGTTCGCCGCACTGCAGGCAGGCGGCCTGCTCGAGTTCGGAAGGCTCCCCGACGACCGCTGGCGGGTACGGCTGATCGCTCCCGAGAGGCCGCAATGACCGCGACGGCGCCAACCGCAACACGTCCGCTGCGTGTACTGATCGTCGACGACCACGACGTCGTGCAATGGGGGTTTCGCCTGATGCTCGGCAGCCATCCGTGGGTGAAGCGCTGCCTCAGCGCCCGCACCGGCCCGGAGGCCTACGAGCTCGCCGCGCGATACGAACCCGACGTCGCCGTGATCGACCTGTTCGTCGGCAGCGAATCCGGTGCGGAGATCTGCGAGCGGCTGCTCGAACGCGCACCAGCGACGCGCGTGCTGTTGATCTCCGGCGCCAGCCGGATCAGTGCGGACGCCGCGCGCGCCGCCGGGGCGCACGGCTTCATACCGAAGGACCTTCCCGCCGCCGACGTCGCGCAGGCGGTGCGGATGGTGGCGCTCGGGATGAGCGTCTTCCAGCCCGCCGAAGAGAACCCGGATGCCGAGCTCTCGAATCGGGAGCGCGAAGTGCTCGCGCTGATCGCCGACGGGTCCACCAACCGCCAGATCGCCAGCACCCTGCATCTCTCCCCGCACACCGTCAAGGGCCACACCAGCAGCCTGTACCGCAAGCTCGATGCGAAGAACCGCGCCGAGGCGGTTCAGCGCGCCCAGCGCCTCGGTCTGTAGCCAACCCGCCCGTCTGAACCGACCCCGACAAACGGGGGGTTTCGCCCAGGATGGGCCGCCGCCCTCCCTCGGCGGCGACGAAGGTCACGGGGATGTCCGAACGCGCGACCGTCGCGATGCTGTTCCCCGGCCAGGGCGCCTCCGCCGCGGAGAGCCGGCCACTCGTCGAAAGCCACTGCGGCCGGCTCTACGCGGCCGCATGCGAGAGGCTCGGGGACGACCCGCTCGAGCGCGCCGACGAGTCGACCCGCTACGCACAACCGGCGATCTACCTCGCGAGCCTCGCCGGCTGGCGCGCGTGCACCCACGCGGGGATCACGGCCTTCGCCTTCGCCGGGCACTCGCTCGGTGAGATCGCCGCGCTCGCAGCGGCCGGCGTGCTCGCCCCCGACGACGCCCTCGAGCTGGTCGTGTTGCGCGCATGCCTGATGGAGGAAGCGAGCGCCTCGGCCCCCGGCGGGATGATCGCGATCCTCAAGGGCTCCGTCGAGCAGGCCGAGCAGATCGCCCTCCACAACGACCTGCACGTCGCGAACTACAACGCGCCCGGCCAGACGGTTCTCTCGGGCGAGATCGAGGGGCTCGACGGCGCCGCCGGCGAAGCTCGCGAGCAGGGCCTGCGCGCTCTGCGCCTGAATGTCAGCGGAGCGTTTCACTCACCGGCGATCAGCCCGGCGCGAGAGCGCTTCCGCCACGCTCTGAGAGCGGTCTCGTTCGCCCCTTCGTCCGCGCCCGTGTTCAGCTCGATGACGGCGGCCCCGTTCACCGATCCGGCGGAAGAGCTGGCCGCGGCCCTCACCAAGCCCGTGCGCTGGAGCGAAACGATGCTCGCGCTCGAGCGTCTCGGCGCCCGCGCCTACCTCGACGTCGGTCCCGACCGCGTGCTGGAGCGCCTCGCGGCCCGGAACCTCGCCGCCCCGAAGCTCGTCGACCTCGAGGACCTCCGTGCCGTCACCTGAGGCACTGATCCAGCCCGTTGGCGCTCGCGCTGTGAAGACCGGCGCGAGGCTGGCCGGGATCGGCAGCCGCCTGCCCGAGCGGACCGTCGCCAACGACGCGATCGCGGCCCGGGCCGGCGTCGACGAGACGTGGATCCTCAGACGCACGGGCATCCGGGCCCGCCGCCACGCCGACGCCGGCGCCGAGCTCGCCGATCTCGCCGCCGGCGCAGGCAGAGCAGCGCTCGCCGACGCCGGTACCGACCCCGAAGCGATCGACCTCGTGCTCGTGGCCACCGTCAGCCAGGAGCGCCCGATGCCCAACATCGCCCCCCAGGTCGCCGCGAAGGTCGGCGCCTCGCGCGCGGCCGCGTTCGATCTGGGCGCGGCCTGCAGCGGCTTCGTCTACGGCCTCGGCGCCGCCACGGCTTTCATCGACTCCGGGCGCGCCCGGCAGGTGCTTCTGATCGGCGCCGATCAGCTCTCGCTGCAGACAGATCCCGCCGACCGCAGCACCGCGCCGCTCTTCGGAGACGGCGCCGGCGCCGTCGTGCTCGGCGCCGACGACGACGCGCCACCCTGGACGATCGAGCTGGGCGCCGACGGCAGCGCCGCGTCGCTGGTCGAAAACGACCGCGAGTCCGGCCTGATCAAGATGAACGGCCACGAGACTTTCATCCAGGCCGTCGGGCGCATGACCGCCACCACCAGAAGCGTCTGCTCACGTGCCGGTCTCGAGCTCGACGCCATCGACCTGTTCGTCCTTCACCAGGCAAACGCTCGGATCACCCGCGCCGTCACCGAGCGTCTCGACGTCGCGCCCTCGCGAGTCGTGGACTGCATCGCCGAGCTCGGCAACACGTCGGCCGCGAGCATCCCGCTCGCGCTCGAGCACGCCCGCCGGGAAGGCAGGCTGGCGGATGGCCAGAAGGTGGTTCTCTGCGCGGTCGGTGCCGGGCTCACGTGGGGCGCCGCGCTGATCGAGTGGAGCGAGTCGTGAGTCGTCCCGATGACGCCTGCGCGCTGGTCACCGGCGCCTCGCGCGGCATCGGCGCCGCGATCGCCTGCGCGCTCGCAGCCGAAGGCTGGCCCGTCGCGATCAACTACCGCTCCGACCGGGACGGGGCAGAAGCGGTCCGCGAGCGGATCGCCGCCGGCGGCGGGCGCGCCCTGACGGTCAAGGGGGACGTCTCCGAGGTGGCCACCGCGCCTGTCCTGCTCGACGCCGCGGGACGGCTCGGACCGATCTTGTGCCTTGTCAACAACGCGGGCATCCGCGCCGACAACCTCGCGCTCTCACTCGACGAGCACGACTGGAACGGCGTGATCGAGACAAACCTCAACGGCCCGTCGCGCCTCACGAGGCTCGCGCTGGGGACGATGATCCGCGCCCGCTACGGGCGCATCATCAACGTCGCATCCGTCGTCGGACCGCGCGCGAACCCCGGCCAATCCAACTACGCCGCGGCGAAGGCCGGGCTGATCGCCATGAGCAACACGGTCGCGGTCGAGGTCGCCCGCCGCGGCGTGACCGTGAACACGCTCGCGCCCGGCTTGATCGCGACCGACATGACAGCCGGGGTCGAGGATCACCTCCTCGCCTCGGTACCGGCCCGCCGCGCCGGCAGTCCCGAGGAGGTCGCCGCGTGCGCCGCGTTCCTCGCGAGCGACGGCGCCAGCTACGTGAACGGCAGCACCCTCTACGTCGACGGCGCCCTCGCCGCCTGATCCACAACCAAAGGAGCCCGAATGTCAGCCGACGCAACCAGCCAGACGGTCCGCGAGGTGATCACCGACGAGCTCGTGCGGCTCGGCGCCCAGCGCGACGAAATCACCGACGAGGCCAAACTCACCGACATCGACCTCGACTCGCTCGACCTCGCCGAGCTCGCGCAGATACTCGAAGATCGCTATGAGACCAAGCTCGACGGCGCCGAGGTCGTTCGCGTGCGCACGGTCGGAGACGTGGTCGCGCTGATCGAGAACCGTGCCTGACGGTGCGCACCGACGGGTCGTTGTGACGGGGCTCGGTGCGGTCACGCCGCTCGGCGACGCGAACGCCCTCTTTGAGGGCTGGCGCGACGGGCAGAGCGCGATCCGCGAAGGCGAGGCGCCGTGCACCCGCTTCGACCCCTCCGATCGCCTCTCGGTCAAACAGTCCCGTCGCATGGACCGCTTCAGCCAGCTCGCGGTCGTCGCCGCCGACGACGCGCTCGAGGACGCCTGGGCAGAGGACCATCCGTACCCGCCCGAGCGGATCGGGTGCATCCTCGGCACCGGCATCGGAGGGATGGCGAGCTTCGAATCCGGTCATTCCGAGCTCGTCAAGGACCAGCCGGTGCCGCCGCTTGCCGTCCCCCTGATGATGGGCAACGCGGGAGCCGCGGCGATCGCGATCCGTCACGGCCTGCGCGGCCCCGTCTTCGGCGTCGTCTCGGCGTGCGCCGCCGGAGCGCACGCGCTCGGCGCGGCGATGCGCGCGATCCAGACCGGCGAAGCGGACGCGATGGTCGCCGGCGGGTCAGAGGCGACGCTCACCCCGCTCGCCCGTGCGGCGTTCAGCTCGCTCGGGGCGACCTCGGTGAGCGGGATCAGCCGTCCCTTCGACGCGCGGCGCGACGGCTTCGTGATGGGGGAGGGGGCTGGGGTCCTTATCCTCGAGGCCGAGCACACGGCGCGGGCGCGCGGCGCCCGGCCGCTCGCCGTGCTGCGCGGCTACGGCGCCACCTGCGACGCCTACCATCTCACCGCCCCCGACCAGGACGGAAGAGGCGCCGCCGCCGCGATCACCGCGTCGCTCGCCGACGCAGGCGTCGCTCCGAAGGAGATCGACTATGTGAACGCGCACGGAACCTCCACGCCGCTGAACGACCGTGCCGAGACCGACGCCTTGAAGGCAGCGCTCGGCGATCGAGCGTTCGCGACCCCCGTCAGCTCGCTGAAGTCGGCGATCGGCCACCTGCTCGGCGCGGCGGGGGCGGTCGAGGCGATCGCGACGATCCTTGCGCTGCGCGCACGGACGATTCCGCCGACGCTGAACTACGCGGAGCCCGAGGAGGGGCTCGACCTCGACTACGTCCCCGATCGCGCGCGGCCGCTCGACGGCAGAGGCGACGAGCAGCCGGTGGCGATCTCGAACTCGTTCGGGTTCGGCGGCCACAACGCCGTGCTGTGCCTGCAGGCCGCATGAGCACGATCGTCCGGCACCCGAGCCGAGCCGAGACCGTGCCGCTCCGGCGACTCGAGCTGCTCTGCGACCCCGGCTCGCTGCACCGCTTCCGCTCCGAGGCGCGGTCGGCCAGGATGGGCGAACGTGCCGCCGCCGGCGACGGCGTGCTCGCCGCAGCCGGAACGGTCGAAGGCCGGACCGTGTTCTGCTTCGCCCAGGACCCATCCTTCGCCGGCGGATCCCTCGGCACCGAGCAGGCCGAGAGCATCGTCAAGATCCACGAGCTCGCCGAGCGCGCGCGGGCCCCCGTCGTCGGCTTCGTCGAGTCCGCCGGAGCCCGGATGCAGGAAGGCCTCGCGGCGCTCGCCGGCTACGGCCGGATCTTCCGCCACCAGGTCAAGCTCTCTGGCCGCGTGCCGCAGATCTCGATCGTGTGCGGACCCTCTGCCGGGGGCGGCAGCTACTCGCCGGCGCTCACCGACTTCGTGATCATGACCGAGCAGGCCAGCATGTTCCTGACCGGGCCGGGAGTGATCGCGAAGGTCACCGGCGAGACCGTCGACGCCGCACAGCTCGGGGGCCCCCGCGTGCACAGCGCCAACGGTCTCTGCCACGCCGTCGCGGCCGACGAGACGGCGGCAGCCCAGCTCGCGCGCCGGCTCCTCGAGCACCTGCCGCAGAGCGCCGGCGAGCGGCCGCGGACGCGCAGCTCGGTCCCACCCCCGGCGGACGCACCTGACCTGCACGTGCCGCGGGAACCACGCAAGGTCTATGACGTGGCGGCGGTGGCTCGGGCGATCCTCGACGACACGGACACGGTCGAGATCTCATCCCGGTACGCGAAGAACATCGTGTGCCTGTTCGGCCGCATCGCGGGCCGGCCCGTCGGGATGATCGCGAACCAGCCCCGGCACCTCGGCGGGGTGATCGACGCCGCCGCCTCACAGAAGGCGGCGCGGTTCGTGCGGACGTGCAACAGCTTCGGCGTGCCGCTGCTGGTGCTCGTCGACACCCCCGGGTTCCTGCCGGGCGTGAGGCAGGAGCAGGAGGGGGTGATCCGCCACGGCGCCAAGCTCGTCTACGCGTTCGCCGAGGCAACCGTTCCCCGTGTCACCGTCGTGCTGCGCAAGGCCTACGGCGGCGCGGCGATCGCAATGAACTCCAAGGAGCTCGGCGCCGACTACGTGCTCGCATGGCCGACCGCCGAAATCGGGGTGATGGCGGCCCGCCAAGCCGTTGAGATCATCCACCGGCGCGAGATCGGGAACGCCGAGGATCCCGAGACGGCCGCGGGCGTGCTGGCCGAGCGCTACGCCGCCGAGCAGCTCTCGCTGCGAGCGGCGCTCAGCGAGGGGTTCGTCGACGAGGTGATCGCTCCCGAGGAGACCAGAAGCCGCGTGGTCGCGGCGTTCGCAAGCCTCGAGCGCTTCGAGCCCGCCCGCGAGACCGCCGGGAACATCCAGCTGTGAGCGCCATCAGGTGGTCCGCGCCGTTCGAGAAGCTTTCGACCGGTCAGTCCTTCCGCTCTCGCGGGCGCACGCTGACCGAGGCCGACCTCGTCGGCTTCTCGGCCCTCACCGGAGACTTTCATCCGCAGCACACCGACGCCGACTGGGCCGCCGAGAGCCGCTTCGGCGAGCGGATCGCGCATGGCATGCTGCTCGTCTCCTACGCTGTGGGCCTCGTCCCCTTCGACCCGGCGCGGGTCATGGCCCTGCGCCGCATCGGAGACGTCGTGTTCAAGCGCCCGGCGCCGATCGGAACGACGATCCACGTCGCGGGCGCGATCACCGCTCTGCGCCCGCTCAACGACGAGGCCGGCCTCGTCGGCTTCGCATGGGACATCCGCGACGGCGCGGACGCGCTGCTCTGCCGGGCACAGGTCGAGGTGCTGTGGAGCGCAGACGACGAGGAGGCCCCGGTCGAGGAGCGCCGCCTCGACGAGTTGATCGAGCTGCCCGCCGGAGTGATCCCGTGCTGAGCGGGAAGCGCCTTCTGATCACCGGCGTCGTGACACGTCAGTCGATCGCCTTCGAGGTCGCCCGCACCGCGCAGCTCGAAGGCGCCGAGGTGATCCTGACCGGGTTCGGGCGCGCCCGGAAACTCACAGAGCGTGCAGCCACGCAGCTCCCGACGCCTGCGGAGGTGCTCGAGCTCGATGTCAACTCGGAGTCCGATCTCGCGCTGCTGAGCGCGACGCTGGAGGCGAGGTGGGGGAGGCTCGACGGCGTCCTTCACGCGATCGCTTTCGCGCCGTCCGACGCGCTCGGCGGCTCGTTCCTGCAGACGCCCTCAGCCAGTGCCGTGGAGGCCTTCCAGACAAGCGCCTACTCGCTGAAGGCGCTGACCGTGGCGCTGCAGCCGCTGATGGCCGGGGCCGAGGAGGACGCCGCGGGCGGCGCGATCGTCGGGCTGGACTTCGATGCGACGGTCGCCTGGCCGGTGTACGACTGGATGGGCGTGGCAAAGGCCGCACTCGAGAGCGTCGCGCGCTACCTCGCGCGTTACCTGGCCGAGCACCAGATCAGGGTCAACCTCGTCTCCGCCGGCCCGATCAGGACGCTCGCCGCCGGCGGCATCCCCGGCTTCGATGATCTCGCCGCCAACTGGGAGCGCGTCGCGCCGCTGCGCTGGGACATCGAAGACGCGAGCCCGGTTGCCGACGCCGTGCGCTTCCTGCTGTCCGACCTATCACGCGGAATCACCGGCGAGATCGTGCACGTCGACGGCGGCTATCACGCGATGGGCGCGCCGCTCCGGTGAGGACGGCGCGATGATCCAGGGGCGCTCAGAGCACGCCTGACCGGCGGCGCCGGCGCGAAATGCGGCGGCGAGCCCACACCCGGAGCCCCCGAGCAGTGCACAGGGACGGCACCACCGTGTCCGGACGGCGGGGCCGGAGCGCGCCCCGGCGCGCCGGACTTATCGTCGAAAGCTTTTGTCCAGCACTCAGGGCGCGCGCGCCGTCTGCCGACCGGAAAAGCGCGTATGTCCATTCCAGAGGAGAGCTTCGACGCCGCGCAACCGGCCGATCAGCCGCGCGCCCGGGCTAGCCGGCGGGCGGCCGACGCGGTGCTGCGCGAACACCCCGACGCGATCATCTTCGCTTCCAGCGGAGACGGCCAGATCGTTCCCGTCCCCGACTCGCTCGGCCTGGATGGATGGGAGATCCTCACGGAGGAGGGCCGGACGGGCATCGACCTGTGCGTCGCGGAGGACCGGATGGCGGTCGTCAACGCCTGGGTCGAGCTGAAAGAGCGCGGCATCGCCGAGGTCCGCGCGCGACTGCGCAGCGACCCCGGCGTCTGGCGAACAGTCCGCATGCTCGACCTGCGCAGCACGCATGGCGTGGTGCTGACCGTGGGCTGGATCGGCGAGCAGGGCGACGACGCCGGCTCAGAGTCCGTCTCGGAGAGCGCCGTGACCACCACACCTCGTTTCTGCACCCGCAGGCAGGACAGCGAAGGAAACGTGATCGAGTGCGACGAGGCATACCTGCAGATGTTCGGTTACGAGGAGCCCGAGCAGGTGATCGGCCAGCCCACCTTCGAACGCGTCCATCCCGACGACCAGGCGCGCTTGATCGAGAGCTGGGTGGCTGTCGTCGCGACCGGGCGGCCCTCCATGGCCCGCGTGCGCATGAGGCGCGGAGAGGATGCCTGGCTGTGGGTCGACATCACCTACCACAGCTACCTCGG
The DNA here is from genome assembly GCA_963794635.1 of uncultured Solirubrobacteraceae bacterium. Classification (GTDB taxonomy): domain Bacteria; phylum Actinomycetota; class Thermoleophilia; order Solirubrobacterales; family Solirubrobacteraceae; genus Palsa-744. The sequence goes on along the minus strand of CAWCET010000002.1, from coordinate 99,643 downwards.
CGAGGAGAACGCAGGCTACGTGCTCGCCGAGTGCATCGACGTCTCGGCTGAGATGGCCGCTCAGGAGGCGCTGCAGGATCGCGAGGAGCTGCTGCGCCGGCTGCTCGACGAGATGCCCGACGGGCTCCTGCAGCTCGACAGCGAACGCCGGGTCGTCTACCGCAATCCGCGGCTGCTCGAACTTCTCCACGGGTCCCACGCGACCGAGGCGGATCTCGAGGGCGCCTCATCGCCCGGCGGATCGGACCTCGAGGCCATCCTCGCCGCGGTCTCGCCGGACGGCCGCGCGGAGTTCGACGCCGCTCTGGACGAGGGCGCCAGCGTAGATCTGGAGCTCGAAGCGCATCCGCCCGGACGTGAGCGACCCGCGGTCCTGTTGTTCAAAGTCAGGCCGCTCACCCGGGGAACCACGCTCGTCACCGGGATGATCGTCTCGGTCCAGGACGTCACCGCAAGTGCCAACGCCCGGCGTGAGCTCGAGCATCGCGCCACGTTCGACGCGCTGACCGGCGCGCACAACCGAGCCTCGATCCTCGCCGCCCTTTCGGCCGAGCTCGAGCAGGGCAACCGCGTGGGGGTGCTCTACGTGGACCTCGACCACTTCAAGGATGTCAACGACACGCTCGGCCACGGCGCCGGGGACGAGCTGCTCACCGAGGTCGCCGAACGGCTCAGGTCGACGATGCGCAGCGGCGATGAGCTCGGCCGCCTCGGCGGCGACGAGTTCCTCGTGCTGCTGCGAGGAGTCGATGATCTGGATGTCGCGATGAACGCCGGCGAGCGCATCAGCGAGGCTGTGAAAGGACGCTACGAGCTGCCCGGCGCGCCGATCGATCTCTGCGCGAGCATCGGGGTCGCCCTCGCCCGCCCCGGCGCCGGCGATGCTGAGCAGCTCATCGAGCGGGCGGACAAGGCGATGTACCGCTCCAAGCAGCACCGGCGCGGAGAACCCGCGCTCGCCGCCTAGCCGCGGGCGTCAGGCTCGAAGGCGCCGGAGCACAGCCCGCGGATCAGATCCGCCGGGTCACCCGGGAGGGCGCTGACCGAGCGCCGCCGCTGAGGAGGGGTCCTGCGACGACGCTCGGTCAGCGCTCTCGACGGCGCCGGCGTGGAGACCTCGTCGAGCGCCGCCACCGGAGGCGAATCCGCGACGACGCTCGACCAAGCCCATGCCTCAGCGCAGTGGTGTGCCCCATTGGGTTTGGTCGCGTAGTTGTTTCTTGAGTAGCTTGCCGCCGGGGTTGCGTGGGAGTGGGTCTTGGCGTGTGGTGATGTATTGGGGGATCTTGAAGTCGGCGAGGTGTTGGCGGCAGTGGGTGATGACGGCGTCGATGTCGAGTTGGGTGTTGGGGGTGGGGACGATGACGGCGCCGACCTTCTCGCCCATCATCTCGTCGGGTACTGCGATGACGGCGGCCTCGCCTACGCCTGGTGCGCCTGCGAGTGCGTTTTCGACCTCGATGGAGTAGACGTTCTCGCCGCCGCGGTTGATCATGTCCTTCTTGCGGTCGACGATGTAGAGCAGCCCGTCGTCATCGATGCGTGCGAGGTCGCCTGTGTGTAGCCATCCGTCGATGAATGTTTCGGCGGTGGCGTCGGGCTTGTTCCAGTAGCCCTGTACGACGTTGGGGCCGCGGACGAGCAGCTCACCGACGCCGGTCTCTTGGTCGGGGTCTTCGATTGCGAGGTCGACGACGGGCATTGCGAATCCGACGGAGTCGGCGTGGGCTTCGGCCTCCTCGTCGGGTAGGAAGGTGCTCAGCGAGGAGGTCTCGGTGAGCCCGAACCCGTTCCCGACTCTGGCGTTCGGGAATGCTTGCTTGATGCGGTGTACGAGGCTCTCGGCGATCGGTGCGCCGCCGTAGGAGATCCAGCGCACCCTGCTGACGTCGAGCTCGGCGAAGCGGGGGTGGTTCACGAGCGCGTGGTAGATCGCTGGGACCGAGACGATCTGGTTGACGCCGTGCTCGCCGACGGCGGTGAAGAACCCGTCGAAGTCCAAGGGGCCGGAGAGGATCTCCACGCGTCCGCCGAGCTCCAGCAGCGGGATCAGCTGGCTGTTACAGCCCGTGACATGGAACAGCGGCACCGAGACCAGCGTCGAGATCTCCGGGCCTTCCGAGCGGTCGATCGGGTTGCACCGCAACGCGTTCTCGCTGTTGGTCATGAAGTTCCCATGCGAGGTCATCGCACCCTTCGGAAACCCCGTCGTCCCACTCGTATAAAAAATCGCCGCCAGATCCTCCGGGAGCAGATCCCGCGCCGCCAGCGGAGCGCCCACAGGCAACGCATCGCCGGGCTCGAACGTGTACTTCGCGCCCGAGTCGCCCACGACGTAGGCCACCTCCTCCTCGGTGAACCGCGTGTTCACCGGCACCACCACACCACCCAACATCTGCACACCGAAGAACGCCAACACCCAATCGATCCCATTCGCCAACCGCAGAGCAACCCGATCGCCGCGGTCCACCCCGTTGATCCTGAGACCGCCGGCCACCCGTGCCGCTCCGTCCCACAGCTCCCCGTAGGTCAGCGAGCGGCCTGCGACCTCCACGAGCGCCACCGCGTCCCTGTCGCGATCGACGCCGGCGGCGAGCATCTCGACCAGCGAGCTGGGCCTGCCCTCGTAGCGGGCCTGTCCGCGCTCGTCGCGATGCACCCCTGACCCGTCGAACGGGTTGCGTCCACGTGGCAGCGGATCCGGCATCAACTCCTCGCTTTCAGATCGAGCTCGTGCGGCAACCGCCACCTCAGTGGCGCCGAGCGCGTGTTTTCGGTGCGAATCTCTCGGGCCGGTCAGTCAGAGCATCACGACCGGTCGACCGACGAGAATCCTAACCTACGGCAGCGTAACATCGCCTGCCGGTGACGATGAGCGGCCCGGGTGTGCATCCGCCCGGCAGCGCCGGGCGGCCAACCGTGCAGGCCTTTCAGCCGGTAGACGGCGAGCTGGGGAGCATGCTCTCGTCGAAGGGGGGGAGCGGCTCGATGTAGGAGTCGAGCAGCTCGGCGGCCTGCTCTGTCGTCAGCACCTGCTCGGGCTCGAGCTTGATCAACTCGTGCTGTGAGGTGTCGTACTCCCAGACGTTCTCTCCAACCAGCCTGCCGCGCTCGTCGTATGGCCAGATCATTGCGACGCGACCCCGCATCAGGTACATCGCGTCCTCCTCGGCCTCCATGCCCGCCGCGGCCAGCGCCGAGCCGAGCGTCTGCTGATATCCCGTCATCGTGGAGACGATCATCCAATCGCCCACCGCGATCGTCTCGCTCTCGTTGTAGAAGATCGACTGGTTCGTCTGGGCCCAGAGCGCGTAGACGGGTTCGACCTGATCGCGCCCTTCGAGGACCATCGGGGGCTGCCCGAAGAGGTTGAACCGGTAGACCGGGTGCTCGACGGTCATCTCGGGGGCGAAGATCTCCTGATAGCGCCCCGCGTGCTCGAGGTTGCGGTGCCGGTCGTAGGCTTCCAAGAGGTAGCGGTGCCGGGGATTCTCGGTCCGGTCGATCAGCTCTCGCACGGCCAGATTGGTGTTCCTGATGTCCAGTTGCGTCACGTCCGTCGCCGACATCGGCTGGATCCTCCTCGCAGTCTGATCTCGACGCGCCGTGACGCGTCCCGAAGGGGAACTTACACCACTGTCAGCTGGGACGGGTCCGCACGGCGCTCGGCGAAACGCGTCGCGGGACGCCCGCTCAGAGCCGGCCCGGCGCGTCGCGCTCGCGGCCCGGTCAGAGCCGCGTGAGCCGGCCGGCGCCGGACTCGTCCGTCGCCTCGAGCGGCGTCGCGCGCACGGCTGGAGGGGGCACGGCCCCGGCCGCCTTTGCAGGGTCGATCAGGATCTTCGCGTGCCCTTCGGGGTCGCCGAGGGCGCCGAAGGCGTCTGCCACGCCGTCGAGGCCGACGGCTCCCGTCAGCAACGGTGAGGCGTCGACCTTCCCCTCGGCCAGCATGTGCAGCGTGTCGCGGAACTCGAGCGGGGTGTAGCCGACCACGAAGCGGACTTCGATCTCCTTGTTGACCGCCATCGCGGGGCGGAGGCGATCGAGTCCCATGCACACGCCCGCGACGACGACGCGAGAGAACATGGGCGCCTCCGTGATGATCTGCTCGATGATCCCCGGCACCCCGACGCACTCGAAGACCACTGGGGCAGCCGGCTTGATTCCCAGCGCGTCGATCCCGCGCCAGAGGTGGTGCCAGGCCACAGGTACGCGCCGGAGCTTCTCCATGGTGTCGACCGCGAGAGTCGCGGCGTCCGGGATTCGCTCGAGGTGCTTGTGGCCGTGCGCCGCCGAGAACGGCGATTCGGCATTCGGGTCGACCACCGTGACCGCGCCGCAGGCTCGCGCCAGCGCCCGCCTGCCTGCTGCCGGGTCGCTGGCGATGATCGTTCGCACGCCCCGCGCCTTCAGCATGCAGATGACGGCCAGACCGATCGGGCCGCATCCGACCACGATCGCCACATCCCGCTTGCGTATGTCGCTGCGCCGCACCGCGTGCCAGGCGACCGCCATCGGCTCGGTGAGCGCGCTCACGTCGGCCGGTAGACCGTTGGGAACGGGGAGCATCAGCGACTCCTGCACCACGACCTGCTCTGCATAGGCGCCGGGCGCGGCTGCGGACAGGCCGATCGCCTCCATGCCGGTCCCGGTTCGCAGCAGCGGAAGCGCGACGACGCGGCTACCCGTCGGGATGCGCTCGGCGCAGCCCGGCCCGTACTCCCGCACGACGCCGGTGAACTCGTGTCCGAAGACGACCTGCTCGTCAGAGCGCATGAAGGTCTCGTAGCCCGCTTCGCTCAGCATGCCGGCGAGCTCGTCGCCATGGTGCAGCGCGTGAAGATCGGACCCGCAGATGCCGCAGCGCTCGACCTCCACGACCGCGTGCCCGCGGCCCGGCACCGGCGCCGGCAGCTCGCGAGCCTGAAGCTCGCCGTGCGAGCACACAACCGCTCTCATGTGCCCTCTCCGTCGCCTCGCGCCGGGGTCGAGGCGGTGCCGGCAGTGCCGCACGCGGCCTGAAGCCCGGTCATCCGATCCGTGGAGGACGTGCGCCTTTCGATGGACATGCGGCTACGGTAGCGTAACTTCAATTCGAGTCTTTCGCGGCGTCGAGAGCGAAGGCCGAGGCAATAAGTTTCGCTAGTGTAGGTTCGCGGTGGCACCCGAATATGATCTTTCGCCGCTGCAGCCGAGCACGATGAGCCTTCTCATCTCTCTGCTGCGGCGGATCGCGCCGGACCGCATACTCGCGCCCGACTGCCACGACGGCACGTTGGCAGCCGCCGTGCAGGACTCCGTGGGACAACCCGTCACGGCGGTGGACCGATCGCCGTGGAACGTGGAACTCGCGCGCGCGAAGGGCGTCTGCGCGGGGGTCGGCGAACCTGCCGCCCTGCCGTTCGCGGACGGAAGCTACGACTGCGCGATCCTCGGCCGTACCGATCCTGCCCATCTCTGCGACGACACCCTCTACGAGCTGGAGAGGGTGCTCCGGCCGGGCGGGACGCTCCTCGCAGTCGAGCCGCGCCCGCCCGGCTGCCGGCCGAGAGCAGGCGCGCCGGCCGGACGCGACATGCTCCTGACGCTCGAGAGCGCCTTCACAGACGTCGAGGTGCAGCAGCCCGGCGGGGGATCTCGAATCTACCTGGCCCGAACCTCCGCCGAGGTTACTTGACAAGTCGTAAGTTCGTCTGTTAGCTTCGTTCCGGAGGAAAACAAGAGGGAGGAGGCACGTCGCCGAAAAGCGGCAAGCCACCTTCGAAACAGGCTCGCGCCGGGTTGTCAGGTTCGCGACCCAGGGCGAGTGTCTCAGCGACAAAGTCAACTAAATGAGTTGGCGCTGCACAGGCTTGCTTCACAGCGAGTCAATTGTTGCTGCGCAAAAACACACCAAAGGGGAATACCAGGATGCGATTCAGGACGATCGGTCTCTGTCTGTTTGCCGCACTTGTCATCGGCGCGATGGGTGCCGCAAGCGCGTCGGCCGCCGAACCCGCCTTCTATGAATGCGCGAAAGTCAAGGGCGGCAAATACGAAGACAAGGCATGCAGCAAACTCGCCGGCTCCGAAAAGGGCGAGAAGTACGAACTCAAAGAAGGGATCGGCAAAAAGCCCGGTCTGAAAGGCAAGGGCGGCCACTCCAAGCTCGAAACCCCGGGCTTCGGCGCGGTGGAATGCACGAGCTTGAAGGACAGCGCCACGCTGACCTCGCCGACGCACATCAGCAAAATCCTGACCGAATACAAGGGTTGCACCACCGCGGGCAAAAAGTGCAACAGCCCCGGTGCGAAAGCCGGAACGATCAAGACGGACCTGAACCAGGGCGACCTCGGCTACATCAACAAAGCCAAAACAGAAGTCGGGATCGACATCACGCCCGAATCCGGCCCGTACCTGGCCGAACTCGAATGTGAAGGCGTGAAAATCGTGACCGAAGGTTCGGTGATCGGTCATCAGTCTCCGGTCAACACCTTCACAAAGGAAACGGTGCTCTCGTTCTTCGGCACGGCCGGGAAACAGAGCCCCGAAAACCTCGAAGGTCAGCCGAAGGACGTGCTCGAGACCTCGTTCGTCGGTCTCGGCGGCCCGTTCGAAAGCTACCAGGAACAGCTGAGCGAAAACAAGGGCGAATTCCTCGAGATCAAAGCGTGAGGTGACAGCCTGAAGTAAGCCCCGAACAGGGGCTGAGGCGGCACGGTGCGGGGCCCGGTCCGGGCCTCGCACCACCCGTCTCTGTGGGAGGTGCTCGTGATGCGATTCAAACTGCGACTCAAGACTTCGGGTGGTTGCCCGAGCGCCCTCTCCGCCGTGGCCGGCGCCGCGACAGCGTGCGCAACGGCGTCCGAACCGGTTTCTACGCCGAGATCCCTCCAGCCACGGAGATGTGATGAGACTCGGCGCGACTAGAAGATCACGAGCGCGACGGCGCGGCGCGGCGAGCGCGCTCGCGGTGCTCGTCGTTTCACTGCTCGGCGCGGCGCCCGCCGTCGCGCTGCCCGAACAGGGGCATGAATTCGGCGCGACGGTGACCCCGTCCGGCGAATCGGCGCTGCTCGAACCGGGAGGGGTGGCGGTCGGAGAAGCGGCTGGGGACGTCTACGTCTCGGATCGCGGTCACGACCGAGTGGAGGTGTTTACAACGAGCGGGACGTTCGTCGCCGCTTGGGGCTGGGGCGTGAAGGGCGGGACGGCATACGCCGTGTGCAAGGCGGGCGAAGGATGCGGCGCCGGAGCGAAAGCCGGCGCGGAAGCTTTCAAGTCGCCCGAATGGATCGCGGTCGACAACTCGAGCGACCCGGCCGATCCGTCCAAAGGCGACGTCTACGTCGCGAACGCGAAGGGCCGGCCGACGATCGACAAGTTCTCTGCCGACGGAGCGTTCTTGGGCACCGTTCTCGGGAAAACGGAATCCAAGGAACTCGGCGAAGAATACGCGATCGACGGCATCGCAGTAGACCCACATGGTGCCCTCTGGGCCGAGTTCGGTCTTGCCGAAGGCAGAGAAGTCGGCAACGAAAGCAAGATCCTTCACTTCAGCGACGCTGTCCAGAACGAAGAGCTCGATCAGCCGGAAATCGAATATTCGCCGAGCTCGCCCCTGATCGTGCGTCCCGGGTTCGCCGTCAACGGAGGAGATCCGGCGAGGTTCTACATCGATGTGGAACCGTATGGGAGCGAAACGGCGCGTCATCCGTGCCAGACGGTCGCCTGCACGATCGTCGGGCTCTACGAGGAAGGCGAAGAAAACTATCTCGCCGAACTCGGCGAAGCGTTCGCGGAAGGCATGCTGGGCGCCAGCGCCACCGGGATCGCGGCCGACCTCGTTACCAACGCGCTCTACGTCGTTCATCCCGGTTCGATCTCCGCCTACGACGGGCACCAACGGTTCGTCCAGAGCTTCGGAGAAGGACGCCTGACCCGCGCGGGAGGGGCGGGCGTCGACTCGGCGACGGACGAGGTGTTCGTAACCGACGCCGCAACCGGCTCGCTCGAGGTGTACGTCCCGAGGGGCACGGCCTCTTCGCCGGGCTCGAGCGCGCCGTCGGTGGACCGCCTTCGGGCACAGGCCATTGCAACGACAAGCGCGACTGCCGCCGCGCAGATCGACCCGAACGGCGAGTCCACGTCGATCACATTCGAATATGGGAGCGGCAGTTGCGCGTCGGGCGAATGCCGGCGCGTCGCCGCCGAAGCGGCTCCCGCCGGTTACGGGGACGTGGAACGCTCGGTCGCCCTCACCGACCTCGCACCGGGCGCGACATACGCCCTGCGCGTAACGGCGCAGAGCTCGGCAGGAACGAGCACTCGCGAAACCGCGTTCACGACGCGCCCGCTCCCGCTAGCCGACGGACGCGCCTGGGAGCTGGTGAGCTCCCCGGACGCCGACGGTGCCGGCTACGAAGCGCTACCCCACGAAGGAGGGCTGATCGAGGCGGCGGAAGATGGCAGTGCGCTCACCTACCTGTCGTCTGCGCCGACCGAAGCCGACGCGCAGGGCAATCGCGCCCTGGCGTACAGCCAGAACCTGGCCCAGCGCCGGACCAATCCCTCGACCGATGCGCCGGAATGGAGCTCCGAGGACATCGAGATCCCCGGGGTCGAACGCACGCCGGGGGTCGACGACACGTTCCTCCCCGAATACGAGTACTTCTCGCCCGATCTCACGGATGCGCTGATCCAGCCGTACGGGAGCTATCCGAAGGCCGAACCGGCGCTCACCGCACCAGCTGAGCCCGGAGAAGAACAGGAAAAAACCCTGTACCTGCGTCACAACGAAGGCAGGTGCTACCCGCTCCCGTCCACCTGCTACGAGGCGCTCGTGACCGCCGCGGACGACCACGGCGTCCTTGGCGGCGAACGCACGCACTTCGGGGGGCTGAACTCTCCCGACACCGGCTTGAAATTCTCCGGCGCCTCGCCGGATGCGCAGCACGTCGTGTTCGCCTCGGAAGTCCCGCTGGTCGAAAGCCCGCAGGGAGGCGATCTCTACGAGTGGAACGCGAGCGAACCGGAATCGTTGAAGGCCGTCGGACTGCTTCCGGCCCTCACGCCCGGCGAAGACCGGGTCGCGGCCGCCGCCGAGCTCGGCGGCGGCGAACTGGTGATTCGCGACGCGGTCAACTCGGACGGCCGACAGGTGATCTTCAACTTCAACAAACACCTCTACATACGCGATACCGCCAGGGAAGAAACGATCCGGCTCGACCTCCTGCCGGGGGAATCCCCCAGCGCCGAAGAAGCCACGCCGCTCGGGGGCGGTGGTGAAGTGCAATACGAGGGTGCCAGCGAAGACGGCAGGCGCGTGTTCTTCCTCGACTCGGAGCCGCTGGTCGCGGGCTCCGCCGCGATCCCGTCGCATCGCGATCTGTTCGAGTGGGAACAGACCAGCCAGCCGGGCGAACCGCTGCGCGGCGAACTGCGCGACGTGACGACACCTGTACGGCCGGGCGAACGGGCGACGGTCAAAGGCCTCGTCCCAGCGATCAGCCAGGACGGGACCGTCGCCTACCTCGTCGCCGACGGGGTGCTCGCCACCAACACCAACGCGGAAGGCGAACAAGCGACGCCCGGGAAGTGCGCCGGCGGGCAGGCCGAAGCGGCCACCACCTGCAACCTGTACGTCGAGAAGCTCGTAGCCGGAACGTGGCACGCGACCTTCATCGCGCGGTTGGCCGGCGCCGACCTACCCGATTTCGGAACTGCAGCGAACTACCTCCAAGACACGACAGCCGGGGACTCGCCGAGTGGGCAGTACTTCGCGTTCATGTCGAAACGGTCGCTGATCCGCGACTACGACAACCAAGTGACCAATCCGGAAGCCGACGGCGCACGAGCCGAGGAGGTGTACCTGTTCGACGCGGCGAGCGGCAGCCTGGCGTGCGTCTCATGCGAGTCGGATGGCGCACGACCGGTCGGCGTAAACGACATCGAAGAATCCGGCGAAGGAATCGGCCTGCTCGTCGACCGCGGACGGTCGTGGATCTCCGCAGAAGCCGGCAACGTGTGGCTCGCCGGCAGCATCCCCGGGTGGACTTCCCCCGTGGAGAAAGCTCGAAGCGCCTACCGGCCGCGCTACATCGACAACGAAGGCCGGCTCTTCTTCAACAGCCCCGAGCCGCTCGTGCCGGCCGACGAAAACGGCAAGAACGACGTGTACGAGTACGAGCCGGACGGACTCGGCTCGTGCGCGACCCCGTCCGGTTGCGTCTCGCTGGTGTCCTCCGGTACCTCGCCTCACGAAAGCGCGTTCCTCGATGCCAGCGCCAGCGGCGGAGACGTCTTCTTCCTGACCGAGGCGTCTCTCGTTCCCGAAGACCTGAACGGCGCGTACGACGTCTATGACGCGCACGAATGCACGTCCGCTTCGCCGTGCGTGCAGCCGAAGCCGCCCCTCGCCGAAGAATGCAACTCGCGCACGAGCTGCGACGGCACGCCTCCCACCACCGCGCCGGCCCTGACGACGGCCCCCACCACCGCCACGGGACCGTCGGGCAACCTTCCGACGCCGGCGGCAGGGGTCCTCTCGGAGACGACCACCAAACCGAAACCCAAACCGACGCGCGCCCAACTGCTCGCCAAAGCGCTGAAGGCGTGCAAGAAGCACCCACGCGGGCCGAAGCGCCGAGCATGCGAACGCGCGGCCCACAAGAAGTACGGCCCGAAGGTCAGGAGGAAGAAATGAGCCCGCGCTCGAGCTCCCCCCGACGCCGCGCCACAGCGGCGCTCTCGGTCGCGGCGATCTCCTGCCTGCTTGCGGCGTGGGGGAACGTCGCCGACGCCCACGCGTCGCAGACGGGAGCTTGGTGGCACCTCAACTCCGGCGCGTCTCCCACCTCCCTGCAGCCGGGTGCCGGAGGCGAGCCGGGACCGGAAGGACGGATCTGGGTCGACGCGACCGACCTCGGCTGGGAAGCGATGAAGGCGAGCGAAGCGCACCCGATAGTGCTCAGTGACACCGTGCCGGAAGGCATCGAGATCGTTCCCGGCGGCGCGAGCATCTACTACACCAAGGAAGGAAGCCGCCCGTCTCCCGTGGCATGCCCGGTCTCCGGGCAGACCGTCACGTGCACCGTCACGGCGGGCCACGTGTACGCCTCGGAAGGGTTCGAACTGATCATCGACGTGCGCGCTGCGCCCGGGCGAGAAGACGGCGAAGCGCTGGCGAACACAGCCCGGGTGAGCGGTGGCGCCGGCGAAGCGCAGGAACTCGAAGCGCTCGAAGCCACCCAGACCCACGCGATCCCGATCAGCAGCACACCGGTGGCCTTCGGGGTCGAACGCTACGAACTGCAGGCCGAAGACGAACAGGGCGCAGAAGCGACTCAAGCAGGCTCGCATCCGTTCCAGCTCACCACCACCCTCGACCTGCGAGACACGCAGACGATCGACCCTCAAAACGGCTACGCCATGGAATCGACGCCGGAGGCCGTGCGCAACCTGCACTTCGTCCTGCCGCCCGGGCTCGTCGGCGACATCAACATCGTCCCGCGCTGCAGCGAGGTCGACTTCAACACGATCTATGACGGCGACAGCAACGCATGCCCGGCCGCGACCGCGGTCGGCGTGGCGGACATCAAGTTCTACGAACCGAAAGTCTATGGAACGAAGGTCGAAGCCGTGCCCGTCTTCAACCTCGTGCCGGCGCCCGGCGAACCCGCGAGGTTCGGCATCGAGTTCGCGAAGGTCACCGTCCCGCTTACCACACGCGTGCTCACAGACAGCAGCTACGCGGTTGAAGTCTCGGCACAGAACATCTCCCAGGTCGCCGCGACAATCGGCAGCCAGGTGACCTTCTGGGGCGTTCCCGGAGACCCCCGGCACAACTCCTCGCGAGGGTGGGAATGTCTCGCGGGGGGCCGCTTCGAGCACGCGCGCGAGTCGGCGCCTGCATGTCCGGCGAGCGCCGGGGATCCCGGCAGCGCGTTCCTGACGCTGCCCGCGCTCTGCACCCAGCCGGAAACGACCGTCACGGCGCAGAGCTGGCCGTACGGGCCGTACGCCCGCGAAGAAGCGGGCGGCACGGTCTCATACACGTTCCCCTCCCGCCTCAGCGGTTGCGAAGCTCTGAGCGAAGCCTTCGCGCCGTCGATCGAAGTCGAACCGGAAACCCATGCCGCCAGTACGCCCAGCGGACTAACCGTGAACGTCGACGTTCCGCAGGAAGGAACTGTCACCGCCGGTCAGCTCGGCGAGGCCGACGTCGCCGAAACGACGCTGGGTCTCCCGGTGGGGCTCGAGGCCAGCCCGGGCGCCGCCAACGGCCTGCAGGCGTGCAGCGCAGAAGAAGTCGGAAGGCTCCCGCAGTACATGGGGGCACCCGAACCCGGACAGCTCGACAACGACGAGTTCACCTCCGGACCCGCCGCCTGCGCGTCCGCCGCGAAGATCGGGACCGCGACGATCGAAACGCCGCTGCTCTCCCACGACCTCGAAGGCAGCGTCTACCTGGGCGCGCAGGACACGAACCTCCTCGAAGAAAAGCTCGTCCTCTACATCGTCGCCCAGGACCCGGTCTCGGGCGTTCTTGTCAAGCTAGCCGGCGAAGTGCACGTCGATCCCGGCACCGGCCAGCTGATCTCGACCTTCAAGAACACGCCGCCCGTACCCTTCTCGAAGCTGACCGTCCGCCTCTTCGGAGGACCACGCGCCTCCCAGTCGACGCCGCCGTTCTGCGGACCGCACGAAAGCACTGCCAGCTTCCTCCCGTCCAGCGGGGGCAGTTCCAAGCCCGCCGCGGCGAGCCTCACGATCACCAGCGGACCGGGCGGCGGGCCCTGCCCCGGCGCGACGCGGCCGCTGGCCCCCTCCTTCACGGCAGGGTCGGTCAACAAGCAGGCCGGCGCATTCACCAACTTCACCCTCAGCCTCGCCCATCCCGACGAAGACCAGCCGCTGAACGGCATCAGCACGACGCTGCCCGCCGGTGCCGCCGCGCTGCTCTCGACGATCACGCCATGCCCGGAACCCGCTCCGGGCCAACCGTGGAGCTGCGGGCCCGAAAGCGACATGGGTCAGGCCACCACGAGCTCCGGCCTCGGCAGCGAACCCATCACGCTTGGCGGGAGCGTCTACCTCACCGCGGGTTACGACGGCGCGCCGTTCGGGCTGCTCGTCGCGACGGAAGCCAAGGCCGGGCCTTTCAACCTCGGCATGGTCTACGTCCGCTCGCGGATCAACATCAACCCCGAAACGGCCGCCGTCACGGTCACCACCGACCCCGGCCCGCACGGCGACGCGTTCCCGACACGTCTCAAAGGGATCCCGGTCCAGCTCAAACAGCTCTCCGTCGAAGTCAACAGGCCGCACTTCGAGTTCAACGGGACCGATTGCTCTCCGCTGAGTGTGAGCGGGACCCTGTTCGGCTCCGAAGGGGGCCAGGCGGCAGTGTCGTCACCTTTCCAGCTCTCGGGTTGCAGCTCGCTCCCGTTCGCGCCGAAGCTCACGGCGAGCACCAAAGGGAAAGGCAGCAGGACCGAAGGCACGAGCTTCGTCGTGAAGCTCGAATCCCCGGGACTCGGTCAGGCGAACATCCGCAAGGTCGCCCTGACGATCCCCAAGGCGCTGCCGGCCCGGCTTGAAACGCTCAAAAAAGCCTGCCTGGACGCGACGTTCGCGGTGAACCCCGCCGCCTGCCCGAAAGAATCCGTGATCGGCACCGCGCGCGTGCACACACCCGTGCTGCGCTCGGCCCTCAGCGGCCCGGCCTACCTCGTCTCGCACGGCAACGCCGCCTTCCCCGACGTCGAGTTCGTCCTCAGCGGCGAAGGGATAACGCTGATCCTCGACGGCAAGACGGACATCAAACACGGCCTCACCTACTCGCGCTTCGAAACCGCGCCCGACGCGCCGTTCACGAGCTTCGAAACCGAACTCCCGGCGGGCCCGAAATCGATTCTCGGCTCCTACGCGAGCGAAAAGGAACCCGAGAACCTCTGCAGGGCGAACCTGGCGATGCCGACCGAAATCGTGGCTCAGGACGGCGCTACCCTGCGCCAGACCACGAAAGTCAAGCCTCTCGGGTGCGGCGCGGTCCTGCCCTTCAAAGAGAGCCGGGCGCAAAAGCTCGCGAAGGCGCTGAAGAGCTGCCGCAAGAAATACCACGCCAAGAAGCGCCAACGGGTCGTATGCGAACGACGGGCGCGGGCGAAGTACGCCGCCAAGTCGAAGAACGCGCACCGCAAGAGCTCGAAGCGGCGGTAGTCCGGTGGCCGCGAGCCGCGCCGCCTGAAATTCGCTTGCGCGGAATGCTAACTTACGGTAGCGTTACTTAAGGGTGCCGATCCTCTCCAAAGCAGCGGCGCCTTCACCGCCGGCGCGGTGCGTCCGGGTCCTCTTTCCCTCTGATCTGGTCGCGCCGCGCCGGCTCCCTTCTTGGGACAAAACGTTACCTGGTGATGTGGGCCAGCCACCAGCGGGCGTGCTCGAGCAGTCGAGCCGGCGGGAACCGCACAGGGTCGGAGATGACCAGCCGCGCGTACTCGTCGGCCATCGCGGAAAGGATCCGCGCCGTCACCTCCGGATCCTCCGAGAGGTCGGACGGGAGCGAGCTGGGGCGCACGGCCTCGGTCAGATCCTTCAGAACCCGCGTGCGGCCTGTGACGATCCGTCTGCGCAGGTTCGGCGGCGCGCCCTCCGGCGGCATCAGCACCAGGCGCCACGTGGACGGGTGCTCGGCGACGGCCGTGAGGAACGTCCTCAGGCTCTCCACCATCAGCTCCGCAGGGTCGCCCTGCGTCAAATCGCCGAGCGCCGTCGCCGACACCTGCTTGCGCGCCGCGTTCATCTCCTGCTTGACGATCTCCTCGAGAAGGCCCGGGAGTCCGCCGAAGTGCTCGTAGACGATCGGCCGTGTCACCCCGGCGCGATCCGCGACCGCCTGGATGGAGACCGCCTGGAACCCGTCGCTCAAGACGAGATCCCGGGCCACATCCAACACCTGCTGCTTGCGGGCCGAAGCGCTCATTCGGCGACGGGGACGAATCGCAGCAGAGGCCACCCGTACAGTCTACTCCCCCGCTTGTTACGCTGACGTAAGTGAGGGAGAGAGAACAGGGGTGACGAGATGGCGACCGTAGACAGTCAGAGGACCGACCAGCAGGCGATCGCGGAGCTCGAGCAGACGCTCGCGCGGCAGCGCGCCGCCTTCCAGCGAGAGCCGTACCCATCCCTCGGCGAGCGCCAGCAGCTCCTCGGCGAGGTTGCCGCGATGCTCCTCGGTCACCGCACGGCGATCCAGCAGGCCTTGAGCGAGGATTTCGCCGTGCACCCGGCTCTCGCGGCCGACCTGATCGAGACGCTCGGGCCCGCCGGGCGTGCCGCCTATGCGGCCGAGCAGCTACCGCAGTGGATGGCCGACGAGCCACGGCCGCTGAACCCAGAGCTGTGGGGGACAGCGGCGGCGTACGTGCGAGCTCAGCCGAAGGGCGTGATCGGGAACATCGTGCCGTGGAACTTTCCGTTCGACCTGTCCGTCGGGCCGCTCGTGGAGATGCTCGCGGCTGGGAACCGCGTAGTGATCAAGCCCTCCGAGTACACGCCGGCATGCGGATCGCTGCTGGCGGCGATGATCGGCGAGACGTTCGACCCCGACCGCGTGGCGGTCGTGCTCGGTGGCTCTCAGCTGGCAGAAGCCTTCAGCCGGCAACGCTGGGATCACCTGCTCTACACGGGCAATCCGCACGTCGGCCGGCAGGTCGCCCGAGCAGCCGCCGAGAATCTCGTGCCGGTCACGCTGGAGCTGGGCGGGAAGTGCCCGGCGCTCGTGAGCGGCGATGCGGTCGAGCCGGAGACCGTCCGCCAGATCCTCGCGACAAAGGCGATCAAGAACGGGCAGATGTGCATCTCTGTCGACTACTGCCTGGTGCCCCGCCGGCAGCTCGCGGACTTCGTGGCTCACGCCGAGACGTACGGCTCCGAGCAACTCGGCGACTACGCCGGCAGTGAAGACTGCACAGGCATCATCTCCCGTCGCCACCAGGCACGCATCGAAGAGATGCTCGGCGAGGCCAGAGCGGCGGGCTGCGAGATCGTGCAGCTCGGCTCGACGGCGGGCCCGGGCGACTCCCGGCAGCTGCCGATCAGCCTCGTCGTCGACCCTCCCGCCGAGCTGGCGCTGATGCGAGAGGAGATCTTCGGCCCGATCCTTGCGCTCGTCGGCTACGACACGCTCGATCAGGCGATCGCGCATGTCAACGAAGGCGAGCGGCCGCTCGCCCTGTACGTGTTCAGTCACGACGACGCCTGCGTCGAGCAGATCCTGACCCGGACGGTGTCCGGCGGCGCATGCGTGAACTGCGCCGCGGCACACGGCGCCCAGCCGTCGCTGCCCTTCGGCGGCATCGGGAACAGCGGCAACGGACGCCACCACGGGATCGAGGGCTTCCGTGAGTTCTCGAATCTCCGTGCCGTGTTCGAGCGCGGCGAGCGCGACATGCTCGACGCGTTCGCTCCGCCTTACGGGCTGGCCGCCGAAGCGGTCGTCGACGCGGCGCTCGGCGGCGGCTGACGGCGACCACCTGTCCTGTGGCCGGCGCCGAACCCGGTAAGCGCACGAGAGCCTCGCGGCTGAGCGCGCCCGAACGACGCGAGCAGATCCTCGACGTCACCGCGGAGCTCGTGGTCGAAAACGGGTTTCCGGCCGTCTCCGTCGAAGCGGTGGCTCGCGCCGCGGCGATCAGCAGGCCGATCGTCTACGAGCATTTCGGTGACCTGGCCGGCCTGTTCGATGCTCTGATCAGCCGGGAAACCGGCCGCGCGCTTACCCAGGCCAGACAGAACACGCTGCCGGAGCTCCTCGGCCGCAATCCGGCACAGATGATGGTGAGCACCCTCGGCGACTTCCTGCAGGCGGTCGAAGAGCATCCGACGACCTGGCGGCTGGTGCTCACCCCGCCCGAGGGGGCTCCGGAGAAGCTCCGCGAGAGCTTCCAGGAAGGACGCGACACGATCGCCCGCACCCTCAACGAGGCGGTCGCGCCGCTCCTGCTCGCGGGAGACGGGCCCTTCGACCCGGACGTGACAGCCAGGATCCTCTCGACGCTCGCCGACGAGTACGCGCGACTCCTGCTCACCCACCCCGAGACGTTCACGCGCCAGAGGCTGCTCAGGCACGCCTCGTTGATCGTGGAGCACCTCGTCGCCGCCGACGCGTCGACCCCGGCCGGGCACAGGTCGTCCGCTCCGGCGGGAGGGCCCGGCAAGCCCGCCGCGCACAGACCCTGAGGATGGGCTTCGAGGATGAGCCACGACTCACGAAGGTGAACCGGACGATGCCCAGCCTCGCCAGCAGAGCCATGCCCGTCCTTCTGCGCGGGCGCAAGAAGCGGATGAGCAGCGCTCAATCCGCCCGCGAGGAGGTCGCACGACTCGCTCTGCGGCCGGCCGGCTACGCACCCCCGAAGCGCCTCGAGCGTCGTGTCGAGCTGACGGTCGACAGCGTGAAGGGCTGGCCGGTCTACGACGTCGGCCCTCGCGGGCCGATCCCGGCCCGCCGGGGGCTGTATCTGCATGGCGGCGCGTACACGCATCAGATCGTCGTCCAGCACTGGCAGCTGATCGCACGGCTGGCGAGCGCGACGTCGACCCGGTTCAGCGTCCCGATCTACCCGCTCGCGCCCGGGGCCACCGCTGCGGAGACCGTTCCGGTCGCGACCGATCTAGCAGCAGGCGTGATCGATCAGGTAGGGGCGGAGCGAACGTTCCTCGTCGGGGACTCGGCGGGCGGCGGGATGGCGCTCGCCGTCGCGCTGGCCCTCAAAGAGCGCGGTCTGCCGCCCCCTCGACGCACGGTCATGATCTCGCCCTGGCTTGACATCGAGTTGAGCGATCCGGCGGTTGGCACGATCGCGCCACAGGACCCGTATCTCGCGCCCGACGGCCTCAGGGAGTACGGCTTGATGTACCGGGGCGAGCTGCCCGGCGACCACCCGTATGTGAGCCCGATCCACGGTGAGCTGGAAGGACTCGGGCCGATCACGATGCTGAGCGGCACCCGGGACATCCTCAACGCGGACTCCCGACGCTTTCACCGGCTCTGCGCGAGCTCAGGTGTGGAGCTCGAGTACCACGAGGCCGAGGGGATGCTCCACGTCTACCCGCTCATGCCGATCCCGGAGGCCAGGCGCGCAAGGGAGATCATCGTCCGCGCGCTGCGTTCCTGACAGAGCGCGCCGCGCCGCGCCACGCTTGTGTCCGCTCGGTCGCGGCTCGCCGGTGGCACCGGAGCGTGAGCGCTCACACCCGGCCCAGGCGCCACTCGGTGCGGTCGGTGAACTTCAGGAGTCGTGCGAGTGCGCCGAGTTGCAGCGCGATCGCATCCAGCGCGACCACCAGCTCGGGATCAGGTGCGGCGGCGCGACGGGAGAAGAGCTCGAGCATCGCCGTCGTGGCGGCGCCGTCGCTGATCGGCACCAGCATCGCGGAGCGGATGCCCTCATCCGCGGCGGCCCTGAGCAGCGGGTCCTCGGCGGACTGCAGATCCAGCAGGCAGGTAGTCGCCATCCTGTTGCGGGCACGACCGAACTCCGCGCTCGACGGGTCCTCGATGTGCTTCCAGACCCGCCCCTCGAACGAGCCCAGCGCCGCCGGGTCCCGCGTCCAGACGACGCCGCACCTCATTGCCGGGCCCGGTCTCTCCACGCACCACGCGACCGTCGCGTCCCAGCCTCCCTCCGAGCCCAGGGTGTCGGTGGCGTGCTTGAGCGCGGATCGCCACTCGGTCATGCCCACGAATCCGGCGGACAGAACGCGCTGCGCGCCTGCGCCCCAGCTGGGGCCGGTGGACACCGGCTCGCCGGCCTCGGGCTCATCGGCGCGCGGCGGTCGGTCGGCGAGCTCGGCTTGAAGGGCCGTCAGCTCGGCTTCCAGCTCGCCCACGTGGGCTTCCTCGCGCACAAGCGAGTGCCTGAGCTCGTCTGATCGAACCTGCTCGGCCGAGATCGCGCCGTCGAGCTCCTCAGCGCGCTTGCCCGCCCGTTCGGACTCGGTCCGGAGGGTCTCGGCCTGCTCCTGCAGCTCGGCCAGCTCCTCCTTCAGCCGCGCGCCTCTGGCGAGCGCATCGTCTCGCTCGGCGAGCGCCGCGGCGACGCGCTCGTCGCGGTCCAAAGGCGGACCTGCGCTTCCGTCGGTCAGGGTGAGCCCCCACTCCTCGAGGAGCTCTTGGCGGATCGCGGATGCATCGAGCCGCCGCCAGCGGTCCAGCCTCATCAGCCGGTCGCACTCCGAACGCGCGAGCGCCGCCTCCGCGAGCGGTGCCGCCACGCTGCACGTGGCGGTCGGCTGCCCGTCGCCGTCGCGCAGGGCAAACCGCAGGGCAGCAAAAGCGGGGCGCTCTTCGAACGCGCCGATCAGGTACTCCAGCTCCAGCGGTTCGGACGCGGCGATGTCGGCGTCCTGGAGCCTCATCCCTTCGATCGACGCCGACGCGGTGAGCTCGGCGTCGGTGTGGCCGCAGACGGCCTCGGCCTCGGTGCCGAGCTGCTCGAGGTAGCGGCTGTTCACGCGCAGGTAGCGACCGTCCAGGTCCTTCAGCCACACGATCGCGAGACTGTCATCCAGGGGCTCGTCGAAGAGCGGGCTCGCAGGCCCGATCTCTGCCTCGTCGCGCTCGGCAGGGACCATGAGCAGGGCCAGGCGCCGCCCATGCCTGTCGAGGACCCCGGTGAGGGTCGCCTCCAGACCGTCCAACGACGCCGTCGCCCCGTCGGCCTGCCCGGTGACGATCAGCTCGGCCTCGGCACGGCAGTAGGCCGCCTCGGCATCGAACGCGTCGAACCGGTCCGCGAAGCCGCTCGTCGCGCATACGGCCGCGCCGTGCTCGTCCAAGACCGCGACCAGTGCGGGAACTCCCTCGCAGACTTCGAGAGCGCGCTTCACTGTGGTCCGGCCCGTCACCCCCACGCCTGACACGATAGGCGCCCGGGACAGGCAATTTCGCCCCTAGAGCCCCGGGTTGGACGGATGATCGGGAACGCGCCCGGCGCATCGCCGCCGACCTCGCCCAGAACTCCGCCATCGCCCGCTCGGCTCGCGCCTCCGCGCACGCATCGATCCTGCGCCGCGCCGCGGCCGAGGCCGGCTCGGCCTCGCTCGCCGAGCAGGCGGGGGAGATCAGCCGTCCGTGCTCGGCCCACCTGTGGCCGACTATCCTCGCCGGGGATGGCTCCTCACGCAGCCGGTCCGCGTCGCACCGATTCGCCGCTCACGTACATGCGTGCGACACGCATCCTCGGCCTGCTGAGTGTCCTCGTCCTCGGCGGCGCGATCGCGTGGGACCTCGCAGACGACGAATTCTGGGCAAGTCACGCGCTCTTCACGGGCCTCATCGCGAGCTTCGTCGTCGTGGGGGTGACCGCCGCGGTCCTCAACGAGGCGCTCGATCGCCGGCAGCGTGAGCGCTGGTCGGTGCTCGCGCAGTACGCGCTCTTCGACCTGGTGGGCACCGCTCGGCACGTGTGGGGCGGCCTGATCGAGGTCGCGGGACTGGTCCCGGATGGCGAGCTCGACGACGGAGCACTCGCAGCCGGCTCCGCGGCGGTTGGAGACACGCCGCGTCTCACGGAGGCGATGGATCGGATGCTCGCCGACGCGGACGGCCGCGAACAGGTCCACCGTCTGATCACCGAACTGCTGGCCCGCGGGCAGGAGGTCCTTGGACGCTGGGCAGACGTGATGGTCAACTCGGGGACCTACGCGGAGGTCGTGGACCGGCATGTCGAGCTGTACAGCCGCCTGTACTGGTGGGGAAGCGTGCTCGACGAGACGGACCCGCTCGAGGAGCACCTGGGCCGGCCGCGCCTGAGTCGCATCAGCCCTGCGACCCAGACCTACGACGGGCGGATCGAGGACGAGTGGCTGCGCGACAACCTCGTGGCCATCGCTCAGCTCGCCGAGTCGCTCGACAGGAGCTCCTTCGAGCTGGCGATGACGATCGTGCCCCTGGACTGGTGGCGTTCGCAGCTTCCCGACCGGCCGTCGACCGCCGAGGCGACGCGGACCTAGAGGTTCCAGGGGTCGCGTCGGCGCGTACGGTCGAAATGCGCGCGGCGCCGTGGCGCGCGGTGGGACGGTCGTCGACAGCTGGCCAGAGTCCGCCCGGCGTCGCTCGACCGCTGTCGAAGGTGCCGCCGCCGGCCAGGCGCGAGGATTGGCGGCGTGCGGGGAGGGATCCAGAGGGACCGGACGGCGGGGACGCCGCGGCCGGGTTGCGGCCGTGTGTAGGTTCGCCGCCTACCTGGGCGAGCCCGTCGCGCTCGAGGACTTCCTCTACGAGCCCGACGGAGCCCTCGTCCGGCAAGCGGTCGACGCCGAGCTGATGTCGCTGCTGAACCTGGGCGGTTTCGGGCTGGCGGCGTGGGACCCGGCCTCGCGCGAACCGTCGGTCCCGCTGACCTATCGCGTTCCCACCGTCCCCAACTTCGACCGCAACCTGCGCAACCTTGCACGCAAGCTTCGCGTCACGGCGCTCGTCGCACACGTGCGCGGGGTCGTCTACGACAGCACCCAGACCGTGGGGCTCCAGAACGTCCACCCGTTCCACTTCGACGGCGCCAGCTTCGCACTGGCCCAGAACGGCGACCTCTACGACTTCGCCGTCATGCGCTACGAGTTGCTCGATCACATCGAGCCGCGGCTGGCGCGCCTCATCGAGGGCACCACCGATACGGAGTGGGTCTACGCGCTCGTCCTCTCGCAGCTCGCGGACCCCTTCGCCCCGATCGGGCTCGAGGATGCCGCCGGAGCCGTCACGCGCACGCTCGAGCTTCTCCGGGAGGCGCGCAGCAAGTGCGGCATCGCGACTCAGTCACCGGTCAACCTGGTGCTCACCGACGGACGCTGGATGCTCGCGACGCGCTACGCCTTCGACTACGGCTGGTACCCGGACGACGAGTCGTTCTTCGCCAAGGAGCGCGAGCACGATTTCACGTCGCTGTGGTACTCGGTAGGCGGGGCGTTCGGACGCAGGAGCGACGGCAGCTACGGCATGGCGCCCGGCGATCCGAGCTCTGCGATCGTGGCGAGCGAGCCCCTCACGAAGAACACCGCGGGTTGGACCGAGGCGCCGGAGTATTCGATGCTGATGATGGAGCTCGCAGAGGGAGGGGGAGCCCAGGTGGAGCTCTGGGAGCTGCCGTGAGCGCCTCCGCGCCGATTCTCCGCGCCGGTCGCTCCACGGCGGCAAACGATGCCCTCGCGCTGGCCCGCATACCGCTGTTCGACGGCATCCCCGAGCTCGAGCTCGAGCGCGTCGCGCACTTCCTTGCCCCGTTCGAGGCCGACCCGGGTGAGGTGCTGTTCCGCCAGGGCGATGAAGGCGATCGCGTCTATCTGATCGAGCGAGGACGCGTCGAGACCGTCGTCGAGCTCACGGCCGGCCAACTCGGCACGATGGACGCGGCCGGCCCCGGCGAGATCGTGGGGGAGGTGTCGCTCATGGGTGCCGCGAAGCGCAGTGCCACGGTCCTCGTCGCCGAGCCCGTGACGGGCTGGGTCCTGCATCGCAGCAGCTTCCAGATGCTGCGGATGGATGCGGGGGAGGGGTCGGTCGAGCTCTCCGCCCGCCTGGCCGAGCTTGTTCTCGCTCGCCTGCGGCGCCGCTTCACCGTCATCGCCGAAGAACTCGCACGGGAAGATGCCGACCCGGGGCCTCGGCCTGCGGCCGAGGCGTCGGCGGCCAGGCCGGCGGAGCCCCCGCCGACCGCCTACCTGGAGACACTGCTGTGCTTCGGGCACTTCCACGAGCCCGCGCAGCTCGAGTCGGCGCTCCAGGATGCCGTCGCGCTGGAGCTGGCGTCCGGAGCCGTCGCGATAGCGCCCGACGCGCCCGCCGACGCTCTGCTCATCGTTCTGCGCGGCGCCCTCGACGTGTCCATCAGGCGCGAGCACTCGGCCCGGCGGGTGCGCCTGGCGGGGCCGGGGCGCATGGTCGGGCATCTCGGAGCCCTGGACGGCCAGCCGAGCCCGGTGCTCGCGTACGCTCGCGAGCCCGTCGTCCTGATGGCGATACCGGCGAGGACCGTGCGGGCGATGCTTCGCGACCCGCGCGCGCCCGCGCGCCGCTTCTGCGCCGGCCTCGCCGACGACATCGGCCGAGCCCTGCTGGCGGCCGAGCGGCCCAGCGGCCGGATGCTCACCGACCAGTTCGGATAGTCCCGGCGGCGGTGCGCGTGACGCCGAGTCGATCGGCCGGATCCCGGCCGCGGCGCCGGCGAGCCGCGACGCCGGCGAGCCGCGACGCCGCCCGGGCCCACCGTGCCAGCGACGGCGTGATGACCCCGGCAGGGGTCGAGAAACGTGGCGTTTGCTCCGATGACACGTTTGGATGCAACCTGTCAGGGGCGAGATTCCCGATGGCCACGCCGTCACGCCGGCGGCGACCGGCGCATCTTGCCGGGGGCCGGCGTTAGCCTGCCGCGACCATGAGCGCTGAGCTGAGCGCATCTCTCGCGGAGCGGCGCCAGGCTCGTACGGGCCGGGTCGGAAGGCGCATGGGCGTTCTGCTGGTGCTGGCGGTGGCGCTCGCGGGCGCGATCGCTGTTGCCGGGCTCTCGAGCGCCGGGCGCGCCAGTCAGCACCGGGCCGTTCAGCGGCGCACGCCCGACGGTCTTCGGGCAACCGGCTCCGGACGGCCGGCCGGCTCGAGCGCGCTCGGTCGCACCTCATCCCACAGCGCGGCCGGGGCGTCCTCGGCCGAGGTACGGGATCCCGAAGAAGCACACAGCTTCCCCGTCTCTGCATCGGTTCATCACCGGGCGGCGATCACCCCGTCCGTGGCCGGCGAACAGGTCGTCGCCGCCGGTGCGGCATCCGATGCCGAAATCCGCAGAGAGCTGAGCAAGGAGGAACAGGCGAAGGCCGGCGAACGCAAGGCTCTGCGCGACCTGCTGATCCCCGCGGCGGGCGGTTTCTCCGTCGGCGGCGACGGCACCATCCCGATCCCCTCCGGCGTTCCCGAAGCAGTTCAGCGCGTGGTCGCGGGCGGGAACGCGATCGCCGACTTCCCCTACATCTGGGGCGGGGGGCACGCGTCCTTCATCGCCGATGGGTATGACTGCTCCGGCTCGGTCAGCTACGCGCTCGCGGCCGGCGGCCTGCTGTCAGAACCGCTCGTCTCCGGCGACCTGGCCAAATGGGGAGATCCCGGTCCCGGACGATGGATCACCATCTACGCCAACGCCGGTCACACCTTCATGAACGTCGACGGCTTCTGGTTCGACACGGCAGGGCGCAGCGGGCCCTACGCGTCTCGTTGGCTCGTGTCGACGCCTCCGCTGGCCGGGTACGCGGTTCGCCATCCGCCGGGCTTCTAGCGGCCGCTGCCGTGGTCGCGGGCTGGATGGGCCGCCTGCCTCGTTCAAGGCTCGAGGCGTCGGAGCCGAAGAGACCTGTGTGCGCGCCGCAGCTGTAAAGCGAAGGCGCAGCTCCCGATCACAGGAGCCAGCGCCGCCCCCGCCGCCGGGCCGTGCTGGTGTCCGCCTTGTGCGCCAGCCGCTCTTCGGCGCCGATGAAGAGTTGCTCGGATATCGCCTGCTTTCGGAGGACTCCTCCGGCGTTCCGGGCGGCTTCCTGGATGCCATGCCACAGGGCGGCGATGCTCAGATGGTGCTGGGCGACGAGCTCCACGCGATCGCTCCCCGCGGCCTGGCCGTATTGAGCGTCTCGAGCCGGGAGCTCCTCGAGCAGCGGGCGCTTTCCCTGCCGAGCGAACGCGTGACCCTGTGCCTCGGGGCGGGGGAGTCCCTCGACGAGGATCTGCAGGAGGCCATCGACCGTCACGCCATGCGCGGCTTCCGGCTCGCATTCGATGCCGGCGCCCGTGCCGCACTGCACGGGCCGCTGCTCGACCGAGCCGACGCGGTCATCGTCGAGGTGGGGCCTCGATCGCCGGAGGAGCTGTCAAGGCTTGCTGCTCTCGGGGACGAGCGTGCGCGTCCACTGCAGCTCGTCGCGGTCGGCGTGGACACTCGCCGATCGTTCGAGATCTGCCGACGGCTCGGCTTCCACATGTTCCAGGGCCAGTTCTTCCTCACACGGACGACCGCTCCGTCGAGCGGTGTCGATGAGGCCGGCCTCGGTGGCATCGGCACGATGGCGGACCTTTCGAGCACGGACAGCTTCGAGGGCCTGGCGGAGATCATCACACGAGACCCAGGCCTGAGCATGCGGCTCTTGCGCTACGCGAACTCGGCGCACGTGGCTCTACCGCGGCCGGTTGGATCGGTCCACGAGGCTCTCGCGTGGCTGGGCACCGTCGCGGTCCGCGAGTTCGCTCTGGTCGCGGCCCTGGCTCACGTTCCCGACGCTCCGGCCGAGGTGCTGGTGACCGCCCTGACGCGCGCGCGCATCTGCCAACAGGTCAGCAGGCGGCTCCCCGGCGCAGGCGCGGAGGAGTCGTTCACCGTTGGCCTCTTCTCGGTCGCCGAAGCCGTCGCCAACGCGCCGATCGAGGCGGTCGTCGGCGAAATGCCGCTGCGCGAGGACATCGCGTCGGCCGTCGTCCGCGGTGAAGGCGAGCTGGGCCGGCTGCTGCAGGCGGTGATCGCATACGAGCGCGGCGACTTCGCGTCTGCGACGGAGCTGACGGCCGGCTCGGGTTCCGTCGCGGACGCCTACCTCGAGTCGGTCCGCTGGGCGGACTCGGTGATGAAGGCCGTCAGCTGAGCGGCACGTCTGCGGGCCCCTGGCGGAGGTCTTCGCCGCAGCCCGGGCGCGCAGAGAGATCGCAGGCCTCGCCGCAGCACCGCGACTCCCCAGGGTCCGTCACGTGTCGTTCTGGGCCAGCTCTTCGCTCGCAGCCGAGACGAACGACCTGGCGATCGAGTCGCCGACGCCCCCGACCGGCACGAAGCGGGGCACCGGGAGCGCCGTGTCCAGCTCGATCTCGATCATCGTGCCGTCGTGCTCGCTCACGTGCCATATGACGTCGAACGGCGGGTCCGATGCGCCGGCTTTGAGCTTCTTCAGCGCAACGCGGCCCTCAGGTTCGATCGCCACCGACATCGTCAGGTTGAAGTCCCTGCTGATCCCGGCGACCGCGACGTGCAGCTTCGTCCGGACCTTCGTGGGCTGACCGTCTGCGTTTCGCTCCAGCGTCTCGACCTCGCGGACGCCGTCCGGGTACCAGCTCGGGTACGCCTCGATCGCCGCCAGCAGCGCGACGCACCTCTCCGGTGGCGCCGAGACGACCGCACTCGCTGTTCCGTGTAGCTCTTTCATGCTCTGGCTCCCAGGGTGCCGCGTGACGCTCGATGGACCGCCGCCTCAGGCCGGGAGGTGGGCCCGAGGGCTTCTGCCGGGCGCCGCTTCAGGACCGACGACCGTAACGGGGACGGGCGAGCGGCGCATCAGCTCGCTCGTCACGGTCCCCAACGCTTTGTGCAGCGCTGCATGATGCTCGCAGCCGACGACGATCATCCGTGCCCGGTGACGCTCCGCGGCGTCGATCAACGCGGTGACAGGATCGTGCTCGGAGATGTCTGCTTCCACATCGAGGGCAAACAGGGAGTCGTCACCCTCGAGCATCAGCTCGTCGATCAGAGCGCGACCCATCTCTTGGCGCTCCTTCGTGCTCGAGAGCGGCGACGGAGGGGTGTGCAGGCCGCGGCAGGCATGCACCAGCACAAGCTTCCCGGCGCCCGCGATCTCCCTCGCCGCCCACGCCACCGCGCCGGCCGCGCTCTCGGTGCGGTCATAACCGACCACCAGGCACGGCACCACCGTGTCCGCCGCGCCGCTCATGTGGCGCCCGCCGTGTCGCGGTCGAGCTGATCCAGGCACGGCGTGAGGTACTTCGCGGCGATCTTGTGCCCCGAAGGCCAGGTCGGCGCGTCGGAGACCTCCGAGCTGAACCCCTGTCCGCCGGTGATCTTCGCCGTCAGGTAGATCGGCTCGTCATCGGTCAGCAGCATCCCGCGAACCACGGGGTTGAACGGCTGTGGCTCCACGCTCGCTCCCGCGAGCGACGCGATCGACAACGCTGCCACATCGGCCTCTTGGGAACCGATACCGCCATGCTTGATCGGGAAATCGATCGCGTCACCGGCGGCGTAGACACCCTCCACGTCGCGCACCCGCCCGTAGGGGTCGACCGGGATGAAGCCGTGTTCCCCGAGCGGGATGCCGCGGATCGAAGGGCCGAAGAGCTCGGGAAGAGCGATCACCCGCTGGGCGTGCAGATGCCGGTCTCCCGGGTTGATCACGATCTCCCCGGCCCTCGGGATCTCGGCGTAGGCGGAGTTGATCGTCTCGATGCGCGCCCGGGCGAGCTTCGCGGCGACTGCGCTGCTGGCGGCCGTTCCGAAGATCCCCAGAGGGCTCTCCTCAGGGGTGATGATCGTGATCGGCAGCTCGATGTCCATGTCATACGCGCGGCCGGCGGTCATCAGGGCCAGCTCATACAGGGGCAGTTGCCACGCCATTCGTGGCGGGGCGACGAACGCGAGGCTCTTGACGTAGCCGGCCTCGACGTCCTGGATCAGCCCGTGCAGCGTCTCGTCCATCCGACGGTCATCCATCGTGATGGCGTGCTTGTAGCACGGCACTGCGCGCGCTCCGAGCCCCAGCATGAGCGCGTCGTACTCGATCGTCTCGCCGGCCTTGGTGTGAATCACGCGCTCCTGCGGCTCGACGTAGTCCAACTCGCCGTGTACCAGCTCGGCACCCGCATCGGCCGCGATCCGTGCGAGTGGGTAGCGTCTCGCCGCCGGGTAGGCGAACGGCTCACGTACCGTCATCGGCCTGTAGACGAGATCCTCGTTCGGGGCGAGCACCGTCATCTTCGTCTGCTCGGGCGCGAGCTCATGCAGCGCCAGCGCCGTCTCCATGGCGGCGACCCCGCCGCCCACGATCACTACGCGAAGTCCTGGGTGAGAGCGATTGGTTGTCATGAGCTCAAGCTAATCCTCTGGTTCAGGGCCGCCAGCCGCAGAAAGCCGCCGTTGGGGACGGAAAACTACGGAGCGGGGCGACGGGCCGATCGCGGGCGCGCGCCGCCGCCGTGAAGCTCGTCGTTCCCCAAGCGCCCGTAGCAGGCACGGTGGTAGTGCTCGCCGCCCTGATGCGAGGGCTCGACCGCGCGAGAGGTCTCGTATGCGCGCCCGTCGAGCAGCCTGACCAGCGGCTCATACACGCCGATCACCTCGCCACAGCGCTCACAGAGCAACGAGCCGCTCATCCGCGGCGGCTCGCCCATGAGCCGGGGCGTCGATCGGCGGGTCACGTCAGACATCGCCGACAATCTAGGCCGGGCCAGGGCCACGGACCTCACGGATCCTCCGTGGGATCAGCGGGGCAAACTACGCACGACCGCGCGAGCCAGGGAGATCCGGCTGCGCGAGTTTCAGGGATTTCTACCCACAAAAGGCCGGCACGAGCCGCCTCTGCGGGACTAAGCTCACGGACATATGGACAGCGCTCCCTCTGAGGAAGTCTGGATGCGCCGCCTCCTCGACGTCGGACGTGAGCTCGTGACGGAGCTGGATCTCGACGTCGTGCTCGAGCGCGTGCTGGAGACGGCACGCGAGACGACCGGGGCCCGGTACGCGGCGCTCGGGATCTTGAACGAGCAGCGCACCGAGCTCGAGCAGTTCCTGACCTCCGGAGTCGACGAGGACACAAAGCGCGCGATCGGCGACCTCCCACGTGGCCGCGGAGTGCTCGGGGCGCTGATCGAGCATCAGCAGCCGCTGCGCCTCGCCGAGGTCGGATTGCACGCCTCCAGCTACGGGTTCCCGGCGGGGCACCCGGTGATGCGCAGCTTCCTCGGCGTTCCGGTGCGGGTCCGCGGGCAGGCCTGGGGCAACCTGTACCTGACCGAGAAGCAGGACGGCGAGTTCTCAGAGCGCGACGAGGAAACCGCGGTGATACTCGCGGACTGGGCTGCTGTCGCGATCCACAACGCACGCCTGTACGAGACCAGCGAGCGCCGCCGCCAGGAGGCCGAGCGGGCGATCCGTGGCCTCGAGGCGACGCGTGACGTCGCCGTCGCGATCGGCGGGGAGATCGCGCTCGAGCACGTGCTGGAGCTGATCGTCAAGCGCGGACGCGCCCTCGTCGGCGCCCGCAGCCTTGTCATCATGCTCCGCGACGGCCACGAGCTGGTCGTGCAGGCAAGCGCAGGTCACGTCAAGGCGACGGAGGGCACACGCCTGCCGATCGGCGAGTCCACCTCCGGGCAGGTGCTCGAAGGCCGCGTTCCCGAACGGATCGCCGACGTCTCCGCAAGGCTTCGGATCGCGCCAAGCGAGTTCGGCGTGGCCGACCCGCAGACCGCCCTGCTGGTGCCGATGCTCTACCGCGGCGAAGGACTCGGTGTGCTCGCGGCCTTCGACCGCGGTGAGGACGGGAGCGTGTTCAGCGAGGAGGACGAGCAGATCCTGCGCACGTTCGCTGCTAGTGCCGCGACCGCCGTCGCGCTTGCACAGAGCGTGCAGAGCGACCGCCTGCGCAGCTCCCTGGCCGCCGCGGACGCCGAGCGCCGGCACTGGGCACGCGAGCTCCACGACGAGACCCTGCAGGGCCTCGGCGGCCTGCGCGTGCTGCTCTCCTCCGCGCGTCGGGGCGCCGACCTCGAGCAGGCTCAGACGGCGATGGGCGAGGCGGTGGAGCACATCGAGCGAGAGATCGCGAACCTCCGCGCCATCATCACGGAGCTGCGCCCAGCCGCCCTGGACGAACTGGGACTGCGCACAGCGATCGAGGCGCTGCTGGACCGCCATCGCGAGCAGAGCGGGTTCGAGATCGACGGCGAGATCGCGCTACCCGCTCCTTCGAGCGCCGAGCGGCGCCTCAGCGAGGAGCTCGAGACCACCGTCTACCGGCTGGCGCAGGAGGCGCTCACCAACGTCGCCAAGCACGCGCGCGCCAAACGGGTTCGTGTGGCGGTCAAGGAATCCGACGGGGAGCTGACGATCGAGGTGCAAGACGACGGCGGGGGCTTCGACGCCGACCTCGCACACGAGGGCTTCGGTCTGGCGGGGATGCGTGAGCGGGCGGTTCTCGCCGGCGGAACGCTCAGCATCCAATCCGGTGAGCACGGCACGTTGCTCAGAGCGTGTCTGCCGACGCTCCCAGGAACGCAGGCAGGGCTCTCAGGGCCCCACCAAGCCGCGTCGTAGGGCGTAGCGGACCAGCTCGGCGCGCGTCGCGAGCCCCAGCTTGCGATGGACGTTCGCGCGATGCGTCTCGATCGTGCGGGGAGAGAGATGCAGCTTGCGGGCGATCTCAACGCTCGTGTGCCCGAGCGCGATCAGCCGCAGGACTTCCACCTCGCGCGGCGAGAGAGCATCGTTGGTGATCGACCGTTGCAGGGCATCGAGACGCGTGGCCGTTCTCGGGCTGACGAACTCCTCGCCGCGTGCGGCGGCGCGGATGGCCTGCGGGAGCTCGCCGTCGGCCAGATCCTTGGCCACGAAACCGACTGCGCCTGCCGCGAACGCGCGCTGCGCGAACACCGGGTTGTCGTCCATCGTCATCACCACGATCTGCGTGTCGGGCGCCTGCTCACGCAGGCGGCCGATCGCATCGATGCTCGACCCGTCGGGCATGCTCAGGTCGAGAACCAGCACATGTGGCTCGTGGCCCTGGACGTGGCGGGTGACTGCCGCCAGGTCGTCCGCTTCGGCGATCACCTCCATCCCGTCCTCGCCGTTCAGAAGCAGCCGCAGGCTGCGGCGCACGAGCGCGTGGTCGTCGGCCAGCAGAACGCGGATGTCCGCGTTCGCCGCCGGCGCCTCCGGTTCCTCGTGGCTGTGAGCGAGGTGAAGATGTGAGGCCATGTCGAGACGCTAACCGTCACGGACGGGGCTCAACCACCGGGTAAACACGCCGATCGTCGCGGCAAAGCACTGATTTCGCGACCGCCGTTGGGGCGGCGAAGGTCGTTCCGCGGTCATCCCGCCGCTGTCTCCGGGAAAAACCCTGATGCCGCAGCCACGTGATCCCCGGATGCTTCTTCCATGGCTCGGCCACGGTCACGCCCTCCTTCAGCCGGTCGACCCCGGGACGATCAGGCGCCGAGGGCGATCCTCACCGCCGGGCTGTGCAAGAGCTACGGTGACACGGTCGCGCTGGAGGACCTGAACCTCACGGTCAACGACGGCGAGGTCTACGGGTACCTCGGACCCAACGGCGCCGGCAAGACCACGACCATCCGGCTGCTGCTGGGCCTGCACCGGCCGAGCGCCGGGCATGCCGAGCTGTTCGGGCTCGACGCCTGGAGGGAACCGGTCACTGCGCACAGGCGCGTGGCGTATGTGCCGGGAGAGCCGTTTCTGTGGCCTGCCTTGACGAGCGCTGAGACCTTCGAGTTCCTCGCGCGTCTGCGCGGCGGGACCGACGTCGCCTACCGCGAGGTGCTGATCGAGCGCTTCCAGCTGGATGTCGACAAGAAGATCAGGGCGCTGTCGAAGGGCAACCGCCAGAAGGTGCAGCTGATCGCCGCGTTCGCATGCCGCGCGGATCTGCTTCTCCTGGACGAGCCCACGGCGGGGCTCGACCCGCTGATGGAGGTCGCGTTCCGCGAGACGGTGATGGAAGCCAAGCAGCGCGGCCAAGCGATCTTCCTCTCCTCTCACATCCTCAGCGAGGTCGAGGCGCTCTGCGACCGCGTCGGGATCCTCAGAGACGGGAGGCTCGTCGACGAGGGAACGCTCGCCGAGCTGCGCCACCTCGCGGTGCAGACCGTCGATGTCACGTTCACGGGTCACGCGCCGCAGCTGCCGGCGCTGACCGGCGTCCACGTGCAGGCTGCCGGCCCGAATGCGCTGCGGTTCGAGGTCGCAGGCGACGTCGGCCCGCTGATCGCAGCGCTCGCCGAAGCGGGTGCGAGCTCGATCAAGAGCGTGAGCAGCCGCGAGCCCTCGCTCGAGGAGATATTCCTGCATCACTACGACGGCTCCGAGGGCCATGGCGCCCTCTAACGGGGTGGCCGAGGCGTCCGGCGCCCCGGCGATGAGGAGCAGGGCGGGTCTCACCGCGGCGCGGGCGTTGGCGGCGCGCGCGTTCCGTGACGCGCGGGTCCGCACGATCTCCTTCGCGTGGCTGTTCGCCGTGATCGCCTACATCCAGCCGGTCGGCTACCGCGACGCCTACCCGACCCTGTCGGCCCGCCTCGCGTTCACCCGCAGCTTCGCCGAGGACAAGGCGATCCGCCTGTTCTACGGCGTTCCTCATGAGCTGCTCACGGTCTCGGGCTACACGGCCTGGCGGGTCGGCGGGACGCTCGCGATCTTCGCCTCGATCTTCGGGCTGCTCGCGGCGGTCCGTGCGCTGCGCACCGAGGAGGACGCGGGCCGGACGGAGCTCGTGCTCGCGGGTCCGGCCGGGCGTTCGAGCACGTATCTCTCCGCGCTGGCTGCGATCGGGGCGGGCGTCCTGATCCTGGTCCTCGCCGAGTTCGCCGGCCTCGTGCTGTCCGGCCTGCCCGCAGGGGGGTCGATCGAGCTCGCGCTCGCCACGGCGTCGATCGTGCCGGTGTTCGCGGGTGTGGGAGCGCTCACGAGCCAGCTCGCCGCGACACGCAGGATGGCGCTCGAGCTGGGCGGCGCGGCAGTCGGCGTGTTCCTGGCGCTGCGGGTCGTCGCCGACACCTCACACAGCGCCGGCTGGCTGCGGTGGGCAACGCCGCTCGGATGGGCCGAGGAAGTCCGCCCTTTCACCGGCGCGCGGCCGGCCGTGCTGCTGCTCCCCGCCGCCACCGCGGTTGCGCTGCTCGCCCTCTCCGCACGGATCGCGGCCGGCCGGGACATCGGCACCGGCTTGCTCCCGGCGCGTGAGAGCAGCGAGCCGCGACTCCGCCTGCTCTCCTCGCCCCTTGCCCAGACGCTGCGCCTGGAGCGGGCCAGCCTGACCATATGGCTCGCGAGCATCGCGGCGTTCGCGTACATCACCGGCGTGATCGCGAAGAGCACATCCACCGCCGGAATCTCCAACAGCCTGCGACGCGAGTTCTCAAAGCTCGGGACCGGCTCGATCGCGACGCCCACCGGATACCTGGCGTTCGTGTTCATCTTCTTCGTCCTGGCAATCAGCCTGTTCATGTGCGCGCAGATCGGCGCCGTACGCCACGAGGAAGCCGACGAGCGACTCGAGACGCTGCTCTCCCTCCCGGTGAGCCGCCGGAGGTGGCTGGGCGGCAGGCTCGCGCTCGCAACCGCGAGCGCCATCGCGCTCTCGCTGACAGCCGGCCTGCTCGCGTGGGCGGGTGCCAGGTCCGGCGGCGTCAGCATCTCGCTCACCGGGATGCTCGAAGCGGGCGCGAACTGCCTTCCCGTCGCGCTGATGTTCCTCGGCATCGCTGCGCTCGCCTACGCGATCCTCCCGCGCGCAGCCCCCGGGCTCTCCTACGGCCTCGTCACGATCGCGTTCCTCTGGGAGCTGTTCGGCTCACTGCTGAGCGTGCCGAAATGGCTCGTGGAAGCGACGCCGTTCGCGCACGTCGGGCTCGTTCCGGCGCAACCGTTCCGCTTCGACGCCGCGCTCCTGATGCTGGCGGTCGCGGTGTGCAGCGCCCTCGCGGCGACGTGGGTTTTTCAGCGGCGCGACCTGATCGGGCAGTGAGGCGAAGAGCTCAAAGCGCACAGGGTGAGGCATCTCACGCGCTCGCCGCGATGCTCGGGCGTGTGACGCCGGCGCTCGGCACCTGAGTCATCCGGAAGACCATGCGCGGCGCGGGCGCGCTGCCGTCCAGCACCTGCGCGATCGCCTCGTTGACGTCGTCGAGCTCGCGCTCGACGCGCTCGACCTGCGTGCGCCCGCGGCGATGCAGCTCGAAGACCTCCTCGAGGTCGTGGTGGGTGCCGACGATGGAGCCCTTCACCGTCAACCCGCCGAGGACCGTCTGGAAGATCGGCAGGCGCATCTCGTTCTGTGCGGGCAGCCCGACGCATACGAGCGTGCCGCCGCGGGCGAGCGATCCGAGCGCCTGCTCGAACGCCGACGGGCTGACAGCGGTGGAGATCGCCTGGTCGGCGCCGCCGAGCGCCTGGATCGCGGCGACCGGATCCTGCTCGCCCACATGCACGAGGTGCTCGGCGCCGAGCTCGCGGGCAGTGTTCAGCCGCTCCTCGTTGATGTCGACTGCAACGACAGCTGCGCCGGTCACACGTGCGTACTGGATCGCGAGGTGCCCGAGCCCGCCTGCGCCGAAGACCGCGACGAGGCCGGCCGAGGAGGCACCGGAGACCTTTACCGCCTTATAGGTGGTGACGCCTGCGCAGGTCAGCGGGGCGGCATCGAGCGGGCCGACGTCGTCCGGAACGCGCACGACGTGGCGAGCGTAACCGACGGCATACTCCGCGAAGCCGCCGTTCATCCCGTACCCGGTGTTGATCTGCGATTCGCACAGCGTCTCCGAGCCGGAGTTGCAATAGCGGCAATCGCCGCAGGCGTAGCCGAGCCAGGGGAGCGCTACGCGCATGCCCTCCTTCAGGCCGTGGGAGTTGCCGGGACCGACGCGCTCGATGATCCCGACGCCCTCGTGGCCGGGGATGAACGGCGGTTCGGGCTTGACCGGCCACTCGCCGCGAGCGGCGTGAATGTCCGTGTGACAGAGCCCGCACGCCTCGATGCGCACGAGCACCTGCTCGGGGCCGGCCGTTGGAACCGGCACGTCCTCCAGGGCGAGCGGCTGGTCGAAGCTGTGGACGATCGCGGCCTTCATGGTGACTCCTCGCGTAGGGGAGTCCAACATCACACGCGCGCAGCCGTCCCGCCATCCGCAAAAGCAGCGCGCGCGGGTCCGTAGTCGCCCCGGACGGGGCTCAGCGTCGCGAGCTCGCCGCAGGGGCTCTCAGGCGCTGCGACGCCGTGCTCGTCATGGGGGCGCGGATGAGCTGCGGCGCCGGCTGCCGCTCCGCTCGCGCCGTCCCTCGCCCATACCGCGAGCCGTCTGCGGCAGCCCCGTAGTTTCCCGCCGAGGTAGGAGTGGAACGCACGGATCACCACGCCGGACTCGGTCCTTAGGTTTCCGTCCGTGAACACGCTTGAACTCGCCCGGCTGCAGTTCGGGATCACGACCGTCTTTCACTTCATCTTCGTGCCGATGTCGATCGGCTTGGCTGTGTGGGTCGCCTACTGCCAGACACGCTGGTATCGCTCCAAAGACGAGGTCTACCTCCGGATGACGCGCTTCTGGGGGAAGTTCATGCTGATCTCGATCGCGATCGGCGTCGTCACCGGCATCGTCCAAGAGTTCCAGTTCGGGATGAACTGGTCGGAATACTCACGGTACGTCGGCGACATCTTCGGCGCGCCGCTGGCGATGGAGGGCCTCGCCGCGTTCTTCCTCGAGTCCACCTTCCTCGGCCTCTGGATCTTCGGCTGGGGCAAGCTCTCACCACGCGTCCATCTCGCGACCGCATGGCTGCTGGCGTTCGGGACGGTCCTCTCGGCCTACTTCATCCTCGCCGCCAACTCCTGGATGCAGCACCCCGTCGGCTACGCGATCAACCACACCACCCACAGGGCGGAACTCAAGAACATCTTCGCGGTGCTCACCAACTCCACGCTGCTGCTCGCGTTCCCCCACACCATCTTCGCGGCGCTGTGCACCGGCGGGTTCCTCGTCCTCGCGATCTCCGCCTACGGGCTGCTCCGCAAGCGCAACACCGAGGTCTACTCGCGCTCGATCCGCAAGGTGCTGCCGCTCGCGCTCGTCGCCGCGATCCTGACCGGCGCGTTCGGGCATACCCAGGGGATGCTGATGGAGAAACAGCAACCGATGAAGATGGCGGCCGCCGAGGCGCTCTACAAGACCACGAAGGGCGCGAGCCTGTCGATCTTCGCGGTCGGCCCGTTCGAACACTTCCCCAAGCGGCTCAATACCGACATCCGCATCCCGCACCTGCTGTCGATCATCGGCACCTTCTCCTGGAACGGCGAAGTCAAGGGCGTCAACCAGCTCCAAGCCGAAGATGTGAAGAAGTACGGGCCCGGCGACTACGTACCGATCCTCGGCGTGACCTACTGGACCTTCCGTCTGATGGCCGGCATCGGGATGCTGCTGCTGCTGATTCCGCTGATCGGGCTGCTGCTGATCCGGCGCAAAGCACTCGAGCGCTCGTACGCCTTCCTCTGGGTGTGCGTAGGAGGGGCTGCGCTGCCGGTGATCGCCAACCTCACGGGCTGGATCTTCACCGAGATGGGCCGCCAGCCATGGGTGGTCTACGGCCTGTTGAAGACCAGCGAAGCGCGCTCGCCGCTGGTCAGCTCGAGCTCGATCATCATCACCGTCGCCGGCTACACGCTGCTCTACGGCGTGCTGCTGGTGGTCGGCGGGAAACTCTTCCTGCGCGAGATCGCGCACGGCCCCGAAGCCGACCCGGGCGAGACCCCCGACGATACGCCGGGCGCGCCGACCCGACCCGATCTGGTTCTCGCCTACTGAAAGGGACGTGACGGTGCGCGAGCCAAACTTCCTGCAGACGCTCTGGTTCGTCCTGATCGCCGTGTTGTGGATCGGATACTTCGTGCTCGAGGGCTTCGACTTCGGCGTCGGGATGCTGATCCGGGCGCTCGGGCGCGATGACACCGACAAGCGCATGATCATCCACACGATCGGGCCGGTGTGGGACGGCAACGAGGTGTGGCTGCTGACCGCCGGCGGTGCGACCTTCGCGGCGTTCCCCGGCTGGTACGCGAGCCTGTTCTCGGGCTTCTACCTGGCACTTTTCCTGATCCTCGCGGCGCTGATCATCCGCGGAGTCTCCTTCGAGTTCTGGGGCAAGGAGGACTCGCCCCGCTGGCGCGCCACCTGGGAGTGGACGGCCGTGATCGGCAGCTTGCTCGCCGCGCTGTTGTGGGGCGTCGGGTGGGCGAACATCGTGCAGGGCGTACCGATGAACGCCAGCCACGACGTCACCGCTTCGCTGTTCGATCTGCTCCACCCCTACGCGCTGCTCGGCGGACTCGTCACCCTCTCGCTGTTCCTCGCTCACGGCGCGATCTTCCTGACGCTGCGCACCCGCGGAGAGATGGTCGCCCGCGCGCGCAGGGTCGCCTTGCGCGCGTCGCTCGCGACCGCAGTCCTGATGGGCTGCTTCCTGCTGTGGACCGCGTTCAACCAGGACGCCGGCGGGGTGAAGGTCGTGGCCGAGGTGATCGCCGCCGGCGCGTTCGGTCTCGCGGCCGCCGTTCCCGTTCTGGTGCGCCGCCACCGCGACGGCTGGGCCTTCACGCTCAGCGCCGGCGCGATCGGGCTGCTGTTCACCAGCCTGTTCGTCGGGCTCTACCCCGACGCGTTGCCCTCGAGCACCGCGCACGCATACGACCTGACGCTCGTGGCCGCCTCCGCCAGTCACTACAGCCAGACCGTGATGACCGTCGTGGCCGCGATCTTCGTGCCGATCGTCCTCGCCTACCAGGGCTGGACCTACTGGGTCTTCCGTCACCGTCTCGGACGCGACGACTTCGAGGGCGACCCGACGCCGATCAACGTGCTCGCGAGCGTCAACGGAAAAAACGCAACCGCCAGCGAAGAACCGCCGCCCGCCTCATTGGGCACCCCGGACCCCGCGCAGCCCGTCTCCTGAGATGGCCGCGCCAGTCGACCGGCGGCTGATCGGCGAGAGCCGGATCGCGCGAACACACCTCCTGATCGCAGCCGGACTCGGTGTGGCCTGCGCCGTCGTGATCGTCGCGCAGGCCGCGCTGCTCGCCTACATCATCGACCGCGCAGC
This sequence comes from uncultured Solirubrobacteraceae bacterium, assembly GCA_963794635.1. Classification (GTDB taxonomy): domain Bacteria; phylum Actinomycetota; class Thermoleophilia; order Solirubrobacterales; family Solirubrobacteraceae; genus Palsa-744. The sequence continues at coordinate 61,970 of CAWCET010000002.1, read as the reverse complement.
GATGCACCAGGCCACGCTCGCCTCGCTGAAAGGAGCGTTGGCGGCGCTGGCGGCGATCCTGCTCGGCCGGGCCCTTTTGGGCGGAGGCTTCGAGCTGTCGGGCCGCTGGGGCGCCGTGCGGGTCATGTCAGAGCTGCGCGGACGTCTCGCGCGCCGGCTGCTGCTGGAGAGCCCCGAGTGCCGGCCGGGGGCAAGCCGGACCGGCGAGCTCGCGAGCACCGCCGTGCAGGGAGTCGACTCGCTCGAGGCCTACTTCGCCGGCTACCTGCCGCAACTCGTCCTGGCGACCGTCGTTCCCATCGCGGTGATCGCGTGGGTGATCACGCTCGACCCGATCACCGCCGGCATCCTCGCCGTGACCGTGCCGCTCCTGATCCTGTTCATGGTTCTGATCGGGAAGGGCGCCCGCGCTCAGGCGCAGCGGCGCTGGCGCGCGCTGACGCTCCTCGGCGCGCACTTCCTCGACGTCGTGCAGGGCCTCGCGACGCTGCGCGCGTACGGGCGCGAGGACGCCCAGGAGCAGACCCTCGCCGACGTCGGCGAGCGCTACCGCTCAGAGACAATGGCGACGCTACGCACCGCGTTCCTGTCCGCGTTCGTGCTCGAGCTCTGCGCGATGATCGGCACCGCGCTCGTCGCCGCCACGATCGGGGTGCAGCTCGTCTCCGGCACGCTCGGGCTGCAGGCCGGCCTGACCGTGCTGCTGCTCGCGCCCGAGATGTACGGGCCGCTGCGCCAGGTCGGCGAGCAGTTCCATGCCAGCACCGACGCCACGAGTGCCTACGAGCGGATCTTCCAAGCACTGCAGGAGTCGCCCGCGATCTCCCGCCCGATCGTCGCGCGCGCACCGGCCAGCCCCGCACGCCACGCGATCCGCTTCCAAGGCGTCAGCTACGAATACCCTCGGAGGGAGGGCCTCGCGCTCAGCGACGTCCGGCTGGAGCTCGAGCCGGGCCGGATCACCGCGCTGCTCGGGGAGAGCGGGGCAGGCAAGAGCACGATCGCGCGGCTGCTGATGCGCCTTGCGGACCCCACCGAGGGGCGCATCACCTGCGCGGGACTCGATCTGCGCGACGTCGACCCGGAACGTTGGCGCGCGCAGATCGCATGGGTGCCGCAGCGCCCCACCATCTTCACCGGGACGATCGCGCAGAACATCGCGCTGTGCCGGCCGGGCGCCACCGCGCTCGAGATAAGCCGGGCCGCGGACGCGAGCGGCGCCGCCGAGTTCGTGCACGGCCTGCCACGGGACTTCGAGACCGAGGTGGGGGAGGGAGCCAGACGACTCTCGGCCGGACAGGCCCAGCGGATCGCGCTTGCAAGAGCCTTCCTCGCCGACCGGCCACTGCTGCTGCTCGACGAGCCGACGGCCCACCTGGACGACGAGAGCACTCAGACGATCAGCGAGACGATCCGCCTGCTCGCAAGAGCGAGGACCACGCTGCTGATCGTCCACCATCCCCTTCTCACGGAGCTCGCCGACCATACAAAGGTCATCCACGGCGGCCATGTCGATGAGCCTCTCCTGGACACGCGAGCCGAGCCGGGCCTCGTGGCGGCATGAGCCGAGAGCGCAACTCGGCGCTGCTGAACGTCGCTCGGCCCGGGCCGGGTGAGCTTCGCCGCCTCTGGGTGTCGGTCGCGCTCGCCGCCGGTGCGGCGCTCGCGGCGATCGGTCTGCTCACGACGTCCGGCTATCTGATCTCACGCGCCGCTGAGCGCCCGCCGATCCTGATGCTGATGGTGGCGATCGTCGCCGTTCGCGCTTTCGGGCTCACCCGCGCGGTGATGCGCTACAGCGAACGTCTCGCCTCGCACGACTTGGCGCTGCGCCAGCTCGCACGGCTACGCCAGGGCTTCTACCGCAGCCTCGTGCCGCTCGTCCCAGGCGGTCTGGCGAATCGCAGCGGCGATCTGCTCAGCCGTTTCGTCGCCGACGTCGACACGCTCAAGGACCTGTACCTGCGCGTCGTGATCCCGGGAGCCGTGTCGCTGCTCGTGCTGGTCGCAGCGTCACTCGCGGCTTGGCTCATGCTGCCCGCGGCCGGGCTCACCGTTCTTCTCTCGTTGACTCTCGCGATCGTGCTGCTGCCATGGCTCAGCGCCGGCGCCGCCTCGCGGTCCGCGCGCCGTCAGGCTCCTGCGCGAGCCCGGCTGACCAGCGAGCTGGTCGAGGGCATCGACGGAGCAAGCGAGCTCGCCCTCGCCGGACAGTCACACATTCACACCGAGCGTCTCGCGGACAGCGACGAGCGGCTCGCGCGGATCGCGCGCAGCGACGCGCTCGCCTCATCGGCGGCGGCCACCGCCGGCGGTGTCCTCACCGCCGCAGGCATCCTCGCGCTGCTCATCGTCGCCATCCCGGCTGTGCACGCGGGTGCGCTCAGCGGCGTGCTGCTCGCGGCACTCGTCTTCCTGGCGCTCGCCGCCTACGACAGCGTCGTGCCGCTCTCGGCCGCCGCCCGCAGCCTGCGTCTGTGCGCGACGGCGGCGGGACGTCTGCAGCGGATCGAAGAACGGCCACCACTCGTCGCGGACCCGGCCTCCCCGAGCAGGCGCGCGGGTACCGGGGACCTGCACGCCGAGCACATCAGCTTCCGCTACGGGGAGGAGGAGCCGCTGGTGCTCGACGGTCTCGAGCTGCGCATGCGCCCCGGCGAGCACATCGCCCTGATCGGACCGAGCGGCATCGGCAAGAGCACGCTCGCGGAGCTGCTCGTCCGCTTCAACGACCCGACACACGGACGGCTGACACTCGACGGGATCGACGTGCGCGAGCTCGCCCAGCGCGAGCTCCGCGCTGCCGTCGTGCTCTGTGCACAGGACTGCCACGTGTTCAACACCACGATCCGCGAGAACCTCCTCATCGCGCGCCGCGGCGCCACCGACCAGGAGCTCTTGCAGGCGCTCGCTGTGGTCGAGCTGGACGAGTGGGTCGCCGGCCGGTCCGCCGGCCTGGACACACTCGCGGGCCAGGACGGCGAGCTGGCATCCGGCGGGCAGCGCAGACGTATCGCGCTCGCCCGCGCCCTGCTCTCAGAGGCCAGGTTCCTGATCTTCGACGAGCCCACCGCGCACCTCGACCCGGCGCTCGCGCGCAGGGTCATGAGCAGGCTGCTGGACGGATGCGAGGGGCGCGGGGTGCTCGTGATCACACACGACACCACCGCGCTGGACGGCTTCGACCGCGTGCTGCGCCTGCGCGGCGGGTCCCTCACCGGCACCGTGGAGGACATACCGGTCCGCGCTGCCGCCTGAGCGCCCGGCCATAGCTCGAACGGCACTGCGCGCCCCGAGCGGCGTGCACTGGGCCGAGCGTGCGAGCCGGGCTCGCGCGGCACTTTCACGCCGCGCCGAGCGCAGCTCTCACCTGAAGCGCGATCTCGCGGTCCTCGCGTGCGGCGAGGACGAGCGTCCTGACAGGCGCATGGTCGGCCGCGATGAGCACGTCGCCGTCGGCATCGCCGTTGACCCCCTCATCGAGTTCCACGCCCAAGAAGGCGAGTCCGGCGGCGGCCCGCGCCCTCACCTCGGGTGAGTTCTCGCCCACCCCGCCTGTGAACACGAGCGCGTCCAGGCCGGACATGCTCGCCGCCATGGCAGCGATCCCGGCGCGCAGCCTGTGGAGGTAGACATCTCTCGCGAGAGCGGCCCGCTCGTCGCCCGCAGCGGCCTCCTGCAGCACCTCGCGCATGTCCGGCGTGCCTGCCAGGCCCGTGAGGCCCGAGCTGTGCTCGAGCGCGTCGGAGAGCCCGCCCACCGAGAGCTCTTCGCGCTCGAGCAGCCACAACAGCATGCCGGGGTCCAGATCGCCCGGGCGCGTGGCCATCACGAGTCCCTCGAGCGGCGTGAAGCCCATCGTCGTGTCCACCGAGCGTCCGTCGCTGATCGCGCACAGCGATGCGCCGGCTCCAAGATGGCAGCTCACGACCCGCAGTCCCGCGGGCCCGCGCCCCAGCAGCTCGGGTGCCCGCCGCGCGACCCAGGCGTGGGAGAGGCCGTGGAAGCCGTAGCGGCGAAGGCCCCAGCGCTCGCGCCACGCGGCGGGCAGGGCGTAGGTGAAAGCCGGCGCCGGGAGCGTCGCGTGAAACGCGGTGTCGAAGCAGGCGACGGCTGGCAGCTCGGGCAGCCGCTCGGTGACGGCGTCAAGTGCGGCCAGCGACTTGGGCTGGTGCAGCGGAGCGAGATCGACGAGCTCCCGCAGTTGCCGCTCCACCTCCGTATCGATCGGCACCGCCTCGCGAAAGTGCGGGCCGCCATGCACGATCCGGTGGCCGACCGCGTCGGCCGCACCGAGCGCGGAGCCCAGGGCGTCGTGCAGCTGCTCGGGATCCACGCGTGCTCGCGGTGCGTCGATTTCGCGCATCGCGACCGTAGCGTCGTGCTCGTCGAGCAGCGTCAGCTTGAGGCTGCTTGAACCGGCGTTGACGACCAGCACCCGCAAGATCGCGCCTACACGGGCGGCCCGGGGGCCGCCTTCGCGCCCGGCCAGCACCAGTCGCTGACATCAGGCGGATCCTCGCCGTGCTCGCGGGTGTAGGTCCGGTGGCGCAGGCGCGCGTCGTCCATCTCCTGCCGCACATGGCCGGCGCGCTCGGCAAGGCCGGGCACGCGGTCGATCACGTCCATCACGAGGTGGAAGCGGTCGAGGTCGTTGAGCATCACCATGTCGAACGGGGTCGTGGTCGTGCCCTCCTCCTTGTAACCGCGCACGTGGATGTTGTCGTGGTTGGTGCGCCGGTAGGTGAGCCGGTGAATCAGATACGGGTATCCGTGGTAGGCGAAGATCACCGGGCGGTCGGTCGTGAACAGCGCGTCGAACTCCGCCTCGGAAAGGCCGTGCGGGTGCTCGCTCTCGGGCTCCAGGCGCATCAGGTCCACGACGTTCACCACCCTCACCTTCAGCTCGGGCAGTCGCTCGCGCACGATCGCGGCCGCCGCGACGCTCTCGAGCGTCGGAACGTCGCCGGCGCAGGCGAGGACGACGTCGGGCTCCTCATCGCCGGCGCTGGAGAACGACTCCCAGATGCCGATCCCGCGGGTGCAGTGAGCGACCGCCTCCTCCATCGTCAGGTAGTTCAGCGACGGCTGCTTGCCGGCGACGATCACGTTGACGTAGTCGCGGCTGCGCAGGCAGTGGTCGGCGACAGACAGCAGGCAGTTGGCATCCGGCGGCAGGTACACACGCACGATCGCGGCCTTCTTGTTGACCACGTGGTCGATGAAGCCGGGATCCTGGTGGGAGAACCCGTTGTGATCCTGGCGCCAAACGTGCGATGAGAGCAGGTAGTTCAGCGACGCGATCGGCCGGCGCCACGGGATCTGACGTGTCACCTTCAGCCACTTTGCGTGCTGGTTGAACATCGAGTCCACGATGTGGATGAACGCCTCGTAGCAGTTGAACAAGCCGTGGCGTCCGCTCAGGAGATACCCCTCCAGCCAGCCCTCGCAGAGATGCTCGGAGAGGACCTCCATCACCCGGCCCTCGGGCGCGAGGTGATCGTCGGTGGACAGCGTCAGGGCGTCCCAGGCGCGGTCGGTCGCCTCGAAGACTGCGCCCAGCCGGTTCGAGGCCGTCTCGTCCGGTCCCATCAGGCGGAAGCGTTCGGGGTTCAAGCGGATGATGTCGCGCAGGAACTCCCCCAGGACACGCGTCGGCTCGCTGACGCTCGCGGTCGGAAAGGGCACCTCGACGGCATAGTCGCGGAAGTCCGGCAGCTCGAGATCCCGCAGCAGCACCCCGCCGTTGGCGTGCGGGTTCGCCCCCATCCGCCGCTCACCCTCGGGTGCGAGCGCAGCCAGCTCCGCGCGCAGGGCGCCGCCCTCGTCGAACAGCTCCTCGGGCCGGTAGGAGCGCATCCACTCCTCGAGCTGGCGCAGATGCTCCGGGTTTCCTGCGAGATCCGCGAGCGGCACCTGGTGCGATCGGAAGGACCCCTCCGCCGGCAGCCCGTCGACCGTCTTCGGTCCCGTCCAGCCCTTCGGCGTCCGCAGCACGATCATCGGCCAGCGCGCCCGCTCCGTGACGCCGTCCTCGCGGGCGCGCCGCTGGATCTCCGCGATCTCGGTGGTGACCTCGTCCAGCGTCGCCGCCATCAGCTGGTGCATCGCCGCCGGATCGTCGCCCTCGACGAACCTGGGTGCGTAGCCGTAACCCTCCAGCAGTGAGCGCAGATCCTCGCCGGAGATGCGTGCGAGGACCGTCGGATTGGCGATCTTGTAGCCGTTGAGATGCAGCACCGGCAGCACTGCGCCATCGCGCGCGGGGTTCAGGAACTTGTTGGAGTGCCAGCTCGTCGCGAGCGCCCCCGTCTCCGCCTCTCCGTCGCCGACGACGCAGCAGACCAGCAGCTCGGGGTTGTCGAACGCAGCGCCGTATGCGTGCGCGAGGGAGTAGCCGAGCTCGCCGCCCTCGTGGATCGAGCCCGGCGTCTCAGGAGCCACGTGACTCGGGATGCCCCCGGGGAAGGAGAACTGACGAAACAGCCTGCGGATGCCCTCCACGTCGTGGCCGATATGCGGGTAGACCTCGGTGTAGGTGCCCTCGAGGTACACGTTGGCGAGGATGCCGGGGCCGCCGTGGCCGGGTCCCGTGACGTACACGACGCTCAGATCGCGAGACCGGATCACCCGGTTCAGGTGCGCGTAGATGAAGTTCAGGCCGGGGGTCGTCCCCCAATGCCCGAGCAGCCGCGGCTTGGTGTGCTCGATCGCGAGCGGTTCGCGCAGCAGAGGATTCTCGCGCAGGTAGATCTGGCCGACCGACAGGTAGTTCGCGGCCCGCCAGTACGCGTGGGTCCGCTCCAGCTCGACATCGGACAGGGGGGTCCTCGAGGGGCGGTCAGCGCCGTCGGGCATCGCGAGCTCCAAGCCGTAGGGACGGAAGGGTGATGGCGATCATCATCGCCGACATGCGGTCGCGAACGTCCGGGGTAGCTCCACGCGCAACTAAGTAGAAGGCCGCAACATCTCGGGTGGCGCCCCCGGAGGGGACCCGGCAGGCGGCGGCCTAGCCTCGTCAGCACGACGACCAAGGGAGATGGAGCGATGTTCGAGAACGTGCTGGTAGGAGTAGATGGCAAGGCCGGCGGCCGCGACGCCATCGCTCTCGCGCGCCAGCTCTCGGCAGCCGACGCAAAGCTCACGCTCGTGCATGTGAACAGCGGCGAGCTGAACCCGCTGGACGACGCACAGCGCGAGGAGCGCGAGAAGTCCGTCGCTCTGCTCGAGCAGGAGCGCGCAGCGACAGGCGCGACCGCCGAGCTGCAGAGCGTGGCTGCGCTGCACGCGGGAGCCGGGCTCCACCACCAGGCCGAGCGTCAGCAAGCCGATCTGCTCGTGGTCGGATCCTCCAGCCGCGGCGCCTTCGGGCGCGCGATGCTCGGAGATCACACACGCGATGCGCTCAACGGGGCACCCTGCGCGGTGGCGGTAGCCGCCCGCGGGTACGCCGAGAAGCCCGATCCGATTCAGGTCATCGGGGTCGCCTACAACGATTCGCCCGAGAGCGATTACGCGCTGGAGCTCGCCAAGACGCTGGCGCATTCCAGGGAAGCGGCGGTGAAGGCGCTGGAGGTCGTATCGATACCGAGCGTGGCATACACCGGGCTCCTGCCGCCGGCGATCGGCGAGAGCGTCGACGTGATGCTCGCGGCGGCCACGTCCCGGATGGGCGCCCTTCCCGAAGTCGAAGGCAAGGCGGTCTACGGTCTCCCCGGAGAGGAGCTTGCGATCTTCAGCCAGCAGGTCGACCTGCTCGTCGTCGGCTCACGCGGCTACGGCCCCGTCGAGCGGCTGATCCTCGGGAGCACCTCGCAGCATCTCGCTCGGCACGCCCGCTGCTCTCTGCTCGTACTGCGACGCCTCGCCGCGAGCGGCGCCGAGGGCGCGCAGCAGCGCGCCGGCGCGCCGGCGGGGACAGGCAACTGACATCCGCGCCGCCCGCCTCGAGCCCGCGCGGGCACCCGACGATCAAAGGAGCGATTGAGATGTTCGAGAACGTGCTGGTCGGAGTAGACGGCAGACAGGGTGGCCGCGATGCGGTGGCTCTCGCGACGCAGCTGCTTGCGCGCGACGGCGAGCTCACCCTCGCTCACGTGAGCCGAGGGGAGCTCGATCCCGGTCACGCCCTGACGCCGAAACTCCTCAGAGAGGAGCAGACAGCGTCTCGACAGCTGCTCGAACGCGAGCGCTCACAGGGCGGCGTCGAGGCCGAGCTCGTCAGCCTCACCGGCCTCAGACCAGGTCGAGCGCTCCACGAACAGGCCGAGCGCCGGCACGCTGATCTCATCGTCGTCGGCTCCTGCAGCCACGGCACGTTCGGACGGGTGATGCTCGGCGACGACACCCGGGCCGCCCTCAACGGGGCGCCATGCGCGGTTGCAATCGCCGCGGCCGGCCTCGCCGCGAACCCGGTGATCGCCAGGATCGGGGTGGCCTACAACCGCTCGCGCGAGAGTCGGTCCGCGCTCGCCACGGCACGCGCCCTCGCCGCCGAGCGCGACACGTCCGTAAGCGCGCTGCAGGTGCTCACGCTCCCGGTCTACGGAGCAGGTCTCTTCGCGTTCCCGATCGCCGACACGACCGACCAGCGACTGAAAGAAGCAAACGAGCCGCTGGAGGGGTTGGCAGACGTGCAAGCTCGCGCGATCTACGGAGCGCTTCCCGGTGAGGAGCTCGCCGCCTTCGGGAACGAGCTGGACCTCCTCGTCGCCGGTTCGCGCAGCTACGGACCGTTCAAACGCCTCGTTGCCGGCAGCACCTCGGACTATCTCGAGCGCCACGCGCACTGCTCGCTGCTGATCCTCCCGCGCGCCGGCGCCGGCGAGTCCGAGGAACAGGACGCCCGCGCGACCGCGCAGTCGGTGCCCGCATGAAGCTGTGAACGGCGTCCGTCGCCGGGCGCCAGGCCCGGCGCTCACGGCGAGTTGAGGTGAATCCTCCCGCGAGGGCCGGGTTCGCGCTCACGCGGCCCTCGGGGCACGGTCCAGCGTCCGCATGAGCTCGGCCAGCTGAAGGTCGAGGCCCTGCGCGGTGTCGAGCCGCAGAACCGTCCCCTCGGAGTGCTCGTCGAACTCCTCGTAGTCGCGGAAGTGCTCCTCCGCGACCTGGGGCGTGGCGTCCGACATGCGGCTCGGGTCGCTCAAGCGCCCTGCGGCCCGCTGCCGCAGCAGATCCAGAGGCGCGTCGCAGCGCACGATCAGGATCCGCGCCCCGGTCGCGGCGAGCGTGTCCAGCAGGACGGCCCGATCAGCGCGCCTGCGGCAGGTGGCGTCGACGATCACGCCGTCCTCGCGTTCGAGCTCACGGGCGGCGTCGGCGCCCAGCTGCGTGTAGGTCGCCCGGTTGAAGCTCGCCGTGTAGAGCGCCTCGCTCGCGCGTTCGGACGGCGGCAGGTGCACGAGGCCCTTGCGCACCGCGTCCGAGCAGACGACGGGCATGCCGGAGCGCCTTGCGAGCTCGCCGGCCAGCACCGACTTCCCGCTGGCGGCGGGCCCGCAGACGACGATCGCGAGCGGCGATCGCGCCCGCCAGCAGAGCCGCTCGCTGAGCGACCACAGCCGCGCCGCGCGGCTCATATGCCCGGAGCGAGCACGGCCCTGGTGCTCCTCGGCGGCGATCGCGGCGACCTTCGCGCGGACCAGCGCCCAGTACGCGCCGTAGAAGGAACGCAGGCTCTCGCTCCCCGGGTCCATTCCCCCGTCGCGGTAGGCGTCGATCAGCGCTCGGGCGGCCCAGCGCCGGCCGCTTGCCTCCAGGTCCATCGCCAGGAACGCGAGGTCCCAGCCGATGTCCCCGCAGCGCAGGACGGCGTCGAACTCGATGCGGTCGACGACGCGCACCGCCGGGGCGAGAAGCACGTGCTCGCAGCGCAGGTCTCCGTGACCGTCGCGGGCCAACCCCAGCCGGCCCCGTCGATCGATCTCAGCCGCATGCTCGTCGACGAAGGCCTCGCCGAACCGTCCGGCGGCTTCCGGACACCATGCGTCCGGCGGCCCTGGCCGCTCGAGCTCCGCTACGTTGCGCCGCCACATGCCGAGCACCTGCCGCGCATCCCAATCGTCGACCACCGCGGCGGAGCGGTGGAACGCCGCGAGCCGCCGTGCGACCGCTGCGACGTGCTCGCGTGTCAGGGTCCCGGCCTCGATCAGCCCGGCGAGCGTGTCACGCTCGTCGAAGGTCTGCATCTCAACGGCGTACTCGACCGCGCCCGGTGTGCCGTCGGCGGCGATCCGGAAGCCCTCCCCGTCGGGCACGATCGCGCGCACTCCCAGATACACGCCCGGCGCGAGCTCCCTGTTCACCCGCACCTCCTCGCGACAGGCGTTGTGGCGCAGCTCCAGCGTCCCGTAGTCCAAGAACCCCAGCGTGACCGGCTTCTTCACCTTGAAGGCGCGCTCGCCGGCCACGAAGACCCACGACGCGTGGGTCTCGTGCACCACGACCGGCGGAGCTCCCCTGTACATCGCGGGCGTGGCAAGCGCCTGCAGCAGGGAGGGATCGCCGCACTGGGGCCGGGAGAGATCGATTTGGGCAGCGGGAACGCCGGGCGTTACGGATGCCGGGGCGACAGGGTCGTCGCGGCAAGGTTCATGCCGCGCCGTCATGCGGGGCGCTCGCGGGACGGATCGCGAAGTGACGCTCGGCAGGGTAGAGGAGCGACACGTGCTCCTCGTCCCATCTGACCCGAAAATGCAGATGCTCGCCCTCGCCGAGGACCTCCAGGATCATGCCCCGCCGCGGGGAGCCCTCACCCGCCGCGGCAACGTCGATCCAATCGCCCGCCGCTGGAGCGTGAGCGGCGCCCGAGGCGCCGTCCATCGAAGTGCTCATACCAGCACGCTACGTTCGCGCGCAAGAGCCGCCAACGTCGGATCTCCGCGGAGTACCTGCGGCTAACTACCCACGGCTTGCCGAGCGAGCTTCCGCGTTCGCGACGCGAGCGGACAGGCAGCAGCCGGCAAGGCGAGCCCGGCTCTCTCTGCGTCAAGTGGGTGACGATGGCCGCTCGCGCCACTGCGTGATTTCCCGATGGCGCCTCACGGGAAGCTGCGGATGAGCCAGCTCGGAAAGAGCTCTAGCTTGCACCCATGGCCGAGACCCGCACAGCCTCACCCCGGAGCGCGACGTCGATCGAGGGCGCGACCGGCGTCTTCACCAACATCCTGTGCGCGGTCGACGGAACGCGGACCAGCACGGGGGCCGTCGAGACGGCCGCGTCGCTGGCGGGCCCGGGCGGCCACCTGACGCTGCTCGCCGTGACCGCCGTGTCAGGGTCCGGCGTCTACGCCGCGGCCGCGATCAGCCCCGGCCGGGTGGACCGGGTGCTGCACGCCGCCAAGCGCATCGCCGAGGCCGCGGGCGTACCGTCGAGCACGGTCGTGGATCCCGGCGGTCCCCCGGTCGACGTGGTGATCGAGCGAGCCTCCGACTACGACCTGCTCGCGCTCGGAGCGCCCGCCACCTCATGGCTCGGCGGAAAGCTCACCGGAGGCCTCGCCACGAACGCGCTGGGCCAGATCACGACCCCGATGCTCTTCGCTCGCCGCGCGTCCGCCGGCTCGCTGAAAGGGCGCCGCATCCTGGTCGCCAGCGACGGCGAGGATGGCTCGGACCGCATCGTGGAGCTCGCAGGAGCGCTTGCACAGAGCCAAGGCGCACAGGTCACCCTCGTGAACGCGATCGGCGAGGAGTCGGCGATCAACCCGAGGGCGATCCAGGCGCAGGCGCGTGCGCTGCAGCTCGCCGTCCCGGACACCGGTCTGCCCTACATCGCGCCCGGCAAGCCGTGGGACGTGATCCTCGACGCCGCGAAGCGCACCGACGCCGCCCTGGTGGTGATCGGCAGCCGGCAGCTGACGGGGCTGCACACGTTCGGAAGCGTCAGCCGGCGCGTGGTGCACGACGCGGACTGCTCGGTGCTCGTCATCCCGCCCGGCCGGCAAGGAGCCGTTCGGTCCCCGCGGCAGCGCAAGAGCCCTGCGCAGAGAGCTCAGTAGCAGCTCGCAGATCGCGTTTGGCGGGGCGATGCTCCGCGGCGAGGCAAGTGCACGGGCATCGCGGCGCTCTCCGGCGCGCGATCCCAGCGTGCGAGCGGACCGGCGCGGGCGCCCGATCCGGGGGCGCAGGCGATACCTTCATGGCGATGAGCGACCAGGAGACAGCGCCGGGCGGCGAGGACAGCGGCGGTGAGAGCGCCTCGGGAGCGACGATCCGGATCGTCCTCGCCGACGACCACGCCGTCGTGCGCAGCGGACTGAGGATGCTGCTCGACAACGAAGGGGACTTCGAGGTCGTGGCCGAGGCCAGCGACGTCGAAGGCGCCCGCCGCTACGTCCGCGGACATCACCCGCGGGTGCTCGTGCTCGACCTGAACATGCCCGGCGGCTCGAGTCTCGAGGCGATCCCGCTCATACGTGCGGAGTCGCCCGACACCCAGATCGTCGTGCTGACGATGCAGCAGGAGCCCGCGTTCGCCCGCGAGGCGCTCGGCGCCGGCGCCCTCGGCTACGTCCTCAAGGAGGCGGCCGACGACGAGCTCGTAGAAGCGGTTCGCCGCGCCGCGGCGGGGGAGAGCTATCTCAACCCCAGGCTGGGCGCGCGCATCGCCTCCGAGCCGCCGCCCGGGCCACCGGATGATCTCTCGAGCCGGGAGGTCGACGTGCTGAGACTGATCGCGCTCGGCCACACCAACGCCGAGATCGCCGAGCAGCTGTACCTCTCGGTGCGCACGGTCGAGACCCACCGCTCCCACATCCAGCAGAAGCTCAGGCTCTCCACCCGCGCCGAGCTCGTCGGCTACGCGCTCGAGCGCGGGCTCATCAGCACGGGTGCCGACACCGAAAGCTGACCGGCCGGGCTCACTCTTGCAGTGCCAGGACGCCCGGCAGCGAGTGTCCCTGTAGAAGCTCGAGCGTCGCGCCACCGCCGGTCGATACGTGAGAGATGCGCTGCTCCAGCCCGTAATCGCGGAGTGCCTGGACGGTCTCGCCTCCGCCCGCGACGGTCAGCCCGGGGGCGCCGGCGAGCGCCTCAGCAACCGCAATCGTGCCGTTTGCGAACGGCTTCAGCTCGAAGACGCCCATGGGGCCGTTCCAGAACACGCTCCCAGCCTCTGAGATCGCTGCCGCAAAGCGCGCAGCGGAGCGCGGCCCGATGTCGAGCACCATCCATCCGGCGGGAACTGTCAGATCCGAGACGGTGCGCCACTCTGCATCCGCCGTGCGCTCGCGCGCGATCACCAGATCGTCGGGCAGCTCGAGGGCGCAGCTGGCCTGCGCCGCGATCTCCAGCAGACGCTTGGCCGCCGCCTGCTCATGCTCGCCGACCGTGCCGGCGCCGAGCGTGTGTCCGTGCGCGCTCAGGAAGGGGAGGCTCATGGCGCCGCCGATGAGCACCGTGTCGGCGTGCTCGAGGAGGTGCTCGACTACGCCGATCTTGTCCGTCACCTTGGCGCCTCCGAGCACCGCCACGAACGGCCTCGGCGGCGAATGCAGGAGCGCGTCAAGTGCCTCGATCTCACGCTGCATGAGCCGCCCTGCTGCGCACGGAAGCAGATGCGCGACCCCCTCGGTGCTGGCATGGGCGCGGTGCGCCGCCCCGAAAGCGTCATCGACGTAGCAGTCCGCCAGCGCCGCCAGCTCGGCGCAGAGCCGCGGATCGTTCGCGGTCTCGCCGGGCTCGAAGCGAACGTTCTCGAGCATCAGCATCTCGCCGGGCGCCAGCGTCCGCGCCAGCGATTCGACATCGGGGCCGACGACCGCCGGAGCGAGCGTCACGGGAGCGCGGGTGAGCTCTAACAGCCTCGCTGCGACGGGGCGCAGCGAGAAGCGCGCGTCGCGGCCGTCAGGCCGGCCGAGATGAGAGATCAGGATCAGCTTCGCGCCGCGCCGGCGCAGCTCTTCGATGGTCCCGAGCGCCGCCCTGATTCGGGTGTCGTCAGCGATGAGGCGCGTGCCGTCCGGTTCTTCTCGCAACGGCACGTTGAGGTCGACGCGCAGGAGCACCCGCTCGCCCGTGACATCCAGATCCTCGAGGGTGCGCAGTCGCGTGATCGCTCTCAAAGAGACTCCGCGATCATTTCGATCGCCCCGCACGGGCACTCCTCGACGCAGATGCCGCAGCCCTTGCAGTAATCGAGGTCGAACGCATATCCGTCGCCCTCCGGCACCTTCAGCACCGCGTTGTCGGGGCACACGCCGTAGCAGTTGTCGCAGCCGAAGCAGTTGCCGCAGGACAAGCAGCGGCGGGCCTCGAACAGCGCGTTGCCCTCATCCAGCCCCTGCGTGACCTCCTCGAAGCTCGACTGCCTCCGGATGGCGTCGAGCTGCGGCGCGACCGTCTTCGGAGCGTCGGCGTAGTACCAGACGTTGAGCGTCTCGAAGCTCGCGAGCGCAGGCTCGGGAGGATGGACGAAGTCGGCCCCCCGCAGCCAGGCATCGATGTTGCGTGCCGCCTGCTTGCCGTGGCCGATGCCGACGGTGACGGTGCGCTCGGCGGGCACCATGTCGCCGCCGGCGAATATGCCCTCGTGCCCGGTCATCATCCGCTCGTCGACCTTCACCACGCCGTCCTCGATCTCCAGGCCCGGCACCCCGTCGAGCAGTGACAGGTCAGCTTCCTGGCCGAGCGCGAGCACCAGCGAGTCTGCCGCCAGCTCCTCCGTCTCGCCGGTGGGCTGCGGGAAGCCGTCGGCGTCGAGCTCCATCTTCTCCAGCACGAGCTTGTTCTCGTCCGCGTGCTTGATCGTGGAGAGCCACTTCATCATCACGCCCTCCTCGATCGCCTCCTCGACCTCGAAGTCGTGCGCCGGCATCCGCTCGCGGGTGCGGCGGTAGACGACGATCGCCTCGTCGGCTCCGAGGCGCTTGGCGGTTCGCGCAGCGTCCATCGCCGTGTTGCCGCCGCCGTAGACGACGACGCGACGGCCCAGGAGCGGGCGCTCCTCGCCCTCCATGCTGCGCAGGAGCGTGACGGCGTCGAGGATGTGTGCCGCCTCCCCCGCCGGGATGTACGCGCGTTTGCCGATGTGCGCTCCGACGGCGAGGAAGGCAGCGTCAAACTCGCCTTCGTGCAGCGCGCCGAGGATGTTCGTGACCTTCGCGTCCAGCTCGAGCGTCACGCCGAGATCGATGATCCGCTGCACCTCGGCGTCCAGAACGTCGCGGGGGAGCCGGTACTTCGGGATTCCGAAGCGCATCATGCCGCCGCTCATCGGCCCCGCCTCGCGGATCGTGACGTCGTGGCCGCGACGCGCCAGCTGATAGGCGGCCGAAAGGCCCGACGGACCAGCTCCGACGATCAGCACCCGCTTTCCGGTCGGCGCCGCCTCGACGGTCAGCTTCCAGCCGTGCTTGATCGCCTGGTCGCCGAGAAACCGCTCCACGCCGTGGATTCCCACGGCGTCATCCAGGAGCGCGCGGTTGCACGCCGTCTCGCACGGGTGGTAGCAGACACGTCCCATCACTGCGGGCAGCGGGTTGTCCTTGACGAGCTCGCGCCAGGCCGCCTCGTAGTCACCGGACTCAGCGTGGTAGAGCCACTGCTGGATGTTCTCCCCGGCGGGGCAGCCGTGGTTGCACGGCGGCATACGGTGCACGTAGAGGGGGCGCTCCTGGCGCCAGGAGCCCGTCTTGTTCGCCAGGCTCGAGCCGACGTCCAGCGTGATCGCGAAAGGCTTGTCCATCAGTCCCGCGCCGTGTCTGTCGTGGCAGCGCCGAGGATGTGTTCGGGGCCGCCCTCGCCGAGCAGGCCGAAGCGGCGGATGTTGCGATCCGCTCCCGCCTGGATGCGGGCGATGATCTCCGGACGCGGCTCGGGCTTGAAGAGATGCGCGAAGCGCGCCTGCGGGCGCAGGTACTCCTCGACGGACACCTGGCGCCGGATCTTCGAGACCCCGGTCACCTCTCCGTCGCGTGCCTCGAAGACGGGGAAGATGCCGGACTCCTTCGCCAGTCGCGCGATGCGGACGGTGTCCTTCGAGGCGCTGCCCCAGCCGAGCGGGCACGGGACGAACACGTGCAGGTAGCGCGCACCGCGGATCTCCATCGCCGCCTGCACCTTCGCCTCGAGGTCACGCAGCTCGGCGACGGTCGCGGTCGCGACGTAGGGGATCTCGTGCGCCATCGCGATCAGCGGCGCGCTCTTGCCCTGGCCGAACACGTTCCCCGGTTCCGGGCCGACCGCCTGGGTCGTCGCCGTCCGTGCGGCGGGTGGCGTGGAGCCGGAACGCTGCACTCCGGTGTTCATGTACGCCTCGTTGTCGTAACAGATGTAGAGCACGTCGTCGTTGCGCTCGAACATCCCCGACAGGCACGCCATCCCGATGTCCACGGTGCCGCCGTCGCCGCCCTGGCCGACGACGCGCACGTCTTCGCGGCCTTTGGCGCGCAGCGCCGCCGCGATGCCGGTGGAGACCGCCGGCGCGTTGGCGAACAGCGAGTGGATCCACGGGATCCGCCACGAGCTCTCCGGGTAGGGAGTCGAGAACACCTCGAGGCAGCCCGTTGCGTTCGCCGCGATCATCTGCCCGCCGGTGGCACGCATCGCCGCATCCAGCGCGTAGCGCGCGCCGAGCGCCTCGCCGCAGCCCTGGCAGGCGCGGTGCCCGCACGTGATCGAGTTCGTGCGCTGCTCGCCTGCCTGGACCGCGCGCTGCTCGGCGCCGAGCAGACGGTTGCCCACGGCGAAGCTGCCCGTCTGGTAGAAGCGGATCGCAGGCGCGTTCATCACACGGGCCCCGCGGCCACGGCACCGAGATCGCGCAGCATGTTCTCCGCGTGCGGGCCCGATGCGCGCGAGGCAGACATCCGAGCGAGCTCGCGGTCGACCAGCTCGCGGTCGAGGTCGAGAAACCTCAGCGGCTCCAGCCGCTCGGCGACGGCGTCGGTGAACAGCGCCCGAAGCGACGCTTTGGTGATGGGCCGCCCGCCGAGCCCTGCGATCACCGTATGGGCCTCGGGCTGGACACCTCCGGCGCCCTGGATGCCGCTGAGCGCGGCGTGGACGTCGGTGGAGACGATCCCGCCGACGCCGAGGGCGAGCGCCTTCTCGAGCACGACCACGCGCTCGGCGCCCGCCAGCGCGTCGCGCACCGCGTCGAGCGGGAAAGGGCGAAAGGACGTGATCCCGACCACGCCGATCTTCACGCCCTCCTCGCGCAGCTCATCGACCGTGTCCTTGATCGTGCCGAGCACCGATCCGAGCGCTACGACGATCGTCTCGGCGTCGTCGGCTCGATACGGGCGGATCAGCCCCCCGGAGTCGCGCCCGAAGGCGTCATGGAACTCGGCGGCGATCTCCGGGATCACCTGCAGCGCTTGCATCTGCTTGGCGTGGGCGAGGTACTTGACCTCCATGAACGCCTCCGGGCCGACCATGGCGCCGATCGTGACCGGCTCGTCGGGGGTGAGCAGCTGCCTGGGCTCGAACGGCGGCAGGAAGACGTCTACGAGCATCTGCGCCGGCATCTCGACGCGCTCGACGGCGTGGGTGAGGATGAAGCCGTCCATGCAGACCATCACCGGGGTGGAGAGCGCCTCGGCGAGACGGAAGGCCTGGATGTGCAGGTCGAGCGCCTCCTGGTTGGTCTCCGCGTACAGCTGGATCCAGCCGCTGTCGCGCTGGGACATCGAGTCGCTGTGGTCGTTCCAGATGTTGATCGGCGCGCCGATCGCCCGGTTGGCAACGGTCATCACGATCGGCAGCCCCAGGCCCGAGGCGTTGTAGAGCGCCTCGGTCATGTACAGCAGGCCCTGGCTCGCGGTTGCCGTGTACGCGCGCGCGCCCGTGGCGGACGCCCCGATCGACGCCGACATCGCGGCGAACTCCGACTCGACGTTCACGAACTCGCACGGTGAGAGCTCGCCTGTCTTGACGAGCTGCGAGAGGTTCTCGACGATGTGCGTCTGCGGTGAGATCGGGTAGGCGCAGATCACCTCCGGCCGGCACAACGCGACCGCCTCGGCGACGGCACGGGAGCCCTCAAGCTGGCGTGACACTGCCCAGCTCCTGCAGCTCGCCGGCGACCCAGGCGTGCGCGGCTTTCGCGGCGGCGACGTTGCCCTCCGCGACGACGCCGGTGAAGCGCTCGCGGATCGCGCGCGAGAGCGCGTCGAGCGAGATCAGCCCGCTGAGCGCCGCGAAGCCGCCGAGCAGCGCGGCGTTCGCGACGGCGCGACCGGTGTGCTCGCGAGCGAGCTCGGACGCCGGCACGGTCAACAGCCGCTGACGGTGAAAGCCCGCGACGAACTCGCCGAGCCCGAGCTCGTCGAAGCTCTTGGCCGTGTTGATCAGGATGAAGCCTTCGGGCTTGCACCCACCGAACACGTCAACCTGGTGCAGCAACGTCGGGTCCTGAACGATCAGCGCGTCGGGCTCCATCACGGGCTCGCGCGTACGGATCTCGCGATCGTCGATGCGGCAGAACGCGACCACCGGCGCACCCATCCGCTCGGAGCCGAAGCTGGGGAACGCCTGCGCGTAGCGCCCCTCGTCGAACGCGGCGAGCGAGAGCATCTCCGCAGCTGTCACCACGCCCTGACCGCCGCGGCCGTGAATGCGCACCTCGAACATCCCTACGCCTCGCGACGGGCGGCGTCCAGCAGCAGGCGCTGCTCGGCGGCCGCCACGAGCCGGCGGGTGCGATCGACGGCATCGACGCTGACCGAGATCGCGTCGATGCCCGCACCCACCAGCAGCTCCGCGTACTCGGGATGCACCGAGGGAGCCTGGCCGCAGATCGAGGTGCGCAGCCCGAGCCCGCGCGCGCGGGGGATGAGCTCGCGCAGGTATGCGGTGACTGCGGGATCGCGCTCGTCGAAGGTCTCGGCCAGCACCTCGTTGTCGCGGTCGGCGCCCAGCAGCAGCTGCGTGAGGTCGTTCGAGCCGACCGAAATCCCGGTGACACCGAGCGCCGCGTACTCCGCGAGGTTGAACAAGACGGAAGGCACCTCGGCCATCACCCACAGCTCGAACCCGGGACGGTCGAGCAGGCCGGACTCGGCGATCAGCTCGCGGCAGCGGCGCAACTCGCGCGTGGAGCGCACGAACGGCAGCATCACGTGCAGGTTGTGCAGTCCTGTGTCCCAGACCTGACGCAGCGCGGCGAGCTCGAGCGCGAACACGTCCGGCTCGCGCGTGTAACGCAACGCACCGCGGTAGCCGATCATCGGGTTTGACTCGTGCGGCTCGAAGCGCTCGCCACCGCGCAGGCCGGAGAACTCGTTGGTACGGAAGTCGATCGTGCGGTAGGTCACCGGTCGCGGAGCGAAACCCGCCGCGAACGTCCCCAGCCCTTCGGCCATTCGAGCTACGAACTCATCGCCGCGGCCCTCCTCGAGCAGCGTGCGCGGATGATCGCCCGCCAGGGCCTCCAGCACCATCAGCTCCGCGCGCAGCAGACCGACGCCGTCGACCGGCAGGTCCTTGACCCGCGCGACCTGCGAGGGCTCGGAGAGATTGACCAGGACCTGCGTCGCGGTCACCGGTGCCGCTGCCGGGCCGGCGCCGGCGCTTGCGCCCGCGGGCGCAGCGCCCCATACGCCGCCCTTCGCGACGTCACCGGTGTCCGCTCGGGCACCCTCCAGGACGACCCCGCGGGTCGCATCGACCGTGACGATCTCGCCATCCCGCAGCTTGGTGGTGGCTTCGCCGGTACCGACGACGCAGGGGATGCCCAGCTCCCGCGAGACGATCGCCGCATGGCAGGTCATGCCGCCGGAGTCGGTCACGACGGCGGCGGCGCGACGCAGCAACGGCAGCCAGTCCGGGGAGGTCATGTGCGTCACCAGCACATCGCCGTCGCCGAGCGCGGCGGCGTCTGAGAGTGAGGTGAGCACCCGCGCCGCCCCGCTGGCGCTGCCCGGCGCTCCCCCCAGGCCGCGCAAGAGCACGGCCTGCGGCTGATCTGAGCGCGCCTCGCCGGCGGCGGCGGCGGGCTCCTGCTCCTCGCCGAGCGTGGTGATCGGACGGCTCTGGAGCATCCACAGCGTCCCCTCCGGGTCAAACGCCCACTCGGTGTCCTGCGGCGAGCCGTAGTGCTCCTCGATGCGCAGCCCCAGCGCAGCCACGGCCAGAACCTCTCGGTCCTCCAGCGTGGGGCGCGAGCCCTCCTCGCGGGAGAGGGCCCGTTGGCAGGTGCCGCCCTGGCCGTCGTATTCGATTGTGAGCTCCTTGCAGTGAATGTCGCGACGGCGCAACCGAAGCGGGTCCTTTCCGACCAGGTAGCGATCGGGTGACACCGATCCTGAGACGACAGCCTCGCCGAGGCCGAACGAGGACTCGATCACGAGCTCGTCGCGATCGCCGGTGGCGGGGTTCACCGTGAACATCACGCCGGCGCGGGTCGAGTTGACCTGGCGCTGCACCACGACCGCGATGTCCATGTCGGCCTGCCCGAAGTCGTTGACGGCCCGGTAGTAGATGGTGCGCGCGCCGAACAGCGATCGCCAGCAGCGACGTACCGCGTCGATCACCGCATCGGCACCACGTATGTTCAGGAACGTCTCGTTCATCCCCGCGAAGGATGTGTCGGCAGTGTCCTCGGCGGTGGCGGAGGAGCGCACGGCGACCGGCGTCTGCCGGTCTCCTTCGGCCAACCGCTCGTAGGCGACGGTGATCTCTTGCACGAGATCCTCCGGCAGCTGTGTCTCATAGACCATCTGCTGAGCCGTCGCGCCGGCCGCCTGCAGCGCAGCGGTGTCCTCGACATCGACTTCATCGAGCACTTGCGCCAAGCGCTCCCGCAGCCCGGTCTGGATGAGGAACGCGGCATACGCCGGGGCGCCGACGACGAAGCCGTCGGGGACAGGAAGCCCCGCGGAGGTGAGCTCGCCGAGGTTCGCACCCTTGCCGCCGGCGTAGTCGACGTCCTTACGGCGCAGATCGGCAAACGGCCGGACCGCGTCCTCGGTCGATCGGGACGGCTCTGCGTGGGTGACGGTCATCTGCTCATCGCTCCTCGGTTCCTCTGCAGGTCGTGAGGTGCAGTCAAGCGGCCGCGAGGGGCGGCCGCCACCGGGCTGTCCACTCGACGCGATCAGTAGTTATCACCGGCTCGGCAGAGGACTCATCCCTCATGACGGCGCCCCTGATCGTGCGTAGCTTGACCGTGGAGCACGAGCACCGGGACACACCACCGCGACACCGAGCCAGGAGACGACATGCCCACCCGAGTTGCCATCAACGGCTTCGGCCGCGTCGGACGCGCCGCGCTGCGCATCGCACACGAGCAGGGCTCGGACGTGGAGGTGGTCGCGATCAACGATCTCGTCGACGCCGGCACGCTGGCCCATCTGCTGCGCCACGACTCCGTCTACGGAGCGTTCCCCGCCACCGTGGAATCGAACGGTTCCGAGCTGATCGTCGCCGGCCGCCCGATTCGCTGCCTCGCGGAGCCCTCGCTCTCCAGTCTGCCGTGGCGCGAGCTGGAGGTCGACGTCGTGATCGAGTCCACCGGCCGCCACCGCACCCGCTCCGCAGCCGCCGAGCACCTCACCGCCGGCGCCGCCAAGGTCATCGTCTCCGCGCCGGGCAAGGGCGCCGAGCCACTGGACGCGACGGTCGTGATCGGCGTGAACTTCGAGCAGGTCTACGACCCCGAGCGCCACCACATCATCAGCAACGCGTCCTGCACGACCAACTGCCTCGCGCCCGTCGCGAAGGTGCTGCACGAGACGATCGGCATCCGCCACGGGCAGATGAGCACGATCCACGCCTACACCGCCGATCAGAACCTCCTCGACGGCCCTCACAGCGACCTGCGCCGCGCACGCGCCGCCGCTCTGAACCTCGTGCCGACATCCACCGGGGCAGCGAAGGCGCTCGGGCTCGTGATCCCCGAGCTCGACGGACGCCTCGGCGGGATAGCGGTCCGTGTCCCAACCCCGACCGGTTCGATCGTGGACCTCACGGTAGAGGCGGAGCGGGCGACGACCCTCGAGGAGGTCAACGACGCGTTCCGCCTCGCCGCCGAGCAGAGCCCGCTCTCGGGAATCCTCTCCTACAGCGAGGAACCGCTCGTCTCCAGCGACATCGTCGGCTCGCCGTTCTCGTCGATCTTCGACTCGCAGCTGACGAGCGTGATGGACTCGACCCAGGTGAAGGTCGTGGCCTGGTACGACAACGAGTGGGGATACTCCAGCCGGCTGGTGGATCTCGCGGCCCGGGTGATGGCGCCCGTGCCGGCCGCGTTCTAGGCGGATGCGCGTCGTCTCAGAGCAGCAGCTCGAGGGCGTCCTCGGGGCACTGCCGGCACACGAGCCACGCGTCGTCGCGAGCGGCAACCATGCCACGCCCTGGGTCCTGCTCGGCGCCCTCGAGCGAAGCGTGGAGCGTTACCGGCTGTTCATGCTCGCCGCGCAGTCGCCGCTGGCGCTGCGCGAGGGGGTGATCTTCGAGACCCCGTTCGTCGGCCCCGGCATGCGGGACGCCGAAGCGCAGCTCGACTACCTGCCGATGCGCCTGTCGCTGGTCCCGCGGCTGTTCGCCACGTTGCGTCCCCCCGACGTCGTGCTGCTGCACACCTCCACTGCGCGCGCGGGAAAGGTCTCGCTCGGAATCGAGGTCAACATCCTGCCCGCCGCAGTCGAAGCGGTGCGCGCACGCGGCGGCCTCGTGATCGCGCAGATGAACCCGCGCATGCCGTACACCCTCGGCGACGGCGAGCTCTCGGAGGACCTCGTCGACCTGGCCGTCGAGGTCGAGGAAGAGCTCGCCACGCCTCTAGCAAGCCCCTCGCACGAGCACGCCGACCAGATCGCAGAGCTCGTCGCGGAGCTGGTCGAGGACGGCTCGACACTGCAGCTCGGCATCGGCCAGGTCCCCGACGCAACGCTGCGAGCACTGTTCGACAGACGCGAGCTCGCCATCTGGTCGGAGATGATCAGTGACGGCGTGATGGAGCTCGAGCGCCGCCGGGCGCTCGCGTCGAGGAGGCCGATCGTGTGCTCGTTCCTGTTCGGCTCCAGCGAGCTCTACGTGTGGGTCGAGGAGAACCCCGGACTGCGGATGACACGCACCGAGACGACGAACGACCCGTCACGCATCGCGGCGCAGCCGAGGATGATCTCGATCAACACGGCGCTCCAAGTGGACGTCGCAGACCAGGCCGGCGCAAGCCACATACACGGTCGCCTCTACTCCGGCTTCGGCGGCCAGCCCGACTTCGTCGACGGAGCCCTGCACTCGCGGGGCGGGCACGCGATCATCGCCCTGCGCTCCTGGCACGAGCCCAGCGAGAGCTCCACCATCGTCGCACGGCTCACCGACCCCGTCACGTCCTTCCAGCACTCCGCGGTGATCACCGAGCACGGCCGCGCGGAGGTCTTCGGACGGAGCCAGCGCGCGCAGGCCCGCCTCATCATCGACCGCGCCGCTCATCCCGACGCCCGCGCTGAGCTGCATGACTCCGTCGCGGCCGGGGCCGGCCTCGGCGCCACGCGCTGAACTCAGCCGGCGGGCCGGGCCGTCCTGATGCGGCCATCGGCGCCGTCGCCCCCGGGCGGCTCTGCCCTCGAGCCGCCGCGCCGCTCGATCGCCGGGGTGTGGGATGTACCGAACGCCGGTGTGGGTTTGCCCGGACGTCGCTGCTCCGGGCGCCTGGCAGCCTAGGCGCATGAACACACCAGCCACACTCACCAAACCCACGATTGCGGAGCTCGTCGACCTCACCGGCAAGACAGCGATCGTGACCGGCGGGTCGATGGGCATCGGCCGCGGCATCGTCGAGCGCCTTCACGAAGCCGGAGCGCAGGTCCTCATCGCAGACGTCGACCTCGACGCGGGCGCCGCGCTCGCCGAGGGACTCAACGCGGCGCGTTCCGGCAGTGCGCTCGCTGTGCAGACGGATGTGAGCCGGCAGGCCGACATAGACGCGATGGTGAGCACGGCCGTCGAGCACTTCGGGGGCTTGGACATCCTCGTCAACAACGCAGGCATCTACCCGTTCGCGCCGTTCTTGGAGATGGACCCAGAGCTGTTCGAACGCGTGCTGCGCGTCAACCTGTTCAGCGTGTTCGCCGCCATGCAGGCGGCTGCGAAGCAGATGATCGCCCAGGGGCGCGGCGGCAAGATCATCAACGTCAGCTCGATCGACGCTCTACACCCGTCGATGGCGGGGCTGGCGCACTACGACGCCTCCAAGCACGGCGTATGGGGCCTGACCAAGAACGTCGCGCTCGAGCTCGCCGAGCACGAGATCACCGTCAACGCGCTCGCGCCCGGCGCGATCGCGACCCCCGGTGCCGGCGCCGTCGATACCGAGACGATGCACGAGACCGAGGCGCGCATCCCGATGCACAGGATGGGGCTCCCGGACGACATGGGGCGCGTCGCGCTGTTTCTCGCCTCCGGGCTCTCCAGCTATCTCACCGGGTCACAGATCGTGGCCGACGGCGGGATGCTGCTGCGCTGAGGCGAGCCGGGTCCATGGGAAGCTCCGAGGCTGGCGCATGCGTCTGCTTGATCGTCCTGGACGGGTGGGGCATCGCCCCGCCCGGCCCGGGCAACGCGATCTCGCTGGCGCGCACGCCGGTGTTCGACGATCTCGCTGCGCGGTGCCCTCACAGTGCGCTGAGCGCCTCGGGGCCGAGCGTCGGGCTGCCCGACGGACAGATGGGCAACTCCGAGGTCGGGCACCTCACGCTGGGAGCCGGAGCGGTGGTGGCCCAGCCGATCACGAGCATCGACGACGCCATCGCCGGCGGTGAGCTCGCGGACAACCGCGTGCTGTGCTCGGCACTGACCGCAGCGCCGCGCGTGCACCTGCTCGGACTGACCTCCGACGGCGGCGTGCACTCCCAGCTCGATCATGCGCTCGCGGTGATCGACCTGGCAGCACGGCTCGGGACGCAGGAGCTGATCCTGCACTGCATCACCGACGGACGCGACACCTCACCCACCTCCGGCGCCCGATACCTCGAGACCGTCGAACGCTGGTGTGAGCGGGCGGGCGCCGGGCGGATCGCGAGCGTGGTGGGCCGCTACTACGCGATGGATCGCGACCATCGCTGGGAGCGCACCCAATCCGCCTATGACCTCCTCGTTCACGGCCGCGCCGAGCACCACTGCGACGATGCGCCCGCAGCGGCCCGCGAGGCATACGCACGCGGTGAGACAGACGAGTTCATCACCGCCACGCTCGTCGGGGAAGAGGGACGCATCCGCCCCGGCGACAGCGTGCTGTGCCTGAACTTCAGGCCCGACCGCATGCGCCAGATCGTGCGCGCGCTCGGCGAGCCCGGCTTCGGCGAAGCCGGCAGCGGGGAGGAGGAGCTGCCGGGCTGGCGAGGCCGCGACGGCGCGCCGGCGATCGCCAGGCTCGCGACGATGACTCCCTACCAGCGAGGCTGGCCTTTCCCGAGCGCGTTCACCGCGGCTCAGCCGCAGGACACGCTCGCGGCCGTGGTCTCGCGTGCAGGGATGAACCAGCTGCACGTCGCCGAGACCGAGAAGTACGCGCACGTCACCTACTTCTTCAACGGCGGCGTCGAGCGGCTCCTGAGCGGCGAACGGCGCGAGCTCGTGGCGTCCCAGCGCGACGTCGCGACCTACGACCGCAAGCCGCAGATGAGCGCGCGTGAGATCACCGATGCGTTCATTGCGGCCTTCGACGCCGATCGCCCGGCGCTCTCGGTGATCAACTTCGCAAACGCCGACATGGTGGGGCACACCGGCGTCATAGGCGCGACGGTCCAAGCGGCAGAGACGATCGACGAGTGTCTCGGCCGGATCATCCCCGTGGTCGAACGGCGGGGCGGCGTCTGTGTGATCACCGCCGACCACGGCAACGCCGAGAGCATGCTCACAAAGGAGGGCGCCCCGAACACGGCCCACTCAACAAACCCTGTGCCGCTGATCCTGACGAGCAGCAACCGGGCGCTGGCAGGCGAGGGCGCCCTGTCGGACGTCGCGCCGACCGTGCTTGCGCTGCTGGGCCTCGAGCAACCCGCGGCCATGACCGGGCACTCACTGCTCAGGTAGTCACGTTGCGATACAGGCGTACCGCGATCGTGAAGAAGACGACGAGGATCCCCGCCGACCAGGCCAGCGACTGCCACACCCAGTGGTGCGTCGGTTCGCCCTGCAGCAACGCGCGCACGGCGTTGATCGTGATGCTGACCGGCTGGTGGCGGGCAAAGGGCTGCAGCCAGCTCGGCATGGTTGCGACCGGCACGATCGCCGAGCTCGCGAACACGAGGATGAAGAACGGCAGGATGCCGGCGACCTGGGCCGTTTCCGGGTCCTTCGTCACGAGCCCGATCGTCGCGTAGATCCAGGAGAAGCAGTAGCCGAAGAAGATGACCAGTGCCAGGCCCGCCGCGATCGAGCCGGCCCCGGCGTGGAAGCCGAAACCCACGAGCAGCCCCAGGCCGACCATCAGCGCAAGCGAGAACACGCTGCGGGCGAGGTCGGCGAGCGTCCGGCCCGCCAGAACCGCCGAGCGGGCCATCGGCAGGCTGCGAAAACGGTCGATGATGCCGCTGCCGAGGTCGTCCGCGAGCCCGATCGCAGTGGCCATGCCGCCGATCATCACGGCCTCGATGAACACCGCCGGGACGATGTAGTCGACGTAGCTTGCGCCAGGTATGTGAATCGCGCCCCCGAGCACGTAGCGGAACAGCACAAGCAGCAGCGCCGGCTGGATCGCAGAGATCACCAGCAGCCGAGGATTGCGCACGATACGCAGCAGGTTGCGCTTCGCCACACCCCCGGTGTCGCGTGCGCCCGAAGCGAGCCCTCGACGTACGTGTGACGGCGCCTGCTCGCTGCGCGGGGGCGGCGCCGGCGCGATCGCGATCGGATCGACGACGGCGGGATTGCTCGGCCTCCCGTTCTCTCGAGCCCGGGCCGCGTCGCCGGTGAGCGACAAGAACACATCGTCCAGCGACGGGTGGCGGATGCCGAGATCCTCGAGCGCGATGCCCTCAGCCTGCAGGCGCTCACCGGCCGCGATCAGCACGCGTGTCGAGCCCGTCGTCGGCATCGTGACGCTCCGCTCATCGCCATCGATGCGGGGCACGCCCTCACCCAGCTTCGCGATCAGCGCCGCCGCCCGCTCGAGATCGCCCCTGCTCGACACCCGAGCCTCGAGCACATCGCCGCCGAGCTGGTCCTTCAGCTCGCCCGCGGTGCCCTGCGCGACGAGCCGACCGGTGTCCATGACGACGATCTGATCCGCGAGGTGTTCCGCCTCCTCCATGTACTGGGTCGTCAGCAACACGGTCGTACCGTCAGCGACGAGGTCCTCCACGAAGCTCCAAACGCCGTTGCGGGTGCGCGGATCCAGACCCGTGGTCGGCTCGTCAAGGAACAGAACCCGCGGACGCCCGATCAAGCTGGCGCCGACGTCGAGCCGGCGTCGCATCCCGCCCGAGTAGGTCTTGACCAGCTGGTCCGCGGCGGCGCTGAGTGCGAAACGCTCGAGCACGTCCGCGGCTCGACGCCTGCGCTCTGCACGGCTCAACTGGTAGAAGAGCCCCACCAGCTCCAGGTTCTCCCGGCCCGTGAGGAGCTCGTCGACGGCGGCGAACTGCCCGGTGAGACCGATCAGCGAGCGCAGCCTCGCCGCGTCCGCGACGACGTCGCAGCCGGCCACGCTCGCGCGTCCGCTGTCGGGGCGCAGAAGCGTCGCGAGGATCCGCACGAGCGTCGTCTTGCCCGCACCGTTGGGGCCCAGCAGGGCGAGCACCTTCCCCTCCTCGACAGCGAGGTCGAGGTCGGCCAGTGCCTGCGTCGACCCGAACCGCTTGCCCAGCGCCTCGACCTCGATCATCGACACGGTCGACCGCCAACTGCCGGCTGACACATATCGGAGCCTTCAGCCCGCCGCTGCGCTGTCCGTGGCGAACCGCTCGCGTGCCAGGCGCCAGCCCGAGGTGAGGAACTCGACCCGCTCCTCCGGCCCCTCGCGGCGCACCACACGCGCGTCGAAGCCTTCGCGGAAGACATCCAGCATCGCCCGGTTTTCACACAAGACCTCGGCGACGAAATGCGTAACCCCGCGCCGCTCGGCGATCATCGCCAGACGCTCGATCAGCAAGGTTCCCAGCCCACAGCCGTGGAGGCGGTCTGCGATCTCGACGGCGACTTCCGCATGCGTCGGGTTCTCGAGGACGATGAACAGGGCGTGTCCGAGGATCTCCCCGGTCTCGTCTTCGGCCACGAGCCCGTACCGGCCGCCGCTCATGTCAGCGGCCGAGTGCGCAGCCCTGTCCGTGTCGATGCCGCCGCCGAAGAACCGCAGGCGACGGGCCTCCTCGGACAGCCCGCCCAAGAAGTCGCGCAACGCCGTCTCATCACCGCGCTGCAGCGCGCGGATCCTCACCAGGGAGCCGTCCCGCAGCCGCACGGGCTCAGGGCGATCCTCGTCGTGGAAGGTCGACTCGCGAAGCGTGGGAGCTGGGGTGCTCACGATCACCACACACTCGCGGCCCGAGCAGCGCACGGCATCCGAGATACGCCGTCTGCCCGCCACGGAAAACTACGCGGGTCGCTCACAACGGCCAGTGGTGCCCGACGTGAGCGGCGGCCCGGGAGGTCAGGAGTGCCTCTGGCGCGGAGGATCGCGGAGGCTCGCCGCTGCCGAGCGCCGCCAGCGTCGCGCAGACCGACTCCGCGAGCGCGGCGGGTTCGTAGCCTCCCTCGAGCACGGCGCCCAGCGGCACACCCGTGCGCTCGGCGAAGTCGCGCGCGTGCCGGGCCATCTCGGCGAACGAGCTCGCCTCCAGGCGGCAGTTGGCCAGCGGGTCGGCGCGGTGAGCGTCGAAGCCCGCAGAGATCAGCACCAGCTCGGGCTCGAACGCCGCCGCGGCCGGGATCACGACATGCTCGAGCAGCGACAGCCACAGGTCCTCCTCCGAACCGGCCGGAACAGGCAGATTGATCGTGTACCCCTCGCCGGGACCCGATCCTGAGTCTCCGAGCGCACCGGTGCCCGGGTAGATGCCGCCCTGGTGGATGCTCGCGAACAGGACCTCGGGGCGGCGACGGAAGATCTCGGCTGTCCCGTTGCCATGGTGTACGTCCCAGTCGAGGACGAACACCCGTCGCAGACCGAGCTCGCTGATCGCATGCTCAGCGGCGAGCGCGACGTTGTTGAACAGGCAGAAGCCCATCGCGCGGGCCCGTTCGGCGTGGTGCCCGGACGGGCGAACGCCGCAGAACGCGACGTCTGCCTCGTCCCGCACGAGTGCACGCGTCATCTCGCAGGCGCCCCCGGCGGCGTGCAGCGCCGCCCGGTAGGAGGGCTCGCCCACGAACGTGTCCGAGTCGACCTCACCGCCGCCCGCGATGGCCAGCTCCTCCAGGCGCTCGATCAGGGCTCTGTCGTGAACGAGTCCCAGCTGCTCCTCGGTTGCCGGCGGCGCTTCGCGCCGCTCCCAGCCCAGCCAGTCACGACCGGCGAGCCATCGTTCGATTGCGAGGAGGCGCTCGGGCGTGTCGGGATGCTCAGGGATGTAGGAGCGCGGGTCGTGCTCGAGACACGCCGGATGGCTGAAGTAGAGCCCGGGCCGCCGATGCGGTCGACCAACGCCGCTCATCGCCGACCGCTCGCGCGAGCGCGAGCCTCGGGCTCGCCGCGGGCCGTCGGCACACGGGCGCTGGTGTCGATGTCCCGACCGAGCTCCTCCTCGCGCTCCTCCAGGCGCTCGAAGGCGTGTTCGGTCGCGCCGATCGGTGACTCGCCGCTCTCGCTGAAGATCCGTGTCCCGGCCTTGCCGTCGAGGATCGCGACGGCGTCCGCAAGGGCGCCGATCGCGGCGATCTTGCCGGTCTCCGTCGCGAACCGGCATGCCGCCTCGACCTTCGGGCGCATGGAGCCCTCGGCGAAATCGTCGAGCTCGAGTTCCCTCACCGACGCTTCGCGGATCGGGTGCGCGAGCCTGGTCCCGTGATTGCGCTCGACGTAGGGGACATCGGTGAGCAGAAGCAGCGCGTCCGCGTCGAGCTCGCGTGCAAGCAGCGCGGCCGAGCGGTCCTTGTCGATCACGGCCTCGACCCCGCGCAGCGCACCGTGCTCGTCCAGGGTCACCGGGATGCCGCCGCCCCCGACACAGACCACGAGCACGCCGGCGTCGACGAGCGTGCGGATCGTCTGCAGCTCGACGATCCGCTGCGGGGCCGGCGAGGGCACCACCCGCCGCCAGTGCTCGCCATCGGCAGCGACGCTCCAGTCCCGCGCAGCGGCCAGGCTCTCGGCCGTGCGCCGGTCATAGACGGGCCCGATCGGCTTGCTCGGATGCTCGAACGCAGGGTCGCGCGCGTCCACGACGACCTGTGTGAGCAGCGTCGCGGCCGGCGTGCCGGGCATGCGGTTCGTCAGGCCCTGCTCGAGCAGGTAGCCGATCATCCCCTCGGACTCTGCGCTCAGCAAGTCCAGCGGATAGGCAGCGACCGGGGCGTAGGACTCCGCTTGGAGGGCCAGCAGCCCGACCTGCGGCCCGCTGCCGTGTGTGACCACGACGCGATGGTGCTTGGCGAGGAGCGCGAGCTGCTCAACCGCCACCGCGGTGTTGCGGCGCTGGGCGTCGGCGTCCGCGGGCTCGCCACGACGCAGCAGCGCGTTCCCGCCGAGGGCGGCGACGATCAACATCTCCGTGTCTGCTGCCTTCGTCGCTCGGAATTCACGGTGGAGCAAGAATGGCGCGCCGGCAACGGCGCTTCATCCGGCCTCGGCCGCGAGCGGACCGCGGGAAACTACGTGGGCGTCCGCCACAGCCGAGGAGCCCGCCGAGCACCCAGGTCATCCGCAACCCGTCCTCGTCGCGAGTCCACGGCCGTCGGCCGGCGCGCTCGGTCTACGACGGCCGCGTCGCGAGGGCTCAGGCTTCGGGGAGCTGCGAGCGGACGATGGCGAGGTACCAGCAGCCGGCCGCGACGTTCAGCGCCGCAACAGCCACGAAGAACGCGGCCCACCCGTAGGCGGCGTAGGAAAGGCACACGACGCCCGCGGCCGCCGCGAGCGAGCCACCGGCGATGTGCGTGATCGCGAAGCCGCGGAGATGGCGGTACTCCCACGGATTGATCACGCGTCGCAGACCACGGCGCGGGGGAGATGCCCACCAGCCACGAAGGCCTGTGCGGCCTGCCTCGCCGTTTCCTACGCTCATTCGCGGCGTCCCTCTCATGCCTGCCTCGCGAGCTTCGGATAGAACGCAGCGAACACGAGCACGATCGGAGCTCTCACCAGCAGACGCGCAACGAACCGATGCCTGAAGAACGACACGACCACGCCGGCCACGACGGCTATCAGCGCGAGCACGTAGAGCACGGCGCCAGCCTGGCTTCCCATCGTTCCAGCGTACTGCCCGAGGGCCACCCCCCGGCCACGGCACCATGAGCAAGCCGCGCCACTACAGCGAGCAGGAGTTCGAGGCACTCGTGGCCTCGGCGCTCGACGAACTCCCGCTCGAGTTCCAACGCGCGCTGGAGCACGTGGCCGTAGTCGTTTCCGACCGCGGGGCCGAGAACCACGCGTACGGCATGTACGTCGGCTCCAGGCGTGGCGGCAGCGCTTACTTCGGGGGCGGCGGCCTGCCGGACGAGATCCTGATCTTTCGCGACACGCTCGTGCGCGACTTCGGCGACGACCCCGACCGTCTGCGCGCACACGTCACCCAGACGGTGCGTCACGAGGTCGGCCACCACCTCGGCTTCGGCGAGGCGGGCGTTCGCAAACTCGGGCTCTGAGGAGTCACCCCGGTCGGTGTTGTGTGCGCCGCCCGGGACGTTCGTCGAGGTGCGATGCAGGTAGTTCTCCGCGCTGCCAAGGCGTTGAAATACCTACCCCGGGGACTCGTCGGCGCACTAGCGTCGTCCACGACCGCTGACGAATCGTCGGCTGGTCTCCGCTATCCACCAGCGAAGGGGGACCAATGAGCAGTTCAGCCATGGATCCAAGGAGCACATCGGCAGCACCGCTTGGGAGCACCCAGGAGCAAAGGTCGGTCAAGGGCGTGGGCCGCGCTTGGTTCGTGGGAACCCTTCTGGCGATCGTGGGGATCCTCAACCTCTTTTACGGAGTCGCAGCGATCGCGAACTCGAGCTTCTACGTAGCAGGAGAACGCTACGTCTTCGGCAGCCTTCACACCTGGGGATGGATCACCATCGTTCTGGCCGTCATCCAAGTCACTGCTGCCGTTTCGCTCTTCGCCGGCAACATCTACGGGCGCGTGATCGGCATCCTCGCCGCAACCCTTGGCGCGGTCGAGGCGCTCGCCAACGTCGGCGGACCTCATCCCTGGTGGTCGCTCGGCGTCTTTGCGATGTGCCTGTGGGTCATCTATGGCCTTTTCGTGCTCGGCGAGGTGGACACCGCCTGAGCGGTGGCCGCTCACGAAATGGCGAACAGAGTGTCCACCGGATCAGACAGAGGACCGGCGAGCTTCAGGGCATGTCGCTCGAGCGCGGCGCCCGACAGATCCGGACACACAAACCGAACCCGAATGGAGATCTGATGAGTGATAAACCCGTTTTCATCTACGCCGCGACCTACGCCGACCTTGCCGGCGCGGAAGCGGACTACGACGCACTTCTCGACCTGCACGCGGCCAAGCTCGTTGGCACGTATGACGTGGCGCTTGTCAACAAGGACGCGGACGGCAAGGTTCACGTCATGAAGCACGAGAAGCCCACGCAGCACGGCGCCTGGGGAGGCATCGCCGTCGGGGCGGTGGTCGGGATCCTCGCTGCGCCTGCGGTCGTCCCCGCGGCGCTGGTCGGCGGCGCCATCGGCGCCATCGGCGGCCACCTCAAAAAGGGCATGCCCAGGGACGTCGCCAAGGAATTGGGGGATCTGCTCGAAGCCGGCGAGGCGACGCTCTTCGTAATCGGCGAGTCGCGCCTGGAAGAACAGCTCGACAAGGCGCTCGCGCGCGCCGAAAAGACGGTGGAGAAGGAAATCGCCGTCGACAACAAGGCGTTCAAGAAGGAACTAGAAGCGGCAGAGAAGGAGTACGCGACGGTCTAGCGGTCGATGGCCGCGGCCGATCGCTCGGCCGCGGCTTGTCGGCGTCGATGGCGAGCGCGGTCGTCGCGGCCGCCGGCGGAAGCGCCGAAACGCCTCTCGCCGGCTCCGCTGAGAACATGCTCCGGCTCCTCCCGGCAGCGGGTGACGACCCTGTCGACCTCGTCGATGTACGTGACCTTGGGGTAGGCCTGTCAGTTCGGCGTGGCGGGGCGGTTCGCGGGCCCCGATGGCCGCGCCGGGTGCCCCGGGGGATGGTGCGTGCTACTCGGCGGCGAGTTGCCTCTCGGCGTCCTCGAGCTCGCGTTTGAGCAGGGTGTGATCGGCGCCGACCTCAGTCTCCACGGACTTCACGGCGCGGGTCAAGGTCTCGTCGAGCTCCTTCGCCGCCTGTGACTCCCCGATCACGATCAGCGCGGCCTGGTGTGCTGCGAGGAGGTCTCCGAGCTGCTTGGCGTCGGACCTCGACATGCCGTCGAGGAGGTGCCCGCCGATTCCGCCGAGCAGGCCTCCGATCGCCGCTGCACCGCCGACCGTGGCGACGCCGACCAGCGCGGGCGGGAAGATCACGCCCACAAACGCGCCGACGAGGATGCCGCCCCATACCCCTCGCTGGGTGCTCTGCTCGTGCTTCTCCACGTGCACCTTGCCGTCGGCGTCCTTGGCTATCACCGCCACGTCGTAGGAACCGATGTGCCTGGTCTCATGGAGGTCGAGCAGCGCGTTGTAATCGGCGAGGGCGTCCTCACGGTCTGCGTACGTGGCCGCATAGACGAACAGCGGTCTCTTGGTCATGGCGAAGAATCTCTCCTGTCCCGCGGTCGCGGTGGATGGAACGGACCGCTCGTCGAGCTACGAGGATACCCTCGCCGGATGCGGGGGCTCGTGAAATCCGGCGAGCGCGGCGTTCGCGCGAACACTGTCGGTCCCGCTTCCTGGAGGCAGATCCCGGACCTGGGCCGCGAGGGTGCCGCCAGAGGCTTCCGCGGGCCCCGCTTCAGTGGGCCTCGAGTGCTGCCCCGTACGCGCTCAGCAGACGGCGGTGGGTGAGCCACCCTATGACCTCGTCGTCGACGTCCAGGACGGGTAGACCTTCGTCGTCGGTGGAGGCGAGCGCTCGCGCCGCTTCATCGAGGGTCTGGTCGGCGTGCAGCCCGCGCGCCGCGTGAATGAGTGAAGACGCCGTCAGGTCGCCCGTCTCGCCGGTGAGCGACTGCTCGAGGTCGGCGGCGTCGATCACGCCGAGCAGCGCCCCGTCGGCGGCCACCACGGGCAGTGTGTTCGCGCGCTCGGCAGAGAAATATGCAACGACATCGCGCAGCGGCTGCCCGGGTGCGAGCGCTCGTGGAAGCTCTCCCATCGCGTGGGCCACGGTGATGCGGGCCATCGGGCTCGACGGCGGCGGTGCGTCGATGTCGATTCCCCGGCGGCGCAGCTTCAGCGTGTAGATGGTGTCTCCGGTGAGGGCGCTGCTGAGCGCCGTGGCGATGACTATTGCGAACATCAGCGGCAGGATGATCCGGTAGTCGCCTGTCAGCTCGAAGATGATCAGGACAGCGGTGATCGGTGCGCGCGAGGTGGCAGCGAAAACCGCGCCCATCCCGACCAGCCCGTATGCCCCGGCAGATATCGCCAGCCCGGGGAACATGCCGTGCGCGAGGGCGCCGTAGGCGCTGCCGAGCATCGCTCCCATGAACAACGAGGGGGCGAAAACCCCGCCCGAGCCGCCGACCCACATCGTCAGGCTCGTCGCGAGGACCTTCGCTGCGAGCAGACCGAGGAGAACAAGGACGATGTACTGACCGGAGACGGCTTTCTGCAGGACCGGGTAGCCGACGCCGTACATCTCGGGGACGGCGAGCAGGAGGAGACCGAGGAGCACGCCGCCGACGGCCGGGCGCAGCCATTCGGGGCGGTCGCCCCAAAGCCTGTCGGTGATGTCCTCCCCCGTGTAGAGCACGCGAATGAACACCAGCCCGACACCGGTGGCGAGCACGCCAAGGCCGGCATACAACAGGAGCTCCAGCGGAGAGCTGAAGGTGAACGACGGCAGGGAGAGGAAGGCGTGGTTGCCGAATGCTGCGCGTCCGATCGCGTCCGCCGTGATCGAGCTCAGCACGACGAGCCCGAACGATCGGGTCTCGAAGTTACGAAGGATCAGCTCCAGCGCGAAGAACACTCCGGCGATCGGAGCATTGAACGTCGCCGAGATCCCGCCGGCGGCGCCGCAGGCGACGAGCAGCCGCAACTCGGACTCCGGCAGCTGGAGGAGCTGGCCGGTGACCGAGCCGAGGGCGGACCCGATCTGGACGATCGGCCCCTCGCGCCCGACCGAGCCCCCGGAGCCGATGCACAGAGCCGACGCGAGCGACTTCACGACGGGTACCTGCGGTCGCATGCGCCCCCCCTGGCGGTTGACGGCGTACATCACCTCCGGGACGCCATGGCCGCGGGCCTCGGGCGCGAAGCGCGACACCAGCGGACCGTAGATCAGCCCGCCGATGACCGGCACCGCGAGCACGAACCAGATCCCGAGGCCGGAGACGAGCGGGTTGCTCGCGTGACCGGCGGCGCTGAAGTCGTTGTGGCCCGTGAACAGGTAGGTGAAGCCAAGGATCATGTACCTGAACGCGACCGCGCCCAGTCCAGCCCCGACGCCGACCAGCAGCGCCAGGACCATCAGCCCGCGCTGTCCTGCCGCCGCCGACCGTGCCAGTCGCTCGCGCCAAGGTGGCGCAGCCGAGTGCGCCACCTCGACGTGCTCGGTCGCCGGCGATGCGTGCGTACGTACGTCGCGGCGGCGCGCAGGCTTCTCGGCGCCTGAAGGGGCGTCGACGGTTCCGGCACCCGGCTGCTCAGCGGGAGTCTTGCCCGTAGCGCCCATGTCCCTAGCGCGCCTCGATCCCGGCAAGCATCGCGTCGATCGCGCGGCGGACGTTCCGCCAGCGAAAGGCGTCGGGGTCGAGCGCTCGGTGGAGCATGAGGCCGTCTGTCAGAGCGAGCAGGATCGAGGCGAGCGCATTCGCGGGAACATCGACCAGCTCGCCCGAGGCGACCCCGTCCTCGATCCATGAGCGCACGAGCACCCGGCGTCGCCGCATCGTCGTCGCCAAGCGCTCGCGCACGGCCTCCTCGGTGAGGAGATCGGCCCAAAGATCGGCGCGCACCTGCACCCGTGCCGCATCCTCGCCCCGCACGAGCATCGCCTCTGCGAACAGCCGCAGCCGCTGAACCCCCGAGGAGCTCGCGTCGGTGATCCGCTCGAGCTCGGCGTCGAGCGCCGCCGCGTCGTCCTGCAGCAGCGCGAGCAGCAGATCCTGCTTGTGCCCGAAGTAGCCGTAGAAGGCGCCCTTGCTGACTCCGGCCGCTGCGCACACGTCGTCGACCGTCAGGTCGCGGAACCCTTGAAGCGCAGCGCACTGCCACGCCGCGTCGACGAGGAGCTG
Organism: uncultured Solirubrobacteraceae bacterium; assembly: GCA_963794635.1. Taxonomy (GTDB): domain Bacteria; phylum Actinomycetota; class Thermoleophilia; order Solirubrobacterales; family Solirubrobacteraceae; genus Palsa-744. The sequence continues at coordinate 25,559 of CAWCET010000002.1, read as the reverse complement.
ACGACGCTCAACGAGAGTCTCGGGGCGAAGCTTCGGCAAGGGCGGCCTCCGGTGTGTGGGTGCATACAAACCGACGCGTCGGTTTCTATGGCGTATTGTTACACGCTTGCGGCCGAGCGCCAACCGTCCCGGCTCGAGCTCGCCTGATCGCCCGCGGCCGGCCCGGTCCGGCGCAGCGCCGCCCTCGGGGCCGGCAGCCGGGCGACCCTTCTCACCGGCCTGATAGCGGGTAGGCTCAGCACCCACGTCTGGTGCCCACCCAGGAACGCGACGATCGCGAGAAGGAGCCGGCATGCCAGGAGCCACGCCTACCAGCCGAGGTGCGTCGAGCGCCCGCCGACTCGCAGCAATCCTGTGCTCAATCGCGCCGATCGGTCTCTTCGCGGGCGCGGCGCCGGCCGGCGCGGCGCCGTACTCGCCGAGTGCCGAGACGGCAGGCGGCGGTACCGTCACGGCCCTGTTCGCCGGCTCGCTGCTGGACTACATGGAACACGATCTGGGGCCGTCGTTTCAGAAGGCGACCGGCTACGGCTACTCGGGCGTCGGCGGCGGCTCAACCGAAGTCGCCGCCGAGATCAAGGGCGGCGTTCGCGTAGGCGACGTCTTCATCAGCGCCGCGGCGGCTGCCGACCAGACCCTGGAAGGCTCGGCGAACGGCAACTGGGTCTCCTGGTACTCGACGTTCGCGGCGTCGCCGCTGATGCTCGCCTACAACCCGCACAGCAGGTTCGGAGCGGAGCTCGCCGCGGGCAGGCCCTGGTACAGGGTTCTCACCGAACCCGGCATCCTGGTCGGACGAACCGATCCCAAACTCGATCCGAAGGGCATCCTCACCGTCGAAGCCGTCACGAACGCGTCGCGAAAGCTCCACGACCCGGCGCTGCTGCGGGCGCTGAGCTCCTTCCCCGTCTATCCCGAGACTGCCCTTGTCGGGCGCCTGCAATCCGGCCAACTCGACGCAGGGTTCTTCTACGCGGTCGAGGCGTCGACGGCAAAGCTCGCGACGGTGAGCCTGCTGCCGGTTTACAAGGTGGCCGACTACACGGTGACCGTTCTGAACCGCGCACGCAACCCAACGGGCGCCGCTGCGCTCGTGAGCTACCTGCTGAACGCGCGTCGCAGCTACACGCTGAGGAAGAACGGGCTGACCGCATTGAAACCGACCTTCTCGGGCAAGGTCTCGAGCGTGCCGAGGAGTCTGCGTAGTCTGGTCGGCGCACAGTAGGGCGATCGCGCACGCACGCAGCCCGCTGCCATGGCTGGGCGGGCTGCTTGCGCTCTATCTGCTGGCGCCGATCGTCGCCTTCATCGGCCGCCTGAGCCACGGGGTCAGCTCCGCTCCGGGCGTGAGCTCGGCGCTGCTCACATCGCTTGTGACGGCGAGCATCGCCGCGACTGTGATCGCACTGCTTGGAACCCCTCTCGCGTATCTGCTCTCGCGCGGGCGCGGCTTCGCCTCTCGCCTCCTGACAGCACTCGTCGCGTTACCACTCGCCCTGCCGCCTCTGATGAGTGGACTGCTGCTGCTCTACGTACTAGGCCCCTACACAAAAGCGGGACGGCTGTTCGACGGTGGACTCACCGAATCTCGACTCGGGATCGTGCTGGCACAGACGTTCGTCGCGGCCCCGTTTCTCGTGATCGCCGCGCGAGCAGCGTTCGCGAGCGTCGACCCTGCTTTGGAGGACATGGCGGCCTCACTGGGCCACGGGCCGCTCGCGCGGTTTCTGCGCGTCGCGATCCCGGCCGCGCTCCCCGGCATCGCCGCGGGCCTGTTGTTGTGCTGGCTACGAGCGTTCGGCGAGTTCGGTGCGACGGTGATCCTGGCCTACCACCCATACTCGCTGCCGGTCTTCACGTTCGTGCAGTTCGGCGGCAGCGGCCTACCCGCCACCATGCTGCCGATCGCCGTCGCACTCGGGGCGGCGTTCACCGTGTTGCTGCTCGCCGGCACCCGAACGCCACGGCGGCGTCGCACGGGGGCGCAGCCGGGCCACCCCGCTGCCCCCAGCGCAGCCGTCCCCGCGCCGCTCGATTTCAAGATCGCCAAGCGCCTCGGCGACTTCTCGCTCGATGTCGCCCACACCGCGGTCAGCCCCAGGCTCGCGCTGCTCGGGCCTTCCGGCGCCGGCAAGACGCTCAGCCTGCGCCTGCTGGGAGGCCTCACGGCGAGCGAAGGTGAAGGTCACGTCCGGGTCGGGACCCGGGATCTCTGCTCGCTGCCGCCGGAGCGCCGGGGGCTCGGCTACGTCCCGCAGCAGCCTGCGCTGCTCCCGCGGCGCACCGTCTGGCGTCAGGTCATGTTCGGACGCCACGCTCAACCAGCGCTCGCGGCGTGGTGGATCGAGCGCCTGGGGCTCGGCGGGCTCGAGAACCGCTACCCGCACGAGCTCTCCGGAGGACAGCAGCGTCGCGTGGCGATCGCGCGAGCATTGGCGGGCGAACCAAGCATCCTGCTCCTCGACGAGCCCTTCACCGGTCTCGACGCACCGGCCCGCGACCGACTCCGGCGGGAACTGCGACGCGTGCAGCACGAGACGGCGCTGAGCACCGTGATCGTCACCCACGACCCCGAGGAGGCGGCACTGCTGGCTGATGAGATCATCGTGCTCGACGCCGGCCGGGTCATCCAGGCCGGTAGCCGCAAAGGGCTCTTTCGCGCGCCCGGCTCTCCGCAGGTGGCGGCGCTGCTCGGGATCGCAAACACGAACCGCGGCGTGATGCTCGGCGACAGCCAGCTGCTCTGCGACGGAGCGGAGATCGAGATAGGTTCCGCCGGGATCACGCCGGGCACAGAGGTCACCTGGTCGGTACGCCCCGAGCACATCGTGTTGAACTCCCTTGGCCGCTACGCGGCGAGGCTGCTGGACGACGTCGACCTGGGGAGCGTGCGCGAGCTGACCGTTGAGCTCGGCGGCGAGCTCAAGCTCACGATCCGCACCCTCGAGGACGGTGAGCTGACGATCGGGGCGCCACTGCGCTTCGACCTGCCGCCGGCGAAGGTGTCGGTATGGCCGATGACGCCGGCCGCGACACGCCCTCGCCCGGTCGTTGCCTCCACTGAGCCGCCTGTTTAGATGGCCGTCGCATGAGCCGGCGCTCGGCGGACGAGCGGGTTGTGGCCTCGTCGCGAGGCCACAACCCGTCGTCGCTGCTCGTACCGGTCGCGCTCAGACACGGTCACGAGCCGGAGCGCCGCGCTCTCGCAACGCCGCATTGCTGCCCAGCGCGGCGCGGTGGGCGTCTGCCCTCGGCCGACCCGTCAGGGATGCCGGCCGGGGTCCGGCTCCCCCTCGGGGCAGGACGACGAGCGACGCCGAACGGTTCGGTGGTGGACAGCTCACCTCTCAGCACCATGATTCGCTGAGGAGGCAGGCGCAAGCACGTCGGTTATCGCGCTGACAAACGGCACGGGGAGACGGCGGATCTCGCCGCTCTCGGCCGGCGTCGCACTCCGGCGCGAGCGCCGCCCGGCGGACCGGCGTCGGCGACCCATGGGGCCTGGTGCGATCGACACCGGAGACATGGATCGATCGCCGTCTTGTCCGCCCCAGGCGTAGAGCACACACTCCGCGTGCGCCACCCGGTCCCTGGCAAGGCCCACGGCGTCGTCGTCGAGCACGAGAGTGCAGCAGACCGGACAGCGAGCAGATGCGCCGGGCGCGCGGGCGAGCTGCAGGATCCAGGGGCCGACGTGAAGGCAGGGCATCTCCCCTAGAACTGCTCGCGTGCCTCGGAGGAGCGCGGCGCTGTCAGCAGCGTGACGGTCCCGGGGCGCGGTTCCCGATGCTCTGACATCGTCCGATCGTGTGCGCGGCGCGGGCCGCTAGAACCGCTTGGCTGCCGACCGAAAGGATCCCGAGATGCAGAGTGAGCGTGACAGGCCCCAGCTGAGAGCCATCCGGCGGGTACGCGCTGAACGGAGGTCATACCTCGGGCGGATCAGCGACCACGCACGGCGGCTGTCTCTCACGGCCCGCGGCGATCGGGTCGCAGCTCGGCCCCGGTCCCGCGCGGCCTCGGCGAGCCAGTCGCAGAGCTGATCCGCGTCCGACCGCCGCCCGCGGGGCCGGCCGGGAAGTGGGGACGGGGGTCGGCGGGTACTGCTAGGACTTGAACCTCCACCACTGCAACGAGGCCGCCGTAACCAAATTGGCCGAGCGGATTGTGAGAGTCCTCGAAAGCGACCCCGACCTCGGGGAGGCGTTGGACGCTGCTCGTTTCGCGCGCGCCGAGCTCGAGGCGATAGCAAGGGTGCGTCAGCTCCTCCCCGGAACCTGGGATGAACCGGAGTGGCCGACGGAGGTTCGGAGGGGGTACGGGCTGTTGATCCTCCAAGGGTTGCTGATCAGGCGGGTACGTCTCGGCGGGCGGTACGGAGGGGAGCTTCTCTCCGCCGGGGATCTGCTGCGCCCCTGGCAGAAGGAGGACGAGACCGCCTCTGTTCTGCGGAGCTCCGCATGGCGCGTGCTCGAGAGAACCGAGGTCGCGGTGCTCGACATCCGCTTCGCGATGCGTGTGAGCACCTATCCGGAGATCACCTCGGAGTTGATGGCCCGGACCCTCAGGCGCGCACGGTACTTCGCCGTGATCATGGCGATCGTCCACCAGCCTCGCGTCGACATGCGGGTGCTGATGCTGCTGTGGCACCTCGCCGACCGGTGCGGGCGGGTCGGTCGCGACGGCGTGCTCGTCCCGATGCGTCTGACGCATGCCGTCCTCGCCGACCTGCTCGCGGCACGACGACCGACGATCAGCGGCGCGCTGGGGTCGCTGGAGCGGGAAGGGCTCGTCCTGCAGACGCGAGAGGGGTGGCTGCTGTACGGATCGCCGCCCAGCGAGATGCCGGCAATCGCCGACGCGGGCTGAGCCGGCCGGGCGCACCGTCGTGATCCTGACAGCGCTCCTTCTGGCCGTCGTCCGAGGGTCGTTGAGTGTTCCTCATGGCAATCAACCAGCCGAACAGACAGCCTCCGTCGGGAGTGCGGCCCGCCGAGCGATCTGCCGAACCCGCACTCGCGGCCGCGTCACCCCTGGTGGCGGTGCTCGTGCTCGTCGGTGCGATCGTCGCGTTCGTTGCGCTCGGCGCGTGGACCGGGCTGGCCGTCGCTCTCGCGCTGATGGTGCTCGGGGTAGCGGTGCTGGCCCGTTACGTTGGTCGCCTGGCCCGGACCGGCCCCGCGCCGCAACGATCGCGACACAACCCCGGGAAGACGTCCTACTGACGCGCCTTGCGGCGAGCGCGACCCGCTCGCACGCGCCGCCGTGGACTGGGGCGCGGAGCGCGCGATCGCCTCACTGCGAGTCCGGGCGGTCTCTCAGTCCGTCGCGTGGCGGCTCCGTCGGGCGCCCGTAGAAGCCGGCGCCCAGCGATCGAAGGTGACCCTCGCTCACCGCCTGGCGAATAGCGTCGTCGAAGCGACCTCTGCGCCAGAGGTGCGCGTGGCAAGCGCGCGCCAGCGCGTCCCGCCGCAGCACTCCAAATGGGCTGATCGCTCGCAGCAGTTGGCGAACCTCGGCCTCCAGCAGCGCGCGCTGCCGCACTGCGCCGGCCGGGAGCTTTGGTCCGTGCCCATCTCGCTGTGCCTCGCGGGGCGGGGGGTGTTCGCGTGAAGGACGTCACCACTGGAGTGTTGTCCGCCGTGGCGCCCGCGTCGATTCCCCGCGTAAGCGCTTACACCGCGCCGGCTCGATCGGGCACACCGCATGGCGTGTGCGCGGCCGGCCGTGCCCGGGGGGTGGGCACGACCGGACCGACGCGCACCTGTCCGGGCGACCCCGGAGAGGAACCCAGCACTCTTCCAGGGCCCAGGTCACTTCGCAAAGCGTCCGTGTCACCGTGCTGACAGCGCCCTGCAGCCGGATCGGAGAGGCAAGGGCCGACGTGAGCTGACCGCCGCGCTTGGGCTCCTGAATCGCCCTGGAGAGCTCAGCGTCGCCAGAAGGCCAGCCGCTGCGCCGATGCAGTGAGGATCTCACCCCAGGTGATCTGCGTGCTCCGGCGCTCTGAGATCGCTTCGAAGGGGCTGAAGCGCATCTCGCCGCCGGTCCCGAGCTGGATCGACCCGTCGTCCTGGCGGGCGCCGTCGACGTAGATCCAGCCCCGCTCGATGCGCATGATCCCGCTCATCGCTCGAGCGTACCCCATGGCAGGCGGCGCCGGCCCGAGTCGAGCCACGCGGGCGCGCACGCTGAGCGCCTCTGTAAGGGATCCGACGCCGAGGGCGTGGTCCGATCGGCGATGGGGATATCGAGTGAAGTGGCACCAATTACGGAGGTTGAAAATGCGAACCCGATATGTCTCGTTTCTCTCGCTCGCGCTAGCCGCGGGTTTCCTGGTCGTTGCAAGCCAGGCGTTTGCCCTGTCCGACATCGCGAACCTGGCGCTGGGGGTTGGCATCGGAATGCTCATCGTCGCCCTCGCGACGGCTGTCATGTTCCGGCGACACATCGCGTCCGTGCTCTGTGCGGGCGTGATCGCGCTCGTCAGCGCGTGGCTGATCGTCGCGAGCCAGGTGTTCTCGCTGGGTGTTGTTCAGAGCCTCACCTTCGCTGACGCCCTCGGGATTCTCGGCATCGCAGTCGCCGGTCTCACCGCGCACGAGCTGAGCACCGAGCGGGTCGTTCACTCACTCGCCCCGCATCGCGAGCGAACTGCTGTATTCAATGAGAACCGCGTACGCGAGCCCGTTGGCGGCTGAGCCCCCGGCCGACCGATGCGGCGGCGCTGCCGGGCGGGCCAGGGCGCTCCTCCATGTGAGAGCGGTGTCTGGACGGGCCCGCCCGGTGCTCGCCACCCGTGCGGCGGCCGGCTCGCGCGCAATCACGCGTCCCAAGCTGCTGCGCCGGGCGGGCTTCGAGTGCCGGGAAGGCCGCACACCAGGACGGACACGAGCGGATGCCTGCACTTCGAGAGCGTCGCGTCAGGGGTACGACGAGGTGCGGTTGCCGTCGCGGCTCGGGGGTAGGCGTCGAATATGAGACGCCATCCGATCCTCTCGGAGACCGACGCATTCCGGCTGACGATCGCCGGTATCGCGGTGACGGCGGTCGCGGTGGTCCTCGGGTGGCTCACCGCGCCCGTGATAGGGGCGGTCGCGTTCGTGGTCCTTGCCGGTCTCTTGCTCGGGATCTACCTGCGGCGTCCGGATCCCGCTCGTCGCCTGCCGCTTCGCGAGGCCGCCGAGGAAGGTCGTCCTCGCTTCGGCCGTCCGGGCAGGCGGCACGTCCTGGTGATCGCCAACGAGCCGCTGAGCGGCGAGCGTTTGGCATCGCGGCTGCGCGGCCTCGGGGTGGACCAGGTCGAGCTCGACGTGATGGCGCCGGTCCTCAGCTCGAGGGCGCACATCACGTACACGGACGTCGACCGCGAGACGCGACGGGCCCGCCAGACGCTGAGCCGTTCACTCGAGTGGGCCCGCGCGCAGGGCTTCGCCGTCCGCGGCGTGATCGGGGACCCGGACCCTCGCGTCGCCATGGAGGATCAGCTGCGGTGGTTCGGCGCCGACGAGGTGGTTGTCGTGACCGCCGGGCCGGACGCCGAACGCTGGCAGGAAGCCGCCGAGATCGATCGGCTTCGCGAGGAGCTCGACATCCCGGTTGCGCGCGTTCCTGCAGAACCGCGTCCGTGACTCGGACGCAGCCTGCTCCGCGCGCAGTGCGGGGCCATGGTGTCTCGTGCCGGGCCAGGGCGCGCTCGCATCTCCGCCGGTCCGGCTCGTCGCCGGCCTGGTAGCGCGAGGCAGTGTCAGCCGGCCTCGTGACCAGAGAGCTCGCTGCAAGATGCGGGCGCGTCGAGCGCTGGATGCTGCGGCGCCTGCGCGATGCGCTGGGTGGTCGCGCGCGCATGCAGGTGATCGTGCTGTTCGCCTGCGTACTCGGGCTGAACACGGCGGACCTTTCGAGCCTTGGGGCGATCGCCGGCCAGCTGAAGCTCGCTTTGCACATCGACAACACGCAGCTCGGTGTGCTCGCGGCCGCGCCGTCGGTGGTCGCCGCGGTCTTCACGCTGCCGTTCGGTGTGCTCGCCGATCGGACACGCAGAGTCAGGCTGCTGGTGTGGACCATCGGGCTGTGGGCGGGCGCGATGATCGTCTGCGGCGCAGCGTCGTCGTTCACCATGCTGCTGTTCGTCCGGATGGCGCTCGGCGGGGCCACGGCTGCTGCCGGCCCTTTGGTCGCCTCGCTCATCGGCGACCTCTTCGCTCCCGAGGAGCGCGGCCGGGTCTACGGCTACGTCGTCGCCGGCGAGCTGTTCGGGACGCTCGTCGGGCTGCTCATCGCGGGCAACCTCGCGGCGCTCTCGTGGCGCGCCGCGCTCTGGCTGCTCGCGTTGCCGAGCTTCGCGCTGGCGATCGCGATCCACCGCACGCTCCCGGAGCCGGCGCGAGGAGGCGGGAGCCGCCTGCTCCGTGGCGATGAGCAGGTGCGCGCCGCGGAGAAGGTCGAGCGCGACGGCGCCGACCGGGTCGCCCTTGCGAGCGCGGGAGCCCGGCTCTCGCCGGAGGACCGCTCGGAGGGTCGCGAGGCGGTCTCGCGGCTGCTTCGCCGCCGCGGCATCGAGCCGAGGCGCGAGCTGGTGCTGCATCGAGATCCCGATCGCATGCCCCTGTACGCAGCCGTGCGCTACGTGCTGCGGGTGAAGACGAACGTCCGGCTGATCATCGCTTCGGCGCTCGGTTACTTCTTTCAGGCCGGCATCAACACATTCGGGGTCGTCTTCCTGGCGGCGCAGTTCAAGCTCACCCAATCGGCGGCCAGCTCCCTGCTCGCTGTAGTCGCAGTCGGCGCGTTGCTGGGGACACTCGGGGGCGGGCGGCTCTCCGACGTGCTTCTGGGGCGCGGACGGATCGCGGCGCGCATGGTCGTCGGCGGCAGCGCGTTCATCCTCTCGACGCTGATCTTCGTTCCCGGCCTGCTCGGGCATTCGCTCGGGCTCTCGCTGGGCCTCTACTTCTTGGCGGCGATCGCGCTTGCGGCCCCCAACGGCGCGCTCGACGCAGCGCGGCTCGACGTGATGCCGGCCCGGCTGCGCGGACGCGCAGAGGCCGTGCGCACGACCCTCAGGACGCTGGCGGTCGCGATCGCGCCGCTCACATTCGGCTTCATCTCCGACCAGCTTGCCAGCGGCCCGCGCACGTCCACGAAAGGCATCGCCTACAGCGTGAGCGCGACCGGCTTGAAAGACACGTTCCTGCTGATGCTGTTGCCGATGGGGATCGGCGGTGCGATCCTGCTGCGGGGCCATCGCGGCTATGGCCGCGACGTCGCGACCGCGATCGCCTCCGAAGCGGAACTGAGCAGAGCGAGCCGCCGGGGCCGGCTCGCTCGGCGAGCCGACCGCACCGGCGAGGCGCCCGGCGCGGGCCGCCGCACATCGAAATCCTCAATTCGCTGAGGATGGGGGGCCTCGGCTATCGCCTCGCTGCGGCCCTGCATCGCGGTGCGCATCGAGTGCATGCCCCGCTCGCCGGTGTCCGGGCAGGACGGCGCCCATTACCCCCTAGGAGGGCCGTTCACACATTCACAGTCAGCGTTCGGGCGGCGCCGTCGCCGGCTCACAACTCCAGGCCGCCTGGGGTGTCCGAAGTCGTGACACCCAACAAGGAGCTCCCCCATGCCCAAGAGAATCATGCTCGTCTCGATGGCGCTAGCGACTTTGGCGCTCGCGCTCTCGCTCGCGGCCGGCGCGTTCGCCTCATCCTCACCGGAAGCCTCGACCGGTGCCGCGAGCAGCGTCGGCGAGAACTCCGCAACGCTCTCCGCGACGGTCAACCCGTCGGGCAGGAAACGACCTACGCATTCGAATACGGCACCAACACCTATTCCAGCCAGACGCCTGCCCAAAGCGCCGGGGCAGGCTCCGCAAAAGTGACGGTCACGGCGCAGATCGTCGCGCTGCAACCAGGGACCACCTACCACTACAGGGTCATCGCGACGAGTGCCGCGGGCACCGCTACCGGCAGCGACGCCACCTTCAAGACAAGTGGGGTCGCCCCACCCGAAGCCCAGGGCGCCCAGCCGAGCACGGGAGCAGCCAGCACCATAGGGATCGAAAGCGCGACCCTCAACGGCACGATCAACGCCGCGGGGGTTCCGGCCGGCGCGACCGATACCTACTACTTCCAGCTCGGCCCCTCGCTCCCCTACACCCTGCAGAGCGCCGCTCAGCAGATCAAAGGCGCCAGCGGGATCGTGCCGGTGAAGGCGTTCGTAAGCGGTCTCGCCAGCTCCCAGGTGTTCCACTACCGGCTCGTCACCGTCACCGAAACCGGCAAAGTGACCGCCGGTCCCGACGAGACATTTGTCACCCTTCCCCGTGAACGTGGGGTACCCCTGCTCGTTGAAGCGTCGGCGACGCCCTCCTTCCAGCGCCGTATCCCCGACCGGGTCACAGTCTCCGGTCGGATGGTGCCTCCGAAGGGGATGAGCAGCTTCATCGCCTGCCGCGGCTACTTCGACATCACGTTCCGCGTAGGTCAGGTTGCCGTCCAGTCCCTCCGCGCAGGAATCCACAAGGACTGCACGTTCAGCCTCCCGGTCGTGTTCCACAACAGCAAGCGGCTGAACGGCGGCAAGGTCACAGTGCACGTGCTGTTCGCCGGCAACCGATTCCTGCACCGCCGCGAAGCCCCGGTTCGCACGATCCAAGTCGGCTGAGAGGCAGCCACGGGGGAGTCCCCGCCCCTCGTCGCCGGCCAGCACGGCCGGCGACGGGTGGGCGGCGGGGTGTCAGACCGGCAGGACGATCGTCGGCGTGACCCGACCAGCCGCGCCCTGCCGGCGCGAGCGCGAGACGGGACCCGGGCCGGCGAGCCGATCGGTTGCGCTCGGCCGGCGCACCGGGTGGCGAGTCCGGATGTAATGTCGTGAGCGCGGCTGGAAAATACCCTTGTGTGACCCTTTCCGCGGGCGATTTCGAGGAGTTGTTCCGCCGCAATCACGACGTCGTCACGCGATACGTCGCACGGCGGATGCCGCCCGACGACGTGCAGGATGCGGTCTCGGAGACGTTCATCGTGGCCTGGCGGCGCCGGGCCGAGCTTCGCGGCGATCCCATGCCATGGCTGCTCGGGGTGGCGCGGCGCGTCACGGCGAACCACCTCCGTGGGCAGGCAAGACGGGGGGCGCTGTACGAGCGCCTGAACGCGCAGCCGCGAGCGGTGGGCGACGCCGGCCCGGAGCAGAGCTCGCGCATCGCGCTCGCGCTCGAGACGCTTCCCGAGCGTGACCGCGAAGCGCTGATGCTGATCGCATGGGACGGCCTCGAGCACCGCGTGGCCGCTGCGGTCATGGGCTGCAGCACGACTGCGTTCACGGTGCGGGTGCACCGCGCTCGCCGCCGGCTCGAACGCGCGCTGGGTGCCGGCGAGCAGAACCAGATCACGATCAACCCAGAAGCGAGGTCAACCTCATGAGACGTATCCGCGCCCACTCGATCACGCAGCTCGCGGCGGCCGATCCGGCGGCGGGGCTGATCATCGGCGACCAGGCGCGCGAGGAGACCTGGCGTGTCGTCCGCTCCTCGATGGCCGACCCTGCGCGGCTCGACGTCGCCCCCGTGTCATCGCGCCGGCGGCTGTTGCTGCGGGCGCCGGCTCTTGTCGTGGCCGCGATGTTGCTACTCGTCGGTGCGGCGCTCGCGGCCGGCTTGATCGGCGTGGGCTCCCCGGCGAAGAAAGTCGAAAGCTTCCAGGTCCCCGACTCGGGTTTCGGCGCGGTCGTTCCGGGCTCCGCCAAGGTCCTCTCTGTGTCGGCCGCCGATCCGCAGGGCGGCCCGCCCTGGGGCCTTCGGGTGTTCACAACGACGCGTGGCGCCGGGTGCATCCAGCTCGGGCGCGTCGTCGACGGACAGCTCGGCGTGCTCGGCGCGGACGGAGCCTACGGCGACGACGGGCAGCTCCATCCGCTTGGCGTCGCGAGCGCCGATGAACTGACCTGCAGCGCGCTCGACGCAGACGGTCGGATCTTCGACACCGTCAGCAAGGGCGATCAGCTCGCGAACGGATTGGTCGGCCCCGAACAGGTGCCGAGCCGGGCGGCGCCGGAAGTCCACGAGATCTGCGCGGCGGCTGCGGCCACCGCGGCGGAAAAGAGCTCCGCGCAAGGTCGCGTCTGCCCGCAGTCCGAGGAGCGCGACGTCTACTACGGGCTGCTGGGTCCGGACGCGGAGAGCATCACCTATACGGACGCGGGAAAGCCGGTGACAGTGCCGACGAGCGGTCCCGAAGGCGCATACCTGATCGTTCAGGACGCGACGAGCGGGTTCCAGCCCAACGACGCGTACGGCGCGGGGGAGACCGGCCCGCTGCCCGTGTCCAGCCCGATCACCGAAATCCGCTATGCCTCCGGCGCGGTCTGCCACCTCGGCGCCGAAAGCGACCCGGCGTGTGCCCCGGACGGGATCCCGGCGGGATACGTGCCGGCGGAGCCCACACCAACGTCCGCCCAGGCGGCCGCGCCCGTGTCCGCGCGCCTCGTCGCGCTGGCAGGGGGACGTTACGAAGCGATCGTCAGCTTCAAAGCGCCGATCGCGATCTCGAACGTCCGCGATCAGTACAAACTGCGCTGGCAGAGGCAGCCCGAGGAAGGCGCTTCCGAAGAAAGCGTGAACGTCGGCGAGGGCGACAGCGCGGCCGGCCAGGAACTGAGCGTCCGCACCCGGGCGCTCCCCTCGGGCACGACCGTGCTGCACGTCGTGCTCCAGCACGCCGGCGGCCCCGCGCTGCTGGAAGGCCCCGGCACCGAGTACGTGCCCGTCGGCAGCACGACGGTGACGGTGCCATCGTGAGCCGGCAGTCACGAGCTGCGGTGCGGCGACGGAGCGCGAATCGCACTGCGGCGCCGCTGCTCGGCTGGCCGGTTACCGGTCGGTTCTCGCCGGGCGCTGGGCGCTGACACCGCGCGCGACGCGGAACTCCGCGGCGACCTCGCGTGTGGCCGCCTCGGCGCCGAGCGGAAACACGTGAAGCGCATCTACGCGCGCGATACCGGCGAGGTTGGCCGCCAGCTCGCGCGCCAGGTCGATACCGCCGCCGCTGCTGATCTGCGCAAGGGCTGGCCGTGGAATCGCGACCCCCGGCAGGGCGCAGGCGCGCTCTGCCATGCGCGCGCTACGGAGCAGAGCGACGCTCGCGTAGAACCGCACGCCCGCAAGGATGTCCTCTGCCGCCGAGAGGAACCGTTCGAGGCGCCCGACGTCGAAGATCATCTGCGACTGCACGAAGCTTGCTCCAGCGACGATCTTCCGCTGCAGGAGTCGCAACTCCCGATCGACGTCATCGGCAAAGGGGTTGACAACCGCCCCGACCGCCAGCGGATATGGGGCGCTCCATGGCGACGCGCTCGCAATCAGCTGCGTGGCGGTCATGTCGCCCACGCGTTCGACGCCGGGCACCGGATCGCCCTGCATGCAGAGGACTGCCTCCGCGCCGAGCGCCGCCGCGCCCACAACCTGGGACTGCAGGGCGAGCCGGTTGCGATCGCGGCATGAAACGTGGACGATTGTCCCCACTCCCTGCTCCCGCGCGAGCGCCACTGCAGCCAGCGGCGACATCCGCGGCTGGCCGGCGTGATTGTCCGTCAACCCGACGACATCGACGGTGTCGGCCAGCACAGCGATCCGGTCGCTGACGCGCGCGCCATCGGCCTGGGCCGGCAGCGAGATCTCCGCGGACGTCAGGGCGGTCAGCGACGCGATCGCTGGAGTCTAGAACGTCGATCACCCAGGCCGCCCCTGCATCATTCGAGGATCGGCGGGCGGCCCGACGCACGGTCGGGCCGCGCTCGGCGTGCCGCACCAGCGCGCCTTCGCGGACGCATCGGACTCATGTGGAGGAGCGTCTGTGCCCAGGATGTTGCGATGGAGCCGGGGTGGTAGGTTGCCCTGTGGAGGATCGAGGGGCACGATCCCGCGGGGGTGGTCGAAGGTGCGTGGTTGTCGCCCGCATGTGTTTTGGACCTCAGAGGAGGCGGAACATGTTCAGCGCGGTCGGTCGCTCGCAGGTCGGTATCGGCGCTTGGGCTCATCGCATCGCCCGCGCGCCGATGGGGAGGACGGCGCGCTTGCTTGCTGTGGCCTGGCTGGCCGCTCTTGTGCTGTGCGCAGTCGCCGGAAGCGTCGCCGCCTATGCGGCGACGCCCACCGTCACCGGTGTGAGCCCCGACAATGGTCCTGCCGCGGGCGGCACGGCCGTGACGATCACGGGCACGGGGTTCGGGGTTGGGACGTCCGCGACCCACTTTGCTTTCGGTGCTGAAGGCGAAGCCACGGCGGTCAGCTGCGCGACGACGACCGAATGCACGGCTAAGACTCCGGAAATCTCAGAAGAAGATTGCCACTGCGGGATCGTGGATGTGACCGCGACCGTGAGCGGGATGGAAAGCCCGCCAGCCCTTGCTGACCAGTTCGAATACCACGGTCTGTTCCTCGGGAATGGACTCGGCCGGCTTCCGAGCGGCGAATCGGAGCCCTCCTGGGTGGGGTCCGTATCCGGGAGAGAAATCAACGAATGCAGCGCATTCGTCGGCGCAGATGTGATCAGCAACGGCGAGGACACCGACGAAATCCGAATTCGTCCCCAAGAGTTCACGCGGTGCGAACAGGAAGACTTCTTCGGTGACCTGCCGTTCTCGTTCGTGTTGCGCCTGGGAGCGGACGGGTCGGCGACGACGGTGGGAGGCCCGATGGGCGTGCGCACACCTTTCGGCTGCGTCTACGAAGGCAACGGACTCGCCGGCAGCGTCACACTCGAAGCGCGGACGCCGCTGAGCGTCTCCCTGGGAGCGGCCTTCCCGTTGACAGCCGAAGAGGAACCCGAAGCAGAATGCTCGGCCACCGAACCGGTCGGCGTGCGCTTCGACACCCCGTTCGACGAACCCTGGACCGAAGTGATCGGCGCGGCGCATCCGAGCGTGACCGGCCTGAGCTCAGCCAGCGGGCCCAAGGCGGGCGGCACGACCATCACGATCACGGGAGCGGGACTCGGCGAAGCCTCGGCGGTCAGCTTCGGCTCCGAGAAAGCCGCAAGCTACACCGTGAACTCGCCCACCTCGATCACCGCCGTGAGCCCCGCCGGTGATGGTACCGTCGCGGTGACGGTAACGACCCCCAGGGGCACGAGCCCCTCGGGCGGAACCGGCGACGAATTCAGCTACGGGCCGGTCGTCAGCCGGATCGAGCCCGATCATGGTCCGAGGACCGGCGGCGCGACGGTGACGATCACCGGCGCAGGTCTCGCCGAAGCGAGCGCTGTCACATTCGGTGCAACGTCCGCGTCGAGCTTCACGGTCGTCTCGCCCACGTCGGTCACGGCGGTATCGCCACCCGGCACAGGCACCGTGGAGGTCACGGTCAGCACACCGGAAGGCACCAGTCCGACGGGCGTAGAAGATCGCTTCAGCTATGACCTTCCGGCACCGTCGATCACAGAAATCTCCCCGGCCAATGGCAATGAAGCCGGCGGCACCCCGATAACCGTCCGCGGAGCAAACTTCACCGGTGCTACGGCCGTCACGTTCGGCGCGACGAATGCAACTTCATTCACGGTCAACTCGGACACCTCGCTCACCGCCGTCTCACCCGGCGGCACGGGTACGGTCGATGTGTCGGTCACCACGCCGAGCGGCACCAGCACCAGCGGCACGAGCGATCGCTTCACGTACGAGCCGGCCGAATCTGGCCTGCCGGAAATCGGGCGATGCGAGAAAGTGACGCCCGTCGAAGAAGGCAAACGCCTCGCCTATCACGGCGCCTACGACACCGCGAAGTGCACGACCACGAGCGCGACGCACGAAGGGCGATACGAATGGAGCGCCGGTCCCGGGGCGGGGCGCGGCTTCACCGGGAGCGCGAAGTCTGCGAAGCTCGAAACGCTGCATGAAGTCGACCACCTCGGCCCGTTCTCGAGGATCGCGTGCAAAAGCAACAGCGACAGCGGCGAATTCACGGGCCGGCACACCGCTGTCGCGACGTTCACGTTCAGCTCGTGCGTCGACGCGAAGAGCAAAGCGGCGTGCCAGAGCGCCGGGCAGCCTACGGGTGAGGTTCAGACGGTGCCCCTCGACGGCAGCCTCGGCGTGATCGAAGCCGGTGGATCACCGCTCATCGGGATCGCCTTCAGGCCGCATGGGTCGACCGTACTCACGAACATCGAATGCGGCGCGTCCGACGTGGCCGTGGAAGGCGCGATCATCGCGCCGATCACCGCAATTGATGCGATGTCGACCAGACACAAGCTCGGCTACAAAGGCGCCGCCGGGGCACAATCGCCGACCGCGTTTGAAGGCGAGCCGCCGGAGACCCTGTCGGTGGGCGAACCGATGAGCCTCAAGATGACGGTCGCGCTCACCGGAATGGAATCGCTGGAGGTCAAAGCAGTCGGCTAGCGCGAGCAGATGAAGTCACCTGCCTCCCGGCCCTCACCTTGACCCGTCGGGCGAGGGGCGCCGGGGATGAGTCCATTTGCTTAGCCTGGCGCGATCAGGGTGTGACGATCATCACCCGCGGCTTCTCGCCGCCGCCTTCCTTCGGTGACACCAGCTTGACTTCGTAAGGTTCGGCGAGGAGCGCTATTTCTTCTTCGACCGGTTTCTTCTGGCCTTCCGGTTTGTATTTGTGGATCTGGTAGTCGATCAGCGCTGGGTCAGGACACCGGTTCGGTTCCTTCTCACAATTGAGCGTGGTGGTGATCCGGGTACCGCTTTCTTCCTGTTCTTCTGCTTCTTCGGCCGTCTTGAAGACCTTCTGCGTCGGCACGGACACAGCGACGACGCCTTCTTCTGCTTCTGCGTTGGTCGCTACGACTTCGCCGCGAAGCGTGTGGCCCGCGTCGGCTTCAGTGACGGTGTGGCCGGGGAAGTTCTCCGAGGATTCGAGGATTTCAGCGTTCGCGCCGTACTTCGCGTTCAGCTGTTCTCTGATCGCAGCAAGTTCTTCCGCGCTGACTTCGACGTGTTCCTTTTTGGTTTCCCGCCCTTCGTGGATGCGGATTTCCCACTTGCTGAGCGGCTTGCATTCTTCTTCGCCGGCGGGCTTTTCGCACCGTAGCCAGCGGTAGAAGAATTTCGCGCGTTCGCCACTCCAGCTTCCCGTCGTGACCTTCAGTTTCTCTCCCACGATCGGTGCTTCTTCGAGCGGTTCGCCTTCCAGTTCGATCGACGGCAACGCCAAGTTGACGGGCGGCCCTTCGCCGCCTTCTCCTTCCCCTTCTTCGGCGACCGGTTCTTCGCCGGTTCGCTCGGAGAGCTTGTAGACGATTTTCTCCGGCGAGATCGGTTCGGCACCGATTTTGGGCTGCCATTCGAGGTTGAAGGCCGGCCGTTGCGCGTGTTCGACTTCGACCTGCGCCGGTTCGATCGTCACCGGAGGTGGCGGGGGAGTGTGGCCCGCGCCCAGCACGACCGTGGCATGTGTTGCAGCTGCATAGACCGATACGGCGTGTTCCACGCCGTCGACTTCCGCGAGCGGGTATCCGGTTTCCGGAGTCGCTTCGCCGGTTTCGGGGTTTTCGCCTTCTCCCGGCGTCTTGCCGTTGCCCTGCTGGCCGTGTCCGTTCGAGCCCCACGCGTACACCTTCCCGTTCTGGAGCGCGAGTCCGAAATGGGTCCCGGCGGACACCTGTTCGGCGGGCTTGCCCGCCGGCCCGAGCTTGTTAAGCGCGGGCAACGGCGTCGCCCTCTTCAGACAGTAGGTGTAGGGGGCGGGTTCGTTCAGCTGCCGCTCGGCCGTTTCGATTTTCTTCTCGTCTTTGTAGATCTTTTCTTTGGCGCTCTTGATCGCTTTTTCTTCTTTTGCTTCTTCCGCGTGCCTCAGTTCGGTTTCGGCAGCCGCGAGTTCGCCCTTCTCACGTTCGATTTTGCCTTCGATGCCCTGTTTGCGCTTGGCTTCCTGTTTTTCGGTATGGGGCTTCTTGCAGTTGTCCTTTGCGTGCGGTTCCCCGAATTTGAATTCCACCGCCTTCGGCGCTGCCAGCGTGAGGGCGTAATTTTCGGCTTCGCCCCACCCGAGGATTTCGCCGTCTTGCAGCTTGGCGAGGGCGTTGTTGTAGCCACCCGATACTTCGGCGATCCCCGTCAGAACTTCGTCCTTGCCCGCTTCGGTCGGACTGGTGCGTTCGACATATGCGGGCGGGATTTTCTTTTCTTTTTCCGTTTCTTCTTTGTCTCCGAGCTGGCCGTCATTGTCCTGCCCCCAGGCGAGCAGCTTCGTGACGCCCGGTTCCGATTCGCGGATCGCGTAGCCAGCCCACGCTCCGGCCGCTATCGCCGTGATGTGGTCGATCGGTTCCCATTTTCCGGTGTGCGTTTCCGGGTTGAGCCACATCACCTTGCGGGGGATCTCGCTGCAGGCTTCGAAAGTGCCGGCGTGGGTCGTTTCGGTATGACATTCTTCCGGTCTTTCTTCGTGAGAGGTGTATCTGACGCCGAGTTGGCCGGTGGTGTCGTTCCCCCAGGCCCACACTTCGCCATTGCTCGTGAGCGCATAGTCGGATCCACCGCCCGCTGCGACTTCGATGATCCCCGTGAGTTCTGTCTTCTGTTTCGTTTCGGGGTCGATCCAGCGGACCGTTCGAGCCACGTTCTCGTTGACATTCGTCTCGCTTTCCTTGCCCTGGACCCCGTCGCCGAGCTGGCCATACCCGTTCGAGCCCCAGGCCTTGACCGTCCCATCGTCCATTGCCGCGAGCGCGTGCTCGTCGGCCGTCGCGAGCTGTTTGACAGCGGTCAGTTCGACAGGTTCGTTCGGGTTTTCGTTGCGAAGTTCCTCGACGGTCACGTGGCTCTTGCCCTGTTCCCAGGCCGCAAGCCGGTTGTCGTCCCCATCCTGGCCGGAGTCGTTGCCTCCCCATGCCACGACCCGGCCGCTGTCCAGCAGCGCGTAGTCGTTGGAGTCGCCCGCCGCGAGCTGGGCGATCCCGCTGACGCCGCCCACGGTGACGGGGCTGAGCTCGAAGCCGTCGCGGAAGACCTGCCCCAACTGCCCGTGGTAGTTTTCGCCCCATCCAACGGCCGTGCCGTTGCCCTGCACCGCAGGTGTGGTGCTGGAGGGGGAGGACTTTGCCGTGCCGTACGAGTTCGTCGCGGTTGCCGTCACGCGCAGCGTCGCACCGACGTCTGCATGGCTCAGCGGGTACGTCGGCCCGGTTGCCGACGTCGCCTCGCAGGCCGGCCCTCGGCACCGTTCCCACTGATAGGCGACGTCAAGCGGACGCGCCCCGCTCCAGCCGCCTTCGCTCGCCGTCAACGTGGCGCCTTCGAGCGGTTCGCCCGAGATCGAGGGCGCTGCCGTGCTTTCGGGCGCGTTGCCTTCGACCACCTCGGTCTGCGCAGAGGTGGCGCGCGCAGGACCGGCGGAGTTGGTCGCGGTCACGGTCGCCTGGATCGTGGCGCCGACGTCGCCCGCGCCGAGCACGTAACGCGCCCCGCTGCCGGCCCCTTCGATCGTTTCGCAGCCGCCGCTCGACCAGCATCGTTCCCAGTTGTAGGAGTAGGCGATCGGCTGTGTTCCGGTCCAGCTGCCTTCGCTCGCCGTGAGGGTCGCGCCCTCGCGCGCTTCGCCAGAGATCGTCGGCAGCGCGGTGTTGTGCGGGATGCCCGTGACCGGGTCCGTCTGCGCGGATGTCGCATGCGTGCCGCCGAACCGGTTCGTCGCGGTCACTGCGACCTCAATTGCGTCTCCGACCTGTTCGGCCCCCGGCGTGAACGTCGCCCCCGCGGCGGCGATGGGCATGCAGCCGGTGAGCGCGCCGCAGCTAAACCATTCGTAGCTGAACGCGATCGGCTGGGATCCATACCAAGTCCCACTTTCGGCTTTGAGCGGGGCGCCTTCGCGTGCTTCTCCGACGATCGAGGGTGGCTGTTCATCACCCGGAGCGCCGGCTTTGACGGCGGTCGTCTCAGCGGAGTCGACCGCTTTGGAGCCAGCCGGGTTCACGTCGGTGACGCTCACTCGGAAGGAGGAGCCGGGTTCGTCGGGTACGCGATAGGCGTCGGTTTCGCCGGTTCCTTCGTGCTTGGCAACGACCACGCATTTTTTCGAGCAGCTTTCCCATTCGTAGACGTAACGCGTCGCCGGCGTGCCTTCCCAACCGCCCGCCTTCGCCGTCAGCAGTTGCCCTTCGACCGGTTCGGCGGGGCTGATCGACGGGGCTTCGCGGTTTTTCGGCGGTGCCGCTGCCACGGGTTCGGTGGGAGCCGTCGCCACTGGTGTTTCGCCGGCACTGTTGTGGGCGGTCACCGTCGCCCGGATCTCCTGCCCGACGTATTGCGAGGTAGGTGAGTACTTGCTCTGGGAGGCGCCTTCGACCGGCTGCCACGCCCCCGCTGCGTAGTGTTCCCAAGCGAACGTGTAGGTGAGCGGCGTGGCGCCCGTCCACGCCCCGTTTTTCGCCGTCAGGACGTTGCCTTCTTTTGCCTGTCCCGACAGCGAGGGCGCGACCGTGTTGACGGGGGGCCCGGACCCGGCCGCATCGGCGATCGCCGGCACCAGAGCCGCCACGACGGCCACGACCCCTATCAGCCAAACGGGTGGGCGCGAGCGGCGCCGACGACCGCTCCGGCTGCTTGCGCCGTCGATGACCCCGTCCGTTCCTCCCCGCATCGCAAGCCTCCCTGTCGGTCGCGTATGCCCTCCGCGGCGAGACTAGAACAAAGGACGTCGTTCAGTCAACCGTCAACGTCCACCTGGTCGAATCGTCACATGCTTTCGCATTGTTCTCGCGCGGCGGATGGGTCTCGGTCTCGGCCGAGACGATTGATTCCCGCGGCTCTGCAAGCTCGCCTCCCCGTCAGCGCCGTCGACCTAGGATCCGGCTGTGATGTCGATTGCGCTGCCGAGCGCAGGCGCCAACTGCAGCAGGCGAGAGTGATGCGCATATTTGTCGCCGGCGCGACGGGGGTCATCGGCAGCCGCCTGCTGCCGCCGCTCATCGCCGCCGGACACCAAGTCGCAGGGATGACCCGCTCGCCGGCAAGAGCGCAGACCCTGCGGACGGTGGGCGTCGAGCCCGTTGTGTGCGATGTCTTCGACGGGGCCGCGCTCACCGCGGCCGTGAGAGCATTCGCGCCGGAGACGGTGATCCACCAGCTGACCGACCTTCCCGACCAGCTCGATCAACTCCAGGAGTACGCCGAACGCAATGACCGCATCCGGATCGACGGTACCCGGAACCTTCTGGCGGCTGCGGCGGCGGCCCGAGCCGGCAGGTTTCTGGGCCAGAGCATCGCCTGGCGACCACCTGGGCGCGGTCGCGTCATCGAGGAGCACGAGCGCCTCATACGAGATCAAGGCGGCGTGGTGATCCGTTATGGCCAGCTGTATGGCCCTGGAACCTTCTATCCGCGGGAGCCTCCGCTCCCGCCCCGCGTGCACGTCGACCGAGCCGCCGAGGCGACCCTCGAACTGCTGGACGCGCAACCCGGGATCGTCACCGTCGCCGAGTACGAGACAGAATCACGGCGGTGAGGGCTGCCGGCCGCGTGCTGCACCGCTTGCCAGCGCGCGGCGCTGGCCGGACACGGACAGACTCCGCGAGCCGACGCATTCGGGCCTTGGGACCGCAGAGCCGTGGCCGCGTTCATCGCGCCCTCGGGCCTCGCTGTGAGAGCTTCCAGAGACGCTCGAGCGGGTCGTCGGGATAGAGCGGATGGCGATGGCCCAGGCGTTCGTCGAGCACGATGAACGCGGCGTTGACCCGCGCGAGATCCTCGCGCGCCAGCTGATCCCGGAATCGCGCCGCCAAGCGGCGAAACGGTCGTGTCAGGAGGGACCGCGAGAGCCGCGCGCCCCGGGCGTGCCCTGCTGGGGTGCTCGCGGGTGGACTGCTTGGCATGCTCGTTCCTTTCGCGTGGTTTCAGGGATGGCGAGTGCGGCGCGGATCCTCAGCCGAGCGGTGGCGGGAGCGGCTCCGCGAGTGGCGGAAGCGACGGCGGTCTCTCGCCGATGCGGTTGTGCAGGCGTCGCAACGACGGCGGTGCCCACCAGTTCCACCTTCCGAGCAGGGCCATCAGCGAGGGGACGAGCAGCGCTCGGACGATCGAGGCGTCGATCAGGACCGCCAGCGCGGCGCCCAGGCCCAGCTCCTTGATGAACACGAGTTCGGAGGTGGCGAACGCTCCGATCGCGACTGCGAACAGCACTGCCGCGGCGGTGATGATGCGTCCCGTTCGCTCGAGGCCGACAGCCACCGCCTCCCGGTCGGGGATTCCGCTGTCCCGTGCCTCCTTGATCCGCGAGAGCAGGAACACGCCGTAATCGGTGGCCAAGCCGAAGCCGATCGCGGCGAGGAGGATCGGTTGTGTTGCGTCAAGCGCACCGGCGCTGGTGAACGAAAGCGCTCCTTCGAGGTTGCCGTCCTGGAAGATCAGGACCAGGATCCCGAGCACGGCGCTCAGGCTCAGCGCGTTCATCAGCACCGCCTTGATGGGCAACAGGACGGACCCTGTGAAGAGGAACAAGATCAAAAGCGTGGATGCGACGATCAGCCCCACAGCGATCGGAAGGTGCTCGGCGAGGCTGTGCTCGAGATCGAGGAAAGCGGCGGTCTGCCCTGCCACGCCGAGGTAGACCGGGGCCGGGATGGCGCGTACCTCGCGCGCCAGCTGCTTGGTCGTGTCGCTGAGCGGGGGCTGGGTCGATGAGACGGAGATCAGCGCGGCGTGTGTGCCTGCGGCGCGCGCGGGCGCGATCGCAGAAACGTCCGCCGAGGCGGCTGATCCGCCTGCTCACCGCACTTACTGCGGTCGAGCCCGCGGGCGCCCCGACGAAGACCTGCAGCGGCGAGGTCCTGTTGGGCGGGTAGTCGCGCGCCAGCGTCTCTTCGACCTGCCGTGCGCTTGCGCTCTGGGGCAGCACGCTCGCAGTGACGCTCATGAACTTGATGCCGGTGAAGGGAAGCCCGAGGGCGACCAGCAGGGCCGTGCTCATGACTGCGACGCGGCGCGGGCGGTGTGTGACGAACTGAGCCAGCCGGTACCAAGCGCCGCTCTGGGTGGAGCGGGCGTCGCGGCCGGCGGCGCGCTGCAGCCGTTTCGGCGACAGCGCGTTGACCCGCGGGCCGAGTGCCGCGAGCAGCGCGGGAAGGACGACCACGGCCAACCCGGCGGCGAGAAGCGTCACGACGGCCCCGGCGATTCCCATCGAGTACAGGAAGCGTTGCGGGAAGATCGCCAGCGAGGCGACCGCGGTGGCGACCGTCACCGAGCTGAAAAGGATCGTCCGGCCGGTCGTGTTGAGGGTGCGTCGGAGTGCCGCAACGCCGTATCCCGATCTCGCCGTCTCCTCGCGGTACCGGGAGACCATGAAGAGGCTGTAGTCGATGGCGAGCCCGAGGCCCAGGCCGATCACGAAGTTGAGCGCGAACACCGACATGTCGGTGAAGTTCGAGATCACGCGCAGGGCGAGAAAGCTCAAGAGAATCGCCATGCCTCCGATCACCGGCGGAATCAGGGATGCGACGAGCGAGCGGAAGAACCACAGCGACAGCAGGAAGATGAAGGGAAACGCGAGCAGCTCGGCTCGGGCAAGGTCACGGCCGACCTGCGTGTTTGCCTGGGCGCTGGCGATCTCTTCCCCGCCGAGCCGGACGTCGTGCTGCGCCGCGAACCGTCGTTCGATGCGCTGCGCGGCGAGCTTCAGCGTCTCGTCGGAGAGCGGCTTGAAGTAGACCAGGACATAGGTGGAACGACGATTGCGCGAGACCATCGCGGGGTCGTGGGTCTCATAGAAGCTCGAGACGTCCGCCACGTCAGCTTCGGAGCGCAGTTGGGTGGCGATGTCCTTCACCCGCCGCTCGACCGCGGGACTGGCGACGTTCCCGGCGCTGACCAGGGCCACGATGCCGGGGTCGAGCTTGCGATGCGTTGCAGCCTCGAAGCGGCGTTCGACCCGGACCGACTGGGTGGACGGATCGCTGGCGCCGTAAGGACTCAAGTGTTCCGCGACGCCGAGCCCGAGTGCCGCTCCCGCGATCGTGAGCAGAACTGCGATCAGCAGCACCCGACGCCTGCGCGCGTAGGTGACGTTGGCGAGTCTGGTGAGCATTGGACCCCTTTCTCGTGCGCCACGGCCCGAACAGCCGGGGCTTTTCCGCGCTTCAGCAGCCCGAACGGGCCTGACTTGCATGAAGCAAGCGACACCCTAGCCACTTGACTTGCATCATGCAAGCCGCTAGCTTCAGCTCGTGCTGCAGCGCGACTATCCGGGGCAGGTGTGCTCGATCGCCCGCGCGTTGGAGGTGGTCGGCGAGCGTTGGACGCTGCTGATCCTCCGCGAGGCGGTCTTGGGCGCGCAACGGTTCGAGGAGTTCCAAGAGGGCCTCGGGATCGCCTCGAACGTGTTGGCGAGCCGGCTCAAGCTGCTCTGTGACGAGGGCGTGCTCACGCGGGCTCTGGAGGGGGGGAGCTCGAGCCGGCCGAGATACTCGTTGACCGACAAGGGTCGCCAGCTCGCTCCGGTCTTGATCTTCCTGATGAAGTGGGGTGACCAGCACTATCCAACCGCCGCCGGCCCCCCTCGGCTGACCATCCACTCGGGCTGCGGCGGCAACGTCGGCGAGGACCTGGTCTGCGAGCGGTGCGGTAACCGCCCGCGCTTCGGCGAGCTGGAGCTGCGCCCCGGTCCAGGGCTCGCGCCCGGGCGTCGGCAGGCGCAGCGGGAGGAGGCTCCAGTCGCTCGAGGTTGATCGCCCGAGAGCGCGAGGCCGCCTGAGGTGTTTGCAACCGAAGCGGAGGCTCGGACAGCAGTGTCGGGCGTCGCGGATCTAGCCCTGCGCGCATGGGGTACGCTGCGCGCGTGTTCCGGTTCCGCTTTGCGCTCGCCACGATCTGCGCAGCAGGTCTATGCGCTCTGGCAGGGGTCGCCTCGGCAGCCACCAGCGGTTCCGCGGGCTGCACCCTCAGCCATTCCGAAACCCAGCTGTGTGGCGCAGCGACAACGAAGGTGACGGCCGGCAAGGCCGCGACGATCACGCTGGCGACCTACGAGGACCTCTCGAAATGCAACTTCGCGCCGCCGCCCGGCGAACCGGGGAACAACGGCAACTACGTCGCGGCGAGTGTGATCGTCAACTGGGGCGACGGGACGGCCTCCGCTCCCGGGGCGGCGAGCGCCGGTCCCAGCTGCACAGGCACCGAAGAGGGCAACGAGACGGGCGAGCCCGAGCCCGTCACCGGCGTGCACAGCTATAAGAAGGCCGGCACCTACACGGTCAGCGTCTCCCTCATCTATCAGCGCGGGAGCGGCAACTCCGGGACCCATTGCGCGACCGCGACCGGCGGAACGGTCTACGACGTGCTCACCAACTGCATCGCGCTGGGCGCACCCGTGACGGCCACGGTGGTGGTCGGCGCAGAGGCCGTCAAGGTGCCCAACCTGAAGGGCAGGACCATCAACCAGGTCAGAGTCCTCCTTTCCAAAGCGCACCTGAAGCTCGGGCGCGTCACGCGCCATGGAGCGCGTGCGAATCACGTGACGCGCCAGTCGCCCGGCTCGGGCAGAACGACACCGGCGGGTACGTCGGTGTCGGTCATCCTGGGCTAGCTCAGCGGCTCTTCGCGGTCAG
>CAWCET010000001.1:0-137212 GCA_963794635.1 uncultured Solirubrobacteraceae bacterium | reverse complement strand
GGAGCCAACCGGGATCGAACCGGTGACCTCCTGCTTGCAAAGCAGGCGCTCTCCCAGCTGAGCTATGGCCCCTGACGACCATCAGGGTACCGACGCAGCCACGCGCGCCGGCAGCCGCCCCAGAACGGGCGAGCCCCGGCTTGATCCCAGCCGGCCCTAGCCCGCCTCGGCGCTCGTAGCCCCCGCCCGCTCCAACAAAGCAAACAACTCCGAGTAATGCCGCTCAGCCGCCCCCGCGTCATAAACAGGCGTGTCCGCCATCGTGTACCCATGCCCCGCCCCCTCATACACCTCAGCCCGGTAAGCCACCCCGGCCTCGTCCAGCGCCCGCTCCAGCTCGGCGATGTTCTCGGCGCTCATGCTCGGGTCGTTGTCAGCGAACCCGAGATAAACCTCCGTGTCGAGCAGCGATGCGCTCAGGTGCGGGCTGTCGGGCGCATCGGTCACAAGCCCCCCGCCATGGAACCCGCCGAGCGCGACTACGCGCTCCGGATACGCCGCGGCGATCCGCCAGCCGACGCGCACCCCCAGGCAGTAGCCGGCGATAGCGCTTGGTCCCCCGCTCTCCGATTCCAGGCGGGCGAGGTACGCGTCGCCGTCAGCCGCGGCGCGCTCGGGCGTCAGCGCATCCATCATCGGTTTCAGCTGACCGAAGAACGCGCCGCGCGCGTCCGGGTCTGAGAGGTCGGGCATCTCGGTCACCGGGGCCCGGCCGGCGCGGTAGAAGAGGTTCGGCGCCAGCACGACGTACCCGTGCGCCGCGATCCGGTCGGCCATGTCGTTGATCGTGGGGCGCAGGCCGAAGGCGTCCATCAGCAGGAGCACCCCGGTGCGGGGGCCTTCGCCGTCGTCCGGCCGGGCGAGGTAGGCGTCGGCGACTCCGTCGGCGGTCTCGATCTCGATGCTCTCTGAGCTCATGTCTCTCCCGTCTCGTTCGTGTGCGCGCGCCGCCCGGCTCTCGGACGGCACCGGGAAGTCTCCAACAGGTACACCGCTCGTGACTACCCAGACCGCGCGAGGAGGCCTCCCGCCGCCCCCGGCCCGACGCGCGCGTGTCGGAACGCTCGCCCATGCGCCGACCCCATGTCCCGCCGACCTTTCGTCCATGAAGAGGCTTGGCATCGACGCGTAGCGGATACTTCCCGTCCAACGATGCAGGCCGCCTCCTTCTCGAGCAGAACGCTCGCTCTCGCCTTCGCCGGCCTCGTCCTGGCCCTCTCCGTGTGCGCCGCCACGGCCCGCGCCAACCCCGCGTGGACCACCTACCACCGCGACGCCGCCCGCAGCGGCGTCGATCCGGATGGCACGAGTCCCCTCACCCCGACGCTCGCCTGGCAGTCGCCGAGCCTCGGCGCAGCGATGTGGAACCAGCCGCTCGTCGTCGGCGGGGTCGTCTACGCGGCGACGATCGGCGACGACGTCTACGCACTCGATGCGTCGAGCGGCGCGGTGATCTGGCATGCGAGCGCCGGCACCCCGGTGCCCGCCAGCCAGCTCCCGTGCGGCGACATCACCCCGACGGTCGGCATCGTCTCCACACCCGTGATCGACCCCGCGACAGGTGTCCTCTACGTCGTCGCCGACACCTGGAACGGCTCGCAGGCCCAGCACCTGCTCGAGGGCTTCAGCCTCGCCACGGGGGCGCGTGTCCTCAGCACGCCCGTCGATCCTCCCGACGCGAACCCGAAGGCGATCCTGCAGCGCGGCGCGCTCACGCTCGACGGGGGCAGCGTGGTGTTCGGGTTCGGCGGTAACGACGGCGACTGCTCGATCTACCGTGGGGCGGTCGTGTCGGCTCCCGAGAACGGCGGCGCGCCCTCTTACTGGCAGGTGCCGATCGCGTCCCCCTCCACCGGCGGCGGCGCCATCTGGTCCACCGCCGGCCCGTCCGTCGACTCCGCCGGAACCATCTTCGTCTCGACAGGCAACCCGAATCCGCCGAGCGGCCAGGAAGCCACGACCTTCGACTACTCCGACGCGGTCGTCGCGCTGAACCCGTCGCTCGGCGTCACCGGCTGGTATGAGCCGCCCACCTGGAAGGAAGACTCGAATACCGACAAAGACCTCTCCTCAGCGGCTCCCGAGCTGCTGCCGGGCGGGCTCATCTTCCAGGCGGGCAAGCGCGGCACGGGCTACCTGATCGCCGGCTCGACGATGTCCTCTGGCGCCCCGGCGGTCTACAGCGCACAGGTCTGCGGCGGCTCGGGCAGCTTCGGCGGCGACTCCTACTCCGACGGCGTGATCTACATCCCGTGCACCAACGGCACGATGGCGCTCTCCTACAACGCCGCCGCGCGCACGTTCGCACCCCTCTGGCAGGGACCCTCGGACGCGTTCGGCTCGCCGATCGTCTCCGCCGGGCTCGTCTGGACGCTCGCGACCGGAGGCTTCAGCGGCGGTGGCACGAAGCTCTACGGGCTCGACCCGGCGACCGGAAAACCCCGTTACACGCTCACGCTCCCGAGCCCGATCACCGACCACT
This sequence comes from uncultured Solirubrobacteraceae bacterium, assembly GCA_963794635.1. Classification (GTDB taxonomy): domain Bacteria; phylum Actinomycetota; class Thermoleophilia; order Solirubrobacterales; family Solirubrobacteraceae; genus Palsa-744. Next base: position 134,730 of record CAWCET010000001.1, on the reverse strand, counting down.
TCGGCTCGCCGAGCGCCGCCGGCGGGCGCGTATACGTAGCGACTGGCTCGACCGTCACCGCCTACCAGACCGCCGTGCTGACCCCCGCGTTCTTCTACTCGCCGATCCCGCCGCCCCTTACGCACCCACAGCCGCTCGTCTCCAAGCAACTCGCCTCTACGCAAACGGTTTTGGCGCTGCTCGCGACTCGTCTGCGGGCCGGCGCCCACGGGCTCGTGAAGCTCCGCGTGCGCTGCCCCGCCGGGCGCACCTGCGGCGGGGCGGTCACGCTGCGCGCCGTCCTGATCCGCCGGGTTCACGGCCACTCGCGCAGGATCTACCCCGAGATCGGGCACGCGACCTTCAAGGGCCGCCGGGGCACCTTCATCGTCGCGCTGCGGCTGAACCGCGCAGGGCGGGCGCTTCTGCGACGGCACCGCGGTCGGCTGGGCGTGAGGGTCGCCCTGGCGCTCTCGGGGGGAGCGACCCGAGCCGTCGCCGCGACCTTGCGCGGCTAGGTGCAGAACCCGAGCGCGTTGTTGATCCGGTCCTCCTTGGAGGCCGGCGGGGGGGCGCCCGCCAAGCGCGTGCCCACGCCACCGCACAGGGCATAAGTTCCGCATATCCGCAAACTCGGCAGACCTATTGGACATCGGCGGGCCGGTTGTAGGAGACTGATCTCTGCCGTGCGTTCGCGCGGCGCAAGCGAGGGAGGGGACGTACGTGAGACGTCAACGCGGCCGTAGCCGGATGCCCTCGGCCGAGCCTGTCTTTCCGGCCTGGAGGGCACGCGAGCGGGCGGGGATCCGCTCAGCGCTCTCCTGCCGGTGCGCGGCGCTCTCCCTCCCGCACCGCGAGCCGGCCACCGGGAGCGCGGGCGCGACGGAACGCGCCTGCGCTCCCGGCCCGCTCCAGACGATCCCTGTGCCATGTCGGGGTGGCGCCAATCACTCACGGGAGGGAGCACTGTGTCAAGCAGAGTCTTTCGCGCGCTGGCGCTGACCGCGTCCGCGCTCTGTCTGATGGCCGTCGCCGCGAGCGCGGCCGACGCATCGAAGGTCTGGGTGTCGAACAGCGCCCCGGCGGTCGCGGGCGGAAAGAGCTGCTCCGCGCCCACGTTCAACACGGTCCAGGGCGCGGTCAGCAGCGGCGCCGCCACCATCGAGGTCTGCTCGGGGACCTACACCGAACAGGTCGCGATCGGCGCCACCACGAAGCTGAGCGCGGTCAGCGGCCCCGGCACCGTGACGCTCGCGATGCCCGCCGTGCCGGCGCGCTCGGAATCGGCCTGCGACACGAAACCCAACGAAGAAGCCGTGCCGCTCGACCAGTCCGATGAGATCTCGATCTGCACGACCGGGACCGTCACGCTGACGGGCATCGACGTCGAAGCGGTGATCCCGCTCGAAACGTGCGCCAACGGGCTGAACGCCGTGTTCGTGGCCGGCGGCGGCACGCTGAAGGCGACCGGTGTCGCGATCGACGGTGCGAGCACGAGCGTGGCCGCGTACGAGGGCTGCCAGCACGGAATCGCGCTGGACGTGGGATCGGCCAGCCGCGAAGAGGTCGGTCACGCCGTGCTCAAAGCAGTCACGGTCAGCGGCTATGAGAAGAACGGCCCGACCGTCAGCGGAACCGGCTCGACGATGACGATCAAGAGCTCGACGGTCACTGGTGACGGGGGTTCGCCCTACATCGCCCAGAACGGGATCCAGATCTCCTTCGGTGCGCAGGGCCTGGTGGAGAGCACCACCGTCAGCGGCAACGAGTGCAACGCCGAAGCATGCGGGCCGCAGGCTGCCCAGGGCGCGGGTGTGCTCTTCTACGAAGCGGCGGCGGGATCGAAGCTGGAGAAGGCGACCGTCAGCTCCAACGACCAGGGCGCCTACTATGCGTCGGGCTCCTCGACCGTGCCGGCGTCTCCCGACGTCACGATCAACAAAGACACGTTCACCGGCAACCGGTATGAGGGCGTCTCGCTCGAAGAAGGAAAGGCCCTGCTGAGCGACGACGAGATCAACGGTCCCGGGCGCGTGGGGATCGGCCTCTACCAGTTCGAAGGCGCCCTGTCAGCCTCCGAATCGAGCGCGACGAAAGTGGCGGTCGACGGCCAGTCCGAAGCGGCGATCGAGGTCGAATCCGACGGACAGCCCGGGGACATCCCGGGGAAGTTCGCCTTCACGCACGGATCGCACAGCGGCGACGGCATGGTGCTGATCAACCAGAGCAACAACTTCGAAGTGACCTTCTAGTCCTTCGGGGGTGCGGCGGGGGGCGTCACGCGCGTCTCCCGCCGCAGCGCCGCTCCCCGCAGCGCCGCTCGCCGCAGCGTCACCCGCCGCAGCGCCGCCAGTCGCAGCGCCGCCCGCGTGCACGTGCTCGCCGCCGTCCGTCCCGAACCGGCCTCCCGCGCACCAGCGCATTCGGCGCCGTCGACCTGAGTCGACCAGCGCGAGACCTCTGCCCCCGCCTACGGCGTCACGAGGTCGAGCAGCTCGATCGTCGTGACGTGCTGATCGGCTTCGATGCCGTGAGCCGCGAGCGCCGGCGCGAGGATCTCGCGCTCGTAGCGGTGTGCGTAATCAGCCCCCTCCCAGACCTGCGCCACCTGCAGCTCGCCGTCGACCTCGCTCGCTCCGTGCATGATCAGGCCGAGGGGATGCTCCGTGTGCAGGCGCATGGAAACCGCAACCGCGTCATAGAGCTCGCGGCTCACCCGGTACCTGGCCAACCTAAGGACGGCCACGCAGGTCTCCAGACGTCGATCCCACCACCAGACCCCCTGGTCGCGCTCCCTGAAGTGAGCGTAACGGGTCTTCGCCGGAACGGCGCAGAGCCGGGCATAAGCGCGGCGTATGGATCCCGAGCAACACGTATGGGGGACTCGCAGGGGACGAGGCCGTTCATGGGTATCCACCTCAATCGAACCACTCCGGCTGCCCGCCGGCACCCTGCCGATGCTCGATCTGCGCCAACTCCACTACTTCGTCGTCGTCGTCGAGGAGGGTCAGATGACGCGTGCCGCCGCCCGCCTGCACATCGCCCAGCCGGCGCTCTCGCAGGCGATCGGCAAGCTCGAGACGGAACTCGGTGTGCGCCTGTTCGACCGTCACCCGCGCGGCGTCACGCCGACCGAGGCCGGGGCGGCCTTCTTCGAGCAGGCGTCGCGCGCGCTGCTCGCCGTCGCCGAGGCCGAAGAAGCTGTGGAGCCCTGGCTGCGCGCCGGCCCGCGGCTCGTGCTCGGCTTCCACGAGGCCGCCGGCGACCTCGCGCGAGCGCTGATCCGGCTCCTCATGCTCGCCCACCCCGAGGTCGACGTCGAAACCCGTCACCTCCAGCCGGCCGAGCGTCTCGTCGAGCTCAAGCGGGGGCGCATCGACGCCGAGCTCGTCTACCCGCCCCCCGGTGACGCGCAGCTCGTCGAGCAGCTGGTCGCGGTCTCGCCACGCTACGTGCTCGTCGGCGAGAAGCACCACCTCGCCGGCGAGCGCTCGCTCACCTTCGACCAGGTCGAGCACGAGATGCTTCCCGGCCGTCATCCGACGGTCGATCAGCGCCTTGCCGAAGAGACATGGCTGATGAAGTACCGCTCGGCGCCGCCGCGGCTGGCGTCTGAGGCGCCGACTTCGCTGGACGAGCTCTGGGCGCTCGTCTCGCGCAGCAGGGCGATCGCGATCCTGCCCCTGTTCATGATCCCGCGCCTGCAGGGAGACGGCGTGCGGGCGATCCCGCTGCTCGGCGTCGACGGGATCCCCGTGGCGGTGGCGTGCCTGCGGGGGGACTCGAGGCCGGTCGTCCGCGCGCTGCGTGCCGCGCTCGACGGGCTGGCGCTCGAGACGGCGGGGGAGCTGAGCGCCGACGGCGCGGGCGCGACGCCGGGGGCGGGTCGAGCCGGCAGCGCTCGGCCCACACAGAGCCCGGCCGGTCTGCGGCACACGCAGAGCCCGGCCCATGCTCAGCCCGCGCGCAGCCTGGCCCCCGAGGGCACGCCCTCCGGCGAGCTGCGATAACCGTCGCGTATAGGAAAACGGCAACTTGTATTGGACAGGACCGGCTTCCGGCGCAACAGTTCGGTTCTTGAACGTTCGAGTTGTTGGAAGGCACTCGTGGGCGCTACGAGGCGTCCTCTCTGGCGGCGGCGCTGCGTCGGTGGCGGCGCCCAGCGCTCCGGTGCGGCCCGAGGAGATCGAGGATTCGGCTTCCAGGGACACGCTGCCTCAGTCGCTGATCAGCCCCGCCGACCGCGCCTTCCACGTCGAGACCGGGGCCGACGAGCACGGCGGCGTGATCACGCCGGTCGGCGAATTCGACTCCTCCGCGCTCGGCCCGTTCGAGGACGCGCTCACCGAGGTGATGGTGCAGGAGCGCCCGATCGTGATCGACCTCTCGCGGCTCACCTTCATCGACTCCTCCGGCCTCTGGGCGATCACGCTGACGCAGCGCATCTGCCGCAAGCGCGGGCTGGGCCTGCTGATCAAGCCGGGGCCCGAGCGGGTCCAGAGCGTGTTCGAAGTCACAGGCCTCGCCGACCTGCTGCCGTTCACCCCCTCCGCCGTCCAGCCCTAGACGGCCGCCCCTCACCGTCGCAGGCGCGGAGCGCTCCGAGCGAGCCGTGCCGCCGAGGGCCAGTCGATGACGGGGGCGCCCCCCCCAAACCCCCCCAAAAAAAGGCTAGAGCCCGCCCGCGCCCTCGGTTCCTTCGGCGGCGGCCGCAAACAGGGCGAGCACCGTCGCGCGTGTGTCGTCGGCTCGGCGAACGAGCGCGACGTCCACCGGCTCGACGTCGGCGAGTGGTACGGCCCGCACGCCCTGGCCCTCGGCGCCCGCGACCATGAACCCGGGCAGCACCGAGATCGCCTTGCCTGCGGCGACGAGCGCCCACACCTCATCGGCGCTGGTCGGGCGCTCCTTGGTCACCTCCGGGCGCGACCCGCGGAAGTTCATCAGCCAGGCCTCCTGCGCCCAGTCGGCCGGCACGCTCGGGTGCCGCGCCGGTACGCGCTCGTGAGCGATCTGCGCGTAGTCGACCGCGCGCTCGCCGGCCAGCGGATGGTGCTCGTGCATCAGCACGTAGCGCGGCGAGCGCAGCACGATGAGGTGCTCCAGATCGCTCTCGCGCGGCGGCGGGAACATCAGCTCGGCGTCGATCCGACCGCGCCTCAGCTCGACGATCCGCTCCTGGGGTGTGAGGTGGCGCGTCTCGAGCTCGACCCCGGGGTGCCCGGTGATGAAGCGGCGCAGCCACGGCCGCGCCATCGGCCCGAGGACCGCCAGGAAACCGAGCGCCAGCCGCGCCTCCGAGCGCGCCCATGGATGCACGGCGTCCTCCGCCGCCTCCACCGCGCTCAGCGCCTCGCGCGCCTTCTCGACGAACGCCTCACCCGCCGGGGTCGGCTCGACCCCCCGCGGCAGCCGCTCGAGCAGTCGCACGCCGAGCTGGCTCTCGAGGCGCGAGATCGCCTGCGACAGGGCGGGCTGTGCGACATGCAGGCGCTGGGCCGCGCGCGTGATCTGCCCCTCTTCGACCACCACCACCAGGTACTGCAGTTGGCGCAGGTCGATCGCTGGATGGCTTCCTTGTGTCACGAGCGCGCGGGAGACCGAGGCTATCCGCTCCTCAGAACTCTTCCGATAGGCGTTCGCAGGAGGCACATGCCTCCTGCTTATGAAGGAGGCGCAACCCGACGCTCGGCCTGCCGCCGCTCAGATCTTGCGCCCGGCGGTGAAGCCGGCTCCGAGCCCGACCACGATCCCCGCTCCGAGCAGGGTCGCGCTGCGCAGCGGTCTGCGCTGCGCCTTCGCCGCGACGCCGTGGACGGTGTGCTTGGCCGTCGCCTTGGTCGCCTTGATGCCGATCATTCGCTTCAGTCGTGACACGAGACCTCCCTGGGACGGGGTTGCAGTCCTCTTCCTGTTACCCGCGTGCGCGGCTCGCAACGCCGGCTGGCACGGGCGCCTGCGCCACGGCGTTGCGAGCACGGCCGAGCCGGGCCGCCGCCGGCCGGCGCCCACGAGCGCCCTAACGCCTCGGGCGCCCCGAACACCTACGGCGCCCCGAGCGCCGCCGGGCCCCGAGCGCCTCGAACGCCCGAACCCCGTCCTAACCCGAGAGCCCCGCCGCCTCGAGCACGGCCTGCTTGGAGCCCAGGTCCTCGAAGCGCAGGATCCTGCCGTCGCGGATCGTGGCCAGCCCGCCGAACGGGATCTCCGACTCGAGCCCGCTCTGGCGCGCCCTGAAGTGGACCGTTCCCCAGCCGATCACCCGCTCGCCGGCGTCGAGCAGGTGCTCGCAGCGAAGCTCGAACACGTCGAACATCTCATGCGTGTCCTCGGCGAACCGCCGCATGCCCTCGATGCCGTGGAAGGTGCCCTCGGTGATGCTCCGGTGAGGCAGCCATTCGATCTCCGGGTCATACGCGTCCGGCACGAGCCATTCACCGCTGTTCCACCGGTCGATCACGGCGGCCACGATCTCCACGTCCTCCTGCGACATCGTGCGGCCAGTATCCCGCGCGGCCGGGCGCGGGGCGGGAGACCGGGCGGGCCTATTCCACGGTCAGCGTGGCTTTCATCCCTTTCGCCTCGTGTTCGGGCAGCGAGCAGAACAGGGTGAAGTTGCCTTTGTGCATGTTCAGCGTCGTTTCGCGGACCCCGTGCGAGACGGTCTTCGGGAAGGACGATTCGAGTTCGCCTTCGCCCGAGAGCACGTTCAGGTTGTGTTCGTCCTGGCCGTTGTTGACGAACTGCAGCACGACCTTGCCTTCGGGAACCGTCGTTCGCGAGAGCGTGTAGTGGTACTCGACCGCGACCACCTGCACGTGCGGGACCGACGGCGGCGTGCCGGTTTCTTCGCCGCTTCCGCCGCCCGCGCCCGAGCCCGCGCCGCCCCCGGATTCGCCGCCGGTGGGACCGGGCACGCCCGGCAGCGTGGGCGTGAGGTTTTCGCTCGCCGGTCCGCCGCCGCCTTGCGGAGCGGGACCGGAGGTCGGGTCGGTCGAGCTCGCCCCGTGGCGCGCCTTCGGCGCGCAGCGCTTGTGCCTGTGGCGCGCGTGCGCATGTGGAGAGCACCGCGCATGGCGCCGAGCGTGGCTTGCGTGGGCGCGGACCTGCGCCTGCAGCGCGCCCCAGTCCACGCCGGCGCCGCCGCTGCCCCATCCGGTGGGAGCGGCCTGGCCGATCGTCGCGCCGCCCCAGAGCAACGCCGAGGCGCACCCGCAGAGGAGCAGCGCGATTCGGCGCGGAGGACGAGGCATCAGACGAACAGGTCGGGGACCGTGCCGTAGGTGCTGGGGCCGGGCAGGCCGGTGCCGGCTTCCGGGATCACGCGGCCGGCTTCGGTCCCGAGCCACTGCCCGAGCAGCCCCGCGTAGACCGCGCGGTAGTCCGAGGTGTTGAGCAGGTTTTCGTTCGGGTCGAGTTTCGTCAGCCCCGGGAATTCGCCGACCATCTGCCCTTTGACCCGGCTGCCGATCAGGAACGAGGCTCCACCGGCGCCGTGATCGGTGCCGCTGCCGTTTTCCTGCGGGCGCCGGCCGAACTCCGACCACAGCTGGATCACGACACGGTCATCGATCCCGCGCGCTTCGAGGTCGCGCTGGAAGGCGACCAGCGATTCCACCGTCTGGCCGAGGTTCGTGGCGAGCGTTTCGACCTCGTCGGAGTGCGTGTCGTAGCCGCCGACGGCGTTCATCGAGACGCATTTGATCGGCAGCGATTCGTCGTCGATCATCGCGGCGAGGACGGCAAGGCGCTGCGGGAAGTCGCCGCCGGAGGTCGGGTAGGTGACCGGCGAGGTGAAGCCCGGTTTGCCTTCCTGTTCGGCGAACGGCGCGATCTGCGTGCGGATGATGTCCGTGTTCTGGGCCGCGCCGCGGGCCTGGGCGAACGCGGGCGACGGCGCCGAGAGCGCGCCGAGCGCGCCGTACTCTTCCATCGTCGGCGCCGTCAGCGGTTCGCCGAGTCCGTTGGCCCAGAAGTTGTAGTCCGAGGGCGAGGAGACGGCTGCCACCGGCACGCGCGTGGTCGCGAGCGCAGGCGCCAGGGAGTAGTCGAGCGAGAGGCCCTGGAGCGGGTTGCCGGGGCTGCCGGCGATGTCGAGGTAGCGCCCCATCCAGCCGGAGCGTGTCTGCGTGTTGAGTTCGCCGACCTCCCAGTAGTGGCGGCTCGTGAAATGGCTCTCGTCCTGCGGCTGGTAGCCGATCGCCGGGAACACGGCGACCTTGCCTTCGCCGTTCAGCTGCGCGAGGCCGGCCGCCTTCGGGTGCCACATCAGCGCTTCGTCCTCGGTGTACTGCACGCCTTCGCCTTCGGTGCGCCCGAGCGTCGGACGCAGTTCGTGGTACTTGGCTTCCCGCACCGGAGAGAGCACCGACAGCGCGTCCCAGCCGCCTTCCATGAAGATCGAGACGAGCACCGGCCCTTTCGGTTCGGCTGCGGCGGCGGCTGCGATCCCGTCTTCGAAGGCCCGCGGCGAGAGCGCCGAGGCTCCGTAGACGGCCAGCATCGCGCCCGCGCTGCGGAACAGGAACTGCCGGCGGTCAAGGCCGGTTCCGGCGGGGAGCGGCATCCCCGGCTCGATCGACGGCAGCCCGCGCCCGGCGCGGGCGATGCCTGCTCGCAGCAGTTGCGAGCGGTTGAAGTCGTTGCACGAGCAGCCCATCGTCGGTTCCCCTCTCAGCTCACCTGCAGGTCGGGCGAGGTCGCGATCAACATCCGCAGCGCGTTCTGGCGCATCGCCTTGTACGGGCTCCTCTGCCATTTGGCGAGTTTCATCCCGCTCAGCGAGGACTGCGCGAAGGCTTCGAGGCTGCTCTGCGATTCGCCGCTGAGCAGCGGCGAGCCCCAGTAGGCGAACGCGCTCGCCCACGCTTCCGCCGGTTCCTCGTTCGCGCTGTAAGAGGGTTCGTGTTCGCCGGGCCAGGGATTGGCGTAGGTCTTCGCCGTCACGTAGCTCGCCAGTTCCCAGCGCGCCTTCGCGGTCGAGGTGTCGAGCCAGTGTGTGAAGTCCCAGCCGGAGACGTTCGGCGGGTAGAACAGCTGCTGGCCGGCGGCGGCCGAGAGCCAGGCCCAGGCGGTCGTGTCGATCGGGCGTCCGATCGCGCGCAGCAGACCCGCGTTGTAGACGACGGGCGGGGTGACGAGCTCGGGCCCGTCGAGGAAGTCCGGGTGCTGAAGGATCGCCTCGACCACCGGGCGGATCCCGTATTCGGAGCCCAGGTAGAGGCCCTCGAGCGAGGCGAGCGTCGCTTCGCTCGGCGGCGTCGGCACGAAGTAGCTCCACAGCTTCGCGCAGAAGAACGAGGGGTGAAGCGGGTGCGAGACGCACATGCGCACCGCGTCTTCCCAGCTCCACTTGCCGGTCTGGCCGAAAACGGTCTTGTTGCCGTTGTCGTGGTGGGAGGCCTGGAAGCGGAAGTTCTGAAGCCCCGCGCTTTCGGTCCATTCCGCGGTCCAGCCCGTCAGCGTGCGGGCCATTTCTTTGACGTCCTTCTCGGTGTAGGCGCCGCGGTCCGCGCCGAGCGAGAACAGCTCCATCATCTCGCGGCCGTAGTTCTCGTTCGGTTCCCACTTGGAGTTGTAGATGCCGTCGAGGAAGACGAGCATCGCCGGGTTCGCCGTCACCGCCGTGAAGAGGTCGTGGAAGTTCCCGAGCGCGTGTTCGCGGAACAGTTCGTTCTGTTCGAGCATCCGCTGCTGGTCGTTGACCTTTTCGTTGGAGTTCGCGAACCAGTCGTGCCAGATGTAGGTCATCCGCTCGACGAGTGGCTGGTCGCTGCGCACCATCCGGTCGAGCCACCAGCAGTGGTCCTCGCCCCAGACGTCGGCCGGTTCGAGCGCGTTGCCTTCGTCGTCGGTCGGAGCGGGGCCATGCAGCGTCGCCGGCCCCGACGGCCGCGTGAGCGACTGCACGACGGCTTCCAGCGGCTGCCCGGCCAGTGCCTCGGCCTGCCCGGGCGCCGGCCCGAAGCCGGCGCGCCAGAGCAGCCGCCGCGCCTGCGTGAGAGAGATCGTGGCTGCCGCGACGGGAGGCGGCGCGCTCGAGGGCGGCGGAGCGACGACCGGGATCGCGGGGGGCGCGGGCGCGCCCGCCAGGCCCGAGACGTGCGGCACCGGCGCTTTCTTCTTGTGGTGCTTGTGGTGCTTCTTGCGATGGTGGCGGGCCGCGTGCTTGGGTGGCTTGCCATGCGGCTTGGGCTTTGCGTGCGCGTGCGGCTTCGGATGCGCCGCGCCCGCCCCGGCCTTGCCGTGCCCCTTCGCCTTAGGTGTCACCCCGCTCATCGCGACCCGTCCCCCATCTCGATCTGCGTTTCGGCGCACGGTAGGGGCGGGATGAGCGCTTCAGGGCCGGGCTAGACATCTGTTGCATCGGTGCTTGCAGTACTCAAGGGGGGTGCCGGCAGGGCCCGCGGGGCGCGGCATCGGGCTCACCTCCGCTTACGGCGCGCCGGGCACAAGCCCGCGCGCGGTCGCTCAACCCCCGAGCTGCTCGACCAGGTCCGCGACGGACTCGACGACCTGCGAGGCGCGGAAGGGGAAGCGCTCGGCCATCTCGCGCGTGGTGACGCCGCTCAGCACGAGGATCGTCTCCATGCCGGCCTCGAGCCCGGAGACGATGTCGGTGTCCATGCGGTCGCCGATCATCGCCGAGCTCTCGGAGTGCGCCTCGATCGCGTTCAGGGCCGAGCGCATCATCAGCGGGTTGGGCTTGCCGACGAAGTAGGGCTCGACGCCGGTCGCGCGGCTGATCAGCGCGGCGACCGAGCCCGTCGCGGGCAGCGGACCGGCCGCGCTCGGACCGGTGGGATCCGGGTTGGTCGCGATGAAGCGCGCGCCCTCGCCGATCAGCCTGATCGCGCGGGTGATGCGCTCGAACGAGTACGTGCGGGTCTCCCCGAGCACGACGTAATCGGGCGCGCGGTCATCGAGGGTGTAGCCGGCCTCGTGCAGCGCGGTGGTGAGACCGGACTCGCCGATCACGTAGGCCGTTCCGCCGGGACGCTGGTCGTGAAGGAAGCGGGCGGTCGCGAGCGCGGAGGTCCAGATCGCCTGCTCCTGGACCTCGAGCCCGCTAGCAGCGAGCCGCGCGACGAGGTCGCGTGGGGTGTAGATCGAGTTGTTGGTCAGGACGAGGAAGGGGATGCCCAGCTCGCGCAGGCGATCGAGGAAGCGGTTGGCGCCCGCGATCGCCTCTTCCTCGCGCACGAGCACGCCGTCCATGTCCATCAGCCAGGACCGGATCGCTCTTGTCTCGGCGGCCTCCAAGACGACCAAGCATGACGCAACGTCCGCGGGCGTCGCATCCGTGGCGCGGGTGTGACGAGAGCGCCCGCTCGCGCGTAGATTTTTTTGATGGGGATGATCGAACGATCGCAGCGGCCCTCCGGGCGCCATGGGGAACTCGGTGCGGAGGCCCTCGACGCGCTCTACCGCGAAAGCGCGGGAGACGTCCACGGCTACGCGCTGTCCCTGCTGGGCGATCGGGCGAGCGCGGAGGATGTGACGGCGCTGGCCTTCGAGCGGCTGATCCGGGCGCGCGGGCGGCTGGACCCGCGGCGCGGTAGCGCACGGGCGCTGCTGTTCACGATCGCCCGCAATGCGGCCCTCGATGAGCTGCGACGTCGCAAGAGGCGCGAGCCGGCGGCCTCGCCGGCCGCCGAGAGCCTGGCCGCTCCCGCGGCCCCCGGGGCCGACCCGGAGGACGTCGAGCGCCGCGACAGCGTCCGCCGCGCGCTCGCACAGCTCTCCGCGCGCGACCGCGAGGTCGTGCTGCTGAAGTTCCACGGCCAGCTCACGAACGCGGAGCTCGCGCGGGCGCTGGGGATCAGCGAGTCGAACGCCGGCACGCGCCTTCACCGCGCGCTGGAGCGACTGCGCGAGACCCCGCTCGGGGCGCGGGAGGTCGCATGAAGGTGATCCCGTTCCCCGCCCGCGACGGCGCCCGGCTCGGCGCGGAGATCGACGCGGCGCTGAACGGCGAGCTGGCGGGCGCGCGGGCGAGCGCGCTGCGCGAGCTCTCCGAGGACGTGCGGGCGCTCGCGCCCGCGCCCGACGCGGAGTTCGAGCGCGTGCTGCAGGCACGCGTGGCGGAGTGGGCGCTCGAGCGGCGCGAGGCGCCGCGCACTTTCACTGGACGGCTCGGCCGCCTGCGCCGGCGGATCGCATCCTCGCCAGGGCGCTCGCTCGCGCTGGGCGGCGCGGGCGCGATGCTGGCGGTGCTCGTGATCGTCCTCGCGCTGGCGGGGGGCGGGCCGGGCAGGCGCGCGGAGAACGTGCCCTCGGCGACCAACGAGGTGGCCGTCCCGCACAGCGCGAAAGGCTTCGCACAGCAGGAAGCCCTCGCGCCACGCTCGGGAGCGGCCGAGGGCGCCCCGGGCGTCGGCGCAACCGGCGCGGCTCTCGGGCGCGACCGAAGCGTCCCCGGCGGGCTCGAACGCGAGGCTGCAGCAGCTCGGCGCGTCGGTGACGCTCGCGACCGGCTCGGAAGGAGTGCAGGAAGCCGCCGACGCGGTCTCGCGCCTCGGCACGAGCTACGGCGGCTACGTCGCCAGCTCCCATGTCCAGGTCCGCAAGGGCGCCACGAGCGAAGCGCAGATGATCCTGAGCCTGCCGAGCGCGAAGCTGAGCCAGGCGATCGCGGCGCTGGGGCGCATCGCCCCCGAGCGCGCCGTCAACCAGGAATCGCAGGACATAACGAGCTCCTACGAACAGGCACAGCGGCGGCTGCGCGATGACGAAGCAGTCCGCCGTGCGCTGCTCCATGCGCTCGCGGACGCCACCACGCAGGGCGAGATCGAAAGCCTGCGCGACCGCCTGGCGGGCAACCGCGCGGCGCTCGCGAGCGACCGCGAAACGCTCCACACGGTCACTCACCGCGCCTCCACCGCACAGCTCGAAGTGACGATCGCGGGCACATCCGCCGGCCACGCGCTCACGCTCGGGCGCGGGTTGCACGACGCCGGCGAGGTCCTCGCGGCGGCGGGTGCGGTCGCTCTGATCGCGCTCGCGGTGCTGCTCCCGCTCGGCCTGCTCGCGCTCGCGGGCGCCGCACTCGGGCGGGCGTGGCGCCGGCACCGCCGCGAGGCTGCGCTCGAGCCCTGAGTCGCGGGTTCCTGCTCGGCAGAGCCCCCGGAGGGCTGAGACGCGCCGGGCCGCTCAGTAGAGCGCTGACGGCCCGGCGAACCCGTGCGTCACCCGGCGAAGCGCTGTCGCCCGGCCGAAGCCCTCCGTCACTCAGCGGGCTTGTCGGGCGGGCAGGTGGCGGCGGCCGCCGGCAGCGCGGAGGCCGAGACGTCCGGTCCCTCCGCGCGCAGCACCGGTTCGGCGGTCCGCGGCGATCCGCAGAAGATCGCGCGCCTGTCCGGATACGGGCGAGATTCCCCGGCGAACGGGCGGATCAGGAAGCGCCCTTCGGCCAGCCACGCAACGCCGCCGGATCTCGTGAGGAAGAGGTTCGTGACGCCAGGGGAGCCAGGTTCCAGCTGGTCCGCGGTTGTCCACGAGCCGTCTCCCTGACCGTGGTGGGCGTTCAGGAGATACACGAGAGCCGGCCCTTCCGGGTACTGCACGACGTAGGCGAGGAGCGGCCCCGACAGCCTCAGCAGCCTCAGCGGTTCCCCGGGGGATGCGATGCCGGTCGTGATCTGACGGGCCGGCAGCCATTCGACGAGGACCTCGTTGTAGTGGTGATGGTTGCTCGCGCGAAAGACACGGACCTCGCTGTCGGCGGCGAGCGTCCGGCAGGTGACCGTCGCGCAGAGCTGGCGGTGGCCCCAGGGTCGTGCGAGGGCACCGGGCGTCCATGCGCCGAGGGCCAGGGCGCTCGCGCTGAGTACGGCCACGGCCTTCGCTGTGATCGTCGGACGCATCGCTTCCAACTGCTGCAACACCTGCGCCGGGCGGGTGTCGCGGGCGGACGTCCCGCCCAGGTGTCGTGACGGCGGCAACTCGCCCCCCGCGTCGTCACCCGCGCGGGTGGCGCTCCCGGTCGGTGTCTTCGCTCTGGCCCACGATCAGGAAGACCAGCGAGACGAACGCGATGCCCGCGATCCCGAGCAGCATCGCGGCGGCGATCGTCGCGCCGGTGCCGCTCGCGGCGGCGAGGATCGCGATCCCCGCGACGAGCGCGAATACGCCGACCGCGATCGCGACGCGGTTCTCGATCGGCGCCGTGAGAGGGCGCCGCGACGGCTCGGGTATTCCGTTGGAAGGCCGATTGCTCACGCCTCCAACGCTACCCCGCCGTCGCGGCGCCTCACGCCCAGCGGCCCTCTAGCCCTGGCTCGGCGGCTGTCCACCCTGCGGCGGCGCGCCCATCGGGCCGTGGCCTTCCGCCGGTTTGAAGGAGGAGTCGGTCGCGAACACGTTCGTCCCTTCCGAGGAGGAGGAGATCGAGACGTGGTCGCCCACGCTCAGCTTTTCGAGCGAGCTCGAGGCGCCGTCGAGGTTCACCGTGGCGCCTGACGGGATCGTGATCGTGGGCGTCGCGTAGGTCACCGAGGAGGTGCCCTCCTTGAGGGTGATCGTGCCCGCGCCGGCGTCGATCGCGGTGATCGTGCCGCTGTCGTCGGTGACGCTGATGTAGGCGGTCCCTGCTTTGTTCAGGACCACCTCCACGGCGTGGACCTCATCGCCCGGTCCACCGTGGCCGGGCTGGCCTCCGCCCGGCGGCCAGGCGTTCGCGCCGGCCTTGACCGCTCTCGCGCTCGATTTGCCCGACGACGAGCTCGCGGCGCTCTGGCTGATGCCCGCGGCCGCGCCCGCCAGGGCGCATGTCCCTGCCACTGCGACGACGGCGAGCCTTCTATGTACCTGCATGGTCGATCTCCTTCTCTCGGACGGCGGGGCGCTGTGATCGCCCCACGGGATGAAGGAAGCCTCGCCGGGGGCCGTGGGACCCTCGTCCGAGGGCGCTGGGAGTTGGCTGAGCTAGGCGGTTGCTTCCGCGAGGAAGCCGAGCAGCTCTGCGTTGACGGCCTCGGGCGCCTGCTGCTGGACCCAGTGGCCCGCGCCGGGCACGACCACGCTCCGGCGCAGATCGGTGACCCAGCCGTCCATCGCCTCGGCCGGCATGAAGCTGCGAACGAGGTCCAGCTCGCCGGTGAGGAACATCGCGGGCCGCTCGATGCGGCGCTCGTCGAACTCGGCCGTCAGCTCCCAGTTGCGGTCGATGTTGCGGTACCAGTTCAGGCCGCCGGTGAAGCCGGTGCGCTCGAACGCGTCCACGTAGACCTGGAGCTCCTCCTCGGAGAGCCACTCGGGCCGTTTCGGCTCCGCGCCCTCCTCCTCCGCCCAGTCGGAGGTCCACTGCCGCGAGGTGGTGAGCGTGCGCCGCACGTCGCTGCCGAGTGCCTCGTCGGCCACTCCCGGCTGCTGGAACCACACGATGTAGAACTCCTCGCCGAGGTTCGCGCGCATGATCTCGATCGGCGGCGCCGGCGCGCGGGGTACGAACGGCACGCTCAGCCCGGCGACGGCGCGCACGCGCTCGGGGTTGATCCACGCCAACGCCCAGACGACGAACGCGCCCCAGTCGTGGCCGACGAAGATCGCGCTCTCCTCGCCGAGCGCGTCGAGCAGGCCGGTCATGTCAGCACGTAGCGAAGGCCCGTCGTAGGCCTCGATCTCGCGCGGCGCGGAGCTCCCGCCGTAGCCGCGCATGTCGGGCACGATCACGCGGTAGCCGGCGTCGGCGAGCGCCGGGATCTGGTGGCGCCAGGAGAACGCCAGCTCGGGGAACCCGTGGCAGAGGACCACGGCGGGGCCGCTGCCCGCCTCGTACACGTTCAGCTCGACACCCTCGCCGACGGCCACGCTGCGGGCCTCGGGCATCGTCGCGCTCATATCGCCCGCTCCAAGCCGGACCAGTAGGGCTCGCGCAGCCGCCGCTTGAAGATCTTGCCGGAGTCCTCTCGCGGCAGCGAATCCTCGAAGACGACGATCTTCGGCGTCTTGTAGCCCGCGAGCCCCGCGCGGACATGCGCGCGAACGTCATCCTCGGCGAGCGACGCCCCGTCGTCCAGTTCGACGTGTGCCGCCAGCGCCTCGCCGAACTCCTCGTCGGGGATCCCGAAGACCGCGCAGTCGCGCACGCCCTCGAGCGCGAGCAGGCACGCCTCGATCTCCGCCGGGTAGATGTTCACGCCACCGCTGATCACCATGTAGGAGCGGCGGTCGTTCAGGTACAGGAAGCCCTCCTCGTCGAGGTAGCCGATGTCGCCCACGCTCACGAGCCCGTCGCGCTCGATCGAACGCCGCTTCTCCTCGTCGCCTTCGTAGGTGAAGTCCGGGAACGCGTCGAGCCAGACGTAGATCTCGCCCGACTCCCCTGCCGGCAGCTCCTCGCCGTCCTCGCCGATCACGCGCACGCGCGCGTTTGCCAGCGGGCGCCCGACCGTGCCGGGATGGGCCAGCCATTCCTCGCTCGTGCAGTAGGTCACCGGCCCGGTCTCGGTGCCGCCGTAGTACTCGGCGACGATCGGCCCGAGCCAGTCGATCATCTGCCGCTTGATGTCCGGCGGACACGGCGCGGCGGCGTGCACCACCCAGCGCAGGGAGGAGACGTCATAGGAGTCGCGGACCTCCTGCGGCGCGGCGAGCAGGCGCACGAACATCGTCGGCACCATCTGCACCACGGTCACTCTGCGCTCCTGCACGATGCGCAGGAACTCCTCCGGGTCGAAGCGCTCCATGATCGTCATGTCGATCCCCAGCAGCGCGCACGCGAGCGCGTAGACGTTCGGTGCCGTGTGGTACAGCGGCGCGGGGATCACCGTCCGCTCCCCCTCGCCGAGCTGGAAGACCTCGGCGAGCATCGCGCGTGTTTCCTCGCGTTTCTCCTCGCTGGACGGCGCCCGGACGACACCCTTCGGCTTGCCGGTCGTGCCCGACGTGTAGATGATCGAGACCGGGGCGGCTTCGGGGGCCTCCTGCCAGGGCTCCAGGCCCGCGAGCCACTCGTCCCAGTGGATCGCGCCGGGGACCTCGCCCGGGCCGACGCTCACGAGCGCGACGCCGGCGGGCACCCTGCCCTCGATCGCCGGCCAGAGGTCGGCGTGCATCACGAGCGCCTTCGCGCCGCTGTCGGCCAGCACGTGCGCGATCTCCTCACCGCGCCAGTGCCAGTTGATCGGCACCGCGCTCGCTCCGAGCGGCACGGTGGCGATCGACGCCTGCAGGAACTCGAGCGAGTTGCGCAGCAGCAGCGCGACGCGATCGCCCGCGCCGATGCCGAGCTCGGCGAATCCGCTGCTCGCGCGCAGCGCTGCGCCGAACAGCTCGGGGTAGCTCGCTTCGCTGCTCCCGCAGCGCACGCCGATCTCCGCGCTCCCCTCCATCACGCCGGATGCTAACCGCCGCTAGGGTGTCGGCGCATGAACGTCTCCCCCCGCGCCATCCACCACCTCAACTGCGGCACGATGTGCCCGCGCGGCGCGCGCTTCTTCGTGGGCGAGGGAGGCCTGCTCGAGCGCTACCGCTCGGTCTGCCACGTGCTGCTGATCGAGGGTGCCGACGGGCTGGTGCTCGTCGACACCGGCTTCGGCCGCGGCGACGTCGCGAACCGCGCTCAGCTCGGCCGCCTCTTCAACGCCAGCGTAAGCCCGCAGCTGATCTCCTCCGAGACCGCGCACGCGCAGGTGATCGCGCGCGGCTTCCAGCCCGAGGACGTGCGCCACATCATCACCACGCACCTGGACCTCGACCACTCGGGCGGCCTGCCGGACTTCCCGGAGGCGGAGGTCCACCTGCTCGGCCCCGAGCTCGCGGCCGCTCTCTCGCCCGACTGGCGCTCGCGCTCGCGATACATCCCGGCGCACTGGCTGCACGGCCCGCGCTGGGTCGAGCATGAGCCCGACGGCGACGAGTGGATGGGCTTTCGCTCGGTGCGGATCCTGCCCGGCGCCGACGCGGAGATCCTGCTGATCCCGCTGCCGGGTCACACGCTCGGACACACCGGCGTCGCCGTCCGCCGCGGCGACGGCTGGCTGCTCCACTGCGGCGACGCCTTCTTCCACCACGGCGAGGTTCAGACCCCGCCCCACTGCCCGCCGGGCCTGCGCTTCTTCCAGACCCTCACCCAGACCGACAGCAAGGCCCGCCACGAGAACCGCGAACGGCTGCGCGAGCTGGCCGCCCGCCACGGCGACGAGGTCGAGCTGATCTGCTCCCACGACGGGCACATGCTCGACGTGCACACCGCCGAGCCGGCCCCCGCGGCGGCCTGAAGCCGCCCCGGCGCGGCACGTAAAGCCCTCCCCGCGGGCGGCTCGCCGCTGCGGTTCGCGGTTCGGCGGCCCGTCCCCAAGGACGGCCGTCCGCCGGGATCCGCGGCCCAGTGTTGCCCATCCGGGGAGTTTGTGCGTATCCTCTCTTGTGGGATGGCAGTAGCGGGAGGAGTGGTTCAGGAGCCGGTGGCGCCCCTGTGGGGGGAGCTGCGCTACGGAGGCGAGCTCGCGCGGTTGCTCGCGGAGGGCGTCCTCTCGCGGGGTCTCTCGCTCCGGCGGCGCAGCCGGCACCGCCCTGCGCCGGTGATGCTGATCCCGGGCTTCATGGCGGGCGACAGCTCCCTGGCGGTGATGCGCGCCTGGCTGCGCCGCCACGGTCACCCGGTCGCGATGAGCGGGATGCGGCTGAACGCCGGCTGCGCGGAGGACATCGTCAGCCGCATGCAGGAGCAGCTCTGGAGGTTCGCGGGCCGCTCGGAGGAGCCGGTCGTGCTGATCGGCCAGAGTCGCGGCGGGGCGCTCGCGCGCTCTCTCGCGGTGCGCGAGCCCGAGAGCGTCTCGGCGCTCGTGATGCTCGGCTCGCCGGTCTCGGAGCCGCTCGCGGTCTCGCCGGGTGTGCTGCGCACGGTGCGGATCATGGCCGCGCTCGGCGACCTCGGGATCCCGCGCATCTTCTCGAGCGACTGCGCCGAAGGCGACTGCTGCGAGTCCTTCTGGTCGGATCTGGAAGCGCCTCTGGAGGAGCACATCGACGCCGTCTCCGTGTACTCGCGCAGCGACGGCATCGTCGACTGGAACGCCTGCCTGGATCCGCACGCGCGCAACGTGGAGGTGTCCTCGAGCCACTGCGGGATGTCGGTGCACCCGGCCGTGTACCACGTGCTCGAGGAACTGCTCGAAACGGGTAGGGAGGCTGCATGGAATGGATGAGCGCGATGGACTCCTCGTTCCTGCACGTCGAGAACGACGTGACGCCGATGCACATCGGCGCCGTGAGCCTGTTCGAGGGGCCCGCGCCGCCGTTCGAGGACCTCAGGAAGATGGTCGCGGGCAAGCTCGACCTGGTTCCGCGCTACCGGCAGAAAGTGCGCTTCGTGCCGCTCGGCGCCGGCACGCCGGCCTGGGTTGACGACCCGCACTTCAGCCTCGACTACCACCTCCGCCACACCGCGATCCCGAAGCCGGGCAGCGAGGAGCAGCTGCGCAAGATGGCGGCGCGCGTCTTCTCCCAGCATCTCGATCGCAACAAGCCGCTGTGGGAGCTGTGGTCGATCGAGGGCCTCTCCGACGGGCGCTGGGCGCTGCTCTCGAAGGTCCACCACTGCATGGTCGACGGGGTCGCCGCGACCGACCTGATGTCGGTGATGTTCTCCGACACGACCGGCACCGAGAGCAGACGCGAGTTCTCGCCGCCGCCGGAGCCCTCCGACATCGAGGTCCTGGCGCGCACGCTCGCCCACAAAGTGAGCCCCTCGGGGCAGCTGCAGGTGCTCCAGCGCGCGCTCGCACGGCCGCGGGAAACGCTCTCGACCGCGCTCGAAACCACCAAGGCCGCCCTCGCCGCCAGCTCGCGGATGCGCCCGGTCGCCTCCTCCTCGCTGACGGGCGCGATCGGCCCGCACAGGCGCTGGAGCTGGGCGGAGGTGCGTCTGACCGACGTGAAGACGGTTCGCGCCGAGCTCGGCGGCACCGTCAACGACGTCGTGCTGACGATCATCACGGGTGGCTTCAGGGCGCTGCTGGAGTCGCGAGGCGAACCCCCCGGGCCTGACGACATCGTGCGCACGATGGTCCCCGTGTCGGTGCGCCGCCGCGGCGAGCGCGGCGTCTACAACAACCGCGTCTCGGCGGTGTTCGCCGGGCTGCCCGTGGGGCTCGACGACCCGCGCGCGCGGCTCGCCAGCATCCGCGGCGAGATGGACGGGATCAAGCAGACCAAGCAGGCCGTCGCGGGCGATGTCCTCTCCGGGCTCTCGGGCTTTGCGCCGCCGATGCTCCTCGCCCTCGGCAGCCGCCTCGTGACCGGCTCGCCGCGTCTGAACATGCACACCGCCACGACGAACGTCCCCGGGCCCCAGCAGCCGGTTCAGACACTCGGCAGGCGGATGCTCGAGTCCTACCCGTTCGTCCCCGTCGTCGGCTCGATCCGGATCGTCGTGGCGATCTTCTCCTACGACGGCGGCCTCTACTTCGGCGTCACCGGCGACTACGACGGCGCCCCCGACATCGATGTCCTCACCGACGGCATCGGCAGCGCCATGAAGGACCTGCTGGCGCTCGCCGAACCGCGGCCCAAAGCCGCCAAGGCACGCAGGCCGGCCGCGAAAACCAAGAAGCGCAAAGCCGCCGAGCGCGCGGACGCCCGCGCCTGAGCGCCGCTGGCGCGTCTTCACGCCGTCCGTAGGGCGCCCCGAGCCCTGAGAGCGAGAACCCTCAGGAGATCGGGACGTCGCGCCGCCGGCGCGCCGGGCCCGGCCAGACGAGCGCGCCCGCCGTCGTGCGCCGCTCCGCGGGTGCCTCCAGCGGCTCGCCGCCGATGTCCGCGAGCCTGCCCGCCGCCAACACCTCTTCGGCGATGTGCTCGAGCGCGTCCTCGCGCAGCCAGCGCCCGACCGTCTGGGCGGGCAGCGGGCGCGAGAAGAGATACCCCTGGGCGAACGGGCAGTCGAAGCCGCGCAGCATCTCCAGCTGACCGGCCGTCTCGATCCCCTCGGCCACGACCTCGATGCCGAGGCGGCGTGCGAGCCCGATCACCGCTGCGACGATCGTCGCGGTGTCGCGGTCGCTCATCATCGCCGTAACGAACGAGCGGTCGATCTTGATCTCGGTGACCGGCAGCTCGCGCAGGTAGGACAGCGGCGAGTAGCCGGTTCCGAAGTCGTCGAGTGACAGCAGCACGCCCAGGTCGCCGAGCGAATCGATCACGCGCCGTACCCGCGAGCCCTCGGCGATCAGGACTGACTCGGTGATCTCGAGGCGAAGCGTGCCCGGCGGGGTGCGCCAGCGCGCCAGGCGCCGCTCGAGGTCGCCGAGGAACGCGGCGTCGAGCAGGTTGGTCGCCGACACATTCACGGCGAGGTTGAGCTCGCGGCCTTCGTCGAGCCACGCGCGGTGCTGCCCGAGCGCCTGCTCGAGCACGGAGGCGGTCAGCTCGCGCATCACGCCCGTCTGCTCGGCGATGCCCACGAACGCGTCAGCTCCCAGCAGGCCCCGCTCCGGGTGCTGCCAGCGCACGAGTGCCTCGACGCCGCTGACGGTGTTCGAGCGCAGGTCCACCTGCGGCTGGTAGTGCACGACGAGGCCGCCCTGCTCGACGGCCCGCTTGAGTTCGGTCACGAGGCCGAGGCGCTCTCGGCTGCCGTGGTCGGCCGCCGGCGTGTAGAAGAAGTAGCGGCTGCGCTCGCCCTTGGCCTGGTACATCGCGATGTCCGCGCGCCGCAGCAGGCCGTCGGTGCTCTGCGCGTCCTTCGGGAACACCGAGATGCCGATCGAGGCCTGCACCGCGACCGCCAGCTCGTCGAGCTCGAACGGGCGGGCCAGCGCTTTCTGGATCCGCTCAGCCGTCGCGGCGGCTGCCGGCTCATCGCGCAGGATCACCCCGAACTCGTCGCCGCCGAGGCGGGCGACGGCCGTGTCGCCGACGACCGCCTGCATGCGGGGCCCGACCTGCTGGAGCAACTGGTCGCCCGCGTAGTGGCCGAGGGTGTCGTTCAGTTCCTTGAAGCGGTCGAGGTCGATCGAGAGCAGGGCGAAGCTGGTGCCGCGGCGGCGGCACACGTCGATCGTGTCGTTGAGCTGTTCGTAGAAGTGACGCCGGTTGGCGAGCCCGGTCAGGTAGTCGGTCCGGGCCTGGCGGTCGCGCACCGAGGACATGCTGCGCACGTCGTTGAAGGAGACCGCGAAGCGCAGGCCCGCGACGAGCAGGGCGGCGGCGGCGAGCACCTCGGGGATCACGTCGAGGTGGGTGTAGTTGCCGCGGATCAGAAGCAGCAGCGCGACCGTGCAGAAGAAGCACGGCACGACCATCACCGCAATGCTCGCGAGCGGGTTGCCGTGGCGCGGGCGGGGCGGCGACCACGCCGCGAAGCCCAGCAGAGCGAGGCCGAGCGGCCACAGCGCGTCGAGGAAGGTTCCCGCGCGGTAGGTGCCTTCGGCGACCTGGAACAGGTAGACGCTGTCCGCGACCGCCGTGATCCCGAGGCCGAGCAGGATCAGCAGCCACGCGCGGCCGGGCCGCCAGCCCGTCAGCGCGAACACCCCGAAGACGAAGACGATCAGCAGCAGATCGCCGATCGGGTAGGCGAGGTTCGTCGCGACCAGCGCGGTGTCCCCGTGCGTCGCGTGGATCACGGGCTCGAGCACGAGCGCCGAGCCGAGCGCGGCGAGCGTCAGGCCGCCGATCGCTCCGTCGAGCCAGACGTTGGCGTGGACGTCACGCACATGCGCGCCCACCAGCCGGGCGAGCGCCACGTAGGTGAAGGGATAGAAGAGGAGGTAGCCCGCGTCGGCCGGCGAAGGGGTTGGCACCGATGCGGCGTTTTCGAGGAACAGCGTGTAGTAGAGATCGCCGGCTGTGTAGCAGGCGATCCCGACTCCGAGCGCGAGCCACGCGCCGCGGTCCTGGGCGACCGTGAACGCCCGCGCGAAGACGATGGCGCAGACGAGCAGCTCGATCGCCGTGTACACCCAGACGTTGAAGAACGTGTCGAGCCCTGCGCCGCCCAGCGCCCCGGCGTCGTGCAACCCCAGCGAGACCGCGAGCACGCCGACCAGCAACCCCGCTCCACGTAGCGTGCGCCGGGCGCCCGGGGACAGGCCGGCGGAGAGCGGCATCAGGGTCGGGCGGGAGGATCCGCCTTCAAAACTCATATCGGAACGGCTATCGACTTCAAAGACGCCGCAACGGCGGGGTCTTTCAAGGGTCTAGACAAATATGCGACACAATCTCCGGGTGTTCTCGGCCTCCCCGCGTCCGCGCCTGCGCCGGCGCGCAACCCGCGGTTTCAGCCTCCTGGCGGCATTTCTCGCGGTCGCCTCCCTCATAGGGGTGATGGCTTCGGCTGCGCAGGCGGCGGAAGCGTTGCCCGCGGCGATCGGAGAAGTCACGCCGGCCCTAGAAGCGGCTCCGTCGGTTGAACCGATAGGCCCGCAGACGGCGACGGTGGGACAGCCGTTCTCGATGAAAGTCAAAGGGACCGGCTTGCATGTGGTGCGGGGCAAGTCTGGGTTGCCGGCGGAACTGGTGGCGAAAGAAGTGCCGAGCAGCGGCGAAAAAGAATGGGAAATCTCGGGCACGCCGACGGTCGCGAAAGCCGCCACGACGGTGACGCTGGAAGTCGAGAACGCGGAAAGCGCCGTCGTCGAACCGACCTTCAGCCTCACCGTCCACGAAGCGGCTCCGTCGGTTGAACCGATAGGCCCGCAGACGGCGACGGTGGGGCAGCCGTTCTCGATGAAAGTCAAAGGGACTGGCTTGCATCTGGTGCGGGGCAAGTCTGGGTTGCCGGCGGAACTGGTGGCGAAAGAAGTGCCGAGCAGCGGCGAAAAAGAATGGGAAATCTCGGGCACGCCGACGGTCGCGAAAGCCGCCACGACGGTGACGCTGGAAGTCGAGAACGCGGAAAGCGCCGTCGTCGAACCGACCTTCAGCCTCACCGTCCACGAAGCGGCTCCGTCGGTTGAACCGATAGGCCCGCAGACGGCGACGGTGGGGCAGCCGTTCTCGATGAAAGTCAAAGGGACTGGCTTGCATCTGGTGCGGGGCAAGTCTGGGTTGCCGGCGGAACTGGTGGCGAAAGAAGTGCCGAGCAGCGGCGAAAAAGAATGGGAAATCTCGGGCACGCCGACGGTCGCGAAAGCCGCCACGACGGTGACGTTGGAAGTCGAGAACGCGGAAAGCGCCGTCGTCGAACCGACCTTCAGCCTCACCGTGGTCGAAACGGGCCCGGCGCTCAGTTCGATCGAAGACCAGACCGCCATGGCAGAGACGCCGTTCCTACTGAAGCTGAGGGGCAAAAGCCTTCGCCACG
The DNA here is from genome assembly GCA_963794635.1 of uncultured Solirubrobacteraceae bacterium. GTDB lineage: Bacteria > Actinomycetota > Thermoleophilia > Solirubrobacterales > Solirubrobacteraceae > Palsa-744. Next base: position 110,501 of record CAWCET010000001.1, on the reverse strand, counting down.
TTGACGCAGTCTCCGGTCTCCCGCCCGAACTCGCGCTTACGGAAGTTCCGGGCAGCGGCGAAACGGAATGGCAGATCTCCGGCACGCCGACCGCCGCGAAACCGTCGACGCTCGTGGTTCTGGCGGCTGAAAACGGCGAAGGGGCCAAAACCGAATCGAGCTTCCACCTGATCGTCGTCGACCGTTCCCCGCAAGGTCCGACGGCCTCCGGGCCGCCGAGCGTCTCGCCCGGCGTCGTCTTCTCAGCTGCGCGCGCGACCTGCGAGAGCGCCGGCTGGAGCGGCGGCACGGTCGCCACCCAGTGGCTGCTCGACGGCACGCCGATCACGGGCGCGAGCGCGAGCACATTCGTGCCTCCGCGCGGGGACGACGGCCACGCCCTCGCCTGCCGTCAGATTGCGACGGCCAACGGCGTCTCGACCACGCTCACGAGCACGGCGCACACGATCCACGAGCAGCCGCCGCAGCCGGCGTGGCCGATCTCGGCCGCCTCGCTGCACTGCGCGAGCGCCGTCTGCATGGAGCAGGGCTCGGCGCCCGGCGCCGTGGGGGAGGCCTACCAGCAGGGAGGCTCATGGTGGGGCTCGCAGCAGGTCCGCTGCGTCTCGGCGCCCTGGACCAGCGCCGTCGGCTCCTCCGCGCAGGCGGGCGTCCGCGCCCTGGCCGAAGCGCACACCGTGCGGGTCTCGCTGCAGCGCGTCAGCGCCGCGGGCGTCGTCACCGTCGCCTCCGGGGAAGCGGGCGAACTCGGCACCGCACGCGATGAGCTCGACGGCAGCCCGACCCCGTTCGCCGGCGCGATCGTCGTGCCCTTCGGAGCCCAGCCGTTCGCGGCCGGCGAACTCTGGACCCGGCTCTTCCCCGGTGCGGCCGGGCATCCGAACTGGCTGGCTCCCGGCGGCGGCGTGCTGACCTACGGGGTCTCCGGCGCAGCGGGCGCGGCGCGCTCCTTCCAGCTGACGTACACGCTGACGAGCGCCGACCTCGGCTCGCACCTGCGCTGCGTCGCCGGCGCCGACGACGGGCCCGCCGGGGCGCCGACGACAGCCAGCTTCGCGAGCCCCGAATACGGCGTCGCGACCTCGGCCGCATGCGGCCCGGGCCCGCTCGGCTCGGGCTCGCTGCCGCAGCCCGCGATCGTCACCGCCGGCGAACCGCGCTGCCTGCCCGCGCCGTCCTCGCTCGCGGCCCTCGGAAGCACGCCGCGGCAGGTCGCGGTGAAGGGCTCGAAGGCAGCGGTGGCACTGGTGTGCGCCCTGCACAGCGGCTGCCGCGGCAAGCTCGCGCTCACGGCCGTCCTGGGAGGGCGGCGCGTCACGCTCGGACACGCCGCCGCGCACGTCGCAAACGGCTCTGAGCGCGTCCTGAAGCTGAAGCTGAGCTCACGCACCGGGCGGGCGCTGCGCGCCGCCGGAGCGGGCGGCCTCGCGGCCAGCCTGCAGCTCGAATCCAAGCGCGGCGCGCGGCGGGTCGCCAGCGTGCTGCTCGTCGCGAGCGGCTGAGCGTCAAGCGGCGTGTGCTTCGCCTGCGCGTGCCCCGCGCGGCGCGGCGAGGCCCACGCCCCGCACGGCGTCAGCCGGCCTGGGCTTCGCCCTCGCGCGCTTCGCGCACGATCCGGCGCATGCCCCGCAGCCAGCGCTCCGGCTCGGCGGCCTTGAACGCCATGAAGCCGGCGACGTTCTCGTGCGTGAGGATCAGCGTCCGCTCGGCACGGATCCCCTCCACGACCGCGTCGGCCGCGTCCTCGGGTTCGATCAGGCCGCCCGAGGTGAGCGCGGCGGCGCCGGCGGCGTCGGTCATGGCGAGGTCGAGCATCGGCGTGCGCACGCCCTGCGGGCAGATGCACGAGACGCGCACGCCGCGTTCGGCGTATTCGATCGACATCCACTCGGCCAGCGACACCGCGGCGTGCTTGGTCACGCTGTAGACGAGCGAGGAGACCTGCGTGAGCAGCCCCGCCGCCGAGGCGGTGTTGATCAGGTAGCCCTCGCCACGCTCGAGCATCTCCGGGAGCAGCGCCCGCGACGCCCAGACGTGGGCCATCACGTTCACGCGCCAGGCCTCGTCCCACGCGTCATCCGGCGACTCGGGTCCGCCGAGCGCGCCGGGCACGCCGGCGTTGGAGATGAAGATGTCGATCGGGCCGTTGGCCTCTGTCGCGGTCTCGATCAGCGCCTGGACGCTCGGCTCGCTGCCGGCATCGACCTCGACCGCGAAGCCGTCGACGAGCTCGGCGATCGCCTGCGCGCCGGCGAAGTCGCGGTCGGCCAGCGTCAGCGCCGACGGACCCTCCTCGCGGAAGCGACGCGCCAGCGCGCGCCCGATCCCTCCGGCCGCGCCCGTAACCACAACATGCCGTCCAGCCAGCTCCACGGACGGGGACTCTATTAGCCTTCGCTGCCGATGGGCGAGAGCAACGCAGAGCGGATGCTCGCGGTGGCCTCCGGGCGCACCGTGGAGCTGGCGGCACCGGGACTGAGCCCGCGTCCGCGCCGGAAGGTCGCGGTGCTGTCCTGCATGGACACGCGCATCGACCTCTTCCCGATGCTCGGGATCGAGCGCGGGGACGCGCACATCATCCGCAACGCCGGCGGGCTCGCGACCGATGACGCGATCCGCTCGCTGTCGATCTCGCAGCGCCTGCTGGGCACCGAGGAGATCGTCGTCGTGATGCACGACGGCTGCGGCCTGCTGGGCGCCTCCGAGGACGAGTACGCGCGCGCGCTGGCCGCAGACGGCGCGCGGCCGAGCTGGCGCCTCGGTGCGTTCGAGGACGTCGAGGAAGCTCTCCGCGACAGTCTCGGGCGCCTGCGCTCGGCCCCCGAGCTGACCGCGCGCGAGCACATCCGCGGTCTGGTGTTCGACCCCGAGAGCGGCCGGCTGCGCGAGCTCGGGCCCGACCCCGGTCCGGACGGCGGGAGCGTCTCGAGCGAGGACTAGTCCGGACGGGCCAGGGCGGCGCCTGCGCCGCCTCCCCGGGGTCTATGTTTGACGCGGTGGCGGCCGAGGGCGCGAAGCGAGGAGCGCGATGACGCGCGTTGCCGTGCTCGGCACGGGGCCGGCCGCCGCGCAGGTCGGCTGCGAGTACGCCCTGGGGGGCTGCTCGGTGCTCTGGAGCGGGGAGGACTCCGGAGCAGACCAGCGCGTCGAGGAAGCACTCCGCTTCGCTGCGAGTTACGGCCTCGCCGGCCCTCCCGATCTCGAGCGCGCCCGCTCGCTGATGGCGCGGGGGGACGCCACGATCTCCTCGGTCGAACGGCTGACGCTGATCGTCGACGCCCAATCCGCTCCGCTCGAGCAGCGCGCGAGCGCGATCGCGGAGATCGCCGGTCGTCACCCCGAGGCGCTGGTGGCGACGATGGCGCTGGTGGCGCCGACCGAGCTCGGCGACGCAGCCGAGGTCGGCGAGCGGATGCTCGCGACCCGCTACGGGGATCCTCCTCTGCTGTCCCCGGTGGTCGAGCTGCTGGCCGCGCGCGACACGCCGCGGCGTCTGCTCGACCGTGTCTCCCAGCTGTTGCGGGCGCTCGGCAAGGAGCCGGTCGTGCTGCGGCGCGAGGTGCCCGGTCTCGTCTCTGGGCGCCTGGAACTCGCGCTCCTGCGCGAGGCGGCCTGGCTGCTCGAGCGCGGCGCCGTCGACGCCGAGGACCTGGACGCCCTCATCCGAGATTCGCTCGCGCGCAGGTGGTCGCTCGCGGGTCCCGTCGAGTCGGGCGCGATCGACACGCGCGAGGAGCTGAGCACCGTGGCCGCCGATGACGCTGACGCGCGGGCGTTGGCGTCGCTCGCGGCGCTCGCAGCCGAAATGCCTGCGGAGCGTGCCGCCGCCTTGCGAGAGGCGCGAGACCAGGGTCTCGCGGCCGCTCTGCGCGCAGCCCGGGCGGCCTCCGGGCGCGCCGGCGACGCGAACGCCTAGCCGAGCCCGCGCCGTGGCGGCGCCGGGGGTGCCGGCGCACGTCTGCGGACCCCCCGCTCGGGCTATTGCAATATGCCCGCGATCTCTGGGACGATCATCGATGCAGAGGGGATTGGAGGACGAGAGAAGGCCCCTCGGGGGTCAGGAAGGGAGAGTTGTGCCAAAGCTCGGTATGGGGCCGATACGGCGGCAGCAGATCTGCCGTGCCGCGGCCGCTGTCGTCGCGCGCGAAGGCTTCGCGGGGACGACGATGCGGCGGGTGGCCGAGGAGGCAGGCGTCAGCACGGGGATGCTCAATCACTACTACGCGAACCGCGCCGAGCTGCTGCGGCAGGCGCTGGTGCACGTGTCCGAACGCAGCCAGGAGCGCTACGAGCGGGCGATGGAGGGCGTGCCGCCGGGGGTCGAGCGCCTGGAAGCGCTGCTCGACAGCGTTCTCGGCGCTGACGAGGAGGCGCTCGAGACCTGGCGGGTGTGGATCAACGCGACGGGCGAGGCGGTGCGCCTCCCGGAGCTGCGGCGCACGATCGAGGAGCGGCTCGGGCACTGGTTCGATCTCGTCGATTTCGCGTCTGGAGGGGCTGGTCGAACCCGAGCCGGCGCCCGCGATCCCGTGGGCCTGGCGCGTCGACGCCCTGCTGACGGGTCTGGCCACGCAGGCCCTCACCTCCGAAGCCGAGCTGCAGCGCGAGCGGATCCGCGACGAGGTCGTGCGGATGGTGCTCGCGGGCGGCGGTCGCGAGCGGATCGCGGTGAGCCGGGAGCTGGCGCGCTAGCGGGAGAGCGCGCGCGGTAGGCTCCCGCCCCCATGCGCGCCGTCACCTTCCAGGCTCCGGGCGAGGTCGCCGTCGAGGAGCGTCCCGAGCCCGAGCTGCTCGACCGCCGCGACGCGATCGTGCGCATCGAGGCGAGCGGCGTGTGCGGCTCGGACCTGCACATCTACCACGGCCGGGTCCAGATCGAGCAGGGCTTCACGATCGGACACGAGTACGTGGGGACGGTGGTGGCCGCGGGCGACGGGGTCGCGCGGGTGGCCGTCGGCGACCGGGTGCTGGGGTGCTTTCACACCGCGTGCGGGGAATGCTGGTTCTGCCGCCGCGGCCTCTTCCATCGCTGCGTGCACTCGCGCACGTTCGGGCACGGCGCGACGCTCGGCTCGCTTCAGGGGACTCAGGCGGAGATGGCGCTGATCCCGAACGCCGACCTGGTTCTCCGCAAGGTCCCGGAGGGGATGAGCAGCGAGGTCGCGCTCTTCGCAGGCGACGTCATGGGCACCGGGTTCCACGCCGTCTCCGCCAGCGGCATGCGCCCGGGCGACACCGTCGCCGTGCTGGGCCTCGGGCCCGTCGGGCTCTGCGCGGTGCAGGTGGCCCGCGCGAGCGGGGCTGCGCGCGTGCTCGCGATCGACACCGTCCCGGAACGGCTGGAGCTCGCCGCCACGCTCGGCGCCGAGGCGGTCCACCTGACCGAGCAGGACCCGAAAGCAGCAGTCGCGGCGGCGACGGAAGGCCGCGGCGTGGACGTCGCGATCGACGCCGTCGGGGACCCGCGCGCGCTCGAGACGGCGATCCGGCTCACACGGCCGTGCGGCAGCGTCCAGTGCATCGGCGTCTACGCGGAGCGCGCCGAGGTCCACATGGGCCTTCTGTGGTTGAAGGCGATCACTCTGCGCGGCGGCCAGGCGAACGTGATCGCCCACGTGGACCCCGTTCTCGCGATGCTCGCCGAAGGCGTGCTCGACCCGACGCCGCTCGTCACCCGCCACATGGCGCTCGACGACGCGGCCGAGGCCTACGCCGTGTACGACCGGCGCGAGGCGCTCAAGATCATCCTCACTCCGTGACCCAGTCGAGCGAGCGCTCGACGGCACGGCGCCACTGAGCCAACCCCCGTTCGACCGCCGCAGGGTCCGCCGCCGGATCCCAGCGGCGCTCCTCGCGCCAGCGCTCGCGCAGCTCCGCCTCGTCGCTCCAGAAGCCCGTTGCGAGGCCCGCGGCGAACGCGGCACCGAGCGCCGTGGTCTCCGCGACGGCCGGGCGCACGACGGGCACGCCGAGCACGTCGGCCTGGAACTGCATCAGCAGCTCGTTGGCGGTCATGCCGCCGTCGACGCGCAGCTCTCGCAGCGGCGCGCCCGATCGCTCGCGCACCGCGTCCACCACCTCACGGGTCTGCCAGGCCGTCGCCTCGAGCACCGAGCGTGCGATGTGACCTGCGCGCGCGAAGGCCGTGAGGCCCACGATCACGCCCCTTGCGTCTTCTCGCCAGCGCGGCGCGAACAGCCCCGAGAATGCCGGCACGAAGTACACGCCGCCGTTGTCGGGGACGCTCGCTGCGAGCGTCTCGACCTCTGCGGCGGTCGAGATCAGACCGAGCTGGTCGCGCAGCCACTGCACCGCCGCGCCGGTGACCGCGATCGAGCCCTCCAGGACGTAGCTGGTCGGGCTCTCGCCGATCCTGCCCGCGACGCTCGTCAGCAGCTCGGGGCAGCGCACGATCTCCGGCCCCGTGTTCACGAGCAGGAACGACCCGGTGCCGTAGGTGTTCTTGGCGTCTCCGGCCTCGAAGCACGTCTGGCCGAACAGGGCCGCCTGCTGGTCGCCCATCATCCCGGCGAGCGGACGGCCGGCCAGCGCGCTCTGGACGGCCTCGCCGTAGAGCTCGCTCGAGGCACGGATCTCGGGCAGCAGCGAGCGCGGGATGCCGATCAGGTCGAGGCTCGGCTCGTGCCACGCGAGCGTCTGCAGGTCCATCAGCATCGTGCGGCTCGCGTTGGTCACGTCGGTCGCGTGCACTGCGCCGCCCGTCAGGTTCCACAGCAGCCAGCTGTCGATCGTGCCGAAGGCCAGCTCGCCGGCCTCTGCGCGGGCGCGGGCGCCGGGCACCGAATCGAGCATCCACGCGACCTTGGGGCCCGAGAAGTAGGTCGAGAGCGGCAGCCCGACAGCCTCGCGCAGGCGATCGGGGCCCTGCTCCCCCGCCAGCTCGCGCACCAGTGCGGCGGTGCGGGTGTCCTGCCAGACGATCGCGTTGTGGAGCGGCTCCCCGGTCTCGCGGTCCCACAGCACCGCGGTCTCGCGCTGGTTGGTGATGCCGATCGCGGCGATGTCGCCGGCGGTTGCACCCGCGCCCGTGAGCGCGCCGGCGATCACCTCCTGCGTGCGCTGCCAGATCTCGAGCGGGTCGTGCTCGACCCACCCCGCCTGCGGGTGGATCTGCTCGTGCTCGCGCCGGTCGAGCGCCGCGATCTGACCGTCGCGGTCGAAGAGGATCACGCGCGTGCTGGTCGTGCCCTGGTCGATCGCGGCGACGAACCGTGCCATGCCGGAACCCTATGCGCGGCGCATCTTCGGCGATCGCTCCCCGGACATTCGACCGTTCGAGACGATCCGCGGGCGGCGACGCAGGTATGTTGACTTGCCGTGCGGGTTCGTCTGCCGACCTGGCTCCGTCCTGGCTCTCGCGAGAGGCCACGCTCCGCGCTCTCCGCGCTCTCGGCCCGGGCGCTGCTCACGGCCGCCGCGGGCCTCGTCGTGGCGAGCGTGATCGTCGCGCTGCCCGGGCGAGGACACGTGCTCGACGTCCAGCCGGCCGTCGCGCAGGAACCGGCGAAACCCGCGAAGCCTCTCCTCTACCGCGTCGTGGGCTGCCGCAGCTCGGGCACCGCCGCCCACCTCGAAGGGCCTTCGCGGCGCGAGGTCGCGATCGGCTTCGACGACGGCCCCTGGGTCGACACCCCCGCGTTCGTCTCGATGCTCGAGCGCGCGAAGGCACAGGCGACGTTCTTCATGATCGGCCGCCAGATCACCTCGGAAGACCGCTCGCTGCTGCTGCGCGAGCTGCGCGACGGCGATGTGCTCGGCGACCATACCTGGAGCCATCCCGATCTCAGCACCAGCGACGAAGTGCGCTCGCAGCTGCTGCGGACGATCGAGCGCATCAGGGCGGTCAGCGGCTACACGCCGTGCGTGTTCAGGCCGCCCTACGGCGACTACGACTCCTCGGTGCTGGACACGGCGCGCTCGCTCGGCCTCTCCACCGTGCTCTGGAACGTCGACCCGTCGGACTACACCCAGCCGGGCACCGGCGCGATCGAACAGCGCGTGCTTGCGCAGGTGCGTCCGGGCTCGATCATCATCAGCCACGATGGCGGCGGACCTCGCGGGCAGACCCTGGCCGCCTACCCGGGCATCATCGCGAAGCTGCGCGCGCGGGGATACCGCATCGTGACGGTGCTCGAAATGCTGGGCTACCGGCCGATCTACGTCCCGTGCATCCTGCTCTGCGACGGGATCGGGGTGACTCGCGCGAAGGTCCCGCGCAACGCGATCATCACCAAAGCGCCGTGAGCTCCGACGGCGGCCCTGGCGGTCCAGGCGTCGCGATCGTCGACGCCTGGATGCAGCACCCGACGCGCCGCTTCCTCGAACAGGAGATGTTCGCCTCGCTGCGCCGCTGGACCGGGGGCGGGATACCGACCGGTGAGCTGCCGATCGACGTCACGGTCTCGGCGATGGACGCGGCCGGCGTCGAGCTGGGAGTGCTGTGCGCCTGGCACGGGCCCCAGGGTGCGCTGATCTCCAACGACGAGGTCGCGTCGTTCGTGGCGGCGCACCCGACGCGCTTCGCGGCGCTCGCCTCGGTCGCGCTCGACCGCCCGATGGAGGCGGTCCGGGAGCTCCGCCGCTGCGTCACCGAGCTCGGATTCGCCGGGTTGCGGATGCTGCCGTGGCTGTGGGAGGTGCCGCCGACGGATCGGCGCTTCTACCCGCTCTACGCAGCGTGTGTGGAGCTGGGGGTGCCGTTCTGCACCCAGGTCGGGCACACGGGTCCGCTGCGCCCCTCCGAGCCCGGACGACCGATCCCTTACATCGACCAGATCGCGATCGACTTTCCGGAGCTCGTGATCGTCGGCGGTCACGTCGGCTACCCGTGGACCGAGGAGATGGTTGCGGTCGCGCGCAAGCACGAGAACGTCTACATCGACACCTCGGCGTACACGACGCGGCGGCTGCCCCCCGAGCTGATCGCCTATCTGCGCACCGGTGGCGGGGCGCGCAAGGTGCTGTTTGGCAGCAACTATCCGATGATCGCGCCCGCCGCCGCGCTCGAGGACATCGGGAGGCTGGAGCTAGACGAGACAGCGAGCGCCCTCTATCTGCACGAGAACGCGCGCCGCGTCTTCGGCCTTCCCGAGCCGATCCCGCCTTCCGAGCGGCTTGTCGGCGCGTCGCGCCCGGCCGGCTAGGGGGTGAAGGAGGCGGCGGAGGTGACGGTCCCCGCCGGCGTTTCGTTTGTGACGGTGATCGGCCCCGTGCCCTCGCCCGAGGGCACGATCACACGCAGTTTCTTGGCTGACATGTAGGTGACGCTCGCCGCGGGCACGCCGTCGAACTGCACCGATGCGGAGGGGGTGAAGCCCTCGCCCTTGATCGTCACCCGCGCGCCGGGGGCCGCCGAGAGCGGCGCGAACGACGTGATGCCGAACGTCGGGACGAACTTGGTCTTCGGCGAGACGCTCCCGTGCGCCGTGGTGATGGTGAAGCCTGCCTTCTTGGCGCCGTTCGGCACCGTGACTTCGAGCAGCGTCGGCGAGACGATGTTGAACGCCGCAGTGAGCGAGCCGAGCTGCACCTGGGTCGTGGAGTCCAGCGCGGTGCCCTTGACGAGCACCGTCGAGCCGGTGAAGCCGCTGGTCGGGCCGATGCTCGAGACCGTCGGCACGTCCGAGGCCACCGGCCCCACCGGCGCCGAGGTTTCATAGCCGCTGCCTGCTTCGTTGAAGGCTCCTTCGCGCACGCGGATCTGGTGGCCGATGTCTTCGGCGACCGGCGTGTAGGAGGTCCCGGTCGCGTTGGCGAGAGGCTGGCAGTTCTTGCCTTCGAAGCCGCACAGTTCCCACTGATGGCTGAAGCCGGTCGGGCTGCCGGTCCAGCCGCCCGCCTCGGCGGTCAGCGGCTGGCCCACCTCGGCGTATCCCGAGATGCTCGGCGCGCCGGTGCTCTTCGGCGTGCCGGAGACCGCGAAGGCGCCCAGCCCGGTGGGGCTCCCGACGCCGGTCGGCCCGTCGAAGCCCGTGGCCGCGTTGCAGATCGTGGCGGTGCCGCATTTGCCGTTGCTGCCGGCGACGACGTCGTAGAGCGCCGACGCTTCGCCGGCGTGCCCGTAGAGCGTGGCGGCCGGGTAGGAGACGCCCTGGGAGCCGCCCGCCAGCGCGAACTCCGCGGCGAGGATCGGCGACGCGACCGAGGTCCCGCCCCAGACTTCCCAGCCCGGCGTCGGGCCGCCGCTGAATTCCGGCGTCGTGTTGTAGGTGTCGACGCCCGTGTTGGGGTCTCCGATCGCCGACACGTCAGCGACCGCGCGCCCTGTGCCGCAGCCCGTGGCGGCGAAGCCGGCGACGCCGCTCTGCCAGAGCGGAGCGTTGAACAGCACGCTGCAGCCGCTGCCGGCTTCGTTCCAGACGGTGCTCGTCCACACGCCGGCGCTTTCGTGCACGGAGGTCCCGCCCACCGCGACCACGTGTGGCGAGTCCGCCGGGAATTCGGTCCCTTCGGGAAGTTCTTCCGGGCAGTCTCGGTTCTCATAGCCGCAGTCGCCGGAGCTGACCGTGACGACGGTCCCCGGGTGGTTGTAGGAGCTCGCCTCGAGTTCGGTGAGCCCTTTTTCCTCGGTGCTGCCGTAGGAGTTGCTGACCTCGGTCGCGCCGAGTTTGACCGCCGTGTCCACGCCCGCGCCGAGGTCGCTGAATTCTTCGGATTTGGTCTCGACCAGCGTGATGTGACAGGTCTGGCAGATCGCGTGGGCCATCTGGACGTCGATCGTGATCTCGCTGGCCCAGCCGCCGTTGACGGCCGGGAGGGGAGACGCCTGGCCGTTCTGGTTGACCTTCCGGAAGCAGCCGTTTTCGGTCGTGCATGACGGCAGGCCGAACTGTTTGCTGTAGACCGCCAGATCCGATTCGGCGGTGGGGTCGTCGAAGGCGTCCACGACCGCGATCGTCTGCGTCGAGCCGGCCGCCGTTTCTTCGGGCAGCTCATACAGTTCGCGCAGCCGCTGCGGCGTCAGGAAGCCGGGGACCGGTTTCGAGGCCGGGCCCGCCGCGCGCCCGGCGTGCCGGGCGGCGAGGGGCTGGGCGTTGCCGGCGCCCTGGGTGAGCAGCCGCATCGCCAGGCAGCGCGCCTGCCCCTGCGGGCGCGGGCCGTTGCACGCGGCCCTTGCGGTTTGTGCCGCGCCCGCCGGGGCGGCGAGAGCCGGCGCGAGCACGAATGTGAGCGCCAGGGCGACCGCGAGGATCGCCCACACCCGGCTGCGAGCCGCCGTGCGACCGCGGCGTGCCGGACCGCTCTTTCGGTTTGTGCGCATCCCTCTCTCGCTCCCTCGGACCTCGCGCGCTGCGGAGCACGCTGGATCCACGGTACGGACGTGTCCGTGGGGTGTCAAGCTGCCGACGGACCGTGCTTCGTTGCAATGAGCGGGCCGGTCCTGCTTAGATTACGTCCGCGGCCGATAAGGTCGCCGTAGCGCGCGCCCGTAGCTCAGTGGTCAACGGTTCTCTTCGGGGAGCCAAAGAGCAGCGGTCTTTCAAGCCGCAGGCCGCGGGTTCGATTCCCGCCGGGCGCATCCTCACCCCCCGCCGGCGCCACCTCGGGCGCAGGACGGGGAGGCGGTCGCGCAGCCGGGCCACCCCGCGCGCCGCGCCGCGCCGTCGTTGCTCCAGCCGGCAGCTCGCGAGCACCCGTTTTCGGCTCTGTGAACGGGATTGTCTACTTAAGTCAGGTGATCGGTCTAAGTTGACAATCTGCGTAAATCGTGATTTATATGTCCGCCTTGATCGGCGGACGCAGCGCGAGGAGGGGCTGGTTCGATGGGATTGGGATCGTGGATGATCCCAGTGCGCCTTGGAGGGGCGCTGGGGACATGGAGGTGAGGGCTTCGGCCTGTCATGAGCCGCGCATGATGCGCAGCCTGCACGGACGCTGGCCCTACCGCCGCTCCCACTGCCGCCACGACCACCACTGGCTCGTGCGCGTGCAGACCGAGAAGTCCTGGTGCTCGAGTGCTCGCACCCACACCCTGAGCGGGCTTCGCGCCTGCAGCCGGCGGCCCTAGCGGAGCCAGCGGGGAGCGCGAGGGGAACCTGTCCCTGCGGGTAGGTGGGCGTCTCTAGGAGATGGGGGCGGCTCGCAGGGATGGGTCGCGCTGACCGCTCGTCACCGCGGCGACGCCGGCGGCGGTGTCCGCGGCGCGGGCGTGCGCGGAGACCGCGTCGATGATCTGAGGCCACAGGTCGTGGGGCAGATCGTGTCCCATGCCGTCCACCATCATCAGCTTCGCGCCCCGGATCGCGCGCGCCGTGGCGCGCCCGCCCGAAGGCCCGACGAGCTTGTCGGCCGCGCCGTGGATCACCAGCGTCGGCGCGGTGATACGGCCAAGTTCGGGGGTGCGGTTGCCCGAGGCGATGATCGCGGCGAGCTGCCGGCCCGGGCCCTCGGGGTCGTGGTCGCGGTCGTAGCTCTGGGCGATCATCTCGCGCACCCGCTCGAGATCGCGCCGGGGCGGAGGTGAGCCGATCCGCTCGAAGACCGCTGTCATGTGACTGATGTAGGCCTCGCGCTCGCGTGGCGCGTGGCGCAGGAAGGTCGAGTAGACGCGCAGCGAGGGCTGCCCGCTGAGCAGGCTGCCGGTGTTCGACATGATCGAGGTCAGCGATCGCACCGAGCGCGGGTGGCGCGCCGCGATCACCTGGGCGATCATGCCGCCCATCGACGCGCCGATCACATGCGCGGGAGCCAGTTCGAGCTCGCGCAGCAGCCCGGCGGCGTCCTCGGCCATGTCCGCGAGCGAGTAGCGCGCCGCGCGCCGCGAGCGTGTCAGCAGCTGCTTGACGGTCGGCGGAGGACCGCTGACGTGGGTGGAGTGCCCGACGTCGCGGTTGTCGAAGCGCACCACGAACAGCCCGCGCGAGGCCAGCTCGCGGCAGAAATCCTCGTGCCAGGCGATCATCTGGGTGCCGAGGCCCATCACGAGCAGCGCCGGCGGGTCGCCGGCCTCGCCGAAGGTCTCGTAACAGAGGGTTATCCCCCTGCCGACGTCACACCTCTGCTCGGACACGATCAGAGCAGGTTACTCACCTTCGAAGGATTTACCGCGACTTTTGCGAGCGCCGTCGCCCGAGTGGGTAGGATCGGATCGATGGCCGCCACGAGCCAGACGCGCAGCGCCGCCGCCCCGTCCGCGGGTGTGGACACCGAGTTGCGCCGGCTCTCGATCGACACGATCCGCGGGCTCGCGATGGATGCCGTGCAGAAGGCGAACGCCGGCCACCCGGGGACGGCGATGTCGCTCGCGCCGCTCGCCTACACGATCTTCGAGCGCTTCCTGCGCGCCAACCCGAACGACCCCGACTGGCCCGACCGCGATCGCTTCGTGCTGAGCGCCGGCCACGCGTGCATGCTCCAGTACGCGCTCCTGCACCTGACGGGCTACGACCTCGGGATCGCCGACCTCGAACAGTTCAGGCAGTGGGGCTCGCGCACGCCGGGGCATCCGGAGCGCGGACACACCCCCGGCGTCGAGATCGCGACCGGGCCGCTCGGCCAGGGTGTCTCCAACGCCGTCGGGATGGCGATCGCCGAGCGCTTCCTCGCCGACCGCTTCAACCGCCCGGGCAGCGAGGTCGTCGACCACCACGTCTACGTGATCTGCTCCGACGGCGACATGATGGAGGGCGTCAGCCAGGAAGCCTCGTCGGTCGCGGGCAACTTCGCCCTCGGCAAGCTGATCGTCTGCTACGACGACAACCGGATCACGATCGACGGCACGACCGCGCTGTCGTTCGACGGCGAGAACCACGGCGCGCGCTACGAAGCCGACGGCTGGCACGTCCAGCACGTCTCGGACTCCGAGAACGTCGAGGAGCTCGAAGCGGCTCTGTCCGCGGCGCGCGAGGAAGGCGAGCGGCCGTCGTTCATCCAGATCCGCTCGCACATCGCCTACCCGGCCCCGAAAGCCGTCGACACCGCGAAGTCGCACGGCTCGGCGCTCGGCGAGGACGAAGTTCGCCGCACCAAGGAAGCGATGGGCTTCGACCCCGACAAGCACTTCTGGGTCGACGAGCGCGTCTACGAGCACATGTCGCTGGCGACCCGCGGCGGCGAGGAGCAGGAGCGCTGGACCGGGCGCTTCCGGTCCTGGCGGGAGGCCAACCCGGAGCTGGCGGCCGATTGGGACCTGGCCTGGTCCGGGCGGTTGCGCGACGGCTGGCGCGAGGCGCTGCCGAGCTTCGATGCGGGCGAGAAGATCGCGACGCGCTCGGCCGGGCAGAAGGTGATGCAGAGCTTCGCGGAGTACGGCCCGACGATGATCGGCGGCGCCGCCGATCTGGTCGAGTCGACCAAGACGGTCTTCGAGGGCGCCGGACAGTTCTCGGCCGTGCACTCGGGGCGCAACATCCCCTTCGGCATCCGCGAGCACGGGATGGGCGCGATCGTCAACGGCGCCGCGGCGCATGGCGGCATCGTCAAGCCATACGGCTCCACGTTCCTGGTCTTCTCCGACTACATGCGGGGGGCGATCAGGCTGTCCGCGCTGATGGGCCTGCCCGTGCTGTGGGTCTACACGCACGACTCGGTCGGCCTCGGCGAGGATGGCCCCACCCACCAGCCGATCGAGCACTACGCGGCGCTGCGCGCGATCCCGCACCTGTGGTTCATGCGCCCGGGCGACGCGAACGAGACCGCGCTCGCCTGGCGGATCGCGCTGGAACGCGAGGACGGGCCGGTCGTGTTCGCGCTCTCGCGGCAGAACATCGAGACGCTCGACCGCGACGAGGTCGCGTCGGCCGACGGCGTGCTGCGCGGTGGCTACGTGCTCTGGGACGCGCCCGGCGGTGCGCCCGAGCTGATCCTGATCTCGACCGGTGCAGAGGTCGGCGAAACACTGAAGGCGGCGAAGGCGCTCGCGGAGGAGGGCCACCGGGCCCGTGTTGTCTCGATGCCCTGCATGGAGCTGTTCGAAGAGCAGGGACAGGACTACCGCGAGGAGGTCCTCCCGGCCTCGGTCACAGCACGGCTGGCGGTCGAGCCGGGCGCACGGGTGAGCTGGTGGCGCTGGGTCGGCGACCGCGGCGACGTGCTCGGCCTCGACCGCTTCGGCGCATCGGCACCCGGCACGACGGTCCTCGAGAAGCTGGGCTTCACCGCCGAGAACATCGCCGAGCGCGCACGCGCGCTGCTCTGAACGCGAACGACAAAGGAGACGCAATGCCCTCCGACTCATCCAAGCCTCTGCAGCGCCTCTCCGCGCTCGGACAGAGCGTCTGGATCGACTTCCTCTCGCGCGAGTCGATCCGCGGCGGGCACCTGCAGGAGCTGATCGACGACTACGCGGTCGTCGGCGCGACCTCCAACCCCACGATCTTCCAGAAGGCGATGGCGGGCGGCGACGCCTACGACGAGCAGCTCGCCGAGCTGATCAAGGGCGGCGTGGACGCAGAGCAGTGCTTCTGGGCGCTGGCCGAGCAGGACATCCGTGACGCGTGCGACGTGTTCGCACCGGTCTTCGAGGCGACGGCACACCGCGACGGCTACGTGTCCCTGGAGGTCGACCCGCGCCTGGCCTACGACACGCTCGAGACGTACCGCGAGGCGATACGCCTGCACGAGGCCGTCGACAAGCCGAACCTGATGGTCAAGATCCCCGCGACGCGGCCCGGCCTCGCGGCGATCGAGGACGTGATCGCCAAGGGCCGCTCGATCAACGTGACGCTGATCTTCTCGCTGCAGCGCTACGCCGAGGTCGCCGAGTCCTACGTGCGCGGGCTGGAGCGGCTCGTCGCGGAGGGCGGCGACCCCACCAAGGTGGCATCGGTCGCGAGCTTCTTCGTCTCGCG
Organism: uncultured Solirubrobacteraceae bacterium; assembly: GCA_963794635.1. Taxonomy (GTDB): domain Bacteria; phylum Actinomycetota; class Thermoleophilia; order Solirubrobacterales; family Solirubrobacteraceae; genus Palsa-744. The sequence goes on along the minus strand of CAWCET010000001.1, from coordinate 94,692 downwards.
CATCGACACCGAGGCCGACCGCCGCCTGCAAGAGGCCGGCGCGCCCAAGGAGCTGCAGGGCAAGCTCGCGATCGCCAACGCGAAGCTCGCCTACCAGCACTTCAAGGAGGTCTTCTCAGGCGAGCGCTGGGAGTATCTCCTCGGCAAGGGAGCCGTCGCGCAGCGCGTGCTGTGGGCGTCGACCTCGACCAAGAACCCCGACTACCCCGACGTGCTCTACGTCGAGGAGCTGCTCGGCCCGGACACCGTCAACACGATGCCCGAGGAGACGGTCAAGGACTACGACGACCACGGCGAGCCGGAGGCGCGCCTGGAGCGCGACGTCGAGGGCGCCCGGCGCGTGTTCGAGCAGCTCGAGCAGGTCGGTGTCGACTACACCGACGTCACCGACACGCTCGAGCGCGAGGGCGTCGACAAATTCTCGGAGTCCTTCGACGAGCTCGTGAAGGCCCTCGCCGGCAAGCGCGACACGCTCGTCGCCGCCTGAGCCGGCCGCTGCGGCGCCGGCGCGCCGGCTTCCCTGCAGGCGCTCAGCGGTAGGGGACGGGCATCAGCACGCGGATCGTCAGCGGCCCGCTGGGGAACGCCTCGGCGTCGACGGTGAACACGCGGAAGGTGCGCCCCCTGTAGGTGTAGGTGCCGCTCACCGGCACCGACTGCGGTCCGCCGACCCCCGGCCCGAGGCTGTTCTTGACCAGCTCGGGCCGTCCGCCGGGGCGCTGCATGTACATCAGCACGCTGAGCCCGACCAGCCGGCGCGTCAGGCGCAGGTAGCCTTCGTCGTCTTGGATCGAGATCACGATCTGGCCGATCTTGCGGCCGTGAAGGCGCAGATCCGCCTGCACCGGGGCGAGCACGAAGGGCCCGCCCAGGTCATACAGGAGCTTGCCGCCGGCGCTCACGCGCAGCCGGACCAGGTGATGGTGCAGCAGCACTTCCGAGGCCGCCTTGACGGCCTGCGGGTCGTGCGCGGCGACCGCCTGCAGCAGCGCCTGGTTGTGCTGCACGCGATGGATCTGCGCCAGCGTGCGAGGGCCGCGCTCGCCCTGGTAGATCAGGTTCGCGATGCGCTCGAGCGTGTTGACCTGCGTGTCTTCGGGGCTCGCACCGCAGAGAGCTTCGGTCGCGGGGACGGTCTTGAGCAGGTAGATCTGCACCGGCGCACCCGACGGGTAGGCGCCCGCCGCCAGCGAGTCGTACTGATAGGTCACGCCGCGCCGGGTGAGCGTCCCGTGCAGTGCCAGCGGCCCGGACGGGAGCTCGAGCGAGCCGCCGATGCTGTGCTCGCCGGAGCGAAGGGCGATCAGCCCTTCCGCGACGCCGGTGCCCTCCGAGACGAACCCGCGCACCGACCAGACGCTCGCCAGGTAGGTCGCGATCGGGCGCCCGGACGCACCGTCGATCGTCCCTCGAAGCGGCGCGAGCGCGGCCCCCCCGACGTCGGCGAGGCGCCGCCCGGCGGTGCTCGTGACCCGGACGTCGGTCATGTGGCCGGTGGCGATCAGCGCGTTCACGGCCGCGGTCGCTGCCTTGGGGTCTCCCGCTTCGATCGCCTGGCGCAGCGCCGTGGAGCGCTGGATCATGTGTTCCGCGCTGGCGGTCCGTTCGCTAGAGATGCCCTCGCGGTAGACGCGTCCGAGCACGCTCACGAGCGTCGACAGGACGGTTTCGGGGCAGCTGTCGGCCTGCGCGGCGCGCGCGCGGGTGCCGGCGTCCATCTCCGAGCCGCATCCGGCGAGCACCACGAGCAGCACGAGCGCCAGCAGCGCACGCCTGCGCGTCGGCCCCTTCTTTGCATCCCGCCCGCCCCGCTCGAATCTCACAGCCGTCAATCCTACGGCCGCGACACATCCCGAGGTCCCGGTAGCGGCGCGCCGCCCACCGCTACCGGTCCGGTCAAAGACGGCCGCCCGCGCGCTCGATGCCGGCCTGCAAGCGGCGCCGCTTCGCCCGCTGCCCTGAGATAGGTTGCGCGACGTGCCCACGGTCCTGATCACAGGCGCTTCGACCGGGATCGGACAGGCGACCGCGCTGCGCCTCGCGCGCTCGGGCTGGACGGTGCTCGCGGGGGTTCGCCGCAGCGAGGACGGCGAGCGGCTCTCGGGGGAAGGCCCGGCCGGGCGGATCGAGCCGCTGCAGCTCGACGTGACCGATGCCGCGCAGGTCGCCGCGGCGGCGGCGCGCGTCGGCTCGGGTGGTCTCGACGCCCTCGTCAACAACGCCGGCATGGGGGTCGGCGGGCCGCTCGAGGTGCTCAGCGAAGAGGAATGGCGCCGCCAGTTCGACGTCAACTTCTTCGGACAGATCGCGGTCACCCGCGCGCTGCTGCCGGCGCTTCGCCGCGCGCGCGGGCGGATCGTCTTCATCTCGTCGATCGGCGGTCGCGTGGCGATGGGGTTCAACGGCCCCTACGCCGCCTCCAAGCACGCGATCGAGGCCGTCGGCGACGCGCTTCGCGTCGAGCTCCACAGCTCCGGCATCCAGGTCGCGCTGGTCGAGCCCGGTTCGGTCGCGACGCCGATCTGGGACAAGAGCCGCGGCATCGCCGAGCGGCTGACGATCCCGCCCGAGCTCCAACGGCAGTACGGCGACGCCGTGGTGAAGGTGGACAAGGTGCTCGAGGAGACCGGGCAGCGGGGGATCCCGCCCGAGGCGGTCGCCGAGTCGATCGAGAAGGCCCTCACCGCCAGACGCATGCCCGCGCGCGTGCTCGTCGGAAGAGACGCGAAGATGATGCTCGCGGCCAGGCGCGTGCTCCCCGACCGCGTCTTCGACCGCGTCGTCCGCTCGCGGCTCGGGCTCTGATCAGCCGGGCGGCTGATAGACGGCCAGCCACGCGAACAGGCTCGTCGTCGCCGCCTGCGTCTGGATCATGCCCGGCTTCGGCGCGTTGGCCGTGGACAGCGTCTCGCCGTTCCAGCCTTTGAGGTAGAGCCCGTTCGGTTCGAGCGCGCGCGTCTGCGCATCGCGCGCGTTGTCGGCGGCCATCCGGTAGAGCGTGGGGTCGCCTTCAAGCCCGTACAGCGCGAGCATCCACTGCAGGTAGATCGCGTCGTACTGCGGGGAGAAGTCCAGCAGATAGCCGAAGCGCGCCAGCGCCTTCGCCTTCAGGCGCTGGGCGAGGGCGCATTCGTCGGGTTCAGAGGTCAGCCGGCAGAGGGTCGCCTGGGCGTAGATCAGCGGTCCCTCGATGTAGTCGACCGGCATCGCGTTGATCGAGCTGTCGGCCTCCAGGCCGCTCGCCGCGCTCATCCCCGACGTGTTCGCCCAGGCGAGGAAGCGCTGCGCCTGTCCCAGCGCGAAGCTCGAGTGTGTCTGCTGGTAGATCAGGACTGCGAGCAGCGTGTCCGACGCGAGCGCGGGCCCCGACTTGAAGGGGTGCTCGGTGTTCCACCAGATGCCGCCCGCGGCGGGGTCCCAGCCGGCGGCGGCGATGTAGCGCAGAGCCCGTTCGGCATCGAGCAGCAGCCGGTGGCTGCCGGTCGCCCGGTATGCCTCGATGAACGCGAGTCCCCACCAGCCGTTGTCGTCGAACCAGGTCTCGGTACCGGCATCGCGATCGCCCGGATAGGGCGAGTAGCCCGGCACGGGCCGCAGGCCGAGGTTCAGATAGCGCTCGGCACCGCTCGCGAAGCGCAGCACGGCGGCGCGGTGCGCGGGCGTGGGCGCGGCGATCGCGATCGCGTCGAGCGACTGGAACAGCGGCACGATGTCCCAGATCGATGCCAGCGGGTAGCGGTCGTGGTCGCCGAGGCGCGAGTCATACCAGCCCAGGCGACGGTCGCGCCAGCGCGACTGGGCAGCCGCCACGCCGTGTTCGGCGAGGCTGAGGTAGCCGCGCTGCACGGCGCTCAGCGGCGGAGCGCCCGCAGCCGTCGAGGCGCAGGCGCAGAGGATCGCGACTCCGCCGAGCAGGGCGATGAACTTCCGTCTCATCGGAACCCAGAACCCAACCGGGGCACAGACGTCGCGGTCGCGGCTACCGTGATCCGAGCCATGTCGGACGCTGACAGCCAGGCATCGGCGCTCGAGCGCGCCCACATTCCCAGCCCGCCCTCGGAATGGCGCGCGTGGGCGCTTGCAGGGTCTGTGGCCGCGACCGGCCTGGCCGTGCTCGTGGCCGTGCTGGCCGGCGCGGTGGGGAACCGCTCTGCCACGGCGCCTCCGCCGCTGCCCACGGTCGCGGCCACCCCGGCGCCTGCCGCCGCCTCCCCGGGCGCGGCGCCCGGCGCGAGCGCGGGAGCGATCGTCTCCCGTCCCACGAGCGCCCAGCAGCGCGCCGCCGTGCGCAGTCTGTCCGTCCCGCACCCCGGCGTCGACGGCGCTCCGGTGGTGCACATCCCGCGACGCTGGATGGAAGGCTTCTACCCGATCTACGGGACGGCGCAGGCGACGTTCGGGGTCGACTGGCTGCTGCTCGCCTCGATCCACATGCAGGAGTCCGCCTTCTCGACGGCTCCCGGGACCTATGCGGGGCTGAACTTCGCGGGCTGCTGCGGCGGCCCGATGCAGTTCAACGTGACCAACGGTCCGGTGACGACGTGGGATCTCGTCAAGGACAGCTACATCTACGGGCGCCGTCCCGCGCACTACGACCACATGACCGCGAAGCACCCGTCGATCTACGACGACTTCGATGCGGTGATGGCGGCCGCGCGCCTGCTCTCCGCCGACGGCGCGGGCATGGCCCTGGACGCCTCGGCGTGGGACGCCGCCTACGACTATTACGGCCACGACACGACCGGAGTGGCCTACGCGGACCGCGTCCTGGCTCGCGCGATCGGCTGGTCACAGCACGGCTTCTGCATCAACTGCGGCGTCAGCAGCTCGCTCGTGGCCGCAGTCCACGCCGCGTACGGCGCACCGGTGCAGGCAGCGCTGGAAGCATCCTCGGCTCGCTCGCAGGCGGGCGCTCGGCGGACGGCGCGCAGCCGCGCGGCTGCGAGGGCGAGAAGCCATCGCGGCTGATCGCCGCGATGGCCCTCCTCCCTCCTCGCCCGTCTAGGCCTGCGCGAGCAGCTGGCCGGCGACGCGGTCGGTCGCGCCGGCGGTGCCGCCGAGCAGTCGCCGCGAGAGCTGCGCGCGGCGGAAATACAGCGGAGCGTCGTGCTCCCAGGTGGCGCCGATGCCGCCGTGCACCGAGATCATCGTGCGCGCGGCGTCGTCGAGCGCTTTGCCCGCGACCGAGCGCGCGGCGCTCGCGGCGAGCGGGAACTCCTCAGGTGCTCCGTGGCGGGCCCAGCCCGCGTAGTAGAGCAGCGAGCGGCCGTTCTCGAGCTCGCGCAGCACCTCGGTCAGGGAGTGCTTGACCGCCTGGTAGGAGCCGATCGCGCGCCCGAAGGTGAAGCGCTCCTTCGCGTAGGTGACCGACACGTCCAGCGCCGTCTCCACGCTGCCGAGCGACTCCGCGGCGATCAGCGACTGCGCCAGGTGCCAGGCCGCAGCGAGCGTGTCCTCGGGCGTGTCCAGCACCGTCGCCGGTGCTCCGGAGAGCGTGATGTGACCGAGCGAGCGGGTCGCGTCGTAGCGCTCGACCTCCTCGATCGTGACGCCCTGCGCGCCGGCCTCGATCGCCACGCCCACCGGCTTGCCGCCGTCCAGCGCGACGCCGACCAGGATGTCGGCACCGGGCGCGTCCGGGACGAAGTACAGCGAGCCGCTGACCGTTCCTGCGCTCAGCGCCGGCGCCGCGCCCCGCTCGATTCCGCCCGCGGGATCCACCGTCCACTCCCCGACGACGTCGCCGGGAGGGCTGACGGGAAGGTAGGCCGCGCGCTTCTCGCCGGTGGCGAGCTCGTCGATCATCGGCTTCTCGCCCGCCGACGCGTCGAGGATCGCCGTTGCCGGCAGGTGCCCCAGCAGCGGCACGCCCGCGATCACGCGGCCGCACTCGCCGAGCACCAGCATCGCGTCGAAGGCGTCGAGGCCCGCGCCGCCGCGGTCCTCGGAGATCAGCAGGCCGGGCCAGCCGGCCTCGCAGGCGGTCGGCCAGAGATCCGGCAGCGCCTGCTCGTCGCCGTCGAGCGCCTCGCGGGCGGCCTCCAGCGTCTTGAAGCGCGAGAGCGCGCCACGGGCGGCCTCGCGCAGGAACACCTGCTCGTCGGAGAGTGCCAGGTTCATGCCGCCGCCCCTTCCTTGCTGCGCAGCTCCGAGAACGGGATGCCCTTGTCCAGGCGCGGCTCGGGCGGCAGCCCGAGGACGCGCTCGCCGATCGTGTTGCGCAGGATCTCTTCGGTTCCGCCGGCCGACTTCAGGCCGGGGAGGAACGAGATCATGTACGCCCACTCGCTGTCCTCTTTCAGCGCGTCGGGCCCGAGCACGTCGGCGATCAGGTCGCCGGCTTCGATCGCGCCTTTGACGATCGTGACCTTCGCGAGGCCCGCCTCCGGCCCGGGGACCTGGCCTTTCTGCAGCGCCGTCAGCGTGCGGTAGCCGGTGAAGCGGATCGCCAGCAGTTCGCTTGCGATCTGGCCCAGGCGGTGGCGCACGTCCGGGTCGCGGCGGGCAGCCTCGTCGGCGGCGATCGCCGACGCGAAGCGGGTCGAGTTGTAGCCCATGCCCTCGCTGCCGAGCCCGATCGTCACGCGCTCGAACATCAGCGTCGTGAGCGCGGTGCCCCAGCCGTTGCCGACGCCGCCCACGACCGAGCCCTCATCCAGGGCCACGTCGTCGAAGAACACCTCGTTGAACTCGGCCTCGCCGGAGATCTGACGCAGGCCGCGCACGGTGACGCCCTCGGCGTCCATCGGCACGATGAACATCGTCAGGCCCTTGTGCTTGGGCACGTCCGCGTCGGTGCGCGCGAGCAGCAGCCCGTAGGAGGCGAACTGCGCGTTCGTCGTCCAGACCTTCTGGCCCGAGAGCCGCCAGCTGCCGTCCTCCTGCAGCCGGGCGCGCGTCTGCACAGCTGCGAGGTCCGAGCCGGCGGCCGGCTCGGAGAACATCTGGCACCAGACCTCGTCGCCGTGGAGCAGGGGCGCCAGATAGCGCGACTTCTGCTCGTCGCTGCCGTGCGCGATGATCGTCGGGCCGAGCATGCCCACGCCGATCGCGTCGAGGATGCCCGGCACCTTGGCGCGGGCGATCTCCTGGTTGGCGGTCACCTGCTCGATCGGGCCGAGGCCCTGCCCGCCGTACTCCTTGGGCCAGGTCAGGCCCGCCAGGCCGCCCTCGGCCAGCTTGCCCTGCCAGGCCCGTCGAGCGGCGATGATCTCGTCCTCGTCTTTGATCGCATCGGGGCCCGAGATGACGGGCGCTTCGGCTTTGTGCTCCTCGAGCCAGCTGCGTACCTGTGCGCGGAACGCTGCCTGCTCTGGTGTGTCGTCGAGATCCACGGCGGCTCCTCCTTTGGCTGACTGGCCAGTCAAACCTCGTAACGGGGAACGGTAGCCGACCCGCCGCGCAGGCGGCGCCACCCCCGCGGGCGGGCTGCTGCGATCCTCGCCGGCGTCTCGCCGGCGGCGTTCCAGCGGGCCTCAGGCGCCCGCCGGGATCGGCGGCTCAGGCGGGATGCGCTGGTGGTAGACGTCCGCGAAGCCGCGGTCGAGCAGCTGTTTGGCCTGGGTGCCGGGAGCATCCGAGTTGAGCACGATCGCCCCGAGCTTGACGCCGTCGCGCTCGGCGGTCGCCACGAGGCAGCGGCCGGCGGATTCGGTGAAGCCGGTCTTCATCCCGGTCGTGCCCGGGTAGTGATAGATCAGCAGCGGGTTGTTGTTGTAGAGGTAGAGCTTGCCGCCCTTGATCGGGAACGGCAGCACGGCCGAGAGCGTGCGCGTGATGCTCGCGATGCGCGGCTGGGCGAGATCGACGTGGGCCAGCATCGCGAGGTCGGCCGCGCAGGAGAAGTTGCCCTGGTTGTAGTAGCCCGACGGGGAGGAGTAGCGCGTGCAGCCCATCCCCAGCCGTGCGGCTTCGGCGTTCATGCGCCGGATGAACGCGCTCTCCGTGCCCGAGACGTGCTGGGAGAGGGCGACGGCGGCGTCGTTGCCGGAGGGCAGCAGCAGCCCGTAGAGCATCGTCTCCAGGCGCACGTGCTTGTGGAGCGGCAGGACGCCGACCTTCGAGCCGGAGGCCTCGACCGCGGCCTTCGTGACGAGCACCTTCGCATCGGGCGGCGCCGACTCGACGGTGATCAGCGCGGTCATCATCTTCGTGAGGCTCGCGATGCGCACGCGCTGGTAGACGTTGCGCTGCCAGAGCACCTGCCCCGTTTCGAGGTTGAACAGGATCCCGGCGTGCGGCGGATGGTGGAAGCTGAGCTGGACCGGATCGGAGGCGGGATCGGCGATCCCGTGCAGCGCCAGCGCCGGCGGGCCGAGCGCGAGCCCGGAGGGGGAGAGGGCGGGAGCCTTCTTCTTCTGCGCGACGTGCGCGGTGGGGCCACGCGAGGCCGAAGCGGGGTTGTGGGATGAGCCCGCGAGCAGAACGACCGCGACGGCTGCTCCAAGGCCGATCACGCCCAGGATCAGCGCGTAGATCCGGCGGCGGCGACGGCGGCGCGCGGCCTCCTCGCGGCGCAGCCGGCTCTGGTCGGGCGTCATGAACGGCGAGAGGCTCATCGTCTCGGAGGATTGCGCAGCGCGCCGACGATTCCCACCGCCAACAGGACGAGGATGAAGACGGAGAGGACCGTGGCGATCGTCACGCCCTGTTCCGTGGCGGCCACGATGGTCAGGAAAGCGAAGCCGACGATGAACACCAGCGCGACGGCGAGAACGCCGGTCCTCATCGTCCCGGCCGGTCGGAAGGGAGGATCGTGGACGTGACGGGCGGCACCCGCGGGAGCGGGCCGGTGTCGGTCAGCGGGAAGATCGCGCGAGCTTAGTGATGGGGTAGACGAACCGAGGCCACTGGCGCATGATAATCTGCATGACCATGAAGAGGCGCATGAAGATCTCGAAGGGTGGGCAGATCTCGGTTCCGGCGCCCGTCAGGCATCGCTGGGGAACCTCGACCGTGACGGTCGAGGACCACGGCGACCGGCTCGTCATCGCGCCGGCACCGGACGATCCGATCGCCGCCGCCGAGGGCGCTCTGGCCGGCAAGCTCCCGGATTTCGACGCCGGCGTCCTCCGCCGCACCGCGCGTGAGGACGACCGCGCCGCCGAGCGGCGGCGGAGCGGGCGGTGACGCTCCTCGACGCCTACGCGTTGATCGCCTTTCTGGTGGGCGGGCCTGCCGCAGCGCCCGTCCGTTCGCTTCTCCGTGAGGGCGACGCCGCGATCACCACGACGAATCTCGCGGAGACACTGGACGTCTGCCAGCGTCTCTACGGGCTCGCCGTCGACGGCGCGATGGAGGTCATAGAGCCGCTCCTCGCCGGGCCGCTCGCGACGTTGCCGCTCGACGCCGATGTGGCGGTCGGAGCCGCCGCGGTTCGCGCGCGTCACTACCACCACACGCGCAGGCCGATCTCGCTCGCAGATTCGGTGCTCATCGCGTCGGCGCTCCACGGGCCGGGCGCTCGGCTGGCGACGGCGGACCCGGACGTCCTGGCGGTGGCCCGCGAGGAGGATGTGGCGACGGTCGTGCTGCCCCGGCAGGGTTGAGGTCGCCGCTATGCCCCGGCCGCGGCGAGCGGCCCGACGCCCTCGGCGCGCTGGGGCACGTGCTGGTCGGCGTGGTAGCTGGAGCGCACGAGCGGGCCTGCGGCGACGTGGTCGAAGCCGAGCGCGTAGGCGGCCGCTTCGAGCGCGGCGAACTCGTCGGGGTGCCAGTAGCGGACGACCGGCAGGTGGCGCTCGGAGGGGCGCAGGTACTGCCCGACGGTGAGGACGCGCACGCCCGCTTCGCGCAGCGCGCCGAAGGTCTCGACCATCTCCTCGTGGGTCTCGCCGAGGCCCACCATCAGCCCCGACTTAGTGACAACCTCGCCTTCGCCCATCTGCCCGGCGACGCGCAGGACGCGGCACGAGCGGGCGAACTCCGAGCCCCGGCGGGCGAGGGGGTAGAGGCGCGGGACGACCTCGACGTTGTGGTTGAAGACGTCGGGGCGCTCGGCGATCACCTTCGCGAGGGGCATCTCCTGGCCCTGGAAGTCGGGCGTGAGCACCTCGACCTGGCACGCGGGCGCCTGGCGGCGGATCTGGCGGATCACACCGACGAAGGCGGAGGCGCCCTTGTCGGGCAGGTCGTCGCGGTCTACCGAGGTGATCACGGCGTGGCGCAGGCCCATGCGCGCGATCGAGCGCGCGACGCGGGCGGGCTCGAGCGGGTCGTTCCAGGTCGGCTTGCCGGTCTTGACGTTGCAGAAGCCGCAGCGGCGCGTGCAGGTGTCGCCGAGGATCATGAACGTGGCGGTGCCGCGCTCCCAGCACTCGCCGACGTTGGGGCAGGCGGCCTCCTGGCAGACGGTGTGGAGGTTCTCCGAGCGGATCAGCTCGGTCAGCTCGCGATAGCGCTCGCCGCCGGGCGGCGGGACCTTGAACCACGGCGGCTTGCGCTCGCGGATCGGCCGCACGTCGGGCCCGAGAACGGTGAGCGGGTCGATACCGCCGGGATTGGCGCGCGAGCGCGTCGCACTCACGCGAGGACCGCCGGAGCGAGTTTTTGGAGGGGCTCCGGCCCTGGCGGGCCTCCGCTGGGGTTCTTTCCCGTGGCGAGAGAGAGCCGGGCGGGGGAGACGATGCGCTGGCGCGAGCGGTGCTCGCGGCAGAAGGCGTAGGCCATGCGCTTGCGGAAGCAGGCGATGCCCTCACCGGAGCCTTCGGTCTCGACCGACAGCGATGTCATCTGCACGTCGGGCAGACCGCAGGCGACGACCCAGCCGAAGGGCGCGAGGTCGTTCTCGACGTTGACGGCGAAGCCGTGCGTGGAGATGCCTCTCGAGATGTGCACGCCGAGCGAGGCGATCTTGCGGTCCTCGACCCAGACGCCGGTGTAGTCCGGTCCGTCCTCGACGCGCCCGCGCCCCTGCACGCCCGCCTCGGCGAGGGCGGCGACGATCGCGCGCTCCATGGCGCGCAGGTGCTCGATCACGTCGGGGGCCGCCACGATCGGATAGCCGACGAGCTGGCCGGGCCCGTGGTAGGTGATGCGCCCGCCGCGGTCGGTGCCGTGCACCGCGATCCCTTTGGCGGCGTAGAACTCCGAGCCGAACGGCAGCTCCTCGGCGGCTGCGCGGCGGCCGACCGTGTAGGTGGGGGGGTGCTCCAGCAGCAGCAGCGTGTCCGGCAGCTCGCCGGCCTGGCGGCGTGAGCGCAGGTCCTGCTGGATCGCCACGCCTTCCTCGTAGGGAACCGTGCCGAGATGGCAGACCCAGGTCTCTCTAACCGCGCTCATCGGACTTGCTTTCAGCCTAGCGTCCGGGCCGCCGTTCGAGTTCTGACAGCCGGACCGCCCGAGGCCGGGTAAGTAGGTGGGCAGCCCGGCACGAGCAGCCGGATCGACGAAAGGAGCCGGCATGACTCGCAGAGGGAGCGCAATCGCGCTGATCGCCGCCGCCGTTTCACTCGCCGGGCCCGTGGCCGGCGCCCAGGCGAGCGCCAAGGGCATCAAGAACGCCATCAAGGCCTACGACGGCAAGGTGCTGACGGCCGAAGGACATGTCATCTCTGCGGAGGGGACCTACAAAACCACCAAAGAACCGGCGCCGGTCGTCGCGGCGATCGAAGAAACCGTGAAGGTGCTGGGTGAAATGCGCACAGCGGTCGAGCACCAGTCTGCGGGCAGGCCCAAGATCAAGCAGGCCAAGCACCTGGTGATCGCGGGCGTCTCCGGCGTGATCACCGCCTACACGCGGTTGAAGAACGCCGTCGAGGAGAAGACCGTGAGCGAAACGACCGCGAAGGCCGAAGCCGCGAAGGCCGTGCTCGCGGCCAAGGCGGCGAAAAAAGACCTCAAAAAGGCAGCTGAACTGCTGCGCTGAGCCACGGGGAGGATGCTGGGCTCGCGGGGTACCGCCCGCGGGCCCGGCGCTCAGAGCGTGAGCGCCGCGGGCGACTGCAGCAGCTCGCGCACCCGCGCCAGGAACAGCGCGGCTTCGGCGCCGTAGAGGATGCGGTGGTCGCACACGAGCGTGAGCGTCAGCGTCGAGCGCGCCACGATCTCCCCCGACTCGTCCACGACCGCGCGCCGGGCGAGCGCGCCGACGGACATGATCGCGGCCTGGGGCGGGTTGATGATCGCGGCGAACGCCGTGATCCCGAACATGCCGAGGTTCGAGACCGTGAAGGTGCCGCCGCCGAGCTCGGGTGGGGTGATCGCTTTGGAGCGGACCCGCTCGGCGAGCGAGCGCGTCTCGCGGGCGATCTCCCCGAGCGCCTTGGTGTCGGCGTCGAAGACCGTCGGTACGACGAGGGCCTCGTCCGCCGACACGGCGACGCCGACGTTCACGCGCGAGTGCAGCAGCGCGCGGCCGTCGCGATAGCTGCCGTTCGCGGTCGGGTGCTCGCGCAGCGCGAGCGCGCAGGCCTTCACGACCATGTCGTTGTAGGTCGGCGCCACCTCGGCGCCCTCGCGCGCGATCTGCTTGAGCTGCTCGCGCAGCCGCACGCACTCCTCCATGTCGACGTCGATCTGGACGTTGAAGTCCGGGATCGTCGCCTTCGACTCGGCCATCCTCCTGGCCACCGTCTGCTGCAGCTTGCTCAGCTCGACCTCGGTGGTCGCGCCCTTCGCGGTCGCCACCGCCTCCGGCGCGGCGCCCGGCGCCGTCACGGGCGCGGTCGGCCCCGCCCCCTCGACGTCGGCCTTCACGACCCGCCCGCCCGGGCCGGTCCCCGTGAGCGCGGCGAGGTCGACGCCGCGCTCGGAGGCGATCCTGCGCGCGAGCGGCGAGGCCTTGACGCGCCCGCCGTCGCCGTCGCCGTCGCGCTTCACCGGGGCTGCCTCTCCCGTGCCGTCGCTTCCCGCCGCGGGTGCGCTCAGCGCGGGCGCGTCGCTCTCCTCTCCCGCCGGCGCAGCCGGAGCCTGGACATCGCCCACGGCCGCCGGCCCGGCCACGGCCGACCCCCCATCCCCCTCCCCCTCGGCAGGGTCGCCCACGCGCGCGATCGTCGCTCCCACCGGCAGTGTGTCGCCCTCGCCCGCCACCAGCTTCAGCGTTCCCGCCTGGTCGGACTCGTAGACCATCGTCGCCTTGTCGGTCTCGATCTCCACCAGCTCCTCGCCCCGCGCCACCTCCTCGCCGTCGGCCTTCAGCCAGCGCAGGATCGTGCCCTCCTCCATCGTGTCGGACAGGCGCGGCATCACGATCTCTGTCATCGGGTCGGTGGCCCCTATCTCTCTCGGCCGACCGTCGCCAGCACCGCCGCCACGACCTGCGGCTCGTGCGGGTAGGCGATGTCCTCCAGCGGCTTGGAGTACGGCATCGGGACGTCCGCGCCGGTGACCCTCTGCACCGGCGCGTCGAGGTCGTCGAAGGCCTGTTCGCCGATCAGCGCCGCGAGGTTCGCGCCCGACCCCGCCGTGCGGCCAGCCCTCCTCGACGATCACGCAGCGGTTCGTCCGCCGCACCGAGCCGAGGATCGTGTCGAGGTCCAGCGGCCGCAGCGTGCGCGGGTCGATCACCTCCGCCTCGATGCCGTGCTCCGAGGACAGCGTCGCCGCGGCGCGCTCGGCGGTCACGGCCATACGCGAGATCCCCACGATCGTGACGTCCGAGCCCTCGCGCACGAGCCGCGCGACCCCGAAGCGAACGAGCTCCTCCTCGTCCTCGGGCACCTCGCCGCGCGTGCCGTAGAGCGACTCGTGCTCGATGAACACGACCGGGTTCTCGTCGCGGATCGCGGTCTTCAGCAGGCCCTTCGCGTCGGCCGGCGTCGCGGGCACGGCCACGAGCAGGCCCGGCACCTGCAGGTACAGCGCCTCGAAGCAGTGCGAATGCGTCGGGCCGAGCTGGTGCCCGGCGCCCTGCGGCATCCGCACCACGAGCGGCACGCTCGCCTGCCCGCCGAACATGTAGTGGATGTGGGCCGCGTGGTTGACGATCTGGTCGAACGCGAGCAGCGAGAAGTTGATCGTCATCAGCTCGACGACCGGGCGCAGCCCCGCCATCGCCGCCCCTACCCCCATCCCGACGATCGTGTTCTCGGAGATCGGCGTGTCGCGCACGCGCCGCTCGCCGAACTCCTCGAGCAGCCCGTCGGTGACCTTGAACGCGCCGCCGAACACGCCGATGTCCTCGCCCATCAGCATCACCCGCTCGTCGCGGCGCAGCTCCTCGCGCAGCGCCGCGCCGAGGGCTTCGCGGTAGCGCAGCTCGGCCATCAGCCTCCGGCCGCCTCGCGTCCGGGGGACTCGCCCGAGGCGTCGAGGATGTCGCCCCCGCGTTCGCCGCCCTCTTCGCCGGCCGCGAGCGCGCTCGTGAGCTGCTGGGGGATCTCGTCGTTGCGCGAGCCGTTCTCGTCGGCCGCCCGCCCGCCCGCGCCGACACCGCGCTCCTCGGTCGTCTCGACCGAGTACCAGCCGCGCGACCCGTCGCCGAGCACGTAGACGTCGTCGAACAGCTCGCCGGGCTCCGGGAACGGCGAGGCGTCGGCGAACTCGACCGCGGCGTCGACGCGCGCGAGCGCCGCGGCGTCGATCTCCCCCAGCTCGCCCTCGCCCAGCACGCCCGCCTCCACGAGGCGCTCGCCGAAGGCGGGTATCGGGTCGCGCCGGCGCCAGGACTCGACCTCTTCCTTCGTGCGGTACTGCTCGGGGTCGGCCATCGAGTGGCCGCGGAAGCGGTAGGTCACCGCCTCGATCAGCAGCGGGCGGCGCTCCTCGCGCACCCGCTCGACCGCCTCCGCGACGACCGCGTGCGTGTCGAGCACGTCCATGCCGTCGCAGCGCATCCCCGGGACGCCGAGGCTCTCGCCCTTGCGCTGGAGGTCGGTGACTGCCGAGTGGCGCCCGAGCGCGGTGCCCATGCCGAACTGGTTGTTGGTGACCATGAACACCACCGGCAGCCGCCACAGCGCCGCCAGGTTGAGCGTCTCGCCGAACGTGCCCTGGTTGGAGGCGCCGTCGCCGAACTGGCACAGCGTCACCTCGTCGCGCCCGGAGTAGTCACTGGACATCGCGATCCCGGCGGCGATCGGCAGGTTGCCGCCGACGATCCCGTAGCCGCCCATGAACCGCCGCCCGAGGTCGAACATGTGCATCGAGCCGCCGCGTCCGTGGCAGACGCCGTCCCGGCGCCCGAACAGCTCCGCCATCACGTTCTCCGGCGGTGTGCCCCGCACCAGCGCGTGGCCGTGCGAGCGGTAGGTCGAGATCAGGTAGTCGTCCTCGCGCAGCGCACGGGCGCTGCCGACGATCGTCGCCTCCTCGCCGATCGAGAGGTGAAGGAAGCCGCCGATCTTGGCGCGGGCGTACTGCTCGCCGGCGCGCTCCTCGAAGCGGCGGATCAGCGTCATCGTCTCCAGCCACTCGCGCGCCGCCTGCGGCGAAGGGAGGGCTCGAGGCGATACGCCGGACATCAGGACTCCACCGTAGCCCAGCGGGCCCGGAACTCCTCGGCGTCGAGGCTGTTCAGGTCAGAACGCATCGCACGCGCGAGCTTCGAAGCCGCGTGCGGCGGGCGGTCCAGGAGCACGATCGCTTCGCCGCTGGCGACCTCGACCAGCTCGATGTGATCGACCCTGCTCGGGTCGGCGAGCAGCGCCGGCGCCCGTCCGCCGCGGGTCACGATCAGCCGGTAGGCGTCCTTCGCCCTCATCGGCTGTGGTGGATCTCCAGTCCCGCGTCCCCGTCCTCGGATGGCGTTCCGGCTGCGCGCAGTGCCGCGACCGCGTCGGGCAGTGCGCGCTCGCCGTGGAACATGCGCCCTGCCGCCAGCACCGCGGGCACGTCGCGCGCCCCCGCGCTCGCGGCCTGCGCGGTGGCGGCCCGCAGTTGCTCGGAGACCGAGCGCAGGGCGGCTCCCTTGAGCACCGCCGCCGGGTGCATCTCGCACGCGGCGGCCGCGATCACCACTGAGTCCTCGTCGGCGAGCGCGCGTCCGCCCGCGAAGGCCTGGCGGAACGCCGCCTGCGCGAACGGCACGGTGCGCCCGATCGACTTGGCGTAGGTCGCGACGCGCATCGCGAGCGAGCTGTCGAACGGGAACGGGTCGGGCCAGCGAAGCGGCTGCAGGGAGAGCTCGCGAGCGCGCCGCTCGACCTCCGCCCGGAACACCTCCTGCTCGGTCTCGCAACGCGCCGCGTCGAAGCTCTCGGCGCCCGGCAGCGCCGCCGCGCTCACGGGGATCCACTCGACGGGCTCCGGCGCGGTCGCGAAGATCGCGAGCGCCTGCTCGGCCGCGAGGTAGGCGAGCGGGCTACCGAGATCGAAGTAGAAGGCTGAGCTCGCCGCCATCGACGGGTCCGCCTTCAGCCGTGGATGAGCCAGCCGTCGGCGGCGCGACCGGCTTCCATCACCGCCTCGGACAGCGTGGGGTGGCCGTGGATGATGCGCCCCAGCTCCGGGAAGCCGCCCTCGAGCGCCCGCACGTTGACGAGCTCCTGGATCAGCTCCGTGGCGCGCGAGCCGACGATGTGGCCGCCGAGCAGCTCGCCGTAGCGCTTCTCGCCGACCACCTTGACCAGCCCGGTGCGGTCGCCGTAGACGGTGCCGCCGCCGACCGCGCCGTAGGGCACCTTGCCGATGACGACGTCGTGGCCCTGCTCGCGCGCCTGCTCCTCGGTGAGCCCGAAGGAGCCGACGTTGGGCGTGCAGAAGGTCGCGCGCGGGATGTCCACGTAGGAGATCGGATGCGTCGGCAGGCCCGCGATGTCCTCCGCGGCGATGATGCCCTCGTCGGAGGCCTTGTGCGCGAGGGCAGGTCCGTGGACCAGGTCGCCGATCGCGTAGACGCCCGCCCGGGACGTGCGCTGTGCGCCGTCCACCTTGACCAGGCGGCCCTCGAGTTCGATCCCCGCCTCGGCGAGGCCGAGTCCCTCGACGTCGGCGGCGCGGCCCGCGGCGATCACGATGTAGTCGACCTCCGCGCGCTCGTCGGCGAACGCGAACGACACGCCGTTCTCGCTCGCCTGCACGTCGCCGATCGGCGTTTTCGTGCGGATGTCGATGCCCTGGCGCTTGAGCCCGCGCTCGACCAGCCGGGAGATGTCCTTGTCCTCGCTGGGCAGCGCGTTGTCAGCCGCCTCGAGCAGGATCACCTCGCTGCCGAGCCGGACGAAGCCGGAGGCGATCTCGGCGCCCGAGGCCCCGCAGCCCACCACCGCCAGACGCGCAGGCAGCTCCTGCAGCGCCCACGCCTCCTCGGTTCCGATCACGCGCCCGCCGAGCTCGACGCCCGGAATCCCGAGCGGCACTGAGCCGGTCGCGATGATGACGCTTCCCGCGCCGATCACCTCCTCGTTCCCGTCGGCTGCGCGCACCCGGACGTCGCCATCGGCTGTCAGCGCGGCGCTGCCCTCGATCACGTCGATGCCGTTTTTCTTGAACAGCATCGAGACGCCCGAGGTCAGCGTTTCGACGACCTTCGCGCGGCGCCCCTGGATCGCGCCGTAGTCCACGCCGATCGAGCCGACCTCCACGCCGAAGTCGCCCGCCTCGCGCACCTCGCTCAGCAGATCCGCCGAGCGCAGCACGGCCTTCGCCGGGATGCACGCGTAGTTCAGGCACCGCCCGCCGACCTTGTCGCGCTCCACGACTGCGGTCTTCTTGCCGAGCTGAGCGGCCCGGATCGCGGCCACGTAGCCGCCCGGGCCCGAGCCGATCACGATCACCTCGTAAGAGCTCTCCGCCATGCGGGGCTCACCCTATCGCGCCGCGCCGCGAAGTCCGGGGAGCGCCCGGCCGCGGCTCCGGCGACCCGGCCACCGGCACCGAGCGCGCGCCTTTCCGGCTGCCTAGGCGTCCCGCCGTTCTCCGGCCTGGATCCGCCCCATCACGCGGACGAGCTTCCAGAACAGCCAGCCACCCAGGCCGATCGCGACGACGCATCCCGCCGCCGCCTGGATCGTGGAGGCGACGACGAGCGCGAGCGAGGTAACGATGACCTGGAAGGCCAGGAGCGCCTCGAACGAGAGCACCGCCCAGTAGCGCACCCTCCACATCCCCTGCGCCAGCGCCCCGAGCACGACCGCGATCAGGATCGCGCCCGGAACGGAGCCGCCGTGGCTTCGCAGGTCGTGGATCGTCAGCGCCCCGGCCAGCACCGCCAGCGCCAGGACCCCACAGACCGCGATCGCGACCAGCAGCGGCCTCGGCCGCTCGCCGGGCGCAAGCGGCTCCAGTTCCGCACGGATGGCCTCGTCGCGCGCGGCGCCCCGCGAGGGCGCGGGCTCCTGCGCAGGAGCCTCGCGCGCGCCCGGCACCGGCTCGGCCGGCGGGCCGCCCGGGGCGCTCATCCCGGGGCCCCGCCGAGCTTCGCGCGCAGCTCGCGGGCGGCCGCCTCGGGGTCCGCGGCGTCGGCGATCGCGCGCAGCACGACGGCGCGCGTGGCGCCGGCCTCCGTCACCTCCGCGATGTTCCCCGCGTCCAGGCCTCCGATCGCGAAGAACGGAACGCGCGCGTTCGCCGCGGCATAGCGGACGAGCTCCAGGCCGACCGCAGGCCGGCCCTCCTTGGTCGGCGTCTCGTGCACGGGGCCCACCCCGATGTAGTCGACGAGCGCCGGATCGACCGCGTCGATCTCGGTCGTCGCGTGGGTGGAGAGGCCGATCAGCATGTCGGGACCGACCAGCTCGCGCACTTCTCCGACCGGCATGTCGTCCTGGCCCACGTGGATGCCGTCGGCTCCGACCTCGGCCGCGACGGCCGGGCGGTCGTTGACCACGAACAGCGCGCCGATCCGCTCGCAGAGCGCCCGCACCGCGTGTGCAACCGCTGTCAGCTCTTCATCCGGGAGGCGCTTGTCGCGAAGCTGCACGATGTCGGTGCCGCCCGCGACCGCGGCGCGCAGCAGGTCCGGCAGCCGCCCCGCATCGGGCGGTGCGCCGGGGACGCCGCACACGAGGTACAGCCGGCTCGCCAGCAGGCGCTCGCGCCGATCGGCTCCAGTGCGGTCTCCGGGCATCGCCGAAGAGTCTCGCACGGCCGAGCGGGCGCCCCGCGCGCTCCTCGGGACGTCCCCGCCGGGTGGGCGGGCGCACCCGTCGCGGCGCGCGGTGCCTCCCTGCCGGGCGCCGACGCGGACTAGCATCAGCGGCATGGCCACCGAAGGTGCAGGAGACCTGCTCGTCGTCGGCGGCGGCGCGATCGGTCTGGCCGTCGCCTGGCGGGCCGCCGGGCGCGGCATGAGCGTCACGCTGATCGAGCGCGACGGCGTCGGCGAAGGGACCTCGCGGGTCGCCGCGGGCATGCTCGCCCCTGTCGCGGAGGTGGAGTTCGGCGGCGCGGGCCGCCGGATGCTCGAGCTCGCCATGCGCTCCGCCGGGCTCTGGGCGGGCTTCGCCGAGGAGCTGCGCGCGCGCAGCGACGCCGAGATCGTGCTGCGCCCGACGGGCACGCTGCTGCTGGCGCGCGACGCCGACGAGGAGGCCGAGCTCGAGCGCCAGCTCGAGTTCCGCCGCTCGCTCGGCCTGGATGTGCGGAGGCTGCGCCCGAGCGCCGCCCGCGAGCTGGAGCCCGCCCTCGCACCGACGCTCCGCGCCGCCCTGGAGGCGCCCGGCGATCACTCAACCGATCCGCGGCCGGTCCTGCGCGCGCTGCGCGACGCCTGCGTCGCGGACGGCGTGCGGATTCACGAGCACTCGCCGCTCGCTTCGCTCGAACACGACGGGCGCCGGCTGCAGGCTGCGGTCCTCGCCGACGGCCGGCGGCTCTCGGCGGGTGCCGTGGTGCTGGCGGCCGGGCCCTGGAGCGCGCGCCTGGAAGGGCTACCTGACGGGATGACGGTCCCGGTGCGGCCCGTCAAGGGCCAGCTCCTGCGGCTGCGCGACCCGGCCGGCCCCGGACTGCTCGAACGCGTGATCCGCTACGAGGGCGGCTACGTCGTCCCGCGCGGCGACGGCCGCTACGTGCTCGGCGGCACCGTCGAGGAGCGCGGGTTCGACACCAGCCCGACGGCCGGCGCGATCTACGAGCTGCTCCGCGAGGCGCGCGAGCTGCTGCCGGGAGTGACCGAGATGGAGATCGAAGAGCTCTCGGTCGGGATGCGCCCCGGCACGCCGGACAACCTTCCGGTGATCGGTCCCGCCGGCCTCGCCGGCCTGTGGTGGGCGAGCGGGCACTACCGCAACGGCATCCTGCTCGCACCGCTGACGGCCGAGCTGCTCTCCGCCGCGCTGTGCGGCGAGGAGGGCACGGAGATGCTCGAGTGGTGCGACCCGGCCCGCTTCGCGCTCGCCGGCGAAGCGGGTTCGGCGCCGGGCGGGCGACATGCTCAGGTGCTCCGATGATCGTCCTGAACGGCAACGCGTGCGAGCTGCCGGCGCCGCCGACGCTGGCTGCCGCGCTCGCCGAGCTCGACGTGGCGCCCGACACGCGCGGCGTCGCCGTCGCGGTCGACGGCCAGGTGATCCCGCGAGGGCGCTGGGGGGAGCTCGAGCTCGACGACGGGGCGCGTGTCGAGGTGCTGACCGCGATGCAGGGCGGCTGAATGGGGACGCGGGCAAGCAGCGGCGAGCGGACGGTCGAGGACCCGCTGGTGATCGCGGGACGCGAGCTGCGCTCGCGGCTGCTGCTCGGGACCGGCGGCTTCCCGTCGCTGGAGCTGCTCGGCGAGGCGATCGCGCTGAGCGGCAGCGAACTGGTCACCGTGGCGCTGCGCCGCGTGCAGGGCCACGAGCGCGGCTCCTTGCTCGCCGTGCTGGACGCGGCGGGCGTCCAGGTGCTACCGAACACGGCCGGCTGCCACACCGCGCGCGACGCCGTGCTGACGGCCCAGATGGCACGCGAGGCATTCGAGACCGACTGGGTGAAGCTCGAGGTGATCGGCGACGAGGACACGCTGCTGCCCGACGCGCCGGAGCTGCTCAAGGCCGCCGAGCAGCTCGTCGGCGATGGCTTCGTCGTGCTCCCCTACACGACCGACGACCCCGTGCTCGCGCGGCGGCTCGCCGACATCGGCTGCGCCGCGGTGATGCCGCTCGGCTCGCCGATCGGCAGCGGCATGGGGATCCGCAACCCGTACAACATCGCGCTGATCCGAGAAGCGGTCGAGCTGCCGGTGGTGCTCGACGCCGGGGTCGGCACGGCCTCCGACGCCGCGCTCGCGATGGAGCTGGGATGCGACGGCGTGATGGCCGCCTCGGCGATCTCGCGGGCGCAGGACCCGGCTGCGATGGCACTCGCGATCAGGCGCGCCGTGGAGGGGGGCCGGCTGGCCCGCGGAGCTGGGCGGATCCCGCGGCGGCGCTACGCGACGGCGTCGACGAGCGACGAGGGGCTCGCCGACTTCTAGCCGACGACTTCGATCGTCCCGTTGATGGTCGCGGGGTGGATCGTGCACTCGAAGTGCACGAGCCCGGGGTGCGTGAGCTTCACTTCGAAGCTCTTTCCTTCGCCGAAGTTCTGGGAGTGGAAGGGCTGAGGCCCGCCGATGCTCGTCGCGTTGTGCTCGATCGGGTCGTAGTTGACGAACCGCACCGTCGTGCCCACCTTCACCCGCAGGGTGTCCGGCCTGGCCGTGACGTCGCGGTAGGCGATCTGCACGACCCCGCTGCGCACCGGTTCGGACTTCGAGGGCGTTGCGTACTTCGGGGGGCCGATCGCCTTCAGGCTGCTCCCGGAGGTGGAGGTCTGCGGGGTGGGGGTGCTGCCCTGCCGGGTCGTCGGAGGGGCGCTGGTCGTGGCGCCGGAGGAGCCGCATCCGGTCAGCAGCGCTCCCGCCAGCAGCGCGGCGGCGCCGAGCGGCACAGCGCGAGGGCGCGCACGGCGAAAGCTCATGCGGGCACGATCCCACATCCGCCCGCCGGTTCGTGCAGGTCCACCGTGTGGAAGCCCCTACACTGGCCGCTTCCATGACCCGTCACCTTCTGACAGGAGCCGAGCTCAGCCGCGAGGAGCTGGACGCGCTGCTCGGCCGCGCACAGCAGCTTGCCGACGAGCCGCTTTCGAGCCGCGCGCTCGACGGGCGCAACGTCGCCCTGATCTTCCAGAAGCCCTCGACGCGCACGCGCGTCTCGTTCGAGGTCGGGATCGTCGAGCTCGGCGGCCACGCCGTCGTGCTGCGCTCCGACGAGCTCCAGCTCTCGCGCGGTGAGGCGCTGCGCGACACGGCGCTCGTCCTCTCCCGCCACGTCGCGGCGATCGGCATGCGCACCGGCCCCGACGAGGCGCTCGAGGAGCTCGCCCGCTACAGCAGCGTGCCGGTGATCAACATGCTGAGTGCCCGCCACCACCCGTGTCAGGCGCTTGCGGACCTGCTGACGCTCCGGCAGGCCGGCGCGCAGCTCGAGGGGCAGCGGCTGGCCTACGTCGGCGACGGCAACAACATCGCCCGCTCGCTTGCGATCCTCGGCTCGCTGGCGGGCCTGCACGTCGCGATCGCCTCGCCCCCCGGATACGCGCTCGAGGAGGACCTCGCTCCGCCCCCGGGCGCGACCGGCGCGATCAGCCTCCACACCGACCCTCGCGATGCGGTCGCGGGTGCAGCGGCCGTCTACACGGACGTCTGGGTCAGCATGGGCGACGAGGAGACCGCCGAGGCTCGCCGCCGCGACCTCGCGGCCTACCGCGTCGACGACGCGCTGCTGGACGCCGCGGCGCCCGGCGCCTTCGCGATGCACGACCTGCCCGCGCACCCCGGCGAGGAGATCACCGCCGAGGTTCTCTACGGCACGCGCCAGCGGATCTGGGACCAGGCGGAGAACCGCCGCCACGCCCAGAAGGCGCTGCTCGAGCACCTGATCGGATCGGGATGAGCGCCGCCCCCGCGCAGGCCCGGCCCCAGCGCGGCGACGAGCTCGAGCTGTCGATCGACTCGCTTGCATTCGGCGGCGAGGGCGTTGCGCGCCTCGGAGACTCCGGTTACGTGGTGTTCGTCGCCGGGGCGATCCCCGGCGATCGCGTGCGCGCGGTCGTGCACAAGCGCAAGCGCTCCTACGCGCATGCCCGGACGCTCGAGGTGCTGACGCCGAGCCCCGAGCGGATCGCGCCACGCGCCGACCATCCCGGCGTGCCGTGGCAGGTTCTGCGCGTATGAGCGCCAGCTCGAGATCAAGCACGAGCAGGTCGGCGAGGCGCTCGAACGGATCGGGGGGCTGCAGGGCTTCGCGCTGGAGGAGATCGTGCCCGCGCTCGAACAGTGGCGCTACCGCAACAAGCTCGAGTACTCGTTCGGCAACGCGCCCGACGGCTCGCTGCAATGCGGCTTCCACGCTCCGGCCGGCGGCAACGCCGTCGTCCCGATGGGGGACTGCCTGCTCGCCTCCGAGCTCGGCAATCGAGCGCGTGAGCTCGCGGCCGCCTGGTGCCGCGAGCAGGGGCTGAGCGCGTGGGAGCGGGGCCGCGGGCCGGGCCGTGAGCGTGGCGGGCGCGTCGGGCCGGCGCCCGATGGACGCGCGCTGCTTCGCAACCTGGTCGTCCGAGAGGGACGGCGCACCGGCTGCGTGCAGGTTCGCCTCGTCAGCAGCGACGGGGAGCTGGAGGCGGGAGCGCTGGCGGCGGCGCTTGCCGACGGTCTCGGAGAGCAGCTGAGCGGCGTGCTGTGGACGCGCTCGGACCGGCCGGCGGAGACCACTCAGGGCGGCGAGACGGAGCTCGTCTGGGGCGACGAGGAGCTGCCCGAGCGGCTCGGGGATCTCGACCTGCGCATCTCCTCGGAAGCGTTCTTCCAGACCAACACCGAGATGGCCGAGGTGCTCTACGGCGTGGCCTCTGAGTACGCGGCGCTGCAGGGCCGCGAGCGCGTGTACGACCTCTATTGCGGCATCGGCTCGATCGCGCTGACGCTCGCTCCGCGCGCGGGCCAGGTGTGGGGGATCGAGCTCGTCGAACGCGCCGTTGCAGACGCGATCGAGGGCGCGCGGCGCAACGAGATCACCAACACAAACTTCTTCGCCGGAGACACGAGGCTCGCGCTGCCGGAGCTCCTGGAGCGCGCCGGGCGTCCGGACCTCGTCGTCATCGACCCGCCGCGCGCCGGGCTCTCGAAGAAGGTCGTGCACAGGATCATCGACGCTTCCCCGCGGCGGATCGTCTACGTCTCGTGCAACCCGACCACGCTCGCCCCGAACGCCGCCGAACTGGTCGAGGCCGGCTGGTCGCTGAAGCGGGTGCGCCCCGTCGACATGTTCCCGCAGACCCACCACATCGAGTGCGTGGCGCTGTTCGAGCGGTGAGGGGCGTGGCCTCGCCCTACGCGTCGGGCTGAGGCCGGTCAGCGTCGGTTACGCTCTGGCGATGCGGAGGGGGCTCGCGACGGTCGCGGCCGTCGCACTGACGGCGATCGCATCTCTTGCCGCTGTCGCGGTTGCCGATGGTGAGTCGCTTGAGCTGTCCCTGCCGGTGTCGGCTCACGTGGACGCGTTCTACGTGATCACCGCCGAAGGCATGGCGGACGGCGCCCACCGCCTCTTCGTGTACGTCGACCCCGGCGGCGCCGAGTGTGCGATGACCCCCGATGCGGAGAGGAAAGAGTTCACCGACGCGATAGCGATCTTTGGCCCAGAAGGGGTCGCTCTCGAATCCGGTCCGTTCGTACGGGCCGATCACGGCTTCGCTCCGCCCGAAGACGACGACTACAGCGTCTGCGGCTACCTCGACGCGGCACCTGAAGATGCAGCCGACGCGGTCGCAGAAGGCCGGTTCGCGGTTCCCTCCGGTCCCGTGGGGGAAGGTGAACATGTGGTCGGGGAAGACAGCGAAGAACTCAGACGCCTCGCCGCGGAAAGGGAACGGGAATCAGAAGAACAGCGCGCCGCCGCCAGAGAACGCGAAGAACGCGAAGCGCGCGAAGCGGCCGCTCTCAGGTTCATCGGCACGTTGCAGGCGCCGCCTGCCGAACAGCTTCCTCCGGCGGCCCGGGCCCCTGTGGCCACGCCCGCGGTCGTTCACTGCATCGTCCCTGCGCTGCGCGGGCACTCGCTCGCGTGGACGCGCCGTGCTCTGGCGCACGCGCACTGCTCGCTCGGGAGGGTGCGGCCCGCGGCTGCAACTCGCGGCTCGCTCGTTGTCGTCCGCCAGGACGTGCGGCGTGGGACGAGCCTACGGGATGGAGCACCGGTCGGGGTGGCACTTGGCCACCCGCGGCGCTGAACGGCTGGGTGGGGTAAGGGCGCCGCACCAGCCATGCGGCGGGGCGGCGCGGCGCGCCGCGCGCCTGGCGCGCCGATGTCCCCCAGCGTCACCCTCGGGTTCTACATCTAAGGCGTGACGAGATGCTCCAACGGATAGACCGCGACCTCGGCGTCGCCGGCTCCGTCGAGCCCGAGGTCCTTCAGGGCGGGCCCGAGGATGTCCTCGTCGAAGCGCTTGGCGTACCAGTCGGACTCCCAGATCTGCGCGACCCGCATCGTGCCGTCCACCTCGGTCGCGCCGTGCAGGATCAGCCCGAGCGGGTGGTGGTGGTCGATGTCCAGGCGCGCGCGCAGCGCGTCGTAGGTGCTCCGATCCATACCGCGATCGACGATCCTCAGAACCACGTTCTCCCCTCCAGTTGGACGTCCCAGTCTAAGCGTCTAGGCTTGCGCCGTGCGCGCCGCGACGATCCGCGACCAGGAGATCGTGATCGAGCAGCATCCCGACCCCGAGCCCCTCGGGGAAGAGGTGCTCGTCCGCGTGCATGCGGCGGGCCTGAACGGCGGCGACATGATGCAGAAGCGCGGCCTGTACCCCGCGCCGCCCGGCTATCCCGCGGACATCCCGGGGATGGAGCTGGCGGGCGAGGTGATCGCGCTCGGGCCGAAGGCGTCGCGCTTCGAGACCGGCGCGCGCGTGATGGCGATCGTCGGCGGCGGCGCCCAGGCCGAGCTCGCGGTCGTGCAGGAGAGGCTGCTGATGCCTGTCCCCGCCGGGATGGGCTGGCCGGCCGCGGGCGGGCTGCCCGAGGTCTTCACGACCGCGCATGACGCCGTCATGCTGCAGGCCGGGCTGAGGCCCGGCGAGCACCTGCTCGTCCACGGCGGCGCCGGCGGCGTCGGGACGGCGGCGATCCAGCTCGCGCGTGCGGCCGGCGCGCGCGTGACCGCCACGGTCCGCAACGAGGAGCTGCGCGAGCAGGTGGCCGCACTCGGCGCCACGACGATCTCGTGCGAGGGCTTTGCCGAGCGCGGGCCCTTCGACGTGATCCTCGAGCTCGTCGGCGGGCCCAACATGCCCGAGAACCTCACGGCTCTGGCGACCGGCGGGCGCATCTGCGTGATCGGCGTCTCGGGCGGCGCCAAGAGCGAGCTCAACCTGCTGGCGCTGATGGGCAAGCGCGCTCGCATCCACGGCTCGACGCTGCGGGCGAGACCGCTCGAGGAGAAAGCCGCCGGCGCGCGACTCGTCGAACGCGAGGTGCTGCCGCTGTTCGAGCGCGGCGAGGTCTCGGTGCCGGTCGCCGACACCTTCCCGCTCCAGGACGCGGCCGCGGCGTACGAGCGCTTCGCCGCGGGCGGCAAGGTCGGGAAGGTCGTGCTGAGCTTCGAGTAGGAGCCGTGGACCGCCGGCCCGCGCTCCGTCCGCGCCCACGCAACCGAAACTTCCGAGATCCGGAATATGTTCTGAGGGCATGCGGGGGCGAGCAGCGGTCAGGTCGGTTTTCGCAGCGATCGTGTTGGTCGTGGCGGTCGGGCTGCTGGAAACGAATGCTCGAGCGGCCGGGACGCCGATCGCGCAGGTGTCGGGGGCGACGCCGCTCGCGGGGGGTGAGGGGTGGCTCCTCTGGAGCTCGCAGGTGCCCGGCGGATGGGCGCTGATGGGCTATCACGGCGGAACGACCGAACGGCTGCCCGTCGCGCTGCGCCCGCAGCCATTCGATGCGAGCGTCGGCACAGATGCCTCCGGTGCCCCGGTCGTCGTGTTCTCGCGCTGTGCGAGCACCCCTGGCATGCAGAGCACCGGCGGCGAAACCGTCGGCGGGGAGCTTGTCGACCCGCTCTCGGGTCGCGGCTGCCGAATCCACCTGCTGCCGCTCGGCGGTGGCGGGGCCGAACGGGCGCTTCCGGTCCCCGCACCTCCGGGAACCTCGGACACGACACCCGCGATCTGGCGGGGAGTCGTCACGTTCGGGCGACGCGCGCCGGCGCACGGCGACGTGATGCAGATCCTCTCCTGGTCCCCGCGCGATCCGCGCAAGCTGCTCACGCTGGCGCACGGCGCGATTCCGGAATGCCCTCGCGTGCAGCGCCGCTGCCGTGAAAGACGCGTGGAAGCCCAAGTCGGGGCGCTGGCGAGCGATGGGTCGGTCGTCGCCTTCGTCTGGGATGCCGCCGGGGGTGCGATCGGGATCGACGGAGACTCGGAAGTGCGTATCGACCGCGCGAACGGAAACGGTGCCACGATCGCGGCGGGCACGATCGGAAGCGAGGCCTGCACGGGAGCGGCAGCGGGTGAACACAGGCTCGAAAAGATCGCGTTCGAGCCGCCGTTCGTCACCCAGAGCGAAGTCACGCTCGGTGAGCTCTACACGTTTGGCTGCTTCACCGGCTTCGCCGGCGTGCTCGTGACGCACGGCGCCGCGCCCGGGTATGCGCGCAGCGGCAAGCTCGAAGGGGTCACGCTCGCCGTTGCCGAGGACGGCGGGCAGCTCTACGGCCTCGTGGCCCCCCGCAGCGAGGCGTCCGTACCAGGCATGCCGTGGACCGCGACCGACGGGCCCTACTGCAGCTCCAGCTCGCCGTGTCTGATCGAACCGCTGGCGACGCCCGCGCAGAAGCGCGAAGCGCGCCTGCCGTTCAACCCGGTCTCCTTCTACAGGTCTGTCGAATAGCAGGGGGCCGCGACTAGTAGGGCGGCTGCGCGTCGTACCACTCGCCGAGCATGCGGAACGCCGCCCAGAACTCGCTCTTGGCGGCCTGCTCGTCGAGCGAGTCGTCGATGTCGGGCACATACAGCGCGTCGATCGTCGGCGTCAGCTGCTGGATCGTGCCGGGCGCGAGGTCGAGGGGACGCGCCAGCGGGATCTCCATCTCGTTCAGCGAGGCGAGCGCCTCGATGCCCATCACGACGACGATCTTCGGCTGGACGATCGCGATCTCTTCGACCACGCGCGAGATGCATGCGAAGTCGGCGAGCGCAGCATCGCTGAGCGGGCACTTCACGCACAGCGTCCCGTAGACGGCGAGCGGGTCGATCTGCAGGCGCTTGAGCGACTTCATGATCGCGCCGCCGGCGCGGCCGTAGAAGGCGACGCCCTCCTCGATCTCCGAGGGCACGGGCGCGTGCTTGAGCAGCATGATGTCGGCCCGCGGGTGGCCGGAGCCCAGCACGGGCATGAGGTTGCCCCGCGGGCAGTGAGGGCAGGCCTGCAGCTCGCGGGTCAGCGAGTTGAGCTCGCGGATCGCTCGCTCTAGGTACTTCTCGCGGATCTCGTCGTCGGTGACCGGCATCGGTCCGGACGGATTAGACGAAGCGCCCGCTTGTCCTTGGCCGTGCATCATCGGTTGCGTCGCGCCGGCTACCTCCGGCCGCCGTGGCGCACGCGTCTGAGGCGCCTCGCCCTGCTCGCGCGGCGAGCGGCGCGGGGGGTCGCCCGCGTCTGCAGGAACTTCAGCGCCTGCACGTAGAGCAGGGAGGAGGGCCGCGTGAGGATGTCCGCGTCGCGGAGGGACTCCAGGAACTCGGCGGGCCCGTCGAAGTCGCGCATCCGGATCCGCACCGAGCCGAGCCCCTGGGCGACATGCGAGTCCGAGCCCGCGCCCGCGACGATGCGGTACTTGGCCGCGAAGCGGGCCGCCTCGTCGTTGAAGGCGCTGATCGCCACGCGCGGGTTGAAGACCTCGATCGCGTCGACTTCGTCGAGGTGGGTGAGCAGGTGCTCGTAGTCCGGGACCGCGTGCATGCGGTCGAAGGGGTGGGGGACGTAGACGAGGCCGCCCTGCTCGCGGATCGCCGCGATCGTCTCGCTCAGGCTCAGGCCGCGCGGGATCTTCTCCTCGAGGAACAGCCCGATCACCTCGCCCTGGCTGGCCGTCTTGATCTCCTCGGCGACGATCACCTGCAGCCCCTCAAATCTGCCGGCCTGCTCGCGGGCCTCGAGGGCACCGGAGATCTCGTTGTGGTCGGTGACCGCGATCGCGCCGAGCCCGCGCTCGCGCGCCGTCGCCAGGAGCACCTCGACCGGAGTCGCGCAGTCCGGCGAGTGGTCGGTGTGCATGTGCAGGTCGACGTCGATCAGCGGCCGCTGCGAGAGCACTCCGCGCAGGCGCGGGTCGCCGGTGGCACTGTGGCGCCTGGCCGCGAGCTCGCGGTAGATCGCCTCGAGCTCTGCCGCGGCTGCCGGGTCCTCGTCGGCGAGCAGCCGGTACTCGCCAGGGAACTGACGCTCCATCAGCTCGGCGGTCGCGGCGCTGCACGCGATGCGCGCGTCGAGGCGCCCGAAGAAGCTCTCCACGAAGCGGCGCGCGAGCAGCGTCGAGAGCAGTCGCTCCGCAGAGGAATGGAACGAGCCCACATTCAGCGCGCGCGAGTGGCGCAGCGCGGCGTTGGCGGTGCTCGGTGCGAACGGCTCGTGGACGTGAACGAAGTCGAGCTCGACGGCGCCGAGCAGTTCCTCGACGGTGCGCGCGACGTCGATCGGCAGCGCCGCCGGCCGCCGGCGCGCGCCGGGTACGACGTCGAGCACCTCACCGACGGCGAAGACCCGCGGCTCGCCTTCGTCGGTGCCGGCGAGCAGCGCACCCGGGTTGCCGCGGGCGGCGCGCAGGGCGCGGCGCGACTCGCGCACCCGCTCCTGCGAGCGCGAGGGGGCTACGACCAGCACGCGGTGGCCGCGCCGGGAGAGCTCGCGCGCGACGCGTCCGACGTGCGCGTTGACCTCGTTGTCCTCTGCCTCCCACGGGTAGGGCGTGACGTGGGCGATCGAGAACGTCTCGGGCATCGACGTGAACGAGGTTAGCCGCGTCGTGCGCCGGCCGCCAGCCGGCTCGGCGCACGGCAGGGCACTTCGGGGGCGCCGCCGGGCGCCGCCCGGTCGTTCCGGGCAGCGGCGTGAGGCTCGCCGGGCACTGCTCCGGGCCGGCGCCGAGCGCCGGCCCGGTCTCGCGGTCTAGCGGCTGGAGGCCGCCTTCGCGCGAGCGGGGGCTTTGCGCCCCTTGGGGCGCGTGCCGGGCTTGCGCGTGTACTTCGCGATGAAGCTCTCCGTGTCGCGGCGCGCCTGGTCGTCGGGGCGCTGGTTGTGGGGCGACTTCATCAGGTAGGAGGACGGCCCGTCGAGCTGGCCGCCGATCCCGTGGTTCAGCGCGAGCTTGCAGCAGCGGACCGCGTCGATGACGATTCCGGCCGAGTTCGGCGAGTCCCAGACCTCGAGCTTCAGCTCGAGGTTCAGCGGCACGTCGCCGAAGGCCTGGCCCTCGACGCGGATGTGCGCCCACTTGCGATCGGTCAGCCACGGCACGTAGTCCGAGGGCCCGATGTAAACGTCGCCGGCCGGCAGCTCGTGGTCCATGATCGAGGTGACGGCGTTGGTCTTCGAGATCTTCTTGGACTCCAGCCGCTCGCGCTCGAGCATGTTGTAGAAGTCCATGTTGCCGCCGACGTTCAGCTGCGAGGTGCGCAGCATCTTCACGCCGCGGTCGGCGAACAGGCGAGCGAGGTTGCGGTGCACGATCGTCGCGCCGACCTGCGACTTGATGTCGTCGCCGACGATCGGCAGTTTCGCCTTCTTGAAGCGCCGATCCCAGTAGTCCTCGCGGGCGATGAACACGGGGATGCAGTTGACGAAGCCGCAGCCGGCCTCGAGCACCTGCTCCACGTACCACTTCGTCGCCTGCTCGGAGCCGACCGGAAGGTAGGAGACGACCACGTCGGTGTGCGTGTCCTTGAGGATCTTGACGATGTCGGCGGTCTCGCCGGGGGCCTTCGTGATCTTCTCTTTCAGGTACTTGCCGAGACCGTCGTGGGTCATCCCGCGGTAGACGGGGACGCCGAGCTTCTTCGGCACCTTGGCGAACTTCATCGTGTTGTTCTGCCCGGCCCAGATCGCTTCGCCGAGGTCCTTGCCGACCTTGGTCGCGTCGATGTCGAAGGCGGCCGTGAATTCGATGTCCGAGACGTGGTAGCCGCCGAGGTCGACGTGCATCAGGCCCGGGACCTGCTCGGAGGGGTCGGCGTCCTTGTAGTAGTTGACGCCCTGTACGAAGGCGGAGGCGCAGTTGCCGACGCCGACGATGGCGACGCGGACCTTCTCAGACTGATAGCGCGCGGCGCCGTTGGTGGAGGCGGCGCCGTTGCCGTTGGCGCGGCCGTTGCTGTCCAGCTTGCTCACGAGTGCGATGTCCTTTGCGGGGCGCGATGGCCCGGTCGAGGGGCCCCGCCGTCGCGGGCTCCCTGGCTTGCCTTTGGGCCGGGTGGGGTGACGGCCGCTCGAAGGAGACTACCCCCGCCCAGAGCGAAGGTCACACCGTCAGTGCGCGGCGCACGTGCCAGATCCGCTGCCCGACGGTGATCACGCTGAGGGCGGCGAGCACGTAGACAGCCGGCTCGAGCAGTTCGAAGTTGCCCAGCGAGGCGCCCTTCGCGAACAGCAGTCCGATCGAGAGGATCACGACGCGCACGGGCCTGGTCGCGATCCCGACCTTGCACTCGACGCCCAGCGCCTCGGCGCGCGCGCGGGTGTAGCTGACCATCAGCGAGGCCAGCACGGCGATCACGACGCCGGCCGCGGCGGTGCGGTTGCCTTCCAGGGCGAAGTAGCCCACGACGCCCGTGAGCACGATCCCCTCCTCGATGCGATCGAGCGTGGAGTCGAGGAACGCGCCGAAGGGCGTCCCCTTGCCGGACATCCGCGAGTAGCGGCCGTCGAGCGTGTCCATGACCGAGCCGACGATGAACGCGACCCCGCCGAGGAAGAAGAGCCGTTCCCAGACCAGCACGGCGGCGACGACGTTCAGGAACAGGCCGGTCAGCGAGATCGCGTTCGGCGTGAGCCTGGACTCGATCAGGCGGTTGCGGACCAGCTCGCGGCGCTGGCCCTGCCCGATCGGCGCGCGCGAGGAGCGGCCGTCAGCGCGCGCAGCGCGCGCGGCGTTGCGCCGTGCCCGGCGCGTCGGGGCATGCTGGCGTGGCGGCATCGTGCTGCTACCCGCTCGCGGTGAGGCTCGGGGAGACGTCGGAGAAGCGCCAGACCGATGGTCGTGCCCGCGCCAGCCACGTCGCGCCGTAGGCGGAGGCGCCTGCGGTGAGCGCGCCGAGCACCGCGTCGACGAGGAAGTGGTTGGCGGTCACGACGATCACGAACGTCATCAGGAACGGGTACAGGAACCAGGCCACGCGCGCGATGCTGTGCTTGACCAGGCGCGCGAGCGACCAGCCGATCATCAGCGCGAAGGCTACGTGCATCGACGGCACGGCCGCGTAGAGGTTCGTGATCGCGCTGACCGAGTGGTTGCCGCTGTCGACCTTCACGCCCGTGACGTCGGCGACGCTGTCGATGAAGCCCCACTCGGGGAAGAAGCGCGGCGGCGCGGTGGGGAATGCGGTGTAGCCGATCAGCGCGATCGCCATCGCGATCATGAACATGTTGCGCACGAAGTAGAAGTTCTTGTTGTGGCGCAGGTAGAGGTAGAGCAGCGCGCCGATCGTCACGGAGAACTGTGCGTTGACGTAGATCCAGCTGGAGACGACCATCACGAAATGGCTGCCCGAGGCCCAGGTCTGGATCGAGGGCTCGACGAAGACGTGCATCCCGCGCTCCAGCGAGATCAGGTCGCGCGCATGGGCGAACGCCTCGTTCGAGTCGCCCTCTACCAGGCCCCGCACGAGCGTGTAGCCGAGGTAGGCGAGGGCGAACAGAGTGACCTGCCGCAGCGCGTCGATCCAGCCGTGAGGGAGAACGCGCGCTTGCAGCTCGCGAGCGCGGGCGACCATCGGGCCAAGCCTAGACGATGCTCAGCGGCAGCGGGCGCCGTGGTCGAAGACCCGCGCGAGCGAGAAATCGATTCCGACCCG
Organism: uncultured Solirubrobacteraceae bacterium; assembly: GCA_963794635.1. Taxonomy (GTDB): domain Bacteria; phylum Actinomycetota; class Thermoleophilia; order Solirubrobacterales; family Solirubrobacteraceae; genus Palsa-744. Next base: position 61,785 of record CAWCET010000001.1, on the reverse strand, counting down.
AAGCGTGCCCGCTCGCGGGAAGCGCACGACGGTCCAGCCGCCCGCGCCTTCTTCGACGCAGCCGTGACCGGCGCCGAGCGCCCAGTACGGGGTGAAGCGGATCCGCACCGCGTAGCTGCCCGCGAACGGCGCCCGCACCGTGAACGATTGCGGCGTCGCCGAGCTCAGCACCGCTCCTCGCGCGGCGAGCGGCCGCGCGCCGCGCACCGCGAACAGCCGCCAGTGGGGCGAGCGCCAGATCTCGCGCAGGAAGCCGTTCGCGCCGTCGACCGCCGGCGAGCTCACGATCCGGGCCTCCTGCTTGCCCGAGTAGTCGAGCGAGGCGTCGGGGAGCGCCACGAACGAGATCGCCTGATCCTCCAGCCACGCGCGGTAGGTGCTCGGCGTGAGCCTGCCTTCGCCGTAGAAGAGCCCGTTGCGGTAGCGGTCGAGCTGACGCTCCCAGCCGCGCGCGATCATCACCGCCGGCGCGACGTAGCGCGCCTCCCAGTGGTCGACCGTGGGGACGACCTCGATGCGCGCGGCTCGCCGCCCGTAGCCGACGCCGAGCGTGCGCAGCTCGGCCAGGAGGGGCTCGTAGAAGCTCGCGCTGGTCGCGCGGTTGCCGAGCGTCGAGACGAAGTCGGTGACCGGCGCGTTGACCTGCCAGTAGAAGAGCGGCGCGATGAGCACGAGCGCCAGCACATGGCGCCATCGCGGTGAGGCGTCGAGCAGCGCGCAGAGCGCGAGCGGGCCGGTGGCGAGCGCGCCGAGCCGATCGACGTTCCCGCCGACGGCGCTCGGCACGAGAAAGGCGCCGAGCAGAGCCAGCGCGTAGAGCAGCGCGCCGATGCGAAGCGCGCGCTGCTCGGGTTCCAGCGCCAAGCCGACGACGAGGACGGCGGCGAACGCCGGGTAGAAGGCCGAGCCGACGAACGGCTGCGTGCCGCCTTCCGGGAAGACGACGGTGAGGACGGCGATCGGGATCAGCGACGCGAGCACCAGCGCCCCCGCGCGCGCCCGCGTCGGCCTGTCCGTCGTGGCGATGCCCCACGCGAGCGCGCCGAGCGCGAGGAACGCGCCCGCGACGGGGCTCGCGAGCGCCGTCAGGACAGCGATGAGCAGCGCCTCGGTCCAGCACCCCCGCTGTGCCAGCACGAGCGAGCCGAGCCCCAGCGCGAGGCCGAGATCGAACGGAACGCGGCTGGAGAGCAGCGAGATGCCGGCGCCCGCCGCGAAGAAGAAGGCGCCGGCCCGCGCGGCGCGGGGCGGGAAGCGACCCGCGATCGCGAGCTCGAACAGCGCCGTCGCGGCGACCATCGAGACGGCTGCGAGCAGTGCCGGACCGATCGCGGCTCCCAGCGCGGGCGCGATGATCGAGTAGGCGGGCAGGTGGTGGCCGCCGTACCAGCTGTTGTCCCAGATCGTGAAGCCGAAGCTCGAGAAGAGGTGGCTGCGGTAGCTGGCGGCAGCCAGGTCGGGGCTCTGGGGAGCGAGGATCAGATAGGCGATCGCCAGCAGCGCGGTGAGCGTCCACGCCGGCGGCCGGCGCAGCATCGCGGGGAGCTCGCGCGGCGCCGCGGGGGCCGCTCCGGCTTGCGCGCTCACCCTTCGCTCAGGAAGGTGGCGACGCGCTCGACCATGTCCGGCCGGTCGAGCCATCCCCAGTGCCCGGCGTCGGAGTACTCCGCGAGCTCGCCCTGCGGAAGCGCGGCCGCGTAGTCGGCTCCGAAGTGGGAGGGGATGTAGGGGTCTTGCGTCCCCCAGATCACGAGCGCCGGCACGTCCAGCCGGCCCAGATGGGCGCCGGCCGCCTCGAGCTTCTCGGGCGGCGAGCTGCGGTACAGGCGCAGGATCGCGCGCCCGGTGCCCTCGTCGAAGTGCGCCATCGTGCTCTCGATCCACTCATCCGGGAGCGGGCCCGGCGTGACGTTGGACTCGCGCGTCAGCTGGCGCAGCGTGAAGCGGACCGTCATCCCGATCGAGAGCTCCCCCAGCAGCCGGGTGCGCCAGATCCGCGCCGTGCGGTGCCAGCGATAGCCGGGAAGGAACGGCACCGCGTTGATGATCACCACGCGCGCGATCCGCTCGGGCATCCGCTGCGCGGTCAGCAGGCCGACGCCTCCCCAGTCGTGCACGACGAGGCTCACGCGGTCGAGACCGCGGTCGTCGAGGAACTGCTCGAGGAAGCGGTCGTACTCCTCCATGGTGTGCTCGAGGTAGCCGGGCTTGCCCGAGCGCCCGAAGCCGGGGAGGTCCGGTGCGATCCCGCCGGTCCGTTCCAGAAACGGGATCCAGTCATCGGAGCTGGTGGGCACGCCGTGGAGGTAGAGCGGCGTGACGATGCCCGGCGCCACGGGCGCGGTGCGCCAGAACACCGGGATCGGCCCGCCGGTGCTCCCGGGGATCGCTATCTCGCCGCGGTGCTCGCTGATCTCGGCCACGCGGCAAAAATACCCCCCATCACGCGGGGCAGGCAGCCAGTACGGTGCTCGGCGTGACGGCCCGAGCGACCAAGCGGCCCCGCGCATCTGCCTGGCACGCGCCCGCCCCCGCGCGCGTGCGCCGTGTTCGCGACCGTCTGCGCGAGGTCTACGGCGTGCCGCTGATGGCGCCGCACGGGCACCCGATCGCCGAGCTGGTCCTCACCGTCCTCTCGCAGTCGACCAACGACCGCAACCGCGACGTCGCCTACCTGCGCCTGCGCGGGCGCATGCCGTCCTGGGAGCAGGTTCGCGACGTGCCGGTGGCCGAGGTCGAGGAGGCGATCCGCCCGGGCGGCATCTCGAAGGTCAAGTCCGCGCGCATCCAGGCGATCCTGCGCGCGATCACCGATGACCCGCGCGATCCCGGCCACGAGCTCTCGCTGGACTGGCTCCCGCGCGTGCCGCTGCTCCAGGCCCGCGACTACCTCGTGGCGCTGCCCGGGGTCGGGCGCAAGACGGCCGCCTGCGTGCTGCTGTTCGCATACGGGCTGCACGACGTGCCGGTCGACACGCACGTCTCGCGCGTGGGGACCCGTCTGGCGCTGCTGCGCGAGGGCGCCCCCTTCGAGGAGCTGCACGACCAGATGCTCGCGCTCACGCCGCCCGGCCAGGAGCTCGAGCTTCACGTCAACATGCTGCGCCACGGCCGGCGCACCTGCCACGCGCGGCGCCCGGCGTGCGCGGAATGCGCGCTGGCGCGGATGTGCCCGAGCCGTCACCGGTTCGTCTGAGGCCGGTCCGCCCCGGCCCGGGGCGTGCCGCAGAACCGTGGGCCGGCTCTCGCGGAGCTCAGCCGTGCGCGTGGGGCAGCACGGCGAAGTAGATCACCGCGTAGTGCAGCGCCGCCGCGGTCAGCACGAACGCGTGGAAGACCTCGTGGTAGCCGAACGTGCGCGGCCACGGGTTCGGTCGTTCGGAGGCGTAGATGACCGCGCCGAGCGTGTAGAGCAGCCCGCCGCCGGCAAGGCCCGCGACGCCGAGCCAGCCGACCGCGGCCGGGAGCTCGCCGAAGATCGCGGCCGAGACCCAGCCGAGCGCGAGGTAGACGAGCGCGAAGAGCCACTTCGGCGCGTCGATCCACAGCAGCTTGAAGACGACCCCGCCGAGCGCGCCCGCCCACACCACGATCAGCACGATCCGCGCGAGCGAGCCGTGCAGCGCCAGCAGGCAGATCGGCGTGTAGGTGCCGGCGATCAGCACGAAGATCATCGAGTGGTCGAGGCGGCGCATCCAGCGCCGTGCGCGCGGGCGCCACGTAACGCGGTGATACAGCGCGCTCGTCCCGAGCAGGCCGGTCACGGCGATCGCATAGACCGAGGCCGCCAGCCGCGCGCGGCCGCCGGAGGCTGCCGCGATCAGCGCCGCGCCCGTTGCGATCGAGATGAAGAACGCGTACTCGTGCGAGACGCCCCGCAGGCGCGGCTTGAGCTTCGCGATGGCGATCTCCTGCGCCCCGGCCGTTGTCATCCCACTAAACGTACTCGCCCCGGCCTCCACGGGTGCCAGGGGCTCCGCAGCCCGCTGCGCTCCGTTCTCCAATCCAAATCAAAAAGAGATCGACGGGTCTGCCAGCTTCGCGCGGGCGCGCTCCGGCGAGACCTTCACCACGTCCCACGCCAGCCCCACCCGCTCCATTCCCAGGATCAGCCAGCCCGACGGGTCCAGCTCGTACCAGCGCAGGCCGTGGAACGCCGAGCGCGGGAACGCGTGGTGGTTGTGGTGCCACGCCTCGCCCAGCGACGGCAGCGCCAGCCAGAACACGTTCGTCGACTCGTCGTCGGTGTCGAAGCGCCTGCGCCCGAAGAAGTGGCAGATCGAGTTGATGCTCCACGTCACGTGGTGCACGAGGAAGATCCGCACCAGCCCTGCCCACAGCAGCGCCGAGAGCCCGCCCGCGACGAGCGAACCGCCGCTCAGCGCCAGCCCCGCGAGGAACGGCACCAAGAGGCTTCCCAGCGCGATCAGCGGGAAGCCGCGGTTGATCCTGCGCATCGTCGTGTCCTTGCACAGGTCCGGTGCGAACCGTTTCGAGGACGCCTGGCCGTGCGTCTCGAACAGCCAGCCGACGTGCGCGTGCCACAGTCCCGTCGCCATCCCCCGCAGCCCGGAGCCCGCGCCCGCGTGGGGGCTGTGCGGGTCGCCCTCTTCGTCGGTGAACGTGTGGTGCTTGCGGTGGTCGGCGACCCAGTCGATGACCCCGCCCTGCAGCGAGAGCGAACCCAGCACCGCGAGCGTGTAGCGGATCCACGCGTGCGTCTGGAACGCGCGATGCGTGAGCAGACGGTGGTAGCCGACCGTCACCCCGACCGCGCTGAGCACGTACATCACCGCGAAGATCGCGAGGTCCCTCGGCCCGAGGAAGCGGTTCCACAGCAACACCGCGGCGACGATCACGCCCGCGAACGGGATCACGACCGCCGCGATGTTGGCGTTGCGCTCAAGACGTGTCACCGCTCGCCCCTCCGGTTGAGGAGGCTTGCCGGAAGTCCCGCGAGCGCGGCCAGCACCAGCGCGGATCGCGGTTCGTAGGCGGCCGTCCACAACCCGCCGTGCGCCGCCCCGTCGCTGAAGAGCTCCTCGGGCGCCCGGTCGGGGGCGGCCTCGGTGTTCAGGTCGTGCACCAGCAGCGCGGCCATCAGCACTCGCGTCGTGGCCGGCTCGAAGATCTCGATGCCGAAGTGCCCCGCCCCCGCGTAGGCGGCGGCGAGCACGCGGTTCTTCGTCACCGAGCGCGTCCACGTCGCAGGCGCGACGTTGAACGAGACGGGCCGGCCTTCCTCGGCTGCCCGCACTCCGCGCCAGCGCTGCAGGCGCTTGGCGATCGCGTAGTTCGGGCCCTGCTGCTCGATCAGCGCGTCCGCCACCGGCACCGGCTCGGAGTACGCCGGGCGGTAGAAGCGCCCTCCGGAGGCGAGCTTCAGCGGCGCTTGCGCGACCCGCCGCGCGCGGCGCGCGTCGTAGGCGGCGCGCGCCCGTTCGGCGGTCACCGCCGGCACCACGTAGGCATCGGTCGGCGTCGCCAGGTAGGCGAGCGCCGTCGAGGGCTCCGCCTCGCTCAGCCGGGTGGCGAGCGCGTCGAACGCCGCGCTCAGCAGCACGTGCGCGCCGCCGTCGGCGTAGGCGTACATCCCGAGCACGGGGCTGCCCTCGCCGCCGGCCAGGCTCTCGGCGAGCCAGGCGTGGACCGAGGGCAGGTCCGCGAGGAGGTCGATGCCCGCGGTGCCGTCCGCGGAGAGGGGCATCCGCACGCGGCCGCTGCCGCCTCGCGCGATCTCCTGCACGCGGGCGGTGACCCTGTCGTCGGGCACGTCGATCGCGAGCACGTCGGCGCCCCACGCGCACAGCGGGGCAAAGGGGCCGATCTCCGAGCCGGCGCCGATCACCGCCACGGTGCGGCCGGGCAGCGAGAGCCACTCCGGGCGTTCGCTGACGAGCGCGATCGCCGCCGCGAACGACGCCTCGACGACGCCTGTGTCGACCCACAGCTCGAGCTGCTGGCGCAGCGCGCCGTCGCGGAGCGTGCGTCCGCGATAGGGAACCTCGAGCGCGCTGACCGGGGCGCCGGTGCCGTGGATCTCGCCGCTGCCGAGCGGTGTTCGGCCGTTGCCGGCGGCGAGCGCGTCGGCCAGCTTGATCTCTGTGTCGCCGCCCGTCGCGAGCACGAGCCGCTCGCGCATCGAGTCGAGACCGGCCTGCGCGATCGCGCGGGCGTTCCACGGCTCGGCGGAGAGCGTCGTCAGCGCCCGCAGCAGCGGCCCGTAGCCAGAACGCCACTCCTTGCAAGCGCCGATCCGCGCGGCCAGGTCCGGGTCGGCCGGTCTCGCCGCGTCGGCCAGGATCGCGCGGGTGCTCGCCGTCGTCGAGCGGCGTCCGCCCGACTCCGGGAAGCGCAGCGGGCCCGCCTCGGAGCCCAGCCCGGAGCGCGGCGCGGCCGGGGCGGTACGGGCCGTGTCGTCCACTCCAGCGACGATATGTGTGGCACGAGTATGTTTCTTGGAGGATGGGCGTCAACGCAACGTGGAAAAACTATGTCGAGGGCACAGATGAGTGGCTGGACGCCGACACGCTGCGCGTCATCCATGGCGCCCTCGGGCCGATCGCCGACGCCGTCGTAGAGGCGATCCAGCGGGAGGTGCCGCCCTACGCGCGGCCGCTGGAGGGGGACTTCGGCAGGGGCATCCGGATGGGAACCGAGATCGCGCTGCGCCGCTTCGTCGGCGACGAGCAGGGTGCGGGCTCCGACGACGTCTACCGCCGGCTCGGCGCCGGCGAGTACCGGGCCGGACGGGGGCTCGACGCGCTGCAGTCCGCCTACCGGGTCGGCGCCCGCGTCGCCTGGCGCGAGATCAGCGATGTCGCCGCGGCGGCCGGGGCCTCGGCGCGCGCGCAGCGCAACCTCGCCGAGGCGATGTTCGCCTACATCGACCGCATCGCGGGCGAGTCGATCGAGGGCTACGCCGAGGCGCAGTCGCGCGACGCCGGCGATCTCGACCGGCGGCGCTCGGAGCTCGCCGAGATGCTGCTCGCCGGGGTCGCAGCCGACGACGCCGAGCTGGCCCGGGTCGCCCAGAGCGCGCGCTGGGCGCTGCCACGCACCGTCGCCTGCCTGGCCGTCGCCGGCGAGCGGGCCGACGGCGCCCGGCGTCTGCTCAGCGGCGAGACGCTGGGGGTGAGGGTCGGCGAGACGACCGTGATCGTCGTGCCGCACCCGGTCGCGCTCGAGCGCGAGGGCGAGCGCCTGGCCGAGCGGCTCGATCTGAGCGTGGCCCTTGGGCCGACCGTCGCACTGGGCGAGACGCAGGTCTCGATGCGCCTCGCCCGCCGGGGCCTCGCCCTCGCGACCCCCGGCGGGCCGCTGCTCGTCGCCGAGCACCGGCTGGCCGAGATCGCGCTGCGCGGCGCGCCTGAGGTCGCCGCGCTGCGCCGCCGCCTGCTCGCGCCGCTCGAGGGCCAGACGCCCGCCAGCCGCGAGCGCCTGGAGGCGACGCTGCTGCAATGGCTGCGCCACCGCGGCGCGCAGGGGGCGATCGCGGCCGAGCTCGGGGTCCATCCCCAGACGGTTCGCTACCGGATGGCGCGGCTGCGCGACCTGATGGGAGACGCGCTCGAGGATCCCGAGCAGCGCTTCGCGCTGGAGATGGCGCTGCGCGGCTAGCTGCCTCGCCATGGAGTCGTGAGCCGTCAGCCACGCGCTCTTGCGCGGCGGTGCGGAGACGGTGCGGCGCCGGGGAGCTCGCTCAGGGCATCGCCGCGGCGCGTTGCGCGCCGGCGTCGGTCCAGCTGAGGGTCGTGCCGGCGAGGGCGAGCGAGCCGGCGTCGATCGCTTCGCCTTCTTCGAGGAGGACGGGCGCGCCTTCGCGGGGGGCGGCCCAGACCGACCCGACGGCGGGCAGGTCGCGATCCCGGCGCGTCGCCGACCACGCGACCGAGCCGTGGGGTGTGACGAGGAAGCGTTCCACGGCTTCGCGGGCGACGATCCCGGCGTCGACGTAGGAGCCCGCCTGGACCGCGTGTAGGACGCGGCGTGCGGCGACGTCCACGACGACGAGGCTGGTCGTTCCGGAGTCGACTCCGAACTGCGTGAGCAGGTAGGCGGCGATGTGGCCCGCCAGCTCGACGCGCTGGAGTGAGACGTGCAGGTTCAGCCGCGTCGGCGCGAGCAGCGTCATGTGACCGCTGTGCCCGGAGAGGCAGGCCCAGACCGCGCGCGGTTCGCCGGACGTTCGCGCACGGGTCTCGTAGACGGCGACGGCGCTGTCGCGGGCCAGTACATGCGCGCCCGGCCCGACGCAGCGGCCGCTACGCCCGCCCGCCGGCGCGGCGCCGGCGGCCGAGCCGGCTCCGAGCCACACGCCGAGGGCGACCAATACCGCTGCGATCGCGTGCCTCATCGCGCGCAGCCTAACCGCACCTGCGGGGTGGCGTGGTCCGAAAAGTCCCTGTTTCCAGGCATTTCCTTCCCTTGAACACGCTGAGCAAATCTGCCATAATCTCACTTAGATTTGTAAAGCCCCATCGAAGGAGACAACAACCCCATGGCCAAGACCATAGGCATCGACCTTGGCACGACCAACTCGTGCATGGCGGTGCTCGAGGGCGGCGAGCCGACCGTCATCGAGAACGCCGAGGGCGGCCGCACGACCCCGTCGGTCGTGGCCTTCACGAGCTCCGGCGAGCGTCTCGTCGGCACCGTCGCCAAGCGCCAGGCAGTCACGAACCCCCAGAACACGATCTTCTCCATCAAGCGCTTCATGGGCCGCAAGGAGGCCGAAGTGCGCGAGGAGGAGTCGATCGTCCCCTACAAGGTGGTCGCCGGTCCCAACGGCGACGCCCGCGTCGAGGCGAACGGCGAGCAGTTCTCGCCGCCCGAGATCTCGGCGATGATCCTCCAGAAGCTGAAGGCAGACGCCGAGGCGTACCTCGGCGAAGCGGTCGACTCGGCCGTGATCACCGTCCCGGCCTACTTCAACGACGACCAGCGGCAGGCCACCAAGGATGCCGGCACGGTCGCCGGCCTCGACGTCAAGCGCATCATCAACGAGCCGACGGCGGCCTCGCTCGCCTATGGGCTCGACAAGGAAACCGACCAGACGATCCTCGTCTTCGACCTCGGCGGCGGCACCTTCGACGTGTCGGTGCTCGAGATCGGCGACGGCGTCTTCGAGGTCAAGTCGACCGCGGGTGACAACCACCTCGGCGGCGACAACTTCGACAAGGCGATCGTCGACTGGCTCGTCGCCGAGTTCCGCAAGGACCAGGCGATCGACCTCTCGCAGGACCCGATGGCCCTCCAGCGCCTCTACGAGGCTGCCGAGAAGGCGAAGATCGAGCTCTCCACCACCCAGGAGACCCAGATCAACCTGCCGTTCATCACGGCCGACGCCTCGGGCCCGAAGCACCTCGACACCCGCCTCACGCGGGCGAAGCTCTCCGAACTGACGAGCGACCTGCTCGACCGCGTGGTCAAGCCGGTCCGTCAGGCGCTCGACGACGCCAAAGGCAAGGGCGTCAAGGACGTCGAACACGTGGTGCTGGTCGGCGGCATGACGCGTATGCCGGCGGTGCAGGAGAAGGTCAAAGAGCTCACCGGCAAGGAGCCGCACCGCGGCGTCAACCCCGATGAGGTCGTGGCCGTCGGCGCCGCGATCCAGGCGGGCGTGCTCGCCGGCGACGTCAAGGACGTGCTGCTGCTCGACGTGACCCCGCTGACGCTGGGCATCGAGACCAAGGGCGGCGTGATGACGAAGCTGATCGAGCGCAACACGACGATCCCGACCCGCAAGGGCGAGGTCTTCTCGACGGCGGAGGACAACCAGCCGTCCGTCGAGATCCACGTCCTCCAGGGCGAGCGCGAGATGGCCCAGTACAACAAGTCGCTCGGCAAGTTCCAGCTCACCGGCATCCCGCCGGCGCCGCGAGGCATCCCGCAGATCGAGGTCGCCTTCGACATCGACGCGAACGGCATCCTCAACGTGTCCGCGAAGGATCTCGGCACCGGCAAGGAGCAGAAGATCGAGATCAAGGCCGGCTCCGGCCTCTCGGATGAGGAAATCAAGAACATGGTCTCCGACGCCGAGTCCCACGCCGAGGAGGACCGCCATGCGCGCGAGCTCGCCGAGGCCCGCAACAACGCGCGAGAACGCCGCCTACCAGGCCGAGCGCCAGCTGAACGAGCTCGGCGACCAGGTCGACGCCGACTCGCAAGTCGCGAGATCGAAGAGGCCATCAAGGAGGTCCGCGAGGTCCTCGAGTCCGATGACCCGGCGGCGATCAACGGCCGCGCGGAGGCGCTGCAGACGGCGTTCCACGCGGTCTCGGAGTCGATGTACCAGCGCGCGCAGGAGCAGGCCGCGGCGTCCGGAAACGGCGCCTCGTCTGACGAACGGCACGCCCTCCGAGGACGAGGAGGATGTCGTGGACGCCGAGGTAGTCGACGAGCCGAAGGCGTAGGCCCCGATGGACGACATCGACCGCACGATCACCGACCAGCATCAGCCCGACGCGGCTGAGAGCACCCCCGGCGCTCCGGCGCCGGGGGGCGCCTCGCCAGTCCGTCGAGGACGCGCCCGGCGGCGGCGCACCTGCCGGGCGACGGCGCAGCCGAGCTCGCGGGCGACCTCGACGAGCTGGTGAAGGTCGCCGCGCAGCGCGACGAGTACCTCGCGCTCGCGCAGCGCACCCAGGCGGACTTCGAGAACTACCGCAAGCGCGTCGCGCGCGACGCCGCCGGCGCGCAGGAGCGCGGCGCCGCCGCGCTCGCGAAGGACCTGCTGCCCGCGCTCGACAACCTCGACCGCGCGCTCGAGGCCGCGCCGGACGACGACCCGCTGCTCGAAGGCGTGCGGCTGGTGCGCTCAGAGCTCGCGGCCGCGCTCGGGCGGGCGGGCATCGAGGCGTTCCGCCCGATCGGGCGAGCTGTTCGACCCGAACCTGCACGAGGCCGTTGCGACGGCAGCCGCCCCGAACGGCGGCGCCGGCAAGCGTCGTGGAGGTCTACCAGGACGGCTACAGGCTGGGCGAGAGCATCATCCGCCCCGCGCGCGTGGTGGTGGCGGGCCTAGGAGGCACGATGGCTGCGCGACCTGACTACTACAAGACGCTCGGCGTCGACAAGCGCGCGAGCGCGGAGGAGATCAAGAAGTCCTACCGCAAACTCGCGCGCCAGTACCACCCCGACCGCAACCCCGACGACAAGGACGCCGAGGCGCGCTTCAAGGAGATCTGCCAGGCCCACGACGTGCTGGGCGATCCCGAGAAGCGCAAGCAGTACGACAGCGGCACCGGCCCGTTCACCACCGGCGCCGGACCCGGCGGCGGCTTTGGCGGCTTCGGCAACTTCGACTTCGACGGCGCGTCGATGGGCGACATCCTGTCGAACCTCTTCGGCGGCTCGACGAGCGGGCGCCGGCCGTGCGCACGAAACCCCGCCCCGAAAAGCGGCGCCGACCTCGAGGCCGCAGGTCTCGATCACCTTCGACCAGGCCGTCGCGGGCGCGCAGGTGCCGCTCCAGGTGCCGATGAACGCGACCTGCCCGACCTGCCACGGCACGGGCGCGCAAGCCGGGCACGACCCCGAAGGTCTGCCCGCGCTGCGAGGGCCGCGGCATCGAGACGCAGGGACAGGGGATGTTCTCGATCTCCCAGCCCTGCTCGCAGCTGCGGCGGCGCCGGCACCGTGATCGAGGACCATGCCCGACCTGCCACGGCGCGGGCGCGGTGCGCGCGGTCAAGAAACTTGCGCGTCAACATCCCCGCGGGCGTCAAGGACGGCAGCCGCATCCGCCTCGCCGGCAAGGGCGAGCCGGGCCGCAGCGGCGGCCCCAACGGCGACCTGTACCTGATCACCCGCGTCAGCGAGTCGCCCACGTTCAAGCGCAAGGGGCGACAACCTCGAAGTCGAGGTGCCCCTGACGATCCCCGAGGCGCTGCGCGGCGCGGATGTGAAAGTGCCGACGCTGAGCGGCACGAAGACGCTGCGCGTCCCGCCCGGGACCCAGAGCGGAACCGTGCAGAGGCTCCGCGGCGAGGGCCCGCCGAAGCTCAGCGCCGCCGGCAACGGCGACATCCACTACCGGTTCGTCATCGACGTTCCCGATCACCTCAGCGACGAGCAGCAGAAAGCCGTCGACGAGCTGTCGCGGACGCTTCGGCGAGGACCCGCGCGCGAGCCTGTTCAAGAACGGCTCCGGCGGCTCGTCCTCCGAGCGCGCCGGCGACGCCAAAGCCGGGAGCGAGCGATGAGCGCGCAGGACGAGCGCGGCGCCGACAGCCCCGCGAGGCGGCGGCGCTCCGTGCCGACGGTGACCCGGATGGAGGTCGAGACCGACCGCGGCGTGTTCATGATCTCCGTCGCGGCTCAGCTCGCCAACATGCACCCCCAGACGCTGCGCATGTACGAGGCGCGCGGCCTGATCGAGCCGCAGCGCTCGCCGAAGGGCACGCGCCTGTACTCCCAGGACGACGTCGAGCGGCTGCGCCGCATCCAGGGGATGACGGCCGAGCTCGGGCTGAACCTCGCGGGCGTCGAGCGCGTGCTGGACCTGGAGCGCGAGATCGAGAAGATGCACACGCGGATGGAGAAGCTGGAAGTCCAGGCGCTGCAGGCCCAGGTCGAGATGGCCCAGGAGCTCGAGCGCGTGCGGCGCTCGTTCCGGGCCGAGCTCGTGCCGAGCGGCCGGGCGAAGCTCGAGCTCGTGCGCGCGGCCGACGCGCGCTCCCCCTTCCCGACCCTGCGCCCGCGCGAGAACAAAAACGGCCCCGGAGGCAAAGATGCAGCCTGATCGCTTCACGATCAAGTCCCAGGAAGCGCTGGCTTCGGCCGCGCGATTCGCGCAGGAGGCGCGCAACCCGCAGGTCGTGCCCGCACATCTGCTGCGCGTGCTCCTCGGCGACGGCTCGACGGCCGCCGTCGACTCCCCGGGCGGAGTCGTGCCCGGCGTGCTCGCCAAGCTCGGCGTCAACATCAAAGCTCTCACCGAGCAGCTCGACGGCGAGCTGGGCCGGCTGCCGAAGTTCAGCGACGGCGTCCCGAGCGAGGGGACACAGCCCTCCGAGGACCTGACCAAGACGCTGCGCGGGGCCGACGACGAGGCCCGCAAAATGGGCGATGAGTACGTCTCGACCGAGCACCTTCTGCTCGCCCTTTCGAGCACGAGCGGCCAGCCCGGCGAGTTGCTGCGCTCCTACGGCGCCGAGCGCGAGCAGGTCCTGCAGGCGATCGGCGAGGTGCGGGGCTCAAACCGCGTCACCGACCCGAGCCCCGAGGAGAAATACGAGGCGCTCGAGCGCTTCGGTCGCGATCTGACACAGGTCGCCGAACAGGGTGCTCTCGACCCGGTGATCGGACGCGACGAGGAGATCCGCCGCGTGATCCAAGTGCTCTCGCGCCGCACCAAGAACAACCCCGTCCTGATCGGCGAGCCCGGCGTGGGCAAGACGGCGATCGTCGAGGGGCTCGCCCAGCGGATCGTCTCCGGCGACGTCCCCGAGTCGCTGCGCGACCGCCGCGTGATCGCCCTGGACATCGGCGCGCTGGTGGCCGGGGCCAAGTACCGGGGCGAGTTCGAGGACCGTCTGAAGGCGGTGCTGAAAGAGGTCTCCGAGGCCCAGGGGACGATCATCCTCTTCCTCGACGAGCTCCACACGATCGTCGGCGCAGGCGCGGCCGAAGGAGCAGTCGACGCCGCCAACCTGCTGAAGCCGATGCTCGCGCGCGGAGAACTGCGCGCCGTCGGCGCAACCACGCTCGACGAGTACCGCAAGCACATCGAGAAGGACGCCGCGCTCGAGCGCCGTTTCCAGCCGGTGATGGTCGGCGAGCCCTCGGTCGAGGACTCGATCGCGATCCTGCGCGGGCTGAAGGGGCGCTACGAAGAGCACCACAAAGTCCGCATCCAGGACAGCGCGCTGATCGCGGCCGCGACGCTCTCGGCGCGCTACATCGCCGATCGCTTCCTGCCCGACAAGGCGATCGACCTGATCGACGAGGCCGCCTCCGGCATCAGGATCGAGATCGACTCGGTGCCGGTCGAGATCGACGAGGTGGATCGGCGCGTGATGCAGCTCGAGATCGAGCTCGCCTCGCTCGAGAAGGAGACCGACCAGGCCTCCGCCGAGCGACGGGAGGCGCTGGAGCGCGAGCTGGCCGAGCTCAAGGAGCGCTCTTCGGAGATGAAGGCGCGCTGGCAGAACGAGAAGCACGCGATCGACGAGGTCTCCGTCCTGAAAGAGCGGATCGAGTCCGCGCGGGTCGAGGTCGAGCGCGCGCAGCGCGAGTCCGACTACGAGCGCGCCTCCCAGCTCCTCTACCAGGAGATCCCCGAGCTCGAACGCCAGCTCGCCGAGCACGAGGAGGGCGAGGCCGGCGAGCGCGACTCGACGGCGCCGGTGTTCCTTAAGGAGGAGGTCGACGCCGACGACGTCGGCGAGGTGGTCGCGCGCTGGACGGGCATCCCGGTGAGCCGGCTGCTGGAGGGTGAGACCGAGAAGCTGATCCACATGGAGGACCGCCTGCACGAACGGGTCGTCGGCCAGGACGACGCGGTGGAGGCCGTCGCGACGGCGCTGCGCCGCTCTCGCGCGGGCCTGCAGGACCCCGATCGCCCGATCGGCACCTTCCTGTTCCTCGGCCCGACCGGCGTCGGCAAGACCGAGCTCGCCCGCGCGCTGGCCGAGTTCATGTTCGACTCCGAGGAAGCGATGATCCGCATCGACATGTCGGAGTACATGGAGAAACACTCCGTGTCCCGGCTCGTCGGCGCGCCCCCCGGCTACGTCGGCTACGAGGAGGGGGGCCAGCTCACCGAGGCGGTGCGCCGCAGGCCCTACTCGGTCGTGCTGCTCGACGAGATCGAGAAGGCCAGCGGCGATGTCTTCAACATCCTCTTGCAGGTGTTCGACGACGGCCGGCTGACCGACGGCCAGGGCCGGACCGTGGACTTCAAGAACACGGTCCTGATCATGACGTCGAACATTCCCGTCCCGGAGGGCGCGTCGGACTCAGAAGCCCGGGAGGTGCTGCTGCAGAGCTTCAAACCCGAGTTCATCAACCGGCTCGACGACATCGTGCGCTTCATGCCGCTGGCACGGGAGCAGATCTCAGAGATCGTCGAGCTCCAGGTGCGGCGCGTGCTGGCGCGCGTGGCCGAGCGCGGCGTGTCGGTGACGCTCACCGACGACGCCAAGACCCTCCTCGGCAACCTCGGCTACGACCCGGCCTACGGGGCCCGGCCGCTGCGGCGCGTGATCCAGAAGCAGCTCACGGACAAGCTCGCGCTGGCGCTGCTGAAAGGCGACCTCCGCGAAGGGGACGACGTCAACGTCGATGCCGCCGAGGGCGAACTCGTGCTCGAGAAGGCCGGCGAGCGGCTGGCGGTCGTGGCGTAGCGCAGGCAGGCACGGCGGCGGCAGCCGGCCCACCGGCCGCGCGGCAGTCGCCGCACCGTGCGGGGGCGATGGTCGGAAACCGCCGCCCCCGGACGCGCCGGTTGTTGCCTGGAGGGTCGCCTCAAGCACGCCTCATGGCCGGGGTGGCGGAGTTGCCCGCCGCCCGGCCACGAGTCTCGGTCAGGCTGTCACCGTCCAGCTGCCGTATGCGTATGCGGATGCCGCGGTTGCATTGAGGAATATGAAGAAGCCCCACTTGTCGGCTCCACCGAAGCCGGTGCTGAGGTTGATCGGCGCCGCAGGCGCTTTCATGTGGCTTTCCTCGGCGACATAGACGCACAGGAAGCCAGCCGCTGCTTTGCCT
Source organism: uncultured Solirubrobacteraceae bacterium (assembly GCA_963794635.1). Taxonomy (GTDB): domain Bacteria; phylum Actinomycetota; class Thermoleophilia; order Solirubrobacterales; family Solirubrobacteraceae; genus Palsa-744. The sequence continues at coordinate 46,071 of CAWCET010000001.1, read as the reverse complement.
TCTCCGGGGCAGTTGGTGTCCGTGCCTTTGCCCGTCAGGAACTCGACGTTCGTGCTCGCGAGCGCCGCGGCGAGGGGCTCGGGGAACGCGATGCTCGTGTCCATGAAGCCACCGCCGCTTTCGCCGTTCGCGACCGCCCAGTCACCCGACTCGCTCGTGCCGGAGACCAGGGAAGCGGGAACGGACCCGGCTTTGCCTTCTTTGCCTTCTTTGCCTTCTTTCCCGGGCGTGCCTTCTTTGCCGGTCGCCCCCGGGGCACCCTGCGCCCCGGCGCTACCGGTCGCACCCTTTTTGCCCGTCAGCTTCTTCAGCACCTTGGGGTTGATCTGGGTGGTCGAGTTGATCAGGTAGTGCTTGGCGGCGAGCGCGCCGCCGGTCATCGAGAACACCAATGCGAGTGTCGCGGCCACGTTGGCGTACGTGATGCGCTTGCGCATGCTTCCCCCCTTCGGTCCAGCTAGGACGCTTTGGATGTCGGACTGCCCTTCACTCCGGGCCACTTCCGGACACGCTACGTGCGGCACCGGTCAGAGCGTCAGCGGTCGGACATATGGACGGGTCTTCGCCGGGGGCGTCCTCGCCCGGATCCCGTGAGGCCCCGGCCGAGCATGGCTTGTCGCGCTCGTCCGCGGGTGCAGCCGGCGCCGGATGCCGGCCGGCTGCACCCGCCGCGCGTCATCCGACGTCGGCCCCCTTCGTCGCGAGCAGCTGGATCGACGTGAACTGCCCTTCCGCGGTTTTTTCCGATTTGCAAGCGAGGCTGAGTTCTTCGCTCGGCTCAGCGACGGTGTAGAGCACCGCCGGCAGGGTGATCAGCGCCGTCCCTTCGAGCGGTCCGAGGTTCACCTTCTGGCCGTCGAAGGCGTTGTTGGTGTCGAGCAGCACGCATTCGGCTTCGTCGCCGGTCGCAGAGTTGTTTTCGGCGAGCGTGCTCGCGAGCAGGGTGTAGGTCCCGCGCGGGAGCTCGACTTTGGTGACGATCTCGGCCGCTGCGCCCGGCGCGAAGCCGACGCTCGCCGCGGTGCTGGAGATCGTTTCTGGTGTGGGTGCGGCCCTGCCTTCGTTGCCCTGTTTGCCGGGCGGGCCTTCTTTGCCCGGGGCCCCGCTGGCGCCCGTCGCGCCTCTCGCGCCTCTGGGCCCGGTGTTGCCCCTGAGCTTCTTGAGGACCTTGGGGCTGATCTGCTTGGTCGAGTCGATCAGGTAGTGCTTGGCGGCGAGCGCGCCGCCGCTCATCGCGAACACGAGCGCCAGCGTCGCCACGACGTTGGCGTAGCTGAGGTGCCTGCGCATGCTTCCCCCCTTCTTGTCGAGTCTGTAGCGGAGCGTACTCCCGGAGTCCTCCCGCTCTCGGCCTTCGATCTCCGCGACCGCGGTGCCCGGGGGAGCTCCGCCTCGAGGACCGTGACGCCGGCACGCCCGATCGGGTAGAAACGAAGCGCCAGCCGTCCAGGCCGATCACCCACCGAGGAGACCCGATGCCCACCTACATCATGCTCTCGACGCTCACCCCCGAGGGCGTCCAGACGGTCAAGAACAACCCGCAGCGGATCCGCGAGGTCAACAACGAGGTCGAGCAGCTTGGCGCGAAGGTCAAGGCGCAGTGGGCGACGCTCGGCCACGTCGACTTCATCTCGATCATCGAGGCGCCCGACGAGGGCACGATGGCGCGGGTCTCGCTGGAGCTGGGGTCGAGGGGGACCGGGCGCTACGAGACGCTGGCGGCGATCCCGGTGGACGACTTCATCGCGTCGCTGTAGGGAGCGCGATCGGCCGGGGACGCCGGCTCAGCCGGCGACCGCGGAGCCCGAGAAGTAACAGGCTGGTTTTGCTTTGCTTTCCAGGGAGATGCCGTCGTTGGCGGTTCCGTTGATCGAGTGTTCCCCGGCGGGCACGGTGGCCGAGAAGCCACCTTCGCTGGCGCCCACGAAGAGCGGTTCGCCCGGTTCTTCGACCGCGGGTTCGTTCGCCACGGCGACTTCTTCGGCGCCTTTGATCGGCACGCCTTCGTCTTCGCCGGCTTCGCTTACGAATCCCGATCCGCCGGTCAGGGTCAGGAACGTCATGGCTTCGACTTCCGCTCCCTTCTTGACGCAGTGCCCGACGATCTTGAACGGCGCAGCTTCGAGCAGCGTGGTCTTGACGGGCGACCCTTCGGGACCGGCTTCGGAGGTCGCGTGCCAGCGCGGCGTGTTGCCGGCGAATTTGCCTTCCGGTCCCTGCACGCCCTGTTTGCCTTCGACCCCGGCGGCGCCGTTCGTGCCGTTGGCGCCCGCCGCCCCCGCGGGCCCAGCCGCTCCGGCGGGGCCCCGCGCCCCGGTGGCGCCCGGCTTCTTCAGTTCCTTCAGGACCTTGGGGCTGATCTGCTTGGTCGAGGTGATCAGGTAGTGCGTGGCCGCGGCGGCGCCGCCCGCCATCGCGAAGACGAGCGCCAGTGTGGCGACGACGTTCGCATAGGTCATCTTCGTCCTGATCCGGCGCATCACGTTGCCAGGAGGCTACCGGCGCCCGCGCGCGCTCGCGCTGGACCAACGTCGAGGTCGCTCATCGGTGTGAGACGGGCATGCGGCCGGCTGCCCCGCCGCCCGCGCCAGCGCATATGCTCAGCACCGCATGAGCCCGGAGCACACAGACGACACCCCGCGGGGCGAGCAGCCCACCGGCGAGGGACGCCCCACCGGCACGCCCGGGATCTCGCTCGTGCCTGAGCCCGCAGCGGGCGAGGAGGTGCGCGCGCAGCTCGAGGAGTTCGACGTGGACGGCGTGCTGGTCGGCATCGTGATGGGCTCCGAGAGCGACATGGAGCAGATGCAGAAGGCGGCGGACGAGCTCGAGAAACGCGGCATCCCCAACGAGGTCCACGTGATGTCGGCCCACCGCCAGCCCGACCTGGTCGCCGAGTACGCGAAGGGCGCGCGTGAGCGCGGTCTGCGCGTGATCATCGCCGGCGCGGGCATCTCGGCGGCGCTCCCGGGCGCGGTCGCCGCTCACACCGAGCTGCCGGTGATCGGCGTCCCCCTGTCGGGTCGTCTCACGGCGGCCGGCGGACTCGACGCGATCCTCTCGATCGTGCAGATGCCTCCCGGGGTGCCGGTCGCCTGCGTGGGGCTCGACAACGCGCGCAACGCGGCGGTGCTCGCCGCGAAGATCCTCGGCGCCTGACGGCCGGGCGCGCCGCAGCGCGGATACGCACGCGCCGCAGCGCGGATACGCACGCGCCGCAGCGCGGATACGCACGCGCCGCGAGTCCATTCGCACGAGTACCGCCTCATCCGGCGCCGGACGGCCGGCGGGCGCAGGCGGCCCCGGGCTCTGGCCACGGCGATGAGATAATCCAGCGAAGTGATCCCCCGCTACACCCGGCCGGCCCTCGGCGAGCTATGGACCGACGAGGCACGCATGGAGACGTGGCGGCGGGTCGAGGTCGCGGCCTGCGAGGAGCTGCCCGCCCTGCTCGGGGACGGCGGGCCCAGCCCGGAGGAACTGGACGCGATCCGCGCGGCGACGTTCACCGTCGAGGCGGTGGACGAGCGCGAGAAGGTCACCGACCACGACATGGCGGCCTTCGTGGATGTGCTCGGCGCCTCGGCCGGCCCGGCCGGCCGCTGGATCCACTTCGGGCTCACGTCCTCGGACGTGCTCGACACCGCTCTCGCCCTGCAGCTCAGAGCCGTGGGAGAGGTCGTCCTGCAGGGTGCCGACGAGCTCGTCGCGGCGCTCGTCAGGGGCGCTCGCGAGCACGCCGGCACCCTCTGCGTCGGACGCACCCACGGCGTGCACGCGGAGCCGACCACCTTCGGGGTGAAGCTCGCCGGCTTCGCGTTCGAGGCCGACCGCAACCGGCGTCGCCTGCGCGCGGCGTTCGAGCAGGTGGCCGTGGGCGCGCTCTCGGGCGCGGTCGGGACCTACGCCGCAACCGCCCCGGACTTCGAGGCGCGCGTGCTCGACCGCCTCGGCCTCGCGCGCGAGGACGTCTCGACGCAGGTCGTCGCCCGCGACCGCCACGCCGAGCTGCTGAGCGCGATCGCGCTGGCGGGGACGGGGCTCGAGCGCCTCGCCCTGGAGATCCGCAACCTCCAGCGCACCGAGGTGAGAGAGGTGCAGGAGCCCTTCCGCGCGGGTCAGAAGGGCTCCTCGGCGATGCCGCACAAGCGCAACCCGATCAAGGCGGAGCAGATCACGGGGCTCGCGCGTGTCCTTCGTGGCAACTCGCTCGCGGGCCTGGAGGACGTCGCGCTGTGGCACGAGCGCGACATCTCGCACTCTTCGGTCGAGCGCGTCGTGCTCGCGGACTCGACGATCCTGATCGACTACCTCCAGCACCGGGCGATCGGCCTGATCGAGGGCATGAGGGTCGACCGCAACCGCATGCTGGCCAACCTCGAGATGACCCATGGCGCCCTTTTCTCCCAGCGCGTGCTGCTGGCGCTCGTCGAGGCTGGGTCCGAGCGCGACGACGCCTACCGGGTCGTCCAGGAGCTGGCCCAGCACGCCTGGGATCAGGGCATCCCGATGCGTGACCTGCTGGCCGCGGACGAGCGCGCGGCGGGCCTCGACCTCGACGCGATCTTCGACTTCGGTCACTACATCCGCTACTCGGACGAGATCGTCTCGCGGCTCGACGAGATCGCCTAGCGCCACCCGCCGCTCCGCCCGCCTCCGCTGTTAGCATCGCGTCACGTGACGAGCCTCGCCGACCTCCCCTTGATCACCAGCGGGAAGGTCCGCGAGATGTACTCGCTGGACGGCGCCGGAAGCGGCTCCGGAGGCAGGCTTCTGATGGTCGCGAGCGACCGCATCTCGACCTACGACGCGGTTCACCCGACGCCGATCCCCGACAAGGGCCGCGTCCTGACGGGCCTTTCCGTCTTCTGGTTCGAGAAGACGGGACACATCGTTCCGAACCACCTGATCTCCGCGACCGCCGGCGTCCCAGATGAGGCCCTCGGACGCGGGCTCGTGGTCAAACGCCTGGAGATGCTGCCCGTCGAGTGCATCGTGCGCGGCTACATCACCGGCTCGGGCTGGAAGGACTACCAGGCCAGCGGCGCGGTCGCCGGCATTCCGCTCCCGGCCGGCCTGCAGGAGTCCGAGCAGCTTCCCGAGCCGATCTTCACCCCTTCCACGAAGGCCGAGGTGGGCCACGACGAGACGATCGACTTCGACGCCGCGGCCGGCCTCGTGGGCGACGCCGCCCTGATGGAGCGCGTCAAGCAGGCCTCGATCGACCTCTACTCCTTCGCCGCGCAGCACGCGCGCGAGCGCGGCGTGATCCTGGCCGACACGAAGTTCGAGTTCGGCCTGGACGAGAACGGCGAGCTGGTGGTCGGCGACGAGGTGCTGACGCCCGACTCCTCGCGCTACTGGCCGGCCGACGGATACGAGGTCGGGCGCGGCCAGCCGAGCTTCGACAAGCAGTACGTGCGCGACTGGGCCTCGGGCAGCGGCTGGGACAAGAAGCCGCCCGCGCCGGCGATCCCCCACGAAGTCGTCGTGGGCACCCGCGCGCGCTACGTCGAGGCCTATGAGCGCATCACCGGCCGGTCGTTCTCCGACTGGCTGGCCGAAACCGGCGTCGAATGAGGGCACGTGTGCTGATCCGCCCGAAGGCGGGGATCCTCGACCCGCAGGGGGTGGCAGTGGAGCGAGCGCTCCCGGCGCTGGGGTTCGAGGGCGTCGAGAACGTCCACGTCGGCCGGCTGGTGGAGCTCGACGTGACCGAGGAGGGGCAGCTGGCGCCGCTCTGCGAGAAGCTTCTCGCCAACCCGCTGGTCGAGGACTACGAGATCGAGATTGTTGGCTGAACGTCCGCCGGCATGCGCAGTGTCCGGGCGCCCGTGATGAAGTTCGGCGTGCTGCAGTTCCCTGGCTCCTGCGACGAGGTCGACGCGCTGGAGGCGGCGCGCATGGTCGGCGACGCCGAGTTGATCTGGCACCGCGAGCGCGACCTGCAGGGCGCCGACGCGATCATCGTCCCGGGTGGCTTCTCCTACGGGGACTACCTGCGCGCCGGGGCGATCGCCCGCTTCTCGCCGGCGATGGAGTCCGTGATCGAGTTCGCGCGCGAAGGCGGCCCGGTGCTGGGGATCTGCAACGGCTTCCAGGTCCTGTGCGAGGCGCGTCTGCTCCCGGGCGCGCTGCTGCCGAACGTCAACCTGCGCTTCACCTCGCGCCAGGTGCGCCTCGAGGTCGTCGCAGGCGAGACGGCGTTCACGCGCGCGTGCCCGCCCGGGCGCGAGCTGAGCATCCCGGCCAAGCACGCGTGGGGGCGCTACCACGCGGACCCCGAGACCCTGGCTGATCTGGAGGGGGGAGGGGGGGTTGCGTTGCGCTACGCCCCCGGCGAGAACTTCAATGGGTCGGTCAACGACATCGCGGGCGTGTGCAACGAGGCGGGCAACGTGATGGGGCTGATGCCGCACCCGGAGCACGCTGTGAGCGAGCTGACCGGCGGCTCGACCGACGGCCTGTGCATCTTCCGCTCGATGCGCCTGGCGGTCGACGGGGTCGCCGCGTGAGCGCCCCGGCGGAGGCCGAGACGGAGACGTTGCCGACCCTCGAGGATGCGCTGGCGCTCGGACTGACCGAGAGCGAGTACGGGCTGATCTGTGTCAAGCAGGGGAGAGTCCCCAACCAGGTGGAGCTGGCGATGTACTCGCTGCTCTGGAGCGAGCACTGCGCGTACAAGCACTCCAAGAAGCTGCTGCGGACGCTGCCGACCGAGGGCGAGCACGTCGTCATGGGTCCCGGGGAGAACGCGGGTGCGGTCGACGCCGGCTCGGGTCTGGTCTGCGCCTTCAAGGTCGAGTCCCACAACCACCCGAGCGCGGTCGAGCCCTTCCAGGGTGCCGCCACCGGCGTCGGCGGGATCCTGCGCGACATCTTCGCGATCGGCGCGCGTCCGGTGGCGGTGCTCGACTCGCTGCGCTTCGGCGAGCCGGGCGAGAGCGCGCGCGCCCGCTACCTGCTGGACGGCGCGGTCGCGGGGATCGGCCACTACGGCAACTCGATCGGCGTCCCGACCGTCGGCGGCGAGGTCTACTTCGAGGGTCCCTACGAGCAGAACTGCCTCGTCAACGCGATGGCGCTCGGCCTCGCCCCGCGCGAGCAGCTGGTGCGCAGCGCGGCAGCAGGCCCCGGCAACGTCCTTGTCCTGTTCGGCGCCTCGACCGGCCGCGACGGGATCGGCGGGGCGTCGGTCCTGGCCTCCGCGGAGCTCGGCGAGGACGAGGACAAGCGGCCGACCGTGCAGGTCGGGGATCCCTTCGAGGAGAGCAAGCTGCTCGAGTGCTCGCTGGAGCTGCTCGAGCTGGGCCTGCTGGTCGCCCTGCAGGACCTCGGCGCCGCCGGGCTCACGTCCTCGGCGTCTGAGATGGCCTCGAAAGGCGGCGTCGGGATCGACATCGACATCGCGGCGGTGCCGCTGCGCGAGGCGGACATGGAGGCCTTCGAGGTGATGGTCTCCGAGTCCCAGGAGCGGATGCTGTGCGTGGTCGAGCCGCGCAGCCTCGACGCGGTGCTAGCCGTCTGCGAGAAGTGGGAGGTCAACGGCGCGGCCATCGGCGCCGTCACCGACAGCGGGCGCATGCGCGTCCTGCGCGACGGCGAGCTGCTCGGCGACATGCCGGTCGCGGCCCTGGTCGATGACTGCCCGCTGTATGACGTTCACCCGGCGAAGCCGGCCGAGCCGCTCTATGAGCCGCCGCGAGCCGTGCTGGATGCGCAGGCGGGGCCGGCGGAGATCCTGGTCGCCCTGCTGGGGAGCCCGAACCTCGCCTCGCGCCGCCCGCTCTTCGAGCAGTACGACTCGATCGTGGGCTCGCGCACGATCCGCCGTCCCGAGCAGGCCGACGCGGCGGTGCTCGCGCTGCCCGACGGGAGCGCGCTGGCGGTCAGCATCGACGGCAACGGCCGCCGTGTCGCGGCCGACCCGCGGCGCGGCACGATCGCGGCCGTGCTCGAGTGCGCCGCGAACCTCGCCTGCGTGGGAGCCGAGCCGCTCGGGACGACCAACAACCTCAACTTCGGAAACCCCGAGAAGCCGCACATCGCCTGGCAGCTCACCGAGTCCGTCGCCGGGCTGGGCGAGGCGTGCCGCGCGCTGCGCGCGCCGATCGTCGGCGGCAACGTCTCGCTTTATAACGAGGGCGCAAGCGGCCCGATCTACCCGACGCCGGTGATCGGCATGGTCGGGCGCCTGCCCGACGGCGGGCGCGCCGGCCGGCTCGGGTTCGTGAGCCCCGGCGACGCGATCGCGCTCGTGGGCCCCTTCGCGCCCTCCCAGGCCGCCTCCGAGCTGGCCAAGCTGCGCGGCCAGCAGCTTCCCGACGGCCTGCCCGAGATCGATCTCGACGCCGCCGTGGAGGCGCTCGCCGCGGTCCGCGACGCGGTTCGCTCGGGAGCGCTCTCGAGCGCCCACGACGTGGCCGAGGGCGGCCTCGCCGTCGCGCTCGCGGAGTCGGCGATGGCGGGACGGCTCGGCGCGCAGATCACGCTGGGCGAGGCGCACTGGGAGTCGCTCGGGCCCGAGGGCGGCACGCCGGACCCCGGCTGGCCGGAGGGCTCCGCCGCGGCCGCGCTGTTCGGGGAGGGCTCGGGCGGGATCCTCGTCAGCGGCCCCGAGCAGGGACTGCGCGCGCTCGCCGGGCGCACGCACGTGCGCCTGATCGGGCGGGTCGGGGGCGAGCGGCTGCAGATCTCGCTCGACGGCCACGAGCTCCTCGATGCAGGCATCGAGGAGCTGGCCGCCGTCCACGCGGAGGGCCTTGCGGGGTGCTTCGGGTGATCGGCACGCCTTCGGCGCCCGATGGGGAGCCCCAGCCGGGCTTGCTAGCGTTGCAGGAGATGCGTGATGGACCGCGCGACGAGTGCGGCGTGTTCGGTTTGTACGCGCCGGGCCACGAGGTCGCCCGCCTCTCCTACTTCGCCCTGTATGCCCTCCAGCACAGGGGACAGGAGTCTGCGGGCATCGCGGCCGCCGACCACGGCGGGCACATCATCACCCGGCGCGAGCTCGGACTCGTCAGCCAGGTGTTCAGCGAGAACGACCTGCGCACGCTCGCAGGAGACCACGCGATCGGCCACGTCCGCTACTCCACGACCGGCTCGAACGCCTGGGAGAACTCGCAGCCCGTCCAGCGCTCGGAGGGCACGAACGGATCGCACCGCGAGATCGCGCTCGCCCACAACGGCAACCTCATCAACGCGCTCGAGCTCCAGGCCGAGCTGCTGGAGCGCGGCGTCACGTTCAACTCCACCTCCGACTCGGAGATCATCGCCGCGATGATCGCCACGCACCCCGCCGAGCAGATCGAGGACGCGATCGCCGCGGTGCTGCCGCAGCTCCGCGGCGCCTTCTCGATCGTCGCGATGACCAAAGACCGGGTCGTCGCCTTCCGCGACCCGCACGGCCTGCGGCCGCTCTCGATCGGCGTCCTGGATCCGGCCGAGCCCGGCGGCAAGGAGCACTACTGCGTGGCCAGCGAGTCCTGCGCCTTCGACATCATCGGCGCGCGCTTCCTGCGCGACGTCGAGCCGGGCGAGGTCGTCACGCTGGGCGAGGACGGCCTCAAGAGCCGCATCGTCGTCGGCGGCGAGCGCCACGCCTTCTGTGTCTTCGAGTACATCTACTTCGCCCGTCCGGACTCGCGCATGAACGAGCAGGTGCTCCAGGTCGCGCGCGGCAAGATGGGAGAGATCCTGTGGCGCGAGGCGCCCGTCGAGGCCGACCTCGTGATCGCGGTGCCCGACTCCGGCAACGCCGCGGCGCGCGGGCTGGCGCGTGCGGCCGGCCTGCCCCAGGACGACGGCTTCGTCAAGAACCGCTACGTCGCCCGGACGTTCATCCAGCCGGGCCAGGAGCTGCGCAAGCACGGCCTGCGGCTGAAGTTCAATCCGCTGCCCGAGGTGGTCGTGGGCAAGCGGCTCGTCGTGGTGGACGACTCGATCGTCCGCGGCAACACGACACGCCAGATCGTTCAGATGCTGCGCGACGCAGGCGCGGCCGAGGTGCACATGCGCATCTCCGCGCCGCCGATCAAGCATCCGTGCCACTACGGGATCGACATGTCCACGCGCGAGGAGATGATCGCCCACAACCGCACTGCCGATGAGGTCGCGGCCGAGCTCGGCTGCGACTCGCTGCACTACCTCTCGCTGGAGGGCGTCTACGAGGCGGTGGGTGCCTCGCGCGAGACGCACTGCGACGCATGCTTCACCGGGCAGTACCCGCTTGCCGGCACCGCCGAGGCCGGCGGCAAGTACGCCCTGGAGCCCGGCGAGGAGAGCTTCGACATCGTCGAGGCCACGCTGAGCGGCGCGTAGCCGGGGCGCTAGTCGGAGTCGACGTGGTCCTGCCGCGCAGCCGAAGCGTCGTTGTAGCGGTTGTTGTAGGCGTGATCTGAGATCAGCCCATAGCCGCGGGATCCACGCGCGAGAGCCGCGAGGCCGACGGCGACGATGAGGGCGATGAGCAGTGACATGGCGTTGTCCTTCGGTCCGGTGTTGCAGGACCTCTCCGCCCTCTGGATACATCTCGGCAGACGCGGTAGCCCATCTGTGTGATGTGCGTCACGCATATGTCGGAGGGTATGTCGACTGATGGCCCATGACAGGGCAGCGCATCGTGTGATGGCGCTGGTCGGCGTGCCGGTGGCGTGCGTGGGGGTGGCTGCAGCGAGATCCCGGTCCCGAAGGAGGGCATTTTCGACAGGCTGTTGCACCGGGCGGAGACCACCCCGCCGAAGGATCAGCGGCTGTCGCGGCGATCGGGCGGCCGCATCATCTTCGCCGCCCATTTGAGGGTCGCAACCAGGACCACGATGCACAGTACGGAGACGATGGGCCACGCCCAGTATCCGCCGCCTGCGATCACGCTGGCCACGCCGGGAGCGACGATCGCAATGGTCACCCCGACGGCGAGCCAATAGCGGGAAGGGACGCTCACGCTGCGCGTCGCCCCCTTCGGCCCACGCGGTCGAGACGCCTCGGATCCGCGAGGCGCCGGCGGATTCGGCGGTCGGGCGCCATTAGCGTTTGACCGGCGCGACCAGACGTCGGTCCGCTCTTTCGGGTCTAGTTCGACAACGAAACGTCGCGCTGTCCACGGGAGCGGCCCGACCCCAGCGGAACCACTCGTTGCCGATCAGGACCGCGGGACCGATCAGCAGCATCGCAACCACGAGGACCACGCCGAGTGCTTCCATCTAGGAGCCCATCCGGTTGTCCCGCAAAAAGATCGACCGGTCCCGGCCGGCCTCGCCCCTCAGCGAAACCGCTGGTCTTTGTTGCCGAGGTAGCCGAGACGGTATGCGGCGAACAGCAGCAGCACGACCAGCAGGACCCCTCCGATCACGGTGATCATGGCCTTAGCGTCGCTGATGACGCGGCTGCTGTCAAAGCATCGGGGCGCCCGCGGGGCCCGTCAGTAGGCTGACGCCGTGCAGATCGCTCATCGAGCCAAAGCTGCCCCATGAGCGAGCGTCTGCCGGTCGCCGTCCTGGTCTCGGGCGGCGGCACCAACCTCCAGGCGCTCCTGGACACGGTGCACGGAAACGAGGCGCAGGTCGTGGGGGTTGCTTCGAGCACGAAGGGCGCGCTCGCGCTCGAACGGGCGGAGCAGCGCGGAGTCCCGACGGCCGTCTTCGCGCGCGCGGACTATCCCGACCGGGCGGCTCGCGACGAAGCGCTCGGCCTGTGGGTGGAGGGCGCGGGCGCGCGCCTCGTCGTCCTCGCCGGCTACATGGAGCTGCTCGGCGACGGCTTTCTCGACCGCTTCCCCGGCGCGGTGATCAACGTCCATCCTTCGCTGCTGCCCGCGTTCCCCGGCCTCGGCGCCGTCGAGCAGGCGCTCGCCTACGGGGTGAAGGTGTTCGGCGTCACGGTGCACTTCGTCGACTCCGGCGTGGACACGGGCCCGGTGATCCTGCAGCGCGCGATCGAGCTTCCCGCGCCCGCGTCGGCGGAGGAGGTGCTCGCGGCGCTGAGGCCGCTCGAGCACTCGCTGCTGCCCGAGGCGGTGCGCATGTTCGCTGCCGGAGCACTGAGACCCGATCCGGGCAACCCGCGCCGGATCGCTTGTGCCCCGCCGCGGGACGCGACTGCCCGTGACGCTGGATAGGCTCTCACCATGGCCTCCGAGAGCGAGCTGATGAGCGAGAAGGCGAGAGGCGTCGAGCCGGCGCAGCCCGGCGAGGTGCGGATCCGGCGCGCGCTGCTCTCCGTGTCGGACAAGCGCGGGCTGGTCGAGCTGGCACGCGGTCTGCGCGAGCTCGACGTCGAGATCGTCTCGACCGGGGGCAGCGCCCGCGAGCTCTCCGAAGCGGGGATCGAGGTCCGTGCGATCGAGGACTACACCGGCTTCCCCGAGATCATGGACGGGCGTGTGAAGACGATCAACCCGCGCCTGTACGCGGGCCTGCTCGCGCGGCGCGACGACGAGGGCCACCTGCGCCAGGCCGCCGAGCACGAGATCGAGCAGGTCGACCTCGTCTGCGTGAACCTCTACCCGTTCGAGGAGACCATCGCGAAGCCCGGGGCGAGCGACGCAGAAGCGATCGAGAACATCGACATCGGCGGCCCGACGATGATCCGCGCGGCGGCCAAGAACAGCGATTTCGCGGCGGTGCTCACAGACCCCGCCGACTACGACCCGGTGCTCGCCGAGCTGCGTGACAGCGGCGGCCGGCTCAGCCTCGAGACCAGGCGCCGTCTCGCGGCGAGCGCGTTCGCGACGACCGCCCGCTACGACGCGGCGATCTCGACCTGGTTCGCGGCGCGCGAATCGCGTGAGGAGGAGCTGCCCGCGACGTTCGCCGAGTCCTTCGAGAAGGTGATGGATCTCCGCTACGGCGAGAACCCGCACCAGCGCGCCGCCTTCTACGCGCGGGCGGGGGCGCCCGCGCACCTACTCGACGGAGTCGAGCAGCTCCACGGCAAGGAGCTCTCGTTCAACAACCTGCTCGATCTGAACAGCGCTCGCGAGCTGGTCGAGGAGTTCGACCGCCCGGCCTGCACGATCGTCAAGCACAACAACCCTTGCGGCTGCGCGGTCGGCGACGACGTCCGCGAGGCCTACGAGCGCGCCTTTGCGTGCGACCCGGAAAGCGCTTACGGCGGCGTGATCGCGGTCAACCGCCGCGTCGACGCGGCGGCCGCCGAGCAGCTCTCCAAGCAGTTCATCGAGGTGCTGCTCGCGCCAGGCTACGAGCCCGAGGCGCTGGCGCTGCTGCAGGAGAAAAAGAACGTGCGGCTGCTCGAGCTCCCGCACTGGCCCGCTCCCGCGAGCGAGCTGGAAGGCAAGCCCGTCCTCGGCGGCAGGCTCGTGCAGAGCCGCGACGTCGTCGATGAGACGCGCGAGCAGATGCAGGTGACCAGCAGCAGAGCGCCGAGCGAGCAGGAGTGGGAGGACATGCTGTTCGCCTGGGTCGTGTGCCGCCACGTGCGCTCGAACGCGATCGTGCTGGCGCGCGACGGAGCCACGATCGGGATCGGCGCAGGCCAGATGAGCCGCGTGGACGCAGTGAGGATCGCGGTCGAGAAGGCCCAGCAGGCGCAGCCGGAGCTGCTGGCCGGCTCCTCGCTCGCCTCCGACGCGTACTTCCCGTTCCCCGACGGTCCGGAGCTGGCGATGCGAGCCGGCATCACGGCGCTGATCCAGCCCGGGGGCTCGGTGCGCGACGAGGTCGTCCGGGAGGCGGTCGACGCGGCGGGGGCGGCGATGGTGGCCACCGGCCGCAGGCACTTCCGCCACTAGGAGCCGGCCCGCCCATCACGGGCAGCCGCGGCGATACGATCGCCGCATGTGCCGAAACATCCGCAACCTCTACAACTTCGAGCCGCCCGCCACGGAGGAGGAGATACACGCCTCCTCGCTGCAGTACGTGCGCAAGATCAGCGGCTTCAACAAGCCCTCGCAGGCCAACGAGGCCGCGTTCGAGCGCGCCGTCGAGGAGGTCGCCCAGGTCTCGCGGCGGCTGCTTGACGAGCTCGTCACGAACGCAGCCCCGAAGGACCGCGAGGTCGAGGCCGCCAAGGCCCGCGCCCGCGCGGCGCAGCGCTACGCGGCCTAGAAGCCGTCGCGCTGCCTGAGCGAGAAGTGCCCGCCGCGGGCGGGGGGGTTGAATATTCTTTTGTATTGCGATATATCGTGATAGCGCAATGTTATTTCACGATAGGAGTTTTGAGATGCACGGATTTTCTTCCGATCCAAGCGGCTGCAAGCCGCAGTCCAGCCGCCACCGCCACCGCCGCCACGGCTTCGGGCCCGGCGGGTGGGGCGAGGGCCCCGGCCCCGGCTTCGGCCCGCGCGGGCCGCGCGGACGCGGCCGCAGGGCGCGCCGTGGCGACATCCGGACAGCGGCGCTGCTGCTGCTGGCCGAGGAGCCGCGCAACGGCTACCAGATCATGCAGGAGGTCGAGGAGCGCAGCGAGGGGTCCTGGAACCCGAGCCCCGGCTCGGTCTACCCGGCGCTCTCGCAGCTCGAGGACGAAGGCCTGATCGCCACCGGCGACCAGGAGGGGCGCAAGCTCTACACGCTCACGGACGCCGGCCGCAAGGCCGTCGAGGAGCGCGGCGAGCGCCCCGCGCCGTGGGAGCAGATGAGCGATGAGCTCAGCCCGCTGGCCCACCAGCTCGGGCGGCTGATCCGCGAGGTCGGGTTCGCCTTCGCGCAGGTGATGCGCACCGGAAGCGAGGCGCAGATGCGCAGCGCGAAGGACGTCCTCACCCAGGCGCGCCGCGATCTGTACAAGATCCTCGCCGAGGGCGGGGACGCGGACGCTACCGTGAGCGAGGACTGATCTCGCCCACGATGCCCGACACCGCCGCCCCAGCCGTGACCGTCAACGGCCTCGTCAAGCGCTACGACGAGGTCGAGGCGGTGCGTGGGATCGACTTCGAGGTGCAGCGCGGCGAGACGTTCGGCTTCCTCGGGCCGAACGGCGCGGGCAAGTCGACGACCATCAACATGCTCTGCACGCTCGTGCGCCCAAGCGGGGGCGAGGCGTTCGTGGCCGGGCACGACGTGGTCAGCGAACGCGACGAGGTGCGGCGCAACATCGGCCTCGTCTTCCAGGACACCACACTCGACGGCTACCTGACCGCCGAGCAGAACCTGCGCCTGCACGCCGAGCTCTACGGCGTGCCCCGCAACGCCGTGGCGGGGCGCATGGAGCAGGTGATGGAGATGGTCGGGCTGTGGGAGCGGCGCGGCAGCCTCGTGAACACCTTCTCGGGCGGCATGAAGCGCCGGCTGGAGATCGCGCGGGGGCTGCTGCACTCCCCGCGCGTGCTGTTCCTGGACGAGCCGACCGTCGGGCTGGACCCGCAGACGCGCAGCTCGATCTGGCGCTACATCCGCGAACTGAAGGCGAGCGAGGACATCACGATCTTCCTCACCACCCACTACATGGACGAGGCCGAGTACTGCGACCGCATCGCGATCATGGACCAGGGCCGGATCATCGTCCTTGACACGCCCGAGGCGCTGAAGGCGAGCGTCGGGCACGACCGCGTGCGGATCGAGACCGACGACGAGGCGGCGACGATCGAGGAGCTGCGCGAGCGCTTCGATGTGGACGCCTCGATCGCGGAGGGCGCTGTCACGTTCGGGGTGCCGGAAGGCGAGCACTTCGTGCCGCGGCTGTTCGCGGAGCTCGAGCAGCCGATCCGCGCCGTCAACGTCTCCCGGCCATCCCTGGATGATGTGTTCATGTCCTACACCGGCACCACGATCCGCGACGCCGAGACCGACAACTCCGACCAGCGCCGCAAAGCGGCGCAGATGATGAGGCGCTGATGGCCAGCACAGCGGACCCCGCCGAGACGCTCCTCGCCGACGGGCCGCGTCCCGTCAAGGTTCGCGTGCCGGCGCGCAGCGCCGGCGGCGAGCTGCGCGCGATCAAGGTCGTCTGGCAGCGCGAGCTGATCCGCTTCTCGCGCGACCGGCTGCGCATCGTCACGTCGCTGATCCAGCCGTTCCTGTTCCTGTTCGTGCTGGGCACCGGCCTCTCGCACGTCGCGTCGGCGGGGACGCACGGGGTCAACCTCAAAACCTTCGTCTTCCCGGGCGTGCTCTGCATCGCGGTCATGTTCACGGCCATGTTCTCGGCCGCCTCACTCGTGTGGGACCGGGAGTTCGGGTTCCTGCGCGAGATGATGGTCGCGCCCGTCAAACGCAGCTCGCTCGTGCTGGGGAAGTGCTTCGGCGGCGCGACCGTGGCGGGCTTCCAGGGCCTGATCGTGCTCTGCCTCGCGCCGCTCGTCGGGATCCCCTACGGCGCCTGGATCCCCGCGGTCTTCGCGATCCAGCTGGCGCTCGCCTTCGCGATCACCGCGTTCGGTGTGATGGTCGCGGCGCGGATCACCCAGATGCAGGCCTTCATGGCGCTGATGCAGATGGTGATCCTGCCGATGTACTTCCTCTCGGGCGCGCTCTACCCGGTCGCCGGCCTGCCCCGCTGGCTGGAGATCCTCAACCGCATCGACCCGCTCACCTACGCCGTCGATCCGATCCGGCGGATCATCTTCGCGCACCTCTCGATCTCCGATGCCGCACGGCACTCGCTCGACCCGGGCGTGAGCTGGTGGGGCTGGCACGTCCCCGCGGGGGCCGAGGTCGCCGTGATCGCGCTTCTCGGCACGGTCATGCTGAGCATCGCGATCTGGCAGTTCAGCCGCGCGGAGTAGCGCGGGCGAGCCGGACGGGGCGAAGTAGCGCGAACGGCAGCGGCGCGGGCCCGCTCAGCTGAGCGGCGTGGCGCGCTCGGAGTCCGGCAGCGCCTTCGCCGCGACTCCCAGCAGCGGGTCCATCGTCTGCGCCTCGCCCGAGGTCTCGGAGATCCGGACGTTCTCGCGCAGCGAGTCGATGTCGCGCAGCGCCTGCCGTTCGAGCAGCGGCTGCAGGAAGCCGCGCAGGTAGATCAGCGGGCCGACCCACCGCGGCGACCACACGCGCGCCGAGCGGCGCCCGATCCCCCGCTCGATCGCGTCGATCGCCTTGCTGAGCGGCGCCGGGGCGCGCATCCACTCCGGCATCCGCTGCTGCATGGCTTCGGTCGAAGGCATCGCGAAGCTGGCTCTGACGAGGTCGGTGTCCAGGAAGCCGAAGTATGCGCAGCCGACGCCCACGCCGTGCGGCGCGAGCTCGAGGCGAAGCGCGTCGCTGAGTGCCTCGACGCCGGCCTTCGCCGAGGTGTAGGGGCCCATCATCGGGGAGTGGGTGACAGCCGCGAGCGAGGCGATGTTGAGCAGGTATCCGCGGCTGCGCCGTAGCTCCGCGAGCACCGCCCTGTCGGTGCGCCACACGCCCAGCAGGTTGACCGCGAGCGTGCGCTCGACCTGCTCGATCGGCGCGGTCGAGAGCGTGCCCGTGAACGCGATGCCCGCATTCGCGATCGCGACGTCGATGCCGCCGAATCGCTCGACGGTTCCGGAAACCGCGTCTTCGACAGCCTCGAGGTCCGTCACGTCCGCCTCGAACCAGGCGGCGCGCTCGCCGAGGCGCTCGGCGTTCTCGCGCAGACGCTCGGGCTCGAGACCCACCAGCGCGACGTTCGCCCCGCGGGCATACATGCGCTCCGCGCACGCCGCCCCGATGCCGCGAGCGGCGCCGGTCACGAACACTGTCTTGCCGCGCATCGAGCGGCAAGTCTAGACCCCGCGCATCCGTGTAGGCTCGCGCCATGTCCGAGCTCAGCCCGTTCACACCCGCACTCGAGCTCGCCGGGGCGCTGCGCAAACGTGAGCTCTCCGCGGTCGAGCTGCTCGACGCGTGCCTGGCCGAGGTGGATCGCCTGAACGGCGATCTCAACGAGGTCACCTGGCGCAACGACGAGGAAGCGCGCGCCGCCGCCGGCGAGGCCGACCGGCGCCTGGCCGCGGGCGAGGACGCGCCGTTCCTCGGCGTCCCGATCCCGATCAAGGACCTCACGCCGGTCGCCGG
This sequence comes from uncultured Solirubrobacteraceae bacterium, assembly GCA_963794635.1. Lineage (GTDB taxonomy): Bacteria > Actinomycetota > Thermoleophilia > Solirubrobacterales > Solirubrobacteraceae > Palsa-744. The sequence goes on along the minus strand of CAWCET010000001.1, from coordinate 28,132 downwards.
ATGGCCGGTCACGTTCGGCTCGCGCGGGGCGCCGGAGGCGCCGAGCGAGGAGAGCGAGCTGGTCGTCGGCGCGCTCGCGGCAGCCGGCTTCGTCCTGTGCGGGCGGACCAACACCCCCGAGTTCGGCGTCATCACCGCCGCCGAGAACCTGCGGTTCGGGCCGAGCCTCAACCCCTGGGATCTCTCGCGCTCGCCGGGCGGCTCCAGCGGCGGCGCCGCCGGCGCCGTCGCGGCGGGCATGTTCCCGATCGCCCACGCCAACGACGGCGGCGGCTCGATCCGGATCCCGGCCTCCTACTGCGGGCTCGTGGGGCTGAAGCCGAGCCGTGGGCGGGTGCCCCGCCTCGCGCAGAGCTGGCTCGGCGCTGTCGTCGAGGGCGTCGTCTCGCACACCGTTGCCGACTCGGCTGCCGTGCTGGACGCGATCGCGGGCCCCGACCACGACGCCTGGTACAACGCTCCCGCCCCCGAGCACCCGTTCGCCCAGGACGCGGGCGGATCGGTCGCGCCTCTGCGCGTCGGGCTGATGGCCCAGGCGCCCCTCGGCATCCCGACCGACGAGGCGTGCATCGCCGCGGCGCGCGGCGCAGCCGCGCTGCTCGAGGAGCTCGGCCACTCCGTCGAGGAGGTCGAGGTGCCGACGATCTCCGAAGAGATGGTGCCGCCGTTCATCGCGCTCACCCAGGGCGGACTCGCCGACTACGAGGGCGTCGACTGGGACGCGACCGAGCCGCACATCCGCCACCAGCGCGGACTCGCCGGCGAGACGGGCGCCTACGACTACGTGCTGGCCGCCAAGCAGCTGGAGCTGCTCAGCCGCCGCGAGGTCGCCCGCTGGGGGCGCGACTTCGACGTGCTCCTGACGCCGACCTCCGCGATCCTGCCGCCGAAGGCGGGCGCGACCATGGAGGCCCAGCACGCCGCGCCCGACCAGCCCAACTTCGATGTCGTCGCGAGCGTGTCGTTCACGGCGTTCGGCAACATCACGGGTCTGCCCGCGGTCAGCCTGCCGCTGCACTGGACCGACGAGGACCTGCCGGTCGGGGTTCAGATCACCGGTGGGCCGTGGGACGAGGCGCAGCTGATCGCGCTGGCCGCCCAGCTGGAAGCGGCACGCCCCTGGGCTGCCCGCCGGCCCGCGGCGCTCTCAGCGGGCTGACAGCGCGCGGCTCGGGCGCGGGAAGCGCCCCGCGCGGCACCGGCCCGCGTCCGGCCTCTAGCATGCGGGCATGACCTCAGCGCCTCCGAACGTCTGCATCATCGGCGCCGGCGTCAGCGGTCTCACGGCCTGCAAGGCCCTCGACGACTTCGGCATCCCGCACACCTGCTTCGAGGCCTCCGACGAGGTCGGCGGCAACTGGTACTTCCAGAACCCGAACGGTGTGTCCTCGGCCTACCGCTCGCTGCACATCGACATCTCGAAGCCGTCGATCTCCTTCCGCGACTTCCCGATGCCCGACCGCTATCCCGACTACCCGCACCACAGCCACATCTTCGAGTGGCTGCGCGACTACGCCGACGCCTTCGACCTGAGGCGCAACATCCGCTTCAACACGCGCGTCGTGCGCGCCGAGCGCGGGGAGCAGGGCGGCTGGGCGATCACGCTCCAGGGCGGCACGACGCATGCGTTCGACGCTCTGCTCGTGTGCAACGGGCACCACTGGGACCCGCGCGTGGCGGCGTTCCCGGGCTCTTTCGACGGGCCGCAGATCCACTCGCACGAATACGTGGATCCGAGCGATCCGCTCGACCTCAAAGGCAAGCGCGTGCTCGTGGTCGGCATCGGCAACAGCGCCGTGGACATCGTCTCCGAGCTCGGGCGCAAGACGATGTGCGACACCGTCTTCATCTCGACGCGCTCGGGGGCGTACGTGGTGCCGAAGTACCTGTTCGGCAAACCGGCCGACCAGGTGGTCAAGACGAACCCGATGCTGCCGGCGAAGCTGCAGCGGCGGATGGCGCGCCTGCTGCCGAAGATCTTCTCCGGGCGCATGGAGGACTTCGGGCTGCCGACGCCCAACCACAACTTCCTCGATGCCCACCCGACGGTCTCGAGCGAGCTGCTCGGCCGGCTCGGCGCGGGCGACGCGGTCGCCAAGGGCGACGTCGCGGAACTGCTCGGCGACGCGGTCCGCTTCGCCGACGGGAGCGTGGAGCCCGTCGACGCGATCATCTATGCGACCGGCTACAACGTCAGCTTCCCGTTCTTCGACCCCGACTTCCTCAGCGCGCCCGACAACGTGCTGCCGCTGTTCAAGCGCATGTTGAAGCCCGGCGTCGACGATCTCGCCTTCATCGGCCTCGGTCAGGCGATCCCCACGATCTTCCCGTTTGCAGAGCTGCAGTCGAAGCTGGCCGCGCGCTGGCTGAGCGGCGACTGGGCGCCGCCGCCCGACGCGGAGATGGAACGGGAGATCGTCACCGACGAGGAGTTCCACACCGGGCACTTCGTCGCCAAGCCGCGCCACACGATGCAGCTCGAGTGGTACTCCTACAAGCGCGAGCTGGAACGGCGCACGATCCCCAACGGTCAGCGGCGCGCACGCTCCGGGGCTCGCACCGGACGCGACGCGGCTGGGCGGGCGGCGGCGCTCGGGGCCGGCGCACCGGGAGACCCGGTGGCGGGGCGGCTGTGAGCGCGGTCGAGTTCACGAGCGCCGGCACCCGGATCGCCGCGGTGCATCTGCGCGGGGTGGGCGACAGATTTACGGACGACGCGGGCCGGCGCCCCTGCGTGGTGCTCGCGCACGGCTTCGGCGGCACCGTCGACTCGGGGCTGATGCCCTACGCGGAGCGCTTCGCGGCCGCGGGGCTCGACGCGCTCGCCTTCGACTACCGCCACTTCGGCGACAGCGCCGGCGAGCCGCGCCAGCTCGTCTCGGTGCCGCGCCAGCTCGAGGACTACGCGGCCGCGATCGCATTCGCGCGCGGCCTGGACGGCGTGGACCCCGACCGGATCGTGGTCTGGGGGACGTCGTTCTCCGGCGGCCACGTCGTCGAGGTCGCAGTCGCCGACGGCCGCGTGGCCGCGGCGATCGCCCAGACGCCGGCGATGGACGGACTGGCGGCGCTCGTGAACCTGGCCCGCTACGCCGGGATCGGCGCGCTGAACCGCATCACCATCGCGGGGCTGCGCGATCAGATCGGCGCGCTGCGCGGACAGCCGCCGCTGACGGTCCCCGTCGTCGGGCCGCCGGGCACGATCGCAGCGATGAGCACGCCCGACGCCGAGCCGGGGTACCGCGCGATCACCGGGCCGACGTGGCGCAACGAGGTGGCCGCGCGCTTCGGACTCACGATCTCCCTCTACCGCCCCGGCCTGAAGGCCGACCGGCTGCCGTGCCCGATCCTCGTTCAGATCGCAGACCGCGACGCGGTCGCGCCGCCGAAGGCGGCGCAGGACACGGCGTGGCGGGCGACGGGACGCGCGGAGGTCCGCACGTACCCGATCGGCCACTTCGAGGTCTACGTCGGCGAGCCGTTCGAGCGCTCGATAGCCGACCAGCTGCTGTTCCTGGGCCGCCACCTCGCGCCTGCCGGCGCGGGGCGGCATACCGCCGCCCCGTCGTTCGCCTGAGCCCCGCCGCCGCGTCCTTCGCGGGCACGCGCACGCCCTCGCTCTGAAAGCCACATGCGGCGCGCTGTTCGCCGCTGTCACGCCGGGATAGGAACAGCGCTTCGAGGGTGCCCCGGATTGTCACCTCGGGATAGTTTCACACCTCATTTCGCGGGTTGTGAGCGATTTCAGAAATTGGGGTTGACTCGTGCGAACTACCGCGGGTAGGTTAGGCACACATCGGCTTCGGGGAAGGCCAGTCACCCGGCTTTCTGTTCTGGAGGTCAGGCCGGCGTTGTGTGACGGCCTTGGGGCCCCGGGGTTAAATCACTGAAGGGGAGAGGGACACAAGATGGGGAGAACCACCCGCATCGTAGGTTTCGCTGCGCTCATGCTGGCGATGCTGATCCCGGCCGCCTCGGCGGCCGCGTCGCAATACGCGGCGCTCGGCGATTCATACTCGGCAGGCGTCGGATCGCGCGTGTTCTACGAAGAATCCGGTGAATGTGACCGCAGCCCTGACGCGTATCCGCCGAAAATCGCCTCGAAACACAGCTACACGCTGAACTTCGAAGCGTGCAGCGGGGCCAAGACGCCCGAAGTGATCGAAAAACAGCTCGGCAAACTGACGAGCAGCACCGCGCTGGTGACGATCACGATCGGCGGCAACGACGCCGGCTTCAGCAACGTGATGCTGAACTGCGCGCTCTACTACTTCACCTGCGGCAGCGCGATCAGCGAAGCGGACGAATACATCGCGAAAACGCTCCCCGGCAAGCTGGAAACGACGTACAAAGACATCCGGGCGAAGGCGACCACCGCGGAGGTGATCGTCCTCGGCTACCCGAAGCTGTTCACCAAAGAAGGAACGACGTGCAACGTCAACTTCCTCACCTCGGGGAACGAGAAGAAAATCAACGAATCGGCTGAAAAAATCGACGCTGTGATCAAGGCGCGGGCCGAAGCGCTGAAATTCAAGTTCGTCAATCCGACGAGCGCCTTCGAATCGCACGAGGTGTGCGCGAAAGAAGAATGGCTGAACGGCCAGTCGAACCCGCTGTCCGAAAGCTACCACCCGAACACCAAAGGCCAAGAAGAGTTCACCACGTTGGTGAACGCGGCCATCTAGAGAGAGAAACCCCCCGATCGGGCCGCCCGCGATCATGAACGCGGGCGGCCCGCGACGGGTCTCAGCTCGGGCGGCGGTAGATGCCGACGACGGCCGCGCCGCCGAGCCCGATGTTGTGCTGCAGGGCGACTTCCGCGCCGGGCACCTGGCGCGCGTCGGCGCTGCCGCGGAGCTGCCAGGTCAGTTCTGAGCACTGCGCCAGGCCCGTGGCGCCCAGCGGGTGGCCCTTCGAGATCAGCCCGCCGGAGGGGTTCACGACAGGGCCGCTGCCGCCGTAGGTCGTCGCTTCGGCCTCGACGAGCTTGTGGCCCTCGCCCTCGGCGGCGAAGCCGAGCGCCTCGTAGGTGATGAGCTCGTTGGCGCTGAAGCAGTCGTGCAGCTCGCAGACGTCGACCTCGCCCGCGTCGATTCCGGCCTGCTCGTAGGCCTGCTCGGCGGCGGCCTTCGACATGTCATAGCCGACGACCCTGATCGAGGAGCCGGCGTCGAAGGTGCTGGTCAGGTCGGTCACCATGGACTGCCCGGCGAGCTCGATTGCGCGGTCCCACAGGTCGTGCTCCTCGACGAAGCGCTCCGAGGCGACGATCGCCGCGGCGCTGCCGTCGGAGGTCGGAGAGCACTGGAGCTTGGTCAGGGGCGCGTAGATCTCGGGAGCGTCCTTGATCTCCTCGAGCGTGTAGTCGTTCTGGAACTGCGCGTAGGGGTTGTTGACCGAGTGGTGGTGGTTCTTCCATCCGATCCACGCGAAGTGCTCGGGCTCTGAGCCGTGTCGCTCCATGTGCTCGCGTCCTGCGGCGCCGAACATCTGCGGCGCGGGCGGGGCCTCCTCCCAGGGGCGCAGCTCGATCAGCGCCTGGAAGTGGCGGTCCATCGGGTTCGTGCGGTCGGTGTACTTGGCCGCCAGCGCGCCGCGCTCCATCTTCTCGAAGCCCAGCGCCAGCGCGCAGCCGGCGAGCCCTCCCCTGACCGCCTGGCGGGCGAGGTACAGCGCGCTCGAGCCGGTCGAGCAGTTGTTGTTGACGTTGACGACCGGGATGCCCGTGAGGCCGAGGCCGTAGATCGCGCGCTGGCCGCAGGTCGAGTCGCCGTAGCAGTAGCCGACGAAGGCCTGCTCGACCTCCTCGTATCCGATCCCGGCGTCGGCGAGCGCGGCGGCGCCCGCCTCGCGCGCCCAGTCGGGATAGTCGCCCTCCTTGGTCCCCGGCTTGGCGAACTTCGTCATGCCGACGCCGACGATGAACGTGCGATTCGTCATCTGTCCTCCTCGGGGATGTTCTCGAACATTGCGACGAGCTGCGCGCGGCAGTACGGCCACTGGCGCCGGTTGCGCTCGCCGCCGGGGGTCAGCGTGTCGAGCAGCGCGAGCCCGCGCATCGTCGCGGTCGCGAGCTCGATCAGCCGGTCGAAGCCCTTGCGCTCGGCCAGCGCGCCGAACAGCGTGGGTGTCAGCGTCAGCGTCTGGCGGTCGAGGTTGTGCTCGACGACGCTCAGGCGCTCGCGCAGCTCCGGGTCGGTGCGCGCGTGGGTCCACAGGTCCAGGGCGGCCTGGTAGAGCGGGCTCTCGTAGCTCGCCCACAGCAGGTCGAGTCCCTGCTCCAGGCGCTCGCGCCCGGCCGGCAGCCGCTCGGCCGCTGCCAGCAGCTGCTCGCCGCGCCGTTCGGCCAGGTGCTCCATCGCCGCCGCCAGCAGCGCCTGGCGGGTCTGGAAGTGGTGCAGGTGCGCGCCGCGGGAGAGGCCCGCACGCTCCGCGACACGGCTCGTGGTCGTGTTCGCATACCCGTCCTCCACCAGGCAGGCGACCGTCGCATCGAGCAGCGCCTGGCGCGTGGTGGCCGAGCGCTCAGCCTGACTTCTCCGTGCGCGCGGGGGCGCAGTGTCTACGCGTGGGGACATCCTCCAAACAAATAATAACTTGCGTTCAGGCATGAACGTTTTGTGCTAGCGTCCGGCCCGCCGCAACAGGCTTTCGAGAGCTACGACCGGGAGGTCCACTGAGATGGCAGCCGCAGAGGCGCTGGTGTTCGACGCGATTCGGACTCCGCGCGGCAAGGGCAAGTTCAACGGGTCGCTTCACGCCACCAAGCCGGTCGACCTGGTCGTCGGGTTGATGCACGAGACGCTCGTGCGAAACGAGAAGCTCGACCCTCAGCGCGTCGACGACGTCGTGCTCGGCTGCGTCTCCCCGGTCGGCGACCAGGGCGCCGACATCGCCAAGACGGCCGCCATCAAGGCCGGGCTCCCCGACACCGTCGCCGGCGTGCAGGTCAACCGCTTCTGCGCCTCCGGCCTGGAGGCCGTCAACATCGCCGCGCAGAAGGTCGCCTCCGGCTGGGAGGACCTCGTCTTCGCCGGCGGCGTCGAGTCGATGTCGCGCGTCCCGATGGGCTCCGACGGCGGCGCCTGGGCGATGGACCCCGAGACCAACTACGACACCTCGTTCGTGCCGCAGGGCGTGAGCGCGGATCTGATCGCGACGATCGAGGAGTTCAGCCGCGAGGACGTCGACGCCTACGCCGCGCGCTCGCAGGAGCGCGCCTGGAGCGCCCAGCAGGAGGGTCGCTTCGCGAACACGGTGATCCCGGTCAAGGACCTCAACGACAACGTCGTCCTCGACCACGACGAGTTCATCCGCCCCGGCACGACCGTCGAGACGCTCGGCGGCCTGAAGCCCTCGTTCGCCGCGATCGGCGACATGGGCGGCTTCGACGCGGTGGCGCTGCAGAAGTACCACTGGGTCGAGAAGATCGAGCACGTCCACACGCCCGGCAACTCCTCGGGCATCGTCGACGGCGCCTCGCTGGTGACGATCGGCAACGAGAAGACCGGCGAGGAGCTCGGCATGAAGCCGAAGGCCCGGATCCTCGCCACGGCCCTGTCGGGCGCCGACCCGACGATCATGCTCACCGGGCCCGCTCCCGCCTCGAAGAAGGCGCTCGCGAAGGCCGGCCTCACGGTCGAGGACCTCGATCTGGTCGAGATCAACGAGGCCTTCGCCGCCGTCGTGCTGCGCTTCGTGCGCGACATGGGGCTGGACATGGAGAAGGTCAACGTCAACGGCGGCGCGATCGCGATGGGTCACCCGCTGGGCGCGACCGGGGGCATGATCCTCGGCACGCTGATCGAGGAGCTGCACCGCACCGGCGGCCGCTACGGGCTGGCCACGCTGTGCGTCGGCGGCGGCATGGGAATCGCGACCGTCGTGGAGGCGATCTAGATGGCAGACACAATCCGCTGGGAGCAGGACTCCGACGGCATCGTCGTGCTCACGCTCGATGACCCGAACCAGTCGGCGAACACGATGAACCGCGACTACGCGGAATCGATGGCCGCCACGGTCGATCGTCTCGAGGCCGAGAAGGACTCGATCACGGGCGTCGTGATCACCTCGGCGAAGAAGACCTTCTTCGCCGGTGGCGATCTGAACGACCTGCGCGCCGCCGGCCCCGACGACGCGGCTTCGATCGCCGAGATGGTGCGCGGCGGCAAGAGCCAGCTGCGCCGTCTGGAGACGCTCGGGGTGCCGGTCGTCGCCGCGATCAACGGCGCCGCGCTCGGCGGAGGCCTCGAGATCTGCCTCGCATGCCACCAGCGCATCGCGCTGGATGACCCGAAGGTCAAGCTGGGCTTCCCCGAGGTCAAGCTCGGGCTGCTGCCGGGCGCCGGCGGCGTCGTGCGCACCGTGCGCATGTTCGGCATCGTCGACGCGCTCATGAACCTCCTGATGCAGGGCCAGGAAGTGCGTCCCGCCAAGGCGCTCGAGATGGGCCTCGTCGGCGAGGTCGTCGCCACCCGCGAGGAGCTCGTGCCCGCCGCGAAGGCGTGGATCAAGGCGCAGCCGGCCGACGAGCCGACGGTGCAGCCGTGGGACGTCAAGGGCTACAAGATGCCCGGCGGCACGCCGTCGAACCCGAAGCTCGCGATGAACCTGCCGGCCTTCCCGGCAAACCTGCGCAAGCAGCTCAAGGGCGCGAACTACCCGGCCCCGCACCACATCATGGCCGCGGCCGTGGAGGGCGCGCAGGTCGACTTCGACAACGCCAGCGAGATCGAGGGGCGCTACTTCGTGGACCTCGTGACCAGCCAGGTCGCGAAGAACATGATCCAGGCGTTCTTCTTCGACCTGCAGCGCGTCAACGGCGACCGCGACCGCCCGGAGGGCATCCCGCCCTACCGCGCTCAGAAGGCCGTCGTGCTCGGCGCCGGCATGATGGGCGCCGCGATCTCCTACGTGTGCGCGAAAGCGGGCATCGAGGTCGTCCTCAAGGACGTCTCACAGGAGGCCGCCGACCGCGGCAAGTCCTACTCGGCCGGGCTGCTCGAGAAGGCCGTCTCGCGGGGACGCTCCACGCAGGAGCAGGCGGACGAGCTGCTCGCGCGAATCACTCCGACCGACGACCCGGCGAAGGCCGAGGGAGCGGACCTCGTGATCGAGGCCGTGTTCGAGGACCCCGCGGTCAAGGCGCAGGTGTTCGCGGAGATCGAGCCGTTCCTCGCCGAGGGGGCCCTGCTGGGCTCGAACACCTCGACGCTGCCGATCACCGGCCTCGCCGAGGGCGTCTCGCGCCCCGATGAATTCATCGGGCTGCACTTCTTCTCGCCCGTCGACAAGATGCCGCTGCTGGAGATCATCAAGGGCGAGAAGACCAACGACGAGACGCTCTACCGCGCGCTCGACCTCGCCAAGCAGATCAAGAAGACGCCGATCGTCGTCAACGACAGCCGCGGCTTCTTCACCAGCCGCGTGATCGGCACCTTCATCAACGAGGGCGTCGGCATGCTGCTGGAGGGCATCCCGGCGGCGTCGATCGAGCAGGCCTCCAACCAGGCCGGCTACCCGGCGCCGGTGCTGCAGCTCTCCGACGAGCTCAACCTGAGGCTCGCGAAGAAGATCCGCGATGCGACGAAGGCCGCGATCGAGGCGGACGGCGGGGTCTTCGAGGACCGCGCCTCATTCCAGGTGGTCGACAAGATGCTGGAGGCGAACCGTGCCGGCAAGCTCGAGGGCGCCGGCTACTACGAGTACGAGGACGGCAAGCGCACCGGTCTGTGGAAGGGGCTCAAAGAGATGTTCCCCGAGACGGACGACCCGGCCGCGATCTCGCTGAAGGACCTCGAGGAGCGGATGCTCTTCGCCGAGGCGCTCGAGTCGGTGAAGTGCCTGGACGAGGGCGTGATCGAGTCGGTCGCCGACGCGAACATCGGCTCCATCTTCGGGATCGGCTTCCCGGGCTGGACCGGTGGCGTGCTCCAGTACATCAACGGATACGACGGCGGCGTCGCGGGCTTCGTCGCCCGCGCGCGCGAGCTGGCGGCGAAGTACGGCGAGCGCTTCGAGCCCCCGGCCTCCCTGGTCGAGAAGGCCGAGGCCGGCGAGATCTACAGCGACGAAGAGGTCGCGGTAGCCGCCTAGCAGCACCGCGGGGGCGCCGAGCGCCTCCGATCTCTTCGCGATGCCGGCCGGGACGTCTCCCGGCCGGCACTCGCGCCATTCAGACCGAGCGCGGCGCCTCTGCCAGGCCGTCCCCGCGGCCACTCAGACGGGACGCGGCGCCGTGCCGGTCCTGCCCCGCGCGCTGCTCAGACCGGGCGCGGTGCCGTCGCCCGCGGGGGCCGGATCTGCGATCCGATATAATGCTTGCCGATAAGCAAATAAATTGGAGGTCGAAGTGGCAACGGCGGCGCCGGAACGCCCGGCGAAGGACGAGGAGCAGAACGCGGTCGAGAGCGTCGATCGCCTGCGCGCGGCGATCGGGAAACTGGGCCGTGGGCTGCGCCTCAGCCACAGCGAGACGGGCCTGACGCCCTCGCAGGTCTCGGTGCTGTTCACGATCGCCCGCCGTGGCCCGCTGAAGCTCTCCGAGGTCGTCGAGATCGAGCGCCTGAACCCCACGATGCTCTCTCGGATCACCGCGCAGCTCGCCGAGCAGGGCCTGATCCGCCGCCGCGCCGACAGCGACGACCGGCGGGCGGCGGTCGTCGAGGCGACGGCAGCCGGGCGCCGGATGCGGGAGCGGATCCACCGCGCCCGCAGCCGCGAGCTGGCGCAGCACATCGAGCGGCTCGACGCCTCCGACCAGCGTGTCCTCTGGGAGGCGCTGCCCGTGCTCGAGGAGCTCGTCGAGTCCCTCGCGGAGCAGCGCCGATGAGCAGGATCCGCGGCGCCGGCCGCGTCACCTTCGCGGCGCTCGCCGTGCCGAACTACCGCACCTACATCGGCGGCCAGGCGATCTCGCTGATCGGCACCTGGATGCAGATGGCCGCACAGGCCTGGCTCGTGCTCACGATCAGCCACTCCGCGGGCGCGCTGGGCGTGATCGTGGCGCTCCAGACGCTGCCGGTGCTCCTGCTCGGGCCGTACGGGGGCGTCGTCGCCGATCGCGTCGACAAGCGCAAGCTGATGATCGCGCTGCAGGCGGCGATGGGGGTGCAGGCGGCCGTGCTGGCCGCGCTCACGCTGAGCGGCTCGGTGCAGCTTTGGCAGATCGGGCTGCTCGCCCTGCTGCTCGGCCTCAACAACGCCTTCGAGAACCCCGCGCGGCAGGCGTTCATGCTCGAGATGGTCGGTCCCGAGCACCTGCGCAACGCCGTCAGCCTCAACTCGGTGCTGGTGAACGTCGCCCGCGTGATCGGGCCGGCGGTCGCGGGGCTGCTGATCGCCTCGGCTGGGGAGGGGTGGTGTTTTCTGCTCAACGCCGTCAGCTTCGTCGCGGTGATCGCATCGCTGCTGCGCCTCGACACGGCCCAGATCAAGCCGAGCCCGCCCAGCCCGCGCGAGCCCGGACAGCTGCGCGACGGCCTTCGCTACGTGCGCTCGACCCCCGAGCTGGCGGTACCGCTGGTGATGATGGCCATGGTCGGGGCGCTCGCGTATGAGTTCCAGGTGACGCTTCCGGTGATGGCCGAGACGCTGCACGCCGGCGCCACGGGATACGGCTTCATGACCGCGGCGATGGGCGTCGGCGCGGTCCTCGGCGGACTGCTCGTCGCCGCGCGCGGGCGCACGGGCGTGCCGATGCTGGTGGCGGCGTGCGCCGCGTTCGGGGCTGTCCTCGCGCTTGCGGCCGGCGCTCCGGGCCTCGAGACCGAGCTGTTCGCCCTGGCGCTCGTCGGGGGCGCGAGCATCGCCTTCATGTCGAGCGGCAACTCGACGCTTCAGCTCACGGCCGCGCCGAACATGCGAGGCCGCGTGATGTCGCTGTGGTTCGTCGCGTTCCAGGGCTCGACGCCGATCGGCGGACCGATCGTCGGCTGGGTGATCGAGTGGGCCGGGGCGCGGGCCGGGCTCGGCCTCGGCGCCCTGACCTGTCTGCTCGCGGCGCTGCTCGGGCTGCTGGTCCTGCGCCGTCGCGGCTGGAGCCCGCAGCCGCTCAGGCTGCGCCACGCGAGCTGAGCCGCGGACCCGGCGGGGACACGCTCCGCACGACCGGCGGCTTGCGCGAGCGCGTCAGGCGGCCGAGACGACGATGCCGGGCTCGGCCGGGGCCCTGCGCGCGCGGGGCGCCGCCGGCTCGACCTTCCCGCTCATCAGCCGCGCGAGCTTCTCGGCGGTTTCGTTCTCCGGCAGCGGCGAGTAGAGGACGAGGCGCTGCTCGGATTCCTCGGCCGGGTTGAAGACCGCGTGCGAGAACGAGAGCATCCCGGCGAGCGGGTGGCGCAGGTCCTTGCGGCCCTCGGCGGCGCGGTCCACCTCGTGGAGCTTCCAGGCCCGGCAGAACTCGAGGCTCGACTCGCGCAAGCGCGGCGATCAGCTGCTCGAACTCCGGGTCGCCGAGATGGCGGGCGCTGTCGGCGCGGAACTTCGCGACCAGCAGCCGCGAGCTGCGCTCCCAGTCGGTGAACATCTCGCGACGCGCCGGGTCTGTGAACGTGAGCCAGGCGTGGTTGCGCACGGCGCGCGGGATCTTGCCGAGGTCGCCGAGCAGCGCCACGGCAGCGTCGTTCCAGGCCAGGTAGTCCCAGCGGCGGCCGAGGATGTAGGCGGGGTTCGGCCCGAGGTTCTCGATCAGCTTGCGCAGCGCCGGCGAGACGCGCTCGGCGGGCGACTTGCAGGGAGGCGGCTGCTCGCCGCGGCCGAGCAGGATCAGGTGCGTGCGCTCGGCCTGGCTCAGCCGCAGGGCGCGGGCGATCGCCTCGAGCACGTCGAGGGAGGCGCGCACGTCGCGCCCCTGCTCCAGCCACGTGTACCAGGTGGTCCCGACCCCGGCGAGCTGCGCGACCTCCTCGCGGCGCAGGCCCGGCGTCCGGCGCCGCCCGCCGGCCTGGAGCCCGACGTCCTCCGGCTGAAGGCTCGCGCGGCGCATGCGCAGGAAGTCGGCCAGCTCGGCGCGGCGGCGCACGCCGGAGGCAGGCGTCTCACGAACCCGGGGGGCCGTGGCGTTCGGTGTCGAGAGAGCGATGCCGTCTTCGTCCATATCCGTGAAGGCCTCCTGAAGGTGGAATATCTACTACCAGGATAAACCCTTCTCTACTACCTGGATAAAACTACCCCCAAAATACCATCATGAGCACCTTGAGAACCACTGCCATCAGCCGCCCGAGCGGCAAGAAAGCGCTGCTGCTGATCGTCTGCCTCGCGCAGTTCATGGTCATCCTCGACGTCTCGATCGTCAACGTCGCGCTGCCCTCGATCCACGACGGCCTGCACTTCTCCACGACCGGGCTGCAGTGGGTCGTCAACGCCTACACGCTGACCTTCGCGGGCTTCTTGATGCTCGGCGGCCGCTGCGCCGACCTGCTGGGCAGAAAGCGCGTCTTCATCTTCGGCACAGCGCTGTTCGCGGTCTCCTCGCTCGCCTGCGCGCTCGCCGACTCGCGCGGTCTGCTGCTCGGTGCCAGGGCGCTGCAGGGTCTCGGCGGCGCCGTGCTCTCGCCCGCCACGCTCTCGATCGTCACGAGCTCCTTCGAGCCGGGGCCCGAACGCAACCGGGCCGTCGGGATGTGGGGCGCGATGGGCGCGCTCGGCGCGTCCTCGGGCGCGCTGCTCGGCGGGCTGCTCACCCAGGCTTTCGGATGGCCTGCGATCTTCGCCGTCAACGTGCCGCTCGGCGCGGTCGTGATCGCCTTCGGGATGCGCCTGATCCCAGCGTCGAGCACGGTGCGCGGCTCGCGCAACTTCGACGTCGCCGGCGCGGTGCTGATCACCGCCAGCCTCGTCAGCCTCACCTTCGGCATCGTGCGGACCGACACGCTCGGCTGGGGCTCATCCGGCGTGCTCGTGCCCCTCGCCTCGGGGGTCGCGCTGCTGGGCGCGTTCGTCCTCGCCGAGCGGGCCGCCAGCCAGCCGCTCGTGCCGCTCTCGGTCCTGCGCCACACGCAGCTACGGGTCGCGAACCTCGTGGTCGCGCTTCTGTACGCATCGTTCTTCCCGGTCTGGTTCTTCCTGACGCTCTACGTGCAGGAAGTCCTCGGGTGGGACGCGATCCAGGCCGGGCTCTCGTTCCTGCCCATGACCCTCTCGATCTTCGTCGCCTCGACGCTCGCACCGCGGCTGGTCGGGCGCCTCGGCCCGCGCAGGGTCATCACCGGCGGCATGCTGCTCGCCAGCGCCGGAATCGGGCTGCTCGTCGGGATCGCCCCCGGTGGCTCCTACCTCGGCACTGTGTTCCCCGGCGCGCTGCTGTCGGCCATCGGGATGGGGCTCTCGCTGGTGCCCGCGACGATCGTCGCGATGCAGTCGCTGCCGCCGGAGCAGAGCGGCGTCGGCTCGGGGCTGCTCAACACGTCACGTCTCATGGGCGGGGCGCTCGGCCTTGCGGTGCTCTCGACGATCGCCGACGCGCAGACGCGCGCCGATGCCGGCGCGGGTGTCGCGCACGCCCTCACCAGCGGCTTCGACGTCGCCTTCGGGGTCGGCGCCGCGATCTCCCTGCTCGGGGCCGGGATCGCAGGGCTCTGGCTGCGCGATCCCCGCCCGGCGGCGCTCTCGGCGCTCGACGCGGCCGAGACGGAGGCCGAGATCGAGGAGGGCGAGGCGCTGGCAGCCTAGCTGCGCGGCGCCGAGTCGAGCAGGAGCCGGCGGCCGAGGCGGGGCGCCGCGGCGCTCAGCGCCCGGTCGAGCCGAGACCGCCGGCGCCGCGCGAGGTCGTCTCGAGCTCGGTCGCGACCGCGCGCAGCGTCGCGTCCTCGCCCCGCGCGATCAGCAGCTGGGCGATGCGGTCGCCGTGCTCGATGCGGAAGGGTTCGGCGGGATCGGTGTTCAACAGGATCACCATCACCTCGCCCCGGTAGCCGGGGTCGATCAGGCCGGGGGCGTTGAGCACGGTGATGCCGTGGCGGGCCGCGAGGCCCGAGCGCGGCAGCACGAGCCCCGAGGTACCGGGCGCGAGCGCGAGCGCGATCCCGGTCGCCACCGCGGAGCGGGCGCCGGGCGCCAGCTCGAGCGCCTCGTCGGCGTAGAGGTCGAACGCGGCGTCGTCGGCGTGTGCTCGCGAGGGCAGCCGCGCCGTGTCGCTCAGCAGGCGCACCGGGACTTCCATCGCGGCCATCCTAGAGCTGAGGTCCGCGCTCGCGTGCGCGGCTCTCGCCTCGCAGCTCCGCTTCGATGCGCTCCAGACGCGGCGCCGAGGTGGTGTCGCGATGCGTCATCGCGCCGGCGACGGCCGGGTGCACGCCGGCGATCAGCTCGTGCATGCGCGCCGCGACCGCCCGGTAGGACTCGTGGCCCTCGCGCCCTGATCGCAGCTCGATCAGGTGCATCGCCTCGCGCGCGTTCATGTCGAGCACGTAGCGGATGCGGAAGGCGAGGCAGAGAGCGTAAGGGGCCTGGGCGTGCAGCCCCGCGCCGGCGAGGTCCTCCCAGGCCGCGGTCGAACGCTCGAAGGCGCGGTCGAACAGGTCGCCGAGCCCGGCTTCGCCGGCCTGCTCGGGGAGTGACGGGCCGAGGTGCGGACCGAGCGTCTGCCATTGCACCGTGAGCATGCGGTGGCGCTGCAGGTCCCGGAAGGCGCCGTAGTCCGAGACGATCTCGAAGCGGTAGCGCAGCGCCTCGAGCCCGCGGCCGGGCAGGTGGCGCCGGTTCTCCCTGCCCCCGAGGAGCTCCCGCAGCATGTCGGCGCGTTCCTCCGGCGCGAGCGCCGCGACCGCCGCCTCGATCCGCTCCTCGCTCACCGCTGCGCGCTCGAACACCAGCGCGGCGAGCAGCCTGCGCTCGTCGCCCTCGACCGCGAGCAGCCGCACTCCATCCTCAGCTTCCCCGGCCGGGCGCCGGACCCTCAGCTGTGCCGCCGCGAGCGCCTCGGCGGCGGCGCGCTCGCCCAGGAACTCGCTCCAGGCGCCGCCGCGCTCGGGACGGTCGACGCGCGTCATGAACGACGGCGCGACGGCGCGCACGGCTGCCAGCAGCCCCTCCCCGCAGCGCCGCGCCTCGGGAAGCTCCTCGGCGCGCAGGTGCAGCACGAGCCGCTCGAAGGTCTGCGCGCTGGCGAAGATGCCGACGTGCGAGAGCGTGGAGGCGGGAAGCAGGCCGCGCGCGAGGTCCAGCGCCTTCGCACGCACGGCGCGCTCGTGGGCGCGCTCGGACCCGCCGGGCTCCCGCGGAAAGCGCTCGGCCAGCCACGGTCCCAGCGCCGCGAGCGCTTCGCCGTAGTGCTCGAACAGCGCGTCCATGTCGCTTTCGTACTCCGTCCCCAGCTCGGGTTCGCGGTGGTAGCGGTAGCCGAGACCGGGCACGGGCTCGTCGAAGGCGATGTAGCGCGTGGACTGCTCGAGATAGGCGCCGAGGCGAGGCCGCTCCAGCAGCTTGGTCATGAGGTTCGAGACCCACTCGCACGCGACGTGCAAACCCCCGAGCTGCGCCACGGAGTCGTCTCCGTACTCGCCGAGCACGCGCTCGTAGAGCTCGCGGGCACGCCCCTCGAAGGCCGCCGGGAGACCCGCTTCGAGCTCGTTGCCGAACTCGTCCAGCAGCAGGCGGCGCAGCGTTCCGGGGTATCGCGAGTAGCGTGCGAACAGCGCCGCCCGCGTCGTCTCGGGCAGCCCGCGCAAAGCGAACACGGGCGCGTCGAGATCGGTCACGAACGGAGCCAGCCGCTCGCGCTCCTGCTCGGTGAAGTGCTCCGGAACCCCCACGCGCACATTCTCACGGCCCACGCTCGCTCCTGCTCGGCGAGGACCGCCCAACCCGGCCGCGAGGCCGCCTCCGCCGGACGCCTTCCGCCGCGCCGGAATCCGACCGGCACGTTCTCACCGCCCGTACCGTCAGACTTCACGGCCGTGAGGGGACTCTTCCGTTGCGCGGCGCTGACAGCCGTGCTCGCAGCCGTCGCCATGCCGGCGTCGCTCGCAAGCACTGCGAGCGCGGCCGCCCACGCGCCAACCCACCAATCAAAAAAGAAGAAGAGGAAGCCGCCGCCCACGCTCGCTCTGACGGCCGGGCTGCTCACCGGGCCCGGCGAGCTCCTCGCCCACCCGCCCATCGGCATCTCCATGGAGTACCCGCTCATGGCCGCCGACCTCGGTGCGGGCGCCTGCCCGCCGCCTGCGCTCGCGGCCGAGCTCCAGCGGCTCGGCTCGCCGCGCCTGGCGCTCGGCGGCGACAGCCAGGACTTCACCTCGCCCGTCCCCGCCGGCGCCGTCCCATCCAACTGGGAAGCGCTCACGACCTACTCGCTCCCCGCCCCCTTCTGGTCGCAGCTCCACTGCCTGCTGAGCACCACGGGCGAGCCCCTCACCGTCGGCCTGAACGCCCGCATCGGGGCGCTCTCCTGGGCCGAAGCGATGGTCGCCGGCGCCGAGCAGGCAGCGACCGCCGGGGTCCAGTTCTCGATCGGGAACGAGCCCGATCTCTACTACCTCCCGAACTACCTCTCGCTGGCAAAGACCCAGCCCGGCGAAGAAGGCAAGGAGGTCTCCCTCTACCTGCAGATCGCCGGCTACCTGCGCCAGGCGCTCGGCGGGCAGCCGCTGATCGGGCCGGAACTGGCCAACCCGGCGCACTGGCAGGGCTCGCTGCCGGGCGTGCTCAGCGCACTTCACCCGCAGACCGTCGGCGTGCACAGCTACCCGCTTTCGGTGTGCCGCTCCGAACGCGAAGCGACGATCCACGGCCTGCTGGCGCAGAGCGTCGGCAACGCGCCGCGGCGCCTGGCCTGGGTCGTCGCCGACGCGCGCGCGGCCGGGGCACCGGCCGTGATCTCAGAGGCCAACTCGGTCTCCTGCGGCGGCAAGGCCGGCGTCTCGGACAGCAGCGCGTCGGCCGTGTGGGCGCTGCGCTTCGTGCTCGCCGCGCTCGAGACGGGCTTCGCCGAAGTCAGCTTCCACCTCAGCGGCAACTCCTACGACCCGTTCTACCTCCAGGGCGCCGAAGTCGTGCGCCGCCCGCTCGAGGGCGCGCTGGTGGCGATCCAGCAGTGGCTTCCGGCCGGGGCGACCTTGAGGGTCGGCCGCTCGGTCGGGGACGTCTCGGTCGTGGCCGCCTCGGCGACGGGCGCGCAGCCGCTGCTGATCCTCGACAACGAAAGCGCCAAGCCCGCGACGCTCGCGCTGCGCGGGGCCGCCGCCGCGGTCGCCGTCCAGGAGTTCAGCCCCGCGGGGACCACCACCGGCGTCGTCGCGCCCGCGGGCGCCGGGAAGTTCCTGGTGAAGCTCCCCGCCAACGCGGTGCTCGCGCTGCGCTGGACGCCGTAGGGCCGGGGCCGGGGCCGGGCGCCCTGGCCGCCGCTCAGGGCGAGGGCTGCGCCTCCGCGCCGAGCGCCGCCCGCAGGCTCGCGTGGACGGGCATCGCCCGCGGCAGGCCGACGATCTCGGCGAGCCGGGCGAGGTTCGACTCGGGCGGGATCACGAGCAGGAGCTTCGTCCGTCGCTGGCGCAGCAGCTCCCCGAGGCGGAACAGCATGTCGATGCCGGCGCTGTCGAGGTAGCGCGTCTCGCTGAGGTCGACGATCAGGCGGTCGGTGGCGGGATCGACGCAGTCCGCCAGCTGTTCGCGCAGGGCCGCCGCGTTCGCCGCGTCGATGTCCTCACGCGGGCGCACCACCGGCACGCCGTCTTGGTGTTCCACCTCCGTGCGGGTCATTCGGGGCCTCGCAGGCGCTTGACGAGGGTCACCCTCGTGCCGGAGGTGTGGCGCTCGATCTGGGCGTCGTCGACGAGGGCGCGCATGATCGCCAGGCCGCGCCCGCGGCCGTACGGACGCGCAGCGCGCCAGCGCCCTTCGTCGCTCACCGTGATGCGAACCTCATCGCCCTCGTGTACGCACGTGACGCGGAAGCTCGCCTCGAGCGCGCCATATGCGTGCTCGACGGCGTTCGCCGCAGCCTCCGAGGCGGCGAGGGTGATGTTGAACAGCTCGTTCTCGCTCACGCCCTCGCTCAGCAGCCAGCGCCCGAGCGTGCGGCGCAGACCCGCGAGCACGCCGGGCTGGGCCTCGAGCGTCATCTCCACGCGCGGACCCATCGGCAGCGACTCGATCGCCAGCAGCGCGATGTCGTCCTCGAGCGCCGTCCCTTCGACCAGGAGGTCGCGGTACACGCGGTCTGCGAACGAGGACTCCTCGTCGCTCGCCGCACGGCGCGCGGCCGCCCGCAGCCTGTCCAGCCCCTCGTCGATCGGCTCGCCGCGACGCTCCACCAACCCGTCGGTGTAGAGCAGCAGCGTGCTGCCGACCTCGAGCGTGCAACGGCGGCTGCGGTAGTCGCCGCCGCGTCGGATCCCGAGCGGCAGCCCCTGGGAGAGCTCGAGGAACGACACCTCGCCGTCGGGGCCGGCGACGAGCGGCGGCAGGTGCCCCGCGCTCACAGCGTCGAGGGCGCCCGTCTCGAAGTCGAGTTCCAGCACCGCGGCCGTTGCGCTGCGGTGGCGGCCCATCCCGACGAGCAGCTCGTTGAGAAGCCGCATGACGTCGGGCAGGGGATGGCCCTCGGTCAGGTAGGCGCGCAGCGCCGCGCGGATCTCGGCCATCACCGACGCCGCGAGCACGCCGCGTCCCACGACGTCGCCGATCACGAACGCAAGCCGGCCGTTCGGGAGCTGGAACACGTCGTACCAGTCGCCGCCCATCTTCACGCTCGTGCCGCCGGGCAGGTACTTGGCGCTGAAGCGCAGCCCCGGGAGCGCGGGCAGGGCGTCCGGCAGCAGCGCGCGCTGCATGATCTCCGTGACCGATCGCTGCTCGGTCAGGCGCGCGTTGTCGATCGCCAGGGCGGCGCGGTCCGCCGCGAGCTGCAGCAGCCCGATGTCCTCCTCGTCGAAGACCCTCTGCGTCAGCGCGCCGACGTGCATCACGCCGATCACGCGCCCTTCCACGTGCACCGGGACGCCGAGCATCGAGCGGATCCCCTTCTGGCGCAGGATCGGGTTGACCACGTCGGCTTTGCTCAGGTCCTCGATCACGATCGGGCGCCGGCTCGAGGCGACCCGGCCCGCAAAGCCGCGGGCCAGGGGCACCTGCACCCCCTGGCGGACCTCCTCCTCGAGTCCGCGCGCGGCTCGGGCGACGAGCACCCCGCGGTCCTCGTCGAGCAGCAGGATCGCCGCCGTGTCCGCGCGGAGCCCGCCGCGGACACGCTCGAGCAGCTCGGAGAGCATCTCCTCGAGCGAGAGGTAGCCGAGCGCCGCGTCGGTGACGCTCTGCATCTGCTCGAGCTGGCGCGTGGTCTCGACGTCCTGCTCCGCGCGCGCATCCGCCGCGGGACGCTCGCCCCCGCGAGGACCGCTCACCTCTCCGCTCCCCTCTCCATCACGATCACGCACTGTGCTTATACCCCTCCCGGCAGGTGCGGACGCGCCTCGCGCACGCCGCCGGCCCGCGGCGGGCGGCGGGTAAGCTGGCCGGAGTCATGGCGAGCACGTCCGAGCCTCAGGTCGATCTCGGCGCCCTGGACTTCTGGGGGCAGCCGGCCGAGGAGCGCGACCGTTACTTCCGCTGGCTGCGCGACGAGCGCCCGCTGTCCCGGCACGAGCCGCCGGAGGACATCCTGGGCATGCCCGAGCAGGCGCGCTCGGAATACTGGGCGCTCGTCCGCTACGAGGACGTGCGGTCGGTCTCGCGCGACCCCAAGACCTTCTGCTCGGGCGAGGGGACCCAGTTCGCCGACGCCCCGCCGGAGTTCCTCGAGGCGGCGATGTCGTTCCTCGCGATGGACGCGCCGAGGCACACGAAGCTGCGCGGGCTCGTCTCCTCGGCGTTCACGCCGCGGCAGGTCGCGCGCATCGAGGACGGGATCCGGGCGAACGCCAGGCGCATCGTGGAGGAGGCGGCGCCCACCGGCGGCGGGGACTTCGTCGAGCTGATCGCCAAGCGGCTGCCGCTCGTCACGATCTCGGACATGATCGGGGTGCCCGAGTCAGACCGCGAGCGCGTGGTGGCGGCCGCGGACCTGCTGGTCACGACCTCCGACCCGGAGGCGTTCGGCGAGCGGCCCCCGGTCGAAGTGCTCGGCGAGGCCCTGTGGACGCTGACCGCGTTCGCCAAGGAACTCGCCGCGCACCGCGAACAGAGCCCGGACGACGGCCTGATGACCGGGCTGGTGCAGGCCGAGGTCGACGGCGAGCGCCTGACCCACGACGAGATCGCGGCGTTCTTCGTGCTGCTGTCCGTCGCGGGCAACGACACGACGCGGCACACGACCTCCCACGCGATGCGGGCGCTGAGCGTCAACCCCGGCGAGCGGGCGCTGCTGCTCGAGGACCCGGATGGGAAGCTGCCGGTCGCGGTCGAGGAGTTCGTGCGCTGGGCCTCGCCGGTTCTGACGTTCCGCCGCACGACGACGCGGCCGGTCGAGCTCCACGGCATCGAGCTGGACGCCGGCGAGAAGATCGTGCTCTTCTACCAGTCCGCCAACCGCGACGAGCGGGCGTTCGCGGACCCGTGGCGCTTTGACGTCTCGCGCGACCCGAACCGCCATCTGGGCTTCGGCGGCGGCGGTCCGCACTACTGCCTCGGCGCCTCCCTGGCGCGGACACAGCTGCGCTCGATCTTCGGCGAGATGATGCGCGTGATGCCCGACATCGAAGCCGACGAGCCCGAGCTGCTGCGCAGCGCGTTCGTTGCCGGTGTCAAGCGCATGCAGTGCTCTTTTCGCGCCGGCGCGTAGGTCGCGCGTCCGGACACCGACCCTGCCCGCGCTTCCATGCCCCGTGCGGGACTCGAACCCGCCCCACCGGATTAAAAGTCCGGCGCTCTACCAGATGAGCTAACGGGGCCTGCGGCCGCACAGTGTCGCAGATGCCCCGCGGCGCGGGGAAGGGTCGCGCAGCCCGGTCGCTACGGCGTTTCGGCCGCCGCGATCCGCAGCATCTCCTCGATCGTGGTGACCTTCACCCGCGGACGCCCGGCGGTCTCGCCGAGCGCCTTCTCGTGGCGGTCGATGGCTTCCCATCCCGCGTAGCTCACGAGCTCGGGCTGACGCTCGCGCAGCAGCGCCTCGATCGCGCCGGGGTCGGGCTGCTCGGGGGTGCGGGCCGCGCCGTTGGCGGAGGCGAGGTCGGCGACCATCGCGTCGACCGTCTCCTGAGCGTCCTTCTTGTTGGTCCCGATCACGCCGGAGGGACCGCGCTTGATCCAGCCGACGACGTACTCGCCCGCCAGCGCACTCCCGGACTCGGGGTCCTTCACGCGTCCGGCCTCGTTGGGGATCACTCCCGTGCGGTCGTCGAACGGCACGCGGGGCAGGGGGATGCCCCGGTAGCCGATCGCGCGGAAGACGAGCCCGGCCGGAAGGGTTTCGCGGTCGCCGGTTGCCTGCGCCCGCAGGCGGCCGCCTTCGTCGAGCAGGTCGTTGCGCACCAGCTCGACGGCGCCGACGTGGCCGCGCTCATCAGGCACCAGCTCGACGGGGGAGGCAAGGAAGCGCAGGACGACGCGCTTGCTCTTGCCGGACGGCTTGCGGCTCGCGTACTCGCGCAGGATCTCGACGTTGCGGCGTGCCGTCGCGTCCTGCTCGGCCGCCTCGTCGTGGACGGCGAGCCCGCGCTCGAGCTCCTCCTCGTCGACGATCACGTCGGCGTCGGTCAGCTCGCCGAGCTCTAGCAGCTCGGGGTTGGTGAAGGCGGCCTGCGCCGGGCCGCGCCTTCCGACGACGACCACCTCGCGCACCTGGCTGGCCGCCAGCACCTCGAGCGCGTGGTCGGCGGTGTCGGTCGGCGCGAGCTCCTCCGGGGTCAGGACGAGCATCCGCGCGACGTCGATCGCGACGTTGCCGTTGCCGATCACGACCGCGCGCTCGGCGGAGAGCAGGTCGACCTCCAGGTCGGTGTGATCGGGGTGGCCGTTGTACCAGCCGACGAACTCCGTGGCGGCATGAGAGCCGGGCAGCTCTTCGCCAGGGATCCCGAGGGGGCGGTCCGACGGCGAGCCCGTCGCGTACACGATCGCGTGATAGTGGCGCAGCAGGTCCTCGCGCGAGACGTGCAGGCCGAAGGTGACGTTGCCGTAGTAGCGGAAGCGCGGGTGCGCCGCCGTCTTCTCGTAGACGCGCGTGACCGACTTGATCTTCGGATGGTCGGGGGCGACCCCGGAGCGCACGAGACCCCATGGCGTCGGGAGCCGCTCGAGCATGTCGACCTCGAAGCCCGCGTCGCCGTCCTTCAGCAGATGCCCGGCGGCGTAGAAGCCGGCGGGGCCTGAGCCGATCACGGCGATGCGGATGGGGTTTGCGTCGGTCAAATCTGCTCCTTGCGGGTGCCGCGGAGACACGCCCTGTGGCGGGGCGTCTAATGGGCGCGGCCCGACTCGAACGGGCGACCCCCTCGGTGTAAGCGAGGTGCTCTAGCCAGCTGAGCTACGCGCCCCGGACGTTCCGCCCTCAAGGCTAGCGGCAGAGACCGCGAGTGGTCCCGTCAGCCGGGGTGAGGCGGCGCGGCGAGCGGGGTAGGGTATGCCCAGGCCACGCCGGCTGGGAGCTTTCCTTGAGTCGCCGAGACAACGCCCACCTTGAGGGGCCGTCTGCGTACCCGCAGGCGGCAGAGCTAGAGCTGCGCGATGTCAGCAAGCGCTACCCGGGCCAGCGCGAGCCCGCGATCGGTGACCTCTCGTTCACCGTCCCGGCGGGCGAGGTGTGCGTCCTCGTCGGGCCCTCGGGCTCGGGCAAGACGACCGCGATGCGGCTGATCAACCGCATGGTGCCTCTGAGCGCCGGCGACATCCTGCTCGGCGGGCGAAGCGTGCTCGAGCGCGAGCCGCGCGAGCTGCGGCGCGAGATCGGCTACGTGATCCAGCAGATCGGCCTGTTCCCGCACGAGACGGTGGCCGAGAACATCGCGACCGTGCCGCGACTGCTCGGCTGGCCCAAGGACCGCACGGGCGCGCGCGTGCAGGAACTGCTCGCGCTGATCGGGCTCGACCCGGACGAGATGGCGGGGCGCTACCCGGCGCAGCTGTCGGGCGGGCAGCGCCAGCGTGTCGGTGTGGCGCGGGCACTCGCCGCGGACCCTCCGCTGATGCTGATGGACGAGCCGTTCGGGGCGATCGACCCGATCAACCGCGCGAAGCTCCAGGACGAGTTCCTTGCGCTGCAGGCGAAAGTAAAGAAGACCGTCGTGTTCGTCACCCACGACATCGACGAGGCGATCAAGATGGGTGACCGCATCGCGATCCTGCGCGAGGGCGGGATGCTCGCGCAGTACGACACGCCGCGCGCGATCCTCGCCCGCCCGGCAGACGACTTCGTCGCGCGGTTCGTGGGGGCCGACCGCGGAATCAAGCGCCTCTCGCTCACGACCCTGGCCGAGATACGGTTGCTCGCGCCGGACGGGAGCGAGCCGCGCCGGCGCCTTCCCGAGCGGGCGAGCGTGAAGGACGCGCTGTCGGTGCTGCTCACGGCGCACGGCGAACCGCTGGGCGTCGTGGACGGCCAGGAGCGCGTCAAGGGACTCCTCACGCTCTCGCACCTCGAGCGCCTGATCGCCGAGGACGCCGACGGCGATTCGCTGCAGGGGGGCGCGGGGGAGCTTGCGGGCGCGGCACCGCCGGCCGCCGAGGTCGGAAAGCCGCAGGCGGTCGCGCGCGCCGCCGAGGACGGGACGGGGGCGCCGGCGTGAGCGGCGTGCTCGCCGCCGCGGGCGGCCCGGTGATCCCGGACTTCTCGAAGCACAGCTCGAGCTGCGCCGTTCACAACCGGTTGTTCTGCCTCGATTGGGTGAAAGCCAACTGGAGCCCGGTGCTCTGGCCCGCGCTTCGCCAGCACGTGGTGCTCACGGCGATCGCCATCGCGATCGGCTTCACGATCGCGATGGCCCTTGCGCTGTTCGCCCACCGCAACCGCTGGGCGGTGCAGCCGACGCTGCTGGTGACGACCTTCCTCTACACGATCCCCTCGCTGGCGCTCTTCGAGCTGCTCGTCGCACCCGTGGGGGCGAACATCTACGCCGCCGAGATCGCGCTCGTCTCCTACACGCTGCTGATCCTGTTCCGCAACATCCTGACCGGGCTTCGCTCGGTGCCGCAGGACGTGCTCGAGGCGGCCGAGGGAATGGGGATGACGCGCCGTCAGTCGCTCGTGCAGGTGGAGCTCCCGCTCGCCCTGCCCTCGATCATCGCCGGCCTGCGGATCGCGGTGGTCACGATCATCGCGCTCGCCACGATCGTCTACACGATCTATGACCGCGGGCTCGGCGTGCCGATCCACAACGCCCTCGGCGAGGGTCCGTTCAAGACCGAGCTGATCGTCGCGGGAGGGATGGCGATCCTGCTCGCGCTGCTGGCGGACGCGGCGCTGGTCGGGTTGCAGCGCCTGCTCACACCCTGGTCGCGCGTGAGGGCGGGCGCGTAGCGATGAGCGAATTCGGCGAAGCCTTCGAATTCATCTTCCGCAACGGCGAAGTCCCGGGCTACCCGGGTCTGCCGAGCCTCGTCCACCTCACGCTGGAGACGCTGAAGGTCGGGGCGATCGGGGTCGCGATCGCGATCGTGGTGGCCGCGCCGCTCGGTATCTGGCTCGGACACATCCACCGCGGCTCCTTCTTCGCCATCAACGTCGGCAACGTCGGTCGCGCGCTGCCGAGCATCGCCGTGCTCGCGATCGGCGACGCGTTCTTCGGCCTCGGCCTCGGCGTGGTCGAGGCCGCGCTCGTGATCCTGGCGTTCGCTCCGATCGTGACGAACTGCTATCTCGGCGTCGTGGAAGTGGACCCGGAACTGGTCGATGCCGCGCGCGGGATGGGGATGGGCGAGTGGGAAATACTGCGCCGAGTGGAGCTGCCGCTCGCGGTGCCGTTGATCTTCGCCGGCATCCGGACCGCTTCGCTGTTCGTGATCTCCACGGCGACGATCGCCTCGCTGGCCGGGTTCAGCGGCACACTCGGCGACGTGATCGCCAACGAGACGAGCTACCACTTCTCGGGCGTGCTGGGCGCGGCGATCTGCGTGGCCGTGCTGGCACTTTCGGTCGAGGGGGTGCTGGCGCTGGTGCAGCGGGCGATGACCCCGCGCGGGGTCAAGCTCGAGCGCGAGGCCGGCGATCGCGCTCCGGCGAGGACAGTCGCCGTCTAATCTTTCCTCATAAAACAAATGAACAAAAGGAAGGCGGACACATGACGAGAAGTCGATCAGGGAAGCGAGGCGCCCGGCAGGCGGTGAGGGCCGCGGTGGGGCTGGCGCTGCTGGCGGCCCTGGCGCTGCTGCTTGCGGCATGCGGCTCGAGCAAATCGTCAACGACCGCATCGACGACTGCGTCGAGCGGCAAGCCGGCCGTGGCGATCGGCGCGAAGAACTTCGCCGAGGAGAACATCCTCGGGCAGCTCTATACGCAGGCGCTCAAGGCGAAAGGCTTCAATGTCAGCCTGACCGAAAACATCGGCTCCTCCGAGATCATCTGGAAGGCGCTGAAGGCGAATCGGATCCAGATGTACCCTGAGTACACGGGCACGCTGCTCAGCGCGGTCGCCGAAAAGACCACTGCGCCCAAGAGCGAACAGGCGGCCTACGAAGAAGCGAAGGCGTTCGCCGAAAAAGAAGGCTTCACGCTGACAGAAAAGACCCCGTTCTACGACTCGAACGCGCTGGCGACGCTTCCCGCGTTCGCGAAAGCGCACAGCCTCGCGAGCATCGCCGACCTGAAGCCGCTCGGCAAGTCGCTGAAGCTGGGCGGACCGCCCGAATTCGCGACTCGCGAAGAGGGACTGCCCGGGATCGAAAAGGCCTACGGCGTCAAACCGACGTTCAAGCCGATCGCGATCGAATCGAGCTACAACGCGCTTGAAGGCGGGCAGGTCCAGGTCCAGAACGTGTTCACGACCGACGGCCAGCTGCTCGGGGGCAAGTTCACGGTCTTGAAGGACCCCAAGCACGTGTTCGGCTTCCAGAACGTGGCGCCGGTCATCAGCAAAAAGGTGCTCGAACAGCAGGGGCCGGCGTTCGAGGAAACGCTGAACAAGGTCTCGAAGCTGCTCACGATCCCCGCGATCCAGCAGATGAACAAGGCCGTCTCGGTCGAAAAGCAGTCGCCCGCGGCGGTCGCGAGCGAATTCCTGAAGTCGAACGGGCTCGCCTGAGAGCCAGGCATGCCGCGCACCGGGCCGGCGCTCAGCGCCGGCCCGGTCATCGCGGGCCGGCGCGAGCCGCCGGGTGCGGCCGGCGCTGCCGGGCCGAGGCGCCCGGTCCGGTTTCCGGGCCGGCATGGGTGCCGGTGGGGTCGTCTCTCCCTGCGAAGCTCTGAGAGATGCGGCGCGCGGGCGGCTCGAGGGCGATCCGGATCGCCGCGATCACCGCGGTGGTCGTGCTCGTCGCGCTCGTGCTCGCCCAGTTCGTCCTGCCCCGGATCGCAGCGTCGCGGATCTCCTCGCGCGTCGGTCGCTACGGCCACGTTGAACACGTGTCGGTGTCGGCGTTCCCGGCGATCGAGCTGCTGTGGGGCGATGCCGACTCGGTCGAAGTGAAGGCACGTTCGGTCGCGCTCTCGCCGGCTCAGGCAGCGGGGCTGCTCTGGGAAGCCCGCGGGGTGGATCGCATGGACGTGACCGCGAGCTCAGCGCGAGTCGGATCGCTCGCGCTGACCGATGCCGCGCTGCGAAAGCGCGGCTCGGCACTCAGCGCGCACGCACACGCGAGCGCAGCCGCCGTGAAGGCCGCGCTCGGCTCCGGCGTGGGCGTGCGGCTGTTGAGCAGCGAAGGCGGGCGCGTGCGCGTGGCTGCAACGGGCAGCCTCTTCGGCGTCGGGGCGACGGTCGCCGCAGTCGCCGAATCCGACGCCGGCAAGCTCGTCGTTCATCCCGAAGGGCTGCTGCTGGAAGGGCTCCGGCTGACCTTGTTCGACGACCCGCACGTCCACGTGATCGGGGTCGCCGCGACGCAGGATCCCACCGGCTATGTCCTGGGTATGAGCGCGCTACTGCACTGAGCGCGTCAGGCCGCCGCGCGCAACGGCTCGCCGGCGGTGCGGGGCGCCTCTGCCACCAGGACCGGCAGGCCCTCCTTCGGGCTGATCGTCGGCATCTGGCGAATGCTCAGCTGGAAGGAGGCGGGCAGCGACAGCGCGCGCTCTCGGACCAGCAGCGAGGCGATGGTCCGCACCTCG